>NZ_CP121472.1:860000-3260000 GCF_036208045.1 Thiorhodovibrio winogradskyi | reverse complement strand
GGTGGCATAGGCCAGCGCCAGCTCGTCGAGTTCGCCAAATTCGTAGACCACTTCCCGCCCATCGAAGGCGATACGCACCTCGCTGTTTTCGGTGTCGATGGCGCGAATTCGGCCAAAATCCCCGTTAAAGACCTCCTTGTCATAGTTGTTGACGTTCTGGATCACCTTATCCCCCGGGGCGAAGATCCAGCCGAAGCGCTCGATGCGCGGCTGGGATTGGGGATTGAGTTGTTGCTGCAGCAAGACATTCAACGCCCGCGCGCCCAAACCGCCTCGGTTCATGGGCGTGAGTACCTGGACATCGGCGATCGGATCGAGCCCGAAGCGCGCCGGGATGCGCTCACAGAGGGTCTTGATCAGCCGTTCCTGGATCTGCTCCGGTGTGTCGCTGCGGATCAAAAACCAGTCGCCGTCCGGCGGCTGTGGCTCGGAAGTGTGGGGCAAGAGTCCGGCATTGATCCGATGGGCATTGACGATGATCTGGGAGGTCCGAGCCTGGCGGAAGATCTCCGTCAGCCGGACCGTCGGCAAGACACCGGAGCCAATGGCATCGGCCAGCACCGCGCCCGGGCCGACCGAGGGCAATTGGTCGACATCTCCGACCAGGAGCACGGCGGCTGAGTCTGGTAAAGCACTCAGGAGCTTGTGCATCAGACTGACATCGACCATGGAGGTCTCGTCGCAGACCAATAAGTCGGTCTCCAGCGGATTCTCGGCGTTGTGCTTGAAGTCCTGCGTCTTGGGATCGAACTCCAGCACGCGATGAATGGTCTTGGCCTCCTGACCGGTCGATTCGGACAACCGCTTGGCCGCGCGTCCGGTCGGGGCGCACAGGGTAGCCTTCACGCCCTTGGCGCGCAGAATGCGCAGGATGGAATTGACCACCGTTGTTTTGCCCACCCCGGGACCGCCGGTCAGCAGGGTGCATTTGCCGGTGACGGCCTGGCTGACGGCTTGTTTTTGCGAGTCGGCCATGAGGTGGACCCCATGTCAAGGACAGTTTTCCCCCGAATTTAAGTTAGCGCGCCCAGTTCAGTCGCAGCGGATTGGCGCTGCCCCAGTTCTTCGCCAGCGGAGTCGTCGGCGGAGCGTAGCGGAGCCGACGACTCCGCTGGCGGGTGATCGCCAAAGTGATCAGCAACCACGACACCACCTCCTTTGCCGCTCACATGCACATCGTCCGGCGTTCGGTAGCCAAGCCCCTGGTGAGGGCGTTCACCGTTGTAGAAGGGGAAATACGCCGAGAGGCCCATGAACAGCTCTGAGAGCGTCTCATAGCCCTTGGGGTAAATGTCCTCCCATTTGACGCTGCGCCACAGACGCTCGACGAAGACGTTGTCCAGGGCTCTGCCGCGCCCATCCATGCTGATGGCCACCTCGGCGTCACGCAACACCTGGGTGAAGGCGAGGCTGGTAAACTGCGCGCCCTGGTCGGTGTTGAAGATCTCCGGGCGGCCATGGTGGCGCAGCGCATCCTCCAAGCAATCGATGCAAAAGCCCGTGTCCATTGTGTTCGACAATCTCCAAGAAAGGACTCGTCGTGAGTACCAGTCGATGATGGCCACCAGGTAGGCAAATCCATGCGCGAGTCGCACATAGGTGATGTCACTGCTCCAGACGTGGTTGGGCCGTACAATGGCCAGCCCACGCAACAAGTAGGGGTAGATTTTGTGCTCAGGATGCGGCTTGCTTGTATGAGGCCCAGGCAACATGCCGGCTAAACCTAAAACGCCCATGAGACGCTGAACGCGTTTGCGACTGACCGCATAGCCTTGTGCGCGCAGCATCACAACCATGCGTCGACTCCCATAAAATGGTCTCTTGGTGTATTCCGCATCAATCAGCCGCAACAACTTTTGATCCAGTTCGCTCGGCTCGGCAATACGATCATGGCGGTGTGCATACACTCCAGAGCGATGTACGCCAAGCAGCGCACATTGGCGACTGACCGCTAACCCGCCATCATCAAGGCCGCCCATGTCGATCCACCCGCGACGCACGCTCACAGGCTCACCCCGGACTTTTTTTTCAGCCAGTCCAGCTCCATTTTCAACCGCCCGATCTCGCTGTAGAGTCGCTCTTCGTCGCCACTGTCGTCCACTTTCTTGCGCCCGCGCCGGCCTTCGAACAGCTTGCCGGCGTCCGCCACGATGGCTTTCTTCCACTGGCCTACTTGGACCGGATGAACCCCGTGATCCTGCGCAATCTCGTTAGTCGTCTTCACTCCGCGTACCGCTTCCAAGCCTACTTTGGCCTTGAAAGCGGCACTGAAGGTCTTGCGTTGTCTCTCACTCATCTGCTCTCTCCAAGTCTTTACAAGTCTCTTCAGATGAGGCAAAACTAACTTAATTTAGTGTCCTAAAATTGGGGTCCACTATACCAAGCGCAGTCCGGTTTGGGCTTCCACCCAGGGTAAGGCGCGTTCGGTATCAATGCTCCCCCAGGGCGGCGAGCCCGCGCGCAGGCGGATCAAGGACTCGGCCACACCGGCTTCGGCGCGATGAAGGGCGGGGAGAAAGACCAGCACGCGCTCCTCAATCCTTTCCGCCACCAACTGCCCGGCGGCCAATTCCAGATCAATGGCGTCTTCAATGCCAGCAGACTCAATCTCCAGCAGCTTGACCGAGCGTTCTGCCAGCGCTTCGCGCCAAGCGGCACAATGGCCGTCGCTGGCGATTTCCTGCAGGACATGGCGCACGCCGGCGCGGGCGCGCAAGGGCGAGTCGCGCGGAATGCCCAACCGTTCGGCCAGTTGATCGGCGGTTTTGAAGCCGATGCCGCGAATGTCCAGCGCCAGCCGATAGGGATTGCCGCGTACCCGCTCGATGGCGGCTTCACCATAGGTCTTGAAGATGCGCACCGCCCGCGCGGTTCCGACGCCATGGGATTGCAGAAAAACCATGATCTCGCGGATGATCTTCTGCTCACCCCAGGCGCGGGTGACCCGTTCCTGGCGCTTCTTGCCGATGCCGGGCAGCTCGCGCAGACGATCCGGGGATTGCTCGATAATGTCGAACACTTGTTCGCCGAAGGCATCGACCAGGCGCTTGGCGAAATGCGGGCCGATGCCCTTGACCATCCCGGAACCGAGGTAGCGCTCGATGCCTTCGCGGGTGCCAGGTGGGACAACGCGCAGTTCGTTGGCCTTGAACTGCCGCCCATGGCGGGCATCAATCGTCCATTGCCCGCGCGCGTCGATGTGCTCGCCGGGGGTGACTTGAGCGGCATTGCCGACGACGGTGATCAGTTCGCGTTCGCCACGGACCTTAACCCGCAAGACGCAAAAGCCGCTCTCGGGGCTATGGAAGGTGACGCGCTCGACCGGACCGGCGAGGGTCTCATGCGGAGAACCGCTGTAATAGTTTGGAGAGACCGAGTCGGGCATGGGCGGATTGTCGCAGAAGCCGATTGGCTGCAGATCAGCAGACCTTACATGGCCCTACCGCCTGATCTCCTCAGTCCATCACGCCGCAGCCGGGGTGCAAGGCCGAGCTCACGTGCATCAAGCTGCGAGGCGCATCACACCAGTGACAATGCCGAGGATTTCGAGCTCGTCATGACGCAGGAAGATCGGCGCCATGTCGGGATGGGCCGGTTGCAGGCGGATGCCATCGGTTTCGATGTAGAAGCGCTTCAGGGTGACCTGATCGCCATTGATCTTGGCGACCACGGTTTCACCGTTGTCAGCGGTTTGGCGCTGCTCGACGATAATGATGTCCCCGTCCTGGATATGATCATCGATCATCGAATGCCCGCGCACCCGCAAGGCATAGCTGGCCTTGCGCGCCATGTGCGAGGGGACCTGGACGCTCTCGCGGTCTTCGATGGCTTCGATCGGCAGGCCTGCGGCGATGGTGCCGAGCAGCGGCAGGCTGACGCCGGCTTCCAGTTCCAGATCGATGGGCTCGAAGTCTGAACCCCAGGCTGGGGCTGTGCGGCGGTGGGGAATCAGGTAGGCGAGTTGGGCCATGCGCGTTAGTGTCTTTCAATCAGCTGCAGCGATGTCTGATCTCAGCTTAGCCGAGAAGACATGGCTTGGCTGAAAAAGATTGCTGCTCAGGCGGTCAAGTATAACGGCAGGTGGAATATCTTCGATAGACAGAAAGGTGCCGGATTTCCGGTCGCTTTCGTTGTCGCGTTTAAGTGCAATTTATCCAACACTGTCTCCATGGTTCCCGTGGGACGCCGTGATCTTTGTCTTCAGCGCCAATAAGCCAATTTGTCCGGCTCTCGCGGGTGGGATGTCACAACAACCGATGGAGAAATCGTATGTCAACAAGCGTCCTTCGTCTCCCTGTCGTTCTGGAACGGACAGGTTACAGTCGCTCCCGCCTATACGCCCGTATTAGCGAGGGGCTCTTCCCCCGCCCAATCGCTCTCGGACGCAGAATGGCGGCATGGCCCGAACATGAGGTTGAAGCCGTGATTGCGGCGCATATTCGTGAAACCCCGGAAGCCGACATGGCGCAGTTGGTTGAGCGCTTGCATTCGATGCGAGCAACTTTTGGTTTGGCGCGTCACGACGAGGTCATGATCGGATTGAGTGGAGCCCCAGAACCAGAGCGGGTATTGTCCGAGTCACATGGGTTGGCCAAGCTGACAGCTTAGCAGATTGGACAGATGCTCATTATTGTCGTCTGCGGCAGCCAAATCGGCTTTACAAGCGATGCCAGGGATGAAGCCAAGGAGGGTGCGGAAGCAGCCGGGTTACCGATGCGCCATGCCGATGGCGTAGTGATCAGGGGACTTGGCTCGCGCGGATTGAAAGTCCGATATCTGATCGGAAGCGAGGACTTCACGCCGGCAAAAAATGCACGATCCTCGCGGCTGGCCAGCCCTTCAGACCAAGAATCGCTGGCGAGTTCTTGACGGAGGTGGTCCGGTCAACCGAAACGACCAACTGTCGGCAGCCTCCGGGGAAGGGTTTGAGTCCCTGGTCGTCCAAAGGCTACCGAGGAAATTCCCTGCTCCTAGCCTACGACGAACGGCTACCAAACGGCTACCAAGGGAGGCGCGGCCAAAATAAAAGGGCTTGCGCTTTCGCGCAAGCCCTTGAAAAACATGGAGCCGATGAGCGGATTTGAACCGCTGACCTACTGATTACGAATCAGTTGCTCTACCAACTGAGCTACATCGGCCTTCGAGACTGGCGATTATACCGGAAAAAGGCGGCGGCTTTGCATCAGGCGCCGGTGGTGCGGTGGAGGATGAGTTCGAGCACCAGTTTGCTGCCGAAGTAGGCAAGTAGCAGGATGATGAAGCCGCTGAGGGTCCAGGTGATGGCTTTGCGCCCGCGCCAGCCCCAGAGTTTGCGCCCGAGGAGCAGGCCGCCGAAGACCATCCAGGCGAAGACCGAGAGGACGGTCTTGTGCACCAGGTGCTGGGCAAAGAGGTTGTCGAGGAAGGCGACGCCGCTGAGCAGTGCCAGGGTGAGGAGGATAAAGCCGACGCTGATCATCTCGAACAGCAGGGCTTCCATGGTCATGAGTGGCGGCAGGGAGCGAATGAACCCATTGGGCTGGCGTTTGCGCAGGTAGTGATCCTGAACCGCGAGCAGCAGGGCTTGCACGCTGGCGAGTGTGAGCAGGCTGTAGGCAAGCATTGATAGAAGAACATGCAGCTTGAGCATCCAGCTTGCGTTGTCGCTCATGAAGCCGACGTGGGGAAAGACGGCATCGAGCAGGATGGTCAGCGCCGCCACGGGCAGGAGCACGATGCCCAGATTCTCGACGGGTTTATTGATACTTGGCACCAACAGCGAACCGATCACCGTCCAGGAGGCAAGCGACAGGGCATTGAAGAAGGCGAGATTCAGGCCCGCGCCGGTGAAGATGGTTTGGTAGAGTAACCAGGTGTGCAGGAGAAAACCCGCGAACGCGGTGCCCAGCGCCAGCATACGCGGCGGCAGGACCGCTCGATCACGCATGAACAGGCGGTAGGCAATCAGGGCCGTGGCCGCGAGGTAGAGGCCGATGCTGATAAAGGCTAGGACTGGCTGCTTCATAGTGTCATCATCTCACAAAGCCTGCTGGGGGGAAACGCACCGGACACCCGCTGCTGGACGCTCGCTTACAAGGCGCTCGCCCGGGAGCTTAAGAAGTCTGCGCGCGGTCTGGGGATCACTTATGAAATCCAGATCCTGGGTTTTTAAATCCCGAGCCCGGGCTGGCGCGATAGCCCCAACCCGCAGGTTGTCACAAATTGCATTATATGGAGGTTTGCCGCGCGAGTCGCGGCACGCGTGCTGATGTTCGATACCCTTCAGGAACGTTTTGGCGAAGTTGTAAAAAGCCTGCGCGGTCAAGCGCGG
Organism: Thiorhodovibrio winogradskyi; assembly: GCF_036208045.1. Lineage (NCBI taxonomy): Bacteria > Pseudomonadati > Pseudomonadota > Gammaproteobacteria > Chromatiales > Chromatiaceae > Thiorhodovibrio > Thiorhodovibrio winogradskyi. The sequence goes on along the minus strand of NZ_CP121472.1, from coordinate 3,253,690 downwards.
CTGACGGAAGATAATATCAAGGAAAGCCTGCGTGAAGTACGCAAGGCGCTGCTTGAGGCCGATGTGGCATTGCCGGTGGTGCGCTCTTTCGTGGAGCAGGTGCGCGAGCAGGCGCTTGGTGCCGAGGTCACCAAGAGTCTGACACCCGGGCAGGTGCTGATCAAGATCGTGAATGACGAGCTGGTCAGCCTAATGGGCGAGGCCAATGAGGCGCTCGACCTCAGCACCCAGCCACCGGCGATCATCCTGATGGCCGGCTTGCAGGGTTCGGGCAAAACCACCAGCACCGCCAAACTCGCGCGCTTTTTGCAGGAGCGGCACAAGAAGAAGGTCATGCTGGCAAGCTGCGACGTCTACCGTCCAGCCGCCATCGACCAGCTGCGCACCCTGGCCGATGAAGTCGGCGCCAGTTTTTTTCCCAGCACCGGCGCGGATCAGCCACTGATCATTGCCAAACAAGCCACGGACGCTGCGCGCAAGCAATTTCAAGACGTGCTCATCATCGATACCGCCGGTCGACTTGGTATCGATGAGGCCATGATGGCCGAGATTCGTGGCCTGCATGCGACGCTGCAGCCAATCGAAACGCTGTTCGTGGTCGATAGCATGACTGGCCAGGACGCGGCCAACACCGCCAAGGCCTTCGACGAGGCGCTGCCGCTGACCGGGGTGATTCTGACCAAGGCCGATGGCGATGCACGCGGCGGCGCGGCATTGTCGATCCGCCAGATTACCGGCAAGCCGATTAAATTCCTCGGCGTGGGCGAAAAAACCGCCGCGCTCGAGCCCTTCCATCCCGAGCGCGTGGCATCGCGCATTCTCGGCATGGGCGATGTGGTCTCGCTGGTCGAGGAGATGCAGCAGAAGGTTGACCACGAAAAAGCCGAGAAACTGGCAAAAAAACTCCACAAGGGCAAGAGCTTTGACTTGACAGACTTTCGCGATCAGCTCCAGCAGATGAACAAGCTTGGCGGCATGCGCGGACTGATGGACAAGCTGCCGGGCATGGGACAGATTCCCGACAAGGTCAAGCAGCAGATCAACGACAAGGAACTGACCAAGTTGATCGCCATCGTGGACTCCATGACCCTCAAGGAACGCGCCTACCCGCAGATCATTAAAGGTTCGCGACGCCGACGCATCGCCATGGGCTCTGGCACCCAGGTGCAGGATGTGAACAAACTGCTCAAGCAATTCACACAAATGCAAAAGATGATGAAAAAAATGAAGGGCGGTGGCATGGCGAAAATGATGCGCCAGATGCAGGGGCAAATGCCGGGGGGATTACCGCCTGGTGGCTTTCCTCCTGGTGGCGGCTTCCCGCCTGGCGGAGGCATGCCTTTTTAGCTGGCCGCGGTTTTTCGGTGCCGCTGCCATTGCTGCTCGGCCAGTCAATCCGCCACGACGCCCGAGCTCTGTTTAGGCAAATACAATGGTCTTGTTGCCATGCACCAGCACGCGGTCTTCGAGGTGGTATCGCAGCCCGCGTGCCAGGACCATTTTTTCGACATCGCGGCCGAGCCTGACCATATCCTCGACCGAGTTGTGATGGTTTACCCGCACCACGTCTTGTTCAATGATAGGGCCGGCATCGAGTTCTCTGGTGACATAATGGCAGGTCGCGCCGATCAGCTTCACGCCGCGCTCAGAGGCCTGGTGATAGGGTTTGGCTCCGACGAATGACGGCAGAAAGCTGTGATGGATATTAATGATGCGCGCCGGATAAAGCGCGCACAATTCGGCCGGCAAAATCTGCATGTAGCGCGCAAGCACAATCACATCCGCCCGCGCCTCGGCAATGCGCTCCTTGACCGCGGCGAAATGCTTGGCCTTGTCGGATGGGTCGACCGCCAGATGATGGTAGGCAATGCCGTGCCATTCAACATAGCCGCGCAGATCCTCATGGTTGGACAGCACGGCCGGAATTTCACAGTCCAACTCGCGACTGCGCCAACGATAGAGCAGATCCGACAGGCAGTGCGCCTGCTTGCTGGCAAGCAGCACTACCCTTGGTTTGATGCCACTATCGTTGATCAACCAATGCATGCCGAAGGTTTCAGCCGTGGGCGCGAAGCGCGCGCGAACGCTCTCAAGGTCAAAGGCAATGGAATCCGCTCGCACGACATAGCGCATGAAAAACCACTGGCTGCCGGGGTCGGTATAATGGTGCGCTTCAGTGATCCAACCACCGAGTCGGGCAATAAAATCACTCACAGCCGCCACTATACCCACCTGATCGGGGCAGGAAATGACCAGACGATAGGTTCTTTCCATGAAATTTTCTCTGCTAGGTGACTTTTCGACAGATTTTCCACATACCGAGAGGTTTCCTAATGTCGGTAACCTCCCCCATTCAACGGATGCGCGAGCATCCCGGAAGTGCGCCGAATGGACTTACCCTTTACTGACCGCCCGGGTCGTCGCGAGCGCCAGCTCAAGCGCCGACACAACAACCCACTCTTTGCCTGGCCAGCTTGGACCGCCGAGCCCGAGGAATTACTCGCCGCCCAGCGCGCCGACCATGCCGAGTTGGAGACCTTCCGCAGCGCATTCCGCGACCTGATGCAGCGGGCCATTGAGCTCCCCGCGGACGCTGGCAGCGAAGTGGTTCTGAGCTTAAAGGAAGAACTCGAGCGCCACTACGAGCAGGCCTGCGGACTGCCAGAGGATCAAAGTCAGCAAAAAACGGCGATCAAGAAACTCATTGAAGTCATTATGCGAGTACTGCACCGGCACAGCGACCATGATCCCGTTGCACTCCAAGAACTGAGCGATGAAGCCCAAGCGCGGGCGATGCATTTTCGGCTTCTCGAAAGCCCCCTGATTGCCGACCTGCTCGACCCGGACAGCCCCATTCGGGCGCACGAACTCCTGCCGACGCTCCTGTCATCGCCGGCCAGCGAGGTGAAGGCGGCGGTTGAACTCTTCGACGCTGAACAGCTTGCGCTTTTGATCGACCAGGGCGGAGCCCTGATTAGCCAGTTGCACGCCCATGGCGTCAGGTCCGCCATGGCTGAAGAAGGCTTGGGTCTTATCCGCGAACGCCTCGAGCAATATGAGCCGCACAGCCTCTGGCAGGATGACAACCTGACCTAGGCTGCCTGAGAAGGCAGGGCCCGAGGTACCAGTGTGAACTCGGCGATTGCCAGCTTGGTCAATGCCAATTTAGCGGACTAAGACGTCACAACCGGCTGACCGCTGGTGCAATTGATTGGCGGTAACAGAACTGCATTTGGCGATTGTTCTTTCGTCCTCAGCATGGTTCCTGGGTGCGCTGATAGACATCCTCAAAACGCACAATGTCATCCTCGCCAAGATAACTGCCGGACTGCACCTCGATGATCTCAAGCGGAATGGTGCCGGGGTTCTCGAGGCGATGGCGGGCGCCGACCGGGATGTAGGTCGACTGGTTTTCGGTGAGCAATTGGACCTGATCATCGCAAGTGACTTTCGCGGTGCCGGAGACCACAATCCAGTGCTCGGCGCGGTGATGGTGCATTTGCAATGACAGGGCGTGGCCTGGCTTGACGGTCAGTCGCTTGACCTGGTAGCGCGCGCCCTTGTCGATGCCGCTGAACGCGCCCCAGGGCCGATGCACGCGCTGATGATCGAGATGCTCGTTGCGCTTGGACTTGCTCAGGAACTGTGTCACCGCTTTGACATCCTGTGCGTGGTTTTTGTGTGCAACCAACACTGCATCCGCAGTCTCGACCACAATGAGGTCTTCCACCCCAACGGCGGCCAGCATGCGGTGCTGCGCCAGCAGTAAATTATTGCGCGAATTGTGCGCAAAGGCATCGCCATCGAGCACATTGCCCTGCTCGTCTCGTTCGCGTACCTCCCACAGCGCCGACCAGGCGCCCACATCCGACCAGCCCACATCTAGCGGCAGCAGCAGCAAGGGCGGATCATCGGCGGTCTGGCTGGCGCTCAGTGGTTCCATCACCGCGTAGTCGATGGAATCGCTTGGGCAGGCGGCGAATGCCTCGGCCGAGACATGAATGAAATTCTCCGCGTTGCGCTGACCACTCAAAGCAGCAGCTGCCGCAGTGGCAATATCGGGGCGAAAACGCTCGATAAGTGCAATCCAGACCGAGGCTTTGAGCATGAACAGGCCGCTGTTCCACAGATACTGGCCCGAGGCCAGATAGGCTTGCGCCTGGTCAAGGTCGGGCTTCTCAACAAAGGCCTCGAGCCGAAAGGTGCGCCCATTCAGCGCTGGCTGCTCCAGGCCGGCGCCCTGGCGCAGATAGCCGTAGCCGGTTTCCGGCTTGCTCGGCACAATACCGAAGGTTACGACAGCGCCATCATCCGCCAGTTGCAGGCCGTCCGCCACGGCAGCGCGAAAGCCCTGGTCGTTGGCGATCACATGATCCGCCGGCATCACCAGCAGCACTGGATCGGCTGCGTCCGCGGTGGCCGTCAGTGCCGCCAGCGTGAGGGCGGGTGCGGTATTGCGCCCGATCGGCTCCAGCACGATGGCCGCCAGAGCGCGCTCCATCAGCCGGAACTGCTCGGCTACCAGAAAGCGATGTGACTGATTGCAAACCACGATCGGCGCGCGCGCTTCCATCGCAAGTCGCGGATGCTCCGCCGCGAGCCCGTCGATGCGCCGGACAGTTTCCTGCAGCATGGTGTGCTCGCTGGTCAGCGGCAGAAATTGTTTGGGGTAGGCCTCTCTCGACAAAGGCCAAAGCCTGGAACCCGAACCACCTGACAAAATCACCGGCTGTAGTAACATGCAAGCATCCATCCTGATCAAGTGAACTGAAGAATCACGCCCGGTCGGGCAAATTAGATTAGACCAATCGCCGCCGGCTCGGTCAAACACCAACTCTGATCCGCGCGCGGCGCGTGGCTCCGCTGTCCTCGCAGATTCGGCAGGGCAGAAGCGCAACCATGAGGATTCATTGATGCCCATTAAGCTCTTATGTGCCGCCCTGCTCGATCTGATTCCCGCCGCTGCGCTGCTGCTCGGCAACGGTGCAACCGCTGACGAGTCCGTCCTTGATTCCGCGCCCGCTCCAGAATCCCTCTCTGCGTCCGAACTCTCCTCCCTCACCCGCATCAAGTGGCAGTGTACCGAGCAGCCAGCCTTGCGGGTGGTTGTCAATGCGCAGGGAATCCTTGCTAGCGAAATGCAAAGCGCGAAAACCGCTCAGCCGGTGCAAATTCACGCCATCAAGCTCGAGCCTGACGACAGCGGCACATATATTCCAGCCAAGCTGATTAGCACCGAGAACGACCTCGCCAGCCCCGCCGCCAATTGGTCACCCGACAACTCAATTACCACCAGCGACGGGCGTTTGCGCCTGGATCTGACCGACAAATATGTCTTTCTTGCCAAGAATGAATTCGGTAACCAGACCTTGTTTCGCCACTTCGATTGCGAAACAGCGGGCAAGAACGCCCCCATTCACTATCAATGCGAGCCGGATTTTGATCTCTGGGTCAGGTTCACCAAGGCGAGGTCTGGCGCATCGGATCCCACCGTGGATAAGCAGATCAACAAGGAAGACAGCGCGGTCATTCAGTATACCGGTGGCCAGATCGAGCTACCGCAGGCTGTCTCAGGCTCGGGTGCACGTTATGCGCGAGCAGACAGCGTTTTTTGGATTAAAGGCTCATCGGCCACCTTCACCCTCGCCGGTGACGAGGAGCATCGCTGCCAGGCTGAGGATTAACGCTAAAGCCGCCGAACCTAAGGCGCTCCGCGAATGCCTTCATCCCGGACATCTTCATCCAGCTCTTTTATCTGTGATAGGAGTTCTCCGTGCTTAGACTTGACCCGCATAGAATGTTCGCTTGCCCGCACAAGGTCTTGCGACCGAAGCGGCGCCTGCTTACTTTCCTGCCGGCCGCCCTGCTATTGGGCCTGGCAATCAGCGGCTGCTCGCAAATTCAAATCGCCTACAACACCGCGGCATTCACCATCGAGCTTTACGCCAGTCGCTACCTAGGCCTTGATGACCGCCAGGTGGCTCTCTGGCGTCCGCTGCTAAGCGAAGCACTCGCTCAACATCGGGATGAAGAGGTGCCTGCCATCACCGCTCTGCTCACCCAGGCGGCTGAGGATGTCAATGCGGGGCTCACCAAAGCCAAGGTCTCGGCCTGGGTGGACCAACTCGAGCCAATGTACCAGCGCCATGCACGCTTGTTCGTGGCCGCTACGGCTCCACTGCTGACCAGCTTGAGCGACGCACAGATCGACGCACTGGAGAAGAAATTTCAAGAGCAGGCGCGCGATGACGCGACAGATGACAGCCCGGAGAGTCTTGCCAAGCGCAAGCGCAAACGCATAGAGCGATACATTGAAAATATCGAATGGGCGACCGGAGATCTCACCCAAGCCCAGCGCGAACTGGTAGGCACGGAAATCGCCAAGTTTCCAGACGTCGAGACCAGTTGGTATGCCTATCGCTACCAGCAACGCGAGGCACTGATTGCACTTCTCAGGCGCGACGCCAGCAACGAGAAAATCCTGAGTTTTCTGAACCGCTGGCTGGTCGAGTTTAAAGACATGCCGGTCGACCTGGTCCAGGCGCGGGATCAAATGCGCGCGGGTCTGATTCAACTCGTTGTCGCGCTCGATCCTAGCCTGTCAGAGGCGCAGCGCCAGCACTTTGGGAAACAACTCAAGGTTCTTAGCGAGGAATTCGAGTCTTTGCAACAACGCCGGCCAACGCAGGCGCCAGGGGTTTGATTCCTTAAGTTGTTCAGACAACTAAATTCACTTCTCACTCTAACTTCTCACTCTAACTTCTCACTCTAACTTCTCACTCTAAGCTATAAGCCGCATTAGCTCTGAGATCAAGGATTTTCGATGGGCGCTGCCGTCATTGGGGAAATCGCTACCAACATCTCCATTGGTGATGTATTGGGCGAGGAGAGGACGTACATCGGCGAACCTATACGCGGTCGTTTTATCCGAGGCAATAGCGGCGAGCTGGTTTATCATCATCACCTACTGGTGTAGATGGCCCCCAAATTCCGCGCAAGGACGGTGAAAAACGCAGGTTTCTGTCCAGGCCCTGCAACTCGACGAGTTGACCCTGCGCTTGGAGGCAGAGGAATCAGTAACCATGCCGGCTTGACGTGGCAAGCGGTTTAAACTTCAACCTCGAAAGGGGAGTTATTCGCCTCCACCAGCAGCGGCGGCTTGGCGCTCAAGAGCTTCAATGAGTTGGGCGCGGCGCAGGGGTTTGGTGGCGAAGTCATCCATGCCGGCAGCGTGGCAAGCGTGACGGTCCTCTTCAGTGGCGTTGGCGGTGAGGGCAAGAATCCAGGGCTGGCACTCGGCGGGCAGGGTGGCGCGCAGCTGGCGGGTCGCGCTCAGACCGTCGACTTCGGGCATCTGCACATCCATCAGAATGATATCGAAGTGTTTCGCGGTCGCGGCGGCGACGGCCTCGGCGCCGTTGGTGGCGAGGTCGGCATCAAGGCCAAGGGATGCGAGCATCTTAAGCGTCACCTTTTGGTTGATGGGATTATCCTCGGCAAGCAGGATGCGCGGATTGCTTGGGGGATTGGCAGGCTGGGGCGCGCGCTCGAGGTGATCTCCCTCTGTCGCTTGCTTGTGGCTTTGGATGACGCTGTCCGGATCGGCGCTGACGGGCAGTTCGAGAATGCAGTCGAAGCGGGAGCCATTGCCGGGGACGCCGCTGCTGCTGACCTCAATGGAACCGTCAAAGTGCTCGGCCAGGCGGCGAGAGATAGCGAGGCCGAGGCCGGCGCCGCCATGGCGTCGCGCGGTGGAAGCGTCGAGTTGGGTGAAGCTTTCAAACAGGCTGTCCTGGCGCTCGGGCGGAATGCCGATGCCGCTGTCTTGCACGCTGAAGCTGAGGCGCCAGCGGGCCGGGTGGGGTTCATTGTCGCTCTGGTTGGGAATTGGCGAACCGCTGACACTCAGGCTGACCTGACCCTGGTCGGTGAACTTGACCGCGTTGCCGAGCAGATTGTGCAGAATCTGCCCGAGCCGGTTGGCATCGGCATGGAAAAAGCGCGGCAGTTCGGGGTTGATGTCGAGTTGCAACTCGAGCCCCTTGCGTTGGGCCAGGGGGCGCGCCAAGGCCAAGGCATTGGCCAGTCGCGCCGGCAGGTCGAAGCGGATGGGCGCCAACTCCAGGCGGCCGGCTTCGATTTTGGAGAAGTCCAGAATGTCATCGACCAGGGCCAGGAGCGCGTTGCCACTGTCGTGAATGGTGTCGATCGCCTCGCGCTGCTCGGGGTCGAGTCGGGCGTGGCCAAGCAGCTCGCTCATGCCGATGATGGCGTTGAGCGGGGTGCGGATCTCATGGCTCATGTTGGCGAGGAACTCGCTCTTGGCGCGATTGGCGGCCTCGGCCTGAAGCTTGGCCTGACGCAGTTCGGTCTCGCCGCGGTTGAGACGGATCTGGGTCTCGAGCCTGGCGGCCAGTTCCTCGATGTGGAAGGGTTTTTCGATGAAATCGACGGCGCCGGCGGAAAAGGCGCGCACCTTGGTGGCGGTGTCCGTCATGGCCGTGAGCATGATGACACGCAGACTGGCCAGCGCTGGGCTCGACTTGAGCACGCTTAGCACCTCGAAGCCGTCGAGCCCTGGCATCATGATGTCGAGTAGCACGACATCCACCGCCGGGTCGGATTCCAGCAGCACCAGTGCATCGGTGCCGTCGCAGGCGCTCAAGACCTGATAACGGTCTTTGAAGCTCAGTTCGACGAATTCGCGGATGCTGGCCTCGTCATCGACGATCAGGACTTTTGCTGGCGTATCGAATGGCCGCTCCAGATGGCTTTCCATTAGTGGTTCTCCCGGAAGCTTTCAATCAGCTCAATCATCTGCTGGCGGCGGAAAGGTTTGGTGACAAAGCCATCGGCTCCGGCGGCGCGGGCACGTTCCTCATCGATTTTCTGGGTGGCGGCGGTGAAGATGATGATGGGGGTCGCGCTGGTGTGGCTGTTGTTTTTTAGCGTGCGGCAAATGTCATAGCCCGAGATGCCCGGAATCCAGGCGTCGAGCAAGATGAGATCGGGCTTTTTACCGATGGCCTCGCGCAGCGCGGTGGCGCTGGTCTGGGCACTGAGCAGGTTGTAGTTCTCGCCAAGCAGATCGCGGGTGAATTCGATCACATCCGGCTCGTCATCCACCACCAGCAGGGTCAGGCGCTCGCCCTGGTTGGGCGCCAGGCGGCTGGTGGCGGATTGCTCGAACTGGATCACTTTGAAGGCCGCGTCGCGCGTGGCCGATGTCCCGCCTGGTGGCTTGGTTTCGGACTGTTGTGGCTCGGGGCTGGCGACTTCCAAGGCTGGCGTGGCGCTCAGGGGCTCGGCCGGGATTGGCAGCGCGACCTGGAAGTTGCTGCCCTGCCCGTACTCGCTCTCCACCCAGATGCGCCCACAGTGGGCCTGAAGGATGCCCTGCACGATGGACAGTCCCAGTCCGGTGCCGCTGGCCAGGTAGGCATTCTTGCCGGTGTGATGCTTGGTGACATCGCCGAGCGTGGAGAAGCGCTGGAACAGCTTGCCGATGTCTTCTTGCTTGATACCGATGCCGCTGTCGATGACCTCAAGGCGTAATTCCTGGTCGGCCCGGTGCAGTCGGATCAGGATGCGACCCCCGTCCGGGGTGTATTTAATAGCGTTGCCGAGCAGGTTAATGACCACTTGGGCGAGGCGGTCGCGGTCGCCGGTCACCAGCGGCAGCTTCGGCGCGAGTTCGAGCTGGAGCTGATGGCCGCGGCTGTCGAGATAGGACTGCTGTTCCTCGGCAATTTCCCGAATCACAGGTGCCAAATCGACCGGGGCTTGCTCGATGACCAGCTTGTTTTCCTCGATACGCGAGACATCAAGGAGTTCGGCGACAATGCGCGCCAGGCGGGTGGCATTGCGCGAGACGGTGTCGAGCATGCGTCTTTGCTCGGCGGCAATGGGGCCGCCCTTGCCTTCGCGAATCAGATCCACATAGCCTTGAATGGCAATCAGCGGCGTGCGCAACTCGTGGGAGGCCATGGAGATGAACTTGCTCTTGAGCTGATCGAGCTGGCGCAGCTCGCGGTTGGCGTCCTCGATCTCCCTCAGTTTCGTCTGGAGATCCTCGGCCATGCGGTTGAAGGTCAGCGCCAGGGCTTCAATCTCATCGCCCGAGTGGACCTGGATGCGGTGCCCGAGTTCGCCGGCACCGACGCGTCGTGAGCCCTGGTCGAGCGCCTGTATGGGGCGCGAGATGGTGCGCGCGAACAGGAAGGCGACCAGCGCTAGCACTGGCACCGCGCCCAGCAGCAGCCAGATAAAAATGCGCTGGAGTTGGTCGCTGCGAGCCTGCAGGCGCTCGGCGGTGAGGGCCTGGCTGGCTTGGATTTTGCGCTCGGTGGCCAGCGCGGGAGCGATGATCTCCGCCTCCGGTACCACGATGCCCACGCTCCAACCGGTGACCGCGATGTCGTGGTAGGCAATCAGATAGGTTTCATTGCTGGCCGGGTCGCGGTAGCGCGTCAGCGCCCGCTCGCCGCGTTGCATGGCGGCGATGATGTCTTGAAAGGGCCTGTCGCGCACCGCGGTGAGCGAATGGGCGAAGGCCTCGTTCTTTTTGAATTGACCCTGGAAACTGCCGCGGAATTGCAGGAAATCCGCGGCACGTTCGGGGAAGGCGATGGCTTGTCCCGCCTCGGAGAGCAGGAAGGCGAAGCCAGTCTGCTCGATTTGCAGATTCAGAATACCGTCGACAATGCGCTCCAGGGTGATATCAATGCCGATAACCGCGACATGCTCGTCGCCGCGATAAACGGGGGCGATGCTGGAGACCATCCAGCCAAGGCCGGCCGGATCCCAGTAGAGTTCAGTCCAGGCCGGGCCGCGCTCGGGATTGTGCTCGGAGTCGGCAAGGTAGTAAAAGTCATAGGCGGTGACATCCGGCAGATTCGCGAACTGCTCGGTGGCATCCACCCACTTGAAGGCGCCATCGACAAAGGGCATGCCGCGCGAGATTTGGCCGGCGGTGTTGATGTAAATCTGCACCGCATAAGGGTTGGTCTCGGCCACCGCGCGGAACATGATGTCCATGTACTCGGTGAGATACACCTCGGCCAGGGTATCCTTGCTGATCCTGCCCTCTTTATCCACGGCGTCCCCAAAAACGCCGAGCCAGGAGTTCTGGTTGGGCTCGCGCGCGCCGAACATCTTGCTCTGTGGCGCTGGTGAATAGGTACTGGGTTGGGCGTAGCGCTTGAGACTGTCGGGATGCTGGTAGAGGTAGGCGGCGAAGGCCGCCAGTTGCAGGGTGTCGGCTTGCACCTGGCCCAGAATTTCGTTGATATCTTCGGCATAGCGGGCGGTTAGGGCGGCCAGGCGGGTTTCCAGCTCGGCCGAGAGGGCGGCGGAGCTGTCCGACACGGCCAGTTCGGCGATGTCCTGGTTGGCCCGGTCGGCGATCTGACTGATATTGAGTGTGCTGCGATAGCCAAACCAGCCGATGCTGGCGAGCGGCAGCAGAGCCGTGAGCAGCAGCACGATCAGCAGCTTGGTCTTGAGGCGAATGCGCAAGGATTTCATGGCGATTGGACGTCCTTTATCAGTCCGGAATGAGACCCTGCCTCCTCTGCTATTGAGGGTGTTTGAACCCCGGGCATCATTCAATACGGTTGCGTCTGGGCGGAGCCGGGGCTAGGCGACCCGGGGTGGCGGCAGGCCAGCACGTTCGCACAGCCGTCGCAGTTCTTCGCTGTGCTCGCCTGTGGGTTCGTCGGAAAATCGTAGCCCGGCGATGCGCATCAGCATCAGCGGCTGGCTCGGGGCTCCGCGCGGCTTTTCATCGGGCGCGCGGCTGAGATCGCGCAGTTGTTGCGGAATGAGCCACAGGGTCTTAATGGCATCATCAGCCTCGGGTCCATAACGCTTGACCAGTTCGGTCAGCTCCTCGGCGCTGAGTTGCCCGCCTTGTTCCATCCATGCCTGAATGAGCTGCAGCACGGCCAGGACGCCGATTCGATGCAGGGCGCAGGCGGTGGCGTAGAGTGCGAGTTCCGTTCTGACCGAAGCGCCCAGCGCGACCACCTGGCGGTAGATGCCGCGTTGACGGGCGCGGATGTCCTCCGCCAGGTCGCGCAGTTCGGGCGCGGCCAGGGTGCTGCCGGGCTGGAGGGCGAGTGCGATGGCCAGATTGCAAATGGTGCCGGGGTCGAGCTGGTCGAGCGCCTGGGCGAAATGGCTGACCGCCTGGCCACTGGTATTGTAGGGTCCGCTGTTGGCGGCGCCGAGCAGCCGCGCGACCAAAGCGGGTTCCAACACCCAATGCTCTAGGATGCGGGCTTTGTCCAGCTCGCCTTGGAGATGCCAGGCTTCCATTTTCTCCACCAGTTCGGGGTCGATGGGCAGGCTCAAACGGCGGAAGCCGATGGCATCGCGCAGCAGGCGCTCGAGTGCCTCGCGCCTGTGTTGTTCGCCGCCAGCCGCGGCGAGTTGCTTGCTGGGGGCGAACTGCATCAGATCGCTGAGTCGCTGCATCAGGTCACGCGCGGTGAATGGCTTGACGATGTAATCGCGCGCGCGGTACTTCATGGCCTGCAGCACGATGGCGCGATCCTTATGGTGAGAAATAATGACCGAGGTGGTTGCACGGCTGGGCTCGCGGGCGATCTGCTCGAGCAGCGCCAGGCCACCGACGCCTGGCAGGTCGATATCGACCAGGGCCAGATCAGCCCCATGCAGGCGCCAGGCATCGAGCGCACTCTGCACTTCGCCAAAGCTCTCGATCCGGCTGTCATTCCACAGGCGGCGGATCAGGCTCTCAAGCAGCAGTCGGGTGGAAGTGTCGTCCTCGACAATGAGCACATGCGGGGAGTTTTGGCGTGTCGCTGTTGCTGGCGCCTTGGCGGCTGCCTTGGCTGTTTCTGCCGAGTTGGGGGCGGTGGCTTTAGTCATGATGTGTGGGTTTGGTCGGGGGGCTGCTGTCTGGCGTGGCACTGGCCAAGGCATCGGAAGCTTGCGTGGCCGCTGGCGTGGCCGTGGCGGGGATCAGTCCCAGTTCCTTTTCCAGGTCCAGATCGGTGATGGAGTCCGCCGACAGTCCGGCGGATGGCGACACGGTGGCGCTGGTCTCGTCCTCAACGCCGGGGCGGTGGAAATCCTCGACCAGGCTCGAGAGCGCATCCGGCGACATGGGTCTGCCGATCAGGTAGCCTTGAATTTCATCAACCCCAAGGGCTTCGAGAAAATCGCACTGACGCTGTGTTTCAATGCCCTCAGCGATGATTTTGTGCTTGAGTGTTTGGCCGAGTGCCGTGACCGCGCGCACAATGGCACGGTCTTCGAGCGCACGGGTGATGTTGGTGACAAAGGCACGGTCGATCTTGATGGTGTCGATGGGGAAGCGCAACAGATATTCGAGCGAGGAATAACCGATGCCGAAGTCATCGAGCGCGAGTTTGACGCCGAGGGCGCGAAAACGCCGCATCATCTCGATGGCCTCACGCGGGTTCTGCATGGTCAGGCTTTCGGTGATTTCCAGTTCCACCAACCCGGGCGGCGCGCCGCTGTCGCGCAGCAAGTGGTCGAGGCGGTTGCACAGTTCGGGGTCGAGAAACTGCCGCGGCGACAGATTGATGCCAACTCGCAGCGGCAGACCGGTGTCTTGCCAGCTGGCACACTGGCGCAGCGCCTCGCGCAGCACCCAGTCGCCCATGCGATCAATCAGCCCAAGATCCTCAAGCATGGGTATGAATTTAAGCGGCGGAATCAGGCCTTGCTCCGGATGTTGCCAGCGCAGCAGGGCCTCGCAGCCGACGATCTGTCCGCTGCCCAGGTTCATCTGTGGCTGGTAGACCAGGAAGAATTCCTCCCGCTCAATGGCGAGGTGCAGATCGCGTTCAAGATCCAAGGTCTGATTCACGCCGCGGGTGTAAGCGGTGTCACGACTAGGCAGCGCGAGCTGACGTTTTTGCGCGCGGGCGGTGCGCTGGGCTTCCTGGGCGCGGGTGAGCAGAGATTGGGCATCGCTCCCGTGCTCGGGGGCCAGCGCCAGCCCGGCAGAACAGCGCAGCAGTGCCTCGCGTTCGTCGATCCCATAGGCGGTGCTCAGGTTGCCGAGCAGCACCTCGGCGCTATTGATGGCTTCCTGACGGTCTTGTGCATGCAGTAGCGCGGCGAATTCATCGCCGCCGACGCGCGCGGCGGCGCCGCTGTCTGGCACCAGTTGACTCAGGCGTCCGGCGAACAGGCGCAGCAGCATGTCACCTGCCGAGTTTCCAAGTACGTCATTTTGGCGGTGAAAGCGCACCAGGTCGATCCATAGCACGCCGATCAGGTCGCTGCTTTTTGCGGGCCGTGCACCAAGTGCCTCCTGCACCTGGCTTAGAAAGAGTCGCCGGTTGGCCAGTTCGGTTAGGTTATCGTGCAGGGACAGATAATCCACCAGTGCCTCGGTGCGGCGGCGGTCGGTCAGATCCTGCAGGGCGCCGAGGACGCGGTCGTGGTCCTCGGTTTGGCCGCCGCGCTCGCCGACCATGCGCACCAGCAGGTTGCGCCCGGGCAGGCGTAGGCGCAGTTCAAGATCGACCCGGGCGTGCTGCTCGCGCACCAGCTTGAGCATTCCAAGGGCGCGTTCGCGGTCCTCGGGATGAATGGCGGCCAGGAACTGGTCCACGCTGTTGAGCTCAAGTGGGGCTTCGCTGAGGCCGGTCAGCAGACGCAGGTCGTCGTTCCAATGGAGGCTATCGTCATCCAGATGCCACTCCCAGAACAGCAGTTTGGCCAGTCGGCGGGCGGAGTTCTGGCGCAACTGGCTTTGGCGCAGTTCGCGATTGAGCGCGGCGCCGCGCAGGGCGTAGCGCAGACGCTGATTGAGCAGGGACCAGTTAATGGGCTTGACGATAAAGTCGGTGGCGCCAGCGGTGAAGGCCTGGTCGATGGCGTCGAGGTCATCGGCGGCTGTGAGCATGATGATGGGCGTGCAACCTTCGGGGTCGCGGTCATGCATGCGCGCGCAGGTGGCGAAGCCATCAAGCACGGGCATCATCACATCCAGCAGCACCAGTGCCGGGCGCTCTTGCGCGAAGGCGGCCAGCCCCTGTTCGCCATCGGCGGCCTCGCGCACGCGATAGCCCTGGCGCTGCAAGGCGCCGCGCAGCAGCATGCGAGTGGCGCGATCATCGTCGATGATCAGGATTTCCTGGTCGGGCTCGGGTTTGAGTGCGTGGGGGGGCGCGAGCGGCTTGTTCATGATCGCTGCCTGTCAATATGGCTGCTTGAAAGGGGCGGGCCTAGGTGACCCCGGCACCCAGGCGGTGCTCAGGAGGAATGACTAGCATAAGCGCATCAGAGTGATTGGTCACATGACTTTGCTGCTGGCCGGTCGGTATGATCTGATGATGGACCATCAGTTTTGATCCGGCCGATGGACCGGGTCGATGAGTCACCTTTGCCCTTTTGGCCCGGTCTCCGGGTGGACCATGATTGCAGCGAACCCGAACCACACAGGAGAACGGCGACCATGCCCTGTCTCGACCCCGAGATCATCAATGAACTGCAGGACATTCTCGGCGAGGATCTGAATGCCGTCGCGGATGAGTTTGTCGATCAGTTGCGTGAGCAGATCGTGCCGCTGCGCGCGGCACAAGAGGCACAAGACTGGTCAGAAGTTGCGCGCATTGCCCATCTACTCAAGGGCAGTGCCGGAAATCTTGGCGCGAGCGCGCTGGCCGCGCAAATCTTGTCGCTGGAGCGCGCCGCGCGCGCGGGGGAGGGCGATGCCGTGGCGCGGGAGTTCGCGGCCGCGCTCGAACTGAGCGAGTCCTGCATCGGCGAACTGGCCGCGCGTGCTTTGCTGTCATCCTAAGGCGCGGGCCCGGTGTTGGGGGCGAATTCAATCTGGGTCATGCTGTATACGAGAACCTCTCTTGATCTAGTCCCCATCTCAAAGCCTGTCCATGTCTTGTGAATCGCCATAACAGTCGATGCCCATGCGCTCGGCGACCTTGTAGGCCTTGGGCTCGATCATCGGTGAGATGACGATCAACTGCGTGGCCTTGCGGCTGTGTTCGCGCTCATAAAACCGTGCCTTGCGTTCGAACAGATACATGCCGCCTTTGTCGATAGAGGACTTCAACTCGCAGAGGATCGGCAGACCATTCTTAATGATGAAATCCAGCTCGATCTGCTCGGGTTTCCCGAAGACTTCGCCCGCGTCGTAATAACCATTGTAGTTGATCACTTCAACGCCAAAATTTTCTTCAAGATACCAGCTCGCCGCCTATGCCGCCGCGCTCCGGGTCTTGACCCAGTACAAGGGCATCGAGGACATCGACATCGCCCATGAGCTGGCTCGCGAGCGCCAGCGCGGCGAGGAAAAGCGCGGAGCGGGACGACACCAAGGTGGGGCTCACCTACCTTATGATCACATCTAGCCAGTCGCCTGTTTACCATGATGCTGCCCTGGACGCTCCAGCGTCCCGACCATTAACGGAGAACGCATGGGCAGAAGCCGCTATGTGATCCTGGAACCCGACAAGCCCCATTTTCTGACCTGCACCGTCGTGGAATGGCTTCCGGTGTTCACCCGCCCCGATGCAGTTCAAATTCTGCTCGACAGTTGGTCGCATCAGCGCGCCCATGATGGCTTGCGCCTGTACGGCTATGTGGTCCTTGAAAACCATTTGCATTTCGTGGCTCAAGCGCCGCGCCTCGATAAATGCGTCAGCAACTTCAAGTCGTTTACGGCTGCCCGGCTAATCGAGTTATTGGAGGCTCGTCGAGCCGCACCTCTTCTCGCCCGACTGCGCCTCGCCAAGCGAGCGCACAAACGCGACCGGGAATACCAATTCTGGCAGGAGGGGTCACACGCCGAAATGGTGATCAGCGAGTCGGTGATGCGCCAAAAGCTGGACTATATCCATTACAATCCGGTCAAGCGCGGCTATGTTGACCAACCCGAGCATTGGCGTTATTCCAGCGCGCGATGCTATCACGGACAGCCGGGACTGATTGACATCGATTCGTGGTGGACGGGACGCTGGAACGTCCCGGGCAGCGTTGATTTTCGCGTAACGGCTGCCCTCTGGCATTCCCCCTTTGCCGTCGAACTGTCGGACGCCATCGTCCAGGACATCAAGTTGGCCCGGCCACTGATTCGTGGGAGCGGCTTTAGCCGCGACAGGGTGATCGCGGCTAAAGCCGCTCCCACAAAGCTCGGCTCAACGGGCAAGTGGCCCGAGTTATGATCAAGGCCCCGATGCTTCCAGTGTTGGCGCATGGTCAAGTCGAGCGACGTCAAGTCGAGCGACGCTTGGGCGGCAGCAGATCGGTAATGGAGCCATGCGCCATCTCGGCGGCCAGGCCGATGGTTTCGTTCAGCGTTGGATGTGGGTGAATGCTGAGTCCGATATCTTCCATGTCCGAACCCATTTCCAGCGCCAGGACGGTCTCGCCAATCAATTCTCCGGCGTTGGGGCCGACAATGCCCGCGCCCAGGATGCGCTTGGTTTCGGGGTCGAACAGCAGCTTGGTCAGTCCCTCGTCGCGGTGGATGCCGAGCGCGCGCCCGCTCGCCGCCCAGGGGAAGACGCCTTTCTCGTAGGGGATGTTCTTTTCCTTGGCCTCGGTTTCGGTCAGGCCCATCCAAGCGACCTCGGGGTCGGTGTAGGCGACCGAGGGGATGGTCAGCGGATCGAACAGCGCCGGCTCGCCGGCGATGACCTCGGCGGCGACCTTGGCCTCGTGGGTGGCTTTGTGGGCGAGCATGGGGCCGCCGACCACATCGCCGATGGCGAAGATGTTGGGCACATTGGTGCGCATGTGAGCATCGACTTTAATGAAGCCATGCTGATCGACCTTGACTCCGGCCTGCTCGGCGTCGATCTGTGCGCCATTGGGCAGGCGGCCAATGGCGACCAGGACGCGGTCATACTCGGCTTCTTGAACAGGGCGGCTGTTGTCCTTGCCCTCGAAACGCACCTGGATGCCTGAGCTTTTCGCGCTCATCTCGGACACTTTTGTGTCGAGCAAAATCCGCTTGTAGCGCTTTTTAATGACCTTTTCGAGCGCCCGCACCAGGTCGAGGTCGGTGCCCGGCATGAGTTGCGGCTTCATCTCCACCACATCGATGGCGCTGCCGAGCGCGCTGTAAACACTCGCCATCTCCAGTCCGATGATGCCACCGCCAACAATCAGCAGACGCTCGGGGATGTCGGGCAGCTCCAGCGCGTCGGTCGAGTCCATCACCCGAGGGTCTTCATGCGGAAAGCCGGGAATGCGTATGGGGCGCGAGCCGCAGGCAATGATGGCGTGATCAAAATGCACCGCCAGATGCCCCTCACGGCTGTCAACGCCGATACGGTTGGGCGCCTCGAACCGGCCCGTGCCCTGGATCACCTGCACGCCGCGCTGCTTGGCCATGCCGGCCAGGCCGGTGGTGAGCTTTTTAACCACTTTGTTCTTGCCGGCGCGCATCTTGTCGAGATCAATCTCTGGTGGCGTGAAGGTCACGCCCATGGCGCTTAAGTGTTTGGTCTCCTCGATAATGATCGCGGTGTGCAGCAACGCTTTCGAGGGGATGCAGCCGACATTCAGGCACACGCCGCCAAGCGTCGGATAGCGCTCGATGAGCACCACGCGCAGGCCAAGATCGGCGGCGCGGAAGGCCGCGGTGTAACCGCCAGGACCGCCACCGAGGACGGCGACCTGGGCGCTGAGTTCTTTTGCGGAGTCAAGGGTTGGGGCGGTGTCGGTGTCGGTGTCGGTCATAGTATCTACTGGTTGGCTGATGGGTTTGTTTTGTCTCGGATTGTTGAAACCATGCCTCGGGAAGCGCCGCGCGGATTGTCGGCCAATCGGACAGTGCTGAAGCAAAGCGGGCATTGTAGTGCTGGCGACTGAGCATGTCATCGAACAAGAGTGAGGGTTTTGCGGGAAAACACGCCGACGACTTGCACGGTCATGCGTTCTTGAAACCATGCTCGCGCAGCCAATTTCGCCGCGTCCGGTAATCGGGCAGCACGGTCTCCACCTCGCGCCAGAAGGCGGGTGAATGATCGGTCACGAGCAGATGCGCCAGCTCATGCACCACAATGTAGTCGATGGCGGATGGCGGCAGTTGAATCACACGCCAGTGGAAGTTCAACATACCATGCTTACCGCAAGAGCCCCAGCGGTAACCCAGGTCGCGGACGCGAATGCGGATCTCCTCGCGATAGCCAAATCGAGCCTGCCAATTGGGCAGGACCTGGTTCAAGTAGCGGGTGGCCTCGCGCAGATAAAATGCCGTGATGTGCTGCTCGGCTGTTGTGGCTGACGAGGAAGACAGCAGCAGCCGATCACCCTCGATCCGGACGAGTTCGCTCGGTTCTTCCGGCTGATCACGCGATGGCGGATCGATGCGCTTGAGCCGATAGTGATGCCCGAGCAGATAAAATCCTTCCCCATCGACCAGCTTGGGACGGCGAAAGACTTGGGGGCCGGCCGATGCCGGCGTGCAGATCCTCGCGATCCTCCGCGTCGTAGAGCGCCAGGGCGTCGGTCAGGTTCTTCCCAACGCCATAGTAATCCACCACGATGCCGAAGCGCTTGGCCTCGCCCGCCGTGCGGTTGGTACGGGCGATGGCTTGCAACAATTCGGTGCCGGACATGGCGCGGTCGAGATACATGGCCTGCTCGACCTTGGCATCGAAGCCGGTGAGCAGTTTGCTCTTGACCACCAGAATCGCCAGCGGATCCTGTGCCAGCGGCTTCTTGAAGCGCGCGATGCGCTGTTTGGTCGTGCTCGGTTCGCCCCAGGCTTTCAGGTGCGGCAGGTCGTTATGTTCCACAGAGATGACGGCGGCGAATTCCTGGCGTTTGATCAGCCCGCGATGCGGCCAGGCGCCAGCCAGAAACGCCAGTTCATCATCCGCGTCCGGCTCGGTGGCTTGCAGCGCGTTGGGATCGAGCTTTTCGAGCATCTCCGCCATGCCCTCAATGGCGTTCAGCAGGTCGTCGCGCGCCGCCTCCAGGGCTTCGACATAGTGCACGGCCAGCTCACGGCTGCTGGCGACAAGTTGCGCCTTAAAGCCGTTGGGCAGAATGTTGGCGATATAGTGCCTGAGCACATCTCGGGCCTTGGCCTGGCGCGGCTCGGCGGCGTTCAGCACCCCGGCGCGGGTGGCATGGCGGTTCTTAATCGCCTCGCGTAGCGCCGGGGATTCCGCCGCGAAATAGGCGTTGAACAAGCGGTCGAGGGTGCCGCTGTCGCGCACCATGGCCTTCAGCTCGCGGCCCTGGTAGAGAATCTTGACGATGGCGCCGTCGGCCTCGGCGTCGCGCAGCAGGTAGCGGTCGATATAGGCGCCGAAAATCTCGCGGGTCTTCTTCTTGCTTTTCTCCTCAATGGGCGTGCCGGTTAAGCCAATGCGCGCGGCGTTCGGCAGGGCGTCGAGCAGATTCTGATGCAGTCCGCTGGTATGGGAGCGGTGCGCCTCGTCGATCAGGATGAGCACATCCTCGCTTGGGTTCAGCACCGGAAAGGCCGGGCGCTCGCCAAGCTTGGCGCTGAGGGTGCGCGGGCTCGGCTGTTCGCCGTCGGTCAGGGCCGCTGGCTCGGACTCGACCAGAAACACAATCTCATCGCGCGCATCCTGGTGGTCGCGATCCTGCAACTTCTGGATCATCACAAACACCAGATCCGGCTCCTGCCGGCTGAGATGCGCGCGGGCGGCCTCGGCGCTGGTGGCCACCCGCATCACTTGTCCGGCCAGCTTGGCGGTGTTGGAGAGTTGATCCTCAAGGTCGGTGCGATCAGTGACCACCACGATCTTAAACCGGCGCAGCGCCGGAATGGTGCGCAGTTTGCGGATCAGAAAGACCATGGTCAGGCTCTTGCCGGAGCCCTGGGTGTGCCAGATGATGCCGCCGCGCCGATCCGTCAGGCCATCCTGGCGGCGGGTCTTGCCGCTGCGCAGGCGCTCCAACGCCAGATGCACCGAGCGGAACTGCTGGTAACGCGGAATGGCCTTGATGCGCAGCCCCTCGTCGGTGGTCATGAAGACGGTGAAGGCGCGCAGTGCATCTAGCAGATGCGCCGGGCGTAGCAGGCCGGCGGCCAGGGTCTCCTGCTGCACCAGTTCGGCATTGGCGGCCTTGCGCAATTCCCCGCGCACCTGCTTGAGGCTCACCGGGGACGGATCGCGCCAGGGCAGGAAGTCATCGGGCCGCGCACTTAGGGAGCCGACCCGCGCCTCGTAATAGCAGGTGGCGATCAGCAGTTGGTTGGTCCAGAACAGCCGTTCAGCGCCTTCCTGGCTTGGCGGATCGCGGCGATTGGCGTAGCGGCGCAGCTGATCGATGGCCGAGGCCAGCGGGTCGGTCACGGCAGGACTCTTGGCCTCGATCACCACCAGCGGGATGCCGTTCACGAACAGCAGGATGTCTGGCACGATGAAACCGCGATCCCCCACCGCGCCTGGCGGATCGACGCGAAACTGATTGACGGCGAGGAAGTCGTTGCCATCCTCGGGCTCGAAGCCAATAAAACGCACCAGCCGCTCGCGCTCGCCGGCGGGGCCGGAGACGTAGACGCCATTGACCAGCTTGCTGTGCAATTCCTCGTTGATGGCGATCAGATCACGTGCTGTCGGGCGTTCGAGCTGGGAAATGGCCTCTTCGATGCGCCGGTCATCGAGCCAGTCCGCGCCTTCGGCGTCGCGGTTGAGCCGACGCAGGGCTGCCTGGACGCGATCCCGCAGCAGGGTTTGTTGGAAACTGGTTCGCCCGAGCAACTGACATGTCTTGCGACCGCTCGCCGCGTCCTCGTCCGCGCCCTCGACATGCTGCCAGCCCATGGCGCCGAGCTGGGCGAGGAGCGGCAACTCCACCACATGCAGCTCGTCGAGGCGGTCTTGTTGGCTCATGGGTCGCGCTGGTGTGAATGGGCCAGGCAGTCGAGCACGGCGCGCACCTGTTGGGCGGTAACACCAGGAAACAACGCGATGAACTGGTCGACCGTCACGCCGTCATGGAGGTTTTCCAACAAAGCCGCCACTGGCACACGGGTGCCGCGAAACACCCAGGCGCCGCTGACGCGCTCGGGGTCGCGTTCAACGGCAGGGCAGTTTGACCCGTTAATCATGTTGGTGCGTTTTTGGGTCAGGATTCAGTCAGTGTCTCGTCAAAGCGTTGGAACTTCAGAGGCAGCTGAATCAGCGGGTTTGAGTCGCGGGCGAGCGATTTTTGGCGGAAGGCGAACCAGTCGTGAACTAAAAAGCGTCTGGTGGGAACGATAATCTTCGCAGATCGCACTTAAATTGTAGTTGAAGCCTCGGGAGTGCTCATCGCGGATTTGGCGGAGTTCTTCGAGAATGGGGTCGTTCATTGGTCATCACCTAAAAACTCTTCTGGTGAACAGATTTCGGGGCATATCCAACCGTTTTCCTCAACAAGTTGGCGAATTTTCGCTTTTACGAATGGGTTATTGATGTGCTTGAAATTCCAAGTAATAATCGCATCCATTCCGTGAGCCGCTGCAATAGCAATATGAAGAGCGTCTTCTGGGCATTTTTTCGTTATGATTCCTTGAGTGATAAACAGATCTGTTAAGTTTTCAACATCAGTGTCGACTTTCAAAACGGTCGAGACAGCCGACCGGAAGCACGGCTGGCTCGAAACTGGCCAGCAGCTCGGCCCGCAAGGGCATCAGGTGCCGCCGCTCGGGCAGGGCGGCGAGCCCGTCGCGCGCGTGATTCCACCAGTCGTCAAAGGCAAGGGCCAGTGCCTCGCGCCGCGCGGCGATGCCGGCATCCTGTTCGATCAGCGCGCGCAGTTCGGTGCGCCGGGCGATGGCGTCGGCAAAGTCCGCATAGTCGGCATTGCGCGCGCGAAACAGCTGTTCGATGGCAAAGCCCTGGGCGCTGGCCATCGGGCGCAGGCTGTCGATCTCGCGCCGGGGCACGCCGCCATGCAGATGAGCGCGCACATCATGGGGCTCGGGCGGTGGGCTGCTGTCGGCATAGCGGCGGATATTGAGATTGCCGTCCTCGCCGCCAATGATGGCCTCGGTCCGCACCAAGGCGGCGAAGCCGGGGATGTCCTCAAAGGTCGCGTAGGCACTGACGATCTTCTCGATATGCTCGGGATCGATGAATTTCTGCGCCCGACCCTCGCGGAATTCACGATCGGCATTGATGAACAACACCTGGCCCCGACGCGGCTCTGGCTTGCCGCCCGCTTGGCGCATCACCAGCACGCAGGCGGGAATGCCGGTGCCATAAAACAGGTTGTCCGGCAAGCCGATGACCGCCTCGATGCAATCATCCTGCAGTAGTCCGAGGCGGATCTTGCGTTCCTCACCGCCGCGAAAGAGCACGCCATGGGGCATCACCACGGCCATTTTGCCAGTCTGCTTCAGGGTCGCGAGCATGTGCTGGGCGAACATCAGATCAGCCTTTTTGCCGGTGGTCGGACACCAGCCGAAGCGAAAGCGGTCACTGAACTGCATCCCGCGCCGGCTGTAATTCTGGCTGAAGGGCGGATTGGCGATGACGCCGTCGAAGCGCATCAGGCGACCGTCCTCGATGTGCTTAGGCTCCATCAGGGTGTCGCCATTGCGGATGTCGGCGCTGGGGATGCCATTCAACAGCAGATTCATGCGGCAGATGGCCCAGACCGCGCCGCTGTCTTCCTGACCATGGAGGCTGAGCGGCGGCCCATTGTGCGCGATGGCGTGCTCGTTGCCCTGAATGAGCATGCCGCCGCTGCCACAGGTCGGATCATAGAGCGAGCTGCCGCCCTGGGGGTCGAGAATCCGCACCATGAGCTGCACGACACCGGGGGGCGTGTAGAACTCACCGGCCTTTTTGCCGGCTGAGTCGGCGAACTCGCCTCCAGCGCCGAGAGGGCGATATTCAGGGCATTGGCAACGCCGCCATGCACCTCGTTGAGCAAATGGCCCCAGCGCGCCTCGGGCGGCACGAAAAAGGACGCGGTGTAAAACGACGGGTGATCCGCGCGCTGCCGGGCCTGCTCCTCGGTGCGCCCCAGCGCCCGCTGCTCGCGCAGAATGCGTTCACGCTGTTGCTCGAAGGTATCGGAACAGCGCTTGAGGAACAGCAGGCCAAAGATGTATTCCTTGAACTCCGAGGCATCCATCTTGCCGCGCAGGATGTCGGCGGCCGCGAACAGATGCCGTTCCAGTTTTGGGAGTGTGAGCTTGGCCAAGGTTCAGTGGCCTTTAAAAAACGTCTTGTATCGAGCGCATGCTTCGTCCGAACCGCAACCCTGTCAAAGCAATAACCGCCGAATATCCGCGAGCAAATGACGTGGCAAGCTGGTGAAGCGCACGCCATCGGCGCCGTCGACCACCCGGTGATCATAGGACAGCGACAGCGGCAGTCTGGGCTGGAAAGCCAGGCCATCCCAGACTGGCTTCATCGCGGTGCGGGAGACGCCGGGAATGGCAACATCTGGGGCATCGGGATAGTGGCTCACAAGGTTTCGGGTTCAGCCAATTCCAGACGCCGTTCAATACGAGCAAGTCGCTGCTTAATGTCTTCCATGTCGCTTTTGGTTCCATAGACCGCGCTCGTGAGTCCGGCAAACTGTTGGCCCATGGCGGAGATTTGCAAGCTATTCGATGCCGTTTCTTTTTTGAGTTCGGCAAGATCGGCCCGGATTAGGCGCAGATGTTCAAGCACCAGATTCTCGGTCATGTCGTTCTCCATCCATCTTTATCGCATTGAGTCACAGCAACAATCGCCGAATATCCGAGAGCAACTGCCGCAGCAGGCTGGTGAAGCGCACGCCGTCGGCGCCATCGACGACGCGATGATCGTAAGACAGCGACAGCGGCAGCATCAGCCGGGGCTGGAAGGCTTGGCCATCCCAGACCGGCTTCATCTCGGTGCGGGAGACGCCAAGGATGGCGACTTCGGGTGCATTGACGATGGGCGTGAAGGCGGTGCCGCCGATGCCGCCGAGGCTGGAGATGCTAAAGACGCCGCCCTGCATGTCGGCGGCGAGTAGCTTGCCGTCGCGGGCTTTTTGGCTGAGCGTCATGAGTTCTTCGGCCAGGGCGAACAGGCCTTTTTGATCAACATCCCGCACCACAGGCACGACCAGGCCATTGTTGGTATCGACCGCCACACCGATGTGACAATAGTGCTTGTGAATGAGTTGCTCGCCATCCGGGGCGAGGGATGCCTTGATGATGGGCATCTGGTTGAGCGCGGCGGCGACGGCCTTCAGCAGGAAGGGCATGAAGGTCAGCCGGACGCCGGCCTGCTCGGCGGCGGCTTTTTGTTCCTTGCGGAAGGCTTCCAGCTCAGTGATGTCGGCCTCGTCGAATTGGGTGACATGGGGCACGCTGAGCCAGCAGCGGTGCAGATGGGTGCCGCTGATTTTCTTGATGCGTGGCAGCGGCTCGCTGGTGACCGGACCGAATTTGCTGAAGTCGACCGCCGGGGCGCTGGGTAGCTGGAAGGGCGCGCCAGGCGCGGAGGCAGGCGCGCCGCCGGCCAGGCTTTGCTTGACGAACTGCTGGACATCGTCTTTGAGGATGCGCTGCTTGCGCCCGCTGCCTTTGACCCGATGCAGGTCGACACCCAGTTCGCGCGCGAAGCGACGCACCGCCGGGCTGGCGTGGGGGGTGCGACCATGGGCGATGGCGGCCATGTCTTCCGGGCGCGGTAGGATGGGGGCCTTGCGCCGTTCGGCCTCGCCCGGGGCACGTGTCCGGGCCTGACTGGCGGGCGGCTGAGTGGAGGGTAGCTGGGTGGAAGATGCTGGTTCGGATTCGGGCTTGGGTGTGGCGGCTGGGGCTGGCGCGCTTTCTTCATCGTCGCCTGGCTTGTCTTTGACGTTGGTGAGACTGGCCTGTACTTTGAACAGCAGATCGCCCTGGTTCAGCCTGTCACCCACCTTAACCGCCACCGAGGTGACCACGCCCGCGCGAGGCGAGGGGATTTCCATGGTCGCCTTGTCGCTCTCGAGCGTCAGGATGGATTGCTCGACGGCGATCTGGTCGCCCACGCTGACCAGGACATCCACCACAGGGACATCGGAGAAGTCCCCGATATCTGGCAGGCGGATGTCGATTTCCTCGGTTTGGTCAGGTATCGGGTGCGAAGTTGTTTTGGGTGTGGATGCCTCGGAGGCGACCGGTGCCGGGGATGATGGTGGGGGGGCGGTGTCCGTTTTGGCGGCGGATTTGTCCTGGCGGTCGTCCGAGCTGTTTTCAATGCCGCTACCTGTGTTTGCAGCAGGGCTACCCGTGGCAACGCGCATCAGCAGGCTGCCCTGGCTGATCCGCTCACCGACGGAAACCAGCACCTCTTTCACCTCGCCGCCCAGGGGGGAGGGGATTTCAATACTGGCCTTGTCGCTCTCGAGCGTCAGCAGCGACTGCTCGGGCGCGATGCGATCACCCGGCGCGACCAGGATCTCGATGATTTCGACATCGCTGAAATCGCCGATATCGGGAAGCAGAACGTCTTCTAGCGTGGCCAAGGCGGGTGTCTCCTGGCTGTCAATTCTGGGTTATATCTTTGGCTGGCCGCTGAACGGCGACTTGATTCGCCGTCACGGGCGGATCGGGGCATTGGTCACTGAGTGACCGGATTCGGCTTGTCGGGGTCAATGCGATACTTGGTGATCGCCTCGCTGACCCGCGCTTTGTCGATGGTCCCCTCGGCGGCCAGCGCGCTGAGCGCCGCGACGGCGATGTACCAGCGGTTAACCTCGAAGAACTTGCGCAACTGCGCGCGCATGTCGCTGCGCCCGAAGCCATCGGTGCCCAGGGTCAGATAACGCCGAGTCAAATACGGCCGGATCTGGTCGGCATAGGCGCGCATGTAGTCGGTGGCGGCGACAATGGGGCCGGTGGTGGCGCCAAGCTGCTGTTCAACAAAGCTCTGGCGCGGGGTCTCCTCTGGGTGCAGGCGGTTCCAGCGCTCGCAGTCCAGGCCATCGCGGCGCAGTTCATTGAAGCTGGTGGCGCTCCACACCTGGGCCTGGATGCCGAAATCCCGCTCCAGCAAGTCGCCCGCGGCTAGCACCTCGCGCAGTATGGTGCCTGAGCCAAGCAATTGGACTTGTGCGGTATCGGGTGCCGGAGACGTCTCCCGCACCGGATAAAGGCCGCGCTTGATGCCATCCTCGGCACCCTTGGGCAGCGCTGGTTGCGGGTAGTTCTCATTCATCACCGTGATGTAATAGAAGACGTTTTCCTTGTCCTGATACATCCGGCGCAAGCCATCTTGCACGATGATCGCCAGCTCATAAGCGTAGGCCGGATCGTAGCTGACGCAGTTGGGAATGGTCGCGGCGGCCAGATGGCTGTGACCATCCTGATGCTGCAGGCCCTCTCCGGCCAGGGTCGTCCGTCCCGCCGTGCCGCCGACCAGAAAGCCGCGCGCCTGCATGTCGCCCGAGGCCCAGATCAGATCCCCCACGCGCTGGAAGCCGAACATGGAGTAATAAATATAGAAAGGAATCATCGCCTGGCCATGGTTGGCATAGGCGGTGGCGGCGGCGATCCAGGAGGACATGGCCCCGGCCTCGTTGATGCCTTCTTGCAGGATCTGGCCGTTTTTCTCCTCGCGGTAGTACATCACCTGGTCGGAGTCGACTGGCTCGTAGAGTTGCCCGACGTGGGAGTAAATGCCGAGCTGGCGGAACATGCCCTCCATGCCGAAGGTGCGCGCCTCGTCCGGCACGATGGGCACGATGAACTTGCCGATGGCCTTGTCGCGCACCAGGCTCGAGAGCATGCGCACCAGTGCCATGGTGGTCGAGAGTTCGCGTTCGCCGCTGCCTTCAAGCAGGCTGGAGAAGCTCTCCAGTGCAGGCACCTCCAGCCGCTCGGATTGATCCTGACGTGCCGGCAGCGGGCCGCCGAGAGCCTCGCGACGCTCGTGCAGATAGCGGATCTCGGGGCTGTCGGGTGGTGGCTTGTAGAAGGGCGCGGCGCCGATTTGGTCGTCCGAGATCGGAATATTGAAGCGATCACGGAAGGCCTTGAGATGCGTCTCGCCCATCTTCTTTTGCGAATGGGTAATGTTCATCCCCTCGCCAGCCACGCCCATGCCATATCCCTTAACGGTCTTGGCCAGAATGACGGTCGGCTGGCCCTCGGTGCGCATGGCCTCCCGGTAGGCGGTAAAGATCTTGACTGGATCATGGCCGCCGCGATTCAGGCGCCAGATGTCGTCATCGGTCAGGTTGGCGACTAGGTCGGCCAGCTCCGGATATTTGCCAAAGAAGTGCTCGCGGGTATAGGCGCCGCCCTTGGCCTTGTAGGCCTGGTAGTCGCCATCGACGCATTCCTCCATGCGCTTGATCAGCAGTCCCTGCTTGTCGCGGGTGAAGAGCGGATCCCAGTAGCTGCCCCAGAGCACCTTGATGACATTCCAGCCGGCGCCGCGAAACACGGCTTCCAGCTCCTGGATGATTTTGCCATTGCCGCGCACCGGCCCGTCGAGCCGTTGCAGATTGCAGTTGACCACAAAGACCAGATTGTCCAGACGCTCGCGTGCCGCGAGCGAAATGGCACCCAGGGATTCCGGCTCGTCCATCTCGCCATCGCCGAGGAAGGCCCAGACCTTGCGCCCCTCGGTATTGAGCACCCCACGATCGCTCAGGTAGCGCATGAAGCGCGCCTGATAGATGGCCATGATGGGGCCCAGGCCCATGGAAACGGTCGGGAACTGCCAGAAGCCCGGCATCAGCCAGGGATGCGGATAGGACGACAGGCCGTTGCCATCGACTTCCTGGCGGAAATTGTACAGTTGCTCCTCGCTGATGCGTCCTTCCAGAAATGCGCGCGCATAGATGCCGGGCGCCGAGTGGCCCTGGATGAACACCAGATCCCCGCCATGATCCATGCTCGCGGCGCGGAAGAAATGATTGAAGCCAACATCGTAGAGGGTGGCGCTGGAGGCAAAGGAGGAGATATGCCCGCCGAGCTCCGTTGACAGCCGGTTGGCCTGCACCACCATGGCCATGGCGTTCCAGCGCACGAAGGAGCGGATGCGCCGCTCAATGGCGCGATCCCCGGGGAAACGCTCCTGCTGGGTCACCGGGATGGTGTTCACATAGGCGGTATTGGCGCTGAACGGCAGATGCGCGCCCGAGCGGCGTGCCTTGTCGATCAGGCGTTCGAGCAGGTAGTGCGCGCGCTCGATTCCCTCGTTCTCCAAGACGGCATCAAGGGCGTCGAGCCACTCCTGGGTTTCCTGGGGGTCGATATCGGGCTTGTTGGGCATGGCGGTCAGCGGATGTCTGAGTCAGGGGAGGGGTGCGCGACGGATGTCGATCCAGTGACGAGAAGCAAAATACGCGCAAATTAACCCAGGCGTGGCGGATTGGCAAATAAGCCGCGCTCGTCCTATGGAATCAGGAGCTCTGCTTAGCAAGCGAGCGGCGTCGATGTGGTTTGGAGGCCCCAGTTTGAACCCAAGGCTTCAGCAGTCGGTTGGCCGAGACCGGACGAGCTTCTCTTAAAGCCAGTTGCCGACCAGGATAAACGCACCCCAGTCACTGGGATTGTCATGAACGCCACTGTTTATCATGATTTGTTGGGCGCGCTGCAAGGCTCGCGCTTTGCTCAGATCACCCTGGGTGAGGTGGGCATAGAAATGTTCCATGAGTTGCTGGGTAGCGGCATCACTGACCGGCCATAGAGAGCCAAGGGCGCTGCGCGCGCCTGACTGCAGAGCAATGCCACTCAATCCCAAGGGAGTGCGATCATCCCCCTCGGCGGTCTGGCAAGCGCTCAGCACCAAGAGTTCGATCGGGGTGCGATCAAGCTCCTTGGGCTTCAGGGCGGCCGCCAGGCGTCGCATGTCGAGTTTACGGTCAAAAGTCACAATGAAGTTCTGTTCGGGTGGTCCCTGAAAAAGACCATGGGAGGCAATATGCACGATGCGATAGGGATGCTGCGCAAGCTCGTTGACAAAACGCTCCAGCAAGAAGTCCTGATTGTGCAAGACCTCGGAGGGGATGCGTTTGGAGATGGCTTCGATTTCGGCCGCGACGCCCGGCAGCGAGAGGGCTTCGATGGTCTCTTCGCGCGCCGCGCGCAGGATGTTGGCGCCCTTGCCATCGCTACCGCGCCCCTGTACGGGCACCGATGTGCCGCGCAGTTCGGCCCCGGCTCCCCGGCCGAGGCTGCGGCGATGCTGCCGCACCAGGGCGCTGACCCACCAGTCGGGCAATTCGTCAATCACCGGGCCGGGCCGGCTAACGCCAGTGATGAGCGTTTTCGGCCGAACCTGCCCCAGAGATTTCGGCTGCAAGAGTTGCAGGCCGAGGGTGGTTGCCACGGCATACTCATTGACCAGATAACCGCTCGGTCCGAGCAGCACGGCGGCGGGCACGCTTCGCAGCGCGCCATCGGGGACAAAGATGAGGGTGTCGATGCCATCCTCGCGCAATCTTGACTCGATCGGGCTGATCAGCCAGTTGTAGAGTTCGCGCGCTTCCGGTTCGATGGGTTGATCGTAGCGCAGCTTCACCGCCAGAATTTGGGCGGCAAGTTCGATGCGGGCAGGATCCACCAGCAGGGTTTCCTGCGCCATCTGACCGCCGGCACTCAGAATCAGCTCCAGACGGTCGGGAAACAGCACCGGATAGAGCACGGCCGTGCGGCGGTTGAGTGTATCGATTTTTTGCCGCAACGGCGCAATGCAGGCATCGCGGAAATAGTCCCGCAATTCGTCCACTTTGAGTTGCTCGATATTATCGCGGGCTTCCCGTAGGAATTGTTGTTTGGCGCCGGAGTTCTTGGTCGCGGCGGCTTCCCGCAGCAGGAGGTCAGAGAGCCCGAGGTAGAGCGGCTCCAGGGTTTCGCGAAACGAAGAACGGCCCTCGGCATAGTCGACCGGAATCAATCCGCTAATTTTTTCAAGATGGCCAACGGCCCGGCGGTAGGCGGCCAGCGCGCGTTTCAGGTCTCCAGCGGTCTCGAAACCGCGGGCGAGCTGCCACTCCCACTGGTAGCGCAGATCGTGGGCGTCGAGCGGGGCGAGCTGCAGCGCTTGTAACAGCAGGCCGCGCGCTTCGCCAGCTCTGCCTGTGGCGGCGGCCAGTTCCGCCGACTGTCCGAGCGCCTCGGCACGCTCGCGCTGGAGCCCGGCGGTATCCGCCTGTGCGGCGGCCATGGTCAGGCTTTTCCGCGCCAATGCCAGGCTGGAGTCCGAGCCCCCCTGTCGCGCGAGATAGCCAATGCGCAGCAGCAGGCGCGCGCTCTCGTTGCCCGCCGGCAGCGCCGCTGCCAGCGCGAAAGCCCCATTCAGCTCGCGTGACCGGGGAGTGCCAGAACCGGCTAGCGCGGCCAAATTGACCTGGGCGCTGGCGGCGAGTCCCGCATCCCCGGCGCGAGTCGCCGCCGTGAGCGCCCCGCGATAGTGGTCAGCAGCGGCCGGCTGGCGCCCTTGTGCCTGCCGCAGATTCCCAAGCGCGTTGGCGCTCGCGGCGATCAGCTCGGGTTGCTTCAGATGCTTCGCTTGTTGGGCGGCCCGTTCAAGCAAAACACTGGCCTTGTCGTGATGCCGCCGAGCCAGCGCGACCTCGCCCAAACCAAGGGTCGCGATGGCGGTTTCAATGGACGGACCGCTGCCTTCGGCGAGGTCCAGCGCCGCCGCATAATCCTCCTCGGCTTGATAGTAACGCCCCAGACTGCGATAACTCTCGGCTCGTTGCAGCAAGGCGCTGGTGCGCTCGGTAGTCGTGGTCGCCTGCCGGGCGATTTGCTCCGACCACTGGCGGATCGATTGGCTCTGTCGCGCATTGGGTTCGGCCGCGCGGAGGCCGACGCTGGACTCTGGCTCGCAACTGGTGTTACTGGCCAGGATCGGCAAGCTCGCCATGGCGGCCAGCAAACCGGGCACAATCAGGGAGCGCATGCTGGGGGTTCTCATCGCGACAGAGTCTCCTCTATGGGAAGGTCGCAGGCGGCCTAGAAATCGACTTGTACCAGGAAGTGGAAGCCACGATCCTGCAGGTCGTCCTCGCTGGCCTCGTCGATTTTCTCAAGCGCATGGCCGTAGTAGAACTCGGCGCGCAGGCGCTCAGCCATCGTCCACAGCAGGCCAAATCCAACGGAGGCGAGCGTCTGGCGCTCGCGATAGCGAGCGTGATCCCAGACGCTGCCTACATCCGTGAAAACAGCCAGTTGCAAGCTTTGATCGGTTTGCGCGAAGCCCTGGCCCTGCCAGAGCGGGTAACGCAACTCCAGCGTGGCGGCATAACCCTGGTCGCCCACCAAGGTGTTCTCGCGATAACCCCTGACGGTGTAGAGACCTCCAACCGCGAAACGCTCGAGTGGCAGCAGGGTATCGTTGGAAAACTGCGCCGCGCCGCGCAGAATAAGTTGTGTACCCTTGTCCGTTAGGTTGCGCACATACTGGACTTGTCCAAGCCAACTGAAGAAGTCGCTATCGGGCCAGCCGTTGCTGTGGATGGTCGCGTCCAGTGCGTCTATACCCAGGCTGAACTGGGAGTAAAGGGCAAAGGCCTGGCGATCCGAGCCCCAGGCGTAGTTTACAAATAGCCGCGTGGCAGCAACGCGGCTCTCACCCGAGACTGCCCCCAGGGAAAACGAAAAAGGCTCGCCGAGCAGGGTTGTTGTGTTTTCCGCCCAGCTCAGCATGAGTCCGAGTTCCAGGCTGCTTCGCAGGTTATGCCAGAGCGGGTGGGCCAGGGCGACCTCGGCGCGCTGGGTTTCGCTGTTGATGTCAAGCTCCCTTAGCAGTTCTTCGATCAGGGCCGCGTCGCTGCGTTCATAGCCGATGGAGAAGCGGGTGCCGCGCGCGTTGAGCGGGATCGACCAGTCGATGCCACCCTCCTTACCCTGGCCCTCGTAACCCAAGCCGATGTAAAGGTCGAGCTCATCGCCCCAGCGGGTCAAATTGCGCAAGGTGCCACCAATATAGCCTCGTTCGGCTCCTGTGCTTGGTGGGCGAGCGTTGTCGGTACGTAAATAGACCTCCCAGGTGCGCGCAGGAGTGACGGCCAAATCCAGTATTGCCGTGCCGGGACCATCGCCGGGCTGCAGGGTGCCATGGATCTGGTCGATCAGCTTGTCCTGCAACAGCAACTGAAAGCGCTCCTGCAACTCGAAGCGGTTAAAGACGGCATCTGGTTCCCGGTGAATACGACGGCGGACATAGTCCGGATGCAGCCGACCCTGCCCACTCACGCGAACCTCTTGCAAACGCCCGGCAATCACACGGAACTGCAGCACGCCATCCGTGATGATCTGGTTCGGCACCAGCACCACCCCGCTGTTGGTATAGCCCTGATCGACATGATGCTTGGTCAGCCGGTAGCGAAGCTCTTCAACCTCGGCAAGCGTGGTCCATTGGTTCAGGAAGGGCTCGATAATCGCGTCGAGGCCATGATTCGGTAGCTGATTGCCGCCGTCGAAGTGCACGCTCCTCAGCACGAAGCCGGGTTCGCTCGCCGAAGCTGGCGGGTGATCAGTGCCGCTCTCCGGGGTTGGGTTGGCCAGGACAATTGACGATGCCAGGACCAAGCAGCCGAGCAGCGGATAGATCGTCGAAATTTTGCCGCGCCGGGGGCTCAGGTGGGCTTGCGCGACCATTGCCCGCGCGGCTCTCGTATGCCTCGACATCGTCGGATCCCCTCAGCGCGTCGCGCGCAATAAGCGCTGCAAGCGCTCGCTCCCGAGCGTCGCCGGCAGTGGCTCCCCGGCATCTGGCGGCAGGCCGCCGCTGCCGAGTTCGATCAATGCACTGGCCTCACGAGTATCGGTCAGTTGGCACAGGTCGCTGAGGATGGCGTTGGTATCCTGAAAGGGTGCGCGCAGGGGCACTAGGCTGGCGGTCATGTCCAGTTCTGGCGTGGTCACTGAAATCTCGCCCTGCACCCCCTGGGGCGCGGCGGCTTGGATGATGTTGCGCCCGCTGCCGGGCGAAAACACCTGGCGTTCGTTCCCGCCAATTTCGATTTGGTTGCCACTGGCGATGAGTGCCTGACTGCCGATGTGAATATCCCCGCCGCTGGCATTCGCGGCCCGGGTGTTGGCCCGGATGAAGCCTCCTTCGAGGATGAGTTGTTCGGGTGTTAGGGTAATGTCGCCGCCATTGCCAAGCAATCCCTCGGCGGAGGTGGTGATTTGGCTGTCTTGAAGCCACAGATAACCCCCGCTGATCTGGATCGGGCCGGCGTCGGCTTGTTGGGATTCGGTCGATATCTTGGCGCCGCCGGTAAGAAGTAATGAACTGGCCTCGATGTGAATATTTCCGGCATTTCCGGTTGCGCTCCGCTCTGATTCACTAAAAATGCCGGTCTCGGAGAAATAGAGATTCGCCTGCTCCCCATTAATCAGGATGGAATCGGATTGGATATTGATGGTCCCGGCTGACTGAGTTCCGTACGTGCTAGAAGACATGTTGCCGCCACTAAGCAATGTGAGTTCGGAAATGTTGATCAAATTGATGGCGCCACCGGCCCCGCCACCGTAGGTCGCCGAGGAGATTTCCCCGCCCTGTTCCACGATAATCGTGGGAGCGGCAATTTGGACCAACCCGCTTGCGCCGCCACGCAGTTGAAAACCCGAGTCTGCTCCGATGTGGCTCCCCCGGAGAAAAAAAGTTGGATGGGTACTGTGCACATGAACCAATTCGCTCGCTTCAATCAGTATCGGAGCGGCAGTTCCTTGCCCGAGAGTTCCGGATGAGATCCAGCCTCCGTTGCGAGCCTCCAGGGTCCCGACGGTGATGGAAATCGGTCCCGAGGATCCATTGGAGATGGATTCAGAGGAAATTCGACTATCCTGGCCAATAATGAGCGTATCGGCCGAAATTGTGATCGGTCCGGCGGAGCCGGTTTTTGAAGGGCGGCCTGGGAGGTTTAGCGCCGCTGAGGAGGTTAAAATCCCTCCGCTGAGGGTGAATCCTTCTGTTGGCTGACCGCCTTCGATAATAAAAGTCCCGCCAACCTCCAGGTCGATGGTGCCGCCTTGACCGCGTCCGGATGTCGTGGCTTGGAACTGTGAGCCGTTGAGCAAAGCCAATGTATCGGCCCGAATGTGCAAAGAGCCGCCGTCCCCTGCATTTGTATTAATTGCAGCTTTAGCACCATGGTCAAAAACAATGTCCGATGCCGTTAGCAGAATGTCTCCAGACTGGCCATCCGCAGTCAGGTCGATTGGGCCAACTGGCCCGAAGGACGCGGCAACATTATTGGTGTCGAATACTGTTAGGCCATGGAAAAAACCGCTTGCATCGATGGTGCTGTCGGCATGAATCCGGTTGGCTATAACCTCGATAACGCCAGCCTTGGCTAGGTTCCCCGAGGGTACGTCAATACTCGAATCCAACAGCGATAAGGTATCGGTCTCAATGTGGATATGCCCGGCTTCACCCAAGCGCGGATATTCCGCGGAATAACTAGAGAGTGCGGAGATGGCGGATCCGTTGGCCAGATATATGGCGTCCGATGCGAATAACCTGACATCTCCCGCGGTTCCGATGCCATCGGTTCTGGCGCTCATGTCACTTGCATCCAACGCAATGACAGAGGCGACTATGTCGATGCGCCCAGCGTTGCCGTCGGTATCAGTTTTGCTTTGGATTACGGACTCGTTGCGAAGCTGTAGCAATCCGTCTACTTTGATCGAAATGCCCCCTGCTGCTCCCATCGGCACCGACGTTGGCATGCTGTCGGTCAGATAGCTGTCACTGGTAAGCTGCGAATTGACCATGTGCAGATTGCCGGCTTCGATGTCGATGCTTCCGCCGCGACCACCGGCGGCAGTATCCGCGAAGAGATCGCTATCATTGAGGTTGAAGTCGCCGCCGATTCTAGCGCTGATGCCCCCATGGCTATCCGTCGTCCCCTGGTTTTCAACAGAGAATTGGGTGTCGATAAGATGCGCGGTGCCGGCTTGCAAGGCGATCAGTCCGCCACCCTCTCCTCGCGCGTCAAGACCCGCAGATGCGATCTCGAGTTGTCCACTATGAGCAACGGCGTCATCCGTGATCGTGGCCGGCTGTGACATGCTGACCACGCCTGCGGAGTCGCCAAGAGCCGCAAGCTGAATTGTGCCGCCAGGCGCTTTGATGCGCGCTGGTTGTACCCCGGCGCCCTGAATGCTCAAGTCCCCGGCGCTCAGGCTGAGTGTCTTGCCGGGCTGGACCTCAAGCCGGCTGCCATTAATCTGAAGATTGGCCGCCGGCTGTTGCCCAAGAAAGCCAAAGGCCTCGGGCGCGGCCAGGGTGAGGGTGCTGGCGCCCGGATCGCGGGCGGAGAAGCGGCTGCCATCGCTAAAGCGCAGCTCATCGGCGGTGCTGACATGCAGGGAGGCGGGGACATCGACGCTGGCGTTCGGTCCCATGACCACGCCGGCGGGGTTGATCAGGTAGAGATCCGCCTGGCCGACCTCGGAGCGCAAGGTGCCGTCGATGTAGGATATCTCGCCGCCGGTCACCCGGCTGATGATGTTCTGGATGCTGTCGGGGCCGGTGAAGGTCGCGCTCTGATTAGTGGGAATGTTGAAGCGCTGAAAACTGTGGAAAAGATTTCCGCCGCGGGTCTGGCCAAGTTCCGCGCCGATGCGCATATCCGGGCCAGCAAGCTGGACCATGGGGCCGAGGGAGCCATCGGTGGCGATATCAGCGCGGAGCGTGCTGGCACAGAGGAGGATGCCCGCGCCGGCGATCAGCGCGGGTGAACTGAAACCAAGGGGAGCATTTGGGGGCCAGGACATGGCGGTTTTGTCCACAGTGGCTTGGGCAAAATTCGCATAGATTTTAGCGGTTTTTTTGCCCTTAATCCAGGCTCAGCAGACGCTTTAGTCGCTCGCTGCCCAGCGTCGTCGACATAGGTTCGGCGGCATCTGGCGGCAGGCCGCCGCTGCCGAGTTCGATCAATGCACTGGCCTCACGAGTATCGGTCAGTTGGCACAGGTCGCTGAGGATGGCGTTGGCATCCTGAAAGGGCGCGCGCAGGGGCACTAGGCTGGCGGCAATTTCCAGATCTGGCGTTGTCAGCGCGATAGTGCCTTGCACGCCCAAGGGCGCGGCGGCCTGGATGACATTGCGATCACTTCCTGGGGCGTATTCCACGCGCGCTGTTCCGCCAATTTCCACCAGGTCATGACTGGCAATCAGCACCTCGCTGTCGATCAGAATATCCCCGCCACGCGCTCCGGCTGCAGCGGTGTTGGCCTGGATGAAACCGCCGTCGAGGATCAGTTGCCGGGGACTCAGGGTGATGTTGCCGCCATCGCCAACGGGCCCCTCGGCGGACGTCGTTATGGTACTGTGGTCAAGCCACAGCCAGCCGCCATGGATGGCGATGGGCCCCCCGTCAGCCGCCAGCGAGCGGGTCTCGATCGCGCTGCCATTGCTCAGACTGAGTTGCTCGGCAAGGATGCCGATCGGGCTGGCGGGCGCATTGCCGGTGCTGATGCCGGACACCAGGCTGTCATCCATTGCCATGGTTCCGGCCTCGATGCGAATTCCGCTGTCGGGGAGGACATCCAGGCGACGCAGCGGAACATTGGCCAGGCTGGCGATGGTGATTGAGCCAAGCCCGCTCAGGCCGATGTGCCCGGCGCTCAGGTCAATCGACCCAGCAAAGCCGCTTGAATAGGAGGTCGCGCGCGATTCGATGCCGGTGATGGCATCGACCCGGTGAGCCCCATCGATCAGCAGGCTACCCGCCGATACCTGGATCGCGCCGGCATCACCGGGGGTGAAACTAAGGGCCGATATCCGTGCGCTGTCGTGCAGACTCAGATCGCCCGCCACTGCAATGTCAATATCTCCGGCGTTTCCGCGCCCGGCCAAAGCCTGGCTGAAAATGCCGGTGTCGCGCATTAAGGAGTCGCGCTCAGCGTAACCGCTGCCGTCGATGCGCAGACTCCCGGCCGTCAGGCTGATGGATCCGCCTTGTCCGTCGCCGAAGGTCGATGCGTCGATCTTGCCGCCCTGGCGAATCAGTGCCCGACCGGCTTCGATGCGGATCGGCCCGCCCGGAGGCTGGCCCCCGGTGCGGGATTCGATAGCGCCGCCCGCGGCAAGCTCGAGCGATGGCGTGGAGATGACAATGGCTCCAGCTCCACCGGAGCCTTCAAGAAAGGCGCTGGTTGTGAACAGCCCGCTCTTACCAAGAATCGGAGAACTCGCTTGCGGATCGACACCTCGGATGCGGATGGACTGACTGGCCGTCACCCGCAAATCGCCACCATTGCCGGTACCGCCAGCGTAAGTGGTGATGAGGCCACCCTTGGAGAGCTCAAGGCGGCCGACATTCAGTTTGATGTCCCCGGCCGGACCATCTGAGAAG
This sequence comes from Thiorhodovibrio winogradskyi, assembly GCF_036208045.1. Taxonomy (NCBI): domain Bacteria; kingdom Pseudomonadati; phylum Pseudomonadota; class Gammaproteobacteria; order Chromatiales; family Chromatiaceae; genus Thiorhodovibrio; species Thiorhodovibrio winogradskyi. Next base: position 3,215,449 of record NZ_CP121472.1, on the reverse strand, counting down.
GAGATCGACTGAATGGCGCTGCCGGACTGCAGAATGGCCTGTCCGGCCTGGATGTCGATGGGTCCGCCGGCACCGCTTGGCGCCGACCCCGTGATGAGGGAGTCGAGGTCAGAAATCTCTAGGTCGGTGGTGCCCGCGTCAATCCAGGCATCCAGCATCCAGAGTGTCTGATTGAGTTCGATACGGACGGAACCGGCGTCGCCGGGCCCCGCAGTGCCGGTCATGATGGCTGAGCCGGACAGCAGGCCGAGGGAATCGGCGGCGACACGCACTTCGCCGGCATCCCCGGCGGTTGTCAGGTTGAGGATGGTCGCGCCATTGAGCAAGAGCAGATTTTGTGCGCTGATGCGGATGTCGCCGCCACGGGCTTCGGTTGCGGCCAGTGCCGGGTCGAAGCCGAATGTCTCTGTCGGGTGGATATTGGTGGCCCAGAGGCCAGCGCTGCCCGCAGCGGCGTCGAGGCGGATATTGCCCTTGGCGTGGATGTCGATGGTGCCGGCATTCGCGCGGTTTGCGGACAGTGCCGACAGGGTGGAATGGCGGATGTCGAGTTCACCAGTATTGACCGAGATGCGACCGGCGTCTCCGAGGCGTTCGTCGGTATTGCCGCCGCCCGAGCTGACATCGAGTCCGGAGTTGACCATCAGGGTGCCGGCCGCGGCTGAGATGTCAATGCTTCCGCCCTGTCCGGAGCCGTCGGTGCGCGAGCTCAGCATCGCGTCGCGCGTGACCAGGTGCTCGGTGTCAAGCACTATCTGGCCCGCGTCGCCGCCGCCGACCGTGCGCGCGTTGATGCCGCTACTAATCTCGCTCGCATCTTGACCTTGCATGTGAATCAGCGGTGCTTGGACGAATATGGTGCCGCCGCCACCAGAGGTTGCCTCTGTGCCGAAGGTGGCGGCCATCATTGTGCCTCCGCTAAGCAGATTGACAGCTCCGTCGGCTTGAACTCGAATGCTGCCAGCCGCACCGCGATCCCCAGCGGAGACGTCCAGATAACCGCCGTGGACTAAAATATCCCCGCCGCTGCGAATGGCGATATCCCCACCAGCTCCCGATGACTGGCTGCCGGCGTTCACGGCGGACCCGGACGCGACGGTCAGGCCGCGAGCGAGTTCCAGGACGATATCCCCAGCTTCTCCAGCGCCCAGGCTGGCGGTCGCGATCAGGCTGGTGCCTTCCCCGGAGGCATCGGCGCCCAAGTCGAGCTGGTCCGCGGTGATCGAGATCGAGGGGCCGGCGCCACTACCCACAGCCAGTGCCTGAACTTGGCTGTGGCGCAGCTCCACCTGAGTGCCTTGCAGCAGGATGCCGCCTGTGGCCGCAGTCGGGCCGCCGTGATCAGCGGCCAGGGTGCTGTTGTCGATGCGGATGGGTCCGCCCCGAAGCTCGATCTGTCCACGGCCGCTTGTACCGCTGACATTGAGCAGGGCACCTCCTTGGATGTCAATGGAGCCCCCGGCCGCCGGCGCGGGCTGATACGCGCTCGGATGGATCGCGGCGGTTCCCTCGCTCACGGCGGTCAAGACGAGGCTGCCGTCGGGCGCCGACAGGCTCGGGGCACGGCCGGATTGATCGCCAGAGCCGATCTCAAGGGTGCCGGCGCTCAAGCTTAGGGTTTCTCCTGCGGCCACATCTAGCTGGGCGCCATTTATGGTCAGTTGCGCTGGTTGTGGTGCGAGAAAACCGAAGGATTCGGGCGCGGCCAGCGTGAGGCTGCTGGCGTTGGGGTCGGTGGCGGAGAAGCGGCCGCCGTCGGAAAAGCGCAGCTCATTCGCGGTGCTTATGTGCAGAGAGGCCGGCACATCGATGCTGGCATCTTCACCTATGACCACCCCGGCGGGATTAATTAAATAGACATCCGCCATTCCGACTTTGGAACGCAGGGTGCCGTCGATCTTGGATTCCTGGCCGCCGGTGACCCGGCTGATGACATTTTGGATGGTATCTGGGCCAGTGAAGGTCGCGCTTTGGCCACGGGAGATGTTGAAACTTTCGAAGCTGTGGAAAAGATTTCCACCGCGCGTCTGGCCCAACTCGGCACCGATGCGCATGTCGGGCCCGCTGAGTCTGGTCGCTGGCCCCAGACGGCCATCGGTGGTGATGTCGGCCTGAACCGCGCAGGCCGCGAGCGCGACCAGGCTCATGCTGATTCTGTGGTGAGAAAAAGGGCTCATGGCGATTCGTACTAGCAGAGGAAGAGCGCGCATTGCTTGCAGCGATGGGAGTGACCGGGTTTGTGCCTGGAAGATAATGCTGGGAGTATAGTGCGCGCGTGCCTAGGATGCTCGCCGCGTTGGGTGTCACGCGGTCCCAGGCTCTGGCAAGATGAATTCGCGCCTGTTGGTGTTTAGATGCGGCCATGACTGAAGACCACAACGCAACGCCATTACTCCCTGGAACCCGCGTCCATGAACTGGTGATCGAGGAGCCGCTCGGACGCGGTGGAGCCGGCATTGTTTATGCCGCACGGCATTGCATTCTCGAACAGACTCTGGCGGTCAAGGAATTTTTGCCCAGTGCGCTCGCCCGGCGGGTCAGGGGGTTTGAGGTCGAGCCGCTGCCGGGGCAGGAGCAGATCTTTGCCGGACTCAAGCAGAAGTTCTTGCAAGAGGGCAAGACGCTGGTGGAACTGGCCCGGCCACGACCACATCCGAATATTGTTCAAGCGACCGATGCCTTTCGTGCGAACAAAACCGTCTATCTGTGCATGCGCTTTGAGCGCGGTGAACCGCTCGATGCGGTAGTGAAAGCGCGCGGCCCGCTGACCGCGGCTGAGGTGCGCCTGCTGCTGCCGCCGTTACTCGACGGACTGAACCATGCCCACCAGCATTTGGTGCTGCACCGGGATATCAAGCCGTCCAATATTCTGATTCGTGAAGATGGCTCGCCGGTGTTGATCGATTTTGGTGCCGCACACCTGGAGCGCCCAGGTGGCGCCGTCAGTGTCGTCGCGCAGTACACGCCAGATTTTGCCGCGCCCGAGCAGATGCTGGGTGGGGAGCAGGGGCCGTGGACGGACATTTATTGCCTTTCCGCGACCATCCTGTATGCCCTGACCGGCAAGGCGCACAAAGGTGTGCGGATCGCACTGCAGCCGACCGGTCTGTTGGAGGGTGTCGATCCGCGTCTGCTCGCGGCCTTGAACGCCGCCTTGCATTTCGACTGGACCAAACGCCCGTCAACGGTCGCTGACTGGTCCGAGCAACTCGGCTTCGCCGGGCTCCAGGTAGACGCGATTCATTCGGAGCGACAGTGGAACCAGGCCTTGGGCGCTGCCGTGACGCAATGCCGCACCCAGGCAGATGTTGGCCAGCAAGTGACCGGATTGGATGCGGCAGGCGCCGATCAATCCTTGTCAGCGATCCAAGCTTGGGCTTCTTCCGGGGCGGTTGAGAGCTTGCCGCGCAACAAGGGACAGGGTGCTGTGACATCCGCAGCCGGGTCGCATGATCCCGATCAGGCCGGTCGCACACCAAGATCCGCGCGCGCGTCGAGGCGCTTGCTGGCCGCGCTTGTGCTGATAACGCTCTTGGGCGTCGCGGGTGGGGGAGGGCTGTGGTGGTGGTTGGGACCTGAGCCTAAACCCGCTGTCACCGCCGCTCCTGGCGAGGCGGAGCGGCAGCCTCAGGCGCAGGCCGACACAGCGCCCGCCCATCTTGGTCAGCTCGGGAAAGGTGAGGCTGACGAAGCGCTCGAGGAAGACGTTGCCGGTCCTGCCGTGACGGGCACGGCGCTGCCAGAATCTCTGCCAGCGTCAGTAACACCATCGACAACCGATCCCCTGGCTTTGGCCAGGGAGTTTTTTTCGGGCGCGAATTGCGCCAGTCTGACGGATATCCATCTAAACAAAACGACTGAAACGCAGCCGATCCTGGAGCTGGAGGGGTTCGTGCGCGACGGGCGCGATCTCGAACGGCTGAGAGAAATCCTGACCAGCGCGTTACCGGAGTTGCGCGTCGAGACGCGCGCAGTGGCCGTTGCCGCGCCGTTTTGTGACATCATCATGCGATTGAACAGTGCCGTGGAAGCTCTTCCGGCGCACTCTGGCATGCCCAGTATCATCTTCAATCATGCTGATCGGGTTTACCGCCAGGACGAGCTGTTGGCCTTGAGTGCCACGCAGTCGGGTGCAGCAGGCTTTCTTTACATCGAATTGATCGACCGAGGTATGCACATTGCACCCTTGTTACCAAACAAGGAGATCGAATTGAATTTCCTGGCCCCAGGCGCAGGGTTGGAGGTTGGCGCCAGCACAGCGGCCGACTGTGACCGCGTCCCCGATGCTTGTTTCATGGCATCCCAGCCTTACGGCAACAACTTGGTGCTGGCGATCTGGAGCGCGCGACCACTGGAACCATATTGGCATCGCACAGCCAAGGCGGACGACACTCTATCCGCGCTCGTCACCTTGCTGGCTGATCAGGTTCGGTTCCAGGAGGCGGCCGTGAGTCTCGGCTACCACTTCGTGACCACGGTGCCTTGAGCTTGTTTCATCCGAATTTGGCGCGGCCTTGCTTGGCGTGTCCTTGTTGTCCTCGCCAATTGGGCGCAAACGCACGCGCCGGTTGACGCTCGCCCTAGGCCGATCCGCGTCGTAGAGTTCGCTCATGCCTTTACCCACAGTGATCAGCTTATCCGGCGCGACGCCGGCGGCTTCGATCAGAAAGCGCCGGGCCGAGGCGGCACGCGCTTCCGACAGACGCTGGTTGTAATCCGCTGCGCCCGATGCGTCGGTGTGTCCTTCGATCAGCCAGTAAACGTCGGTGAACTCGGGCGCTGCTAGCGCCTGGCCGAGCTTGCGCAATTCCTCTTGGGCCGCAGCGGTCAATTCAGCCGAGTCATAACCAAAATACAGCGATACCCCGTCGGTCGACTCGCCCTGCTGATCTGGATTGGGCCTGTAGATTCCGGTATCGATGCCGGCGGGCCTGGCCGAATGGGCGGCGGCCCGGCTACTCTGGGTGCCTGAGGATGGGGTGCCTGAGGATGCTGGCCGTGACGACTGAGCGGCACTTTGCTGGGTGGCGGCGCGTTGCTGACGTTCACGGGCGGTCACGATACCGCGTTTACGTTCAAGCACCCGGCCAAGTGCCTTTTGGTAATCGTCCACCGAGGCGCCGCGTTTCATGTATTCCTCGGCCAGGGCCAGCGAACCTGACCAAGGGGCGCTGAACAAAAGCCCAAGCATGAGTCCGATCATCGCGGTACGCTGCCAGAAAGAATGTGTTTGAGACATTTCCGCCCTCCGATTGAGTCTGGTTTTCGCGTTTGCCTGTCTGCCTAGCAATTCTATACCGGTTCAGTTGAAAACTCGCTGGCATGGGGCTGGGCGGATTCCGCACCAGTATGCAGTGCTGATCTCTGGACGTTTGGTCGTCCGCTTTCTGGGGTGACTTGATCCGTGGCCGAATCAGGTTGCCGCCAGTGGTTGTTGGTTGGCGCGCTTCGGGGATATCGCCCATGTCGGCCGCCAGATGCAGCGTCAGAACAATCGGTTCAAGCCATTCAGCGCCGCGACTCGGTAGGCCTCGGCCATGGTGGGGTAGTTGAAGGTGGTCTCGGCGAAATACTGGATGGAATTGGCCTTGCCGGGCTGGGACATGATGGCCTGGCCAATGTGGACGATTTCCGAGGCTTGTTCGCCGAAGCAGTGGATGCCGAGGATCTCGAGCGTCTCGCGGTGGAACAGAATTTTTAGCATGCCGCCGGTGTGGCCGGTGATCTGGGCGCGGGCGATGCTCTTGAAGGCCGCCTGGCCGACTTCGTAAGGCACCTGGGTATTGGTGAGTTCGCGCTCGGTGCGACCGACCGAGCTGATCTCGGGTACGGTGTAAATGCCAGTGGGAAATTCGTCGATCAGCGACCAGTCGCAGCGCCCGTCGGCGATGTGGGCGCCGACGAAGCGGCCCTGGTCGTAGCTGGCGCTGGCCAGGGCCGGTGGGCCGACCACGTCGCCGGCGGCATAGATGTGGGGCAGGGCGGTCTGATAGCTTTCGTTTACTTCAAGCTGGCCGCGGGCGTTGGGCGTCAGGCCGATGGCGTCCAGACTCAGGCGGTCGGTGTTGCCGCTGCGGCCATTGGCCCAGAGCAGTACCTCGGTCTTGAGCTTTTTGCCTGAATGGCAGTGCAGGACCACGCCGTCGCCGTCCGGTTCGACCCGATCATAGTTTTCGTCGTGGCGGATGACCACGCCCTGCTCGCGCAAATGATAGCCGAGCGCGTCGGTGATTTCGTCATCGAGGAAGGACAGCAGCCGGTCGCGGGTGTTGACCAGGTTCACTTTCACATCCAGATAGCTCATGATGGACGCATATTCGCAGCCAATCACTCCGGCGCCGTAAATTGTCATGGAGCGCGGGGTGTGCTTGAGCCGCAGGATGGAGTCACTGTCGAGCACCCGCGGGTCGGAAAAGTCGACATCTGGCGGATGATAGGGGCGCGAGCCAGTGGCGATAACAAAGTGCTCGGCCGCAAGTTGATCTGTCGCTCCATCCGGGCGGAGGACGGCGATGCGGTGCGGATCGACAAAGCTTGCTTCGCCGGAGAGGATCTCGACCCGATTGCGCTGATAGTAACGGTTGCGGGTACGTACCTGATCCTCGATCACGGCGTCGGCCGCTTGCAGCAGTTGCGGGAAATCAACATCGACCAGCCCGCTACTATGCGCGAACAGCGGATTGCGGCGATAATCCGCCAGCATCTGGATGGAGTGGCGCAGCGCCTTGCTGGGAATGGTGCCCCAGTGGGTACAGCCGCCGCCGACGCGCGGCAGGGCATCGACCACGGCCACCTGCTGGCCGGCCTTGGCCAACTTCATGGCCGCGCCCTCGCCAGCGGGGCCGGCGCCGATGATAATGGTGTCGAAGGCTTTGTCACTTGGCACGGGTTCTTGCTCCGGTCTGCTTGAGGGTATTGCAGCGCGGAGGTTACCCCAAGGCGCTTGATAAGTCGCGGGGGCGAGTTCGATACGAGGCCGGGCGGATTGCGCCTATGGCGGGTATTGATTTTCCGTCCGCTCTGGGTCAGTCTGACGGCTCGCCAGTCTGCTCGGAAGAGAGTCGTTCGCGCGACCGAATTGAATGTCCAATTTGGTCGGAATTCGCGTTCGCGACGGAATCCAAATCGGCTGCATGCTAAATTCGCGGCCAGCAATGCTGCTTCCATCAGGAGCCAAACCCATGGATCTGACCCCTCAGGATAAAGACAAATTGCTGCTGTTCACTGCTGGCCTGCTCGCCGAAAGGCGCAAGGAACGCGGCATCAAACTCAATTACCCCGAGGCCATGGCCTACCTGAGCTGTGCAATGCTTGAGGGCGCTCGCGAGGGACGCGACCCGGAGGAGTTGGTGGTTGCATGCCGCTTGCTGCTGAAGTCCGCCGATGTGATGGATGGCGTGGCAGAGATGCTGAACGAGGTGACAGTGGAAGCGACCTTTCCCGACGGCGTGCGCCTGATTTGTGTGCCCGATCCGATCAACAACGAGTCAGACTGAATCGCTGCGCCGGTGCCCTTGAGGCCGTCGCACGCACCCGATCAATATTCCGAGGCTTCGGGGCCGCAGTTGTGCCGACGGCCTCGTAACAAGAGACAATCCCATGAGCGCCCAATATCTTATTCCTGGCCAGGTCATTTTGGCCGCGGAGGATATCGAACTGAATCCCGGTCAGCCCTTGCTGACCGTCGAGGTGGCCAATAATGGTGATCGGCCCGTCGAGCTTGGTTCTCATTACCATATCGCCGAGGCCAATCCAGCGCTGGAGTTCAATCGCGAGGCAACACGCGGCTACCGGCTGGCGATTCCGGCGGGCACCAGCTTACGTCTGGAGCCCGGCCAGCGGCGTATGCTGGATTTGATCCCTTTCGGCGGCACGCGAGAGCTGTTCGGCTTTCGCGGCGAGGTAATGGGGCCGCTTGATGCGCCGCCTGTGGCGGAGGAGAGCGCCTCGGCCCAACAAGGTGTTAACGCAAGCGCCTGATCCGCCGCGCCCGAACGGCCCCTAGCCAAGCCCCGGTTCCCGACCATCTAGTTACTAACCATCAGTTCACGGGTTGTCAGGGTTCCAATCCCAGGGTTCCAAGCCCCAGAGTTCCAAGTCCATCAGGCAGGAGATCGCGACATGAGCAAGATTAGTCGAGCCGAGTATGCCGCGCTTTATGGTCCGACCATCGGAGACAAGGTGCGTCTCGGAGACACCGAGCTGATGGCTGAGATCGAGGAAGATCTCACCCACTATGGCGAGGAGCTCCGCTTTGGTCGCGCCGGTGCGATCCGCGACGGCATGGGGCAATGTCAGCGCCAGGCCGATGAGGTGATGGATACCGTTATCACCAACGCCTTGGTAATCGATTTCTGGGGTGTGATCAAGGCCGATCTCGGTATCAAGAACGGGCGCATCGCGGCGATCGGAAAGGCAGGCAATCCGAATATTCAAACGGGCGTGGATGTGCTCATAGGTTCTGCGACCGACATCATCGCGGCCGAAGGGCTGATTGTAACCGCTGGTGCGGTGGATGCCCTGACACATTTCATCAGTCCGGAGCAGGCCAGCAGGTCGCTGATGGCCGGAATCACCACCCTCATTGGCGGCGGCACCGGTCCCAGCGCGGGGAGTCTGGCAGCGGCCAGTACCCCAGGCCCCTGGAATATTCGGCGCATGTTGCAGGCGGCGGAAGGCTTGCCGGTGAATGTTGGATTGGTAGGCAAGGGCAGTGGCAGTCTGCCAAATCCGCTTGAGGAACAGGTTCGCTCCGGCGCCATGGGGCTGATGGTTCATCCAGCCTGGGGTTGTGGGCCGGCCGCGCTCGCGCGTGCGCTTGATATCGCGGAAAAAATGGACGTCCAATTGCTCGTGCAATTCGACACCCTGAACGAGGCCGGTGGGGTGGAGGATTTGATCGCCGTGGTCGCTGAGCGCTGCGTTAGCACGCTGCATGGCAACCTGGATGCAATGGGGATCGAGTCGCTGCTGGCGCTGACCCTGGAGAAGGCACTCCCGATCTCGGTGCTGTCCCCGGCCGGCCCGGCATCCGCTGACGCAGGCTTGTCCGGCGCGCTTGAGGTGCTGCATGATCTCGGCGCTATCAGCGCACTTGCCTCCGGTGGCATGGCGGGCGGGCGCGCTGGGGATCTGATCAGTCGTACCTGGCAGATGGCTCACCGCATGAAAGTCCGTCGCGGGCATCTGGCACCCCCGCCGTTCGCGGCCGACATCGACCGGGCAGACAACGATAACTATCGAATCAAGCGCTATATCGCCAAGTGCGGGATCAACCCTGCCATCAGCCATGGTATCGCGCATGAGGTTGGCTCGATTGAAGTCGGCAAGCTGGCTGATTTGGTGCTGTGGCGCCCGGCTTTCTTCGGTGTGCGTCCGACTTTGGTGCTCAAGGGCGGGATGATTGCCGCGGCTCCCATGGGCGATGCGGCCGCTTCGGTGCCCGACGCTCAGCCAGTGCAGTATGCGCCCATGTTCGGTGTGACCGGCGGTGCGCTCAACATGGCCTGCATGACCTTTGTGTCCCAATGGGCCTTTCAGGCTGGGGAACCCCAGCGTTTGGATCTGACCCGCCGCATTGGTGTCGCGCGCGATCTTCGTCAGTTGCGCAAGATCGACATGATCCACAACTTCTCGCGGCCGGCCATCGCCATTGATCGGCACAAGGGGCAGGTGCATGCCGACGGCAGTCTGATGGCGAGTGAGCCCTTGCCGCAAGTGCCTTTGGCGCAGCGTTACGCACTGTTTTAACGCTAGCCGAGTGGGTCGGCCTTGCCGCTCTCGGGCAATCTTGCTTGCATGGGATGGTCCGTGGGTAAAGTCTTGCCACGCCTATTCTGTCACGGCCGCTAGCGACCTCATGTAGAATACACACCCATCTCAGGCGCTGTGTTCGCATCATCGCGCAGATATTTTCTCGTGTTAGGTGTTTGGTGGCCAGTCAGGATCAATCTCCGTCATCCGGTTCGCACTCGGGCGAGCGTGATACTCCGCGTTCGCCGCCGCGTTGGACGCGCGCGGACGGCAATGTGCCGCGCAAAAAAAAGCCAGCGCGAAAGCCGAAGGGAAAGCCAGAGCCACATCCGGTTGTCGCCGTGTTAGGCTGGTTCGGCCGCATGCTTGCTGGCGTGCTGGCGATTCCGCTCGATCTCGCTTTGCTGGCTTTGTTCGGCGCTGCCGTGGTGGTCTATGTCACCCTGCCTGAGCTTCCGGATATCGAGGGCCTGACGGATATCCCCTTTGAGGAGCCGCTGCGGGTCTACTCGGCCCAGGGGTCGCTGATCGCCGAGTTTGGCATCCAACGCCGTCGCGCTGTGGCTTTTAGCGATCTGCCTGCAAATCTGATCAATGCCTTTGTCGCGACCGAGGATGCGCGTTTCTTCGCCCATGTTGGCGTGGATGCCATCGGTCTGTTGCGGGCTGCCGTGCATGTCGCGCGCACGGGATCCCTAACCCAGGGTGGCAGTACCATCACCATGCAGGTCGCGCGCAACTTCTACCTGTCGCGCGCCAAGACCATGCGCCGCAAGCTTGCTGAGTTGCTGCTGGCGATGCAGATCGAGAAAGCGCTGACAAAAGAAGAAATTCTCGAACTTTATCTGAACAAAATCTTTTTTGGCCATCGCGCCTATGGCGTCTCGGCGGCAGCGGAATTCTATTACCGCAAGACGCTGGATGAATTGACGCTGGCGGAGATGGCCATGCTGGCCGGTCTGCCCAAGGCACCCTCGGCCAATAACCCGCTGAGCAATCCCGAGCGGGCGTTGGAAAGGCGCAACTACATCCTGGGGCGCATGCGCGAGATTGGTTTGCTGACCGAAGAGCGCTATCGCGATGCCCTGGCCGAGCCGCTAACGGCCACCCATTACCGCCCTGAGATACAGTTCGAGGCGGATTATGCGGCCGAGATGGTGCGCCAGGAGGTGGTCGAGCGTTTTGGAGAAGAGCAGGCTTATTCGCTTGGTCTGCTGGTTTACACCACCATCGATGAACCCATGCAGCAGGCGGCAGACGCGGCGCTGCGCAAGGGCTTGATGGCGTACAACCTGCGCCACGGTTACCACGGACCCGAGGCAAACCTCGCCGGTGTCGCATCCCTGGGAAAAAGCCAGCTTGATGAGGTGCTGGATGAGCGCCCGCGCGTGCCTGGCCTGCCGGTGGGGGTGGTGACCCAGGTTGCCGCCGATCAGGCAACAGTCTATCTGGGCAATGGCCGGGAGCATCAGCTCATTCGTAAGGAGGTTGCCTGGGCACGGCGGTACAAGACGGAGAACTGGCGTGGGCCTGCGCCTCGTCGCGTGAGCGATGCCGTGGCGCTGGGCGATATCATCCGCTTGCGCCAGACCGATGAGGGTGATTGGCGTCTGGCCCAGGTGCCACTGGTCGGAGGCGCGCTGGTGGCCATGTCACCCTGGGATGGCGCGCTGCGGGCGCTTTCAGGCGGCTATGCCTTTCAATGGAGCAAGTTCAATCGGGCAGTGGATGCCAAGCGCCAACCGGGGTCGAGTTTCAAGCCCTTCGTCTATGCCGCCGCTTTTGAGCAGGGCTGGACCCCGGCGAGCTATGTGCGCGATCAGCCGTTTGAGATGCCGGGTGCGCGCGGCATGTGGCGGCCGCAAAATGCCGATGGCAAGTTTCTTGGCCCCATCCGCATCCGTCAAGCCTTGACCATGTCGCGCAATCTCGCGGTCATTGATCTTGTTGACCGCATGGGGGTTGATGTGGCGCGTGACTATATCCAGCGGTTCGGCTTCCCGCTGGAATCCATCCCCAACAATATCGTGCTGGCCCTGGGCGCTGGGGCCGCCACGCCCTTGGAAATTACCACCGGATTCAGTGTCTTTGCCAATGGTGGTCATAAGGTGGAGCCTTATGTGATCGCGCGCATTGAGGACGTGCACGGGAACCTGCTGTATTCCGCCAATGCCGCGCGCGCTTGTATCGACTGTTGGCTTGATTTGCCCGAGGATGGCGGTGCTCGGACTGTTCCTGATGGCGCCTCCGACGCGCCGCGGGCGCCGCAGGCGATTGATCCGCGCATCGCCTATCAAATCGATTCGATACTAAAAAACGTGGTGACTTCCGGCACGGGCACCCGCGCTCGGGTGCTGAATCGCCCGGATATTGGCGGCAAGACCGGCACCACCAACGACTCGCGCGATTCCTGGTTTGCCGGTTATCAGCCAGAGCTGGCAACCGTGGTATGGATGGGCATGGATGATAACCGCCCGCTTGGCAGTGGCGAATGGGGTGGAACGGCGGCGCTGGGTGTGTGGATCGATTTCATGCGCGAGGCCTTGGCCGATATTCCCGTCGCGACCATCAAACAACCAGCCGACATGGTGCAGGTGAGTTTGCCTGGGGGTGGTACTGAGGTGGTGCGTGTTGAGTATCGGAACAATCTCAATGGCCCCAAGCCCGTTGCCGGACCGGCGGCACCCGCGCCCCCGAGGCGAAGGAGCGCGCCGCGCGTCATTGATGAGCTCTTCTGACAGCGCCGTCCAGCACTGCGGACTTGGTGTCCGCCAGTCTGGCTCGGTCGCGACAATCAGCTCTCGCTTGCCCTGAGCTGATCGGTCAGCTTCTCGAACTCGCGTTTCATTTCCAGATTCTCGAACGGGCGCAGCGGCGGCACCTGGCGCTCCAGTAGACCGTCGAGCAATTGCTGGCTGGATTGCACCAGGGCAACCAGTTCGCCGGAGACGCGCACCGTCTCGTAAGTGTTCCAGGCGGTGCGAATGTCCTGCTCCAGTGCCTCGCGCGCGCGCCTGACCTGGCGTGCCTGCTCGGCGAGATAATCCCGATAGCGCCCGGCGGCGTTGCTGGTCATCTGCTGGGCGTCGAGGTTGGCCTGAAGCACCGGGGCGCGCTCCGGCTGGGCGCGCAACAGTTCCCGCGTGTCCGTGCTTAGTGCCTGGGCGCGCTGGCGGATTTGATCGATTTGAGGGATGTACTCGGTCTCGATACGCTGCTCCACCTCCAGGTGCATCTGCTTGAGCGCTCGCAGCAGTACCACATAAAGCCCGTAGTAGCGCCGTGCGCTGGCCAGATCCTCGCCGCTTTCGCGCACCAGGCGTTCCAGCTCGACTGTGATGATTTTGACATTGTCAAACACAATGCCAAGGTCAATCATGGTGTCGCCGACCACGGTCGCGAGCAGAAACTCCACCTGTTCGTCGGTTAGTTCGAGTCCAATTTCGCGCAAGCGCGCGCCGAAGTCGCGTTGAATCTGTCCTAGCCGCGCCTGGCTGTCCTCGATGCTCTGCTGTTCAGAGGCGATGAGTTGGTCGTAGTCCTCGCGCGTGCGCTTGACCAGGGACTGGGTCGGCGCGGCGACGCGGTCACGGCGGTATTCGGCGATCTTCTCGCGGGATTTTTCGGTACTGGCGCGGATGCCGGCGATTTCCGCGCGTTCGTCCTGCAAGGGAGAGAGCGATAGAGCCGCCACTGCTTGATCCAGCAGGGCATTGATGTCTTTTTCGACATCGCGCTGGTCGCGCGCGAACCACGCCCGTTCGGGCAGATCGCGCTGAGCATCTTGCAGTGACAGGGTGTCTTCGATGGGGGGGAGCACGTCGGACCAGAGCTCGGCAAAATGCTCGCGCTGGCGCGGGGCAGGGGGCTCGGCAGTCTCTTGCCAGAGGTCGGATGATTGTTGCCACCATTGGGTGGCCGTCTCACGCGAGCGCTGCCAGAGATCGCCCGCGCCATCAACGGATTTGCGCCACAGCTCACCGCCCTGGGCGCGCGATTGTTCGAGCAGCCGGCTGGTGTGGTCGCTCAGGCTGGTGGCCGCGTCATCCGCTGGTGGGGTGTCATTCTCGGGCGCGGCCAAGCTAACCGTGGTGGCACCGAGGCATAGCGCCGCGGCGCCCAGGCGTTTGCGCCATTGGCGACCCTGACGGGGCAGCTTTGTTTTCCACGATGGCGCGGCACCATGAGTCTGAGTGGTCATCTCTCGGCGGGACTGTTTTGACGATGGGAGTCGTTTTGTCCTAATAGATCATAGGGGGAATTGGCACCTCCTTGTGCCGGCATAATACGGTCGCCCCGCGGCTCTTAGCTTGATGCGTTCGCGCCGACGATATTGACTTCAACTCTTGAGCGGGTCATCACCTTCTGCAAGGCGACGCGGGTCTCGGTATTGATCAGAATGGGCCCGGCGATGTTGGCATGCACACGCGGTTCACCCGGCTTGCTTTCATCGTTCTTGGCTAGGATCAAGAGCACCAGGATCTGATTGGGATCGGAGGATTGCAGCAGCGCCTGCTCCTCGTCGGTCAGGTCGATGACATAGTTCAGCCCGTAGAGGGTCGGGTCCACGACAGTGAAACCGACATCGGAGTTGTCGAGCGACTCGAGCCAGAACAGCTTGCTGTTCTCGCCCTTGTCCCCTTCGCTGTGGAACATCGAGAAGCGGTGATCGTCCTCGAACCCCGGCAGGCCCTGGGGAAAGGTAATGATTTTGTCCGGGTCGATCTGGGGTTGGTCTGGGGCAGTCGTCATGATGGTCTTTCTCCTTGTAAGATCGCGAAAGCCCGTGCCTGAGGCGTACTGCGCGCGGCCAGCTTAGACTGACGCCGCTCTGGGCCTGTCATAAAAATACGGGCAATGCAAAAAAAGCTGCTCGACTCAATGCCTACTATAGACGGAAATGGAGGCAAATGCGCATTCGTGCGGTGGAAAACGTCTGACATGCTTGCATTTCAGGCCCCCTGCCGACCGCGCCAGGCCTGAATCCGGTGGACCCCGGCCAACACCAGGGTCCCGGCGGCGATGCCGATGAGCGCATGGATCAGCAAGGGCGTGAGCCAGTGCATCATGCCGCCGATACTTGGGAGATGGCCCGTGGCCTCGGCCAGATGATGAATGGGCGCGTGCAGCACGGGGATGCCATGGGCAATGATGCCGCCGCCCACCAGAAACATGGCAATGGTGCCAGCCACGGATAGAAACTTCATCAACCAGGGCGCCAGGGACAGAATGAAGCGCCCAAAGGCACGCTGCAGGCGCGCATCGAGCGTCTCCCCCTCGCGCTGGACCAGCAGGGCGCCGCCGTCATCGAGTCTGACGATACCCGCGACCAATCCGTAGACGCCGACCGTCATCACAATGGCGATGCCGATTAGCACCAGCACTTGGGACAGGAAATTGGCCCCTGCCACCGTGCCCAGGGTGATGACAATGATCTCCGCCGACAAAATAAAATCCGTGCGGATGGCTCCCTTGATCTTGTCTTGTTCCAGTGTGGCCAGATCAACGCCGGGATCGCGCAGCGCGGCGCTGAGTTCGCCCTGATGCGCGGCATTCTCCGCGGGCGAGTGCAGGAATTTATGCGCGATCTTCTCGACCCCTTCGAAGCACAGATAAAGTCCGCCAATCATCAGCAGCGGCATGATGGCCCAGGGCGCGAGCGCGCTGATCAGGAGCGCGGTGGGCACTAGAATGGCCTTGTTGACCAGCGACCCC
Source organism: Thiorhodovibrio winogradskyi (assembly GCF_036208045.1). NCBI lineage: Bacteria > Pseudomonadati > Pseudomonadota > Gammaproteobacteria > Chromatiales > Chromatiaceae > Thiorhodovibrio > Thiorhodovibrio winogradskyi. The sequence continues at coordinate 3,199,981 of NZ_CP121472.1, read as the reverse complement.
TTGGCCACCGCCCAGACCACGGGCAGTTCGCGGCTGGCGCGCACCCCGGCGACCTGTTCGGCATTCAAGGCCAAATCGTCGCCCAGCACGCTGGCGGTCTTGCGCGCGGCAACCTTGGTCAGCAGGGAGACGTCATCCAGGACGGATGCGATATCGTCAATCAGGGCAAGCAGGGTGGTGGCCATGGCGAAGCATCCTTAAGAAGGCGAATCTGTTCTCGCGCGCATCATAGTCGAGCTTGAGGCGCGAACCAAGATGGCGGATCAACGAGCTTTTCCTGTGTTCAACCGAGGTGTTCAAGTCAGGTGTTCAACCCAGGTGTTCAAGTCAGGTGTCCCAGCTAGATGTCTGGGCCCGATGCACCGGGGGGAACGGCGGCAACCGGTGACACATTGCTGGGTGGCATCCGCAGACGAATGCAGGTGCGATCCTCGGCGTCCGAGGTGGTCATGGTCAGCTCAAAGCCCATGGTGTCGGCCATGAGTTTGGCGGAATAGGTTCCCAGGCCGGTTCCATTGGACTTGCCATGAGTACTGTACTTGGTGAAAAACCGCTCGCGAATCGCTTTTGGTACCGCGCCCTGGTTGACGATTTCAAGCAGTACATGGTCGTCCGCTGCGTCATGGTCACGAATCGCAAGGATGATGGTTGCCCCGAGAGGCGATGCCTCCACCGCATTGGCCAGCAGATTGCCGAGCATTGACAGCAACAGCCGTGCATCGGCGGCGACAGAAGGCCCGCGATCCACAGGCGAGCTCCGTGACAGCACTTGGCCATTGTGGTGCATACTCAGACTCAACTGTTTGCGTTTGAGCGGCTGCTCAATGAAAGTGCTGACCGTCTGCATGATGTTGACTAGATTGACTGGGCTGGCATGGTAGGCAAATTGACCGCTTTCTATTTTGAACATATCCAGCGAGAGGTCGATCAAATCGAGCATGCGCCGACCAGATTCGCGGATCAGTTGAATATCCTCGCGCTGATCCGCGCTCAGGCCTTCATCGAGCAACAGCACTTCCGGCACATTGATCACGGCATTGAGCGGCGTTTTCAGGTCATGCCGCATAATGCGTTCGACATCCTCTTTAATGCGCTCGAGTTCTTTGCGATCCTTAATATCCTGGGTAACCGCCACATAGTTTTGTAACACGCCTTGCTCATCAAAGACTGGCGAGATAGTGGTTTCCACCCAATAGAACTGCCCTTGTTTGTTTTTATTAATGAGTTCACCGCGCCAGGTCTCGCCTTGCTGCAGCGTGGCCCACATGGCTTCATAGAAGGCAGGGCTTTGCTCATCCGACTTAAGAATGCGCGGGTTTTTACCGATGGCTTCCGCGCTCGTGTAGCCGCTAAGCTGGGTGAAATAGGGATTCACATAGAGAATATTGCTGCGTCCGTCTGTGACTGTAATAGACACGGGTGCATGCTCCACTGATCGCGCCAGAGTCCGCAGGCGCGCATCCAGTGCGCGCTGTTCGGTGATGTCGAGCGCGATCCCCTCAATGAGTTCCCGCGCGCGTGCCTGATCAAAAATCCGGTAGGCATGAATTTCCAACAGACGCCAATCGCCACTTGGGTGGCAAAAACTCAGCTCAAAGCGCGCTTTCTCGCCCCCTTGTGACAGCCAGCGCCGGCTCTCCTCGATGGCATGCGTGAGTGATTCGGGTGACCAGTCGGCGAGGTTGCGCCAGGATTGACCAATCGCCTCCTCCGTGATGGTGCTTCCGGTTAACTGTTTGAAACCTTCGGAGAGGTATAACAGTTCTCCATCAGGCGCATTGGTAAAGAAAAATAGCCGATCGGCCAATTGCGACGTTAACCGCGCGAACCGCGCCTGGCTTTCACGCAGGGCGGCCTCGGTCTCTTTGCGTTCGGTGATGTCAATAACAAAGGCGACTTTACGCGGGCGACCATCCTCGCCGATGATCTTCACAGCATCGGCCAAGATAGTGTGGCTGGCCCCAGCGCGATCCACCACCGTCCATTCACCTCGGATTTCCGACCCACCAGCGACAAATTGATCGTGCAATTCGATCAGCTTTTGGCGCGACGCCGGGGGGACAACTTTGGTGAAATGGTTGCCAATCAATTCACTCGGCGCATAACCATAAAACATGCAATAGGCAGGGTTGGCGTACTCGAAAATTCCCTGCTCGTTTGTGACACACAATGCCAGTGGAGTGGCATGAATAATCCGCATCATCATGCAATCATTCATGTTGCTTGAAGTGAGATGGGGGGCTTGAATTAAATGAGTTCCGCCTGCCTTTAAAGCGTCAATTTCACCTAATATGTAAAGTGCGTCCAGGTGCTTGCGGATCGAGCTATAGAGGGGCGCGATCTGGCGCCAAACCTCCGGGTCTAACACATCTGCCATGGCTTTTTGCCAAGCCGCCAACTGGACATCCCAGTACTCCCGCTTAAAGCCATGCGCCTGGTAAGCCGGGAATAGCCATAGTAAGGTCGCCAGCAGACGCGAGGCATCGTAATCGAAAAAGAGCGCCTCCATGAACAGGCTATGGTTACGGTGATTGCGGTGCATTTGTGGATGATTCAAGGCACCAATCAGCTGATCCAAATCCGCACGCGCGAGCATCAGTGCGTCGACTTGCTGAAGAACGCGCTGGCGACGGTCGGAGAATTGTCGCGCCGCGTCGGCGCCGGGGGGGAGAAGCAACTCCAGACTGGCGGCAAGTTCTTGTTTGGTCATACGCTCGGAATTCCGCGGGGGTCATCTGGGAGACATTCCCGATTATCATACACCTGGACGCAGCCAACCGAATGATGCAAGCGGCAGGGTGGCGGTTTTGCTGCCTTGCTTCAGTCGCACTTGTGGATTGTCCGCTTGCTCTGCAGGATCCTCGGGTTCTCCGGATTCGGCCGGTTCTGGAAGGACTTCAGGCGCCGGAGCCACCGGAGCGCGGAGCACCAGACCGATGGCGATACCGATCAGCACCAACAGGAGCGCAAATCCCAGGGCGATGAGCACTTTGCCCCTGCCGGTTCGCGGTCGGTGGTTAATTTGTCCGGTTCTGGGTTCGTGGCTTGGTTGCTCTGGCGCGCCGGCCATGTCGCGTGCGTCGACTGAGGCGGGCGACTCGCCGGCCAGGATGGCGAGGGTGGCATTGTCCTGATGGGCCTTTTCCGCCGCAGTCGCTTGCAGGCTGGCCATGATCGCCTCGGCGGCTGGTTGTGCGCCTTGGCGGATGAGTTGCTGTATATCTTGGTCGCTCAGGCTGCCATGGACGCCATCGCTGCACAGCAGCAGGCGATCACCGGGCATGAGCGGCATGGGGTCGGCGCCCGCGTCGATGCGCGGAATGTGCTCAAGGCCAAGAAAGCTGATTAGCGCGGCGCGTTCGGGGTCTTCGTCCGCGTCGGCTTGATCGAGGGCGCCGGCGGCCACCCGGGCTTGCAGAATGGCGGCATAGTTATGCTCTTGGTTCAAGCGCGTCAGGCTGTCGGTGGCGGCGCGATAACCATAAAGCCGGCTGTCACCGACTGCCACCCAGGCGAGGCACTGGTCATGGGCCACGGCGGCGACCAGGGTGGTGCCGACCTGGCCTTCGCCGTCCGAGCCCAGTGCCAGTTGATAGACGGCGCTGTTGGCTGCTTGCAGCGCACGCTCCAGCGCGTTGGGGATGGTCTCCTCGGGCGTCTTCTCGGCATAGGCGGCACGAAAGGCGTCCACGGCGGTCTGGGCAGCAGCGCGTCCCTGTTGCAGCCCGCCCATGCCATCAGCCAGCACCGCCAGCACGCCGCCGTGGGCATGAAAGTCGTCATTATCGAAGCCGTGAAACCCAAAGGCGTCCTGTTGTTCGCCGCGGGTGCCGATCCATTGGGCGTTGCCGGGCATCACAATCGCTTTGGTCGCGGGGGCTGCCGCTGGGTTGGCTGCCGGGTTTGCCGCTGGCTTTGCCGCCGGGGTGGTCGAATTCTTGGCTGGCAAGTTGGCTGGGGGGCGGTTTGGCTCGCTCATCACAGCACTCGCAGCTCGGTCTGGCCGAGTCCAATGCGATCGCCCACTTGCAGCGGGTGCGTCCCTTGCACGCCAACCCCATTGAGCCGGGTGCCATTGGTGGAGTTGAGATCGCGCAGCACCAACTGCCCACTGGGCAGCCGCTCAATCTCGGCATGGCGGGCGGAAATTTCCTCATCACCGGTCAGCACCAGCGCGCAGGGCGCCGCTCGGCCAAGCAGAACCGGTTGCGCCAGCGACAGCTCGGCGATTTCGCCGCGTCGTGAGCCGGTGACGAAAGCCAGGTGCAGTGGCGGGCCGGTCGTGCCGGGCGGTGCTTGCGGTGGCGTGGCGGTCGGCGCGGGCGCGGCTGGTGGCGCTTGACCAGCGCTGGCCAAGGCGTCCGGGTCGAGATGCAGCGACGGCTCGCCCGCTGTCGTTGCTCCAACTCCGGTGGGTAAATCCGACTTCTCCAGTCCGTCCTGGCCGGGGGAGAATTCCGTCACCTCGGCATCATCCGCCACCGCGATCGGCGCGGACTTGAGCCGCCGAGCACGGGCACGCAGCGCGATGGTCAACAGGATCAAGAGCACACCCAGCAGGGTGACAACGACGACGAGGAACCAGCGCTGGTCGATCCCAAGTTGCTCAAGCACTCCCGTGGCGTCTGGCTCCGTCGCCTCTTCGGTGGCTGATGCGGACGGGCTTGAATCTGTCTTTCCGTGCTCAGCCGCCGAGTCGGATTCGCGTATGGAATCGCCCGTTGATTCCCTGTTCCCCTCGGCTTCGGATTCGGCTTCGGCGTCGGCTTCCCCATCGACCGGGGTCGCTTCTGTTTCGGCGCCCGATTCAGAATCAGATGCGGGTTCAGACCCGGGTTCAGATCCGGGTTCAGATCCGGGTTCAGATGGGCCGCCCGCTTCCTCGGCGCTCAGTGGCGTCAAGGGCAGCAAACGCAGATCGGCGCCATCGCTCAGGCGCAGACCATGATCGCCCAGCAGGGTGATTTGCAGGCGGACGCTGTTGCCATCCAGCGGGCAGTCTGGGCACCGCAATTGCACGCGCTGCGCGGCGCGGATGTGCGCGCGCATCTCGGAGTATGGCGCGGTCAGATCGACCGCGCGGTTGGCGTCCAGATACAGCCCGCCCGACTCGCGGGCAAAGCGGCCCAGCGCGGCCAATCCTGCATCGCGCAGGCGCGCGTCGCCCACGGTGGCTAGTCCAATGGCATAGATGGGCACAGGATTCTCGGCCAGACGCGCGCGCACTTCCTCCGCCGTCATCCCGCCCGGCGCGTCTTCCAGACCATCGCTCAGGATCACAATGGCCCGCCGTCGTGGCCAGTCCGCGTGCTGCTGCTGACCCAGCGCGATGCCGCGTGCCAGTCCACCATGCAGCGCGGTACGATGATCCGTCGGCGACAGCGCGGCGATGGCGGCATTGAGTACGGCGCGATCCGCCGTGGGCGCGACCAGGGTTTCGACCCGCTCACCAAAGGTAATCAGCGTGGCCAGATCATCCGCCTGCAGGGCATCGACCCAAGCAGTCAGCGCCGCTCGAATCTGCCCGAAGCGCGCCGCCGACAAGGAGCGCGAGCGATCCACCAGAAACAGGTAGAGCACACCCTCGCCGGTCGCCGTGAAAGGCTCGACCCCAACCACCTCCGCCACCCGCGCGCCCATGGTGGCATGGAGTTGCCCGGCATCCAGCGCAGTGACAGCCGCGCCGGTCTCATCGCGCACATCCAGGTAGGCGGTGACCTCCGCACCCTGCTGCCAAGTCTGCGACAGGCGCAATGTACTTGGTTCACTCTCTGCCGTTACGGCAACCGGCGCGAAGCCGAACAGCAGCATGAACGCGGCGAGCATTGGGCGGTGGCGGTTAGGCAATCGAATCATCGGTGCTGGCCTGTCGTGGATGTTTGACATTGAAGCGACTTGGCTGGGATATTGGTCTCATCAGCGAGCGCGTAGGGTGGATAAGCCCGAAGGGCGCATCCACCAGAGACGCTTAGGGTTGGCGCTCCAGCGGCTGGGCGACGAGTTTCACGCCCAGAGCGCGACAGACGCGGCTGATGGTCTCGAAGCGTGGCTGAGACTCGGGGCGCAAAGCTTTGTACAGCGCCTCGCGCGCGATCCCGCTCGCCTTCGCGATTTCCGTCATACCCCGCGCACGGGCCGCGTCACCAAGGGCCGCCGCAAGCAACGCCGGATCATTTTCCTCGATCACGAGCGTCAGATATTCCGCGATCGCTTGATCGTCTTCGAGATGCTCGGCGATGTCGAACTCAGGCAGGTCGGCGATACGGATTTTCTCGGTCATGGCTCAATCTGTTTGATCGTGAACATGGGAGAATTGTAATCGAGCGATTACAGAAAACCAAACGCGAGCACATCAACAAGATTTTAAGGTTACAAAAGGTTACGGGGCGCTGTGTGCTCGCCCTCACTCAAAGCCCGCACCTGATCAAGCGGCAGACTGGTTGCTTGCGCAACCTGCTCGTCGGTCAGCAGACCGAGTTTGATCAGATTGCACGCCGTCTCACGCGCCAATTCCTCGCGGCTTTCCTTGCGCTCCCGTTTGACTAAATTTTCAAGATTCTCCGCCAACATCGCTTTGTCCTCGGTGAGAGAGTTGACTTGTTCGAGATTGATCTGGCTGCCCAGCCGCTGAAGGTGCCGCTTTAGCCACCGGGTGATCAAGTGGTCGAGGCGCTCTTTGTTGGGATCGGCGCGGATCAATAGCGGCGTTTGCCCCTTTACTGAAGCCGACGCAGCGCTTCCTGCGCATTCGAATTACCTTGCGCAGCGGCTTTTTGATACCACTGAATTGCTCTGAACTTGTCTTGTTCAACGCCTTCGCCGTGTTCGTAAGCTAATCCAAGAAGAAATTGGGCTTTGGCTTCATTCTGTTCGGCCGCCTTGCGAAACAAAACGATCGCTAGAGTAAAATCTTGCGGAACACCGCGCCCCATAGCGTACATCCCTCCAAGATTCAGTTGCGCACCCGCATCGCCTTGCTCAGCCGCCTTGCGATACCAGGCGACCGCCTGGCTGTCGTCCCGGGGCACTCCGCTGCCCTCTGCGTAGCTGCTTGCCAAAAAGGCTTGTGCACCCGCATTCCCCTGCTCGGCGGCTTTCCGATACCAGGCGACGGCCTGGCTGTTGTCCTGGGGGACACCTCTGCCAAGAATGTACATCACGCCGAGATTGACTTGCGCATCCGCAAGGCCCTGCTCGGCGGCCTTGCGATACCAGGCGACCGCTTGGCTGTCATTCTGGGGCACACCTTCGCCATTGGCGTAAATCAGGCCGAGATTGACTTGCGCATCCGCATGGCCCTGCTCAGCCGCCTTTCGATACCAGGCGACCGCTTGGTGATCGTCTTGAGGCAAGCCTTGGCCAAGGTCATATCCGACGCCTAAGTGGAACTGCGCCGTCGCATTACCCTGCTCGGCGGCCTTGCGATATCAGGCGACCGCCTGGCTGTGATCCTGGAGTACACCACCACGGCCAACGGCGTACCTCAGACCAAGAGTGAGTTGCGCATCTGCATGGCCCTGCTCAGCCGCCCGGTGAAACCAAGCCACCGCCTGGCTGTCGTCTTGTGGCACACTCTGGCCAGTGCTGTACGCTGCACCGAGAAGGAATTGCGCATCCGCATGGCCCTGCTCCGCAGCCCGGCGATACCAGGCGACCGCCTGGCTGTTGTCCTGGGGCACACCCCGGCCATTGCGGTACATATTGCCGAGATTGAATTGCGCCATCGCGTCGCCCTGATCAGCCGCTTCACGAAACAAGGTTGCAGCTTGGGCGTCATCCTGCTCAACACCATCGCCTGTTGCGTAGCGCATACCAAGCGCGAATGTCGCTGCCGCATCTGTTGGGGTGGGATTCACCGATGTCGTGCGCGCTTGGTCGGATGGCAACGAAGACGGTGGCGGCGAATCAAGTTGGGATAACCCGATAACGCTCAAAAACAATAAGCCCATAATGCCGATGATGATCGGCACGGCTCCAAAGCGCGCGGGTTGCCGCGCCGGTGTTGGTCGCGGTGGCATAGCCCGAGAGCGGATTTTCGATTGACTGCTTGAAGCCACAGTCTGGGGCGCGGAACGAACCGACGAACTGGTGCCACGATCACCATGCGGCGCTGGCGGCGGTGACCCAGGTGCATGAGATTGTTGCGCCAATCCCGAAGTTGGGCGCATTGCGGCGCCAGCAGGCGCAAATTCCGGCTCGACGGATGGAGGCTGAGATTTGGCCGACGGATGCAACACCTGCTGACGCAACATCTGCTGAAAAATTTCAACCGCTTCCGGTCGAAACGTCATCTTCATCGCCAACGCCTGATTCAGTGCATTGCTCAGCCCCTCGCTGACACCAAACTCCACCGCCGGGCGCAGCGCCTCATCGCCCATGCGATCCGTCGCCTCCGGCGGCACAATGCCGGTCAGCATCCGATACAACACCGCCGCCGCGCCATAGATGTCCGTCGCTGCGGTCTGCTGGCTCTTGCGCTGATACTGCTCAAAGGGCGCATAACCGGGGCTGATCACCACCGAGAGCGACCGTGAGCGCTCGCCCATCGCCTGACGGGCGGCGCCGAAGTCGAGCAGAATCGGGCGCACGCCGCCGGTGTCGGTTTGGGCTAAGTAGATGTTCTGCGGCTTGATGTCGCGATGCAGAAAGCCCTTGGCATGGACCGCGCGCAGGCCATCCAGAATCGGCTGCATCAGCGCCAGGGCATCGGCTTCCCGCATCTTGCCGCCGGGTTGGCGCTCCAAATGCTCCGCGAGCGAGCAGCCCTGGTAGTAGTCCATCACCAGATAGGCGGTGCCATTGGCCTCGAAGAACTGGCGCACCCGCACCAGGTTGGGGTGATCAAGCTGCGCCAGGGTGCGGGCTTCGTTGAGGAATTGCTCCAGTCCGTAGCGGAACAGATCGGTTTCCTCCTGACTGTGCGGATGTAAGGCGCGGCTGTCCTGGGCGCGCACCGCCAGCTCACGCGGCAGATATTCCTTGATGGCGACCCGCGCCTGGAGCATCTGATCCCAGGCCAGGTAGGTGATACCGAAGCCACCGGGCTTGCCCAGCACCCGCCCGACGATGAACTGTTGATTGAGCACCGTGTGCAAGGGCAAGGCTTGCACCGGACGCGGCGCGCTCTCATCAAAGCCGCACTGCGGGCAGGGGTTGGCAGTGCCCTTAATCTGAAAACAGCCGAGGCAGCGTTGATCCGGGGTGGTTGTCATCGGCCTGTCCTGTGGAAGTTTTGGCGTGGTCAGCTTACCAGCGAAATGTCCTTGCCTGAAAGCTGGATTGCCGTAGACCAGAAATGGCGCGCGGCTCGCTGTGAGGCCGCCGCATCAGTCATCCCGAAACACTTCGTCGAGCGATTTCGCATCGACGAATTGCTCGCCCCAATGTTCAAGTTGTTCATTGGTTGCCTGGCGCAACCGAGTTTGCAAAACGGTATCGAGCCTGCCAAACCGTTTTACCAACATGCGCTCCAACATCGCGCTCTCCCCTTGTTGAACAAAGCGCCGGGCAAAATTGGTCACCACGGCTGCATCTTGAGCATATTGTGTTGTGTAGATCATTCGTTCTTCCTCGCTCAACTGAGTGTAAATGTCGATGAAGTCAAGATACTTGATCTGGCGCTCAGTATCTGATTCCAATGCCAGCAACCCCTGCACCGCGCGTGCGTAAACATGCACCCGATCTGCCGGCGAATAGCGCATGTTTGGAAGATTGAGTCGGGCGATTAGATTCGGGCTATCGAGGTGATCTTTGGCATTCTGGCTGCCAAAGGCGTAGGCCAGATAATGAAAATCCAGGTAAACCTTGGCATCGCCACTCAGGCGGAAGCAGCGGGATTTGGCTTCCCCATGCAGGAAGATGACGATCGGCACGATGCGCTCGGTATCGAGCAGTTCGCTGATATCGACACAGTAATGAATCAGCCGCCGGACGGAAAAACGACGAGTTTTGGTTTCTTCCTCAAAAAGAAACAGCAGAGCTTCGCGCCGCTGATCTGGCCATTCGACCAGTAGGGGCGTGTCCAATTCCCGAAAGCGCTCGCCGAGACGCTCCTGCAGTTGCTCCTCGCGGACCGGCAGGATACGAACCTCTGGGTCGTGGATACTGGCTGCTTCCAAAGGCGCGAACAGCTCCACGGCCTGGCGCGGGTAGTCGAGGATCAGGTTCTTGAAGTTTTGGTCGTGGGACATACAGATACTTTAATTACATCAACTAATTTGCTATCAGGATTAATAGTCATAATCACTTGTTTGTAAAAGACTATCAATTATTGAACCATATAAATATTTGAGTTGAGGTACTTAGTTCTACTTGACACTCAGCCTATACCGGATCATCGCTGGATTTGGCGAGATCGCATCAAAACCCTGGCGAAATAGAGCGGTCGCGCGCCAAAGCTGAACATTCTCGTAGACGTTAAGTCGCGATCATCCTCTATTGCAAAACAGCTCGTCAAGATTTCGCCGAGCAGAGTCCGTGGTGGCAGCCCGCGATTTGAGTGCTTGCTGAAAACGTCGAGTTTGGTCGCAATCGCCTCTTTGCGCTAGACTCGAACGCAAGCTTCCACTGAGGAGAACGCTCGCATGTCTCCAACCGCCCTGGCTTTGGCCGATCCGCCCGACGAGACCTTGGATGCGTATCCGCCCATAGACCCGCCCGAAGGCGCCCGTGTCAGCGAGGCTGACTACTGGGCGCATTACTACGAGCACGAGAACGGCTACGAGTGGAACAACGGGATTCTGGAGGTCAAGCCGGTGTCCGATGTACTGACCCTTCAGGTCTACCAATGGCTGCTTGCCCTGCTGCGGTTCTACCTCGGCACCCATCACAATGCGCGCTTCACGACACTGGACTTTGGCTTTCGCCTGACGCTGCCTGGCAAGGTCGCCATTCGCAAGCCGGATCTTGGCCTGGTGCGCCATGACAATGCCGTACCCTTGGAGGATTTGGATCGCTCCTATCGCGGCGTCTTTGATTTATGCGTCGAGGCGCTGTCCGATAGCAGACCTGCGGAGATCAAGCGCGATACCGAGCAAAAGCGCCAAGAGTACGAAGCGGCCGGCGTGGGTGAGTATTTCATTCTGCACCATGAGCCGCACTGGCAATTGTTCTATCGCCGCGGCCCCTTCGGTCGCTACGCGCCCATCCCGCGCGATGACGGCATGATTCGCTCTGGCGTGTTACCGGGTTTCCAATTCCGCCTGTCCGATCTGCTGCGCCAGCCGGAGCCCGAGGCACTGATCGAAGACCCAGTCTACGCGCCCTTCGTGTTGCCACGCTGGCAGGCGGATCGGGCCGCCCACGCAGCAGAGCGCATCGCCCGCCAACAGGCCGAGCTACGCGTCGAGTTGGCGGAGCAATCCGCGCGACAGGAACGCGCGGAAAAAGAAGCCCTACTCGCGGAATTGGCGCGCCTGCGTGCCGCGGCCCAAGATGGGCCCCACTAAACAGTCGCGCGAGTCGCAGTGGCTTAGGTGGCCGGACAGATACTCGACGGGATCCTCAAGCTTGTCCCGATCCGGCGGCGATTCGAGATCAAGGTAAAGGCTGGCGCACTCGTCCCCAATCTCTCGCGTCAAGGTGGTCTTGCCGACCTGCCTGGGGCCGAGCAGGGCAACGGTAGGAAACTGGTCGAGATATTCGCGCAGGATTGATCGAAAGCGCCGCTTTATCATCCTTGCAAATCGAACAGCATGATGCGTCTTTTGCAAGGTTACACTTCAGCGCGAAGAGCGCAGGAACGCCAGTTGCAGTCTTGGCGCGCGCCGCTTGAGCACTGTGCGCAAGGGCAAGGTCCCACTGGACTTGTCGCTGTCTCATCAAAGCCACAGTGAGACCATCGTCTATCCTATAATCCAGAATTTTTGGGGAGACCCGATATGTCAACACGCGGCTGGTACGATTACCATGTTATTGATCGGAGCGCGGGAGCTATGTCTCTTGCAATGCGGTTCTATAAATGGGGTGATGCCACACCGGAGAATGCACTCGACGAATATCTCAACTTTAGAAAGAGGCTGCGCCAACAGAACAACCGCCTGCCAATCGAATGGCTCGATGCCTTGCTGCGCGACCAACTCGGCGAGCTTTATGCCGGGCTGCCGCCGCATTTTACAACGGCTGCCTTTCTGTTCCTCCTGCAGCGCGCCGATGAAGAAATTGATCGCGAATATTGGCACCGTTTCGATCCACGGGATAAGCGGCCGGATTTTCCTTTAACCTACGCGCTCAATGAGGCACTAACAGCAGGGCCTTTTGAGATCCCGCCGAATGATAACCCCGCGCTGGAGCGGGTGCGACGGGTTATTGCAACGGCCCGCTATCTGCGCCCATGGCGAGATTACGGTCTTAGACTTGATTTTCTTACTTGGCTGCAATACCTGACGCAACCCAATAGCAGCAGCGATATGGGTTCAATCGCTGGCGAGTATCAGCGGAGCTGGGATATTGCCTACCATTACCGGCTGTTTTTCTGGATTGATACTAGTGATCCCTTAACCATTGACCAGATCGCCATCGAACTCTGCGAGCGCGATGGTGAAGATGTGCTTAGGCCATCGGATGCAATCCAAGACCCCGACGAAAATGCTTGGAAGCGCGATCAAGCAAAGAAACTGAACGAGATCATCCGCGCATCCGATATTCGAATCGCATCCCTTGAAATGCTTCGACACGAATATGCCATAACGCCTGATCGCTTCTGGCAATTCCGCGAGCAGCCAGACCCGGACGAGGTACGCCATCGTGCGCGAACCAAAGAAGTACAAAACAGCTGCAAGATGCTGGTGCATCTGGTCGAAAAACGCTTTGGTTCCGTGATTGCGGCAGAAAGCCGCCCATTGATGGAATCCATCAATGACTTCGATGTGCTTCTTGAACTCACCGGCCCAATCATCGACTGCTCCGACGCGGATGCCTGGCGAAAAGCCTTGCGTGACTTGCTGACCACGCAGTCACATTAATTCGACTTGTCATGACGGCTCACTCTGAAAAATCCAAAAGGCTGGCAGGACTTGCTGGCATGTGGCTGGCTTGTACGCATCTAGGGTGGATAAGCCCAAAGAACGCATCCACCACAGGCTAGCTTCTGGTGGATGCGCTTCGCTTATCCACCCTACGCATGTGGTTTGACGCGCGGCGCGGGAGCCTTGCCGCCGCTGAAAGCACCTGCTCCCAATCAGGTAGTGTTTCGGTGTGCTTCGATATAGCGCACCCAGAACAGATGGCGTTGGGCGTAGGGGTCCGAGGCGTAATGACTGCATACCCGCTTGACCTTGTTCATGACAGCCGGATCGGCCAGCACCGCGCGTCTCAGTTCGGCCCAGTCCTTGAAGTTGCCTCGGGCGATGACATCGTCAATGGCCGCGAGTGTGAATCCCTGATGATTCAAATACCGATGTTCCATTGCAAGCGCTTTAATGTCCGGCATAGAGCCGATTGACCAGATTCACCAGGGTGTAATGACCGGCCTGATTGAGCAGGCGCTCTTCGCGCGTTTGTACCAGATTGAGCAAGAGCACCAAAATGGCGCTTTCAATCAATGCAACCAGCGTGGTATAGAAACTCACGCCCAGGGCTTTGGCAATTTCCCCTAGCGGTTGGGCGCCGGCGTTGGGGTCGATGAGATTGAGCGCCAAAGCAATACCGATCACGGTGCCGATAAAGCCGATGGTGGGAATGACCCACACCAGATAGCGCAGCATGGCGTACTGTAGGTCAAGACGATGGGCGCTGAGTTCCAGGCTGGAATTGAGCACGCTGACCACCTGATCGACCGAGCGGCTGGACTGAAATTGCAGGATACACAGATCAATCAGCCCCGGCAGCAGACCGCGTTCGCCATCGTGACGACCAGCAACCTGAGCGCGAATTGCCGGCAGATCGTGACTTTGCAGCACGACGCGCGGGTCTTCAGGCAGCAGATGGGCGCTCATCAATGCGGCTTCATAGCGCAGCGCCTGCCAGCGCACCGTCAGCTCGCCAAAGCCGGCAAACAGCAGCAGGTGCATCAGATTCTGGATGGTCAGCGGATAGAGGAAAGGGGAGTTTGGCGGTGGCGCGGCGTGGTGATCGAGCAGCAGCACGGCGAGCGCACTGCCGGGTGGAAGCAGCGCCGTCAGCAGCGCGATGAAGAGGATGCCGGCGATGAGCGCCAGCAGACGCACCAGCCAGGCGGCAGGACTCGGAGCGCTGGGCTGTGGAGATTGTTCGCTCATTGACCGCAGGCCGGGCAGGCGCCGTTGACGGGTTTGATGGCTCCGCAATGGCAGCGCTCCAGCGGCTCGCCGGGCGCGGGTTCGTCGCTGGTGGCGGGCTTGCCGGCAGCTTCGGCCCCGGCGACTGGCGCGGCGGATTTGAGCCGCCAGGCGTCTAAAATCTCGCGCACCTGCAAACGCGCTTCGCCGAAATCGACCTGATCCATCGGCGAGATGAGTGTTTGATGGATGCGCTGGCGCTGGCCATTCGCCCCGACCACAAAAGTCCCGTTACGACTGCGACAGTCGGTCAGCAGCAGTTTGCCGTTGCCAAGAAAACTCAGCTCGGCATGGTGGCTACTGACGGTCTGATGATTGAGCGCGATCTCGCAAGCCGTGTCGCGTCCGATGCGGAGCTTGGTGATTGCTGTTGCCACAGTCTGGTGTCTCTACTCGCCTTCCGTCCAGTGAAAGGTTTCATTGCAAAAGGGCACAAAGAGCAGCTTAGTGCTGCCAAGTTCAATGGCATCGTAGGGCTTTAGCACTTCGGCTGATAGCACTTCCTCATCGTTCAAATACACCAGCCCGCGACTGTCCCCCGGTGCGAGGCTGAAGCGGTTTTTTTTCGGGTTGTAGCTGATGACCGAGTGATTTTCCCGGCTAATGCTGGCATCCCCGGCAATGGCTATATCCATGGTTGGCGCGCGCCCGATGAAATTGCGCTCGCTGTGGATACGGAAATCCCGCCCCTTGTCCGGCCCTGCAATGCACACCAACCAGCCGACGACGGGGTCAATCCCGCCGAGTTTCTCGGCCCACACATGGCGCGTCACCCCATCGTCGCGCTGTGGCGGCGAACTGGCGCGCCCAGCAGCGCGGGTGACTGAGGCTTCAACCTCCAGCGAGTGATCGACGGAATGGGACACGCCCACAGTGGCGCCGATATTGAGATCAACACCGCAATAGGGACAGGTCGAGTGCGCGCTGTCATCAAAGAAATGGCCTTTACCGCAGGGCTTCATAGGCATGCTATCAGTACTCCTTATGCAATATCGACTGTCGGTCTTTAAGCGATGTCTTTAAGACCCTTTAAGACATTCGCAGGCAGCAGCAGGCGCTCTGGGCGACCAGGCAAGGGCAAGAAACCAAAGTGCCGAGAGAAGGCCGCCGCTGATGCGTCTTTGGCATCCACCACAATCGCGGCAACGGCCAGTACCTGACTCGCTTTCAGTTCTTTGCGGCAGGCATCGGAGAGCAAGATCGACCCTAACCTCCGGCCCTGGAAGTTCAGAGCGACGGCCAAGCGTCCGAGTAAAGCAACCGGCACCGGATAGCGGGGCAGCTTGCGGGCCATCTCAGGCGGTAACGCCTCTGCACGAATACTGCCCGCACTCAGCGCGAAAAAGCCGACGGGACGCTGTGTCTCATCTGGCGGAGTAGCGACGAAAACGCGGGCAATGCCTCGCCGCACATCTTGGGACGCATAGCGCCGCAGATAAAGAACAAATTTGACGCACCGCAGTGAAAGAGGTCGGTTTTTACTGCACCATCCAGCGCTTGAATGACGAAACTCAAGCCTAGACCACCTGTTCTGCATGGCGCTCAAAGGCACGCACCAGCGCAGCATTGGGTTCGGACGGCGTGTCGAGTGCGGTAAGAAAAGCCAGAAAATCCTCTTGTTGGAGCGTGATCGACTCTTGTTCACCCAGAATGCGCTCCGCAGCAGCCAGGGCTTGATTGAGAACAAAAGCCGAGAGATTGGTATGTGTATAGCCGGCAGCCTTGTCCAGCACCTGCCGGGTGCGCTCATCGCAGCGGATGTGAAGCCTACACTCTTTTGTCCCAAACTGGTTCATCGAAGACTCCAAGACAGAAACACAAGCTGTATTGTTGCGCTAAATGGACGTACATAACAAGACTGGCATTGTTTCTCGTTACCGCGAGATGCCTTCGCGACCACTAATTCGCTAGCGGCTTGTGGTGCTTGTGCTTGATGGATATGCGGTTTGGAGTCTTAGCTGGAGCGCTGATCCTCTTCATCCAGCCATGTGTTCAGGTCGGTGGCGCTGGTGAAGTCGAGTAGGGCTTCGCCAAGGGCTTCGAGTTGCTCCAAGGTGAGTGTTTCGAGACGCTGCTGCTGGGTGACCGTGAGCCTGCCGAGGCGGCGGGTGAGTAGGCGGCGGACGAAACCGCTGGCTTCCTCCTTGCGGCCTTCCTTGCGGCCTTGGTCGTGGCCTTGGTTGCGGCCCTCTTTGACCCAGATTGGTCGATTTCTGGCGACGATGTCCTGGTAGGCGCGGGTTTGTTCCAAGGGGGTGAGTTCGCCGAGCATGGTGAGAATCTCCTCGCTGGTTAGGGTCGGGAAGCGGGCGGTGATCCAGGATTGAAACACGTCCTGGCATTGGCGCCGGGCCGATTCTGAAAGGGGCGCTTGTTGGATGATACGGTAGGCCGATGGGGCTTGTGCGCGCAACTGGGTTTGGTCTTCGATCAGGAAGGGTAGGAAGGTGGCCAGCAGCGGGTGGTTGGGATCGCGTTGCTCAAGGTCGTGCAGGATGTCGATCAGATAGACCCGGCGGATGGGCGGGTCGGGATCGCGCTCGATCAGGGCGGACCAGGGCGGGGTTTGAGGGTCGTGCTCCGGGATGAGGAAGAGCAGCAGTCCGCGCACCTCGCGTTTTGGATGCGCTTTCATCAGCAGGCCCATGTCGATGAGCATGCGGGAGTAAATGCTTGGGTCGCACCAGCCTTGGACTTCAATGGCGTGCATCGGTTCTTGTTCGTTGGCGGGCTGGACGACGCCGTCGAGGCGGCGCTCCAGGGCCTTGAGGTCGATGGCGTCGAATTGATAGGGACCAGCAATGCGCAGGCCGCCGCAGAGAATGCGCAGGAATTCCTCATCGCTGCGCAAGAGCAGGTAGATTTCTTTGTCTGTTCGCATGGATAGCTGTGTGGTGCTGGTTGAGGGTTGAAGCTAGCGCAGCTCCACATTGCCATCCTCATCGACATGGATGGTGGTGATTAGCACTGAATCGCCGGTTTCTCGCAGTCGCACGGTTGGGAAGGGGTTGCTGCCATCGCGGTGGAAGACCCGGCCCTGGACCTCGACGGGCTTGCGGGTGTCCTTGACCTTATAGAGCCGGGCAAAGATGCGGTAACCGCCGGGTGGAGTGTCGCGCACTTCCCAGACTTCGTTGCCTGGGCCGTTGACGGTATCTTCGCTCAGTTCTCCGGGGCGGCCTGGACGGGTTTTGTGCTCGAAATAGAACTCCGCGCCGCTGGGGTCGATGACATGCAGATCGACATCGTCTCTGGTGTTCCAGCGGATGTAGAGCACCAGGAAGGTGCGCGCGAGTCGGCTGGCGAGGCTGTCGGCGCGCTGGCGTTCGCGTTCGGCCTCGGCGCGTGCGCTTTGGGCTTGGGCTTCCGCTGCGTCCCGCGCGGCCTCGGCCTGGGCTTGCGCGTTCTGACTTGACTCCAGCGCCCGCTCAAGCTCCACGATTCGTGCCTGCTCGGCGATGGCGTCGCGCTCGTAGTAGGGTAGCAGGATGATCATGATGATCAAAAAGGCGGCCATCGCGCTCGCGAACACATCGAGCAGCGACAGGTTGAAGATGGAAATCTCGCGGCTGCGGCGTTTGAGCATCAGGGGGCGGGGCCGTCGACGAAGATGGCCAGGGCGCTGTAGTTGTCGTGACCGGGCTCGGCCTGGGCGAGCAGGTGTTGTTCCAGGGTCGCGAGCCAGGCGCCGGGGTCGGTGGCTTGAGCGAGGGACAGCTGCATCCGCGCTTCGTCGATCCCCTCCCAGAAGCCGTCGCTGCACAGCAGGAAGACATCGCCGGGTTGCAGCGCGATCGGGTCTTGGTTCGGCTCGGGATTGAGCGCGGGTTTGGGCGGGCGCTCCTGGCCGAGGCAGCGCAGCAGGCGGTTGCGGTCTTCGTGGCCGCGAATCTGCTCGGGGGTGATTTCCCCGGCCAGGGCCAGCACTTGGGGCACGCTGTGATCGGCGGTTTGCATCCACAGCTTGCCGGCGCGAAAGCCATAGAGCCGACTGTCGCCGACATGCGCCCAGGCGGCGTGCTGGCCGTCGCTCACGAGCAGCACCAGGGTGGTGCGCATGCCGACCAGGCGCGGTGCGTCCTGCTGGCTGTTGACCACGGCTTGATGGGCTGCGGCGATGGCCTCGTTCAGTGCCTGCGGTTCGGGCTGGCGGTCTTTCAGTGCAGCCAAAGCCGCATCGACGGCGAGGCGTGCGGCGACTTCACCGCCACCATGGCCGCCGAGTCCATCGGCCAGTGCCCAGCAGCCCGCGCCTTGGGCGATGGCGTCTTCGTTGACTTGGCGACCGCCGGCGGCGCTGAGTTGGGCGGTGCGAAAGCGGAGTCTTGTCATGTCAAAATCACCTCGAAAGCGACCTCGGCGGAAGCGAGATCGACGCGCCCGCCGGGGGCCAGGGTGGTCGAACCGCCGAGTGGTAGCGGCTCGCCGTTGACGAAGGTGCCGTGGGAGGACCAGCAGTCCTCAATCTGGAACTGGCCCTGCTTGCGATCATAGCCGATCAGTGCGTGGCGTTTGCTGACGCGCCCGAAGTCGGCGGGAATCACCAGTTGCACCATGGCCGGATCGCGCCCGATGGCGATGGGGCGGGCGCCGAGCGGCACACTGACGCCGGAGTAAGGCCCGGCGATGCCGTGCAACTGCGGCTGGCCGCTTGGGCTGGGTGTTGGTTTGGCGGGCGCTGTTGGCCGGGGTGCGTTGGCCGGACTTGCGCTCTGGTTGCCGAGGGCCTTGCTGGCAGCGGCTTGGGTGCGACGGGCGAACGAGAGCGCCAGCATCAGGGTCAGGAGCGATAGGGCGATGGTCAGCCAGACGGCGGCTGGCAGACCGGTTGTGTTCGCATCGGGCCGGCTGGATTCGACCCGGTAGGGGATGCCGAGGCGGTCGAGCGTGGGGAACAATTCGTCGCTGACCACCGCCCAGCCGATGCCCTCGCCGAGCGGCACGCGCACTAGGAGGTCTCCGGCCTCGGGGTCACTGCTGGCGACTTCGGTCAGCGCCTTCAGGGTGTTGATGCCGATGACGCGACCGGCGGCATCAAACAGTGGGCCGCCGGAGTTGCCGGGGTTGATGGCAGCGTCGGTTTGAATCAGCCGGGGCAGATCGGCGCCCGGCGCGCTTGCGTCGATGCGGCTGACCACGCCGGTGGTGGCACTCGGATCGGCGAAGTCGCCGGCGTCCTCGCGATCGGCCACGCCGGGGAAGCCATAGGCGATCACCAGATCGAGTTTGCGCACGCTCTCGGCGGTGGCGAAGGTGACCGCCGGGCGGCGCAACGGGCGCTCCAGTGCCAGGATGGCGAGATCGCGCTTCGCATCGGCGCTGGCCACCCGCACCGACACCACCGGATCGCCGTCCGCGTTGCGCTCGGCGGCGGAGAGCAGCACCGCAGCCTCGCCACCCTCGGCGGTGCATTCAACCACATGCCAGTTGGTCACCACATGCCGCCCGCTGCCGATCACAAAGCCCGAGCCGGCGCCCAGCTCATTGCCGTCTTCGCTCAGGCAGAGCACGCGCAGGGTGGCGGCATCCATGCGCGCGCGGGTGGCTTCGTCGCGGGCGTGGATGGGTGGGGTGGCGAGCAGTGTGGTTAGGGCAGCCAGGCAGATGAGCGTGCGCTGAGTTGGGCTTGCTGGGCGGATCATGGGTTAAATCGCATCTTCGAACAGCTCATTCGCAGTCATGGCATGGAACAGGTAGGGCGGATAAGCGCAACGCATCAGCCAGGATGCTTATCCTCTACCCTCGTGTCGAGGCTCCGCCTCGGCACGTCTTTTTAGCGGCTCTGCCGCTGGTAGTTGTGATAGTAATCTGGCCAGAGCGTGATGCCTCCATGGAATTGATCAGGGTCATACCGTTATTGCATCTGCGGCGGAGCCGCAATACTAGGCACCGAGGCAGAGCCTCGGCACCAGGCTAACCGAGATTAACCGCTATGCCAGCGCTTAAGCCAGAAACCATTTTTCCAACCGAGGAAGAGGACGCGACCATCACGACCGCTGCTCTTTCAGACCCCGATGCGCGCCCGCTGACTGAACAAGAATGGGCGACCTTCAAACCTCGACTGCGCGTGGGCGGCTCGTCGGTGCAGGTGCGCAAAATCTCGACCACTATCCGCTTAGATAACGACGTGCTGGCTGCAATGGAGGCCACCGGCCCCGGCTGGCAGACGCGCGTTAATGATGCCCTGCGTGCGCTCTTCATTCAGTCGCCAAGTTCGTAGGGTGATGGGATCGCGCGCGCAAATACAAAGAACAAAATCACTGTCCGCTGCGCACTAACCTGACCTGGCAGTAGTTGCCCTCAAAGTTGTAGCCGTCAGTCCCTCTGTAGAAGCTCAGGTACCACGCGTAGTCCGAGTTGCTGGCATTCGGCGAGACTGACCAAAACCAATCGGGTGACGTATTCGGAAAAGCCATTGAGTGGATTGTTGGTTGAGTGTAATTCCCGCTGCAATCCTTTGCTGGCCAATAGGCGGGTTGACCACTCGAACAGTAGATAAGCGTCCTCAATTCCTCGATGGTCGGCGCCCGCCAATCGCCGTAACCGGCAAACTCCGGCCAGGTTTTCTGTTGTCCATTCGTCATGATGGCATCCCAAGTCATTAACTCCGCCGATCCCGCGCAGGTCGATCCAGTCCATTCCTGCCCGAGGCTACAGCGCATCCACTGCAAGCCGGTGGTGAGATCAGTCAAAGTACCGTCACCATGATCGCTGTAGCGTTCTTCCATCTGGGGAGGACGCGGAGGCGTTTCCATGATCACAAGACCGACCGAGAGTCCAACGATGATGACTCCTAATCCAATCCAGGACAGGCAACCGTGAGGTGAAGCTGTCGTGGGCGTCGTCTGCGATGGTTTCCTCAGATTCTCATCGCCCGTGAGCTGTTGTTGGTGTTCCGGCTCGTTGCGACGCGGCAGCGCGGCTCCCCTTGGAAGCCCGGGTTCGGGGCGCGCCATCGGCGGCATAAGCACCTCCTGAAACCCTGCAACCGTCCCCGGCCGCGCCTCCACGCTCATCGCCAGCGCCTGTTCCAGCGCCGCGCTTACCGGCGCACTCACTCCAAAATCCGCCGCCGGGCGCAAGTCATCCCCCGCCATGCGCTCGGTCGCCTCCGGCGGAACCACGCCGGTCAGCATTCGATACAGTACCGCCGCCGCGCCATAGATGTCGGTCGCCGGGCCTTGCTGGCCTTTGCGGTGGTATTGCTCGAAGGGCGCATAGCCGGGGCTGATGACCACGGACAGCGAGCGGGAGCGCTCGCCCATCGCTTGGCGGGCGGCGCCGAAGTCGAGCAGGATGGGGCGCACGCCGCCGGAGTCGGTCTGAGCCAGGTAGATGTTCTGTGGCTTGATGTCGCGGTGCAGAAAGCCCTTGGCATGGACGGCGCGCAGGCCGTCGAGAATCGGCTGCATCAGGGCCAGGGCATCGGGCTCGCGCATGCGACTGTCGGGCTGGCGTTCCAAGTGCTCGGCGAGCGAGCAGCCTCGGTAGTAGTCCATTACCAGATAGGCGGTGCCATTGGCCTCGAAGAACTGACGCACCCGCACCAGGTTGGGATGGTCGAGCTTGGCCAGGGTGCGCGCCTCGGCCATGAATTGCTCCAGCCCGTAGCGGAACAGATCAATCTCGTCCTGGCTGTGCGGGTGTAGGGTGCGGCTGTCTTGGGCGCGCACGGCGAGTTCGCGCGGCAGGTATTCCTTGATGGCGACGCGGGCTTCGAGCAGTTGATCCCAGGCGAGATAGGTGATGCCGAAGCCGCCGGGTTTGCCGAGCACGCGACCGACGAGGAATTGCTGATTGAGCAGCGTGCGCACTGGCAAGGCTTGCACCGGGCGCGGGGCGTTTTTGTCGAAGCCGCAGTGCGGGCAAGGGTTGGCTTTGCCGATCAGGGCAAAGCAGCCGGGACAAAGGGTGGTGGGATCCATTTTGCTTGGCACTCTCCTAAACCAGTGGGCCGGTCTAGTGTACCGCTAGATGGTCACCTGTCGCGAGTTGACTGCTGGGTAGCGCGCGCCAAACCACCCATCGCCGGGGGATCGTGGAAAAACTGGAGAGATAATCTGGTATTTGTTGAAGTCTGCTGTTAAGCGCCTATCTTGCTCCTCGAAGGCGGAGTAATCCTTCCCCGGCCATTCACTCAAAAGCAACATTCACATGAGGGTAAGACCATGAGCGATGAAGCGCTGCGTAAAGCAAACAGTCGTGGGTTTTGGATGGTAGCAGCGGTCTGCTTGCTGCCCTTGTTGCCCTATGCGATGCATGCGGGTTCTTAATCCGGCTGTGGAGTAAAGCCCGGCCTATGAAAGACGTCTTGAACCATTCACATGAGGGTAAGACCATGAGTGATGAAGCACTGCGTAAAGCAAACAGTCGTGGGTTTTGGATGGTTGCAGCGGTCTGCTTGCTGCCCTTGTTGCCCTATGCGATGCATGCGGGTTCATAGCCGGCTGAGGGGTCACGTCTGACCCATGAAAGACGACTTTGAAAAAATCCTGATCGGAACGTCATGATGTGAAACCCAAGAGCCCGGCCCCGCGCCGGGCTCTTGCTTTTGGCTGCTCTTGCCGAGATCGAGTCGATCATGGGTCGATCATCGGTCGATCAAGGCGGCCGCGGCATGGCAGCCTAAAAAGTACCAAGGTTGAGGAAGCCTTGGCCGTATTTCATCAAGCGGGCTCGACCCGATTGCGCCCATTCTCCTTGGCGCGGTAGAGCGCGCCATCGGCGCGTTTGATGAGTTGATCCAGACTCTCTCCTGGAACTCGCGTGGCGACGCCGAAACTGGCGGTCACTTTCAGCTGGTTTCCGTTTGCGACGTCGATGGGAGCGGCCATCAGGCAGGTGCGCAGGCGCTCGGCGGCGGCCATGGCTGGCTGCTGGCCCTGGCCGACGACGAAAACAATGAATTCCTCGCCACCATAGCGCACGGCAATGTCAGTTGCGCGGCTGGAGGTGGTCAGCAGGGCCGCGACGCTTTGCAGGACGCGATCTCCAACACCATGGCCATGGGTGTCGTTGATGCGCTTGAAGTGATCGACATCCAGCATGATGGCGGCGAATTCCGCCTTGGGGTCGCGATCATGCAGGGCGCAATGGCGGCTCATGACGTCCTGCATGTAAAAACGGGTAAACAGGCCGGTCAGGGCATCGCGAATGGAACGCTGATAGGCTTTTTCCCGTTCTTGATCAATTTCCCGGTAAATGACCTCGCGCTCCAGGGCGACCTGCAGTGGGTCGGCGAGTTGTTTGACGATCTGCTCGATGCCTTTGGTCACTGGAATGCGATCGCGCAAGCTGATGATAGCGAAGCCGTCGATGCGCTGTTGCGAGGGGCCAATGAGCGGAATGGCAATGCGCGAGCCTTTCGTGGGACCGCTGTACTCCTCGCAAAAGGCGCCCGCGCACAGGTGATGATCGGCAAAGCTGGAATCATCCTGATGCGCGCGCACCCATTGCTCGCGATCCTGGCCGATGAAGCGGCAGAATTCCGGAGAGTCACATTCAATGGAGCCGGAAAAGCGATTTTCTGGATTGAGCACCAGAATTTTGCCATCGGGCAGGGCGGTGTAGTAATCAATGCGCTCCGCTGGCAAGCTGCGCTGTACCAGCTCCAGCAGGCGGGTGGCGATGTCGCGGAAGTCCCGATACAGCAGCATGGTCTCGGCAATGTCGCGCAGGGTGGCATTGAGACGCGAGAGCCGGCGAATATCGCTGTCATCCTGGCCGAGCAGGTAAATGCCGCAATCGAGCTGCTTGAGCTGTTCGATCAAAAAGGGCACCAGGGAGCGCGGAATAATGGACCCATGCTGCGCGGCAATGATTTCCACCGGATAGCGCTCAATCTGCGCCATGGCATAGCCGAGGATGTCATTGCTTGGCATATAGTGCTCATGAAAGGGCTTCAGCGCCTCGATATGGGATTCCCCGCGCGCGACCAGGGTGGGTTGTTCGGTAAAGCCGCCGAACAGATCGCTGGAAAACAGCACCCCGGTCTTGGGGTCAAAGGTACAGATGGCGCCGGGAAAATGCGCATAGGGGGTGAAAATAAATTTCAGCTCCCGATCAACCAAGGGTAGCTTCCAGTCGTTTTGGTCGACCAGCCAAAAGGGCATTTTCAAGCCGTAATGGCGCAGCAGGGCATGGGCGCGCCAGTGGGTGACCACCACGGCGTCCTCGCGATCATTCATGGCGTCGATCAGTGGTAAGGCGGCGGTGATGTCCGGGTCCTGATGGTGACAGACGAAGTAGCGAATTTGGGTGAAGGGAATCACCTGCTCGATTTTGCGCAGGGTGCCGGGAAAGGTCAGGCGTGAGCCAGGGTCGAACAGCACCGATTGATCTCCCTGTTCAAGCAGATACACATGGCATTGGAAGGGATCATCCGCCAGCACATGTCCCACCCACCACACCCGTTCGGCGATTTCAAGCGCCTTGTTGGTATCGGCCCCGATCAGGTGCTTGAGTTCTGGATCAGGACCTGAAGCATGATTTGGGTTCGGAAAGGAAGATGTGCCCACGAGATTTCTCCGCCGCGTGCGCGGCCGCTGCTGTTGTGATGCCACCATGGTCAGACTCCATCATGGTCAGACGTCATGGTGCTCTGACTATAGCACCGCACGTCTGGACGCGGGGCCATGTCCGAGCGGTATACTGGGGAATGTCATGGCGGTGGTTGACTCGAAAAGGGCAGACTGGCGCACTATCTAGCAACACATTGAATGGATGACAGGGAGCCCAACAATGAGCCAGTTTTCCGACAACGGCGGTCGCGCCGTCCCCAGCCAGCGCTTGAGTCGCCTGTGGCATATCGGCCGCGCCACCACTGACCTGGCCGTTGGCGTGGGTGCGCGCGGCCTGTGGGACATGGCGCGCACGCGCGGCGCCAGCGGCCAGCGCATCCGCCTCAGTCCCGCCGCCACCCAGCGATTTACCGACCGTTTGGCGCGGATGCGCGGGGCGGTGATGAAAATGGGCCAGATGATGTCCATGGATGGCGCCGATGTGTTCACACCCGAGGCGGCCGCCATCATGGCCAGTCTGCGCGAGCGCGCCGAGCCCATGCCGCTCAGTCAGCTCGCACAGGTGCTCGAGCGCGAGTGGGGCAGCGACTGGAACAAAGGCTTTCGCCGGTTTGATTTCACCCCCATCGCGGCGGCCTCTATTGGCCAGGTGCATCGCGCCGAGACCCGCGACGGGCGTCAGTTGGCGCTGAAGATCCAATTCCCCGGCGTGCGCGAGAGCATCGACAGCGACATCGACAACCTGGGGTTTCTCGCCCGCACCCTGGGCATGGTGCCCAAGGGCGCGGATCCGCGACCCTTGTTGGAGGAAGCGCGCCGCCAGTTGCACCAAGAGGCCGACTATCAGGCCGAGGCCGAGGCACTGGAGGCCTATCGCACGCTGATCGGCGATGATCCGGCCTTTCTGGTGCCTGCGGTGCATCGGGATCTCAGCACCAACCGGGTGCTGGCGATGGATTACATCGAGGGGGTGTCGATTGACCGGCTCTCGGAGAACCAATTCAGTCGCCAGGAGCGTGACCGCGTCTCCAGCGCGCTGACCGATCTGACGCTGCGCGAGCTGTTTGAGTTTCAGTTGGCCCAGACCGATCCCAACTTCGGCAACTACTTCTATCAGCCCGAGTCCGGGCGCGTGGTGCTGCTGGATTTCGGCGCCACCGCGCGCATCGCGCCATCATTGGTGACCGGCTTCCGCCGCCTGGCCGCCGCTGGCATGGCCGATGAGGTGCCCGCCATGCACCAGGCCATTGTTGATCTCGGTTATCTCAGCGCCGATGCGCCGCGGCAGAATGTCGATGCCCTGACCGAACTCATGCGCCTGTCCGGGGAGATGCTGCGCACCGAGGGGCTCTATGACTTTGGCAGCTCCGATCTGTTCGAGCGCATTTATCAGCGTGGGCGCGAACTGTATTTGGACGGCGCCTTCAGCGAACTGCCCGATCCCTCGAGTCTGTTCCTGCATCGCAAATTTGTCGGCACCTTCATGCTGTGCCGACGTCTGCGCGCGCGCATTGATTTTCGCGCCATGATGGCGCGCTATCTCTGACACATTGGCCGTCAGCGGCTTGGGCGGCTTGGGATGGCCGCTCAAGCCCCGGGAGGGCTCCAGGGCAACATGCGCTCGAGCGCGTGATCCTTGCGAACATACTGATGCCACAGGGCCGCAGCGATATGCAGGCCCACCAGGCTGAGCAAATAAATCGCCATCGCTGGGCCATGCAGAATGCTCATGACATCACTCAGCCAGGGCTGCTCACCGACCAGGGATGGGAATGGCAGTCCGAAAAAGCGCGCCGGAATGTCCTTGGAGGCAATACGCAGATAGCCAAAAACGGGAATGATCAGGGTGGAGAGATTCAGCAGCATGTGCGCCGACTTGGCCGCCAGCACCGACCACTGGGGCGCGTCCACCAACTCGGGCGGCGGTGCGATCTTGGCCCAGAAAATACGCGCGAAGGTCAGCACAAAAACCAGAATCCCGAAGGACATGTGCAGTCCGAGCCAGAACATGCGCGCATCCGAACCCTCGGCCGATCCAGTGCGCAGGGCGTTGGTGAGCAACAGCCCCACCAGCAGCAGCGCCACTAGCCAGTGAAAGCTCTGTGCGATGAGGCCGTATTTTTGAATGCCCGAAGTCGGTGCGGTACTCATGGTGATCAATCCTCAACAAAACGCTCGGTAAATAGACTGGAATAGACTGCCGGGAGTTTAGGCCAGAACCCCCGCGCAAGTCATCGCTGAATCGCAAGCGCCCACATGGGGCGCTCGGTGACCGGCTGTCGCAATGGTCGCCGATCAGATAGGGGCTTATTGCTGCGCTGGGGGCGCCATCATTTCCCCGTGCTGTTTCTTCATCTCTTCCATGCGTTGTTGCATTGCCTTCTGCATCTCATCGAAGAAAACGGTGGCTTCATCGGCGGTGGCCACGCCATCGCTGTTGCTGTCCATGCGGGCGAAGGAGTCTAGCGCGGGCTTGATGAATTCATCCTCGCTCACCTGTCCGTCTTGATTGCTATCGAGATTCTGAATAAAGGTATCGCCCGGATCCGGCATGCCGCGTTTTTTCATCTCTTCCATCATCTCCGGCGGAACCTGTTTGGCAAAGGCTTCGCGTGCTTCTTCCTTGGTGATGACGCCGTCGCCATTGGCGTCGGTCTCCTTGAAGCGCGCCTGTTGAGGGGCCTTGACCTCGTCAAGCGAGACCTGAGCATCGCCGTTCTTGTCGAGTTCCTTCATGAAGGCCTCGGTTGGGGTCTTGGGCGCATCGGCGGGCGGCTCCTGGGCCAGGGCGCCGGTGGCAAGCAGCAGGGTTGCGAGCGAGGGAATCAGCAGACGGGTGGTCAAATCGCGGGTTGGTTTGCAGGTGCGCATGAGCAGGTAACTCCATCGGTGGAAAAAATGGAAACGGCGGTATTGCCGGGAACCTGGGGCCAAGAAGCCGCAGGGTGACGCATTGGCCATCGCCGCCACAGGGTAATGCGCGGGACGCGCGCTCGCAAACCTGATGTGCGAATGTTCGCGTCGCCGAAGCTGTTTTCAGCTCCTGTTTCCAGCTTCTGTTTCCGGTTCAGGGACAAGCGGTCCTTGCAGCTGCTGGATCGCATTGTCGGGCGGGCCGGGGCCTGGGTTACACTGCGCCTTCCTGCCGCAACTCGTCTCTGTCCGTATGACTCAGCCCGAATCAACCGCCATCTCCACCCCCAGTGCCGCAGCCACCCCAGCCGCGCCAGCCTGGCGCATCCGCGAAATTCCCTACAACTACACCTCCTTTTCTGATCGCGAGATTGTCATTCGCTTTCTTGGTGAGCAGAGCTGGCGCTTGATCGAGGAATTGCGCGGTTCAAGGCGTACCGGGCGCTCGGCTCAGATGCTGTTCGAAGTGCTGGG
This sequence comes from Thiorhodovibrio winogradskyi, assembly GCF_036208045.1. NCBI lineage: Bacteria > Pseudomonadati > Pseudomonadota > Gammaproteobacteria > Chromatiales > Chromatiaceae > Thiorhodovibrio > Thiorhodovibrio winogradskyi. Next base: position 3,171,819 of record NZ_CP121472.1, on the reverse strand, counting down.
CGACATGTGGGTGGTCAACCGCAATCCGTATCTGCAAGAGGATTTGCTGGATAACTCGCGCCGTCGGGCGCAGTTGATCGAGGGCCTCGGGCAGCGCCTGGATTTGTTCGAGCAGCGCCTGAACGATAACCAAAAAGCCGCTGCATTGCTGGGCGCTGGGCGCGCGGCGGTGCGGGATTTTGCCGCGGGCTTCGAGCAGGATTTGGCGCTGCGCCGGCGCATCGCGCAGCGCTTGGCCGGAGTGACGCGCAAGGACAACATTCAGTTCGGCGGCCTGGCGCGGGTCTCTCACGCCACGGATGCGACCGACTGGCGCGTGGAGTTGCCCTTTGTGGTGATCAGCCCGGATAGCGAGGCCGAGGTCGCGCCCATTGTCGCCGGCTGTATCGACCTCGGACTGTCGCTGATCGCTCATGGCGGCAATACCGGCTATACCGGCTCGGGCGTGCCTCTGTCAGCGCGCACGGCGGTTATCGATACCGAAAAGCTCGATGGGCTGTCGGAGGTCGAGATGCAGAGCTTGCCCGGCGTGGCGGAGCCGGTACCCACGCTGCACTGCGGCGCCGGCGTGGTCACGCGTCGGGTGGCCGAGCGCGCCGAGGCTCAGGGGCTGGCCTTCGCGGTCGACCCGACATCCCAGGACGCTTCCTGCATCGGCGGCAATGTGGCCATGAATGCCGGCGGCAAAAAGGCCGTCATCTGGGGCACGGCGCTGGATAACCTGGCCTCTTGGCGCATGGTGACCCCGGACGCGCATTGGCTGACCGTCGAGCGCCTGGAGCATAACCTTGGCAAGCTCCAGGATGCCGAGCGGGTGCGTTTTCGCATCCAGCGTTTCGCCACCGATGGCCAGACGCCCATGGGCGAGCCGGAGTTGATCGATGTGCCGGGGTCGAGTTTCCGCAAAGCCGGTCTGGGCAAGGATGTGACTGACAAGGCCCTGTGCGATCTGCCCGGGGTGCAGAAGGAGGGCTGCGACGGCATCATCACCTCGGCGCGCTTTATTCTGCATCGCATGCCGGTGCATGGCTGCACGCTCTGTCTGGAGTTTTTTGGCGCTGATCTGGAGCGCGCGGTGCCGGCCATTGTCGAGATCAAGGACATGATCGACGCCCTGGCGGAAGTCCAGATCGCCGGGCTCGAGCATCTCGACGAACGCTACATCCGCGCGGTGAATTATTCCACCAAGGCCGCGCGGCGCGAGTTGCCGAAGATGGTGCTGCTCGCCGATTTGGTGTCCGATGACGAGGCGGCGCTGAAGGCCGCGGCCGAGCAGGTCAGCGAGCGGGTCAGCGCGCGCGATGGCGAGAGTTTTATCGCCACCAGCCCGGAGGCGCGTCGGCGCTTCTGGCTCGACCGCGCGCGCACGGCGGCCATCTCGCGCCATACCAACGCCTTTAAGATCAACGAGGACGTGGTCATTCCACTCGAGCGCCTGGGTGACTACAGCCGGGCGATCGAGCGCATCAATATCGAGCAATCCATCATCAATAAAGACCGCATCATGGTGGCGGTGCTCGATTATCTGTCCGGCCCCATGCCCGAGGCGGCGCCGGCAGATCATCAGGACTCGGCCGAGGCGCAGGCCATTCTCGCCGCCAAATGCGAGGCGGCGCGACAGGCGGTCGGGCAAGCGCGCGAGCGCTGGCAGCGAATCCTTGCCGCGCTCGATGAGCCGGCTGCGGATCATCTCGACCTGCTGCGCGAGAAAGAGCGCGGCTTGATCCGGACTGATGGCCGTCAGGGCGACAGCCTGCTGGCCATGCTGCTGCGCCGCGATCTGCGCCAGAGCTATCGCAAGGAGGTTGCCAACCGGCTCAATGAACTCTTCGCCGGGCAGGAGTTGGCGGCGGTGCGCGAGCATCTCGCCGGCATTCATCGCAAGCTTCGCGATGCGCGCCTGTTCGTCGCCCTGCACATGCACGCGGGCGACGGCAATGTGCACACCAACATCCCGGTGCACTCGGCCAACTACGAGATGCTGCACGAGGCTGACCGCATTGTTGACCGCATCATGGCGCTGGCGTCCGACCTGGGCGGCGTCATTTCCGGCGAGCACGGCATTGGGCTGACCAAGGTGCGCTACCTAGAGCCCGAGCGCCTGGCCGCATTCGCCGACTACAAGGCCCGAGTCGATCCCCAAGGGCGCTTCAACCCCGGCAAGCTGCTCGCCGGCAGTGGACTCGAGCTGGCCTACACCCCCTCCCTGCGCCTGGTCGAGCGCGAGGCCATCATCCTGGAGGAAACCGAGCTTGGCGCCCTGAACGACGATGTCAAGCACTGCCTGCGCTGTGGCAAATGCAAGCCCAAGTGCATGACCCATGTGCCGCGCGCCAACCTGTCCTACTCACCGCGCAACAAGATTCTCGGCACCGGGCTGATCATCGAGGCCTTTCTGTACGAGGAGCAGACCCGCCGTGGTCTGTCCCAGCGGCATTTCGCCGAGATGAACGACATCGCCGACCATTGCACCATCTGCCACCACTGCCAGCCGCCCTGTCCGGTCAATATCGACTTCGGCGATGTCACCATGCGCCTGCGCCGCATGCTGGTGGAGCGCGGCAAGAAGCACACCAACCCGGGCGCTTGGGCGGCCATGCAGTTCCTGAACGCCCACGACCCGCGCCTGGTGCGGCTGCTGCGTCGGGTGCTGGGGCAGGGCGGCTTTGCCGGGCTGAATCTGGCGCATCGGGCCGCAGTCCGCCTGGGGCTCACCACAATGCCGACCATGGCGCCGGGTGCCACCAGCGGGCGTCCGCGCGCGCTCGAACAGGCACGCCACCTGGTCAGCCGGCCAATTCGCGTCGAGCTGCCCAAGCAGGGGTATCGGGAGGCGCTGCACCTTGAGGATCGCACCCGCATTCCCATTGTGCGCGATCCCAAGCAAGCCGAGGACGAAGACCAGCGCGCGATTTTCTATTTCCCTGGTTGTGGCTCGGAGCGCCTGTTCTCCGACATTGGCCTGGCCACGCTCGCCATGCTCTACCACCAGGGCGAGCGGGTCATCCTACCGCCGGGTTATCTGTGTTGCGGCTATCCGCAACGCGGTGCCGGGTTGGAAGCGCGCGGGCACCGCATCACCACCGAAAACCGGGTGCTCTTCCATCGGGTGGCCCATACGCTGAATTATCTCGATATTCAAACGGTGCTGGTCTCCTGTGGCACCTGCATGGATCAATTACAGCGTTATCAGTTCGAGCGCATCTTCCCCGGCTGCCGCCTGCTCGACATCCATGAGTATCTGATGGAGCAGGGCGTGGCGCTTTCGCCATCCGATGGGACACACTATCTGTACCACGACCCCTGCCACACCCCGATGAAAGTCTATCAACCCATCTCGGTGGCCAGTCAACTCATGGGTCGGCCGGTGACCCTGTCCGAGCGCTGCTGCGGCGAAGCCGGCACCCTGGGCACCGCGCGGCCGGACATTGCCAACCAGGTGCGGCTGCGCAAGGCCGAGGAGTTGGCGGCGGGGCTGAAGACGCTGGCTGGCGAGGCTCGGGTCACCGATGGCCGGGCCAAACTGCTGACGTCATGTCCTGCCTGCCAGCAGGGTCTGGCCAAGTTTTCCGACCAAACGGGACTTGCAACCGATTACATCGTGGTCGAGCTGGCCCGCCGTCAGCTTGGCGAGGGCTGGCAGCAAGCATTCATCGCGAACTTGAGCGCGGGAGGCATAGAGCGGGTGCTGTTGTAAGTGCTCGCGGGATGCGGCCTTTTGGAGATTTGCCCGGGCCAGAATTGGATCCCATTCAGGGCCAGATGCGAACCATGGCAATAATGAGCCCGGCAACGCTGATGGTCAGGCCCAGGGACCAGAACATGAAGCGATCAATACGGCGGGTGAGTGCTTCGAATCGCTTGTCCATGGCCTCAAATCGCTTGTCGACGGCATCGAAGCGCTTATCCATCTGGGTCTGCATGGCCTCAAATCGCTTGTCGACGGCATCGAAGCGCTTGTCCATCTGGGTCTGCATGGCATCGAAGCGCTTGTCGTTCTGCTCGATGATAGTTTGAATCAGGTCGCGTTGATGCTTGAGCTGCTCCTCGATTCGCACCGAGCGCTCGCGCAACTCAAGCTCATAGACCTTTGGTGGTTTGCCGAGCGATTCCTCGGCCAACCATTCGCCGATGTGGGCCTTGATAAAATCGATGTCTTCAGCAGCCAGGGTCATTGAGGATGTCCCGCGGAAAAATGCGATTAATAGCCACGATTGTGCGGCTTCGCTGCCCGTGTCGCAAGGCCAAGCGCTTGCCATCGGGTGCAACTTCATTACGGCGTGCCCCACCGGATTCCGCGTCTAATTCCGCGCCTAGTTGAAGCAGCGCGGCGACGGCACCTCGGGTCGCCTGTGTTGCTCTGCTCGAATCATTTGAAAATACTCCAAGATATGGAAAGCACACCAGGATCTTGCCATGCCGAACATCCAACAGCAACTTGCCGCACTCCTTAAGCGCATTGACCGCCCAGGCGACTTTTACGCCACCGGCACGCTTGACATGCACCCGCCGCGCCTGCGGGTGGAAGGTGTGGGCACCATCGCCCTGCCGTTGTTGCCAGTGCAGGCTTCGCTGCTGGTGGAGGTGGCCGAGCAGGCGCCCTATGGCCGCGGCAGCGAGACCCTGGTCGATACCGAGGTTCGACGTACCTGGCAGATCGATGCCGCGCGCCTGACACTCGAGGGCCAGCGCTGGTTGGATGATCTCGACGCCCTGATGCCGCGCATCGCCGAGGATCTGGGCGTCACTGGTGAGGTCGAGGCCGAGCTTTACAAGCTGTTGATCTACGACGCGGGCAGTTTCTTCGTCAGTCACCGCGACAGCGAGAAATGCCCCGGCATGTTCGCCACTCTGGTGATGATCCTGCCCTCCGAGTTCAGCGGCGGCGAACTCATTGTGAAACACCAAAACCGCGAAGTGCGCCTGGATCTGCGCCGCGAGGATCCGGCCGCCATCGCCTATGCCGCCTTCTATGCCGACTGCCGCCACCAAGTGCTGCCGATCACCGATGGATGCCGGCTGGCATTGATCTACAACCTGTTCCGCCGCGACGGCGGCCCGCTGCCGCAGGCGCCGGACCATGACAGCGCGCGCGGCGCGCTGACTCAGGTGCTCAGCCAGTGGAGCCAAGTGGACGGGCGGGGGGAAGGCCAGGGGGAATGGCAGGGGGGAGATCGAATTGAGGGGCAGGACGCTAGTCAGGATCAAGCCAAGTGGCCGCGCAAGCTGGTGCTGCCCCTGGAGCACGCCTACACCGAGGCCGAGCTCGGCTTTCGCAAGCTCAAGGGCATCGACGCCACCCTCGCCGCCATGCTGCGTGATGCCGCCGCCGCGTCCGACTGCGACCTGCACCTGGCCATGCTCAAGGTGCGGGAGTCCGGCTGGGCCGAATACTGCGGTCGGAGCCGTTGGGATGACGATTTTGAGATCGGCGAGGTGGACGAATGCGTGCAAGAGTTGCACAACTGGCGCCGTCCGGACGATAGTGCCTCAAGCATGGGTGCCTTGCCTTTCGCCGATCATGAGCTTTGTCCGCCGGAAAGACGACAGGACATCATCGATGCCGAGGCGGAGTTTCACGAAGCAACCGGCAATGAAGGTGTGACCTTCGAGCGCCAGTATCAATGCGCCGCCCTGGTGCTCTGGCCTCGCGGGGCGCGCGGTGCCGTGCTTGCCCAAGGTGGACTGGACGTCAGCCTGCCCTGGCTGAGCGAGTTGCTAGCGGCCACCAATGCCGCGGCCACAGCCGATGCAGGCAGCCCCGAGCCTCTCGCCGAGGCGCGCGCTCTGGCCCAAGCCATCTGTGCCGACTGGCCAGCCCAGGACCACGCGCGCCATTACGCCAGCCGCAAGGGCCAAAGTGCGCAATTCCTGATGGCCTTGCATCGACTTGGTGATACCCGCACCATGATCGATTTCATCGCGCAGTGCATTGCCGCCGGCGGCTATGGCGAGCAGGACAATCCGCCCCTGGTCGCCTTCCTTGGCGAACTGCCCACCGAGCATGCCAGCGCTCTGCTCGATGCTCTGATCAAGGGCAACGCCCAGCGCGATCCCAGCGCCTGCGCGCGGCTGCTCGCGGACCTGCTCGCCCGCAAGCCCGAACTGGCCGGCGAGCCAGCCAAGCCCGCCGCCATGACGCTGCTCGACGCCCTGCCGACCGAGCGACCAGCCCCGAACTACCACGGCGCACCGCAAAAGGTCACGCCCGAACTGGTCACCGCCACCCTGGCCGCCCTCGATTCCATTGATCAGTCCATCGGCGAGGCTATTGATCCAACGCCCGCGAAGCCGCCTGCCGTTCATCTCGCCCAAGAGGCGCTCAAGCGCTTTCTGTATCACCTCGAGGTGTATGATCCCGACCAGATTCTGATCCCCGCCGCCCTGGCTGTTCAGACTGGCAAAGCCCCGCTGGCCGCCAGCGCACCCATGGCCGAACAGCTCAAAGAGGCCATGGTCGCACGGCTGCGCCAGCGCGTCGCGGCACCCATAGAGCCACCCGCCGACTGGCGCCGCCCAGCCAAGCTGAGATGCCAGTGCACGCACTGCCAGCAACTCGGCCGCTTTCTTGACTCGCCCACGGACGCCAGCTGGCGACTGAAAGCCGTGAAAAAAACCCGCGAGCATGTCACCGCGGAAATCGGCAAGGCCCAGTGCGATCTCGACCTCAAGACCGAAACCCGTGGCACGCCGCATACCCTGGTCTGTACGAAAAACCAAGCCAGCTATGCGAAAGCGCTGCGGCAGCGAGCCGCCGACAGTGACAACCTGCATGCCTTGCTCGAACCGAATGGCTTGTGAGATACCATCTCAATGGGGGTTCGCGAGGGTGCTTAGGCACGTACAACAAAATCAAGTAAAAATCCTGTAGGTTCATTAAAATGTTGCTCATGATCGACAACTACGACTCCTTTACTTACAACCTGGTGCAGTATCTGGGGGAGTTGGGGGCTGAGGTGCATGTGGCGCGCAATGACGAGATCAGTGTCGAGCAGGCGCTGGCGCACAATCCCGAGCGCATTATCATCTCGCCTGGGCCCTGCACGCCGGATCAGGCGGGGATTTCGGTGCCGCTCATTCATGCCGCGGCGGGTCGGGTGCCGCTACTTGGGGTCTGCCTCGGGCATCAGTCCATTGGGCAGGCCTTTGGCGCGCGCATTGTCAGGGCGCGGGAAGTGATGCACGGTAAGACCTCTCCGATTCATCATGCCGGGCAGGGCGTCTTTGCGGGCCTGGCCAATCCGCTCACGGCGACGCGTTATCATTCGCTGATCATCGAGGCTGAAAGTCTGCCAAAGTGCCTGGAGGTGACAGCCTGGACCCAGCACCCCGGGGGCGAACGCGATGAGATCATGGCCGTGCGTCACGCTGACTGGCCGGTGCAAGGGGTGCAGTTTCATCCGGAATCCATTTCCAGTCAGCAGGGGCATGAGCTGCTGCGGAATTTTCTTGATGATTGAAAGATTGAAAGATTGAAAGACTGTAAAGAATTGAAGGCAATTGCATTTTGACGCGCTAAAGCATTTGCCGCGCTGAACAGGAGCCCGCCCATGGATATCAAACAAGCCATTGCCCGCGTCATTGACGGTGAGGATCTGGACGCGGATCAGATGACCTCGGTGATGCGCGCCATCATGACAGGTGCCGCCACCAACGCCCAGGTGGCCGGCATGCTGGTCGCGCTGCGCATGAAGGGTGAGAGCGTGGAGGAGATCGCCGCCGCCGCCGCCGTGATGCGTGAGCTGGCGGTGGGGGTGGACCTCTCCGGACTGGACTTTACCGTTGACATTGTCGGGACCGGAGGCGACTGCGCGGGGCTGTTCAACGTCTCCACCGCCAGCATGTTCGTCGCTGCCGCCGCCGGCTGCCATGTCGCCAAGCATGGTAATCGTTCGGTGTCCTCGCGCTCTGGCAGTGCCGATGTGCTCGAGACGGCCGGCGTGCGCCTGGATATCACCCCCGATCAGGTCGCGCGCTGCGTGCGCGAGCTTGGGGTGGGCTTTTTGTTCGCGCCCGCCCATCACACCGCGATGAAACATGCCATCGGCCCGCGCCGGGAGCTTGGCGCCCGCACCCTGTTTAATGTGCTGGGTCCGCTGACCAACCCCGCTGGCGTGCCCAATCAGGTGCTCGGTGTCTTTGCCGATGATCTGGTGCCGGCCCTGGCTGGGGTGCTGCAACGCCTGGGCGCCCGCCATGCACTGGTGGTGCACTCGCGCGATGGGCTGGATGAGATCAGCATCGCCGCGCCCACGCGGGTCGCGGAGTTGACAGCCGATGGCATCCGCGACTACGAACTGGCGCCCGAGGATGTCGGGCTGACGCGCGCTCCCCTGGACGCATTGCGGGTCGATGGCCCCGAGGCGAGTCTCAAGCTGCTGCAAGCCGTTTTCGCTAACGCGCCCGGTCCGGCCCGCGATATTGTTGCCCTCAATGCCGGCGCCGCCATTTATGCCGCCGGGCGCGCCGACAGCATTGGCGCCGGGGTCGAACAGGCGCTCGCCCGCTTGGCTGACGGCGAGGCCGGCCGCCGGCTGCAAGGGCTGATTGAGCTGACCCAGAGTTTTCGACCATCGACTTAAAGCCCATGCCAAAGATCCCGGATATTCTTGAGACCATAGTCGCGCGCAAGGTCACCGAGGTGGCCGAGTGCGTGGCCCGGCGCCCGCTTGCGGACTTGCGCGCTCGCCTGCGCGATCTTCCGCCACCGCGCGGTTTCGCCGATGCCCTGCGGGCGCGGATCACGGCCGGCCAGGCGGCGGTGATTGCCGAGATCAAAAAAGCCAGTCCCAGCAAGGGGCTGCTGCGCGCGGATTTTGACCCAGCGGCCATTGCCCAAAGTTATGCCGCCGGTGGCGCCGCCTGTCTGTCGGTGCTGACGGATCGCGAGTTCTTTCAGGGCGCGGATGAATATCTGGTGGAGGCGCGCGCGGCCTGCGACCTGCCGGCCCTGCGCAAGGATTTCATCATTGACCCCTATCAGATCACGGAAGCACGTGCCCTGGGCGCGGACTGCGTGCTGCTGATCACCGCTTGTTTGGAAGACGCGCGGCTGCGCGACTTTGCCGCCCTGGCGCTGGAGTTGAAGCTTGATGTGCTGGTGGAAGTGCATGATGCCGCCGAGTTGGAACGCGCGCTGGCGCTGCCGCCGGCCTGTCTGCTGGGCATCAATAACCGTGATCTGCGTAACTTCGAGGTGCGGCTCGAGACGACTCTGGCGCTGCGCGATCAGGTGCCGAGCGAGCGCCTGCTGGTGACCGAAAGCGGCATTCACACCCCGGAGGATGTGCGCCTAATGCGCGAGCGCGGCATCCATGCCTTTCTGGTGGGCGAGGCCTTCATGCGCGCCTCGGACCCGGGCGCGCAGCTGAAGATACTCTTTGCCTGAGGTGTCAGCGCCGGCGCGTCCACCCTTGTCCGGAGCGCAATTTACCGAGTGTTGAAGACCACGATGGTTTTGCCCGAGACGCTCAAGAATCCTTGTTGTTCAAGTGATTTCAGCACCCGTCCAGCCATCTCGCGCGAGCAGCCGACCATGCGCCCGATGTCTTGGCGGGTGATGCGAATCTGCATGCCATCGGGGTGGGTCATGGCATCGGGCTGCTTGCACAGGTCGAGCAGCGCGCTGGCAATGCGCCCGGCGACATCCACGAATGCCAGGTCGCCGACCTTGCGGCTGGTCTGGCGCAGTCGCGCCGAGAGCTGGCGGCTGATGGCGAACAGCAGGCCGACGGCATGGGGTTTGAGTTCGCGATCAAGCAGTTGGATCAGGCGCTGATAGGAAATCTCGGCAATGCGACAGGGCACCCGGGTGCGCACCGTCACTGAGCGTTGCTCCGGATTCGGGACCGCGTTGGAAAACAGTCCCATCTCGCCAATGAACTCGCCACGGTTGATGTAGGCGAGGGTGATCTCATGATTGTCGTCATCCTCGATGAGCGCGGCGACCGAGCCTTCGACCAGATAGTACATGGTCTCGGCTGGGGTGCCTGGGCGCAGGACATCGACTCGCTTGGGATAGCTTTTGACATGGGAATAGCTCAAAAAAGGAGCAAGCCATTCGGGCTCGTGCGGCGGGACGTAGTCTGGCATCGGGATTCCTTGGGTGATGGTGGTGTGAGTCTGGGAGACGAATGCTGTGCGCGGTTGGTGGGCTCCAAGTATCCGGTATCCGCAACAATGCGCTCCTCGGTGCTAACTATTACGCAATTGCCGATATTTTGCAGAACCAAAATGGGCTGACAAGTTTCAGCGATGATCACAAGCGTCTTTTGCATAGGGGGTTGGTCGATGAAGGCACGGGTCAAGTGGGTCGAAGGGGTGGCGATGATGGCCGAGTCCGAATCCGGTCATGCGCTGGTGATGGACGGTCCGCCCGAGTTTGGTGGTCGCAATCTTGGGATGCGCCCAATGGAGCTGATGCTGCTTGGCATGGGCGGCTGCACCCAGTTCGATGTGATGCTGATTCTGACGCGCGCGCGCCAGCAGGTGACTGACTGTGTGGTGGAGCTGGAGGCCGAGCGCGCCGCGAGCGATCCGAAAGTCTTCACCTGTATTCATGCCCATTTCATTGTCACCGGGCATGATCTGAGCGAGCGTCATGTCGATCGCGCGATCAAGCTCAGTGCCGAGAAATATTGCTCGGCCTCCATCATGCTTGGGGCCAGTGCCAGGGTGACGCACGATTTCGAAATTCGCCCGGCTTGAGCGAAACTGACAAATCCTCTTGATTCCCCGCGCTGGGAAGAGTAATTTTCGCGCTCTTTTGGGAGGGGGTCGATGCCGCAGTCACTCAAGCGCCTGAAGCTGCATGGCTTCAACAACCTGACGAAGTCGCTGAGCTTCAATATCTACGATGTGTGCTATACAGACTCGCCCGAGCAGCGTGCGGCCTATATCGCCTATATCGACGAGGCCTACAATGCCGAGCGCCTGACGGGTATCCTGACGCAAGTCGCCAATATCATCGGCGCCAATGTGCTCAATGTAGCGCGTCAGGACTATGATCCGCAGGGCGCCTCGGTCACCATGCTGATCGCCGAGGAACACCCCGGCGGCGAGAGCATCTGTAACTCGGCCACCCCGGGTCCGCTGCCCGAGACGGTGGTGGCGCATCTCGACAAGAGCCACATCACGGTTCACACCTACCCGGAAAGCCATCCGCACAATGGTATTAGCACCTTCCGTGCCGATATCGATGTATCCACCTGCGGCTTGATTTCACCGCTAAAGGCATTGAATTATCTGATTCATTCACTCGAATCCGATATTGTCATCATGGATTATCGCGTGCGCGGCTTCACTCGGGATGTGAAGGGTCGCAAGCATTTTATCGATCACAATATCAGCTCGATCCAGAACTATCTGTCGCGCGACACCAAGAACAATTACCAGATGATCGATGTGAATGTGTACCAAGAGAATTTGTTTCACACCAAGATGGTGGTGAACGAGTTTCGCCTGGATGACTATTTGTTCTGCGTCGATGCCACTGAGTTGTCCGACAAGGAATACCAGCGCATTCAGCGCCTGGTGCGCCGGGAGATGATGGAAATCTTCTACGGCCGCAACCTGAGCCGGGAGATAGAACGCTGGACCATGCCGGGTCGGGCGACGCCGGAGGATTGAGCAGTCCGCTTGAGCAGCCGGGCCAGTACAGTCCAATCGGCCCGGTCCCATCGGCCCGGTCCCATCGGCCCGGTCCCATCGGCTCAGTCCGACCGGCAAGTTTCCCGCCAGGTGACCATCCGCGGGGTGCCAGCCGCGGGCGTTGGCACCCTGGATGCTCCCTCAGATCCAATAGGCTCCGTGGGTCATCACCTTTGACACCGCCTTCATCGCCCATTTGACCGGCGTTGGCAGTTCAGCCGCGCCGGCATCGCGGGCGACATTGGCGTGATGGATCTCATCGCGCTTCATCTGCTCGAGAATGGCCCGACTGCGCTGGTCGGCAAGGGGTAGGCGATCAATGTGCTCGGCCAGATGGTCCTCGACCTGGCGCTCGGTCTCCACCACGAAACCCAGGCTCCACTGGTCGCCACTCAGCCCGGCGATGGCGCCCAGGGTCAGCGAGCCGCCGAACCAGAGCGGGTTGAACAGGCTCTTGCGGCTGTCGAGTTCGCGCAGGCGCTCGTCGCACCAGGCGAGATGATCGTTTTCCTCCAGTGCCGAGCGCTCAAGCTTGGCGCGCACATCGGCATCGCGCGCGGTCAGCGCCTGGCCCTGGTAGAGCGCCTGGGCGCAGATCTCGCCGGCGTGATTGACGCGCATCAGGCGCCCGGCCCGCTGGCGTTCCTCGGCGCTGAGTTCAATCTCCGGGAAAGCCTTGGCCGGATTGTCGCGTTCGGTCACCTGCGGCTTGCCAAACAGGGTGCGCAGCGCGGCATCGAATTGCACAATGGCACGGTCGATGGGGCAGTTGAGTGTGGCTGAGTGATTCATGATGCGGATATTAGGTGCTCTTTTGGGTGGCTGTGTGTCTCGGGCCGGAGCTGTTGCTCCAGCAGTTCAATCGGGTGCAGCACCGGGATATCAAGACCCGCGGCCGCCAGGCCGCCGGCCAGATGCAGAGCGCAGCCGCTGTTGGTGGTGACCAGATAATCTGGACGCAGGTGGCGCAGCGCCTCGAGCTTGGGCCCGAGCAGGGCCAGCGCGGTGCGCGGATGCTCCAGCAGATAGATTCCGGCCGCGCCACAGCAGCTGTCGTTGCCCGGCAGGGGCTGCACATCAAGCTCGGGAATTCGCCCGAGCAGCCGGTAAACCGCGCTGGCTCCGCCCGGCAACAGACGCTGCGAGCAGGGCTCATGCACCAGCACGCGCGCTGGCAAGGGGAGAAGCGCGGCTTGGTCCAGCGCCGGTGAGTCGGCCAGAAATTGGCAGATCTCGCGTGCATCCAGCGCCTTGTTCGCCTGTAATTCCAGCACACAGGCACTGGCAAAGCCAAGCAGCGTCAGGCCGCTGAAGGCATCAATGTTGCGTGCGCGCTGGTGCTCGGCCGCAACGGCGAAGCCCTGATGGCGCAGCAGGGCGCCACAACAACCCTGCGCGGCTGGTTCCTGATAGGCGATTCTTAACCGCGCCAGCAGCCGCCGCGCGGCGTCGATGGTGGGGCCCTGGGTGCCGCGCGCAATGCAGCCGAGAAACAAGCCCAGCTGGGTGTCGTCAGTGCCCGGTGCCGGAGCCGGATCGGGCGCCGGATCGGGCGCCGGATCCGGAGTCGGATCGGGCGCCGCCGCGCCTGGCCTGGAATCGAAAATGTTCAAGGCGTTTTCCGTCTGGCGTGGTGTGTGCAGGGCGCTGCCAAGGCGCTGTAGCAAAGCCAACCGCGGCCAGCGAGCTAGCAGCGGCCAGCCATGGCGGGTTAGGCGCGCGACTGGCCCCAGCGGCGCGAGCAGTTTCAGCCAGCGCGGCTGGCTCAGAACACTCAAGACGGCCTGTCGCGGCCAGCGTCGCCACCAGGGGGCTTGCACCTGCCTTAGCACGCGCGCGCCGTCCATCAGGGTGCCAAAGTGGACCAAGGAAGGGCAGGCAGCCTCGCAGGCGCGGCACTCAAGGCACTGATTGAGATGACGGAACAAGGTTGGCGAAGGTGGGATGTCCTGCGTCAGCCAGCCCTGAATCAAGGCAATGCGACCGCGTGGGGATTCTGCCTCGGTGCGCTCCAGGCGGAAGGTCGGGCAGGCTGGCAGGCAGTAGCCGCATTTCACGCACTGATCCGCGAGCTGCAGCAGTACCCGCGGGTCTGGCATGCAAGCGAAGGTGGGGTGCGCGGGGAGTTGGTCCTGACGGAAGAGCGACAATAGATGATGCGGGAGGGCTGGTCGTAATAAGCGCTCTTCGCATCCTTCTGGCCGGTAATGGATCAGCTGATCTGTAAACGACTGAATTGGCGCGCCCGACAGGATTCGAACCTGTGACCCCAGCCTTCGGAGGGCTGTACTCTATCCAACTGAGCTACGGGCGCGTGGTGCGAGGGTTGCGCGATGATGGGTGTCGACTCGCGATGAGGATCTCTCTTGCGCGGCCAACTTTAATTGGGCTAGGCGAAGCTCGACACTGGCGTTTATTATGTGTCTTGCGGCAGTCGCTGTCCATGGTTTATTGCCATTCGCGCGCCTATGCGACGGTCGGGATGGATCGGGGCGGCTTTTGTTGGCCTTTGCTGGCGGTTCGGCATCGGGTTGCCGCAAACAGCGGTTAGACAATCTTTGCGCTGGCGTTGATGTTGAGCGAGCTGCCTGGGGGCATCGGGGACGAGCCAATGAGTGATGGTATTGAAGCGGCAGCGCCGCTCGACTTGAGTGTTTGTGAAGCAGAGCCCATTCACCTCGCGGGCGCGATTCAACCGCATGGGGTGCTTCTGGCGCTGAGCATCGATGGACTTGAAATTGCTCAAGCCACGACGAGCTGCCGGCTGCATTTGGGGATGGAAGTCGCTGAGTTGCTCGGCCGGCCTCTCGCTGATGTGCTGGGTCGGGCCTTGGCGGATTTGGTGCGCGAGGCGGCCGGGTGCTTTCGTTGCCAGCCAACCGAGCCGGTGTCTTTTCGCTGGAAGGTGCCGGGGGTGCCAACAGGCGAGGCAGGATCCTTCACCGGCTATGTGCATGAGACCTCGACCACCGATGGGCAGGGCTTGCTGGTGCTCGAACTCGAGCCTGTCCTGGAGCAGGATATGGCCTTGGGCGATGCCCTTGGCGAAGCGGTGCGTGGCTTCTCGCCCGTGCGCGCACAGGGGGAGCTTGCCAAGAAATTACAAACAGCCGCCGGGCTGTTTCGGCGATTGACCGGCTATGATCGGGTGATGATCTACCGCTTTGACGAGCTGGATTGGCATGGCGAGGTGGTGGCCGAGGCCAAGACGGCGGCGCTCGCGCCTTATCTCGGGCTGCATTTCCCCGCCTCGGACATTCCGGCGCAGGCGCGACATCTGTACGTGGTCAATCGCACCCGAGTCATTGTCGATGCCAATTATGTGCCCTCGCCACTCATGGCTAGTCCCGGGGCGCCCGAGGCGCTGTCGCTGGATCTGTCGCTGAGCCTGCTGCGCAGTGTCTCGCCGGTGCATCGGGAGTACATGCGCAACTTGGGCGTGGCCGCTTCACTGACATTGTCCTTGTTGCGCGATGGCGAACTCTGGGGCTTGATTGCCTGCCATCATCGCACCCCGCGTCCCATTTCGCTGGAGGTGCGCGAAATTGCCGACTGGATGGCGCAGGATCTCTCCACCCAGATCACTCTGAGTGAACAAAACCGCCGTCGTCGCGAGCGCGCGCAACTGAAACAGTGTCGTGAGCAGGTATTGCAGGCCATGCGCCAGGGTGCGCGTCTCCACGATGTGGTGCGCGGCCCCGGGCGGGCGCATCTGCTTGGGGCCGTGGATGCCGACGGCGTGGCACTGGTGCGTGGGCGGGAGGTGGTGCTGGGCGGGCAGACGCCGCCTGAATCCCAGGTACTGGAGATTCTGGAACGCCTGCGCGAGTTGCGCCCCAGCGGGATGTCGCCGCTGTTCGTGACCGATTACCTGAGCGAGCATCTGCCAGACATGGCCACTTGGGCTGGCCAGGCCGCGGGTGTGGCCATGTTCTCGCTCGATCCGGCCAGTCGATTGACGCTGATTTGGTTTCGCGGTGAACACTTGCGCAAAATCACCTGGGGTGGGGATCCGGACAAGGCGGTCGAAGTGAGCGACGATGGGCGCATCAATCCGCGTAAGTCATTCGAGCAATGGAGCCAGACGGTGCGCCTGCGCAGCCGCCGCTGGTGGCTGGAGCAACGTCAATCGGCGCTGGAACTCGGTGGCCTGATTGATATCGAGTTGCGCAAGGAAGTCGAGGAACGCCTGCGCCGCACCGAGATTGTCCTCAAGGCGGCGATTGAGACCATTGGCGAAGGCTTCGTGGTGTTCGACGCTCAGGACTGTCTGGTGCATTGCAACCAGGAGTATCTCAATCTCTATCGCACCTCGGCGCCCTTCATCAAACCGGGGCGCGGTTTCGAGGAAATCCTCCGCTACGGCCTCGCGCGCGGGCAGTACCCCGAGGCGGTCGGGCGGGAGGACGACTGGCTCGCGGATCGGTTGCGGGAACATCACAAGGACAGCTCCGAGACGCTGCAGCAACTCGATGATGAGCGCTGGTTGAAGGTGCGCGAGCGGCGCACGCCCGATGGCTATCATGTCGGGATTCGCGTTGATGTCACCGAGCTGCATCAGGCGCGACTGGCGGCGGAGTCGGCCAATATGGCGAAAAGTCGTTTCGTCGCGACCATTAGTCACGAAATCCGCACGCCGCTCAATGGCATCACTGGCATGGCGCAATTGCTGGCGCGCCCGGACGTCAGTGACGATGAGCGAATCGATTACGCCAACACCTTGTTGAATTCGAGCCTGACGCTGCTCGCCTTGCTCAACGATATTCTGGATCTCTCGAAGGTGGAGGCGGGCAAATTCAAGCTCGATGCCGTGCACTTCAAACCAGGCCCCTTTCTGCGCGAAATCCACTGGCTGTTCGCGGAATCGGCGCGGGATAAAGGCTTGGATTACGAGGTGGTCTGGAATGACAAGCCGGACTGTTTCTATCGCGCCGACGCCCACCGGTTGCGGCAAATGCTGTCCAATCTGGTGAATAACGCGATCAAGTTCACGGAAACCGGCTTTGTCCGCATTGAAGGGCGGGAGAGGCTGGAGCCGGATTCCATCACATCCAACAGCCAGCGCCCGCTGTTGGAATTTTCGGTCATTGACAGCGGACCGGGTATTCCGGCGGATCGGCTGCAGGACCTGTTTCAGCCGTTTTCGCAGATCGGGGGTTCCACCGCGCGGCTCTATGGCGGCACGGGTCTTGGGTTGTCCATTGTCAAGCGACTGGCCCGGCTCATGGGAGGCGAGGCGGGCGTGGAGAGCGAAGAAGGGCAGGGGGCGCGCTTCTGGCTGCGGATACCGGTGGAGCGGGTGAGTGAAACAGAAGTACCGCCACTGACGGGGGGTCATGAGCGCGGGCCGTCCTTGGTTGGGTCATTGCCGACTGGCCAAGCGCGGATCGCGGCGCGTGCGGCTCAAACAGGCCGACCCGGCGACGGCCGACCAGGTGAAGAGTCAGGGATGGACGCGACATCGCAATTAGTCGAGGAGCGCGCGTCATCGGCGAGGCGAGGCACGGCCGATACGCTAATCCTTGTGGTCGACGACGAGCCGACCAATCGCAAGCTCATGCGTGCTCTTTTAACCAAGCTGAATTTCAGTGTGGCCGAGGCCGATAATGGCCAGCAGTGTTTGGATCGGCTCAGCGCGGGCCTGGCTCCGGATCTCATTTTAATGGACTGCCGGATGCCAGAGTTGGATGGTTACCAGGCCACGCGCGCGATTCGCGCGGCGGAGCAAAAGAACGCGGGTCCGCGCGTGCCGGTGATTGCGCTCACTGCGGCCGCCTATGCGGAAGATCGCGCACGGGCTCTGGCCGCCGGCATGGACGACATGCTGGCCAAACCCGTGCTCTTCGACAAGCTGAGCGCGAAGCTGACGGAGTGGCTGGCCAGTGCTTGAGCGGGGTGCCTGAGTGTGAGGTGGTCGCCTGATGGAGCCAACCTCGACCCCTGTTCAGCGACGCGGCGCGAGCAGATCGGCGTTAATGTCGCGTAGCAGTAGGCTGCGGAATTTGCGCGCGCGTAGCAGGTCGCTGTTTGACCAGGGTTCTGAATGCGCCGTGGTGGTTTCCACCCAGTGCTCGAAGGATGCGCGCGGTGAGAGCATGTGCTGGCCCTGATCCCTGAGCGCGCTCTTGCGCGGGTCGCCGGCCCAGGTAACAGTTTGCGGCTGCTCCGGGCGCCACCACAGAAAGACACGCTCGCCTGGGTCGCCGAAATGTCGCACGCGCACGGCAAGCAGGCCACTGGCGTGGTCGATCTGGGCACGGGCGGGTGGGAATAGCCCGGCGAGATGATCAGTGGCGAAGATGGGTTCTTGTGACTGTCCCAGCAGCCAGTCCACCTGGGCATGAATGGCCGCGGGCTCCGGCGCCTGGCCGAAACTGATCAGGCTGTCACCATCGACCAGGGCCGCGCCGCTGGCGCTGACCAGCTCAAGCAACAAGTCTCCAAGCGCTGGCGTTGCGTCCGTCTCACGACCCTGGGCATAGTCCTCATCGGCTTGGCGCATCGCCTCGTGCAGGCGGGTAATATCCTCTTCACTGTTGGATAACTCGATCAGTCTTCTTGTGCCCTGAAAGCCGGAGATGGCCATTGAAAAGGCTTGGCACATGGCCACGCAGCGCTCGCGCAGTGGCAGCGGAAGCTCGCGCGGTTTGCGATGATGGCAGGCAATCAGGCCCCAGAGACGCTCGCCAACCACGACGGAAAATGACAGGGAGGCGGTTACGTCCATGTTCTTCAGATACTCAAGATGGACCGGGGAAGCGGCGCGCAGGTCGGACAGGCTGAGGTCGAGCAGATGCGATCCGGTCTCGTCGGGATCTGTCCCGCCTGGATCTGTTGCATTGAGAATCGCAACCGGCTTCGCGCGACGGTCGGGAATCTGCCGGTGGGAATTGGCCAGGTACAGATCGCGCGCGATCTTCGGGATATCCGAGGCCGGGTAGCGTAGCCCGAGGTAGGGCTCCAGACCGGGTTCCAGGCTCTCGGTCATGACCTCCCCGCTATCATCGTCGCGAAAGCGGTAAATCATCACCCGTTCAAAGCCCGTTGCTTCAAGGAGATTGTCGGCCAGGAACTGGCAGTAGCGTGTCCATTCCGATTCGCTGCTGGGCATGCGAAACAAGCGGTGGGGAATGGGGCGGTAGGCCGCGAGGTGCTGGGATGCCGGCAAGGCAGGCTCAAGCTCAAGCAGCCAGTTGTTGTCGTTGCAGGAGAGCCAGCCGTCGAGCAGCCCTGCCGGGCCGCTGCAGAGTGCCGGGAACAGCTGTTTGTCGGGATTGGGGTACATCCAACGTACCGCTTGATCGCTGTCGGTGGCGCCGGGCGGAAACTCCGGGAAGAGGTCGGTCAGAGGCAGGCCCAGCAGGGCGTCGGGTTGGCGTCCAAGCCATGCGATGGAATTGTTGCTGAGGTGGCGGATGCGCGCATCGCCCGCGGCGCCCGCGAGCAGCAGACCGAAGGGTTGAACAAAGCGGGTCAGATGCAGTTGCTCGCGTTCGCACTCATCGATGAAGCCTTGCAGGGGCTGTTCGCTCATGGCCGGTGATCCCATTGGGCTTGGTGGTTTGGCATCCGTCGGCGCCCGGCAGGACGGGGCGGCCGGCGGACAATGTCAGCGCCTGAGTATATAGGGTTTTGCCAAGGCGTTTGGGCCGCGCTTAGCCTTGAAGGAGCAACAGCTTGAGATCGATGATAGCGGCATTGACGCGCGAAATGTAGGAGGCGATCACTAGCGAGTGGTTGGCGACCAGGCCATAGCCATGGCCGTTGAGCACCATGGGGCTGCGCATGCGCTTCACGGCGCCATCGAGATCGCGAATGATCAGCTGCATGTTCACCTCGGCATGCTTGCTCTCCAGCACCGGGGCGAAATCCATCTCGAGGGCGCGCATGAAATGCAGCAAGGCCCAACTGTAGCCCCTGGCGCAATAAAACACGGTGTCGACATCAGGTAGCTTGCCGCGGTCCAATTCGCCGTCGATGGTCGGTTCGCTCTCGCTGTCTTGGGTGATGCCGGCCAATCCGGCGTCGGCGACGCTGTTGCTCAGGCGGACTCCGAAATTGCCCAGGCGTTTTTCCACCAGTCCCAGATAGGCGGCGAGGTTGTCAGCGCGCGGATAAAAGCCCTCGGCCGCATTCGTGGTCTGGTCACTGAGGTCGTCAAAGTAAAGTTCGAGCGCGTCCAGCCCTTTGCGGTATTCGTCCTCGGCCGCTGGCATCATCCAGGACTTGGGGTTGATGGCGAACTGCATATCAGCGCGTTTAACCTTCAATTCCTCACGCGATTGACTTTGCGCGCGGGTGAAGTCGTTGCGCAGGGTTTGCAGCGCATCGCGCAGTGCCATCACCATCCCGCATTCCCAGCTTGGCATGTTGTCCATGAGGGCGCCGGGTGGGAAACGGTCGTTATGCAGAAAGCCGCCAGGCTTCCGCAGCAGGGTATCGCCCACGAAGATGGTGGTGGCGACAAAAGCCGTGCCAGGCACCGGCTGGCCGCCACTGTTGTTGATGTGTTGTGCGATAAGTTCGTGTACATCCTGGGTCTCTGGCTGTCGCGACCAATAGATTCCCAAGACGAGACCCAGGATGGCTAGGAACACCATGGCGCCGAGCGCGAGTCGTGGCCAGGTGTTTGACCTCGCCGGTAAGTCGGCAGTCGAATTGGATACATTTGCCTGAGCGCTGTGACGACCCTGGGTGGCGGAATGCTTGGTTGGGCGATTGGCTGTCTGGTTCTTGGAATCGGCCGAGTGCGGACTGTTCATCTGGGCTATGCTCCTTGAAGCCTGAGGTGGAGCGCGCCGGCCCGCGCGCGGGGCGGAAGCTGCCGCCGCCGAGCATGATGGGCCGATCTACCGTGGTGACGGAACGCTCTGATCAGCCATTAGCCTATTAGAAAAGTCTGATATTAGAATTGAAATTCGGCAACCCGTTTTGCCTTGGTGGAAAAAAGTGGTTACAACCATAGGCGCGCATCAGGCTGATACGCGGTTGCTATCCGAAATCAAGCAAAAAGTGTTCGATAGGGCGAGATAAACCCGACTGCCTTACTCTGGGTTTTGTCAATGCAAGCTTTGATGCGGGTTTTCTATACTTGCTTGATCTTCACCCCGTCGTGCTTGGCGGTTTGCTGGCCTTAAGGCGAAACCGCCGTTTTTTCCGCCGGGCTGGTTGGGACTCCGAACCTTAAATAGTGGGAGAAAGCATCATGACTTCAGCAACCGCGAGAGTCGGTTCCCAGCAGGCCGGTCCGATACAAGGCGCTTTCGGGCCGAGCGCTGGGGCGCGACTGGCGCATTTTCCGGTGTCGTTTTTTGCCATGGTCATGGGTCTGACTGGCCTGGCCATTGCCTGGGAGAAGGCTGCCGCCATGCTGGAGGTGGAGTTGGTGATGGTACCTTGGCTGATCGGTCTCAGCGTGCTGCTGTTTGCCCTGTTATTGAGCACTTATCTGGCCAAGCTGTTCATCCATCCCGAGGCGGTACTGGCCGAAATGCGGCATCCGGTGCGGCTGAATTTCATGCCGACCATCTCCATCAGCTTGTTGTTACTGGCCATTGCTCTCTTGCATGGGGCGCCCGGAATCAGTCTTTGGTTGTGGGTGCTGGGGGCCTTGGTGCAACTGCTCTTCACGCTTTATATCGTCTCCGTGTGGATGCACCATCAGCATTTTCAGATTCACCACATGAATCCGTCCTGGTTCATTCCCGCCGTGGGTAATGCTTTGGTCCCCATCGCCGGGGTGCCGCTTGGCTTTGTCGAGACGTCCTGGTTCTTCTTCAGCATTGGTGTGCTGCTGTGGGCGGTCCTCATGACGATTATTTTCTATCGCGTGCTCTTCCATCAGTCCATTGACGCGCGCCTGATGCCGACCCTCTTCATTCTGATCGCGCCGCCGTCCGTGGCCTTTATCGCTTATCTGCAGTTGACGGATAAGCTGGATGTCTTTGCCCAGGCGCTTTACTTTGTCGGTGTCTTTTTGACCCTGCTGCTGTTTAGCCAGGCGCGGCGCTTCTTCCGGCTCGATTTCTATCTGTCCTGGTGGGCCTATTCCTTTCCACTCGCGGCCGTGAGCATTGCCAGCATGCGCATGTTCGATCAAACCGGCACCGCGTTCCACGCGTATCTTGGCTTCGCGCTGCTTACGCTGCTCACCGGCATTGTAATGATGCTCTCGGTGAGCACCGCCATGCTGGTGCGAGAGCGCGGCATCTGTGTTCAGGAATGATGTCCAATGAATATGGAGTTCGTCATCGTGCCGCCATGGCGCGCAATCCACCTGGAGCTGGTTCCATGAGTGCCCAGAAAGACAAGCAACCCGCCAGCCAAGCAGCCACAGAAGCGGCCAAGCAAGCTCCTAGCCAAGCGACCAGCCAAGAGAGCAGTCAACCACAACCAGCCTCGGCGCTGCCTCCCGGTCAGTCTGCCGCGACCGATTACCCGGCGGTGATTGCCGATCCCTGCGCCCGCCAGATACGAATGCGCACGACCGCGATATTAAGCCTGTTGGCCGCCCTCTTTGCGGTTGGCCTGATTGCCATGGAGGTGATCGAGCGGACGCGCGAAGCGGCCGGGCTTGGGAAACCTGTCGTTGCTGGCACCCAAGGCTCCGTCATCAAGCCAGCTGGGGATACCCAAGAGGTCGTCGCCTGGGAGGAGTTCACCAGGCCGGATCAGGACTTGGCGGATCTTGATTTGGCTCAAGCGCGCATCGCTGAGTTGGAGCAGGAGCGTGAGCGGTTGCTGGCGGAATTGGCCGATCATCGGGTGGCGGTTGAGACCGGTGAGCTGGCGTTGCTCGAAGCCCGGCGCCAACTTGAAGCCGCGCGGGACAGCGCTGTTGGCAATGACACTGGCACTGACACTGACACTGGCACTGGCACTGGCACTGACACTGACACTGGCACTGGCACTGGCACTGGCACTGACACTGGCACTGCAGCTCCCGCGCAGGCATCCTGCGGCGATCTGCTGTCGGACTTGGGCGCGCTGGGACTGGATACCCGGCTGACCGATGCCGGTCTGCGCATCGCGCTGTCATCCAACGAGCTGCGCTTTCCCAGTGGCTCGGCCGAGTTGCCGGCGGATGCGGGGCGCGAGCGTCTTGATGCGCTGGCGACCTGGTTGAGCGCCTATCCCGCTCAGGCGGTGCGGGTGATCGGCTATACCGATGCAAGCGGCAATACAGAGTCCAATCAGAGGTTATCCCAAGCCCGTGCCGCCGCCGTGCGTGGGGCGTTGATCAATCTGGGTGTCGCACCGGAGCGGTTGGCTGCCGAGGGGCGTGGCGAGCGCGAGTCCATCGCCGACAATGCCACACCCGAGGGCCGTGAGCGTAACCGCCGGGTTGAACTGCTGCTGGTGAGTGCCGCGGCTGACTGAGGGCTTCTGGCAATGGCGGCTGGTTCGAGCGCACTGCGCAGGCTGCTCAATGGATGACTCAGTACCCGCGGAATGGGTCATCTTGGCGCCAGTGAATTGACAAAGCGCAAGCATTTGGCCACTCTTGCCGGCCAGATACTTTGATCGAGCCTGCTCGTCGCATGTCTTTAGTCCCTCCCGCGCCGCTCTCTCCGCCATCCCGCGTCGCCGCGATGCCGGCTGCGGGAGTGGCGGAGCCCTCCGCTAAGCTGCTTGGTCTGCTGGAGTTAATGACCAACATCCTGCGCCGCTTCGCCGGACTGGCCGATCAGGATGTCGACGCCGGTATTCAG
Source organism: Thiorhodovibrio winogradskyi (assembly GCF_036208045.1). Lineage (NCBI taxonomy): Bacteria > Pseudomonadati > Pseudomonadota > Gammaproteobacteria > Chromatiales > Chromatiaceae > Thiorhodovibrio > Thiorhodovibrio winogradskyi. The sequence goes on along the minus strand of NZ_CP121472.1, from coordinate 3,148,459 downwards.
AGCGCGCTGGCCGCCATTGGCGAGTTCGTCGGGGTTGATCGCAGTTATCTGTTTCTAATCGATGATCAGGGCGAATATTTGCGTAATACCCACGAGTGGTGCGCACCCGCGATTCATCCCGAGATCGACAACCTGCAGGCCGTTCCCTTCGCGGAAATCCACTATTGGAAGGATGCGCTGCTGCGCGGCGACAGCGTCTATGTACCCTGTGTGGCGGACTTGCCCGACACGCGCCGCTTCGAGCGGGATATCCTGAGACAGCAAGATGTGCAATCCGTGCTTGTCGTGCCCTTGGTTGGGCCGGACCGGCTGCGCGGTTTCATTGGTTTCGATGCCGTGCGTCAGGCGCACGCCTGGTCGCATGCCGCCACACTCTTGCTGCGCGCCGTGGCGGATGTCTTTGTCGGCGCCATCATGCGCCGCGAGGCTTACCTGGCGCTGATCGCCAGCGAGCGCCGTTACCGTGCCCTGGTGCGGCATTCAACCGACGCGGTGCTGATTCTCGACACGGATTTCCGTTTGAGCTATTTGAGTCCCTCGATCGAGCGCATCCTTGGCTGGCGCCCAGATGCCTGGCTCGGGCGTCGCTTCTTCGCCGCCTGTCATCCCGGAGATGTCGATCAGATCGCCGCCGCTTTTTCCGCGGCCAGCGCGACGCCAGGCATGGGCTCGGCAGTGCCGGATCATCGGCTGTTGCACGCGCGCAATGACTGGGTCTGGTTCCTCGGCACCGCCACCGACCTGCGCGCCGATCCGGCCATTGGTGGCATCGTCATTAACGCCCACGATATCACCCAACGCAAGGCGGCCGAACTCGCCCTGCAACATCAGGCGCTGCATGATCCCCTCACCGGCTTGCCCAATCGCGCGCTCTTGAAGGACAGGTTGGCACAATCCATCGGTCATGCGCGCCGAACCGGCCATTTGTTGGCGGTGGTCTTCATTGACCTGGACCACTTCAAGCTGATCAACGATGCCATGGGCCACCAGGCCGGTGACCGCCTGCTGATCGACGCCGCCCAGCGTTTGCTTGAGATCCTTCGTGCTGGGGATACGGTCGCGCGCTTTGGTGGTGATGAATTCGTCATGGTGTTGGAGGGCAACTCGGATCAGCCCGAGAGCCTGGTGAGCGCGGCCGAGCGCATTCTCGCGGCTTTCGAACGTCCTTTCCTGACCAAGGTCGTGGAGCAGGTGGTGACCGCCAGCGCCGGGCTGGTCATTGCTGATGGCAATGCGGACCCGGACGAATTGCTGCGCGACGCCGATGCCGCCATGTACTTGGCCAAGGAGCGTGGCCGCGCCTGTCTGCAACGCTTCGACGCGCCCATGCGCGACCATTTGCTCGATCGCCTGGAGCTGGTCTCGGATCTGCGCCGTGCCGAGCAGGAGGGGCAGTTACTGCTGCATTACCAGCCGCTGTTCGACGCACGCAGTCGCCGTCTGCGTGGCTGCGAGGCATTGTTGCGCTGGCAGCATCCGCGGCGTGGCATGGTGGGGCCAACGCGCTTCATTCCCGCCGCCGAGGAGACCGGGCTGATCGTGCCCATCGGCGCCTGGGTGCTGAACGAGGCGCTGCGTCAGATGCGCGCCTGGCTGGATGCCTGGCCCAGTGCAGGAAAGGCTCCCGCGAGCGGGACTGGCGTTTGTGCCGCTGCTGGCGCTGGTGTTGGCCCGGACGGGCAGGGGTTGTTCGTGGCGGTGAATCTCTCGGTGCGCCAGCTCAACGAGCCGCGTTTGGTCGAGACGGTGCGGGCGTTACTCGAACGCTGGCGTTTGCCACCGGCGGTGCTCTGCCTGGAGCTGACCGAAAGCTCGCTGATGGCCGAACCCGATCACTGTGTCGCCGTGCTCTCGCGCCTGCGCGATCTGGGTGTGTCCCTGGCCATTGATGACTTCGGCACCGGTTATTCATCCCTGGCCTATCTACGCGATCTGCCGGTCTCCAAACTCAAGATTGATCGCAGCTTTGTCGCCAGCATGCAAAGTGACCACGGCGGGCGCAATATCGTCGCCGCCATCCGCACCCTGGCGCGCGAGTTTGGCATGGAAACCGTCGCCGAGGGTGTGGAGACCGAGGCCCAGTATCAGGCACTGCGCCTGCTCGGCTGCGACATGGTGCAGGGCTATCATCTTGCCCGTCCCGGGCCGGCGGATGCCATGGATGTCTTCTTGCGCGCCGCTTGCGGAGAGTGACATGAACTCGTGAGTGATGACAAAGACCCTCCTCAAACGCTTGCCTGCCTGGTCGAGGGCGTGGGTTGGCTCGGGCTAACCTTGTCGCCATCCTTGAGCGTCTTGGGTGGTGCGACCAGCACCAAGTCACCAGCGCTGAGTCCATCGGTCACCTGGACCTGGCGATCATTGCCGATACCTAGGACCACTGAGACAAGCTCGGCCTTGCCTGCAATTGCCCGATAGACCTGCCAGCCGCCATCGCCCGCGCGCAGCAGCGCCAGGCGCGGGATGCTCAAGGCGTTCTCGGCCTGGTCGGTGAAAATACGTGCCTGCACCCTGTAGGCCACGCCAAGGGTACGCCCGCTGTCTTGCAGCCGCTGCAACTCGCCCTCGCTGAAATCGATCATCACAGTCACCCGTTGCTGATCGACGCCGAGCGATGACACCTTGGTGAAGCCCTGGGGATCAACCCGGCTGACCCGGCCTTTGAGTGCCAGGTCACCGAGGACGGCGCCGGTGATCTCGGCCCCGTCGCCCACTCGCACCTGGCCGGCGTCGTCGCTCAGCAGGTCGAGACTGACTTGCAGGCGCGCGGGGTCGCCCAGGGTGAGCAGCTCGGTGCCGGCGGGCAGCACGCGCTCGCTTTCAACCAGACGGGAGAGCACCAGGCCATCCCGGGGGGCGCGAATCAGGGCGCGCTCGAGTCGATACGCGGCGATTTTCAGGCGCGCCTCGGCGGCGGCCTGTTGTTGCTCGAATACCCGCGCCTCAAGTGTCTTGCGCGCCAGATAGCGGCGAACATAGTCAGGCCCGAGATCGGAGATCTTCTGAAATACCTCGACAATCTGTTTATTCAGCCGCGCCACCGCGAGGTCGACCTCGGCCTGGGAGCTGTCGGCCTTGGCGCGACGGTATTTTTCCTCCGCCACCGCGCCCTGTTGTTTTAGCTTCTCCTCGGCCTCCTTCCACCAGTCGGTGAAAGCGGCGTTGGCGGCATTGGCCTCGATCAGGGCGGCGGCGGATTCCTCCACCTTGGCCATGGCGGCGATCCATTGTTTGGCCTCGGCCAGCACGGTTTTTTCGAGCGCGTTGTCGGCGAGCAGATTCAATTGCGCCTCGATGGCGGCGACCTCGGCGCGGGCGGCGGCGGCCTGGGCTTCGAGCTCGGTGGTATCGAGCCGCGCGAGCACCTCGCCTTGCTTGACCGCCGTGCCTGGCTCGATGGTGATGGGCAGAATCCGGCCATCGACCGGCATGGTCAGGCGGGCGATGCCAGACACACTGGTGCGCGCGCGATCCGCCACGGATGCGCGAATGGTGCCGGGCCTGACCTCGATCACGGCCACCGGCGGGCCGGGTTGGAGGATGGAATAGGCGATGCCAGCCGCGACCAGCACGACGGCAATGGCGAGGCTGATGATGAGCTTGGTGTGTGTCATGGGTGTTGTTGTCCCGCTTGTCTGATTTCTCCGAGGCTGTCTTAGGCCGCTTGCGCGTGATCGGTGCTCTTGTGATCCTGTTGCTGGTGACCGAGGGTGACGCGAATTTCAATCGCATCCCAGGGAATGAAAAACCGCCCGGCGTTGTCTTGCGCAATCAGCTCCCAGGCGATCAATTGGTCAATATCCTTGTCCGTGCTGGCGCGGTCGTGATACGGGGCAGCCATTAATGCTTCAGCCGGTGCCGGCCCCATGGTTTCGAGCCGTTCGAGCAGGGCGAGGCGCGCGGGAGTCAAGGCGCGAAAGAGGTGTGCGGTGTCGGCGAAATTCAAATAATAGTCCGCATCGCCCACCGGCTCGCCGGCATCAAGACGCTCCGCGATCCGCATGGCACGCGCCTGCATGCTGTCCCATGGTTCGACGCTGATGATGGCTTTCATGATTGGCCCTCCAGGAATGCGGCGACATCGGCTGAGAAATCGGCAAGCAGTCGCGGGAGCGAGATAAACCGATAGGGTTCTTCATGGTCTCCACGATGCACATGATCGCCTTTACCGCGTTCGTTATCGTAGCGCACCAGGCATTCACCAGAGCCTTGTCCGCGACGACCGCAGTACAGTCGATATTTAAGGCCATGTGGAAAGTCTGGCGAGCGCTCGGGTAAGGCCCAGACCACCCGCTCGATGATCAGACCGCCGGTGAAAAGCTTGCGGTCACGTAAAATCTGACGCGCGGCCATCTTAGGCGCCTATTCGCATCGCTTTCCGCATGTTATACCCATCGCAAATCAGTTTTCGGTTTTGGGTCGGGCGCCGGGTGCGGGGGTCTCGGCGGCATGGATGCCGCCGTGAAGCCTACAGAGAAGTATTCACGGCGCCCCCCGCCACCGGCGCCCGGCCCAAAACTCGCCGAAATCCCATGTGGTTTAGGTATATCCAGGCTCCTAGTCGTGCACCATTGAATGGGACGCCTACTCCTTCATCGCCAAGGCCTGGTTCCAGGGCATGCGATCAATGCGATGCTGGACAATCCATTGGCACAGCAGTACGAAGATCACCGCCATGGCGATGGACCAGAACCAGCCCGAGGCGGTGATCACCGTGGGCATGCTGTAGAGGTCGTTTTGATACTGGCTGTTCATGCCCAGTGTCATCCAGTAACCCAGCGGCAGGCCGAGCAGAATGCCGAGGCCGTTCAGCACCAGGCTTTCGCGCAAATACATGGCGCCGACCTCGCCGGGGCGATAGCCGAGCACCCGGTAGGTGGCCAGTTCGCGCTGGCGCTCGATCAGGCTGATCAGGGCGCCGTTCAAGATGGCGCCGAAGAAGATTACCGCCGCGAACAGGATCATGACGTTCAGCATGCTGCCCATCTTGACCACGAAGGTCTGCCACATGTTGGCGCGCACCGCGGCCATGTCCTGTACACTTAGCAGGGTCGGCAGGCGCTTGAGTTCGCGATAGAAGGCGTCGCGCGTGGCCGCGTCCTGGGCGACTTTCAGCCGCACGCTGGAGACGGCGCCGGATTCCGTCACCAAGGCATTGAGCCAGTGATAGTCGGCATAGACGCCGAGCCCGAACAGGCTGTCGACCAGACGTGCGACCGGCACCCGCCGGGGCGTCTGGGTGCCCTTGCTCGGCAGAATCCAGACCGCGTTGCCCGGCTCCACGCCGAGATTTTCGGCCAGACGCTTGGCCATCAGCAGACCACTGGCGGGAATGGGCACCGCATGGCCGTCGGTATCGCGCGGCACCGTCAGGATGGCATCGGGGGTGACGCCGAGGATGGCGCCCTTGTGATGATGATTGGCGTTGACGAAATCCACCGCGAGCACGAACTGGGGCTCGGCATGAATAACGCCGGGCAGGCGCGCGGCCTCAATCAGCGCGCCGGCGTCGAGATCCGCGCGGAAGCTGATGCTGTAATCGGCCAGCATCACCTTGTCGAACTGAAACAGCACCATGAATTTCAGTGAGTCCAGGCTGCCATAGGTGCTGACCAGCAGCGAAGTCCCAAGCGCCGCGGCCAGGATGCTGACCACCGAGCGCATGCGGTTGCGGAACAGACTGCGCAGCGCCATCTGCCAGAAAAAGCCAAACCGCCGCCACAGCGCAGGCCAGCGCTCGAGCAGGATGGCGCCACCCACCGGCGGGGGCGGCGGACGCATGGCCTCGGCTGGCTCGAGTCGCGCGACATGGCGCACCCCGCGCCAGGAGCCGAGCACCGCGAAGCCGATCGCCACCGCGAGCGAGAGCAGCATCAATCCCGGATACAGGCGCGCCGTCAGGCTGGGGAAGGTGAAGAACTGGCGATAGAAATCCGTCAGCGCGGCGGCCAGGCCCAGACCCAACAGGATGCCGAGCACGCCGCCGATCAGCCCGACGATGACGCCGACCTGGATAAAATGGCCAAAGATGGCGCGGTTGTGGTAGCCGAGCGCCTTCAGGGTGCCGACAATCACCCGCTGTTGTGCCGCCAGGCGAGTCATGAGCACATTGAGCACTAGGGCGGCGACGCTTAAAAAAATCAGCGGAATGATGGCCGCCATGGTGGCCAGGCCGCCGAGCTCGGCGGTGAGGTTGAGGTTGGAGCCCTGTTGCGCGCGCGGGGTGAGGGCAAAGACCCCGAATGGCGCGAGCAGTTGGTTGATCTGGCGCAGCACCGGCTCGGGATTGGCGGCGGCGGCCGGGTCCCCGGTTTGGATCAGCTCTCCGACCAGGCTGTTGGCGGCGCCGGCCATGTCGAGGCTGTTCTCGGCGAAGCGACGCGGCACATAAAAGACGCCGAAATTGGCCGGTTCCGGCAGAATGCCGCCGGGCGGAATCAGATACACGAACTCCGCCGAGATGCCGATGCCCACCACCCGCAGCGCCTTGCGCTGGCCGTCGATGATCAAATGCACGGCGTCACCCGGCGCGAGCCCGCGCTGGGCGGCGAACTCCCGCGAGACGATGGTCTCGGCCGCGTCCGGCGCGCTGAACCACTGCCCGCTGGTCAGTAACAGATCATTGATGACGCCTGTGCTTGCCCCGGTCACGCCACCGGCGCGCGCGCCCGGCATGCTGATCAAGCGCCCGGCGATGGGCTCGATGACCCCGGGTAGATCGACAATCACCTCCGCGGTGATGCGGCTGCGCAAGGCGGCTAGACCTGGGATGCGTTCAACCGCCGGCAGGGCCGCGAGGGGGACTTTTTTCACGTCGATCCAAAAATCCGCCATGCGGCACTGGGCGTAATAACCATCGCGCGCGGCGCCGAGGTTGTTGGTGGTGGACTGAAAGCCCACCAGGGATGCGATGCCGAAGGCGAGAATGGCCACCACGGCGGCCAGCATGCCGCGGGCGGCGACGAAATCCCGCCGGAGTTTGCGCGCTAGAACCTTCATTGGGCGCGTGTTGGCCGCGTCACCAACTGAGATCCGCCGCGCTGACCCGCTGGGCGTTGCGTCTGGTCGTGATGCCGTCCATGGTCAAGTGCAGCACGGCGTGGGCGAGGCCGGTGACGGGCGCGGCATGGGTGACGATGACAATGGTCGTGCCCGTCTCGTCGTTGAGCCGAGTGAGCAAATCCAGCACCTTGCGCCCGGTGGCGGCGTCGAGCGCGCCGGTGGGTTCGTCGCAGAAGACCACCAGGGGTTGTTTGGCCAGCGCCCGGGCGATGGCGACGCGCTGCTGCTGACCGCCCGAGAGTTGCGAGGGGAAATGATCCCGCCGGTCGTCCAGGCCCACCAGCCGTAGCGCCTCGGCCGGGTCCATGGGATTGTCGGCGATCTGAGTGGCCGTCTCGACATTCTCGAGCGCCGTGAGCGTCGGCACCAAGTTGTAGAACTGAAACACAAAGCCCACGCTGCGGCGGCGGTACTCGGTCAGTGCTCGATCGGACAGCGTGGCGAGATTCTGCCCGCCGCACCAGACCTCGCCCGCGCTCGGGCGGTCGATGCCGCCGATGATGTTGAGCAGGGTGCTCTTGCCAGCGCCGGAGGCGCCGAGAATCACCGTCAGCTCGCCGCGGCGGATGTCCAGATCAATCCCGCGCAGCACCGGGGTTTCGACATCGCCCGAGATATAGGTCTTGTGCACATCGACGCAGCGGATGGCGATGTCCGGGGCCGCCGATTCCCCTGGTGGCGAATCGATCCTTTCTGACTCTGAAAGCGCTGAATCCGAACGCATGGTCATGGCTCGCAGTGCTGTCGTTCCCAAGGGATGCATCTCGATTCCTTTGGGGTTCGATTTGGGGCCACCAGGAGGCGATCCCGGGGCAATCCACATGCTCCACTATCGGCTTGCGATCAACAGCTTAGCAGGGTTGTGCCACCAGCTGATTGACGGTCATCAAAAGCGACGTCAAATCGGCACGTCGCTGCCCGCGGGCTGCTATAGTTCGAGCGCAAGATCCGGCTAGTCTGGCTGGCCCGCGCCCTCGACCCTCGCGCTCCTAGCTCACACCCCCCAATGCCAAGATGAAACTCTTACTCAAACCCTGGTTGGCCCTGGCAATCTGGACGGTTCTGGTCATGGGCTCCCTGGGGTGGAATCTGTATCAAGCCCAAGCCACCCGCGCCGAGCTGTCGCTTAAGACCGCGCGCTCCTTTTTTGACCAGGTGGTGCTGACCCGGCGCTGGAACGCGCGCCATGGCGGCGTCTATGTGCGGGTAACCGATGAGACCCAACCCAATCCCTACCTCAAGATTCCCGAGCGGGATATCCGCGTGTCGGATGATGTCATGCTCACGGCGGTCAATCCGGCCTATATGACCCGGCAACTGGCGGAGATTGCCGCGCAGACCAATGGTGTGCAGTTTCATATCACCAGCCTGGATCCCATTCGCCCGGAAAACCATCCGGAAAGCTGGGAACGCCTGGCCTTGCGGCGCTTCGAGCAGGGGGCGACGGAAATCGGCCATTTCATTCAAAACGGCGAGCGGGAAGCCTATCGCTACATGGCTCCCTTGATCACCGAAAAGCCCTGTCTCGACTGCCATGCCGACCAAGGCTACGAACTCGGCGACGTGCGTGGCGGCATCAGTGTGACGCTGCCGGAGGTTCCGGCCCTGCCGTGGCTGTCGCTGACGCTGAGCCATCTGCTGATTGGTCTGGCAGGTGGTGGGCTGATTCTGCTCAGTACGCGATTGCTGCATCAGGCGCATGATCGCTTGCGCCAACAAGCAGTGTTTGACACCCTGACATCCATCCCCAACCGGCGCTATTTTATCGAGAACCTGGTCGAGGAGTTCCGTCGCGGCCGCCGCCAACGCTCGCCGCTGTCGCTGATTATTTGCGATATCGACAACTTCAAGAGTTACAACGACACTTTCGGCCATTTGGCCGGCGATCGCTGCCTGCGGGCCGTGGCCCAGGCGCTGCAGGACGGGCTCAAGCGTGGCGGTGATTTCTGCGCCCGCTATGGCGGGGAGGAGTTTGTCGTGGTGCTGCCGGATACGCCGCTGGCGAATGCGGTCAAGGTGGCCGAGGACATGCGCGAGGCGATCGCCGGTCTGGGCATGCGCCACCCTGGCGCCAATGAGGGCATCGTCACCATCAGCATGGGCGTGGCCACCGATGATCCGAGTAATCCCGATCATGAGGCGTTGATAAGGCAGGCGGACGAGGCGCTCTATCGCGCCAAGCAGCTTGGGCGTGATCGGGTCGAGGCGCACCATCCAGATCGATTGGCAGAGGTGGATGCCGCCGCGGAGTCCCTGGCCGCGGCGACTCATGCCGGGCTAGGGATCCAGAGTGGGGATCCAGAGTAGCTAAGCGGGGCGGTTTGGCTGGGGTTATGGCGAGCGTCTAATCCTGACTGCGATGGTCGGAAAAAATTGCGTTTTGTCATTGGATCGGAAAAAATCGCCGCCACTCATAGCAGCTGAGAGGACGGCGCTGAGCAATGAGGCCGTGGCTGCTCGCTTCTATTTCTGCAACCCTCGGTTTTTACTCCAAGCAACAGGACTCTTCGATATGAATCAGAACTTGACGCCCATCTCCGCCCTGGTTGGCATCGCGCTGGCCGGCTCCCTTGGTCTGGCCCAGGCTGAAGGTAACCCCTTCGCGGCCCAGGATATGAACGGGGGCTACATGCAGCTTGCCGAGGCGGACTCCGAAGGTAAGTGCGGCGAGGGCAAATGCGGCGGCTCCGGTGGCGACAAGGATGATGGCAAGGGAGACGAAGGCAAATGTGGCGGTGCCGATGACAAGAAAGGCGATGGCAAGGACGGCGAAGGCAAGTGTGGTGAAGGCAAGTGCGGCGGCGGTAACTGATCGCGCTCAGTCAGCCGCTGATTGCCAGGCAATGCCTTTTCTCATGAGCTGTTCCCTTGAATTGTTATCTCCGTGAATGGCTAGCCAATGAGTAGCCGCCTGCAATCACCGCTGCATGGCGCTGGTCTCGGCCTGCGGCGCTCGTTTTTGAGCGCCCTGGTCGAGTCACCACCCGCGCGGCGGGTGGATTTCTACGAAATCGCGCCCGAGAACTGGATCGGCTTCGGCGGTCGCAAGGGGCGGCTGCTGCGCTCACTGACTGAGCAATTCCCTTTTGTCTGCCATGGGTTGTCGCTGTCGATTGGCGGTCCGGCTCCGCTTGATACCAATTTTCTGCGCCAGGTCCGGCAGTTCCTGGACCATCACGGTATCGCCGATTACAGTGAACATCTGACTTACTGTGCCGACGGTGGTCAACTCTATGACCTGTTGCCCATCCCCTTCACCGAGGAGGCCGTGCATCATGTCGCCGGGCGCGTGCGTCAGGCACAAGAGATCCTAGGGCGCCGCATGGCGCTGGAAAACGCGTCCTACTATGCGGCCCCGGGACAGGAAATGGCGGAGATTGACTTCATCCGCGCGGTTCTTGCCGAGGCTGACTGCGACCTGCTGCTTGATGTGAACAACATTTATGTCAACGCCATCAATCATGGCTACGATGCGCTGGCCTTCTTGAGGGCGTTGCCTGGCGAGCGTATTCGTTACGGCCATATTGCTGGGCACTACGTGGAAGCCGAGGATCTACGTATCGACACTCATGGCGCGGAGGTCATAGACACGGTCTGGGATCTGCTCGACCAGGCCTATCAGACATTCGGTGTTTTCCCGACTCTGCTTGAGCGTGACTTCAATATTCCGCCACTGTCTAACTTGCTGCGAGAAGTCGATCAGGTGCGCGAGATTCAAGGCCGTCATTCGTCACCACAGGCACGGCCCGCGGCCAAAGCAGCCCTGGCCGCCGCTGCCTAAGACCCGGAGTCCGTTGCTGGAGAGGCAAATGTGTAGATCCAGCGCTCCCGGCTTTCTGGAGCAGCAACTGGCTTTTACCGCGCACCTGCGCGATCCGGGCCAGACACCCGCGCCGGCGGACATAGAAGACAGGCGCATGGCGATCTATCGCGACCTGATCTTCAATAACGTCGCCTCCCTCCTGGCTGGCAATTTTCCCGTGGTGCACCGATTGCTCGCGCGCGAGCACTGGCGCGAACTGGTGAGGGATTATCTGCGCCGCCATCGTGCCGTCTCGCCGCTGTTTCCGCAACTGCCGCGTGAATTTCTCGACTTTCTGAGTCAGCAGCGTGTTAATCACCCGGATGATCCGCCCTTTCTACTCGAACTGGCCCACTACGAATGGGTGGAAATGGCGTTGCAAATCGCCGATGCCGAGCCAGTGCCCGCCGGACTGATGGCCGATGGCGACCTGCTTGAACAACACCCCGTGATTTCATCCCTCGCCTGGCCCTTGAGCTATCGCTATCCGGTGCATCGCATCGGCCCGGATTTCCAGCCCCAGGCGGCGCCGGAACAGCCGACTTATCTGCTGATCTACCTTGACTCAGGTGAGCAGGTGCGCTTCATGGAGATCAACGCCGTCACCGCCCGCCTGTTGCTGCTGTTGCAACAGGAATCGGATCTCAGCGGGCAGGACGCCCTTGTCCGTATCAGCGAGGAACTCGGTCACCGACAGTCGCAACAGGTGATTGCCTTCGGCGCTGGCCTGCTGGCCGATTTGCGCCAGCGCGGCGTGGTGCTTGGTACGCTAGATCCCATGGGTCTTGCTGCTTAAACGCGCGCTTAGGCGCTCGCGCAGCCAAAGCAAGCGATGATGGATGCTCTCATGCACTGACAGCAGTGCCGGGATACCCAGTAGCACCAACAGGGTGGAGAAGGCCAGACCGAAGGCAATGGAGGTGGCCATGGGAATCAGGAATTGGGCCTGGTAGGAGCGCTCAAACAACAGCGGAGTCAGGCCGGCGATGGTAGTCAGCGAGGTGAGCAGCACGGCGCGCAGGCGCTGGCATGAGGCTTCGATTAGCGCCCCCTGCACCGCCATGCCCTCGCCGCGTAGGCGCTGGTAGAAGCTGACCAGGATGATGGAGTCATTCACAACGATGCCGGAGAGGCCAAACATGCCAAAGAGCGACAGGATGGTGAGGTCCATGCCCATGATCCAGTGGCCAAAGAAAGCTCCGCTAATGCCAAAGGGGATGGCGGTCATGACCACCAGCGGCCAGCCGTAGGAGGCAAAAACCCAGGCCAGGATAATGTAGATGAGCACCAGCCCCAGCAAGGCGCCCTTGCGCATGTCGCTCAGGGTTTCGCGCTGATCGGCCGAGCGACCCTCAAAGGAATAACTGATGCCGTGGCCGCGCGCCAGCTCGGGTAGGGTAGCCTCCTCGAGTGCCGCCACAATCCGATCAGTATTGGCGCTGTTGGTGTCTACATCGGCGGTGATTTCAACAGCCAATTTGCCCTCGGCATGGCGCAGCACCTCAAAGCCCTGGCGCGAGCGCCACTCGGCCACCGCGGTCAGCGGCACGGATTCGCCATTTGGGGCGCGAATGTTGAGCCGGTAGAGGCTCGCGAGGCTGTCGCGCTCCGCCGCTGGCAGGCGCACCCGCACCTCGACCTCATCCGAGCCATCCTGAAAAATCTGTACCAGGCGCCCGTCATAGGCGGTGCGCAATTGGTTGCCGAGATCAGACACCGTTAGTCCAAGCGCCTCGCCCGCCGGAGTGAGTGAATAGATCAGCTGTTCGCGGCCATAGGCCATGTCGTCCTCCACCTCCAGCACGCCGGGCACGCCAGAGAGGGTCTCGGATAGATCAAGCGCCGCCGTTTTGAGCTGCTCGGGATTGTTGCCGGTCAGGCGGATGGTGAGATCGCGCCCGGGCGGACCGACCCGACGTGAGGTGATGGTCAGATGCTCGAGGCCGGCAGGCATGTCGAGATGGCTCCGCCAGGCGCGGATAAATTCGGGATTGCGCACCTCGCGCTCATCGGGCGGCAGCAGTTCGACCTGAATGGCGCCGAGCTGGTCAGCCGCGGCGCGCGCCCCTGGGCCGGCCTTGGAGCCATGATAGGTCACCGCCAGGTTGATCAGCCGGCCGGCATCGAGTGACTGTTCAGCCGCGTAGAGTTGCTCCTCGAGATGCTCGAGAAATCGGTCGACGGTCTCACGCGGGGTTCCGGCGGCGAAGGTGGCATTGGCGTAGATCACCTGCGGCTCGGGCGTGGGAAAGAAGGTGAAGCTAATCCGCCCGCCGGCGACCAGGCCGATGGCGATGATCAGCAACGCCAGGGAACTGGCAATGGTGGCGAAGCGATGATGAATGGAAAAGGTCGCGAGCGGGCGGAAGATCCGGTCGCGGAAGTGGTCGAATGCGCTGTCGAGCCAGGCACGAATGGAGTTTGGTTTGACCTTGTGCGAATGCACAAAGGCATTGCGCAGATGGCCCGGCAGGACCAGGAAGCTCTCGACCAGAGAGGCGATGATGACGGCGATAATGACCGAGGGGATGGCGATGAGGATATTGCCGGTGCGCCCGCCGACCAGCATCAGCGGCAGAAAAGACGCAATGGTGGTGAGCGAGGAGGCAATGACGGGCGCCATCATGCGCCGCGCGCCACCCTCGGCGGCGAGCAGCGGGTCCTCGCCCATCTGGTAATGCGCGAGCGCATCCTCGCCCACCACGATGGCGTCATCAACAATGATGCCCAGCGCCATGATCAGCGCCAGCATGCTGATCATATTGATGCTGCCACCGGTCAGCAGCATGATGAACAGGGTCGCGGCAAAGGACACCGGAATGCCCCAGGCGACCCAGAAGGCCACCCGCCCGGTGAGGAACAGATACAAGATCGCCACCACCAGAATGAGGCCACCCAGCCCGTTGTTGACCAGCAGCATGATGCGGTCGCGGATCAGGGTCCAGGACTGGTCGTAGGCTTGCAGCTCCACGCCGGGGGTGAGTGTCGCGCGCGTATCCTTTAGCCATTGATCGAACACCTTGGCCGCAGCCAGCGAGTCGCCGGTTTCCGCTCGCTGCACGATCAACTCCACTGCGGGTTGTTCGCGATAGCTGAGTTCCACGCTGCCGTCGCTTGGGCGACGCTCCACCCTGGCGATGTCGCTCAGGTTCACCCGCAGATTCGGCTCGGTCACCACCGGGAGGCCGGCAAATTCAAGCGGATCGCGGCGCTTGTCGAGGCTGCGCAGTTCGCGCGCGCCCTCGCCGCGTCCAATCGCGCCCGCCGGCAGGTCGCGACTGAAGGCCGCCACCCGATCACCGATTTGCGCCAGGCCGAGATCCAGTTCCTCCAACCGGGCGTTGTCGATCTCGATGCTGATCTCTTCCTCGGGCAGACCGTTGATGTCGACCTTGTCAATGCCGCGATCAATCAGCTCGGTTTCAAACCGTCGCGCCAGTTTGCGCAGCTCGTCGGGCGAATCGGGTCCGGTGATCAGCAGCCGGGCAACCTGCTCGTAGCGGGTGACCAGGGCGACCTCGGGTTTCTCGGCATCCTGTGGAAAATTGCGAAATTCATCGACAAAGCGACGCACCTGATCGAGTGCCAGCAGCGGGTCGGTGCCTTCCTTGAACTCCAGGGTGATGGACGAGAGTCCCTGACTGGAGGTCGAGGTCATCTTGTCGAGATTATCCAGGGTGCGCAGCCGCTGCTCGAGCGGATTGGTGATGCCGTCTTCGATATCCTCCGCGCTGGCGCCGGTCCAGACCACGCGCACCGTGATGATGTCGAGGTCAAAACTGGGGAAGAACTGCACATTCAGCCGGTCGATGGCGAAAATGCCCGTCATCAGCATGATGACCATGAGCAAATTGGCCGCGACCTTATGATGGGCGAACAGCCCGATCAGATCCGACTTATGACCCATGGGGACGCCTTGACCTTTGGGCGCGGCCTGCCCGGACGCGCTCACTCCACAACCTCCACCCGCAGGCCATCAATGGCGTTGGGTAGATGGGTGATGACAACGCGATCTCCGGCGGTCAACTCAGGCGAGCGGACCAGGGCCAGTTCGCGCCCGTCGGCGCCAAGGCGGGTGCCGAGCATGTCGATGTCCACCGCGCGCATGCGCAGCAGGGGACTGGCGGCTTTCTCTGTCTGTTGTTGCTTGTTCTGTTGTTGCTCGTCGGGCCTTTCCTGGTCCAACCCGGCGCCGTCGTCTTGGGTTTGCGCTCGCTGTGCCTGGATCTCATAGACCCGCTCGCCGCCATAAACGGCCGCCATGGGCAGGGCCACGGCATCACTCTGGGCGTCTCGTGCCAGGCGCAGGGTCAGCAGTTGGCCGATGCGGACCAATTCGTCATGGTTTGTGATTTGAAACAGCCCATCGATGCCGCTCGCTTGCGCCTCGCCATCGAGCCGCGCCAGGCGCAGTTTCACCTCGGTGCCAGCAACCTGTGCGGACGCCGAGAGCACCTGCCCCGCGTTGAGCGTGGCGAGAATCTCATCCTGATAGGGCGCCGGGATGCGCGCGCGCACCTCCAGGCTGGCGCGGGCGTAGAGTGTCAAAAGTACCTCGCCACGCGAGACCTGGTCCCCTTCGGTGACATCCACATTGGCGATGACGCCGTCATAGGGCGCGGTCAGTCGGGCCCGCTCGTACTCCAGTTCGAGTTGCTCGAGTCGTGCCTGGGAGCTGGCCAGTTTGGCCTGCAGGCCGCGCAGCCGGCTGGGATGATCGGCAATGCTCATTTTGCGATTGGACACCGATAGCGCCTGCTGTGCCTGCTGCTGCTCGGCCTCGTCGAGCGACTGCTCGGCACCGACTTTCTGCGTTTTCAGGCGCTGCTGACGCTCCACGCTCTGGCCCGCCAGCTCGAGCAGGCGTTGTTCCTGCTCAAGCGCCAGCAGGTCGGTTTGGTGGCGGTTGTTTTCGCTCTCGATGCTGGCTTGGAGTTCCTCGACCTCGGCCCGTGCTTGGGCAATGCGTGGTTCGAAGTCGCGCGGATCGAGCGCGATCAGTACATCCCCCTGGGCCACCCGGTCGCCATCGCGCACGGCCACCTGTTCCACCCAGGCATTGGCCGAGGCGGTGAGGCTAAGCAGATCGGGCGTTTCGACTTGGCCATAGAGGGTCAATTCAGGCGCCAGGGCTTGCGGCTTGACTCTTTCGACCGCCACCCGCCACACCCGCTCCTGCACCTTGGGCGGTGGCTGTTCGGGTTTGGTCGCCTTGAGAAAACGAAACAGGCCCAGTGCCCCGGCAATGATGAGAAGCGGGAGGAGGAGAGACAAAAGTTTTTTCCAAGGGAGCGTCATAAATGCGACTACCGACACAAGAGAGCCAGGCGATAAAAACGATAGACCAGCGACAGTCGCGCCGGCGTGATGAGGGACATTCCACTAACAAGCTCGAGATGCGCGCTCGCGGTGCCCGGCCAAGGGTTTTGGCATCCTGCATGACCAGCTCAAGCGACTAGCCCGTTGCGCCCAGAGTCCGCAACACTCGTGTGTTGATTGCCTGGGCAAGACGGTCACCGAGCACCAGCAGGCAGGGTGTCAGGATCAGCGTCAGCAGGGTGGCGACACTCAGACCACCGACAATGGCGCTGGCCAGCTGCGTCCACCACTGAGTTGAAGGGGCACCAAAGCGAATGCCGCGGCCGATGAGGTCGATGTTCATGGCCAACACCATGGGCATGAGTCCAAGCACCGTGGTAAATGCGGTCAAAAAAACTGGGCGCAAGCGACGGCGGCCAGTTTCCAAGGCCGCGACAATGGGATCGGGGTGCTCAGCGCGCAGGCGATTGTAGGTATCGATCAGGACGATATTGTTATTCACCACAATGCCGGCGAGCGCGATCACTCCCAGGCCGACCATCACAATGCCGAAGGGGTTGGCGGTGATCAGCAAGCCAAGCAGCACGCCCGCGGTGGAAAAGACAATGGCCGAGAGCACCAGCAGGGCCTGGTATAGGCTGTTGAACTGAGTGACCAGAATCAGCGCCATCAGGAAGATCGCGCTGATGAAGGCATTGGTGAGGAACTCGGCGGCTTCGCGCTGATCGGCGTCTTCTCCCTTAAAACGAATCTCAACCCCCGGTGGCTTCTCGGCGGTAGTCAGGGCTTCGCGCAGGCGCTGCAATTGGCTGTCCACCAACTGACCGGGTGCGACATCGGCCTGAATGGTCATGGCACGCCGGCCGTCGACCCGATGCAAGGTGCCAACCTTGGGCGCGGGCGTTAGGCTGACGAAGTTGCTAATAGGCACCATGCCGCCGGCGGTCGGCACTGTTAGGGTGTCGAGTTGATCGAGATGGCGGTCGTTGAAGGGGAAACGCACGCGAATGTCAACCTCGTCATCGCTGTCATCCGGTCGGTATTCCGAGAGCAAAATTCCCTGGGTCAGCATTTGCACGGCATTGCCGAGCAGAGCGATGTTGGCACCATCGCGCGCGGCGCGTTCGCGATCGACCCTCAGGCGCCACTCGATCCCCGGCAGCGGGCGATCATCCTCCACATCGGCAAAGCCGCCGAGCTGGTCCATCAGTGCGCGCACCTGCTCCACCACCGGGCCAATCCGCTGGGTCTCGCGCGCGCTCAGTTCGATCTGGATTGGCTTGCCCTCGGACGGGCCGCCCTCGGCGGCGCGGGTTTCGACCAGGATACCCGGGATGTCGGCGGTGCGGGTACGAATCTCCTGCAAAATGGCGTCCGCCGGGCGGCGCTTGAACCAATCGATGAATTCAAGCTGAATGGTGCCGATCACATCCTCGGCCGCCTGATTCATGCCGCTACTCTTGTGGTAGGACCTGGCGTAAATGGCGTCCAGCTCTGGCATGTCGAGGATGCGGGCTTCCACTTGGCGCAGAATTTGGTCGATTTCCTGAATCGACAGATCCCCACGCGCATGGACCTGCACCAGGGCAAAGTCGGGTTCGACCTCGGGGAAGAACTCCACCCCCTTGCCGAAGTGCGCATAGGCCGCATAGGAGGCGATGAGCGCCAGGACTGCGACGCTCAGGGTTTTGCCGGGATGGTGCAGCAGCCGTTCCAGCACGGCCAGATAAAGGCGCAGAGCCGGGCTCTCGGCATTGGGAGGCGAGTGGGTGGCTGCGTGGGGTGGGGAAGCCGCCAGAGTCGCATCCGCGTGGCTTCCCGTGCCTTGTTTCCTCCCGCCGCCCAGGGTCCAGCCCAGCACCGGCAGAAAGATCAGTGCCATTGTCAGCGAGGCCGAGAGCGCGATCAGCACCGTGATGGGCAGGTATTTCATGAACTCGCCGACAAGTCCGGGCCAATACAGCAGGGGGAAGAACACCGCCAGGGTCGTGAGAGTGGATGCGGCCACCGGCCAGGCCATGCGTTTGGCCGCACCGGCATAGGCTGCGCGCGCCCTCTGGCCCTGTTGCAAGCGTCGGTCGGCCAGCTCGGTGACCACAATGGCGCCGTCCACAAGCATGCCGACCACTAGGATGAGGCTAAAGAGCACAACGATATTCATGGTGTAACCCATGGCCTGCAGCACCAGCATGGTCGCCAGAAAGGATCCCGGAATCGCCAGTCCGACCAGCAGCGCCGAGCGTGGCCCCAGTGCCGCGATCATGACCAGCATGACGAGCACAATGGCCGAGAGCACATTGTTTTGCAGATCGCCCAGCATCTCGCGGATGCGGTCGGACTTGTCCTGCATGAAGGCCACCTGAAGCGATGCTGGCCAGTGAACGCGCTCTTCCGCGACAATGGCGCGCACCGCGGCAATGGTGTCGATAATGTTGGCACCGACGCGCTTTTTGACCTCCAGGGTGACCGCCGGCTGCCCGCCAACACGGGCAAAGCCCTGCGGGTCCTTGAAGCCGCGGCGAATCTGTGCCACGTCGCCGAAAGTCACCACCTGCCCGTCCGCGACCTTGACCGGCATCGCCAGGACATCGGTTAGATCTTCAATCACGCCCGGCACCTTGAGTACCAGCCGCCCGGCGCCCGTTTCCAGCGCGCCGGCCGCGACCAGGCGGTTGTTGCTGGAAATGAGATCGAACAACTCGCCATAGCTGACGTCATAGGTGTGCATGACAGCCGGGTCGACAAGAATCTCCATCAGTGCTTCCCGGTCACCGCCGATGTCAACCTCCAGCACGCCGCTCAGAGCTTCGATGCGGTCTTTTAGATCCCGCGCGATCCGCACCAGCCCGCGCTCGGGCAGCGAACCGGACAGCGCGATGGTGAGCACCGGAAAGAGGGCGACATTGACCTCGTGCACCCTGGGTTCCTCGGTGGAAGCCGGCAGCTCGGCCTTGGCGATGTCGACGCGCTCGCGCACATCGGCGAGCGCCTTGCGGCTGTCGAACCCAGCGAGGAACTCAAGCTGCACCGAGGCGAAGCCCTCGCCGGCGGTGCCGGTCATCTCCTTGATGCCCTCGATGCTTTGTAATTCCTTTTCCATTGGGCGCACCAGCAGGCGCTCGGCATCCTCGGGCGCGATGCCCTCGTGCGTCATGGAGACATAAATGATGGGCACAGTGACATCGGGCTCGGCCTCCTTGGGAATGCTCTGGTAGGCACTGGCACCGGAGATCAGCACAAAGGCGAGGGTGAGCAGCACGGTGCGGCTGCGCGCAAAGGCCAGATCGATCAGGAAACCCATGGGATAGTTCGCTCAGGAACCCTTCTCTTGCAGGACTGGCTCAACCTGCTCGCCCTCGCTGACAAAGCCTTGACCGCGCGTGATGATGCGCGCCGTGGCGGGCAGGCCCGAGACCCACAGGCCGTCGGATTCGGTGCGCAGGAGATCTACGGGGACAAAATGCACCCGGTCCCGCGCATCGAGAGTGCGCACGCCGATCTCACCCTGGTCGTTTAAGGTGAGGACGGCGGGAGAGAGAAAATGTCCGTCCATCTCGCCGGTGCGAACGCGCATCTCAATGCTGAGGCCGCTGGCAAGGCGCCGTTCTGGATTGGGCACCTCGGCCTCGATGCGGAACGCGCGGGTTTTTTCATCCGCCACTCGGGAGATGTATATCAGGCGGCCTTGTGCCTGAGTGCCATCGAGGAGTTCGACCGCCACGGCTTGGCCGATGGCGAGCGCGCCAGCGCGCTGTTGTGGCACCTGGGCCGTGGCCTTCAGGCGGGAATTGTCGACCAGCTCCAGAATGTCATCCCCATGTTGCAGCAGGCTGCCAAGCTCAAGGTCGCGGCGTTCGACCACGCCGGCAAAGGGCGCGCGTATTGCCAACCGCTCGATCTCCAGCTGCAGGCGCTTGGCCTCGGCGCGGGCGCGGGCCAGCTCGGCCTGGGCTGACTTGGTCTGGGTTTGCGCCTGCATGCCCCTTTGACCCAGGGTTTCCGATGCTGACACTTCCAGTTCGCGCGCGGCCACATCGGCCTGCGCCCGGGCGAGCTGCGCCGGGCGGTCATCCTCGGCCAATTCAACCAGCAGGGTGTCGGCTTCGACCCAGGCGCCCTTTTGCACCGGTAGCGCTGTCACCTGTCCCTCGACCTGGGCACGCAGCCTCACCCGCCGCCACGGTTCGAGCTGCCCCTGTAAGGCGATCTCCTGGGCAATGGGCCGCGCCTGGCTGTCGATGACCAGCACCCGCAAGGGGGCAGGGGTCTGCGTGCTGTCGTTTTCTGGTGTCTGCTGCTCGGGTGTGCTTTGGTTGAGCGTGCCAGAAAGCATCCATAAGGTCACTATAAGCGCCAACGCCAGGGCCAACGCCAGCGATAGGCTCACCGGGCCTTTGGCCTGGCGCGGTGTCCCTGCGTTCATGGCCGGGCTAGTCTCTGTCGATCCTTTCAACACCGTAGCGAGTGCCGTCCTCGTTAGGTAAGCCTATTTCTTGCGCTTGGCGCGCGGATGCGCCTGGTCGTAAACGCGCGCTAGGTGCTGGAAATCGAGATGGGTGTAGATCTGGGTGGTGCTGATGTCGGCATGGCCAAGGAGTTCCTGCACCGCGCGCAGGTCGCCGGAGGATTCCAGCAGATGGCTGGCGAAGGAATGGCGCAGCATGTGCGGGTGCAGCGGGGTGTCTGAGTGGCGGGCAATGGCCCACTGGCGCAGGCGTTGCTGGACGGTGCGCGGATGAATGCGCTGACCTCGCGAGCTGACGAACAGCGCTGGCTCATCGCTGTCGGCGAATTGACCGCGCACCCTCATCCAGTCCGCGATGGCTTTCAGGGCCTGGCGGCCAATGGGAACGCAACGGGTTTTGGAACCCTTGCCGGTGATGGTCAGCAAGGGGTCGCGCGGGTTGATGTCGCGGATGTCGATGGAGACCAACTCTGCCAGGCGCAGGCCGGATGAATACAACAGCTCGACCATGGCGGTATCGCGCAGGTTGAGCGGATCTGAGTATAGGGTCGATGGTGTCGCGGTGCCAGTGCCAGTGCCGCAAACCTCAGTGTCCGCACCATGGCCAGCGCCTGAGCTGGCCTCGGCGTCAAGCATGGCGCTCAGGCGGTCGGCATCCAGGGTTTTTGGCAGCACCCGCGCCTGTTTTGGGGCGCGCACACCCTGGGCGGGATTGTGCTCGACGATCAGCTCACGCATTAGGTAAACAAAGAGCCGGCGCAGGGCGGAGAGTTCGCGCGCCAGGGTATGACCGGCATGGCCCTGGCGATGGCGTATGGCTAGATAGGCGCGGACATCGCGCTCCTGTAATGCCGGCCAGTTGGCCTCGGGTTGCAGGCCTTGGTACCAGGCCAGAACACGTTCGAGGTCGCGCCGGTAGGCATCCAGGGTATGAGGCGAGAGCCGGCGCTCGTTGGCGAGGTGACTCAGAAAGCGCTCAAGCAGTGCGCGGGCGGTTTCAGTCATGGTGCGCGAGCGCAAGCTCGATCAGCTTGGCGCTGATGATGTCTGCGAGGCGCTCCAGTGCGACCGTGCCCATGTCGGCGGTGAAGTGATCTGGATCGCGACTGGCAATGGCGAGCAGTCCGTGCATTTTGGGGCCGCGCAGCGGGATCAGTGCCGCCGAACGCAAATGGTCCGCCTGGCCGCCGAACAACTCAGTGTATTGGTCCGGGGTCAGCGGTCCGCATTGACAGTGGTCAAGCTCGACGAGTTTATCGATGCCCGTGGTCGCCGTGGTCCGGGTGCGGGGTACATTGTCTCGGGAATCTTTCGGCGCATGTGTAGGTGGATCGCTCTGGGGCTCGTCCGTTAGCGGGGATGGCAGCAAGGCGACTGCCTCGGCGCCAAACTCAATCCGCAGTTCCATATCCAGAATGTCCTCGACGTGCTTGACACTGCGAGCCAGGATCAGCTTAGTGGTCAACTCGTGCAGATGCTTGGACAGGGACTCATACTCACGCGCGCGCTCGACCAGGCAGACGAGGCGTTGGCGCTCCTGGGCGATTTGTTCGCGCAGCATTGCTAGTTGCCGCTCAACCAGGGAGACGACGCCATCGCGACCATGGGGAATGTCCATCTTGATCAGCAGCCGCGGATGGCGCAGCAGCAAGTCCGGATGCTGATCCAGATAAGCGACGGCCATGGCCTCGGTCATGGTGTCATCTGGTGCGGAATCAGGCGTCATAAGTTTATTTCTCCGTCAAAGACCAGGCAGGCCGGACCGGTCATGGTGACAGTTTCCTGGTGTCCGGGCCAGCGCACGATGAGATCGCCGCCGGGCAGGGTGACCCGCACGTCCTCGCCCAGTTCGCCCCACAGGCGGCCGATTACCATGGCGGCGCAGGCGCCGCTGCCGCAGGCTTGGGTTTCGCCGGCGCCACGTTCCCAAACGCGCAGGCCGATGTGCTCGTCGTCGAACACCTGCATGAAGCCGACATTGGTGCGCTGTGGAAAGAGCGGCGAGTTTTCGATCTCGGGTCCCAGGGTGGTCACGGGTGCGCTCGCGAGATCGTCCACCGGGACCACCACATGGGGGTTGCCCATGGAGACCACGCCAATGCGCCGGGACTGAAGGCCGGTACCATGATTGTAAGCCGGCGCGCGCTGATCGGTCAGAAAAGGAATAGCCCGGGGTTCGAACCGCGGCAGGCCCATGTCGACCCGCACCTGACCGTCGTCGAGCAGGTAGAGCTCCAGCAGACCGCTTTTGGTGCCGACTTGCAGCCGGCGCTCGTCGGTCAGGCCCTTGTCATGAACAAAACGCGCGAAACAGCGCGCGCCATTGCCACATTGGCCGACTTCGGAGCCATCGGCATTGAAGATGCGGTAGTGGAAGTCGGTCGTGGGTGTTTTGGGCGGCTCGACCAGCAGCAGTTGGTCGCAGCCGACACCACGGCGGCGGTCAGCCAGCCGGCGGGTCAGTTCCGCGGTCATGGCGACCTGCTGGTTGATGGCGTCGATGACGACGAAGTCATTTCCCAGTCCGTGCATTTTGGTGAATTTTAAGCGCATTCCCACTCTCTCATTCAAACATCCCCATGCGGGCACTCCTCCTTCAGGAACTCCCATTCAGGCAGCCACATTCCGGTCGCATCGATTTGGCAATTGGCCCCAAACGGCAAGATGACGATCACTGACCACCCGCACCTCGAGCGCGTCGGCAAGGCCGGCGTCGCGCAATTGCGCCTGCACCTCGGCCGGCTCGAAGGCGGCACGCAGTGACTGGCGAAAATCCGCTCGCAGCACCTCGGGTTCATTGGCGGCATAGGTTTGAATCAGCGCCTCGACCCAACTCGGCTCGGGCGGGCGCATCAGGTCCATGACCAGGACAAAGGCGCCAGGACGACCTAGCTGCCCGAGGCTGTTCCAGAGCACCTCGGGTTGATGCAGGTGATGCAGCAGGCTGTTGGACAGCATCAGATCAAAGCACTGCTGCCCAAGGCTTGGGTCGGGAATGCTTGCCTGCACCAGCCGCGCACGGGAGTGAACATCCTCAGCCGCGTCGAGCAGGCGTTGGGCCTCGGCCAGCATGGCGGCGGCGCCATCGACGGCGGTACATTCAGCCTTGGGCCAGGCGCGCAGAAAACGCAGCACAATGTCCGCTGGCCCGCAGCCAAGATCAATGGCCTTGCAGCCGTCACGCCGGGCCGGGCCGCGCTCGGGCCAGTGCTGTTCGAGCAGGCGCATGAATAAGTCGTTCGAGTGGCGAAAATCCGCTCGCGCATAGGCCGTGGCCTGCAGGGCGGTGTCCATGAGTTCGGGTTCGGGGCGACGCTGCATGATCGACAGGAATAAGGCTTGTGACGGATGGGCTGGGCGGCTGGGCCCGGGCGGCTAGAGGCTGGGCGGATGGGCTTGGGTGGATGGGTTCAGTCTGGCGCGGGTGGCAGGCAGGATTCGCCAGCAAAGAGATCAGCAAGGCGCTCGCGCTCGCGCACCAGATGCATCTGGTCGCCATCGACCATCACCTCGGGCGCGCGCGGGCGGCTGTTGTAGTTTGAGCTCATCACAAAGCCATAGGCGCCGCTTGAGCGCACCGCGAGCAGATCGCCCTCTGCCAGCGCAAGCTCGCGTGCCTTGCCAAGGAAATCCCCGGTTTCACATACTGGCCCGACCAGATCGACGCGTTGGAGCTGGCCCCGATGCTCATCGGGGTTCTCATCGCGGTTTTCATTGGCGTTCGCATCTGGGCTCTGGCTTGGGCTCAGGCCTGGGCTGTCGCCGTCATGCGCGCGAACCGGGACGATCTCTTGGCGCGCCTGATACAAAGCGGGGCGGATCAGGTCGTTCATGGCCGCATCCACAATAGCGAATTTGCGCTCGCCATTGCGTTTCAGATGCTCAACCCGGGTGAGCAGAACACCGGCGTTGGCGGCGATGGCGCGTCCGGGCTCGAGCAATATCCGGTAGGGGCGCTCGCCGAGGCGCTCAAGCAGGGCGCTGACATAAGCGGCGGGCGAGGGCGGTTGCTCATCAATATAACGCACGCCCAGGCCGCCGCCGAGATCCAGGTGTTCAATCCCGATGTCAAGGTGCTCGAGTTCGTCGGCCAATGCCAGCACCCGCTCGAGCGCGGCGACAAAGGGCGCGAGTTCGGTGAGTTGGGAGCCGATGTGGCAGTCGATGCCGACCACCCGCACCCCGGACAATGCGGCCGCTTGCTGGTAAACGGCGAGGGCCTCCCCGATGGCGATGCCGAACTTGTTCTCGGCCAGACCGGTGGCAGTGTAGGGATGAGTGCCGGCGTCGACATCCGGGTTGACGCGCAGCGACACGGGCGCGACCCGTCCCTGGGCGCGAGCTATGGCATCGATGCGAGCAAGCTCGGCCGGGGACTCCACGTTGAAGCAGTGGATGCCCACCTCAAGCGCGCGTTGGATCTCGTCCCGGCGCTTGCCGACGCCGGAGAAGACCACCCGCCGGGGGTCGCCGCCCGCGGCCAGAACCCGCTCCAGTTCGCCGACCGAGACGATGTCGAAGCCCGAGCCCAGGCGCGCCAGCACATCAAGCACGGCGAGATTGGAATTGGCCTTGACCGCGAAGCAGATCAGATGATCGCGCCCGGCCAAGGCGGCATCGAAGGCGCGCCAGTGGCGCTCCAGCGTGGCGCGGGAATAGACATAGCAGGGAGT
The DNA here is from genome assembly GCF_036208045.1 of Thiorhodovibrio winogradskyi. Lineage (NCBI taxonomy): Bacteria > Pseudomonadati > Pseudomonadota > Gammaproteobacteria > Chromatiales > Chromatiaceae > Thiorhodovibrio > Thiorhodovibrio winogradskyi. Next base: position 3,123,138 of record NZ_CP121472.1, on the reverse strand, counting down.
GCCATGGCGCTCGGCAATGGCTTGCAGCGGCACGGCCTCGGCATGGAGGTCGCCGGCTTTGCGGATAAAGTCATCCATGCGACGGTTGTAATGCGATTACGACTGGCTGAGTGGGTCGGGTGCGGGCACCTTCGGCGCCTTGGGGTCGGGCAGATAGAGATCGCCCTTTTGGCCGCAGGCCGAGAGCACCACCACCAGCAGGAAAAACAGACCCGCCCGCGCAAAGGTGCCAGGGGTTGCGGGTAACCTTGGCGGATAGGAGTGCGCGGGGGGCCTGATTGTCATGAGTCTTGATCCTGAACGAATGTGAAACTTGGGTGTTGGCGTTGAGCTACTCGGGCTCGCTACAGCTTTGCGCGCGGCAGTCCGAGCGCGTGCATGTGCACCTATTGATTGTCGGAGTCCCTGTTGTCCGTTTTGGATTGGCCAAGGAGTTTGAGCACTTGATCTTGGAGTTTTCTGGCGGCTTCCGGTTGCGGAACATTCCAGCCAATGAAGGCGCCGGCAGCCACGCAGAACAAAATGAGTATCAGCATGCCCATGATAGTGTCCTCTTGTTGGTGTGGTGGGTAAGCGTGCGAGAGGCAGAGCACGGCAGAGGGGCCAAGGCCGAGGCAATGATGCCGCCAACCCACCGCCCCTTGGTGCTGAGCCGAGAGCGATTCTAACACCAACTAAAGGGAATTCCTTTGCCGACTGGCTGGCGCGAGCCCGCGCCTGGCTGGTAGCCCGCACGTCGCGGCGGCGTATTGGTTGGTGGAGCGCGCACCCTGCAAGGCGGATTTGCCGCAACCCGACGCTCGGGGTAATCTGCCGCGTCCGCGGCTTTGTTCTGGAACCTTGTTTGAGGTGGGGACAGGCTGGAGGTGGGGCGAAGTCACGGCGTCTCCCGTGATCGTCGTCTGGCAAGCTTCCGAGGATGTTTCCAAGCACCTGAAAATAAAATTTTTTTGGGCATTCAAGGCATAACCATCATCACTGGCTCTCCCAACCATGAATGACAGTCCACCCTATCGTATTGGCCCCATCCAGCTTGCACCAGGTGTTCTGCCGCGCCATGGCTGGAGCTTTTTCGTCGCTGGTTTTCTGTCCATTGGATTAATGACCTTCATCAACGTTGGTCAGACCTATGTGCTGAACGAACATCTTGGAGTGCCGGAAGCGGAGCAAGGCGGGATCAGCGGCAATCTGGTGTTCTTGACCGAGATCGTTACCCTGCTGTGCTTTCTTCCCGCGGGGATTCTGATTGACCGCATCGGGCGGCGTTCCATTTATGCCATCGGGTTTCTGATGTTGGCGCTGACTTACCTGCTTTATCCTCTGGCGCAGTCGGTTGACGCGCTCTTTTATTTTCGTGCCATCTATGGTCTTGGCGTGGTCGCTGTCGCCGGCGCCCTGTCAACCGTGCTGGTCGATTATCCAGCCGAGGCATCGCGTGGCAAAATGGTCGCGCTCATCGGCGTGCTGAGTGGCTTGGGAATCGTTTTCACCAATCAGGGTTTTGGCGCCATGCCCGAGGCACTGATCAAGGCTGGCTACAGCGGAGAGCTGGCCGGGCTTTACACCCACCTGATGGTCGCGGGGCTCTGCATGCTGGCGGCGGTGTTGGTCATGCTGGGGCTCAGACCGGGTATCCCGACCCACCGCGATGAGCGGCCTTCGGTCATGGCCTTGTTCAAGGGCGGATTCGCGGCGGCGCGCAATCCGCGTGTGGCCTTGGCCTATAGCGCGGCTTTTATCGCGCGCGGCGATCAGTCCGTCAATGCCATCTTCCTGATCCTCTGGGGCACCCTGGCCGGCAAGGCCGCGGGCATGGACGCGGGAGAGGCGGTGAAAAATGGCACCCTGATTTTCGTCATCGCACAGATTTCCGCCCTGGTGTGGGCGCCCATTCTCGGTCCACTCATGGACCGCATCGATCGGGTCAGCGCCTTGGCCCTGTGCATGGTCCTGGCGGCGATTGGGAATCTATCCTTGCTGCTGCTGGATGACCCACTGGCTGGTCATGGGATTATTTTTTATATCCTGCTGGGTATTGGCCAGATTAGCGTGTTCTTGGGTGGGCAGTCGCTGATCGGGCAGGAAGCCCCGCCGGAAAGTCGCGGTTCAGTGCTGGGGGCGTTTAACATCTCGGGCGCGGTCGGTATTTTGCTGATCACCTTGGTCGGCGGGCATCTATTCGACGCCATCGATCCGCGCGCGCCATTTGTCGTGGTGGGCGCCATTAATATTCTGCTGTTTTTCGCTTGCCTGGGCGTGCGGTTGCGTACCGGCCCGATGCTGGCGCGCGCTTAAGCGGGTCTGAGACCGCGATGGCCTTGCGGCTTTCCCACGCCCCGGTGCCGGGATTCATGCTATTGTCGCGCCCGGACTCTACTAGGCAAGACGGGTGAAGGCGATGGGTCGACAAGCTTCCGCGAGTGCACTGCCGCCGGGCACTCAATTGCGTGAGTTGCGTATTCGCGAGCATCTCGGCGGCGGTGGTTCGGGTCTGGTCTATCTCGCGGACCACAGCCTGCTGGGTGCCACCTATGTGGTCAAGGAATTCCTGCCGCGCGAACTGGCCACTCGCGCGGGTGACGGCCGGGTCGCGCCCCTGCCGGGCAAGGAGCAGCAGTTCGAGCATTTGCGCAAGAAGTTCCTGCAGGAAAGCCGCATGCTGCAGGAACTTGCCCGGCCGCGCCCCCATCCTAATCTGGTTATCATCGCCGACGCCTTCCAGGAAAATGGCACCGTCTATCTGTGCATGGTCCATGAGGCCTCCAACACCCTGGGGGATTTTCTCGCCGGCAAGCCCAAACTGGACGAGGCGCGCATCAGCGCCTGGCTATTTCCGCTGCTCGATGGCCTGGCTCATGCCCACGCGCGCAATATTTGGCATCGCGACATCAAGCCGAGCAACATTCTATTGCGCGACGATGGCAGTCCGCTGCTAATCGACTTCGGCGCCGCGCGTTGGGTGCATCCCGACAGCGAAAAGACCCTGATTCGCCAGATGACGCCCCAGTTCGCCGCGCCCGAACAGGTGCGCCATGGTGAAGTCGGCCCCTGGACCGACATCTACGGCATGGCCGCGACCTGGTATTTCGCCCTGACTGGACAGCCACCCATGCAGCGCCCGCCGCCGGATGGCTGGCAGGCACCCTATCTGGAGCGCTGCGGCGAGCGCTTCCTGAACGCCATCGGCGCGGGGCTTGCATTCGAGTCAGAGGATCGTCCGCGGAGCATCGCGGCCTGGTTGGCGCTCTTTGGTGTCGCGCCAAGCTCAGCGGTCGCCGCCGGGTTGCGTCCCGCCAAGCCCGTGGACATCAAGCCTCGCACCAACGCGACTTGGGGCATGGATACCGAAGCCATTACGCAACTCGGTGGTGCCTTTGACCCCAGTGATGCGGAACCCGTGGACGCTGAAACAGATCAACGGCCGCGCGCGGCAGCGCCTTTATCGGAGGCAAAGCAAGCACGCCAGGACTGGCGGCTGGCGCTGTTGCTCATGGCTGGACTGGTGGCCACCCTGCTCGCGGCTCTGGGGCTGTTTTTCTGGTTGAAGGCCTGATTTTGATCTGCTGGCGGCAGCGTTAGACGCGTGCCCGTCATTCCGTGCCGTCAAGCGCGCGCAATCGCTCCATCACCCAGCCAAAACCAATGCGTTCCTGCTCCAAGCGCAGGCCTGGGCGGATGCGGTTGTCGCGCAGTGCGTTGTAGAGCGTGGCTTCGGCTTGGGTCAGGCGGGGTAGGTCGCGGGTGCATTGATCTGTTTCCGTGCCCCAGAGGGGCTCGAAGGCGAAGAGGGTGTCGCTGTCCATCAGCAGGGATCGGGTGCGCGGAAAATGCGCGCGCACTTGATCCAGAATGGCGAAACCATGGGTGTCGATATCGCCCCAGTACCAGAGTTGGCGCTGGTGCAGCCAGTCAAGGGCATGCAGTTGCTCGAAGCCGTAGCCGGAGCCAAAGATCACCAATGCATCGGCGAGCGGTGGGAAGGCAAGGAAGTTGATTTCGTTCTCGGTGATAAACACCCGGCTGGCCGCCGGCGCCAGGCGCGCGAGGCTTGTGGCATCTAGCGTGAGGTCGGCCTGCTCGAGCGCTGGCAACAGCGCCTGGGAGGGGTCCAGCAGGCGCAGGCGAATCCGCGGCGGTTTCTCGCGCAGGCCATAGCGGCGGGCGAAACCGGCGGCACCACGAGCGCTGGTATCGATGGCCGCGGCGGGCAGGGTCAGGTCGAGCCATTCGCTCAGCACTTGGCGGTGGCCTTCGATGAACTTGGTATGCACGCCGGGCAGGTCGACCTGGCGCGGATAGAGGCCGGGACGAGGATGGGCTTGCATCCACTCGAGAATGGCGAGCAGGGCGGGGATCTCCGATTCCAGTTCCAGCGCGCGCAGCGGGCGTCGGGCGAGCCAGGGCAGGAGGCCGGGTTGGCGCGGGCGGATCTCGGCAACCAGGGCGCGGAAACGCCGCGCCTGGGCCCCGGTGCCAATCAACGCCAGGGCATCTTCAAGCGAATCGATCCAGGCCGCGACCGGGATCCGGTTGCTGCCCAGCACCCGGTGGCGCAGTTCGCGGACTTCCACTCGCAGATGCGGCATGGCGTGCAGCGCGGCAATCCAGGCGCGGACCTCCTCGAACCGGTCGCTGAGTTCGCTCGAGCTGGGTCCGCGCAGCGGCAGGCGCCAGGGGAATCTCACAGAGCGCTGTTGCGGATCCAGGTATGGATGGTCGCTGGGCTGATCGTCCGGTTCCGCCGGGCTGGTCCGCGCCGCGCTCATGGCTGCTTGATCCGCTGGGTCCACAGGGTCTGGCTGTGCCAAAGGCGCCAGCAGTTCGCCGCGATCCCAGCGCTTGCGCACCCGGGCGCGCAGGTCCGCCGGCGTGGTCCAGGCTTTGCTCATGCGGGGCTGTCAGTTGACTGGGGCGCCAGTTGGTCCGCCGGCTGGGCCGCCGGCTGGGTAGGGCTGATCCCGTGCCCCAATCCGGCGCCCTGGTCTAAGCTGCCCGATGGCGCCAATGCCGGCGATGAGTTAGGCACCTGGCCGCTGTGGCGCGCCTTCTCGGCGCGGTATTCCTCGATGCTGAGATTGCGAATTTTCGATGCGCGCCCGTCCTCGTTATGTACGAAGCCGACGCTAGCGACATAGGGCTCGATGATGTGAATTTTTTGCAGCGGGGTGACGATCAGCAGTTGCAGGTTGAGTTCCGAGAACAGCCGCAGGCCGTATTGGGCGGATTCGTCCGAGCCACGACCGAAGGCTTCGTCAATGACCACGAAGCGGAAAGACTTTGACCGCACCGCGCCCCATTCCAGGCCGAACTGATAGGCCAGGCTGGCGGCGAGGATGGTGTAGGCGAGCTTCTCCTTCTGGCCACCCGATTTGCCACCGGAGTCGGAATAGTGCTCGTATTCCTGGTCGTCCTCGCGCCAGCGTTCGCTGGCGGCGAAGGTAAACCAGTTGCGCACGTCGGTGACCTTGGTGGTCCAGCGTCGATCCGACTCGCTCTGGCCATCGCGGCCACGGAAGCGGTCGATGATGTCGCGCACTTGCAGGAATTTTTTCTCTGAGTATTGGTTGTCCTCGGAGCCGGTCAGGGCGTCCTCGGTGCAGCTGCGTAGCTGGTGCTGGAAGTCGCGCACATCGGCATCGGTGGTCGGCTGGGCCTCGAGGCGGATGTAGCGTCCGCGCTGGTAGTCGATCTGGCTGAGCGAGGCATTGATGCGGTCGATACGCTCGCGGATGGTTTCGCGTTCGCGCGCGAGCTGGGACTGGAAGCTGGCGACTTCGCGGATGGTGTTTTCGTTCAGCAGTTCCTTGAAGCGCGCCTCGAAGCGCGGCAGGTCGTCGGCCTCGAGTTCGCGCAGCATGCGCTGGTACTCGAAGCCGGCCTCGATGCTGGCGTCGACCTCGCTGGTTTCGAGCTGGTAGGCGTGCCTGTAGTCGGTCATGGCCTGGGTGACGCGGTCTCGCAGGCTGTTCATGCGCTTGGTTTGGTTGTCGATGCGGCTCTGGTGCCAGGCGCGCAGGTCGCGTTCCTGTTGGTCGGCGTTCTCGATGGTCAGCGGCTGGTCAGGCAGTAGCTCGGCGCGGCGGGCGTCGAGTGCCGGGAAGTGCGCGGCGTGCCCCGCGGTCGTGCCGGCCTGGACCTGGGCCTCGGCCGCGGTGCGTGCCTGCTCGGTTGCTTCCAGCTTGGTCTCGGCGCGGGAGCGCTTATCCTTCTGCACATCGCGCTGGTGGTTGCTGTCGGTGATGCGTTGTTGCAGCTCCTTGAGTTGCTGCTCAAGGGCGCGCAGCAGATCGGAGGCGCTTTCGAGTGCCTGTTTTTCCTCTTTGAGGCGCTCCAACTCCAGCGCGCTGGCGGCCCAGTCGAGTTCGCGGAAGTCGCGATATTCCTCCAGGCGCGACAGGGCGTTGAGACGGGTGCGCAATTCGGCCTGACGGGTCTGTATGCGCGCGACCTCGGCGCCACGCTCGGCGATGCTGTGCTCCAGCGCCTGCTGCCGGTCCTCAAGCGCGCGGATTTTGGCGGCATTGGTCCAGCCAAGCACATAGCGGCTGCGATCGAGCAGGGCGTGGCGGTCGTCTTTCTCATGGCGTTCGCTGCCGCCCTTGATCTGCCCGGCGCGGGTGATGGCGCGGGTCTCGCGGCGGAATTGCTCTTGCGTCTGGCAGCAGGCGAGATCGAAGCGGCGCGCGAGCTGGGCTTCGAGCCAGGGGTAGAAGGGCGATTCCGGCTTGATGTCGAGCTTGCGCACCAGGGAGTCGGGATGCAACTCGGGCAGGGTGCCGGCCGGACCTAAGCGGACCCGGTAGTAAACCAGACGCCCGCGCAGGTCGGTGCCATCCACCCAGTCGGCGATGCGGGCATACTCGGCATCGGGCACCAGCAGCGACAGGCCGAAGTTGCGCAGCAGACGCTCGGCGGCGCCTTCCCAGTCGCGCGCGTGCTCGCGCACCTGCAGCAGTTCGCCGGCGTAGGGCAGGCGGTCCGGGTCGAGTCGGAGGGCGTCGCAGAGTGTCTGGCGTAGCTTGATCTGGGGGCTGGGGATGTTGGTCGGGCGCGCGCGCAGGCTGTCGAGTTCCTCGCTCAGCGCGCTGTGTTCGTCGCGGATTTTCCGCAGATTAAAGCTCAGATCAGTCAGTTGATTTTGAAGCTCGGCCTCGCGTGCCTCGTCGTGCTCGCGCAGCGCCTGAAAGCCCTGGCGCTGGGTCAGAAAGCTGTCGGCATCGCGTGCCTGGACCTGGTCGATGGTGGCGAGCAGGCGCTCATAGTGCGTGGCCTTGTCGCGGCGCTGATCACGCTCGTGGGCTTTCTCGTCGATGAGCTGGCGCAGACGCTCGATACGGTCGCCGCCGTTCTCGGCAATCTGGCGCTTGAGTTCAAATTCCTGGTGGCGCAAGCCTTGGAGCTGTTCATCAAGCCGGGCGATGCGGGTGGCGCGGCGGTCGATCTCCTCGCGCAACTCGGCGCGACGGGCATCGAGGTGTTCCACCTTGAGGCTGGCGATATAGCTGCCAAGCGCTTCGCGACAGGCGCGCAGCTTGTCGAGTTCGGCGCCTAGGCGCTGATGCTGTTCCCAGTTGGCGACCAGCGGAGTCAGCAAGGCGATCTGTTGCTTGGCCTTGAGTACCGCCTCGTGCGCGCGGTTTAAGTCATCGAAATGCCTAATCAGCGCCGTGATGCGCTCGCCGACCGCGAAGGGCTCGAGCATGTGGGCGCGGACGAAGTCGGTCAGATTGCCGACTGATTTCATCGACACCGTTTGATGAAACAGCTCCAGCGCCTGCTCGTTGTTGATGCTCATCACGCGCCGAAACCAAGCGCCGTAGCGCGGGAAGCTGTCGTTGATCTCGGCGCCTTTGGCCTTGAGCTGCTTTTTGAGCTTAGGCATTTCGTTGCCGAAGTGGGCGAAATCCTCGGCAATGGACAATGTGCGCTCGGCTCCGACAAAAAAGCGTGAAGGCTGTCCTTGAGGCTCGGCCAGCCAGAACACCTGCGCTAGGGTGGCGGTCTTGTCGTAACTGGCGTTATGGAAGACGCCGAGGATCACCGAGTAGCTGCCCGGCGCGCGCAAGGCCACCGGTTTGGCATTGCCGGTGGCCTCACTGCGCTCGGATTTGTAGTGGCCGAGCACATAGGAACGCAGCGAGCGCTCGCGCGCATCGGCCCCGGCGGCCTTGTTATAGGCCACGCGTTGGGCCGGGACCAGCAGAGTGGTGATGGCATCGACCAGGGTGGACTTGCCCGAGCCGATGTCGCCGGTGACCAGGGTGTTGCGGCCATGGGCATGCAGGGTCCAGACGCGCTGATCGAAGGTGCCCCAGTTGAAGACTTCCAGCCGTTGCAGGCGAAAGCCGGCCAGGCGGTCGTCCCCGGTGAAGTCGAGGGCGAGGTTTTCCGGGGCGGGAGAGGCGGCCGGAGCCGGAGCTGGAGCTGGGATTGGTACTGACGCTGAGGCTGAGGCAGACGCCACGCCGGGGATCGGTTCAGTCATCGGGCGTTTCGTCCTCGGGCGCGCGCAGCTGGTCGCGGTACTCGGCCAGGCGATTGTCCAGTTCCGACAGCCATTGGGCATCGACGTAGGCTTTCAAAATGCGCCGCACTTCGTAGGGCCCCCCGCTGGATGACTTGCCGCCTTTCGCGCTGCTTGTGCCCGACTCACCGCCCGAACCGGCGCGCAGGCGGCGCAAAAAACCTAGCTCGATCACCTTGTTGATGTGCTTGTCGGTCTGATCGACCAAGCGTGCCTCGTTGCTGGTGTCGGGCAGGAAGACGCGGATGAGGTCGAGAATCTCCTCCTGCGTCAGGATGAGCCGCGTCTCGCCACCGGAGGCGTCGAACTCAGCCAGCTTCTTGCGCAGCAGGGCAAGCAGCAGGCTGACGGGAAAGGACAAGGGGCGACGGGCGATCAGGCGCGGGGCTTTGAGGTCGCTGCCAGCGGCGGTTCCAGCACCCCCAATGCCCGCGCCGCCGTCGCCATTCTCGTCATCCGGGCGCGCGCGCAGAAAGGCATGGCCCTCGGCCTCGTCGATGGTCAGCTCGAGCCGCAAGACGCTGACATAGTCGCGCACCCGGGCTTGTAGCGCGAGCAGGTCGTTCCACAGGTGTGGGTCGCTGTCTTGATAGATGACGCCCTTGAGCAGATGGATCACCACAGGAGACAGGCTGTCGCGGGCCTGGATGTCTTGCTCGTCAGAGAAGGGCGCCACGGCCGGCGGATCTGCAGCCATGGGGGGGCTTGTGCTGGGCGCGAAACTGCTGTCTGTCATGGCGGCTGGTCAGGCTTTCCTCGGTAGCGGCCGATCGGATGAAGGTCCATCGGGATTCGGATCGATTCCCGCAGCCTTGAGCAGCGCCAGCAACCGTTCTTTTTCTGCACTTTCTGCTTCGGCCCGCGCTTGTTCGGCCTCGGCCCGCGCCTGAACCGCTTCCAACTGCCGTTCGATATCCTGAAGTTCCTCGAGAATCTCGTCTTCAAGTTCCATGGCGTCGGCGATCTCCGGTTCCGCGGCGGCCTGTTGCAGGCGCCTGAGCAGGGGGCGATAGTCCGGAGGAATGTCCGCTTCATCAATACGCAGATAATGGCGGTCGCGGTCCCTGTGGCTTTGGTCGAAGAGTTGCAGCATCTCTTCAATGGCGTTGCGCGGCTGATCCTTGAGCTTGGGGATCTGAATCACATAGCTGTCATGCGTCAGGCTTTCGATAAAGGGCTCGGGGCGTTCCAGCGATTGTCCGGAGGCGAGATCAACGCAGTCGCGGCGCACGCGAACGACCGGAGCTTCAGTATGGTCGAGCGCATGGCCGAGGAAATAGATGGTCAGAATGGGAATGCCCTCGCGTGCCAGCTTGCCATCATCGCGCTCAATGAGGCGGATATTATCCGGGTCGCGATACTGGCCGCTCAGATAGCGGCGAAAGCGCAGGATATCGGTGGCGAACTTGGCCTTTTGCAGCTCAATCAGCACCTGGCGCTCGACGCCCTCGACATTGCGCACGCGCGCGGCGAAGTCCATGCGATAGACAGTCATCCCCCGTTTGCCTGCGCGCTCGATCTCCTGGGTGCGCTCCTGTGGGCAGAACTCCAGGCTGAGGATCTCCTCTTGCAGGATGGTGCCGATCAGCAGTTTGGCCAGCGCATTGTCCTCAAGTAGGTACTTGAAGACGGTGTCGTACATGGGGTTGGCGATGTGCATGGTGGTGAGTGGGCGTGAAGCAGTCTTTAAGGATCAAGCCTAACCGAAAACACGGGCATTTTGTGCGCTCAGTTGCATTAGGCCCATGTCAGAGAGCCATGGGCCATCAACGAAGACCTCCAGCAGAGCGATGCCAAATGCCCGGCGCCATTGATGCGGGATCTTTGTCGGATTTGTCGGGATTGTAGACACCAGCGTCGTAACGACGATCAGGAACACCATGGTGAGCAATGTAACAGAATAGTAGTCGCGATCTTTATAAGTGTCTTCTGTCGCTTGGCGCTCTCAATTCGGAGATTCATTGATCGGCCGTGATCATCCCTTGGTCCAAAACCTTTATCCGTATTTGTTTACAAGACATTTACTATCATAAACTTAGCATATTACGCGAAAGTCAGAAATGCGGCTAGGGTGGGTAAATTAACCGATGATTAATGCCAATCTGGAAAGCGACTATGAAAACAAATCTTTGAAGGTGTAGCAAAAGCTATTGTCACCTATCCTCGTGTCTGTATCATATCGATATGCCGCAATAAAAACCGTTAGCCAGACGGCCATGGAAAAACCCCCCACCCACTACTTCCAACTCTTTATCTGAGAGCTCTGTAGGCCGGGCGGGAATCACCAGATTAAAGACCTGTGCCGTGTTCTCCACTACCTGCACTCGAATGCCCTCGGGCACTTCCATCCCCTCGTCTTTGAGGGTTTCGGCCAGGTCGGCCAAGAGCCGCTGCTTAAAGGCCTCGTCGGCCCAGCACTTGGCGATGAGTTGTTGATATTGTCGGGTTGGTCATTCGTGGTGTTCTCCTATAGTAAACCGCGGGTGATGTGCGAACTGCTCAGCGAATATCGTGACTTGAATCGTGCGGGAAGAGCCGGCAGCTGCGCGTTTGGCGGGTTAGATTACAAAAGGTTAAATGCGTAAGGCTCAAATTCTTTTTCCACTCACGAGGCCAAGGACACTGGATATCTAACTCCAGCCTCAGCCACCGCGAGCGAAGCGAGCGGTCGGACTGAAGGCCAGCGTTAGGCAATTGAATGCGAGTTGATTTACAGGCTGGAAAACAATTCCATCCAGACCCCTTTAATTCCTTTAATTCACTTTAATTTTATTCCTTTAATTTTATTTGCTGGAGTCCGGCTATGACATTCGCACGGTACAGGAACTATTGGGGCACGCGGATGTGTCAACCACCATGATCTACACCCATGTGCTCAATCGCGGCGGGCAGGGGGTGCGCAGTCCGCTGGACGGATTGCTCTAACGCTCATGGTCCCGCCAGCCGAGCCTTGAGCCCTTGCGGCATTTCGAGCAAGGGGTTGTGGCCACACTCGGGCAGGATGTCGTGGGTGGTGGCAGGGCGCGGGGCGCGCACGCGCTCGCCGAGGTCGCGGAATTTTTCATCCAGCGCGCCGCTGATCCAGTGCAGATGGCCCTGGTAAGTTCGAAGGGCATCCCAGGTGGGTGGCATTCGCCCGAGGCCGAAGCAGGCCAGCGCCTGGGCGAGCCCTTCCGGGCGCTGCGCGAGCCGGCGACGGTGTTGCTCGGCAACGGCTTGGGGCGCGCGCAGGTGTTGGGCGTGGAACAAGGGTTGGCGCTGCCAGGCGGCGGCAAAGCGCTTGATCCCATGGTTTCGTAGCATGTTGATCCAATACTGGTCTTGCCGGCAACGGGTCGCGCGTTCCGCGGCATTGGTGAGGCCGGGATGGGTGGAGACGATGATGAGCGCGCGGAAATGCTCGGGCGCGGCGGCCATGAGCGCGAGGGCGATGCGCCCGCCGAGGGAGTAGCCGGCGATTTTCTCGATGCTGGGTGGCAGGGCGGCAAGCAGACGGGCGATTTCCGCCGTGAAATCGCCCTCAGGGTCGGGGCTTTGGCCATGACCTGGCAGGTCCAGGGCCAGGGCCGGACGGGTTTCGGGCCAGGTGTCGCGCCAGTCCGCGTGACTGCCGGTGAAGCCATGGAGCAGCAGCCAGCGCGGCGATGCGCTGTCTCCGCCAAGCCTTTGAGCGCAATAGCCGGGGGTCATGCCGGAGGGCCAAGATCGGCATTTGCGCCGGCATCGTCACAGGCGCCGGCACCGAGATCGGCAGCGTCACCGGCATGGGCATGGACATGGGGATCGGTGGCGCCATCGCCCTTGCCGAAAGGCAGGAAACCGCTGCCCGGCCGAGCGGACAGCCGCAAGCGCCCGTCGCTCAGCGACGGTGGTTGGCCGAGATCGGCGGCGAGCCAATCCGCCGTCGCGAGCCCTTGGCAGAGGTTGTGGCAGTCGGCGCCTTCTGGAATCTCGCGACTGAGCGCGGTGATGGCCGCGGCGAGCTCGGCGGCGGCCCAAATACCGGCGGCGGAGTCGATCAGGCTGGTGACCAGGGGTTGGATGCCGGCGGTCAGTGCCAGGCGCGCGCGGTCAAGACTGGGGCGCAGGCCGCCGAGCACGCCGGGCTTGAGGATGATGCGCCGCACTGGGAATTGGCTGGCGTCGGTCGGCCAGGGATGCTGGGGCAGGGACTCGTCCAGCGCTAGTGGGATGGAGGTGGCGGCTTGCAGTTGGGCCAGCGCCTCATCGCGCGGCTGACGCAGGGGTTCTTCCAGGGATTCAATAATCGGGATGCCGGTGTTGGGTTGCGGAGGGAGGTGCTCCAGCGCGGCGAGAAAACGGTGCGCGTCGGGCAGATCCCAGGCCCCGTTGGCATCCAGGCGCAACTGGCAGGTATGGGGCGCGGCCGCCAGCAAGGTGCGCAGATGCGCGAGCTCGGCTTCCAGTGGGGCGGTGCCGACCTTGAGCTTGACCACGCGAAAGCCCTGCCGCGCGGCCTGTTGCAGCATCCGCGGCGTGCACGCGATCAGCGTACCAAGCGCGGCATTGACCGGGACATGGACGACCTTGGCCGCGGTGGGATGCAGCAGGGCTCTTAGCGGCAGCCCGGCTGCTCTGGCGCGCTGGTCAAGCAAGGCAGTTTCCACCGCGGCGTCGGCGGCTGGTGTCGGGCTTGGCGAAGCCGCGCGCAGGGCGTCGAGCAGTTGCTGATCGGATTGGTCGTGGGCGCGGGCTTGCCAGTGCGCGAGCCGGGCGGCGGCGTTCTCCAGGGTTTCGGTGCCCGCGTCCGGCAAGGGGGCGCAATCGCCATGGCCGCGATGGGGTCCGCGACCGGCAGTGACCAGCCAGCCCTGGCGGTCATTCAGTTCGCCATGGGCACTGCGCCAGGGGCGACGCAACGGCAGGCGGTAGGGAATAAGCCGCAGTGGCGCCGACCTTTGCTCCATGGTCTGGGTTGCTGGCCCCAAGCACCAGGCGCGCATCGGCTAACGCGGCCAGGCCAGACCCCAGGCCAGACCAAGACTCAGCAACAGGACCAGTGCGACTTGGTAGAGCGCGGTCTGCCCGAGCAGCGCGTTGAGCGCGCGGCCCTGGGCGCCTTGGAACAGGCGGCGAATGAGGCGCGCGGCCAGTGGCAGGGCAAGAAGCGCCGGCCAGGAATGCGCGAGCGGGGCGCTGAGCAGGAACAGTGGCAGACAGCCGAGCAGCAGCCCCGCGTAAAGCACCCGCGCGCGGGCTTTGCCGAGCAGATGATTCAGGGTGCGGCGCCCGGCGCGGGCGTCGGTGTCGAAGTCGCGGTAATTGTTGAGCAAGAGCACCGCTGCCGCCGGCAGGCCGCACGCCAGGCCGAGCAACAACGAGGAGGCGCTCAGGTGCAGGCTTTGCAAGTAGAAGCTGCCGGCCGTGGCGGCGACGCCAAAAAACGCCAGCACGAAGAGCTCGCCATAGGGACCATAGGCAATGGGGCGCGGTCCGCTGGTGTAGGCATAGCCAGCCACAATGGCGGCCAGACCCAACAGCAAGATGGGCCAGCCGCCGCGCACCACCAGCAGCAGGCCGACCAGAAAGGCGACCAAGAAGGCCAGATGGGCGGCGCCCTTGACTTGCGCCGGGGTGAACCAGCCCTGAGCCGAGGCGCGCGGTGGGCCCAGGCGATCCGGGGTGTCGGTGCCGCGCTCGAAGTCGGCGGCGTCATTGTGCAGGTTGGTGCCGATCTGAATCGCCGTGGCGCCGACGAGAGTCCCCAAGGCGGTCCAGAAAGCCAGCTGACCGCTCTCGAACCAGGCCAGGGCAATGCCCGCGACCACCGGGGAGACGGCCAGAAACAAGGTACGCGGGCGCGCGGCGCTGATCCAACGCTCGCCTTGGCGGCGCAGCCGTTCCCAGCGGGTCAGGGCGAGGGTGGAGGAGTTCATGGCGCGCTTGGTCTCGGGAATGGACTGCGGGGGATCAGGCTTTCTCTGGCGCGGGCGCGTGCCGCCAGGTCAGAAGGCTCAGGCACGGCGCGGAAAGCGGGAAAAATCCGGCGGGCGTTTCTCCAGATAGGCATTGCGGCCTTCCTGCGCCTCGGGCGTCTGATAATAAAGCCCGGTGGCATTGCCGGCCAGTTCCTGAATGCCGGCCAGGCCATCGGTATCGGCATTGAAGGATGCCTTGAGCACTCGCAGCGCGGTCGGCGAGTGGCGCAGCATTTGCCGGCACCAGTCGAGGGTGACGGCCTCAAGCTCGGCCAGCGGCACCACGGTATTGACCAGCCCCATGGCCAGGGCTTCCTGGGCGTCGTACTGGCGACACAGAAACCAGATTTCCTTGGCCTTTTTGATGCCGACGTTGCGCGCCATCAGCCCGGCGCCAAAGCCGGCATCGAAGCTGCCGACGCGTGGGCCGGTCTGACCGAAGCGGGCATTGTCGGCGGAGATGGTCAGGTCGCAGACCAGATGCAGCACATGGCCGCCGCCGATGGCGTAACCGGCCACCATGGCCACCACCGGCTTGGGCAGGGTGCGGATCTGGCGCTGCAAGTCGAGCACATTCAAATGCTCGGCCCCGGCATGGTCGCGATAGCCGCCATCGCCGCGGATGCGCTGATCGCCGCCGGAGGAAAAGGCCAGATCCCCGGCCCCGGTCAGGATGATCACACCGATGTTCGGATCATGCTGGGCGCGATGAAAGGCGTCGATCAGCTCGCGGATGGTCTCGGGGCGGAAGGCATTGCGCACCTCGGGCCGGTTGATGGTCAGCTTGGCGATGCCCTCGGCCTGGTGGTAGAGAATGTCCTGGTAGTCGAGCCCTTCTGGCTGTTGCCAGATCACGGCCGAGGCGGGATTGGTCTCATGGGGGGCGGAATGGCGATGGGTGCTCAAAGCTTGGCTCTTTTGGAGTTGGGAGATGTGGGTCTAGGAAATCGCCTTGAGATTTTAGCCCAAATTTGGGTTTAGATTCTCATTGGTCCACGAGTCAGGGCGCGGGCTGGCCGCTGACAGGGGTCCGCGCCACCGCTTGCCAGAACCCGAGATGAAAATGGCGGCTGTGCTCGGCGTCGATTTGGACTTCAATCAGGCGGGGTGTCAATGGCCCGCTTAGAGCCTCGGTGGCGTCATGTGCGTTGCGGACCAACTGGTGGGCCAGCCCAAAAGATCGGGCCAGCGCGCCCAGGTCCGGCGTCACTGGTGTGCGCCAGTAACGTTCAAAGTCGGCCAAGCCACGCTGGGGCAGGTAATCGAAGATCCGCCCGCCGCCATTGTTGATCACAACCACCGGACGTTGCAGCTCGCCGACCAGCAGGAGTCCGCTCAGATCATGGCAGAACGACAGATCCCCAAGCAGTCCCCAGGTGGGCGTGCCAGCGGCATTGAGCCCGGCTAGGGTTGAGAGTTGACCGTCAATGCCGCTGACACCGCGGTTGCCAAACAGCCAAAGTGGCTCTTGGCGCGAGTAGGACCAGGTATCGAGTTGTCGGATGGGCAGGGAATTGGCGCACAGCAGCCCTTCACCGGGCGGAATGGCTTGCAGCAATTGCTGGATAAACTGGGCCTCGCACCAGGAGCCCTTTTTCAGGTGGGTATTGGCAAGTGTTTGGATTTGCTCTTCGGCAAGGTGCCAGAGATTGATCCAGTCGGCGTCGGGTTGGCGGGAGACCGGCCCACTGGCGAGGGTGCTGGCCAGTTCCTCGGGCGTTGCCTGGATCAGTCCGCAAGCATCCTGGTTTGGGTCGCACCAGTGCTCTCCTGTGTTCACCACCCAGCTGGGTATGCCGGCGAGCCATTGGCCAAGACTTTTGGAAACGGGCGCCAGCCCAAAGCGCAGAATCCAATCGGGTTTGAGCGCGTTGGCTACATCTGTGTTGCGTAGCAGGGCGTCATAATGGCGTATCACGCAGGCTTGGAGCGTCTCGTCCGGTGGCTCGGCGAGTGGCTGATCGGGCGGGCAAGGAAAACGCACGCCCGAGAGCGGATCGGCGAGCAGCGGCAGGCCAAGGCGCGCCGCGCAGGCGAGAAGTGCCCGTGCATCCTTGGCGTCACCCGCGCTGGCGGGTCCGCAAAGAATGAGCCCGCGACCCGATGGTGGCTCTATGCTGGCCTGGTTGCGGTCTTGGTTGCTCAAGCCGGGCGGGTGCTTTGTCGCCTTTGGAGTGCCGAGCAAGAAGGGCCATTGCAAAGCCTGCGCTTGTGGTTCCCCAGGCAGGCAGTCACCGGCGGGAATCAGGGGTTCCTTGAAGGGCAGATTGATATGCAGGGGGCCGGCCCGCCTGCCCCGGTTGCGCAGAAGCATGTGCAAGCCCAGGGCGCGCACGGCCTTCAGGCTGTTGGCATCGGCATGCGGCAAGCCGATGTCATGAAACTCGCGCACAAAGGCGCCGAACAGCCGTGTCTGATCGATGGTCTGACTGGCGCCGGTATTGCGCGACAGCGGCGGGCGGTCGGCGGAGAGCAAGACCAGCGCAAGACCCCAGTGGGCGGCCTCGATCACCGCGGGATACCAGTGCGCCGGCGCGCTGCCAGAAGTGGCCAGCAAACCGATAGGCGCGCCGCTGGCACGGGCGAGGCCAAGGGCAAAGAATGCCGCGCTGCGCTCGTCGAGAATGGGTGTCAGGCTGAGCTCGGGGCGTTGCTGCGCGGCCAGCACCACCGGGGTGGAGCGCGAGCCAGGGGAGAGGACCAGTTGCCGCAGTCCGCCCTGGATCAATCCATCAAGGAGCGCCAGCGACCAGCGCAAGTTCAGGCAGCCGATGTCTTCATCCATCGGGGCTGATACTAGGTTCACGCGAACCTAAGCGCCGTGAGCATGGCGGCCAGTTTGGTTTCGGTCTCCTCCCATTCCGCCCCTGGGTCGGAGCCGGCGACGATGCCAGCGCCGGCAAAAAGCTCGGCTTGTTTGCCGCGGATGCGCGCACAGCGTAACAACACCCAAAGTTCACCGCTGTTGTCGGGTTCGATAAAACCAGCCGCACCGGTGTACCAGCCGCGAGAGAAAGGCTCCTGTGCCCGCAGCCACTGGTGCGCTGCCAGTCGGGGCTGGCCATTGGTGGCCGGCGTGGGGTGGAGTTGTTCGGCCAGGTTGAACAGACCGGTGCCCGGGTTGATTTCAGCCGTGATGGGACTCCACAGATGCTGTGCATTGCGCAGTCGCATGAGTCGCGGTTGCCTGGGGATCTTGATGGAGCGACAGCTGGAAGCCAATGCCTGGGCAACGGCCTCGACCACAAAGCCGTGCTCACGCAGATTCTTCTCCGAGCGCAGCAATTCCTCGCCCAGGGCCAGGTTGCGGTCCTCGCAATCAGAGTGGCTGGTGGTGCCGGCGATGGCATCGACCGCGACGCGTCCGTCGCGCAGATGAAGCAGGCGCTCGGGGGTGGCGGCGACAAAGCTTTGGTCGCCGCGGCGCAGATTGATGATCTGGCAGGACGGAAACACGGCGGCCAGCACGTCGAGCAGGCGCGCGATATCGAAAGACCGGCTGCCCTTCACGCCCAGTCGGCGCGAGAGGACAACTTTTTGCAAGTTCTCGGCATGAATGCACTCGAGTGCTTGCTCGACCAGGCGCGCCCACTGGCTTTGCTCTGGCTCGGTGAATTCGGCCGCCACGCGGGTGACCAGTGCCGGCCGGCGCGGTGGGGCAAAGAGCCCCGGGATCAGGTCTTCAAGCAGCCGATGCCAGCGCGCATGTACGCTAGCGCGCCCTTGCTGCTGTTGGGCGCTGAAAATGAGCGCGGCTTGCTCCTCGGTCTGCCGCAGGGCGATATCCGGAACCCAGAGCAAGGCGTTGGGGAGATGCTCTTCCGGGGTGAGCGCTGGCTCGGGAGCGGCGGCAAAGCCAAGTAGCGCAAAGGCCCGCAGACCTGTGCCGTCAGGATCCCCTTGTTCCCAGCACGCCGGCCACTCACGCGTGACTCTGGCGAGAGTGCTCAGGCGATCCGATCCCTGCGCTTCCCATTGCGCCGCCAAACCATAACCCGCGCGCAGACCATCGCCTTGCGGATGCAGCAGTTGAAACTGCGTTCCGGGCAGCTGAGCGATGGCATTGGGCCGCCGTGGTAGCTCGAGAATCAGCGAGGTGAGCGCATGGGGTCCTGCCTGGGTGCGCCCGAGCGGCAGGCGAGCGATATCCCGCGCCAACCGATCCTGGAGCTGTTTCATCACAGCTTTGGCGGCGGGTGTCCAGTCCTGGCGCGGCTCTTGGGACGCCGACGCCAGGTGGCAGGGTCCGGGGCGCGCGTTATCGATGTCGAGCTGAAAAGATTCCACGCAAAAAACCGTCGGCTGGGAAGATGAATAGAGCCAATGGCAGACTATGCCTGCGATGCGAAAGGGGTGGCGCCAAGCGCGCCCAAGCAGCAAGGGCGCGAGCGCCGGTTCCAATCGCAAGGTGCCAGGCCAGCGGCGATTCTAATGGCTTTCTGGTCGATCAAGAAAGCACCGGCGCCGGGTCTTGCCGAGGCGTCGCTCTTGGCGCGGTGCATCAGGCGTGCGCCTGCCAGAAGGCATCAATGGCGGCGATGGTCTTTACCGGTTGCTCCCATTGGGGCATGCCTAGGGTTGGTTCGACCCTGGTCGCCTGCCAGTTGCCGTGTTTTTCGATCAGGGCGGGTAGTAGGTCGAAATTCACGTTGGCATCGCGATCATGAATCACCAGCACTGGCAGCTCGAGCTTGGCGTAGAGCTGCTCGACGGGGTTCGGAGTGAAGAGTTGGCCAGATAAAAAATAAAAAGGTGCATGGCGGGCGCCGGGCTGATGCGCGGTGGCGTAGGCGTAGTCGATCAGCTCCTCGGGCGGGGAGGTGACAAAGCTGAGTTTCATGAAGTAACGCACGCTCGGGCGGGTGGTCACCAGCGCGTAGAGCGCCGGACCAAATCCAGGCAGATTAAACAGCCGATGCAAACGCCGACCCGCCTCGGCGCTTGGCAGGCGCCGTGGCGAGAAGCCGGTGGGCGAGAGTAGCACCAGACGGCGAAAGGCCGCGGGTGCCTGCAAGGCGGCGCGGGCGGCGAATTCAGAACTCAAGGAGTAACAGATGACGTCGGCGGGTGCGCGGACAACCTCGGTCAGAAAGGCGCGAATCACGTCCGCGTAGAGTTCAGGGGAGTAGACGCGTTTGCCGCGATCAGAAAAGCCAAATCCGGGTAGCTCGAGCGCATAGACGCGCCGGTTGGCGCGGTAATGATCGAACAGCGGTTTCATTTCGAAGGCACTGGGCGCGGCGTTGATGCTGTGCAGCAACAGGACAGGCTCGGCATTGGCCGGACCATCGACGTAGTAATTGAGTTCTGGCAGACCTTGGCTGGCGAAGCGCGCGCGCGGGGCATCGAGCGCCTTGGGTAAGTCTTTTGCCGCGCGGCTGGCCTTCTTGGGAGCTGTGTTGGGCAGGCCGACGGGCTCTTGACCGGATACAACTGGCATGAGGTTCTCCATGGATGAGGGGGCGGTTGAAGACGCGAGTATAGCCTGAATGGGCGCCGGGTCGCTTTTTGCCAGCCATGCGTGTTGGCAGCCGGCATCTGATCGCCTAAGCTTGCGCCAATAAGCCGCCGACCAAGCGCTGTATCGGGCCAAGCGCGGCCGGCGCGGCCGGGTGGTTTGGTCACAGACAAACTCGTCCTGGCTGCGGCGAGCCACCGCGAGACACTGGATATGCTGCCTCTCTTCTCGCTCTGTTGCGCCTTGTTACCCTGGCTTGTAAGCCAGGTCGGTCCTGTTATTGCCGAAACGGCGCCGGTTCTGGCGCCGAGAATCCTGGGTGATTTTCCCCATGACCAAGGCCTTTTTACCCAGGGGCTCTTTCTGTACCGGGGGCGACTCTATGAGAGCACGGGTCTGCGCGGCCAATCGCGGCTGCTGATCACCGAACTTGCCAGCGGGGAAAAGCTCGCCGTGCGCTGGCTAGCGCCGCGTTTATTTGCCGAGGGAGCCGATCTGTGTGGGGATGAGGTGGTGCAACTCACCTGGACCAGTGGCTTGGCTCTGCGTTATGACCCTGTCACCCTAGGCAAGATCGGCGACTTTCGGTATCAAGGTCAGGGCTGGGGCATTGCCTGCCATGGACAGCGCATGGTAACCAGCGATGGGAGCGCACGCTTGACCTTCCGTGATCCAAATACCTTCGAGCCACTCCGGACAGTGACCGCCGTTGACCAGGGGCAAGATGTCCGTCACCTTAACGAGCTTGAATGGGTGGATGACGTCTTGTTGGCAAATGTTTGGAAAAGCCACCGCATTGCTGTGATCGACCCAGATACGGGTGTGGTGCGGCAGTGGCTGGACCTGACCGAGGCCGTTCAGCGCAGTGGTCAGACCGGAGAAGAGTTCGTGCTCAATGGGATTGCCTGGGATGCGGATCAGAGACGGCTCTATGTGACGGGCAAGGGTTGGAGTCACCTGTATTGGATTGACTGGCCGGGACGGCAGGCTAGACTCGGTAGCGACTGAGGCGATTGACTGTCCGCGCCCATGCTGAAGCCCCATGCTGAAGCCAGAGCGCGGAGAAGGAGCCGAGGACAATCCTGGAGTGCTCTGCCTTGCCTTCTCCGCTTACTCTGGTCTGGCGAGAAATTCGCCGATGACCAGTTTTGCCAACGTCAGAAAGGACGCGCGTTAGCCCGTGAAATTCTGACTGACAAAATCCCAGTCAATCTTGTCCCAAATTGCCTCGAGATATTTGGGCCGCGCGTTGCGATAGTCGATGTAGTAGGCATGCTCCCACACGTCAACGGTCAGCAGGGCGGTCTTGCCCTCGGTCATGGGGGTGGCGGCATTGGAGGTGTTCATGATCTCCACACTGCCATCGGCATTCTTGACCAGCCAGGTCCAGCCGGAGCCGAAGTTACCGGCCGCGGAGGCCGAGAAATCTTTCTTGAAGTCTTCGAAACCGCCAAACTTGGCATTGATGGCATCGGCCAGGGCGCCGCTGGGCGTGCCACCACCCGTTGGGCTGAGGCAGTTCCAATAGAAGCTGTGGTTCCACACCTGGGCGGCGTTGTTGAAGATGCCGCCCGAGGCCTTCTTGATAATGTCTTCGAGCGAAAGGCTCTCGAATTCCGTGCCCTTGATCAGGTTGTTGAGGTTGGTGACATAGGTCTGATGATGCTTGCCATAGTGAAAGTCGATGGTCTCGGCCGAAATGACGGGCTCGAGGGCGTTCTTCGCGTAAGGCAGGGCGGGGAGTTCGTGTGCCATGATGGACCTCCAAAGTCGTTGTCGTGCAGGGATGGATAAGCTGAGCTAAAAGGACAGGTTGACCTAAAAGGTATGCATCGACTGGGGGAACTCAAGGGGCAGAGGCATCAGGCGGCAGCCTTTGGTGCCCGGGCCGCGCCTGATTCTAATGCTTCTTGGCGGCATGGCCAGCGCGATGGCGGATCTGGTTGCTGCCCGTCGCAATGGCACGGTGCGCCTGAATCCGCACCGGAACCAGCGTTCTAGGCCCGCCGTTGCTCCACCGCATTGGCCAGTTCATGCAGCATTGGCAGGGTCTGGTCCCATGACACGCAACCGTCGGTGATACTTTGGCCGTAGACCAGATCCCGTGCGGCGGTCAGATCCTGGCGGCCACCGACCAGGTGACTCTCGATCATGGCGCCCATGATGTGCGCATTGCCGCGGGCGATCTGACGCGCCACATCGTTGCAGACCTGGACTTGGTTCTCGGGCTTTTTACGGCTGTTGGCGTGGCTAAAGTCGATCATGATCTTGGGCGCGATGCCGGATTCGATAATGGCATCGGCGGCGATTTTCACGCTTTCAGTGTCGTAGTTTGGGCGGCCGCCGCCGCGCAGGATAATGTGGGTGTCCTCGTTGCCAGCGGTGCTAAAGATGGCCGAGTGCCCCTGTTTGGTCACGGACATGAACACATGCGGACGGGCCGCGGCGTGAATGGCGTCGATGGCGACTTTCACGCTGCCGTCGGTGGCATTCTTGAAGCCGACCGGACAGGAGAGACCCGAGGCCAGCTCGCGGTGGCCCTGGCTCTCCGTGGTGCGCGCGCCGATGGCGCCCCAGCTCACCAGATCGGCAACGTACTGGGGGCTGATCAGATCGAGAAATTCGGTCCCGCCGGGTATCCCCAGGCGGTTGAGGTCGATGAGCAGCTTGCGCGCCAACCCCAGGCCCTTGTTGATGGCGAAGCTGTTGTCCAGGTCCGGGTCGTTGATCAGGCCTTTCCAGCCGACCGTGGTGCGGGGTTTTTCGAAATACACCCGCATCACCACCAGCAGATGCTCCGCCAGCTCCTGGCGCGCGGCCAGCAGCCGCTCGCCATATTCCAGCGCGGCATTGGGATCGTGCACGGAGCAAGGGCCCGCGACCACCAGCAGGCGGTCGTCCTCGCCGTGCAAAATGCGTTGAATCTCGGCGCGGGTGCGACAAACGCTCTCCGCCACCTCCTCGGTAATGGGAAACTGCCGATGCAGTTCCTCGGGCGCGATCACCTCGGTAATGTCGCGGATGCGCAGATCGTCGGTTGCGTAACTCATGGTTCGGCCATCGGTGGCGGCAAAAATCCGCTAGTATAGCGAAGATTGGCCTGATACTTGGCTCGATACCCGGCCCGCCACCCGGATGATCGCCCGCGTTTTCAGCGGCGTTTTTTTAAGAACCGTTTGCAGAGAGGGATATGAAGTCTTCCGGACACTCCGATGGGGGTAAAACCCAGGTTCGACGCCGGGCGGGTCGCGGTGCCCTCGCGCGCGAGCGCGATATTTATGCCGCTCCGCCCCATCGGCGCGATGCCGATGGGGCGGATGTCATTGTCAGCACCGAACTGCGCAAGCCCAAGGTGTATCTCACCGCGCCCTCGACCGTGGATCGGGTCGACCTGCCGCGCTTCATGGGGCGCTGGTATGAGATGGCGCGGCTGCCTTATTTTACCGAGCGCCGCTGTGTCGATAACGTGGTCGCCGATTACCGTCTTGGCGAAGACGGCATGGTGCATGTCAGCAACCGCTGCCGCTACCGCGATGGGCGCATTAGCGAGGCCAAGGGGGTGGCGCGGGTGTTGGACTATGGTCGCAACGCGCGGTTGCAAATCAGCTTCCGCATGCTCTATGGGGTTTATGTGTTCTGGGATGATTATTGGATCATCGGCCTGGGCGCCGACTATGACTATGCGCTCATCGGTCAGCCCACCAAGACTCGCGCTTGGGTCTTGGCGCGCGATCCGCTGGCGAAGGATGCCCTGGTGGATCGCTGGTTGAGCGAATTTGGCGACAAGGGTTTTCCGGCGGCGAGTTTTTTGCGCACGCGCCAGGATGCGGCGGGGTTGGAGGCAACCGGCGACGGCGATGCTCGCGCCCCGGGGCTTGGTGAGCCCCCATCCTCTAGATCATGAGTCAGCCAATTGGCGGATGCCGGCAACGGCACTTTGGATGATGTCCTGCTGAAGTCTGCTTGGCTCGGCCTGCTCCTTGGTCTGCCGGGACGGTTGTTGGCAGACCAGGCGGCATAGCCAATCGCTGGGTGCTTCAAAATCGCAGTGGCTGGCTTGAGGAATCCGCGTCAGGCTGATGGCGGAGGCGCTCTGGTAAATGGGGGAGGTATTGTTGTTGGCATTGCAGTTGCTGGGCGCGCCCGTCAGTGCGATCAGCGGCACCCCGAGACTTTTGGCGGCTTGGCGCCCGAGACCCTGGCTGTCGACCAGATCGAGCGTAAGCAGTCCGCTCGCCTTTGGGTCGGAGCTCGCGGCCAGCAGGGCCGCCAGTCCGCCGGCGGAAAAGCCTGCGTAAATCACGCGCTCGGTGCCGAGTTCTCGCGCCAGTGCGATCATGTCCCGACCATGGGCGACATGGCCGCCAGAGATGGGCGAGTCGTGGCGCGAGTTCAGGGTGGCAACGGGAAAACCCGCCTCTGCCAGTGCCATGGCCAGCCCTTGCATGTGGCGCTGGTCGCGCAGAAAGCCATGAGCCAGAATGACCCAGGGTTTGTGGCCGACTCGTCTGGACTGATGTGGCGCGTGTGTGCTTTTGGGTTTGAAGGTTCGGTATTCGAGCGGGGGCCCGACGGCCAGTTCGAGTTGCTGCGCGCTGACTTGGATCTTTTCGGATTGAGGAGGCTCGGACAAAGGCGCCTCGGACAGCGAAGCGGCGGCGGTCGCTGCGTCTTTGGGGTGGCTCCAGGTTGTACCGAGCCAGGCACAGCTGGCGGTTGCCAGTATCGCGAGGGTTAGCAGGGAGCCAATGATCCATTTCATGCCCCAGTAAATGCGCCCGGCACCGCGTTCGTGCAAGACCCGTTGCCTTTCCTGCTATCTGTCTGTCCGCCTTCCCGCCCTGTCGTTCCGCCGGCCGCCTCCCCAGCCGTCTCACCGGCCGTGTCGCTTGCCCCGTCGATGATCCGAGTCATGATACCCTGTGGTCATGCCAAACCCGAGTCCCCGTCGTCCTTCCCCGCCATCGGCCACAGGTCTGCCGGTGCGCATCCGCCGCCGCATGGATGGCGCTGGAGTGCCGCGAGAATTGCCCAGTCTGCTGCGCTCGCTTTACCGCAACCGCGGCGCCTGTCGTGATCAGGGGCAGGCGCTCGCGGACCTGCATCCGGTCGATGGGCTGCTGGGGATGGAGGCGGCAGCCGAGCTGCTGGCGCAAGCGGTGACCGATCAGCGTCGCATATTGGTGGTCGGCGACTATGACGCCGACGGCGCGACCGGGTCCGCCGTTGCCCTGCTTGGGCTGCGCGCGCTGGGCGCCGGGGCGGTCGATCATCTCACCCCCAGCCGTTTTGCCGACGGCTATGGGCTCAGTCCCGCCGTGGTCGATGCCGCCGCCGCGCGCGCGCCCGAGTTGATCATCACGGTGGACAATGGTATCGCCAGCCTGGCCGGCGTGGAGCGCGCCAATGCGCTCGGCATTCCGGTGCTGATCACCGATCATCACCTGCCGGGAGAGCGATTGCCAGCTGCGGCGGCCATTGTCAATCCCAATCAAGTGGGCTGTGATTTTCCGAGCAAGGCGCTGGCCGGGGTAGGAGTCATCTTCTACCTGCTGGCCGCGACCCGCACCCGCCTGCGCGCGCGCGGCTGGTTCGACCAGCGTCGTCCGGAACCCAACCTGGCTGAATTGCTCGACCTGGTCGCGCTCGGCACCGTGGCTGATGTGGTCCTGCTGGACCACAATAATCGCATTCTGGTCGAGCAGGGTCTCAAGCGCATTCGCCATGGCCGCTGCCGGCCCGGCTTGCGCGCCCTGCTTGAAATCGGCGGGCGGCGCATTGAGCAGGTCACGGCGCGCGATCTCGGCTTCGTGGCCGGCCCGCGCCTGAATGCCGCCGGGCGACTGGAGGACATGTCCGTTGGCGTGGAATGTTTGGTCACCGCCGATCCGGTGCGCGCCATGCGGCTTGCGCGCGAGCTGGATGCGCTCAACCGCCAGCGGCGCGAGCTGGAAGCCGAGATGCGCCAGGATGCGGAAACCCTGGTCGAACGCCTGAGTCTGGAAGGGGACGCGCTGCCGCCAGGGCTGTGCCTCTTTGGTGAGGACTGGCACCAGGGCGTTATTGGTATCGTCGCCTCGCGTCTGAAAGACCACTATCATCGGCCGGTGATCGTCTTCGCCCGCGCCGACGATGGCCAGTTGCGCGGCTCGGCGCGCTCGGTCGAAGGACTGCATCTGCGCGATCTGCTCGCCGCCATCGACCACCGTCATCCCGGCCTGATGGAGCGCTTCGGTGGTCATGCCATGGCCGCTGGCGTGACCATGGCGGCGGAGCATCTGGAAACCTTCCGCGCGGCCTTTTTTTCCGCCGTGGCCGACGAGCTTGGCGTCGCGCCGCAAGAGCGGGAAATTCTTTCCGACGGCGAGTTGGCCAGTGCGCTATTGTCGCTCGAGACCGCCGAGGCCCTGCGCGTCGCCGCGCCTTGGGGCAAGGGGTTTCCCGAGCCGGTGTTCGATGGGGAGTTTGCTATCTCGGAGGTGCGGGTGCTCAAGGACCAGCATTTGAAACTGCGCGCCCAGACCGCCGATGGCATCGCCATTGATGCCATTGGCTTTAATCTTGCCGTCTGCAAGCGCGGGCTGGGCAAACGCGCGCATCTGGCCTATCGTCTGGACGTGAACGATTATCGCGGGTTGAGGCATCCGCAACTCATGCTTGAGCATGCGCAGAAAGTCAGTGAGTAACGAGTATTTCGACTTGGATGCAATCCACGGCGATGCTGCGGCATCCGATGACAGTGAAGATGGTCCAAGCAAAAGCGCCGTCAAGCGCGAGCATCACGGGCTGCAGGAGTTGGCGAAACAACTGCTGAGTCTGCCGCGCGCGGAACTCGAGCAATTGGCGCTGGACGCCAAGACCTGGGAAGCCATCAATGAAACCTCGCGCATCAAGGATAAGCGCGCCCTGGCGCGGCACTACAAGCGCATCGCTAACTGCCTGGCGCGTCTGGACCAGGAACCGCTCAAGGCGCTGCTGGCCAAACGCGAGCAGGTGGAGCGGGCCGAGAACGCCATGCACCATCAGCTTGAGCGTTGGCGCGAGCGTTTGATTGCCGAGGGCGACACGGCGCTGGGTGAGTTCGTGGTGGACTATCCGCAGGCTGAACGCCAGCCCCTGCGTGCCCTAATCCGCGTCGCGCAACGGGACGCGGAACGCGGCCGACCCGACGGGCCGCGCAAGCTGTTTCGATATCTGCGGGAACTGGTGCGATCCGCTTGAAGACTCTTCTGTTGCAACTAAAAGCGGAATGCTTTCGACTCTTGCCAAACGTCTTTGAGCTGCGTTAGGGTCACCAGCAGCGCATTCCCGTAATACCAACTCCGACACGAACAAGTCATAGTCACTCCGTTGATCCCACCATGCTGATGTTATTTGTTGGTGAGCAACACCGATAATGGTTTTGCTCGGCTGTGCAGGCAAATAACTAATGACAGAAGTTTCCAACATAAACTCTGCGCTTCAATTGTCTCTGCTCCGTTCTCTGTGCCTGCTTACGCCAGCCTTAGCCGCCGCGAGCTAAGCGAAGGGTCGGGCTGGACAGTTAAGCATACTCACTCCATTACGAGCTTTCGTGCTCTTGAGGGAAGGTTGCCCTCAATCATCTCCAAAGTTTCTATGTTGAAGATAGCGTTGTGCTCTCCATAAACGGCGTGAAAGTGTGGTGGCGGATGATCGCCAAAAAATAAAGCTTAATGATGATTCCGTAAAAACGTGTAATTTCAGATATATATTTCGACTCTTTACCAGCTCTAACGCCAAGCTCAGCCGAGCCGGTTGAGCGAAACCGGCTTCGGCTGGAGCAACTCGTTAGGCGATTTTCTTTGCTAATAAATCGTGATCTAATTCAAGCGTGTAAGACAAGATAGTGTTCATGTTGATTTTTTTCGATGCTTCTAATATTTCGATACCTGCAAGTTTACCCCCAGCAGTTGTATCAATATTTACTCCTTCTGCAATTTCAATAACTCCATCTGGCTCATCATCACCAAGCTTTAAATATAGCGCATCAACTAATTCATCATAGTGAACGTTCATCTGTTTTGCCTTTCTTCAGCGGATAATTTGTAATCACAGTGATCTTGACGCCTTCGACAGTCACAACTGTTTTTATTGGATATCTGAACCCAGTGACATTTTTGATAATTTCATGTTCACCGTCAGATAAAGCAATATCCGACAGAATTTCACGAATAACATTTTCAGGAATTTTGTAGAGCTTTGCTCTTCTCGTCGCATGTCGAGAGAATTTGATGTTCATTTACTTTTTTTAATTAGTAATTCTTCTGCCTAACGACATGCTCAGTCGAGCCGGTTGAGCGAGAGCCAAACCGGCGTCGACTGGAGCACCGTGTTAGGCGAATTGAAGGATTAGATTCGGTCTTAAAAAAACCGAACCTGACCCGTTAGATTGTTTTACCAAAGATCTTCTGACATCGCTATCTAGAACAGCCCATGCCTTTGGGAAATCGACCAACCGATCGATTGCTGAACGAACTTCCAACGCGAAATCATATCCCAGTCCTGGCTCAATATCTTCGTAATAATCTATTGCCTCATTGAGTTCTTTCTCTGCTTCCTGGTGAAAAGAAAAGTTCATTTTTCAAACCTATCCCACACCTTTTTAAAGACTTCCTCCCCTTGTATTGCTTTCACTCGACCAGACCTAAGTTCATTAAGGCGACGCTTTGCTTCTTTAGCCCATATTTTGTCTATATCTGATTCTGGCTGGTTCAGACTCCGCAAGAGCGAATCTATCACCAAGGCTCGTTCTTCTACTGGCAGTGATACCGCTTCATTGATCAGTTGTTTTGTGTTCATTTATTCATCATCGTCTGATGTAGCCTATCTGGCCTAACGTCGCGGTAAGCCGACCCGCGCGCGGCACCACGTTTGAGATTAGCTCACGATGCCGGCCGCGCGGGGTCGGTTTGACCGGCTCGTTAGGCGATTGAATTGAAAATCGTGGTCTGCCCCCTAATCTCCTGCTCTAAGGGCGATGCGCAGTATGGCCTCGGCTTTATGGGCGTGTTAGGCGATTCTTAATCTCACGCAATTAAACGTGGTCTGTCCCGGTTTTCGGTCCCGGTTTTCGTGCGATGGCCAACAAGCTCGTGCGCATCGCCTGGGCGGTGATGACCACCGGAAAGGCCTTCGATGCAGCGCTCGGCGCGCTGGCAAAGCCTGCGGCTGTTACTGTGTAACGCCTATCGGCCACGAACCATTCCGATTAATCCGCCCTGATCGGGCATCAACCGAGTTCCACACCACGAGTTGCGAAGAGAGAAAGTCACTGTAATGGCATGAAAGGCACGACCGCCTCGCTGAAAACCTGACGGGGACAGCAGCCAGCTTAAGCTGAGACTGATATACTGATTGAGGACGGCGAGGTACGCGAATTCCATTAGGGCACGGGGACCGCAATGCGTCCCGACATCGATGCCGGATATATGGCCGCAACGTTTCCTTCTGCTAATGGCGATTTTCCTCTTGCATCGCGGGGCGGACCAAATATGTCCCCGGGACTCCACCCTGGCCCCTTCGATTCCTTTGATTCTCTTTGATTCTTATTCGTTAGGCCTTGCTTGCAGAAATAAGCGCATGTAAAGCCTCATCAAAACCGGACTTAGCTACAACTGTTGAAATAACCTCACTTGGAGAAACATCCAAGTCCGATGGCGACCTAGGATGAGTGAGACGGTCTCTGACTCTGATAGATTCTTGAAGTTTCGACCACCACTCTGACCCGACGTCCAGTGTTGGCTTGATACCGTTGGCCTGAGCAAAAACGGAAAACGCAAAGCGTATGTTCTTGGCGAGAGGAATCTTTGCGGGCTTTTGCACTACCTCACCCTTATCATTTAGGTCAAAGTCAGCCTCGAATATAAAATGGTGCTGCTGGGGAGTAAGTTCAATTCCCTTTTCTTCGCAGTTAAATGAAGCTTCAATTTTGATTACAAATACTGCACCTTCAATATACGCGAAGGCTGCCCGTATCAATTGTCTGGCTTCAAACTCGTAATCTGCGGAGATGTTGCCTTTTTCATCCCGTTCTCCTTCATCAAGGCGCGTAATGATCTGCTGATAGCATCTCTGATAGTCGCTATCGAGCGCCTCAAGAAGGTCGGCGGTTGTCCGTTCATCCATATCTTCGTCGCTATTCATCTCAGGTCCTAACGCTAGCCTCAGCCGCTGCGAGCGAAGCGAGCGGTCGGACTGGAGGCCATCGTTAGGCGATTGATTCAGAGTTGATTCCCTGTCTGGGAAAAAATCCTACCCTGGCCCCTTTAATTGTTAGGCATTATTGGCAATGTGACTCACCAAGCTTCACCCAATCCCCGTTGCGGGTAAGCTTCACAATATCAATTACCTGAACCCAGACCTTCTTGCCTTTGAAGCCATAGTCATACAGCACTTGGCACACATAATCGGCGTAGCCGTCTCTCCGGCTTCCTTCATTGATTACGCCCACCTTAAAAATATCTCGGGAAGTCCAAACCGCATCTTTAGCCGTTTTTTCTTCGTTGCTTTGAAAAAGCTTTTTTACGTTTTCATGCTGTGCGCTATACGTTTCTGCATTTGCTTGTAATGCGACGACAGAAAGAGCCGCGCCCAATGCGATAGCCATAAGTTGATTTTTCATTTCATCTCCTTTTTTGTATGCCTAACTATTAAGCATTTATCCATCGGGCGCTCAGCGGTGAGTCCGATCTTGCGCTGAACTCTAGAGCGCCCGATGGATAAATGTCTGTTGGACTAATCCGATCCTAGCACCTGCTCTCCGGCGCGGAGAGACGGGGCGCGTATGGTAAGGGGATTGTATTGGTCAGAGCCCGGCGGCTGGCGGTAGAGCTGGCGCCGAAGCAGCGCAACGGGAGGCTGCGGGAGGAGAAAAGCGGCATCTGTCGGGCTCCGAGGGCGAAAAATGGCGTGTACTTGCACTGAGTTTAGTCGATTTCTGAACGCAAGGCGAGCGCGGACGCAAGCCCGGTGTCGAGCCTGAAGATCGCGCTGCTGATCTTTCGCGGATTGCGGGTTAGTGGCGCACGCTATCCTCCATCGCGACCTTTGGGAGCCAAGGCGGTTCGCACCCGCAATCGACCGCCGCGACAGCTCGGGCAGGGAAAACCATCAAACGGCTTGGAAGGTTGCGGATGCCCGGTGGTGCCCGGTTCAGTTGGCATGATTGCAACAGGACGCGCTTGCACCGCGCCGATCGCCGCGCGGATGGCCGGCAAGCGCTGAGCACGACAACGATTGGCCAGGAAGCCGAAATGGCGCACGCGCATGAAGCCCTTTGGTAGCACATGGAGGAGGAAGCGGCGCAACAGTTCCTCACCGGAGAGGGTCATGACTTTGCGCTGGTCGCCATCGCGGTAGTCCTTGTAGCTGAGTTCAACGGACTCGCCATCAAAGCTGAGCAGACGGCTGTCGCTCAGCGCTGTGCGATGGCTGTAGCGCCCAAGGTAGTCGACGACGGTGTCGCCGCGCGCCAGGCAGGGCTTGGAGTAGACCACCCACTCGGTGCCCATCAGAGTATCGAGCATGCGGTCGATCTCGCGTGGATCGGCTAGCCGGCACATTTCTCCGGCCGCGACGGCCTGGCGCAGACGACTGACGAAGCCGCCACGCACGTGACGCGAGAGCGCCCGCACCGGGAACAGGTAGGTGCTTTTCGCGGGATGCCACTGGCCGGTGGCGGAGAATGCCCCGCCGGGCACCAGGCAATGCAGATGCACATGCCGGGTGAGCGTCTGTCCCCAGGTATGGAGCACGGCGGTCATCCCCAGTTGTCCATTCAATCGCTTGGGGTTGGCACCGAAGGCGGACAATGTGGCCCAGACCGTCTCGAACAGCAGATCATAGAGCTGTTTGGGATGGACCTCGATCCAGCCATTGAGGGCGGACGGCAGCGTGAAGACCAGATGGTGATAGGTCACCGGCAGCAAGGCCGCGCGCTGGCGCGCCCGGGCGATAGGCGCGCCAATACGCGCGCAGTTGCGCCAACAAGGTCGGCGAGAGCGGGACCATGCGGTCCTTGGCGCCCTTGCCCTGTTCAATGCGCAACAGCCGGCGCTCCCCATCGATATCGCCAACGCGAACCGCCAGCACTTCGTTCAGGCGCAGCCCGCAGCCATAGCAGAGGCTGAGCATCATGTGATGGCGCACGTCCGCGCAGGCGCCCAGGATGGCCGCCACCTCTACGCGCGTGAGCAACTCGGGTATGCGTTGAGGGCGCTTGGGCAGGGTGACGGCCAGGTCCACCGCCGGCCAGTTGAGCACCTGGAGGTAGAAAAAGCGGATGCCATGGTAGAACAGGCGCACGCTCGCCGGGGCGAGCCCACGCTCGCGCACCAAGTGCTCGAAGTAGCCCTGCACATCATCCGGCATCAAGGTGTCAGGCGCGCGGTGGGTAAATTTGGCGAGATCGCGCACCGCGGCGAGGTAGCTCTGGTGGGTGCGCGGGGAGAAGCCATGCATCTGCATGGCGGCAATCATACGTTGGCGTAATGCGGTCATCGTCAGACCCTCTGTCAACGACCCTGATTGGGTCATCTTCAGTGTGGGCGACAATGTGCAATTGCGCTGTCAGTGGCAGGTGTGGGTTGGGGCCGGTAGGTCCGGAAGCTCCGCGGAGCGGATTAGTTCAACAGTTAACTAGACAGAATGTTGGTCGGGTGTGCTGGACAGATTCTGCCTATCTCCAATAGTATGGATTCTGTCTAGCGCCGTTGGTGGATTCGTGCCGGACGCTATGGCCCCACCGAGAACTCATACCATTACCGATAAACCGGTGAGTCTCGACCGATCAGAGGGGCGCGAGGCCCGCCTGCATGTCGCAAGACCCTGGTCCGCCACGCTAGATCAAGCACTTGCGCTGCACTGCGAACGAAGCCGCCGGACTTATGGGTAACGGTGTGACCGAGAACTAACACCTTTTGTCTTTCGATTCGGAAAGTAGCACATGCCAGAGCATCAAATCAACGGCGGAAACTTCCAGGGAACGCTTTTGGGAACGATTTACTGTGCTTGCCTGAACAAACGACGTCAAAGTGAATGCGATTAGGTGGCATGTGCGCTGTGGTGAGGCTTATTTGATAGCTTTTGTAGACAAGCGCTTTAATCAGCATCGTTGCGGTCACCTGACCGGCTGCCTTGAGCAAGACATCCATGGCACAGCGTCAGCCATGCCCAATCAGCTCATCGATGTGGGTGCCGACTGAGCGCCCAAGGGCGGAGAGGGCGTATCCACCTTCCAGTACGGAGACGACCCGGTCTTGCGCGTGGCGTGCTGCAAGGTCGTGCAGTTCGCGGGTGATCCAGGCATAGTCCGGCTCGCGCAGCATGAAATGCGCCATGTCATCCTCGGCATGACCGTCGAAGCCGGCGGAAATCATGATCAGCTCGGGCTTGAAGTCATCCAGGCGGGCTAGCCAGCCTTGCTCGACCGCCGCGCGGTAGGCCGCGCCGTCGGTGCGCGCGGGCAGCGGCAGGTTGAGCACATTGGGCGCCTGGCTGTTGGCGCCCGAGCCGGGGTAGAAAGGGTGCTGAAAGCTTGAACAAAAGAGCACGCGCTCATCGCCGGCAAAAATATCCTCGGTGCCATTGCCATGATGGACATCGAAATCGACAATGGCGATGCGCTGGATATCATGTTCCGCCAACGCATGGGCGGCGCCCACGGCGACATTGTTGAAGAAGCAAAAGCCCATCGCCTGGTGGCGCTCGGCGTGGTGCCCTGGCGGGCGCACGGCGCAGAAGGCGGCATGGTGCTTGTCGGTCATCACCAGGTCGACCCCGAGCATGGCGGCTCCGGCGGCGCGCAGGGCGGCCTTCAGGGTGCCGGCGCTCATGGCGGTATCGCCATCGACCCAGGTAAGCACATCGCTTGCGGTGGGCGCGTTGGCGAAAATCATTTCGACGTACTCGGCATCATGCACCCGCAGCAGGGCTTCGCGCTCGGCGAGTGGCGCGTCATAATGGGTCAGCAGCATTTCAATGCCGGAGGCGATCAGCCGGTCGGTGATCGCGTGCAGGCGCTCGGGTACTTCCACATGGTGCGCGCCCATGCGGTGATCCAGGCAGTCGGGATGGGAGATGTAGGCTAGATTCATTGGGTGGGTCATTTATCCACTAACTAACGACCTGCGTCCAGGTCCAAGAGGGCACCTTATCCATGCGCCTATCAGATGTCGATCAATTATTCGTGCCCAGTGCCGTGGCCGTCTTTGGCGCCAGCGACCGCGAGGGCTCGGTTGCTGGCATGGTGTTTCGCAATCTGCTTGCCGGCGGCTTCAAGAGCGGATGCTATCCGATTAATCCCAAATATGAACAGGTAGGGGGCGAACGCTGTTATCCCAATCTGGCGGCGCTCGATAAACATGTCGAGTTGGCGCTGATCGCCACCCCGGCGGAGAAGGTGGCCGGGATTCTTGATCAATGCGGCGAGGCCGGGGTGCGTGCCGCCGTGGTGCATTCGGCTGGTTTTGCCGAGCGCGGCGAGCGCGGCGCCGCCTTGCAGGAGAAGCTGGTGGAAGCCGCGCGGCGCAATCGGGTGCGGGTGCTGGGGCCAAATTGCCTGGGGGTGATGCGCCCATCGCACGGGCTGAACGCCACCTTTGGCCATGAGCAGGCGCTGCCCGGCCACGTCGCCCTGGTGTCCCAGTCAGGTGCGGTCTGCACCGCCATGCTCGATTGGGCTGGACCGCGGCGCATTGGCTACTCGGCGGTGGTGTCCCTGGGCGCGGCGGCGGATGTGGACTTTGGCGATGTGCTCGATTACCTGGCGCTCGATGCCCAAACCCACAGCATTTTGCTCTATGTCGAGGGCATTCGTGATGCGCGCCGCTTCATGAGCGGGCTGCGCGCGGCCGCGCGGCTCAAACCCGTGGTGGTGGTCAAGACCGGGCGCCATCCGGCAGGCTCGCGCGCGGCCAAGTCGCATACTGGTGCCTGGGTGGGCTCAACCGAGGTATTTCGCGCGGTGATGGAGCGCGGTGGGGCGGTGCAGGTCGACACGCTCGATCAACTCTTCGCCGCCGCCCAGGTGTTCGGCGCCGGGCGGCGCATCAGCGGCCATCGCATCGCCATTGTCACCAATGGCGGCGGGCCGGGCGTGCTGGCGGCGGACCGCGCGGTGGAGTTGGGACTGAGCCTGGCGACCTTGAGCGATGAGACCCGCGCCGAGCTGGAAAAACTGCTGCCCGAGCACTGGTCGCATGGCAATCCTATTGATGTCATTGGCGATGCCCCCGCAGCACGCTATGGCGGGGCCTTGCGCGCCTGCTTGGCCGATGCCAATGTCGATGGTGTGCTGGCGATTCTTGCGCCCGTGGCCAGCGTTGACCCAACCGCGGTGGCGCGCGAGGTGATTGAGGCTGCCGCCAAGACGCGCAAGCCGGTGCTGGCCTGTTGGATGGGCGCGACCCGGGTGGCCGAGGCGCATGCGCTCTTCTCCGAACACGGTCTGCCGCACTATGACCTGCCCGAGGCCGCCGCTGAGGCGCTGTCTTTCCTCGGCCGCCAGCAGCGCAACCAAAAGCTCCTAATGCAATCCCCCGGGCCGCTGTCCCAGCAACTCATGCCCGATGTCGAGGGCGCGCGTCTGATCATCGAAGGCGTGATGGCCGAGGGGCGCAAGACGCTCGGTACCATCGAGGCCAAGGCGATTCTGGCCGCCTTTCGCATCCCCACCACCCAGACGGTGCTGGCGCGCTCGCCAAACGAAGCGCTGATTGCCGCCGAGGCGCTGTCCTTCCCGGTGGTGATGAAAATTAACTCGCCGGACATTCGCTACAAGTCCGATGTCGATGGCGTGCGCCTGAACCTCACCGACGCCCAGAGCGTGCGCCGTGCCTACATCGAGCTGACCGAGCGCGCGCGCAGCCTGCGCCCCGAGGCCAAGATCGAAGGGGTGACGGTCGAGCACATGATCCCCACCCGCGCCGCGCGCGAACTCATGGTGCGGGTGGCGCGCGATCCCATCTTTGGACCTGTGATCAGCTTCGGCGCTGGCGGCACCGACACCGACGTGCTCGCTGATCGCGCGCTGGGCCTGCCGCCGCTCAATGCCTTCATCATCCAGACCATGGTCGAGCACACTCGGGTGGCGCGCCTAATGGGGGCTTTCGGCAACATGCCGCCGATGAACCGCCAGGCGTTGGCGCGCATCCTGCAGCGCGTCTCCGAGATGGTGTGCGAGCTGGCCGAGGTGATCGAGCTGGAAATCAACCCACTGATTGGCAATGATCTGGACGTCATCGCGGTGGATGCGCGCATTCAGGTCACCTACCGTCCGCCGCAGATGCCAGTCTACGGGCACATGGCCATTCACCCCTATCCCCAGCACTTGATCGAGCGCGTGCCCCTGCCGGATGGCACGGATCTCACCATCCGCCCCATCCGCCCCGAGGACGCGCAGATGGAGCAGGACTTTGTGCGCGGCCTCTCGGAGCAGACCAAGTATTTCCGCTTCATGCAGGCCATCAAGGAGCTGACGCCCGAGATGCTGGTGCGCTTTACCCAAATCGACTATGACCGCGAGATGGCACTGATCGGTGTGGTGGTGGATCAGGGCCAGGAGGTCGAGGTTGGGGTGGCGCGCTATATGTCCCGCCCGGGTGGCGATACCTGCGAGTTCGCCATTGTGGTATCAGATGCTTGGCGCAATCGCGGCATCGGCGCGCGCCTAATGCGCTCGCTGATGAGTAACGCCCGCGCCAAGGGCCTGCGCATCATGGACGGGGAGGTGCTCTCGGCCAACACCCGCATGCTGGCGCTGGTCAAATCGCTCGGGTTTAGCATCGAAAGCGACAGGCTCGACCCCAGCGTCAAGCAGGTGTCGAAGGTGTTGTAGGAGTGGCAATGAACGACCCAAGCATCGAATCCCTCATCGGCAACACCCCATTGGTGCGTCTGCAACGGCTGCCGGGGGAGACCAGCAATCGCATCCTCGCCAAGCTGGAGGGCCAAAATCCCGCCGGCTCGGTGAAGGACCGCGCCGCACTGAACATGATTCAGCGCGCCGAGCATCGCGGCCGCATCAAACCTGGCGATACCCTGATCGAGGCCACCAGCGGTAATACCGGCATTGCACTGGCCATGGCGGCTGCCATTAAAGGCTATCGCATGCTGCTGATCATGCCCGAGAACATGAGCGTCGAGCGGCGCCAGTCCATGGCCGCCTTTGGCGCCGAGATTCGCCTCACGCCCCGGGAAGGCAGCATGGAGGCAGCCATTGATCTGGCGCGCGCGCTGGAAGCGGGCGGGGAGGGCGTGCGACTGGATCAGTTCTCCAATCCGGATAATCCCGAGGCGCATTACGAGACCACGGGCCCCGAGATTTGGCGCGACACCCAGGGCAGGGTGACCCACTTCGTCAGCGCCATGGGGACCACGGGCACCATCATGGGCGTCAGCCGTTACCTCAAGCAGCGCAACCCGAAGGTGTGCATTGTTGGCGTGCAGCCAGAAGATGGCTCCAGCATCCCCGGCATCCGGCGCTGGCCGGCGGACTACCTGCCCAAGATCTACGACCCCGCCGGTGTTGACCGAATTCTTGATGTCTCCCAGACCGAGGCCGAGGAAACCACGCGTCGGCTGGCGGCGGAGGAGGGCATCTTTGCCGGCATCTCCTCGGGTGGCGCGGTCGCCGCGGCGCTCAAGCTCGCGCGCGAGCAGCGGGATGCCGTGATTGTGGTCATTATCTGTGATCGTGGTGATCGCTACCTCTCCACCGGCGTTTTTCCGGCCTGATGGCGGTCGGAGTCCGCGCGACCCTGCCCCTGAGGCGGGCAAACAACCGAAACATCCAAGCGAAGCCAGAGATTTGAGCAAGAAAAAACCGCTACCGCGAGAGCCCTTCGAAGCCGAAATCACTGGTTTGAGTCACGATGGTCGTGGTGTGACTCATGTCGACGGAAAAGCCGTGTTCGTCGCCGGTGCTCTCGCTGGTGAGCGGGTGCGGCTGCGCCTGACGCGCCGTCAGCGCCGCTACGATGAGGCCGAGGTTGTCGAGGTGCTCAGCGCCGCCGCCGATCGCGTCACGCCGCGCTGTCCTCACTTTGGCCTCTGCGGCGGCTGCGCGCTGCAGCATCTGGCCCCGGTGGCGCAGATTGGCATGAAGCAGGACATCCTTGCCGAGGTCTTGCAGCGCATCGGCAAGGTGCGGCCCGAAACCTGGTTGCCGCCGCTGGTGGCCGGGCATTGGGGCTACAGGCGCAAGGCCCGACTGGGTGTGCGCTATGTGGCGAAAAAAGGGCGGGTGCTGGTCGGCTTTCGGGAGCGCGGCTCGTCTTTCATTGCTGATCTGAGTCGCTGCGAGGTGCTGCACCCGGCTGTTGGCGGGCGTCTGACAGAGCTGGCCGAGCTCATTGGACAGCTCAGCATTCGCGAGCAGGTCGCCCAGGTCGAGATGGCGCAAGGCGATGATCCTGTTGTGCTGGTCTTTCGTGTGCTCGAGCCGCCGACGCTGGCTGATATTGACCTGCTGCAAGCCTTCGGTGCCCGTACTGGCCTGCATGTCTATCTCCAGCCCGGCGGTCTTGACAGCGTGGAACCCCTGCCAGGCCAGCAGGTGGGACTGACCTACGCCTTGCCCGCCGAGGATGTCACTCTGGCCTTCGAGCCCAATGATTTCACCCAGGTCAATCTGGAACTCAACCGCCTGATGGTCGCGCGCGCGCTCGAACAACTCGATCCCGGTCTGGATGATCGGGTGTTGGACTTGTTTTGTGGGCTTGGCAATTTTACCCTGCCCATCGCGCGTCGTTGTGCCTTTGTGTTGGGTGTTGAAGGGGATGGAGGCCTGGTCGGGCGGGCGCGGGCCAATGCCCGGCGCAATGGGCTCGATGACAGCCGCGTGCGCTTCGAGCAGGCCGATCTTTACAGTGACTCTTCGGATCAGGATTTGACTGGACACTGGGCCTGGATGCGGCAGAGGTTTGATCTCGCGCTCATTGATCCACCCCGCAGCGGCGCCTTGCAGGTACTTGACGCACTGGTCGCGACTGGTATTCGCCGTTTAGTCTATGTGTCTTGTTATCCCGGCACGCTCGCGCGCGATGCCGGGTATCTGAGCGAGCGTCACGGCTTCCGTCCGCTGGCCGCCGGCGTCATGGATATGTTTCCGCATACAGCCCATGTTGAGTCCATGGCCGTGTTCGAGCGCTGAGTGCTCGGCCGCGGGATGCCGGGCGCGAGACTTCCTCAATCACAATGCGAGTGTCATGCAATGCCTGAACCAGAGAGTCAAGCCAAGTTGTTAAGCGGCGAACTCGAAAACGCCCTGGATTTTGCCAAAGGGAAGGGGTTGATCACCGCCATTGCCCAGGATGCCGACAGCGGGGAGGTTCTGATGGTGGCCAACATGAACCAGGAGTCGCTGGCCAAGACACTCGAGTTGGGCGAGGCGGTTTACTGGAGCCGCTCGCGCCAGAAACTCTGGCACAAGGGCGAGGAAAGCGGTCATCTGCAGAAGGTCCGGGGCATCTATCTGGACTGCGATGGCGACGCCCTGCTGCTTAAGGTCGAGCAGATTGGCGGGGCGGCTTGCCACACGGGAAAACGCAGTTGTTTCTTCCGCAAGATCGAACAGAACCGCCTGATCGACCTGGGTGAGCAGGTGTTTGATCCCAAAGAGGTTTACCCTCAGTGACGCAGTGTCAACGACAGTCGCGCGAACAATGCCTCAGGTAGGTCCTTGCCTGTCAATCGAGTCATGCATGCCACGGGCACAGACTGAGCCAATGCTTCAGGTAATCCATTCCAATCGACTCGAGACGCTTGTCGAGACGCTTGTCGATGCGCTTGCTGGGGAACTGGCCGGGAAATTGACTCCCGGTGACAGAGCGGCCCGCGGCGATCCTTTCGAGCCGGACCTCATCGTGGTGCCCAACCAAGGCATGGCGCGCAGGCTGTCGCAGCAACTGGCTGTGCGTAACGGGCTTGTTCGCAACCGGCCACACGGAGGCCGCATGAGCCTGCAACCTCTGCGTGCCGCGGTCGCGCGTGGGGCGCGCTGGGTTTCTGGCTGCGAACCCCCGAGGGCGTGCGTCGCCTGCTGCCGGCCCGCCTTCCAGCACACGAGACCGTCTTCGCCATGACCATTCACAAAAGCCAGGGTAGCGAATTCGATAGCGACCTGCTCGTCATGCCAGAAAACGACAGCCCAATGCTTACCCGTGAATTGCTCTACACCGGCATCACCAGGGGCAAACAGCAGGTCGCTATCATGGCTGAGCCAAGCGACATTGCCTCGGCCTGCGCGCGCCGAGTCGAGCGGACCACGGGACTTTTTGACGCGCTTTGGCGGTCATGATGTTGCGCAACCAAAATCACGTGGCTTGATTCATCGAACAGTTGGCCCGACCTCTGACCCCGTTATTCATTGCAACGAGGTGCTCGGGATGGATGTGCTAGAACGAATCGATCAGCAGGTGAAGGGTAATCCGGTGGTGATCTACATGAAGGGAACGCCACAATTTCCACAATGTGGCTTTTCCATGCGCGCGGCTCAGGCGCTCTCTGATTGCGGTGTGCCTTTTGCTTTCGTCAACGTGCTGCAGGACCCGGATATTTTCGAACATCTGCCGCGCTACGCGGATTGGCCGACCTTCCCGCAGATATACGTCGATGGTGAACTCATCGGCGGTTGTGATATCACCCTCGAGCTGCATCAGTCCGGCGAGCTCAAGTCGATGATGGAAGCAGCGGCGGCCAAACAGCCCGAGGCCGGCTGATCAACGCGCTGTCTTCAAGCAGGCGCCGGAAGCGGCCGCGAAGGGGGCTTGGCTTGCTCGCCTGTGTTTATAGGGGCAAGCCACGTTCGTGGCATTGGTTGAGAATGCGGCAAAATAATCGGGCAGTTTGCTCGGCGTCGTAGATGGCCGAGTGGGCCTCGCTGTCGTCCCAGTCAAGTCCGGCGGCGCGGGCCGCCTTGGCGAGAACCGTCTGGCCGTAGGCAAGCCCCGCCAAGGAAACAGTGTCGAAAACGCTGAAGGCATGAAACGGATTGCGCTTGAATCCGGTGCGCTCGACGGCGGCTTTCAGGAAGCCAAGGTCGAAATGTGCGTTGTGGCCGACTAAAATGGCGCGGTTGCAGGCATTGGTCCTGACGGCCTTGCGCACCGGATTCAAGATCTGCTTCAGTGCGTCGCTCTCGGCGACAGCGTCGCGAAAGGGGTGATAGGGATCGATCTTATTAAAGGCAAGTGCCCGCGGATCGAGTTCGGCATTGTGAAAGGGCAGCACATGGCAGGCGATGGTTGGCCCGGGCTCAAGCCAACCTTGGTCATTCATCTGGATGATGATGGCCGCGATCTCAAGCAGGGCATGGCGTTGGTGGTCGAAGCCGGCGGTTTCCACATCGACCACCACGGGTAAAAAACCGCGAAAGCGGTGGGCGATTGGGCTTTGATCCTGGTGTTCGGAGTCCATGGGTGCGGGCCGCGACTGGCGCTACTCACTCCCGTGGCTATCTGGCGAATCGGTGGCGACATCTTCGCAATCAAAACGGCGAAAATCCGCGTTGCCGTCGGTCTTGGCCTCGGTGATAAAGAGTCGGTTCTTGACCAGATCAATGCGCAGGCGACCGTTGTCGGCAGCAACCTGGTTTCCGCGTGACCACAGAGCCCGGGTGCGATTGAGCCAGTCCGCGCTGCTTTCAATGCGCGCGGGCTCGATCTCGTAATCCTCGCCGGGGGCAATCTTGATCAGGGTCAGGGTGACGGGATCTTGGTGCTCAGGCGCGATTTCTGTGTACTTGACCTGACCTTCCCCGTCGAAGGTGACCTGTCGCGCGGGTTGCTCGACGCACACAAGTGTCAGGCGCGTTGGCGCGGGTGGCTTCTCGGCATCCGAGATGGATGCAAAACCGAGCAGGCCAAGGATGAGCGGCAGTGCCATGTTTGGCAATGTCGCGTTTGGTCGTGGGAGTGCTATGGCCTGTGGTCGAGGGCGAGATCTATACATCGGTCGTCTGAAATCCATGGGGTGCTAGTTAATTGGGTGTTGCCGCGGTCGCGGTCCTCTGCTCGCATCTTAGCAGGTATGGCTGGGACTGCCCGGTCGCGGTGGTCAAATGCCTTTGGCGGCGGTGCGCGTTTACAGCACGCGGGTATTCCGCTATTTTTGCCGGGTTGGAGCCTCGCCAAGGGTGACATCCACCTGTGCATGGGCGCTTAGGCAACTTGTTGACCCGGAAACTGACCCTGAAACCGCATTTTCATCCTTCGGGGTGCTGATGCAGGACAAAAAGAACCGTGAAACAGCAATTTCATCATCCAGGATCTTGCCTCTGGATGCACATTCAAGGAGCGCCATCGTAGTGACAGCTCAGCATGAATTGCGCTTCGATCTGATGCCGGGCGGAAAACTCACGGGGCGCATTGCCGTGCCTGGTGATAAATCCATTTCCCACCGGGCAGTGATGTTGAGCGCCATCGCGGATGGTGAAAGTCGTATCTCGGGTTTTCTTGAAGGAGCCGACAGTCTCGCCACGCTCAAGGCATTTCGTCAGCTTGGAGTCGTGATCGAGGGGCCGGATCTGGGGCAGTTGCTGGTGCGGGGCGTTGGCCTGCATGGCCTGCGACCAGCGCGGGCGCCGCTTGACATGGGCAACTCCGGGACATCCATGCGGCTGCTGACCGGGCTGCTGAGTGGCCAGTACTTCGCGAGTGAA
The DNA here is from genome assembly GCF_036208045.1 of Thiorhodovibrio winogradskyi. Lineage (NCBI taxonomy): Bacteria > Pseudomonadati > Pseudomonadota > Gammaproteobacteria > Chromatiales > Chromatiaceae > Thiorhodovibrio > Thiorhodovibrio winogradskyi. The sequence continues at coordinate 3,080,539 of NZ_CP121472.1, read as the reverse complement.
CTTGTCGGTGACCCCTCGCTGACGCGGCGGCCCATGCGGCGCGTGACAGAGCCCTTGGCCGAGATGGGCGCGCGCATCACCACCAGCGCCGAGGGGACTGCGCCGCTGCTGCTGCAAGCGGCCGAAGGGCTGCGCGGCATCCGCTATGCGATGCCGGTGGCCAGCGCACAGGTCAAGTCAAGTGTGCTGCTCGCCGGTCTCTACGCCCAGGGCGAGACTTGTGTGATTGAGCCGGCGCCCACCCGTGACCATACCGAGCGGATGCTGCGTGCTTTCGGTTATGCCGTCCACCAGGATGGTGCTTGTATTTGCGTGCGGGGCGGGCAACGTCTGAGCGGCGGCACTATTGCCGTGCCAGGTGATATTTCTTCCGCGGCCTTTTTTCTGATCGGGGCCAGTATCGCCGCTGACAGTGACCTGACCTTGACAGGCGTGGGAGTGAATCCCACCCGCACCGGGGTGATCGAGATTCTCAAGGCCATGGGCGCCGAGATCGACTTGCTTAACCCGCGCGAGCAGGGCGGTGAGCCGGTGGCCGATTTGCATGTGCGCGCCGCCGCCTTGAAAGGCATTCGGATTCCAACGGAGCTGGTGCCGCTGGCGATCGATGAGTTCCCGGCGATTTTTATCGCCGCGGCCTGTGCCGAGGGGGAAACCCTGTTGCGCGGGGCCGAGGAACTGCGGGTCAAGGAAAGCGACCGCATCCAGAGCATGGCAAAGGGGCTCCAAGCGCTGGGAGTCGAGGCTGAGCCGCTGCCGGATGGGATGCGCATTCTGGGCGGATCCTCTTTGGGCAATGCATTTCAGGGCGGGAGTGTTGATAGTCATGGCGACCACCGCGTGGCCATGGCGTTCGCGATGGCGGCGCTGCGGGCGTCCGCGCCAATCGAGGTGCGAAACTGTGCCAATGTCAACACCTCTTTCCCGCGTTATGCCGCACTGGCCGCCGAGGCGGGTCTGGAAATTGTGGAGCGCTACGACTAATGCCTGCCGATCCAGGGGGCTTAACCTTCGTCAGACCACTCAGCCAATGATGTCATCCGAGGACAAATCATCAGCAGTGCCTGCTGGCACCTCCGTTATTACACCGGTCATTACGCCGGTCATCACACCAGTCATCACAATCGACGGGCCATCAGGTTGCGGTAAGGGCACCATCGCCGCCAAGCTGGCGGAACGCTTGGGTTGGCATTTGTTGGACAGTGGCGCTCTGTATCGTGGGCTTGGTCATGCCGCCATGGCGGCAGGCGTCGATCTCGATGATGGCGAGGCACTCGGCCAACTGGCGGGGCGGCTTGATCTGCGTTTTGCCGGGCAGCGCCTGCTGCTGGAAGGTGACGATATTTCATCCGCGATTCGCACTGAAACCGCCGCCGCCGCCGCCTCGCGGGTGGCTCGCCATGCGCCTGTGCGTGCTGCCATGCTTGACTGGCAGCGCAATGCCGTCCGCCCACCCGGGTTGGTGGCGGACGGTCGTGACATGGGCACAGTGGTCTTCGCATCCGCACCGCTCAAGTTCTATCTGGACGCGAGCCTAAAGGAGCGCGCGAACCGGCGCTATAAACAGTTGAATGACAAAGGTGTGGATGCTAATCTAGTCGACTTGACCGATGATTTGCGCGAGCGCGACCAGCGTGATCAGCAGCGGGCGCTGAGTCCCCTGGTCGCGGCTGATGATGCCGTGGTCATGGATACGACGAGGATGTCGATTGACGCCGTCTTCAACTCTGTGATGGATGCGGTGCGTCGCTCCCTGCCTTGGCTGATCACCTGATTCGCTAATGTTTGACTGTGATGTAAACACAAATCGTCGCAAAGGTAGCCGGCGGCCGCATCCGCCGGCTTGTTTTTTTAACCTAACCCTCCGTGAACGTGTTGATTCGCATCAAATCGATCAACCGCCGGAGCGAGGCGAGAACGCCGGGAACTTCCACGCTCATGACCGAAAGCTTTGCCGACCTCTTTGAAGAGAGCCTGAACAACACCCAACTCCAGCCCGGTACCATCATCACCGGGCAGGTCGTCGACATCACCGGAGATTCGGTGATCGTCAATGCCGGCCTCAAGTCCGAGGGGATCATCCCTCGCAGCCAGTTTCTGTCACCCGAGGGCGAACTTGAGGTTGCCATTGGTGACGATGTCCAGGTCGCGCTCGACGCGGTCGAGGATGGCTTCGGTGTCACCCGTCTGTCGCGTGAAAAGGCCAAGCGCTTTGCCGCCTGGGATACGCTCGAGACAGCCTTCGAGGATGGCGCCACCGTCACTGGCATGATCAACGGCAAGGTCAAGGGCGGTTTCACGGTCGAGCTCGGCAGCGTGCGGGCCTTCTTGCCTGGCTCCCTGGTCGATGTGCGCCCGGTGCGCGACACCGCCTATCTGGAAGGCAAGGACCTGGAGTTCAAGGTCATCAAGCTGGATCGCCGCCGCAATAACGTGGTGGTCTCGCGCCGCGCCGTGGTCGAGGAAGAGTACAGCGCCGAGCGCGATGCGTTGCTCGACAAGCTCGAGGAAGGCGTCGAGCTAATGGGTGTGGTCAAGAACCTGACCGATTACGGTGCCTTCCTGGATCTCGGCGGTATCGACGGCCTGCTGCACATCACCGACATGGCCTGGCGGCGCGTCAAGCATCCCTCCGAGGTGGTCGAGATTGGCCAGGAGGTCATGGTCAAGGTGCTCAAGTTCGACCGTGACCGCCAGCGCGTCTCCCTGGGACTCAAGCAAATGGGCGAGGATCCTTGGGTCAATATCGCGCGGCGCTATCCGGAGAGTACCCGCGTGTTCGGCAAGGTGACCAACATCGCCGACTACGGCTGCTTCGTAGAGATCGAGGAGGGGGTCGAGGGCTTGGTGCACGTCTCCGAGATGGACTGGACCAATAAGAACATCCATCCAAGCAAGGTGGTCTCCCTGGGCGACGAGGTCGAGGTCATGGTGCTCGACATCGACGAGGAGCGTCGGCGCATCTCCCTTGGCATCAAGCAGTGCCAGACCAATCCCTGGGATGAGTTCTCGGCCACCCACAAGAAGGGTGATCACGTTAGCGGCCAGATTAAGTCCATTACCGACTTTGGTATTTTTATCGGGCTTGACGGCGGTATCGATGGCTTGGTGCATCTCTCCGACATCTCCTGGGACGAATCCGGCGAGGATTCGCTGCGTAACTATAAGAAAGGCGATGTGCTCGAAACCGTCGTGCTCTCGGTCGACCCGGAGCGCGAGCGTATCTCTCTTGGCGTCAAGCAACTCGATAAAGACCCCTTCTCCAGCTTTGTGGCCCTGCACGAAAAAGGCAGCATTGTTAAGGGCAAGGTTCTTGAGGTCGACGCCAAGGGCGCGACCATCGCTTTGGCCGAGGGCGTCGAGGGCTATCTGCGTGCCTCCGAGATTTCGCGTGACCGGATCGAGGATGCGCGCTCGGTGCTCAAGCCCGATGAAGAGGTCGAGGCCAAGTTTGTCGGCGTGGACCGCAAGAACCGCACCATTTCCTTGTCGATCAAGGCCAAGGATGCCGCCGATGAGCAGGCGGCCATCAAGGGCTACGCTAGCGAGGCCCAGGCAGGTACCGCAACACTTGGCGACATCCTGAAACAGCAGATGGAGGAAGCCCAGAGGGATTGATGCCACTAGATGCCCCGGCCTCATTCCCTGTTTTGGCGACTGTGGTGGGCGGTGGAGCCCAGTCATCTGGGCTGCCCCCGCCAAGGACGGAAGATCACCCGCTATGATGAAATCCGAGCTGATTGAGGCTCTGTCCGCCGGACAGAACCACCTGGCCTACAAGGACGTGGAGCTTGCGGTGCGCTGCATCCTTGAATGCATGAGTACCGCCCTTGCCTCTGGCGAGCGTATTGAAATTCGCGGTTTTGGGAGCTTTTCCCTGCACTATCGTCCGCCGCGGGTGGGGCGTAATCCTAAAACCGGAGATTCGGTTGCGCTCTCGGGCAAGCATGTGCCACATTTTAAACCTGGTAAAGAATTGCGTGATCGTGTCAACCTCGCCTTTGAGGCCGAGTTGGCCGAGACGGCAAAGTCGGGCGAGCTGGACGAATCGCCAGACGCTTGAGCCCGAGACATCTAGACTCTGGACTGACAGGCCCTCACCATGGCAGCGAAACGCATCACTATTGTTGGTTCGGGCTTCGGTGCACTGACCGCGACACAATGGTTGCGGAAGTCCGTGATCGATGCCGACATTACCCTGGTAAGTCCGAGGCCGGAATTCGTCTATCTGCCCGGGCTTATCTGGATTCCTTCCGGATTGCGCACGGCCGAGCAACTGCGCATTGATCTGCGGCCATTTTTTAGGCGCATGCGCGCGACTCACCATGCCGCCGAGGCCACCGGGCTGAATGATAATGGTCGGATACTCGAAACCACGGCTGGTCCAGTCGAAAATGATGGTCTGATCATTGCCAGTGGCGGGCGCTTCATCAAAAAGCTGCCTGGCATAGAGCATGCCATCACACCCTGCGAGGGGATCGCCGCGGCCGAGAAGATCCGTGAACGGCTCAAGGCCATGGATGGCGGCACTGTGGCCATGGGCTTTTCCGGCAACCCCAAGGAACCTGCGTCCATGCGCGGCGGGCCGATTTTTGAGTTCCTGTTCGGGCTCGACCGCCAGTTGCGCGCCGAGGGACGTCGGGATCGATTTCGTTTGGTGTTTTTCACACCAGCTCCCCGGCCGGGTAATCGGCTTGGGCCCAAGGCGGTGGACAAACTGCTCGCGCAAATGGCGCGCGTCGGCATCGAAACCCACCTGGGTCAGGCACTCAAGGGCTTTAGCGAACGTCAGGTCACAACCGAGGGCGGCAGTTTCGATGCCGATATGATTGTTTTCATGCCCGGTATGACGGGGAATGCCTGGTTTGACAACAGCTCGCTGCCGCGCTCCCCCGGCGGATTGCTGCAGGCCGATGCCCAGTGTCGGGTGCCCGGCGTCGAGCGCGTCTATGTCGCGGGTGATTCCGGTAGTTTCCCGGGCCCGGATTGGATGCCCAAGCAAGCTCACATGGCCGATCTTCAAGCCCGGGCCGCCGCTCGCAATCTGGTTGCCGAGCTGCGTGGTGAGTCACCGCGGGTCGGGTTTAAAGTCGAGTTGCTGTGCATTCTTGACGCAAACGACCAGGCGATGTTGGTGGCGCGCAACGAAAAACATAATCTGGTTCTGCCAAATTCCCGCGTTTTTCATTGGATGAAGCGTTTTTACGAATGGAACTACCTGCGCCAATACCGCTAAGGCCTTTATCGAACCACCGGCGAGCGAACATCTAGTTGCAACACAACCTTCCCCCCAGTTAGCCCTGTTCAATGTCCTGCCCGCTAGCCTGCGGGGCGCCTGCCAAATTCTCGCTTCAAGTCGGTATTGATCGCCTTGGTCAGCGCCTGCATGGCCTGTGGATCCACTCTGCCAAGCGCGCATGAAGGGCAGGGGACGCGATAATCCTGATCGAGTGCGACCACTCCAGTTGTTTTTCTACGCACGTTCAGATGGACGGCGAGTTCGGATTTGTCCTTATGGGACCGGGTGAGACCGGCTTGCTGCAAAAAGCTCGGCTCGATGATGATTTCGGCCTCGTTTGGCGCCGAGGCCGAGGGGATTTCCTCCACGGCTGAAAAAATTGCCGCGGCACGAATCTGTTCTGCCAGTCCTTGTTCAACTTTGTGGCGCAAGACCCATCCGGTCACCTGATCGACTTGGCCGCCGATGGGTGCGATGGCGGCGATCAGAGGGCCGCGATAGGACTCCTGTGAGTGGATCTGGGGCGAAGAGGCCAGGCAGCCGCCAAGAAACAGGCTGGTGATCGCGCTCAACAGGACTTTGGCCATGGTCTGAAGGAGGATGCTTTGGGGTTTGGGGGGTATTCTTGTGCCGCCGGCTCATGATACTCCGGGAGAGTGCGCCAATGTGCTCTGACGCTGCTCGATCATCTAGCGCCAGGGCGATAAAAAACCTCATTTACAGTCTGACATAAAGCAGCCATAATGCACGGCTTTGCTGAATTTAAGCGATCACTCCTTGCCTCACCGGTCCAGATTTGGACGTGGCTTTGTGCCAGGTCCATGGATGGAGACGGGAGGCTTCCTATCCATGAGGAGCTTTCATGCGACATTATGAAGTAGTTTTTCTTGTTCATCCAAGCCAGAGCGAACAGGTTCCGGCCATGATCGAGCGCTACCGTGGCGGTATTGAGAGCCGCGGCGGCCAAATCCATCGGCTGGAAGATTGGGGCAGGCGTCAGCTCGCCTATCCCATCAATAAAGTGCATAAAGCGCACTATGTCCTGATGAACATTGAGTGCGACCAGGAAGCGCTTGATGAGCTTGTCAACACCTTTCGCTATAACGACGCCATCATGCGCAACATGGTCGTCAAGCGCGATGGTCCCGTGACCGAGGTCTCCTCTCTCGCCAAGGGTAATGAAGACTCGCCTGACCAGGGCGACGAGCGTTCGGAGCGTCGGCCCCGCCGCGGCGAAATGTCAGATGATGAAAACGAAGAGGAAGAGGAAGAGGAGTAGCAGCAGCAACAGTGCTCAGATGTTCTGGTTTGTTTGCCGATCACGGCGCTTCCCATGCTTCTTCAGTCCCACATCATCGACGCCCTAAGGATCTTTAGGGATTGCCTATCCCGGTCATGAAGATCTAGGCGATAAACGTCTAGGTGTTGAAATTTTAAAGCGATCATCGGACAGTGATCGCCCCCCCATTGGTCACGAGGATTTTGTTATGTCCCGTTTTTTTCGCCGTAAGCGCTATTGCCGTTTCACCGCCGAAGGAATTGCGGAAATCGATTATAAAGATCTGAATTTGCTCAAGTCTTTTATCAGCGAATCCGGCAAGATTGTTCCCAGCCGCATTACCGGTACCTCGGCGCGTTATCAGCGCCAGCTCGCTGTCGCGATTAAGCGCGCCCGGTATCTCGCGCTTCTGCCTTACACCGACGGCCACTGATCAGGCGAGTGGACGCGGGTTGCTTCACTGTGATTCCCAAGGTATTCAGCCTGAGGGGTGGAGACTCACCATTACAGTGTGCGCCGCGACGGCTTGCGCCCGTTCATTTAAGAGGAATCTGTTGTGGATGTCATTTTGCTCAAAAAAGTCGTCGGCCTGGGTGCGCTCGGCGATAAGGTTTCCGTGCGGCCCGGATATGGGCGCAATTATCTCCTTCCAGGTGGTTTTGCCGTTGCTGCGACGGCCGAGAATCTCAAAGCCTTCGAGGAACGTCGTGCCGAGCTGGAGCGCGAAGCCGCCGATGCACTTGCGGCAGCGGAGGCGCGCAAGGCCAAACTCGATGGTCTGCGTGTGACCATCGGGCGCAAGGCCGGCGATGAGGGCCGATTGTTCGGTTCGGTTGGCACGGCTGATATTGCCGAGGCGGTCAGCAGTGCGGCCGAGGTCGAGATTATGCGCAGCGAGGTGCGTCTCCCCGATGGGCCCCTGCGTGCTGTCGGCGAGTTCAGTGTCAATCTTCGCCTGCACGCCGACCTGGATTCCAACGTCATCATTGAGGTGGTAGCCGCGGATTGATACCCAGCCAAGCGCATTATTCTCAAGGGGATTTCCGCCTTAAGGATGTTGCCGGGCAGGGACGCCACCTTGCCTTTTGTTACCTAAGAGCCGCTGGCGCATGAACGGCTAGGGCTGGGAGTCTGTGCATATTCCGGTGCGACACCGGTCATTCGGTTCAATCTCAAGCGAGCGTGCCTGGCAAGCCGATGGCGAATTTTCAGACGCATCTTGGGGTTGGAACAGCTGTGGTCGGCACGGCCGCGCTGAGCGTTCACACCCAGGGGCTGACCGACTTTGGTCAGACCCAATGGTTGCTGGTGCTGGGCGTGGCGGCCAGTCTGGCACCGGATATCGATGCTGACGATTCGCATCCCGTGCGCGCGTTTTTCGCGCTCCTGGGCTTGGTGCTTGGTTTCGTGATCGCAACCAGCCTGAGGGAGAAGTTTCGGCTGTTTGAACTCGCGCTGATTTGGGCTGTGCTATGGCTGTTCGTCTATTTTCCGCTGCGGCTTTTTTTCGCCCGGCTGACTGTTCATCGCGGGCTCTTTCATTCACTGCTGATGGCTGTTTCCATCGCGCTCTTCGCGGTGATTCTGGCCCATCGTTGGCTGGATTTCGAGCCCGCATTCAGTTGGCTAGTTGGCGGCTTTGTGCTGCTGGGGTACCTCACCCATCTGGTGCTGGATGAAATTGCCAGCGTCGACTTGCTCGGTAATCGCGTCAAACGTTCGTTTGGAACCGCGCTGAAGCCAGTCAGCCTTCGTGCCTGGCCCGCGTCCGTGCTGCTGCTGGGGTTGTTTGGGGCCGGGGTATTGCTTGCGCCTGACGCGACCTCCTTGGTTGAGTGCTTAAGCCGTTCCGGCGTCCTCGAGATTCTACCTGCGGGTTTCGGACAAATCTGGTGCTGGCCCGACGCTTTGTCATCGGGTATCTGCCTGTTGCAAAGGCGACCGCCTGGCGCTCACAATGGCACGACCTCGGTCATTTGAGACGATTGCATTACCTGCATACCTGCATCATTGGAGGACACCTGATCATGAAAATAACCGCACCCATCGCCCTTGTCCTGGCGATGATCGGCTGGGCCTTGACCTTGTTTATCACCTATACACTGTTGTCTGGAGTGCCCATTGAAGATCGGTCCTGCCAAACCGACTGTATCAAAGGGTTGTTTTTCTCTGGGTTTGCGGTGGGTGCGGTGGCATTGATCCTTTCTGGATTAGCTGTGGCAACACATCCCGCGGGTCGAATCTTCAGCGTTGCCGTCCTGGTGCTGACCGCTCCTCTGTTTGCGATTTACGCCGGCATTGTTGTGATAGGTACCCTTGCCTGAACAGCTGATCAAGCAATCAACTGATCACGCAGGGTTTTGGCGGATTAGCTTGGTGGCCAAATGGCGGATTTCCGCCGAACAATCGTGGGTCTGGGTTGATGCGCGATGTCGAGGGAATGCTCGCATCAACCCCTATGAACTGTGTTCATGCGTGATAAGGCCGGCTGAGCTGATGCACGGCCTTTACCATGGCCGCGGCATGCTCGGGGTTGACATCGGGATGAATGCCGTGACCAAGATTGAACACATGCCCTGAACCGCTGCCGTAACTTGCCAATACTCGGCCGACTTCGCGTTCAATGCGCTCGGGGGATGCGTAAAGGATGCATGGGTCGAGGTTGCCTTGCAGCGCGACCTTGTCTTTGACCAGCCGGCGGGCATCGGCCAGATCCGTGGTCCAATCGACACCCAAGGCATCGCAACCTGTCTCGGCCATACGGTCGAGCCATTGACCGCCACCCTTGGCGAACAGGATCACAGGCACGCGCCGCCCATCCGCCTCGCGCGTCAGACCCTCTACGATGCGCTCCATGTAGCGCAAAGAGAACTCGCGGAAATCCGCCGGCGACAGTACGCCACCCCAGGTGTCGAAAATCATCGCCGCTTGAGCGCCGCATGCGATCTGGGCATTGAGATACAGGGTCACAGTGTCCGCAATCTTGCCAAGCAGGGCATGCATCAACTCGGGGCGGTCAAACATCATCGCCTTGGTCAGCGCGAAATTCTTGGTGCTGCCGCCCTCGATCATGTAAGTGGCCAAGGTCCAGGGTGCGCCGGAGAAACCGATCAGCGGCACCCGCCCGTGCAGTTCCTGGCGGATCAGCGCCACCGCGTCCATCACATAGCGCAGTTCCTGCTCGGGATCCGGTACCTTGATGCGCTCAATGTCCTCCTTACTTCGTACCGGCCGCTCGAAGCCTGGCCCCTCGCCCTCGCTGAAATAGAGCCCAAGGCCCATGGCATCGGGGATGGTGAGAATATCCGAGAACAGGATGGCCGCATCTAGTGGAAAGCGCTCGAGTGGTTGCAGGGTTACCTCGCAGGCCAGTTCTGGGTCGCGGCACAGATCCATGAAACTGCCCGCCTTGGCGCGGGTCTCGCGATACTCGGGCAGATAGCGCCCGGCCTGGCGCATCATCCAGACGGGAGTGTAATCGACGGGTTCGCGCAGCAGGGCGCGCAGGAAGACATCGTTTTTGAGTTCAGTCACGTTTTCTTATCCGTTCAGGCAAGGTTCTTGGTGGGGCGCTCCCTGAGGTAGGCGCCAATGCAGGCGAGCATACTACAGCCGGGCCACTCGCGGCCAAACCCATCGGCACCTCTCTCTGGATGATCTGCAACGGCAACAGCGCTGGAGTTGCTGTCAATCCAACTGTTCATCAGGTGGAGTGCTGGTTTGGACAACTCAGAGCGCGCAGCCCATGACGATGGCATCTTCACGCCCTTTGGCTGCCGGATAATAGCCGCGACGCAGGCCGATTTCGTTGAAACCTTCAGCTTGGTAGAGGGCGAGGGCGGCCTGGTTGGATGCGCGTACCTCGAGAAAAGCCGATGCAGCCTGGCGCTTGCGGGCAATGGCGAGCAGACGTCTGAGTAGGAGGCGTCCGAGTCCCCGGCGCTGGTGGCTTGGATGGATGCAGACATTGAGCAGATGGCATTCGTCGAGCACCAGCATCATGACGCCATGGCCGATGAGTTGGTCCGAGACGGGCTGCTCAAGCACCAGGCAATAATGCCCAGCAGCCAGGGAATCCTGGAAGATGCCTTCGGTCCAGGGGCTGTGATAAGCGGCGCGCTCGACGCTGAGTACGGCGTCGAGGTCGTGCATGCGCATGCGGCGCAGGGACAGGCCGGCGTCCGGACAAGGGGCAGTGAGAGTTGTTGCTGGTGCCTGCATGGAGGACAAGTGGTGCGGCGGCCGCTGATCGCGAACTGTAACCCAGAGGGCGCGGGCGCCGCGCGCGCGAATACTGACGCGAGTCATGTCAAAGCAGGATTGTCTCATGGCAAGGGGATTTGAGGGGTCAAAAGCCGCGCCATCCGGGGTATATTGGCAACCTCTGGACGGGGGCAGGGCGGCTGACAGATCCGGCCAGCAAGTGGGACTTGTTGCACTTGGCGGTCCTTGGAACGATGTCCAGCGGGTTCTCGCTGCCTGGAGTCCCGCTGAAAGGAATCCCTTAAATGGAGCCCCCCGAATGGAGCCCCCACCCGAATGGAGCCCCATAGACCAAACCCGCCTAGAAGGAGCTTAAAGTAAGGAATCAAGGAAGCAGAGAATTCCAGCGAGTCTGACCTTCATCGGTGTTCCCGACTGTGATGCCCGACTGTGATGCCCAATTGTGATGTGGCTGTGCCAGGCGGCCAGCCGTGCGGGCATGTCTTGCGTTTGGTCAGATTTCCTATAGCCTAACCCGCGTCCCAACCAATCTCCGGTTCATGGTGTTTGTAACCGGAATGTAAGAATCGGCTGCCGAGCCGATCAATCGAATTTGTCAACCCAGCATTCGAGACTGATCATGTCGCAAGAGCAAACCGTCACCATCGACGGCAATGAAGCCGCCGCCTATGTCGCCCACATGACCAACGAGGTCATCGCCATCTATCCCATCACCCCCTCCTCCAACATGGGCGAGTGGGCCGACGAGTGGTCCTCGCTCGGTGTTACAAATCTCTGGGGCACTGTCCCCGATGTCATCGAGATGCAAAGCGAGGCCGGCGCGGCCGGCGCCATTCATGGCGCGCTTCAGGGCGGGTCGCTCTCGACCACCTTCACCGCCTCCCAGGGTCTGCTGCTGATGATCCCGAACATGTACAAGATCGCCGGGGAGCTCACCCCGACGGTGTTTCATGTCTCGGCGCGCTCGCTCGCGGCCCAGGGCTTGTCGATTTTCGGCGACCATTCCGATGTCATGGCCTGCCGCTCGACGGGCTATGCCATGTTCTGCGCCGCCTCGGTGCAGGAGGTCATGGATTTTGCCTTGATCGCCCAGGCCGCCACCTTGGAGACGCGCATTCCCTTCCTGCACTTTTTCGACGGCTTCCGCACCTCGCACGAGGTGGCCAAGATCGAAAGGCTGGCGACGGATACTGTGCGCGCCATGATCGACGAGGAGCTGGTCAAGGCCCATCGCGCCCGTGCGCTCAACCCCGATCACCCCATCATCCGCGGTACCTCCCAGAATCCGGATGTGTACTTCCAGGGCCGCGAGACGGTCAATCCCTTCTACGCCAAGCTGCCCGGCATCCTGCAGGCGCGCATGGAACAGTTCGCCCAGCTCACCGGGCGTCACTACAAGCTGTTTGAGTATGTCGGCGCGCCCGATGCCGAGCGGGTGGTGATGCTGATGGGCTCTGGGATTGGCGCGGCGCAAGAGGCCGTTGAGCATCTGGTCGCCCATGGCGAGAAGGTCGGCCTGGTCAAGGTGCGGCTGTATCGACCGTTCGATCTGTCCGCGCTGCTCACGGTTCTGCCCGCCAGTGTCACCAAGGTGGCGGTGCTTGATCGCTGCAAGGAGCCTGGTTCCAATGGCGAGCCCATGTACAAGGATACCGTCAGCGCGTTGGCCGAGGCCGTCGGCGACGGGCGCATCGCCAGCATGCCGCGGGTGATCGGCGGGCGCTATGGGCTATCGTCGAAAGAATTCACTCCGGCGATGGTCAAGGCGATTTTCGACGAACTCGCCAAGGATCAACCGAAAAATCGCTTCACCATCGGCATCATCGACGATGTGTCGAACAGCCATTTGGAGTGGGATGCGAGTTTCCGGCCCGATGCCAATGCCGGAGTGACCAATTGCGTGTTCTATGGCCTGGGTTCAGACGGTACCGTCTCGGCCAACAAGAACTCCATCAAAATCATCGCCGAGGGCACGCCGAACTATGGCCAGGGTTATTTCGAGTATGACTCGAAAAAAGCCGGCGCCATGACGGTTTCCCATCTGCGCTTCGGGCCCAAGCCCATCCACAGCACCTATTTGATCGGCGAGAACGAAGCGAGCTTTGTCGCCTGCCATCAGCCGACCTTCGTCACCCGCTTCAATCTGCTGGAGAAGGCCCGGGAAGGCGCGACCTTCCTGCTCAACTCCCAGACCCCGGCGGACAAGGTGTGGGACGATCTGCCGCGCGAACTGCAACAGACGATGATCGACAAGAAGATCACCTTCTATGTGGTCGACGCCTACGGCATCGCCGAGCAGACCAAAATGGGTCGGCGCATCAATACCATCATGCAGACCTGCTTTTTTGCCATCTCCGGCATCCTGCCGCGCGAGGAGGCCATTGCCGAGATCAAAAAGGCGGTGGAGAAAACCTACGGTAAAAAGGGCCAGCATCTGTTGGAACGCAACTATGCCGCCATTGATGCCAGTATCGCCGGCTTGCATCAGGTGGCGATTCCCGCGCAGGTCACCAGCACCCATGCCCGTCCGCCGGTGGTGCCGGATCACGCGACGGATTTCGTCAAGCGCGTGACTTCCATGTTGATCGAAGGCCGCGGCAACAGCCTGCCGGTCAGCTTGATGCCCAATGATGGCACCTGGCCGACCGCGACCGCCCATTACGAGAAGCGCAACCTGGCGCTGCAACTGCCCAAGTGGGAAGAGGATCTCTGCACCCAATGCGGCAAGTGCCCCATGGTGTGCCCGCATGCCGCCATCCGCTCCAAGGTCTATCCGGCCGCGCTGACCGACAAGGCGCCGGAGCAATTCCAGCATGTGCCCATCAAGGGCAAGGACTTCCCCGAGGGCTATCACGTCACCTATCAGGTGGCCCCGGATGATTGCACCGGCTGCGGCATCTGTGTCGAGGTCTGCCCGATCCGCGATCGGAAAGATCCCAACCGCAAGGCGCTCAACATGGTGCCGGCGGAGGAACGCCACGATCTGGAACAGCCGAACTGGGATTTCTTCCTCACCCTGCCCGAGTATGATCGCACCAAGCTTGATCCCGGTAAGATCAAGCATGCGATGATGATGCAGCCGCTGTTCGAGTTCTCCGGCGCTTGCGTGGGTTGCGGCGAGACGCCCTATGTCAAGCTCGCTACCCAGCTCTTTGGCGATCGCATGCTGATTGGCAACGCCACCGGTTGCTCGTCGATTTATGGTGGCAATCTGCCCACAACGCCCTATACGACAGACCCCAATGGCCGCGGCCCGACCTGGAACAACTCGCTGTTCGAGGACAATGCCGAGTTCGCGCTGGGCCTGCGCCTGGCCATCGACAAGCAATGCGATCAGGCGCGCGAATATCTGGTCAAGCTGGCGGACAAAATCGGTCAGGATCTGGTCGATGGGCTCTTGAACGCCGATCAATCGACGGAAGCCGGCATTTTCGAGCAGCGCGAGCGGGTCGCGGCGCTGAAGCAAAAGCTCGCGACCATGGGTGCCAGCATGGGAGCCAGCATTGATGTGCATGCGCTGGAGGCCACCTGCGAGCAGCTGGTCAAGCGCAGCGTGTGGGCGGTCGGCGGTGACGGCTGGGCCTATGACATCGGCTACGGCGGTGTCGACCATGTGCTCTCGACCGGGCGCAACGTCAACCTGCTGGTGCTCGATACCGAGGTTTACTCCAACACCGGTGGCCAGACTTCCAAGGCGACGCCCATGGGCGCGGTGGCCAAGTTCTCCGCCGGCGGCAAGGCGACCTTCAAGAAGGATCTGGCGATGATGGCCATGGCCTACGAGAACGTCTATGTCGCCCAGGTCGCCTTTGGATCCAAAGACGTACACACCCTGCGCGCCTTCATCGAGGCCGAGTCCTACGACGGTCCCTCGCTGCTGTTGTGCTACTCGCCCTGTATCGCCCATGGCGCCGACCTGTCGAACAACCTGCGCCAGCAGGACATGGCGGTCAACTCCGGGCACTGGCCGCTGTTCCGTTACGATCCGCGCAAGACCGATCAAGGCGAGAATCCGCTGCACATCGATAGCAAGGCGCCGAACATCCCCTATCGGGATTACATCTACAGCGAGCATCGCTTCAATGTGCTAAACCGCACCCATCCGGAAGCCGCCGAGCGCTTCCTGGCTCTGGCGCAGAAGCATGTCGAGACGCGCTTCTCGCTCTATGAGCAGATGGCGCATCTGGCGGTGCAGAAGAAAGGCCCCAAGCCGGTCGATAAGCCGGCCTAGTCAAAGGCCCAAGCCGTTCTGGCGCTGGATGTCGCCCCCCTCCGACAGAGACAGGGCCGCATCCGGCGTCGCGTCAGGATTCAGAACCCAGATTTTTCCGGAGAAAAACCATGGATTTAACCACCCCCTACTTGGGCATGACCCTCAAGAACCCTCTGGTGCCCTCGGCCTCGCCGCTATCGAAAAGCGTCGATATGTCAAAGGAGCTGGAGGATGCTGGCGCCTCGGCGCTGATTATGTACTCTCTGTTTGAAGAAGCCATCCGCGCCGAGTCAGAAGGCATGGACCGCTTTCTGATCAATCAGGGTACTGGCTTTTCGGAAGCCGACGATGGCTTCATGCCCGACTGGCAGGAGTTCAGCACCGGTCTTGATCAGTACCTGGAGAACCTGCGCAAGCTCAAGGAAGCGCTGGATATCCCGGTTATTGCCAGCCTCAATGGCGTTACCCCTGGCGGCTGGATTGCCCATGGTAAGCAGCTCGAACAGGCCGGCGCCGATGCGTTGGAGCTGAACGTTTATTACATCGCGGCCGACATCAATCAGAGTGGTCAGCAGGTCGAGGACCGCTATGTCGAGCTGCTCAAGCAGTTGAAGGGCGAGATCAAGATCCCCGTCAACATGAAGCTGTCATCCTCCTTTAGCTCGGTTGGCCACATGGTGCAACGCCTAGCCGCCGCCGGCGCCGATGGCGTGGCCATGTTCAACCGCTTCTATCAGCCCGACATCAACATCGACAGCCTGCGCCTGCAACCCAGCCTGCATCCGTCCACTTCCGCCGAGGCGCTGCTCGCCATGCGCTGGGTGGCCATTCTGCATGGCCGCATCGATCACCTGTCCATCGGCGCTACAGGTGGTATCCATACACCAGAGGATGTCATCAAGCTGCTACTGGCCGGCGCCGATGTGGTGCATCTGTGCAGCGTGCTGCTCAAGAAAGGCGCTGGTGAAATGAAGACGCTGCTGGGCGGCCTCGAGCAATGGATGGAAGACCATGGTTTCGATTCTCTTGAGGAGATGCGCGGGCGCATGAGCGCCTTGGCCATCCCCAATCCGGCAGAATTCGAGCGCGCCAACTATGTCAATATTTTGGACAGCTACAGCTTCTCGCCGGGGGTGATGGTGTAGTTTTTTTTTAGGGCGAAGGGCGAGTCGGATGATCTCGGTGGTGGCCTTGGGCCAAAAGAAACCCTGTGCTCTTCGTCCTTTTCCAAGACATTCTGTGCCATCACCATGTCAGCCATGGTGATGGCCGCGGTCGCGGAGAAGCGGGCGTGAGTAGCACACTTGGGCTTGGGGTTCATTTTAGGTTTCCGCGGCGGTCAATGGGGGCTTGGATTCTAGCCGAGCCTCGACAATGGGAACGTAGAGCGGTCGATCAAGTCGCAGTACGGCATTGGTGTCGACATCCGGATTGTATTGCCGCAGCAGCCACAGCGGAATCTGGTAGGTCTTGACCGCGAGATCCCATAAACTTTGGCCCTCGCGAATTAGATGCTCGGCCACACCGGTAATGCGATACTGGGCGAAATAGTCGAGCTGGCGATTGCGATGGTAGGTGATGCGCTGCTGTTCGAACCCTTCTGGCGGTACCTGGGCGAAATCCAGGTTCAGGCGACGCCCGACGATCAGCGGCTTGTCCTGGTCGAGCTGGTTGCGCTCGCCCAGTTCGCGCGCGGCCACACCCAGCCATTGTGCATAGTGCCCCAGCGTCTCGGCTGCCTGGATTTCAATGCTGCCGTCGGCCGCGACACTGTAGTCGGTCGGATCAGCGGCCAGGTCCGGCTGCGGCTCTGCCAGGGAGCTGCCGATGGCGGCATCGTCATCCGCGCCCGCTATCCGATCCGCCTCGGTATCTGTCACGCCATCCTCCGCTCCATCAGCAAGCAACCTCTGGTTCTGGGACGCGGGTGGTTCCGCCTGCGTGACTGCTTGGCTTTGGTCTTGGGCAGTTGTCTGAGGTTCGCTAGCCGCATCAGTCTGGCTGTCTTGCTGGCCTGTCGAGGATGCCAAGAGCGCAGGTAACAGCATGGCCGCGCCTGGACCTAGGGGGTTGGGTACGGCGGCACGCGGAACCCGCAGACGTTGGCCGGTTTTGACCTGATGAGCGTCATCCAGGTCATTGATGGCCACCAGGTCTTGCACGCTGGTGCCGAAGCGGGCGGCGATGCCAGAGAGGGATTCTCCATATTTCAGATCGTGATGCGTCAGCGGCAGAGGCCCGTCGAATCCATAGAGCGCGGCGAATTCCGCAAGCTTGCGCTCGGCGACGGTTTTTTTGATGTCGGGTGGCAGGCGCAGCCGAGCATCGCGGGCGATGAGCTGGCCACCGTTCCAGATATCGTGATGTATGCGGGGATTGACGGCGCGCAAGTCATGCAGGCTGATGTCAAGATAGCGCGCCAGGCGCGGCGCGGGCAGATAGGCCGGCACCCTAACCTCAAGCGCACTCTCCGGATCAAGCGTTCGAAAATACTGATCCGGCGCTTGTGCCAGATCGTGGGCCGCGACGAAAGCGACGTAGAAGTTGCGTGAGGCGAATCCAAAGCGGTCGCCCTGGTATTCCGCGATGATACGCACGATGTCATCGCTGCCGGTGGCGCGAGCGGCGCGGCGCACCCCGGCCAGGCCATGATTGTAGGCCGTTAGGGCGAGTGGCCAGCGTTCGAGCACGGAATAATTGTGATGCAGCAGATTGGCGGCCGCATGGGTCGATTTGATTACGTCGAAGCGCTCGTCGACCTCGTCATCGACCCGGATGTAACGTCTTGCCGTGGCGGGCATGAACTGCCACAGTCCGGCAGCGCCCACCTTGGAGATGGCTTTGGGGTTATAGGACGACTCCACATGAGGGAGCGCCGCGAGACCAAGAGGCAGGCCGCGATCTTCAAAGATGCGTTCGATCTGGCGTTTCCATGCTTGCGCACGCTCAAGACCGCCGCGAAATCGATCCTCCTGACCGCGCTGAAAGCGAACGCGCTCAGCCGCCGCGCGCAGATCTTCGGTCTGGCCGCCGCGGCTGCGCCAGGGGGCAAGCGCGCGCTGTTCGAAGACGCTGAGGTCGGCTCTTTTGCCCTCGGCGAGTGCCAGCAGGGCAGTGCGATAGTGATCCAGGGTTTCTTCAATCGCGCGATTTTGCGAAGCGAGCGGTGCGCCCTGGTTGAGATACAGTGGGCTGTAGCAGATGGAGAGATCGCGGCTGTCGTGAATCAGGCCGCTTGAGACATCGAACTCTGAATAAATGCGCATCCAGAACTGAATGGCCGGTTGCAGTGCCTCTGGTCGGGGGAAGGGATCCGCCGGCAAGGCTGGCGTGCTCTGCCACCAGGTGGCGAAAAGCAGTGCCAGGACAGTCGCGGCAAGTCGGTGTGCGTGGTTGCGGAGTCCAACAGAGACCTGTGTAAAAGAGTCAAACAGAACTTGCCGGGTCGGCTCTGGTGATTTGCCGATGCGGAAAAACGCAAGCCGGTGCTGCCCCTGAGTGTTGTTGGAACTATTGCTGGCGGGCATGTGCGTGCGGCGGCTCGCATCGGCCAGAGCCGGGGCAACGGCCTCTAGTGTGAGGTTTCGCTAGTGCGGAGCATATCGACCACCGCGACAGCGGGATTGTCGCCCAGGTAATGCACCGAGACCTGGTAGAGCAGCGACATAGGTAGCGCGATGACGACAAACAACAGCAGCGCGCTGAAAAGATCAATCCGATGTCCCTTGGGCTGTGACCTCAGGGCGGATTTGGGTCGCGACGTCATCATGGTGAGGATAGGCCTCAGGCTGTTGAGGGTTGATGGAACAATAAAAAAAATATTAACCAGAACCTGATGTTCCCAGAACCTATTTTGGCAAGGATCTTGTTCCGCAAAACCGCCGCGGATGCGAGGCAGGAGGGGGATGCCTGTGCGGCCCCATGCTCTGGCACCTCGGCTGTCGCCTTGCGGCTATTCTAACTCAAAGTATTGGATATGTTGACCAGATTGGCGAGAAGAGAATGGGTGTTTTGCCAACTGCCTAACAGTCTGTCTTTTGGTCGATCGACGGCGGCCATTTCCGGATCAATTGCGCGAAATCACAGACAAATAACCGCTGTTCGCCGATGCTGTCCGCTTGGTGGGGCGCGCCGGCTGGTTAGCCGGATATCCTACCGCGGCCCACGCCCGTCTTGTCTCGGAGTCGATGGCATGCAACAGATCGCGATGATTTTTTCCTTACCGCTGCTGACAATGACCCTGCCAGCCATCCTGGCGATAAACCTGATAGTTGGTTTCGGCGTCTTCGACGCTCAGGCGCGTGACACCTGGCCGACGCCGCCAATTAATCCTGATCGCTCAGCGCAAATCTCAGGTCCCCTGCAAGGCGGCACCGCCGACCATGGCAAATTCCCGGAACTCAAGGGGCCCTTCGCGACTGGCTCGGATGTGACCAAGGCCTGTCTTGGCTGCCATACCGAGACGGGTCAGCATTTCATGAAGAATATTCATTGGACCTGGTCCTATGTGAACCCCGACACCGGCCAGCAACTGGGCAAGCGGTACTTGATCAACAATTTCTGCACTAACTCGCGTGGTAACGAGGGCATGTGTGCCCAGTGTCACGCCGGCTATGGCTGGAAGGACGAGCAGTTCGACTTCACCGACGAGACCAAGATTGACTGTTTGGTCTGTCATGAGACCACCGGCAACTATTACAAAACGCCCAACAGCGCCGGCAATGCCGCCTGCTCGGTCATGTTTGAGGGCAAGCCGCCGCTTGACTTGGCGGCAGCGGCGCGGAGTGTTGATTTACCCCAGCGCGCCAATTGCGGAACCTGCCATTTTTATGGCGGTGGTGGTGACAATGTGAAGCACGGTGATCTTTCAAGTGCCTTGAAAGAACCGCCGCGCACGCTCGATGTGCACATGGGTGTCGATGGGTTGAACTTTGCTTGCACGGCTTGTCATGTGACCGATCAGCATGTTTGGGCGGGCAGTCGCTATCAGGTCATTTCCAAGGACAAGCAGGGGACGGGCCAGCCTGGACTACGACCCGATGTCGCGACCTGCGAGTCCTGCCATGGGCTGGCGCCGCATCCGGTCAATTCACTGACTAATTTCAAGCTCAACGACCATGTGCAGAGTGTCGCCTGTCAAACCTGCCATATCCCGAAAATCGCGCGCGGCGGGGTGGCGACCATTGTTGACTGGGATTGGCGCACGGCTGGCAAAACCCGCGATGGCGAGGGCTATCACGAGGAAGGCTATATCCAGGGCAATGGCGTGCATCGCTATACCTACAAATCCATCAAGGGCGATTTCACCTACGATGAGAACATGGTGCCGGAGTATGCCTGGTTCGATGGCCAGATGCTCTACACCACCATCGATACGGAGTTCGATCCCAATGCCGAGTTCATAGAGATCAATGGCTTCAGCGGCTCGCGCGATGATCCCGACTCCCGAATTTGGCCCTTTAAACGCATGCATACCTGGCAGCCTTATGATAAGGGCCGTGGCACCCTGGTCTATGCGAGCCTGTGGGGCGAGGATGAGACTGCGTTTTGGGGCAATTACGACATGGGCGCGGCTATCGCCAAGGGGATGGCCGATTTTGGGCTGGACTACTCGGGGGAGTTCGGCTTTATCGAAACTCTGTCATGGTGGCCCATCACCCACATGGTCGCACCCAAGGAGAACGCTCTGGACTGCCGCGACTGCCATCAGCCCAAAAACAGCCGACTGGCCTCGGTGGAAGGGATTTACCTGCCCGGGCGGGATCATAATGACTTGCTCAATATTCTCGGCACCCTGCTGGTCGGGGGCACCCTGGCAGGCATCATCATCCATGCTCTGATTCGCATTTTCTCACCCAAGGGAGCACATCACTGATGGCCATGCATCGGGTCAAAATCTTTAGTCTTTTCGAGCGCTTCTGGCACTGGGCGCAAATGATATTAATCCTGGTGTTGCTGATGACAGGTTTTGGGGTGCACGGCTTTCACGATCTAATGAGCTTCGGGACCGCCGTGACCTTGCATACCAGCGCGGCTGTCACCCTGCTGCTGTTGTGGGCCTTTAGCGTGTTTTGGTTATTTACCACTCGCTCATGGCGTCATTTCATTCCGACCTGGCAGGGGATGTGGGGTGTGATGCGCTACTATGCCTATGGTATTTTCAAGGGCGAGCGCCACCCCTATCGCAAAGCGTATTGGCGCAAGCACAATCCGCTGCAGGCACTCGCTTATCTGATGCTGAAAATCGTGCTTTTTCCAGCGATCTGGATCACTGGATTGTTGTATTTATTCTATTTCGCTTGGCACAACCTGCCAGGGGCGCCGCTCTGGCTCAATGGTATCGCCCAGGTGCATACGGCAGCCGCCTTTATGATTCTGGCGTTTGTGCTTATCCATGTGTATCTGCTGACTACCGGGCATTCCTTCCGCGAACATGTCATGCCCATGGTCACGGGTTTTGATGAGGTGGACCTCAGCCCCGAGGAAGAAGCCTATCTGCGCAAGGACCAGCCGGGAGATATTCGGTAGCTGCAAGTTGGCGTGCCTGGAATGGTTCCAGGCCGCGGGCTTCTCAGCGCGGCGCGCGCTGAACTAGTCGGCATAGGGCATCGATGAGCGCCGGGTCGCTTGATTCCGATGCCACGGCCACGGTGCGAAAGCCAAGTTCCATCGCTCTGGCCGCGGTGCGATTGCTGTAAACGGCCAATGGCAGGGTGCGTAGCCAAGAATGCTCGGACTCGGGAACCAGGCGGTGCAGATTATTGAGCACCTCGTCGCTGGTGGCGGTGAGCAGATCGAGCTTGTCATGCCAAGCTGGGATTTGATCCGTGGCGTCACTCTCGGGTAAACCGCGACAATAGACCTCTGCGTAAACGACTTCTGCCCCGCGTTGCCTTAGGGTGTCGCCGAGCATGGGGCGACCACCTTCTCCGCGCACAATCAGGATGCGATCTCCGCGCACATTCGTGAGTTCAGGCAGTTCAAGCAAGCCCTCGCTGTCGAAGTGCTGACTGGGGACTAAATCGGGCGGGCGCCCCGCGTCGTCCAAGGCCGCGGCGGTCGCCGCGCCGACGGCGGCGATCAGTGGGCCGGCGGGAGGTGGCGCCGGGAGTTGTCCGTTGGGCAGCAGTGTTCGCGCGAAATTGACCGCGTTGCGGCTGATGAAAATCATCAGGTTCCAAGGCTCGCGCATCCGGTCCTGAGCCTTGCTGGCATGGACCGATGGGCGAATCTTGACGGTTGGAAAGAGCAGCGCCGCGCCGTTGGCCAGTTGGATCAGATCGCACAGATGCGCTGCTTGCTCCGCCGGACGCGTGACCAGAATGGTCTGGCCCTTTAGATCGCAGGGAATCTCGCCGGGTTTCGGGGTTTGGGCAGAGGTTGTCATTCTTCGGACAGTGCGCTAAGAATCTCATCGGCGCCCTGGGCGAGTAGCGATTCCGCTACCCGGCGTCCCATGGCCTCGGCTTGCTCGGGGGCGGCGCGTTCCTCGGCGCGCAGAATGCGTTGACCATCGGGCGTGCCGACCAGACCGCGCAGGTACAGCTGCCCGTCCTGGTGAATGGCATGGCCGGCGATGGGAACCTGACAGCCGCCGTCAAGGCGCTCGTTCATTGCGCGCTCCGCCAGGACGCGCTCGGCAGTGTTTTGGTGATGCAGGGGGGCGATCAGGGCATTGACGCGCTCATCCTGGCTGCGGCACTCGATACCAATGGCTCCCTGGCCGATGGCGGGCAGACTTTCCTCCGGCGGCAAGACAGCACGAATGCGCGCGCCAAAGTCCAGGCGAATCAAACCCGCGGCCGCGAGAATAATGGCGTCATAAAGGCCCTCATCGAGCTTGGCCAGCCGGGTATTGACATTGCCTCGCAGCGGCTCGATGCGCAAATCCGGTCGCCGGGCCGTGAGCTGACATTGGCGCCTGAGACTGGACGTGCCCACGCAGGCACCCTGGGGCAAGTCGTCAATGCCCGCGAAGGTATGAGACACAAAGGCATCGTGGGGATTCTCGCGCTCTAGAATGGCTGCCAGGTGCAGCCCGTCGGGAAAACCGACTGGGACATCTTTCATTGAATGCACGGCGATGTCCGCATCGCCATCAAGCATGCCTTGCTCGAGCTCTTTCACGAACAGTCCCTTGCCGCCGACCTTGGCCAGGGGCGCATCAAGCAGCTTGTCGCCGCGGGTGGTCATGCCGATGATTTCAACCCTGAGTTCCGGGTAGAGCCGTCCGAGGGCGGCAGTGACATGTTCGGCCTGCCACATGGCAAGCGGGGATTTGCGGGTAGCGATTTTCAGAGTCTCGGTCATGACAGGAGGGATCCGATGCAAAAGGGCAAGAAAAAATAATGGGAGTGAACTACAGGGAGTGAAGTATAGCGACTCGCGCGGGGCGACCGCAGCGATAATCCTTATTTTCAGTTTGCGCGCAGAAAGCGGCGCACGTTCGGCAGGTGACGGCGGCTGACGGGTAGGCGCTGATCGGTTCCATCGAGTATGGCAAAAATGCCGCCATCCGGGCTTTTCTCAAGTCCGATCAGGCGTCGGGCGCACACTAGAATGCTGCGGTGAATGCGCAGAAAGCGCTCGGGAAACTCCTGCTCCAGGGTTTTCAGGGATTCATCCAGCAGCATTTTGCCGCGGCCATGATAGACGGTGACGTATTTCTGCTCGGCTTGCAGAAAAAGGATGTCCTCAATGGCCACTGTCTGCACTCCTCCCCGGTATTGGGCGCTCAGGTGGCGGCGCGGGGCTGACGGTGCCTCTTCCGCCGCTAGCTGCTGCTGTGCTTTGGTCGTGACCCGCAGTCGCTCGAGCGCCTCACGTAGCCGTTCACCACGCACTGGCTTGACCAAGTAATTGGCGACCTGATGCTCGAAGGCCTCGAGTGCATATTCTGGATAGGCCGTGATCAGAATCACCGCGGGCGGCGGACTGAGCCGAGCCAGATGCTCGGCAACGCTCAGTCCATCCATCCCGGGCATGCGAATGTCGAGCAGAACCAGGTCCGCGTTGGTTTCGATGCAGCGACGCAGCGCATCCGCGCCATTGTCCGCTTCCGCCGCTACCTGGTAGTGATCATCCAATTCCGCGATCAGGCGGCGCAGGCGCTCGCGTGCATGCGCTTCATCATCGACAAGGAGTATCTTCATGCCTGTCTCCATGGGTGGGGAAAGGCGAATCGCACTTGATATCTTTGGTCCCTGGCGCCGTGGCGCAGGCTGGCGGCGCCGGGGAACATGGCATCCAGTCGTTGACTGACATTGGCAATCGCCATGCGATGACCACGATGGCGGTTTCCAGCGGACTCTCCGGGCAGCGGCAGGCTGTTGTCGATGGTGACATGAATTTGCCCACGACGGTAGGTCGCGCCAATGCGAATGAAACCCGGATGCAAGGATGGATGAATCCCGTGGTAGACGGCGTTTTCAACCAGGGGTTGCAGAATCAGGGGCGGCAGTAGTGCCTCGCCAGGGACCTGATCGACATCCCAGTCGACTCGCATACGCGCTCCCAGGCGCAGCTGTTCGATGTTCAAATAACGTCGGGCAAGTTCGAATTCCTCGCCCAAGGTCGCGGACTCGGCATCCGTCGCAAGCGAGGCACGGAACAGGTCGGCCAAATCGAGCACTGTTTCCTCGGCGAGCTTGGGGTTGGTCCGCGTCAGGCTGGCGATGGTATTCATGCTATTGAACAAAAAATGCGGGCGAATCTTCGCCTGCAGGGTCTTGAAGCGCGCATTCGCGACCGCCTCCACTTGGGAACGCCATTGCTGATGTAAATAAAGGTAGCGCAAGAACAGGGCTCCGACGATAGCGCTGATGCAAAGCGTGCGTATCATGAGCCCGGCAAGTCCATCCTGGGGATAGAGCCCTTGAGCCATTTCTGGCGGAACCAGCAGCGCGGCGCCGGCAGTGATGGCGGCGCTCGAGCCGATGATCATGACCAGCGCGCCGAGTGCGCCAAGACGCGCATCGATGCGCCCCAAACTTGGCCGGGCGCCGCACAGCAAGGCCGCGGCAAGCAAGGCGATCAGCTGCACAAAGACTGACAAAGGCCCCATTCTGGTCCAGAATGTCGCAAGCGGCTGCGGGGACGTCAGGGTGATCAAGATCGCCAGCAGCTCGGCGTAGACCACCACTCCCAGCACCATGGGCAGGCTGCGGAAATCGGGCAGCAGATTGGCTCGCGCCGTCGGTTCGGAATCGCGCTTGGTTTCACTGGCGGACCTATGGCGCGCACCCCTGATGTCGTCCTTGCTCGGCCGGTTTGATGGGGATGTGCGTGTCCTGGTTTCCCCTGGCTTCTCGGATCTCATTTCGCATTGGTACCCATTCAGTAACCAAATCTCGCGCCTCTTGATGCGCGCGGATTTTCCGGTGGCCGCGCGCCGGATCTTCATTCTCGCTAATTCTCCCTTCTGGCGGATCTCATGCAGCAGACAGAGTTTACCCAAAAGCCCTGGGCAGGGCGTTTTAATGAACCAACGGATGTGTTTGTCGAGGCCTTTACCGCCTCGGTGGGCTTTGATCGCCGATTGTATCGGCAGGACATTCAGGGTTCTCAGGCGCATGCGCGCATGCTGGCTCGCCAGGGCATTTTAAGCGAGAGCGAATGCGCGGCCATTGTCGCTGGTCTTGAGCGCATCAAAACGCGCATTGAACAAAATAAGTTTAGCTGGTCTGTTCCGCTGGAAGATGTGCATATGAATATCGAGGCGGCCTTGACCGCCGAGATTGGCGATGCCGGCAAGCGGCTGCATACCGGGCGGTCGCGCAACGATCAGGTCGCCACCGACATTCGGCTGTGGCTGCGCGAGGAGGTCGACGAGATTAGCCACGCCATTCGCGCGCTGCAGCGGGTGCTGGTTGATCTGGCCGAGCGCGAGGCGGAGACCATCTTGCCCGGCTTTACTCACCTGCAGGCGGCGCAGCCGGTGACCTTTGGCCACCACATGATGGCTTGGTATGAGATGCTCGAGCGCGATCTCGAGCGTCTGCGCGACGCGCGCAAGCGCATTAACCTGATGCCGCTTGGGGCGGCCGCGCTGGCTGGGACCACCTATCCCATCGACCGCGACTATAGCGCGCAACTGCTTGGTTTTGACCGCCCGGCGGCGAACTCGCTCGATGCGGTTTCTGATCGGGATTTCGCCATCGAATTCAGCGCGGCAGCGGCTATTCTGAGCATGCATCTGTCGCGTTTTTCGGAAGAACTGATTATCTGGTCTTCGGCGCAGTTTGGCTTTATTACCCTCGCGGATGCCTTCTGCACCGGCTCCTCGATCATGCCGCAGAAAAAGAATCCTGACGTGCCCGAGCTCCTGCGTGGCAAGAGCGCCCGTGTCTTTGGTCACTTGATCGCCCTGCTCACACTGATGAAGGCGCAGCCGCTGGCCTATAACAAAGACAATCAAGAAGACAAGGAACCCCTGTTCGACATTGTCGATACCTTGCGCGGCGGGCTCAAGGTGTTTGCCGACATGATGGCGGCTTTGACCTGCGATCGCGCGCGCATGCGCGCGGCGGCCCTGCAAGGCTTTACCACGGCAACGGATCTGGCCGACTACCTGGTGCGCAAGGGCGTGGCTTTTCGCGATGCGCACGAGATCGTTGGGCGCGCGGTCGCGCTTGGGGTCAAGCGCGGCTGCGATCTGGCGGACATGAGCCTAGACGAGTTACGTGGCTTTTCCCCGGCGATTGGCGAGGATGTGTTCGCGATTCTGACGCTCGAAGGCTCGGTCGCCGCGCGTGATCACTTCGGCGGCACCGCGCCGCGCCAAGTGCGCGCGGCGGTGGCGCGGGCGCGTCAGGCGCTGGCGGCCAGTGAAACGCTAGAAGCGCCCTGAGCCTGCCCCGGCGATTGGTACAGGTGGGAGGTCGCGTCGGGGGCCAGGTGCAGTCAGTATTGCAGGCGCGCCCCCCCTTCCAGTCTCAGGTCTGGTTCAGGTCTGGTTCAAGTCTGTAGCCAGGGCAGCAGCCGCTCAAGCGTCTGCTCGATACCGGTCGGGACCACCGGCGGTTTGGCGTCCAGGCGGGCCTGTTCCAGCAGCGCCGCGATTGGCCCGGGAATGTCGCCGCGCGCGAGCTGTTCTGGCGCAATGACAGCCGCTGTCATCTGCTGGTGCAGCCAGTCGACCAGCGCTTGGGTTTCCGGCCAGCCATCACGCGGCACGTAGAGCACCGGAATGCCATGGCAGGCCGCTTCGCTAAAGCTGCCATAGCCCGGTTTGGTGATCATGGCATCGCAGGAGGCGAGCGCCTCGAGCATACCCGGGCCATTACCCCCAATGCGGCTGACCATGGGATTGTCGGCGAGCTTGGGATCAGCTGTTAGGAGGCGCAGGTGGGCGCGCTCCAGGGGGCCGGGATCGATATCCAGCGATCCGGTGCCACCAAATTGCATCAGAACCAGCCGCTGATCTTGCTCCAATCCCAGGCGCGCGCGCAGCCCTTGGGGATCGCGCGGGTGCAACTGTGCTAGGGGGCCGACGGCGATGGTATTGGGCAGCCAGGGCATGGGCATGGAGGGAGCCGGGCGGATGAAGAGTTCGGCCCCGGCATAAGCGCCGTGCAGGCGTTCCGCCAGTGCGCTGGAGAGCTGATCGCCAAGCGGGCTTTGGCGCAAAATATCCAGCCAGTTCAGAGAGCAGAGTCCCACTGCCGGGATGCCAAGCCGGCGCGCGGCATCCAGTGGGAGCCAGGGAATATCGGCCAGCACCAGATCCGGGCGCGCCTCGGCCAGCAAGGCCATCTGATGGCGCAGATGGTGGTCATAATCCGCCTCGAAGGCTTCATAGAGCGCGAGTCCCTGCTCCCACAGAACCGTTAGCGGTCCATCCATCGGCAGGGCGACATCGGCGGCATGGGCAATGAGCGCGACATCTCGCGGTAGACGGGCGCGCACCACCTCGGGCTTGAGGTTGCCCTGCAGGCTGATGCGCAGCCCGGGCAGATGTGCCTTCAAGGCATGAATGACAGGGGCAACCTGAGCCAGATGCCCATAGCCGTGCGCCGTGACGGCAAGGTAGAGATGGGCCATGGAAGGATCGCCTTGGCGGGATGGGGTGCCTGTGGACCAGGGTTTGGCGCGGAGTCTGGAGCGGATCAGTCCGGTGCCACTGAGTTGGGCGCGAGGCTCGGTTGTTCGTTATTTCGAGGATTGGCGCCTGGCTGCTCGCTGGGCGGCTGGCTGGGCACATCAAGCGCGTACTCGCGGCTAAAGAGTAGCTCGCCGACTGGAATCACCACCTGCACGCTGCGACGGATGGTCCCGGCATTGCAGGTTTCGCAGGCGCAGCTGTGAATCAGGGCCTTGAGCTTGGCGCCCTCGGGCGCGGCCGCCTCGATCGCGCGGAAACGCTCGAATTGCTCGGCGCTCAGATGCTTGGACTCATCGGTGTCGCAGTCAAGACTCTGGCCGTCGATGCACTGATCGCCATGGGTAATGTCGTCGAAGCGGATCTTCCGGTACCGCTCGAAGCTGTCTAGCGGTTGATAAGCGGCGGCGCGAATGGCGTCGAGAATTTCATCTTCCGGGAGCAGATTGAGTTTGAATCTGGCCTTGGCGTTGTCGTCCATGTGGTTCTCGACCCAAGCGGAAAGCTGCCTGGCGCGGCGCTGCTGGGATGCCTGCCGGCGTGCGGCGGACTGGGCCTTGTGTTTTTCCATATCGCGGTTGCGTTGCTCGGCAAGCTCGCGTGCCTGGTCGAGCTTCTCGGCCAGTGCGGCCTCAATGCGCTCGAGCGCATCCGTGGCGTCTCGTTCTGGCAGGGTCGGACTGTTTGCCTCTCCAGTCGGCAGGGCGGCACTGTAGTAGATCGCTGGCCAGTCCTTGCGGATAAAACGCTCGGGGGGTTGTTGCATCCAGTAAGCGATGTAGGCGTCAGCTTGCGCCTTCCACTCGGCTTGCTGCTGGACCCGAGCCTGCTCGTGAAGATAGGCGCACTTGATGCGCCAGCGCAGCCAGGCGCGGATATCTGGCGTGGCGGTCTCCGGCGGAGCCGGGTAGGTGCCGGGGCTGGGAAAAGGCGCCGTGAGGTCGGTCACGCCATGTTGTTCGGGGGCGAGCGCGAGGGCATTGCGTTCGTCGAGGTTTAACTCGCGCGGGTCAACCTCGGCAATGAGATCGCCATAGCAGTCGCAGCCGGCAAGAATGGCGGCAACGCGGTCGACTCGGATCATGACCTTCATTGGCGTCTTGGGTCCTCTGCAGAAGTCCGCTCGCGGGCAAGGGTTACCCTGGGCGTGGGAGAATGTCGGCGCTGGGCGTCGGTCAGCTAAAGATTCAGCAATAGCCGGGCCGGATCTTCGATGGCGTTTTTGATGGCGACCAAAAAGCGAACCGCATCGCGTCCATCAATCAGCCGATGATCGTAGGATAGCGCGAGATACATCATTGGGCGAATCTCGACGTGGCCCTTGATGGCGACCGGGCGCTCCTCGATCTTGTGCATCCCGAGGATGGCGCTCTGCGGTGGGTTGATGATGGGCGTTGACAACAGGGAGCCAAAGACCCCGCCGTTGGTGATGGAGAAGGTTCCGCCGGTGAGTTCCTCGAAGCTTAGGCTGCCATCACGGGCCTTGGCGCCAAAGCTGGCAATGCCAGTTTCAATGCCGGCTAGACTCAGGCGATCACAGTCGCGCAGGATGGGTACGACCAGCCCGCGCTCGGTGCTGACGGCGATGCCAATGTCGTAGAAGCCATGGTAGAGGATGTCATCGCCGTCGATGGTGGCATTGATGATCGGAAACTGCTGCAGTGCCGCGACCGCTGCCTTGACGAAAAAACCCATGATCCCCAGACGCACCTCGTGGCGCTGCTCGAAGTCAGTGCGATAGCGCTGGCGCAGGGCCATCACGGCGCTCATGTCGACCTGATTGAAGGTGGTCAGCGTCGCTGTTTGCCGCTGTGCCTCGAGCAGCCGCTCGGCGATGCGCGCGCGCAGCCGGGTCATTGGGACGCGCTGTTGCGGTCGCTGCTCGGACGAGGCAGTCTGCCGCGCCTGGTGGCTGCTTGTATCCTGTCCGGCTAACTCGGTGCTGAAGGCCGCGCGGTCAGCGTCTGTTTCAGGTTCGGCTGCCTCACGGCGGTCCAGCCAGGCCAGAACGTCGGCTTTATGAATACGCCCGTCGCGACCGCTGCCTGGAATTTCAGCAGCATCGAGCCCGAGCTCGGTGATTAGGCGCCGCGCGGCCGGCGCCATGAGCGCTTCCCGCGCTGGGGCTGCCGGGGCGGTTGATGGGGCGGCGGCGCCAGCAGGAGGCTGGTTCGCGCTTGGGGAAGCTGGGAGGGCTCCACCAGGTGCCGCGGAACTCGGTGAATCGGCTCCAGATTCTCCGGTATCAGGCGCATCGGCTCCGGCCTGCTGGCTTGCGGGCGACGCCGGCGCGCTCCTGTCGGTGGTTGTCTCCTCAATGCGCGCGAGCAGCCTGTCGGTGCTGACGGTTTCTCCGGCTTGGACCAGAATTTCACTCAGTAACCCGTCGCAGGGCGCTGGCACTTCCAGCACCACCTTGTCGGTTTCAAGCTCAAGCAGAATATCGTTCGCGCTTACTCTGTCGCCCGCGGCCTTGTGCCACTCGAGTACCGTGGCATCAGCGACCGACTCCGGAAGCGTGGGGACATGGACCTCTGTCGTCATGGTTGTGGAATGACCCGATCAATGTTGTGGTTCATGCTGGGGTTGACACGGCCCGTGAGTGCCTCGTCGATCAACCGCTGCTGCTGTTCGAGATGGATTGACCGATGGCCAACGGCGGGCGCCGCCGACGCGGGCCGGCCCACATAATAGACTTCTTTGCCGGCGCGGATGAGCGGTTGAAAGCGGTGTTTGATCTGATCCCAGGCGCCTTGGTTCTGCGCTTCCTCCTGGCACCAGATAAATTCATCGACATGGGCATAATCGGCCAGCGTGGCCGCGAAGTCCTCCTTGGGAAAGGGGTAGAGCTGCTCGACGCGAACAATGGCGACAGTTTCAAGCGCCCGGGTGTGGCGTTCCTCGAGCAGGTCGAAATACAGCTTGCCACTGCAAAAAATCACCCGTTCGATGGTGTCGCGCGGCAAGGGGTCGCATTCCGGGATGAGCGGCTGGAAGCGACCTTGACTGAGCTCCTCGAGCGCCGAGACCGCGAGGCGGTGGCGAAGCAAACTCTTGGGCGTCATGACAATCAGCGGGCGGCGATAGGGGCGCAGCATCTGTCGGCGCAGCAGGTGAAAAATCTGCGCGGGCGTGGTTGGCACGCACACCTGGATATTGTGTTCGGCGCAGAGCTGCAGGTAGCGTTCCAGTCGCGCCGAGGAGTGCTCGGCGCCCTGACCCTCGAGTCCGTGCGGGAGCAGCATCGTCAGGCCGCAGTGCAGACCCCACTTGGTGCCGGCGGAACAAATGAATTGGTCGATGACCACTTGGGCGCCATTGGCAAAGTCGCCGAACTGGGCCTCCCAGAGTGTCAGGGCATCGGGCTCGGCGGTCGCGAATCCGTACTCGAAGCCCAGGACCGCTTCCTCGGAGAGAATGGAGTCGATGGCGACAAAGGCACCCTGATCAGGGCTCAAATGCTGCAAAGGCGTGTAGTCATCGCCGCTCGCCTGGCAATGGATTTTCGCATGGCGGTGAAAAAAGGTTCCACGCCCGGCATCCTGTCCGCACAGACGCACCGGCATGCCCGCGTCGAGCAGGCTGGCATAGGCCATGTTCTCGGCGAAGCCCCAGTTGATGAGTTGTTCACCGGCCGCCATCTGGCGGCGCTCGGCCCAAATTTTGGCCACCCGCGCATGAAGTTTAAAGCCATCTGGCAGGCGCAGCAGGCGCTCGGCCAGAGCCTGCAGCTTGGGTAGCGGCAGGCCGGTCGCGCAGGGCGCTGTCCAGAGGGTGTCGGCAAAGCGGCGCCAGTTGGTGCGAAAGCCGTGATCCAGGTCACGGAGTACCTGGCGAGTCACAACCAGACCGTGATCGATGGTGTGGCGATAGTCGGCGATCATGGTGTCGGCTGCGTCGGCGGTCAGGATGCCGGCTGTGATCAGCTTCTTGGCGTAAATGGCGCGCGCCGTGGGGTGCTGACGAATCTTGCGGTACATCATGGGTTGTGTTACCGCGGGTTCATCGGCCTCGTTATGGCCAAGACGACGGTAGCAGACCAGATCGATGAAAGCATCGCGGCGAAATCTGTTGCGAAAATCCAGCGCCATGCGGGTGACAAAGATCACCGCCTCGGGATCATCGCCATTGACATGAAAGACCGGCCCCTGGACCATTTTCGCCACATCGGTGCAGTAGAGGGTCGAGCGGGTGTCGAGCGGGTTGCTGGTGGTGAAGCCAATCTGATTGTTGATAATGATGTGCACAGTGCCGCCTGTGCCATGGCTGCGCGTCTGAGACAGCTGCAAGGTCTCCATCACCACGCCCTGTCCGGCAAAGGCCGAATCGCCATGGATGAGCACCGGCAGCACCTGGCTGCCGTCACGGTCTCCGCGGCGTCGCTGGCGCGCACGCACGGAGCCCTGAATCACCGGGTCGATGATCTCCAGGTGGGAGGGATTAAAACCCAATGCCAGATGTACCGGCCCGCCTGGAGTGGCGACATCGGTGGCAAAGCCAAGATGGTATTTGACATCCCCGGCGCGCTGACCGGCCTTGAGCGCGACCCGGCCTTCAAACTCGGCAAAGATATCTTGTGGCGGTTTGCCGAAAATATTGGTCAGCACATTGAGCCGGCCGCGGTGAGCCATGCCGATGACAAGCTCGCGCACGCCGTCGCGCCCGGCGCGCTGGATGAGTTCATCGAGCAGTGGGATCAGCGCCTCACCGCCCTCGAGCGAGAAACGTTTCTGACCAACGTAGCGCCGGTGCAGGTGTTGTTCGATACCCTCGGCGGCGGTGAGCAATTGCAGTAGCCAGCGGCGGTCTTTCTTGGTGAGTTCCGGGCGCGCCTGGTAAGACTCGATGCGCTTTTGCACCCAACGCTTCTCGGGCGTGGTGGTAATGTGCATGTACTCACAGGCTACGTGACCACAATAGCTGCGTTTTAGCCTGGCGATGATATCGCGCAGCGTCAGTCGATCGGGGCCGTAAAGGGATCCGCTGTTAAAGACCTGTTCGAGGTCCGAATCCAGCAGCCCGTGATAGCTGGGTTCGAGGTCGGCGACTTCGGGTTGGGGGCGCAGACGCAGAGGGTCAAGATTGGCCAATTGATGCCCGCGACTGCGATAGGTATTGATTAACCTGAGAACCGCGGCCTGTTTTTCCGCGCTGACCTCGGTCGGGCGATCCAGGGTCTTGGTGGCTGGTGTGGCCGCGGGAGCTGGCCAATCCGAGAAGCCGGGCGCACCTGATACTTGTGGACGCTGCTCGCGCGCGCGCTGTGTTGAGAGGCTATCCCTCCCGCGTTCAGGCAGGGCATTGAAGCGCTCGCGCCAATCGGCCTGGATGCTGTGAGGATCGTGCAGGTAGCGCTCGTAGAGCTGTTCGATAAAAGCGGCATTACTGCCGTGAAAAGCAGAGGAGTCGTGAAAAAGCTCAAGGAGCGCGTTCATGCGTCGATCATTATCCGCTTGGGAGGCAAGAGCGGCTGATGTGTGGCCGCCGCAGTCCTTGTTGATATTTTCATATTCACAGGGGCAGGCGCCTTATGAAGAGGAGCCGCGCAGCGGCTCAAACAGCAGGAGTTCAGGAAACCTATGGCCCAGGGGTCGACTATAATGGCGATTGTACGCTTGGTGGGACGCCCTGTGCTGGCATGATCTGATGTTTTGCAATGCTGGCTCCGACTGTTTGTGATGACCCATGAGCGCATTGGCGCAAATGCCGTGCCTTTTACACCCAACCACAGTCTTCCCAAGGAGGGCCTTGATGAGCGAAAACACCCCCGCGATCCAAGAGAACCCCGATACGCGCGATGAGATTATCCGGCGGCGTTTGCTGATGATTCAACTCCAGTCCGATTTGGCCTATTTTCAAGCGCGCCTCGGTTTGATTGGCGAACCCAGAACCACCAATCAAGAAGCCCAGCGGCGCACTTTCAAGCTGCTTCACCAAGCCGTTGGTCAGCAGATGATCAAGGCACGCAAGAGCGGGGTCAAAGGCTAAAGGCGGGTGGTGCGGGGAGCGGAAACCGGCCAGACAGCTGTGTTCTGTGATCCTGCTAATCTGTGATCCTGCTAATCTGTGATCCTGCTAATCTGTGATCCTGCTAATCTGTGATCCTGCTAATCAATGGCGGCCAGTATCTGGCGTTGGAGTTCCATCACGGCCCGGGTGATAGTCTGGGCATCCTTGTTAGGCAGACGAAGAAACTCCAGGCCAAGAATCAACTCGCCATCGCCGCGCCCGGGGCGACTATTGCGCACTTCGGCATCGACGGTGACATCGAGAATCTTGGTCACCCGAATACGGGTCTTGCACAGCTTTGCCCCCTCTCTGAGCAGTGAGGCCGTCTTGCCGCTCACAATCATGCCAGCGCCGGTTGCGGAAAGATTTTCGAGAATGGCATCGAAGGAATGGCTTTCCACTTCGATATCCGTGTTTTCAATCTGGCCCGTGATGGTCGGCTTAAGCCGCGGCGGCAGGGTGGTCCGGAAGGCGCCGCGCCGCTGCAGTTGGTAGAGGGTGTCAGGATAAGGGATTTCGTAATAGCGCTCGCCATCCTCGACGATGGGGTTTAGCTCCTGGGTGCGAAACCAGCTATACAGAGAGGCGATGGTTCCGCTGATTTCAATCTCCTCTTCCTCTTCCAGCGTCGCACCGACCAGCCGAGGAAGGGCGTCGACCAGGAAGTATCTGGCGAAATGGTCGTTGTCGACCATCATGGTATCGGCCTTGATGTCACCAGCGGCTGTTGATAGGCGAAGTTTTCCCCGCGCCTTGAAGTGCTTGGTGATGATTTTGGCGATGACCTCGGGGTCGCTGATGCGATTGATGTTCTTGCTGTCCATAGTGAAACCGAGCGCTGGGGAGAACCGTGCTAGCTTGAATGGCGACTGGTCTCAAAGGTGCTTTTTGATTCCGCGCGCGATGATCCCTGAGTGCTAGGGAATAAGGCTACACTGCTGCGGCAGTGGCTTCAAGACGGTTCCAGCGACTCGGTGCTCTGGTGACGCACGAGCAAGGTGTATCCAGGTTTTCGGGATTTAGCGCGAAATGGTGGGGAATCCTTGTCGCCGCTGTCGAGTCAAGATCGCCTGAAAGGCTTTGCATGACTCCCGGTGCTCTTGGTTACTCGACGGTCACGGATTTGGCGAGATTGCGTGGCTGGTCAACATCCGTCCCCTTGAGCGCCGCGACATGGTAGGCCAGCAGCTGCATGGGGATGCTGAACACCAGCGGATCGATCAGATCATCGCTTTCCGGCAGGCGCAGCACATGCACACCCTCGGCCTGCTGCCATGCGACACTGTCGTCAGCAAACACATAGAGCTGACCACCACGCGCGCGCACTTCCTCAAGATTGGATTTCAGCTTCTCAAGCAGGGCATTGTTGGGGGCCACGGCAACCACCGGCATGTCTTCATCGATCAGCGCCAGTGGACCGTGCTTGAGTTCGCCGGCAGGATAGGCCTCGGCGTGAATGTAAGAAATCTCCTTGAGCTTGAGCGCCCCTTCCATCGCGATGGCATGTTGCTCGCCGCGTCCAAGAAAGAGGGTGTGATGCTTTTCAACAAAGTGCTGGGCCAGATCGGCGACGGCCTCGTCGATACTTAGTGCGCGTTCGATTTGAGCCGGCAGGGTGCGCAGTATTTCGACCGCATGGGCTTCACGTTCCGGGCTCAGACGGCGCTGATGTCCAAGCGCGAGCGCCAGCAGCAGCAAAGCCGCGAGCTGGGTGGTGAAGGCTTTGGTCGAGGCCACCCCGATCTCGGGGCCGGCGCGGGTGAGGAGTTGCAGCTCGGATTCGCGCACCAGGGAGCTTTCGGCGACATTGCAGATGGCGAGCGTGGCGAGATAGCCGCTTTGCTTGGCCATTTGCAGCGCGGCCAGGGTATCGGCGGTCTCGCCAGACTGGGAAATGCTGACAAAGAGGGATTGCTCAGGCACCACATGCTGACGGTAGCGATATTCGCTGGCCACTTCCACCTGGCAGTGAATGCCGGCGAGGGATTCAATCCAGTGCTTGGCCACCAATCCGGCATGAAAGCTGGTACCGCAGGCAATAATGGTGACCGAGCGAGTCTGGGCGAAGAGTGCCTCGGCCTGGGTGCCAAAGGCAGCGGCCAGGACGTGGTCGGCGCCAAGGCGTCCTTCAAGGGTTTCGGCAATGGCGCGGGGCTGCTCGAAAATCTCCTTTTGCATGAAGTGCCGGTAAGGCCCGCGCTCGGTGGCGTCGACCGACATGCTCGAGGTTCGTACCGGGCGCTCAACCTCCTGTCCGCTGGCATTCCAGATGCGCACCGAGGAGCGGGTCAGTTCGGCGAGGTCGCCGTCTTCGAGAAAAATAAAGCGATTGGTTACCGGTAGCAGGGCCGGCACATCGGAGGCGATGAAATGCTCCTGAAAGCCGATGCCGATGACCAGTGGGCTGCCAAGGCGGGCGGCGACAAGATGTTCGGGATCTTGGCGATCGATCACACCCAGGGCGTAGGCGCCATGGAGCTGCTTGACGCACGCGCGCACGGCATCGGTCAGGTCAAGGCCGCGCTCAAGCGCATCGTGAATGGCATGAACCACCACCTCGGTATCTGTCTGCGAGGTGAAACGATGCCCGGCGGCCTGTTGTTGCGCGCGCAGGCTTTCGTGGTTCTCGATGATGCCGTTGTGCACCAGGGCGCAGCGCTCGCGGCAAATGTGCGGATGGGCGTTGCGCTCCGATGGTTCGCCATGGGTGGCCCAGCGGGTGTGGGCAATCCCCAGGGTGCCGGGCAGGGAGCTTCCTGCTAGCGAATTGGCCAGCGCCGCGACCTTGCCGAGACAGCGCAGGCGCTTGAGTTCACCCTGCTCGGAGAGCACCGCGAGTCCGGCTGAGTCATAGCCGCGGTACTCGAGCCGTCGCAGGCCTTCGAGCAGAATATCAGCGACGGGTCGCTGGGCAATGGCGCCGACAATGCCGCACATGGATGTCACCTGATGTTGGAGCGGGAAAAACCCGAGGAGTCGTGGGGGTCAGGGTTCTGCCGCGATGATCTCTTGTCTTATACCGATGACCAGAAACTGGGCGCCCGTAATTGGTATCCGTAACCGGCTACCCGAAATGGGTCTCTGGAAGGCCTCCGGCTAGTCTTTCTTGCGTGGTCGCCGCCAGCCCTCAATGGTCTTTTGGGGCGCGCGGGTCAGACTCAGGGTGCCGGCGGGGGCCTCGCGCGCGATCACTGAACCGGCGCCGATGGTGGCGTCCGCGCCCACTTCGACCGGGGCGACCAGGGCGGTGTTGGAACCGATGAAGGCGCCGTCGCCAATTTTGGTCACATGCTTGTTGGCGCCATCATAATTGCAGGTGATGGTACCGGCGCCAATGTTCACCCGGCTGCCCAGTTCGGCATCGCCAATGTAGCTTAAGTGGTTGACCTTGGTGCCCTCGGCGATGCGGGATTTCTTCACCTCAACAAAATTGCCGATGTGGCAGTGATCGGCGATGTCGGCCTCTGGGCGCAGACGTGCGAAGGGGCCGATGCGCGCGCCGGCGCCGATGTGGGCGCCTTCGATCAGGCTGTTGGCAAAGACCTCGGTGCCAGCGCCAATTTCGCAGTCCTTGAGCAGGCAATTTGGCCCAATGCGCACATTGGCGCCCAAGCGGACCCGGCCCTCGACAATCAGGTTCACGTCCAGGGTCACATCGCGCTCGCAGATCAGGGTGCCGCGGATATCGAGCCGCGCTGGGTCGAGTACCGTGGTGCCCTGCAGCATCAGGGTTTCCGCCAGGCGGCGCTGGTGGTAGCGTTCGAGTTCGGCAAGTTGCAGCCGGTCGTTGACGCCCGCGACTTCCTGCGGCGCTTCGGGGTGGGTGGTGACCACTTCAATACCCTGTGCCGTGGCAAGCCCAATAACGTCGGTCAGATAGTATTCGCCCTGGACGTTGTTGTTGCCAATTTGCGTCAGCCATTCGCCAAGGCGACGGGCATCGGCCACGATAATGCCGGTGTTGATTTCCTGAATGCCGAGTTCGGCTTCACTGGCATCCTTGTGCTCAACGATGCGTAGCACATGGCCGCGTTTGTCGCGCACAATGCGGCCGTAGCCACTGGGGTCATCAAGATGCATGCTGATCAGCCCGAGCGCCGTGCCATTGCTGTCGGCCACCAGGCGATTTAGGGTCTCGGGCTCGATCAGGGGCACATCACCGTAGAGCACCAGGATGCGATCCATGCCCGCCATGCTGGGCATGGCTTGCAGGACGGCATGACCGGTGCCGAGTCGTTCGCTCTGTTCAACCCAGGTGCAGTTGGAGTCCGCCAGGGTCTTGGGAACAAGGTCGCCGCCATGACCATAAACGCAGCATATGCGCGCGGCACCGAGGGCTTCGGCGGCATCCAGCACATGGTGCAGAATGGGGCGGCCGGCCAGTGGATGCAGAACCTTTGGCAGGGCTGAGCGCATGCGCGTACCCTTGCCAGCGGCCAGGATGACGACTCCGAGTTTCATCTTGACAGCTGCTCCCCGTCTGAATTCATCGCGTAATGTGTGGCGTAGAAAACCAAAAACCCCCGCCATGGGCGAGGGTTTGGTGGTCAGATGCCCGAGATATACCTTCTTTCGCTCAGCTGGCTCGCATCTTGCGCAATTTCTCGATGGCGCGCAACTGGGCGATGGCCTCGGCCAATTCGGCCTGAGCCTTGGCGTATTCGAACTCAGCGGTCTTGCCAGCGAGGGCATCCTCGGCGCGCCGCTTGGCTTCGAGTGCCTGGGCCTCATCGATGTTCTGGGCGCGGATGGCGGTGTCGGCAAGTACCGTGACCACATCCGGCTGAACCTCCAGCATGCCGCCAGAAACATAAAAGTGCTCCATGCCACCTTTGTCGTCTTCGACCCGCACGTCGCCCGGTTTGAGCCGAGTGATCAGTGGGGTGTGGCGTGGTGCGATGCCAAGTTCGCCCATTTCGCCCGGCGCATAGACCATGGCGGCCATGCCGGAGTGAATGGCGCCCTCGGCGCTGACGATGTCGACATGTACGGTCATTGCCATTGGTGTCTGGTCTCCCTGTTGCGTAGCCGCACGAGTGTTGCGGGCCTGGTTTAAGCTTGCCGTTCAAGCTGGCGCTTAAGCCGAGGCCCGCTGGCGAGCTATTATCTTCTAGCCCTAGATCCTCGCATGTTCTCGCCTTTCGGCTTTACATTTTCTCGCCTTTTGCAACAGCTTCATCAATGGAGCCGACCATGTAGAAGGCCTGCTCGGGCAGGGTGTCGTGGTCGCCATTGACGATGGCCTGGAAGCCGGTAATGGTGTCCTTGAGCGACACATACTTGCCCTGGGCGCCGGTGAAGACCTCGGCAACGAAGAATGGCTGTGACAGAAAGCGCTGGATTTTGCGAGCCCGCGAGACGATCAGCTTGTCTTCTTCCGAGAGCTCGTCCATGCCCAGGATGGCGATGATGTCTTTCAGCTCCTTGTAGCGCTGCAGAGTACCCTGGACAGCGCGAGCTGTGTCGTAGTGTTCCTGGCCGACCACATTGGGATCGAGGATGCGGCTGGTGGAGTCGAGCGGATCGACCGCTGGGTAGATGCCGAGCTCGGCGATCTGACGTGACAACACCAGGGTCGCGTCCAAGTGCGCGAAGGTAGTGGCGGGGGAGGGGTCGGTCAGGTCGTCGGCCGGGACATAAACTGCCTGGAAAGAGGTGATGGAGCCAGTGCGCGTGGAGGTGATGCGCTCCTGCAGGGCGCCCATCTCCGAGGCCAGGGTCGGCTGATAGCCCACAGCCGATGGCATGCGCCCGAGCAGCGCCGAGACCTCGGTACCCGCCAAGGTATAGCGGTAAATGTTGTCGACAAACATCAGCACGTCGCGGCCTTCCTCGCGGAAGAACTCGGCCATGGTCAAGCCGGTCAGGGCCACGCGCAGACGGTTACCGGGCGGCTCGTTCATCTGGCCGTAGACCAGGGCGACCTTGTCGAGGACGTTTGACTCCTTCATCTCGTGGTAGAAGTCGTTGCCCTCGCGGGTGCGTTCGCCGACGCCTGCAAAGACGGAGTAACCCGAGTGCTCGACGGCGATGTTGCGGATCAACTCCATGAGCGTCACCGTCTTGCCCACGCCAGCGCCGCCGAACAGACCGACCTTGCCACCCTTGGCGATTGGCATGATGAGGTCCACAACCTTGATGCCGGTTTCCAGCACTTCGGTGGAGGTGGCTTGATCCTCGAATTTGGGTGCGGAACGATGAATTGGCCATGTCTCCTCGGAGTCGACCTCACCAAGCTCGTCGATGGGTTTGCCGAGAACGTCCATGATGCGCCCGAGCGTGGCCTTGCCCACGGGTACGCTAATTGGGGCGCCCGTGTTGCTGACCTCGACGCCGCGTTTCAGGCCATCGGTACTGCCCATGGCGATGGTGCGGACGACGCCGTCGCCAATCTGCTGTTCGACCTCGAGCGTCAGGCCAGTGGCGTCGATTGTGAGCGCGTCATACACCTTGGGCATATGGTCGCGCGAAAATTGCACGTCTACGACGGCACCGATGATTTCCACCACCTTACCGGAGCTCATAATGCTGTCCTCTCTTCTGCCTTGCGGCGGGTTCGATAACGAAGAATGATAAAAACGGGTAGCAGGAGCGCGTCAGCCCAACTGGATGGAACCTTTGCCTAAACGGCGGCGGCTCCGCTGACGATCTCGGAGATTTCTTGTGTGATAGCCGCCTGGCGCGCCTTGTTATAAACCAGTTGCAGTTCGTCGATCAGTTCACCGGCGTTGTCGGAGGCGGATTTCATTGCCACCATGCGTGCAGCTTGCTCGCAAGCGCCATTTTCGACCACGCCCTGATAGACCAGGGATTCAATGTAACGGGCCAGCAGGTTATCCAGTACCAAACGAGCATCGGG
Source organism: Thiorhodovibrio winogradskyi (assembly GCF_036208045.1). Taxonomy (NCBI): domain Bacteria; kingdom Pseudomonadati; phylum Pseudomonadota; class Gammaproteobacteria; order Chromatiales; family Chromatiaceae; genus Thiorhodovibrio; species Thiorhodovibrio winogradskyi. Next base: position 3,039,617 of record NZ_CP121472.1, on the reverse strand, counting down.
TTCGTAGATGTAGTCCCAAACCGGGCCGGATGCGGCCGGTTTGTCATCCGGCTCGATGGGGACCAACTGGCGCAGGCGCGGTTTCTGCGTCATGGTGTTGATAAACTCGTTATAGGCAATGAAAACCGCGTCGACTTCGCCCTTCTCGAACGCGTCCAGCATGACCTTGACCGGACCAATGATGTCGGCAATGCGTGGCTTGTCACCGAGCTGAGCGGCCTCCGCCATCACATTGCCACCGAAGCGCTTAAAAAAGCCCAGGGCCTTGGTGCCAATCGTGCAGAAAGCAGTGTCAATGCCTTCAACGCGTTTTTGCTTGAGCTCCTGCACGAGCATGCGGAACAGGTTGGTGTTCAGCCCACCGCAAAGTCCGCGATTGGAGGAGACGACGATATAGCCAACCCGCTTGATCTCGCGCTCTTGCGCCATGAAGCTGTGGCGGTACTCGGGTGAGGCCTTGGCCAAATGCCGAATAACTTGAAGCATTTTCTCGGCATAGGGACGAGTGGCCTGCATCCGCTCTTGCGCCTTGCGCATTTTGGATGCGGCGACCATCTCCATGGCACCTGTGATCTTCTGGGTGCTCTTGATGCTCGAGATCTTGGAGCGTATTTCTTTAGCGCCAGCCATGAGGGATTCCTGATGCGAGCCTGGTTGAATCTAGGACATGAGACTGTGACGCGCACGAGCAACTCTCCGCGCGCCGACCGTGAAGCCCTTACCAGGTATTGTTGGCCTTGAAGTCCTTGATGGCCTGATGCAAGGCGTCCTTGATCTCGTCATTGTAATCGCCGGTCTCGTCGATTTTGTCGATCAGGCTCTTGTGGGAGCTTTTCATGTAGCCTTGCAAGGCCCGCTCGAAGGCGACCACCTTGCTGACCTCGACATCGTCGAGATATCCCTCGTTCGCGGCGAACAGGGACACCGCCATGGTGCCAGTGGTCATCGGTGAATACTGGGCCTGTTTCATCAACTCGGTGACCCGCTCGCCGCGCTGGAGTTGCTTGCGGGTGGCCTCGTCTAGGTCGGAGGCAAACTGAGAGAAGGCCGCGAGTTCGCGATACTGCGCCAGTGCCAGACGAATGCCGCCGCCGAGTTTCTTGATGATCTTGGTCTGGGCCGCGCCACCGACACGAGAGACTGACAGGCCGGCGTTGATAGCCGGGCGGATACCGGCGTTGAACAAGTCGGTCTCGAGGAAGATTTGACCGTCAGTGATAGAGATGACGTTGGTGGGAACGAAAGCCGAAACGTCGCCCGCCTGGGTCTCGATGATGGGCAGGGCCGTGAGTGAGCCGGTTTGACCACGCACTCGACCGCCGGTTTGTTTCTCGACATAATCGGCATTGACACGCGCGGCGCGCTCGAGTAATCGCGAATGCAGATAGAAAACATCACCGGGATAGGCCTCGCGACCCGGCGGGCGGCGCAGCAGCAGGGACACCTGACGATAGGCCCAAGCCTGCTTGGTCAGGTCGTCATAGACGATGAGTGCATCCTCGCCTTTGTCGCGGAAATACTCACCCATGGCGCAGCCGGCGTAAGGGGCGATGAACTGCATCGCGGCCGAGTCCGAGGCCCCGGCATGCACAATGATGGTGTGTTCCATGGCACCGAATTCTTCGAGCTTACGCTGCACTGCGGCGACGGAGGAGTTTTTCTGGCCGACAGCCACGTAAATACACTTAACGCCAGTGTTTTTCTGATTGATAATGGCATCAATGGCCACCGCCGTCTTGCCGGTCTGGCGATCACCAATGATCAGTTCGCGCTGGCCGCGACCGACTGGCACCATGGCATCAATAGCCTTGAGGCCGGTTGGCAAAGGTTGATCAACTGACTGTCGCTGAATAACGCCCGGGGCGATTTTTTCAATCGCCGAGGTCTGGCTGGATTCCACTGGACCCTTGCCATCGACCGGCGCGCCGAGTGAGTCAACCACACGTCCGAGCAGACCCTCACCAACGGGAACCTCGAGTACGCGCCCGGTGCAGCGCGCCCAGTCGCCTTCGGAGAGCTTGGTATAGTCGCCGAGGATAACGGCGCCTACCGAGTCACGCTCTAGGTTAAGCGCCAGCCCGAAGGTGTTATTTGGGAACTCGAGCATTTCATAATACTGAGCGTCGGACAGACCGTAGATACGCACAATGCCGTCGGTTAGGCTGACGATAGTGCCTTCGGCGCGCGCCTCGGTCTTGATGTCGAACTGCTCGATTTTCTGTTTGATCAGATCACTGATCTCGGCAGGATTCAGTTGCATGGCGGTGTTCCGTTCAGAATTGCAATTCGTTTGAGAGCTGCTGTAGCTTGCCCCGGATCGAGCTGTCGATGACGAGATCGTCGGCGCGAATCTCGACCCCACCGATCAGGCTGGCATCCTCCTCAACGCTGAGTTCGACCTCGGCACCAAAGTGCGTCTTGAGCGAGGTGATAAGCCCCTGCTGTTCGCCTTCATCAAGTGGGAAGGCGCTGCGCACCAGCACCCGGCGCACGCCCTGTTCAGCGGTTTTGCGCTGATCGAACAGGCGAGCGATCTCCGGCAGTATCGGCAGCCGGCCATTGGCGGCCAGTATCCGCGCGAGATTGGCCGGGCCGGCTGGTAGCCCCTCGCCCTTGGTGCCGGCGGCGGTTGCCAGCACCAGCTCGGCCAAGCGCTCGCGCCCGACATTAGGGTTACCAACAATGGCGTGCAGTTGCGGGTCACTGGCGATGGTGCCGAGGATGTTCAGCGCCTCGGACCAGGGCTCAAGTGCTCCCTGTGCCTTGGCGATAGCAAAGGCCGCCTCGGCATAGGGGCGGGCGATGGTCGTGAAGTCTCCAGCCATGATGTCGCCTTAAATTTGCTTGGCGAAGGATTCGACCAGCTCGCGATGCGCTGCCGCGTCGATCTCCTTCTGGAGGATTTTCTCGGCTGCCGCCACAGCGAGGCTGGCCACCCGCTCGCGCAGTTCTTCACGCGCGCGATTGGTCTCCTGCTCAATCTCGGCCTCGGCCGCGTGCTTGATGCGGCTGCCCTCGGCGACCGCGTCCTGCTTGGCCTGGTCGAGAATCTCGTTGTAGCGGCGCTGGGCCTGATTGACAATCTCGGCCGCGTCCGTTTTGGCTTTGTGCATCACTTCAAGTGCGCGCTGCTGGCCAAGCTCCTGCTCTTTGGCGCCACGCTCGGCGGCGGCCAGACCTTCGGCAATGCGCTTTTTGCGTTCGTCGAGCGCGTGAATGATTGGCGGCCAAACATAGGTCATGCAAAACCAGACAAACGCCGTGAAGGAGATCATCTGGAGAATTAGTGTCAAATTGATATTCATCCGTAAGCCTCGTGAAGACGAGTGACTGTGATCCGGCCCGCGGAGAATCGCGCGGCCGGAGCGGCGTCAGACAGCGAACATCAAGTACAGACCCATGGCGATCGAGATGACCGGCAGGGCGTCGGTAAGACCCATGACGATAAAGAACTGCGTGCGCAGCATTGGGATGAGTTCCGGCTGACGGGCCGCGCCCTCGAGGAAGCGGCCACCAAGCACGCCGATACCAATAGCGGCGCCGACGGCACCCAGACCCAACATCAGACCAGCGGCGATAAAAATAACGGCTTGTGCAAGTTCCATTGTGTCCCCCATGGGTGTTTGGAAAATAAAGAATTAAACAGAAACGAAAGTCTGCAAAACCCGGGGACAGACCCGGGCCGGGCGCTATGCCCGCGGGCTCATGCGCATCGGGTCTGTGGTCCCATCAGTGATGCTCCTGATGCGCCATGTCTAGGTAGACGATGGTTAGCACCATGAAAATGAAAGCCTGTAGGGTCACGATCAGGATATGGAAAATCGCCCAGGCCAGTTGCAGTGTCCCACCCGAGATATCCAGAATAATGTTGTGACCATACATGAGCGCGATCAGGATAAAGATCATCTCGCCGGCGTAGAGGTTGCCGAAGAGTCGCAGCGCCAGGGAGACAGGCTTGGACAAGAGGTTGATGCCTTCAAGCAGCAGATTGGCAGGCATGCCCCATTTGCCGAAGGGCTGCAGCGTCAACTCGCCGACAAAGCCGCCAACGCCTTTGATTTTAATGCTGTAGAAGATCACCAGGAAGAAGACCACCAGCGCCATGGCGAAGGTTGTGTTTGGATCAGTGGTGGGAACCACTTTGAAGAAGACATGATGGGGGTCGGCACCTAGGCCAGCCATCAGATGCTGGGCGTAGAAGGGGAGTAGGTCGACCGGGATCAGGTCCATGGTGTTCATCAAGAACACCCAGACAAAAATGGTCAGCGCCAATGGGGCGACCATTGGGTTTTGTCCGCTAAAAGAGCCCCGAACATTGTCGTTGATGAAATCGACAATCCACTCAACAAAATTCTGGGCACCGCCCGGAACTCCGGCGGTGGCCTTTTCTCCAATCCTTCTAAAGAACCACAGGAACAAGCCACCGAGTAGCAGGGAAAACAGCATGGTATCGACATGAATGGCCCAGAAGCCCATGGCCGCGGCCTCCGCGCTATTTTCCGCGAAGCCGAGGCCGTGCTCTGGGTGCCAACCGAAGGTGAGGTTGGTCAGATGGTGCTGGATGTAATCCTGCGCTGTCATCGCTGATTGTGAAGACATGGGATGCCCTATGGGTATCTTCTTGATTAGGTTTGTGAAAAACGGCTGCGTCTGTCGGGAATCAGTGCCGGCACGGTTTGAACCACCAAATAGCTTCCAAGGACAGCAGGCAACACCAAAGTCTCGAACGCCAGATAGGCAATCGCGAACAACGCCAGAATGACGGAGATTTTGACAATTTCAGCGGCGTAAAACCGCAGCACCAGTGCGCACGGTTGTTGCGCGCGATAACGGCGAAACACCCAGAAAGCGGCGAACACGTTAGCCAGCAGACAAGCAGCGCCGCCAACCGCGGCGGACACCAGAGTGTCAAGGCCGAAAGGTGCTGCAAGAAAAAGCAGGATTGCGGTCGTGATTCCCTGCCAGCGCAACAGGTGCAGAATCTGGCGCGGCTGAGAGCTCATGCTGGCAACTGATGCTTGGAGCAGTTTGTTAGGTCCGTTGTTTCAGCCGCGCAGTATAAGCGGTTGCGAATACTCGGTCAAACCTGGCGTGAGTCATTTTGCTGAGAAATGCAAGTAGCAATAAGAATAACAGAATCTTGTTGCTGATTATGAATGTAAATCCTGAAGCTGTTATCAGTAAGCTTTGCTCAAGGGCGCAAGCTCGCGGATGACAGGGCCATTTCAGAAATATGACTGTCGCGGTGATAGATATTTGCCTCGGTAATCACCGCATCCAGCACGACGTCCCAGTGGTTGGAGTCAATCTGCTCGAGTCGCTGGCACTCATGTGCCAGGCCAATCAGCCGCGGTCGCCGGGACCAGTGCAGGCGCGAACGTATGTCTCCAAAGCAGCGATCATAAAAGCCAAGTCCCATGCCAATGCGCTGGCAGTGCCTGTCGAAACCGACCAGCGGCAGCAAGACTAGGTCGAGGGCTGAGAGTTTGATTGGGGCCAGTTGGCGATGATCAGGCTCGGGAATGCCAAAGCGGTTGATCCGTCTGGCATTTGGTGCGCGGTCGGCATAAAAGGCGAGCCGGGGCGGTGCGACAGAGGTGATGGCTGGCAAATACCAGGTGACGCCAGCGCGGCTGAGACCATCGCGGATTGGAGTCGGATCGAGTTCGCCGTCAGCGGCGACATAGAGGGCAATGCGCCGGGCGCGTCTTATGCCTGGTAGGCGCAGGATGCGTGTGGCAACCCGATGTGCGTGCTGTCGCTGACTGTTCTTGGTTAAGGCGCGGCGTCTGGCGCGTAACGCGCGGCGCAGCGAGAGGGAAGGGGGCATGCGCACTTGGAGATGCAAGCAAAAAGAATCGGCGTCCCCCGCAAGTGTCGGTACCGACCTTCGTTCTTGAACCAATGGGTTCAAGTGGGAGCACTTGCGCGGGCTTCAGGCTTTCCGCTCGGGGCGGACATGCTCAACGGCCTTGGCATCATGCCCCCTGGGTAATGATTAGGCTCAAGAAAATACCCAGGCGGTGATCGAGCATCGCAGGCGACGCCTTATTGACTAGGCTAGACCTGTTTTGAAAAAAGGTCCAGTCCAATTCGAGCAACTCAAGGTTTTTTTCTTTTTTTGCGGTTGCCGCGCAATCCGGGATATCAGGTTCTTCCGCCAGCTTTGCCCTCATTGGCGGCCAGAGCATCGTCGGTGCCGCCGCCGAGTTGCCGCAGGTGTTTGTTCAGGCGCGCGGCGGCGGCTGCTGGGACCAGTAGATGGGTAGTCTGTCCGGCACGATTACGACCCTGTTTCAGCGCAGGGTTTAGCTCCGCGAGCGTCCTGGCGGGGACTCCGCTGGCACTGGCGGCTGTCGCCAGATCAACCGGCGCTCGGGTTGTCACCACCGCCAGTGGTGAGGCGGCGGGCAAGGCTGGCAGGCGTTGTCCAAAACGCTCGGGACTGTGCACCATGCTGACAACAGCAAGCAGTTTGGGCACGTACGCCTCGGTCTCGCGCGGCAGGTTGAGCGACCAGTAGTCGGTTGCCTTGCCCGCGCGATGATTGGCCCGCTGGGCCGCTTGCACGCAGGCAGGCCCGCAGTTGTAGGCGGCCAGGGTCAGTGCCCAGTCGCCGTCGAAGGTCTGGTTTAGCTCACGCAGATACTTCACCGCCCCGCGGGTGGATGCCAGCACGTCTAGCCGGGCGTCATAGGAGGCATTCTGCACGAGTCCCATCTCCTTTCCGGTATAGGGCATGAACTGCCACATACCCGCGGCGCTCATGTGCGAGACCGCGCGCGGGTTATAGCGGCTTTCGATCTCCGGCAGCAGGGCGAGTTCGGTCGGCAGACCGCCGCGCTCAAGCTCGGTCACGATCAGGTGCAGATAGGGGCGAGCTCGCGCGGTGAGTTGATTCAGATACTCTTTGTTGCGGGTGAACTGCTTCAGGCTCTGGGTGACCCGTGAGTGGGGCGCAATGCCCAGGCGTTGGCCACTTCTGATGCGCTGCCAGGGGTCACCGGCAATGCTGAGAGCCGGCGCGCCAGATCGCGCCGGTCGGCCCGGCGTATGTTGCGCCAGGGAGTGGGGATCGATGGCTGGGCGAACGAAGCCGTATTCGCGCGCCGATACCGAACGCGGGGGCTGATCCATCCACTGGCCCGCTCCCGCGCTATCGCGCGCGGGTTGGGAGACACAGCCGCCAAGTCCCAGTAGCGCCAAGGGCAGGATGATCGCCAGGGCGGACACCCGCATGCTGATGGTGTTGGACCGGCTGTTGGCCTTGCTGATGCGACCGGTAGAGTCTGGAAGCTGGGGGTCACCTGTCCTGCCAGCGGCAAGCGCCTGGCCAGTGAGTGGCTCTTGGGCAGAGTGTTCTGTCGCGGTCACACACTGATCCTCCGCATGAGGGTTGATGGAAAAGTCGCTCGCTCGAACCTGATTTCGTCCGCGGGGTCTGATAGTGTCGCGGGAAGATCGCTAGAGCACCCCGGATCCGAACCGACAAGTTGCCGCACTATACGGGAAAACCCGGATGTTTGACAATGAATGCGTCGGCGCTCCAAGGTCAGTGCCTGTGTTCACCCCTGTGGCTGCTCCAATGTCTGCTCCAATGTTCTGCTAGCGCCTGGTTCGGCGAAGACCCCGAGGGAGCGTTATGCTGTGCCGCCCTGACCTTTTTTTCCCTGCTGTTAGCCTGACGAGGTTCCATGAAAGACTGCGATGCCGTTGCGGCCGACCCGCTGCTCTCTCTCGATGCCTGGTACCGGAGTCCGCTTGGACGCGCTGTCGCGGCGTCGGAAACGCGCTGTCTCGAGGAGTTGCTCGAGGACGCCTTTGGTTATTTTCTCCTGCAGGTCGGTGCCCCTGAGCCCTTTGCCGCCGCACTCGGTGTCTGTCGCATTCGCCATCAGCTGTTGTTACAGCCCGCGGTCGCGGATGTGATGGCGCCAAATCCTGGGGGTGCACTGTCACTGCATGCGCGGCTGACGCAGCTGCCCTTTGCCTCCGACAGCCTCGATGCCGTGGTGCTGCCGCATAGTCTGGATTTTTCGCCCGATCCGCACCGGGTGTTGCGCGAAGTCGAGCGCGTGCTCATTGCCGAGGGTCGGGTGTTTCTGTTCGGCTTCAACCCGCTCAGTGCCTGGGGCGTGCGGCGGGTATGGCCGCGACGACGCGGCGTCGTGCCCTGGTGTGGTTCGCGGCTGACGCTATTTCGCGTCTGTGACTGGCTGCGGCTGATCGGCTTTCATGTCGAGGTCAGGCGCATGCTGGTGTTTCGCCCTCCTTGGCGGCGCGCCTTCACCACCCGGCTTGACTGGGTCGATACCCTCGGCAGCCGTTATTGGCCAGTCTTTGGCGGTGTCTATGCGGTCCGCGCGGTCAAGCGGTTGTCGGCGGTGACGCCGCTGCGTTCGAGTTGGAAGCCACGACCCTCGCTGCTGCCTGGTCGGGCGGTCAAACCCACCGCACGGGAGTCCAGCCGTGACTAATGCGATTGAAGTCTTTACCGATGGCGCCTGCAAGAGGAACCCGGGCCCGGGCGGCTGGGGCGCCTTGCTGCGCTGGGGCGAGCACCAAAAAGAACTCTGCGGGGGGGAGCCCATGACGACCAACAATCGCATGGAGCTGATGGCGGTGATCCAGGCGCTGGAAGCGCTCAAACGCCCGAGCGAGGTGGTGATCACGGTCGATTCGCGCTATGTCCAGGATGGCGTGGAGCGTTGGATGGCCAACTGGAAGCGCAATGGCTGGCTCACGAAGGCGCGCGAGCCGGTCAAGAATCAAGACCTTTGGCAACGCCTCGACGGTGCGCTGACCGGGCATCGGGTGGGTTGGCGATGGGTGCGCGGGCACAGCGGACATCCTGGCAATGAAGCCGCCGACAGGCTCGCCAACCGAGGTATCGCCGAGATGGAAAAGGAGGCCAAGAATGCCAGGATGCAACAGAAGGCGCGGCTGCCAGAGAAGGCAGAGAAAAAAGGCTAACACAGCATGAGACAGATCGTACTAGACACAGAAACTACCGGCCTGGAGCCGAGTGAAGGCCACCGCATTATTGAAATCGGCTGTGTCGAACTCATCGACCGCCGCCTCACGCACAGCAATTTTCATCAATATTTGCAACCGGACCGGTCGGTGGAGGAGGGGGCGGTCGATGTGCACGGCATTTCCGATGACTTCCTCGCCGACAAGCCGCGCTTTGCTGATGTGGCCGAGCAATTTCTGGACTACATCGCTGGCGCCCAGTTGATCATTCACAACGCCGCCTTCGACCTTGGCTTTCTGAATCACGAACTGCGCCTGTGGCGCCAGGACGCCTCACGAATCGAGAATCAGTGCGAAGTGATCGACACCTTGAAATTGGCCCGCAGCCGCCATCCCGGCCAACGCAACAGCCTGGATGCCCTGTGCAAGCGTTATCAGATCGACAACACCAAGCGCGATCTGCACGGCGCCCTGCTCGATGCCGAGATTTTGGCTGCAGTCTATCTGGCCATGACCGGCGGTCAGGTCAGCCTGGAGCTGGACAGCCAGCCGGCACGCCCGCGCGACGGGCAGGGTGCGCAGGTGGCGCGGATGCTATCGAAGGACCGCCCGGCCCTGGTGGTCATGCGCGCGAGCGGGGCCGAGCTTGACGCCCACCGCCAGCGGCTGGTCGCCATCGACCAAGCCAGTGGAGGCCAGTGTGTGTGGCTGCGGCAGACCGAGGCCGGCTCTGGCTCATGAGCGATGTCGGTCTGCCGGCTGCCAGTCATTGGGGGCAGCTATCAATTAGCTGGCAGCTTGAAGGTTCCGAAGTTGATGATGAAGTGGCTGAGGATGGACGCGAAGTAACCCGCCGCGATATAGGGCGTCCATTTAAGATGCCCGAAGAAGGTATACATGCCCTTGGACTGGCCCATCAGCGCCACGCCGGCGGCGGAGCCAATGGATAGCAGGCTGCCGCCCACGCCAGCGGTGAGTGTCACCAGCAGCCACTGGCCCTGGCTCATCTCCGGGCTCATGGTCAGTACCGCGAACATCACCGGGATATTATCCACAACAGCAGACAGAATGCCGATTAGCGTGTTGGCGATGGTTGGGCCCATGCCGTCGTAGGCGACATGGGAGACCAGTTCCAGATAGCCGATGAAACCCAAGGCGCCGACGCACAAAATGACACCGTAGAAGAACATCAGGGTGTCCCACTCCGCGCGTGCCACCTTGTTGAAGATATTAAAAGGCATGCTGTCTTCGATGTTGCCAGCGCGTACCGTCGACATCTCACCGGTCATGTTCAGGTAATAACTAAAGAAGCTCAGGTACGCCAGACCCGTCATCATGCCCAGGACCGGCGGCAGGTGGTAGTAATTGTGAAAGCTCACCGCCGTGGCAATGGTCGCGAGGAACAAGAGCACCACCCGAATGGCGCCGCGCTTCATGCGTACGCGCTCCTGGCTCGGCGGCGGCTTGACGTTGGGAATTTCCTTGTGCATGAACCAGGCTGGCACCGCGAAGCTAACCAGCGCGGGGATGAACAACCGGAAGAAGGACTCGAAATCAATAATGCCCTTCTGCCAGACCATCAGGGTGGTGATGTCGCCAAAGGGGCTGAAGGCGCCGCCTGAGTTGGCCGCGATCACGATGTTGATACAGGCCAGGCCAACAAACTTGGGACTGTCGGCGCCCACCGCCATCACCACTGCGCACATCAACAGCGCGGTGGTCAGGTTGTCGGCCACCGGCGAGATAAAAAAGGCCAGAAAACCCGTCATCCAGAACAGCGTGCGGTAGCCAAACCCCATGCGCAGCAGCCAGGAGCGTAGGGCATCGAAAACCAGGCGCTCCTCCATGGTGTTGATGTAGGTCATGGCCGCGAGCAGGAACAAAAACAGCTCGCCGAACTCCATGATGTTGTGTCGCACCGCTTCGGCCGCCGCATGGGGGCTGCCGTGATGGGTTTCGTAGTAGTAGGCAATGAGCAGCCAGATCGCGCCAGCCGCCAGCATCACCGGCTTGGACTTGCGCAGATGGGTAAATTCCTCCGTCATCACCAGGCCATAGGCGACGACAAAGATCAGCAGCGAGGTCAGTCCCACCCAGGTGGTGGTCAGATTCAGATGTGCGGTGCCGCCCTCGGATGCCAGCAGGCCGCCAGAGAAGAACAGCAAAAGTGTTCCCAGCAGCGCGCTGCTGATGCCGATGGAGGCGCGGCCAAGACCAGCCAAGGCCGGGAGATGACGCGCAGGTTGATCGCGAAGGTCATGCATGACAGGAAATCCTGAAAGAGACTGCAAATGCCGGTTGCCTGCAACCAGCCGGGCGGAAAAGGGCACTAAGGATGTCGTGATTGCGCCGCCGATGCAAGGCGGGTTGACTGTCCCTCGCCTTGCGCGCAAGCGACGGTATGGAGGTAGATGTGTTTTTTTGCGCGATGGTGGCGGGCTCGGCGGCTCCGGCAAGGGCGCCAGCCCGCAAGAAAATCAGCTGGTTTCGCGCTTGCCCGTGCGGTTTTGTGCGATGCCCGCCAGGGCTTCAATACGCGGCATGTTAAGTACCTGAACATGTTTTCTGTCAACATCCAGCATTCGCTCGTCTTGAAAGCGGGTAAACAGCCGGCTCACGGTCTCAACCGCCAGGCCTAGATAATTGCCAATCTCATGCCGGGACATGCTGAGGTGAAAATCCGTAGTCGACAGACCGCGCTTGCCCAGACGTTGGGACAAACTGACCAGAAAAGCCGCCAGGCGCTCCTCGGCATTGCGTTTGCCCAGCAGCATCAGGAGTTCGGATTCCTCGACAATCTCCTTGCTCAGCAGGCGGTAGAGTTGATGCTGTAGCGAGGGCAGGGTGGCCGCCAACTCCTCGAGCCTGCGGAAGGGAACCTCGCAGATCGCCGAAGTCTCAAGCACCCGCGCCGAACAGGCGTGAAAATCCTGATCGATGGCGTCCAGGCCGATCAACTCACCGGGCAAGTGAAAGCCAAGCACCTGCTCGCCGCCCTCTGAGCTCGGGGTGTAGGTCTTGACCGACCCGGTCTTGACGACAAAGAGAGATTGAAAACGCTCACCGCCGTAAAACAGATGCTCGCCGCGATGCAGCGGCCGCGAGCGCTTGATCACGCTCTCCAGCTTCTCGACATCCTCGCCTGACAAGCCCATTGGCAGGCAAAGGGCGTTAAGCGAGCAGTTGCGGCAAGCAACCCGGATATTTTCGAAAGAAATAATTTTATCCTGACTCAAGGCGCTCCACTCCGATCAGTTTTTTGCCATTTTGCAGCCGTCATTGACGGAGATCAAGTGGAGCCTCCCATCAGGCCAACCCTAGATGCAAACAGGGAATCGAGCAGGCACAAAAAAGCCGCGCCTGGGTCGGCGCGGCTCGGAGCCCAGCTCAGGCACTCGGTGCCTGGGCTGTCTGCGCTGTGTAACAGACTGCTAGAGTCAGTCTTACTTGGATTCGCCGCTGTTGGCCGGAGCCGGAGGCGCGCCATAGGGAGCACCATAGGGAGCCGGGGGCGCGTAGCCATAACCCGGATGGCCGTAGCCGCCATAGGGGTAGCCGTGGCCATAAGGGCCATAGCCATAATAGTCACGGTTATAGCCATAACCGCGGCCACGTCCTAGACCGCGACCACCACCCGACATGCTCATGTTGAAGTCGCCATAGCCGTCGCCCAACATGTCACCCAAGCCATCACCCCAGCCATCATTGTAACCACCGGGGCCGCCCCAACCAGGACCCCACCAAGCCTGTGCGGTACCCATAGAGAAGGCGGCAGCGCCAGCAATGGCGGCAACGCCAATCATCTTAGAAAACTTCGTCATTGTCTCTCTCCTAAATGGTAACGTCTTTCGGGTAAGCAGTTGATGTCAGAACAGGAAACCAGGACTGCCCGGCCATCTGAAAGGGTCGGGGCCGAGTGGGTCGGACCCGCGTGAGTCGGTCCAGCTTGTCTGGCTCAGTTGGCCCAGGTGACAGCTTAGGCCGATTCCTGCCGACTGTCGGGTCACCAGACTTTCTTGACCGCTCCCGCGGCCCCGACTCGCGCATTCGCCGAAGCGAATAACTCAAGAGTATACGTGCAGCTTCCGCGCTTGTGAAGTGCTGACGCACCGCATTTGACGCGATTTGACAAGGGGAATTGTCATTTCCACCATCATCGCCGCCACTACAGGGTGCTGCAAGAGACATTGATTCTTGAGCAATGCACAAGAAGTTAAGTGACTCAAGCGCATGCCAGAATCCTAACTGTCGCAGCCCCGCGGCGCCAAGCGCAATCAATGCAACGGTGGATCCACAGCCGGAACCTTCTCGACCGGCGCGACTTGCTTGTCCGGACGGCGCTGAGGGGTTGCGTCTTCGGGCAGGTCGCCGATCATCATGACAGTCGTGGGGTAAACGTCGAGATCGCGCAGACTCACGCGCAAATGCTCGCTATCCCAGCGCAGCTCGTTGAAAATCGCCGAGGGGGAGCGCAGACGCCGCGACAGGGTGCCGGCGCTAATCATGCGCACCGGCCCCGCCACGCTCTGCTCGGTGAGGTCAAAGGCATCATGGACATGACCCGCGAGCAGCGGGCGTTTGGCGAGTTCCTTAAGAGCGCCTTCTGGCCATGCCGGGTCAGCGCGGTTCCCTTGGTGCCCACCTCGCGCAGCGGGTGATGCGCGGTGACCAGATCGCGTGCGCCCTCCGGCAGCGCATCGAGTGTGTTCAGAAAGCGCGCGAGCGAGGCCAGTTCTAGCATGGGCAGATATTCATTCCCAGCATGAGCATGAGTCCTCCGCCGATAAAAGAAAAAGCGATCGACAGCCAAAACGACACTGGGCGTTCTATTCGCTTCGCCGTTGTGAAATTCCATTGAAATTCGCCACGTATGAGCGCATAGATACCATAGCCTATCACTAGTACCGCTATGAAAAGTATTGAGTAATCAAACTGAGTGTAATCAATCATGAGACACCATCTTCTGGATTATTCGAGGGTTAAGACGGTCACCTGACTTGGAGCCAGGGTCATGCCGGGGGCATTGGGCATGATTCCCACTGAATTCTGCTCGGTCATAATGTTGAAGTGACGTGCCGGTGCGCCGCCAGCTAAGATGATGAGTTAGGGGGTCTCAGGTGAAAATGGATTAGCGGTCGCGGTCTAGGCGCTTGGACGCTGTTGCAAAATTGCCGAGTTGATAGATCGCTATGTCATTGGCACCGAAGGTAAACTTGTCGAATGGTTTCTGCTCTAATTCCTGTAACAAATTGAGTGGCGCCACACCGATCGTGACATGCGGATTGAACCTATCTCCAGTCTGGTTCAGCACGAATGTCTCAACATAATGGAACAGGCTCGGATCAAACGGAGAACCTGACTGATCAGGAACGAATGCGGATTCATCTCCCCCTTTTCGCGCATAGTCTCTCCCAGCCTCAATGACATCTTGCTGCAACGCATGCAACTGGTCAATGGGTTCGATCAAGAAACCGGCCAGCCCATTCTGGCCGGTTGGAAAGTGATAAAGACCTGTCGCCGTTAGTTCGAGAGTGCGCCAGTCAAACTCCGACTTAACCTGAGCCACAGCCGCCAACATCCTAGGTAGATCGGATTCGGCAATGAACATCTGTATCAGCGTGATGTGAGGAAGATGTCCTTCGTCTAGCTTGAATCCATTGGGGTATTGCTCACGCAGCGCCGTATTCCATTTTTTTGCTTCAGCCACCATCTTCGGGCCTGGCTGAATCAAGACATCAATGGCGATCAGATTACTTTGGCCAAAGGCGATAGACGTGGATAGTAAGAATACCGCTAAAAGGATCATTGGAATTCTTAGCATTGTTGTCATCATGATCAGTGGTTCCTAGATTGCCGTGGCCTTGCTGGAATATTCTGTGTCGGATAGATGACAGTCGCCGGGCAACTAGCGTCGCTAGTGTCAGACTCCTGATGACAGTCCAGCGGATCGTGAGATTTCGAGAAGCAGAGTCCGATCGCGTAAAGGTAAGCGGTATCGCCACGGTTGGGGGTGACGCATTCGATGATCGGATTGACGCCAAAGGCCTTCTTGAGCACGTTGACAAGGGTAACCGATGCGATTGGTGTCATGGCGTTGGGCATGATTCCAGCATGATCCAAAACCGATGCAATGTCGTATCTTTTGTTCAGATCCATTGCCAGCTGAAAGTAAGCAGATTGCCCGTCCACTTGGGGATCGCAGAGTGCGGCACAGGTTCCGTGTTTTTCCCATTCGTGACGCCATGCCCAAGTGCGGCCCCGCGCCGTGGTGTCGGCCTGTTCGAACTCCGGATTGGGCCAGATGGTATCGAGTGCGGGCTCTAGGCCGCTGACCGCGTCGCGGGAAAACTCAGGACCATCGCAAGAGATGAATAGTCGCTCTCCGGCAGGAGCTGAAGGCCATAATCCGTGTACGATCCAGTTCCGCGAAGCATTGGGAATGATGCACATGGCGCCTTCTTTTGCGTACTTGATGCAGACACTTGGCGACCAATCGCGCATGAAAATATAGTGTGCGAATCGCTCGCAAGCCTGCTCCTGGTCCGCTGCGGTTACAGGAAACCCGACGAAGCACAAGAATATAGTGAGTAACACACGCAAGTGGATATTGCGAGCAAGTAAATTGGGATGAAGTGGTCTAGTGTTGACTTTCGTCCTGATATCCATCGACCTGATGCTCATCGCCTTGCTTAACTCCCCTTTCGAGCCCGCCATCTTTGTTGTACTTTGCATGGTTACAAGAAGCGTGTGCTTGCACCAATTGCGTGCGGTACACTGAATAATTCCTGCGCTATCAGCATGATATCGCAAGTATTATGCGATTTCATGACATGGCTTTAGGTGAGCGTTGTAACGACCTCTTGACCGCCCGTGCCGCTGCACTCAGCATCAACCGATCACCGCCGCTTGATGAAATCGCCCGCTGAGCGACGCACCAAGGCGCCCCCTGATGGCTGGAGATGTGCGACATGCGAAAGATCGATCAGTGGTTTGAGAAAGCCGCGAAAAGCCAGAATCGTGTCGTTACGCTTTTTCCGAGCCTACTTCGCAACAAGATCGCGTCTTATTTCGCCTATCGGTTGCGCTATCTATTTTCGTTCGAGATTATCTCCTTTTCCGTCCATGTGGCGGAGTTTTTCATTCTTCTTGCTCACGCGACCAAACCCGGCGTTATCCTCGTCGTGCTTTTGCGTGCGGGCGCCCCACTCGTCAGGGGCGCTTGGTGGGGCGCGATGGAAGTCCTGCGCGAACGACTGCGCGCGCTCTCTGGTCCGACTGACAAGCCGGAGTATGAGCGGGAGATCTCGCACTGGTTGGTGCTTTCAGTCATCCTTGCGTTGGTTGTCTTCCTATGCGGCCTTTCCTGGCTGTTCGTCTCCTTGTCGTCAGCGAATGCAGCCGAGACGATCTTTGTCGACATTTATATCTTGCTGATCACGGTTGAACTCGCACTACGTATTCCGATTCTCACCCTTCATTCAGGTATCTATTCAAATAGGCGCATCTACCGCCCGTTCCTGACCGTTCTGGCGCCCATCTTGCTTCAAGCCGCGGCAATGGCAAGTCTATTTGGTGTTTTACATGAGGGATCGCTGATTGTCTCGATTATCCTTAGCGGCGCCTTTAGCATGACCATTGGCTTGGTTTACATCAAGCGTATGTATCGGGTCGTCGGGATCAGTCCGACATTTCGCCAGGGGTTGACGGGGTTTTTCCCGTTCCTGCGCCGTCTGCCGTTAATAAACTTAATGTGGTCAACGTTGGCCGGGCTCCTGATTCGGATCGATGGTTTGCTGGTGCCCGTTCTCCTCGGGCTCGAATCGATCGGCGGCGAGGCGATCGATCTCACCGCTGGACATCCCACATGGAAGACGCCGGACTTCTGGCTCTTTCTCTATCTTGTTCTGCCGGCCATTCGCGGCGCCTATGAATGGTCGGCGCTGTTTTACTTCGATTTCGTTCGACTTCGACGCTCGCGCATGCTGCGGGATCTTGCGCGGGGGTTCATGGCGAAACTTGTTTTCGCCGCCGTCGGCATCGGGCTGTTTTTCTGGGCGCTGGCGACGACCGTCTTCTTGTTCGGATTCGCCGATATCCCTTTTCAACTCCTGGTTGCCATGATTCCCTTGTTCCTGCTTAGGGCTTGGCTTGCCGTGTATCAAATCAGAGCCTTTGCGGATGCACGATTCGTCGAGGTCTGTGTCAGCGTAGGCATCATCATTGCTGGTCTTGTTTTTGTTGAAGTCCGTGGTTTTGCCGATATTGGCGGTCTCGCGCAAATTGATCTTTGTTTGCTCGCTGGTCTGATCTTCTTGATTGCAGCGCAAATCTTGCACGATCATCGGACGGTCAGGGTCGCGCCGTTCCTTGCGTTGAATGACTGGGGACGACGCTTGGCGGCGGAAGCTGGGAAGCTCGATCTGGGTGTGATCACGGTCGCTAGAAAGGTTGCCGAAGGCGAAAAATCCGCTCTCCGCGAGATGCTGGAGGAAGCCCTAGAGGGCAAAGGGCGCTTGGCCTGGTTGGATGATCGGCGTCTCATTTATTATGAGCGAGTGCGCGAGAGCGACCGGGAGGCTTTCGACCCTTATCTCTTTGTGGAAGCCGCGGGCGGTTTGATCGCATTGGTGCGTCCATTGCCAGGACCACGGCAGGGGGGTGGGGCTGCCATCGCGATGCTGCGTGATCGTGATGATCTGCGACGGCCGTCGCCTCGGCTTGACATCTTCGCTCTGATCGACAGCTTTCGTTGCGAAATTCGCGACGGTATCGTGCTCGATCTACAAGCGGCCGGCCGATCGCGTGAAGCCGCCAAGCTGGATAAGGAGACTGTGGCTTCGGCGATTCCTTTTGCCATGCGCGCCTTGCGCTCTGGTTCGCCGTACGCCTGGTGCGGTCACTATCGTCTCTATGCCGCGTTTCTTGATGACAATCTCCGCGCGCTATTTTTTGTGCCTAGTGATGTTGATGCGAGATCGCTTAAGCGTTGGGATGATGCTTTTGCCGAATGGCAATTCACCTGGTTAAAGCCGTCGGGCTCAAGCGAGGAGTCGCACACATGAGTCGGCTTCACATCGACGACATCCTGGCCGATCCTCATGCCTACGCAGCTGCGATTCGCAAGGTCTTTGGCAAGAGGAATCGGCTGAACAAAGGGTTCATGCAGGCCTATGGCGGAGTGAGTTACTACGCCGCCTATCTGCGCAATCGCAGCCTCGGCAAGGTGCTCGCTAAAACAGTGGCGAGCGGCGACTACGTCTTCGCGCCGGTCGACCTGTGGTTCCTCAAGCTGCGCTCGAAAACGCGGGCAGTGCATAGGGCAACATTTATCGATCAGATTATCGGCGCGGTGGTCTACCAAGTCGTTTCCGAGAATGCGCGGGTGTTGGGATTGCCGGGGCTCTATTCCTATCTACCGGGCAAGAGCAACTATCAGGCGATGCAAGACTTCGCGGCTTATGTCCGCGACTACCGGCGCCGAGTCCCTGATCCCAGGAAACGCGGATTGTTCGTGCTCCAGTCAGATTTCGAGAAGTACGGCGACAATCTTCCGGTTCACCAGGATGCTTTCATTTGGACCAAGCTAAGAGAGGTGATAGAGGTTGGTACGGATCGGGCGATTTCGGACAATGCGTGGCAATTGATTCAGTCTCTGGTCCGCCCGGTGGTTCGCGATCCAGGCGGCCTGGAGTTTTCGCGACTCCGCGGGATTCCGATGGGGACGCCCATTGTACCCATGGTGAATGTTCTCGCCGCGGCGCCGCTCGACGAGATGCTGGCGGATACGGAAGGAGCTTTTTACGCTCGGTTCAATGACGACTTCCTAATTGCGCACCCGGATCGGGATGTTGTTATAAACGCGGATGCCAAGATCAACGAACTACTCAAACCGCTTGGTGTACAGCGTAATAAAAAAAAGGACATACTCACCTACTTCAACGGCGCCGGACGGCGCTGCGAGATGGATTCGCGATTTCAAGGCTCAAGCCATATTGATTTCCTTGGCCTTTCGGTGACCTTTGCTGGCACTGTCGCGGCAGGGCCAAAACGTATCGCGCGCGTCATGACCGAGGTTTGTCGGCGACTGGATCGAACCGCGCATGCCATTCGCGACTATCACATCGATGCCAGAGCTGCGTGCCTTAGCCGGGTGACGAATCGTATGCTGACACCGGGGCATGCCTTCACGGTTCCGGGTATGGCGTCAATGTTGCGAGACACCAATGACCGAAGTCTGCTTCGGGACATCGACTACCGAATCGCCCGGAAGATCGTGCAGTGTGCGACCGAGCAGCCAGGCGTTCGCGGATTTCGACGATTGTCGATGCGGGAGTTGCGCGAAAGGCACGGATTAATGTCGCTCGTGCAGATCCGTAATGCCGCCATCCCTCGGTCAGGGTGAAACCGGTGCTAAGATAAGCGGCGAAGGGGGGCGGTTCCCGCTCTTGACCGGATCCTAACTAGAACCCTCCACAGAGGCCGTGGCTTTCGGAGGGCGTTTTTTTTGGTCCCCGCCCCCCTTCACCCGGCGTCAGCCGGCTTTCTAACCAAGTCTTTGCGTGCTGCTGGGAGCAGCCTGAGCCAATGCAAATCAAATGCTTTGCCCTTTGGTGTAAAACGTACTAGCTAAGGTTTGTTATTTGCGAGATCAAGACATTCCTCAGACCTTGCCACCGGTGGGAGCGATACTGCGTGCGACGCCGCGCGCGGGTAGGCCGGGTGCTTGATCTCGCGGCTGCTTTCGTTATCCTGTTGGAACTTGAGATGCCCTGGACGGGTCGGAAGGCGTTGATGTTCGACTGATCCGGGCTTAGATTAACAGCCTGGGATCTAAGATTCGATCTCGAAACACATGGCTCGATCCGACTTGGGCAGTCGGGATGATGTAATTTTTTCTTTCGCGCAATTTTTTTGGTGCCCATGATTGGGTGCCAGCATCCTTAAAAGCCAACGACCTTAAACCAACAACCTCAGGAGTGGTGAGAAACCATGGCGAATGAGTACACGATGATGCAAGGCGCCTCGAGCGCTGTCGCGGCGAACAAGGTGCTTAAGAACACCTATTTGCTGTTGTCTGCAACCCTGGGCTTTAGTGCGGTGATGGCGATGCTGTCGATGGCCTTGGCCATGCCGCCCTGGGTCTATATGGTGTCCGTGATTGGTGCCATGCTGTTGGGCATGTTCGTGCTCCCGCGCGCGGCTCAGTCGGCCAGTGGGGTCGGGGTGATTTTCCTGATCACCGGCATGCTGGGCTTTGGGCTTGGATCCATTCTCAGCATGTACATGGCGTTGCCGAACGGACCTGGCATTATCGCCACGGCCTTTGGTGGCACGGCGCTGATTTTCCTCGGGCTCTCAGGCTACGCGCTGACCAGCAAGCGGGATTTCAGCTTCCTGGGCGGCTTTGTGTTTGCCGGCATGATGGTGGTGCTGGTCGCCATTGTCGCCAATCTGTTCCTGAACATTCCGGCTTTGTCGCTGGCGATTTCAGGTGCCATCATCTTGCTGATGAGTGCCTTTATCCTGTTCGATACCAGCCGGATCGCCCGCGGTGAGGAAACCAACTACATCATGGCGACCTACGGCATTTATTTGTCGATTTTCAATATCTTCATCAGCCTGTTGCAGATTCTTGGCTTCATGGGCGATGACTGATGACGGTTGCCCGACCCGGCGCCAGTCTTGACCGATAATGACTGACTGAGTGCCATTGTTTGCCAGCCCCGGCTCTGATCGGGGCTTTTTTATGCCCGTGCTGTTGGGGTTCATTTCTGCAAGCTGGAGGAAGACATCATGGATCTTTTCCTGAAACTCGTGCTGGCGGCCGTGTTGATTTTGCTGCTGTTTCGCATGTGGCCCGCGTACAAGGCCTGGCAGGAGCAAGGGCGCAAGGCGCAGCAGGGCGATTGGGCGGCGGTGGTGTTACCCTTGGCCGGTGTGGCTGGGTTGGTGGTGATTCTGGTTTTGATGGTGCGATGAGGCCTGACCATCCGCTTCTTGGTTCACATCGGATTCTTGGTTTACGGACATTGCTAAAGGACATCGGCTCCGAATCGTGGAAAACTCCTTTGTTCATCTGCATCTCCATTCGGAATTTTCCCTGGTCGATGGTCTGATTCGACCCAAGGCGCTGGTGGCGGCCGCGGTGGAGGCGGGCATGCCGGCGGTGGCGGTGACGGATCTGACCAATCTGTTCTGCCTGGTGCGCTTCTACAAGGCGGCCATGGCGGCTGGCGTCAAGCCCATTGTCGGCAGTGAGTTTCGCGTCGATGATCCGGCCGACCTCGCGCATCCGCATCGGCTGGTGCTCTTGGTGCAGAATCTGACCGGCTACCGCAACCTGACCCGGCTGATTTCCCGCGCCTATCTCGAGCGCCAGGATACTGGCTTCCCGCGTATCGACCGTGCCTGGCTGGTGGAGAGCGCCGAGGGGCTGATCGCGCTCTCCGCCGGGCAGTATGGCGATGTCGGCCGGGCGCTGGTGCGCGGCCATCGCGAGCAGGCCGAGCAGCGGCTAGCGGACTGGCTTCAGCTCTTTGGTGACAGGTTTTATCTTGAGGTGATGCGCACCGGTCGGGCGGATGAGGATCTCCATATCCAAGCCTGTGTCGATCTTGCCGCCGCGCAGTCGGTGCCCGTGGTGGCGACCAACGATGTGCGCTTTCTCAAGACCGAGGACTTCGATGCCCACGAGGTCCGGGTCTGTATTCATGAGGGCCTGACCCTTGAGGATCCGCGCCGTCCGCGCGATTACAGCCCGGAGCAGTACCTGCGCACCCCGGCGGAGATGGCCGAGCTGTTCGCCGATCTGCCCGAGGCGCTGGAGAATGCGCTCGAGATCGCCAAGCGCTGCAATCTGGAGCTGGAGTTGGGCAAGAGCTATCTGCCGGACGCTCCCCTCCCGCCAGGGGCGCCCGATGGGCAGAGCGTGGATGACTTCATTGCCGAGGCCTCGCGAAAGGGGCTCGATTGGCGCCTGGTGCGTACCTTCGATGTGCAGGCGCCGGACTTCGCCGAGCACCGCCGGGTCTATGACGAACGCCTGGACATTGAGCTGAAAGTCATTTGCGACATGGGCTTTCCGGGTTATTTTCTCATCGTCGCCGACTTCATCCAGTGGGCCAAGGATCAGGGTATTCCGGTCGGCCCCGGGCGCGGCTCGGGCGCCGGTTCGCTGGTGGCCTATGCGCTCAAGATCACCGATCTCGACCCCATTGAGCACGACCTGCTGTTCGAGCGCTTTCTGAACCCCGAGCGGGTGTCCATGCCCGACTTCGATATCGACTTCTGCATGGAGCGCCGCGACGAGGTCATCGACTATGTGGCGCGCAAGTACGGTCGCGAGGCGGTGTCGCAGATCATCACCTTCGGCACCATGGCGGCCAAGGCGGTGGTGCGTGATGTCGGCCGAGTTCTAGGCCATCCCTACGGCTTTGTCGATAAAATCGCTAAAATGGTGCCTTTCGAGCTGAAAATGACGCTCGACAAGGCGCTGGTGGAAAGCGAGGAGCTCAAGGCGGCCTATGCCGAGGACGAGGCCGTCACCGCTATCATCGACATGGCGCGCAAGCTCGAGGGCCTGGCACGCAATGCCGGCAAGCACGCGGGCGGCGTGGTAATCGCGCCGACCAAGCTGACGGATTTCGCGCCGCTCTACTGCGAGCCGGGCGGGGAGAATCTGGTCACCCAGTTCGACAAGGACGATGTCGAGCAGGCCGGGCTGGTGAAGTTCGATTTCCTCGGCCTGCGCACCCTGACCATCATCGACTGGGCGCTGAAGACAGTGAACGCCCGGCGCGCGGAGCAGGGCGAGACGCCGCTCGAGATCGAGCAGATCGATGCCCATGATCAACGGGCCTTCGCGCTGTTGAAAAGCTGCGCCACCACGGCGGTGTTCCAGCTTGAATCGCGCGGCATGAAGGAGCTGATCAAAAAGCTCCAGCCTGACTGTTTCGAGGACATCACCGCCCTGGTGGCCCTGTTCCGCCCCGGCCCCTTGCAATCGGGCATGGTGGATGACTTTATCGACCGCAAGCACGGCCGTGCCGCCGTGGCCTATCCGCACTCGGACCTCGAACCTATCCTCAAGCCCACCTATGGCGTCATCCTGTATCAGGAACAGGTGATGCAGATCGCCCAGGTGCTCGCCGGCTATTCGCTCGGCGGCGCCGACCTGCTGCGCCGCGCCATGGGCAAGAAGAAGGCCGAGGAGATGGACAAGCAGCGTGCCATCTTCGAGCAGGGCGCGACCGAGCGCGGCGTGGATGCCAGGGTGGCCACGCACATTTTCGATTTGATGGAAAAGTTCGCCGGCTATGGCTTCAATAAAAGTCACTCGGCCGCCTACGCGCTGGTCAGCTACCAAACCCTGTGGCTCAAGACCCATTACCCGGCCGCCTTCATGGCCGCGGTCCTGTCCGCGGACATGGACAACACCGACAAGGTGGTCACCCTGATCGATGAATGCCGGGCGATGAAGCTGGCCGTGGACCCACCCTGCATCAATGGCTCCGAATGGCGTTTCACCATCGCCGGAGACGCGCGCGTCATCTACGGCCTGGGCGCCATCAAGGGTGTGGGCGAATCGGCCATTGAGTCGATCCTCAAGGTGCGCGATGGCCGGCCTTTTGCCGATCTCTGGGATTTCTGCCGCCGCATCGACCTCAAGCGCGTCAATCGCCGGGTGGTCGAGGCCCTGATTCGCGCCGGTGCCCTGGATAAACTCGGCAAAAACCGCGCGACCCTGTTTAACCAGCTGCCGGTGGCGCTCAAGCTGGCCGAACAGGCACATGCCAGCGCCAGCAGCGGCCAGACCGATCTGTTCGGGATGGGCGGTGGCATGGGGGACGACGGGACTGACACCGGCCCCGACCCACAGATCGCCGCCGACGAATGGCCCGAGTGGGACGAGGACGAGCGCCTACTCGGCGAGAAGGAAACCTTGGGGCTCTATCTCACTGGCCACCCCATTGATGCCTATGAGTCCGAGCTCAACGCCATGGTCTCGCGCCGCATCGTCGGTCTGCTCGAGGGCGGGCAGAGTTTTGGCTTTGGCGAGGAGGGCGGTGGTCGCGGCGAGCCGCGCACCGTCGTCGGGCTGGTGGTGGCGGTGCGCGCCAACAAAACCCAACGCGGGCGCATGGCCAGCGTCACCCTGGACGATCGCACCGGACGCATCGAGGCAACCGTCTTCTCCGAGCTGTACGAGCAGACCCGCGAGTTGCTGGTCACCGACAGCATCCTGGTGGTCTCCGGGCAAGTGGTGTTCGATCAGTTCCGCGACAGCTGGTCCCTGCGTGCCAGCAGTGTGCGCCCTCTGGCCGAGGCGCGCGCCGAACTGGCCGACCATCTGCGCCTGACCATCGATCTGGCCGAGCCCGAGCGGCATCACCAGGGCCAGAACCTGATCAATGCCCTGATCGACATCCTGCAGCAATTTCGTGGCACCGGTCTTGCCGTGCGCGTCCACTACCGACGTCCCGGCGCGACCGGCGAGCTGCGCCTGGGTGAGGATTGGCGGGTGAGCCCAAGTGACACTCTGATCAAACGCCTACGCCAGTTACTTGGGGCTGGAGGGGTGGAAATCGTCTACGAGCGCGAGCTGCGCCTGGCACCCTCGCTCAATCTAATCGACCCGGGACGAATCGAGGACGAACCCGAGTCCGAGCAGCCCGAGCCGGAGCCCAAGCCGGAACAGGAACCCAAACGGGAGCTGGCTGAGTTCCTCTAGTCGAATTTCGTCACTTGCCCGAGTTGGCTTGACAACTCGCCGCGATCACTTGGCGGGCAGGCGGTTCCTCGGCGGCCTCCCGCGTCATCCGGCGCAGAAAGGCGGCGATTTGGGCGGGGGATTCGGTGTCCAGATGAATGGCCGCGTGGTCTTCTTCCTCGCTGAGTGGGTCGTGGTGTTCCTGCTGGCGGGCCAGAATCACTGCGTCGGCATCGGAGGCGTCGTCGCCGCGCCTGAGTCTGGCAAGCACGCGCGTTTTGAGCAGATCCGGCGGTGCCTTGAGCGCGAGAATGGTGAAATCGCAACCCTGTTGCTTGGCCAGTGTGCGGAACCATTCGCGGTGCTCGGCGCGCAGAAAGGCGGCGTCGACCAGTGCGCCGCAACCAGACAGCAGAATTTGCTCGGTCAGCTCAAGCAGGCGCAAATAGGTTTGGCGCGAGGCCTGTTCGCTATAAAGACCTACGGTGCTTGAATCGCTCGGCGCGGTGGCAAAGAGGCGCTTGCGTTCAATGTCCGAGCGGATATGGATCAGCGGCAGGCGTTCGCGCAGCGCCAGGCTGAGCCAGGTCTTGCCGGAGCCTGACAGGCCGTGGGTGATGAACAGCCGGGGAGGGTGTGTGTGGGTGAACGCCTCGGCCAGACGCAAATAGTGATCGAGATGGGCGCGTGCCTGGCGTACATCCGCGGCTGCCTCGGGGTGCTGGCCCAGGCGGATGCCACACACCTTGGCCCGGACCATGGCGCGATAGACCTGATAAAAGGCCAGCAGGCGCAGACCGGGGTAATCGCCGGTGCGCTCCAAATAGGCATTGATTAGGCGCCGCTCGAGCGCGGTCTCGCCGATTTCGCGCAAATCCATGGCGAGGAAGGCCAGATCGCTGATGCAGTCGATCCAGCGCAGCTCGGGGTTGAACTCCAGCGCGTCGAAAATGGTCGGCTCGCCATCGAGCAGGGCGATGTTGCCGCGATGCAAATCACCATGGCACTCGCGAATCCAGCCCTCGGCCTTGCGCGCGGCGAACAGGGGCTCAAGCTCGCTAAAGCGCGCGCGGGTCCAATGCTCGATCTGCGCGATGCGCCGCTCGCTCTCTGGGTCAAGCGGGTTCTTGCGCAGCACCCGCACATTGGCCAGCATGGGCTGGAGAATTTTGTTTGGTTGCCCAAAGGAACTCTCGGGGGCGGCTGGGGGCAGGCCGAGGTGAAACTCGGCAATGCGCTCGGCCAGGCGGTCAATGATGTCGCGATCAATGGGCGTTTCCGTCAGCACCGCATGGCGCGGAAAACGCCGCATGCGCACGGCATACTCCAGCGCCTTCGCCTCGCCCTGAGCGTGGATGCGAATGGCCCCCGCCTGATCGCTGACGCTGACAACATCCAGGTAGAGCCCCGGGGCCAGACGGCGGTTGATGCGGACTTCCTCATGGCAGAAGTGCCGACGTTGCTCCAGGGTGGAGAAATCAAGAAAGCCCAGATTGACCGGCTTTTTCAGTTTGTAGGCATAGGCGCCGGCGAGTAGCACAAAGGAGATGTGGGTTTCGATGACATCGACCCGGCCAACCGGATGCGCATAGGCGGCAGGGTCGCGCAACGCCTCGATCAGGGACGCAAGCGACTGGCTGTTGGCAGTTTGGCGAGTGGCTGTCATGCTGGTGTGGCGTTTAGAGTTGCGCTGTTGCCGTCCCTGGCTGCTGGCCTTGGCAGTTGGCGGATCGCTAGCGGTTCGGTGCCTGCTTGATGCCGGGATGCAGCTTGACTATGATCCCGCGTCACTCGATGCTTTGCAGCCGCGTCGGTCCAGTGACTTAAGCCAAGGTTGACTGGCATTTGGCCAGCGGGCTCGCCAAAAGACCGACCGGAAGACCAACCAAGAAACCAATCAGGAGAATATCCCATGAACATTGATCGTATCGTCTTTGCCTTTGCCGGATTCATGATTTTGGTGACCCTGGCCCTGGGTAACTGGGTGTCGCCTTATTGGTACCTGTTCACGGCCTTTATCGGGCTGAATTTGCTACAGTCGGCTTTTACCGGCTTTTGTCCCTTGGCGTTGATTTTGAAAAAAATGAACAAGCCCTCGGGTGCGGCCTTTTGAGTCGCGGTGCGCGGGCGCTAGTGTGACCATAGCCGCAACGCATTGCGGATGTCGGTCGCGCTGAGCCCCTCGGTCGGTTGGCCGGCCTGGCGCAGACGTTCGAGCATGCGATCAATCTGATGCTCCGCCAGTTTCCAGTCGCGCTCGGCCTCTCCCGGGAGAAAGCCGCGTTGTTCAGCCAGAAAATAGGCGGCCACTGCAATCATGCTGTGGCGTTCCTCGGCATTGGGGCCGGTGATGGTGGAAGATTCTGCTGTCATGTCTCGCTGTGATGCTGTTATGCAGGGGCTAGTTCCTGATGCTGGTCCCCAGTGCTGGTTTCCTGTGCCGGTTTGCAATGCCTGTTCGCATGCCGGCGCACCAGGGGCAAGGCAATGCCGAGTGTCAGGGTAAAGTGATGAAGCCTGAGAGCTTGCGCGTTACTATACCGTCACATCACCGTCAGATCATGGCCGTCGTCAGACTCCCCGGGCGGCCAGCCATGCCGTCGCTGCTGATTCAGTGGTCCCCGCGATGAGGAAGAAGGAATGAAAAAGCTAAAGTCCCTGCTTGAGCAGGAACGCATCCGTCTCATGCTCGCAAAGGCGCGGCCTGTGCTGGCGAAGACCTGGGCGCTGGCCCGGAAGTATGGCGCGATCGCCTATAAATACGGCCGTATCGGTGCGCGTGAAGCCTGGATTATCCTGCAGCGACTGCCGATTGCCAGCCTGTCCTTCGCCCGCGCGCTGGCCAGCCCTGAGTATGCCGAGGATCTGCGTGCCCTGCATGCCGATCAGTTCTCGACGCCCGGTTTGGGAGCTGCGCGACCCTCGGCCGCGCGAGCTGAAGCCAGGGCAACATCGGGCACGACATCTGGCCCGGATGCGCGCCCAGCGCTGGTTAAAACCGCGGAACTCGAAAAAGCCCCACCGGATTCAGCCCTGCTGCTGCTTAGCTTGCTGCAGAAGGAGGGACGTTTCATTGACTTCATGCAAGAGGATGTCGGCAGCTACAGCGATCAGGACGTCGGCGCGGCGGCGCGCGTGGTGCATGAGGGGTGTGGCAAGGTGCTACGCGAGCACCTGCACATTGCACCGGTGCGGGAGGAGACCGAGGGGAGTCAGGTCAGGCTCGAGCCCGGTTTCAACCCTGCCGAGGTGCGCCCGACTGGTCAGGTGGTGGGCGAGCCGCCCTTTACCGGCTCCCTGGTCCATCGCGGCTGGCGCGCGACCAAAATTCAGCTACCCCAGGTGGCCAGCAGCCGTGATCTGCACATTTTGGCCGCGGCGGAGGTGGAACTGTGAGCAAACCGCGTTTTGCGATTGGCATTGATCTAGGTACGACCCACTGTGCCCTGGCCTATGTCGAGTCGGAGAAATGCGACGGCGAACAGGTCGAGCACCAGCAGATGGCCATCCCACAGCTGACGGCGCCGGGTTCGGTCGAGCAACTCCCGGTTCTGCCGTCTTTCATCTATCTGCCGCATCAGGACGAATTTAAGTCCGGCGATCTCAGCCTGCCCTGGCCGGCCGATCCGCGGCGCATCGCCGGTACCCTGGCACGCAAGCAGGGCACCACCACGCCCATGCGTCTGGTCTCCAGCGCCAAGAGCTGGCTGTGCCATCCCGATGTCGACCGCAAGGCGGGCATCCTGCCGCCGCCCATCGCGGCCCCTGACATGAAGGACGACATTCCGCGCATGTCACCCTTCGATGCCAGCATCCATTATCTGGCCCATCTGCGCGACGCCTGGAATGGTCAATTCCCGAACGATCCGCTCGAACGCCAAGAAGTCACTGTCACTGTCCCGGCCTCTTTCGACCCGGCCGCGCGGGAACTCACCGCCGAGGCCGCGAGCGCGGTTGGCATCCAAAACTTGGTGCTGCTTGAGGAACCCCAGGCGGCCCTCTATTCCTGGGTGAACGACAGTCGCGGCGACTGGCGCCAACAGGTCAAGGTGGGCGACATTCTGCTGGTGGTGGATGTCGGTGGCGGCACCACGGATCTGTCCCTGATCGCCGTGACCGAGGACGCTGGCGCGCTTGAGCTGACGCGCGTCGCCGTGGGCGAGCACATCCTGCTCGGCGGCGACAACATGGACCTGGCCCTGGCCCATCTGGTCAAGCAAAAGCTTAAAACCCAGGGCACCGAGCTTGACCGCTGGCAGGTGCAGGCACTCACCCACGGCTGCCGCCAGGCCAAGGAATCCCTGCTTGCCGATGCCGAGCTGACCAGCGTCCCCGTGGTGGTGCCGAGCCGTGGCACCAAGCTGATCGGCGGCAGTATCCGCACCGAACTCACGCGCGAGGAAGTCGAGAAGACCCTGATTGAAGGCTTTTTCCCCGACTGCGAGATTTCCGCCCGTCCGGCGGTGCGCGAGCGCGGCGCCCTGACCAAAGTCGGCCTGCCCTTTGCCCAGGATCCAGGCATCACCCGCCATCTGGCGGCCTTTCTTAGTCGCCAGGCTGGCGCCACCGGGGATCTCGAGGGCTTTGTCGAGCAAGCGCACTGGGCGAGCTTCCTGCATCCCACCGCGGTGCTGTTCAACGGCGGTGTCTTTAACGCGAGCGTGCTGCGCGAGCGGGTCGCGTCCGTCATCAACCGCTGG
The DNA here is from genome assembly GCF_036208045.1 of Thiorhodovibrio winogradskyi. NCBI lineage: Bacteria > Pseudomonadati > Pseudomonadota > Gammaproteobacteria > Chromatiales > Chromatiaceae > Thiorhodovibrio > Thiorhodovibrio winogradskyi. Next base: position 3,010,235 of record NZ_CP121472.1, on the reverse strand, counting down.
CTGGCGGCCGAGGATGCCCCGCCGGCACGTCTGCTCGAGGCACGGGATCTCGACCTGGCCGTGGCCCGGGGCGCGGCCTTTTTTGCTCATGTACGCGGCCATGGCGGGGTGCGCATTCGCGGCGGCACCTCGCATTCCTACTACGTTGGCATCGAGTGCGCGGCGCCGGCCATTCCCGGCATGGAACCCGAACTGCAGGCACTCTGCCTGGTGCCCTTTGGCCTGGAGGAGGGCTCGGACCCCGTGCGGCCGCCCCAGGAGTTTGGCCTCATTGTCGGCGAGCCGGTGCGCTTTCGCTTTTTCGGCTCCAGCGTGCGGCGCGAGGACCAGCCCGGCGACCTGCTCGAGGAATGGACGCCGGATGAACTCGACGAACTCGAGGATATCCAGACCAACCTGCCAGCGGACAATCGCGAGCAGGGCGAGGTGGTACCGGTGCGCCTGCAGGCGGCGGTTTCGGAGGTGGGCAATCTGGAGCTCATCGCCATTCCGCTCACCGGCAAGCCCGCCGAGTGGAAGGTGTCCTTCAATACCCGCGGGGGCCCTGAACGCTGAGTTGGGCTGAGCTTGCGGCGGATGTTAGTGTTCCGCTTTCACCATAGTGGCCAGTGACTTCGGCAAGGTGTCGATTTCCTTGACCAGACGCGGCAGCGAGCGCTCATAGATAAGCTTGTTTTCGCTCAGATCTTTGAGACCAATCGCATCCAGGTACTCATCCATGAAAACGGCCGGATCCTGATCGGCGGTTTTTTTGAGCGCCCGATACATGCGCCGCGACAGATACAAAAGCGCAACCTGCAAGCGCACGTCCTCGGGGACTCGCTTGGGTGGCGCGAATTCAGGGTAATACTGGTATTGCAGTGTCTTGCACAGGGCATCTGGCAGTTTCCAGGTGCGCAGCAGTTCAGCGCCCATTTCCGCCGGATCCACCAGATTGAACAGCGGGTCAAGTTGCGGGTTATAGTTCTTGAGCAACTCCACAATGACCATGCCAATCTCACCCAAGAGACCAATGGTTGAGATTTCAGCCGGTTTGACGCGCGGCTGGGCTTGCGCCATCACAAAGGCGATGCGCGAGATGTCGACCGAACGCGCATGAATCTCGGCAAAGGCCGGCGTCTCCGGCAAGCTATAGCGAACGCTTTCGGACATGACAATCTGATACACCTGCTCATGCCCAAGCAAGAGCATGGCGTGGTTCAGGTTAGTGATCTTGTTCTCAAAGCCATAAATGGGTGAGTTAACAGCTTTTAGCAGATTGCTGGTCAGTGAGTAATCCATCGCGACCATGTCGACAATCTCTTGGCGCGTCGTGCGATCATCGAGCATTTTGTTCAACAGCTCGAGCGAGGAGACGGGTAACTTGGGTACCTTGGCGAAGAGTTTTTGCGCGATGGGAGACTGGCTAAAGCCCGCGCCTGACTCGGCACGTAGCCGATACATGGCATCAAGGAGATCGGCGCGCGTGTCGAACAATATCTGGGCATTCTTGCGCTGTTGCCGCAGGTGCGTCTGGGTGATGCGCTTTGCCCGCAGCAGCAGATAGGACTGTAGATCCTCATCGAGCTGGGCAAAGGTCGCTGGATCAATCACCAGCGCGGTGCCCGAGGTACGCGCCAGCACCGCGAAATGGCCTTCATCCGGTGGGGCGTCGAAGTCGCCATCGCTGATCCAGTCGCCGGTCTTGAAGATCTCGGCGGGCAGGTGTTGCTCCGCGCTGGCGCGCAGTTCAAGATGCCCGCTCAGAACGATAATGAGATCCGTCCTGAGCTGCTCGGCGGAAAATGCCCAGTCGCCGGCCGCGAACTTGACCAGGTCGGCAGCGTTGTACAGGGCAATCAGATCCTGTTCGGCCAGGTCGGGAAAGGCCCCTGCCTTGTCGGCCGCTTTCAATTCTGGCGCCAGAGCCTCGCCGTTGGTCGATGGGTGTTTTTTCCAGAATCCGCGCATGAGAAAACCTCAGGCTATGCTAATCATCCCAGTGGGGCGTCATTCAAGTATAGGACGCACACAGCCACTGTGTCTCGGTTCCCTGTCCAGCAGTCGCTCAATCGCGCAGCCAGCCAGGGTGAGACCAAAGAGCGCCGGCATGTAGCTGATGGTGCCGTTGATGGCGCGGGAACGCCCGCTAGCCGTGCGTTCGGGCATCAGCGCCGGGCGCGGAGCCTCCAGCGACCAGACCGCCAATACTCCCTCGCCGTGGCCAAGGCGGCGCAGCCGCTGGCGCACGGCTCGGGCTAGGGGGCACTGTGCGCTTTGCATCAGATCGCTTGTTCGGAGCGCGCGCGGGTCCATGCGCCCGCCCGCTCCCATGCTGCTGAAGACCGGAACGCCAGCCTCAAGACAGGCGGCCAACAGCGCCACCTTGCTGCTCAGGCTGTCTATCGCATCAATCACGGCGTCAAATCGCTCCAGAGCCAGGCTGGAGAGATTATCGGGGTCAAGAAAACGCGCCAGCGGCGTGAACTGGCCTTGAGGGTTGATGTCGCGCAAGCGCGCCACCATCACTTCCACCTTAGGCTGTCCGAGCGTTGAATGCAGTGCGATGAGTTGGCGATTAAGATTGGATGCTTCCACCCGGTCAGGGTCCACCAGGGTGAGCTGGCCAACGCCCGCGCGCGCCAGCCCCTCGGCTGCATGACCGCCGACGCCGCCGAGCCCGGCAATCAGGACATTGGCGCGAGCGAGCCTGTCGCAGCCTACTTGGCCAATCAGAATGGCGGTACGCTGGATCATCGCGGTGGTCTCTCGAGCAATGATGTCTGCTTGATCATCAGCGGAACCAGAACTGAACGCATGAAGCGAAATCAAGGTTTGTCGTTTTGCGCGGATTCGGCTAATCTTCAAGGCGAAGACCGGCCAAAGGCAAGGATATCAAGGCGTACAATGGAATGAAGTTCGGGCGTGGTCATTGGAATCGATAGCCGCTTAAGCGTGTGAGGATGGAGGGATAGACAAGTGTTGCAAACAGAAATGGTATCCATGGGGGCCAGCGTGAACCATGATTTGAGCGAAAAGCGGCGCTATGAGAGAACGACGCGTGAATGCTATGCTCGGGTCAAAATGTTTCCCGAGACATACGGCGGCATCAATCATGGCATGACGGAAGATATCAGTGAGGGCGGCGTCAGAATACGGACCTTCCACAAGCCCCAGGTCGATGCTGACGTGCTCGTCCAGCTAGGCTGCGAAAACCAGGCGGACCTCCTGAAGCTGAAAGGCTCGGTTGTCTGGGCAACCCAGTCTGGCAGCGGCGACCAATGGGTGGTCGGGATCTCCTTCAGCGACATTAACGATCACGCCAAACAGCGCCTGCAGCAACTTGGCGATCCGGTGTCGATCAATAATCCACTTTAGTAAGGTAGGCTAAGCAGCAGCGATATGACGACGAAGCTGGGATGCTTCGTCTTTGACCAAGATAAAGGATGGTCTGTGGATTTAGATCGACGTTTGAAGTAGAAACTCAGGATAAGTATTTGGGTTCTCTTGCGACCCAAAAAAAACTCCTTCCATGGTCGTCCACTGAAAGTCTCTCAAAAGTGCCGCTATCCGTTGGTGTGTCTTTGAGAGATTTAAATAATGTCGAAACCGCGTTTTGAAAGGGAGTCCAGCAAGACGCGGCTGATTCGTGTCTATCTCCCACGGATGGAAATAAAAGATGGCTGCTTGGTGATCATGTTGGTTAATATGGTTGATCATCCAGCGAGACACGGAATAGGGATAGAGTCTAAAAAAACCTCCGCCACCACAGGGGATACGTTTGTTGCCGATTGCCAAAGTGGTCACGGGAATCTCAACGAAATCTTGATTTTTTAGTGGCCGAAAAGCAAATCTGGGCGCATCAGGTATTCCGTAAAGATCATGGCGGATCGGATAAATGCTCGAGCTATACCGATACCCGGCATTCATAATCTCCTCATGTGCCCAAAGGTTACTACGGTTGATCGAGTAACTGGCCGCGCGATACCCGGATATAGCGCAGCCGCTAACATCCTCGAGTAGCTTTTTGGTATGCGTGATATCCCGGGCAAAGGTCTTGGGATCTTGTTCCGTGACGCGAACGTGTTCGTAACCATGGCTCGCCAATTCATGGCCCTGTTTCGTGATTTGCCTGATCATGTCAGGAAAGCGTTCAGCGATCCAGCCAAGAGTAAAAAAAGTCGCTTTCGCTCCATGCGTGCTGAGCAAGTCCAAAATCTCGTTGAGGTTCCTTTCCACGCGGCAATCGCGATGCTCCCATTCGGCGCGCTTGACATGTCCCTCGAATGCCGAGACTTGAAAGTAATCCTCTACGTCAATCGAGAGAGCATTTGTGATGGGTGATTCTAGGTGCATTTAGCGGTTCCGCGCGTTCTAAAGGCTGAGTAACCGAGACTGATCTGCATGATAATGGGGTCGTGAGGCGAAGAAAATATCGGAGTCATTGCATGGTTGGATGCCAAGGAAAGTTTGCTTGCCCTGCTAAGGCATCCAACATTCAGGAAAAGCGGCTACCAGCGCGACGAGAGTCCAAGCGTAACACGGTTTTCCGTATAGTCCCGGCCATTGCGGAATTGGTAGTTCAGATCGACATTGATGCGCTCGCTGAGAGATCGGCTTAATCCGGTGAAAACAGTTATTTCTTCGTCGCGGTTCGCGTTTTCTGAAACATTCGTGATGTCTTGATCGGTTTGCCTCCAAGACACCCCTGCGTTGCCGGAAGTTTTCGCAGTTAAACGGTGTTGGAAGTCGAGCGCGGCCTGAACCGCCGTTTCTTCATTCGCATCGCCCTCATATTCTCGCTGCACATAATCGACATTTAGACTTAAAGAACTTCTACGTGTCTCCAGTACATACTGACCGGATAGGCGATCTGAAAGGTAGACTCGGGCATTTGGCAAGGCGTTGTCAACGCCCAGTCTTCCGGCGTCGGCCGTGTTAGGTGTCAAGGGTTCGCCGAAAGGATCCTCGAACTGAAACACTGGATTGTTGACCACGTCGGACCGTGAAGTCGTCAATTCTCGGGAGTAAATTGCGGTCCATCTTGATCTCTTGCTTTGGTGGCTGAACTCGAAACTCGGAGTGGTTCCGTAATAGTGCTTGCCGATGCCCAAGCGAAAAGAGGTACGGGAGGTGGGAACCCAAGAGAGGAAAGCACCCCACTGGGAGCCGCTAGTCTCTTGGCTAGCCGCATAATTATTGTCTTCGTAACCGCCGCTAAGTTCGATGGTCCAATGGCGGGTGAGTTCATATCCTACCAAGATGGAAAAATTGGAAAAATCATCATCGCCGGAATCATACTCAACACGTTCTTTTCGCGCCTGAGTACTCCAGAGAGTTCGACCCGGGTTGTCAGCACGGGAGCGAATCTGAAAATCGGCTTCGTAGCTATAGCTGTCGCTACCCTCTCGGGAATAAAAGACCCCTGTGTTGGTGAGGCGAAGTTCCAGCTCTGCGTTGCGTCCTAAATTTGATCGTAATAAGGGTGAAACTGCATAGGAGTAAGTCGTTTGAATGTTATCCGTAGTGTTCTCAACATCGCCTCTGGCTGCAAAGGGATCGATAAACTCTTGCCTGGCGGAGGAGGTGAAATCAACAAACAGATGCTCCCTAAAAACTTCGGCTTCAGCATTTGCTTGTAGATTGTTGTCAATGCGGTTGTTTGACGTCTCATGAAGGTAGTAGAGCAGTCGGGGTGCGTAGGCAAGATCAACCGTCAGCCCAGATCCCTTACCCTGCAGGACAAAACCAGGCGACAAGGATGTAAAGAAATCCGAAGCAGGATTTGTGTCAGTCAGGTTAATGTTGTCGCTAAAACTGGTGTCTAGCGAGACTTGTTTTGAAAGTGTCCACTCAGCAGCCGGTATGTGAATTGAAAAGCCGGCAAAAAAAATGAAAATAAAATAGCTAGGTCGCCCGAAGACGAAGCGCCGATGTGTTAGTCGCGTTAAGGAAAGCATGATGGTCTGCAACCTTCTCAGGTAGCCCGCTCTCGAGACTCAGAAATCGACTCCGCGTCCGAAGCGGGACCGTACCCATACCCGTACCCATAACCGTATCCGGCGCCAGAACGATTGCCGAGACTTGGGCGATATTGATTTAGAATGAGGCCGATAATTTTATCGCTACCGAGTCGCGCAAGACCGTCCGCGACCGCATGATGAGTTGTTCTTTCGGCAGCGACAACCATTACAATCTGCCCCATTCCGTGGCTGAGTACGGCAGTCTCACTGGCAAGCAGCAAGGGTGGTGAGTCAAAAATAACAACACGGTCTGGATAGCGTTTGGAGAATTCAGACATGAATCTTGCCATTTGGTCGCTGGCTAGTAACTCAGTGGAGCGATCATGATGTCGCCCAGCAGGCAAAACGCGGAAATTTTGTAATTCCGTTTTGACCATGACATCGCTTATTTTGGTATCCGAGCCATCCAAAAGATCGATCAGTCCGGCGCGGTTTTCGATCCCAAGGCGCTTTGCGGCGGTTGGCTTGGCAACGTCACCATCCACCAGAAGCACGGTACGATCTTGCTCCATGGCGATACTCATTGCGAGATTAATCGCCGTAAAGGTTTTGCCTTCGCGGGGCAGCGAACTTGTGACCATAATAAGATTGGCATTGTCGACAATATCTGCCCCTTTCTTATCGACATTCATTAGCAATGGCCTTTTTATCAGCCGGTACTCCTCAGCAAGTTGGGATCTTTTTGAGTCTGGGGTTAGTATTCCATCAGGCCTAAGCTTTTCCCAGGGGAAAAAATGAATGTCTTCGCCGGTTGCTTGCTTGGAGGCGATTTCAACTGGTTGAAGTGGAGTTGTTCCGCGGCTACTCTGCGCTGTTTCCATACTAAGCAACGCATTGAACGGCCCTTCCTTGATATGCGATACAGCCTGCGTCTCTGCGACAGACGGAGATACCGCCATCCCTTGCGAAAAAGGTGTGAGTTCTGACTGTTTTTGCTTTTGAGCGGCGATCTTCGCGAGGCTTTTTTCGATTGTGCTCATGGTGTCGCCAGATAAATGATTCGTTTGGGAAAGTATCAGAGGAACCTGTCCGGTTATTATAAATATCAAGGGTTGCCCAAATACAACGAAAGACAATAATAATGAAAACGCACTTCTCTAAGGATCTTAAGCGAGAAAGCGTGCCGGTAACCCTGATCCAACAATGATGGTACCTATTGCTAATCCGAGAGAGAGTAAAAAGAATGGAATCCAAAGAATCCGCTGGTGCCGACGCTGCTTGGCATTCTGGACCAATGTAACCACTCCAAGAACCGGCAAACCCGTTGCCAGATACAAAAGGTGCCGATCATCGTAGATCGGGCGAAGGAGGTCGATAGCAAGTGCTGCGACAGCGCCGCTGCCAATAGCGACAATAAGCGCTGCGGCGGCAAGAAGTAGTCGGTTTGGTGCTGATGGTTGGTTGGACGCGTGTGGAGGATCAATAACGCGAAACTTTACGCCCTCTGTAGATTTCTCAACCTCCGTTGAAAGCCGAGCTGATTCCCGCCGTTCCAGTAATTTTGAATGCTGACTGGCGATGGTGTTGTACTCGCGGGTGAGTTGGGTAAGCTCAGCCTCGATCTTCGGAATGGAATCAATTTTTTCGGTAAGTTCAGAAACGCGCGTCTCATAGTCATTGACGCGGGCTTGCAAGGAGGCGACCTGAGCTTCCGCCTCATTGAGGAGAATCCTTAAATTACCGTAGACCGTAGCAGCTTGAACTTGAGCTGCTGGTTGACGATTTTCAGGGCCTGAGAGATTTGCGGCGGAACGACGTTTTAGGTCGGTAATTAATCGCTTGAGCTCTATGACGTCGGGGTGCCGTTCGGTGAATCGTAATAACAGGTTATCCAACTTTTCTTGCATCTCCGTGATTCGCGGGTCGGTTACATTTTGGTCGATGGATGTTCCGCCGCTCGCGTCGGCACGGTCATTTTCCGCTTCAATTTCCTCGCGTAGTCGGTCCCTGCGTTTGGTTGCTTCCTCCAAGGAAAGATTAGCGTCTTTTAGCGCATCCCTTGCTTGCTCAAGAGTCGCGTAATACCCAGTCTCGCCTGGGAGCATACCCGCATTATCACGTTTGAAATCCGCAAGGCGCAGTTCTGATTCTCTAAGTCGCTTTTCATAGTCAGCAATTTCTTCGTCAAGGAAGTCCCTTGCGGTTGTCGTGGCGGTTTGGTCACCGGCAAGGGCTTCTTCAATGAAAATCGAAACTAAAGCCTGCACCAGGCGGGTAGCGCTGTCAGGATCCAGATACTCAAATGATATGGTATAGATTGGAGCGTTACGGTCGCCGCTGATGCGTATTTTGTTGTTGAGTAGCGCAATCAGGTTTTCTTTTTCGTCATCATTTTTAATCCCTAACTCGAAGTCGCTCATTCGGATTGCCTTTTCCAAATTCGGTCGACTCAGGAGCACCTTGCTCATCAATGAGACTCGCTCCGCGAAATCTGGTTGGACTGTTAGACCTTGCAGAAGCGGTCGCAGAACGCTCTGTGTATCGACAAATAAACGCGCGGATGCACGGTATTCGTTAGGAATACTGGAGACAAAAATCCACCCACCGATGGCAACGACCCATGCAAGTGCAAGAGCTATCCAGCGATAGCGCCAAACGCCACGGAGATATCGAAAAATTTCAGCAAGGAGTTCGTGCAAGGGATGAGGTCCAGATAAAGTTATCCCAATTAAAGTGGAAAGGCTTTCCGATGCGCATGATCAGAAAGCAAGGGTCAAACTCTAGGTTAGAACCATGCCTCCGGGATGACAAGAATATCCCCGGGCAGTAGGCTGAAGTTTTGGGATATATCGCCGTCCCGAATGAGGTCGTCGATGCGCACCGAATATTCCCGTTGTTTCCCATCGATGAAGCGGACCAACACCGCTTTGTTGCCAGCGGCATACTCGGTCAAGCCTCCTACCTCAATCATCAGGTCCAGCAGTGTCATGTGTTTTCTAAATGGCACCGCGGCAGGTTTGGTCGCCTCGCCAACAACTCGGACCTGCTGTTGAGGCAGCCCAACAAAACCGTTGACGATGACGGTGACGATCGGAGCTCGGACATACAGGGCTAATTCCTTCTCTAGATCACGCGCGAGCTCCGAGGGTGTCTTCCCACTGGCGGGCATGTCTTCAATCAGCGGTGTGGTGAGCATCCCGTCCGGTCGCACGGGGACAGTGCCGGAAAGTTCCGGGATTCCCCAGACAAAAATATTCACGGCATCGCCAGGGGCTACCTCGTAGAAATAACTCTCCTGCACGCTCAGTTGGCGTTGATCGGGCGGTACCGGCGGATACTGACTCTGTACTGCGCAGCCAGAGAGGAGTGTCAGGGTGGAAACCGCTATGGTTAAAGGGCCTGACGCTCGGGATTCTTTGGGAAGGTCGCGATTTTTCAAGTGGGATCTCCCGTGAAGTGCAGCCTGCTCACTTTGGGTGCTGGCTCTCGATCGGTTTTTGTCCATACTTTTCAAGCAGGTTGTACAGTGTTGGCCGCGTAACGCCTAAAAGATTGGCCGCCTGCGAAAGGTTACCGTCGGCCCTTGCCAATGCCTGCTGGATCGCAGCCTTTTCAGCCTGCTTGCGAACCTCGCGTAGATTTAGGGTGGTCTCTGGTGTATCGATTCCATCCAAGGCGAGGCCGAGATCCTCGGCGGAAATGACGGGGCCGTCCGCCATGGCAACCGCCTTTTTAACAGCACCCTCGATTTCTCTGACGTTGCCAGGCCAAGCGTGAAGATCAATGGCTCTGACAGCCTCGGGGGTGAAGCCGCGATGCGATTTGCCAAAGTGCGCATTGTATCGTTTCAAGAAAGCCCGTGCGAGGATAACCGCGTCTCCCGGGCGCTCTCTGACGGGGGGGAGCTCAATCATGACTTCGCTCAGGCGATAAAACAGATCTTCTCGAAAGTGGCCGCCAGCGACCAGATCAGGGAGATTTCTATGGGTGGCGGAGACGATGCGCAAGTCGACCGAGATTTCATTTCTCCCACCAATCCTTTCTATAACATGCTCTTGTAAGAATCTTAGCAGTTTTGGTTGAAGAGAGATAGGTAAATCGCCGATTTCATCTAGAAAGAAAGTCCCGCCGTTCGCATGCTCGATTTTTCCCACGCTTTGGCCACTTGCGCCGGTAAAAGCACCTTTCTCGTGTCCAAATAATTCGCTTTCCAGTAACTGTTCGGGTATCGCGGCGCAGTTCACAGCGACAAATCGGGATGAGGCGCGAGAACTCAGGTTATGCAAGGCGCGGGCGAAAAGCTCCTTTCCCGTGCCTGTTTCGCCAAGGATAAGCACGTTTGCACTCGTGTCCGCAACCTTTTCGACATCGCGGCAGAGCGACAAAATGTTATCGCTATTCGTGATTAAATTGGCAAATGGCGTTTCGAAAAAACTGCCACCCTGTAATAGCTGATTCTCGGCTTCAAGCTCAAACAAGTTGCGAGCTCTGTCGATGACCAGCTTCAGCATTCCCGCATCGATGGGTTTGAGATGAAAATCGTAAGCACCCAGGCCGATGGCTTTCACGGCGTGGGAGCGATCATCATTGCCTGTGACAACAATAATTTTTGTTCCCGGAGCAATGGCAATCATTTCGCTAAGGGTACTCATGCCCTCGCTGACTCCGCCGGGGTCAGGTGGCAAACCGAGATCGAGGGTGACAACACTCGGTCGGTGTTTGCGGACATGCGCCACAGCCTCTGCACGGTTGCCTGCAATCAACACACGGTACCCATCGAAACACCAGCGCAGCTGACTTTGCAAACCAGGGTCATCTTCAACAATTAACAAGTGCGGTGCTGACTGACTCATCCGAAAATCCCCTCTTCGAGTGGTTTTGCAGGATGATCGGTTGCTTCCTTGGGGTTGGAAGGGCAGGGGAGACGAATTGTAAAAAGGGTGCCCTCACCTGGCTTGCTGTCGACTTGCAGGTCTCCGCCTAAGGCACGAATATATTCGCGACTCTCAAAGGCGCCAATACCCATTCCCGTCAGGCCTTTAGTCGAATCAAATGGTTTAAATAACCGATTTGTGACAAAGTCAGCAGACATGCCGACACCATCGTCGGAGATTTTGATGATGGCCGTCGCTTCCTCCCTCAGAAGTTCAGCGCTAACCGAACCATCGCTTGATGTTGCCTCCCGCGCGTTTTTTAGCAAATGCGCAAGTGAGGTGATCAAACGTTCCTCGTCGGCCATCACCACGATATCTTGATCAGCAACCTTAAGTACAGGAATTGGGGGTGTAGGGCAAGATCTGCTAATGGCCTCGGCAAGAACAGTGCTTATAATACATCGCCTCGACTCTAACTCGCGCTTGCCGTGACGGAGTTGCGTCATCAGACGTTCCATGCGGTCAACGGAGTTCTTGATTGTCAGAATAACATCGTCGATGAAGGCTGGATTATGCTTATGCTTGTCCGCGTTTGTCACAATCAACGACTGTTGTGCTAACAGATTTTTCAGATCATGTGCCACATAGGCGGCCAGTTGGTTAAAGGCTTCAAACTGTTGTGCGCGCATCAGTGCCCGGTCAGACTGGTATTGTGCCAACATGCCAGCGGCCTGCAGACCGGCGGTTTTCAAAAGGCTGCGGTCTTCCCAGTTGACGTGGCGAATGATCTTGGATCGGATAAGAGCAACGAAGCCGATTAACTCCGCGCGAAAAAACAAGGGAATGACTAACCAACAATCAGAACCTTCAAAAATCCATTCTGGAAGGTCTATCCCTTCATAGCGGTCCGGCTTGGCGCGTAGTTCTGCAAGGTCAATAATCCAGCCGGAACGGCTCATAAAGTCGACTAGGGGAGTCTCTAGCGTCAGTGGAGCTTGAGTCTCGACCGCGGCTGAGATTTTGTCGATTGGCTCAAAATTGCCTCGTTCGGTCTTGGCCCACAAGAGCCCGCCCGGGCTGTTTACAATTTCGGCCAGTGCTTCAACAATGGATTTGGGTGTTGAGTGACCGGTTGCTGCCAGGTTGTTAGTGAATCTTTGCCATTCAGCACGATAATCATATTTGAAACTAAAGAAATGTTCGCTCAGAAAAATCCTGAATTTCGCCCGAAGATGATTGGAGAAGAGCAGTGTTAAAAGAAACAAGCCCGCGGCGAAGAGGAAGGCAATTTGTAGTGTGGCGCCCCAGGCACCCGAAAATGCGCGGACATAATAGCCAGCCAGTGCCATGGCCATCAGGTAAACACCTGATCCAAGAAGGGTCGCGGAATGGAATACAACACTTCTAGAAATGTGAATATCAAGTGACCAGCTAGGATTGCGGGCCAGGGACACGGCGATGAAGGGAACGGCAAGGGCAGTGGCAAGCCCCCGTGCCTGCCATAAGTGCTCATCGATGCGCTGCAACAAGATTGTGTCAGAGAAGAAGAACAGATCGTAGGCGAAAATGGCTCCGATTCCGAGACACAGATGTTTGATCGCCCATCGCTGGGGCGATGGGTAGTTGCGAAAGACTTGTTCAACAAGCAGTAAACCAAGAATGGTTTGAAGCAGCCAAAAATAGGGCGAGAGCCGGGAAATTGCTGTTTGGGAGAAAACAGTTGCGAGGCTGGGAAAAGTGTCCGGAAGAATCACCAGTCCAAGAGGTGGTACCAGGGTTGAAGTAATGGCGACATACCAAAAAAGGCGTATTTTCCTAGTAATCAGTGGAGCCAAGGCAGAGGTCAGGAGAAAAAATAAACCAAGGTTGCGGATGGCGTCAGCAACTGGGATGGCGGCACTGATGATTGTAACCTGCCTGCTTGCCAGGAGCTGGACGCTGGCCCAAAGGAGGATGCCGCCAATTCCGATTAGGGCGGAAAGTCCTCGTAGTCGGCCCCGCCAGGCGGTGAGGAGCAATAAAAATAAGATACCGGACGGTATGAGTGCGGCGAGGTAAGTCAGGGAGGCAACATTGACCATTAAGTTGGCTCAGGATGCGGAAACAAAAAAATGAGGATATTCAGCCTGACATCAGAAATATGCGACCGGTATGCAAGAGTTAGAAAAACAAAGGGTATGAAAAGACTGCCGGGTCGATCATTGAAATGCTGATTGCAAGAAGTCCATCGCCGAGGATGCATACCTTGAAATCACCTCCATGAGCTCAGCCCGCGGCTGTGGATTTGACAGCAGCATGCCAGCCAAAAAGCTGATCAAGACAAGACTGAGGGCAAGAAACGCAATGACCAATTTACCTACACTGAAAGGTCGGATTATAGTGGGCTGGTCTTCTGGATGACTGGTGCCTTGATTCACAGTCACGGGAGTCTCGGCAGTTATAGGAGTGATGGGTTTTTTATCTGTGGATACTTCTTCCAGAGCGTCCGGCGTGGACTGCGCGCTCTCCGTGGCTGGGTACTCCGGATCCTCCTGTGCGGGAATAGGCGGCTCGGAATATGGATTCGCTGTTATCGCATGGGCGGTGTTCGGCCGTTGCTCGTCGGCTTGAGCTTGCAAATCCGCTGCTGGTTGTGGCGGCGCCTGATTAAGCGGTTTGTCGCTTAGAATTTGATTGACTGAATGGGTGCTGGGCTTTTCCGGGTAGAGCCCGTGGTCGATTTCAGACCAATGAAGGGCCAGGGATTGAGGCGATTGCTCGTGACTGGAACGGGGTGCCTGGACCAGGCCTTCTTCCTGGAGTTCTTGCAGCACCTGATATGCATCGTGTCTGGTGATTTCGACCAGTTCGAGGCTGAAGCCCCTCAGCAGCATTCGGCTGCAGATTTGGTTGATCAGCCGCGGAACTCCAAGACTGTATGAATAAACAGATTTGAGCACGCCAGGGCGAAATGTTGGTCTGCCTGTCCACCCAGCTTTCAGAAGCCGATGGCGAACATATTCGATTGTTTCCCGCGGGGTCAGGGCTTGTAGATGAGTCGCTGCGACGATACGCTGGTGGACTTGAAGCATTTCCGGTCGCCGAATCAAATCCAGCAAGGAGCTTTGACCCAGCAGAATGATTTGCAGCAGTGGTCGGCCAGCGCTTTGCAGGTTGGTCAGCAGCCGGAGTTCCTCGAGTGCTTGGACAGATAGGTCTTGGGCTTCATCAATGATTAAAAGAACACGGCGACCTGAATGATGTTCGCGATGAAAAAACGCCATTAACTCCCGCAACAGGACGGCTTTGGCGGTCGATTCGACCTGTAAGCCGAACTCATAGGCCGAGATGAGCAGCAGGGCTTCCGCATCCAACTGGGTGCAGTTGATGGTTGCCGTGGTGATTTCAGCAACCGGAAGGCGTGCCTGTAGGTCAGCGACCAGCGTTGTCTTGCCTGTCCCCGGCATACCGGTGACCATCACAAAACCCTCGCCGCGCACCAAGGCATAGTCGATGTAAGCCTTGGCTTTGGAGAAATGCTCGTGCTCGAAGGAAAATTGATGGTCTGGCGTCAGGCGAAAAGGGTCCGCGCGCAAACCGTAGAAGCTTTCAAACATAATGGTCGCGAGCTCTCTGAAGGGCCGAAGCTTTTTGCGGGTGAGTTTGGGGTAACAGCATTCTTGTCAGACGATTGATGTCATGGGTGCTGCCACTTCCGGTCGCGAGACTGACAGATTCTGTCATCCCTGGGTCGTGAGGTGTATCCTTGAATTCAGCAGGCTAGCAAGAACGCAGCCCCGAGCGCCGAAATTAAGATTGGCAGCAAATTTGCTTAGTATCGTGCTGACTCCTAAGCGGCCAGTGGCCAAAGCGCGACCAGAGCGCGACCAGAACAAGGAGCCCCTTACAACTCAGGCTCCCGCTCGGCCAGGCCACCCGAATATCCAGTCAGTCATCCATCTCGGAAGAGGGCATCAGAATGCGATTCAGCCTACCCAGTATGAAGAAGTCCGCCGATCCGGAATACTTAAGCCGTCGCTCGTCGGAATCCGTCAGACCGCCGAGTACCTTTCGCGAGCAAGTGATCTCCAATGTCTCGAAATGCTTACGTGAGTCAAATCGCACTGGTCCTGCGATTCAGGGCATCTCCCGCTAAAGCGCAAGGTTCGCGCTAACCGCTCAAGTAGCAGCCGGCTTCCCACTCCCAGATCCTAAACGCAAGACAGTCTTTGAAAAAATCTGGGAAGGCCGGCTGCCGACCTACTACTGATTCAGCCAGTCTTCCGCCTCTTCACGCTCTGGAAAATCCCCTGAGTTGGCCAGCACCTGTTCAACCAGCGTGCGAGCTTCTTCCTGCTCTCCCTGTTTGCTCAAAATCAGGGCTTTGTGATACAGCATGCTGGCATTGTCGGGTTTTTCCTGCAATGCGATGTCTATCAAGCGTCTTGCTTCGGCAATATCCTTGTTCGCGAGAAGCAGAATCGCAAGCGTATCGGCGATGTCGGCTGATTCTGGTGCGGCCTCGTGGGCTTGGCGTGCGTAGCCAAGAGCCCTGTCAAGGTCACTGTCTTTTAGTAGCCATGCCAGGTTGTTCAAAACCACGGCATTGTCCACGCCCGAGTCGACCAATGCCTGGTATTGCGCGATGGCTTGGTCGGTTGTTCCCGCGTTGAGTTCAAGCTGTGCGAGTTCAAAGCGAATTCGATTGTCTTGCGGATGCTCGGCGAGCCAGTTTTTCAGAGCCTCGCGCGCCCCGTCCATGTCATCCTGGCGAGCCAGGCTGCGAGCGACCAGAAGCAGACTCGCCGGCGTCGGTGACTGGTCGAAGATCTGGCGATATTTCGCCAAGGCCAGAGTGGAATCGCCACTGAGTTCCGCCAGCTGTCCCTCAAGGAGTAGCACATCATCGTGCTCAGCGCCAAGTTGCTCTTTGAGCGCGGCGATGCGTGCTTCCGCCTCCGCCGGGGCCTTCTCGGCAAGGGCAATGCGCACCAGGCCACGCAAGGCAGGTACGGATTGCGGCTCCAACCTAAGAACCTGTTTCAGCGTCTCGTTGGCAGGCTGTAAATCGTTGAGTCGAGCTTGGGTGTTGGCAAGCGCGAGCAGCACCCGGGTTTGGTCAGGCTGGAGAAGATTCAGGCTTTGCAGGGTTCGGACCGCGGATCGGAACTGGTTCAGGTTGATTTCCGCCTCGGCCTTGAGCGCGAGCAGGCGTGGTGAGTTGTCAAGGTCGATGCCCGGCGCCGAGACCAGCTCAAGGGCTTTCCCGGGTTGATTCTGGCCGAGATAAAAGGCACCCAGATAGAGCTTGGCCGCCGGGGATTCGGGATTTTTCTTAACGCCGTCGAGAAGAAAAGCCTCGGCCGCCTGCGGGTCGTCCTGAAGCAGGGCGAGCCTTGCCGAGCCGATTAGCAACTCAAGATCCGAGGGCTTTTGCTCCAGGGCCGCGGTATAGAGCGCCTTTGCCTGGTCAAAATCCTCGGCCTGCACCGCCAGGGAGACCAACCCACTGATGGCTCTGGTATTGCCAGGATCGAGCTCCAGGGCCTGTTGGAAGGCTGCAGTAGCCTGTTCGGGCTGTTGATCGCGCAGATAAAGCAATCCCAGCAGTGTTTGCAATCGCGCCGAGTCAGGCTGACGGCTCTCCAATTCCATGGCGGATTTCAGACCGGCTTCGGGATCGCCCTCGCGCACGTAGGCCAGAACCAGCTGCTCGGCGGCACTCCAAAGGGCGGTGTCCTGATCAAGGTTCAGGTCCGCGTTGACATCAAGCAGGGCGCGAAAGGCGTCATCGGCGCCTGCCAAATTGCCCTGCAAGCGGGCAAGATCACCTTGTATCAGCAGGACATCCCTGTGGTTCTCGCCCAGTTGCTCCTGGAGCGCGGACAGGTATTCGGCAGCTCCCGCGACATTTTGCTGTGCAATGGCCAAGCGTCCGAGCGCCAGCAAAGCGGGAGTGAACTCGGGCGCCGCCGCATGGGCTTGTTCCAGCGCACGCTTGGCGTCTTCAGTGTTACCAAGTGCCAAGTCCGCGCGCGCCTGTGCCCAAAGAACACGCGCATTGGGATTCTCCAAGAGAGCATTGAGAGTCTGCAGGGATTCGCGGGCGGCTTGATAATCCTCTAACGCGAGCTGCGCATCCGCGCGCAGCCCGAGAGCAGCGGCGTTTCTAGGGTCCAAAGCGACAGCATCGGCCGCGAAGGAGAGCGCTTCTCTGGCGTCGCCCTGCCGCAGGAAATAGGCTGACATGTAAAGCTTTGGTGCAAGCTCGTCGGGATGGCGCTCGAGCGCTTGATCCAGATACATTTTCGCCCTGTCCGCATCCTCCTGGGCAAGGCCCAGTTTCGCGAGCGATATCAGCAGGCTGAGATCCGCTGGGTGATGCGACAGGCTGGTCTCGAGGATGTTGCTGGCCAAGGAATAGTCCTCGGCCTGAACTGCCAGGGCGGCGAGCGCTTTACTCGCGGGGAGGTTACCAGGCTCGGTCGCCAGCGCCTGCTCGAATGCCGCGCGCGCCTGATCCAACTCATTCTGTTGCAGATACACAGCGGCGACCAGATTGTGCGCGTGCGCCGAATCAGGGTGCTGCTTTTGGTAGGCATTCGCGGTGTTAAGGGCTTCGTCCAGGTCGCCGGTGCGCGCCAGGCCGGCCACCAGTTTCTCGACGGCGTCGGTGGATTCCGGATTGCGC
The DNA here is from genome assembly GCF_036208045.1 of Thiorhodovibrio winogradskyi. Taxonomy (NCBI): domain Bacteria; kingdom Pseudomonadati; phylum Pseudomonadota; class Gammaproteobacteria; order Chromatiales; family Chromatiaceae; genus Thiorhodovibrio; species Thiorhodovibrio winogradskyi. The sequence continues at coordinate 2,992,749 of NZ_CP121472.1, read as the reverse complement.
TCGGCCGTCTCGCGCAGCAGGCGCAGACCTTCCTCTTGGTCGCCCTGGTCGAGAAGAGCCAGCCCGAGGCGGGTATCAAGAGTTGGCGAACTGGGCGCGGCGGCCTGGACCTGGCGCAGAAAGTCCGTGCCCTCCTTGCGCTTACCTTGCATCATCAAAGCACTGGCGAGCAGATCCATGGCGGCCACATCGGCGCTGTCCCGGGCCACCAGGGTGCGTGCCATGGCTTCCGCCTCCTTGGCCTCGCCAAGCTGGAGCAGCGCCATGGCCAGCATCCGCTGAGCACCCGAGTCCTCGGGTTGAGCGGACAGGAAGCGCTCGAGATGAACCCTGGCCAGCCGTGGTTCTTCCAGCGCGAGTCGGGTCGCGCCGGCCAGGCGCAGTGCCGGAAGCAGGTTTGGGCTGGCGCCAAGGGCTGCGTCGATGCGTTCAATGGCGGGGCGATATTGCGCTTGCGAATATAACAGCAGGCCCTCGGCATAGTCGACTAGCGGATTGTTTTTGAGGGTTTCGCGCAGCTTGGTGATATCTTCCTGCGCACCCGTGTAATTTTCCTGTTGAATCCGGGTATAGGCGCGATTGAGCTGGGCGCGTGCTGCCGCCAGTGGGTCTTGCATGGCGGTGGAGAAGGCCGCTTCTGCCGCCTCCAGATTGCCGGTTTGGCGCTCGATTTCGCCAAGCAGCATGTTCGCGTCGGCATCCGTTGGCGCCGCGGCCAATGTCTCGTCAAGGACCTTCCGTGCCTGATCAACATCCTGCCGTGCGAATTGCACCTGAGCCATGGCCAGGTTGGCGGCCGGCAACGCCGGATCGGCCTCCATGGCGCTGGTCGCTTTGGCCACGGCTGCTTCAAGATCCCCGGTGGCGAGCAAAGCGCGGGACTGCAGGGCAAGTATCCGCGCCTGCTGGGTGCCAGGCGGCACATCCTCGCTATCGAGTTCAATCAATTTGGCATGGTCGCCGCTTTGCAGCCATGCCTCGGCCAGCCAGGGTTGAATCAGGGATGCCTCGGCGCCCAGATTTTGCGCGCGCTCCAGTTCCAGGGCGGCCGCGACCCCGTCGCCCTGGCGGACCAACACCTGACCAAGTAAGGCCCGTGCGTCGGCACGCTCGGGGTCTGCCTGCAGGGCATTTTTAAGTTCAATCGCGGCGGTGCGTAAATCCCCCTCGGCCAGGGCGGTTTGACCGCGGGCAAGGGCTTGATCTGGAGAAGCAGCGCCTCCGCAACCCGCTGACAGGAATGCAAGCATCAGTAGGAGCGGCGCCCCAAGAAGGAACGCCGGCCGAGGAGTCTGTCGCCGTGGTAAGAAAGCCTTCATGAAAAGTGCCCTCCGGATCTTAGTCGTGTGATGGGCGAAGGTTACCATAAGAGGGATATCATTTAAGAGCGCGCGCGAGGCGCGCGTCGGATTTAGCCATGTGATCCCTTCCCGGATACGATATCCTGACCACTCGAAACCGCAGCCAAATCAGGATCCGTTAGCCTATTGGGGTTTTCGATAAACGGATGCGACAAGAGGCATCAACTGGCTGACATTGATCTGACCTTAGAGCAACATCATGAGGAAATATCCTGTCATCTTGGTACTTTTGTGCCTAACCATGCACCTGGTGCTGGTATTCAATGCCGGCGTTGTCCAAGCGCAGAGCCCGCGTGGGACCGAGCTGGTCAATTGCCTGGACCCCCAACGCCAGATCGTCAGGCGCGCCCGGGCCGATCAGTGCGAGGGCCGCGTCGTCAGCAATGCCGAGGCCGCGCGCATCCGCGAGCAGCGCCGGGCCTACATTGCCGAGTCGATGGAGGAGGCCAAGGAGTCATCCGTCATCGGCAAACGCCTCGCTGGCGTTGGCGCTGGATTTTTTGTCGATTTTCAGGGCGCGATCATCACCAACGCCCATGTGGTGAAAGACTGCTCCGATCTTGCCATCTCATCGCCAAACGGCACCGTCAGTCGTGTCAAGCTCGTCGCGGCGCAGCCCAACAGAGACCTCGCGCTCCTTAAAGGAGAGTTGCAGCCGGCTGCGGTGGCGGAATTCGCCTCAAACGCCGACCCGGCTGGGGCAGGGGTCTTTATCGTCGGCTATCCAAATCAAGGACTGCCACCACTCATTCCCTTGCTGACCGAAGGCACCCTGAGACCCTCCGCGAACACATCCGGACCGCTCCCCTTCAATGCAGCCGTTCGCCCTGGCAACAGCGGTGGCCCGGCGCTCAATGCCGCCGGGCAGGTGGTCGGCGTGGTCTTTGCCGCCGCGGACACCAGCAAGATTTACCAGGAATCCGGGCGCATTGTCCGCGATCAAGGCGTCGCCATCCCCAATTCCGCGGTGCGCGCCTTCCTCTCGGCCCATGGCGTGACGGCGGACTTCAAACCCGCGAGCAGCAACCGCCTGGAACCCCATCGGTTGCTAGAAAGCGCCAGAGAGTATGTCGTGAGAGTCGAGTGCTGGAACTGACGTCTTCCGCCATGACACCCACAGCCACGCTTTCCCGCTTCATCGCGGGGCAACGCAAGCCATTGATGGTCGTTGACGCGGAGTGCCAGATACGCTTCATCAACCAGGCGTTTGAACACGCCTTTGGCCTGTCTCCCGACACCATCGTGGGTCAGGACTCCTGCAGCCTGGACGCCGTCCCGCAGCTGGAGTGCCGTCATCGGCGATTCTTTCGCGACTTGGAGCCCTATGCGGAAAACCATGTCATCAAACTGGCGTCGGGCGCGAATCAGTTCACCCAGATTTTTGGTTTCCCGATCCTCGACGAGGACGGTCGCATTTACCTGGGCGAGAATCTGCGTCCGCTTGGTCCGGCGCTCCCGGATGTCAAAATTCTCGGCCAGTCGCCAGCCACCCAGTCCCTGCTCGCTGAGCTAGAGCGCGCGGCCAAGACCGAAGCACCCGTGCTCCTGCATGGTGAAACCGGATCTGGCAAGGAACTAGCCGCCGAGCATCTTCATCGCCAGTCGCGACGCACCAGCGGCCCCTTTATTGTCGTTGACTGCACCGTTCTCAGCGAGGACCTGTTTGAAAGCGAGTTGTTCGGCCACATCAAAGGCGCCTTCACCAGCGCCGTGGCCAACAAAACCGGATTGTTCGAGCTAGCGGATGGCGGCACCCTGTTTTTGGATGAAATCGGCGAGCTGCCCCTGTCCCAGCAACCCAAGCTGCTGCGCGCGCTTGAGACGGGCCTCTTCCGGCAAGTGGGCGGAACCAAAAGCCTCAAGGCCGATGTTCGGGTTGTCAGCGCCACCCATCAGGATCTGGCGGCCATGGCGAGGCAGGGGCGGTTTCGTCAGGATCTGTTCTACCGTCTGGCAGTCTTGCCGATTGAAATACCGCCCTTGCGCGAACGCCGTGAGGACATCCCAGAGCTAGTGCAGTTTTTGCTTAAAGAAATGAATCGGGGGGGTCTGGGGTTACCGAGGCTCAGTAAGGCGGCCATTCGCAAGCTGCTGCAGTACGACTATCCCGGCAACATTCGCGAGTTGCGCAATATCATTCAACTGGCGGTGGCGCTCAATCCCAGTGGAGAAATCACCGAGGAGTCCATCCGTCTGCCGCAGGCGCCGAACAGCGTAGCTGCGCGCACACTAAAAGAGTATTCTGAGCAAGATAAGTTTGTACAAGCCGCCGAGACGGCCGCGACATTCGAGCATCTTTCCCCGATTGAATCGGCCGAGGCACGCTACATCATCGATTTGCTCCAGCGCCACCATGGTAATCGCAAGGAGGTCGCCGCCGGTCTCTCGGTGAGTGAACGCACCCTCTACCGCAAGCTCAAGCGCTACCGCCTGAATGTTCCCAACCAGAACATTCCCAACCAGCATCCGAGCCCCTGATGACCCTGAACGCGGCTGTAATCCCCGAGCCTGACCTGCTGCACTGGAACATCGCGAATGTCGACCGATGCCGGCTCGCGCACTTGCCACCCGGCGATATTCGCGCCCTGGTGCGCTCCAATGAAGAACTGCCCCCAATGCCGGCGCTCGCCAAACAACTCTGGGCGCTGCGCGATGACGACAACGCCTCAGCACAAAGTCTCGCCGAGACCATCCAGCTCGATCCCCTGCTGGCCTCGCAAATCCTCAGGCGCGCCAATTCAGCCTACCATGGGGGTGTGCGAACAATCGACAGCGTGCAGGATGCCGTCACCCGACTGGGCTTTAACACCTCGCTGGACTTCGCCCTGGCGCTAGCCGCCTTGTCGCCACTGCGCACCCCCAACCAGGGTCCCATCGGCCGCGACCGCCTGTGGCAACATGGCCTGCGCTGCAGCCTGGTCATGCAAGAACTGGCCAAGCAACAACGCGGGGCAATTCAACTGCCACTCGGCCTGGTGCAGCTCTCGGGTATCACTCACAACATCGGCTATTTTCTGCTGGGCCATCTGTTGCCCGAGCAGTTCCACTTCCTCAGCCGCCTGATCGCGTCAAACCCCGGGCTGTCTCTGCCAACCATCGACCGTTTCGCCCTGGGCGTGGAACACACCCAACTCGGCGAGTGGCTCTACGACGCCTGGGAGATGCCAGCACCCCTCCTGCTCGCCGTTCGCCACCATCACAACCCCGCCTACAAGGGCGATCATGAACAGCTCGTGCTGCTCACCGGCCTGGCAGACAGTCTGCTCGAGCAATCAGGCCTTGGGCTCGGAGGCTGCCATCCCACCGAGGATCACGACCGCTTCCTCGCGCGCCTGGGGCTAGACCCGACCGCTTGCTCCGATGTAATAGAACACGCCTTGGCGGAAACGCCCCTTGGACCAAGGGCCCCGTAACAACCTAAAGTGCCCCCTTGCCAAAAAGCACCACTTCCACCGTCTGGAGCAAAATCAGCACATCCAGAAAAGTGCTGTGATTCTTCACATAGTAAAGATCGTATTCCAGCTTGCGCAGCGCGTCTTCTTCCGTGCTGCCGTAGGGATATTTCAACTGTGCCCAGCCGGTCAAGCCCGGCTTGACTCGCAAGCGGGCCGCATAATAGGGGTGTTTCACTGCAAGATGCCCGACAAATTCCGGTCGTTCCGGCCGTGGGCCGACAAAACTCATCTCCCCCTTCAACACGCTCACCAACTGTGGCAACTCGTCAATGCGCGTCTTGCGCAAAAAAGAGCCCACCCGGGTGATGCGCGGATCGTTTTTCGTCGCCCAGCGTGCCTTGCCATCGGCCTCGGCATCAACCCGCATGCTGCGAAACTTGGTCACCTTGAACGGATGCCCGTCCTTGCCAATGCGCACCTGCCGATACAGCACTGGATGCCGAAACCCATCCTCCATCGCGATTGCCAGCGCGGCCAGCGCCATAATGGGACTTGAGAGCACAAACAAACCCGCGGCGGCGGCCAGGTCAAAGAGCCGCTTGAGCAGCAGCGTCATGGTCCCCTGGTCAAACCCCGAGGCCCGCACCAACCAACTGGGCGTGAGGTAATCCAGCTTCACCATGCCCAGTTCGCGCTCGACAAAGTCCTGTGGCTCTAGCACCGGAATGCCCGACATCCGGCAATCGAGCAATTCCTCCATCGGCAGGGCGCCACGACGGTCCTTGATGGCCAGCAGAATTTCATTGACCCCCGCCGAGGTGGCTATGTGTACCAGCGGCGCATCATGCGGCAACTTGGGGATCCCGTGACCATTCTCCCAACTCTCCTCGGTCAAAGGGACAATCCCGGCGATCAGCAAGTCGCGGGCTTTCTCCGCCAGCACGAAATTCACCACGCTGGTATCACCAACAATCAGAATGCGTCGCTGAAAAATCGACGGCTCGAGCCGATAGAGCACCAACCGCAGCAAGGTAGCCGCCAAAAAGCTCAATACCGCGGTCCCCGCCAGTACGCTGCGCCATACCTCGATATGGGGTACCGCGAAGGTAATGGCGCCAATGGCAAGGGTGCCAAGAAAAAGCGCCAGCGCGATGCGGATGATCGAGCCCGTCAGCCCCTCGCGCAGGCTGGCCTCGTACAAACCGACAGACGCCATCGCCAGCACGAACACCACGCCCACAAGCAGCATGTAGACGGCAAACTCGCCCGAGCCAAAGGGCGCGGAGTCGGTAATCAGCTGGTAGCGGATTTGCGCGGCGGCAAAGAATGACAGCGCAAACACAATCCCTTCAAGCAGCGCCAGAAGGATGAGCGGTAGGCGCAGGAAGTGACCGAAGATTCTAATCGATTGCATAAGAGTCTTCTGTCAGCGTCGGTCTACCGGCCTGGTTGGGTCAGTGCGGGAAGGCGGAAAGAGTCAGTCTTGCCCTAGCGCCTCAACTTTGGTCATGATGCCAAAAACCACAAGTCCAATACCGCCAGTGAAAATCGACAGACTCTCCATGCCAAACAGGTAGTACGCACCCAAGAGCTTGGCGAGCGCACTCAGACAACAGACCGCGACACCACTCCAGCCGAGAACGGAACCTAGCAGAGACAAGCGCTTTTTCATCATGAACCCTCTTCAAGACTAGACACATGACTAAAGACGCCATGGTATCACGTCACCAGGTGAGAGCGAGTAATCAGAGCGGTGAAAAGGGTCAGCTTACTCCTTGACAGGCGAGTTTTTTGATCCTTCATCCGCCGAGAGGGGAGGGGGACGGCTCTTAAACGCACCTTGCAGGCGGCGCCAGAATTTTCGCGCGAGATGCGGCAGCAAGAGCGACAGCGGCATCCTCAGCCAATGGGCGCGCATGTAAATGGCCCATCGCGCCAGGGCCGCCGTGGGGTTTGGAATATCCGGATGCGTGGGCAGCATCGCGCGCGGCACCAGCCAGTCCATGGCTTGCCGCACAAGCCAGGAGGGCGCCGAACCTTGTGCTTGCTGCAGAACAGCGTCCGGCACGTCCGCGCCGAGGAGCTGGCGGGAATATATCAAGCCGTAGTAGAGCGGACGCCCAAGTTGCAACTCTTCGGCACGCGGGACAAGTCCATCCCAAAATCCCGGTTCCCCGGCAAAATGCCGCAGCAAATCGGCGACATCCACCAAATCGCGCAAGCGCAAGCCTTCGTCCGGCTCCCCTTCATGAAACAAATGCACCAGGGCATGCAAAATCATGTCGTGCGGTCCCAGTACCCGGATCGGCATGTCAGGAACCGCTCGGGTTTGCTGCAACAACAACCTTGTATCCGGCTGCAATCGGCTGGTGCGCGGCAAAATCCGATGATGGATATCCACCTCGGTCTCGCGCTCGCGATGGCGCAGGGCAGGGATCTCATGCATCCAATCGCGGTAATAGCGATCATCATCGGGATGCAAGGCCTTGTGCATCCAGCCGCGATCCAACAGGCGTTGCTCGATGCTGTTGATCTGTTCCTTCGGCACCAGCAGATCAACATCCACCGCCATGCGCCCGCGTGCCGCCGGCAGACCGGCCAGCATATAGGCCACGCCTTTCAGCGCGACCACTTGCACCTCCAAGCCGCGCAGCGCCCAGAGCACCCGATCCGCCTCCCAGGTAAGGCGCGTTTGACGATGCGCAACCACCACCCGCGCGGCGCGCAGATGGCAGGCCGCGCGTTCGGGAATGCGCTCAAGCAACCCAAGTCGCGCCAGGTCGGCCTCCAGACGCCCGAGCAGCCGGGTGCGACGCGCCACCCGCAGCAACAGATCCCAATCCTCAATGGACAACAGCGGCAGATCATTCGGCTGCCGCAGGGCATCCATCAGCAACCGCCCCGCCTGCCGTTTTTGGCGCAATCTGTCAGTCATGGGCAGAATCTGTCAGCTCATCCAGCGCCGCCATGGCCTCCCGCAAGTCGGAATACACCAGGGTATAGCAGTCGCAGGCATCGACCATGTGGCCCACCAGATCAAAGGCCGTCTGCCCCAGGATGTCGTAATTAAAGGCGTTGGTGGCCACCATTAGAAAGGCATCTGGCTTCACCACCGGCTCTAGGCGCAGCGGCGCGTCCGCCACCCAGCGCGGAAAGACCAGCCAGCGTGGACGCGCCGGCTCATCCATGCGCTGCACACTCTCGGTCGGCGGGCGCACATGCGCCACTGTGCCCTTGTGGGTGCCCTCGAATTTGGGGCCGATATCGGCCTGCGGAGCAAAGGCGCGAATCACCTCAATGGAGGCATTTTTAAGCGGCATCGGGCGCGGCAGCGGCAGTAACAGGCCATCCTCCGGGCGCACCAGCCCAAACTCGTCGCTGAACAAGCGCCAGCCGGAATGAATCAGCGCCACGCACAGGGTCGATTTGCCATGGCCAGGTCGGGCCGGCAACAGCAGCGCCAACCCCTGGCGTTCCATCACGGCCGAATGGAGCATCAGCAGATGATTGGCCCGGCGTGCCAGGCAAAGATTGATGCCCCACTCCAGCATGGGGAAGTGATGTGCGAAGGGATAGGGGGGGGTGGGGGGGCGCCCGTCGACCAGAAAAAGCAGTTCGCTTTTCGGCCAGCGACGGTAAATTTGATGTTTAACTACCGCGACATGACAATCAACAATTGTGTGTTCGTCAATAAGCGGAAAATCTTGCCAAAAGTGATGCAGGAGAAACGCAAGGGGCTTGATAGGGGTTCGCAAGCGTACCTGGAATGGTCCTGATCGAGCAGTTATTCCCGTTCGCGCCAGTATTTGGGTGAAAATTAAAGGTTTAAGAGCGCCAATATTCAATGTTGTTTAGATTTGCTCTACGATCCCGTGTTCGTGCAAATGATTGATAATGTTTTGAATTTCTTCAGTTAACGGTGCTGGATAAGGCGATTTTTTCAGGCCTTTTTCCAAGCTCTTGATAGTGGTCGGCTTAGCGGATAAAAGTTTCAGTATTTCAGTAGCACAAAAGTTAAGGTAGTGTGTTTCTCCTGACCTTAGAGAATAAATAATGCGCTCTCCCTCGTAATCGTAAGCTTGATTACAAAAAGTGTCATATCGCCACATCTCGGGGTTGTCGCGAGTTGTTGTCATTCCTGTCCACGAAGCTTTTAATAATTACACCGGTCAAGAGCAGCATTGATGGAATTCCATGCATCTGTGAAGCTTGTAGCGCAACCGTCGCCAGTTGGCCCAAATTCGCCTAAGCCGCATTTGTCAGTGTTGTTGATAGTGGTCTCGAGCGCATCTTTCCGGGCATTCTGACGGTCACAGCTGCTCATTGCCATTACAGCCCCACTGCGCAAGGTCAAAATCGCCGGTGTGGCCAATGTGGCCTGTTTCAGCAAGCGACGACGCGAGGAGCTTGCACTCGGCACGGTCTTGTTCGGTCCCGTTGCCGTTGGCGTCTGCTCTTGGGGGTTTGGAGGTAGGCTGTTCATGACATGTCCTTCATTAAAGTTGATTTTGATAACTGATACTTTGCCAGCGTGAGACGAAAAAGCAGGCCGGGTGTGTCGTTTAAAACTGGCCACTTGCCCTGTTGATCTGGCGGTTAGTGGCAGCGGCTTCAGCCGCGATCACTGCGTAGCGACTGAAGCCGCTTCCACGAGTTAGTAGCTGAGCGCGTAGGGTGGATAAGCCCGAAGGGCGCATCCACCAAAAGATGCGGTTTTGGTGGCTGCGCTCCGCTTATCCAAGCTACACAAGAGAGTCCGTAGTGACCTTATGAATGCCAAAAACGCTACAGCAAAAGTTGCGCCAAATCAGCCCAGCGCTAACCGCCGATGCCGTTTCGTAAACAAATGTTAAAAAATGTGCTGGATGCTTCGTCTTTCCAGTCGCCTGAACCTCGGGTCTGGGCCAGTATGGGCAAGATGAAAGACTGCGCCCTTGCCGAAACCACGTCGCCGTCCGTCAGCGAACACCTACCCCGCATTCTACGCGACAACCCATCACCCTAGAGTTTAGTATGATACGGACGCATCGCCAATGTTCAACCGTCAGAGAAAAATGTCGACCAAAGGCTCATGCCCCAGCCAGCTTTGCGGAAAAACCTGTTGTTTGCCGGTGACTTTGTCAAAGTAAAGCTAGCACCCCGTTTCAGCGTATTTTGCGACATGCAGGTTTTTGCCGGTGGGAGCAGCTTTAGTCGCGGCTAAAGCCGCTCCCACCGAGACAACGCAAAGACCGCAACTGATCGTGAAACGCGGTACTAGCCGACAACCCCAAGGGAAATACTCGGGCATCATCGCATCACACCGCGCTCAAAGCAAGCCGCTCGAACCTAATTAACCCTATGACCCAACTACGGTTTCAAAAAGCTCAGCTTGGCGCTGAACGGCTGCAACAAAGCCTTTGTTTCCCCAAGGGCGCAATCTCATCCTTAGAACAAGTCACACTCCCTGCTGATCGCAACTGGCACGGAGTCAGCCTCCGGATCATGCAGTATTGGCCAGACTGCTCCATCCAATGGGTTGCCGTATCCGGAATCGCCAGCGATTCTAACCCCAAAGCAGCCCCGGTAGCCTCCAGCAACCCAGCAATCGCAGCAACGCCCGAACAAGGCGGCAGGCCAACACCCACTCGGCATCCAAATCAGGACGGCAGCGCCTGGGAGACGGATGAAAGCCTGCCGCAACTGGTTCTCACAAAAAACGGCATGCGGTTGTGCGAACTCAGTCTGGTCTGCCCATCGCTCCGCGCCGAGCGGCTGGTGTCGCATCAAATCCACAGGCTAGGCTCGGAAACACGTCTGAAGTGGCTCTACCACCTGGAACCTGCCCCTGACTCCCTCCTGATGGCGCAGATCCTTGTCACCCTGCATCCCCTGGGCTATCTGGACGCAACCCTGACCTTGCACAACCCGCGCGCCGCCTTACATCCCGGAGGGCGCTGGGATCTGGGCGATCCCCACTCAGTGGTCATTCAAGGAATCGGCTGGGATCTGCGCGCTCCGGCGGCAACGACGCCCGTCCTGGAGCTTGACGGCACTGAGTACGGCCTGCAAGCGGGCGATACCCTGACCCAAGCCAGCAGCGGCGGCGAGCATTGGCAAAGCCCTGTGCACATGACAGCCGACAAGCGAGTTGACTTGCCCTTCAAAGGCTACCGGTGGCATCACAAGGGCAGGGTCATCGCCGGTGATCGCGCATCGCCTATCGTTCGCCTCGAAAGCGAGGAACAGTCGCTGTGCCTGTCCTGGTGTAACTTCTGGCAGCAGTTCTCCAATCAAATCATCTGCCAACAGGCCGGTCACGGCCAGCCGGAGGACAGCGCATGGCGGATCGCCTGGCGCTGGCATCGCGATGATGAACGCATCGACTTGCAGCCAGGCGAAAAGCTCAGCAAAACCTTCCGTCTGATGGTCGGGGACAGTCCAGCGGCGCCCCAGGAGGCGCCGCCGCGATTCGATCTCCGCCACCTGATTGATGCCAAGGTCGTCCCTTTCCTGACACAACCGACCGAGCCGTCCGCCATCGAGGCCTTAACGGATGTCTCCCTGGACGACCAGCAGGGTTTCTTCGCCAAGCGCGAAGCGCTCGATGCCTACGGCTGGCGCAACTTCGGCGATCTCTTCGCCGATCACGAGTCCGCCCTGAGCGACCAGCAAGGGATTTTTGTCTCCCACTACAACAACCAGTACGACCCCATCAGCGGCTTTCTCTACCGCTATCTGAACACCGGCGACATCCGTTGGTGGGAACTGGCGCGAGACCTGGTTGACCATGTCATCAACATCGACATCTATGACACCCTCGAGGACAGGCCCGAGTACAACGGCGGCCTGTTTTGGCATACCGACCACTACCTGCCCGCGATGACCTCTTCCCATCGCTCCTTCTCGCGCAACCACACACAGGGCATCTACCAAGGCCATGCCGGTGGCGGCGGCCCCGGCGGCCAGCATTGCTATACCACGGGCCTGGCGCTGCATCACCTGCTCACCGGTTGCGAGCAGAGCAAAGCAGCCGTGCTGCAACTCACCGATTGGATCACCCGCTACTACGACGGCACGGATTCCGTCCTGGAACTGGCTTGGGCCTTGATAAACCGTCGAGTGCCAGGCCTGAAAAACCCCTTCACCGGTCAGTATCCCCTTGATCGAGGCACCGGGAATTTCATCAATGCCAAGCTCGATGCCTACTGGGTCACCGGCAACCCGGCCTACCTTGATGATGCCGGGCGGATTATTCGCCACAGCATTCACCCAAGAGACGATATCGCCCGCGGAAACCTCTCCAATGTCGAAGACGCCTGGTTCTATACCGTGCTGCTGCAAGGGGTGATACGCTATCTTTGGTTCAAGGAACAGCGCGACCAACCAGACGACCATTGGGGATATGCCGTGCACAGCCTGCTGCACTACGCGGACTGGATGCTCGCCCACGAATATCTGTACCTGGACAAGCCGGAGATCCTGGAATTTCCCAATCAAACCTGGACGGCCCAAGATCTGCGCAAGGCATGTATCCTCTATGCAGCGGCCAGATACCATCCAACCAACCGCAACGCCATGCGGGAAACAGCACACGCCTTTGAGACCGAGATCCAGCGCCGCCTCGCGAACCATCAAGAAACCGCCTTAACCCGTGTCCAAGCCATCTTGCTGCAAAACCTGCCCATGCTGACCCACTACAGGCAATCGCCAGCCTGGTTAGAGCCTCTCCCCGAACGACCAAGCGGGCGCTCTCCCTTCGACAACAATCCAATGACTGCAAAGACAATACTGCAAGGCTTCCTCTCCCGGCTCAGGCGTGTCGACTGGCGCAAGGAACAACGCTGGCTCGCCCCGCGTCTCCCGGTCCGCAACCTGACAACCAAAGCCCTATTCAAGAAGGCCCGCTTCAATGCCTGATCACACAATCCCCGACCGGGCCGACCCGACTGTCGCCTTTATTGTCCCCCACAAGGGGCGCACCGACATGCTGGCGCAAACCCTGCGCTCGGTCTTTGAGCAGAACACAGCCCTGACCTGGCAGATTTGCGTGGCCACTCAGGAACCCGACCTCAGCTTGACCGCACTCGGCGTACCGCAGGATGCCCAGGTCAGGCTCCTTCACGCACCCGCCAGCCTCACCATCTCCGAGTTGCGCAATCTGGGGCTGGAACAAAGCCGCTCTGAGTTTGTGGTCTTTCTCGATGCCGATGTCCAGTTATCGCCGAACTGGCTTGAGGCCATGTATGCCTTGCTCACCAACAACCCCGACTACGCCATCGTCAGCGCCATCCAGGCCAACAGCCAGGATGCCCCAGTGCTTGAGCGCATCAGAACCGCGCTCAGCAACGCCAAGACCGATGCCGAGGTGGACTTTCTGCCGGGCCGGAACCTCTTCATGCGCCGCGTCACCGTGGAGACAATCGGCGGCTTCCCGCCCCATCTGGTCACCTGCGAGGATTATTATTTCACCGACCAAGCCCGTCGCCAGGGTCGCCTGTTCTACAGCTCACAGGCCAGCTACATCCATCTTGGGGAGGACAAAGCTTTCTGGCCCATGTTCAAAAAAGAGATCTGGCGCGGTCAGTCGAATTTCCAATCCGTGCGCGGGCGGTACATCTCCTGGCGAGAGATCCCGAGCTTCATCATGCCGCTGCTCATCCCCGCCGGTTTGCTGATCCTGCTTATTGGGGTCTGGGCAGGGTTTCTTGGTCTGTCTGTTGCCGGGGCGGGCATCGTCCTGCTCCCCCCGCTTCTGTACAGTCTTCGTCTAAAGATCACCACCGGCAAGGATCTTCCCTTGACGGAGCTCGTCAAATTTTATCTGCTCTACTTTCCAGCCAGGGCGTACGGAACGATACGTGGACTGTTCGCGCCCATTACCCACTCAGGGTCTTCCCGGCTGGCATGATCAAAAAGCAAGCTAGCTAGCCTGCGTGATAGTCTCATTCGGTAATCAGGCAACGTAAGATTTGTTTCACGGCGTTACGAGCGCGCGCGTTCGGTGTCTGCCGCCACAGATAAAAGGAACAGCCCTTTACAAATTGGACATCCTCAACGCGGCTCAATCATTGGAGGATTTGATGTCCCCTCCTGGAAATCGACTGGAAGCCTTGAAAGGGCATTTTTCTGGTCTTTATAGTATCCGGATTAACAATCAGTGGCGAATTGCTTTCCGGTGGATCGAACCAAGCGCCCACGAAATCAAAATTATCGATTACCATTAGTGTGTGAATGAAAGGTGACAAGATGGTTCCGCGTCATAGACTTGCAACTCATCCCGGGGTTATTTTACTCAAAGAATTTCTTGAACCACTAGGCTTGTCTCAACAGGCATTGGCAACTCATATCGGAATGCATGTCCAAAGCATCAATGAAATGATCAGAGGGGATCGAAGTGTATCTCCTGAAACAGCTTGGCTTCTATCGCAGGCTTTCAATACATCACCGGAGTTTTGGCTTAATTTGCAGACCACTCATGATTTGTCACGTTATCAGCCACAGAATCATGTTCAGCCCTTGGTTCCAATCAGCGCATAGTCAATAAAGTAAGGATAACCGCCTCGGCCAACTCGTAACAATCATTCTCGCAGGCGCCCGTCTCCCGATGACCAGACCAATCAAAGTCTTGCAATTCATCTGCTCCACCGGCTTCTACGGCGCCGAGCGCTGGATTCTCGCGCTGGCCCAATACCTTGACCCAACCCAAGTCCAGTGCGACCTGGCCGTGACGGCCGAATCTCAGAATCCAGACCTGCAACTGGTGCGCGAGTACCAAAGCATGGGCCTGGCCACCCACGCCATCCCCATGGCCGGGCGCTTCGACCCCCAGGCTATCAAACGCCTGGCCAAGCTGCTAACAACCCAGCAGTTCGACATCATTCACACCCACGGCTACAAATCCGACATCCTCGGCATCCTCGCCGCCCGCTGGGCAGGCATCCCCGTCATTGTCACCCCCCATGGCTTCGAGAACGCCAAAGACTTAAAACTTAGAGTCTTCGTCTGGCTCGGATGCAAATTTCTCCGCCATGCCGACCAGGTCGTCCCTCTCTCTCCCCAGCTGATGGACGACAGCCGTCGCCACCGGGTGCCCGAGGCCAAGCTCACCTACATCCAAAACGGCGTCAACCTTCAGGAAGTCGAAGCCATCGCCGCCAAGCCCCAACAGCCCCAACAGCCCAAAGCGTCCAGCGCCAAACAAAAAAAACGCATCGGCTTCATCGGCCAGTTGATCAGCCGCAAAAACATCCGCGAAATGCTCGACATCTTCGAGAAACTGGCACAATCCCGCAGCGATGTCGAACTCATGCTGGTCGGCGACGGCGACGACCGCGCCGCGCTGGAAACCCACGCCAGCCGACTCACATCCGCCGCCGACATCCATTTCATGGGCTTTCGCGATGACCGCCTGGAATTGCTCAAATCCTTCGACCTTTTCACCATGACCAGCACCCTCGAAGGCATCCCCCGCTGCCTGATGGAAGCCGCCGCCATGGGCGTGCCCGTCGCCGCCTACGACATTCCCGGCATCGATCAACTGGTCAAACACCAACACACAGGCTTGCTCGCCCCCTACGGCGACCAAGCCACCCTGCTTAGCCACTGGAACACACTGCTCGACCACCCCGAACAAGGCCAGGACCTCGCCAAAGCCGGCCTGGAATTCGTCCACCAGCACTATTCCGCCAAGCGCATGGCCGAGGAATACACGCAGATCTTCTACCGCGTCCGAGAGGCAGTCCGAGCCTGAGACGCCCGCAACTGCTCTTCTTGCTCAGCATCGACACCAAGGAAAGCTGGGACTGGTCGGACCCTTCCCGGAGCACGACTGGCGGCCTCAGCTGGTATCAGTTTTCCGCCCACCTGCGGCCACCGATGCGAACAAGAATGCGACAACGGATGCGGCTCGATTATGACTCCCGGCGCAAATCAGCAATCACTTCCACCCTCAAACCCGTTTTCGCAGCAATGGTGTCATCATCGAGCAGGTCGAGCAGATTGCGCGCCACCTTGATGATGCCCTCCTCAATGCCTTCCTCCCGCGCCGTATCAAGACAATTTTTCAAGTCCCGATAGTATTTCAAGCTGTCCTCATAGCGTTGAATCTCCTCGCGGCTGAAATTCGCGATTTCTGCCGCAGCGAAGAATTTCTCAAATACTTGTTCACGCAGCGCATCTGGTACCCGGTCAAGCCGATCAAGATGCTTAATCGCGTAGAGCCATTTCTCAAAGCGGTTTTCCAGTTGATCGAGCGTCTTGTTAAACTTTGGCAATTCCAGATAAATAAACGTCAGCTTGTCATAAAAGACCTCATTGGTCACAATATCCTGCAGCTTAATGTCATAGCGGTATTTGCCTGGCTCTTTTTTATCCTCATCAAACACAAAATCCAGAATACCAATGGTATAAACAGCATTGAGCTGAAAATCCCACTTTCCCTTTCGCGCCTGCTGCTGAATCGGAAAAGTCGCATAATAAACGCTACGATCCTTAAAAAAATTCTGCTTCGCCTTTTGCAGCTCGACAATAAACTTCTCGCCCCGCTCATTCTCACAATACAAATCAAAAATCGCCTTGCGATCCAATTGGCCAGAGCCCAACTGTTCATCTTTCAAATAGGTTAAATCAACGATCCGACCCTGCTCCTCCTTCAGCAGCTCATTCAAAAAATCCCGCAGCAAGTCCTTATTCGGTTCCTCGCCAAACAAGCGCTTAAAGCCATAATCAGTGAAAAAGTTTATATAACGGTCAGTCAAATATGTCATATCGATATGCTCCCCCAGATGCGCCCAAGTGGACTTAATCATAAATCTGGCTAGCTGCGTGTTTCAGTTATTGTTGCCACATGCGAGCCCCGGTGCAAGCGACCAAACAAAAACTGTGGAAAGATAGCGTTTTTTAACAAAAACCTTGGCTTTTTAAGAAAAAATGGGCTGCCTCGGCTGCCAATCGCTCTGCGAACGCTTCCAACTACCGGCATTTCTTCTATCGAGACCCGCGCGGGTTGCGCCTGTATCGCGGGTAACGCAGACGGCGGATGCTCTGCTTGTGCCCGCGCAGGTTGCGCCCGGACAAGATGAGCCACTCGAGCAGCTGTTGTTCGCGCTCAAGCATGAAGGGGTCAACCTGCCGGTCCTGATCGCGAACGCTGGTACCAGGGCTATCTGGCCACCTATCTTGAACGCGATGTCCGCAATCTGCTTAACGTCGGCAACCTGCGGGATTTCGACCGTTTTCTGCGCGCCTGCGCCGCGCGTTGCGGACAAACGCTCAATATGTCCGAATTGGGACGCGATGTCGGTGTCTCCGCAACCACCGCGAAACAATGGATCAGCGTGTTGGTCGCGTCGAACCAAATCTTGCTGTTGGAACTCTATTATCGTTCCCAGGGGAAGCGTCTCGCCAAGTTGCCCAAGCTCTATTTCACCGATACCGGACTGGCCGCCTATCTGCTCGGCTTCGCCGCCGCCGAGACCCTACTGGCGGGGCGGGAAGCCGGCGCACTGTGGGAGAACCATGTGGCGATCCAATGGTTGCGTTGGCGCGACTGGCACCAGCCCTCCGCCAACCTCTGGTACTGGCGCGACCAAGCGGGCAACGAGGTGGACCTGCTGATTGAACGCAACGGCGCGCTGCATGCGATTGAACGCAAACTCACCGAACAACCCGGCCCGCGCGACACCCGCGGACTGGCCAAGCTGCGCGCCTTTTACGGCGACCGGGTCGCCACGCGCGCATGGATCGCCTGCACCATGCGACAGTGCCATGAAATCGCACCAGGGGTGGATGCGACTCCAGGGTGGGAAATCTGGGACTTGGATGCCGAATGAGCGATGCCGAATGAGCCGCAGCGGCCAAGTTGTCTAGAAAGGCAGCCCTGTAAGGCATACGTTTGGTTATACTTTGTATAACTAAACGACGACCGTTCAGCCCATGCAGCCGATCAAACAACTCGCTCGTGTGCTCGCGACGCTCTCCAACGAAAGACAGGCCTTGTTCACGCTGGCTGACTTGCGCTCGGCGCTGCCAACGCACCGCCCGGGCGCCTTGCGAGCGGTGATTATGCGCGCCGAGCGCGACGGGCTCCTCATGCGCGTGTGTCGCGGTCTTTATCTTTACCCAGTCGTGGGCAGCAACGACGGTCTGCTTCTCTACCACGCGGCAGCCCGTCTGCGCGCGAGTGTATTCAACTACATCAGCCTGGAGTCAGCGCTCAGCGACGCGGGCGTCATCTCGCAGATCCCGATAAATCATGTCACGCTCATGTCTTCCGGGCGTACCACCACGTTATCATGTGGCGCGTTTGGATCCATTGAATTTGTGCACACAAAAAAACGCCCTGCTGAATTGGCCGATCAACTTATCTACGATGGCCGCTGCCATCTCTGGCGTGCCCCCGTGGAACTGGCACTGCGAGATATGAAGGCAGTGCGCCGCAATCTCGATCTCGTGCAATGGGATGCTGTCGATGACGCTCTTTGATCGTTTGGTAGACGAGGCGCTGCGCCAACAAAGCGATCTGGCGCCCCTGCGCATGGTTGTCGAGAAAGAGCTCCTGCATCACGACATCCTGCGAGAAATGGCCGAGGCGGGGCTACTACAAGCCCTCACTTTTATCGGTGGGACCTGTTTGCGCGCCTGCTATGGCTCGAATCGGTTGAGCGAGGATCTCGATTTCACCGGTGGAACCGAATTTGATCGAGCCGCGCTTGCATGTCTCGGCGATGTTCTCGTCGAGCGCTTACAAGCCAAGTACGGGCTGAGTGTCCGGGTCAGTGAGCCAGTCCGCGACAGCGGTAAGGTCGCCACCTGGAAGATGCGCGTGATGACCCGCCCAGGGCGTCACGATCTGCCAGTCCAGCGGATCAACATCGATATCTGTGCGATTCCGAGCCATGATCGTCGTCCGATGCTGTTGCGCAATCCCTATGGCGTTGATATGGGCACAAGCGGGCTCATTCTGCAGGCCGAAAGCCGCGACGAGATTCTAGCTGACAAGCTGATTGCCTTCGTCTTGCGACCAAACCGAATCAAGCACCGCGACATCTGGGACATTGGCTGGCTTGTTCAACAGGGCACAGAACTCCCGCTGGTGCTGATACCCGCCAAGATCAAGGATCACCAGCGCACCACGCCAGACTTCCTCGCGCGCCTTAAGGAACGCAGACGACAACTGCTTGAGGACGCAGAAATCCAAGCGGGTTTCGTCCGCGAGATGGCTCGTTTTTTGCCCCAAGGGATGATTGCCAAGACACTGATGCAAGAGGCATTCTGGAGCTGGCTAACCGAGCTCATTGCAGATATGTGTAAAAAGACTGAAGCCGCCCTCGACGCATCCGAAACCACCCGATCTTTTCCGATGTAATGAGCACCTCGTGCCCCTCGTTCCAACGCTCCAGCGTTGGAATGCACGCCGGCCGCTCCAGCGGCCAGGATGCAAAAAAAAAATACCAAACAGAACAAACCGCGCCCCGCCGGAGCCTCAGAGCCAGAAGCGCCATAAGAACAGATGAGTACCAAAAGACCCTGTGGCTTGAGCGGGAATCGGGGAGCAAAAAACCAAACAGCCGTGGTGCACACCGCACGGCATTGGCCGCCTGCAAAAAAATGACTCGAGATTTATCTGCTATATTTTCCAGCACGGGCCTAGGGCACCCCGCGCGGGCTGTTCAGCCCCATTCTTCACCAGCCAGCCCGGGATTTTCCAGCTCATGGCGCCACCCATCAAAGTCTTGCAATTCATCTGCTCCACCGGCTTCTACGGCGCCGAGCGCTGGATCCTGGCCTTGGCGCAGTATCTGGACCCAAGCCAGGTCCAATGCGAGCTCGCCGTCACGGCAGAAGCACAAAATGCCGACCTGCAACTGGTCAAGGAATACCAAAAGACCGGCCAGGCCACCCATGCCATTCCCATGTCCAGCCGCTTCGACCTCCGGGCCATCCGTCGGCTGGCGGACGTGCTAACCTCCCAGCGGTTCGACCTCATCCACACCCACGGCTACAAGTCAGACATCCTCGGCATCCTCGCTGCCCGCCGGGCCGGTATCCCCGTCATCGTCACCCCCCATGGCTTCGAGAACGCGCGGGACATCAAGCTCAGGCTTTTCGTCTGGCTGGGGTGCAAGTTCATGCGGTATGCCGACTGCGTCGTGCCACTTTCCCCGCAACTCATGGACGATGCCCGCCGCCACGGGGTACCCGGGGCGCGGCTGACCTACATCCAGAATGTCGTCAACCTAAAAGAAGTCGAAGCCATCGCGCAAAACCCAGCCGCCGCCGCGCCAAAGCAGAAAAAGCGCATCGGCTTCATCGGCCAGTTGATCAGTCGCAAGAACCTCGGCGAAATGCTGGACATCTTCGCCACACTCCGCCAATCTCGAGACGACGTGGAACTCATCCTAGTCGGCGATGGCGAAGAATGCGCAAAACTGCAAGCCCATGCCGCGCGCCTGCCGTGCGCGGCTGATATCCATTTCCTCGGATTTCGCGATGACCGCCTGCAGCTGCTTAAGTCCTTCGATGTCTTCACCATGACCAGTACCCTTGAGGGCATCCCCCGCTGCCTGATGGAAGCCGCCGCCATGGGCGTGCCCGTCGCCGCCTATGACATCCCAGGCATCGATCAACTGATTCAGCATCGCCATACTGGCTTACTCGCGCCCGCGGGCGACAAAGCAGCGCTGCAGGCGCACTGGAACACCTTGCTTGACCACCCCGACTTCGGCCAAACTCTCACCAAAGCCGGCCTGGATTTCGTCCATCAGCAGTATTCCGCGAAACGCATGGCCGAGGAATACACGCAGCTCTTCCAACGCATTCGAGAGGCAATCCGCGCTTGAGCTTTTTGGCAACCCTTTCATATCGACCCAGGATCACCACGAGCAACGTCAGATGCAAATCGCCATAGATCTCCCGGAAGACTTTTTGTGCTTGAAAGATGAGCAGAAAATCCGCAAGGACGTGACGCTAGCTTATGCGCTTCGGCTATTGAAAGCACAACGCATTACCCTTTCCACCAGCCGAATTAAAGATCGTGGCCTCATCGGATAAGAAGAAAATCATGATTCTTGGGGCTGGCCCTTTCCAGATGGCCGCCATCCAAAAGGCAGTGTCCATGGGGCTCCATGTGATCACGGTTGACTATTTACCCGATAACATCGGGCATCAACTTGGGCATCAATACGTCAACTGCAGTACTGTCGATAAAGTGGGTATCGAGCGGGCTGCTCGGGAAAATGCTGTCGATGGAATTTGCACCTTCAGCTCGGATGTGGCGATCCCATCGGTTGCTGCTGTTTGTGACCGCCTGCACTTACCTGGACCGACGCAGGTAGCCGCGGAAACGATGGCGAATAAGCAACGCTTTCGGGCCTTCCTAAGTGGAGCGGGTCTACCCTGTCCAAGGTTCGTCGCTGGCCGAAATTTCACTGAAGTCACGGATGCGTTAAGTCAGCTACACCTGCCGATGATCGTCAAACCCGTCGATACGTCTGGATCACGCGGAGTTTCGCGGATCGACAGCAAGAATCTTCAGCTCGTCGAACGGGCCTTCGAAAAAGCGAAGACATTTTCACACACAAATACGGTATGCGTCGAAGAATTCATCGACGGAATCGAGGTTGGCGGCGATGCCATTTTGCTCGACGGGCATGTGGCATTCATTGCGATCACCCACAAACATCTCGACCAATTTGTCGTTACCGGACACAATCTCCCCACCAATATCTCACCCGAGGATCAGAACCGGGTTACGCAAGCAATTGAGGCGACCTGTAACTCCTTGAACTACGATACTGGCCCCTTGAACTTCGATGTGATCGTATCACCAACTACCGTGACGATCCTGGAAATGAGTGGGCGGAATGGCGGCAATGGAATTCCGGCCGTTATCGAGCGAGCCACCGGTGTCGACGTCGAGCGGGCAACCATTTCCCTCGCTCTAGGGTTATCTCCGACCCTACCCGAACAAGTAAACATCAGACAGGGTGCCGGGTCGTTCGTGTTTGGTGTTGGTTGCCATGGCGTACTAGAATCGCTTACACCGAATGCAGCACTACGGCGCCAGGTGCCAGAAATATTTGACCTATGTTACATCAAGCAACCTGGGGACCGCGTTGAGCCATTCGAGCATAATGGTCAGCTGATCGGTTTTGCGCTGTTTGATTGTCTCAGTTCATCCGAGTATGAGCGACTGACAGCCCATATTCTTGACCATCTTAAGTTGGCCGTTCGTTGCGACTAATGCATTACTGACTTTGGTGCTCGCCATGATGCAAAATGAAGCCCAGGCTCACGATGGATTGCTCGACTATAGTGTCGTTGTACCCGTCTATCGCTCAGAAAAGATTCTGCCTGAATTGCATCGCAGACTGACCGAGGTCATGCGCCAGCTTGACTCCACCTATGAAATTATCTTCGTCGATGACTGTGGACCGGATCGCGCCTGGAGTGTCTTAGAACAGCTCGCTCGGGATGACGTCCGAGTGGTCGCGATACAGCTGATGCGCAACTCAGGC
Source organism: Thiorhodovibrio winogradskyi (assembly GCF_036208045.1). NCBI lineage: Bacteria > Pseudomonadati > Pseudomonadota > Gammaproteobacteria > Chromatiales > Chromatiaceae > Thiorhodovibrio > Thiorhodovibrio winogradskyi. The sequence continues at coordinate 2,970,495 of NZ_CP121472.1, read as the reverse complement.
CAAAGCAACGCGACGCTCTGTGGGCTAGCCCACACGCGCGGAGAGAGGGTACTCACCCTAGATGATGACCTACAGCATCCGCCAGAAGAAATCCCTCGTTTGATCGAAGCCTTGTTACCGAATGTCGATGTCGTCATGGGTGTCCCAAAGGAAAAACGGCACCACTGGTTTCGTCGGCTGGGGAGCAGCCTGATGCATGAGGTCAACTGCTATCTACTCGGTAAGGATCCGCATCTGCGCTTCACCAGTTTACGCCTGATGCGCCGCGCCGTGGTCGATGGTCTGCTGAAGCTGCGTACCCTGTCGCCCGCGCTGGGTCCGATGATCAACTCGGTGACCCATCGAATCGTCAATACAACTGTTGAGCATGCGTCCCGCCTAGAAGGCCGCAGCGGCTACACCTTTCGCCGCCTGTTATCGCAAACCATGAGCAATCTCATCGGATATTCCATGCTGCCCCTGCGTTTGCTGGCGCTGATGGGGGCCTTGGGCATCGTGTTGAGTGCGATCTTTGCAGCTATTCTGATCGTCCGCTATTTGACGGGAGGAATCAATGTCCCTGGCTGGACCACTATTGCCCTCTTGTTGGTGCTCATCTCAGGATTCAATTTTTTTGCTTTTGCGATCATTGGCGAATACGTGCTGCGTATTCTGCAACGGGTGAATGCAACACCACAGTATTTCGTCCGCAGTCGCATCACTCAAGCCAGAGACGAGGAGGGTCGGAATGCTGTCGGATGACCTCGTCTATTTGCGCAAGCTTGAACTGACCGACCTTGAACGCACCTGGGTTTGGATTAATGATCCAGAGGTGTATCTGAAGATCGGATCACAGGTTCCGATCTCAAGAACCGCACAACAGAAGTGGTTCGAGCGCCTCGATCAATCGTCCGATAAGATCGTGCTTGCTATCTGCCTCAAGGAAGGCGATGTCCATGTTGGCAATGTCTCGCTCGACAGCATTGAGCCCCGTCACCGAACAGCTCGGCTTTCCATTTTTCTCGGTGAGTCTCAACAACGAGGACACTCGGTCGGTACTCGGGCGATCAAATTGCTATCGGATTATGCCTTCAATTTTCTTAATCTGAATCGGATTTGGTGCAAGGCAACGGCTGGCGACGATCGAGTCTCGCAATTTTATGAAAAACTTGGGTTCAAAATTGAGGGCACGATGCGACAGCATGAATTCATTGATGGCCGTTATGTGGACAAAGTGATTCTTGGGCTTCTGAATTCTGATACTGGGTGTGGAACATAGCCGCTTTTCAAGAATGGTACCTGTTCCGAAGTCACTTATCGTTCGGATTCTAATTGGAAAATGCCCATGAGCATAATCACCAACACAGTGGCGCTGATCCAACTCCTATCAGATGCGCGACGCTCGTCCGCCAATCCTCAAGAAACGGCTAACAAGAGGCTGAAGAAGACCTTGGTCGCCGCAGCCAAGGTGCCTCGCCACCACGCAATCATGCAGAAATCAGGCTACGACCCGCAGCGCGACTTTCGTGGATTGTCCGATTTGGCCATCATGCCAGTGATGAACAAGTCAGATATTCAGAACCGACGAGACGATTTTCTTCAGGCAGGCGCATCAGACCGAGTCGAGCAGTACTTTTCTGATCGAACCTCCGGATCAACAGGTATGCCATTGGTCGTCTATCGATCAAACCGTGAGCGTGACATTCAAATCGCTAAATGGATGCGCGTGCTTTTATTGTCGGGTTACCGTCCAAATGACGTTGTACTGTCGTTTACCTCGCCGGGACGTCTCTCCGAAGGCCGAAGCTTGTTGCAAAATTTTGGGTTGCTTCGGCGAAAGACAGTTGACTACACCTTGTCTCCTGAAATGTTGGCAAATGAAGTTCTCCACTATCGACCAGATGTGCTGTATGGCGTGCGAACAAGTTTTCTCGTACTTGCGGATGAATTTGAGCGTCGCGGTATTCAACCACCTCCTTTAAAACTGCTCGTGGCGGGTGGAGAGGTGATCGATGCGCACACTCGCCAGCGGTGTCGGAGCATTTTTGGCGTTGATATCACCGAAACCTATGGCACGGTCGAGATGGGCGTGATGGCCTATCAGCAGGCTGGCCAAGCCGGTCTCACACTGATTGAGGACTGCACGTTTTTCGAGTTTCTCGATGAAGCAGGCAACCCCGCGAAACCTGGTGAGTTAGCTCGTGTCGTGGTAACTGATCTGCATGGCCGACTGATGCCCTTTATTCGCTACGATCAAGGTGACTTGGCGGTGTACAGTCTGAGGCAGAACGCTGATGGCGAGACGGTGCGAGTGATTGATCAAATTGTCGGGCGCCGGGACGACATTGTTAAGCTGCCGGATGGGCGGTTTCTGACGTACCTCGATTTCTATGAACTGGCGGACGACTACCTTGGATTGCAACAAATCCGAGTGACGCAACGCGCGCCTTTATCTTTTCTGATTGAGTTGGTAACTGATGACAATTATCTGCGCCAAATTCGTGAAGAATTGACTCAGCGATTGATTCGCTTGAGCGAATCGCCGCTGGAGTTCGAACTGCGGCGGGTCGAGGCGATCACGCCCGATGCGAGCGGTAAGCGGCGGATGTTGATTGCGATGGGTGACGGTCGCAAATGGCACAACTGACTCGATCCAAGTTGACTCCAATAACCTCTGGTTTGCTGGCCTCGATTGCGCCAGCCGAACATTTCTATATCGGGTTGGTCGGCGACGTCTACCTGCGCTTGGTTGGATTCCGCTGCGCAATATGGGCTGTCTTTGGGTGCAGTGTCGCGACATGTTGAAGCCGGAATTCTTTGTCACGAATATCAAGAACTATCGTTTGATCCTGCGTCACCGCAGCCCAGGTTATCTGCCGGGAACCCTGGTTCGCGGGATGCAAGTTCAACTCGGCGGCCTAGGACGGTAAAGCTGTGCTGCGCATGTTTGTACCACTGATCCGACGTGCCATTTACTGGGGCTTACCGCCACTGATTCTGTTCCTGATCTACCGGAGGATTGACCTTGAACAACTACTCGAGTTGGGCCGGAGCGCCAACCCAGGGCTGATTGGTCTGGGTGTCTTAATGATCATACCCCTTATATTCCTTGGCGCCATGCGCTGGCATCAATTGGCGCGTGGCTACGATTGCACGCGCCTGAGCGGTAGCCAGAGCTTTCGTGCTTACTGGTTTAGTCTGGCGCTTGGCGTGTTCACCCCGGGATCCCTGGGCTCGGATGTCTACCGCATCGCTCTAGGCGGGCGCCAAACTGGCCGTTATCTGCGGGGCGCCTTTGTCATTGCCGTGGAGAAAGTTGCGGCATTGCTTTCTTGTGTCATGCTGATCACCGCCATTTACCCGTTTCTGACCTTCACCAGCGTGTCAACCGAGTTAGAATCGATCATGCGGTTGGCATACCTGGCTCTGTTGCTTGGAATCCTGACATTGCTTGTGCTGGGCTTCTCCCTCCGCAGCCGAATCGGCGTCAAGTTTATCCGTGGCATCTGGTCAAGGATCACCCTGTTGGCGAACCGGGCCGTCAAGGCGATTCCAGGCCCAACTGCGGACATCGATGAGATGTCGGCTGATCCGCGCATCCTTTTTCAGGCACTGGTTTCTGTCCGTATTGCAGCCCCGCTAATCCTGCTATCCGTTACGATTCATGTAATTGGTGCAATTCAAGGTCAAATCTTCCTGCAAGCACAGGGATACGATCTGCCATTTCTAGTCAACCTTTTCATTGCACCACTCAATGTCCTGGTGTTGACCCTTCCGATCACGGTCGGCGGGGTTGGTGTCCGCGAAGGTGCATTTGTCCTATTTTACGGCGCTTTCGGCGTACCAACCGATACTGCTCTTTTGATCAGTCTTTACTCTTTTATTTCCGTTCTGTTTGGTCATACCATCGGTGGGTTGATCTTTCTGACCGAACGTTATTTTCCCATAACATCGGATCATCCAGAGAAATGAATCTGGTGCTCGATATCTAGGAGTAACAGATTCAATGAAAGCATTGATCTTAGGCACTGGATCAGCGCAAGTTGATGCCATTCGCTATCTCAAGGATGCGGGTTGGTGGGTGATTGGCTGTAGCTATCGTCCTGAGGGACCGGGACTCGAATTGGTCGATCAGTTCGAGTTGTCTGATATCACGGATATCAATCGTTTGGAAAGCATCGGGCGGCATCATCATGTTAGCCTAACCCGGCAAAGCCGGAACCAAACAGGCGTGATCGACTATCGTTTGGGGTAGGCAGACAAACGTTGGAGCACGGCGATGAACCTCTTTGTCGAACAGCATCAAGATGAGATTGGCTGTGTGCTGTCGTGCTTCGACCGCGTTGTGATGATCGGCACCTTTCCCGACATCTGTCACGCCAACGCCATGGCGGGCTATCTTGGGGCCCACAACATCCGCCTGTTCGACTACACCCAATGGGCCGAACCGCTGCGCGAAGAACTCCGCGCCAATGCCGAACGGCTGGCTGCGGAATCCGGCATCGAAATCGAATTCATCCGCAAGCTCAAGGCTATTAAGCGCGGCGATCCCCGCGATTATTGGAATGTTGCTCCTACTGCTGACCCATCGTCTATGGGTGCAGGTATTGCCAAATGAGCGTTCCTCCGGGATACCTGGATTTATTACCTCTAGCCTCCGCGCCTTCGCCATGCTCGACGCCGGCACCCTACTCAATCTGATCGCGCTGTCGGTCCTTTTCCAGGCGGCCGACATCATTGCATGCTTTCTGTTGGCCGAGGCTTTAAGCATCCAGCTCGATCTTGCAACATTGTTCGTGGTGATGCCTGTCACTTATCTCATCACGTTACTGCCCATCTCGCTGGGCGGGCTCGGCATTCGCGAAGGTGTGCTGGTCTTACTGCTTGGCCGCGTCGGCATCAGCGTCAGCGATGCGGTAACGTTCGCGTTCCTGATTCATTTCAACCGCATGTTGGTTGGTGGCAGCGGCGGCCTCTGGCATTTGGCGGAAACAGGCATACAACATGGTCACCAGAAACGCTAGAGAAATCATTTATGACCAGTATCCCCTTTAACAAACCCTACATGACCGGTAAGGAGCTCTGGTACATCGCTCAGGCACATGCCAACGGCCATCTCGCTGGAGACGGAAGCTTTACGAAACGCTGTAGCGCCTGGCTGGAAGAGCGCACCGGGGCGCGCGCAGCACTCCTCACGCACTCCTGCACGGCGGCTCTGGAGATGGCGGCAATTTTGGCTGGCATTGAGTCGGGCGACGAAGTCATTATGCCGTCCTATACCTTTGTCTCCACGGCCAATGCGTTTGTGCTGCGCGGAGCTGTGCCAGTCTTTGTCGACATTCGGCCGGATACGTTAAATATCGACGAGTCACTGATTGAAGCCGCTATTACCGAAAAGACCAAAGTGATCGTTCCGGTTCATTACGCGGGTGTTGGTTGCGAGATGGATGTGATCATGGAAATTGCCGAACGCCATGGTCTATTGGTCATTGAAGACGCGGCCCAAGGGATGATGGCCAGCTACAAAGGGCGGGCATTGGGCAGCGTAGGGCATCTTGGCACCCTGTCTTTCCACGAAACCAAGAATATTATCTCTGGCGAGGGCGGGGCCTTACTGATCAACGACCCTCACCTTGTCCAGCGGGCGGAAATTATCCGTGAGAAAGGGACCAATCGATCACAATTTTTTCGAGGGGAGGTTGATAAATACACCTGGGTGGATATGGGATCGTCCTATCTGCCCGGGGAACTCATCGCCGCCTTCCTCTGGGCGCAGATGGAAGAGGCTGACGCCATCACCCAGCGGCGGCTGGGGATATGGAACCACTACCATCGTTGGTTCGCCGCGTCGGAAACGGCTGGCATGTGCGTTCGTCCTACAATACCGATATCATGCGTTCATAATGCGCACATGTATTATTTGCTCCTCGCAAACTTAGAGGCGCGAACTGAATTTATCGAGCGACTCAAAAAGCAAAAGATCCATCCTGTTTTTCACTACATTCCACTTCACAGCGCTCCTGGTGGTGAGAATTTTGGCAGGGTGCACGAGCCGCTAACTCATACAAACAGCATTTCTGACCGCATCGTTCGGTTACCCCTGTGGATCGGTCTGGAAGACTATCAGGTGGAGCTTGAACGGTCGATTTCGAGTGTGTTGGCGGAACTCGGCTGACGGCGAGGAAACATCATGTTTATTGCGTTGAAAAGGCTACGAGCAACCACTTTGTATCTGGTGACTGCATTCTGTCTTGCAGGTTTGTATTTGTTTTTTATTTATCCGACACCAGAGTTTCCAATTTATAATAAAGATGACGGTGCGCTATTCGTGACCATGGCATTAAATATGGTCAATCTTGGCCGGTACACAGTCGATACCTTCCCTTATATTGAGTACGGCAGGCATGCGACCTGGCCTCCTGTTTTTCCTGCTTCATTAGCGCTTGTCATCGCATTATTTGGCCATAGCTGGTGGGCTATTAAATTGCTGATGGTTAGCTTTGCCGGTGCGGCTCTTTCTCTTTTGTTTGCGCTGTGGAGTGATGAGCGGGAGGGGCGTGCCGCAGTGTTTATCACGGCTCTGTCACCCGCGTTTTTTCTTTTTGCCCATCACCCGATGTCGGAGCTTGCGTATTTGTGTCTGATCGCTGCGACCTTAATGCTGTTGAGCAAGACGCGTCATTGGCGGATGGCCTTGCTGGCGGGCGCCGTGGCATCGATGGCTTTTTTTACTCGCGGCTACGCTGTTACCTTTGTTCCTGCGGCAATATTGTATTTCGCATTGCAACGTGAAATCTCTTTGAGGGAGCGGCTGTTATCGGCGCTCGCCTTTGCAGTCCCGCTAGTTTTATCAATTATATTTTGGAAGTTTTATACAGGCTACATCGTCGCCAATTATCCGGTCGATGCCATTACCTCGCACTTTGGTACGGGCTCAGGCATGCTAGGCTCTCTTTTTCGTGATCCTGTCAGTTATTTGCAGCGTTTTTGGTGGCAGGATGTGCGTTTTACGTTGCCGCTTTTTGTGCCGGCGATATCTCTTAAAACGGCTTTAGCCAACGATTTTCTGGCTGTCATCTCCGGCATGATTTTGTTGTGTTGTATCATTGGCTGGTTGCGCTGTCTTTTTCTCCGGCGCGGTATCTTGGAGATATGGCTTCCAATCGCGATAGCCTTCCTATTTGTTCCTTCAAACGCGTCTTTCCGTTACTGGTTTACGTTTTTACCTTTTCTCATTTATTATTTTTTGCAATTCGCGAGCTTGCTGGATGGGCGTGCGTGGCTGCCGATAAAATTTTTTAGCTATGCGCGATTCTCGCTCTTTTTATCGATGGGTTTTGGTCTTGCTTTGCTTTTATTTATGCCGGACAATTTGCGTTATATTGAATCCTCCTGGAAGGACTTTGGAAACGTAGCGCAGTGGGCAGGGAAACATTTACCAGCTAATTCCGTCGTCATTGAAAGATGGGGCGCCCAATTTTATGCGAGTAGTGGTATTTTCGCTATCAATCCGGAGAATTTTGGCGAACGCAGAGATGAGGTTTTATCCACTGCAAGTGAAATTTTTGTACTCTGCAGTTCTGCGCACAGCATCTGCGAAAATATGAAAGTCGGAATGACTGTCTACAGCGCGGGATCTTATGAGCTCAAGAAATACGGAGAATAACGGTCTTACACAATAACTCGCAAAAATTGGCGCCTTGGGTTATTTTTCCGTGGTCTGGTTCATCATTCGCAAGTAGCTCGTTTGAAGTGGATCCCATAAACTGGAAGGCAAGATACATTCATCTTGGCGAGGACAAGGCCCTTTGACTCGAGATTTATCTGATATATTTTCCAGCACAGGCCTACGGCACCCCGCGCGGGCTGTTCAGCCCCATCCATCACCAGCTAGCCCGGGAATTTCCAGCTGATGGCGCCACCCATGAAAGTCTTGCAGTTCATCTGCTCCACCGGCTTTTACGGTGCCGAGCGCTGGATCCTGGCCTTGGCGTACTATCTGGACCCAAGCCAGGTCCAATGCGAGCTCGCCGTCACGGCAGAAGCGCAAAATGCCGACCTGCAACTGGTCAAGGAATACCAAAAGACCGGCCAGGCCACCCATGCCATTCCCATGTCCGGCCGCTTCGACCTCCGGGCCATCCGCCGGCTAGCGGACCTGCTAACCTCCCAGCGGTTCGACCTCATCCACACCCACGGCTACAAGTCAGACATCCTCGGCATCCTCGCCGCCCGCCGCGCCGGTATCCCCGTCATCGTCACCCCCCATGGTTTCGAGAGCGCGCGGGACATCAAGCTCAGGCTCTTCGTCTGGCTGGGGTGCAAGTTCATGCGCTATGCCGACTGCGTCGCGCCGCTTTCCCCGCAACTCATGGACGATGCCCGCCGCCACGGGGTACCCGAGGCGAGGCTGACCTACATCCAGAATGGTGTAAACCTCAAGGAAGTCGAAGCCATCGCGCAAAACCCAGCCGCCGTCGCGCCAAAACAGAAAAAACGCATCGGCTTCATCGGCCAGCTGATCAGCCGCAAGAACATCGGCGAGATGCTGGACATCTTCGCCACACTCTGCCAGTCTCGAGATGACGTGGAACTCATCCTAGTCGGCGATGGTGAAGAACGCGCAAACCTCCAAGCCCAGGCCGCGCGCCTGCCTTGCACGGCCGACATTTACTTCCTCGGATTTCGTGACGATCGGCTGGAATTGCTCAAATCCTTCGACCTTTTCACCATGACCAGCACCCTCGAAGGCATCCCCCGCTGCCTGATGGAAGCCGCCGCCATGAGCGTGCCCGTCGCGGCCTATGACATCCCCGGCATCGATCAACTGGTCAAACACCAACACACAGGTTTGCTCGCCCCCTTCGGCGACCAAGCCGCTCTGCTCGCCCACTGGAACACACTGCTTGACCACCCCGAACAAGGCCAGGCCCACGCCAAAGCCGGCCTGGACTTCGTCCACCAGCACTATTCCGCCAAACGCATGGCCGAGGAATACACGCAGCTCTTCTACCGCGTCCGAGAGGCAGCCCGAGCCTGAGACGCCCGCAACTGCTCTTCCTGCTCAGCATCGACACCAAGGAAAGCTGGGACTGGTCGGACTTTAATCATAAACCCGGCTAGTCGCTTGTTTCAGTTATTGTTGCCACATGCGAGCCCCGGTGCAAGCGACCAAACAAAAACTGTGGAAAGATAGCGTTTTTAACAAAAACTTTGGCTTTTTAAGAAAAAATGGGTTGCCTCGGCTACCAATTGCTCTGCGAACGCTTCCAGCTACCGGCATTTCCGCTATCGAGACCCGCGCGGGTTGCGCCTGTATCGCGGGTAACGCAGACGGCGGATGCCCTGCTGGTGCCCGCGCAGGTTGCGCCCGGACAAGATGAGCCACTCGAGCAGCTGTTGTTCGCGCTCAAGCATGAAGGGGTCAACCTGCCAGTCCTGGCGCAGGTGCTCAAGCACATCCCTGGCAGCGACATCCTGCGCCGGGTTCAGGCGACGCCCTCGAGTCGCTATGTTCGCGTCCTGGGTTTTTTGTGGGAGGCCTTCCAAGGTCGCGAGCTTGAGGGCGACGTTGCGATCACGGGTCCAACCGTTGATCTGTTCGATGCCAAGCGCTACCTAACCGCGCCCGGTCAACGCAATGCGCGCTGGAAGGTCAATTTCAACGGGCTGGGATCGCTGCGTTACGCGGTCACCGTGGAGCGTACGCCAGCCATTGAAGGCTTGCTCGCGCTGAATATTCTCGATCACGCAAATGCCTTTGTCGCGGGGCTTGGGCCGCAGGCAACTGATCGGGCGCTGGCCTGGGCGTACCTGCATGAGACCGAAAATTCGTTCGCGCTTGAGCGTGAGACACCATCGCAGGACAAGGCCGAGGCCTTTGTGGCGCTGCTGAAACAGGCGCACCAGCCGCGACCGATGGACGAAGACTATTTGGTCGAGTTGCAAAACGCCGCCATCACCAATCCACTGGATCGAGCCGCTGCTTATCGCCACGAACAAAACTGGCTGCGCGGACCCCTGCGGGGTGCAGCCGGTATCACCTATGTACCGCCACCACCCGAACTGGTGACTGCGCTGATGGACGGGGTGCTGGTGTTTGCCAATGCCCTGCCGAAAGTGATCGACCCGCTGGTCGCAGCGGCCATCGCGTCCTTCGGGTTAGTGTTCATTCACCCATTCATGGATGGCAATGGCCGGCTGTCGCGGTTTCTGTTTCACTACGCGCTCTGCCAGTCTGCCCGCATGGGCAGTGGGTTGCTGTTACCTGTGTCGGTCGCGATGAAACGCAATGAAGCAGCCTACCTCAACGCCTTGCAAAGTTTCTCCATGCCTATGCGCCGCTGCTGGGATGTGCGTTGGTTGAGCGATGAAACCTACGATTTTCGTTTCCGGGGTGACGAAGCGCTCTATCGATACTGGGATGCAACGCAGATCGTCGAGTTCAGCCTCAACATGGCCAGGCAAGCGCTCGAGAAAGACCTGCGTGAAGAGACCGAATTTCTTGATCGCTTCGACCGGGTGTATCGCCAAATCGATGAACGCTTCGATGTGCGCGGCAATGCATTGACGACCTTGGTGATTACCGCTTTGCAAAACAACGGCAAGGTATCGAAGAACCGACGCAAGCAATTTCAGTTCACCGTTCCAGCCCCAGTATTTGATGCCATTGAGCAGGTGTGCGAGCAGGCACTAAAATGAGGTTCATCACCGGCATAGGCAGGGTGCCGTCTGGGCCTTAAGCATAACCCGGGCCACTTGTCCGTTGAGCCGGGGCTTGTGGGAGCGGCTTAAGCCGCGATCACCGTATCGCGGCTAAAGCCGCTCCCACGAGTAATGGCCCGGGAATTGCTCAAATCCTTCGACCTCTTCACCATGACCAGCACACTCGAGGGCATCCCCCGCTGCCTGATGGAAGCCGCCGCCATGGGCGTGCCCGGTCGCGGCCTACGACATCCCCGGCATCGATCAACTGGTCAAACACCAACACACAGGCTTGCTCGCCCCCTTCGGCGACCAAGCCGCTCTGCTCGCCCACTGGAACACACTGCTTGACCACCCCGCACAGGGCCAGGCCCTCGCCAAAGCCGGCCTGGACTTCGTCCACCAGCACTATTCAGCCAAGCGCATGGCCGAGGAATACACGCAGATCTTCTACCGCGTCCGAGAGGCAGCCCGAGCCTGAGACGTCCGCAACTGCTCTTCCTGCTCATCATCCATGTCGAGGCACGCCGGGACTGGACATAGAGAAAAGTAGCTCCTTAAGTCATACGCTTGGTTATACTTGGTATAACCAAGCGACGACCGTTCAGCCCATGCAGCCGATCAAACAACTCGCTCGTGTGCTCGCGACGCTCTCCAACGAAAGACAGGCCTTGTTCACGCTGGCTGACTTGCGCTCGGCGCTGCCAACGCACCGCCCGGGCGCCTTGCGAGCGGTGATTATGCGCGCCGAGCGCGACGGGCTCCTCATGCGCGTGTGTCGCGGTCTTTATCTTTACCCAGTCGTGGGCAGCAACGACGGTCTGCTTCTCTACCACGCGGCAGCCCGTCTGCGCGCGAGTGTATTCAACTACATCAGCCTGGAGTCAGCGCTCAGCGACGCGGGCGTCATCTCGCAGATCCCGATAAATCATGTCACGCTCATGTCTTCCGGGCGCACCACCACATTATCATGTGGCGCGTTCGGATCCATTGAATTTGTGCACACAAAAAAACGCCCGAATGAATTGGCCGATCAACTCATCTACGATGCCCGTTGTCATCTCTGGCGTGCCCCCGTGGAGCTGGCACTGCGAGATATGAAGGCAGTGCGCCGCGATCTCGATCTAGTGCAATGGGATGCCGTTGATGACGCTCTTTGATCGTTTGGTAGACGAGGCGCTGCGCCAACAAAGCGATCTGGCACCCTTGCGCACGGTTGTCGAGAAAGAGCTCCTGCATCACGACATCCTGCGAGAAATGGCCGAGGCGGGGCTACTACAAGCCCTCACTTTTATCGGTGGGACCTGTTTGCGCGCCTGCTATGGATCGAATCGGTTGAGCGAGGATCTCGATTTCACAGGTGGGACCGAATTTAATCGAGCCGCGCTTGCAAGTCTCGGCGATGTTCTCGTCGAGCGCTTACAAGCCAAGTACGGGCTGAGTGTCCGGGTCAGTGAGCCAGTCCGCGACAGCGGTAAGGTCGCCACCTGGAAGATGCGCGTGATGACCCGCCCAGGGCGTCACGATCTGCCAGCCCAGCGAATCAACATCGATATTTGTGCGATTCCGAGCCATGATCGTCGTCCGATGCTGTTGCGCAATCCCTATGGCGTTGATATGGGCACAAGCGGGCTCATTCTGCAGGCCGAAAGCCGCGACGAGATTCTAGCTGACAAGCTGATTGCCTTCGTCTTGCGACCAAACCGAATCAAGCACCGCGATCTCTGGGACATTGGCTGGCTTGTTCAACAAGGCACAGAACTCCCGCTGTCGCTGATTCCCGTCAAGATCAAGGATCATCAGCGCACAACGCCAGACTTCCTCGCACGCCTTACCGAACGGAGACGACAGCTGCTGGAGGACCCGGAAATCCAAGCGGGTTTCGTCCGCGAGATGGCTCGTTTCTTGCCCCAAGGGATGATTTCCAAGACACTGATGCAAAAGGCATTCTGGACCTGGCTAACCGAACTCATTGCAGATATGTGTAAAAAGACTGAAGCCGCTCTCGACGCATCCGAAACCACCCGATCTTTTCCAATGTAATCAGCCCCTCGTGCCCCTCGTTCCAACGCTCCAGCGTTGGAATGCAGGCCGGCCGCTCCAACAGTTAGGGATGCTCAGCCGAAGACGGCAGCCGGAGTATGCGCTCGCCGCGCCATACACGCACGACGCGGACGCGCCCCGGATCAAGGCGGTAGACGATCCGGAATGGTGAGTGGATCAATTCGCGCAGGAAGGTTTGGCCAAACTCAGGAACGATACGCCCAATCTTGGGATGGTTTGAGAGGTCTTCGATGTGCTCAAGGATCTCCAGAAGGAGTCGTTCGCCGACCTCTGGAACCCCTTGCTCTTCGTACCATTTCCGAATGTCCTCCAAGTCACCAAGAGCCGATTCGGCAAGCGTGACCCGAATATCAGGCATCCGCTTGGGACAAGCCAAGTCGGGATTTGGCCTCGACAAGCGATACGTCCCGACCGGCATCCAGGTCGGCGAGTCCGGTCACGACCGCCCGCATAAAATCTCGCTCGTTCGCATCGCGCTCGAAGTCAGCCAAAGACTGAACGACCGCCACGCCGCGACCCTGGGTCGTCAGCAGCACGGGGCGGTGTGCCTCGGCAGCCTGCCGCACGACACGCCCTGGATTGACCTTGAGGTCGGTCAAAGGCACCACGTCTTCTGAAAACTTTACGCGCATAGCTTTTGTTCTCCAGAGTTCTCTCGATCAACGAAAATTATAGATGATCGGCGGTTCACCCGCCCCATCTGGTCACAGATGAGGACAATAATTTTGCGATCAGGCTTGCCGCCACGCCCGTTTTTGCTATGGCGCCAAAGCAAGCTTAATCCAGCTTGGCGAGGACAAGGCCCATTGGCTCGAGATTGACCTGCTATATTTTCCAGCAAGGTGCAACCACTGGGCCTTGATCATGACCTGGGCCACCTGAGCCTGCCGGTTACCCCACGGGACCCGAGTCTCCTGCTGGACGGGGCATTCGCCCCGTCCGCACCGTTTTCGTGCTCTCGGGTTGGCACGAGTGATAATCATCGCCTAACCACTGGCCAATCAGCAGCGCCTAAGCTGTCATTTGCACGGCTGACTTTAACAATTTCACTTTCCCAGCGTTAATGTGCCAAGCATTTGGATTGAAAGCCTTTCTCGGCCTGTCCGCCCAGGAATGGCGCGCACGAACCACTGGCGCAACACCACCGGACTGGGCGCAATTCCTCTGGCGTGGCGGCTTTCCCGCCCTTTGGGCCGGACCGGCGGAGACCCTTCCTGATCGCGAACGCTGGTACCAGGGCTATCTGGCCAGCTATCTTGAACGCGATGTCCGCAATCTGCTCAACGTCGGCAACCTGCGGGATTTCGAGCGGTTTCTGCGCGCCTGCGCTGCGCTTTGCGGCCAAACGCTCAATATGTCCGAACTGGGGCGCGATGTCGGTGTCTCCGCAACCACCGCGAAACAATGGATCAGCGTGCTGGTCGCGTCTAACCAAATCTTGCTGTTGGAACCCTATTATCGCTCCCAGGGAAAACGTCTCGCCAAGTCGCCCAAGCTCTATTTCACCGATACCGGACTGGCCGCCTTTCTGCTCGGATTCGCCGCCGCCGAGACCCTCCTGACGGGCGGGAAGCCGGCGCACTGTGGGAAAACCATGTGGTGATCCAATGGTTGCGCTGGCGCGACTGGCATCAGCCCTCCGCCAACCTCTGGTACTGGCGCGACCAAGCAGGCAACGAGGTGGACCTGCTGATTGAACGCAACGGCGCGCTGCACGCCATTGAATGCAAACTCACCGAACAACCCGGTCCGCGCGACACCCGCGGACTAACCAAGCTGCGCGCCTTTTGCGGCAACCAAGTCGCCACACGCGCATGGATCGCCTGCACCACGCGGCAGCGCCATGAAATCGCACCAGGAGTGGATGCGATTTCAGGCTGGGAAATCTGGGACTTGGATGCCGAATGAACCCTCTCGATCAGAGACAAAGTATGGAGAATCGGCGGTTCCCCGCGCCATCTGGTCACCGATGTGGACTATAATTCTGCGATCAGGGAATGAACCGCAACGGCCAAGCGACCAGAGACCAGAGACCAGAGACCGCAAGGCAGCATTGAGCGGATTGACAGCGAGTCGAGGATCCTGCACCAATTCTTACCGCAGGACGCTGGCTCTGGCGGATATCGCGAAAGAAAAGCATATCTAAGGGTAACTGGCCACCGACCCGACCCGGAGTGCGGGGTCGCCTCGTTGCCATCGGTCCAGACGGCAAGTGCAATGACTGTTGTTTTGCTAACATACCTGGTGAGGGATGCGAAGTAATCAATTCAAGCTTGACACCATAATCGATCTACCATGACTAGCACCCTTGAGGGCATCCCCAGATACCTGATGGAAGCTGCCGCCATGGGCGTACCTGTCGCGGCCTACGTCATTCCTGGGATCGATCAACTGGTCATACCCCAACACACTGGCTTGCTCGCGGCCTTCGGCGATCAAACCACTCTGCTCGCGCACTGGAACACATTGCTCGACCAACCGGACTTTGGCCAGACGCTCGCCAAAGGCGGCTTAGACTTCGTCCATCGGCACAGCTCCGCAAAGCGAATGACCGAGGAATACACACAACTATTCTATCGCGTCCGAGAGGTAGCCCAATCGTGAGACGCCCTCAGGTGCTCTTCCTACTCAGTATTGACACCGAGGAAAGCTGGGACTGGTCAGGCCCCTTCCCTGAGAGCAGTTGGTGCGTGGAGAACGTCCAGCAACTGCGGCCCTTCCACCAGGTGTGTTACGACCTTGGGATCAGACCGACCCTGTTCGTCGATTATCCAGTTGCCGCTGACGAGAAGGCAGTCCAGGTGATCCGCGATCTGCAACGCACCGGCCACTATGAAATCGGTGCTCACCTGCACCCTTGGTGCAACCCACCCTATTACGGCTCGCCCAACGAGAGAGACAGTCACGTCGTCAATTTGCCCACTGAGCAGGTGGATGCAAAGCTCAGCCAACTGGTGCGTCTTCTCAAGGAGCGGTTCGGCGTTCAGCCAACAAGCTTCCGCACCGGTCGCTGGGGTATCGATGGAAAGGTCGCGCGGTTACTGAAAAAGCACGGTTTTTCCATCGACTCCAGCGTCTATCCTTTCTGGCAAAATGAGTTTTTCGATTGCCACGACGCGCACCTCGAGCCTTTCTGGGCCAGCCTGCAGGATCCTCAGCGCCCAGCCGTCGCCAAGGACATATTCGAGATCCCCGTCAGCGTCGGCTATAACTGGCGAGATTTCCACCGTGCCAACCGTTGGCACCGGCGGATTTCCTCACGCGGGCTAAGTCCGCTCAAACCCTTGGCCCTCGCCTGGTTCAGCCACTGGCTGCGCAAGCTCTATCTAAGCCCAGAGCTGACTAGCGCCGAAGATATGCTCGGCCTGATCGACCAAATGCTCGCGAATGGCAGGCGCGTCTTCCACATGTACCTGCACAGCTCTAGCTTGATCGATAATCCCAATTCCTTGGTGGCGAACCACAACGCCTTTCACGAAACCAGCCGGGCACTCGCTGCGGTGTTGAGCCATTTGAAAGCAAAAGCCGATGTGCAATGCCGTACTCTCGGCGAGGCCAGGGCGCAGTTGCAGGAGCTAGCGGTTTGAGTCCGAAGGCTAGCCATCTCGTCATTTGTCTCGGCGCGTCTCGGCTCACCTGCCGTGTCTGCGATGCTGAACCGACCGACCAAGCGCCCCTGCCGGAGGCCAAGGTTCAGATGCATCTTCCTTGCCAGCAGATGGGGTGCCTTGCTGGCAGGCTTCAAGGCCAAGTTGCGCTCCCAAATCCACAAGGCAGAGAAGAATGGGCTTCTGGTCAGTACTGGCACAGCAACCTACGAAAAAAACGGCACATGTCCGCTCTATCGCGATTGAGGCATGGTCGCGTATGCCACTCTGGCTAACGACTTGGGGCGGCCCCCAGGATTAGAAAATACATCAGTCTCTAGCTGATCTCTGGAATCCTTGACGGCATGAAGTCAGTGAAAAAGAAACTCGTGCAGGCCATCGCCGTGATCATCGTATCCCCCTTGTTGGTGCTTTATGCCATCATCGGACGCGTTTCAAGTGAAGGCTCATTTTCGACGTTTTCACAGATGCTTGGCCTGCTACCCGGCAAGATGGGGAGCTATCTCCGAGTCGCCTTCTACCGATTTGCGATGCGTTCTTGCGCTCCTGATTGCTTCATCGGATTTCTGGCAGTGTTTTCTCAGCAAGACACGGAAATCGGCCGGGGGGTTTACATCGGCCCCGGATGCAATATCGGTATGTGTGTGATCGGTGCCGATACCTTGTTGGGCAGCGGCGTGCATGTCATCAGCGGTACCCGCCAGCATCACTATGACGACCTTGAAATACCCATCCGCCAACAAGGTGGCGAGTACCAGAAAATTGCAATTGGGGAAGACTGCTGGATAGGAAACGCCGCGCTCATCATGGCGGACGTAGGAAAAAAAAGCATAATAGGCGCGGGTTCCGTGGTGTCCAAGGAGGTTCCTGCGTATTCAATCGTGGTTGGTAATCCCGCACGCGTGATCAAGTCAAGGTTGGACTAGACGACCGAAGAATCCGGAGAAACCCGCATGTCGCGGTTTTGCATGCGGCAAATTTAGCAGATTAATCTGGGGCGAAATCTTGTGCTCGAAGTGGGTGCCGATAGGATCAAGGCAAACCGGGAAGCCCGCTGGACCAAAGCCAGTGGCAATGTCGCCCGATGAAGGGTACCCATTCGCTTCCCAAAGGAGCCCTGCTGTCGGGCTCCGCCAAAATACTCGGCAAGGTCATCGGCTTTGTCAGTACATTGATTCTGGCCAGGTTACTCACGCCAGCTGATTTTGGCCTCATCGCGGCGGTCAGTGTCGTATTGTATCTCTTCGATGTGTTGGGCAATGCCGCCACAGAACAATACATCATGCAGATACAGCGGCTACGCGCCAATGATCTCACTACGGCATGGACAATCAATCTGCTGCTTAAGTCAATGCTCGCGCTGTTGTTGGCGGTTCTCTCTCCCTGGGTGGCCGCCATTCTCAACAAACCGGAAATCACGCTCGCCATCGCCGTTTCCGCACTTGTCTTGCCACTGACCGCACTAAAAAGCCGTTCCTTGCTGCAGCTAAAGCGTCAAATTCGCTATGAGGGGCTTTTTTGGCTTGCGTTGGTTGAAAAGCTGGCCGCCTTCGCCACCGTCTTGATCGGCGCACTGGTGCTCAAATCCTACTGGGCGTTCATTTTCGCTGACCTTGTTTCCAGTGTCGTCGCAGTGGCTTTCAGTTACCTGTGGTTTGGTAAAGGTCCGCGCTTCACTTTAGCCTGCTGGCGTCAGCAGCTGCGTTTCTCGTCCTGGATGATGGGTAAGAATCTAATCGGCTACCTGCGCTCGCAAATCGACACTGTTTTGGTGTCACGCTACTTCTCGGCAAGCATACTTGGGCAATATCACCTGTCCCGTGACCTCGCGATGATGCCTGGCCACTACATCTTGTCCCCGGCAGTCGAGCCAGTTCTCTCGTCATTGCGTAACTCGGTCGACCGTCGGCATGACCAATTTCGGCAGGTCAGCGCGATATTGGTCTTGACCTTTCTCTTGACCTTACCGCTCGCATTTTTTTTTGGATCCTTTGGCAGCGAGGTCGCTCGGGTTGTGTTGGGCGTCCAATGGAAGATGGCGGGACCGCTCCTGGGGATTCTCGCCTGGCTGCTGGTCTACTGGGGATGCGTCTACGTCATTGAGTTGCCACTGATTGCGTCGGGTCGGGTGCGTGCACTTTTTTGGTTCGACGCGTTATCCTTGGCGGTGGTTTCCCTTACGCTTTACGTGGCGCTAAAATACAACGCAGGAATCAATGAGTTCGCCCTCTACCGAGTCGCGGCGGGAGTCATGACAACCATTCTGCTGATCGCTTACGTTTATCATCGACACCTTGCGTTCGCGATTGAGGTTCTTGGTTGGGGATTGGTAATCGGGCTCAGTGCGTTTTTGAGCGCCAACTTGTCGGAAGCTTGTCTGAATCTGCTCGAATTTAGCGCCCAAACGGAAGATTTGGCTGAGACGACAATACAACTGTCTGTGGCGTCAGTCGTTTATGCGCTAAGCTACTTGGGACTGATTATTCTGGTGTTTTCTCTCGACAAAAAAACAAGCACCGGGGCGGAAATAAGAGGCTGGGCAATTCAATTAGTTGAACACTATGGAAAACAAGCGTGATACAAGACCTGACACCCTTTAGGCAGGCAGACAATAACTTAACGCAACACGTTGAGCAGCCGTTTCTTGTAATCTGGCTTACTATTCTCATCGCGCTTTTCTCTGGTGGTTACCCACTGAGCGCGATGGCAGTTTGTACGCGCGAGGTTATCCCGCTCGGTGTCAATCCAGCCACGACAGTGCAAACAGTGAATGAACTGCGGCAAGCGCTAGGCGAAGCCAACCGAAGCGGAAATCGCACCATTTTTCTTCGACCTGGAACCTACCAGGTGGATCGCGCCTTCGAGGTAAAGGGTGATGGGATTACGATTCGAGGCCAAACGGCGTTGCGCTCGGACGTCAAGCTGCTTGGCCGCGGCATGGACAAAGGCCCCTCTCACATCTTTGCCATCACGGGTAACGGCGTCACATTGGCTGATTTTACGGCCGGAAAGGTCTCTAACCACGTCGTACAAGTGCATGGTGAGCGCGGTGTTGAAGATTTCCGCATGCATAATGTTCACTTGTTGGATGCCAGGGAACAGTTACTCAAGGTCTCCTATAATCAAGCGAAACCTAGCCAGTTCGCGACCCGTGGCGTGGTGGAGTGGTGCAGATTCGAGTTCACTGAAGGATATACCTACCAAGGATATGCGGGTGGCATCAGCGCGATCGGAACGAAAGACTGGGTGGTACGCGACAGCGAATTTAACGGCATTCGCGGACCCAACAATGAAGCGACCGGTCCGGCGATTTTGTTCTGGCAAGGCAACGGCAACGCACTCATCGAACGGAATATCATCACCAACTCGGATCGAGGAATTCAAGTTGGTCTTGGTAAGCAGGGAAATAAGGGGGGTGGTACCGTTGTCAACAACATGGTCAGCACGGTCACGGATGTCGGGATCGGAGTCGAGAATGCCAAAAATGTCAACATTTTTCACAATACTGTTCGTTCGATGAATTATCCCAACTCGATCGAGTATCGCTTTCCGGGCACAAGCGGCACACAGATTTTCAACAATCTCGTGGATAGACGCATCAAGGCTCGTGATCAGGGAGCCGGAGTCGTCTCGGGGAATCTTCGATACGGAGGCGACACCTGGTTTTTTGCCAATGCAGATGAGGGGGATTTTCGGCTGGTTGCAGGTCCGGAGAACCTCGTCAATTCCGGAATAGCCTTAACAGATGTCACGTCCGATATTGATTGTGAGCCCCGACCGAGCGGAGATCTGCCGGATATCGGAGCGGATGAGGTCCACAGTGGAGCCGTACCTGGTTTGTTGATCGAGTCTCCGGGCATGGTGGCGGCTTGGTCCGAAGACATTCAAGCAACGCTACCAAGCATCAAGGCGCGCATCGGCTCAAAGTGGCGAGCAAAGAAGAAGACTTTGCTTCTTGTTTTGATCGGCATGACGGAGACCGGACTGGTGTTCCTCTTTCTGTTTCTCTGGGTCCGCTGTCGTCGGCGGTTGAAAAAGCATTAGCGCTTGAAGGTAAACTGCCGATTCAAGAAAAAGTTGAGCATAAAAATGATTCCGGTCGTTAGAATCTGAGCGATCGGATACCAAAAGTTTAAGACATTTACCGCGAGCCAAAAAAGTAAAAGGTTCAGCGCGAAGGTCATGAAGGTAATCAGCAAGTAACGCGGGAAATGCCGTCCGTGCTGTCCGCTTGCCTGGAATACCCATTGGTGCTGAATACTGTAATTGACCAGGATCGCGAATAAAAACCCAACGCCTGAAGCGAGGGTTTCATTCAATGCGAAAAATTCGACAAGAACTGCAAGCACTGCCAGGTGAACCCCCAAGGCAGTGCTTCCGCTCAGGACGTAGCGTAGAAATTGCCCATGCATCTGCGGGAATCCTTACGCGGGCAAAGAAATTAATTCACTGCACCGGAATAGTCGGCGCAAACAGTGTCTCCAAGCCGGGGACATTGATAAAGAGCAAAGCAATGGTTGTCATAACCGTCAGGATCGCATACACCAAGAAGCCCGTTTGCTGATACAACTTCTCTGGGTACTGAGCAGGGCTATCCTCCTTGAAGCCCAGATGGATATACCAGGCAATAAAGCCCGCAATCAAGGGGATGGACAGAATCAGTTCAATACGATAGCGCACGAGAAAGATACCGAAAAACAGCCCGAATGCGCATCCGTAGTAAGTAATACTGACCAACAAGCGCTCCTGATTATAGTGCGAAAACGAACTGCGGTACTGACGCGCCGTTTCAGGGTCATTGATCCGCCGGTACTCCGCAAAACGTTTTACCGCCATGAAAAACGCGCCCACCATCCAATAAGCCGCAACCAGCGAAACGGGAGGAATAACAGCGATACCCGTGCTGTACCAGCCCATCAGCAAGCGCAGCGGATTGTTGACCGATTCGGATAAGACGTCGAGATAAGGCTGGTCTTTGGTTCGGATGGGAGGAATGTTGTAAAAACATCCCATGATCCAAAGTGAGAGATTGGTCAGAAAAAATTCCAGTCCAAGCGGAACCGAAAGTAACAATCCGATGACAGCAAGTAGTAGCCATTCGCCGTAGGCGATCCGGACATTGATCTGGCCGGATGGAACTGGCCGGTTCTTCTTAACTGGGTGAAGGGCATCCTTCGGGGCATCAAGTACTTCGTTGATCACATAATTACTCGACGCCACGAACCCAACAGCCACCAGCGCCAAAATCAAGTGCCAAATAGCGGCAACGGATATTAGCTCCGGCTGGGCATAGATTGCTACCACCATGCCGGGTAGAACAAAAACGTTCTTGAACCAATGGTCAAAACGAGCGATCTGGAAATAAGGTTTTATGTCCATTGCGGGGTGGGATCACCTGTTTGTACGATCATGTAGAAGAAGGTTAAAGTGTCGATAAATCCTAGCCTATCTGCACAAAAGGCGAGCCAGATGCGGCAATGAAGACACCCTTATATAATCGGCTGCAGTGGATGACGCCCCCCTGATCCAGGCGCGCCTGCCAACGATGGCAACCGGCATGCCCGCGTTAATGGCGCCGACCGCATCCACTTTTGGTCGATCGCCTACATAGAGGATTTGATCTGGCCGAAGAGACCAAAGGTCACACGCCCTGAGAAACCCGGTGGAGTCCGGCTTAAATGCGTTGATTTCAGCATCAGTGGCAGCCAAAAAAAAGTCGACAAAGCTGCTGACACCCAAGGCGTTCAGCTTGTCTTTTGCGGGGTAGTCAGAAAATATACCGATACGAAAACCGGACTGATACAAGCGTTCAAACACGGCGACTAACCCACCGCGTCGCGCGAACTGGAGATATTTCAAAGGCCGGCGATACATCCAGTCCTGGATTATCCCTTTGAGGTTCGATTCTTCCATACCGAGTCGTTGGGCAGGCACCAAGTATTCTAGCATTGACAGAGAAAGGCTCCCATCATGCATCTGGCGCATTTGCTCCCGGGTAGTTCTGAACACACCAATTGATTTCCAGACTTGACGGGATTTGATAATCGAGCCGGTTTTGAATGGCAAAGCAAGCATTTCCAACAGCATTAATAACCGCAGAACGCTTTGGTGATAAAGCGTGCCGTCTACATCGAATAGCACGGCTCTGATAACGTGACCGTCAAGCGCAAAATGATTGTCTGACACTTCGTGAAGCCCCGCCATGCTGTTTATCGAATGCTTTTCATCAGTGTAGCTATCCGATCACCTTCGATGAAGAATACCTCTCGACCCCAAATTAAAAGTAACAGGGCGATACAAAGCATCGCAATATATGCCGCCAGTTTTTTATCGAGCAGCGCTTTCCAGGCGCGCCGATCCACGGCGGAGGCGGCGTAAAGTATTAACAGCGGCATGAGTGGAAGATGGTAGCGCGCGTGCCCGAATATAAGCATGTGCACCCCGGTGAAAACCACCAACAAAGTCCAAACCAGGTAATGAAACTTCTGTTCGTTGGGAGGGGCAAGAAACAGCCCGACTACGGCGAGTAACATTGTCAGAATATAAGCAGAATTGATAACAACAGCTAGGACAGGAATCGACCACTTGGGTGGATGGTATAATTCGCGTTCCCACGCGGCGATGATAACTCTTTCTAGACCCCAAAATGAAAAGAATTTTGCAATACTCCGCTCAATGGTCAACAATGGATGACTGAGCATGAATTGCTTGGCTTGGTCACTGGCCCATTTTGAACGCTCGGCTTCGCCCCAGTCAGCTGATTCCGGGATTGATCCTAATGAGTATGACCACCTTTTGTCGGTGGATAGTAGCGAGACAGCGTCCCATGCCCGATTTAACGGTGTGTGCTCATAGTTTCCCATCATTAGGTTCATTCCGCCCATGGTATCAATGAGAGTGAATTGATTCTGTAGCTCGGAATTACGATAGGACCATGGCGCGATAATCAAGAAAAATCCCAGCACAACGGCTGATGAGGCCTTGAGACGAGTTTTCAGATCATTGCCGACAGTGAAGAGCACCAAGGGGACAAACACCAGGAAATAGGGCCAGGCAATCGTTCGCGTTAATGCCGCAAGTCCAAGAAGCAGGCCTGCCGTTGTGGCCAACGAAAATAGTGATACGCTCGCATTGGTCATCCTAAGGTAAACGAGAATGACGAATAACATAAGAAATATAAAAAGTACCTCAGCGTATAGAAAGCTTGCAAATCCAACATAGGTAGGATAAAGAGAGAAAATGCCGGCCGCTAACAACGCTACGTTGCTAGAAAAAGCAATACGACCAATGCGGTAGAGCAGGGCGATGCTAAACAAACTGAGCAGAATTTGGACAAATCGCACTGACTGCGGGTCTTGATCTCCGGTAATAAACCATATCGCCGCGATAAATGTTGGATAACCGGGTGGCCTAATAGATGTCGGTTTCCCCTCTTCCCAAGCAAAACCATTGCCAGCTAAAAGATTCTGCGCTAGGAGTGCGTAGTCTTTTTCATCAGTGATATAAAGGCCAGTTTCGGCGGTATTATTCCAGATCGCGAAACGGATGAGAAAACCGACGATTAAAATTGCAAAAAGCCAAAGCAGTTCCCTTTTCTCGATAGCAGGCTTTTCCATAGTGTTTGCCTTCCTATAACAAAGGTAAAAAAGGAGACGAGCCAAGCGTCTCAAAATGCCGAACTTTTAGCACGAACTGGGCGATCAGTCAAGCCCGTTGGCCCGCAGGTTCTTGGTCTTGTCGATGCAGCTTGAGTTGCGCGATAGTCTTTGACTAAAATTGCTGTGGTTGAGTAAGGATTTGTGCCAAAATAGTTTTTTATACTTTGATCCGTGCCTTAATGATCGCATCCAATAAAACTTCAAAAATATCACACTAGGTCTGAAAAGCTACTTAACTTACGCTAAATAATGACTTGAACGAATAATTGTTCTGTATATATATAGCCACGAAAGAAGTTGCAGGTGACAGTATGACATTTAATTGGGCGTTTATATGATTAGCGTATTAATGTTCCTTTCGGTTTATGTCGGTGGTTTTTTGCTATCTCTTTTTTCAAACCCCGCGATTTCATTTATTGTTTATCAGGTTCTTTATTTTTTTAATCCCTCCAAACGGTGGTGGGGATCGATGATTCCTGATTTGAGCTACTCGTTTTATGTTTCAGTTCTAATGATATTCTGCACCTTCGTTGTTTACAGCAAGCAACAGGTAAATAACAAGCTCCTTGCGGCGCCACCGTTTAAATGGATGTATGCGTTTCTTGTAGTATTCATTCTGATGACATTTACTGCGGTCTATCCGGAGCGGCATGGAGCGGCGATCGAACATTTTACAAAACTAATTATCACCACTTCTCTAGCTTATAAACTGATTGATACGGAAAAAAAGCTCGATTGGGCCTTTTGGGGTTACCTTTTCGGTAGTTGGTACATCAGTTACCTTGCTTGGCAAGTTGGCCGTGATTGGTCGGGGCGCGTGGAAGGTATTGGAACCGTCGATTCGCCTGATTCAAATGGCATTGCCGCAGCGATTGCCCCTGCACTTGTCGTGGCCTTTTATTACTTTTGGGTGTCGAAAACGTGGCTACGCCGCGGTTTATTTGCAATAGCCGGAATCTTTATTGCTAATGGTCTGATTCTGATCAATAGCCGCGGGGCCTTTCTGGGTGTTGCCGCGAGCCTAATCATGTTTATGTTGTACATGTTTTTTTCATCGACTCAGCGAAAGTATCAGCGCTCAATCGCAATCATTTTAACAGTGTTGGGGCTTTCAGCTTCATGGTACCTGATGGATGATGCATTTATCGAGCGCATGCAGACAATTCAATCAGCTGATCTCGATGAAGCGGCGGAGAAAGAGACGGGCGCTACACGGACTTTTTTTTGGCTTGCAGCAATTGATGTGGCGAAAGATCACCCTCTCGGCAGCGGGGCCTATGGATTTCAGTATTTTGCCCCGACGTACATTCCTAGCGACATAGCAGTTAGCGGTGTATCTAAATCAGTGCACTCAACCTGGTTCGAAATATTGACGGAAACGGGGTTTCTTGGCATCACCTTATACGGATTGATGTTGTTATCTAGCCTCGGAGCAATCAGAAAATGCATGGCAACCTTCAAGGCGAAGGGAGACGTTGAAAATTTTTATAAAATGGTCATGCTTCAGTCGGCGTTGATCGCCTACCTGATCGCGGCGTCGTTCATGGATAGGTCCCGAGCGGTGGTAATGTTCTGGCTAATCTTATTTTCAGCTTGTGCATATAACATTTACATTTTAAAAAATCAAAAGACTGCGGTGAGCTCCCTTGCAGCAAATTCTCCCTCCACGAATTCAAAGTTGAGTTAATTTGAAGAATCTGAATGACTCGGATCTTCTTGTCTATATAGAAGGTTTTCCATAGTGCTTTTCGGTTTAATGGAGTCTCGTTCGTTTTTGGACGGCGCTTCTTGTGATAAATTCGGGTCAGTTTCTACTTCATAAACCAGAACTCGCTGATTACCCTGGTCAACAACATAAAGAAGACCGTCTTCAGAGGTAGCAATATCAGTCGGATGTTTGAATTCGAGTGGATCAGAGCCCAACTTGCCAAAGCTGGTTATAGGCCTGTCGTTTTGATCGAAAACCTGAATTCGCGAATTGCCACGGTCCACAATATACAACCAGCCATTTTGGTCAAATGCGATACCCGCGGGATTGATGAACTCACCGACTCTTGTTCCTTGTTGTCCGATAATCTTAATGAATTCGCCTGAGCTATCGAACTTCTGGATACGGTGATTCCCAAAATCCGAAACATACAGGTTCCCGTTATCGTCAAAAGCAATGGCAATGGGATGCTCAAATTGTCCCTGACCTTGTCCACGACTTCCGATCGAAGAACGATATTCGCCCTCGATCGAAAAATTGCGAATGCAATGATTTCCCCAATCCGCAACAAACAAGCCACCATCACCATCCAGAGCGACATCTCGTGGATTTGAGAGGCCCATCGAATAGAGATTCCAGCGCTTGATCATGCCTTTCGCTGTGCCATCTGGATTTAATAATTGGACTCGATTGTTACCTGTATCCGCAACATAAAGAAGACCACCGGGTCCTTCGATTACCGCATCCACATAGGAGAAGCACCCTGGGGCTTGCCCATGGCAATTAAATTCCCGGACGACTTTCCCATCATTATCAAACAGTATGACGGAATGCCCAAGGTCATCCGCGATCCAGAGCCGATTTCGCTTTGACAGGCTAACTCCAAATGGGCCGGCGAATTGCTGCGCCGTGCTGAGCAAAGGGCCAATTTGCCTGACGTAGCGAACATCCACTTCGAATGTGTCTTCATGCGAATACGCCCGGGACAAGAAGAAACAAACGCAAAAAGCCACAGATAAAAGTACGGGTCTATTCATCAGCCGGACAATCAGCGTCGGACGCATTCGGATACCACTTCGCGCCATGCTTTTAAGGCAAGTTGGATGGAAAAATTCTCATGCACGTTTCGCTTCGCCGCAGAGCCGAGTTGATGGCGAAAGGTATCATCAGACAAGAGTCGATTCACTGCGTTTTTGATCGCATCACTATCCTGCGGAGGCACCAAAATTCCGTTGATTCCGTCAGTGATGATCTCAGGTATTCCACCAACCTTGGTAGCCACGACCGGAGTACCCACAGCGCCCGCCTCAATATTGATAAAGCCAAAGGGTTCGTCCAAAGAGGGGACGACGAGTATGTCAATCGCCTTCATGATTGATGCGATGTCGGAGCGATGGCCAAGGAAGGCAACATCGACTCCTGCGGCAACGGCCTCCTCTCGAAGACAGGACTCGTAGCCGGTATCGTATTCGCTGCCTACGATGATCAGTTTCACGTTCGGATGCTGATGATGGATGCCCTGCATCGCCCGGATCAGGTATTCAACCCCTTTGATACGGCGGAGGGCGCCGACGAAACCAATGAGTCGAGTGTTGGATGGACAAATTGTTTCGCGAATATCAGGAGCCTCTGCGTATTTTTCAACATCGATGCAATTATGGATGACCCGTGTTCTTTTAAGCAGTCGCGAACCCAAAAAGCACGCCTGTGTGCGTCGGGAATTGACGACGATTCTTCTCGAGTATTTAATGGCTCCACCAAGTTCACCCGATGATTTGTAAAATAGACATGCGGATATGATGGGGACTCCAGCGAAGCGGGCAGCCACCAATTCGGCAGGGCGCCAATACACATAATCCAAGACGACCACAAGCTTGATACGTTGCAAAAGGAGCCATGACGTGAACGACATGATGCGCGCAAGATAGGCGGTTAAGCCGCAGTCGTCCTTTTCGTTCAGTGAACCCTCAAGCAATCGCAGGTTGCATGAAGCAAGCGTTTGTGTGAACGCGCCGTCAGAGGGTATCATTAGCGTTATATCGTATTTTTCAGCGAGGTCCGCTAATTGGACCTTGGTGAAGTTAGCCCGGCTTCCCGTCGATGCCGGATTGTAATAGACGCAGAGGATGCGAGTTCGTTCAGTTGCCATAACTGTGAGACACCTCAGGTTGGAGACACCAAAAAAATTGTTCTAGGCACTAGCGAACATCCCAAGGCTGAGGTCGTTTAGATTCACTGGTCATCAGTGATTTACTGGTCATCAGTCTGGGCTTTGCGAGCGGCGAAAATGGGTGTAGCCTAACTTGTTTAGGGCTAGGGCTAGGGCTAGGGCTAGGACAAGGGTCAAGAGGGTCTTTACACGAAGACGATTTAGTCGGATAAAAGGAAACCGGTTCAATTCAAAACACAACAGCCGCACTCCACTCTTAAAATAACTCAGGCACTTATACGAGTAAATCACCTTGTCTAATGTTAGGAAAAATACAGTCGCTTCCGCATTCGCCATCACAGGGAGAGTTGCACAAAGATCACTCGGATTGATCAGCACTCTCATTTTGGCAAGGCTATTAGTTCCGGAAGATTTCGGAATTATTGCCATTGTGTCTCTGGTCATCGCCTTCGTGGAGAGAATATCAGAAACCGGAGCGGCAGATTATATCATTCAAAAGTCGGAAGTAACAAAAGATGACCTGGACACGGCATGGACTCTCAACTTACTGCTTCGCGTTGGAGTCCTGCTGTTTGTCTATTTTTTCGCTCCATTGATCGCGTTGTTTTATGATGATCCCAGACTAACAGACGCTACCCGAGTTCTTGCATTTGTTTTGTTGTTTGGCGCGTTGGTCAGTCCTCAAATATTTCTTGATCAAAGGGAGCGAAATTACAAACGAATATTCGCGGTTAATCTACTCACAAAAATGTTCAGTGTGGCAGGTACAATCGCACTGGCTCTTCATTTTAGGAGTTATTGGGCGCTGGTTTTTGGACAGATCTTAGCGGCTGGGCTAAAGTTCATTTTTTCATACATATTCATGTGGTACAGCCCCAGAATATGCTTGAGAAAAGTGAAGGATCAAATTGTTTTCTCCCAATGGCTACTTTTAAAGTCGGTGTTTGGCTGGGCGCGATCTCAAATTGATACGATTCTAGTGAGCACAAAGTTTGCTGAATCTGACTTGGGTGGGTATCATGTATCCAAATACCTCGCGTTTATCCCAGGGTCAGATATCCTAACGCTTGGCATGTCGCCGTTGTTGGCCTCCTTTTCCTCAGTTCAATCAAGAAAAGAAAATTTATTATATCAAATAGAGTTCGCATTGATTATCTTGTTTCTTATTGCCTATCCTCTGGCATCGCTTCTGTTTTTTAGCGCTTTTGAGATAAATCAAATTATCCTTGGGGAAAAGTGGATTGCTTACGTCAATATTTTCGCGTTGCTGTCGCTTAGCTGCGTGACAATGCCGTTAGTTAATTTTAGTACCTCTATTTTGTATGTTGTCAAGCGCCCGAAAGAGGCCTTCTTTTTCGATGTGATTTCGATGGTGTTGATGGTATCAATTCTGTATTTTCCATCTTTTAGTAATCTTACGCACTTTGTTGTCGCGAAGGTTTCGTTTGATTTAGTCGCGGCACATAGCTACCTGGTCTTCAGTTTGCGTAGAGCAGAACTTCAGAATTGGTCAAGAGTAATCAAGATATTTTTGACGAGCGCAATCCTTGCGATTTTGATTGGAATTTTCGTCAAACAGGTGGTAGTAATGGACAATGTGCTTCTGTCAGGCTCAGTTAAAATATTACTTTACGTTATGCTATGGATAATGGCTCTGAAGATGATTTTCTTGCTCTATCTCAAATCCACTCCCATTGGTTTTCATATTGAATACTTGCAAAACAGGGTATTAGGACGTTGGGCAAAGTTTGGTATATTTAAGAACCAACCGAGGAGCTTCAGCCTTTGATTTTCGCTGCGACCACGAATATTAGCGCCTAATGGATTCTACTGGACATTCTGTAGTTATTTGCTCTACAGTGAGAAAGATAGATCTTAAATTTATTCATGAGCAGAACAATTTTAATCAGCGAGATTTTCCCGCCTATTCACGGTGGCAGTGGCCGATGGTTTTATGAGCTTTACAGTCGATTATCTCCGGACGCTATTATAATCGCTGCAGGTACAGCACCGAAAGCTTCTGAGTTTGACCCAGGGCAAAACTTACGCATCTATCGTTTGGATCTATCCTCGCCAAGCTGGGGCATTAAGAGTTTGAGAGGCATCAGATTCTACCTGAGAACACTTAACTCGGTAAAAACAATACTTGATAGAGAAAAAGTCAATTTTATACATTGTGGCAGGTGTATACCAGAAGGTCTTGTAGGCTGTCTTTTAAAATGGCTCTATGGAATTCCCTATATTTGCTATGTTCATGGCGAGGAATTGGAGTTTTCTTCCCTCAGTCGAGAGTTGAGCCTTCTGGTCAGAATGACAACTCGTAATGCAAACTTATTGATATGCAATAGCGAAAATACACGGGGACTCTTGATCACGGCATTCAAACCAGACCGGCAGAAAACAGCCGTACTACACCCTGGCGTCGATGCACATAAATTTATACCTGCACCCTATGACATAGGAGTAAGAAGAGAACTGGGCTGGCATCATCGCCCTGTTATTTTAACAGTTGGCCGTCTGCAGCAGCGCAAAGGGCATGATATGCTAATCAAGGCGCTGCCGCAGATCATTCAAGCACATGCTGATGTTCTTTATGCCATAGTAGGGGATGGCGAAGAACGGGAATCGCTTGAAAAGCTGGTTGGAGCGCATCAGCTTGAAGCTCATGTTATGTTTATGTCTGAAATCGAAGATACAAAGATGATTCAGTGCTATCAGCAATGCACGTTGTTCGTGCTGCCAAATAGGGCGGTTAACAAGGATATTGAAGGCTTTGGAATGGTTTTGGTTGAAGCTCAATCCTGCGGCAAGCCTGTGATTGCCGGGGATTCTGGGGGGACTGCGGAAACGATGAGAGTCGGGGAGTCCGGCTATGTTATTGACTGTACCAAGCCAGAACCCTTGGCCGCAGCAATCATTGGTATACTCAACAACCCGGGGTTAGTCAAAGAGATGGGAAATGCAGCGAGAGCGCATATTGTTAATCATCTTGATTGGAAAGCCCACGCTTCTAAAGCCTCGCAGTTGTTTGAATCCGCTAAAATGTAATCGGTTATGTTTTTGCAATTTTAGTGATTTTGACCAATTTGTTAAATGAAATAACTTTGACTTAAACTTGACTACGTTAGCCGATGATCAAAAGAACGTCAAGGTGATTTTGTGAAAGTCGCATACTTTGCCCTTGCCCCGTATATTGCTGGATCAGAACGATCACTTCAGGTGCTGCTTGAACATGCCACGGCCGCTGGAGTGACGCCGGTTGTTATATCTCCAAGCGACTCCCCGTTACTGTCGTGGGCAAAAAATAAAGGCATAAAATGCTGTGCTGTTGATATCAATTATATTTCACCAAAATCATCTCCACTCAAATGGGTTTTGGCGCAGATATGCCTTATAAAACATCTCCTGACTGAAAGAGTAGAGCTTATACACAGTAACCAAATGTGGAGCCTGCCAAGCACAAGATTTGTATCTAAACTACTTAAGATTCCTGTTGTATGTCATTTACGTGATCCCATTGAGAAAAAAAACACTTGGTGGTTGACCCCGGCTCCTGACGCGACAATTTGCGTCAGCAAACATATAGAGAGGCAGCTTTTAGCGTCGCTGGGCAATAAAATCACAAATAATATTACAATCATTGACCCTGTAGAAATACCTCAAGGAATTGCTTCTAATACTAGTCTAGCTAAGTTGCGTTTTGAAGCAAAACAGCATTTCCGCCTTCCGCTCGACTCCGTGATTTTGGGGTTTATTGGGCAAATATCCGATGTTAAGGGGGTATGCGAACTTATTGAAACATTTTCTTTGTTAAAGAATAATAATACCTTTTTACTAATTGCCGGTAAAGATTCCTCACCGAGCCAGGAATATCTCGAGAAGTGCCGGTCCCTTATTTCTCGACATGGCTTGGCTGAAAGAGTCACATTTTTAGGTTTCCTTGAAGAGACCAAACAATTTTATCATGCGGTTGATCTGGTAGTGATGTACTCAAAGGAAGAGCCATTGGGACTAATCCCGCTGGAAGCTGCGGCGCGCTACACTCCAACTCTTGCAGCGAATGTAGGCGGTTTGCCGGAACTGATTGAGCATGGCCACACGGGATGGCTAGAAGATGAACTCGAATGCTCAAAGCGCGCGATCAATCTGGGGCGAATCATTACTGCTGACCTCTCCCAATTTGGGCAAAATGCCAGACTGTTCTTGGAAAGGATGCCTGGCCCCAAAGAGTACGCGGAACAAATCGTGCGCATTTATCATAGGCTTTTATCGGGTTAGGCAATCGGGTTAAATCAATTTCAGCACTTCGTGAACTCCGCAATTCCAACGACGTTCAGGCGCCTTAGTTACTATGACAATGCTTTCTATCATTCTGCCGACATACAATCGCGCGCGGTTTTTGCCAAAGGCGCTGGAGTCCATTTGTGCGCAGTGCTTTTCTGATTGGGAATTAATCATTGTTGATGATGGCTCGGACGATGATACCATTAACATTCTCGGTCAGCTAACAAGCGGGATTGAACAACCTGTCAAGATTATTGAACAAGAAAATCAAGGCGCTTATGGCGCCCGGAACACAGGGTTGGATCAGGCGAAGGGAAAATATGTTGCCTTTTTCGATAGCGACGACGAATGGCTGCCACATCATCTGCGGGACTGTGTCGATGCGCTTGAACAGAATCCAGATGTCGATTGGGTGTATGGCGCTTGTCGGATCATTGATAATGCCAGCGGCGAGGTGAAGGAGGAGAGCACGTTTTACCCGAACGGTATTTCTCGGCCCTTTATCCAGCTCAACACGCATCAAGTCGGGGATCTAAGAATTATCAATGATGATAAGGCCATCGTATGCGCGATTTTGCACGGCTTTTATAGTGGTCTTCAGAATTCAGTTTTGCGAGCGCGGGTTTTTGACAATTATCGTTTCGACTATCTCGAACGAAACGAGGCGGAAGACCAATTATTTGTGATTCGTATGCTGCTTGCTGGGAAATCTATTGGTTACCTCGATAATGTGCATGTCAATTATTGTCTCCATGATGCCAATTCCTCGGCTGCCGGCGGCTCCCAGGGTCTTGATCGACAGGAGCGCGTCCTTCGTTTGATGATCGCAGGTTACGAAAAGCTTCTCAGGGAGAAGCCGCTTCCTCAGCAGGTTAGGAAGGCATTAAGGAAACGCGTCGCCGCTGACTGCTTTTGGCAGCTCGGATATGCGACACTCTGGCAATCCGGACAGCGAACCGAAGCGCGAGCAATGTATCGCCGGGGTCTCGGCTACTGGCCATGGGATTGGCGTTACTGGAAAACCTATTTTGTTTCATTTGTAAAATGAAGAGGTCCATCAATGTTTAGAATAATCGCCAGTCGAGTTTTAGCTGCGTTGCCTGCCTTAGTTAGAAAAACGGTTTGGTGGGTAACCGACGCGGAATGGCGTCGTGAATTTGGTGAAGTAAAAAAACGAATTCGAGTTCTTAAAAAAAGAAAAATCAAAGCTCTGCAAAAAATCTATCCGCAAACAAGAAAAGAAGTAATTTCTGGTCCATTTCAGGGCATTAAGTTTGCAGATAGACCATTTAGGATGAAAATTTTGGGCACTTATGAAAAAGAACTTCATCAATGTTTCGAACAAATTAATGGCAAGCCCTACGATTTGATTGTGGATATTGGTGCCGCCGAGGGATATTACGTGGTAGGACTTGCCAGAATGTTTCCTGAAGTGCCAGTGATCGCTTTTGAAGCGAATCCTAAACTACATCGAGCTTGTCTGGAGCTTTGTAAACTTAATGATTGCCTAGATCGCATCACAATCAAAGGTTTATGCGGGCCAGAGGATCTGATAAAATCCATTGAATTAGCGACATATCCTTTCATTCTCTGTGATATTGAAGGCGCTGAATGGGAGGTTCTGAACCCGGAGCTAAATCCTGATCTGTATAAGGCTGACCTTATTGTTGAAATTCATGAGGATTATCGCGCCGGAGTTGAAAAGATTTTGCTAGAACGATTCGAGAAGTCGCACTGCATCAACATTATTCCTTCCGTTGACAGAACACTATCAGATTTCCCGACGGAGATCATACTTGAGGATGACCTGAAATTAGCAGCAATGGATGAGACTCGTTGTAAGATGAGTTGGTTCTGTATGCACTCTCGCCGTTGAGGAGTGAGCATGTGTAGTAAAAATCCTTTGTTTAGAATGCAACAAAACTTTCATAGGTATAGGTTCGTTTAATGGCCTTGATCATAACTCCACCCAATACCTAGGGTCCATGTCAGGAAAGCTGCAAGTTAGCCCTTAATATACAGTAGCTTAGGCTTCGAGGCGTAGCCCGTCTGTCCAGGGTGGACGAAGTTATGATCAAGGCCCGTTTAATGTATGGCCTTCGTACCAGATCATCAATATTCTGATTATGAATAAAAAAATACTCATTACAGGTGGAGCGGGTTTTATCGGAAGTCACCTTTCGAGGAGGCTTCTGCGCGAAGGCCACGAGGTGCTTTGCGTTGATAATCTGTTTACTGGAAATAAAGACAATATTATTGAACTTTTCAGTAATCCCCGTTTCGAGTTTATGCGCCACGATGTGACCTTTCCGCTTTATGTGGAGGTTGACGAGATTTATAATCTCGCTTGTCCCGCTTCACCGATTCACTATCAATTTGATCCTGTTCAAACAACCAAAACCGCCATCCATGGGGCGATTAACATGCTCGGGCTTGCTAAAAGAACTCGGGCAAAGATTTTGCAGGCATCCACTAGCGAAGTGTACGGTGACCCGGAGGTGCATCCTCAGCCGGAAACCTATTGGGGAAGAGTTAATCCAATCGGCATCAGATCCTGCTATGACGAGGGCAAGCGATGTGCCGAAACGCTTTTTTTTGACTATCATCGCCAGCACGGATTGCCCGTGCGCGTCGTGCGGATCTTCAATACCTACGGTCCCAATATGCATCCCGGAGACGGACGCGTCGTCTCAAACTTTATTGTTCAAGCACTGAAGAATAAGGATATTACCATATACGGCGATGGTTGTCAGACAAGAAGTTTTCAATATGTGGATGACCTCATTGAGGGAATGGTTCGCATGATGGACAATACAGAAAATTTTACAGGTCCAGTCAATCTCGGGAATCCGGGTGAATTTACGATGAATGACCTCGCTCGGAAGGTTCTTGCACTCATTCCTGAAAGCACGAGCAACATCATCTATCAACCGCTTCCCCAGGATGATCCGAAACAGCGCCGCCCGGATATCGCGCTTGCTAAAGAAAAAATCGATTGGGAACCGAAAATTGGCCTCGAAGAAGGGCTTATGGAAACCATTGAGTATTTCCGTGATAAGATCTAAAGCACGATCTGATTAGCAAGCACTCTCAGCTTGTTGAGTTTTCCGCGACTGGACAGCTAATGATTGGCTATCTTACAACTTCGGGCTGACATCCTAACTATATGAGTGTACAAAATACGATTAGCGATTATGAGAGAAAAAAGTCAAGCCAGATTTTATGAACTAACTTAACAGCAGGTTATTTATGAATTACTATCTATACGCGATAAAGGCGAGGCTACTTGAGCTTGTACGCTTCGATTACCCGCAGCTCAAGCTTCCGCTTTCTATGTATCTTCTATTTTTGGCTTGGTCTCAATTTCGCATTGGGAAGCCCCTTCTCGCGCTGCAGTGCTTAGCAAAGCTTCAAAGAAGTGCGTGGCTGGGATCTACTGGACCTGTTGTCAAGTTAGTCAGGAAGTATGTGTACGAGAGGCCGGATTCGGGCAATCGTCGCTTACAGTTAATTGACGAATTGTCTGAAACTGTTAGCCAAAGTGAGAAAACTGAGCGATTTTTTAACAATCCGCTTGCGCTCTTTGATGGCGTTTGCCGTATTCTAAAATTTCCTACGGGTGCTGGGAAGGGTGTCATCATTGTCAAGTACAACTATTGTTTTCCATTGATGTTCAAGCTATTTGACATGAAGTCACTTGCGGAGCACTATCATATTGTTTTAGAGCCGAGCTGGGCGGGCACTTGTGACCCTGCCATCATTGCTTACAGCGTGCTTGATGTGCCGGTTTTTGTGATGGCCTATGAAGATCGCGACCGTGATTTTTTGAATTTAATTAATACAACTCTCAACCCCATTTGTCTGAGTTCTAATTGGTGGGTAGACCACCGCGTGTTTTATGCGGATCCTTCGGTAACAAAAGACATTGATGTAGTAGTTATAGCCGCGTGGGCACGTTTTAAACGTCACCACAAAATATTCAAAGCTCTTCGTTCGGTTAGAAAATATCGAGGAAATATAAAAATAGCACTTGTGGGATATCCCGGCGATTTAACGATTGATCAAATAAAGAAATTGGCAACACACTTCGGCCTAAATGACGTGATAGAATACCATGAGAAAATTCCTCAATGCAAAGTAAGCGCTATACTTAGACGTTCAAAGGTGAATTTGCTATGGTCGCGATTTGAGGGTATCAACCGAGGTATTATTGAGGGCATGTTTTGCGACGTACCTTGCGTAATCCGAGAGGGCTTCAATTACGGGCAAAAATATGCCTACATAAACCCGAAAACAGGCGTGTGGGCAAGCGAAAGTAATCTTCCGGAGGTATTGGTTGATGTAATTGAAAAATATAATGAATTTGAACCCCGCGCTTATGTTATGGAGCATCATAATTGCTTCTTGGCAACAAAAAAATTACAAGAATTAATAAATGCAAGTTTGCGGAACTTGGGTAAACCCGGTATTCATGGTATCGCGGTGAAAGTCAATGAGCTTAATTGTATGAAATATTTTGATGAAGCAGACACAACTAGATTTGCTTCCAGTATAAAAAACTTAATTGAGTTTGTCAGATGATTAAAAAGACATTTGCCTTTGGACCTATGGTGGGACTTCCCGCCACAGAGTGGGTGGGTAGAGATGTAGGAAAATTTTTGGATGGTTGTCATGGCATTGAGGTCATTTTTTTCGATAATTTTCAAGTCTTGCCATCTGCTGACGCTATCTTTGTTGTTATGAGAGTTATTATAAACCGTTTTGGTCCTTAAAACTGATAGACAGTTTCAATAATGCGCGCTATTTTTTTTCTAGGTCTGTCGATCATTTTGGTCCTTGAGGACAAGAAAGAGACAGATACTAGCGGAAAGCACTGGTTAGGTGTTCATATACGCATTACATTACCAGATATGGAGGCTCGCGTTAATGCTCCCTGACGTAAGTGCGTGTCATGTCCTTGCAGCCGACGGTTGGGGTAGCTACGCGCAAATGGCCTGGGTTTCTGCCTGCACGTTCCGCCGCCATCACCCTGACGTACCCGTGATATGGGTCGTTGATGAACTCACCTACGAGAACATGAAAACCTTCCCGTCTGCGGTGCGGGACGGGCTAGACCTTGTGTTGCGGGTGGAAACGGGATTAAAAACCCTCCGGGATCGGAGCCGCTTCCTCAAGACCACGCTGGCCCAGCATGTCGAGGGGCGGGTGCTCTACCTTGATACGGACACCATCGTGCAGCGCCCCATCCCGGAACTTCTCCAGTTCACTGGCGAGTTCGCAGCGGCACTGGAGTTTAATACCCTGCCAAGTGATAGGTTCTTCCCAGAGGAGCTCGCTAACACCGTCTATTCCAAACTTGGCTGGAACGCCCCCACCCGCCTATACTTCAACAGCGGCGTTTTCGTGGTAAATGTCTCCCCTCGGACCCTTGAACTCTTCGACCGCTGGCATTTCGGCTGGCAGGCGAGTCGTAGGATCGGGCACTCGAGCGACCAGGCGTCCCTCAATCACGCTATCGATGAACTGGGGCTTTCCCCAACCATTCTTGCACCTGGATGGTGTTGTTCCGGCCTTGGCGATTCTCCGCCGCCAGCATTTCACATTTTTTCACGTCCAACCGGTACCCAGGCACTCTCGTCATGCACATGGCCGAGCATGCTGCTGATTGTGGCGACATCGACTGGGACGCCTATGAGGGAAGCCTACGCGAAGGGCACCCATGGGGTCCGTCCCCTCCCGCTTACCTGCTCTGGCGATCGCGCCACCATTGGCGCGCTGCGGTCGCGAAGTGTCGAAAGCTGCTTGGCGCCTGACAGCCTTGTCAGAGTATGAGGAGATTCACCTATGTGGAAGAAAATGCTTGAGCGCCGCGCGCGCGCCGGAAACTGCTTGAAGCTTCCCTTTGCCTTGTGGTCCTTACTGCCCTTGGACAATTGGGCTGCGCACCAGTACGGTGTCCTCCGCCAATGTGAGCGCGAAGCCGCCGAGACACTTCTGCGCAAGTATGGCACTGAGCTCGACATATCCGCCAGTGATGTAACCCACCCGGGCAGGGCGAAACCGTGCTAGCCCTAATTGACAAGCCGTAGAAGTATTTACCCTCGATTCTGGACATTTCCGTCCGACTCGTTCAAACTGCCTGCCTATGTTGATTGACGAGGCAGCCCCCTGAACTTGCACGACATCACCCTGCGTGCGGTCGCCCCAGATGAAGAGGCGCGCTTCAAAGCATTGCTCGAGGCGTATCACTACCTGGGCGCGGCGGCAAAAATCGGTCACACCCTCTGGTATGTCGCCATCTGGCGGGATCAGTGGTTGGCGTTGCTGGTGCTGAGCGCCGCGGCCTGGAAGTGCGCGGCGCGCGATCAGTGGATCGGCTGGGATCGCCGCTACCAGTTCGACCGCCTGCATCTGATCGCCAACAACGCCCGCTTTCTCATTCTGCCCCAGTGGCATGTGCCCAATCTCGCCTCCAAGGTGCTGTCGCTGTGCGAGCGCCAGGTCAGCACTGATTGGCAGACCCGCTTCGGTTATCCGCTGTGGTTGCTGGAGACCTTCGTCGATCCGCGCCGCTTTACCGGCACCTGCTATCGCGCGGCCAACTGGCTGGAGGTCGGGCAGACGCGCGGGTACCGCCGCACGCGCGCCGGCTACAGCCAGCAGCCCGATGGCGCCAAGCGGGTGTTTGTCCGCCCCTTGATCGGGCAGGTCCAAGCACGCTTGTCCGACCCAAGACTCGATTCCCAGTATCGCTATGGAGCCCCAAAACTCATGATCTCCGCACAACAGATGCGTTCGCTTCCTGCGTTCTTTGTCGATGTCCCTGATCCGCGTCGCGGCCAAGGCCGGCGTCATCCCTTGCCGGTGGTTCTTGCGATCTCCGCCGCGGCGGTGCTGTGCGGGGCGCGTGGCTATAAGGCCATCGCCGCTTGGGCGAAGGATCTCAGCCAGGCGGCCCGGGCGCGCTTTGGTTGCCGTTATCGCAACGGTCGCTATGAGGTGCCCAGCCGCACGCGCATCCGCGATGTCCTCACCCGGGTCGATCCCGACGCCCTTGATGGGGCGCTGCAGGGCTGGAATGCGCAGATGGGCGCCGAGGACGAGGGCCTGGCCATTGATGGCAAGACGATGTGCAATGCCATCGACGCCGAGGGACGCCAGACCCACATCCTCGGTGTCGTTGGACATGACTCCAAGGTCTGTCACACCCAAAAAAAGTCGGTGCTTTGCCTGTCAATGGCAGTGATGAACTGAAGCAAACCAACGAGATCGGGATGGCCATCCCGGTGCTCGACTCCCTCGACCTCACTGACAAGACCCTCACCGCCGACGCCCTGCTCACCCAGCGCTCGCTCGCTGAGTATCTCATCGAACGGGGCGCGCATTACGTCTTTATCGCCAAAGAGAATCAGCCCACGCTGGTTGCCGACATCCGCCTGCTTTTCCAGGCGCGGGGCGAGCCGGATTTTCGCGAGTCATCGGACCTTGCGCATGGGCGTATCGAAAGCCGCGCGATTTGGACCTCCACGGCGCTGAACAACTATCTCGATTTCCCCCATGTCGGGCAGGTCTTCGCCATTGAGCGCACCACCACTGAGAAAAAAACCGACAAGACCTCCGTCGAGACAGTCTTCGGCGTCACGGATCATACCCCTGAGAGTGCAAGCCCTAAGCGCCTGCTCGCCTTCAACCGTGGGCATTGGGGCATTGAAGCCCATCACTGGATCCTCGACTGGAACTGGGATGAGGATCGCTGCACCATCCGCACCGGCCATGGACCAGAAAACATCACCCGACTGCGCCGGTTTGCCGCCGGTCTGATCAAAACGAAATCCAAGGATTCCGTGGCAGCCACCATCGAGAAGCTCGCGCGCAAAGTCCGCCGTGTCTTCGATTATCTGGGCATGACGGCAAACTCAATGCCCCGCGCTGCCCGTGTCGCGCCTGTTGGTTAGAACGGATTTGCCGTGCCCACCCGGGGGTGATTTCCCCGCTTGCCATGATCGCCCTTATCGAAGCTTTTGACACACGGGCCCCAGGCCTTGTCCTTGAGCTTGGAAGCGGTATTTCTTCTTTATTTTTTGCAGCTCGCTGCAGCTCGCTCATGAAACGTGGCATTACACCGCCGCGTATCGTCTCGGTGGAGCACAGCCTCGAGTGGCTTCATATCGCTGAGAAGCGTCTGCGTTCCCACGAACTTGATCGATATGTGCATTTCGTAAACGCACCAATCGTTCCGCTAGAGAGCGCTGAGGGTTCAGTGATGTGCTACGCGCCAGCCCCAATCTTTGAGGCCATCCAGGGTCGGAATGTTGATCTATTACTCATCGACGGACCTCCAGGTTTCAACCTAACAGATCCCGGTCGCGCCGGCACCCTATATGCCGTGGAGGCGCTTTTGAACGACGGGTGTCTCGTTGTCGTTGACGACACCCACAGATGCGGCGAGCGCTTGGCGATCCGCGAGTGGAAGCAGACATTCGGTAAGCGGATCAGGCGGATGAGAGGCTGGCTTACCCTAGACACCCAGGTGGAGTTCGAATGGCACGGGGTGCCGGGGCGATGAGTCCACCCCTGTGAGGAGCGCAAAGGATGAGATAATGATTGAGTACCCACCAGGCTTCTGCCAAGGACAACCAGCGACATGCTTGGGCGTTGTCCTCGCAGTAACAATTCCCCGGCAGAGCCGGGGGATTACCCGACGGATTCA
Organism: Thiorhodovibrio winogradskyi; assembly: GCF_036208045.1. Taxonomy (NCBI): domain Bacteria; kingdom Pseudomonadati; phylum Pseudomonadota; class Gammaproteobacteria; order Chromatiales; family Chromatiaceae; genus Thiorhodovibrio; species Thiorhodovibrio winogradskyi. Next base: position 2,929,610 of record NZ_CP121472.1, on the reverse strand, counting down.
ACCTCCGCTATTCTCCGGTTGCAGCTCTTTCCCATCCTGGACTCTCAGTGAGTATAGCTGCTCCAATCCTCAAGCTAGTCACCCGCTTCCCCTTGCTATGAACAACATCCCCGTCAACACGATATACCGGTCAGGCGCGCCCCCTCAAATCAAGTTGCCGCTTCGCGTTGCGGTGATTGGTTGTGGATCCTTCGCCGAACAGTTTCACTTGCCGGTTCTTGCCGGTCATGACGACATCAAACTGGCGGCCTTGGTTGATCGGGATTCTAAACGCTTATCTCGGTTGGCAACTGCTTACGGTGTGCCCATCGCGGTCGAAGACCAATCGGACCTTTCGGTCAACCAGATCGACGCCGCGATCCTAGCAACGCCCCCGGTGCACCACCGCGACGGTGCAATTGATCTGCTCCAGCGCGGCATCCATGTGCTGGTCGAGAAACCGATGGCACTCCATCTGGCTGATGCCGAAGCGATGTGCGCTGCCGCGGATGACTCCGGCGTCGTGCTCGCCGTTGGCGTTTATAAACGCTTGCTGCCGGTGATTCGCTTCGTGAAGCAATTGCTTCAGGAGCAACGCTTTGGAAAGCCGCTACGATGCACAGCCTCTTGGGGCGGAATCGGCGGCTATGGTTCCGCTACCCTGGCGTTGATGAAAAAAGAACTCGCCGGCGGCGGAGTGCTGATGGATCTCGGTCCGCACCTGCTGGATATCTTGACCTACTGGTTCGGCGAAGATGGACGTGTGTTGGAGTATCGCGATGACGCCCGTGGGGGCATAGAGGCAGACTGTGACGGCTTGCTGGGGTTCCAGCTACAAGGCGTTTCAGTCGAGGTTGACTTTCACCTCAGTCGTGCGCGGAATTTAGACAGCGGTTTTCGCGTCGAGTGTGAAACGGCGACGCTTGAGTTTGGTGTCACCGAACGTTTTGAAATCACCGTCTATCCGTCTGTTGGTGCTTCTCCCTACCTTATTCGTCCAACTGATGTCGATACCGGAGCGTCTTGGTTTGAACCGTTTCGGGCTGAAATCGACGACTGGCTTGGCGCCATCGTTGCCGGCAAACGCCCAGAGTTGGACGGACGATCCTGTTTAGCTTCGTTGCGACTCATCGAAGAGTGCTATAGCAAACGTCAATCACTCGACTACCCGTGGCTGATCCCTGATCATCAATCACCGTCGGCGACCCCCGTCACCGCTGCGCATGCGGCACATTCCTTTGTCCGTGCCACGAAAGCGCCTCGGCGAGTCTTGATTACGGGCGCAGGTGGATTCATCGGCAGTCGCGCGTCGGAGTTGTTGTTCGCGAGCGGCAATTGGCAGATTCGCGGTCAGATCCGCCGTCCGGCCAGTGCTTCGCGTCTGGCTCGCCTGCCGATTGAAATGATTCAGGCGGACCTGCGGTCTGAATCAGACGTCGCGCGGATGGTCGATGGCTGCGACGCGGTCGTGCACTGCGCGGTTGGCACCGATTACGGCCAGAATCGATCAATTTATGAGGTCACCGTGGGTGGTACCAAGCGGTTGGTCGATGCGGCGAAACGGGCTGGAGTGCAGCGGTTTGTCCATCTCAGCAGCATTGGTGTCAATGATCCAGATGCCCACTCCGTGATCTCCCATGATACGCCAATGCACAGCAACAAAGACGATTGGTATGGATACACGAAAGGGCTAGCCGAACGTGCGACGCTGGCGGCGGCGGACGGGCGGTTTTGTCCGGTCATCCTGAGACCGGGATGCGTCTACGGCCCCTACGGCTTCACCTTTGTGATGAACCCCTTGGCTGCATTGGTCCAAGGGCGCTTGGTGTTGGCTGATTCCTCGGATCTGCCATCCAACACCGTATACGTTGACAATTTGGCTCATGCGATTTGTTTGGCGCTTGAAGGAGACGAAGAGCGGATTTGTGGAGAGATTGCCGTGATCAGTGACGAACCAAATTGGACATGGGGGCAGTATTTCGGTTTTTTTGCCGACGCGCTGGGCGTGCCTTTGCGAACCGCATCCGCGCCTACCAATGATTTGAGGGCAAAAAGAATCAAACCCGAGCATGCCAAAGTGCTCCCCGCGCTGGTTTCTGCAGAAGCCAAACAGTTCGCCAAGCGGTTGTTGCGTACGGATCCGCTTGGAACCTTGCCCCGCTTGACCATGGAACGTTTTCCCGCATCGGAACGGTGGTTACGCAAGCTGTTGAAGATGGATGCGCCGGAGATCTACCGCCGTCCGCCAAGCCGCGCGAGTAGAGACATGGTTTTTACGTCACGGAAAGGGGCAATTAGCTTGGAGAATGCGAAACAGGCGCTTGGCTACCATTCACTGGTTGATCCCGAGCAGGCAATGGCGGTGACATTGCAGTGGGCCTATTACGCCGGTGTCGTGCCTCGGGAGAAGGTCAATCGGTGATATGCGGTTGTTACCTACCTGGGCGGTGGTCGATTTCCTGGGAGAGTGAGTGTTTTCATGGATAAATAAAATACATGTGAGCGTAATCAGAAATCCTGCCATTACTGAAGGATGCAAAGATGTCACGCCCCCCCGCGACGAGAACAATGCCAAGCCTTTCTGCAATCGTTCCATGCTATAACGAGGAATCGGTTCTGAATGAGCTTCGAAACCGGCTAATAACTGCTTGTCAGGAAGCGGTCGGGAATGACTACGAGCTTGTGCTGATTGATGATGGTTCGAGTGATCGGACGCGAGAAATCCTGCGCCAGTTTCAGACTGAGGATCCGCGGATTACGGTCGTTCTGCTTTCCCGCAATCACGGACATCAGTTAGCCCTCAGTGCGGGGCTGAGCGTCGCTCGCGGCGAGCGACTCTTCGTGCTCGACGCCGACCTCCAGGATCCCCCGGAGCTTCTAACTGAGATGATGGCGCGGATGGACGAGGGGTATGATGTTGTCTACGGCACCCGCCGCAGCCGAACGGGTGAAAGTGCCTTTAAGATTCGCACGGCGCATCTCTTCTACCGTCTGCTTAACCGGATGGTAGATATTGAGATTCCCTCCGACACTGGTGATTTTAGGCTGATGTCTCGTCGTGTGGCCGATGTGCTGCTGGCCATGCCGGAACGCTATCGTTTTGTCCGCGGCATGGTCAGCTGGGCAGGCTTCCCTCAAACCCCCTTTTTTTATGACCGCGATGCCCGTTTCGCGGGAGAGACGAAATATCCCTTTCGCCGGATGGTGCTATTTGCGGTTGACGCGGTAACGAGCTTTTCTATTTTGCCACTGCGGCTTGCCACAGCACTTGGCTTTTTTAGTGCGGCTTTCGGCTTTCTCTTCAGCTTCTGGGTTCTTGGAGCCTGGCTATTAGGCGCTACGATTGCCGGCTGGACGTCCATTGCACTCTTGATGCTCCTGTTGGGTGGAACACAGCTGATCGTCATGGGAATTCTGGGTGAGTATGTGGGGCGGACCTACATTGAAGCCAAGAGGAGGCCACTGTTTGTTGTCGAACAAGTGCTGCGCACTGAAACGCCAGCCGACGATTGATGCTGAGACTGCTGAGACGAGTGAAGGGTATGAACGAGCAAGAATTCGACAAGTTTGCAGACGAATACCTGGATATGCACCGGAAAAACATCCGGCTGTCAGGAGAAGAACCAGACTTTTTCTCGTACTATAAGGTTAAAGATCTGGTCGATGGCTGGGCGCGGACCAATCCCGACCGTTCACCCGCTCATATACTCGATTTCGGTGGTGGCACGGGTGGTTCCGCACCGCATATGCGCAGGCTTTTTCCTGATTCCAACATCACACTGGCTGATGTTTCACGGCGTAGCCTTGAAATCGCAAGAAGCTGTGGGATAAAGAGGCTTAACGCATTGTGCTTCGATGGTAAGATTCTGCCGCTGAAGGATGATAGCTTCGACATCGGTCTGGCGGCGTGCGTATTTCACCATATCCCGGAAGAATGCCATATCCACCTGCTGTCGGAAATCCGGCGCGTGCTCAAACCCGGCGGGCAGCTTTTTGTCTTCGAGCATAACCCGTGGAACCCGTTCACCGTGCATGCCGTCAACACATGCCCGTTCGATAAGAATGCCATCCTAATTGCTGCCCCAAAGATGCGAGAGCGCATGCAAGCTGCCGGATTCAGCAATGTTGCAGTGACCTACCGTCTCTTCTTTCCTGGTCCCTTGCGCCGTCTCCGTGGATTGGAACCGTGGCTAGGACGGCTTGCGGTAGGGGCGCAATATCGGAGCGTAGGCGCTGCATGACATCCTTGATCATGCAAATGTTCCGTTATTCCTGGGTTGGTATTTTTAATACCGCTCTTGGGCTTCTTGTAATCTGGGGGGTGATGCTGGTTGGCATCGGCCCATTCCTCGCGAATGTCGCTGGATATGTATAGTGGACCCCAATTTTAGGACACTAAATTAAGTTAGTTTTGCCTCATCTGAAGAGACTTGTAAAGACTTGGAGAGAGCAGATGAGTGAGAGACAACGCAAGACCTTCAGTGCCGCTTTCAAGGCCAAAGTAGGCTTGGAAGCGGTACGCGGAGTGAAGACGACTAACGAGATTGCGCAGGATCACGGGGTTCATCCGGTCCAAGTAGGCCAGTGGAAGAAAGCCATCGTGGCGGACGCCGGCAAGCTGTTCGAAGGCCGGCGCGGGCGCAAGAAAGTGGACGACAGTGGCGACGAAGAGCGACTCTACAGCGAGATCGGGCGGTTGAAAATGGAGCTGGACTGGCTGAAAAAAAAGTCCGGGGTGAGCCTGTGAGCGTGCGTCGCGGGTGGATCGACATGGGCGGCCTTGATGATGGCGGGTTAGCGGTCAGTCGCCAATGTGCGCTGCTTGGCGTACATCGCTCTGGAGTGTATGCACACCGCCATGATCGTATTGCCGAGCCGAGCGAACTGGATCAAAAGTTGTTGCGGCTGATTGATGCGGAATACACCAAGAGACCATTTTATGGGAGTCGACGCATGGTTGTGATGCTGCGCGCACAAGGCTATGCGGTCAGTCGCAAACGCGTTCAGCGTCTCATGGGCGTTTTAGGTTTAGCCGGCATGTTGCCTGGGCCTCATACAAGCAAGCCGCATCCTGAGCACAAAATCTACCCCTACTTGTTGCGTGGGCTGGCCATTGTACGGCCCAACCACGTCTGGAGCAGTGACATCACCTATGTGCGACTCGCGCATGGATTTGCCTACCTGGTGGCCATCATCGACTGGTACTCACGACGAGTCCTTTCTTGGAGATTGTCGAACACAATGGACACGGGCTTTTGCATCGATTGCTTGGAGGATGCGCTGCGCCACTATGGGCGCCCGGAGATCTTCAACACCGACCAGGGCGCGCAGTTTACCAGCCTCGCCTTCACCCAGGTGTTGCGTGACGCCGAGGTGGCCATCAGCATGGATGGGCGCGGCAGAGCCCTGGACAACGTCTTCGTCGAGCGTCTGTGGCGCAGCGTCAAATGGGAGGACATTTACCCCAAGGGCTATGAGACGCTCACAGAGCTGTTCATGGGCCTCTCGGCGTATTTCCCCTTCTACAACGGTGAACGCCCTCACCAGGGGCTTGGCTACCGAACGCCGGACGATGTGCATGTGAGCGGCAAAGGAGGTGGTGTCGTGGTTGCTGATCACTTTGGCGATCGCCCGCCAGCGGAGTCGTCGGCTCCGCTACGCTCCGCCGACGACTCCGCTGGCGAAGAACTGGGGCAGCGCCAATCCGCTGCGACTGAACTGGGCGCGCTAACTTAAATTCGGGGGAAAACTGTCCTTGACATGGGGTCCACCTCAATGCAGCTGGTTTGACCCTCTCATTTTTTCTGAATCGATCCTGGACCTTTCCTGGAAATTCTGCTCGCTGGCCTGTCTTTAGGTACTTGCTCGCATTTGCTGCGGCTTACGCAGCAAATCTCGCCATTTTGGCATTAGGCATCACAATTGCCCCAAATGCAGTCTACTTTATTCAGTTCGTGGCCATGGTCAGTTACTCGATACTGTTCTTTTTTCTCTGCCGCTATTATGTCTTTTCACCTTTGGAAGCTCTATCGCAAGCGGGTTCCATGACATCCATCTATTTCATTGTCCAGAGAGTCGGTTTGAGTTCAAATCTCGCACTTTTGTTCCTCGCGTGCGCTGCGGTGATTGGAATATGGATGATGCCGGTTTATTGGTCCGGCAACGAGATCAACTATTTTGACCTGGCGTTCCGCTTTGTCCAGCCAGATGGCTTTGGCCCAAACCACTCAGTCTTCGATTCGTCCAACGGTCGTTTCGCAAGCTTTTTTCTAATTGGAAGCGGCATTGATTTACTTGGATTCGAAACCGCTAAGACAGTATTCGCTGCCTTACTTTGGGTGCTCCTAGCTTTCGGGCTTGCGCGCGTCGTGCAGAGCCTTCAGCTAAGGCTCGCCGAGACTGTCGCTGGGCTTTCCATCTTTGTTCTCAACGGACAATCATTGCTTGGAGGCGAATGGCTCTTTGGCACGGTGGAGGCAAAACTCTTCGCCTATGCGGCAGTGCTTTTCAGTCTAGGATTCGCCTTCTCGGCTCGGTGGTATGCGGCGATCTTCTGCGCCGCGCTCGGCACCTATTTCCACTTTCTTGTCGGCGGGTTCTGGGCCTTGGCGCTACTGTTGCTGCACGCACTATCACCAGCAAGAGGAATGGCTACCGTTCGTCTAACTGGGGTGTTTTCTATATTGGTTCTGCCAATCTTCTTAGTTCTCCTCCTCGAACGACTCGAAACCAATATTGATCTGACCGGAGTGGGGCAGAGCGTCAACGAAATCTATGCTATGGCTGTCCCCGGGCACATTGCGCCTTTCGAGCATGGGCTCAAAGCTTTTTTGCGTAACTGGTTCCCCGGATTGGTTGCTCATGCGAGCCTGGCTTTGGTGCTTTGGTGGATGCGCCCAGTCGAGCATGGACTCGGACGTGAGGCAAACATCTGGCTGGCTTTGCTGAATCTGTACGTCCTCGGGGCAACTTTGCTCGCCTTTTTGGACCGGGATACGCACTTCCTAGCGGCATTCTATCTTTTCCGGCCCTCGGCCTTGATTTTCCTTCTTTCATGCGTGCTGATCACGCACAATATCGCACGGGGTATCTGCCCCACCGAAGCAGGCCGCGCTGCCGCAGCGGCCATGCTCGTTGCTGCAGCGATTGTGCTACCGAAGGGTGCAATTCGGATGGGCGAGTTCGTATTGAGCGCCCCAGATCGGCGCCTGGAGGCCACCCTAACAACGGCCCAAAGCGATCTCGTCGACTGGTTGACAACACACACTCAAGCGGACACAGCGATTTTGCTAGAACCGGCGGAACTTAATCCGCCAGACTGGGAAGCTCGGCCATCTTTTGCTGGACTCGAACGCTTGAGCGGACGTCCCTTCATCGTGAACTACAAGTTCGTGCCAACCGATAAGGCGGATCTTATAACCTGGCACCGCCGTCTGCTGGCTCGCAGATCCTTCTTCTTCTCCAGCGATTGCGGTCAACTCGTACAACTCCAAGCGGGTGTTGTTGTATTCGTCTCACGCCATCGGTTTGAGGAAGCGGCGGGCTGTGTGCAAGAGGTCTATCGTAACGAAGAGTTTATCGTGGCCAAACCCCGCGAGGCTGCAATGCCGTAATCTTAATGACGCACTGACCTCATTTTGCGGTTTGGGGCACTAGCGAAGTAGAACTCGTGGTCTATTTCACTTTTATGTGCGAAATATCCGGCTGCGATGTACCACAATAACGAAAAAGAAATTAATGGAAGTTAAATGAAGTATCGCCCGGAAATTGATGGATTAACAGCTATTGCAGTTACCCCTATAATTTTATTTCATGCAGGATTTGAGTTGTTTAGTGGAGGCTTTATTGGAGTCGATGTTTTTTTATTATTAGCGGTTACTTGATTACGACTATTATTCTTTCTGAAAATGAGCGGCATAAATTTTCAATAATTAATTTTTATGAACGCAGGGCAAGAAGAATTCTTCCTGTTCTACTAGGTATTTGGTGGAGTTATGATCAAGGCCTATTTTTTATCATGGCTTTGTGTTTACCTTTTGCATATTTTTTGCTTTTGCCTTTTGATTGTCCCAATCGCAAGTCCAAACTATGCACTTTCAGTGTAAGACTTTTAGTAATGTCTTCCTTTGGGAAGCTTTCGGATCAAAAATTCGGCATCGCGTAGCGATTCCTTAATTGTCTTTAGTCCGCTTGCCATAGGCGGCTCTTTACGTTCATAAGAGCCGGCCCCATGGCGTGCGCAACCGGTCCCAAATGGGTCGCCACGGCGTTGATGGGCAATACCCGTCAACCCCATGCCATCGCGCCGGATCGCCGAATATCGGCCATGGCACGCACAACCAACCGGGTGGTCCAACCACCCGATGAACCCGAAAAGGTCCTACGTGGCTAGGTCATGGGTGGCCCGAGCGTTGGGCGCCAGATTGCCTATTGTCCGAACACAAGTAACACCGTTGCTGAGACGCCAAAGGACCAAGGGGGCACGACATTGCTTTCAGAGGGTCGAGTCTGATCGTGCGCTTGGGGCATAAGACAGCTGAGATGGCAGCTTGCGACCCACAACGGCCATCGGGTCTCCAAGCAACGACGGCGGCAATGCAACCCAGAGCTGACGTTGCGAGAGTCGTCTTGATGATCACTAACGCTGCCGATCTCACCTGCGCGCGTTCCGCCCGCCTGGGATGATGAGCCCGAGCCGGAGTTCGATCAACGCGTCGTTTGGTAGCCGCGCCTTTTCCCTGTCAGACAAGGCGCCAAGGGCGTTCGTCTTCAGTTCGCCCGCCCGCGCCCAAATTCTCTCAGTGAGGTGGACCCCATGTCAAGGACAGTTTTCCCCCGAATTTAAGTTAGCGCGCCCAGTTCAGTCGCAGCGGATTGGCGCTGCCCCAGTTCTTCGCCAGCGGAGTCGTCGGCGGAGCGTAGCGGAGCCGACGACTCCGCTGGCGGGCGATCGCCAAAGTGATCAGCAACCACGACACCACCTCCTTTGCCGCTCACATGCACATCGTCCGGCGTTCGGTAGCCAAGCCCCTGGTGAGGGCGTTCACCGTTGTAGAAGGGGAAATACGCCGAGAGGCCCATGAACAGCTCTGTGAGCGTCTCATAGCCCTTGGGGTAAATGTCCTCCCATTTGACGCTGCGCCACAGACGCTCGACGAAGACGTTGTCCAGGGCTCTGCCGCGCCCATCCATGCTGATGGCCACCTCGGCGTCACGCAACACCTGGGTGAAGGCGAGGCTGGTAAACTGCGCGCCCTGGTCGGTGTTGAAGATCTCCGGGCGCCCATAGTGGCGCAGCGCATCCTCCAAGCAATCGATGCAAAAGCCCGTGTCCATTGTGTTCGACAATCTCCAAGAAAGGACTCGTCGTGAGTACCAGTCGATGATGGCCACCAGGTAGGCAAATCCATGCGCGAGTCGCACATAGGTGATGTCACTGCTCCAGACGTGGTTGGGCCGTACAATGGCCAGCCCACGCAACAAGTAGGGGTAGATTTTGTGCTCAGGATGCGGCTTGCTTGTATGAGGCCCAGGCAACATGCCGGCTAAACCTAAAACGCCCATGAGACGCTGAACGCGTTTGCGACTGACCGCATAGCCTTGTGCGCGCAGCATCACAACCATGCGTCGACTCCCATAAAATGGTCTCTTGGTGTATTCCGCATCAATCAGCCGCAACAACTTTTGATCCAGTTCGCTCGGCTCGGCAATACGATCATGGCGGTGTGCATACACTCCAGAGCGATGTACGCCAAGCAGCGCACATTGGCGACTGACCGCTAACCCGCCATCATCAAGGCCGCCCATGTCGATCCACCCGCGACGCACGCTCACAGGCTCACCCCGGACTTTTTTTTCAGCCAGTCCAGCTCCATTTTCAACCGCCCGATCTCGCTGTAGAGTCGCTCTTCGTCGCCACTGTCGTCCACTTTCTTGCGCCCGCGCCGGCCTTCGAACAGCTTGCCGGCGTCCGCCACGATGGCTTTCTTCCACTGGCCTACTTGGACCGGATGAACCCCGTGATCCTGCGCAATCTCGTTAGTCGTCTTCACTCCGCGTACCGCTTCCAAGCCTACTTTGGCCTTGAAAGCGGCACTGAAGGTCTTGCGTTGTCTCTCACTCATCTGCTCTCTCCAAGTCTTTACAAGTCTCTTCAGATGAGGCAAAACTAACTTAATTTAGTGTCCTAAAATTGGGGTCCACTATACAGAACGCGTAATTGAGTCCGTCCCGCGCCCCTAACGACGTGCGATCAGGCGCATTTCCCCCGTTGACCTCGTTCCCAATGACCGATAGTCTAAGAGTCCGTTAGCGTCGTCCTCAGCAAGCGAAAATCGGCGTTTTGGGCGGGAGTTGGCATTCGGAAAGCCGGCGAAGGCGTGTAACCCTCTGATTTAGGAATTTCCAAACAGCTTATAAGCGCTGACACCCGCACTGCATTCTAAGGGTAGCTTGGAATTCCTATCCATCAAGGAACCCAAGCGATGACGCAACTTACAATTCGGTTCGCCAAACCGGCACACTGGTAAGATGCCCGGTGCGCGTCGCTCAGCCTCAAAAAATCACCGATCGATCAACCGACGGTCACTTGATTCAGGTCTAGTTCAACAGTCCCCCGCACATGCCTCGGCTCACATTGACTCGTGGCAAAAAAAATTGGAATGCGCCAAATGAAAAGCAATCCATGTTTCCTTGTCGCTCCGATGAACCGGTCGGGGACGAAGTTCTTCAAGTCGCTGTTACTCGGGCACGAAACGGTTTCACAGGGGTTTTCGCTCGAGGACTATGGGGCCGCCTATTCCGACCACCTGATCGAATACTCCAAGTCCGCCTGCAAACACTGGGGACGAGGTCCAGAAGACCAGAAACCACAGCAACAGCGCTTGCTGAAGATGCTGGGGGAGTGCTTGATCGATTTTTTTGCTCAAGGAGCGTCTTCGACGCGGTATCTATTACTGACGACGCCTCGCCCTTGGGGGATCAGCAACATTTGGGAGGGCCTTGATCATAACCTCGTCCACCCCGCTCAGGCGGCCATCGGCGCGAGGTAGGAGACCTTCGGCGCGCGTGGTCGTCGTCTGCGTGGTCGTGGCGGCAGAGGCACCCGCTCAAGCAGCTGCTCGAACAACGACGGCGGCGCTTGGCCAAAGAAGCGCTCAGCGGCGGTGGTCTGATCCGCACGGCGGATGTAAAAGTTGTGTACGGCGGTCAGCAGCGCAGCGAGCTTGCGTGAGCTCAGCCGATGGCAACCATGGTGGAAGAGTGAGAGCTGACCGTTGCGCCCCTCCACAGTGGAACTCGAGCGCTGGAACAGGTCGGCGCAGTCGCTGGCGACCTGCTCAATCTCCATGCGCTGGCTCGCCTCCAGGGCTTGGATCGGGTGATCCGACGCGCGCAGCGGTGCGAGCCTCTGCGCGCTCAGTTCCTTAAGGTGTTGCCGTTGCTCAGCTCCCGAGCAGCGCGTAGCGACCCGCTCAAGATAGATCGCCGGGATGAGTTGCTCGAGCACGGCGGCCTCAATGCCAGGTGCCAGGTTGAGTGTCTCGACACGCTGCTGCACGCTGGCGAAGAAGAAGGCGATCGTTGCCAGCAGGGCGGTGTTCAAACGCTGGGCCTTCGCGAGGTGGGCGCGAGCGCGCGCCGGCAGGTCGGCCGCGTCGGCGAGGGCCTCCAAGCGTTGCCAGATCGCGCTGAGGCGTTCTGCCAAGCGCTCAGGCAGTTGCGCCTCAGCGTGCTCCAGATCAAACGGGTGATAGGCCTCACCGAGGGCGCGGATCAACGTCTTGGCCTCCTGCTGACGCGCCTGTGCCTGATCGCGCTCGCATGACGCGCGCGCCCAACGCTGCAGGGCGGCCTGGATGCGCTGAGCAAAGGCCGGCGGACGCCCCGGGCCATGGCGCTGCTGGTGGTACGCCTGTTCGGCCTCACGCTCGGCTTGCAGCGCTGCCTCAGAGCCTGCCACCTCGGCGTCGGCCTCGCGCACTGCCCGCGCCAGTGACAGCCCGGTGGCCTTGGCCACCTCGTGCTGCAGATGGAACAGGTCCGGGGAATGATGCGCCTGATGATCGCGCTCGATGTGCCGGCGCAGCGCCGTGGCCTCATCCGAGGTGCCCTGCACGACGGTGACCGGCAAGCCCGCGCAGGCCGCGGCCAACGCCTGGGTCCAGGTCGCGGCGGTGCGATCCTCAGCATACTGCTCGAGCAGGATAAAGTTCGACACCGGCTCGAGCGCCACCAAGCAGATCGCCGGATGGAAGGTCTCGTCTTCGCAGACGCTGATCTGCCGTGGAAGCATGCCGGTGGCCAGCGCTTGGCGCTGCTCGGCGGCGATGTCGACCAGCGCCTGCTCCAGCGCGGCATTCAACGCCTGCTGACTGCCGTAGGAACTGCCCACGAAGGCCGATAAGCCGCTCAGCTCCAAGACCTCACTGACCAAGCGCACGCCACCACCGGCACGCAGGGTGATGACAAACTGGATCGCCAGGACCAACCGGTGCAGCCAGTGCACACCGGCTTCGGTGGCGATGAACGCGGCCAACGCCGCCGGCGCATCGCCGAGCGCCAGTGCCGACTGTGACCAGTCGCGCAAGGTACTGCGTGGGCAGCCGATCGCGGCCGCTGCTTGGCGTTCGCTCTGACCGGCGGCACGCGCGCTGGCCAGAGCCGCGAGCGTTTGCGCCCGCTCCAGACGCGTCGCGGGCTTCATCGCGGCGCCTCTGGCGAAGCCGTCGGGACTGGGCTAAAGTCATCAGTGGCAGAGCCTTCGACCATCTCTCTCGACCCTCGGTGAGCTTGCACTTCCAAGGGTAAGAGATTTCGGGGGTTCTGCCATCCCCCTTCTGGGCCATCTCGCAGCGCTGTGCTGGGTTTTGGACGGAGTTATGATCAAGGCCCCTTTGGGGGCCTTGATCATCGCCTGGTCCACTGTTGTTAAGCCGCGACAAGTGTGAGGTGGGGCGGCTTCGCTGGCCGCGGTCGTCGTCGCGCCGGTCGAGCCGGCCAAGGCATGCGCTCGAGCACCTGCTCGAACAGCGAGGGATGGGGTTGAGCGAAGAAGCGCTCGGCGGCGGTCGTGCCATCGGGACGCCTGATCGAGAAGTTGTGCAGAGCCGTGAGCACTTGCTGCTTCCGCGGGCTCAGACGATGATGGCCATGCTGATAGAGCGCGAGAACGCCGTTGCGGCCCTCGACACAGGAGCTGCTGCGCTGAAACAGATCGGCACAGTCCCCAGCGACCTGCTCCAGGTACCGACGGGTCTCCTCATCCAGCGACTGGATCGGGTGCGCAGGCTGCTGCAGTGGGGCGAGGCGCTCGGCACTTAGTGCCAGCAGCCGATGGCGCTGCTCAGCGCGGGAACTACGCGCGGCTGCGCGCTCTAGATAGAGCGCCGGGATCAAATCGTTGAGCATCGCCTGCTCAATCGCCGGCGCGAGGTCCAGCGCCTGAACCCGCGTGTTGACCGTCATGAAGAAGAACGCCAGGGTGGCGACCAGGCTGTTCGTCAAGCGCTTCGCCTTGGCCAGATGCGCACACAGGCGCTCGGAGAGGTCCACCTCCTCGGCGAGCGCCTCCAAGCGTGCAAACAGCCCCGCCAAATTCGTCTGCAGCTGCGCGGGCGTTTGCGCCTGTCCCTGCTCGAGTTCATAGGGATGATCCACCGCGCTAAAAGCGCCGATCAGGGCTTTGGACTCCGCGCGCTGCGCCTGAGCGCGCTCGCGCGCGAGGCTGGCTTGAACGTAGGCCTCAAGCGCGCGATCGATGCGCACAGCCAACGCGGGCGGGCGCCCTGGGCCATGGTGCTGGCGATGATAAGTCTGCTCGGCCGCGCAGTGCGCCTGCCAATGCGCCTTGGCCATCGTCTCGTCGGTCTCGGCTCGCTGTTCAGCGCGCCCCAACGCCAGGCTCATCGCCTTGCTCACCTCATGCTGGAGATGGAACAGGTCGGTCGAATGATGGGCACCCTGGTCGCGCTCAACATGGGCCAACAGTCCCTTGGCCTCATCGCTGATGCCTTGCACCACGGTGACCTTGAACCCCGCCAGCCCACACTTCAGCGCCTGGCTCCAGGCCGCCGCCGAGCGCGCCGCGCTCGCCTGCTCAAGGAGGATGAAGTTCGAGACCGGTTCAATCGCCACCAAGCGCATGCCGTCCTGCCAGGTCTCGTCTTCGGCGACGCTGAGGGTGCGATGCGGCATGGTCTTGGCCAGCGTCTCGCTCAGGTCGCTGGCTTCGCTGACGATCTGCCGCTCCAGCTCGGCCTGGAACGCCTGCTGCGTGCCGTAGGAGGCAGCGATGAACGCCGACAGTCCACTGCGCTCGAGAAACTGGCAGACCACGCGCACGCCCGCGCCGCCCTGTTCGCTGATGCTCCAGTGTGCGGCCATCTGCACCCGGCGCAGCCACTCGACGCCCTCGGGTGTCTCACAGAAGACCGCCAGTCCCGCCGGTGCGGCGAGCGATGTCTCGGCAGGCGTGTTCCAGTGCCGCAGCGTACCGCGCGCGACGCCGGCGCTGGCCGCTGCTGCGCGTTGGCTCTGCCAAGCCTGCTGCGCTTGCGCCACCGCCTGACGACGGTTGGCGCGATCCAGGCGATCATGGATTGGCGTGGGGCGTCGTTCTGCACTAGAGTCAACAGTGGTAGGGGCATCGGGCATCGGCTTTTCCCTCGGTCAGTTTGCACTTCCAAGGGTACGCCCACCCGGCGCTCCTGCCACGACTTCAGCGTGGTTGATCGCCTACCGGAATACTCAGTTTTGGACCGAGCGATGATCAAGGCCAGATTCTGAGTATGGAGATAATGCAATTTATGTCCATCTAACGAGAAATACTCGAGATACTGCGGTCAGCTTTACAAAAAGATACTCGGGCGGAATAATTAAAGCTTATAGAGGGTCAGGCATTATAATCGGTCTCTCGGAAAAGTCAGATCCGCTTTCAGTGTCTTTAGATTACTGTGATACTGTAAACAGTAACATAGCTCTATTCCTAAAAGATAAATCAAAAAAAATGAATTTTAAGATTGAAGAAGCAAAAGAGCATTTCAAGGAGTTTTGGGCTTTAATTAATGCAGAAGGTGATATTAGTGCGGCAGTCAAAGAGTTTAATGTTTCTTATAATAAGTCGAGCGGCTAATAACTCATATAACTTAACAAGTAGCTTAAAATTGGTCTAGTGTGTAGAAGCCCTGTCACCAGGACGACAAAGGCGGTTATTAACAATGTCGGCGACATCGGCATCTCAGGCATCGAGACATGAGGCGATTTGCTTACCTGTTTAACTGATGATTATCAATATCCTGATAGCGTAACCGCGCACTTTCGCGACGCACTTAGCATCGTCGATGAGCGTTTGGATATTGAGTGTCAGCATGCCCAACCCTCAGTGTCAGGATACCCCAAGCAACGTTTCAAAAGGTGTCACTTCTTAACTCTCGACCGGCTGCGGTCGCAACATCGTCGGCCCTTTCAGGCGTTAGCGGTTCAACGGAATGGTTGCTTGGATCAACCAGCCCCTTTAAGGTGCATAAAAACAATACTCAAGATCAGCTAGTTACCATTACAGGTGAATCAGGCGGTCACAGAACCATACGATCCAACGCAAGCACCTTGACGAAAAATCAGGGGCTTGCAGTCAGACGAATTTCGTCACCTTAAAATGGCTGCCCGGATCATTCTACGCCTGTGATTTCTGCCTTGCCTACGGAAGTTGGTACATGCCTACCTGCCTGCGGGCGGCGGGTGGGAGCCCCTAGTCCAGCGTCGGTGTGGGCGATCGGCAGGATACATCCGTAGCAGTGCATCAACGCTAAAATGAATTAACCTAGGATGCCGCCGTTCCCGATACCCAGCCGGGTATAGCTAATTCTCCGGGAGGGTTAGTTTTAAACAACCTTTCTCGTAATGAAGTTGTTCCTGCCTTAGCGAGGGAAACTCGATCGCCCAACGCTGAGCGATCTTTTTTTCGTCTTCACGTGATGCATCGTCGAGAAAAATACTTGCGCCGGCTGATAGACGACTAAGTAAAGCCGGCAAGGCTGGATAGCGAGCAAGGGGACAAGTGTCTTTCGGCGGACCGTCTATGACAAGCATGTCAAACTTAATATCTTTTGGCAACTGGTCTAGCGCGTACCAGATGTGCCCTTCCAAGTCGTGCAGCTTCTGAAGAGGCGCATCAATGACTGTCCCCCAATCGCTCAAACCTTGGTCCGCCAGTTCTACTCGCGTACGTTCACTATAGCGAGAGTCATGTTCTAGGCTATATACATGGCCTCTACCATTTAGTTGCATTGATCTAGCTAAAACTATTGTCGAGCTTCCGGAGCTGCATTCCAGCACAATTTGCGGCTTCTCTCTTAAAACGTGCTGTGCAATACCGAGCAAAAAATCTGGAGAAGCAGCCCAACCCCTAAGAGTGGGAAGTGGCTTTGCGCAATTCAAAAGCTTTTCAAGCGAATAGATCGACTGGAGTTGTTGATATAGCCATTTCGTCTCTCGTTCAACTGCGATCATTTTTTCGCTCAGAGAGAACAAGGCAAGATGGACTTTTCTGACTTTGTGCAGGGTTAAAATCGTGATGGAGGTTATCAAAAGACAACCTAGAGTAACTGTGATCGAAAGAAAGATCATGTCGCAACCTCGTTGTCGGCTGACTGGCACTGCTCAGGGTGTATAAATTTGCCAACCTTAATTACTGTGAATATCGATCAGGCGGAAATCCTCCGCTTGTTGATCTGATACGCAGCCTTTTCGTTAGGATTGATGCGGCTCCTTCTCCATAAGAATCGCCAGCGTCATGAATTTCCGATGTCGCCGGGCAATCGCTAGTGGGGGGTAAGCGCAAAGCGAAACCAGATTCGCAAGACGCGTCATCGGGCCAAGTAATGCATTTGGCGTACAGATTGCGCGTGGGCAAAGGCTTTTGCATGCCCCAGCCAAGCGGATTGCGGCGAATAGACCGAGTGCGCTTGATATAGTTCCAATTCTCCTGAAAATACCGCGTTACTTCTTCTCGACTCAATGACTCGCCCCTTGGGTGCCATTGATGAAGATAGTAAGACAGGCCACTCAGAGTCTGCATTTTGGTTCCTAGCCTGTACAGTCTCTCCTGAATATCATTGTCTTCCCCCCCCCCATCCGAATAGGTTTTCATCCATTCCCCGAATGTAGCTTAGGTACAGCGAGAATGTTGTTAGGTTCCCCGGATGATACAGTCCATTGGTGCGCGGGGTGCTGGCCGCTTTCCATTCCGGCATTTTCTGGTTCAGGTCTATCTGCTCGGTTTGGAGTTGTTCTTTGCAGTTTTCGGGCATATCCAGAGTGGGGCCATAGACCACAGAAAGGCGGTTATTGACAAGAATGTCGATAGCCTGCCTGATGTAGTCAGAACTGTAAACATAGTCATTGTCGCTCAGCATCACAATATTTGATTCAATCTGCCGAAGTCCGATATTGATCGCGTGGCTTTTACACCACTTTTGCTGAGGACCTGTACGATGGCATTTGGCACCGTACTGTTTACAAAGGGAGAGAAGATAAGGGATATCGGCGCCCTCGTCCGAGCCATACTCGACAATGAGGATATGGATCTTCTCGGCCGGGTAGTCTTGCCCGCGCAGGCTCTGTAGGCAATTGCGGATGCGGATGTCGATTCGGTTCCGCACGGGAATGACCACGGTGACATCCGGCTGATTGGGGACCATAAGCAGGCGGAGGTGAAACCAGGTTTGCCGTAAAGGAGCAAGTAGGCAAGTATTGATCACCCCACCTCGGTGGGTCAGTCTCCAGGGCAGTCTGCGCTCTTGCCAGAGTTCTCGCAGTTTAGCGATCATGTTTCCGAACTCCAAGTGCGAGGTGCGTAATATACCCCCTTTATCACTCCATAATTGGGGGCGATGAGATTGCTGCAGAGGGGATCTGCTCGCTTTCTTACTTGCAGAAGTCAATAGTTTCTCAGTCCTTTAGGCGCTAATCCACAAACAGGCGATGCCAAAGTTCTATTCCTACCGCTGTTCCGAAAAAGTGCGAATAGTTGTTCTTTCCAGAAATATGCTGCTGAAAAATCCCTTCAAGTGCCTTCTTGTCATAATAGTTTCGATCCAGACACCGTTCGCTGAAAAGGATCTGCTGTATCGCATCGCGGAAGTGTTTTCTTTGCCACTCCTGAAACTCGGTGTAATGACGGTGGCCTTTGATGCCCATTTTGCGCAGGACCGAGTGGAGCTTGTCTTTCATGAACACCTCCACTTTACCCGCGTTTAAGGGCGCGCCAGTGTTTGAATCCGGCACCTTTTCCAGGTCTGGCGACAAATCATGAACTAGGCGGCGTTGAAACTCACCAGAATAGCGTCGTTTGGGATCAAGGGACAAAAGAGAACGGATGAATCTCCGATCCATATAAGGCATCCGAATGCCGACTTTGTCTCGAAAGAGGCTGAGGGATGATACGACCTGTCTGCGTATCCATTGGTCGATGTAGAGGTAGATGCCTAGATCGCAATTTCTGATGCCGCTTTTCATGACGGGATCAATTGAGTGTCTCATGGCGTTATAACTGAGGAACTGGCTCTCTTGTGCGACTGGGTGAATAAAAAGCTTCTTGAAATCAATATCCTGTCGGGCCAAGGATGCTCTTTCAAAAAAATGGTCAAAGATGTCAGATGAAGAGTGGTCGTCCATGCCGCGGAACGATTGAAATGGATAAGCGAGACTGTATTTTGCGATTTCTCCGCCATGCCCTCTCAGCATGATATCGAAAGGGTCCGAGGCCAAATAGTTCAAGGCTACTTGCTCGGTTGACTCATGGGGGTGGTAAAATCCGTCCGAGTGATAAACCAGCGTTTGGGCTAAGGATTCGAAATCCTCTAGCGCGGTTTGGTCGATGGGTACAAAAGTATGCTTGGTGTTGCAGATAGCAGCCATTTTTTCTGCCAGTATCTCATCCGCGCATTTTTTGAGACCCAGCGTGTAGGTTGTTAGTTTGGCTGATTTCTCTCCGATAGCCGATAGAATCGCCCGTGAGTCTAGTCCGCCGGACAAGGATAAACCCAAGCGCGTACTGGCGTAATCGGAAGTTCTGATATTGACCGCATGTTGGAAAAGGCGTACAGGTTCTGCTAAGTCTTGGGAATCATCTCCGCCAAAATGAAAGAGATCCAGCAAATTTGCATACGTGTGGTGAGCGAGTTTCCAGTTTTTCAGATCAAGGCTGAGAAGCGTCCCTGGTGGTAGCAATTTAATTTCTTTGAATGGCGTTTGCTGGTTAATGGCGAAGCCGAAGTTCCAAAAGCTGGCCAATGTCTCCATGTCGACGGTTCGGTCGATCCCTGGAATTGCGCTGATATTCTTAATGTTTGTGGATAGCGCGAACTTGTCATTATCGTAGTAATAGAAAATATTCTCTAAACCAAAAAAATCCGCAAAGATATGCACTTTGCTGTTCAATCTGTCATGAATCAGCCCGGCAAAAGCGCCTTCTGCTTCTAGATGATTCAAGAATGCAGGACGCTGGTTAATATAATCCTCAAGAATCAGTTTCGGCTTTAGATCGTACAATTCGCCATGGATAAAAATGCTGCACTTCGCCTGTTCTGAAGCCGCATGGTAGGTTTCCGGATTTCGCCAGGCGAAAGTGCTGGCAAGGATTCCTCCGCTTTCTTCTAGGGATTGAAGGCGGGCGACTTTGCCGAAATTTTGGTCTGTTTCGGGCAGCATCCTGTGCAGCATTTTTTTTAACTCTACTGGGCATTTTCTGTGAAAGTACCCGTTCAAAGAAATTATATTTGACATTGTTAGAGATCAAAAAGTCGTTAGGCTTTGTTTGGATGCGCGACGCCATGTTGGTGAATCTAACATAGCGCCTGCGCCTCTGACGGTGACCGATAGAATTGAGAAAAGATCGATCCTATTAAACTGACGTTACTCCAAATCGGGATAGAATCTATCAAAGATGTCGCTGTACATCTTTCGCAGCCACCGCCTTGTATTCACTGTCTGATAGCTCTCGTAGTCTTGGGTTCTATTTTCTGTTCGGTTAATTATTGGTAACTTCACCACCCGATTAACCCCAATTTTTGATAAAAATTCCTGGAAGTCAGATTCAATATTTTTGTTACGAATATAAAGATTCATTTTGTCGATGGTAAATGAGTTTCGGTTCATCCGGCGGCCAAACCCGTATAGCGCCGCAAGAAAGTTAAAAGCGATCACCGGAAGATATCTGTAGATGGCAAAACGTAGCCGTAAGGGTAGCCGAAGTAATAGGACAAGTTTAAGGTAGTCCTCCAGGTTGGTTGTACGGTGCGCTAGAACGTTCTCAGGCCGTTTCTCCGGCGTCCTACTCTTTTGGTAGAATTTTTTCTCGCCTTGCCAATCAGAAACGGCCTTGTCGTAGGGATTTCTAACTGAAGTGAATAGAAACATGGAGTCTAGTTCGCGTCGGCTTATAACCCCCGTTCCCAATAACTCGAAATACGTTAAATGTTTGTAACGCATCTTCTCTGCGTGATTCTTGGGAATCGGTATTAACTCGCCCCCAAGCTCCTTGATGAGAACGGTCTCGAGCATCGTCGATCCGGTGCGCGGGTTTTGAAAATAGACGAATTTATATGTGCGGCTATAGACGGCCACTTGACTTCATCCTCCGTATAACACGGCGACGAATAGAAAATGCAAGCCCACCCGACGGAATTTGACATTGCTCAACTGTCGCACGATGCACCAAATCCGCTTTCTGATAAAGTAAAGCAGGTAAAAGACCGATGTTTGGATCCTCATCGCCCGACTCATCCGGATTATCATGCGCGTAGAACGAAGATGTTACGAAGGGCCGTCCATGGCGCTCGATCGATCTGGTGACTGTTTTCTGGTTTCCAGTCGTGATTCAAGCGGGCAAGAACTGTTGGTTTTTTGGTCAGGGTGTTGGCATGCTAGCCCTTGATCATTTGGCGGTGGACTAGGGTGGATAAGCGAGAGGAAAATCCACCGATGGTCGCGCCGGCGTTGCTGGACTGCCCTTCTCTTGTCCACCCTACCGCCACGATGGCCCGCGCATGCTCTCGGGATGGTCCGAGTTATGATCAAGGCCGCATGCTACGACCATTGGCAAAAAAGGGCAATGGCTGGCACGGAAGGGGCCGCAGTGCTTAGGAAGCTTACTAATATCAGTGGTACCACTTGGCTTGCGGATGTCGGGCACGCGCCGTTTCGATCAACGTTCGCTTTACGGTTCATTATTGCGTTTTATATATCCAAAGAGTGTCCGATTGGCGTATTTAATTTTGGGCTGGAAATGAGATTTTTGTTTCATATGAGGCCGATTTACTTGCGTGTCGTGTGATTTCTGCCGAGACTCCTGGGAGTCGTGTTGACGCGGAGATTGAAGCACCGGGATATCACAAATGGCCGTCGCGCGACCGGAGTCGGCGAGGACCCGTTCCATCGAGTTATACTTGCCCTGCCGAAGCCTCGCGAAGGCCTGCGTATTTCGGCGTAATCTCATCAAGGAACCGGCGCGTTGTTGTTGTCCGTGCGTCACCAGTGAGCCGAGCCGCCACGGTTCACCGCCAAATTGTCACGCGCATTGACCCACTCGACGCCAGTATATTTAGCGCGCTAGCGCTGGGTGACCTACTCCGATCCGGCGGATTAGCTTATGGCGTTGCTGGATGTGCGGTCAATCCTGGAGGTCCGGCTAGAGATGATTTTAAAAATCAGAGATTTGCTTCGGATTTTGGTCATTGGTTAAGGTTCGGGAACTGTGGTCAACTCTCGCTTGGCTGATCAGACTCACGCCGGGATCGACCCGGACCCCAACGTAGGAAAGGCTTGGTGGCCGTCCGCGACCGGAAAGATTATCCGTCAGCCAGGTGATAAATAGGGCGGCGAGCAGGGATGCGCCAAGTGCGATGAAAAGATCCCGTTGGTAGCGCGGATAGATGGGGCGCGTCGGCAAGGCGGCACTTTCAACGATCTGGATCGGAGGGTAATCCTCGAAATTGCGCATTTCAATCCGGGCGAGGCGGTCGCGAGTGTCTGCCAGGAGCGTGTCGAGGCGGGCGAGCTCGGCTTCAAGGGATTGGTATTGCTTGAATTGTCGTGAGAAGGCTTGAACCTGCTCTTGTTGCTGGTCTAGGTCGCGTTCCAGCGCCGAAACAGCCTGCTTGGCGGCATCGACTTGCTGCACGGCTTGTTGGCGCACAGTTTGGCGTGCCCGCTCGGTTGCGCGCTGTAATTCCCGCTCAAGCAGGCGCACTTCCTCTGGAAGATGGCGCAGGGACGGATCGCGCTGAAGGTATTGGAGGGTGAACCGCCCGAGTAGCCCATCTAGGCGATCACGTTCGCGCTCGTAATCGCGGCGCAGGCGGGCGAGGTCTGCTTGTTGTTCATCAGGTGAGCGTAAAAACGCTATTCGCCGGAACTATTTTCAAGCTATTTAAAGGACGCTGACTGCCAGTGGAATGCGGGACGCCATCCTTGGCGGACTAAGGAGAGCGGGAATCATGAACCACGCGCCCCCCAAGGGGGAGAGACGGACAGGGTTCAGTGGCGGTGCGCGGTAGAGCGGAGTGCGCGCGAGAGGGTATAGCGGGCGTAGCGCTCGGCATCGGCACCGCGACGCGGGGAAGCGCGCTCGAGCAAGCGCTGGTAGAGCGTGGTTGGTGACAGACCGGCCTCGAGTGCGCCGCGGACCCAGCCCCATTCGCGGGCTGACTCCGAGCTGTCGCCGGCGGAGGAAGGCGCGCGTGAGTCCTGTTTGCGAGCGGGCGGTTTCGCCCGAGGCGCAGCGGTCGTTGGCAAAGCTGGCGTCGGATCCCAGACCCGCTCCCGAGGGCCTGGGCGGTGAAGAACATTGACCCACTCCCCGCCGCGTTTGGCATTCTTTATCCCCGCCAGCCGACCGAGATGCTCACCAGAGACTGAGCCCGGATCAGCGCCCACACGCGGAATCAGCCAACGCTGCACCTGGGCGCGCTGTCTCTCATCAAGCGCGCGGGTCAGTTGTAGCCACAGATGACAGCCCCCGAGGGTCGAAGTCCGCACCACCAGGACGGCATAGTGCTTGGCGACGCGGTGCGCCATTGCCGGGGCGACATCATCGAGAAACACCATTGGCCAAGGATAGCCGCGAGCCGGACGGATATAGACATCCGCCCCATGGGCATTGCGCGCCCTGGCCAATCCGAGCGGCAGCTGATCCAAAGCGCGATCCTGGAACCACAGCATCATCGCGCTCGGCGTGCGCACCGCCAGATCCGCGCGCGTGATACCGGCATGGTGCCAAGCGGCGAGCATCATCGCGGTGTGAGAGGCCGCCGTCATCGGGCGTGCGCCGCCTTGGCCCCCGGGCGTTGGCGGGCGTTACCCGGTAACGCGCCAAACACCTCAAGGTACAGCGACTCATCGAGTTGCGGGCGCTCAAGGCGTGCGGCCTGCGCCAGCAACTCCGCGGCCATGGTCGTCAACACCCGATAATTACCCAACGCATGTTCAGCGAGCGTCTTCATCAACTCCGGACTCATCAGGCTCGCGTTACCCGCGCACTGCTGCACATGCTCCAGACAAGCCACGAGTGCTTCGCGGCTGGCAGACTCCAGATTCAGGCGCGTGCGGATACGGCTGCCCAGCGGCAGCAACTCCTCGCGCCGGAGCATCGCCGCCAGGCGCCCATCGCCGGCGAGAATCACGCTCAACAAGGTGCGCGAGTCAAACTGCATCGAGGTCAGCAGACGCAACTCATTGAGTACCGTCGGATGCATCTCTTGCGCCTCATCAATCAGCAACACCGGGCGCAACAGCGTCGTTTGCAGATGCGCCAACCAACGCTCACGCAGCAACTTAAAGCCACCCCAGCGGTTATGCGGTTTGAGGTCAACGGCGAACAGCTCGCCCATCTCGCGGTAGAAATCCGCCAATTTGGAACTCGGATGGGTAATGGCCCCGACGCTGAGGTCGGGCAACTGATGCAGGCGCTCATCGAGCACGCGCAACACCGCGCTTTTGCCGGTGCCGGGATCGCCCTGAATCAACGCAAAGCCGCCTTCGCGAATCAGACTTTGCTCAATGCGCCAGCAGAACTGCTCCACCGCTGGGGTCAGATGCAATGCCGCCGTTGGCAGCTCCGGAGAAAACGGATTGAACTTCAGTCCATAGATGGCCAACAGGGTTTTGTTCATGCATCAAACTCCGGATCGTCATGGGTTGGCAGATAGGCCGGCGGCAAGCCGGTGGCGGCATACTCGGCGAGCAACTCGCGCAGCAGCGGTGGCAGGGTCGTGGTGCGTTTGGACGGTGGTGGTGTGCTCGCGCCGTCCAGGCGCCGTCGCTCGCCCGAGGCATTGGCGGCTTTATTCAAGGGATGGAGCCGACACAGCGGTGCGCCACTGTGCGGGTCGATCAGATCCACCGCGCTTAAATCCCAGCGGGCGTAGGCGACGCTGGACGCGGCAGCGAAAGGCCGCACGGATGGCCTCGCTATCCGGACAGGGGCGCCCCACGCTGGGCGCATCCAACGACCGCGCCAGCGGCGTGGCGGCCGTCTCGCTGTGAACCTTGCGGTGGTACTCCTGCTCGACCCAGGCTTGGGTGAGGATGTTCAGCCGCTGCAGGTCGAGCTCCTCGATGTCTTGGAGCATCGCCATCAGGCGGCCTTCGAGCGTCGCCCAAAACCGTTCCTGCTTGGCGTTCTGATAGGGGCTATAAGGCAGCGTTGGTTCGTGCAGGATGCCCAGCGCAAGCAGTCCAGCGGTGAACTCCTCGGCCTGCATCGCGGCGCCGTTGTCGCTCATCAACGCCCGCGGCAGGCCGCGTTTCTGCAACGCCTGGCCCAGACCATGCACCAGCGTCTCGGCCGTCTCATCCAGATACCACTGCAAATGGCAGATCAAGCGGGAATGATCGTCGATGATCGCCAATAGCAGGGGCTTGACCCAGACACCACCGCGGGTCAGGACGTGGCGCGAGCCATGGTGGAAGTCCAGATGCCACAAGGCATGGACATACTGGGCTTCATAGCTGCGCACCTCGCAGGCCTCCAGACGCCGGGCGGCCTGTTCGGCACCGGGGGTCTGGCGTGCCACGACCCGGCGGCGGTGCAACCCTTCGCGCTTCATGAAGCGGCGCACGGTGGCGTAGGACGGCAGTGGTCCGAGTGTGTCATCGGCCTCCACCAAGGAGACCAGATTGTCGTAGTGCAGCTGCACCGTCCAACCGGGGTAGTCACGGTATTGCGCCTGGATGGTTTCCATCAGGCGCGCACTCAAGACGCGCGGCGCTCCCGCATCGCGGCGCCGGCGCGCACGCAGTGCCCCGACCGGGTCTTGCACATCGCGCGCGCGGTAGTACCAACGTTCCAAGGTCGCGAAGCTAAAGCGCACCGGCAGGCCGGTCAGCGGATGGCGCCAGGATTTGGCGGCCAGCGCTTGCAGGCGCGCCCCAATGCCAGCCCCCGGCGCGGGATCGGCCAACAAGGGACCAATAATGGCGAAGCGCAACCGCGCCCACCCATCAGGGTCGCCGTGGGCTTGTTCATCCGACATCGGCCTTCTCCTCTCAGGTGTTTTGCACAGAACTGGGAGTCTAGAAGGCGTTGCGTACCGGGGCGATTACATCTTCCGCGGGTCGGCCATGGCCTGCGGCGAGCCTGTCGTTGTCGTGGTCGGGGCGATCAATACCAGCAATTGCACGACACGTTCGGACAACGCGCGGCCGCTTAGGCGTTCGAGCAATGCACTGGGTAGATGGGCGGTGAGGATCGGCGGAAGGAACTGTCCGGCCAATCCCCTCCAACAGCGGGTTTGGACAAACTGCTCCCGCCACCACTGTTGCCAACGGCGCAGGGTTTGGACGCAGACACCGAGTGTCTCAATCAAGCGCTGACGACGCGACGCGCTGAGACCGTGATTGAGCGCAGTGATCAGGACGACAATGACCCCAAGGTAGACCTTGCGGCCGAGAAAACGCACGGACGCCGGGGTGCAGCGCCGCCGACAGCCATCCTCGGCGCAGCAGAAGCTCAGACGGCGCTGGTAGCTCTCATCCAAGACGCCACGCTCACCGCGGGGCTTGCGCGGATAGCAGGCGCGATGCAAGACCCCACCGCAGTCACAGCCGCGCGCGCGCGCCTCCTCAGCAATCGACTCGTCGATCCGAGTGAGCAGTTGGTAGAAATTGGCGTCGTGTAGAAAGGCGTGACACACTGGTGCTGTCTCCTGGTTTTTGGCGAAATTCGGAGACAGCCCTCTCGGACAACTTTCGTCAAGTTGTTTGAGGGGGTTTTTCGTTTTCCCTCACGCAATTTGCTCAGAAGCGCGGCCAGTTCCCTCAGATAGCTTGCTCAGGCTCAATCAGGCACCACGTTCGCGCCGAGGGCGATGGCAGCATCCACCGCTTCAAGATTCGCTTGGGCGTCGACGACCCGTTCGCGCGCTTTCGCGAGGGAGTTGTGGAGCCCCGTCAGAGCCGCGAGAGCGCGGTTTTCATCCCGTTCGAGACTGACGATGTCGTTTCGTTCAGCAAACTCGGCGAGATCGGCTCTGGCCGATTCGATGCGGGCGATTAGGCGGTCTTGTTCCGCTTGCAGTTCGTTGGTCGTGCGGCCAGTGGCGGTAGCAATTTCTTCGGCACGAAAAGACTCGTAGGCTTTCGCCCAAGAGTTAGCGATGCGTTGCAACTGTGGGAGCGACCAGGGACCAATCTGGAGTTGGTGAACGCGTAGTGCTCCGGTGGTTTGCTCCAGCTGCAGTTGCAGGTTGAGGTAGCCCTCGGGCCAACCGAATGGCCATTGGAAGGTCGCCCAAATGAGTATTCCGCCGGGTTTCAAGTCTATCCGCGCTGTTCCGCGTGCAAGGCGTCGTATTCCCTCCTGGGCGAGAAAATTCAGGTCTTTTTCGGATAGTGACCGCTGCGTTCTTTGGTCAGCCAGGCTTCGATGGTGGCTGGATCAAGCCCCTTGAGTCGATCCTCGGGAGCGAGCCCCTTAAGCCGCTCCTCGGGAGCAAGCCCATTGAGATGATCCTCGGGATTAAAGCGTTTCAGAATCGCTTTGGGATTGCCGCGGATGGCCTCATCAATCACCATCTCATGGGTCTCGCTGAGCGCAGAAATTGTTCCATGGTTTAGGCCATTTCAGGCACCTCGCGTCGGTAGAGTCGGTACAGGTGTTCGAGCAGTTCCCAGTGGCCGTGTTGGCTCGGGTTGGTGTGGCGCGCGCGGTAGTGCGCGAGCCCCAGGCGCATCCGATCCTGTTCGCTGGCAAAGAGTACCCAGGCGGTGAGGGCTTCGTGGTGTGATTTGTAGGTTAGCAGGTTATGCGTGCGTAGATTGCCCAGTCCATCGGGCAACTCGGTCGCTGGCTGCTCTGGGCTGCGTTGATCCGCGGCTTCAATGATGGCGACATCAAGCAACTGGCTTTTCAGGGCGAGTTCCTGCTCGAGCTCGACCACCCAAGGCGCATCGGCGAAGACATTGACCAGTGCGATACCAAAGGCCCGGTGCCACTGGCGCAGCGGGGCTTTGTTAGAAGTATCCGGGTTGGATGTATCGCGGGTGTTGGTGACCATGCGGCAAGTTTAGCCGATCAGGCGACCGCTGGGGGGGGGCGCGTGGATGCGCACAGCCACGGCGCCTTGCCTTAAGCGAAGATTATGGTTTTTGACCTTCCTGCCACAAAGCGAGTCAGAATCGCTTTGGGATCACTGCGGATGACTTTGTCGATTACCATCTGATGGGTCTCGTGTAGATCAGTTTTCGCCAGTGATGTGAGGGGTATATCTTGCATCAGTTCGCTTGATCGGCGACGAGTTGGCGAACTTCGTCCTCGCTCAAGCCGGTGCAAAGTGCAATGGTGGCAATGTCGAGCTGGGCCTTTTGCAGAAGGGCTAGTGCGGTTTGTTGGCGAGCAATCTTCTCGCCCTCCCTCCGCGCGGCATTCAGCATCGTCACCTCGTCACTCAGCGCCCTGTCGCGCGCCTCGGCCCAATAGCGGTCCTCCTCAACGGCGCTCATGGCACGCAGCTTCGCATGGGCTTTCTGAACTGGGGAATGGGAAAGATTGTTCATCGTCAGATGTAGACCTTCGATGTAGCTCACGAGGCTTTGCACGTTCTGGAACGGGCTATTGCGCTGCGACGTGGCGCGGTCATTGCTGAGGGAGACTTGGTGGCCTTCATTCTGCAGGGATTCCTCGATGTTTCGAGTCCCTGAAGATTCTCGAAGGATCGCGCGGGCACGGAACTCGGGCGTATGGCCGCACTTACCAAAACGCCATTATCTAAGGATCAAGCGCCTAGCTTTCTAAAAGCCACCATGTTGGTGGTACCCATTTCGTTATTGGCGTCGCCGGCATCGATCATCTTGCTCTGTCGTCGGCAGATGCGAGTCTCGTTACTATCTTGATCAGCCTTATCCAATCGCCTCGATTCTGTCAGGGTAGATTCGCACCAGTCGATTGTTTTCGATGAGTGCAACAGCTTGCGGCCAGAGTTTTGTCATTAATGAATGAAAATCATGCATCCGCATATTCCCTAGCCGAATATGAATGACCCGCGGTGGAGGCAAGCTGATCATGATCCGGTCGGAGAGGTCAGCATCCTTCGATACAATAGTCAAATTGTGCTGTTGGGCGTAATCCCAAATTTGGGTATCGGTCCAGTTCTCACCAATGTCGCGCATGTGCAAGCAATTATCCCCCGACCAGATGGAAAAGCGATACGGAAGATTGACGTCAATCAGGAAGCGTTGCATCAGGCGACATTTTGCAGCTGGTAGCGATGTGTCATCAAATTGGTGGCAAAGCGCAAGCAAGCATCGATATCCGCTGGTTCGAGCGATGGATATTGAGAAAGGATCTCTTCTCGGGCTTCTCCGGCGCTGAGGTAATCGAGAATGGTCTCGGCCGTGATGCGCAGCCCGCGGATCGTCGGGTGGCCATTACAGATGTCAGGATGGATGGTGATTCGACCATCAAGGTATTCAAGCGGGGCAACTTGATTCGTCTTTTTGTCCATAAATTTTGTCTTAAACTGAAGAATTAGAGTTCGAGTGGGTTGCGGTGATATCTTCTGGTGACATCTATGGCGTAGAAAGATCCCTCACGGGTTCAACTGCAGCTCCGGATGAAGTCCGGCGCGCGTTGCCAAGGTTAGGAGCATATCCAGGCTAAAATCTTCCAATTTGCCTTTGACCAGACGGGACACCCTAGGCTGGGTTATCCCCAGGTGACGCGCGGCCTCCGCTTGTGTCCAACCCTTGGCCTTTAATTGCTGTGCCGTGCGAATCATGAGTTCGGTGCGCATTTTCATCACCTCCGCCTCGGCTGGGTCGAAGCCGAGATCAGCAAAGACGTTGCCACTGCTTTCGATAATGCGTGTATCGTCGTCTTTCATGGTGCTTCTTCAATTAGCTTGTAGCGTTTGGCGGCGAGGTCGATATCCGTTTTGCGGGTCTGTTGGGTCTTTTTCTGGAAGGCGTGCAGCACATAGATGGCGTCGGCGTGCTTGGCGACGTAGATTACCCGAAACGCGCCGGTGGCCCCATCAGTAGCGACGGTGGCGTCTTGCTGTTGCGTGAGGTCGAGGCACGCACGGGCATCCTGGCCGGGTTGGCGCAATGCTTCGTAGAAAACCGAAGGCGCTGACCGGGTGGCGTTTGCCCTCGGCATTGTTGCGTTGCAAAAGCTGCTGCCGAAGGATTTTACCGATGCTATCGCAACGCCGGTTTTTGAGGTGTTACGTAAGCGGGTTGCATTAGCATTTCGGTTTTTCTGAAACCTTATTCGTTATCTAACTTGCCCAAGTAGGCTAACGCCGCAAGCGTTTGAACCTTTCATTGTGCGTGGCCTGATCGGTCAGTAGAACCTTGCCGGGTACCTTGTAACTTGGCATGCGGTCGCGACAAAAGGCGAGCATGCGTTTTTTGAACTCCTTGAGGGGTTCGGGTTGGGAGAGCTTGACTTTCGCGATCACGATTTTGCCGGTAATCGGGTGAGTCTCGCCGAAAATAACTACGTCCTCGATATTGTCCATTTCTAGCAGGTG
This sequence comes from Thiorhodovibrio winogradskyi, assembly GCF_036208045.1. Taxonomy (NCBI): domain Bacteria; kingdom Pseudomonadati; phylum Pseudomonadota; class Gammaproteobacteria; order Chromatiales; family Chromatiaceae; genus Thiorhodovibrio; species Thiorhodovibrio winogradskyi. The sequence continues at coordinate 2,899,602 of NZ_CP121472.1, read as the reverse complement.
GCTTTCCACCTCGGCGGGGTAGACCTTGGCGCCGCCGACATTGATGATTTCGCTCTGGCGCCCGAGAATGCGAATCCAATCGCCATCTTGCTCGACCAGATCGCCAGTGTCGAGATAGCCTTCGGCATCGAAGGGGGAGGGGGCGTTGATGTAACCCAGCATGGCCGAGTCGGATTTGATCCAGAGTGTTCCGTTGACGATCTTGGTGTGAAATTCCTTCCCGCCAACCTTCATCCACTTGGAACGGAGGATGCCGAGCTCAGACAAGCCGTAGGTTTGTTGCAACTGGCAGTGCGGGAAGATCGCGTTGAGCTTTTTGAGCGTGCTGGCCTGCATGGGCTCAGTGCCGTAGGTCATCAGCTTGAGGGAGGAGAGAGCGAACCTTTCGTCAGCGCGCGACAAGATGAGCAGGTTGAGAAAGGTCGGTGAGGTCGGCAGGAGTTCGACCTGAAAGCGCTCGATTGCTGCGCAGACCTGTTCTGGCGTTCGGCCATCGGCGACGATCAGGGTGCCCTGGTTGGCGCAGGTGTAAAGCAGGGAGTTGACGCCGCCGATGTGGTCCAGTTGCAGGAAAATGAGCATGCGCAGGGCTTTGCGTGGCGTGTGGAATTTCGCCATCAGCTTGTCGAGATTCTGGACAATGGCCTTGCTTCTGCCTGTTAAGCCGGAGGAGAACAGCACCAGCCCGGGGGACTGGTGCTGACGGAGCTGATCGTAGAGTGGGTGATCGGCATGGCGGCCGGTGCGGGTCAGGACATAGCCCTCATTGACGATCGAAACATCGTATTCGGACATCGCAATGTCGCGAAATTCTTGAAAGTGCTGATGGGAGTCCGATGACAGGGGAACGGCGATGGCGCGATTGGCGGCCAGGGCGAAAAATAACGCAATGGCCGCAGGTGAATAATCCCCATCAAAGGATACGACGGCGCCGGCCGGGATCTCCTGCTGGCGCAGCCAGGCGAGGGCCTCGTCGGTCTTCTGGCTCAGGTCCCGATAGCTTGTCGACTGACCGCGGAAGACAATCGCCTCCCGCTCGCCCGCCTGCCGCATGGTGTCGAGAAAGAATCCGATCATGCGCAGAACCCTCCCAGGTAGAGCTTTTGCCCAGTGATCTGGCGGCTGTTGGGGCTGAGGAAAAATTCAATCACATGGATGACATCAGCGGCTGTGGCCATTTGTTTGACGCTTTGCTGCTGGAGCAGTGCATCGATTTTTGCCTTGGGTACATTGCGAATCAGTGCCGTGTCGATGGGTGATGGCCCGATGGCATTGCAGGTGATGCCGAAGGGCGCGTATTCCTTGCTGAGAACCTGGGTTAGGGTCTCGATGGCGCTTTTGCTTGCGGCGTAGATGGATTCGCCCTCAAGCTTGAGCGGGACGGCGATGGTAGAGAAGTTGACGATTCTAGGGTTCTGGGATTTCTTCAGCAGGCGCAGCGCTTTTTGGCAGAACAAAAAGGTGCCCAGGATATTGGTGTTGAGAATCCGTGCCGCAGTGCTCGCGGGGGTTAGCGCGAATGCGTTCATGCTGGCGATGCCGGCGTTGTTGATCAGGGCATCGAGGTGGCTGTGCTGGCGCTTGAGACCGGAAAACAGGCGGGTAACCTCCGCTTCTGAGGTGATGTCGACCCGGTGGTGCTGGTACTGGGGGTGCTCAATGGCGCCTTCGCTGCGCGCGCAGCCAATGACAGTGTCGCCCTGGGCGAGGAAATGCTCGCTCAACGCTTGGCCGAGGCCCCGGCTGGTGCCGGTGATGAGAATGGTTCTCGCGCCCATGCCTTAGTCCTTGGGCAGCAGACCTTCGATGTAGCTCACCAGGCTTTGCACGTTCTGGAATGGGCTGTTGCGCTGCGACATGGCGCGGTCATCGCTGAGGGAGACTTGGTGGCCTTCATTCTCCAGGGATTCCTCGATGTCGAGCAGCAGTCCCACCAGCCCCATGGAATCGAGGTAACCGCCGGGGCCAAAAAGCTCGGTGGAGGCGGCCACTGGAATCTGCTCGTTATCCTGTCTCAGATTGTTGACCATCTCGATGGCGTTGAAGACGATTTGCTGTATTTTTGTTGTTTGCATTGTGATTCATGTGGCCGGTATTCGTGGGGGTATTTCAAAAAACTTCGCCATGGGGCGGGCATTGGGCGTGAAAGGCAGATGGATCACTGCTTGGCGGCGGTGCGTAAGGCGGCTAACCAAGCGTCCGTGTCGGCGCAGAGGATGAATTCGTCTGCCAACTCCTCAAGCCGATCCGCAGCAGTGATGGTTTCCAATAGCGCTCTGGCGTGTTCCGCCGCTGCCTCGCCGAAGCGACGGTGAGTCAGGCGCAGCAGCGTGCGGCGGGTGCTTGCGATAGCGCCTTGCTCTCGACCTTCCTCGCGTCCTTGCTCTCGACCTTCCTCGCGTCCTTCCCTGCGCGCCGCATTTAGCATCGTGACCTCATCGCTCAATGCCCTGGCGCGCGATTCCGCCCAATAGCGTTCTTCTTCATCGGCGCTCATGGCGCGCAGCTTGGCTCGGGCTTTCTGGATGGGGGGATGGGCTAGGTTGTTCATCACATCGTCCTCGTTCCAATGTTCGAAATAGGCGATCCAGGCGGAGAGACGCTCTGGCAGTTGGCCGAGCCGGTCGGCTTTGCGTAGTTCGACAATGTTCAGCTCCATGATGTGCCCGAGACTGCGGGCATTCTGGTGGTCGTAGGTGTCGAAGCGCCAGAGGGCATTGTCTTGGTCGCCGGGCTCCTCTTGGAAGAGGTCGAAGTCGAGCAGGTGAATGCCGATGACCGGCTGGGCTTCCTGATAGTCGTTGCCGGCGTCTAGTTGCTCGCTGTAGAGGCGCGCGAGATACATCATGGCGCGACTGGCCCAGAACGGGAAGCGGCGCACCTGGATCTCGATATTATAGCGTCGCCCCTGTTCGTCGATGCCTCTGAGGTCGAGAACCAGGCGCTTGCCCTGGATGCGCTCTGGCGTCAGGCGGGCATCAAGGAGGGTGATCTCGGTGATTGGTGGCTGGTCTGCGCGCACGGCGTTGATCAGATCGATCAGCAGTTCCGGGTCTTCGGAGAAGATGCGGAAGAAGACATAGTCGTTTTTCGGATCAAGCAGATCGTTGGTCTTGGTCACGGCGAGGGTCGGTCAGCTTGGGTTCGGCGGTCAGTATTGATGGGGCAGTCCTTTTAAGGCGGCAAAATATGTCCGCTTGCAATCCCTTGATTTTGCTTCAAAGTGGTTTCGCGAAATCGCTGGGTTCGAGGATTGCCAGGATCACCTGATCTTGCAAATATTTGATCTTAAATGTTTTTTGCACCTTAAAAGGGCTGATCAATATACCTCAGGGGCAGAAGCAGGACATTCTTTATGGCTGAAGTCTCAAAACCCAGTTTTTTCCTCTTCGTGAATGAGTTCCGCGATGCTCGTCATGGGTTTCTCTCGTCGTCTTGATTTCTTTGAAACTAAAGACTAATCCAAGGCCGAATACGCGCCCCAAGGGCGATGGTAAGCGGAACGGGCAGAGAGCGCCAGACCGTCTCGGCGCTTCGTCGCAGCAAAGCTCCCGCCGTGCGGGTTTGCACTGGCTGCGGATCAAGCGCACTTAGCCTTTCGATGCCTTGCGCGGATCGGACGACCTTGCTCCATGCGAGGGGGACGGGACGCGCGCCCCATTGGGTTTTGAAGCGATAAGTACCCTCGCCGAACCCGGAGCGACCAAAATCGAAATGCTGGACGCCGCGTTCAATCACCGCCTCTAGGAGTGCCCAGTAAAGCAGCATGTTGGGTGCCAGGTGGTTGTAGTCTCTCAGTGTTGATGCCCAGGGGATGGCCGCACGCTGGCCAGCGAGGAGCACTATGCCACCACCGATGATGATGTCATTATGCTGCACAAGCCCAATCAGACAGTCGTTGCCATAGTGGCGGGCGATGGCAGCGAACCAGCGTCGGCTATGGGTGGGGGAGCCAAGATCGCGCATATTGCGCGCAAATACCGGGTAGAAGGCTTGAATGCGCTCAATCGAGCTACCCACGCTTGCGGTGAGGCCGTTTTTGCGGGCCTTATTGATCTGGCTACGGTGTTTGCTTTTGAAGCCGGCAAAGAGGTCTTCCGCACGATGCGGCAAGTCCAGTAGTAGACGGACTTTTTGCCCCGGGCTTAGGTTCTCAATCGCGTGGTCGTCAAGTGCTGTGTCATTGCCTTGCGTCGCGCGCACTTCGAGTGGGCCAGATTCGTCCTCCAGCAATCGGGTGGTGAGCGCGATGGCGATGTCAGTGTCATTAGCCAAGGGTTCGCCGCGATCACAGTAGGGCAAGGCACATAATTGGCCACGACCCAATGGATGCGGCAATCGTGCGGCTGGGTGAATGCCGATGATGCCGTGCTGGGGGTGTTCCGCAAGAGAGTACGCTGTGGTAAGGCCGTACCCGTCTTCAAGCGCCAACTTCCAGGCCCAGCGATGGTAGGGCGTGCCAAGTGGGTGGTCGATGACATAGACATCCCAGCGCTCGGCATCTGCAGCCGTTGCGGGTCGCAGGGTAGACATCCCGTCGGATCCGGTTGCGAGGAGGGTGGCGGTGACCGGCGCGGACATGGGTTTGAAAAAATCCTGGAGGAAATATCTTAAGGGTGAGCTTATGACGATACTTGATGTGCGGTCAATGCTGGAGCAAAGTTTGTCGGGACGCATGCGCGTTACGACATGATCGATGTGGAGGCTGTCAATGAATATTAAGCCGATTCGTAATGTGGGAGGATAAGTCGATGATTTTGGAATTGGATTGAGGCGAGAAACGTGGCGTGGTTTGGTCATCAGGCGTCGCTCATGTACTCCTGCCACCATAGCTGGAACATGAGCAGACTCCAAAGGACAGCACCGTGGTCATGGGTGCGGGCCTGGTGCTGGGTCCATAGCTCCCTGATACGCTCAACCTTGAAGTAGCCTGGGAGACCGTCCTTGGCCTTGAGGAGCTTTTCCTCCGCGAGGTTGCGCAATTCGTCGCGAAACCAGTCTGCCAGTGGCGGGGAGAAGCCCATCTTGCGTCGGTCTAGAATGGCGTTGGGTAGGGATGGCTTAAAGACGGCTTTGAGAATGCGCTTTTTCTCACCGTCGCGAAACTTCAGGGCTGACGGCAGATGCGCGGCAAATTCCACCAGCTCATAGTCCAGCAGTGGCGCGCGCACTTCCAAAGCGTGTGCCATGCTCATGCGATCGACCTTGACTAGAATGTCGCCCGGCAGGAAGGTTTTGATGTCGGTGTAGAGAATGCGTGAGAGGTGGTCTGTGCCATCGCAGCGCCGGTAGGTGTCGAGGACGATGGCACTCGGGTGGTAGTCGGAAAGGCGTTCTTGAGTGTCCTCGCTTGCGATGCGCTGCCACTGCGCATCGGTGATTTGCGCGTTGGAGAGGTAAAACCCCATGGCTGCTTCCGTGGCTAAAGCCGACAGAAGCGTGCCTGCGCGCCGCAGGAGTCCGAAGGGTGAGCGGTGCAGTAGTGTGGCGATTGGGTGCAGTAGATTGTGGCGGATGAATGCCGGTACGCGCTCGCGCCAGCGGTTTTCGATCGCATCGATGGCGTATTTTTCATAGCCGGCGAAGACTTCATCGCCGCCGTCGCCGGCTAGGGCGACAGTCACCTGCTGCCTGGCGAGCTTTGAGACAAAGTAGGTGGGTACCAGGGAAGGATCAGCAAAGGGTTCATCGAAATAGCGTGCGATCTCGAGCAGGTTCTCAGCGACACGCTCCTTTACCACGTACTCGTGGTGATTGGTCGCGTATTTTTCGGCGACAATACGCGCAAATTCTGTCTCATTAAAGCGTTTTTCATCGAAGCCGATGGAGCAGGTCGTGACGGGATGCTCGCTGAGCTGGGACATGGTGGCGACGATGCCACTGGAGTCAACACCGCCGGATAGGAACGCGCCGAGGGGTACGTCAGCGACCATGCGTCGGCGCGTGGCTTTTTGGATATGCTTGCCCAACAGCTTGGTTGCCTGGTCTTCTTCAGTGGCGTTGGCCAGGAAGGAAAGATCCCAGTACTGTGCTTTGCGTTGGCCACCGGCAGTGATTTCCAGCCAGTGACCGGGCTCGAGCTTGAAGACTCCTTCGAAGATAGTTTTTGGGTCTGGAATATATTGGTAGGAAAAATAATCACGCAGCGCGTCGATTCGGATCTCGCGTTGAACCAAGCCTGCGGCGAGCAAGGCCTTGAGTTCGGAGGCAAAGGCGATGTCGCCGTTGATGCTACTGTAGTAGAGTGGTTTCTTGCCGATGCGGTCGCGCGCCAGGAATAAGGTCTCCGCCTCCTGGTCCCAGAGTGCGAACGCGAACATGCCGTTGAGATCAGCAAGACAATCGCGCCCCTTGCGGGCGTAGAGTGCGAGGATCACTTCCGTATCCGTATGGGTGCGAAATGGGTAGCCTGTGTTGGCTAGAGCTTCTCGTAACTCAAGAAAGTTGTAGATCTCGCCATTAAAGACAATAGTGTAACGACTACAGTGGGAATGCATCGGCTGGTTGCCTGCCGCGGAGAGGTCAATGATTGACAGCCTGCGGTGATGTAATGCAATGGGCCCCTGAAGGTAACTTCCCTGAGCATCGGGTCCACGGTGCCTGATCGCTTCTCCCATGCGTTCCAAGGTAGTTTCGTCGCCAAGGTCACAATGAAATCGGGTGAAGCCTGCGATTCCGCACATGCTAAAATTTTCCGCGTTAAGTGTTCTGCGAGTTAAAGGCGATGGGACGATTAATGAGTTGGAGCCAAGAATACGTCTTGGTCCAGAAGGAGCTTGAATTGATTAAGTCTGGCTCTTGCGGTAGCAACCTCGTCTCTAATTTCTGTAGCAAGGGTTATCATGGATGCGTCATCTCGCTGGCTGAGAAATTTGTTAGCTAATTGCCGAAGTTTTGCCTCAGTGGAATTGGCGACTGCTTGATCACCTACTCGGTACCAACTCCAGACCAATATCTTTTGGCCCCCTTTTTGAATTTCAGTTTCCTGAACTTGATGGTTTCCATCATGGCTTGTTCTGCTCGCGATAATTTTCCAATCGCCTCCATAAGGATCTGACAGTCGGTTAAGAGAGGAAACGGCTTCGGCACCATCGCGCTGATAGCGGAAGTAACCAATATCAAGCCGCAATGTCTCCTTGCCGTTGTCATGTTCGTAGCCTTGGTTCAAATGTCTGTCTGGATTGTTAAAAATAGGCGCCCAGTCAAACCCAAGGCTATCTCGCTTGTGCCAGTCCCCGAATTGGTCCACGACTTCGACATAAGCGGGCTTGAACTCGTCAGCAGGGGGGTCCATGAGGTACGCGGTAAACAACTTGGTTACAGTGAGCAGCGTGGCTAGCATGATCACTGGAACCAAGGCATTTTTTGGCAGGCTAGTGGGGGAGTTGGAAAGAGGCTTGCCGTTAGACACTGGGAGTTCTGGTTGCGGGTCTCGCCAAATTCCACCGATATAGAACATCAGAAAAATCACGATACCGAAAAAGACCCATCCATAGAGCAGATGATCCGCGCCGACGGCATATTTCATGCCGCTAAAGTGTCCAATCATTACGATCATGTAGGCACGCAAGCCGTTGGCAAGAATAGGGATCGCGCAGGCAAAGAGAAAAAAGATAATCCTTTTATAGAGTTTTTGATAAACCATGTAGGCGTAAATGGTACCCAGAGCGAGAGAGGCAATGAGATAGCGTACGCCACTACACTCTTCAACCACCGACCAGTTACCGGAAGGTAAAGTGAAATAAAGCCCATCTTGATAGACAGGAACACCAGATAGCCTGATCAAGGCAACTGTAAAATCGGCGGTAAAGTCCATTAATGGGGGAATGAGTTCCTGCCCCAGTGGGACAGCGAACAGTAAATAGCAGAGAGGAAACAAGACCGCACGCAGAATATTCCATCCCAGCAAGGTCCAGACAGTGAGCGGAATCAGGGTGATCAGGGCTAGTTGTTGGACGACTTTGATGTCCACAAGTGCGCCGAGTGTCCATATTGCTAGCACAGGAATCGCCAATACCAGTGCCAATGGATTTGAAGTCAGCGTTATTTGATTTATCTGTGTCCGATCTTGCCAGATCAACCATAAAGAAATCGGGAAAACGAGAAACCCATGAGTAAAGGTTTCGTTGACGGCCCAAACTTTGACCATGGACCATGTGGTGTCGGGGAAAACCGCGGGTATTAGGAGTATCAGCCCCATTAAGAGCCATGTATTATTAAATTTGTTCATGGGAATTTTTTAAGGCAGTAATGATGGTGGCTTTCAAATTGCGCGCTAGATTTTCAAGCCAAAAAACCACTCTTGGCCGTTGAATGAGCACCATGTCGAGTTGTTGGGTAAAGCTGCCGAGTTGTAACTTATACTGGCTATGGCCACCCATGAAATCGTAAACACGTATTCCCTGCGCAATAAAATGTTGTATGGCCAAGGAATGTGACAATAAACCTGGTTTTAGCTTTGGATCCTTCCCGTAATTGAGGCCTTGAAGGTAGAAATAAGCTATCTTTGAGTCGAGCAAAAAGTATAGGACGCCAATTAACTGATCGCCAGCACTGATGCGCATCAATCGTGTTTGCTTGGATGCATGTGTTGCGCGAATGAGGCGTTCGTGAAATTGTACGAATTCCGTATTTTTAAAGCCGCTATCGGGCCAGCGTGTTTTGTGGTGTTGCCCAGCTAAATGAAAAAAGTCTATGGCCATGGTTTGAGTGTCAGCAATTTCAAGAGAAAGACTTCCGTGCGCTTGTTCGTAAATACGTGCGGATTTATTAATTTGGTAGCGAGTATTCGTTGACAGAGTGGGTAGGAATCGGGCAGGATCGCGCTCGAATTGATGTAAGCTTATGCCATAGGCTGGTGAGTTGAGAGGTCTGCGGATATGAGGATAATATGGATCAAGTTGGATGGAGCGTGCACGCGGCATCATTGAAATAATCATTTCGTCCCAATCTGGCAGGGTCTCAAGCTTTAGCAAGCAGGCAGTTACGGCGGCATGGCGGTGTGTGCGGGCGGCCAGAAAGTCGTTGTACTCAATCCATATCTGGTCCTGGCTGGGGATTCCAGTTTGGTGGAGTCTGAGTTGCCTGGAGCGGATGAGGTTGCGACGTGTGATATGAGACAATGTGAGCAGGCCAATACAGACCGGGGTCTCTTGAAAATAGGCCGTAACCTGCAGAAAATGGGGTTTATAGGTGTCAAGCCAGCAGGAAATCCAGGTCCAAGTTAGAAAAAAGGGAATATCTTCAACGGTTTTCTGAATTGATAACCAGGTATGCTCAAGTTGATCAAGTTCGTCAGGTTCTGATAGGTGTACGCGATACAAGCTGGGCTGTTCCATTATCGCAAGTTTGCCTCGAGTTTGGGCTTGCTCGGAAACATCTGTTCGGTTCAGTGTACGAAATAGGGGCAGATTGTCAAGTGGAAATTATTAAGGCGATTGCCGTGACTCTGTGCTCGCCGCTGGTGCTTGCAAGTTTTTTTTTATTGATAGGATTTCTTGCCAGCCTTAGAAAACTAATACGAGTAAAAGCATTTAGCTATGGATTCAGTGTCACTGTGCTGCTTGTCTGCTCTCAGCCGTATTTTGCCGAGTTGCTGTTGTATCCCTTGGAGCATCTGAATCGGGACCAACCGAAACTTGAAAATGCAACCTCATTGATTTATCCATTGGCCTGCTTCTATAACGGGAAAGGCAAGGTACCCGAGATTAGTCGCTGGGCGGAGTGTTCCTTGCAGCGACTCACTGCCGCAGCTCGGCTTTACCATGAGTACGGCGGTCAGATTCTGGTCACTGGCGGGAAGAACAGATTTCACGAGACTGTGAGTTATGCGAAGAAAGCGAGAGAGTTGTTATGTTCACTAGGCGTAAATGAACAAGATATTTTTGTGATTGAGCATGGAGGGACGACTGCTGTTGAGATCGCAAGTGCAGCTGAGCATTTGGAAAGCCAACCAGTACTGATTATATCGTCAGCGACACATATTCGGCGACTTGCGCTGTTGACGGGCGAACGCGAGACGATCTCATTTTATCCAGTGGATTATTTAACTCTCGGCGATCTTACACCCAGGATCGAACTACCATCAATTTTCGCTCTCGAGGCTTCTCGACGGGCGTTCTATGAATATATGGCCTTTACCAAGGATTATTTTATGACTATGCGCAAGCTAAGTTCAAGCCAGAAATGATCTTACCGTTTTTTACGGATGATGCGTTGCGGGGCTATAACGTTCGGCACTTTAAGGGGGGTGAGCTGTTGGTGAGTGTAAAAGTCTTGCATGTTACCTACGATATGGGTATCGGCGGAACCGAGATGGTGATAAAGAATATTATCGAGGGCTTCGCGGGCAGCTATCCTGATGTCGATTTTTCATTGTTTTGTATCGAAAAACCCTTGGGGCCTTGGGGGCAAGAACTTGAGAATAAAGGGATTCCAATCCATAGCTATTCCCGCCGGCAAGGCTTCGACTGGTCATTAATCTGGGCGATCCGGAGAGTAGTTAGAGAACAAAAAATCGATATCCTGCATTGTCATCAATATACACCATGGGTATATGGATTGCTGGCATCTTTCTGGACTCGAGCAAAGGTGATTTTTACCGAGCATGGTCGATTTTACCCTGACGCGAGCAGTTGGAAGAGACGCATGCTTAATCCTTGGTTTTCCAGGTTGACTGATGCGACCACGGCGATCTCCCGTGCGACCAAGCAAGCATTGGTTGATTACGAAGCGATCAAACCCTCGGCGATCTCTATCATTTACAACGGTATTGTCCCGTTAAGGCCTGATTTGGCTAAGGTTGCCAAAATACGCTCGGATATCGGTGTTGCTGATAACCATGTGTTGTTTGGGACCGTAGCGCGGTTTGATCCCATCAAGAATCAGGTCATGATGCTAAGAGCCTTTGCCAGAGTGGCCGCGCGACACCCTGGCGCCTGGTTGCTTATGGTAGGGGATGGGGTAGAGCGCGTGCGCTTGCAAGCACTTTGCCAGCAGTTGGAGATAGGGGAACGCGTATTTTTTAGTGGTTATATAAGCAATCCTGTCAATCACCTCGGCGCAATGGATGTATTCTTGCTGTCATCCTTGAGTGAGGGGACATCCATGACGCTGTTGGAAGCAATGAGCCTTGGTAAGCCATGTATTGTGACTGATTCAGGCGGGAATCCGGAAATTATAGTTCATGAAGACAATGGTTTAGTCACTTCAAATAACGATGAGGCGGCCTTTGCAGTGGCGATGGAGGCTTTGTTGGCTGATCCGGCTAAAAGTGCCTTCTATTCACGGCAAGCAAAAGAGCGTTTTACTAAAAATTTCGTAGTTGAAAATATGGTGAAGCAATATTTTACACTTTATCAAGGCCTGTTTCCATGAAGCTGGTCTGTGGCTATTTATTGGCTTGCCTACATATTAGCTGTCCCAGATCATGATAATGTGCGTGGGCCGATAGTCCGTTAACACTATTTAGCGATGGCGTTGTCTAGGAGTGGATGGAGTGAAAATACTTTATCTGGCGCATAGAGTGCCCTATCCGCCGAATAAAGGGGAAAAGCTGCGTACCTATCATCAGATCCGAAATTTGATTGAGAATGGGGCTGAGGTGACACTCCTTTGTCCAATTGAGAAGGACATTGAGGTTGCGTACTGTGAGCAACTTCAGCAAGAGCACGCCGAATGTAATGTGTACTATTTTAAAGTCGTACCGAAACTTTGTCGATATCTTCGTGCTCTGCTGCTTAATTCTTCTATCAGTGAGGCTTTTTTTTATTCCAACGCGTTATTGCAGAATTTGCGTGCGATACCTTTAAAGACTCCATTTGATGCGGTGATCTGTACTGCCTCGAGTATGGCGCCTTATGTTAAGAAAAGCCGCCGGACTTTGTCTGGAAAGACAAAAATAATAATGGATTTTATGGACTTGGATTCTAATAAATGGACGCAGTATGCTGCAAAATCTTCGTTTTGGATGCGCATGGTGTATGTGCGTGAAGCTCGGAAAGTGGCTGAACTTGAGAAACTGGTGGCGGTTTCTTTTGATACGGCATTCTTGGTGGCAGAACCTGAGACGCGCCTGTTCCTGACTTCCCAGCCAAATGCAAGCTGTCGGGTTTTGACTGTTGGCAACGGAATTGACCCGAGTGAGTTTCACCCGCCTTTAAAGCCGCCGAAGATATCGCCACCGCACTTGTTGTTTGCCGGGGTTATGGACTACGCACCCAATGTTGATGCTGTTATGTGGTTTTTCGAGCATGTTTGGCGATTGGTCATAGCACGCTGGCCAGAGTCTAAGTTCACTATTGCTGGCATGAATCCAACGCCGGCTATCCAGGCGTTGGGTGAAAATGATGGTATCGAGGTAACTGGCTATGTTACCGAAATCTTGCCCTATTTCCACCGTTCATCGCTGTTTGTGGCCCCTTTTCGCATGGCGCGAGGAATACAGAATAAGATACTGCAAGCCATGGCCTGTGGTTTGCCGGTGGTTACGACCTCAATGGGTGCGGATGGGATTGCTTATGATGATGGGCGAAACTTGTTTATTGCTGATACGGCGAGCAGTTTTTTTCAACGGATTGAATATTTAACCAATGATCCTTCTCATTATAATCAAGTGCGCCAAGAGGCGCTTATAACCATTAACCGGAATTACTCTTGGGCGGGACAGCTGAAACCTTTGCGCGAGTTGTTGGGGATTGACAAGGCTGTATAATGCCTCACCGAGATGTCATTTTCCTCCGCAAGGACAATGCGTTAGAATATTGATGAATTGCAGAAGTTTTTTCAATTGCTGGCCAGCCGGGTCGGGGATCCAAGCTGGCAGAGCCTTGGAGAAAGAGCATAAGCGATTGAAAAGATACTGGGAAATTGAACATACCGCAACAATTCACCATTCTGTGATCGGCACAACGAATAAGGTTCAGTAGAAAAGGTAGAAAAGGATAGAGTAGAGGGCAGGTTGTCATCACTCGCTTTAGCTCATCTGTTTTCCGCAGCGTTGGCGGTGCCTTATAGCCGAGGCGTAGCGATGACTCCCAGCCCTCCCTCATCAAACCGTGCATGCGATTTTCCCGCACACGGCTTTCCGATGCTCTTCACACCAAGGCATGCACCGTCTTCCAGCCGGGTACCTTTGGGAGCTTGTGCAGTCCATGGCGGTCATAGAGGTCGCGAGACGGAAATTTGGCATGGCCTGCCTTCCAGTTCTTGACCTTATGTCGCTTTCGCAAGTGGATTCGCAGCCGCTGTTCGGCGTGGTTTCTGACCTTACTCATCGCCAGACTGGAATTGCGGAAATGGAAGTAGCCCGCCCAGCCTCTCAGGCTGCGGTTGACACTCCCCACCACATCGTCCAGCGGGATACAGGTCAGTTCTCGTCGTGTTAAGTCCGTCACTTTTGCCATGATTTTTCCCACAGCTTTGTCCGACGGGCGCACGTTCGGGTACCATTTTCCGGTCTTGGCGCCTCGGCTCATCTGGAGCGTAAAGCCCAGAAAGTTGAAGCCCGATTCCTTGGCATCCACCACATGGGCCTGATCTCAATCGGGCGTCTCATTGAGCGTCAAACCCAGTCGATCCACGACGTGGCGGACGACCTTCAGCGGTTCTTCCACACCCTGCTTGCAGAGCACAACAAAATCATCCGCATAGCGGACAATGTGCGCGCCCAGCTTCTGTTTCAGCCGATGTCGATCCCAAATACGATCCAGCAAGTGCAGGTAGAGATTCGACAACAGAGGGGATATTACACAACCATGCGGTGTTCCAACCCGGTTGCCTTTCCCTCCACCGACGGTCATGCGTTTTCCTTGATCATTCACGCCAATGACGGGGGCCTTCAGCCACTGTTTCAGGAGCGCCAGGATGGCTCCATCGACAATGCGTTCAGCGACCACCGCCATGAGGTTGGCGTGGGGAATGGTGTCGAAGTAGCTCGACAGATCAGCGTCAATCACTTGGGTGTGACCGGCCCAGAGTGCGTTGGCAATGTCGTCGATGGCATCGTGGGCCGAGCGTTTGGGCCGAAACCCGTAGGAGTGCGGCGTAAAGTCCGCCTCGAAGATCGGCTCGATGACCAGCTTAACCGCCATTTGCACAACACGATCACGGATGGTGGGTATCCCCAGCGGCCGCTCGCGCCCATCTCCTTTGGGAATCATCACCCGCCGTACCGGTTGGGCACAGTAGCGTTTCTCTTGCAGTTCCTCTGCGATGCCCTTTAGGAACCCTTCTACCCCTTCGCCTTGCTCGATCATCTCGAAGCTCACCCCGTCAATGCCAGGGCTGCCTCCATTTGACCGGACAAGATTCCAGGCGTGACGGAGGATGTCCTCCCGGTACATCAAGGCAATAGAGCGCATGGAAGCGGTAGCCAGGTTCTTGCTTGGCACAAGGCGGATAGCTTCCTCTGTAGTGTCCTGATCTTCTCCGGGGTTGTTAGCGACATGGCAATCCCCTGATCCTCCACTCGTTGGTTGCGTGAACAAAGTAGGGTCCCTTCCCTCGACCAAGGGTTGTGTTGTCCCTCGGTCTCAAGCGGTACCCTATCGGATCAAGTGGGAACCCCTCCGACTTCCGTGACGGGCGACGACGATTTCGTTACCTTATACGCCGTCGGTGGTGGCCTCTCTCCACCCCCCGCCACGGATCTCCAGCACTGGACAAGTAAATCTTCAAGAACATGCCGCCCCTGCTACCCCGAGAGACGATGACCACCACTTCCGTTCTTCCAGCGGCCATCCAACGGCCTTCCCCTTCTGACCACAGGGTCGGCGTCTCCAACCTATGTTCACGAGGCTACATCTAGGTTCACTTAGCTGACGGCCTGCTCTCTTGCTGGGGGGAAACTTACGACCCCTTGTTACCAAGACGCCGCTTCCTCATGCTACCGAGGTGTACGGACAACTCCCCGGACGGGACTTTAACCCGCTAGACTTACTGTTGTTACTGCGAACGGTCAGGTTCGGTTTAATTCTCAGGAATTGAATCAAACTGACGTAATCGCCTAACGAATTACTCCAGCCGTCGCAGGTTTCGCTCTCGCTTAACCGGCCCGGCGGAGGGCCAGAACGGGGCCAGGGTGGAATTATTTTCCAGGCAGGTAGTTAGGTGATTTCAGGAAACAAAGCTACCAGCCCCGAGGGGCTGAATCAGAATATCGTACTTAGGCAGATCAGGATTGCGATCCAGCCGAGCTTCGACGGCTCGCATGGCTTTTTTTGTCAGAGAGATTCCTTTTTCATAGACGGTGGTGCACAGATTCACAATCGGTTGGATGCCTTTCCAGGTCATGGTGCGCGCCCAGGCGAGCATGGTCTCGGTATCGACGAGTAGGGCGCCGTTCCAGTGCAGTTCGAGAATGCCCCAGCACCGCTCAATGGGATTGTATTTGCTGTGATAGGGTGGAAAGTAAAGCAAGTGGATGGGTTTGTTGATTTGATCAGCCCATGCCACGATGCGATGAAGAAACTGAGAGCGTACGCCACTGCTTTCAGGCCCGTTATCGATCTTGATCTGAATCAGCGTGGTGGCCTGCCGTTCGGCAAGAGGGAGCCGCTCCCACCACGCCTGCAAGGCATCGACAATGAAGTCGCTGGTTTTTGCTGAACTTCCGAAGTGGATGGTGAGTTGCCCGGTGTCTTCATCAAGGATGCCGCAAGGGGGATGCTTTCCGTTATCGCCCATGTCGTGATCACAGGCGCGCTGGTTGCCGCGCGTTAACCCACCGCGCGAGAACGGCCCAAGTTTCACGGTCGCCTTGCAGTCAACGCTGATGCGTTTGGCGCCCAGCACTTGGTTGGCGGCGTCTTTCTTCTTGATGTTGATGAAGATATCGTTGGTCTGCGGAATCTTTTTTTTTGGCTTGGCTTTGACAACGCGACGCAAACGATACCCCAGTCGATTGAGGATTCTAGCCAGCGTGCCGCGTGCGGGCAGAGCCTCCTGCGGATAACCGAGTTCACGCAGCCGCTGGCGCGCTTGTGCCGCCGTCAGCCGGGTAAAGGCCACGGTGCTGGTGAAGCTTGGCTCCTGCTGGGCGTGCTCCTCGGCGAGTCGACGCAAATCCGCTGCCGCTTCGGGATAGTTCTCTTCCCAGCGCTTCCTTCCAGTCGTCAAGGGCTTGGCACTCAGACACACGACTCCAGTGCGCGCCTCGCCGAGACCCGTTTCCACCATCTCGCGCCCCCAGCCAAACAGCGACTCGGCTTTTCGCGCGCTGCCTGCGCAGTATTTCAGGGTCATCTCAGCGACAAAGGCACGACGCTCGCAACCGTGCATTTTCGAGGCCGCGAATCGGATGTCCGCAACATGTTCGCAGGTGGGCAACGAGTTTGATGGTAGCGCCATTTCTTAAAAACTCTCCAACAATCAGAAAGGCTTCCATTATTACCCATGTTCTGAGTCAGAAAAAGCCTTCAAGAGGCTAAATTATGGTAGCTTTATTAGTTGAAATCACCTTAACGCAGAATCAATCGTCTTCCAAGTAACTTGTAACTTCTCAAAAAGCAATGGCAAAGATAACAGCTGGCTAGCAAGATAAGGCACGGCAAATCCGTTCTAACCAACAGGCGCGACACGGGCAGCGCGGGGCATTGAGTTTGCCGTCATGCCCAGATAATCGAAGACACGGCGGACTTTGCGCGCGAGCTTCTCGATGGTGGCTGCCACGGAATCCTTGGATTTCGTTTTGATCAGACCGGCGGCAAACCGGCGCAGTCGGGTCATGTTTTCTGGTCCATGGCCGGTGCGGATGGTGCAGCGATCCTCATCCCAGTTCCAGTCGAGGATCCAGTGATGGGCTTCAACGCCCCAGTGCCCACGGTTGAAGGCGAGCAGGCGCTTAGGGCTTGCACTCTCAGGGGTATGATCCGTGACGCCGAAGACTGTCTCGACGGAGGTCTTGTCGGTTTTTTTCTCAGTGGTGGTGCGCTCAATGGCGAAGACCTGCCCGACATGGGGGAAATCGAGATAGTTGTTCAGCGCCGTGGAGGTCCAAATCGCGCGGCTTTCGATACGCCCATGCGCAAGGTCCGATGACTCGCGAAAATCCGGCTCGCCCCGCGCCTGGAAAAGCAGGCGGATGTCGGCAACCAGCGTGGGCTGATTCTCTTTGGCGATAAAGACGTAATGCGCGCCCCGTTCGATGAGATACTCAGCGAGCGTGCGCTGGGTGAGCAGGGCGTCGGTGGTGAGGGTCTTGTCAGTGAGGTCGAGGGAGTCGAGCACCGGGATGGCCATCCCGATCTCGTTGGTTTGCTTCAGTTCATCACTGCCATTGACAGGCAAAGCACCGACTTTTTTTGGGTGTGACAGACCTTGGAGTCATGTCCAACGACACCGAGGATGTGGGTTTGGCGACCCTCGGCATCGATGGCATTGCACATCGTCTTGCCATCAATGGCCAGGCCCTCGTCCTCGGCGCCCATCTGCGCATTCCAGCCCTGCAGCGCCCCATCAAGGGCGTCGGGATCGACCCGGGTGAGGACATCGCGGATGCGCGTGCGGCTGGGCACCTCATAGCGACCGTTGCGATAACGGCAACCAAAGCGCGCCCGGGCCGCCTGGCTGAGATCCTTCGCCCAAGCGGCGATGGCCTTATAACCACGCGCCCCGCACAGCACCGCCGCAGCGGAGATCGCAAGAACCACCGGCAAGGGATGACGCCGGCCTTGGCCGCGACGCGGATCAGGGACATCGGCAAAGAACGCAGGAAGCGAACGCATCTGTTGTGCGGAGATCATGAGTTTTGGGGCTCCATAGCGATACTGGGAATCGAGTCTTGGGTCGGACAAGCGTGCTTGGACCTGCCCGATCAAGGGGCGGACAAACACCCGCTTGGCGCCATCGGGCTGCTGGCTGTAGCCGGCGCGCGTGCGTCGGTACCCGCGCGTCTGCCCGACCTCCAGCCAGTTGGCCGCGCGATAGCAGGTGCCGGTAAAGCGGCGCGGATCGACGAAGGTTTCCAGCAACCACAGCGGATAACCGAAGCGGGTCTGCCAATCAGTGCTGACCTGGCGCTCGCACAGCGACAGCACCTTGGAGGCGAGATTGGGCACATGCCACTGGGGCAGAATGAGAAAGCGGGCGTTGTTGGCGATCAGATGCAGGCGGTCGAACTGGTAGCGGCGATCCCAGCCGATCCACTGATCGCGCGCCGCGCACTTCCAGGCCGCGGCGCTCAGCACCAGCAACGCCAACCACTGATCCCGCCAGATGGCGACATACCAGAGGGTGTGACCGATTTTTGCCGCCGCGCCCAGGTAGTGATACGCCTCGAGCAATGCTTTGAAGCGCGCCTCTTCATCTGGGGCGACCGCACGCAGGGTGATGTCGTGCAAGTTCAGGGGGCTGCCTCGTCAATCAACATAGGCAGGCAGTTTGAACGAGTCGGACGGAAATGTCCAGAATCGAGGGTAAATACTTCTACGGCTTGTCAATTAGGGCTAGCACGGTTTCGCCCTGCAAGATAAGGTTGAATCCTTGACAAGAAACCGCCACAACGAGCCATTCATTCCGTCCCATGCCTGGTAACGATCCACTTCCGAGGGTTGCTGCATCCGAGCGCACGCCGCTGGTGGAACAGTTGTTGGCACAGATCGAACGACTGCTTGAGCAGACGCATCGACAAGCGGAGAAAATTCAGCAATTGCGCGATGAAATCGCGGTGCTGAAAGGACAAAAGACCAAGCCCAAGTTCAAGCCCAGCGGAATGGAACAAGGGACCAAGACCGGCGATGATACCGATACTGACGCTGAAGACGGAGACCGAGACGGTGGAGCGAACAGCGATGGTCAAGCCAGCGGCGATACCCAAGCAAGCAGCGATACGCAAGCAAGCAGCGATACCCAAGCAAGCGGCGATGGTGAAGAAGGCGGCGATGAGCGCCCACCGCCCAAGCGTCCCGGCTCCTCCAAGCGCAACAAAACCGAGCAACTGCCGATTCACGAGACACTCGCCGTCGCGCCATCGGTTGCGGTTCCCGAAGACTCACGCTTCAAGGGCTATCGCGACTTCGTCGTCCAAGACCTGCGCATCCAAGCGCACAACACCTGCTATCGCTTGGAAGTGTGGCAGACCCCTGAGGGTGAATATCTGCTTGGGGAATCCTGATTAGTGAGCTTCCTCAGCTAAACCAGTTTCTCGACGCCAGTCTGAAAAAAGGCGCACACTGAGTTACCTTCTCTCATTGCAGGACCAAGCGCATGCCGATCAATCGCGTTCAATTCCAACCCGGGCTGTCACTGCCGAGCTTTCTCGCGCAATTCGGCACCGAAGCGCAGTGCCAGCGTGCGCTGGAGCAGGCGCGCTGGCCCGAGGGGTTCCGCTGCCCTGAGTGCGGCCATGCGAACGCCTATATTCTCCGAGGCGGCACCCACAAACTC
The DNA here is from genome assembly GCF_036208045.1 of Thiorhodovibrio winogradskyi. NCBI lineage: Bacteria > Pseudomonadati > Pseudomonadota > Gammaproteobacteria > Chromatiales > Chromatiaceae > Thiorhodovibrio > Thiorhodovibrio winogradskyi. The sequence continues at coordinate 2,880,219 of NZ_CP121472.1, read as the reverse complement.
TTTCAATGCCAGGCCTGTCGCAAGCAAACCTCGCTGATCGCCGGCACCCTGTTTCAAAGCACCCATCTGGCGCTGACGGTTTGGTTTCTGGCGATCTATTTGATCAGCCAGGCCAAGACCGGACTGTCCGCCTTGGCCCTGAAGCGCCAAGTCGGTGTCAGTTATCGTACCGCCTGGCTGATCCAGCACAAGCTCATGCAGGCACGGAGCGAACGCGACAGCGCCTATACCCTTGCGGGGGATGTTCAAGTCGATGATGTCTACCTTGGCGGGGAGTTGACGGGCGGTAAGGCCGGGCGCGGCTCGGAGAACAAGGTGCCCTTCGTCGCGGCGGTGTCGCTGACGCCAGAGGGGCATCCGCAGTACGCGAAAATGACGCCGGTACCGGGGTTTACCCGCAAGGCCATTAGCGAGTGGGCGGCGAGCAACCTGAGCCCTGGCTGTCTGGTCACCTCCGATGGGTTGGCGTGCTTTAACGGTGTCACCGACGCCGGCTGTCTGCACAATGCTATCGTGGTTGGCGGTCTCAAACCCAAGGATCTTCCGGAATTCAATTGGATCAATACCATTCTGGGCAATCTCAAGACCAGCTTTGGTGGGGCCTATCATGCCTTTGATTTCAGCAAATACGCCAGCCGTTACTTGGCCACCTTCGCTTACCGGTTTAATCGCCGGTTCCATCTCGATACCATTCACAACCGCTTGCTCGTCGCAGCGGCCACAATCGGAGCACGATCTGAGCTGTGGCTTCGGGGTGCTGAGGAAGCTCACTAATCAGGTGGGGAATTGCCCACCAGTCTCAACGGCAAGCACTTCGGCGCCGAGCTGCGTCGCTACATGCTCTATCAATATCACCACTGCCATGTCACCCAGCCCCTGCTGCACGAGCAGCTGCGGGAATGGGGCATCGACATCTCCGTGGGCCAGGTCGACGCCCTGCTCAGCGGTGGCAATGAGGACTTCTTCGCGGAGAAGGACCAACTGCTGACCACGGGCTTGGAAGTTAGCCGCTACATCACGGTGGACGATTCCGGCGCGCGCCATCAAGGCCACAACGGCTATGTCACCCAGATCGGCAATGACTGGTTCGCGTGGTTTGCCAGCACCGGTAGCAAGAGTCGCATTAACTTCCTCCAGCTGCTGCATGCCGGGGGCATCACCTACGCGCTCACCCCTCATGCCCTGACCTACTTGAGCGAGGAGCATCTGCCCAAAGAGCCATTGCGCCGCTTGCAAGCATATCCCCAGATGACCATCACCGGCACCACGGCCTGGGAAGCGCATCTCGACGCCTTGGGGATCACCCGCGAGCGCCATCGGCGCATCGCCACCGAGGGCGCCTTGCTTGGCGGATTGATCGACAAGGGCTTCTCCCTGGATTTGGTGATCGTCAGTGACGGAGCCGGGCAATTCGCCATCCTGCTCCATGCGCTGTGCTGGGTGCATGCCGAGCGGCTGGTGCATAAGCTCATCCCGCTCAATGACCAACATCGTCTGGACCAAGCGCGGGTGCGCGGGCAGATCTGGGATCTGTATGCCGACCTTAAGGCCTATCAGCGTGATCCCGATCCCGCGTTAATCCCGGTCCTTGAGGCGCGCTTTGAGACGATCTTCACTGAGCAGACCTCCTTTGCCACCCTCAATCAGACGCTCAAACGCCTGCACCGTCACAAGCAGAAACTGCTGCTGGTTCTAAAACGCCCGGAGATCGTGCTGCATACCAACGGCTCCGAGGGTGACATCCGTGGCTATGTGAAGTGGCGCAAGATCAGCGGCGGGACGCGCAGCGAACTCGGCAAACGCTGTCGCGACGGCTTTGCCAGCTTGAAACAGACTTGCCGCAAGCTCGGCATTTCCTTCTGGGACTACCTCGGTGATCGCATTGGAGGGCATCACAACATCCCGCCGTTGCCTGACATCATTCGCGAGCGTGCCGCGGCGACAGGCGGCGCGGTGCCATGAGAGATTGAGAAGTTACAGTAACTTGACTTAAGTTACTGTTTTTGTGTGGTTGCTCCCGCGCATTGGGGAGCTAACGATGGCCTCCAGTCCGACTGCTCGCTACGCTCGCGGCGGCTGAGGCTGGCGTTGGATTCATAAAGTGTAATGCGACATCAAACGTAACATGATAATGACCGTCCTAATGAATGTCACTGAAAAATTCCAAAATATATGATATCAAAAGCGACAGCGGTTTCTGGATAACAAGTTGATCCAGAAACCGCTGTCGCTTTTGAGATGAAAGGCATTTTTCAGTGGCGCTCCACGGGCGGTGGTAATGACCGATACTGATTTTAAAGATTAAAGGGGTCCGGATGGAATTGTTTTCCACGCACTAAATCAATCGCCTAACGATGGCCTCCAGTCCGACCGCTCGCGGCGGCTGAGGCTGAAGTTAGGCAAAAAGCTTACTAATTAATAAAGCAAATAGTTATTGAATTTTCACGACATGCGAGGAGAAGAGCAAAGCTCTATAAAATCCCTGAACACGTTATTCGTGAGATTCTGTCGGATATTGATTTATCTGAAGGTGGACATGAAATTATCAATAATGTAACTGGGTTCAGGTATCCAATAAAAACAGTTGTGACTGTCCAAGGCGTCACGATCACTGTGATTACAAATTATCCGCTGAAGAAAGGCAAAACAGATGAACGTTCACTATGATGAATTAGTTAATGCGCTATATTTAAAGCTTGGTGATGATGAGTCAGATGGAGTTATCGAAATTGCAGAGGGAGTAAATATTGATACAGCTGCTGGGGTAAACTTGCAGGTATCGAAATATTAGAAGCATCGAAAAAAATCAACATGAACACTATCTTGTCTTACACGCTTGAATTAGATCATGATTTATTAACAAAGAAAATTGCCTAACGAGTTGCCCCAGCCGAAGCCGGTTTCGCTCTCGCTCAGCTAGCTCGGCTGAGCGTGGCGTTATGCAAAAAACTGGAGATACCATGCAACAAAAAAAATTAACTGGTTTAATTGGCTCAACTTTTCTTTGTGTAGGAGTATTTGCGCCCATTGCAACAATCCCAATGGTGGACAATATAAACTATGTCCGTAATGGCAGCGGCGATGGAGTAATTGTTCTCATTTTGGCCATCATTGCCTTGATCCTAGTATTGATTGATAAGTATAAAGGCCTTTGGTTTACTAGTTTTGGCAGCGTTGTAGTAATGCTGTTCTCCTTTTTAAATTTTCAAACTAAAATTTCTCAAGCGAAGCAGCAGATGTCGTACGAACTTTCTGGCAACCCGTTTCGAGGGCTTGATGACATGGCTATGCAATCCGTGCAGTTAGAATGGGGATGGTCGCTACTAATCATTGGTGTTTCGCTAATGTTTATGAGTGCGACAATAACTGAAAAAGCCAGCGTAGACGTCCTAAACGGGAATTAAAGGGGCCTGGGTTGAATTGTTTTCCAGGCAAGGAATCAACGCGGAATCAATTGCCTAACGATGGCCTTCAGTCCGACCGCTCGCTTCGCTCGCGGCGGCTTAGGCTGGCGTTAGCTTCTCACAGAGGTCGCATAGAAATGAAATCAGCAGCAATACGGAAAATGAGCGTATCTGAGCGTATCCGGACAATGGAAGCGATATGGGACTCGCTCTTGTATGACGTCGCCGAAATGCCGTCACCGGAGTGGCACCGGAATATTCTCGAAGAAAGGAAACGAAAAATGGATGAAGGGTCGGCAAGGTTCTTGTCGATTCAGGAAGTTAAAGAAAGACAAAAATAGACGATGGAAATAGCAGATGTCTTTATTCTAGAAGAGGCTGCAGTCGATCTCGAGAATGGCAGACTATTCTATGAAGAAAGGCAACCCGGTCTGGGCGATTATTTCTGGGACACCTTGCTGTCGGATGCGGAGTCTTTGGTTGTTTATGGAGGAATCCACGCGAAAGCAATGGGCTTTCATCGGATGCTTTCAAAACGCTTTCCATATGCTATCTACTATGAAGTAAAGGCCCGTAGTGCTTATGTCGTTGCGGTTCTCCCAATGCGGCGTGATCCGAAATGGATCAGAGGAAAACTTGGAGAAAGAAGTTAACAAGGCAAATGCAGCCGACCCCAAAAGCGCGCGTCGAGTTCTCATCTTGTTTCAGGTTTCGGTGCGAGCGCACTTTTAGGTCGCCTGATTTGCGACGTTAGGCAAAGAAAAAAACGGCATTACTGCATTGCGGGCGAAGTCCAAAGTGAATCGGTATTAGAAAGAACTGCATTACTGCATTAAAAAAAGGCATCAAGGAGTTTAAAATGGCTAAAGCAACTTCATTTGGCGAATTATTGGAAGCGGTTGATCATCTATCACTTGATGAACAAGAATCTTTAATTGATATTGTTCGTCATCGGATAGCAGAGTATCGCCGTCAAGAAATTTCTTCGCTTATATCATCTGCTCGCAAAGAGTACCAACAAGGTAAATTATCTCCTGAAACACCACAGGATATAATGGACTCAATCTTGTCATGAATAGGCTGTTGATAAAATCTAGTGCATTTGTACGAACTGCAAAGCGCGTATTAAAAAAGAATCCAAATTTAGCAATGGATATTCAAACAACACTGGAATTGCTTGCAGAAGATGCTTTTCATCCATCATTGAAAACACACAAACTGAAAGGAAATCTTGAAGCCTCATGGCCTTGTAGTGTTGCTTATGATTTAAGAATCAGTTTTGAGTTTGTTAAGCATGATGAAGGTGAAGCAATCTTGTTGGAAGCAATAGGCTCACATGATGAAGTTTTTTAACAAACTCATCCTAAGAATTAATGGGTAGAGTAGAGGGCAGGTTGTCATCACTCGCTTTAGCTCATCTGTTTTCCGCAGCTTTGGCGGTGCCTTATAGCCGAGGCATGGCGATGACTCCCAGCCCTCCCTCATCAAACCGTGCATGCGATTTTCCCGCACACGGCTTTCCGATGCTCTTCACACCAAGGCATGCACCGTCTTCCAGCCGGGCACCTTAGGGAGCTTGTGCAGTCCATGGCGGTCATAGAGGTCGCGAGACGGGAATTTGGCATGGCCTGCCTTCCAGTTCTTGACCTTATGTCGCTTTCGCAAGTGGATTCGCAGCCGCTGTTCGGCGTGGTTTCTGACCTTACTCATCGCCAGACTGGAATTGCGGAAATGGAAGTAGCCCGCCCAGCCTCTCAGGCTGCGGTTGACACTCCCCACCACATCGTCCAGCGGGATACAGGTCAGTTCTCGTCGTGTTAAGTCCGTCACTTTTGCCATGATTTTTCCCACAGCTTTGTCCGACGGGCGCACGTTCGGGTCCCATTTGCCGGTCTTGGCGCCTCGGCTCATCTGGAGCGTAAAGCCCAGAAAGTTGAAGCCCGATTCCTTGGCATCCACCACATGGGCCTGATCTCAATCGGGCGTCTCATTGAGCGTCAAACCCAGTCGATCCACGACGTGGCGGACGACCTTCAGCGGTTCTTCCACACCCTGCTTGCAGAGCACAACAAAATCATCCGCATAGCGGACAATGTGCGCGCCCAGCTTCTGTTTCAGCCGATGTCGATCCCAAATACGATCCAGCAAGTGCAGGTAGAGATTCGACAACATCGGGGATATATACCTGCTCTGTGGTATGACAGGAGCTGCAATCCATTGTCGAACTGCGCAAAGCCGACCGCCTCGGCCAACTTCCCGAGCGGCTATAGGCCTGGATTGCCTACTTCGAGCACTGGAACGAGGACGACGTGATGAACAACCTAGCCTATCCCCCGGTCCAGAAAGCGCAAGCCAAGCTGCGCGCCATGAGCGCCGATGAACAGGAGCGCCACTGGGCCGAATCGCGCGCGCGAGCGCTCAGCGACGAAGTGACGCTACTCAACGAGGCGCACAAGGATGGGCACAAGGAGGGGCACAAAGAAGGCGATCAGCATGCCCGGCGTCAAACCGCGCTGGCCTTGCTGCAAAAAGCGCAGTTCGACATTCCCACCATTGCCATCTGCACGGGTTTGAGCGAGGGCGAGGTACGCGAACTGGCGGTTGGGCAGACGAATTGACCAAACCCGGGCCGCTTTGACCAGTCCACTGGATGCAGCGCATGTTACGCGCCGGTATGATGACCACCAGTGCTGTTAGCTGGAAATGCCGCCCATGGCCGACACCCGGATTTCGCTCGACCTGCTTGACCCCAAGAACGACTACGTCTTCAAGCGGTTGTTCACGCGTGCCCCGCAGCTGCTAGTCGCGCTCATTAACGCCGTGCGCGTTGGCGATGGTCCGCCCATTGCCTGCGTGATCATCCGCAACGCCGCCATTGACGGGGAGGAACTCGGCGACAAAAGCATCGCACTCGATATCCTGGCCGAAGACGACCACGGCCGGTTCTACGACATTGAAATGCAAATCCGCTTGCATCCCGCCCTGAGCGTGCGCAACCTGTTCTACCTTGCCAAGGTCTATGCGCAACAACTGAAGGCCGGTGAAGATTACAGCCAGGCGCGGGCTGTTATTGGCATCCACCTGGTTGACTTTGAACTCTTCACCGAGACGAAATCACAACGCCAACGCGCCCACTGGCGGTTTGAGTTCCGCGACCGGGACTTGCCCGCGGTGCGCTTGAGCGACCAACTCATTCTGCACATCCTTGAACTGCCCAAGGCCGACCGGCTGGGTCTAACCGACCGCCAGGAAAACGACCTGCAAGCTTGGGTTAAATTCTTCAAACACTGGAAGGAGACCGCCACCATGAATACCGTTGAGTCTGCTCCCGTTCAGCAAGCCTGGAATGACCTCAGACGGATCAGTGCCGATGAGGAGGAACGCTACAAAGCCCTCGCCCGTGAACGTGCACTGAGTGATGCGGTGACTGAGCGCAACTTTGCACTCCGCGAAGGTCGGCGTGAAGGCCGGCGTGAAGGCCGGCGTGAAGGTCGGCGTGAAGGTCAAGCCGCTATCCTGCAACGCCAGCTCATCAAACGTTTCGGTCCCCTTGACGAAACCAGCCAAGCGCGTCTAGAAAGCGCCACGCAAGAGCAACTTGAGCACTGGAGTGACCGCATCCTTGATGCCGCGACGCTCGGTGCCGTCTTTGACGAGCACTGAGAGACAAGCATCAGTTTGGAAAACGGGGGGCGGGCCACGAATGGAAACCCGATTGGAAAACCGATTGGAAAACCGGGCCGGACACGACAACAGCGCCAGCAACGGCTGCGATCACCAGCATTAGCGTCATTTCGGCGAAGGGTTCCACCATCATCAATGTCCGATTCTTTTGCTTCGCGGTGAGATAGTGAGTTTCCCTTGCGGGTGGAGAGTGACCCCTCGTTTGGTGAGGGGTGAGGTGGACATCGGCTAGCTAGCCGCCCAGCTTTAGCCGCTGACATTGCGCCCGCGCAGGATGAAGTGCACTTCTTCCGCGATGTTGGTCGCGTGATCGCCAACGCGCTCGAGATTCTTACCGACGAAAAGCGCGTGGATGTTCGCCGCGGCATCTTCCGGGCGTTGTTGTAGCTGGGTAATGGCGTGGTGGAACAAATCGTCGTAGAGTTCGTCGGCGGTGTCGTCGCGCTGTTCGACCTCGGTGGCCAGGAGTTGGCTTCGGCGGGATAGCGCTTCAATGGCATCGCGTAGCATTTTGGCGACGGAGCGCTCGAGCGCGCGCAGCAGATCGATGGTCTCAGGCGCCAGTGTGGGCGATATGCCTTTCATTGCCAGACAGCGCTTGGCGATATTCTTGGCCTTGTCGCCAACGCGCTCGAGGTTGCTCGCGGCTCGCTCGATGGCGAGCACGAGGCGCAGGTCCGACGCCACCGGCTGTAGGCGTGCGAGAATATCCATCACCTCGGCATGGATCGCTTCCTCCCGTCGGTCAATCTCCAGATCGCTATGAATGACCTGCCGCGCAGCCTCGCAATCCTTGTCGAGAAAGGTGTCTAGGCAACGCTCAAGCATGGCGCTCACGGACTCGGCCATCTCGAGCAGATCATCGGTTGCCCGATCCAGTGCCTTATCGAATAATTTCAGGGTATGGGGCTCGGTCATAATGACGTGCTGTATGGGAATAATAAAAGGTTGCGGGGACCGGACTTGGTCACTTTAACGCGTCCCAGAGACCCCTGTCATGTTTGACAGACGTCTGTTGTTTGCCCGGAGATTCACCTGATACTGAACTGGTCAGGATTCCGGGTGCCTTAAGGACGGACGGCAGACCCAGACAACAGCCGGGCAAGCAATCCTGCCCGTGCCATCCTTTGGTCCGTGCCGGCGCGCGCTGCTGGCCAGCACTTGTACTTTTTTTAACAACTAACTTGGAGAGAAACATGTTTCGCATGCATCGACCAACTTTCACCAAACCCTTGATGAGAGTGACACTAATCACCTTCTTACTCGGTTTCTCGGCCCTGGCGCTGGCCCAGATGGGGCAGGGGGGTGGCGGAATGCAAGGTGGCCGGGGTGCCGGGCGCATGATGCCGAGCTTTAGTGATTTCGATGCCGATGGTGATGGCCAAATCACTCAGGAGGAATTCGAGCAGGCTCGCGCCGAGCGCATTGCCGAGCGCTCGAGCCAGGGTTACCAGATGCGGGGGCTGGCCGATGCTCCAAGCTTCGCCGACCTGGACACCAATGGCGATGGGACGTTGGACGAGAAAGAATTTGCCACTGGTGCGGCCAAGCGTCATGGACAACCAAGGCCCTGAATGAGGATCAAAAAGCATGCCGGGTGGGGCGGGTGGTTGATCTGACAATCGAGCTTTTCATCCCCGGTCTCTTCGGACTGCCGGTGCTGCCCCTGGCGGCAAGGATGCAAACGCCAGCGCTTGATCGCCTGCTTGGCACTGCGCGACTTGTCGGCAAGTCTTCAGACTCCGCGCGAACCGCGACCAATGACTTCAAGGGGCTCATCCCAGCGCTAGGGCTGGATGTCGCCTTCGCCAAGAGTTGGCCAACCGCTCCTTATTGCTTGAGCGTGGATGACCCGAACTGGGATGGCATGGGCTTTTGGCTGCAGGCCGACCCGGTGCACTTGCGTGCGGATCGAGATCAACTCCGGTTGTTCGATAGCGGCGTGCTGGGGATCTCACCGGGCGAGGCTTGCCAATTGGTTGCCGAGTTGAACGTGCATTTCAACGCCGATGGTATTTTGCTGCACGCGCCTGTTCCCGAGCGCTGGTACTTGCGCGCTCCGGGACCGGTCGCGCTGCGCACGCGAGCGCTGCGCACGGTGATGGGGGGAGCGACCTTGGCCGATGCGATGCCAGATGGCGGCGACGCCCGGTGTTGGAATGCGCTGATGAACGAGGCGCAGATGCTGCTGCATCAGTCGCCGGTCAATCAGGCACGCGCCGAGGCCGGGCGGGCCGCGATCAATGGACTCTGGCTGTCGGGACCTGGAACTTATGCGCCGCTTGGGTTGGCATCGGATCTCCGGTTGGTGATTGGCGATGATCCGCTGGTGCTGGGGCTGGCGCGCGCTGGCGGGGTTCCGACAGCATCGATGGATGATCGAGCGCTCCCCGAGTTGATGGCCAAGATTCCAGAGGGGCGGATATTACTGATCAACCTGGAACTTGTCGATGCGCTGCGGCGGGGTGATCTGCCAGGCTGGGAGGCGGCTGTGCAGCAACTGGACCGGCGGCTTGCGCCAGTCCTGGCTTGGGTGCTGGACCAGCCAGGGGGGCGAACGCGCCCGAAATGGTCCGTGCATTTGCACGATGGCAGCGGCGCCAGGTGGATACGGAAGGTCGGGTGGATGGGGCGTCTGGGTGATTGGTTTGGCAAGCGGCTTGGCTGGCGACGCACGGGCGGCCTGGCGGTAGCCCGTGCCGCCGTGCATGGGCGCTAGCCGGTATTGCGCATCCCTGCCGCAATCGCGTTGATGGAACGCAGCAACGGGTCGAGCCATTGTTCGCGCTCTTCTTGGGTGTCTTCGCCGCGATAGCGCTCAAGCAGCGCAATCTGCACGTGGTTGAGCGGGTCGAGGTAGGCATTGCGGCGATAGAGCGAGGTTTGAAGTTCGGGCGTTTCTTCCATCAGTTCATGCAGTCCGGCGATGTTGAGTACCTGCGTGAGGGTACGCTGATATTCTTCTTGAATGCGGGCGAAAATTCCCTCCGCGGCTGGCTGGTCCTGGGCCAGGCGCAGGTATTCGTGCGCAATGTGCATCTCGGCCTTGAACAGGGACATCTGGGTGTTGCTCAGCATGGCGCGGAAGAAGGGCCATTCTTGATACATTTTTTGCAACTTGGCCAGGCGTTCCAGGTCGCCGCCACGCCAGCGCTCGATGGCCGAGCCGATGCCATACCAAGCCGGAAGGGTGTGGCGTGATTGGGCCCAGCCGAACACCCAGGGGATGGCGCGAATGGAGCCAAGCGAGCGGTCGGCTTTCTTGCGATGCGATGGCCGCGAGCCGATATTGAGCAGCGCGATGGCATCGAGCGGGGTGGCCTCGTAGAAGTAGTCCAGAAACCCGGGCGTGCCGGCTACGAGATCGCGATAGAATTGCTCGCCATGATCGGCGATCTCGGCCATGATCCCAAGATAATCCTTGCGTACCTCGGGGATGGGCTCGACCAGGCAGCGGCTGGCTTTGATCAGGCCGCTGATGCCGACCGTCAATTCATAAAGCGCCGTTTCAGGATTGGCATAGCGGTAGGAGAGCACCTCGCCCTGCTCGGTGAATTTGATCTGTCCATGCACGGTATCGGATGGCTGGGAGAGTATGGCCTCGTGCGTTGGGCCGCCGCCGCGACCGATGGTGCCACCGCGGCCATGGAACAGCCGGCACATAATGCCGCGCTCATCGGCCAGGTGAATGATTTTTTCCTGTGCCTCATAGAGCTGCCAGGCCGAGGACAGAATGCCACCGTCCTTGCAGGAGTCCGAGTAGCCAAGCATGACCTCCTGCAGATTGCCCGAGGCCTTGAGCAGGGCGCTGTAGGTCGGATCGTCAAAGAGCCTGCCCATGACGCGGTCGATGCGCTGGAGATCGTCGATGGTCTCGAACAGCGGGGCGACGATGAGATCGCAGAACCAGCCGTTGGGTGTCTTGCCAGCCAGGCCGGCCAGGCGTGCGAGCAGCATGACCTCCATCACATGGCTGGCGCTGTGGGTCATGGAAATCACATAGGCGCCGAAGGTGTCGCGGCCGACCTCGGCGCGCATGCGCGCGACCACTTCAAACACCTCCAGTGTCTCGCGCGTCTCGGCGGTCAGGGTGCCCTTGTCAATGACGAAAGGATGGGGATGGGCGATGGCCTCGCCGAGTGCGATGAGTTTCTGTTCTTCGCTGAAGGCTTCATACAGGGGTGCGCCCGGCTGACGGGCGAACAGTTCCATGACCGCCTGGGTATGTCGGTTGGACTCCTGGCGGATGTCGAGCTGCATCAGGTGGAAGCCGAAGGTCTCCACCAGCCGGATCAGATCCTTCAGCCGCCCCTCGGCGGCATTGGCATCGCCCTGGCTGATCAGGGAATCGCGAATGAGGTAAAGATCACTTAGGAATGCGCGCGCATCGGTGTAGCCCTCGGGCAGGTCTATCTCCTCGCCATGAATGCGTGCGCGTACCCGCTTGAGATCCGCCTCCAACCGATGGCCGACGATCACCAGTTTGCGTCGATAGGGCTCATGTACATAGCGACGTTGACTTTGGCTCATGGTGTCAAGCCAGTAGTCTTCGTCATCGTCCAGGCTGTCAAGAAAACGCGGCGAGGGTTCGCTCAGGGCGCTGGAATGGCTCAGGCGCCGGCTTAGATCGGTGACGCGGGCAATGTATTCGGTCAGTGCCAGTTCGCAGTGCATGCGCACGGCAAGTTCCGTGGTTTCCGGACGCACGAAAGGGTTGCCATCACGGTCGCCGCCTATCCAGGAGCCGAAGCGCATGAAACTTGGCACCCGCACCTCGGAGTCGGCGCCGTAGACGCGGCGGGCAGCACGCTCGAGATTGCGGTAGACTTGGGGCACGGTGCCAAAGAGCGATTCGCGGAAGAAATACAATCCCTGCCGCACTTCGTCCGTCACCTTGGGCTTGTGTACCCGCACCTCGTCTGTTTTCCACAGAATTTGAATTTCGTTCAGAATCTGCCCCAACAGATCCTGCTGCTCTTCCTGGTTGAGTCTCTGGCGATGCAAATCGAGCGCGAGCAGAAAAATCCGTCGCTGGATCTCAAGCGTGGTGCGGCGTTTGGCCTCGGTCGGGTGTGCGGTGAAGACGGGACTATAGGCCAGATGCTCAAGCAGGCTTTGCAGCTGCCCGGCGCTGATGCCGTCCTCGGCAAATTGGCGCAGGCTGTGGTCGAATGACCCTGGCCACAACCGACCGCCGGCACTCACCAGGGAGCGGCGTTGCAGATAGCCATTGACCTCCTCGGCGATGTTGAGCAGGCTAAAATAAATGGTATAGGCGCGGATGACCTCGGAGAGCGTCTGCGGGTCGAGCCCGTCGATGCGCTTCATCAGCTTGCCGCGCAGCTTGGGATCATCCTCGGCTCGCAACGCCAGGAAACCCTCGCGCAGGCGCTCGACGATCACCAGCACCCGCTTGCGGCTGTGCTCGCGCAGCACCTCGCCGAGCAGGCTGGCGAAGAGTTCAATGTCGCGGTCGACGCCGAGGACGGCCTCGGTCGGCGTCGTTGATGTTATTTCGGGCGCAGGCTCGGGGTGCGTCCTGAGTTCAGGCAGCGTCAAGGCAATGCTCCTTTCGGTCTGAACTTTTGTCAATGAGTGGGCGCATACTACCCCGGACATGATGGAGTGACAAAAACTTGCGCGTCTGCCTTGGCTGGTCAGTGATTTCGCATGCTGAGCTGAAGACAAATGCGCATTGGGGGCTGTTGGAAGCGCCCCGATTTCGAGTAGAATTGGCAGCCTATGGACCTTAACTTCCTCGAATTCGAACAACCGGTCGCCGAGCTTGCCGCCAAGATCGAAGAGCTGCGCCACGTCGGTGATGATAATGAAATCAACATCGCCGAGGAGATCGAGCATCTCGAGACCAAAAAGCGCGAGCTGACCGAGCAGATTTTTGCCTCGCTCACGCCCTGGCAGATCTCCCAGCTCTCGCGTCATCCACTGCGGCCTTATCTACTCGATTACGCCACTCGCATCTTCGAGGACTTCGAGGAGCTGCACGGCGACCGCGCCTTTGCTGACGACAAAGCCATTGTCGGCGGTTTGGCGCGCCTCGACGGGCGCCCGGTGATGCTGATCGGCCATCAAAAAGGCCGCGACACCAAAGAAAAGATCGCCCGCAACTTTGGCATGCCCCGGCCCGAGGGCTACCGCAAGGCATTGCGACTGATGCACATGGCTCAGCGCTTTGGCCTGCCCATTCTCACCTTTATCGACACGCCGGGCGCCTACCCTGGCGTGGGCGCCGAGGAACGCGGCCAGAGCGAGGCCATCGCGCGTAATCTGCAGGAAATGGCCGCCCTTTCGGTGCCCATTGTCGCGACCGTGACTGGCGAGGGAGGCTCGGGCGGGGCTTTGGCCATCGGCGTGGCCGATCGCCTGCTGATGCTGCAATTTAGCACCTACTCGGTCATCTCCCCCGAGGGCTGCGCGTCCATCCTGTGGAAAAGCGCCGAGAAAGCCCAGCTCGCGGCCGAGGCCATGGCCATTACCTCCGATAAGCTCAATGAGCTGGGGCTGATCGACGAAGTGGTGCCCGAGCCGCTCGGCGGCGCCCATCGCGATACCGAGACCATGACCGCCACCCTCAAGGCCACGCTGATTGCCGCGCTCGAGGAGCTCGACGCACTCGACCCTGGTCAACTTCAGGCCCTGCGCTATGAACGCTTGCGCGGGTTCGGGCGTTTCAAGGCCTGAGACGTCCAGGCGCGATCCCGATTCCAAGGCGGCCGGCCCCCTGCGGGATGCGCTGCGGCTGAGCCTGGAGGGCCAACGCGCGACGCGGCTGTGGATTGCCTTCAGCGGTGGGCGCGATTCCACGGCGCTGCTGCATGCCGTCGTCCAGCTAGTCAATATACTTCCGCCCGCCGAGCGCCCGGTGCTCGGCGCCGTGCATATCGATCATGGCCTGCATGCCGATTCTGCCCACTGGGCGGCCCACTGCCGCGCCTACTGTGCCGAGTTGGCGGTGCCGATTCGGGTGCGGGCTGTCGATGCCGCTCCGCAACCTGGTCAGAGTCCAGAAGAAGCCGCACGCGAGGCACGCTGGTCGCTCTGGCGGCAACTGCTCGCACCCGGTGATCAACTGTGGCTTGCACAGCACCAGGACGATCAGGCCGAGACCCTGCTGCTGGCCTTGTTGCGCGGAGCGGGTGTGAAGGGACTGGCCGGCATGCCTCGTGCTCGCGTCTTGGGTGCGGGGTTGGCCGTGCGTCCCTGGCTGCATTGCACCGGGGCGCAGATCGCCGCCTACGCCAGCGCGCATGGCTTGGGGTGGATTGAAGATCCCAGCAACAGGAACACGGCATTTGATCGTAACTATTTGCGCCAGATGGTTTTTCCGCTACTGCGCGAGCGTTGGCCAGCGGCTTCCGGAACCCTGGCGCGGACCGCTCGCCATTGTGCCGAAGCCGCCGAGTTGATCGAGACCGCCAGTGCTGACTGGCTGGTCAAGGTGGAGTCCAGTGACCCAGGCAGGCTTTCTGTCAACGCTTTGCTGTCCATACCTCGCGATCGCCGACACGCGGTCTTGCGCCACTGGCTGGCGCAGCGGGGCTTTCGTATGCCCAATCAGCGTCGGCTTGAGCAGATTAGCCACAGCCTGCTTGCCGCGCGCGCCGACGCCAGTCCACTGGTGGCTTGGTCAGGTTGCGAGCTGCGCCGTTATCGCGATGATCTCTTCGCGCTGGAACCACTGCCTGCACCGCCGACGATCGGCATCGAGTGGCCTGCCGGACAATGCTTGCATCTGGGCGGGCGTTTTGGCGAGCTCAGCCTGCCGCCACTCAGGGGGGCAACCCGGCTGAATGAGGACTCCCTCCATGTGCACTTTGGCCTTCATGGACTCAGATGTCGGCCCCGACCGGATGGCCCCAGCAGATCGCTCAAGGCGCTGTTTCAGCAGTGTGGCGTTCCGTCTTGGCTGCGGCCCTATGTGCCTCTGGTCTTTGCCGGCGAGCAGCTTGTGGCCGTGGCTGGAGTGGCGCTCTGTGATGCCCGCTTACCAGCCTTGCGTTGGCTGCACGCGCTCGGAGTGAGCGCCGGACTAACAGACATCATCGGCGATGCCGGACGTTTCGCGGCAGACGCCGAGAAGCCCCCGCCGGGTACTGGTGTCGCAGGTCAGTAAAGCAGTCGCGAGAGCCGACCGCGGGTTTTGGTGACCAGTGGGTGATCCTGGCCGAGCAGCTCGAAGCCCATCAGAATGGCCTTGCGCGCGGCATCCTCGCCATAGCCGCGGTCCTTTTGCATCAGGGTGAGCAGATGCTCGAAGGCGGCCTCCTGCTTGCCGCTCATGAAAAGCCGCGCGGCAAGTTGATATCTGGCCTGGCTGTTATCCGAGTCGGCGGCGATCTCCTGCTCGAGCCTGCCGAGGTCTGGCGCCCCGGTCAGTGCGCGGGCGAACAGTAAGCGCGCATGTAGGGATTTGACGTCCGGATGGTCGACCAGCTCGATAGGGGTGTGCTCAAGCGCCGCCTCCAGCGCGCTCAGATCGCCACGGGCCGCAAGCAGCTCGGCGCGCGGGACAAACAGCTGCTGTTCGCCGGCGCCAAGTTGTTCGGCCTCGGCCAGCTTGGCCTCGGCGGCGTCGAATTCCTCTTTGACCATGAGCGCGCGAGCAGTGGCGATGCGCTTGTCGCCCTCGTTGGGGAGATGACGTTCGAGGAATTCGCGCACTTGTCCTTCCGGCAAGGCGCCCATGAACTGGTCAATGACCCGACCGTCCTTGAACAATTGCACCGTTGGTAGGCTGCGGATGCCAAATTGCATCGCCAGTGCCTGTTCGGCCTCGGTATCGACCTTGGCAAGCAGGAACTGGCCGCCATATTCTTGCGCTAACTTGGCGAGCAAGGGCATCAGCTGCCGGCAGGGCGCGCACCAGTCCGCCCAGAAGTCAACCAGCACTGGACGCTGGAGGGATCCATCAAGCACCACCGACTGAAAGGTCTCAGTGGTGACCGCGATAACATGAGGTGAGTCAGCCATGGAAGTCTTTCTCAAAAACGTGCGAAAGTTGCAAACAACATTGCCATCAACCCTGAAGTTTGGTCATCCTTGACCTGAGAATCAAGTCAGGTTTAACAGGAGTCTTCTGATGTCCGATGCAATCCATCTGGTTTGTCCCCACTGCGATGCGGTCAACCGCGTCCCGGCCAGTCGACCGCTAATGGAGGCCAAGTGCGGCAAATGTCACGACAAGCTCTTCACGGGCCGCCCCCTGGAACTCACGGAAAAAACCTTCGATCGCCATGCCTCGCGCGCTGGCATCCCGCTAGTGGTCGATTTCTGGGCGCCCTGGTGCGGCCCCTGCAAAATGATGGCGCCAGCCTTTGCTCAAGCGGCGCGGCAACTCGAGCCCCAAGCGCGTCTGGCCAAGGTGAATACAGAAAAAGACCAGCGCCTGGCCATGCGTTTTGGCATTCGGAGCATTCCCACCATGATTGTGTTCCGCCAAGGCCGGGAGCTGGGCCGGACATCCGGTGCGATGGATGCGAGCGGGCTGGAAGGCTGGATCAGGGGAGTGCTTTGAGGGGAGCGGACAATATAGAAAAAGTGGGGGCGGCGGCTTGCCGTGCTGTTTGAAGCCGTGGTCTCGATTTTGAGCTGTATACTTTCGCCGCCGTAGAGTTAATTGATCTGACGAGTCTCGATGTCAAAGTGTCGATGGCGGACCTCTATGAGGATGTGTCTGGTCGATGAGCGTACGCCGGCGCAAATCGTCACCGCCGTGCGCCGGCTTTGCGCGGATCCGGCGCTTGTCCGCGCGCTCACCGAGCGGGGGAGGGCGCTCGCGGAAAGCCAGTTTTCGCGCGAGACCAGTTCTCGCGCGAAAATAGCGTGCTGGCATTCTCTGAGTTGTTCAACAAGCTATGCTAAAACGCGATCTCGAAGAAATCATCGCCAACGGAGAGAATTCCGGCATTGAGTTCAAGCGTGACGATATTCGCCCGGAGCAACTGGCGAAAGAAATCGTCGCCCTGGCGAATGTACAAGGCGGACGCATTCTGCTCGGCGTCGAGGACAACGGTCGAGTCAGCGGTCTGCAACGCGCTGACACCCAGGAGTGGGTTTTGAATGTGTTTCGCGACAAAGTTCACCCGCAAATCATCCCCTTCTATGAAGAGTTGCACTGGAGCGAAACGCAGCGCGTGGGTATCGTCTCCCTCGCGGCCGGGATCTCCAAACCCTATGTACTGCGTCATCAGGGACGGGAGGATATCTACATCCGCATGGGCAACCGCTCCGAGATCGCCTCGCGCGAGCAGCAACTGAGACTTTTTGCAACCGGCGGACTCTTGCACGCGGAAACCCTGCCTGTGGCCGGCACTAGCATCGACCGGCTCGACCTTGACCGGCTCGACTATTACCTGCGTCATATCATCCAGGATCCGGATGTTCCCGAGGACAGCGACCAATGGCAACAGCGCCTGCTCGGCCTTGGCCTGATGGCCGAGGATGGCTGTGGTCATCAAACCGCCTCCATCGCCGGTTTGCTTGGTTTCGGCATCCAGCCACGTCAGGCCATCCGCCAGGCCGGTTTGCGGGTCATGGTCTTCACGGGCACGGAAAAGTCCTACGATGCGCGCCTGGATGTGGTGCTCGACGCCCCTCTGGTCGCGCGCCGCAAAAGATCTGCCAGCGGGGGCAGTCAGCATATTGACGACGGGTTGATCGACAAGCTAGCCGCCACCTTGCGTCCCTTCATCACCGAGGACAGCGCCACCATTGGCGCCGATATGCGCCGAACCACCCACTGGCACTACCCATGGGAAGCCGTGCGCGAACTGGCCATCAACGCCCTGGCCCACCGCGACTGGACGCGCTCAGTTGATATTGAACTCAGTTGCTATGCGGATCGTCTGGAGATTATCAGCCCCGGCGCCCTGCAGAACGCCATGACCATCGAAAAAATCATCGCCGGGCAACGCTCGCCGCGCAATCCCATCATCATGGACATTCTGCGCGACTATGGCTATGTGGAGGCGCGCGGCATGGGGGTGCGCACCAAAGTGATTCCCGCCATGCGGGCGCACAATGGGACAGTGCCTGAATTTGAGTTGACCGAGGATGCGCTGAAGGTGATCCTCTATCGTTCGCGTAGTTCTTATAACAAAACAGGCTGACCGCCAGTGTGGGTTTGCTCTGCAGGGTGACAAAGACTGTGTCCAAACCTAAAGTATGGTGAAGTCCAGGCTTTGCATTTTAACACACGAGACGCAAAAAGATTCACTAATCGATCAAGAGGGGATTTAGGATCCATGATGACCAACCTGGCCCGAGAGCGTCGCATCAGTGTCGATGACTAACTCGCCGCCGAGGATGGCGCCGAGATCCGCTACGAGTACATCGACGGTGAACCTATGCCATGACCGGCGCCAGTCGCCCTTGTGTTCGGTTCGGTCGCGCAAGGTAGGATGCCTGATGTCTGATAATTATGGCTGATTTCTCCGATGGGATTGGCGGCAGCCTGTCGTTCGCCGACCAGTCGCAAGACAAAATCCGCCCAGGCGTTCAGTGCCTCCGCACGCTTGATCAGGTGCGACGCGCGGCTGTAGATGCCGGCGACGCTGCGCCGCGCGTGCTAGGCATGACGCGCCAACACCAGAATCTGATAGGGCTCCAGGATCAACTCTTGGGTGGCGATCAGGGTGCGGCCGGAGTAGAGATCGACCATGGTCTTGCGCATACCCATCTGGCGCAGTCGGCGCGCTTCGAGCGATTGGTCGCGCTCGGTAAAATTCGCCAGCACGAAGACCACCGAGTGCTCGTTGCTGCGCGTAAAGCCAAAAACATGCCGATTGCCGGTGTCCAGCATTTCTGTATCCGGGCGGGTAAAGGCCTGGTTTTGACTGCGCAGTTGCAGCAAGCGTAGCAGGCCCTGATAGACCCGCCCCGGCACGCTGTCGGGATCGCGGCGTTGCTCGGCGCGTTCCCAGTCAAACAGCCCGCGGTGCAGCCAACGTGAGTCGCCGACCTTTTCCGGATCCTGGTCATAGTCGTGGTCGTTCAGGGTGGCGATTTCGTCGCCCAGGTAAATCAGTGGGATGCCGCCGATGGTGATGATGATGCCGTGAATCAGCAGAATGCGGCGAATGGCCAGCCCCAGCTCGGCCTCGTCGCCGATGGCCAGCGCATGCTCCACCCCGGTGAGGGAGGCGCAGGTTCCGGAGACGCGCGCATCGCCGGTGACCGGATCTTCCTGAAAGGGCGCGCCGCGGGCGAAGCTGCCCTGAAACCGTCCGGTGTAGAAGTCGGTCAGGAAGCGCCGGTGCGGTCCGGGGTTGAAATCGCAAGCGGCGACATCGTCATCGGCGAAGGCCCAGCCGATGTCATCATGGCAGCGCACGTAGTTGATCCAGGCGCAGCCAGGCGGAATGCCGAAGCGATGCCCCATGGCGCGTTGCAGCACACGTACATCGCGCGTGGCCAGGGCATCCCACAGCAGGGCCATGAGCTGCGGGTTGTAAGACAGCGGGCATTCATCCTTGCTGACATAACTGCGCACCTCGTCGGGATGCACGATGGCCTCGGATTTAAACACCATGGCCGGCGCGGCAATACTGACCAGGGCATTGAACGCCTGGATAATCCAATGGGCCTCGGGCAGATTCTGGGAGTTGGTGCCGAGCCGCTTCCAAATGAAGGCCACGGCGTCGAGGCGCAGAATTTCCACTCCGCGATTGGCGAGGAAGAGCATTTCCTCGAGCATGCGGTTGAAGACTTCCGGGTTCTCGTAGTTTAGATCCCACTGATAGGTGTGGAAGGTGGTCCAGATCCATTTCTTCAGCCGCGTGCGGTAGGTGAAGGCGCCCGGGTGGTCCTCGCCAAACACCTCCGGCATGTGCTGCTCGTAGAGATCCGGTAGGGTGCGGTCCGGGAACATGCGGTAGTAAGCCTGATAGCGCGCATTGCCGTTCAGTGCCTGCTGTGCCCATTCGTGGTCGTCGCTGGTGTGGTTGAAGACAAAATCCAGTGTCAGGGAAATGCCGTGGTGGCGCAATTCGGTGGCCAGGTCAGCCAGACCGTCCATGGTGCCGAGCGCTGGGTTGACCTCGCGGTAGCTGCTGACCGCGTAGCCACCGTCATTGTCGCCCTCGGGCTCCTTGAAAATGGGCATCAGGTGCAGGTAGGTGATGCCCATCTCGCTTAAGTATGGGATGCGCTCGCGCAGGGCGGCAAGATCGCCGGCAAAGAGATCCACGTAGCACATGGCCCCGACCATGCGGTTGGACTGATACCAGTGCGGATCGGCGCGACGCATGGCATCAAGCGCCTTG
Organism: Thiorhodovibrio winogradskyi; assembly: GCF_036208045.1. Lineage (NCBI taxonomy): Bacteria > Pseudomonadati > Pseudomonadota > Gammaproteobacteria > Chromatiales > Chromatiaceae > Thiorhodovibrio > Thiorhodovibrio winogradskyi. The sequence continues at coordinate 2,859,851 of NZ_CP121472.1, read as the reverse complement.
AGTTCGGCTGGACGCTCGATCCACATCTCGGTGGCGGAGGACAGAATGCTCTCGAGATGGTAGAAAAAGTCGTAGTAACCGCCGTAGAGCCGGAACAAATGCCGGAACAGGCGCGGAAAATGGCGCTCAAGGCGTTCAAGGTAGCCTTGCCATTCGCCAGCATCGACGGCGGATTGAAAGCGCTGCTCAAGGCGCGGGCGCAAGCGTTGCAAGGACTGATCGGCTTGCTCGGCAAGCCATTGTTCATCGATGTTTTGAGTGGTGCGATCCATGGGAATGCGTCATCAAGCGCAGCTTAATGGCCGCGCTGAAAGAGAAAAACAAATGGGGCCTCCGCGCGGCCTATGGTGTGCGGTTGCCAATCGTGATCTCGCCACGAGGGCGTTGGGCGCGGGTGGCTCCAGTGAGCGACTCAGTGCTCGGTTTCCACCACGGCACCACCGCCGTGGAGATCCTCCACAATGACCAACTTGCCCAGCGTCGGATGGCGTAGCGCGCTGATTTTAAAATGCGTATAAGCCTTCTCGAGAATCCGTGTGCTCTCATCTTTGAGGTCGCGCACAACGGCGGGTTCGGCATCGAAAATGTGCATGAAAAAATACCTAAAGCGACGTCATCAGGGTGCTAGGGATTTGGCCCCGGTGTGCAGTGTCTCGCCTTGCCGAGCCATGGCTGTGGGGTTGTCATGACAGTGTGGTTGATTGCCCGCGACCAGCTGTGTGATGGACATGATAAGTTCGTGACCCGCCGGAATCCAAATGTTTCGGGATATCCCCCGCTGCGAGTCCAGCTACAACGCGGTCATCCTGGCGCCGCTGTCCCTTGGCGGCAACCCGCGACTCGATTGGCTAGAGGGCGGGATTGGCCGCGGGGTCTCAAGGGTTGAGACAGGGCCCATGATGCTCGGCTATGATTGGGGCTTGCGCGTTCGCCTGCGTCGCTCGGTCCGATCATGATGCCGCGCTTGCGTCGCGGCGACGTGCCTGATGACATTTCAGCCCAACCTCAAGGTGCCAAACAACGATGACAATCAAGCTCTCTACCCGGGTTCAGGCGGTCAAACCTTCGGCCACTCTTGCCATCACGGCTCGCGCCAAGGCGTTGCGCGCGGCTGGTCAGGATGTGATTGGCCTTGGCGCCGGTGAGCCGGATTTTGATACCCCGGTCCATATCAAGGAGGCTGCGATCAAGGCCATTCGCGATGGCTTCACCAAGTATACGGCGGTTGATGGCACAGCCGAACTCAAGGCGGCCGTGGTGGCGAAATTTGAGCGCGAGAACGGGCTGCATTTTTCACCAGATCAGATCCTGGTCTCCTGCGGCGGCAAGCAAAGTATCTATAATTTGGCCCAGGCGGTGCTCGATCCAGGCGATGAGGCTATCATTCCAGCCCCTTACTGGGTCTCCTACCCGGACATCGTGCTGCTCGCCGGGGCCGCGCCAGTGTTCGTGAACGCGGGGGCGGAGCAGCGCTTTAAGATCACGCCCGTGCAGTTACGCGCGGCCATGACCGAGCAGACGCGGCTGGTCTTTATCAACAGCCCTTCGAACCCGACCGGCATGGCCTACAGTGCCGATGAGCTCAAGGCGCTTGGCGAGGTGCTGCGTGAGTTTCCGCGCGCGCTTATTGCCACTGATGATATGTATGAGCATATCCGCTGGGATCGCGATCAGGCCTTCGTCAATATTCTGAATGTGTGCCCGGATCTTGAACCCCGCACCTTGGTGCTCAACGGTGTCTCCAAGGCCTACTCCATGACCGGCTGGCGCATCGGTTATGCCGGTGGACCCGAGCCCATCATCAAGGCGATGAAAAAGGTCCAGTCGCAGAGCACCTCCAATCCCACATCCATTTCGCAGGTGGCGGCCCAGGCGGCACTCGAGGGTTCGCAGGAATGTATTCTGGAAATGGTCGCGGCTTTCAAGGAGCGTCATGACCTGGTGGTCGATGCCTTGAATGCCATGCCTGGTATTGAGTGCCTGCCAACCGATGGCACCTTTTATGTGTTTCCACAAGTGCAGGGGCTGATCGATGGCCTGAATTCGGTGAGTAATGATCTTGAACTGGCCGAATACCTGATCGAACAGGCTGGTATTGCCTTGGTACCGGGCTCGGCCTTCGGGCTCAATGGATGCGCGCGCATTTCCATCGCCACCAGTCGCGCGAATCTTGAGCAGGCGATGGAACGCCTGGCCAAGGTGGCTGAGTTGGCGCGGGGCGGCTGAGTCGGCGTGCTTTTGCTGCTTGAATGAGTTTGGCCTGACCTTGGAAACAGGCGCTTGATTCTCCCTGGTGCTGATGTCCCATGCCCCTTAGGTGCGCGTGGACTCTTTCGCCCGTGCCGCGTCTTCCGCCCGCGCTGTTACAGTCCCGTCTAGCAGGCGAATGCTCAGGCAATCGCCTGCCTGGATCTGATGGCGACTCCTGATGAGTTGACCCTCGCAACCGCTCACCAGCGCATAGCCGCGGCCGAGGGTAGCGAGGGGGCTGCGGGCATTCAGGGCGGCGCTAGCCGCTTGCAGGCGCTGGCGCTTGTGTTCGATGAGGCCTTGTCCGGCTGTTCGCAGGCGGCTTCGTAGCCGCTCGAGGCGATTACCCGCGCCTGCAATGGCGCGGGCCGGAGTGGCAAGGGCCAAGCGCTGTCGCAGGCGTTGCAGCCGCTGGCGGCGGCGCTCCAGATCGCGCTCAAGCATCGCGCGCAGGCGCTGTTCGAGTTGATCGAGTCGTTGTGCCTGCTGTTGCAAGCGGTTGCGGGGATGCAGCAGACGCAGATGGCGTTCGCTGTTGGTCAGGCGGCGGCGCATGTGTTGCAGCTGTGCCTGAGTTTTGGCTACCAGCCGACGCTCGAGGGCCAGCAGGCGCTCGCGCACGGCCTGTTGCGCGGGGGTGGCACATTCGGCCGCGGCGGAGGGCGTGGCGGCGCGGCGGTCAGCGGCGAGATCGGCGAGGCTAAAGTCGACTTCGTGGCCGATGCCGGTCAGCACCGGAATGGTGCAGGCGCGTATCGCGCGCACCAGGCCTTCGTCGTTAAAGGCCATGAGATCCTCGAACGAACCCCCGCCGCGCGCCAGAATCAGCAGATCGCAGTCGGCGCGTGCCTTGGCTCGCTCGAGCGCGGCGATAAGGCTTGCAGCCGCGCCTTCCCCCTGGACCTGGGCGGGATAGATCAGCAGGGGGGTGAGGGGCCAGCGCCGTCCCAGTACCGTGAGCAAATCATGCAGTGCGGCGCCGCTGGCCGAGGTGATCAGGCCAATCTGGCACGGAAAGGCCGGCAGCGCGCGTTTGCCGGCCTCATCGAACAGGCCCTCGGCGGCGAGGCGTCGTTTCAGCGCCTCGAGCGCCATGCGCAGGGCGCCTTCGCCGGCCGGTTCCGCGTGCTCGATGATCAGCTGGCATTCGCCGCGCGGCTCGTAGAAGCCGAGCCGCGCGCGCACCAGCAGTTGCTGGCCGTTGGCTGGGGTGACGGCCGCGAGCAGGCGTTTGTTGCGAAACATGACGCAACGCATTTGTGCCGCCTGATCCTTGAGGCTGAAATATAGGTGTCCAGACGCTGGGCGCGCCAGGTTTGAGACTTCACCCCGCACCCATAGCAGGGGAAAACTGCCCTGAAGCACGGCGGACAGCTCGCGGTTCAGGCGCGAGACGCTCCAGATATCGCGGCCAAAGTCAAGAGTGGGCTGTTGGTTGTCGTATGTCATGTCGCATGGGGCTGTGGTTGGTTGCGGCGAGGTCTTAGGCATGCTAAACCAGTTCTTTGCGCATTTGATGCGTTACGCGCCGGCTGTTGCAATGGTTGGCTGGAAGGAGGCGGAGGTCGTGCATGACACCAGAACAAGAGCCAGAACAAGAACAAGAGCAAGAACAGCAAGCAGGCAGTGACGCGGGTTTGGATGCGTCAGCGCTGGGGTGTCCAGCTGCGCATTCGACTCCGACTTTTCCCGCCGATGAAGCGCCCGGGCTCGAATCTGCGCCGAAAACGGAACCGGAACCAGGGCCGGAACCGGAACCGGTACCCCGGCCAATTCGGGTCCTCTTGGTCGATGATCACCTGATGGTCCGCGACGGGCTGGGGGCGCTGCTACGGCGCGATCCCGGTATTAAACTCATCGGCGTGGCCGGCGACGGCGATGAGGCGGTGCGCATGAGCAATGAACTGGAGCCGGATGTGGTGGTGCTCGACGTCTGCATGCCGGGCATGAATGGCATCGAGGCGGCCGGGCGCATTCGTGCCCTGCCAGCCGGCGTTCAGGTGATCGCGCTCTCGGCGCATGCCAATCAGCACTTCGTGCAGCAGATGGCCGCGGCTGGGGCAAGTGGCTTTGTGCAAAAAGACCAATCAGCAGAGGATTTGCTCGCCGCCATTCACCAGGTCGGGGCGGGCAAGCCGTTTTTTCCCTTGGAGCCAGATCCGATCGAGGAGGCTCCCTTCAATCGGCTCTCGACGCGCGAGCGCGCCTTGCTCGACGCCATGGCGCGCAACAGCGCGTCGCGCAATATCGCCGAGGCCATGGGCATTAGCCCCAAAACGGTCGATACCTACCGCCGGCGCATCATGAAGAAGCTGGGCTTCTCCACGCCCGAGGAACTGCTGCGCTATGCCACGGCCCTGGGGGTTAGTTCGGTAGGCTCTGTAACAAGGAATGGCGTATGACGGGCCTTAGGTCTTTGATCCTCTCCCCGCCTGCCTGGTCACTTGGCGCGTCACTCAAAGGGTCGCGAAACCAGTGAATCAGCGGCGACGCATGCACTGACCACTGAGCTTTCAATAGATTGCTGGGCTCGCTGCCCTGAAACAGCAGAAAGCCGTATTTGCCGTAATGGGGCAGCTTGCGCGCAAGTCCGGCGACGGCCGCGACCTGGTCCGCGGCCAGCCAGCCAATCGGCTGAGTCCCGTTCTCCGGCGTTGTCTTGTCAGTGGCACTGAACCCTCGCGTGAGCACTGGGCTGACGTTTGCATGACGGGTGCCGGCCACATTCACCTGGCGCCGGTCGATGGCGAGCTGAAAGTCCGGGCTGCCGGTGCCAAACCGCGGCAGAAAGCGATTCTCCCAGCCAATCAGCCAGACCGGGCCAGGCGGTAACTCGGCGATCTCGGCATCCTCGATGATCCGCCATTGTGCCTGGCCCCGCTGCCAACTCGCGGCCAGTTGCCGATACGCCTCACGCAAGGCATCCGGCGCTTGGGCGGGCAGGATGAGGGTGCCGGCCGGAGCGCCGAACAGACTGCTCAGGCGAATCGGGGTTTCGCCGCGTTCCAGCCAGCGGAAGCTGTCGAACAGCGGATCCAGGGCTAGTCGCAATGGGGCCCTGTCGAGCTTGAAGCGAACCCTCTGCTCGCGTTCGGTGGTGAAATCCATCCAGTGTTCATGGGGTTGACCCTGGATGTCATGCAGGATGACAGGCACTCGCAGCGGGAAGACAGCGGACGCTTGCGTCTGGTGCACCAAGGCAGTGATCCGATAACCGCCGTCGGGGTCTTGTTGCGCTTCAACCTGCCCGAGACTTAGCCGTGGCGCACCCGGACGTCGCACCCAGGCGTTGAAGAAGGCCGCCAGATCCTGTCCGCTCGCCTGCTCGAAGGCATGCCGCAAATCGGCCCAGCTGGCGTGCCGAAACAGATTGTCGGCATAAAAGCGCCGCAGCCCGAGAATGAACGCCTCATCGCCCAGGCGTCGGCGCAGCATGTGAAAGACCATGAGCGACTTGCCATAGCCGATGGCCTGCGAGGCCTGGCTGTGACGGGCGCGAAAATCGGCGAGCGGGCGATCCGAGCCGGTGCGCACATAATCGGCATAGGCCTTGAGCTGGTCACGGCGGTAGTCGCTGCCCTGGCCCGCGAGCGCCTGGTTCAGGTGATCGGCCAGATAGGCGGTCAGGCCCTCGCTCCAGTTGCCCTGGTCCCAGTCGACAAAAACGCCATTGCCCCACCAGTTGTGCAGAATCTCATGTGGGTAAGAACTGTGCAGAATGAAGGGTAGGCGCAGCACGCGCGGCCCCAGCAGGGTAAAGGATGGCATGCCATAGCCGGTTTCCCAGAAGTTCTCGACCAGGGCGAACTTGGCATAGGGATAGGGCCCGATCAGCCTGCTGTAGCGTTGCAGATAATCGCCCGTGGCGGCCAGGTAGCGCTCGGCTAGCTCGGCCAGCTCGGTATCGGCGGTGGCGGCATCGCGCAGCCAGGCCTGGAGATCGACACCCTCGGCCTCCTGGCGGTAGAGTTGAAAGGGCGCGGCGATAAGGTAAATCTCATCCTGCGGCTGGGATTCCCGCCAGTGCGAGCGCGCTGAGCTGTCCCCGGTCTCGTTGTCGCTCTTGTTCTCGCTCTCGTGCGTTTCCGCCTCCATCTGGTCGGGACCCTCGCCTTGGGAGATGGCGTGCCAGCCAGGTGGCAGACTGACGCTGAGCCTGAAGCTTTCCATGCGACCCGCGATGCGCGGATACCAACCGCTGACGCCACTGAGAAAGACACCATCCTCGCCAATGGTGCCGAGTGAACCTTGGCGCGAACGGCCCATGCCCTCGCGCACCTCTTGCAGCTCATGGCGGATGCGGCCCTGATAGCGCAGTTTGATCTCCTCGGCGGGCGCTGGCAGTCGCGCCTGGTAGTCACTCAAATGGCCGCGGGTGGCGATGCGCCTGAGCTGCCCCGGGCCGATGAGTTCGGGCCGCAAATCGCGGTGCAGCGAGAAATGGATCTCGCGCCGGGGCTCTGGCAGGCGGATCTGATCCGTTGCCACGATGCCGGACTCTTGCGGGTCGAGTTGAACCTCCAGCCGGTGGGTGACCAGCGGCAGAGGGGGCTGCGAGGCGGCCTGTGCCAAGGGCGCGGGATGCACCGCGGCGGCCAGTAGCAGCGTCAGGACGGCAAGGGGCGCAAGGTGGCTGATGCGCGGCAAGGACATGATGGTCATGCGATGGCTCTGTAACATGATGGGTGACATGATGGCGATCCTTCCTGACATGGGGGTTGTGCTGGTGGCGGTGCAACCTGATTTTGCTGTGAGGGCATGCTGCAATGCCGTTCTTTTGGCAGGAGCGATCTCTGTGGAACTGGTCGAGATCAATGTCTGATGTTGTCTGACCAGTCTGGATGCAAATTCGCTTGCATCCTAAATGGTTGCCGTCCAACTCATGCGCGGAGGTATTATAAAGGTGTTCATTCGCTGTTCCTGTCCTGGCCAACTGCGCCAGTCCATCGCGCTCAAGCTGGGCACTGTCCTGCTAGGGCTAAACCTGGCCTGGCTCTCTGCCGCGGCCGAACCGGAATCTGCTTCCGAGGCAGCGCACTTATCGGAGATTGCCACCAGTACACAGGTGTTGGATCTGAACTCCCTGGTTGGTCTGGATGACCTCATGGGGCGCATTGCCGAGAAGGATGTCATTTTCATCGGCGAGTCGCACAACAGCTACGCCGACCATCTCAATCAACTGGCCATCATTGAACGCCTGCATGCGCGTGGTAAGCCTCTGGCCATTGGTATGGAGTTTTTTCAGCAGCCGTTCCAGCCCGTGCTCGACGCCTATGTCGCCGGAGAGCTTAGCGAGCACGAGATGCTCAAGCAGACGGAATACTTTGACCGCTGGCGTTATGACTATCGGCTCTATCGTCCCATCTTGCGCTTCGCGCGCGAGCAGGGTATTGCGCTAGTGGCGCTCAATCTGCCGCGGGAACTGACTGAAAAAGTTGGCAAGCAAGGCATGGATGCCCTGGAACCCGAGGAACGCGCGCGCCTGCCAGCTGAGATTGATGCGTCCGATCCGGCCTACCGCGAGCGCTTGAAAGCTGTTTATGAGCAGCATCCGCAGGGGCCAGACAGTGATTTCGAGCGGTTTCTCAGCGTCCAGCTCTTATGGGACGAAGGGATGGCGGAGCAGGCGGCCCGTTTTCTGGATACACAGCCTGGGACGACCCTGGTGGTTTTGGCGGGCTCTGGGCATCTTGAGTACGATCAGGGTATCCCCATGCGACTTAAGCGCCGGAAACCGGTGGAGACGGTCACCATTCTCAATGGCACGCATCACGCATTCGCGCCCGAGCGGGCGGATTATTTGCTGTTTCCACTACCCCTGGAGTTGCCCGCGCGCGGCTTGCTTGGTGTGATGCTCGATACCCAAGCGGAAGGCGAGGGGGTACGTATCGAGGGCTTTTCCGACCAGAGCGGTGCCAGGGATGCTGGGGTGAAGGAAGATGATCGTTTGGTGCGAATTGGTGGGCGTGCCATCAGTGATTACGCCGACGTGCGTATTGCCATGGTCGATGCCGCACCAGGGGACCAGCTCGCGGTGGAGGTCTTGCGTCCCGGTCTGATTGGCAAATCCGAGCGCCTACGGATGGAGGTGCGTCTCCATTGAGCACTGGATTGTCCACTGGATTGACCGCTGAATTCATGGCTGAACTCGCCAGTGGTAACGGACCTGAGCTACTGGCTCCGGCTGGCACCTTGCGCAATCTCGATTATGCCTTGGCCTATGGGGCCGATGCAGTGTACGCCGGCATTCCGCGTTACAGCCTGCGGGTGCGCAACAATGACTTTACCGGCAAGAATCTGATTACCGGAATTCGCGCCGCCCATAGGCTGGGTCGGCGCTTCTATCTGGCCGTCAACCTGATGCCGCACGGCGCCAAGTTGCGCACCTTTCTCGCTGATCTGAGACCGATTCTGACGCCAGATGATCCAGCGTATATGCCCGATGCGCTGATCATGTCCGATCCCGGGTTGATTGATCTGGTGCGCGAGCACTGGTCCGATATTCCTGTCCACCTGTCGGTGCAAGCCAATACGACCAACGCCGCCACGGTGCGGTTCTGGCAACGCCAGGGGCTCAGGCGCGTGATTTTGTCGCGCGAGCTGTCTCTCGCGGAAATCGCCGAGATTCGTCAGCAGTGCCCTGGAATTGAGCTTGAGGTCTTTGTGCATGGTGCTCTGTGCATCGCCTACTCCGGGCGCTGTCTGCTCTCCGGGTATTTCAACCATCGCGACGCCAATCAGGGCAGTTGCACCAATGCCTGTCGGTGGGAATACCGACTGGGAGAGATCCCAGGCACTGCCGAAACCGAGGCTTTACAACCTCAGCCGCGTTCTGAGCGGAGCTATGTACTGGAGGAAGCTCAGCGGCCTGGGGAAGCTCTGCCGATTTTCGAGGACGAACAGGGGACCTATATCCTCAACGCTAAAGACTTGCGGGCGGTTGAACATGTCGCTGAACTCATCGCCATCGGCGTTGATAGCCTCAAGATCGAAGGGCGTACCAAATCCCACTACTACTGTGCTCGTGCCACCCAGGTCTACCGCCAGGCAATTGACGGCGCGCGGGCTGGTCTCCCCTTTGACAAGCGCTGGCTGGAGGAGCTCGAGGGCTTGGCTAACCGCGGCTATACCTCTGGTTTCTATCAGCGCCATGCACCGGAAGACTTGCAGAATTATCGCGACGGGGTATCGCGCAACCAACGTGCCATCTTCGTCGGCGATGTGATTGGCTACGATGCGGCTTCCAGCCAGGCCGAAGTGGCGGTGCGGAATCGTTTTGCCCGAGGCGATCAGCTGCAATTGCTCACTCCCGCCGGCAACCATTCCCTGGTCTGTGAGCAGCTCTGGGATCGGCACGGGCAGCCGCTTGAGGTTGCCCCGGGCTCGGGCTGGATTGTGCGTTTGGGTCTGCCCAAGATGCCTGCCAGTGCCGACCTGAGTCGGTTTGGGCTGCTCACGCGCGAGCTCTAATGGCGGTCTTGCGCCAGACACCCTGCCGTTGGGCGGCTGGGCTGTGGCATAATTCGGGGCTTGTTTCCTTCGGTTGACGCAATTCTTCACGATGTCCATGCCTGACGCCAAGTTCGCTGCCCCGCGCCCGCTGCAACTGCACGAGCGCCTGCACGCCTACTACGAGCTTGTGCGACTGCACCGGCCAATCGGTATTTTTTTGCTCATGTGGCCGGCGCTTTGGGCGCTCTGGATTGCCGGGAATGGGCAGCCGCCCTGGACCGTGGTGGTCATCTTCGTGCTGGGCGTGGTTCTGATGCGCTCGGCCGGTTGTGCCATCAACGACTATGCCGATCGCCACTTTGATGGCCATGTGCAGCGCACCCGGGCACGGCCGCTGGCGGCGGGCATCATCGGCCCGGGCGAGGCGCTGGGAGTCTTCGCGCTGCTGTGCCTGCTGGCCTTTGGTTTGGTGCTGATGCTCAACTGGCAGACAGTGGCCCTGTCTTTTGTCGCATTGGGGCTTGCGGTCATCTACCCCTTCATGAAGCGTTTCACCCATCTGCCGCAGGTTTTTTTGGGTGCGGCCTTTGGCTGGGCGGTGCCCATGGCGTTCATGGCCATCAATGGGAGCATACCCGGTTTTGCCTGGTTGATTTTTTTCGCGGCCGTGCTTTGGGCGCTCATCTACGACACCCAATATGCCATGGTTGATCGCGAGGATGATCTAAAGATTGGCATCAAATCCACCGCCATTTTGTTTGGTCGCCAGGATCTGCTCGTTGTCGGGGTGCTCCAGGTGCTGATGCTTGTACTGCTTATCGCGGTTGGGCTAGGTGCCGGTCTGGGGTTGGCCTATTACGCGGGCATTGGCGTGGCTGCCGCGCTCGCCCTCTATCAGCAGTGGCTGATCAGCGGGCGTGAGCCAGGACGGTGCTTCAAGGCGTTTTTAAATAACAATTACTATGGCATGGCGGTGTTTGTCGGCTTGGTGATCGACTATCTGCGCTAATGCGGACAGTCGCCGCGCAAGCCATCATTGCTCTATCACCTGTCTTTGGCCCCTCTTTAGGCCCGCTGCGGATGAGGAAACCACGCATGTTTCACATTCATTTACCGCCTGCACTGGTGCGTCCGGCGCTGCTCATTCTGGTCTGCTTCGCATCATCCCTGGCGCTCGCAAGTGACATGGCGGAGGGTATTGACTACCGCCGCGTCGAGCAGTCACAGCGATTTGACCCGGCGACCGATGAGGCGAGCGTCGAGGTGCTGGAATTCTTCTGGTACGGTTGTCCGCATTGCTACCATCTGGAAGCCGATGTTGAACACTGGCTGGCCCGCCAGCCGGAGCAAGTGCGCTTTCGCCGCGTGCCGGCGGCGAATTCAGCCCGCTGGGTGAATCACGCCAAAGCGTTTTTTGCCGCCGAGCAGATAGGCGCGCTCGAGCAGCTGCATGAGCCCTTGTTCAAGGCGCTGCAAGAGGAACGCAGGCCCTTGTTCGAGGATGACCAACTCATCGCCTTCGCCGCTGAGCAAGGGATTGATGAGGAGGCCTTTCGCGCGGCGTATCAATCTTTTCCGGTCGATCTGCAGGTGCGCAAATCCGCCGAGCTTGCGACCCGCTTTGGTATTACCGGAGTCCCTTCGCTGGTGGTCAACGGCCAGTATGTCACCAGCCCCAGTCAGGCCGGCGGGCGCGTGCGCACTTTTGAGGTAGTTGATGCGCTGATCGCCCAAGAACTAAACCGCTAAAACGCGGCCTGTGAGATGTACTGTCGACCATTTTGACGCCCCAGCCTTGCGCTCCAGCCTAGCGCCCCAATAGGGCGCTCCAGCCGGGCGCCCGAAATGGCTCCCAACCTGGGTTTTGAGCAGGTTGGCCATGCCGTTTTCCGGTTTTTGCCGCGGCAGCTTAAACCTCCCGCGGCAGCCCGTAAGGGGGTGGTCGCAGGCTGAGTGCTGAACCGGTATCGGCCAGGGTCAGGTCATCGCGTTCAACCGCGGCGATTTCCGCCACCGCGAGGAGTTCGCAGCGGCCAGCGGCGTTGCGTCTGGCGTCCACCACGCTGCCCGCGCCCTGGGCGGATTGGCTGCCGGCGGAGTCAAGCTGGGTTCCGGGGACGGGGAGCTGGTCAAGAGCCACTTCGCTGAAGTACATGCGGCGTTTCAATTTGCCAAGATATTGCATGCGCGCGACTACTTCCTGCCCGGTGTAGCAGCCCTTGTGGAAGCTCAGGCCGTCAATCAGGTGCATGTTAGTCATTTGCGGCACGAACAATTCGCGCGTGTTCGCGCCAATGCTGGGAATGCCAGCGCGGATGTGGTGCAAGGCCCAAAGATCGCCGCCCGTGAGTTGTGCGCCAGCTTCCCTGGCCTGTTGCCACAGGCGTTCGGCGGTGGCTGGCGGACCGACATAGAGCCAGCGTGGGAGTGGGCCAGCGGCGCGGATCAGGCACGCGTCTCCCTGGATGGCGAGGTCATTGTCGCCCTCTGGTAGTGAGCCGAAGTGGTCCGCCAAGACAGCCCCCGTGCACTCACCAATCAGGCCGAGGCAGATGATCTCATCACTGAGATCCCTGACGGCGACTTGCGCGCGCAGCACGAACATCTTCAAGCGTGGCAGCAGGGTGGCGATTTGTTCGCGCGGCAGGATCAGGTGGTAGCTCTCGCCCGCGCGCAGCACCAGAGAATCTGCCAGCACGCGGCCCTTGGCGTTGCAGTGGCAGCTGCGCTGCGCATGGGTGTCGGAGAGTTCGCGCAGATCGTTACTGAGCTGGCCCTGCAGGAAGTCGGCCGCATCGGCGCCCTTGACCTCAATCACGCCAAGCTCGCCGAGGGCGCAGAGCGCGCAGTCGGACTCCGCGGGCATTTCTGGAAAATGCACCTTGGCGTCAGCCTCGACTGTGCCGCCATGTGCCACGATAAAACTCTGCCACTGGGTATTCATGAGTGCATGCCTGTCTGTCTGTCTGTCTGTCTGCTGGCGCCCATTCAGCACGGGCGAATCGGTAAAGATGACTGCCAAGGGCGGACTGGGGTAGGGTGATAAGGATAGCGTCGCCGCCTCCGGGCTCCTCACCGCTTATGCTCAAAGGCCATTCTCCGGGAGATAGCAACATCTTGTCCATTCATCAAGGTAACCCGCGCATTGATGCGCTGGTTCTCTATAAAAGCCGCCCAGCGCGGGTCAGTGCGCTCGATGACAAAATTGAGCTTGAGCTTGAGGGAGGCCAGACCAAGCGCGTGCGTCTGAAGGATGTCGTGCTCTTGCATCCCGGCCCGCTGCGGCGGCTCGCCGATCTGACGGCCGGACTGGATCGGCTAGCTGGGCAGAGTGGAAGTTTCGAGGAGGCTTGGGAACTGCTTGATGGCGAAAGTACCACGGTGACTGAGCTGGCCGAATTGCTGTATGGCGAGTCCTCCCCCGAGGCTGTCTGGGCGAGCTGGCAGTTGGTGATGGAAGGGCCCTTGTTTGAAGGCGAGCCAGAGGCGATTCGCCCACGCGCGGCCGAGGTGATCGCGCAGGAACGTGAACAACGCGAGGCCAAGGCCCGCGCGGAGCAGGAGTGGGCGGACTTTGTCGCGCGCATCGAAAAACGGGTCTTGTTGCCCGAGGATGGCGAGCGTCTGCGCGAGGTCGAGCGTATGGTGTATCAGCAAAGCGAGCACTCGCGGATTCTCAAGCATTTCGACGTGGCCGAGCAGCCAGCGAAGGCGCATGCCTTTCTGCTGCGCGTCGGCCATTGGCCGGCGGAGCATAATCCCTATCCCAAGCGCTTTGGTGTGGCGCTGGCGGCGCCCGCTTTGCCGGTGCCTGAACTGGCCGAGGAGCCTCGCTTGGATTTAACCGCGCTGCCGGCCTACGCCATTGACGACGCCGGCAATCAAGACCCCGACGATGCCATCAGCTTGGATGGGGACCGCGTCTGGGTGCATGTGGCCGATGTGGCGGCCTTGGTGACGCCGGGCAGCGAGCTGGATCTCGAGGCGCGCGCGCGGGGTGCCACCCTGTATCTGCCCGAAGGCGCCATCACCATGCTGCCCGAGGCCGCGACCGCGGCTCTGGGCATGGGCCTGAAAGAGATTTCCCCGGCGCTGTCCTTTGGCTTTCGCTGTGACGAGCAGGGCGAACTGCACGACATTGATGTTCGGCCAAGCTGGGTGCGGGTTGAACGCCTGAGCTACGGCGAGACCGAGCAACGGCTGAGCGAGGAGCCATTCGCATCCTTGTCGCGGCTGGTTGAGCGCTTTCGTGCCCGGCGCGCGGCCAATCAAGCGGCCAGAATCGATCTGCCAGAGGTCAATTTACGCCTGAGCGACGGCCAGGTGATCATTGAACCCATGGTGCGCCTGGCCGCGCGGGAGTTGGTGACCGACGCCATGCTGATGGCGGGCGAGGCCACGGCGCGCCTTTGTCAGGAACGTGAGATCGCCATTCCATTCGCGGTTCAGCCACCGCCAGAACGCATCGAACAGCCGGAGAGTCTCTCTGGCATGCACGCCTATCGACGTTTTTTCAAGCCGTCTCGAACAACGGTCGAGCCGGGCGCGCATTTTGGGCTGGGGCTGCCGCTCTATACGCGGACCACCAGCCCGTTGCGTCGCTACGCCGATCTTCTGGTGCATCAGCAGCTGCGCGCGCATCTGCGCGGTGAGCCGCCCTTGGACGCGAGTGACCTGGCCACGCGCGCCAGTCAGGCCGAGGTGGCCGGGGCCGCGGTGCGCAAGACCGAGCGGCTGTCAAATCAGCACTGGAAGCTGGTCTATCTGCGCGCGCATCCCGGCTGGCGAGGTCGGGGAGTGGTGGTGGCGCGCGAGGAGCGGCGCACGGTGGTGCTGATCCCGGAACTCGCGCTCGAGACCCGGCTGCGCGCCAAGCAAGAGTTGCAGCTTGATGCCGAGCTGGACCTCCTGCTGACCTCCGTGGATTTACCTGAGTTGGAGGGGCGCTTCCGGTTGGTCGATGGTTGAGTTGGTCTCAATCTCAAGCAGCCGCGCGCGGGCGATCTGGAAATCCGCTGGGTTCAAGTACTGGATGACCACCGCGCCTTGGGGATCGCGCGCGATGTCCATGCCGCGCTCGGCATAAAGCCAGTGCTGGACGCCAGACTTCTCGGTGAAGCGCTCCGCTGGCTGGCCAAAATTGCCAGCGATATCGCGTGGCTCGAGGCGCTTCCAGGGCAGGTAGGTGAGGCCGCGCAGCGGCGTTCCCGTCATGCTGGCGGCATCGTCCGAGGCCAAGGTGACCTTGCGTGCGCCATCGCCCAGGCTGCTGATGCGAAGACCGCGCTGGTAGAGGGCATCGCGTTGCCCGGCGGGGAGCTGGAGCGAGGCGACCCAGTCGGCGCGGATTCCGCTCAGGATGATGTCATCAAAAAAGGCCTCCAGGGTGATCTCGCCATCCGCTGCGAGAAAGAGACTGAGTTTTCCCTGGTTATCAAGCAGCGCGCGCAGATCGGCAAGTCGGCTCTCGCCCAAGGTGAGACCAAATACCTGCGTCTGGCCAGCGGGGGAGCGAGTGACATCCCAGGGCAGTCGCGGCGGGCCGGGTGGATCGACGGGAGGAGTCAGTGATAGCAGCAACCATAGGCCAAGGATACCCATGACGGCAGCGGCTAGGGTGGTCAGAAAAATGTTGCGATCCATGGTTCCCATTTGGTTTTGCCGAAGACAGCGAGGTTGCGGCAACAACGGGCTGCAACATGGGCAGGGACAAGTCGGCTTTGCTTGGCGCCCGCCTTGGCGATGCGTCATGCGCGCTCCAGCAGCAGCCCGGCCGCGACTCGTCGGCCCTCGCTCGCGAGCAGGTTGTAAGTGCGACAGGCGGCACCGGTGCGCATCCATTCGATACCAACGCCCTGTTCGGCCCCTGATGCCATCAACGAGGGGGGCGGCATGCGCTGCGTGGCGCCAGTGCCAATCAAAATCACCTGCGGGCGAGCCTGGAGCAGGAGATTCAGATCCCCTGCGGTTGGCGCATCCTCCGCGCCAGGCGCCCAGGGCTGGACCGCGCTATCCGGCAACAGCAGCACGGCATGCCGGAAAATCTGTCCACTGATACGGAAATGCTCGTGGTCATAGGCTTCAATTCGCAAGGCATTGGGGGCGAGAATTTCGGAGAATTTCATGGTGTGCTGTATTGCCCGGCCGGGTCGGGAATGGGTGGGGATAATCTGCCGATGCAAGGCCGACTGGGACAAGGTATCATTTCACTTGAACATTTGCCTTGGGGTTTGGACACGAATGTCAGAGCGCCGACTGACCGGATACGCTTTTTGACCGTGAAACAGTCGCTCCATCGTCCGGGTTTTTCTCCGGCCGGTGCCGTCCTTAAATACCCCTGGGTCAATCAAGCATCAGGATCTATTCGGCTTGGGGCCGACACTTGCGGGAATCAACACTACCATGTCAAAACCCAGTCAGGCGATTTGCTCGGTCGCCTTTTCTTTTGGATTCACGCGCGCGCGTCTGCCTGGCGCTGTGCTGCTCGGTTTGATATGCGCAATTCCCTGTGCGCATGCGGCTAATTTGCTCGATATCTATGATCTTGCCGTCAGCAGCGACCCGACCCTGCGTGAATCGGAGCAGACCTTCTATGCCACGCGCGAGAACAAGCCGCAGGCGCAGGCTCTGCTGATGCCGAATTTCTCCCTGAGCGGCAATGTTAATTACAACAACGTCGAGACCGACAGAAGCGGCCTGACCAGCCAGTTTGGAGGCGGCACGGGGCGGGATACCTATCAGACCTCGGGTGCCAGTGCTGTTTTTTCTCAATCTGTTTACAACCGCGGTAGTTGGGTTCAGCTCAGTCAGGCGGACAACACCATCGCCCAGGCCGAGGCGCAGTACCAAGCAGCACAAATTGACCTGATGGTTCGCACGACCGAGGCCTATTTCGACGTGCTGCGCGCCAACGACGCGGTGCGCGTGCAAAAGGCGCTCGAGACAGCCAACGAGCGGCAGCTGGAGCAGTCACGGCAGCGCTTCGAGGTCGGTTTGGTTGCCATCACCGATGTCAACGAAAGTCAGGCTGCCTACGACCGCTCGCGCGCCAATCTGATCAGCGCCGAGAACGATCTCAACAATAAGTGGGAGGCGCTCAGACGTATCATCGGTCCGGTGTCTCTGCCGCTTGCCCGCCTTGGCGACCGACTGCCACTGGCGCCGCCCGAGCCTAATGATATCGATACCTGGGCGAAAACGGCTCTAGCGAGAAATTTTAACGTCGTCGCGGCGCAGCAGGCCGCCGAGTCCGCGCGCAAGGGCATTGAAGTGGAGCGGTCCGCCTATTACCCTAGCGTGGATTTGCAGGCCGGCTATGAAATCGCGCGCTCCGAAGCTAGAACTGGCGTGGATACCGACTCGGGTTTCGTCGGTCTCAACCTGACGGTGCCCATCTACCAGGGCGGTGCCGTGGCCTCTCGTACCCGCCAGGCCGGCTATAATTTTCGCGCCGCCCAAGATCGACTTGACCAGCAACGGCGGGCGGTGATCAATCAGGTCAATGATGCTTTCCGTGGCATTCTCTCAAGTATCAGCGATGTGAAAGCTCGGCAGGCGGCCATCGTCTCCGCGCGCAGCGCACTCGAATCCACCCAGGCAGGTCTTGAGGTTGGCACCCGTACCCAAGTGGATGTGCTCAACGCACAGCAGAATCTGTTTCAGGCTGAATTCGAGTATCTCTCGGCTCGCTATGACTACATCATCAATGGCGTGTTGCTGCATCAAGCCACAAGTACCCTCAATCGCGAGGTGCTAGCCATGGGCAATGCCTGGCTGAACGAGAAAGACCTGGTACAGCCGCCGGCTTATTGAGCCTCTTGCGTATGATACGCACCTTGCAGAGGCGAATGAATCTGGACAGTCCTAATCTGGCCAGTCCCAATAGCCCAGCGGTCAGTTCATGACCGATGTGCAGGTGTCATGGCAGTCCGTGATTCTTCAACCATCACCCAAGCCCAGTCTTGGCGGCACCCCATAGCATGTCCGGCAACAGTATTGGTAGAAGTCTGGTCTTCACTAGCTTTGGCGAAAGCCACGGCCCCGCCATTGGCGGCATTCTCGACGGTTGCCCTCCGGGCATCCCTCTCTCGGAGACCGATCTGCAACCCGATCTCGACCGGCGCGCACCGGGGCAATCGCGCCACACCACCCAAAGGCGCGAACCCGACCAGGTGCGCATTCTCTCTGGCGTGTTCGAGGGGCTGACCACGGGGGCGCCCATCGCGCTGCTGATCGAAAATCTTGATCAGCGCTCCAAGGATTATTCCGAGATTGCCCAACGCTTTCGTCCCGGCCACGCCGATTACAGCTACACCATGAAATACGGCCACCGCGATTATCGCGGTGGCGGGCGCTCCTCGGCGCGCGAGACAGCCTCCAGGGTGGCGGCGGGGGCGGTCGCCAAGCAGGTGCTCAAGCATCTGTGCGGCGCCCGGGTGCGCGGCTATCTGTCGCAACTCGGGCCGCTGCGCCCGCGAGTACACGACTGGGGAGAGGTGAACGCCAATCCTTTTTTCTGCGGCGATGCCAGCCTGGTGCCCGAGCTTGAGACCTTCATGGACGCCCTGCGCAAGGAAGGGGACTCCATTGGCGCCGAGGTGACTGTCGTGGCCGAGGGGCTGCCGCCGGGGCTGGGTGAGCCGGTGTTTGATCGCCTTGATGCCGATATTGCCCATGCGCTGATGAGCATCAATGCGGTCAAGGGCGTGGAAATTGGCGCCGGATTTGCCAGCGTGAGCCAGAAGGGCAGTGCTCATCGTGACGAGATGACCCCCGCGGGTTTTCTGAGCAACAACGCCGGTGGCGTGCTGGGTGGTATTTCGACCGGACAGGACATTGTCGCGCGCCTCGCGCTCAAGCCAACCTCCAGCATTCGGCTGCCGGGGCACACGGTGGATCTGCATGGGCAGGCGGTGGAGATTGTCACCAAGGGCCGCCACGACCCTTGCGTGGGTATTCGCGCCACCCCCATCGCCGAGGCCATGCTGGCGCTGGTGCTGGCCGATCATCTATTGCGCCATCGCGGGCAGAATGCCGGGGTGAACCTGCCTTTGGAGCCAATTGCGGCGCTTGCGCCGGATCGGGCATCGGGTCGGGCACCGGATCAGCCGCGCTCCGAGGGATGACGGAGCACAGCCGCGGTCTCTTGCCGACTTTGTTCCGTCCAATTTTGCCGTGCCCAGCTTTGCACAAGCCATTGCGACAGCCATCCGCGCGAGGCTCCTCGCCGGTCATCATCCATGTCTAAGGCCGTGGCCATGCCCTATTGGCGGTTGTCGGCCTACTATCTGTTTTACTTTGGCGCGCTCGGCGCCCTGGTGCCTTTCTGGGGCCCTTACTTGCAATCCCACGGGTTCTCGGCCGCCGCCATCGGCGCGCTCATGGCGATTCTAATGGGCACCAAGCTGGCCGCGCCCATGCTCTGGGGTTGGCTGGCGGATCATTTTGGCGCGCGCATGCCGCTGGTGCGGGTCTCGGCCTTCGCGACCTGCGTGACCTTCGTCGCCATCTTCTGGACCCAGTCCCTGTGGTCGGTCGCAGCGGTCATGTTGGTGTTCAGTTTTTTTTGGAACGCCGCATTGCCGCAGATGGAGTCGGTGACCTTTAATCATCTGGGCGCGGCGGCCAATCGCTATGCACGGGTGCGTCTGTGGGGTTCGGTTGGCTTTATTCTGGTGGTGGGCGTGCTTGGCTGGTGGGTTGGCCTGGCCGGAACCGGGGTGATTCCCGGTACCGTGCTGGCGCTCTTCGTGGCGGTCTGGATGAGTGCGATGCTGGTGCCAGACTGCTCGCATTCACAGCAGGCGCATCCAGCGCCCTCCATTCGCCGCTTGCTCGCGCGTCCAGAGATCGCCTTTTTTCTGCTGAGCTGCTTTTTGATGCAGTTCAGTCATGGCATTTACTATGCCTTCTATTCCATCCATCTGGAGGCAGCCGGCTACAGCAGCGCGCTGGTCGGGGTGCTCTGGGCCTTCGGGGTGGTGGCGGAGGTGCTGGTGTTTCTGCGCATGCACTGGCTGCTGGAGCGCTTTGGCGCCCGGCGCATTCTACTGGCGAGCCTGGTGCTGGCGGTGCTGCGCTGGAATCTAATCGGCTGGCTGGCGCCAATCTTGGTGATCCAGGTGCTGGCTCAATCCCTGCATGCCGCGACTTTCGGCGCCTTTCATGCATCGGCCATCCATTTGGTGCATCATTATTTTCCTGGTTCGGTGCAAGGGCGGGGGCAGGCCCTTTACAATAGCCTGAGCTTCGGCGCCGGCGGCGGAGCTGGAAGTTTGCTCGGTGGTCAGCTCTGGGGGCCGCTGGGTGCTGGGCCAACCTTTGCATTGGGATCCGCCGCGGCGCTGATCGGCTGGTTGTGCGTCTTTTGGTTTGTTGATCGCGAGCGACGCTTCTAGTCTTGTCTTTTCGTCTTGTCCCTGTTTTGTGTTAGACTTGGGCTCATTTCCTGGTGTGATTATTTCAGTTTGCGCCAGTTCTTGATAACTTAAGCGACCTGTTCCCGGCGTCTTCCCGGTCAGATCCGCCAGTCTTTTGTTCGGCGTCCAATTTTCCGACGCGCGGACGGCCGGAGGCGGCACCTGGGTTGCGATTCTAGACGCAGGCCCCTTGTTGCCGGTGGACGCGGAACGGATGGGCTTTGCCCCGGCCGCGCTGGGGCTCAATCTCCGGAGGCCAGCCGAATTTCTCCATTGTCCCACTGTTTAGAGGCTGTGCCTGAGGCGCCCCAGGCCTCCTTGACCAATCCCGAACTCGAGCTTTTCTCCATTGCCAGTGAGCGCGACTTCCTGGTGCTCTATCCGGCTCGCGCGGACGCGCTTGAACTGCGCTGGCGGCTTGCGGTGCCGGGCAAGCGGGCGGCCGAGGCCGCCTTTGCTCCCCAGGCGAGCACGGCGTCGCCTGGGGTGCTGTTACGTCGTTTTGGCGGCTCGGGCGCGGATGAATTTGGACAGGGCGGTCTGCTCCCGGTTGCATCCGTGCATGCGGGGCGCATGGGCCTGATCGGTCTGCGGCCAGATGCCTGGTATCAGGCCGAGCTGGGCCTTGGCACTCCGGATGGCGGCTGGCTGATGCTGGCGCGCTCCAACCGGCTGGCCTTGCCGGCGATGGCCTCCGCGTGCTTGCCGCCCACTGCGTCTGCTGTCTTGTTCGCGCTGGCCTCGGGTCCAGCCGAGGGCAAAGACCAGCCGCGGGATCACGAAATCAACCATCCGCCTCTGGTGGCACGCCACCAAGGATTCGATGGCGGTGTGTCCGATGATGCGGGTACAGCCGCGCCAATGGCGGGTAGCGGTCCGGTGCGTTCCATCCGCGACCAGTCCGCAATGGCGCTCTGGGGGGAGCTTCGCATTGGTGGCAGGGCAGCGCCAGGCAGTCTGCTCGATCTCGGTGGCCATGCCTATCGGGTTGGTCCGGGTGGCGGTTTTGCCTTCGATCTTGAGATCACGGACCCGGAATTGATTCAAAGCCTCTTGCGCCTGCTGCCGGCCTTGCCGGCGGTGCCGCGTGACGGGGGCTGACAGCCGTGACTTTGGTCGCGACTGATTGCAGCCGCGCTGGGCGGAAAGGACGGGCAACACATGCGTATTGCCATACTGGCCGCTGAATGCGCGCCGGTCGCCAAGGCCGGAGGTTTGGGGGATTTTGTCCATGGACTTGGGCGCGCCCTGCAGGCCGCGGGCGCCCATGTCGAAATTCTGCTGCCGGATTACGATTGCCTGCGCCATGAGTTGATTCAAGACCGGCAAGTGTTGCGCGAGGACTTGCCCCTGACCTTTGCCGGTCAGGCGCTGCGCTGCCGGGTCTCCTCGGGACGGGTCGATGGACTCGATTGCCGCTTTTTTGCTCCCCAGTCGAACGCGGCCTATTTTGCGCGCGGCGCCATCTACGGCGAGCCCGACGATGCTCTGCGCTTTGCCTGTTATTGCCGCGCTGCCCTTGAATGGTCGCGGCAATGCTCTGGTTGGCCGGACATCCTGCACTGCAATGACTGGCAAACCGGCCTGGTGCCCGTGCTCTTGTATGAAGACTACGCGCCACGCGGTCCGGATCCCGTTCCGGATCCCGGTTTGGATGCTGTTCGGGTGTGCTACTCCCTGCACAATCTCGGTCATCAAGGCTGGGTGGAACCCAATGTACTGACGGCCGTGGGCCTGGATGCCAGCCGCCTGATGACGCCGGATCGGTTGGGGAACAGCGCCGGCTCGAGCAGCGCCAACCTGATGCAAGGTGGCATCGTGTTTTCCAATTTCGTCACCACCGTCTCGCCACGCTACGCCTGGGAGGCATTGCGCACCGAGCAGGGTTGTGGCCTGCAGGATGTTTTGGCCAGAAAACAGGCCCAGGGACGTTTTGCCGGGGTGCTAAATGGCATTGATTGGTCCACCTGGAATCCGCGCGGCGATCCCTTGATCGCCCAGCCTTTCGATGCCGACCGACTTGCACTTAAGGCCGCCAATACCGCCGCGCTGCGCGCGCGCCTGAGGCTGCAAGCGGTCAATAAGCCGTTGTTGGCCATTGTGAGCCGGCTCGACCGGCAAAAGGGTGTGGACCTTATCGCGCACGCCCTGGTTTACACGCTGGCCAAGAAAGGTCAGTGCGTCTTGCTCGGCAGTGCGCAGGAACCCCAGATTCAGGCGCGTTTCGAGCGCTTACGCGATGCGTACCAGAGCCATCCAGACGCTCACCTGGAGCTTGGCTTTGACGAGGCGCTGGCGCATCAGATCTACGCCGGCGCGGATTTCATTCTGGTACCCAGCCTTTACGAGCCCTGCGGGCTGACGCAGATGATCGCCATGCGCTATGGTTGCGTGCCTGTGGTGCGTCGGGTTGGCGGGTTGGCGGATACGGTGTTCGATGCCAATTTTTGCGTCAAACCACCCGCGGAGCGCAACGGCTTTGTGTTTGATGACGCCGAGCCGGCCGAGCTTGAATTCGCGCTCGATCGGGCATTTGGACTCTGGACAGACTATCCAGATCAGTTTAAACAGTTGCAGATCAACGGGATGAGCATTGACCACTCTTGGAATGGGCCGGCACAAGACTACTTGCGCATTTATCGCTGGCTGGTTGGTGGCGATCCGCTCGAGGAGCATTGAGCGCCAAGCCGCTGTTCGGTGGTTGGGCGGTGATTCGCCGGTTTGCCAAGCTTTGCCACTCGCGCTTATCCTGCCACATTCTTTTGGTTGAGGATGGCAGCACATGAGTCCGAGGACGCTCTACGACAAAATCTGGGAGGCGCATCTGGTGCGGGTCGATGACACCGCGACATCGGCCTCCGTGACATCGGGAGCCACCGCGCTTCTGTATATCGACCGGCAACTGGTGCATGAGGTCACCTCGCCGCAGGCCTTTGAAGGGCTGCGGCTGGCGGGGCGCAAACCCAGGCGGCCCCAGGCGAATCTGGCGGTGCCGGACCACAATGTACCCACTCTTGATCGGCATCTGGGCATTGCCGATCCAGTCTCGCGCATTCAGGTCGAAACGCTGATCAATAACTGCCACGAGTTTGGCATCCAGGTGTTCGACATGGATGATCGGCGCCAGGGCATTGTGCATGTGATTGGCCCGGAGCAGGGTTTCACCCAGCCTGGCATGACCATTGTTTGCGGCGACAGTCATACCTCCACCCATGGCGCCTTTGGTGCCCTGTCGTTTGGTGTGGGTACCTCGGAGGTGGAGCACGTTCTGGCAACACAATGCCTGACGCAGAAAAAGTCCAAGTCCATGCTGGTCAGCGTCGATGGACAGCTGGGTGCCGGCGTGACGGCCAAGGACATTGTGCTCGCCATTATCGGCGAGATTGGCACCGCTGGCGGGACTGGCCATGTGATCGAATACTCAGGTGAAGCCATTCGCGCGCTCAGCATGGAAGGGCGCATGACGGTCTGCAACATGGCGATTGAGGCCGGTGCGCGCGCCGGGCTGATCGGCATTGATCAAATCACCGTCGACTATCTGCGTGGTCGGCCGCTGGCGCCGAAAGGAGAGGAGTTCGAGCGCGCGGCCGCCTATTGGCTGAGCCTGAATTCCGACCCCGGCGCCGAGTATGACCGGGTGGTGCATCTGGATGCCGCCAGCATCCGCCCGCAGGTCACCTGGGGCACCTCGCCCGAGATGGTCGTCCCGGTGGATGGCGCCGTGCCTGACCCGGACGAGATCGCCGATCCGGTCAAGGCCGGCAGCTATCGCCATGCGCTGGCCTACATGGGGCTGGAGCCGGGTGTGGCGATCCGCGACATTGCGCTGGATAAAGTCTTCATCGGCTCTTGCACCAATGGCCGTATCGAGGACTTGCGCGCGGCGGCCGAGGTCGCCAGGGGCAAACGGGTGGCTGGCTCCATCAAGCAGGCGTTGGTGGTGCCGGGCTCCGGCCTGGTCAAGGAGCAGGCCGAGGCCGAGGGACTGGATCGGATTTTCACCGAGGCCGGCTTTGAATGGCGCGAGCCGGGTTGTTCCATGTGTTTGGCGATGAATGCCGACCGGCTCGAACCGGGCGAACGCTGTGCCTCGACCAGCAATCGCAATTTCGAGGGCCGGCAAGGGCAGGGTGGTCGCACCCATTTGGTCAGCCCGGCGATGGCGGCGGCGGCGGCCATCCGGGGTCATTTTGTCGACGTGCGGGAGATCTAAGCCATGCCCATGCAGCCGTTTGAAAATTTCACCAGCGTGGTGGTGCCGCTTGATCGTGCCAATATCGACACTGACGCCATCATTCCCAAGCAGTTTTTGAAATCCATCCAGCGCACCGGCTTTGGGCCCTATCTGTTCGATGAATGGCGTTATCTCGATCACGGCGAGCCGGGCATGGATTGCACCGACAGACCGCTGAACAAGGACTTTGTCCTCAACGATCCGCGCTACCAGGGGGCAAGGATTCTGCTTGCGCGCCATAATTTTGGCTGCGGCTCCTCGCGCGAGCATGCCCCCTGGGCGCTGGCGGACTATGGCTTCCGGGTGCTGATCGCGCCGAGCTTTGCCGATATTTTTCACCAGAATGCGATGAAGAACGGCATCCTGCCGGTGGTGCTCGATTCGGCGCTGGTCGATGAACTCTTCGCGCTGGCTGGCGATGAGGAGCCTTTGACCATTGAGGTCGATCTGCACAATCTGAGACTCAGTCCGAATGGGCGTGCCCAGATTGAGATCGATATCGATCCCTTTCATCATCGCTGCCTGATCCATGGCCTGGATGACATCGGCCTGACGCTGGAACATGCCGATGCCATCACCGCCTATGAACAACAGCGCGCGGCCGAGGCGCCCTGGTTATTCGCTTAACGTAGCGGGAGGTTGACATGCTCGCTGTGGAAGAACCTTTGATCAGTGTCGAGGAGTATCTCGAAGGGGAGAAGGTCAGCGAGATACGCCATGAATATGTCGCCGGTCAGGTCTATGCCATGACCGGGACCAGTAAGGCACATAATCAAATCAATATCAATTTAGCCTTTCATCTGCGTGCCGTCACGCGGGGCCAATCCTGTAAGGTTTTTGTCAGCGACATCAAGGTTCGGGTACCCGCGCAAGACGCTTTTTACTATCCCGATCTGATCCTGACCTGCGAGCCGGATCATCAGGATGATTATGTCATCTCCGCGCCCTGTTTGATCGCCGAGGTGCTCTCACCCAGTACCAAACGCATCGACAGCCGCCATAAGTGGCTGGGTTATCAGCAGCTTTCATCCTTGCGCTATTATCTGCTGATCGTCCAGGATCGGCCTTTCGTTGAGTGTTATGCGCGCCAGGGAGATACCTGGTGCTACCAAGCGTTAAGCCGTATGGAAGATGCCCTGCCGATTGACTGTCCGCCTATAACACTCCAACTGAATCTGGCGGATCTCTATGAGGAGGTGACCTTGCCATGACCGCACTGGCCGAAGAGCGCTTGATCAGCGTTGAAGACTATCTGGAAGGCGAGAAAAACAGTACAGTGCGCCACGAGTATGTTGCCGGTCAGGTGTTTGCGATGACCGGTTCTAGCGAGGCGCATAATCGGATTAACGCCAATCTGGCCTTTCATCTGCGCGCTGCGACACGCGGCACGCCCTGCGGCATGTTCATCAACGACATGAAGGTCTCGGTGCCTTCACAGCAGGCCTATTACTACCCGGATGTGATGCTGAGTTGCGAAGGTTATGATGCCAAATCTTATGTGAAATTCGCGCCCTGCCTGATTGCCGAGGTGCTCTCACCCAGTACCAAACAGATTGACCGACGCGAAAAACTGCTCGGTTACCGTCAGCTCGCATCGCTGTGCTACTACTTGGTGATCGCCCAGGATCGCGCCCTGATGGAAGTCTGGCAGCGCGACGCTGCCGGCGCCTCGGAAAGCGGCTGGGTTCAGCAGCGTCTGACCGCTCCGGATGCGGCATTGACGATCGACTGCCCGCCGGTGAGCTGCACCTTGCGACTGGCCGATCTGTATGAAGATGTCCGACTGCCCGAAGCCAGCGATTAACCCGAGACCGGATTTGCATCCCAACGGAGAACCATCCCTTGTCCAAGACCATTCTGATTTTGCCGGGTGACGGCATCGGCCCGGAAATCATCGCCGAGGCGGTGAAAGTGCTCGAATGCCTGCGCGATGACTTCGCCCTCGCCATCGACATGCACCAGGCTCTCGTCGGCGGCTGTGCCTACGACGCCACCGGCTCGCCGCTGCCCGAGGACACCCTGAGCCAAGCCAAGTACGCCGATGCCGTGCTGCTTGGCGCCGTGGGTGGGCCGAAATGGGAGCCCCTGCCCATTGCCGTGCGCCCGGAGAAGGGTCTGCTGGGCTTGCGCGCGGGCCTCGGACTGTTCGCGAATCTGCGCCCGGCGATTCTCTATCCGCAGCTGGCGGATGCCTCCACGCTCAAGCCCGATGTGGTGGCCGGACTCGATCTCATGATTATCCGCGAGCTGACCGGCGGCATTTATTTTGGTCAGCCGCGCGGAGTCGAGACGCTGCCATCAGGCGAGCGGCGCGGCTTCAACACCCTGGTCTATACCGAATCCGAGATTGAGCGCATCTGCCGGGTGGCCTTCGACATTGCCATGAAGCGTAACAGGCGCGTGTGCTCGGTCGACAAGGCCAATGTGCTGGAGGCCACCGAGTTGTGGCGCGAGGTCGCCACACGGGTCGGCCAGGATTACCCCGAGGTCAGCTTAAGCCACATGTATGTCGACAACGCCGCCATGCAACTGGTGCGCGCGCCCAAGCAGTTCGATGTGATGGTCACCACCAACATGTTCGGCGACATCCTGTCCGATTGCGCCGCCATGCTGACCGGTTCCATCGGCATGCTGCCCTCGGCGGCGCTCAATGAAAGCGGGCAGGGCATGTATGAGCCCATTCATGGCTCGGCGCCCGATATCGCCGGCAAGGGCGTGGCCAATCCACTCGCGACCATTCTGTCTGTCGCCATGATGCTGCGCTACTCCTTGGGCGCGCCCGAGCAGGCCGAGCGTGTCGAGCGCGCGGTGGAGTCGATTCTCGATCAAGGTTTGCGCAGTGCCGATCTGGCCTCGCCTGGCACCACCAGGGTTGGGACCGCCGCCATGGGTGATGCCGTGGTGAGCGCACTGCGCGAGGCAGGCTGAACATGCGTTGGCAAAGCCTGAGGGAAGGTTATGCGCGCTTGTACGCGCGCTATCACCCGGAACCACGCCGTCCCTACGAATACCCCATTAACCGCTACTATGCCCATCCGGTCGATACCCTGCTGACCTGGGTGGCGGATCGACTGGGCTGTTCGCCCAATCTGGCCACCGCACTCTCCGCCGCCGCTGGTTTGGCGGCAGCCGTGGCATTGGCCGCGCACTGGTTTATTGGTGCCGCCCTGCTGATTCAGCTTCACTCCCTGCTCAATGGTGTGGATGGAAATCTGGCGCGCCATCGGGGGCAGAGCAGCACCATTGGCAAGAGGCTTGATCAACTCGGCGATCAACTGGTGCGCCTGGTGCTTTTCATTGTTCTGGTGCTGGTGGCCCATGTTCCGGCCTGGCTTGGCCTGGCCATGCTCACCACCCTCTACCTGGACATTGCCCTGGTCACCTGGGTCATCACCCCTTGTGCCCAAGGCCGCCCGCTGATACGCGCGCGCTGGAAGCAGTGGTTCATGGACCGTGGCCTGATGCCCGGCTTCGATATTTTTACGCTCTATGCCGTCATTAGCCTGTGCCTGCTAGTGCAGGCGCCAGTGCTCGCGGTCATCTTGGTGACTGTGTTCAAGACCCTCGACTGGAGCTATCACCTGTGGGAGTGTGCGCGCACCTGGTTGGTTGCGCGCGAGCGAAAGGGATAGCTGCCGTTACTGCCGCAGGTGCTCCAGATCCCGGTCGCGCATGCCAAGCAGATAAAGGATGCCGTCGAGGCCGACGGCGGCCAGTGAGTGTCGCGCCTGTTCCTTGACCAGCGGTTTGGCGTGGAAGGCGATGCCCAGACCGGCAATGGCCAGCATGGGGAGGTCGTTGGCGCCGTCACCGACGGCGATGACCTGCTCTAGGCGAATGCCTTCCTGGGTTGCTATTTCTCGCAGCAGCTGGGCCTTGCGCGCACCGTCGACAATGGGAGCGGTGACCTGGCCAGTCAGGCGGCCGTTTTTGATGTCGAGCGGGTTGGCATGCACGATGTCGATAGCGAGCCGCTGTTTGAGATGCTCGGCAAAGTAGGTGAAGCCGCCAGAAAGAATGGCAATGCGGTAGCCGAGCGCTTTCAGGCTGTGAGTCAAGCGCTCGGCCCCTTCGGTGATCGGCAAGCGCGTGGCGATCTCGGCCAGCACGGATTCCTCTAGCCCTTCAAGCAGGGCGACGCGCTCGCGGAAGCTGGCACTGAAGTCCAGCTCCCCGCGCATGGCGCGCTCGGTGATGGCCGCGACTTGCTCGCCAACGCCAGCGGCGGCGGCGAGTTCGTCGATGACTTCGGTCTGGATGAGCGTCGAGTCCATGTCGAAGCACACCAGTCGGCGGTTGCGGCGGAAAATGTCGTCTTCCTGAATGGCAATGTCGACATCAAGCTGCTTGCCCAACTCCAGAAAGCTGGCATGGAGCGCGGAGATATCCGGCACCGGCCCGCGCAACCACAGCTCCACGCAGGCGGGGCGGCTGCCGGATGTCCTTTGATGCTGGTCGGCAACCTCCTGGTGCTGGGAAATGCGCCCGGAGAGTCGGGTGATCTGGTCGATATTCAGTCCATTGCGGCTGACGACAGCCGCGACCCGGGCGATGTGCTCGGCATTGATCACGGCACCCAGCAGGGTCAGGATATGGCGGGGTTGGCCTTGCTCGCGCACCCACTCCTCATAGGCGTTGGATTCAATGGGGGTGAAGCGCGCGTCCAGCCCCAGGCGATGGGCGGCAAACAGCAGTTCGCGAAAGACCTGGCAGCCGCTGCTGTCGGCCGGCAGCTCGACCAGAATGCCAAGTGCCAGGGTGTTATGGATCACCGATTGGCCGATGTCGAGAATGCGCACCCGGTCGCGCGCCCCTTCTCCCACCCCTTTTCCGATCAGGGTCTCGGTCAGGGTCATGGTGATGCCGGGGCGGTCGCGCCCGCTGACTTCGATCAGGACAACTTCTTGCATGGGGTGTTCGCGGCGCGCCGGGGTCGGGGTTTAAGCTGGTGTGTCAAAGAGATCGGCGGGATTGCTCGCGCGCGCGGCGGCGAGCAGCCAGGCTTTGAGTTGGGCGCGGTCCCGGCATGTTTCGATGCGCGCGCGTTGGCGGTCATCGAGCCACAGGCCTCGATCTGCCAGCAAATCAAGGATGGATTCGATCAACTCCTGCATGCGAATCGCCTCAACGCTCTCATAGCCGGCGCGTTGCAGCAGATTGCGCAGCATGACTGCATGGCTGGCATCGCGATCATACAGGGCCTCGACAGGGACCGGATTGCGCAGGATGCCAGGTGCCCTGAGAAGATCGCCGGGGCCGAGCACCCGCATGGCTTGGTTGGGCTGACGCACCTCGACCCGGCGCGGCCCGACCAGGCGCACCACCCAGACCTGTTGGGTGCCATGCGCGAGCAGTTCGCTGATCTTGTCTTCCAGTTCCTGCTCGTCCTGCCCGGATCCGGCATATTCGACCGCCAGTGGCGGCACCCCGGGAATCCAGCCGCGCTCCTTACCAGCGGCGGCCACGGCGACATCAGGGGCACGCAGAGTGCCGGATTCGGGGGTGAAACCGGCATCGACCCCGGCCCATTCGACATCCGGGTCAGTCTCCAGCGCGCCGCCGCCGGCAAGATTGCGTCCGGCGTGATCACGCCCTGACGGGGCGCAGTAGATGGGGTGACCCTGGCTGAGTTCGTAGCGATCCCCTTCGCGCAATTGCTCGACGCGAAAGGGCCCCTGGGTGTTTGCATAGGGTTGGCTTGCCATGCTTGACTAGCTCCCGATCAATGCGCTCTCGGCTGGTGGAGTGTGCAGGCCGAGCTGCTCCAGCACGGCCTGCATCATGGGTTGGACCGCGGCGGCGGCGGTGTCGCTCAGGCGAAAATGTCCGTAGTCGAACTCGGCGCCGCCAGCGGTGATCAACCAGGCCTCTGGCACCCGCCCATAGAGCCCCTGGCACCAGGCCAGAAGTTCGCGCGGGTCGTGAAAATGCGCCATGCTCGAGAGGGCGCTGGTGTCAGGCTGCAGGGGTTGGCAGCGCAGCTCCCCGGGTGGCAGATCCACGCCGGCATCGAGAAAAATCACCCGCGCCATCCGCGCCATGTCGGCGGCAAGCTCCGCGGTCAGTATGTGACGGGCCTCCACCCGCACCCAATCCGGAAGGGCAAGCTGTTGCAGCCGGTCGGCCACCAGCGGACCGATGGCGTCGTCGCCGCGAATGGGGCTGCCGTAGCCGATGACCAGGGCGGTCGCGCTCACGCCGGGTTTTGTATCCTCTTTGATACTGCTTTGGTTCTGGTTGGATGTATGCCTGGGACTTGGCTCAGTCGCGACAGAGGCGATCAATCACTTCTCCGCTTGCATCCTTGAGCTCAATGACCAGTGGCATTTGTCCGAAGGCATGCGAGGCGCAGGACAGACAGGGATCGTAGCAGCGAATCACTGCCTCGACGCGGTTGAGCATGCCCTCTTTGAGTTGATTGCCATCGACATAGGCATCGGCGACCTGCTTGATGCTGCGGTTCATTGCCAGGTTGTTATGGCCGGTGGCGATGATGAGATCCACCCATTTAATCAGGCCGTGCTCGTCAATCTTGTAATGGTGCATCAGAGTGCCACGCGGTGCCTCGGACACGCCAATCCCCTCCTCGCGGTTGCCCCGCGCATGAGCGCGCACCCGGGTATCGAGAATGTCGGGCTCTTTGAGAATCCGCTGCATACGCTCAATGGCATGGATGATTTCCACTAGCCGCGCGTAGTGATAGTGAAAACTGGAAGCCACCGGACCCGCGTCTTCCTGCAGGGTGCGGAATTCGGCCAGGGCGACATCGGCATAAGGAGTGCCGCAGGAGTCGGCGTTGTTCAGCCGCGCCAGGGGGCCGACGCGATAGATGCCGCGCGGATAACCCATGGGCTTGTAGTAGGGAAACTTCATGTAGGAGAAGTCCTCCACCGCCTCGCCAATCAGGCGCTTGTAGTCACGCGGCGGAACCTTGTCCTCGATGATGCGACCCTGGGCGTCTTTCACCCGCAGCAGGCCAGTGGTGTGCTCAAGCTGGCCCGTCTCCGAGACCAGGCTCAGGAACAGGGTTGGCAGGTTGCCAAAGTGGCTGGCCTCGTCCTTGAACTTGGGCAGCAGGGTCTTGAAACTGGCATAGGTGCGCTTGGCGATTTCCAGCCCCTCGGGCAGCATTGTCTGGATGGCCTTGTGTTTCTCCTCGGAGAGTGGTTCGCTGACGCCGCCGGGCACCACCCAGGTGGGGTGGATTTTTTTGCCACCCAGAATCTCGATGATGGTCTGGCCGATTTGGCGCAGACGGATGCCGTCCCTGGCCAGGTCCGGGTACTGCTGCATGACACCAAAGACATTACGGCTTTGGGGATCGGCATCCCAGCCCAGTAGCAGGTCGGGTGAGGATAGATGGAAGAAGGAGAGCGCGTGCGACTGCACCAGCTGGGCCAGGTTCATCACTCGGCGCAGCTTCTCGGCGGTCGGCGGAATGCTGACCGCGAGCAGGTCATCGCAGGCTTTGTTGGAGGCGAGCAAATGGCTGACCGGGCAGATGCCGCAGGTCCGCGCGGTCAGCGCTGGCATCTCCCGGTAAGGGCGGCCCTCGCAGAATTTCTCAAAGCCGCGAAATTGGGTCAGATGAAAACGGGCATCTTCCACCTCGCCGGTGTCGGCGAGTTGCAGGGAAATGCGCGCGTGCCCTTCGATGCGGGTAACCGGCTCGATGGTGATGGTGCGGCTCATGATTTAGGCGCCAAAGCGGGTCAGTTGATTGGGATCCGGGGTGCGCCCGGCGATGAGTTCGCTCAAGACATAATAAATGGCATCCGCCGGTGGTGGGCAGCCGGGAACGAAGAGATCGACCTCCACCACCCCATGCAGGGGCAGCACCACCTCGCGCAGGCGCGGCACGCCATCGACCGGAATCTGCGGGTTGAGATCGACATTCTCGCGGTAGGCGCGCTCAATCACGGCATCGAGCTTGAAGGCATTGCGCATTGCCGGGACATTGCCGTTGACCGCGCAATCGCCAAGGCTGATCAGCTGTTTGCAGTGTTTGCGAAAAGCCTTGGCAGTGGCCAGGTCATGGTCATTGCTGACCGAGCCCTCCAGGATGCCGAGATCAACCTGCGCAGGTAGTTCCTTGGTGTCGACCAGCGGGCCATGGACGATGTCGATATGACTGGCCAGCTCGATCAGGCGCTCATCCATGTCAAGAAAGGACATGTGGCAGCCTGAGCAGCCGTCGAGCCAGGCGGTGGCCACTGTGATTCTAGGGTTGCCCATACTGCTTGGGAAGCTGATCTGGTTGCTGCTTGGGTTGTTGACCGGCACATTGGTGGGCGTGCTCATCGCAGGTGTCTCCGGCGGGCGAGAATAGGCAGGAAGCTTTGGTCTTTGACCATTTCCCCGGCGGAAGTGCCCTGCTTGACCAGCGCGCCGGTTGGGCAGACCTGCACACATTTGCCGCAACTGGTACAGGTGTTGCTGTCCCCCCAGGGGCGCGCCAGATCGGTGATCACCTGACAGTCGCTGCCGCGGCCCATGACATCCCAGGTATGGGCGCCTTCGATCTCATCGCATACCCGCACGCATCTGGTGCAAAGGACGCAACGATTGTGATCGACGCGGAACATTTCATGAGAGCTGTCGACCTCGTAGTGCGGGTAGCGATAGGGCATGCGTACATGATTCACACCACAGCCCTGGGCGAGATTCTGCAGTTCACAATGACCGTTGGAGACGCACACCGAGCAGACGTGATTGCGCTCGGCAAAGAGCAGCTCGACAATGGTGCGGCGATAGTGGCGCAGGCGCTCGCTGTTGGTCACCACTCGCATGCCTTCGGCAACGCGGGTTGAGCAGGCGGCGAACAGGCGGTTCTGGCCTTCGAGTTCCACCAGGCACAGGCGGCAGCCGCCGAGGATGGACAAGCCATCGAGATAGCACAGACTGGGGATGGGGATCTGGTTTTCCCGGCACACCTCGATGATGGTCTCGTCCTCGCGGGCGGACAGATCCAGGCCGTTGACCTTCATGGTGACGACGCGGACCGAACTCTGGGGTGTCGGCAATGGCATGCAAGAAACTCCGGGAGAGGTGGCGAGTTAAGTCGCGGTGGCGGACCTTCAGTCGTGTGCCGCGGCGGTGTTGCCGGCGCTGGCCTGCTCCTCGCGCTCGGCGTCCTCGATCATTTCCTTGTGCAGGCGATTGATCTTCCAGTTGCGGTAGTGCAGGTAGGAAAGGAGATTTTTCCCCACGAACCAGACAATGCCGCCGATGACCATGCCCCAGGCAATCCAACCAATGGTGGTGCGTTCCGCGACCTGCACGCCATGACCGGACAGGCTCTCGGTCATGTCGCCGCCCCCGCCCATGACGCCAATCAGCATGCCGCCCCAGAACAGGATGAAGGCGACCGGAATTCGGTCTGACCAGTGATAGGGTTTGCCAGGATAGGCGGACTCGGACAGTGGTTCTTGCGAAATACCGCTGGCGGCTCCCGGAGCCATGCTTGTCGTGTCGGTGGTTACCGGCGATGCCGCCGCCGGGCCAGCAAGCGGAAAACCGCAGTGGGGACAGACCGGAGCCTGATCGGAAACCTTGCCTTCGCATTCGGGGCATTGAATCAGTGCCATTGATCGCTCACCGTTATCGTGTTGTTATCTGGATGGGTTTGGTCTTAAGTCTAAGACACTCAGGCGGCCTGATCGAGTAGCCGCTGTTCGTATTCCGCGCGGAAGTAGCGCAGGGTGCTTAGCACCGGATTAGGTGCGGTTTGCCCCAGCCCGCATAGGCTGGTGGCCTGGACCACCTCGCAGAGTTCCTCGAGTAGGGCAAGCTCCTGGGCGCCTGCCTCGCCTTTGACGATCCGGTCGAGCAGCCCGTGCATCTGCGCGGTGCCGGCGCGGCAGGGAATGCACTTGCCGCAGGACTCCGACATGCAGAATTCCATGAAAAAGCGCGCCACCTCGACCATGCTGGAGGTCTCGTCCATGACGATCATACCGCCAGAGCCCATGATGGTGCCGAGCGTCTTTAAGCTGTCGTAGTCGACCGGGATGTCAAGATGGGCCTCGGGGATGCAGCCGCCGGAGGGGCCACCGGTTTGCACCGCCTTGAAGGCCTTGCCGCCCGGAATGCCGCCGCCAATGTCTTCTATGATATCGCGCAGCGGAGTGCCCATGGGCACTTCAATCAGGCCGGTGTTGCAGATGGCACCCGCGAGCGCGAACACCTTGGTGCCCTTGGAGCGCTCGGTGCCGATGCCAGCAAACCAGTCGCCGCCGTCGCGCACAATGGGGGCGATGTTGGCATAGGTCTCGACGTTGTTGATCAGCGTGGGGCAGCCCCAGAGGCCGGATTCGGCCGGGTAGGGCGGCCGCGGCCGTGGTTGACCACGACCGCCTTCAATCGAGGCCATGAGCGCGGTTTCCTCGCCACAGACGAAGGCACCGGCACCAAGGCGGATTTCGATGTCGAAGTTAAACTCGGTCTCGCAGATATGGTGACCAATGAAGCCGGCACGCTTGGCCTTGCGAATCGCGGTCTTGAGCCGCTCCACGGCCAGCGGATATTCGGCGCGGATGTAGACAAAGCCCTTGTTCGCGCCGATCGCATAGGCGGCAATGGCCATGCCCTCCAGCACCCGGTGGGGGTCGGACTCGAGAATGGCGCGATCCATGAAAGCGCCCGGATCGCCCTCGTCGGCATTGCAGATGACGTATTTCTGGCCCGCCGGCATCTTGGCCACGGTCGACCACTTCAGACCCGTGGGATAGCCGCCGCCACCACGTCCGCGCAGCGCGCTGGTGGTGACCTCGGCAATGACCTCGGCGGGCGTCATTTCAGTGAGCGCCTGGACCATGGCGCGGTAGCCGCCAAGGACCACATAGCCTTTGAAACTATTGGGGTCAACAACGCCTGAGTTTTCCAGCACAATCCGCTGCTGCCGAGCGAAAAAGGGCATGTCGATCGGGCAGTGCAGGCGCTCAACCGGCGCGCCGGTCTTGGCGCTGGTCAGGATCTCCGGTGCATCGGCGGCGGTGACATCGCGATAGAGTTGAGCCTGATCAAGCGGCGCGTCCTTGGCGGCGATCGCCACCAAAGGCCCGGCCGAACATAGCCCCATGCAGCCGACCTGCTTCACACGACAGCCAGGATGCTCACTGGCCTCGCAGCCGGCGGTCAATGCCTCCAGCACCGGCTGGGCACCGGAGGACTGACAGCTTGCGGCGGTGCAGACGCGGATTTCCGTCTTGACCGCGGCATGCTCCTGGCGGTGCAGATCAGCGAGTTCTTCGAGGTCATCCACATTCATTGCGCGATCTCCTCCCTAATCTGCCCCTTGATCTGCCCGGCAAGCTTGGCATTGAGGGCGTTGCTGTCGAGTTTGCCCGAGACCTGGCCGTCGATCACCACCGCCGGGGCCAGCCCGCAGGCGCCGACACAGCGCGCCGTCATGACCGACAGGGCGCCATCTTCCGTCGTTTCGCCCGGATTGACGTCGAAGCGCTGCTCGAGCCCTTCGATCAGCGCGCCCGCGCCCTGGATGTAACAGGCCGTCCCGGTGCAGACCACACAACTATGCCGGCCCTGGGGCTTGAGCATGAACAGGTGATAGAAGGTCGCCACCCCGAACACCTTGCTCAGCGGCAGGTCCAGGGAGTCGGCGACAAAGATCATCGCGTCTTCATCAAGATAGCCAAAAGCATCCTGCACGCTGTGCAGGGCCTCGATCAGCGCATGCTCGGCGTAGCCCGAGCGGCGCATGGTGGCGTTAACGAGCTTCCAGCGCTTATCGTTGCTGGGCAGGCTCGGGCGGGCGCGTTGCATGGTCATGGCGAATGCAAAATCCGTTGGCTGGCCGCGATCTTTCCCCTAGGTCAGCAGTTTGCTCCGCTGGGCTGGTACCTTTAGGACGACCGTTGGGCCTTGGGTCTTTGAGAAGGTCGCGCTCGCCGCCGGCGGTCGCGACCCTGACAGATCCGCCATTAAAACGCGAGCGGGCAGGGCGCGCCAAGTAAAGATTTGATGTCGGCGAGTAGCGCGCGCGATTCGGCCTTCCTGACTCGCCTGTGCCGCGTGGATGTAAGAGCCTTCAGAATGCTGCATACTTTGCAAAGTATCGCAGCGACAAATTCCTTGCCTGTTCGACCTGAACAATCTTTGGGAACGAAAGGCTGAAGGAGGTTTTCAACCGGGAGGACATCCCGGGTAGCGGAGCCTCCTGATCCTTTGAACTCACTTGCATCATTGGCCTTTATGCATCCAGAAAAAGACAAACCACCGCGGCGCAGCGGCATCTATCTGTTGCCAAATCTTTTCACAACCGCGGCTCTCTTTTCCGGGTTCTACGCGATTTTGGCCGCCGAACAAGGGCGCTTTGAAGCAGCCGCGCTCGGCATTTTCGCGGCCATGGTGTTCGATGGCTTCGACGGGCGCATTGCGCGGTTGACTAATACCCAGAGCGACTTTGGCGCCGAGTACGACAGTCTCTCGGACATGGTCGCCTTTGGCGTGGCACCAGCGCTGGTGGTTTATAACTGGGCACTGTCCGGGCTTGATAAGCTCGGCTGGCTGGCGGCCTTTGTCTACACCGCGGCGGCCGCGCTGCGCTTGGCGCGCTTCAATACCCAGATCGGCATGGCCGACCGGCGTTATTTTCAGGGGTTGCCGAGTCCCGCCGCGGCGGCCATTCTGGCCGGCGCGGTGTGGATCGTAACGGATAATGCGCTTAGCGGTGACTACCTCTCCTGGCTGGCCGGGTTGCTCACGACCGCCGCCGGACTGCTGATGGTGAGCAACTTTCGCTATCACAGCTTCAAGGAACTCGATGTTCATGGCCGAGTGCCATTCGTGGTCATGGTGGCTGTTGTACTAGGTTTCTCCTTGGTGGTACTCGATCCGCCGATCGTGCTTTTTGTACTCTTTGTCGGCTATGCCATCTCCGGACCTCTGATGACGCTGATCCAGTTGCGCCAGCGGCGCGGCGCACGTCGGCGCGAGCGTCAAAAAGAGCACGACTGATTTTATGGCCACTGAATCTTTCGTTACTTCGGCGGTCTGGCTGCTGGTGGTCGCGGCGCTTGCGGTGGCCATTTTTCGCCATTTTGGCTTGGGCTCGATTCTCGGTCTGTTGGTTGCGGGCGTGCTTTTGGGGCCGCATACGCCAGGGCCTTCAATTACCAATAGTGTCGAGGATCTACGCCATTTTGCCGAGTTGGGCGTGGTGCTGCTGCTCTTTGTCATCGGCATCGAAATGCATCCGGGGCGCCTGTGGGAACTGCGCCGCACCCTCTTTGGCCTGGGCTCACTGCAGGTTTTGCTCACCGGGCTGGCACTAGCGGTCTACTTTCGGTTGTTTCAGCCCGACTGGTCGACCGCGCTGCTGATCGGCATGAGCCTTGCCCTATCCTCCACCGCGCTGGTGGTACAGATGCTGCAGGAACGTGGCGACATGGCGAGCTGTCATGGGCAGACCGCTTTCGCCGTGCTGCTGATGCAGGATCTCGCCGTGGTGCCGCTGTTGGCACTGATGCCCGTGCTCGCCGACACCGGTCCGCTGCCACAGGAAATTCCCCTTTGGCAACAGCTTGGTACCGTGGTGACGCTGGTCAGCGGGGTGATTCTGGTGGGTCGTTACCTGGTGCCCTGGGTGCTGGTGCAACTGTCACGCCAGGGCAATCGCGACGCCTTTTTTCTGGTGGTGCTGGCATCGGTTTTTCTGGCGGCCGCGGCCATGGACTATGCCGGACTGTCAATGGCGCTGGGCGCCTTCCTGATGGGGGTGATGCTTTCGGGATGCCGCTTCAGTCTGCAAATTCAGGCGCTGGTGGAGCCCCACAAGGGGTTACTGATGAGTCTGTTTTTTGTTGCTGTCGGCATGTCGGTCGATCTTGGTGTTTTGGTCCAGCATCCCTGGTACTTCATCCTGTACCTGGCGGGCATTCTAGCGATTAAAATTCTGGTGCTTTATCGCCTGTGCCTGTTATTCGGCGTGGCGCGTGCCGCGGCATTGCGTGTCGCTTTCATGCTGTCCCAGTCCGGGGAGTTTGGTTTCGTCATATTTGGCGCCGCCAAGCTGCTTGGACTCATTGATGATCAAACCTTTGTCCTCATCGTGGCGGTGATCTCCGTGAGCATGCTGCTCACGCCGTTGCTTGTCGCCCAGGGTGAAAAGTTAGCCCAAAGTGACCCCTCCGACAAAGACGGCGTCGATGGCTCGCTGCGCCTCATCGGACGCGCGAGCGGCTCGCCTGCTCCGCGCGTCATCATTGCTGGGTTCGGGCGTGTTGGCCATACCATAGGGGCCATTCTGACTGGGCACGGTATTTCCTACGTCGCCTTCGAGTCCAATCCGGAGTTGGTCGCGAACTGGCGACGTGAAGGTTGTCCTGTGTACTATGGCGACATCTGTGATCCGCATCTGCTGGAAGCGGCGGAGGTCGGACGCGCTGATCTGGTAGTTCTAACGATCGACGATCAGCGCGCCGCCATCAATGCCACCCAACTGGTTCGCGCGTATGCACCTGATGTGAAAATTGTTGCACGAGCGCGCGATCTTACCACCTGTGATGCGCTCCTGCGCGCCGGCGCCACCCAGGCCTTTCCGGAAGCAGTCGAGGCCAGTCTGCGTCTGGCGGCCGAGGCCCTGGGGGCACTTGGTCTCGCAACTCAGGAGGTCGACATGCTGCTGAACAACGTACGTGGCACTGACTATGCGCTGGTGCGCGAGGAAGTGCCGGAGGGTGCCGGAGAACCCGTCGTGAAGTAGTTGAATGTGCCAGTCACACTGCTGCAAGCCGGCCTGAATCCGGATCAGTACCAATGTCTTGATCGACAAATCACCGGCTATCGGTTTGTCGAAGGCACTGACACGCGTGCGTGGTTGCGGAAAAGCTAAGGCGTTTTTTGGACATAATATATTCCCTTATCCTCGGAGCAAGCTCAGTTGAAACCGCCTTTATTGTTTGACCATTCATTTCGCATGCAGCTTCGTATTCAGTCTGAGTTTCGTAGCGCTAATTTGCGAAAGATTTGTTGTCCTATTGGGATGCGTTTCCAGATAAGAATATTGTGACTGTTCAGCGACATATTCTCGAATCAACTAAGTCTGCTTCATCACTGTCGAGGTGCACGAAAAGATCAAGATACCTGACTGATTGCAATATCAGCTCGAGTGAATTCTGGAATCATAGCCGAGGTAGTCTTGAAAGCAAGGAATCCTTATCATCGAAAATCTTTGTTCAGCAGTCATGGGCGCCGACTAGGATGTTCGGCAATGACGCCTTTGCGGTAACACGGATGGGGAGGCCTGAGCTGAAAATATTTTTGCTGAGCTGAAAATTTTTTTGGCTTTATTTGGGAAAATATAGCATAGTGTATAATACCAATGGCTTTGCTAGAAAGTCGAGAACGAACAAGAAATGGTCTGCCGTTTTTTGTAAATGAGGTGTGTTATGAGTCTTGATATGGCTTTATCCTTTGTGAATGAATTAGCTGAAAAAGAACCTGAGGTACTCAATGAACTGGTCACTTTAGATGCCGAGATGGTGGCAAAGGTAGCGTCCATGCGGGGTGTGGAGTTGACTGCTGATGATGTCAAGCAGGCTGGACAGTTCATCAAGGCTGAAATCGAGCAGCGCAGTAGACAAGAATTGGCCGAGGCAGATCTCGAGGCTGTCTCTGGTGGGGCTGCCCCAGCAGTTGTCGCGGCGGCGCCGGTGGCATTGGCTCCAGTCGCGAGCGCGTTTGGCATAGCGGTTGCTGTTGATCGAATGACCGGCGGTAAGGTTAGCGAGGCAACTGGTGCCTTCTTTCGTGATAAGGTGTTTGGCTGGCTTTAATAGCAAGGCGTTCTGCTAGGCTTGCGCTCAGGTTTCGCTTTTTCATTGCGCTGCACTTTGATGATGAACTGGAAATGGATAATCCTTGTTTTAATACCTTTCAATTTCCCGCCAAGTCATGGTGGACGTTTAGTTAAAATGGAATTATCCGGGCGCGGAGTTGAATAAACAAACATGGCAATGACTATTGAGGTGTAATTATGGCGGATATCGAAGGTTTTGCAGTGTTTTTAAAAGACCTGGCCGACAATGAACCTGAGGTATACAAAGAGTTGGGGGGGGCAAATGCCGATGCGGTTGTCAGTGTCGCTGAAGCGCGCGGGTTTGATGTGTCTCATGACACTGTGCATCAATTCGGACAGCTCATGTTGGAAATTTTCGAACACTACCAAGAGTATCAAAATGAGCTCTCGGAAGACGCCTTGGATAATGTTTCAGGCGGTGCTGCTCCTGCGTTATTTGCAGGTGCGGGGTCCGCGGCCGTGACCGCGCTACCTGTCGCCGGAATGACCCTCGGTATAGTGGCGGGTGTCGATCATTTCACAGGCAACCATCTGAGTCAGCAGGTTGCGCCAAAGCTGTTCAGTGCGGTCGGCGGTTTTTTCTCGGGCTGGTAAGAGATGAGCTTAAATTCCTAGCTGATCACTTATTGCAGGGTCGATCGGGCGCAGTGGAGCTGCTTGATTTTTTGGGAGAGTGGCTCGATCGGTCCGATTTAACACGGCTGTACGGGGCGCTTCGTGCCGACTTCACATATCGAGCTTTGCATGGGACGCCACGCTATTTTCATCATGACATTCCGGTCAACTGGCTCCAGATCAATGGGCGTCGGGCCTCTTGCCGAGAAAGAGTGCAGCTCCCTTGGTAGATGGGGCAGTGCGGTCGGGCTGATGTGCCTGCATCGCAATGCACCAATCGCCGAGAACTCCTTGGAGGCCGGACAGAATATT
Source organism: Thiorhodovibrio winogradskyi (assembly GCF_036208045.1). Classification (NCBI taxonomy): domain Bacteria; kingdom Pseudomonadati; phylum Pseudomonadota; class Gammaproteobacteria; order Chromatiales; family Chromatiaceae; genus Thiorhodovibrio; species Thiorhodovibrio winogradskyi. Next base: position 2,818,750 of record NZ_CP121472.1, on the reverse strand, counting down.
GGGCAGTTGTTTTGCAACGGGCGCGGACAGCTCGGTGCCGAGTTCCAGATTCTCGGGAACTACGCCGAGCAGGACGATCTCGCGCGGTCGATAGTCGAGTAGTTGCGCGAGGGCGAGCACGTCGCTGATGCCCAGGTGGTGCATGGACAGTTTTTTTGACAAGGCCGCCAGAATGGCTTCGTTGCGCAGGATCTGAATCTCGCCGGGCGCCATGTCGGGTGCGAAGATGGCGTCGATCAGCAGGATAAGATCATGATCCTGAAAGAGTGCGAGCAGGTCGAGGCCGGTGGTGCCGCCGTCGACCAACTCAACCCGGGGCGTGAAGTTGAAGTCGCGTTCGAGCAGGCGCAGGACATGGATGCCGACGCCCTCGTCGCTTAGAAGCAGGTTGCCGAGTCCGATGATGAGGGCATCGGACCCGGCGGTCTTGTCTGGCTGCGAGGTCGAAGCCCGATCAAGATAAGGGTCCAGATCAGGGTCTAGATCAGAGGCCGGATTAGAGATTGGTATTGACACGGACGATGTCGCGGCCCTGGTTGTCGTGCAGGTGAATGGCGCAGGCCAGGCAGGGATCGAAGGAATGTATGGTGCGCAACACCTCGAGCGGGCGTTGTTCGTCGAGGATGGGGTTGTGCATTAGGGATGCCTCATAAGGGCCTTTCTCGTCGTTCTGGTTGCGCGGGCCGGCATTCCAGGTGGAGGGTACCACCGCCTGGTAGTTTTTGATTGTGCCATTTTCGATCACGACCCAGTGCGACAGAATGCCCCGCGGCGCCTCGTGGAAACCAAAGCCCATCTGCTCGCCCTTGGGGAAGGTCGGCGGATTGAATGTCGTCATGTCGCCGCTGGCGATATTGGCCAGCAGCGCATGGTAATTGTCCTCAAGCATGTCGTAGAGCACCTGGGTGCGTACGCAGCGCGCGGCATGACGGCCAAGCGTTGAGTGCAGCACGCTCAGAGGCACCCGCGAGCGGGTGATGGCGCCGATGCGATCCATGGCTACCTTGAGGTACTTCCGGGTGCGCTCGTCGCCCGCCGCGACCATGGCGAGCACATTGGCCAGCGGGCCAACCTGGGCAGGTTTGTCGGCGAAGGTGGGCGCCTTAACCCAGGAATAAGCCCCGTTTTCGTCGAAATCAGTGTATTTCGGAATGGTGTCTTCTTGATAGGGCGAGCGGGTCCAGTCGCCGTCGTACCAGGCGTGCTTGATGCTTTCCTTGACGTTTTGTTCAAAGAAGGGATCGCCGAAATGGGTGATGGGGCGGAATTGGGCAATATCGCCATTGGGAATATAACCACCGGGCATGGCAAAGTCGGTGCCCTTGCCGTCCTTGGGGAAGTCGGGCGCGGAAAGGTAATTGGTGACCCCCTGGCCATAAGGCAGCCAGTCGGCATAGATGGCGGCAATGGCGGTGACATCGGGCAGATAGACCTCGCGGATAAAGCCCTGAATTTCATCCATCAGAGTTTTGACGTAGGCCAGGCGCTCCATGTTGAGAGCGGACTGTTCATCGGGATTGATGGGGTTGGCCACGCCGCCGACAGCGAGATTTTGGATATGCGGGGTCTTGGCGCCGAGAATGGCGGTGATCTGATTGGCTTTGCGCTGGTATTCAAGCGCTTCCAAATAATGCGCCACAGCCATGAGATTGGCCTCCGGCGGCAGTTTCATTGCTGGATGGCCCCAATAGCCATGGGCGAAAATACCAAGCTGGCCGCTTTCGACGAATTTTTTCACCTTCGCCTGTACCTGGGCGAAATGCACGGCATTATTATGCGGCCAGTTCGACAGGCTCTGAGCGAGTTGCTCGGCTTTTTTGGGGTCGGCTGACAAGGCGGAGACCACGTCCACCCAGTCGAGCGCCGAGAGATGATAGAAATGCACCAGATGATCATGGATGCCATGGGCGGCCATGATGATGTTGCGAATCAACTGGGCATTGAGCGGGATTTCCATGTCGAGTGCATTCTCGACCGCGCGCACCGAGACGATGGCGTGCACCGTGGTGCAGACTCCACAGATGCGCTGGGTATAGAGCCAGGCATCGCGCGGGTCGCGACCGGTGAGAATGGTCTCGATGCCGCGCCACATCTGGCCGCTCGACCAGGCATTGACGACTTTGCCGTCCTTGATGTCGCAATCGACGCGCAGGTGCCCCTCGATGCGCGTTACTGGGTCTACTGTGATGCGGTTAATGGTCACGGATCTCTCCCTGTCGGGGCGAATGGATTTGCCCACGAAACTATGTTTAAGTCAAGGCCGTCAATAGGATGGCGGAATGCGGCATCCGCTCAATGCCCGGCGGCCAGAATGGGCGTCTTTTTCACAAAGAACAGATAAGCCATGATCTCAAAGGCCACAATGCCCAGGGTAATGCTCATCTCTCCCACGGCTGGGAAATAGTGCCAGCCGGGGCCGGGATCGAAGGCGATCATAAAGGCGTTGAAGCGATAGAGCGCTCCGCCAAGCACCACGGCCAGGGAACTCCAAAACAAAATCGTCGGGCGCGTGCGGTGGTATTGATCCATTAGGGTGACAATGGCAAAGACAAAGAGCGCCACCTCGGCGAGGAACAAATAAGGCTCCGGGCCAGGGCCGGCGATGGCGCGGATTTGACCGCTCAGAAACAAATCGCCAATGCGCAGCACCAGATAAGCAATCAGCAGCCAGGGAATAATGGCGCTGATTTTACTGAGCAGCGGGGTTTCGAGTTTGCGTCCAAGATGGACCGAGGCATAGAGCGACTCGAACACCACGATACCGTAGCCCATGGTGATGGCGGTAATCAAAAACAGCAGCGGGATAATGGTGGTTTGCCACAGATCATGCACCTTATAGCCAGCGATCAATAGCAGGGAGCCGAGCGAGGACTGATGCATGGTTGGCAGCAGAATGCCAACGCCGATGAAGAAGAACAGAATATGGCGCAGGAAACGCAGCAGCCGATTCGCCTTCATTGCCTCCAGGATGGCTGGGGAGAACTCAATCCAGAGCACCAGGGTATAGAGGGTGACGCAGAGCGCGACCTCCAGCATCACCGAATTGAGATTGATGTACTGTGGCAGAAAGACGTTATACAACTGCCAATAGCGACCCACGTCGACCACAATGGAGGCACCGGCCAGCGTATAGCCAAAGACGCTGGTCAGCAGGGCGGCGCGAATCATCGGGTGGAATTGCCCGCGATTGAATACATAGACCAGGAGCGCCATGGCATAGCCACCACAGGCAATGGCGGTGCCCGTGACCACGTCGTAGGTGATCCACAGGCCCCAGGGAAAGCCATCACTCAGGTTGGAGACATCCCCAATGCCAAAGATAAAACGGCGAATGAGAAAGTAACCGGCGATCAGCACCAGCACTCCCATGAACTGGAAGTGCCGGGTGAAGAGCTTGCCGCCGAGGGGGCGGAAGGCCTCAGTCATCGCCATGCTCCTGCTCGGGACGGTTCTGGCGATCTTCCTGGTCTTCGCGATCCTCCTTGGTATGCTGATAGGCGGCATAGACCAAACCACCAAGCAGCAGGCCGGGAGCGACCATGCCTTTGTATAGGCTATGTTGCAGCGTCTCGGACAAACGCGCGCGCGATTCATCGCCCACCGGCGGCATGCCGAGCTGCTCAAAGGGCACGCCGGCCACCATCAGATACTGGGTGCCGCCGCTCTCGGTCTCGCCATAGAGATGCGGATGGTACTTCTGGGCCTCGGCCGCGCGCGTCTTGCCGCCGAGTTGATTGAGCGGAAACTCCACCCGCTCGCCCGGCTGCATGGCAAGCCGCCGATGGCCCTCGGCGCGCAAGTCCTCGACCCGGCCAAACAGGCTGGCTCCGGTCGGGCAAGCATCGCAACAGGCCGGGATCTCGCCCTCGGCGATGCGTGGCGCGCAGAGTTGGCATTTGACAATCTGCGGGAAGGTTTTGTCGTACTGGAACTTGGGGATATTGAAGGGGCAGGCCAGCTGACAATAGCGGCAGCCGATACAGGCGTCCGGGTTGTAGCTGACAATGCCGGTGAAGGGATCTTTGGTCAGTGCGCTGACCGGGCAGGCTGAGACACAGTCCGGGTCGATGCAGTGCATGCAGGAGCGCTTGATAAAGCAGGCGTCCGGGTCATCAAGATCCGTGCGGCTTCCCTCGGCCACATAGGCCTTGATCTTATTCATGGTGCGACCATTCAAATCGTCATCACCATCCCAGGCATCTTGAACGCCATAGGCCTGGTCGATGGCGCCATCACCGCTCATGGGCATGTCATTGGCGACCTTGCAGGCGACCTCGCAGGCCTTGCAACCAATGCACAGATTGGCATCGTACAGGATACCGATGGCATCCGGCGGCAGCGTCTTGCAAGGGCGAGCCTGAACCGGGGAAGCACCGACGGCAACCGCGCCACCGGCGGCCATGACTTTGAAAAACTGACGGCGATCGATCTTCATGGGTGTTCCTCCGTGTTAGGTCTCGCTGACTTCGGATGAGGGGTTGGTCGCGCTCCGGGCTTCCGCCTCTTCGAGCGCCTTGAGTTTGCTGTTGGCGCCAAGCGCATAAACCAGGGTACCGCCGCCGATGGCACCAGCCACGGCGGCGGAGGTCAGGGTGACGCCGCCGGGGTGCTCGGTGATGATGCCGGGGAAGATGGACGGTGAGGTGAGCGAGACATTTTTTGCCTGCTCATGCAGCGGCTTGTGGAAACCAACGCCTTGCTCGGAGCAGCCAAAGCAAGGATGGCCAATGCCCACCGGCCAGGTGTTGCCGCCAACATCGCCGAATTCGATCACCGGGCAGTTGGCGTAGGTCTCGGGCCCCTTACAGCCAAGCTTGTACAGACACCAGCCCTGACGATGACCGTCATCGCCGTATTCCTCGGCAAAACGACCGGCGTCGAAGTGGGGACGGCGCTCGCAGTTTTCGTGAATCAGACGGCCATAGGCGAATTTTGGCCGGCCCTTGGCGTCCAGCTCGGGCAACTGGCTCAGCGTCAGGTAATAAAGGACAGTCGAGAGAATGTTGTAGGGCGAGGCTGGACAGCCGGGCAGGTTGATCACCGGCAGCGCGGTGCCATCGGATTTGCTGATGCCATAGAGTTTCAGCGCTTCTTGAATGCCGATGGCGCCGGTTGGGTTGGGTGCGGCGCTCTGCACGCCACCCCAGGAGGCGCAGGAGCCGATGGCGATGGCCGCGGCCGCGTGTGGGGCGATCCCGTGCAACATCTGCTGCGGTGTTTTGCCCGCGACCTTGCAGAAGTTGCCATTGTCGGCAGTGGGCACCGAGCCCTCGACCACCAGGATGAAGCCGCCCTTGTTGTTCTCGAGCGAATCATGTAGCGCCTGCTCGGCCTGATGACCCGCGGCGGCCAGCAACGTCTCGGAATAGTCGAGCGAGATCAGATCCAGGATCAGTCCCTCGACCGTGGGGTGGGTGGCGCGCAGCAGGGATTCCGTGCAGCCGGTGCATTCCTGAAAATGCAGCCAGATCACCGGCGGACGCGCTGGGCCGGCGGCGGCCTGTTCAACGGCGGCGAGTACCTGGCCGGTCATGGCCGCCGGCAGCCCCATGGCCGCTGTGATGCTGGTGGCGAACTGCAGGAAGCGACGGCGATTGAGGCCGTGGAGTTCCAGATGATCTTCCATGTCGGGCGCCAGGGCGGTTTGCTCTGGGGCTGGCGGGGATGATGAAAGGCTCCCAGGACCGGGGGCATCGGAAACAGACTTGAGTCGATCATTCATGGCGCGTTCTGCCTGACTGCTGTTGTCGTTCGCTGGCTTAAATGGACTTGGGCCGCGTGGTTAACCCCAGTTGGCCTGTCAAGAATATACTAAAGTGCTAATATGCTTATGTGCTATATTACTTATAGTCCGGATTCAGCCTGCTGTCCAGCACATGTAAGGATTGCCCAAAATCCTTGATCTCAATCAGTTTTTAACGGGGTTTTTTGCTCGGTTATTGTGTCCTGGCATGGGTTTTAATGCGATTCGTTCTCAGTTTTTTTAATATAAGGGGTTGTGCCTAGCAACCGCGCTCAATTGTTATGAGTCAAGTCCTTTATCGGAAAGGTAAAGGGGCGGCCTGTTGATGATTCCCTGCTGATGATTCCCTGCTGATGATTCCCTGCTGATGATTCATTGACCGGGTTGTTGGGTTTTTACCCTGTGGGACGCTGGAAGACCTGAGAACTCATTGCAGGCGCCGCGCATTGCGGGAGGGAGATTCGCCCGAGGTATTGCCCGGGATCAATCAGGCGCGCTTTTCCCAAGCGAGCGCGCGCGTTTGGCGCTATGGTCGCCCTGTCGAACGACTGGCCTGGGGCGGCTCTTTTCGGCCTGGGGTTGGTTCTTTTAGTTGACGGATTCGATGATGAAAAAACACCTTGCACTTGATCCTGACCGGCGCGCCGGCGGATTCGGCCGAACGACACACTTGTCACCGCTGGGCTTGGCAAAACGCCTGGCCCAGTCCCTTCCCTGGTTCCCCTTGGCACTGATGCTGGCGCTCGGTTTTGCTGGTCCGCTTCCCCTCATTGCCGCATCGGCCCCGGAGTCCGATGCGCAGTCAGATGCGCAGTCCGATGCGGAAACCGCCATGACACTCCCGGCTGTCAATGCGCAAGCCGCTGCCGAGCAACGCGCCTGTTTGCGTTGCCATGGCATGGCCACCATGGCCTATCGCGATCCAGAGAGCGGAGAGATTGTCAGCCTGGTTGTCGATCAGAAGGCTTTTAACCACTCGGTGCATGGAGACCAACCCTGTAGTCAATGTCACGCGGATGGGTATTTGGACTATCCGCATGCTCCCGAACAGCCAGCCTCGGAGTTGAGCTGCGTCCAGTGCCATGAGGATCACCCGGAGAACACTGACCGGGTGAATTTCACTGTCATCGAACGGGAATACCAGGCCAGCGTCCATGCGCTCTCCGACGACCCGGAGGCAGAGGGCTTTCACTGCCACTCTTGCCACGATCCCCACGTCTTCCGCGCTTCTCTGCTGGGGCGGGACATCCCCGAGATTGTCGCCTACGACAACCAAATCTGCCTGTCTTGTCATGAGCAATTGCGTGATCCCTTGAGCGAATCCCACGCCTGGCTGCCCAACCGCGACAAGCATTGGGCGTCGGTGCGCTGTTTGGAGTGTCATACGCCTTTGAGCGACAATGGTCGCCCGGTCTCGCATGAGATCCTGAGCGCTGAAAATAGCAATGTGAATTGCGTCGAGTGCCATTCCCAGGGGCAAGGACTCTTGAGCAGGCTGTATCAATACCGCTCACGTGAAGACATCGAGAAACAAGGCTTTTTCGCCAAGGCCGTGTTCAATGAGGCCTATGTGGTCGGCATGAGTCGAAATCCTCTGATCGACCGCCTAGCGCTGTTCATCCTTGGGCTCACGGTGCTGGTGCTGGCGGCACACGGTTACGGTCGCTATCGTGCTTACCAGGCCTTGCGCGAACAGCAGTCGACAGCGGCGGATGAAGGAGACAAACAATGAGTGCCATCTATCTCTATCCCATTTGGTTGCGCCTGTGGCACTGGTTGAACGCGGCGCTCTTCATTGTGCTGATGGTGACTGGCGCGAGTATGCACTTTGCTGGCATGCCCTGGCTACTGCCGTTCGATACCGCCGTCCCGGTGCATAATACCGCCGGTATTTTGCTGACAATCAGTTGGGTGGTGTTTATTCTGGGGAATTTGTATTCCGCCAATGGGCGGCATTACAAGGTTCAATTCCGTGGCTTTTTCCAGCGTCTGTTCGCGCAGATGGGTTACTACGGCTATGGCATTTTCCGCAATGCGCCGCATCCCTTTCATGTCACCGAGGAGATGAAGCTCAATACACTGCAACAGATTAGCTACATCGGTGTCATGTATGGCCTGATGCCGGTTTTGATTATCAGCGGTTGGGCTTTTTTGTACTCGGTCTATCTGCCGGAAACCCTCTTTGGCATCGGCACCCTGTGGTTGATCGCCATGACGCATTTGACCCTGGCCTATTTCCTGGTGCTGTTTTTGGTGGTGCACATGTACATCATCACCACCGGAGAGACTCTGACCACCAATCTGCGTGCCATGCTGAGCGGCTGGCATCGCGAGTCGGACCATTAATCCTCTTGCATTGGTTGTTTCACAATGACCTTTAATTGAGCGCGAAGCCCCTGTTTGAAATCGAGAAAAGACCATGAGCACCCTGACCGAAAGCCTTGTCAGCGCCAAATCCAAACGCCTCTTTCTGATCATCGGCGGCATCCTGCTGGCGGTGATTCTGGCGTACAAGTTTCTCTATCCGGTGTTCTTCGATGCTTATGTCGGCAAGACCAATGCGCCGCTCAGCTTCGACAGCAGCCGGGAATTGACCGAGAGGGAATTCGAGGCACTGGCGCGCGAACTCAGTGAGGAGGCTCGCCACAACAGAGCAGCCGAAATGGTCAGCGAGGATCAGGATGCCTTCGCGCGCAAAGTCAAGGTCGAGATGCTGATGAACACCCCGTCCTTTGTCAGCCAGGCCGAGCCCGACCACATCAAATACTTCCGCGAGGCCGGTATTCGCCAATACAAAGGGCCTGAAACCTGCCTGCGCTGTCATGAAACCATCACCGTTGGTCATGGCGAGGGTGAACTCAAAACAGTCAACACCCTGGAGGACATCGTCAATTCCGTGCATTTCAAGTTCCAGACGTCCTCCGGGGGTTTCTCCACCTTTGGCTATGACGGGCGCCAGGTCAATGCGGGGCCGCACAAAATCCCGGTGGGCAAGATCGACCGTGCCTGTGGTATCCCCGGCAGCTTCACCTGGACCGGCTGGGCGGCCTTGGTGGAAAGTCGCCCCGAGCACCCCGAGGGCGAAGGCGCGATCGAGATGCGCAGTGAAGGCTGTGGTCAATGCCATATCGGGGGCAATTACCAACCCGCCACCGAGAAAATGATGCCTATTGGCGATGTGCCCGAGATGGCCAAGGAGGGCATCGATTGCCTGATCTGCCATTCGCGCACCTATGACATGAACAAGCGCCATGTGATTCGCGATGACAAGGGCACCCGCTGGAATCAGGACCGTAGCATGCGCGCCGCCCTGACCGTGGCCGAGATCCGCAGTGACAACTGCTTGCGCTGCCACCAGCACAACATGGGTGGCGACATCTATGAGCACAACTTCGCCGCCACTCAGCTTGGCGATGAAGCCAAACGTCTGCTGCATCACGGCGCCAAGCGCGGCAATCCCTTTAGCCCGCAAGACGATGTGCATGCCGCCGCCGGCATTCAATGCACCGACTGCCACGAGCCGGAAGGCCATAAGATTCCGCGTGGGCGCATGGGTGTGGATCTGGTCGCCAATGATCTGCCGGACGTGGATGTGACCTGCGCCAGTTGCCATTCCGAGGCCCCACACAACAATTCCGAGCATAAAGCCCTGCTGAATGGCCACATCGCCCGCATGGCCTGCGAGACTTGTCACATCAAGGAGTTGGAAGACAACAGCGTGGTACTGCGCGACTGGGTCCACCCAACCTGGAATCCCGAGGAGGGGGTCTGGGAACCCACGGATATCTATCAGTCGGGGGAACCGGGCAAGGGCTTTCAATTCCTCTGGTTCAACGGCAATGGTACCTTCCTCGCCAATGCGCTCGGCAACAATCCCGAAGGCACCGGGGATTACAACCCGCTGATGCATCAGATGGTCAAGATTGATGATGCCGACGCTTTGGCCGAGATTCGTGCCGCGGTCGAGAAGCTTAAAGAAACCTATCCCGAGATTGACGTCGACGCCTATATCGAAAAGGCCACCAATCCCTTAAGCCAGCTCACGCCGGAGATGCTTGAAAAGCGCCGGCAAATGATCGCCGAGAATCTCAAATTCGCGATGAACGATGGTGAAAGCCGCATTTATCCGTTCAAAATGTTCAATGCCATGATGTACGAGGATATGGGCAATCAGGGCCCCTTTGGCGCCATGATCCTGCCATTTGATTACGCCACCTACTATGAGACTGGCGATGGCAAGGCCTCGGTCAAGCAGGCGATCAGTGATCCCATTGTGCAGCGCATGTATCAAATGCCCTTCAAACTCTACATGATGGATGAGTTCATGTACTACTTCGGTGTCATGGAGGGTTGGGATCCAAGCTATCCGCTAGTCGATGGCGAACTGGTCAATGTCGAGCCACACTGGATGCGCCAGATGGGCACCTTGATGGTGAATCACGGCATCCAGGGCGAGGGCAGGGATTGCAAGGAATGCCATGATCCGAACGGCGTCATGGACTTTGCCGCCCTGGCTTATCCGCCCGAGCGGGTCGCACAGCTGCAGAATCTGGAAGGCTTGAAGGCAAGCGGCCAGAATCCGGACCAGAAGGTGCAGCCATTGCCGGCGCCACCGGTACCCGCCAAGCCGCCCATTCAGGCCCAGGCAGCGGATAGGGTTTCACCAGACAGGGCTCCTGTGGGTCCACCGGCGGCAAGGCCGGTTCCCGGTGTGCCCGCTGCCAGGCCACTGGCGCCGGGGCCTCATGAGCGGATGTCGGTCAATCCGCCCTATCCCTACTGGCCGAGGTGATTAATCTCCCGCTGCTGAACGGAGCCACTCGGCCAGGGGCGCGAGATTGACCGCCATGTTGGATCGCGCGCCCGCTCTTGAATTCAGTCCATAAACCACGCAGTTGACGCCAACTACTCGCCCTTGCTGCAACACCGGGCCGCCGGAAGTGCCTGGGCAGAGGGATGGCGCGCCATCTTGCTTTTGCCCCGCCATGCTGTAGAAGTTGATCGCATCGGCGCGAATGATCCGGGTGCGGCCCCAGCCGCGACGGACCGACCGGCTGGCGTTCTCCCCAGGCTGGGTGCAACCATAACCAACCAGGATCACTTTGTCGCCTGGCGCTGGCGCGACAGCCCTTACCGGGAGGGTGGGAATCTCAGGGGTGTCCACGTAAAGTTCAATCAGGGCGACATCCGGGTAGCGCGCGGCGAAGTGGTGCCGCAACCGCAGCCGTTGTTGCAGAGAGGCTTCCGCTGTCATCTCGGGTAGCGCTGATCCGGGCCCATCACTCTCACGTGCCGCCGTCAGTCGCCGAACTTTGTAAGCGCGAAAGGCTTTCAGCCCGCGCTTATAGTCTGGGGCGAGCAAGGTCCGCGCGACTGTCACTATCAGACCGCTGCCAGGCTGATGTTGCACGGGCGCCTGGTTCACGACAATCGATCCTCCTGGCTCGAAGGATGGCCGCAGCTCACCGCTTTGCGTATCCACCACGCAGTGGGCCGCGGTGAGGAGTCGGCGCGCGCCGATTTTGGTGGCGCTGCAGAGGATCTCGTTCTGGGTTCCCATGGCCACCACGGCAGGGTAGCGTCCGTCGAGGTCCGCCGTTCCCTGATGCAGCGCCTTGCTCGGGCTAGCGGCGAGCAACAGGCAGCCAAGAATGATCGGCCATGACATGAGCTGGCGCAGGCCTCGCCAATTGCCTGGACGCGCGCGCTCATACATGGGTTGCGTCCCGTTCCATACGAGTCGCGGATCGCACAAAATGCCGGCTTGTGCTGTCGCCCTTGCGACAAATGCTTGGTTGCCTATCTGTAACATACTGAATAAATAAATCTTTCCTGTGATGCCAAAGTAGGCACGCGATTTGCTTTTACTAGCGAAGGCTGACTTGAAGCCTGAGCAATTTCGCGTATCGGGTGCTGCCTTTGGCGGCGGCCGATTGCAAGGGGAGGCATCATGGAGTTGAAGGTTGTTGATTCGTCCGGGGTGCGGGAGAAAATCCGCGATCATCCCTGCTTCTCGAAAGATGCGCATCATCATTATGCGCGCATGCACGTGGCCGTGGCGCCGGCTTGCAACATTCAATGTCACTACTGCAATCGCAAGTACGACTGCGCCAACGAATCCCGCCCAGGCGTGGTCTCTGAACTCTTGACGCCGGAGCAGGCGGTCAAGAAGACCCTGGCCGTCGCGGCCGAGATTCCCCAACTCACGGTCCTTGGTATTGCCGGACCCGGCGATCCGTTGGCCAACCCGGAGCGCACTTTCGCCACCTTCGCGGCCTTGACCGAGAAAGCTCCGGATATTCGTCTATGCGTTTCAACCAATGGCCTGATGCTGCCCCAGCATGTGGATGAACTTTGTCGGCACAACATCGACCACGTCACCATCACCATCAACTGTGTGGACGCGGACATTGGCGCGCAGATTTACCCCTGGATCTTTTGGCAACACCGGCGCATTCGCGGCGCCAAAGCGGCCGCCATTCTAATTGAGCAGCAACTCATGGGCCTGGAGATGCTGGCTGAACGCGGGGTGCTGGTCAAAATCAATTCGGTACTCATTCCTGGCGTTAATGACCTGCATCTGGCCGAGGTCAGCCGTATTGTCAAGCAGAAAGGCGCCTTTCTCCATAACATCATGCCGCTGATCGCCGAGCCCGAGCATGGCACCTTCTTCGGGCTCATGGGTCAACGCGCGCCGAGCGCCAAGGAGTTGCACGCGGTGCAACAGTCCTGCGCCAATGACATGGAGATCATGAGTCACTGCCGGCAGTGCCGCGCCGATGCCATTGGCATGCTCGGTCAGGATCGCCACGATGAGTTCACACTCGAGCGCATCGAAAAGCTCGAGATCGATCCTGTCGCGGCCATGGCGCGCCGTGCCCAGTTGCGCGCCCAGATCGAAGCCGCACGCACAGCCAAGTCACTCCAGCCCGTTCTGGTGTCGCTGACCTCACTGACGCAGCCCAAGCCTGGGGTTGGCGGATCGCCGGCGGCGCAGGTAGGGCGGGCCAAGCTCGCATCCTCCGCGGCAAGCTTTCGCGTCGCGCTGGCCAGCAGTGATGGCCAGCGCATCGACCAAAGCTTGAGTGAAGTCGAGGTGCTGCGCGTCTATCAGGTTGACGGCCAGAGCTCTCGCCTGACCGAGACGCGCCCGGTTTCAGGTTTGCCCTCGCACCTAAGCCAAGACCCAGTCGCGGAGGCTAAGGTCACGGAGGTCATCAAGCTGATTAAGGATTGCGACGCCCTGCTCTGCACCCGTATTGGTTTCAATGCCTGGCAGCGACTGGAGCGCCAGGGAATAAGACCGCTGAGTGCCGAGAGCGGCCTTCCCATCAAGGTCGCGCTCAGGCAAGCCCATGCCGACTGGCACACCGACACCGAGGGTGCTGCCAACGCCGCGTCTCGCGCGCTATCGGCTTAGTGAGCGCCAGCCGCGAAAACGCAAGAGCGCCGACCCGAGGTTGGAACCAGATCGGCAATTGATGACTCAGGATTCTAGGGAGGCAGCCCAATGTCCTACCGCATCACCACCGATTGTGTGAACTGCTGGGCCTGCGAGCCCTTATGCCCGCAACAGGCGGTGCTGGCCAGCAAGCCGCATTTCGTCATTGATCCGGCGCGCTGCACGGGCTGCGAGGGCGAGTTCGCCGAACCCCAGTGCGCCAGCATCTGCCCCATTGAGGGCGCCATTCTCGACCCGAGCGGCGCACCCGTGAATCCGCCCGGCTCGCTGACCGGCATTCCCCCTGGTGTCTGGGACCAGACGCGGGAACGCATACAGGCGCGCTGAGCCCTTCATCGACCAGTACACCGGCCAGGGTATTGTTCTGGCAACATATTTTTCTGACAACATTAGGAGTTAACACTCAATGGCAAAAGCAAAAGTCACCTTCGAGGATATCGGCCAAACCGTGAATGTGCCCGCGGGCATTCGGGTGATCGATGTCTCGGAGAAAGTCGGCGCCGGCATCATCTACGGCTGTCGCGAGGGCGACTGCGGCACCTGCATGATGCATGTGACCGAAGGCTGGAACAACCTGACCGAGCCCTCGGTGCTGGAGGAAAAAGTCCTGCGCGAAAACATGGCCAGCCGCCACGACCGCCTCGCCTGCCAAGCCCAGATTATCGGCGACTGCACCGTCAAGCCCGCCTAAGAATGAGTGGTTAGTGGTTAGTGGTTAGTGGTTAGTGTTTAGTGGTTAGTGTTTAGTAACTAGCGACTGGCAACCAACAATTAACAGCGAAAAGCTAGCAACGAAAATATCAATCCGGAGTATCCCAACCATGGCCTTAGTGACTTTTTCCAATCCTGACTACAAGGACAAGACCGTCTACGCGGTCGCCGGTAGCCACACCGAGACCTTGCTGAAACTTGCCAAGGAGAACAAGGTGCCGGTTAACTTCGACTGCCAGGACGGCGAATGTGGCCATTGCTTGGTGCGAGTCACCAGTGTCGACAGTAAGGGTCGCATGGGCTATTTCTTGACCGACAAGGAGCAGAACGTTCTCAAGGAACTGGGTAAGCTCACACAGGAACAAATCGATCAGCTGCATGTGGATGATATGCCGAGCGAATACCGGCTGGCCTGTCAGATGATCGTCCGCGACGAAGATATCCTCGTGGAGTACTGATTCCATGCTGGCGCGCGGCTCGGGAGTCTTGGTCCGCGACCCCTGGCGAGGACAGTCGGAACAGCCGCCAGGGTTGTTGGCTGGTTCGCCGTCCGTGCAGGTTCCGAAACAGCCGACGGTCGAGGTGGAACCCCTGCTTGACAGTCGTGAGTTTTTTCACCAACTGATGCGGCACGCGGCCGGTCACGGCAACGACCATGCCTACGCCTGCATGATTGCGAGCCGCTGTGGCGGACAGGGTGCGCTACCCGATTGGCTGGGACTGGAACCGGCCGCCTTCGGCTGTCTCATGCGCTGGCACTTTCCGGGGCTGGAACTTGGCGGCGCGGTTGCCACCGGAGCGCGCCTGGCCGCGGACCGAATGGATGAAGTCGCTGATCTGGTGCGTATTCTGCTGATGGATAAAGCTGGTGAGTCTCCCTCGGAAGTGTGGATGGCGCATATGGTTGCCGCCGGTTGTTGCGGCGATGATCATCTGTGGCAGGATCTGGGTCTCTTGGACAGAGCCGAACTGACCGCCCTGATGCAGCGCAACTTTCCCGCGCTGGCGGCGCGCAATATCAAAGATATGAAGTGGAAGCGCTTTCTCTACAAGCAACTGTGTGAATCCGAAGGCATCTATAGTTGCCGCGCACCGAGCTGCGGCCAATGTGTGGACTATCATGCTTGTTTCAGTCCTTGATCCCGAAGCCCTGTTTCTTGCCCGCGCGGATTCGGGCGAGCTCACCCGTCGCCGCGCGGTCGGGGCCTATCTTGGTTTGGCCGTTGGTGACGCCCTGGGCGCGACGGTCGAGTTCATGATGCCACGCGAGATTCAGGCCGAGTACCAAGTGCACAAGGACATGCACGGCGGTGGCTGGCTGAAACTGCGTAAAGGCCAGGTCACGGACGACACCGAAATGGCGCTGGCCCTGGGCCGTGGCATTTTGCGGGCGGGGCGGGTCGAGGCCCAGGCAGCGGCCGAGGCCTTTAGCGATTGGATGCGAACCAAGCCGGTCGATATTGGCAATACCGTGCGTCGCGGGATTGCCCATTTTCGCCAGAGCGGCGAGACCGAAATGCCGGAGAACGACTATGACGCCGGCAATGGCGCCTGCATGCGCTGCCTGCCGGTGGCCCTGGCCACCCTGGGCGACGATGCCGAAGCGGTTGATCGGGCGAACCGTATCCAAGCCCATGTGACCCACCACAACAGGCTGTCGGATGCCGGCACCCTGTGCATCATTCGCATGGTGCAGGCGGCCATTCTGGGCAGCGACAAAAAGGGCCTGAAACTGCTGGCCGAGGCGCTGGTCGCCGAGGAGCCCCGCTTCGGCTTCGAGCGCAAGCGCGTCGACAACCCAAGCGCTTACATCGTCGATACCCTCAAGGTGGTGTTCCAGGCGCTGTTCGCCAGCGACAGTTTCGAGAGCGCGCTGATCGAAGCCGTCAATCGCGGCGGCGATGCCGATACCACCGGCGCCATCATCGGCATGATCGCCGGCGCCCTGCATGGGCCGGCCAATATCCCCGTGCGCTGGAGCCGACACCTCGAACGCCGCATCAAACAGGAGGCCGTCAGCCAGGCTCACGCCCTGCTCGCGCTCTCGCCCTTTGTGCGCAGTGGTCTGGTCAGCTGATGTGGGTGTTGGGGTTGGCTTACAGGTCGTGTGCGCCAAGCTCGATGGCAGCCCGCACAATACTCACAGCCCACGGCCTCAATCATCCCCCTCAATCATCCCCCTCAATCATCCCCCTCAATCATCCCCCTCAATCATCCCCAAGCAACTGAAGCAAAATCCTCCAGGCTTCAACCTTCCGCTCAAGGGTGAAACGCGCCATTGCCGGACTGGTCGATGGCAACTGATGCAGCGATAGTTGCACCAACCTGGCGCCAAGCACAGGACCAATGCGCCGGTGAAACTCCCGCGCGGCCATGCCACCATTGAACAAAACCGCCCGGATCCCCGGCTGCTCACCGAGCAATTCCGCGATGGGATTCACCACCACGCTGGCGCTATCGATGGCCGCATCCGCGCTGCCCTCGCGCGCGCAGCGGGCAATGACATCCCAAAGCGCTACTCCGCACTCGGTCAAAGCCGCGCGGCGCTCGGGATAGGGCAGGTCCGCTGGCCAGCCAAACAGTCGCGCCATGATCCGCCAAAACGCATTGCGCGGATGGCCATAGTATTGACCACGCGCCAGGGAGGCCGCGCTCGGCATTGAGCCTAGCACCAGTACTCGCGGTGCCGACCCAAGAATGGGTGGAAAACCTTCAAGCTCCCGAGGCATTGACAAAAGTGATGCCATCGAACACATAATGTTATTTCTCTGTCTGCGAAGGCAGAGGCGAATTGATACGCCGACTTAGCATTGGCAGGGTGGAATCTAATTGCCTGGTCATGACCAACACCCTCAGTCGCTGCCAGCGATCAGAAAAACGCCAATCAACATCAGACCGGCTGCCGGCAGGCGCTGGCGCATGCGTGGCTCGCGAAAGCAGACAAAGCCATAGAGCAGACCAAAGAGCAGGCTGGTGCGTTTTACCGCGATCATGTAAGCCACATTGGCCTGCTCAATGGCCAGAAAGTGCGTCAAAACCATGAGTGCGTTCAGCGCCGCGACCAGCACCACGGCGGCGGCGAGATGCCAAGGTGCCAATTGTGTGACGCGCTGTGATGGGTTTGAACCCAGGAGTAGCGTGTCGTCTGGCATGATTCCCGGCGATGCCGGATGGCTAAATGTGCCGGCAGGCCGTCGCGTCCGCCACACTTCGGTCACAAAAAAGATCCCCAGGGCCAGCGCTCCAAGCAGCGCAAAGTAAAGCGCGCCGAATTGCGTTGGCTCGAGGTAGGTCAGCGCCGCCTTGCTCAGGGAAGCCGTCACCGCATAAATCAAAGCCACGCCTAGCATGAGCCGAGAGCCGGGCTCCCACAAAATCGCCTGCAAGGGTCGAAGCCAGCCGCGCCAGTCCTTGCCTTCGGCGGCGCCCGCATTCAGCAACCAGGCGCCAGCTACAATAAAAAGCACGCCCAAGGCGCCAAGCCAGGTGCTGGTCTCGCCAAGCAGAAAAAACGCAATGACCAGCACAAAAGCCGGGGTAAAAGCCAGATAGGGCAGGGTGAGCGACAAAGGATGGTCGCGAATAGCAATCAAGTAGAGCGCCATGGCCGACAGCTCCAAAGGCAGCAGTATCGCCAGCCAGCCCCAGAGCGCGGGCGACAGACTGCCCAGCGCCGGCAAGGACAACAACCAGGGCAGCAACATCAAGCCCGACAGCGAAAAGCGCACCAACAACAGCCGGGTAGCGCTCATGCCACGCAGCCAGGCTTTGGTTGCCGCATCGGCCGATGCCAGCGCGGCGGCGCAAATCAGAGTGAGCCAGACCCAATGCAAGAAGAAACGCTCTGTTCAAGAATATCCGTGATCCAGGCACCCCAAAAACACCTCGATTGATGGGGGCGGTGTGAGATAGCTGATGACGGAGATTTCAATGTAAAACAGAGGTTTCATGTCTAAGGCTGTCCAAGCCGACCAGCAGGTTTGCCACCGCTCCAGCGGGCGATCCAGCGGGCGATGATGGCGTCGATGCCCATTTCGTTTATCTGTGACTCCAGCGAAGTTGTAACGGCGCCAACCCTTGGCGAAAATCTTCTGGCTGTCATCATGTCGTAAACGCGTGCCTTCACGACGATGCTGCTGGAAACTTCACTGTCGACAGCAACTGCGGCAAGGCAACCGCGAGCAGTCCGAGCGCCGTGGTGGCTAGGAAAGGAGCGTTCCAGGCGTGCTCGATGAAAAAGAGGCCGAGGATACCAATTCCGGCCAAGGATTGCCCGAATGGCAGAGCGTTGATCGCGAGACCGGTGCGAGCCACTCGGGGGATACCGGCGCCCTGCTTGTCGGAGCGGATGAAGGCAGATGATCGCCCAGCCAAGCCTTCGAGCGCGGCGCGGGTGTTGGAGATCAACAGGCCGCCGAGCAAAATCATGGCACCTGCGGTCTCGACCAGAATGCGCTGCCAGGAACAACCCGACAGCTGCCGCCCAAGCCCCAAGAACCAGCCAGCCCCCAGGAGTCCGCCCAAACCGACCAGCGACACCAAACCGACGCCAAGGCCGTTCGGGGTCAGGTCCAGGATCACCCCCGGCAAGGTCAGCAGCAGGCTTATGAACGCCAGCGGAAAAAACAACCCCTGGGCAATTTGCAGCACCATGGCCAGCCTGGTCAGCGGTGACCAGGGAGCCGTAAGGAGGCGGGGGCCGAGCTTGCGCAGCACCTGGAGATGGCCCTTTGTCCAGCGGAACTGTTGCTGTTGCCAGGCGCGCGCCGATGTCAGCAATTCGCCGGATACCGGGAGATCGTCTAGATAAATCGCTCGATATCCAGCGAGTTGTGTGCGCAGACTGAGATCCAGATCCTCACTCAGGGTATCGCCCTGCCAGCCGCCGGCCGCGGCAATCGCGGCGACCCGCCAGACACCGCAGGTGCCGTTGAAGGCGACCGGAAGTCCGTGGATGTGGCGTGCTGCTTGCTCGACGCGGAAATGTGCGTCCAGCAAGGTGGCCTGGGTGCGCGTCAGCCAGCTGACCTCGCTGTTGCGATGCGCCCAGCGCGCCTGCACGAAGCCGACGCCAGGATCCTTGATCAGCGCGGGCAGTGCGCGGCGCAGAAAATCGGCATCGGGGCGAAAATCGGCATCAAGCACCATCGCCAGTTCAGCCTGGGTGCGCGCCAGACCGGCGGCCAGGGCGCCGGCCTTGAACCCGGTGCGCTCCCCACGCTGGATCACCGCGATGGGCAGGCCGGTTCGCGCCGCGATCTCGCCGGCGAGTCGGCGGTTGTCGGCGGCGGATCCGTCGTCGCTATCATCGAGCAGCTGCACCGACAGCTGGCCCGCCGGATAATCGAGCCGTGCCACCGCCTCCAGGCAGGAACGCACGAGCAGGCCCTCATTGAAGACCGGAATTTGCACCACGACCGCGGGCGGTGGTGTGCGGACGGCCGCGGGGGCAGGAGCTGGCGTTGGCGCTTGCGGAACGGATGTTTTGGCCGCGCGCGGCGGCCTCGATCTTAGCCAGGCGAGCGTACCCAGATTCATGCCAAGCAGTCCCATCAGGCCCAGTGGAATCAGGGAGATGGTCTGCGTTGACAAACCTAATCCGTGGTCGATTAGAATCGTGGACATGGTGAAATGACTCTTACAGATGGTCGTGGCTAATGTGTTATCGGGTTCTTGAGGTCGCGTCGATGGCCCAATCACTGGCGCCATTTACGCCATAATAGCCGAGTGCGCCAATTATGATGAAACATGATGAAAGCATGGCCGCCGAATCTTGGCATCACCCCCGCCAATAAGCCGGCAGGAACAAAATCAGCGGGTAAAGACCTCCAGGCGCCCGACCAGCATGGCGAAGACCGACAGCCATTTCACCGCGTCATCGACCGTGGCGAAACTGGCGGCCACCTCACCCAGCCCGGGACCGAGCAGATTGATGGTCGCCACCACGGCACCGACCGCGCTGATGAAATCCAGCCCCAGCGCCATCATCCCCAGGGTCAGGAGTAGGCTCACGGAGGTATAGAGCACCGCGAAGCCCCAAATGGAAAACTGGGTGTCCTGATCCACCGGGCGACCGCCGATCTTGAGGCTGATTTGG
Source organism: Thiorhodovibrio winogradskyi (assembly GCF_036208045.1). Lineage (NCBI taxonomy): Bacteria > Pseudomonadati > Pseudomonadota > Gammaproteobacteria > Chromatiales > Chromatiaceae > Thiorhodovibrio > Thiorhodovibrio winogradskyi. The sequence continues at coordinate 2,798,737 of NZ_CP121472.1, read as the reverse complement.
GCGCGCGGATGGGCGAGATGAAACAATTGCTGCACGCCCTGACGGGTCATGAGCAGAATCCGCAGCACCTTCATGCCGCCGGCGGTCGAGCCGATGCAGCCGCCGATAAACGACAGAATGATCAAGGTGAGCGGAATATGTCGTGGCCATTCGCCGAAAGTGGCGGTGCCAAACCCGGTGCTGATGAGGATGGAGGCGACCTGAAAGGCGCTGTGGCGCAGGGACTCGCCAAAGCTGGCATAGGCTTGGGTCCACAGCAGGCTCAGCGCCACGAACAGACTGCCGCCGAGAAACAGCCAGCCGTAGACCCGCACCTCCGGGTCGCGTCCATAGGCCAGCGGATCGAACCGCTGCCAGGCAATGAAATGCACCGCGAAGTTCACCCCGCCGGAGAGCATGAAGACAATGGCAATGCTCTCGATCAGCGGGCTGTCAAACTAGTCCAAGGTCTGCAACTCCGCCATCAACTCGGGCAGACTGATGGCTTCCAGCTGTTCGGAGACCGGATAGCGATCATCACCAGCATGCACCACGAACGCGCGCTGCGGCCGGAGATCGGCGCAGGCCTGGTGAAAGCCGCGTTCCACCCTGGCCGCGAGACCACGTTTGATCTCAATGGCCCAGCGCGTCCCATCATTGTGCTCCAACACCAGATCGATCTCTGCGCCGGCGCTGGTGCGGTAGAAGAACGCGGAGGTTCGCCAGGGCAGCACGCCGAGCAGATTCTCCATCACAAAACCCTCCCAGCTGCTGCCAACGACCGGATGCCCCGCGAGCTGTTCGAGGCTTTCGAGCCCGAGCAGGGCATGAACGATCCCGCTGTCGCGCACATAGACCTTGGGCGATTTCACCAAGCGCTTGCCGATGTTGGCATGCAAGGGCGGTAGGCGCCGCACCAGCAACAGATCGCACAGTAAATCGATGTAGCGCGTGACCGACTGCGTGCTCACCTCCAGGGCGCGGGCTAACTCCGAGGCATTCAGCAACGACCCTTGGCGATGCGCGAGCATGGTCCACAAGCGCTCCAGGGTGATCGCTGGGATGCGCGGCCCGAACATCGGCACATCGCGTTCCAGATAGGTGCGGATAAAGTCCTTGCGCCAAGCCAGACTCTCGCGGTCGTCCTCGGCCAGGGTGCTATCGGGAAAGCCGCCGCGCAGCCAGAGTCGCTCGCGCGCAGGCCGAGCATCTTCTATCTCCAGCGGCGAGAACGGCCCGAGCGGAAGGTAGGCAATGCGCCCGGCCAGGCCAAGTGGACAATCGGCCCCCGACTGACGCAGCAGATCCAGCGAAGCCGAGCCCAAGATCAGAAAGCGTCCCTTGCCCTTGCCGGCGCGTCGCCCTTTGTCGATGATCCCCCGCAGATCCTGAAACAGCGCCGGTAGGCGGTGAATCTCATCGAGAATCACCAACCGATCCTCGACGTTCTCAAGAAACAGCACCGGGTTCGCCAAGCGTTGGCGATCATCCGAGTTCTTAAGATCGAGATAGAGCGCTTGGCGAGCGTTGCCGATCTCCAGTGCCAGTGTGGTCTTGCCGACCTGCCGGGGGCCGATCAGAGCGACGGCGGCCTGACGTGCCAAGGCGGCGCCCACTTGGTCGGTGATGAGTCGCGGTAGCATCCTTGCAAATCATCCAAGGATTGGAAAAAATGCAAGGATAGATGGCCGCCAAGCAGTGAGCGTCGGTGGACGCATGTGCGATCGCCGAGGGTCTCGTGCGAGCAGGAGGATCTTGTCGCGAAGCCGGCGCGCAGCCACCAACCGGTCAAGGGTTCCGGGCGCTAAAAGAGCGCCAAAATCGGCCCGTTTCATGGTCTCTTCCGTGGCTGGTCTCGCGTTTGGTTAGTCCTTCCATGATCCAACGGAGACTACCATGCAAGCATATGAGAACCCCCTGTCCGCATTTCGCCCAGTTCTGCCACCGCACCAGATTGAACGCCCAACCCAGAACCAGGCCGAGGACGACCGACTGATCACCGCCGAGGAGGTGCGTCGCATTGCCGGTGGCATCAGCGACATGACGCTTTGGCGTTGGCTCAAGCGCGGCATCCTGCCGCCACCGTTGGTCATCGAGCGGCGCCGCTATTGGTGGAAAGAGGCGATTTTGGATGCACTGCAATGCGCCGGTCGCGGCGATGCTCGGCCGGAATCCAGCGCGCCGCTGGTGTCGGGATGAGAGCGCTGTCCGGGGAAGGGAAGCCCCGGTCGGTCAGCCAATGACACCTTACGCAACCTGTGGCAAAACAGAGCATACCCAAGACCATCCATGACAAACTCGCGGCGATTGTCGCCGGTATCGAGCAAACCGGATCCGCTGAAACCATGCGCTTGACGGTGCGGAAGAAATGGTTCGAGCGCGAAGGCCGTCTCACCGCCTTCGCAGTTTGGATGCTCGCGCGAGTCATCCAGTTATGTTGAGCTCAACATAAATCGATGACAGCGGGCAGATGCTCTGATTCCGTGCCCGCGAGCGTGAGCAGGGGAAAGAGGCGAACCTCGCCGCTGACGCGCATCAACTCAGCGACCGCCTTGCGATGTGCGTCGGCACTGAGATGTTTCGAGTAGGTGAACAACAGATGCGACACCAGGGCGAGATCAAAAACCCCGCCGGGAAATGGCAGCTGCGGTAACTGGGCAGCAACATAAGCCTGACCACCATGGCCGCCAGCGTAGTCGGCAAGAAACCGATCCATGGCGCCAAGGCGCGTCTCGATCAGATCATCGACATCACGAAAGCGCTCCCACAGGCAGCGCTCAGGCTCGCGGCGCAGTTCGGATTCAATGATCGGCCGCACCGCGCGGATGCGCTCATGAATTCGCCCGGCCGGCCAGGCATAAATCGGGTCGACCGAAATCACTCGGGCGCCTCGGGCGCGTGCGTGGGCATTGAACGCCGCCGGACCGTCGCCACAGCCCAGGATGCGCTTCCCAAGATCGTCCGCCGTCAGGTCGAACATGGCGACATATTCATCGAACGAGCGGCCCCAGGGCACGATGTCATCGAGTTGCATGGGATGGGTTCGCGGGTCAGGGTAAACAGCGAATGCTCAGGTATCCGTCGGTTCGCGGTGACTGGGGCCAACAGATGATTCCAGGCGGTGCGAGCCGGATAGTGACGGGCGTCGGTCCCCCAGCGCGATTCCGCGCCTGCCGTTGGACTTGCATGGCCATGGACCCTGAATTGCCAAACCGGAGGCAGTGAGTCTCGATCAGCTTGTATCATGGCCATGGCATCAGGGCCAAAGGATGAAACGGAAACACATCATGCGCAACAGGATTCTCTATCGCGCGCTGCTGGGCGGCGTCTTGCTGCTGGTGCTCGCGGCTTGCAGCGATCAACCGACGCTCAGCCCCTTGCCGGCGGACGCGGTTATTCTTGCCTTTGGCGACAGCTTGACCGAAGGCGTGGGCGCCAACAAAGAACAGAGTTACCCGGCGCTACTGGCGACCTTGACTGGCCGGCGGGTGATCAACGCCGGCATCTCTGGCGAGGAGAGCGATGCCGGCTTGGCGCGCTTGCCGGAGCTGCTCGCCACCTGGCAGCCCGATCTGGTGATTCTCGGCCATGGCGGCAATGATTTTCTGCGCCAGCGCGACAGGAATCAGACCCAAGCCAATCTGGCCCAGATGATCGCACTCGCGCGCGAGCAGGGCAGCGAAGTGGTTCTGTTAGGGATCCCGCGCCCGGGCTTGCTGGTGCGCACCCATTCGCTCTATGACGCGCTGGCCGATGAACGAAAGGTGTCGCTCCAAGCCAATGCGATCTCGGAAATCCTCTCCGACAAGGCGCTGAAGTCCGATCACATCCACCCCAACGCCCAAGGGTATCGCCAACTCGCCGAGGCGATCAAACGCCTGCTGCGGCAGGCTGGCGCATTGTCTCCGGGCTGATTGGTGTCGTCGAGCTGGTGCGCGGAAGCGACGGGCGGCGGGCAGACGGCGCCGGTTGGATCAGGCAAAACACCAGAATCGCCTGGCGCTCTTCATCCGCGTTCAATGGACATCCGTGATGTCGACCGAGACAAGCCCAGAGAAACGCGCGATGGCAGGCCCGGGTACTTACGTGGTGCTGCTGAGAGCGCATGGCTCGGGCCAGGTGTCAATCGGCCGTCTCGGTGCCTCACGGCAAATCCGTTCTAACCAACAGGCGCGACACGGGCAGCGCGGGGCACCGAGTTTGCCGTCATACCCAGATAATCGAAGACACGGCGGACTTTGCGCGCGAGCTTCTCGATGGTGGCTGCCACGGAATCCTTGGATTTTGTTTGTTTGAACGAGACGGACGGAAATGTCCAGAATCGAGGGTAAATACTTCTACGGCCTGTCAATTAGGGCTAGCACGGTTTCGCCCTGGCTGTCTCGCGGTCCCATTGCCGTTATCCTTGAGTATTGCCGTATGGCGGCCAAGGTGCAGCCGCGAATGCTCTGCAAAAAGTCGCTCTTTTGCGTTGGGGTGGTGTTGGCGTCGGCGGCTGCCTGGTCGCGTAGAACAGGTTTTGTCCTTGCAAAATGAAAACCTTTATTTTATTTTGCAAGCATGATCCCGCGCAACATCCTGCCACTCGTCAACGCCGCCCTCGCTCGACAGGCAGCGGTGGCCATCATCGGCCCGCGCCAGGTCGGCAAGACCACACTGGCGCATCAGATCGCCGCGGACCGTCCTTCACTCTATCTCGATCTGGAAGACGCTTCGGACCGCGAAAAGCTGGCCGAGCCGAGGCTTTACCTCGACGCCCATGTCGACAAGTTGGTCATCCTCGATGAAATCCATCGGGTGCCGGCCCTGTTCGAGACGTTGCGCGGCATCATCGACGCGGGTCGGCGCGCGGGCCATCGCACCGGGCGCTTTTTGATGCTCGGCTCGGCGTCGATCGAGTTGCTAAGGCAATCGAGCGAAACCTCTATCACTGATGGGGCCGGGCGCATCGAGTATGTGGACCTGTCGCCCTTCAACGCCACGGAGGTGACGGAGGAGCCACTCACGCCGCTGTGGCTGCGCGGTGGTTTTCCGGACAGCTTTCTCGCCGCCACCGACACCGACAGCCTGCAATGGCGGCGCAACTTCATCCGTACCTACCTGGAGCGCGATGTGCCGATGTTCGGGCCGCGCATTCCTGCCGAGACCCTGGAGCGGTTGTGGATGATGCTGGTCCACAATCAGGGTACCTTGCTCAATGCCGCGCGACTCGCCTCGGGCCTGGGCGTCTCGGGACCCACCGTCACCAGTTATATCGGTCTATTGGTTGATTTACTGTTGGTGCGCCGGCTGCCGCCCTTCCATGCCAACCTCGGCAAACGTCTGGTCAAGTCCCCGAAGACCTATGTGCGCGACAGCGGCCTGCTGCATGCGCTCTTGGGACTGGAAACCCTGGACGATCTGCTCGGCCATCCGGTCGCTGGCCCGAGTTGGGAGGGGCTGGTGATTGAAAATCTGATCAATGCCAGTCCCAGCGGTACCCGTGCCAGTTTTTATCGCACCGCCGCCGGCGCGGAAATCGACTTGCTGCTGGAATTCGGCGGACGGCGCGGGACCTGGGCGATTGAGATCAAGAAGAGTCTTGCGCCCAAGACCGACAAGGGGTTTCACATCGCGCTGGACGATCTGAAGCCGGACCGTGCCTTTGTGGTCTATGCCGGGACGGAGCGCTACCCCAAGGCACCGGGTATCGAGGCGATTGGTTTGCGCGAATTGGCGTGGGAGATTGCGGCGGGTCACCTAGCCGCTACAGGGTAGTGTCGTGGCGGATCGCGCAAGAGATTTTCTCCGCCGATACAAGCCGGCGAGGCCTGATGGCATGCAGCCATCAACCCATATCGCCATCCCGGAACTCGCCCAGTACAATGATACGGACATCGACACTCGCTTCATCTGCATGAGTCCAACCATGCGAACCACATTGAACCTCGATGACGATCTGCTGCAAAGCGCTCGAGCACTTTGCGGAATCAAGGAACAGACGGCCTTGGTGCACGAAGGGCTCAAGGCTTTGATCGAGCGCGAGAGTGCGCGCCGTCTGGCTCGACTCGGCGGCTCTCAACCCCGGCTTGCACCGATACCGCGTAGGCAGTCAGAAACCGACGCATGATTTTGGTTGATACCTCCGTTTGGATCGATCACCTGCGTGCTGGAGACGCCCACCTGAGTGTGTTGCTAAATCAGGCGTAGGTGGCCATGCATCCCATGGTGCTTGGCGAACTGGCCTGTGGAAATCTGCAGGATCGCAAAGCCATGATCGCATTGTGGCAGAACTTGCCACGATTAGCGGCGGTGACTGATGCGGAAGCCTTGTATTTTCTGGATCAAAATCGCTTGTGGGGGCGCGGCATTGGCTACGTTGACCTGCACTTACTCTCAGCCGTGTCCTTGTGCGTTGACACAAGTCTTTGGACCCGGGACAAGCGGCTTCTGAAAACCGCACAGCGGATTGGTCTAGCCTATCCGGAGGATCAAGGCCCGTGATGCTGATGAAGGATTCAACCTGCGCTTGTTGGTTTTTTTTGCACGAAGTCAAAGGTGTCAGGTTCGAATTGTTTAATCGATCACCCTTTAATCTGCCGCGCTTGCGATGCGGTGGAGGCCTGAAAGGCTGAGCAGCGGAATCAGGATCGCCGCCGCGCCTTAATATCCTTCATGGTGTTTTTTACCATCTTGCCGAAAGCGCGGTCTTGTGACCGGCGCTCGGCGAGACTGGCGGAGTTGAAGCGATCCTCCGCGATCAGCTTGCGCCAGCGCCGCAGCCGCGCTGGGTCCAGACGGCCTTCGTCGATAGCCGCGCGCACAGCACAGCCGGGCTCGGCTTCATGCTGGCAATCGGCAAACCGGCAGTGCGCGGCCAGAGCTTCCATGTCCTCGAAGGTTTCGGCGATGCCGGAGGCGGCGTCGGTCAGCTGCAATTCGCGCATGCCCGGTGTGTCGAGCACCAGGCAGCCGCCGGGGACGCGATGCAGCGCGCGCGCCGTGGTGGTATGGCGCCCCTTGGCGTCGTCCTCGCGGATGGCCTGGGTGGCGATCAAATCGGCGCCGGCCAGGGCGTTGGTCAGGGTGGATTTGCCGACCCCGGAGGAACCCAAAAAGGCGACCGTCCGCCCGGGCTGACACCAGGGCGACAGCACCTGGCGCGGTTCAACGCTGCGCGCATCGAGCGCCACCACGGGCACGCGCGCCGAGACAGCGCTGGCGGCAGCAATCCAAGAGGCCGCATCCACCGCAAGATCGGCCTTGGTCAGGACGATGACCGGGGTGATGTCAGCCTCAAAGACCAGCGCGACATAGCGCTCCAGGCGGGCCAGGTTGAAATCCTGATTGCAGGAGCTGACGATGAACACCGTGTCGATGTTCGCCGCGATCAGCTGCTCTTGCCGGTTGGTCCCCGGCGCACGGCGCTTGATCAGGCTCTTGCGCGCCAGAAGTTGGCTGGCGTGCGCTCGGGCGCGATCCAGCAGCAGCCAGTCTCCAACGGTGGCGTCGGCGCGCGGTGGGATGAGCGCATCGATGTCGGGACCGACCACCTCCAAACCGCTGCGATGCACGGCAACGACGCGCACCGGCGGGGTGTCAAAGAGCGCCTCCAGGCTGACCTGGCGCGCGAAGAAGGGCTCCCAGCCGAAGGCGGCGAGTGCCTGAAGCGGCAAATCGGGCGCATTGGCGGGCTGGGTGTTGGGGACTTCGGCGTGATTGTCAGTTGTCATCCTGAAGATCTCTACCAAAAAACCGCCTGGTTCAAAGCGGGGACGCAGCGCGACGGGCCTTGCAGCGGCGTCAGTGTCTGCGCTGTCAAGGACTGCCCCTGCCAGCCTTCGGGTTGTGTCAGGGGGAAGGGGGCTGGTGCGTCCGCCTCGCGGATTGGTTGGAAACCGACCTTGGCATAGTAGGCGGGGTCCCCGTAGGTCATGACGATGTCGACGCCTGCTTCGCGCATTATCGCCAAGCCATGGGTCAGCAACTGTTGGCCGATCCCCTGGCGCTGCAGATCGCTCGCCACGGCGACCGGGGCTAGCACAAAGACTGTCCGCTTGTCGTTGGCGTAGATCAGCCGGGAAAAGACGCAGCCGCCGACCACGCGACCCCGCGCCTCGGCGGTGACGACACGGCGATCCGGCTTCGGCGTGTTGCTGAGCAGGTTGCGCACCAGGCCGGCAATCAGCGCGCCTTCCTCTGGGCCTTCGCTGGCGGTGAAGCTCGCCTTGAACAGGTCCAGGATGGCGTCTTCGCGTCCTGTGACGGCGGTTGAAAAGTGCATTGGATTCTTCCTGATCGAAAAAGGCAGACACTGTTAGGCCGCGAGGTGGTCCAGTCAACTGCTTTTTGACCCTCAGCGATGTCTGAGCCGCACTCCGCGATTGGCGACTGGGACAGCCGGAGGATCCTTGCGCGCGCGCCGTCATTTTAGGCGACTCAATGCCTCAACCAGCTTCGCCGCATTGTTCAACAAAACGGGCTGTCAGGATGCCAAAGTCGAGGACCAGCGCAGCGCGTCAACGCCCGTTCGTCCGCCCGAGACGGGCGTTGGCACTCGCATTTTCCGTCCATCCTGAATGCCAGATGATTTCACGGGCAAAGCCAAAGAATTGCGAAAACTCAATTGCTTGCGCCGATCACCCTGATCGGAACAAACAACTTCAGCCTGTTCGCTCCGCCCGCTAACCTAGTCTCAACCTCGCAGGAGGCCAACGCCGAAACAACCACGGATTGAAACAGGAGAGACTGATCATGAGCACTGACACCACCATTCCCACCATGCCGCGCTTGAACGAAGCCGCGCCGGCCTTCGATGCACCCACCACCCATGGGCGCAAGACGCTTGAAGACTATCGCGGTCACTGGCTGGTGCTGTTCTCCCACCCAGCGGACTTCACCCCGGTCTGCACCACGGAGTTCATGGGCTTTGCCCGCCGCCACGCGGATTTCCAGGCCATTGGCTGCGAGTTGCTCGGCCTGTCGATTGACAGCCATTACAGCCATGTCGCCTGGGTGCGCAACATCAAGGAGAAGTTCGATGTCGAGATCGGCTTCCCCATCATTGCCGATCTGTCGATGCAAGTGGCCAAGGCCTACGGCATGATCCAGCCCGGCGCCAGCGACACCTCGGCGGTGCGGGCCACCTTCGTGATCGACCCCGAGGGCGTGCTGCGCGCCATGCTCTATTACCCGATGAGCAACGGCCGCTCCATTGATGAGATCCTGCGCCTGGTCAAGGCCATGCAGACCTCGGACGCCAACAAAGTCGCCACACCGGAGAACTGGCAACCGGGTGATAAAGTCATTGTCCCGCCGCCGGGCAGTGTCGAGGAGGCTAATGCCCGCGTGGCCAGCGGCGAGTATGAGTGTGTTGACTGGTACTTCTGCAAGAAGTCGCTCTGATCGCGGTTATTGTTAACGCAATGTCCCGGCCAGGTCTCCTGGCTGGGATACTTGTCGAGGTCGCCGGCGCTTTGACCAAGCCGATGATCCTGGCAGCCAGGGTGAAGCCGGTGAATAGCGAGCTGCCGCAGACGACCGCGCGCTTTGTCCGGGCCAGTTTGGATCGCGATCATGGCCGCAGCGCCGGGACCTTCAGAACAGCGGTCAATGCGGCTGGCGATTCATCAGCCAGCCGAGCAGAGCGCCGGCCGGAATTGTCACCCAGCCGAACAGGAACAGGCTAAAAGCGCTGAACACCGCCGCGCCAAGGAGTCCCTGGATAGGATTCATCGGCGGCTCGCCCAGGGAGCTTGTGGCGCCGAACCAAAGATAATCCAGATTTGCGCTCAGAATCAGCAGGTATCAGCACAATCACCAAGACAGTGTCTTCACCTTCGGGTCAAACAGCAGCCCCGTCACCAGGTCCGGGTTGCCCATCCGCACGCCCGCGATGAAGTCGGCTTCCGTCAGCCCGGCGGCTTGCGCGCAGGCCATGCAGGCAATGACCATTCCGCCATCGGCCATGAACGCCCGCAGCATGTCCTGGATCGAGCGGCCTTGCTCCTTCATCAGCCCATGGACATGCGATGCGCGCTTCTTGTCGGCCAGATAGATGGCGCGCACATTCAGCCAGATGGCCACGGGCTTGTAGCCGCGCTTCAAGACTTTCTCGTGGGCGAAAAGGATCGCTTTCGCCGCGGCCCAGGTATCATCAGTGGTCAGGTTGACGAACAAGCCGCCATCGACCTCTCCGGCGCTCGCGACAGGCGCCGAGCCGAGGACAATCAAGATCAGAAGCATTGAAACCAACCGCTTTTTCATCATAACAGGACTCTCTTTCATCAGGATTTGGGGTTCAAGCTCACACAGGGCAGGCGAGCGTCGGATCATCCGGGCTGTGGGCTGAAGGCGAAATCCGCCGGTGAGTTGGTCTGTATCGGCAGAGGGTTTCCATAAAGTCTTGCCGGAGTCCTGCAATAAATACGCCGCCTTGCTCCGATGGCGCCGGCGCAAACACCGGACGCAACGAGGTTCATGATGCCAGAATTTCTTTCAACATGGCTCCAAACCGGGCCGTTCTACCTGAAATGTTCCGCCAACTTCTGTGAACCCTTGTAACCTGCGCGGCCGCGGCGTTCTGGTCACCCGACCAGCGCATCAGGCAGAGGGCCTGTGTCGGCTCATTGAGGCGGCAGGCGGGCGTGCCCTGCGCTTTCCCGTTCTGGTGATCGAACCGACGCGGAATCCAGCCGCCCAGACGCTCCTGGCCGAGCACTGGGATCTGGTCTATTTCGTCAGCCCCAATGCGGTGACCTTCGCCCATGCGCAGGTCGATGATTGTCAACCCTGGCTGCACGCCGAGCGGGTCGCGGCGGTCGGCGGCGGCACGGCGCGGGCGCTCCAGGCCACTGGTCGAACCGCCGACCTGGCGCCAAGCGGGCGCTTCGAGAGCGAGGAGGTAATGGCGCTGCCCGAGCTGGCGAGAATGGACGGACAGCGGGTCTTGATCGTGCGCGGAGAAGGCGGTCGCGGGCTGATGGCCGAGACCCTGCGCCAGCGCGGCGCGCGTGTGAGTATTGCCGAGGTGTATCGTCGCCGTTGTCCCGAGGTCGATCCGCAACCGCTGCTGGCGCGGTGGTCCGAGGAGGTCGACTGGGTCACTGTGACCAGCGAGCAGATTCTGCGCAATCTGATGGCCATCCTGGGGCCGGCGGGGCGCGAGCGGCTGTTGGTCACCCCGCTCGTCGTTATCGCCAAGCGCACCGCCGAGGCCGCGCGCTCGCTGGGATTTCGCGATGTCGTGCTCGCCGGGCGCGCCTCGGATGAAGCAATCCTTGCGGCCTTGTGTTGTCGCCCTGTGCCTGCCTAAGGAAGCGCAGGCAGTTGCAGGCGATGATCGCTTCATGGGTGCGTCAGCGCCGCTTCCATGTCCGCCTCGGCCACCGGCAGGCTGAGGACCGCATGCAGGGGGAAGCGCTCAGCCAGCAAGGGAACATAACCGGCCTGATCCTTGGTGACTAGCACGATCACCCGTGCCGCCGGCGCCTGTTTGCGCAATGTGGCGAGCAAGACATCCAGATTGCTGACATTGGCCCCGGCGTAGTTGTTGCCAAATCCATAAAAGAATTCCGCCACCACCCAGTCGGGTGCGGTCTTCTTCAGCGCTTGCAGTGCCTTGCGCTGGGAGTTGAGCTTCACCTGCTCGATGCCGAGGCGCTGGTAGAGATCCTCCAGTCGCGGATGGCCAGGGGATTCGATGATGGAAAATAGGGTGGGCATGATAACGGCGTGCGCGAGGCTCAGGCTTTGTCGAGGGGGAGCGGCGACCACAGCGGCGTGATCTGGCCGCTGTCGCGATAGCGCCGGTAATCAGTGAGAATCCGCGCATGATCAAACGCAAGCGGCTCGGGCAGTGCCTCCGGCGCGAAGACCGCCAAGTGGCGGGCATCGTCTTGCGCCTGGGGTTCTCCGCTCGCCTCCGCCACATAGACGGCGCTGACCGTATGTCCCCGCGGGTCGCGCGCCGGATCGGAATACAGACCCAGCAGCACGCGTAACCTGACCGGCAAGGCCGTTTCCTCCAGCGCCTCGCGAACGGCGGCGGCTTCGATGCGCTCCCCGATGTCGACAAAGCCGCCGGGAATGGCCCAGCCAAGCGGCGGGTAACGCCGTTCAATCAACACGATGGGCCGACCGGGCCGGTCGGTGAGTTCAATGATGATGTCCGCTGTCAACAGCGGTGTTTCAGGTTTTGGCATCGAAAACCTCCGCAGTGGCCGCCGCGCACACCTTTGTTCCGACGTGCTCCGACGCACGCGGGCATATCGCCCGCCTGGCCGGTCAAGGCACTGGCACGAGGCAACCCCTTGACCCAAACGACGGGCTTCTCTGCCGCCGACCGCCAGCCATCAGGCTTGGCATCTTGCTTATCGCAACATCCGCCCAAAATCCACAAACAAAGGCCCATCCACCAGAGCCGAGATCACAGATGATGCCCAACACTCGATCCGATTTACAAGCCGCCCGCGCTGCCTGGCAGTATCGCGGCCAGCAACGGCCGCCCTTTGCGCAAGTTCCCGGACCAGGCCAGGAGTCGGTCTGGGATTACCCCCGTCCGCCAATTTACCAACCGGATGACCGCCGAATCACTGTCCATGCCGGGGAATTGCGTATCGCCGTCACCGAATCGGCCATCCGCGCCCTGGAAACCGGCAGCCCGCCGAGTGTCTATCTGCCGCCCGAGGCTGTCGATCACTCACTGCTGGAACCCTCGGAGCGCCACACCCTGTGCGAATGGAAAGGCGAGGCGGAGTATTTCCATGTCAAAGGCCCGGATGGCCTAATCCGTGATGCGCTGTGGCGCTATCCCCAAGCCTGGGACGAGGCTGCCCTGATCGCCGGGTATTTCTCCTGCTACCCGGCGCGGCTTGCTTGTTTTGTCGGCGATGAACGCGTGCGACCCCAGGCCGGTGGTTATTATGGTGGCTGGATCACCGATGACGTGGTCGGACCATTCAAGGGCGAGCCCGGTACTGGGCATTGGTAAGCCGTTGGGCTGACCGATATCCGGCAGTTTAGACTTCCCTGGCTTTCCCCGCAGGCATTCACAAGCGCAGAAGGATGCAAGTTTACGGCATCGATTTCACCAGCCGCCCGCGTCGAGCCAAGCCCATCACCTGTCTGCAATGCCAGTTGAAAGGGCAGCGGCTCAATGCCGGAGCGCTCGCGTGCTGGCGCGACTTCGTGTCCTTTGAATCCTTCCTGACGCAGCCCGGACCCTGGATCGCCGGACTGGATTTTCCCTTCGGCCAGTCGCGCATCTTTCTCACCAACATCGGCTGGCCGCTAACCTGGTCGGGCTATGTGCGTCATGCTGAGAACTTGGGCCGCGCGGGTTTTCGCCAGGCGCTTGATGACTATCGCGCCCAGCGGCCCGTGGGCGACAAGGAGCATCGGCGCGCCACGGATCGCCTCGCCGGCGCCATCAGCCCGCAGAAGCTTTATGGTACCCCGGTTGGTCTGATGTTCTTCGAGGGCGCGCCCAGGTTGTTGCGCGCCGGTGTGAGCATTCCCGGTGTGCAGGTTGGCGATCCCCGGCGCATCTGCGTCGAAGCCTATCCTGGCCTGCTCGCACGCCAACTGATTGGACGACGCTCCTACAAGCAGGACAATCCCAAGCTGCACAGCCCGGAGCGCGAGCATGCGCGCCGTGCATTGCTGGCCGCGATTCTGGACGGGGCGACAAGATCCGCTTATGGTCTGGAGGTCACAGCCCCCGCGCATCTGGCCGATGACCCATCGGGTGATCACCTCGACGCCTTGCTCTGCGCCATCCAGGCCGCCTGGGCTTGGACGCAATGGGCGGACGGCGCTGGCCAGTTGACCCTGCCAAGAATGATCGATCCGCTTGAGGGCTGGATCGCCGATCCGCATGCGCGGGGTTGATCGCCAGACCCAAATCGCATCTCGGCTTGACCGGCCCGGCGCGCAGGAGAATGATCCGTCGATGTCCGACCAACAACCAAGTACTCCGCCTGAGTCGCTTGAAGTCGCGAACCATCATTCCGCTAACATCCTGAGAGGGTCATCGCATCGCGCCGCCGGGCGGCTGGGGATTATCATCGCCAGAATCCTCGCGACCAGTTTCATCCATGCCACGCCTGATCCTGCATGTCGATCTTGATGCCTTCTTCGCGGCCATCGAGCAACGCGACCATCCCGAGTGGCAGGGGCGCCCGGTGGTGGTCGGCGCTCAGCCGGGCCAGCGCGGCGTGGTCGCGACCTGCTCTTACGAGGCGCGCCGCTTCGGCGTGCATTCGGCCATGTCGATCACCCAGGCGGCGCGGCGGCTGCCGCCCGAGACAATCTATGTGCGCCCGCGCATGGCGCACTATGCGCGGGTGTCCGAGCAGATCATGGCGGTGCTGGCGGCTTTTTCCCCAGAGATCGAGCGCGTCTCCATTGACGAAGCCTATCTCGACATCACCGGGTTGACCGCCCTGGTCGGGCCGCCAGAGGTGATCGGCGCGCGGATCAAGACCGGGATCCGGCAGGCCGTGGGACTGACCGCTTCCATTGGCATCGGTCCCAACCGGCTCATCGCCAAACTCGCCTCCGACTGCCACAAGCCGGATGGCTTGACGGTGGTGCTGGAGGAGCAGGTGGCCGACTTCCTCGCCCCCATGCCCTTCAGCGTCCTGCGCGGTCTGGGGGTGAAGACCGCGCCTCGCCTGGCCCGACTCGGCGTCAAGACCCTTGGCGATGTGCGGGAGCTGTCGCTGGAGACCCTGCGCCGGCAGTGCGGCGCGCGGGCCGGTACCCAGTTCTATTATCAGGCGCGCGGCATTGCCGATGACCGGCTTTACCCGGATCGGGAGCGCCTGTCGATCTCCAAGGAGACGACCTTCCCCAAGGATGTCACCGATCCCCGGGTGCTGGAAGAAACGCTGCATTGGGCCGCGCGCGAGGTCGCCTGGACCGCGCGCCAGACCGGCCACCTGGGAAGGGTGGTCACCCTGAAGATTCGCTTCTTTCCGTTCGAGACCCATACCCGCTCGCGCTCGCGCAAGGTGCCGACAGCGGATGAGCGGGATCTTTATCGGATTGCGTGGTCACTGCTCGCGAGCGAAGCCAACTGGATCGGTAGGCCCGTGCGACTAATCGGCCTGGGACTCTCCGGCTGGTCGCAACCCACCACCGGCCAGCAGCTTGATCTGTTTGAGACCGCCGAGACCGGGCGCAATCCCGCGGACAAAGGCTTAACGGAGACGCTCGACGCCATCCGCCACCGCTTTGGCGCCGAGGCCATTCAGCGCGGGCTCCACCTCCATCATCAGGATAACTGACGATGTTTACGGAGTAGCCAAACCGATGCACATCTGGGTCGATGCCGACGCCTGCCCGCAGGTGATCAAGGACATCCTGTTCCGCGCCGCCGAGCGCTGCCGGATTCCTCTCACCTTGGTGGCGAATCAGGCACTGCCAACCCCGCCGTCGCGCTTCATCAAAAGCCTGCGCGTGCGATCCGGTTTCGATGTTGCCGACCAAGCCATTCTCGACAAGATCGCAGCCGGCGATCTGGTGATTACCAGCGATATCCCCCTGGCCGCCGCCGTCATCGAGCAGGGCGGCCAGGTCCTGAGTCATCGCGGCGAGTTGTTCACCAGCGAGAACATACGCGCACGACTGAATGTCCGCGACTTCATGGAGACACTCAGAGCCAGCGGCATCAACACAGGAGGACCACCGGCCTTGAGCCAAAGTGATCGCAAGGCCTTTGCTGGTCACCTCGACAAAATCATGGCTAGCGTCAGCCGCGCCAATAGCTAGCGTCAGCCGCGCCAATAGATAGGGGAGAGAGCTCAAACGGACCTCTGGTCGGGACCAGGGTTGTGACCCGGGTCGTGATCAGCACCGTCGCGGCGCTCGCCGTCGGCGACCTCCTCATACTCCCGTCGCACGGCATTCGCCAGCCGGCGTTCGAACGCCAGCGCGCGCTCCAGGGCTTGCGCGCAGGACGAGCAGCGAGCGGCGTGGTCGCGCAAGCTGGCATCGAGATGCCGGGGATCGATCAGCAGATGACGACGGAAGGATCGGCAGTTCACGCGCAAAGATCCTCGGGTGGCGGTTTGGGTGGGAGGCATACCTGCAAAGACCCCCCTCCGGCCGAGAAATCTTTCGGGTTGTTTCAGCAGTTGGCAGGCCACCAAATACCCGGCCGCGCTTCAAGTCTGCTGGCGGATTCCGTTCACAAGCCAAGAGCAATGCTGGTTGGCTAGCTTATTGCCTGGTCGCAGACCGACCACACCTGGTCCACTCCCCACTCCTCACTCCCCAGCCACCGGTCGCTCGCGTCGGCCGCTGTCGTGGGCTGGGGATCGACGAGCCGGGTTCAGGCGGATAGCATCCCCGGCAGTCTGACCCAAACCAACAGGCCGCCCAACTCAGCGCGACCGAAGCCGAGCGTGCCGCCATAAGCCTCGACCACGTCGCGCACGATGGCCAGCCCCAGGCCGGTGCCCGCCTGCTGCTCGTCGAGTCGCAGGCCGCGCTCGCCGAGGCGCGACCAGTGCGCGGGCGCGACGCCATGACCGTCGTCGGCAATCCGGATCTCGACCCGTCCGTCCGCTGAGGTCAATACCTGGATCTCGACCCGTTCACCGGCCCATTTCGCGGCATTTTCCAGCAGATTGCCGAGCAGTTCGAGCAGATCCCCAGCTATCAGCGCCACCTCGACCCGATCCGGGGCCAGGATGTGCCAGTCGATGCGTTCGCCAGCGGGCGTGCGCCCTAGGGTGCGGAGCAAGCGCTCAAGATTCTCGACCACCTCGGTGCGCGTGTTGTGCGGCGGATGACCGGAGCGCACACGCGCGCGGATCAACTCGCGCTCGACGCGCCGACGGATGGTCAGGGCGAGTTGATCAAGGTCCTCGGCCAGGGCCGGCTGGCCGGCCTGACGCAAGTGCTCGGCATCGGCAGCCAGGACACTCAGCGGCGTCTTGAGGCCGTGGGCGAGATCGGCGGTCCAGGCACGCGCCCGCTCGACGGAGCTTGCGCGCGCTTCGAGCAGGGCATTGAGTTCGGCGATCAGCGGCTGGACCTCAGCGGGCGCCTGTGCCGCGAGCCGTGCGGCGCGCCCGTCGCGAACGGCGCCGATCTCGCTGCGCAAGGCTTCCAGGGGCGCCAGCCCGGTCTGGATCTGGATCAGCGTCGCCAGGGTCAGCAACAGCGCGATGAGTCCGAGATAGGGACGCATGTCGGCGGCGAAGTTGGCGCGGGCACGGATGAGTTCGGCGCGATCCTGGGCGAGAATCAACCGCAGTTCGACGGCCGCGGGGCCTGATCCGACCCGGATGCTTCGCTCGCGCACCAGCAGCGACTGTCCGTCCGGCCCCGATAGACGATGGGCATGCACCACGCCCGGGGTGAGTACATCCTTTGGCAGAGTGAGGACCTCATCCCACAGCGAGCGCGAACGCAGCACACCGGCCTGACCGAGGCGGTCGATCTGCCAGTAGTGGCCGCTCAGGGGTTGCGCGAAAGCGGGAGACCGGGGTTCCTGGGTCAGACGAATCGAGCCGTCGGGGGCGATCTCGACGGCGGCGGCGAGTTGATTGAGCCGCACCTCCAATTCAGCGCCAAGATGACGCTCGACATGGCGCTCGAAGAGATTAGCCAGCCCGAGCCAGGCGATCAGCAGGGCCAGGGTGATCGAGATCAGGGCAGCGAGCCAGAGTCGCAACCGCAGTGATCGGCGTCTCATGCGAGGTTAATTTCCGGGTTGGCGATCATGAGGTGGGCGCGGCGTCATCTGTCTCGATCAGATAGCCAAAACCGCGCCGGGTCTGGATCAGCTTGGCGCCCAGCTTGCGCCTGACCCGCCCGACCAGCACTTCCACCGAATTGGAATCACGCTCAAAATTTTGGGCATAGAGCTGCTCGGTCAATTCCTGTTGCGAGACGACGCGCCCGGCCTGCTGCATCAGATAGCTGACCAGACGGTATTCCTGCGGCGAGAGATGAATGGCTTGCCCATCGCGGCTCAAGCTCTGGCGTAGGGTATCCAGCCGAAAGAGACCATGGACGAGGACGGGCGCTGGCTGTCCGGCGGCGCGGCGAATCAGGGCCTGCACGCGCGCGAGCAGTTCTTCGAGCCGAAAGGGTTTGGGCAAATAGTCATCGGCGCCGGCCTCGATGCCCTCAACGCGCTCGGTCCAGTCACCGCGCGCGTTCAGAATCAACACCGGCAGCCGCTGACCGGCAGCGCGCCACTGACGCAGCACCGACAAGCCATCGAGCCCGGGCAGCCCAAGATCGAGGATGGCGGCGGCATAGGGTTCGGTATCACCCATGAACCAGGCATCGCGCCCGTCGCGCGCGCGCTCGACCAGGAAGCCGGCGGCCGTCAGACCGGCCGTCACCGTCTCGGCGACCTGATCGTCGTCTTCCACCAGGAGCAGGCGCATCAGTCCTCATCCTCCAATTCCAGGATTTCACCCTCGCGGGCGTCGATCTCAACCTCCAACCGGCGCCCGTCCGGGGTCAGGATCTTGAATTCGTAGATCCAGACCCGCTGGCCGGCGTGCTTGTCGCGTTCGAGTTCGATCCCGATGACCTCCCCCGGTACCTGTGCGCCGATCTGATGCAGGATCTCGGCGATCGGCCGGATCTCGCCGCGCAAACGCGCCGCGCGCGCGCGCTGGTGATCCGCCTGAGTGTCGGCACTCACCTGAAGACTGAACAGGCACAGGAGGCCCATGCGGATGACATCGCGCATCGCGGAGGTTGGCATCATGGTTCGGTGCTTGGCGTCTGGACTCAATCCTTCCAGGGACCATGGCCCGGAATGTCGATCCAGCGTTCGTCATAATTGCCTTCGGCGGCTTTTTGATGGCAGGCGCTGCACTGGCTAAAGCTGTTGACCTCCGGGTTCGCTGTCACCAGGCGGGCCGGTATCTCGTCATGCTCATGCTTGAAAGCGGCGCTTGCGGTGATGCGAGGCAGACCACCAGAGACCGCGCCCGGATTGTTGGCTGCATTGGCGCCTAGAAAGGCGCTGATCTCTGCGCGCGGTTGCTCGGATAGGCTGGCATCGTCGCCGTAATGATTGATCAGTGCATCCGGCGCCATGATCCGGGCCCAGTCCCGCGGCGGGAGCAGGCCGGGCTGATAGGCCATGTGGCAGGAACCGCACTCCTCACGATAGGTGGCGTTGACAACCGGCGTCTGGCGCAACTCGAATAAGCTGTTGTCGTCGCGTTCGTGCTTGTCGTCGTCATCATCATCGGCGAACGCCAATTGGGTGCTGCTCATCGCCAAGCTGCCGGTGATCAGGAGTGTCAGAACGGATTTGAATAAAAAGGGACTCATGTGTCGATTCTCCGGCTTATTGGGTCTTGATGTAGGCAATGAAATCGGCTTTTTCGTCGGCGGTGCACTCGCGCCCGATGGTCCAGCGACAGTTGCGCCGCAACCATTTCTCGATTTTGGCTGAATCGGTGAGACGCCGCGGATTCACCGAGGGGGCCAGGGGTTCGATGACCTTTCCGGTGTTGGCATGCTGTCCCGGTTGCGTCAGATCGCGACCATGACAGGTCGTGCAACTGCGCGGCTTGGAACCATCGGCCTGGGGGTATTCCTTGAGCCAACCGGCTGCTCCAGCGGCGGGATCGGCCGCACAGGGGGTGGCAGGCAGGATCAGCATGCTGGCACTGAACAGGACTGTGGGCAGGGCAGTGGCAAGCTGTCGTTTCATTGGTTGGTTCTCCGTTGGTTGGCTCTCAGCCTGGCTCCCACCGGATCTTTGCGGTGGTCCTTGCAGACTGTGCCGATAGCCTAGCGAGCGCACCCTGACAAAAGGCTGACAGCCCGCGTCAGTCTTCGGTCAGGCGCGCTTGGTTAGTCTCGCTGTTCGTGAATCTTCCCAGTCAGGGCGCCGAGACGCCCGCACCGGGATACTGACCATCAAACCTGAACCGGAGAACCCAAGCATGTCGAACCCAAGCATGTCGAACAACGCACCGAATGACACCGCCACCCTTGCCAACAGCTCCCGCAGCGACGCCCCTAAGCGGGTTCGCGTCTGGGATCCGCTGGTCAGGATCTTTCATTGGTCATTGGTGGCCGGATTTGCCACCGCCTTTATCGTCGAGGACGACCTGCTCGGCGTCCATGTCTGGGCCGGCTATCTGGTGCTCGCCCTCATCAGTGTACGCCTGATCTGGGGGCTGATAGGCACGCGCCATGCGCGCTTCAGCGACTTTGTGCGCGGCCCAGGGGCTGTGCTTGCGTATCTACGTGATGTTGTGCGCTTGCGGGCGCCGCGTTATCTGGGCCACAACCCGGCGGGTGGCGCCATGATCGTGCTGCTCCTGATCAGTGTCGCTGCCACCGGAATCAGCGGTCTGGCGCTCTATGGCGCCGAGGAGTTCGCCGGCCCGCTGGCCGGGGTGATGCGTGGCCTGCCACCCTTCTTGGGTGAGGTTTTGGAAGAGACCCATGAGGTGTTGGCGAATGTCTCGCTCGGTCTGATCCTAATCCACGTGGCCGGGGTGCTGGCCTCCAGTCTGCTGCATCACGAGAATCTGATCGGCGGCATGATCAGCGGCTACAAGCGCCAAGAAATGGAATAAACGCCTCGTGCGCGAAACGTCCGACCTGGAAAGCTGGGAGACGCCCTTGTCCGTCGGCGTCCTCCCACACCAGCACCTTCAGCGGCAGATCCAGACCGCTGCTGGGCGCGGCCCGCATCAGCGGCGTGCCGGCCTTGGGGTGGCCGAAGATCAGCAGTTGCATGGGCGGGAGTTCGAGTCCGGCCTCCTGGGCGCCGGCGCTGTGATCAATGCGGGCAAAGACGGTGACGCCTTTCTCCTGCAACAGGGCTTCGAGTCGGTCGAGGGTGTCTGGGATCGAATAGGGGCTGGTGCGTTGCGCCAAGCCCTGTTCAGCGGAGAAGGTGGCTGGCGAAACAGCCAGCATCAGCAGCAGAACAAGCAGTGCCTGTCGGGTCAGTTGCGCGTTAGATTGGATCATTGAAGACGCTCCGATTGTGGTTGGACAATTTCGTGCGGGACAGGATATGGCGAACAGCGACTGTTTCAATGGATGATTCCCGGGCGCCGGTATCACCCCCGCCAATAAGCCGGCAGGAACAAAATCAGCAGGGTAAAGACCTCCAGGCGCCCGACCAGCATGGCGAAGACCGACAGCCATTTCACCGCGTCATCGACCGTGGCGAAGGTCGACGCCACCTCGCCCAACCCCGGCCCGAGCAGATTGATGGTCGCCGCCACGGCGCCGACCGCGCTGATGAAATCCAGCCCCAGCGCCATCATCCCCACAGTCAGCAGCAGGCTCACGGAGGTATAGAGCACCGCGAAGCCCCAGATGGAAAACTGGGTGTCCTGATCCACCGGGCGACCGCCGAGCTTGAGGCTGATCTGGGCGCGCGGATGGGCAAGATGAAACAATTGCTGCAAGCCCTGACGGGTCATGAGCAGAATCCGCAGCACCTTCATGCCGCCGGCGGTCGAGCCGATGCAGCCACCGATGAACGACAGAATGATCAGGGTGAGCGGAATATGTCGTGGCCAATCGCCGAAAGTGGCGGTGCCAAAGCCGGTGCTGGTGAGGATGGAGGCGACCTGAAAGGCGCTGTGGCGCAGGGATTCGCCAAAGCCGGTGTAAGCGCGCGTCCACAGCAGGCTCAGCGCCACGAACAGACTGCCGCCGAGAAATAGCCAGCCGTAGACCCGCACCTCCGGATCGCGTCCATAGGCCAGCGGATCGAACCGCTGCCAGGCAATGAAATGCACCGCGAAGTTCACCCCGCCGGCGAGCATGAAGACAATGGCAATGCTCTCGATCAGCGGGCTGTCAAACCAGCCCATGCTGGCATCATGGGTGGAGAATCCACCGGTGGCGACAGTCGCGAAAGCATGACCGACGGCATCAAACAGCGTCATGCCCGCGCCCCAGAAGGCCAGCGCACAGGCCAGCGTCAGGCCGACATAGAGTCCCCACAGCGATCGCGCGGTCTCGGCGATACGCGGGGTGAGCTTCTCGAACTTGGCCACCCCGGAGGACTCGGCGCGATACAGCTGACTGCCGCCCACGCCCATCAGCGGCAAAATGGCCACCGCCAGCACGATCATGCCCATGCCGCCGAGCCATTGGATCTGCTGGCGGTGATAAAGAATCGACGCCGGCAAGGCATCAAGCCCAATGATGACGGTGGCGCCCGTGGTGGTGAAACCGGAGATGGACTCAAACACCGCGTCGGTAAAAGACAGATGCAGCCCCAGCACGAAAGGCAGACCACCAATGGCTCCCAGCAGCGCCCAGAAGAGCGTCACCACAAAAAAGGCCTCGCGCACCGACAGCGCCCGCGGATCATTGCGATTGGGCAGCCACAAAAGCACCCCCAGGATCGCCGACAGCAGCCAGGACGCCGCGAACACCTGGATCTGGCCGTCGTGATACAGCCAGGCGATGCCCAGCGACGGCAGAAAGCTCAGGCTATAGAACAAAAACAGCACGCCGAACAGGCGAAAAATCGCGCGCCAATGCATGGCCGGTGACTCGACATCCGATGATTAAAGAGACGAGCGAGGATTCTACCGCCACGGCGATCCTTCAGTGCGAACGCACTGCGTCGCGCGGGTCGGAGCGGACGGCGGTTGCCCAGTCGCATGGGGCACGACGAACAGGCCCTGCGCGAGGCCGGCGTCGGCAACCACGACGTGGCGGTGGTGGCCATCGGCGAGGAACTGGAGGCCAATATCCTCTGCTGGCGACCCGGGCCTTCTTCCGGCGACGCACACAGCATCACGTCTTCGGGCGCAGCCTGGGCGCCGAGGAAGTCATGAAAGTGCTGGCGCTGGGCTTCTTCCTCGCCACCCGAGCCAAGGTACGCATTGGCTACACGGCGAGCAAGGTGTTTTTTGGCTGAAGCTGCCGAAGAACGACGACCATGGGCGTTCCGTGACGGCGGGGATCGGTGCTGGAGGTGGAAAAGAACCTGGTGCTTACCGCCCAAAAGAAAAGGCTACCAGAGTTCATCGACGCGCAGGCGCACATCTGGCAACAACACCGGCGCGACCACCTCGCCCGGCGCGGGGCGCAACATCAGCCGATACCCATCGGCGGAGGCTTCCCGATAGAGTTCCAGGCGGCGGTGCTGAAGATCCACCAGCCAGACCTCGGGGACACCTTGAGCGGCGTACAGTGGCACCTTGACTTCGCGGTCGTAACGCAGCGAGCTGTCGCAAATTTCAATCACCAGCAGGGTATCGGCGGGCGTCGGATTCGCGCCCTCATAATAATCATCGCGCGGGCGCAGCAGCATCAGATCCGGCTCGGGCTCCGAATGCGGTGCCAAGGTGAGTGGATCCTGCACAGCCACCAGAGCCTTGTCACCGACGCGCTGGTTGAGCAGTCGGTTCAGTCGCTTGTTCTTGCCGGCATGATCGGGGTTGATGGGCGTCATGGCTCGCAGCTCTCCGTCGATGAGTTCAAGGCGATCATCTTCATCAAAGAGACCGGTGGAAATCATTTGATGGTAGGTATCCACGCCCAGGCGAAAGATGGGGCGTGCTTCCTCAAGGGTGGGTTCAGCGACGACAACAGCCATGGTGGAACCTCAAGTCGATGCGGACAAAGAGGCTCGAAATCCTATTCTTTCAGGGGGATAAAAGCAATGCGTCGTAAATATGGGACATTTGCGCTGTCTCGTTTTTTGGGCAATCACGGGCAAGAACCGGCGGTGATGGCATTGCGTTCGCGCGCTCCAACTGGCGGTAAAGCGCGAAAATGCCTCGCCGGAGATCTATAGATAATAATAATTCTCATCTGCAATGAATGGCAGGCAAGCGCTCGCCTCGGATGCGCTGTTCCGATTTTAAGGTGGGCTCGCCAGAGAGGGGTTAAGCCGGGCTAGCCGGTAGCGGGAATCGGCTGCACCAGCGAGCGCATCTGTTCGGGTCGGCCCTGTTTGATGTGCCCCACGGCCATGGCCATCATCACCGCCAGGGCGAGCCCGACGCGGGTGGTCATCTTGGCAATGCCACGGATAAAGTGCAGCTCAAAGCCGAAGTGGCGGTCGATACGATTGTTGATCCGCTCCAGGGCGCTGCGCGCGTTGTAGCCGCGCTGCCAGCTTGGGCTGCCATGTGGGGTGGGCACGAAGATGCGCCGGTCTTGTTCGTCGAGCTTAACGCGCACGATGCGCCCGTAGGTTCCAGGAGCGACCCCACCGGCCTGGTGGCACTGATCTCGCCCTTGGCAGTTCAGATCATAGGCCGCCGCTGGGCAGCGGTATTTCAGGGCATTGCGATCCGCCTCAAAGCCCTGAAAGGCGAGGTCGCGTTGTTCGCCGGTGGCGGGGCAAATGCAATGGAGCGAACCTTTTTCGGTATATACGATGGTATCGGCGCGCTGGGGGTTGAGTGGGCGGGTGATGGGTTTGGAGGGGTCATCATCCGGAAGCTGTTTCTCTTCGCGCCACAGCTCACGGGTATCGATCAGCGGGCGGATCTGAGAGTCATCCCAGAGCATGGCCTTGTGTCAGCGCCGACCTGAAAATGTAACCCAGTGGTCGGCTTGAACATGTAGAGAAGATTTTCTTCTCCGTGTTCTTTTCCCTCCTTTTTTTTTATTCTTTTCTTCCTCTTCCTCTTTCTCTTCTTCTGCATTCCCTGCTTGTTCTGACTTTTCTTCGGCGTCGTCTTGGGCGGTGAAGCCCGCTGATATTGGCCATGCTTGGGGTAACGTGGAGGACCCCCAAGTGAAACGACGAAGGCGGCGCAAGTGTTTGCACTGCGGTGAATTATTCCATCCTGACGCGCGCAACGTGCACCACTAGCGTTACTGCGGCAAGGGCGAATGTCGCCGTGCCAGCAAAGCGGCCAGTCAGCGGCGCTGGCTGGATAAAGCAGCCAACCGCGACTATTTCCGCGGCCCGTCCAATGTGGAGCGCGTGCGTGACTGGCGGGCGAAGCACCCCGGCTACGCCCGCGCCCGCCCGGCACAAGGGGCGGGGGCGTTACAAGACGACTGCGCGGCGCAAGTGGCTGAAATAAATAGCGATTCAGAGCACTTAAACAGCAACGCGTTACAAGATCTCTTGGGCGCGCAAGAGATTGTTCTCATTGGACTTATCGCCAACTTAACCGGCTCGGCATAAAAAAAGACATCGCGCGCAGCGCGCGGCGGTTCCAACAATTAGGCCAGGACATTCTCAGTGGCGGGACGCCCAATGTTGGAGAACCAAGCGATGCACAAGACTCTGTTGATTCCTGCCCGGCGCCGCCGGGTGCCACGCCAGTTCAGTTGGGTCGACCAGCGCCTGGTGCGTGAGCGCCATCTTGGCCGCTGCGGGGCGCACGCCCTGGCGCTGTATTTGTTTCTGGTCACGGTGGCCGATGCCGAGGGGCTGAGCTATTACGGCGATGGCGCCATCGCCGCGCACCTTGGCTGGCCAGAGGCACAGGTGCGCGCGGCGCGTGCCGCGCTCATCGGCGCCGATTTGATCGCCTTTGCCGCGCCGCTCTATCAGGTGCTCTCCCTTGATGGCGTCGCGGCCACCGTGGCACAGCCCGCATCGACAGTGCCGGCCGGTCGCTCACCCGCGCGTCCGGCGCCGTCACCACCAGGCGCTGCCCGCGGCGAGCTGCGCGCCCTGCGAGCCATCCTCCGGGAGATGGTGTCATGATCGACTACCAGACCTTCTGTGCTATCCGTGAGCATCACGACCAACGTGGTCTGAACGCCACCCAGATCGCCGAGGCCTTGCAGTTGGACGTGCGCACGGTGAGCAAGTGGCTCGCCGAAGAGCGCTTTCGCCCGCGCCAAGCGCAGGCACGCGCGAGCAAGCTCGACCCGCACAAGGCCACCATTCGCCGCTGGCTGGAAGCGCATCGCTACAGCGCCCAGCAGGTATTTTCAGCGCCTGCGCGAGGAGGAGGGCTATAGCGGCGGGATCAGTATCGTCAAAGAGTATGTGCACAAGGTCCGCCCACCGCGCACCCCGGCCTTTCTCACTTTGTCGTTTGCTCCTGGGGAATGCGCGCAAGTGGACTGGGGTGTGTGGGACGCTGTCCCGGTGGGCCAGACCCGCCGGCGTCTGTCGCTGTTTGTGATGGTGCTCAGCTACAGCCGCATGCTCTATGTCGAGTTCACGCTTAGTCAGACCCCGATGGTGATCAGGGTCGCAGTTCCTGGCCTGTCATCAGAACGCCTTTGTCTTCTTCGGCAACCGCATCCCGCACAAGATCATGGTCGATAACCTCAAGTCTGCCGTCTTGCGCCGCATCACCGGGGAGGCGCCGGTGTTCAATCCGCGCTATCTGGATTTTGCCAACCATCATGGCTTTCGGGTCATTGCCTGCAACAAGGGCAAGGGCAACGAAAAAGGCCGCGTGGAATCGGGCGTTGGCTATGTGAAGAAAAATTTCCTCAACGGGTTGGATGTGTCAGATTTTAAGACCCTCAACCCGGCGGTACGGCTGTGGATGGATGGCATTGCCAATGTTCGTGAGCATGGCGAGACCCATCAGCGCCCGGTCGATCGCTTTGCCGAGGAGCGCTCAGCGCTGCAGGCGGGGCCGCAGCAGCCCTATGACGTGGCCAATATCGTGCAGGTGCGCGCCTCATCAAGCTTTCGGGTGCGCTGGGAGACCAATCGCTATTCGGTGCCGGCTCAGTATGCCGGGTGCTTGCTGACGCTGAAGGCCTATCCCGATCGCTTGTGCGTCTATGACGGGGAGCGGCTGATCGCGCGCCATCCGCGCAGTTGGGATCGCCACCAGGACTTTGAGCATCCGGATCATCCCAAAGCCTTGCTGGAGCAGCGCAAGAAGGCGCGCACGCAAAAGCTGTTGGGGCGCTTCCTGGCGCTCTCCCCGCGGTCCGAGGCCTACTACAGAGCTCTGGCCGAACGGCGGCTCAACCCCGAGCATCATGTCCAGAAGATCGTGGCGTTGAGCGAGATCTATGGCGTGGAGGCTACCGCGCGGGCGATGGACGATGCCTTCACCTATCAGGCCGAACAGCCGCGAATACGTGGCCAATGTGCTGGAGAGCCGGGCGCGGCTGCAACCAGAACCGGCGGCACTGAGCTTGACCCGGCGCCAGGATTTGCTGGAGTTGGAGATGCCGGCGCCGGATTTGAGTCTGTATCAAACCCCTGACGCATCGCCGGAGTCCGCCCAATGACCACCAAGACATCCACCAACGAGCAACTGGCCGAGCAACTGGCCTTTTTGAAGCTGTCGTTCATGCTGGAGCAGTTTACCGCTCTAGCCGGGGAGGCGGCGCGCGCGCATTGGGATCATGTGGCTTATCTGGCGGCACTAGCCGAGGGGGAGACGACGCTGCGGCGCGAGCGCAGTGTACAACGGCGCATCAAGCAGGCGCGGTTTGCAGTGATCAAGACGCTGGAGCAGTTCCAATGGAGCTGGCCGAAGGCGATCAATCGCCAGCAGGTGCAGCATTTGTTTCGCCTCGATTGGGTTGCTGAGAAAGGCAATGTGGTCTTCCTCGGTACCGTGGGGGTGGGCAAGACGCACCTGGCCACGGCGCTGGGTTATCAGGCGTGCCTGAAGGGCTACAACGTGCGTTTTGCTACCGCCATCGAGGTGGTCAATACCTTGGTGGCGGCTGAGCGCGCCGGGCGGTTGAAACAGGCGCTGGAGGGCTATCGCAAACCGGCGGTCCTGGTCCTGGATGAGCTTAAGTATTTGCCCATCGATAAGGTCGGTGCGGATCTACTGTTCCAGATCCTCAGCCAGCGCTATGAGCAGGGTGCCACCGTCATCACCTCGAACCGCGCCTACAAGGATTGGGCGGAAATCTTCAACAACGATGCCACGCTCACCTCGGCGCTGCTCGATCGGTTGCTGCACCATGCCGAGACGGTGCTCATCGAGGGACCGAGCTATCGGATGAAGGATCGCGTGGAGGTCTGAACCACAGCTCGCCGCCCGCCATGGGCGGCGTGACGCAGCTTTGCGCCGGCTGCACTTTCAAACCGGCTGTTTGGCGACATAATCACGTCGGCGCTAACACTTGCCGATTCTGTAAACTGCGAATCGCACGCGTCGCCCCCCCAGAAACGCGACAAGACGTCGCAGGAGAAATCACAGATGGCGGTTTTCGCACGCTCATGGTCGCTGTTTCGCAGCGCACTCGCAGTGCTCGGTGCCGAGAAGGCGTTTCTGCTCTATCCCCTGCTGGCGGGACTCGGCATACTGATCTTCTCGGCACTGATTCTCGGCGGCACGCTGGAGCGATTGCACGGCGGTGATCCAAGCTTCGCCGATGGTTTGGCCTTGGCCCGTCAACGCGCGGGCGTCATTCTTGGCTATTCTGGCATTGCCGCGACCGTGGGTTTGTTGCTGTCAATGCTGCGCGGACGCGACCAGCAACCGGGCATCGGCTTGTTGCTCTCCAGCCTGGGTGGCTTCGCCTGGAGTGTGGCGACCTTTCTGGTGATTCCCGTCCTGGCCGCGAAAGGGATTGGAGCGATAGCGGCGATCAAGGAGAGCGTCACCCTCCTGAAGCGCACCTGGGGCGAGCAACTCAGCCTCAATGTGGGCTTGGGTGTTATCATCGGCCTGCCCATGCTGCTTCTGTTCGCCGCCACTTTCGGCGCCGCCTTCTGGGCCGCAAGCACCCAACAGCCGGCGCTGATCATCGGAGCGATCGCCACCGGCGTGACACTGATCGCGTTGTTGTCCCTCATCAGCGCGACCCTCAATGCCATTATCCGTGGGGCCATCTATGTCTATGCCGAGGAAGGCGAGGTCCCTGGGCAATTCGACGACACGTTGGTGCGCCAGGCACTAAAGTCACGCAAACGATGAATCAGGGAGACAGGTGTTCAGAATAAAGGCGACGCACGAATGAGCCCGTCGCTGGATAATTCAAGGTAACACCTATCCTCTTGGCTCACTTTGGCGATTTCTGGCCAATAAGACGTGATCAGGGTGACGAGTTCGCTGTTACAGACGTTCCCAAGAGCGAGTCGTAACAACCGCTTCGGCGTTCCGCGCAGAAAATGGCTGTCACGAAAATCGCCATCTTTTGTGATTAGCAACATGTCGTTTGTATCGACGTAGGCCGCAATTGCAGCGTCCTGGGTTTCCGATCCGTCCAGGATACGGTTCACATGGGTGGCATCGACACCCATGTCGCGTAACTGACTGACCAAACGATAGGCCACGTGGACATCGCAAAGAACGCGCATCAGGCAGCGGGTCGCAGCGGTTCGCCGGAGACCAGTAAACGGGCATAGGCCAGGCAAGCTCGGATATCCTCGCGCTCCAGTTCAGGATGATCAGCGAGGATCTCATCCATGCTCATTCCCGAGGAGACCAAGTCCAACACCACCTCAACCGGCCAACGCATGTGACGGACGCAGGGTTTGCCGTGGCAGATATCCGGGTCAAGAGTGATGCGCTCAAGTTGTGACATGGAGGACTCCCGCTGATGTGGCTTGGGCATGCTAAACCGTCTCACGGGACGCGTCCAACCGTTGCGTCAGGGACAAGGGTGCCCGCTGGCGCCTCCCGGCGCCAGTCGCGTGAATCGCTCGGGTTTACCCGTCAGTCTTGAACAGCAGCGCCCCGGGTCCGAGTTGCCAGTGGTGATCGTCATCCAGTTCCTGATCGATCAGCACCGCTCGGCAGGCGATGTCGTCCACCGAGAGCACGGAGACCGCGCTGTCATTGATCCAGCTGACGCCTTCGAGAAATCCGGCCAGTCGTGCTGGACAGTCCGCGGTGACTTCGATCCTGGCCATTACAGCTGACCCTCCTGGGCCAAGGACAGGGCGCCTTCACCGCCGACGATGATGTGATCGAGCAGGGTGATATCGAACAAGCCCAGCGCATCCTTGATCCGACGAGTCACGCGCACATCCGCGCCGCTCGGGGTTGGGTTACCGCTCGGGTGGTTGTGAACCAGCAAACAGGCCGCGCAATTCAACGTCAGTGCCCGCTGGGCAATCACCCGGGGATAAACGTTGCAGCCATCGATGGTGCCCTGAAAGACCTCCTCCAGCGCGATCAAGCGGTGCTTGTTGTCGAGAAAGGCCACGGCGAAGACTTCATTCGGTTTCCCGGCGAAGCGCAGCCGCCCAAGTGTCCAAGAGCATCCATGGTGTCAGCGGCATCGGTGAAGGTGTCATAGCTCACCCTGGGCTCCAGCACCTTCAGCGCCAGCGCGAACAAGGTGTCTTCAGCGCCAGCGCGACCAGCGTATCTTGCTCATCGGGCGTCAGGTCCGCCGTCTGCATGGCGGCAAACCGATTGGCTTTTTGCCGTTGTTTTGTCAATTCGCGTTGGGACTTACTGTGAGTGGATCGGGGCATGACTGTTCCTCCAGTAAAATCGGGAAACAGGCCCCCCTTGGGGACGCTGTCCCCCAAGGGATGAAAAAAAGACTTTCGGCTGACAGCCCGGTGAAGATCGCGCGCTGTTAAGCCGCCAGACGTGATTCCGGCAATTCTTGCCAGACATCCGCCCAATCGACGCCACGGGCCAGCGGCGGAATCGGTGCGAGCGGCACGCGGATGCGCACCTCCACCGACGCACGCAGCCGTCGCTGAAGCGCTTGGGCTGCTTGTTCGCCGACACCTGAGCGATCCTTGTCGGCCCAGACTACCAGCCGGCGAAGGCCGGGCGGCGGCGTGAAGCGTTCGAGCAGGGTCGCTGACAGCGCCGCCCAGACCGGCATGCCGGTCATGGCGCGCACGGCCAGCGCGGTCTCGATGCCCTCGGCCAAGCCAAGTGCCGGGGTTTTTGCACGTTCGACCGGGCACAACCGCACGGCCGAGCCAACGAGCGAGCGATTCTGGCCGGATGCCATCAGTTTTTTGGGCGCCGGCATTGGCGCCTTGCCCGCGCCGTCTTCTCGCAGATACGTCCGATGCAGCGTCATGGCCGATCCATCCGGCGCGGACACCAACGCCAGCATCGCCGGAAACCGCCCCATACAGAGGGGACGGTCAGTTCCAGCCGTGCTCCAATAGGGCAATCCCGGATGAAACCGGAGTACCCGTTGATCAAAATCGGCATCGCTGAGTCCGCGCTGGACCAGATACCGCTGCAGAACCACCGCGCCAGGATGGTCGGGCCGCAGGCTTTCATTCCACAGCGCTCGCAGCCGGGCGCGGGCTTGGTCGGCAGCCTGCTTGGAAACGCAGACAGGGAACTTAGACCGGTCGACCACTGCAGGCCGTGCCAAAGGCGGTGTCGCGTTGGTTAGCTCCAAAACGCCAGCCACCCGGTTCAACGCCTCGGGAAACGACCACCCAAACAGCCAGCCCAGCAGCGCAAAGCCATCCGGATAAGCCCCGCAGGTCGCGCAGATGCCACCGCCGGAACGATCCACATCCGGAAACAGCCGAAAGCCATCGCCCTGACCAGCGCCATGCACCGGGCACGGCCCATGGCGTCCCGGTCGTTGCAAGGCCGCCTCAAGGGCTGGCCTGGCCAGTAGGTCCAAAACGGTCAACCAGCCGACACGGTGCACCGCCTGGCGAACGTCCGCCGATTCAATCGGGTTCATCAAGGCTCTCCAAAATGCACAGGCCGGCGCTGGAACAGACCAGACACCGGCGGGAATAGACAACAAGGACACGGCGGATCTCGCCATCAGGCCCGATCAATGCACTCTATTCTTGGCATCCACCAACAGCTTGCAGATCGGGATGGCGCGTTTGCCAACCTCGACAAAGCGCACCGGCTTGGAAATGACCCAGGCCGCGTGCAGCGCCTCCAGCGCCCCGGCACTGGGGCCGAAGTCCTTGATGGCGATCTCGTTGACCTCCAGATCGACGCCAGGCAGTTCCACGCTGGCCACGGCGATCAGGTCACCGGGCGAGCGGGCATTGACCAGTAACAGCGCCGGTCGGCGGGATTGGGCATAGCGTGACCACAACAAACGGCAGTCACAGGTATTGAAGCGAAGCTTCATGCGGGGCTCCTCGGAATTGGGAAGAAACAGAAACGACAGCTGGCCGGGCACGAAGCCCAAGCCAGCGGTGGCGAAAAAGCGCAATCAGGCGAAAACAGCCTGGTGCGTCATCGGCTCAGCACGCTGAGCCAGCATCGCGCGGGTGCGCATCTCATCGAGCACCAAGCGGTACACCGCCTTGATGTCGCGATGGGTCGCGCGGTCGGCGGGTTCGGACAGCAAGGCAAACACCGACTGCCGAGCAATGGTCAGTTGGCGGTCGCTGGCGGTATCGAGGAATTTCTCAACGTCGTTCCAGAAATCACGGTTCATGCTCATGGTGGACTCTCCCAAAGTGACGGGGAGACACCACCCCCATGGGGAGAGGATCTCCCCAGAGGGTTGAACAAAGTGGCCGCACAAAGGCGGTTGTATCGGACGCGGTTAAAAGCCCCATCTGGGTGGCGACGCCCATCATGAAACCGGGGCGTCTTCGGTCGCCGTTACAGCAAGTCCTGGCATCAGGACTCACCGCAAAACCGCCTTTTCCACCGCCGTTGGCGTCCATGGCCAACGACACTGGAAAAGGCCCGGTCACCGCAAGGCGGCCGGAGGGGGTGGAGTGAATACGATGGACGGTGGCTGCCCGGATGCATCGCAACGCACCCTTGCAGCCTGAACGAACGCGTGTCGTGAAGACACCACGAAAGAGCGCCCGCGACAGCGCCTTTTCAGACGCTGCCGCGAACGACAGTGGTCAAACGACCGTCAGGCCGCGAGCAACAACCGCTCGGCCGCGCCGAATAAGGCCGTTCTCAGTTCCGTGACCTCATCGACGCGCAAGGCCACCGGGAACAGCCCCGATACATCCACGCCAATGCCCAGCCCGACGGTCTCCAGACCTGCGGCTGAACAAAGCCGCAGAATCTCCCGCGTTTCCGCGATGCGATTCGGCTTGCCGTCGGTCAGCAACAGCACAATGCGTCGGGATTCCGGTCGGCCCAGTAAGTCGGCCGCCGCGAACCAGAGCGCGCCGGCCATCGGTGTGCCGCCCCGGGTGCTTTGCAGAAAGGCCCCAGCACAGGCGCGCGGCCGCTGACCATGGCGGACTAGGACACTGATCCGATCCTCCACCCCGGACAGGCCCGGGAAAGCGCTGACCGCGACGGAAACCCCATGGATGCCGTCCAACGCCAAGGCCAGAGCCAAGGCGGCGGATTGGGCGATTTGCCCCCGACGTTGAACCAGGCCATCACGACGGCGCACTGGCGAATTCATGGATCCGGACAAGTCGATCAGTAGGTGAATGGCGGTATCCACCGCTACCCGCTCGCGTTTGCGCGCGAACAAGCGCGGATCGCCGACCGCCGCGCGGTAGAGACGCTTGGGCAGCAAGCGCGGCCCATGGCGAAATGCCTGTGGTCGGTCCAGCCGCGAGGCTTGCACCAGTCCCTGCAGACGCGCCCGCAACCGGCGCGATTCTTCCTGCACGGTGGCGAGCAAGCGTAAACCTCGGGTCGGATCGCTCTCGAAAGGCTCCGCACGGGGCAACAGACAAGGGCTGTCGCCCTGACCGGCGGCATCAAGGAGCTCGCGCACCTGCTGAAAGAGATCCCCCGGCAGATCGTCATCGCTGGCGCTCAGCGCCTGAGCGATGGCTTGGGCCTTTCCGACGTCAGCCGGTGCGTCCGCGTTGAGCGTTGGAGGAGGCGTCGAGTCCGGCTTGGTTGAAGAAGCCGAACCGCCAGGACCAACCGATGTCGTCCCGTCAGTCCCCTGTTTCTGTCCTTGTCCCTGTCCCTGTCCAGAGGGATGATCCCCAGCCGCGTTTCCAGGGCTTGATTGGCCAGCTGTCGGGTTCAGTGAGTCATCAGCGCCCGCTGCGTTGGCATCCGTGGGTGTTCCGGTTGAACCACCATCCGATGTCGGGTGATTCCTCCCCGCAGTGCCAGGCACGTTTTGGCCAGCATGGCCCGGCTGATCTGGCTGATCGGTCCCGGACCCAGACGACGGCGCCCGAGCCGGCGGCTTCTCTGCCTCCAGCAACGCGCGAATCCGCTTCGCCAAATCGACCGTATCCCCGGTGTTGGCAAGCTGACCGACCTCGGTCAACAAGCCCTGCAACCGATGCACGGTCCGCAACGGAAACACCTCGCGCAGCACCCGCTCCGCTTCACGCGCCGAAGCGGCGAGCGACTCGGTCGCCAACAGCCGATGGCGCAGATGCAGCAGCAGATAGCTGGTCAAGACCTGGGCCGGATGCGCATCCGGCTTCGGCGGCGACAAGTCACCGCGTCCGCTCAGATGGTCGCACACCGCCAGCAAGGTCTCCCGTGTGCCGGGATAAGGCACGGCAATGGCCCGCTCGATGCGGATATCCTCGAGAATGTTCAGCACGCTGCGGCTCAAGGGATCTGAACCCGAACCCTGGCGATAGGCATCAAAATCGGTAAAACGCAAATGCGCCGCCTCGTGGGCCAGATAGCCCCAGGCAACCGGAATCAGCTCAGATTGCGGCGGCAAGGCCGGCACCTGGATACTGTGACCGTCGGTGCAAGCCTCATCCCCGCCAACCGCGACTGGAACGCCAAACTGGCGTCCCAGCGCGGCGGCGACAATCGGCATGGCCTGATGCAAGGTGCGAAAGGCATGGCTCATGGTGATGCTCCATAGTTTGATGGGGCATCACACCCCAGGGGGCGAAATGCCCCGAGGGGTTAAGATGAAAATGCGTCAATCAGCGGCGTCGATCCCGATGGACGCGACCCGCCATCCAGATCAGAACCAGAAGTCCTGTGCCGGTCTCACCGGCATCGGCACTGGCATCGGTGGACGAGGGGTCGCGATGGGTTCCGGCCGCGACGGCTCCTCGAACAAATCATCGAAGTTCATCGGCTCGTCATCGGAGCGCATGTCCGCCTCAGGGGCCAGGCTGACCTCGTCCTTGTGCGACGCCGGTTCATCCTCGGCAACCGCGGGCGACTCCGCGTCAGTCACAACCGGTACGTCCGGCATCAAGGCTTCAAGTCCGACTTTACCCCCTCAGATCTGCCCATTTTTCGCCGCTAGGCCGCGTAGTTGCTGACTTTCTTGGCGGGTAAATTTTTCAAAATGTAGCCATGCATGTGAAATATTAATACTTGCCATTGCTGATCTCATGCGCTAAAACTTAGCCATGCAGACAGCACATGGCAATTTGCACCTGGAAATCCAAACCACCCGCAAGAGCCCGGTGGGTCTTTTGCGCACGTCTTTTCGCGACCATGGCAAGATGCGCCATACCCAGCACGGGCGCATTACCGGCTGCTCACTGGAGCAACTCAAGCTCCTGCAACTGGCCTTCCGCGAGCGCGTGGTGCCCGTCGATGACCCGCAGGCCTTCCAGATTCTCAACAGCCGCGAAGTCGGCGCTAGTCATGCCATTGTGGCCATTGCCAAGCAACTGGGTTTGCACCGTATTCTCTACTCGCGCACCGAACCCTGGGTCAACAGCGCATTGGCGATGATTGTCGGTCGCTTGGTCTATGCCGGGAGCAAACTCGCCTTATGCAACCATCATCCCAATACCTGCCTGTGGGAAATGTGCGGCATCGATGAAGCGCCTGATGTTGAGGCCAACTGCTACGAACCCATGGACAGGTTGTTACAGCGCCAAAAGGCGATTCAGAAAGCCCTGGCCGGGCGCCATCTGCGCAATGGCCAGGTGATTCTCTACGATATCACCAGTGTCTATTTTGAAGGTGATTACAAAGACAGTGACTTGGTGACCTTCGGTTATAACCGCGATGGCAAGAAAAGCCGTGAGCAGATTGTTGTCGGGCTGATCTGCAATGACCAAGGTTGCCCTGTCGGGGTGGAAGTCTATGCCGGCAATACCAAAGACGAAACCACTGTGGTCGACAAGGTGCATGAGATCAAGCAATGTTATGGCATCGCGAAGGTCATCTTTGTCGGCGATCGCGGGATGGTTACCCGCAGCACCATTGATAAACTCAAAGACGAGAAGGACTTACAAACCATCGGCGCGCTGACCCATGGTGAGATGATGACCTTGCTGAAGAACAAGGTGATCACCCTTGATCTGTTCGATGAGCGCAGTATCCATGAGGTCAGTGACCCTGATGAGCCGACCCGCCGCTACTGCCTCTGTCGCAACCCTCAGACGGCCGTGCGCGAGTCGCAGACGCGCCAACGGCTGCTCGATCTCACCACCAAGACCCTGACGGAGATCGCGGCCTACAAGCGTGCCACAACCGTTGAGAAGCTCGGTGCGCGTGTCGGCAAGGTTCTGGCCAAATACAAGTTGGGAAAGTTCATCCAATGGGCGATCGAGGCCGACCCGCAACAGGAAAAATCTTGCCAGCATCGTCTGACCTGGTCGATTAAAACCGAGAAGGTGGAGCACGAGAAGCGCTTCGACGGCTGCTATGTCATCACAAGCGATGTTGACAAGGAGCAGATGAAGACCTTGGACGTGGTGCGCGCCTATAAGAGCCTCACCTTTGTCGAACGCGCCTTTCGCAATCTCAAGACCGTGCAGCTGGAGATTCGCCCGGTTTATCACAAGACCGATGACCGGATTCGCAGCCATGTCTTTCTCTGTATGCTGGCCTATTACCTGCAATGGCACATGGAACAACGTTTAGCGCCGCTTTTTGCCAACGATGGCGAGGGCAAAGACAGACGCTGGACATTCCGTGGGGTGATTGATTGCTTGGCGCAGATCACGCGCAATCGCGTGACGGTCAACGGCACTGAATTCGATCAAAAGAGCATTCCAACACCTGAACAAGAACAGATACTGGAGCTCCTGCAAGTGACGATGTAGCCACCCGCGTGAAATCCGAAATCGCCTGCCAGCCCAGTCGTGGCAGGGGTTTTCGGCCGGTCTGTCGAAAGAAAATCGGCCGAGAATAATGGCCGATTCCGAGGCGGTGATGCCCTGGGCGCGCCACTGGCGCCATTCGGGGGTGCGTTGGGCCAGATCAATCGTTTTCATGGAAAGCTCCGTCAAAAAGACCGAGGCATCCTGCCCCTCGGGGCAGACGCCCCGTGGGGTGAAGAAAATTGGCTGTACTCGCTAAACTCAGGCCGCCAGGCGTTGCTCGGCGGCATGTTTCGCCTGATCGAGAGCCTTGAGGGCCTGTGCCAAGTCAGACGCTTTGCAGCGCGCCCGCAAATACTGTTCAGCCTGCTTCCAGGCGGACTTCTCCGCCGCGCGAGCGACCACCTTGTCGATCCGCGCTTGCAGGCTGGGATCAAGGGTGAGGGGCTCGGCGGTTGGTTCTGCGTCCGGCGGTGAATCCGGTCCACTTGCTGGCGCCTGTTCCGCGCATTCCGCAGCAACGACCGACAGCGCAGTCTCCGCTTTGTCGGGGACAGCCTTTGTCGTATCCAGCGACGCAGCGACCGGAATCGAGGTATCCGCCTCGATCACCTTGCCTTCCATCTCCTCGGCAGTGTAAGACGCCTCCTCGGGAAAAGCCGCGCGCAAGGAAGCCGCCTTGGCACACTTCATCAATTGTCCGCGCGGGCGCTTGACCCACATCTCCGTCGGCAGCTCCGAGTAAGCCCCGCCCTGGCGGGCATAGGCTTCCAACCAAAACACCGGCTCGGTGAAGGGACAGCGCTGGCCGCCGACTAGGCGATAGACGGTTACTTCGCACCACTCGGGGAAGCTGACTGCGTAGTCCAAGTCCTGCCAAGCGCCGTTGCGCTTGACCTTCCCCGAGAAGGTGCGCTCGATCAGCGGGCCGAAGCGGGGCGGATCGATTCCGGCCCACTGACCAGTGCGCGCGGCGGTGGTCTGCACCTCGGCAATGCCTGGCCAGACGGTCTCGACCTCCTGGCCGAGCGCCTTCGACCACATGGGTACCACATGCACCGGACGCTTGATCACGTCCAGATTGCGCGCGGCGCAGTAATGCACCGCCAGTAGAATGCCCTCGGCGGTCTTGGCGGCCGGGAAAATGGAATCGGTCAGCACCTTCCAGGTGCTGGGGGTCAGATTCAGCGCCGGATCGACCGCCGGCATCGGGATGCGCGGCGCGTCGGGGCCAGCAACAGCATGAACGGAACGGGGCATGGTGTCCTCCTCAAAGAATGGGGCACCAGCCCCCCCACGGGGTCACTGGTCCCCCATGGGTGAAACGAAGATCGCTGGGTTCAGACGGCGAGCTGCTCCAGTCGCCGTGCCAGGCGCGTCAACCGCTCTGGCTGACCCGCCGGGGTTGGCCGCAGCTCGGCGCGTTGTCGCAGCCGTTGGGCCATCAGGGACAGCTCGCGGCACGCCCAGCGTCGGGTGCTGCCGAAGCGGATCGTTGCGGGATTCTCCGGCTCAAAACGGCAAGTTATCGTCAATCTCCGCGTTGGCTGCTGGTGCTTTCTGACCATGTCCAGCCGAGCCGTTCTTGCTGCCAAGCATTTTTATCTTGTCCGCAATGATCTCGGTGGTGTAGCGGTCCTGGCCGGAATCGTCCTGCCATTGCCGGGTCTGCAAGCGGCCTTCGACATAGACCAGCGCCCCTTTGTTGAGGTACTCGCCGGCCACGTCCGCCGTGCGCCCGAACAGCACCACGCGGTGCCACTCGGTGCGTTCCTGCGCCTCGCCAGTCTTATCCTTCCAGCGCTCGCTGGTGGCCAGGGTCAGATTGGCAACAGCACCTTGCCCGTTCTTGGTTTGACGGACCTCGGGATCGCGCCCGAGATGGCCGATGAGTTGGGCTTTGTTCAGCATGATCATTCTCCAGGGTGGGATGACAACGAACGCCGACGCTGATAAGTCGGCGACTCCAGGGGATGTGGTTCCGGCGGCGGCAGTGGCGCGACGCGCGCGCCGAGCAGCCAGTCTGCGAGGTGCCAGAACAGCACCTTCCAGCGGCGGGGAATCCGCCACGGATGTTGTTGCATAGGAAACCTCCTCGCCGGTGGCGGTCTGCACAGGGCAGCCACTCCAGGCGAATGGACGGGAAGAGGAAAGCCCCGGGTGGGGTGATGGAATGGACGCGGTTTGGAATCCTCAGTGAGGATCAGACTTATGGCGTTATCGGTCTGAAACGCCGCCGGCCATCAGGGCCAACGAGCGAAGAAATCGTGATCGGCAAGGGCGTCCGGCTGTTCCGCGGTCCCTCAACCGTTCTCTGCGAGTATTGCCGCCTGAATGGTTTCGCGCAGCCATGAAAGCGCGGGAGAAATGGCGCTGTTTCGCGACGCAGAGGAGGATGGCCGGGTTGGCCAGCGCGTTGGTGGCCAGGAGAGACCCAGCGGGGGATGGCAGCTTGCCCGAGGTTGCGGATGCCCCCATGAAGTGAGGACGTCACGAAAATGGCCGAACCGGCGCTGAGGAGGCCCGAATGCGAACAGGAATGCGAACAGGAAATGCCCTACTGATTGGGCTGGTGTTGGCGGTGCAAGGGGTTTTGCTGGGAGGACAGGTGATGGCCACCGAGGAACCCGATTACGCCGTCGTTAGCGAGGGACCGGTGTTCGAGGTCCGGCGTTACGCCCCGCAAGTGCTCGCCGAGACCGAAGTGACCGGCCGTTTCGATAAGGTCGGCGGCGAGGCCTTTCGGCGTCTGGCCGACTTTATCTTCGGCAACAATCAAGCGGCGGAGAAAATCGCCATGACGGCGCCGGTCAGTCAGACGCCAGTGGTTGCCAAGGCGGACAAGGGCGGAACGCGCATCCCGATGACCGCGCCGGTCAAGCAACAAGCGGCGCAAACCGCGAGCGAGACCTACCGGATCAGCTTCGTGATGCCGAGTCGCTTCACCCTCGACACTGTCCCGCGTTCCCGAGACCCGCGCATCAAACTGCGCGAGGAACCCGAACGACTGATGGCCGTGCTGCGCTATTCCGGCGGCTGGGGTGAGAGCCGCTATCTTGAGCACGAACGAAAACTGCTTAAAGCGGTTCAGGCGGACGGCCTCACGCCCATCGGGACGCCCGTCTATGCGCGCTATAACTCACCGTTTTCTCTGCCGTTTCTGCGACGCAACGAGGTGATGGTTGAAATCGACGAGCCCAAGGAAAGCCCGTGATGGCGCGATCATCCCGGTCAGCGACCGGGTGAAAGCATGTCTCAGCCTTGAGTGACAGCAGATCAATGTTGCGGCGTTCTTGATCACTCGCGTGTTTCGCTGGATAACAGCGAACAATGTGATGGCGCAGAAGACATGCGATGTTGAGAAAGTGGTTTTTTCCAACCGCGCATGGAAAGTTGCCGTACCAGACAACTGGGCGAAGGGATTCAGAGCTTCCGCCCGGTGCACCAAAATATTCTCCGCCTCATGAGCACCTTGTCAGCAGGCAGCCGATGGCGACCTGCTTGGGGAGTCCGACCACGACAGCATTTTCTGACACCTAATGCACGGTTTGCCGCATCGCGCTGTCGGTATCCGCCAACACCTCCGCGAGCGCAGCGGGCAGGTTCTGGTTTGCGCGACCGATCAGGGTTTCAGCGTGCAGAGCGGGTGCTACAATGAGCGCCGTGAGGAAAAAACGTTTTGAGTGCTTTTGCCATGGCGGATGTCTTGTGTCTTGTTGTTGACTTAGTTGCAAGTTTATCAGCAAGGTTCAAGATCTGCTTGGGTGTTCGATAGTTTGCATACACCATTAGTCAACCTTTAGGCTCGGATGGCAAGCAGATCGTTGGTCGACAGAAAGTAGCAACTTAACACCAGCGGCAAGCATGCTTGCTGAACTAGTCGAGCCTGACAGCGCGGGTCATCGGAAGTCCGCTAACGGCCATTAACGGACGTCCGATCAGGTGAGCCAGCGGTTCTTTCGGGTTGGGTTGCGATCAACGATCAATCCGACTGGTCAAAATAGCCCAGTTCGTCCATGCGGTGATGCAGAACGCCGATGATGTCGATACAGGTCTCACGAACGAGGTAATAGATGACATGCGAGCCTTGCGCGTAACTGCGGTATCCCTCCTTGATGTCGCCACGCGGCTTACCAAGCATCGGATTTGCAGCCAGCCACGAAAAGCGCTTGTCTATGTCTCGCAGGTAAGCATCGCGTTGCTCACGCCCCCAGGTTCTCAAGGTATATCGGGCGATTTCACGCAGGTCGCTAGCCGCCCGAGGAGTGATCCGAAAAGAACCGCTCATGCCTCGCGATCGGATTCCACGAGGAGAGCATCGATTGAATAATTAGCCACGAAATGGCCGCGAAGAGCTTGTTCTTCACCCTCAGCCAGATGTGCCCGGAGACTGGCCATCTTGCTGTTTCGCTCCTCTAAGTGCCTTAGTGCATCGCGCACGACCTCACTGGCCGAGCCGTAACGGCCGCTTGCAACTTCGCGTTTGATGAAGATTTCCATATGTTTACCAAGGCTCAAGCTCGTGGTTGCCATTTCATGACCCCTATATTCAAATTAAGCAAATATGAATATGGATGATATTGTCCATTCATGCTGCGATCAAGTGATGAAAAGGCGGCTAGGGCGCTCGTCGGGTTCCTAACGGATTGGCCTAGTCATTGTTGACGCTGTCGCTTCCTCAGAATGAATGCCGAAAGACGGTCGACCGCCTTGATGCCGATGCGTCGGATGACTGCTCTGGGTCGAGACCGGCCTCTCGCCCTCGCCAACATTATGGTCACCACCATCATGGTCGCTAGACGCATCAACCCGCGCTCAAACCTCTAAATCCGCCGTATCGTGCCAAGCCTGCGGCGTAAGGCCACCACAAGTTCTCTCCGGCCGCACGGCCTGTCGCTTGAGCCTCATCATCAAGCCATCTTCGGGCGCGATTGGTCAATCGCCGGACTCAGCCACCAAGTTCACCATGATCGTCCCCGCCAAACGTAGGTGTCAACGCGTCGCTGCGTGGTTCTTCGTCAATCCCGGCTTCCATCCCTTAGCCCTCAGATCCAGCCGGGTGTGAATCCTTCCGAACCTTAACTACCCGCGATTTCCAGCAGCGCAAAAAAACAGCTTTACGCCGAACGTTTCGCAGTCGCTCTGGCTGTTCGCAGCGATCAGGATGGTGGCATGAACACCATCCCCATCCCCCTGCTCATGCTGTCAGGCACCCTCGTCCTTGGCAGCACCGTCCATGCTCAGACCGAGCCCACCTCGCTGCGCTTCTACGAGCGTGGCGCCGAGGGCTGGTTCTGGTATGCCGAACAACCGCCCGAACCCGAGCCTGAACCCGAGGAGGAACCGGAACCGCCACCTGATCCGCCCCCACCGCCGGAAACCGACAAGGTTGCCGAACAACCGCCGACGCCCGAGACGCCAAGCCGTCCCGCCGGCCCAGCGCCACTCTCCGCCGCCTGGCTGCGTGCGAATCTGGAGCGCTACCGGGATGTCGCCATTGACGATCCCTCGCCGCGCACGTCTCCCTCTATCTCTACCTGCAACGCCTGGCCATCGACAAAG
The DNA here is from genome assembly GCF_036208045.1 of Thiorhodovibrio winogradskyi. Classification (NCBI taxonomy): domain Bacteria; kingdom Pseudomonadati; phylum Pseudomonadota; class Gammaproteobacteria; order Chromatiales; family Chromatiaceae; genus Thiorhodovibrio; species Thiorhodovibrio winogradskyi. The sequence continues at coordinate 2,756,493 of NZ_CP121472.1, read as the reverse complement.
CCGAGCGCTTTGCCGAGGCGAGCCAGCGCGCGGTCTGGTCCGATCCCTTCCTCGACGAGACCACCCGCCGGCCGCTCGCGACCTTCGCCGCCAATCTGGTCAATCGCGAAGCCGCGAACCAACGCGACCAAGCACTGACCAAGACCGCCCAGGTTGCCGGCCTTTGGTTCCTGTACCGCTCCGATTGTCCCTACTGCGAAGCCCAAGCGCCGCTGCTTGAGTTGCTGACCAACCGCTACGGCTTCGACGTGCAGGCCATCGCCCTCGATGGCCGCCCCTTGCCCAGTGGGTTCTTCCCCGACTTCCGCACCGACAGCGGCCAGGCCCGCGCGCTTGGCGTGATCTCCACTCCGGCGCTCTTTCTGGTTCGTCCGCCCGACGGTATCAAGCCATTGTCCCAAGGCGTGCTGTCGCTGGCCGAATTGCAGCAGCGCATCGTCCAGACCGCCGCCGATGCCGGCTGGATCGATGCGCGCTGGCTGGAACGCAGCCGCGCGCGGGTGACCGCGCTGCTCCTGGACGCGGGCGCTTTGAACGACCCATCCCTGGCCGAAGACCCCGAACGGCTGCTTGAGCACCTGCGCGGCCAGCGCCCAGCGCTCCCCAATCGCTCGGTTACGGAACCCCTGATTCCATCCCCCACGACTCATCGCCTCGGAGGTCACTAATGCGCGTTGCGCCCGTTCTCGGTTTGTCCCTCACCCTCAGTGCCGGGTTGCCCGGCATGGCGCAGGCCGATCTATCGGCCGAGCTGGATGCCATGTTCGACAGCCTGGTCAACGTCACTGACCCGACCGCCCACATGGGCCAGCGCCGGGGCGTGCTCTCTGGTGGGTCGGTCTATGCCCGCAACCGGGTGATGACCGTCAATCCCGTGCATATCATCCCGCCGAGCTTCGAGGCCGGCTGCGGGGGCATCGATCTGGTCGCCGGTGGTTTCAGCTATATCTCCCGCGAGCAGTTGACCGAGCTGTTTCGCGCCATCGCAGCCAATGCCGGCAGCTACGCCTTCAAGCTCGCTCTGGACTCCATGTGCCAGAACTGCGGGCAGGTGATGGATTCCTTGCAGAAAAAGATCCAGGCGCTGAACAGCCTGTTCGCCAACTCCTGTCAGCTCGGACAGGGCGTGGTGAACGATGTCGTCGATGCCTTCGACACCCAGCAGAAGATCAAGCACTCCGAGGCTTCCCTGGTGCGCGGCATCGGCGATGTCTTCGAGACCTGGTCCAGCGTGACCGGCGAAGACCCCATCACCCAGGTGCAGAACAGCGATCCGGACTATGCGCGCGAGGAACTCCAGGGCAACCTGGTCTGGCGGGCCTTGAAAGACGGCGCCGTCAGCGGCTGGTTCGATGCAGGCGACGACAGCCTGCTCGAAAGCTTGATGTCGGTTACCGGTAGCGTGATCGTCGGACCACCGGAGCCGAGTCCCGATGGGCAAGGCGCGAACAACCGGGTGACGCCTTTGCCCGGGGTTCTGTCGCTGCGCGATCTGCTGCACGGGACCTCGGGTAACCGCGAAGTCCAAGTCTACCGCTGCGCCCCCAGTCGCGACGCCGACGATTGCCTCGCGCCGACCGTTCAGACCTTGACCCTGACCGGCATGATCGAACGGGTGCGCACCCTGCTGATCGGCGATGCCGACTCCGCCGGCCTGATTGCCAAGTTCCGCTTCGGTACCAGCGACTTCACCGCTGACGAGAAAGCCTTCATGCAGGTCGCCCCCAATGGCCTCGGCGGCGCCGTGGCCAATCTGGCGCGCATCGACGAGGGAACAGCTTTGCTCTTCGCCGAGCGTGCCGCGCCGGTGATCGCCATCGAACTGGTGCAAGAACTGCTGCACGACATGGCCCGTGCGGTCAGCCTGGCGACGGTGGTCGCGGACAACGCCTATGCCGGTCTGCTGAGAGAACAGATCGCCGAGTCCCGCGCGGACCTCAGAGCCGAGTACGAGGTGGTCAGCGCCCAATACGGCACCGCGCAGGAACAGCTGGCCTATTACATGGACCTGCTGCAAGCGGCCAAATCGACACCCTACTGGAGTGTTGAGCAAGCCGGCGGCGGACGCCTGACCCCGGAGGGCTGAGCCATGTTCGAGATCTACTCCATTGGCGATGCCGCCTTTCTGACCCAAATCCTCAATGCCGTCGCCGCCATGACCGGAACCGGCGATTTCCGCCAACTGGTCGCCGTCGGGCTGGTGGTCGGGATTATCCTCGGTATGTTTCCAGACCTCCCCGGTCCAGATTTCTCCTCCCACCTTAATTCTACTTTGTTATGTTTCTGTAACTCATTGTTTTTGTTATACTCACAGGACGACAGCATTTTTTATGTGAGAAATAGCAAATGGCACAGCCTTTCGGTTACCAGCACGAACACGACTTTGTCAATCTAGTCGATAACCTGTCGGAACATCTGAAACGCTACCAAGCGCATTTTTTCACTGAGACCGACGATAGCAGCGACCTAGGCCACGCCTACATTCTTGGCCTGCTAAAGACAGAAGCCGGAAAGCGGAATCTCGAACGCATGATCGAAGAGCATGATACTCCAGGTGACGGCTACCAGCGCATTCAGCAGTTTATTACCGACTCACCATGGTCGTCGGAAGCGCTAATCAGGGCGATTGCCGAGGATACGTGCGCGCTGTATGCTGAGCAACCGGGTTATCGGATCAATGATGTTGGTTACATCATTGACGAATCAGGGCACATAAAAAGTGGGAAGCACTCTGTTGGTGTGGGTCGCCAATATGCCGGCGTCGTTGGAAAAGTGGAGAACTGCCAGATCGGTGTCTATGCCAGCCTGGTTTGGAAAACGCATAGTACGCTGATCAATGAACGTTTATTCCTGCCAAAGTCCTGGACTTCCGACACTGAGCGTTGCGAAAAAGCCGGAATCCCCGAGAACGCTCGCCAGTATAAGACGAAGCTTGAGCTAGCTTTAGAAATGATCCAAGCTGATTTCGATGCTGGCCTCGAGTTTGGATGGGTGGGCGGCGACGGATTGTATGGGCATGGCTTTGAATTCGGAAACGCTATAGAAAACATGGGGTTGAAGTTTTTCCTAGATATCCACTGCGATCAAAAAATTTATCGTTCCGAGCCGCACATCGAGGTCCCGCCGAAACGTTCAAATAAAGGGCGCCCTCCAACGAAACCAGAGGCTGATTTAGAATCGCTTGAAGTGCAGCATTACATGCAGCAACTGCGGCCTGATCAGTGGGAGCAGGTTACTGTTCGCGATGGCACCAAAGGCCCGATAACGCTTTCGGTATTTGCGACCAAGGTTTGGGTATGGGACGGTATCAGCGAAACAGCCAGACCAAGGACATTAGCCATTACCCGCAATGTTGCGGACAACAAGATCAAATATTCGCTCACGAATTTCGCACTTCATCACGCACCAATTGAGCGCTTGGCGTACATGCAAGCGCAGCGCTACTGGGTTGAACGGGCTTTCCAAGAAGCTAAAAGCGAACTGGGTATGTCTGACTATCAAGTCCGAAAGTGGAATGCATGGCATCATCATATGGCGCTCGTCATGCTTGCTCTCTCATTCTTGGTCAAAGAACGCATCGTTCGTCAAGAGACTCATCCATTAGTGAGTTGTCGCGATGTTCGACTGCTTATTATTGCCCTATTAACCCAGGACCCGGAGATGATACAAAAACGACTTGCTCAGATGGAGTTTCGCCATGAACAAAGGCGCCGAGATATTGAGCGTCGACGAAAAGCTGCAGCCGATCAACACCGAGGTCTGGAGATAAAGTAACAAAGTAGAATTAAGCGCTTGAATCCCCGTCTATCCCGACGTTTTTTGGACATTTGCGCCGACGGCGATAAAGACGTTTATTGGACGAAACAATCAACAACAAGCAGGTTTAAATCAACCACTATGGACTGGAAGTCCATAGTATGGATTGCGACTGAAAGTCGCAATTTCGGTTAGAAACCGACTGAAAGCCGAGACTGACTGAAGTCAGTTAAATCATGACTCAAAGTAATTCAACGGTAAAACCATCATCTTGATGGTTCGGATGATCTTCGTGATGTTTCAAATATTCTCGGATCATCTCGTCAGTTACATGACCCGAACTAAATGCCGCATACCCAATCGCCCAGAAATGCCTTCCCCAATAACGCTTACCAAGCTGCGGAAATTCTTACTGTAATTTACGTGAACTACGGCCTTTAAACCATTTGACCAGATCACTTATTGAGTATTTTGGCGGATACGATATATACAGGTGAACATGATCCTTGCTCACTGCACCACTGATAATCTGAACGTCGTTTTGCGCACATACTTGCCGGATAATTTCACGCGTACGATACCCCACCTCTTTCGTCAACACCGCATAGCGATATTTCGTTACCCAAATCAGGTGAACTTTCAGGTCGTGAACTGTATGTGACGATTTTCTGTAAGACCTCATAAATGAGAGTTTACTAAAAGTCTTGCACTAAAGTGCATAGTTTTCACTAAACGGTTGGGACAATAAAAATAATTCTGTAAAAATAGAAGAAAGCCTGGCATCATCGGGTCAGTTGATCTTAATCCTCTGCAGGAGCGTCCCCGGTGACCCAAATCGAGTTGCTTGCCGCGCCCGCTGGTGCGCTTGAGCGCGCGGTGCGCTTTGAGCTTGGTCGCGGTTATGCGCTGCACCTGCCACGCGGCCCGCGTGCGCCGGGGACGCTCTACCATCGCGGCACCCCGGTCAAACAGGTCAACCTGCGCGACAAAGCCGAGCGTCGCCTGTTGGCCGTGGAGCTGATGCAAAAAGGCGTCAATCAGAGCCGCTTGGCCGAGGCGCTGCAGCTCAGCCGCCAGACCCTGCATAACTATCGCGAGAGCTACCGGGAATTCGGCGTGCAGGGACTCTTGCACGGCTACAGTCCCGCCAGCAGCAAGGACGAGGAACTCCATCGCCATCTCAACGTCAACAAGCGCCGTCCCGGCTCCAAGGCCCGCGAGCTCGAAGCGCTGCGCCGCGCCAAGCGCGCGCAGGCCGAAGGTGAGGGACAGGCCGAGCTGGACTGGGACGGTGAGGCAACCTATGAACTCCAAGAGCCCGCGATCGAAGAAACCCTGAGTGCGGCGCTGGCTGGCTCGAACGCGACACCACCTCAATCGGGGCCGACCGAGGTGGTGGCAAGCGAGCGGGCGTATGCGCAAGCGCACGACTGGGAAGAAAGCCGCTATGCCGGCATCTTCCCCATCCTCATGGTCCTGATCAGCCAATGGCGGTGGCTGAGCACAGTGATGAAGCTGTTCGGCGCCGGCTGGAAGCTGTTCATGGTCTTCGCCCTGATGGGCGTGAGCAACATCCGCTCCATCGAGCAACTCAAGCACGTGCGCCGTGACGAGGCCGGGCGAATCTTGGGGATTGGCTCCCTACCTTGCCTAGAGACCCTGTGGGGCTGGTTCCATGAAGTGGCCCAGCAAGGCCGCGCCGCCGCGCTGGTGGCGGCGTTTTGCGACGATCAACTCCAGCGCGGCTTGGTCGGCACGGATGTGTGGTTCACCGATGGCCATCTGCTGCCCTATACCGGCATGCACAAGGTTCATGCCAGTTATCATACCCAGCGGCGCATGCCCACCCCGGGGCAGACCAATCTGGTCACCTGCGATGCGCGCGGGCGGGTGGTCTGCTTTGACATCCAAGAGGGAAAAGGCGATCTGCGCGCGCGCATTCTCGCCTTGGGCGCCTATGCGCGTGAACAGGGATTGGCTGTCATGCCCTTGCAGGTCTTTGACCGCGAAGGCGACGGGCTGGAGTTCTTCTCCACCCTGGTCGCCACCGACACGCCCTTTGTGACCTGGGAGAAGAACGCCGATGCGGCGCGCTTGCGCGGATTGGAGGAGGAACGCTTTACCGAGACGCTCGCGTTGAACGGGACTGAGTACCGGCTGCTCGAGGAGGAGAAGGCCTGTCTTTATCCCCCGAAACCCGTGCCTCCCGAGGCGGATGCGGAGTCCGCGCCAGCGCATCGCTTCAAACTGCGCCGGGTGGTGATCTGGAATCTGCGCACCGGGCATCGCACCAGTGTTGTTTGTTGGGATGGCGATCTGGCACTGACCACGGTGGCGATCGCCACGGCCATGCTCAGTCGCTGGGGGGCGTCTGAGAATACCTTCAAGCATCTCCAGGAGCGTCATCCCTATCATTATCATCCGGGGTTTGGGGTGAGTGAGAGCGAGAAACAGGACATTGCCAATCCGGCGATCAAGGCGATTGACGCGCAGCGCCAGGCCCTCAAAACCAAGCTCAATCGTCTCTACAAGCAACAAACCAAGTGCAAGCCCGGAACCAAGAAAGACGGCACCCCACGCGCGAACAGCAAACACCTGCGTATCGCCGCCCAGATTGCCTCCGCCGAGGCGGGGCTTGCGCGGCTGAAGGCGGAGCGCGATCAGCTCCCCGAGCGCGTCGATGTGGGCACCCTGAGCGATTACCGCTCCTTTCAGGCGATCGACAATGACGGCAAGAATCTGTTCGATGTCGTCACCAGTTCGGTCTGGAATGCCCGCCGCCAGCTCATCGATTGGCTTGAGCCGGTCTATGCCAAAGACAGTGATCGGGTCGATCTGCTCTATGCGATTCTCAACTGCCACGGCTGGATTCGCAGCGATGACCGCTCGGTGGTGGTGCGCCTGGAGCCGTTACAGCAGCCAGCGCGCCGTGCGGCTCAGGCGCAGCTGTGCCGTAAGCTCACCGGTCTGGGCGCGCGGATCCCCGGGGGGAAGTGGCTGCGTATCGAGGTTGGCGACGCGCCGCTTTGATGCGGCGTCGCTGCGGGAGCTGTCCAAAAATTAGGGGCCTTTTGGGGCGATTTTGGGAGGTCTGGTTTCAGGGCCTGGTGAACAATACCCTCTACTTCGGGCGCTTGTTCATCGCCATGCTGATCTATCTGCTGGCCTTTGGCACATCTGTATCCGTCACAGTGGAAGATGCCTACACCGGCTCAGTCCGCGTGGTCGACAATGTCCCCATTGGACCCGCTGCTGTCGGCGCGGCCATGTCCAATGTCGGCTATGGCGTGACCCGGCTGATGGAGCAGGCGTTCTCCACGCCGGCGATGACCGGCCAGGGCTTTGCCGATGCGTTGCAGACGCTGGCGGGCGTGAGAAAAGCGACCCTGTCTCGCGCATCGCTGGGCGCGGCCAATGCCCCCGTGTCCGGCACCGACGTCGAAGGCTCCCTGGTCAAGTTAGCTTATTGGGTTATGGGGCCAGGGGTTATGGGCCAGGATCGGTTTATTTTCGGTGCGCCAAAACAATTCGAGCCAGGCCCTTTTCTCTAATACTGCCTAGAGATTTTTTATGTTATCTAATTCATTAGCCTCACTTGGTAAATAGAATCAAGCGCCCATTTCCTTCTTCTGTTCATCAAGATAATCGAGCAGTGGTGCGTAGAATTGGAGCAACATAACTTTAATTTGCTGCAATCCGAAGTTCACCCTATCAATAGTGACATAGATGTCTGGGGCGGTCGAGGTGAAAAAATACTGTGACCAATTGACAATAGGCGGCGAGGTACCGATGGCTTGGATTTCCTTGCTATCTTGCCAGTGGAAATGCTTGCTGGCATTGGCGATGTGCCGGCAAATTGCCAACACTTGTATCAACTGTTTTTTTCGTTCGCCATCCGGATAAGGGAAGCAACCGCGCTCCGTGATCCATTTGATCGCTTGATTCGGAACAATCCATGTTCGAACGCGTTTAGTTGGACATCGAAATGGATCAGGCAAGTTGTAAGATTCGTAGTATTTATGTACCCATTCCGCCAAAACAGCAGCGGTAAGTAAAAAATTAAATACACAATAAGGGTGAGGCGTCTCTGTCAGCTGGTTCGCTTCATGCTCAAGTTTTTTTAGCAAATGCTTCGGCGTTTCGATCCCATACGATAGCACCGCCATTGTACGTTTCCCTTTAGTCACTATCAGTCTCGCATTCAGATTTAGATTAAGGGTCCATTAGGGTCGCTTTATTTTTAGTGCTGCCAAAACCATTTGAACACGGCCCTTTTCTCTTTTTCTTGCTTACAGAGTGGTTTGTTTATCAAAGTTAAGACAATTATAGTTACGATCGGTAACACTCCCGTCCGAGTAAATTACCTCACCGTTTTTTATGAGATAAAAGAAAGGGACATATCCCGTGTAAGCACCGTAAGAATTTTTTCCATTGATAGAAACGCAAACTGCCCAACCATGTCCTCTACATTGAGCCGCCTCGACAAACCAACCATACCCTTTTTTGGGACCTAGTGCGTTAGACCAATCAAATTTAGCTGCATCGGAATCTTTCAATCGCGGTCTTTGATACTTTTCAATTATAGCTCTGTAATTGCTTGGTTTTTTCCCAAATTCTGCTGTGGCTAGACCAGATCGGCAGGCTTGCTCCTTCATGTTGTAAGACCTCATCAAAGGATCCGAGTAAGGCATTGTACTAACGCAACCTATCAGGCTTAGAAAAAGAAAAGTGGCTACTGATGGTCTAGCAAACTGCTTAATAGTCCGGTTTATTCTAGTTTCATAAAACATGGCTTTTTCCTCTAGTAGACCGTTCGTTGAAAAAGAAATCGGTGGCGAATAAGCGCTTTCGATTGCGCAGGGCAATCGAGGGGTTAAGGAGATAAAACACTCGCTTCCGATGCGGCTGCTAGCAAAACACTGACATAGGTGTCTTTGTCTTCTTGCTGAAACAGCACATGATTGTCCGTAAAGTCCTGCTTGGTCGCTCCGCCATCAACCCACCACGAGATGTCCTTCATGTCAGTGTTGGAAACGATGAAGGAATTCAGCACCACGTTCGGGTCACCAAGCCGCTGTTCGATCTCTTTGATCTTGGCGTGGAACTGAATCTTGGGGTCGTCGAGGCCGTGGACTCGGCCGAGGCCCTTGGGGTCGACGAAGGCGACGTATTGCTTGGTGTCGGTGATCAGCCAGAGGATGAAGTCGGGGTAGAAGTTGCCCGCCTCGAAGAAGCCGATGCCTTTGCCTCGGCTTTGGTTGCGGAGTAGGTAAAGCTCCTTGTCGGCGAAGAAGTCGGCGTTGTTGCTGTGGTAGTGCTTGAGGTCTTGCACGAAGTCGCGTTCGCCTTCATTCAGGGCGACCGGTGAGAGCTTCACAACGTCGGTCTTGCCGATGTAGATCAGGGGCATGTAGAGGTGGCGTGAGAAGTCGAAGGCTTCCAGGTTGCCGTAAGCCCACTTGTCGCGGAATGTCTTGTTGTTCAGCTTGTCCTTCAGCTCGTTGAGCTTCTTGATCCAATCGTCTCGACCAAGTTCGACCGAGACGCGGTAGGCGTCGAAGAAGTTGTCGTGGCTCTCCTCAAGCGGGTAGTACTCCAGGTGCGGGGCTTCGTACTCGGCTTTGCGGTAGTTGATGTAGCGCTCGACGTATTTTTTGAGCAGCGCCAGGGCGATCTCTTGCCAGATGCGCACGCGCGCGAAGTCGCGGATCTCTAGCAGATCGGCGGGGATGAGGAGGCGGTACCAACTCGGGTCGGCCAGGAGCTTGGGGATGAGCGCGCGGTTGAGCTGGAGGTTGTACCAGGCTTTCTCGTTCTTGTGCTGGGCGATGGCGAAGTAGAGCGCTTCCAGGTCGAGGAACGCCAGGTGGCGGGCGTCGAGGTAGCCCTCGTTGAGATCGACGTTGGCGACGGCGGCGACGGCGCCTTTGGAGCGGCGCGCTTGGATTTTGGGGTACCAGTTCAGGGTGACGCGGCCCAGGTGCTTGGGCGGCAGGTCGAGCGCGGGGCGCTCGGCCTTGCGGAAGGGGGGGATGTCCTTGTTCGGGCGGATCATCTGCAGGTCATTGCGCGTGAGGCGCTTGATGACGGGGAGGATGATCTCCTTGGTGGTCTTCTCGCCGACGCCTTCTTCTTCGAGATACTCCTCGAATTCCTTCATGTAGTCGGAGCGGATGCCGAAAACATTCAGCGTTTCGAGTAGCTGAATGTGCGGCGGGTGCGTCATGGTGCGGATGTGGCTGCTGCGCTTGAGGCAGAAGTTGTGGCCCTTGAGGCGCACGCCGCGGCCGAACAGTTGGATGATCTCGGAGCCTTCCGAACGGCCCACGTTCATCAGGCCCATGGTGCTGACGCGCCAGGAGCTCCAGCCCTCGGTGAACTTCTTGGCACCGATGAGGAGGTTGATGGTGGTGTCGGACTTGTTGATGCGCTCGAACAGGGAGGCGGAGTAAGCCTGGTCGGTGACGGTCAGGTTGGGATCGGGATCCTGGTCGATCTGCTTGATGAGCTTGGCGGCATCGCCCACGTTGATGACGCCGAAGAAGTCGTTCTCGCCCACGCGCAGGCCGATCTCACCGCCGCTGCCCTTGAGATGGACCACATGCAGCAGGCCGGTGCCGGTGGCATGAAAGACCACCTGCATGAGATCGCGCAGCAGGGCATCGGCCTGGGTGGTTTCCCACTGGTCCCGCACATAGGGGAACGCCTCGCCGAAGATGAGGCGGTCGCGTTGGTCGCGCAGATCGTCCTGGCGGTTGAGCAGCAACTCGACGTGCCGCAGGGACTCGCTTTTGCGGTTGGCGACAAAGGCGCCGAGGAAGCGCAGGATGGCGTGAATGTCGCTGACCGTCTCCGCGTTGGCTTCGTTCTGGGCGGTGACCTTGCCGCCGACGAAGATCCAGAGCGGATCGGCGAGCAGATAGGGCTTGAGATCCTTGGGTTTGTCAACGAACAGGCGCTTTTGCTGGTAGAAGGCCAGCAGGCAGGCGCTCAGGTAGAGCTGGCGCTGGTCCTGCTGGCGCTCCTCGCTGAGGTTGAGGATGAGGTGATCCTTGCCGTAGCCGTCGGCGTGAAAGAACTTGTAGGAGTAGTCGAACAGGATGCAGCGGGCGTACTGCTGCACCAGGCGATACCCTTTGGATGGCGGCTTTCCAGCCTTTGGCGGCGTTGCGGTTCCAGCCGCCTTGATGGCCTGACCAAAGGTGGCCGAGTACTCGAAGGAGAAGCCGTTCTCGCAAAGCTGATTGCGCTTGCCCACCCAGTCCTCGCCGCCAGCGCCGCGATGGCCTTCATCGACCAGAACCAGGTTGTTGGACTCGAAGGCTTCCACGGCCACGGTGACATCGCCGGCCTTCTCGCGCAGCTTATGAATGTCGATGATTTCCACCGTGCCTTGGCTGAGCAGACTGCCGCCGTCTTTGACGAACAGGTCGCCGTCCAGCCCGGCCAGGTCGAGTTCTTCCTTGTGTTGCAGGGACAGTCCCTCGTTGGGGGTGAGCAGGATGGTCTTGTTGAACTCGCGGGCGCGGCCAGCGCGGGCCAGGTAGTGCTGAAACTGGAGGATGTTCACCTGCATGATCAGCGTCTTGCCGCCGCCGGTGGCGATCCAGATCGCCAGCTTGTTGAGGTCTGGCTCGCGGAAGTCCTCGATGCGCTCGCGCGCGGGCAGCTTGGCGTTGAAGTCGATCAGAAAGGCGTTCAGATCGGCGCACAGGGCGGCGCGGTCGCTGAAGTAGCGGTCGAGGTAATGCTCGGTGAACAGCAGCGTCAGATACTGAAAATAGAGCGGATAGAGCGTGCTACCGGACGGGTTGCGCCGTTCGGTGATACGGCGCCAGTGGCGGACGATGTTCTCGTCGTAGAGCCGCAGGGTCTCGTCGCTCATCGCCCGTTCGCGGAATGGCTTGTTGATCAGCTCGTAGTGGAACAGCGAGGTGTTTTCCTCGTCGAAGCCCACCAGGTTGGCATCGGCCAGCAGCTCCTTGAAGGTTTGCAGGGTCTCGACGCCGAACTGTTCCAGCATCCAGCGCCCGAGCGCGAGTTTGTCGGTGAAGTGCGTCTTGTCTTTTGATTTCGCCATGCCCGCGTTCCTCACACGTCCTGCACATCGAACATGAGCCGCTTGAATTCGATCTCGGTCATTTTGACCTTGGAATGCGGGTCTTCGAGGGTGTGATCGCCGTTGACGTAGATGTGATCGAAGTCTCTATCCCGTGAATTGAATGTCAGCCTCTGAAGGAATTTCTCAAGTCCGGCGTTGTCGAGTTCTTTAACCTTCCGCCAGATAATTAGCACTTCTTCATCTTTCGGATTGGTGCCTGTAACAACCTTGACGCCGCGAATGGTTTCGATGGTTTTGACGCGCAGGCCGATCAGGTAGTTGAAGGTTTCCACCAGATCGACGCGCGTGGGCTTGAAGGCGCCGACGCTGCCGGTGGCGATGTTGAGCTTGTAGTCGAAGGGGTCCTCGAACTGCTCGATGTTCAGCAGCGAGGGGCTGTCGGCGGTTTCGACATCCAGCCAGTAGCCGAGCATGTAGTCTTCGCGCAGGGCGGGGTTGGTGTCGAGGAGGTCGGCTTGCGTTTTGGTGCGGGGGCGGATATGGAGGTTGTTAAGGGTGTCTTCGTAGGATTCTAAACGCAGACCTCCCAAAATCGCCCAAAAACCCCTGTGTTTTTTGGACAGCTCCCGCAGCGATACTGCATCAAAGCGGCGCGTCGCCGACCTCGATACGCAGCCACTTCCCTCCGGGGATTCTCGCCCCCAGACCGGTCAGCTTACGGCACAACTGCTCCTGGGCCGCACGGCGCGCGGGCTGCTGTAACGGCTCCAGGCGCACCACCACCCAGCAGCCATCGCTGCGAATCCAGCCGTGGCAGTTGAGAATCGCATAGAGCAGATCAACCCGATCACTATCTTTGGCATAGACCGGCTCAAGCCAATCGATGAGCTGGCAGCGGGCATTCCACACCGAGGAAGTGACGACATCGAACAAGTTCTTGCCGTCATTGTCGATCGCCTGAAAGGAGCGGTAATCGCTCAGGGTGCCCACATCGACGCGCTCGGGCAACTGATCGCGCTCCGCCTTCAGCCGCGCCAGTTCCGCCTCGGCGGCGGCGATCTCAGCGGCGATACGCTGGTGTTTGCTGTTCGCGCGCACGGTCCCGTCTTTCTTGATCCCGGGCTTGCACTTGGTTTGTTGCTTGTAGAGACGGTTGAGCTTGGTTTTGAGAGCAAGGCGGCGCGCATCAATGGCCTTGATCGCCGGATTGGCGATGTCCTGTTTCTCGCTCTCACTCACCCCAAACCCCGGATGGTAATGATAGGGGTGACGCTCCTGGAGGTGCTTGAAGGTATTCTCAGACGCCCCCCAGCGACTGAGCATGGCCGTGGCGATGGCCGCCGTGGTCAGCGCCAGATCGCCATCCCAACAAACCATGCTGGTGCGATGCCCGGTGCGCAAATTCCAGATCACCACCCGGCGCAGTGTGAAGGAATGCGCGGGCGCCGGCTGCGCCTCGGGGTGTGCTGGCTCCGGGGTGAATGTACAGGCCTTCACCTCCTCCAGCAGCCGGTACTCGGTCCCGTTCAACGACAGCGTCTCGGTGAAGGCGTCTGCCTCCAACCCACCCAAGCGCGCCGCATCGGCGTTCTTTTCCCAGGTCACAAAGGGCGTGTCGGTGGCGACCAGGGTGGAGAAAAACGCCAGCCCGTCGCCTTCACGGTCAAACACCTGCAAAGGCATCACGCCCAAACCCTGTTCACGCGCATAGGCGCCCAAGGCAAGAATGCGCGCGCGCAGATCGCCTTTTCCCTCTTGGATGTCAAAGCAGACCACGCGCCCGCGCGCATCGCAGGTGACCAGATTGGTCTGCCCCGGGGTGGGCATGCGCCGTTGGGTGTGATAACTGGCATGGACCTTGTGCATCCCGGTATAGGGCAGCAGATGGCCATCGGTGAACCATACATCCGTGCCGACCAAGCCGCGCTGGAGTTGGTCGTCGGAAAAGCTGGCCACCAGCACGGCGGCGCGCCCTTGCTTGGCCACCGCATGGAACCAGCTCCAAATAGTCTCCAGGCACGGCAGAGTGCCAATCCCCAGCATCCGCCCGGCCTCGTCACGGCGCACGTGCTTGAGTTGCTCGATGGAGCGGATGTTGCTCACGCCCATCAGGGCGAAGACCATGAACAGCTTCCAGCCGGCGCCAAACAGTTTCATCACCCCGCTCAGCCAGCGCCATTGGCTGATCAAGACCATGAGGATGGGGAAGATGCCGGCGTAGCGGCTTTCTTCCCAGTCATGGTTCTCGGCATAAGGACGCTCGCTCGCCACCACCTCGGCCGGCTCCGATTGAGGTAGTGTCGCGTTCGAGCCAGCCAGCGCCGCACTCAGGGTTTGTTCAATCGCCGGCTCTTGGAGTTCATAGGTTGTCTCCCCGTCCCAGTCCAGCTCGGCCTGTCCCTCACCTTCGGCCTGCTTACGCTTGGCGCGGCGCAGGGCTTCGAGCTCGCGGGCTTTGGAGCCGGGACGGCGCTTGTTGACGTTGAGATGGCGATGGAGTTCCTCGTCCTTGCTGGTGGCGGGACTGTAGCCGTGCAAAAGTCCCTGAACGCCGAATTCCCGGTAGCTCTCCCGATAGTTGTGCAGGGTCTGGCGGCTAAGCTTCAATGCCTCGGCCAAGCGGCTCTGATTGACGCCTTTTTGCATCAGCTCCACAGCCAAGAGGCGACGCTCGGCGTTGTCACGCAGGTTCACTTGCTTGATCGGGGTGCCGCGATGGTAGAGCGTGCCGAGCGCGCGTGGACCGCGTGGCAGATGCAGCGCATAGCCACCACCAAGCTCGAAACGCACCGCGCGATCCAACGCACCCGCCGGCTCGGCAAGCAACTCGATTTGGGTCACCAGGGAAGCTCCTTGATGAGGATAAAACCACTTCACCCGATCATGCCAATCTTTCTTTTATTTTTCCAGAATTATTTTTATATAAAACGAATAACTGTGTCAGTGTTTGTCCAAAAAACGACTTCTCGACGTCGGACGGAAATGTCCAAAAAACGTCGGGTAAGACGGAGATTCAAGCGCTTACGTGGGAGGAAAAATCTGGACCTGGGAGGTCTGGAGTAGAGAGAGCTCAGGCGGTTAAAGGTGATGATCCCTTCATTGGTCCGTCAGCGCTGCCTCCATGTCCGCCTCGCCTACCGGCAAGGTCAGAACCGCATGCAGCGGAAAGCGCTCCGCCAGCAAGGGAACATACCCGGCCTGATCCTTGGTGACCAGCACAATCACCCGCGCGTTTGGCACCTGCTTGCGCAATGTGGCGAGCAAGACGTCCAGATTGCAGACATTGGCTCCGGCGTAGTTGTTGCCGAAGCCATAGAAGAACTCCGCCACCACCCAGTCGGGTGAGGTCTTCTGCAGGGCCTTGCGCTGGGAGCTGAGCTTCACCTGCTCGATGCCAAGGCGCTGATAGAGACCGTCGAGTCGCGGATGACCGGGGGATTCGATAATGGAAAACAGGGTGGGCATGATGACGGCGTGAGCGAGGCTCAGACGTTGTCCAGGGAATCCGGCGACCACAACGGGGTGATCAGGCCCGTCTCGCGGTAGCGCCGGAAATGATCGAGAATCCGCGCATGATCGAACGCGAGAGGTTCGGGCAGCGCCTCTGGCGCGAAAATCGCCAAGTGACGGGCATCATCCTGCGCTCGGGGCTCTCCGGTGGCCTCCGCCACGCAAACCGCGCTGACCGTATGGCCTCGCGGATCGCGCGCTGGATCGGAGTAAAGCCCCAGGAGTGCGCGCAACTTCACCCGCAAGGCCGTTTCCTCCCGCGCCTCGCGCATGGCGGCGGCTTCGATGCGCTCCCCGACGTCGACAAAACCGCCGGGAATCGCCCAACCCAGTGGCGGATAGCGCCGTTCAATCAGCACGATGGGCCGGCCTGGCCGGTCATTGAGCTCGATGATGATGTCCGCGGCTAGCAGCGGTGTTTCGGGTTTCGTCATCGCGCACCTTCTTGCTCATTGCCGAAAACGCCCTATGTCTGCACACAGAAGCCAATCTGTCAAAGCCGAGGCCGCCCAGCATGCCCGACACTCGATCCGGTTTACAAGCCGCCCGCGACGCCTGGCACTATCGCGGCCAGCAACGCCCGCCCTTCGCGCAGGTTCCCGGACCTGGCCAGGAGTCCGTCTGGAATTACCCCCGTCCGCCAACCTACCGTTCTGATGACCGGCTCATCACCATCCATGCCGGTGAGAGCCGCATCGCCACCACCGAATCCGCCCTCCGCGCCCTGGAAACCGGCAGCCCGCCGATCTGCCATGTCGGCTGCAAGGCGATCGACTCGTTGCCGGCTCGCTCGCGTGCTGGAGCGATTTCGCCTCCTTTGAGTCCTTCCTGAACCAACCCGGCCCCTGGATCGCCGGCCTGGATTTTCCCTTCGGCCAGTCGCGCACCTTTCTCGCCAACATCGGCTGGCCCATGACCTGGTCCGGCTACGTGCGTCACGCCGAAGCCCTGGGACGCGCGGGCTTTCGCCAGGCGCTCGACGCCTACCGCGCCCAGCGGCCCGCTGGGGACAAGGAACATCGGCGCGCCACCGATCGCGCCGCCGGCGCCATCAGCCCGCAGAAGCTCCATGGCACCCCGGTCGGACTGATGTTCTTCGAGGGTGCTCCCCGGTTGCTGCGCGCCGGCGTGACGATCCCCGGCATCCATGCCGGCGACCCCGGGCGCCTGTGCGTCGAAGCCTATCCCGGCTTGCTCGCGCGCGCGTTGATCGGACGCCGATCCTACAAGCAGGATGATCCCAAGAAACAGAGCCCCGCGCGGGAACAAGCGCGCCGCGAACTGCTGGCGGCGATCCTGGACGGCGCCACCCGCGCGGACTATGGTCTGACGATTGAAGCCCCGGCCAGCCTGGCCGATGATCCCAGCGGCGATAGCCTGGATGCCTTGCTCTGCGCCATCCAGGCCGCCTGGGCCTGGAGGCAGTGGGCGGATGATGTTGGTCAGCCCATCGCGCCAGAAGCCACGAGGTCCTGGTCCATGTCCACAATCGACCCGCTCGAAGGCTTGATCGCGGATCCGCGCCTGGTGCATGGACCACCAGGCCCAAAATCTGCCGCGACTTGACCAGAGAGTCCTGGGGGATCAGGCTTCCGATAATGCCTAACCAAGCCCCAACACCGCCATCCGATCCGCTCGATCGCATCCAGGGCGCCTTGCTCGGCGTGGCCCTGGCCGATGCCTGGGGCGCGCCCCACGAAGGCGGACCACTCGAAGGACTGCTGTGGCGCGTGATTGGCACCCGTCAGGGTCGCCGACGCTGGACCGACGACACCCAGATGACCTTTAATGTCGCCGCCTCCCTGGCCGAGCTTGGCCGCGTCGACCAAGACGATCTGGCACGGCGTTTCGCATGCTCCTATCGCTGGTCGCGCGGCTATGGTCCCGGTGCGGCCAAGATCCTCAAGCGCATCCGGCGCGGTCACCATTGGACTGTGGCCTGCCGCGCCGTCTATGCGCAGGGCTCCTTCGGCAATGGCGCGGCGATGCGCGCGGTGCCGATTGGACTGTTCTTCGCCGCTCAGGGCAAGGACGCGATCATCCAAGCTGCTCGGTCCAGTGCCGCGATCACGCACGCGCACCCGCAGGGCCAGGAAGGCGCGGTGCTGATCGCCTTGGTGGCGGGTATGCTGTTTCGCGGCCTCAGCCCAACAGCCTTCTGGACGGACTTCCAGGCACAGGATTGGACGCCGGCTGTTGCCGCCAAGCTCTCGCTGGCCGCGCAGTGGTTGAGCCACGACAAGCCCATCGCGCACAAGACCGTCGCCCGCCAACTTGGCCACGCGATCACCGCCGCCGACTCTTGTCCAACCGCCGTCTACATTGCACTGCGTCATCTGTCCGAGCCCTTCATCGATCTGCTCGACTTCACCCGCCACGTCGGCGGCGATGTCGACACCATCGGCGCCATGGCCGGCGGCCTGTGGGGCGCCGCGCGCGGACTGGGCGCCTTGCCGATGGACCATCTGGCCCAGCTCGAAGACGCCGACCGTCTGTTGCGCGAGGCGGGTGCGTTCGCGGCCGCCGTGGATGGACATCGATCTCGCCAGAGCTACTGAGGCCCCGAGCCACTGAATCAAGTCGATCAGCCGCCACCCAACCAGCGCGATGCCACGTTTGATTCTGCATGTCGACCTCGATGCCTTCTTCGCGGCCATCGAGCAGCGCGATCACCCCGAATGGCGCGGTCGTCCGCTGGTGGTCGGCGCCCAGCCCGGAGGTCGCGGCGTGGTCGCGACCTGCTCCTACGAAGCGCGCCGCTTCGGCGTGCATTCCGCGATGCCGATCACCCAGGCCGCGCGCCGCTTGCCGCCGGAAACGGTCTATGTCCGCCCGCGCGTGGCGCACTATGCCCAAGTCTCCGCGCAGATCATGGCCGTGCTTGCGACCATCTCACCCCGGATCGAACGCGTCTCGATCGACGAAGCCTATCTCGACGTCTCCGGGCTCACCGCCCTGTTCGGGCCACCCCGGGTCATCGGCGAACAGGTCAAGGGCAGCATCCGCCAAGCCGTCGGATTGACCGCCTCGGTCGGCATCGGCCCCAACCGGCTCATCGCCAAGCTGGCTTCCGACTATCACAAACCGGATGGCTTGACGGTGGTGCTAGAGGAGCAAGTAGCGGACTTTCTCGCCCCCATGCCCTTCAACGTCCTGCGCGGCATGGGCGTGAAAACAGCCCCGCGCCTGGCCCGGCTTGGGGTCAAAACCGTCGGCGATTTGCGCGAGCTGTCGCTCGAGACCCTGCGCCAGCACTGCGGCGCGCGGGCCGGCACCCAGTTTTATTATCAGGCGCGGGGCATTGCCGATGACCGGCTCTACCCGGATCGGGAGCGCTTGTCGATCTCCAAGGAGAGGACCTTCCCCGAGGATGTCACGGACCCGAAGCAACTCGCGGAGACCCTCCATTGGGCCGCGCGCGAGGTCGCCTGGACCGCGCGCCAGACCGGGCGCCTGGGTAGGGTGGTCACCCTGAAGGTCTGTTTCTATCCCTTCGAGACCCATACGCGCTCGCGCTCACTGCGGGTGCCGACAGCGGATGAGCAGGACCTGTATCAGGTCGCCTGGTCACTGCTCGCGAGCGAAGCCACCTGGACTGGCCGGCCCGTGCGGCTAATCGGCCTGGGACTCTCCGGCTGGTCGCAACCCACCACCGGCCAGCAGCTTGATCTGTTTGAGACCGCCGAGACCGGGCGCAATCCCGCGGACAATGGCTTAACGGAGACGCTCGACGCCATCCGCCACCGCTTTGGTGCCGAGGCCATTCAGCGCGGGATCGGTCTCCATCATCAGGGTAACTGACGCTGTTTACGGAGTAGCCAAAACGATGCACATCTGGGTCGATGCCGACGCCTGCCCGCAGGTGATCAAGGACATTTTGTTCCGCGCCGCCGAGCGCTGCCGGATTCCTCTCACCTTGGTGGCGAATCAGGCACTGCCAACCCCGCCGTCGCGCTTCATCAAAAGCCTGCGCGTGCGATCCGGTTTCGATGTTGCCGATCAAGCCATTCTCGACAAGATCGCAGCCGGCGATCTGGTGATCACCAGCGATATCCCCCTGGCCGCCGCCGTCATCGACCAGGGCGGCCAGGTACTGAGTCATCGTGGCGAGTTGTTCACCAGCGAGAACATCCGTGCGCGACTAAATGTCCGCGACTTCATGGAGACACTCCGAGCCAGCGGCATCAACACCGGTGGGCCTCCGGCCTTGAGTTAAAGTGATCGCAAGGCCTTTGCTGGTCACCTCGATAAGATCCTGGCCAGCGTCAGTCGCGCCAGTGAATAGCGGAGAGCGCTCAAACGGATCTCTGGTCGTGACTCGGGTTGTGACCCGGGTCGTGATCAGCACCGTCAAGGCGCTCGCCGCCGGCGACCTGTCCATACTCCTGTTGCACGGCATCCGCCAACCGGCGCTCGAACGCCAGCGCGCGCTCCAGGGCTTGCGCGCAGAACGAGCAGCGAGCGGCATGGTCGCGCAAGCTTGCATCGAGATGCCGGGGATCGATCAGCAGATGACGACGGAAGGATCGGCAGTTCACGCGCGCAGGCCCTCGGGTGGCGGTTTGGGGAGGCTTAGCTGCAAAGACCGCCGTGGGCGGGAGAATCTTTCAGGGCGATGACAATCCCGCTGGGCACCGCTGTCGCGCAAGCCTTGGCAACCGGAGTCCCTGAGTCGCATCCTCAGCTGACACAGCCGCGCCCAGAGATCGCGCGCCCCATGCGCAACAGCGCCGCGCGCTCGGGTTGTTCCAGCAGTTGGCAGGCCACCAGATACCCCGCCGCGCTCCAGGTCTGTTGCCGCCGCGCCTGCTGGCCCACCAATCGACCCCGGCGCCCGTCGTAGTATTCCGGCCAGTCATCCTGCAGCAGACGTCGCTCGGCGGTGTGCAGGGCGCGCTCGGCCAGGTCCTCGGCGCCGGTTTGCAGGCTCACCAGGGTCAGCAGCCACAGCAGCATCGGCCAGTGCCCGCCGTTGTGATAGGACCAGGGGCGGTTCTTGGGGTCGCAACCGGTGAGGATGCGCCAGTCCTGATCGGCCAGGGCGGGGAAGCAGAGCTTGGCCGGCATCGCTCCGATCAGATCTTCCTGGCGATCCACCAACAACTGCATGATGGCGCCGGTCTGGTCCGGACTGGCCAGCCCGGCGGCGCAAGCGAGCAGATTGCCCTGGCCGAACCAGCGATAATCCAGTCGGCCCGGCCCCAGATTGCCGACCAGATAGCCGCCGCGTTCCGGCAGCCAGTCCATCAGCCAGTCGGGAATGGTGTCCGGGTAGATGTTGAACTTGTTGATGGAGGTCGGCCCGTATTCCTCCACCCCATAGCGATAGATCTGGCCCAGCCGGGGGAGATCCAGCCAGTAGTAGGTGCGTACATGATGGGCCAGGTGGGACAGGCGCTCATCGAGCACCGGCCGATAGGCGGCGCTGGCGGCATCGCTGTCATCAAGCAGCTCGGAGGCGGCGCACAAGGCGGCGAAGAACTGCGCCTGGATGTCGAGCGGATAGCCATACACCCCCATGCGCCGGTCGATCATGAAGGAGCCGTCCGGCACCAGCATGGTGGGGAACATGTCGAAGCGGCTGGTCAGGCACAGATCCAGAATCAGCCGCGGCGCCTGTTGCAGGTCCTGCCGGTGGGCAAAGGCCCAGTCTCCGGTGGCGCGCACATAGCTTTGCAGGATCAGCAACCACCAGAAGCCCGAGTCGACCGGTGCCACACGGGCGATGGCGTGCTCGCCGAAATCGCCGATCAGCGTCTCCCGATTCCCTGCGCAGCTCACCTTAAAGCTGGCCGGCATCAGCCCCTTGCCGGGTTTGAAGCAGTCGAGCTGACGCTCCTGGCTTTGCAGGCGCACGGCCGTGTGCAAGAAGTTGCGCACTATCTCCGCGCGCCCGTCGAGCAGGAAGGCAAAGGCCGAGATGGCGAAATCGCGGGTGAAGACCTGATCATAATTCAGCGCCGCGATGTCCGTATCTTGCGCCGCCACGGTGCCGACCGGCTGGCCCTGGTAGGTCACCACCGAGGACTCCAGTAGCCGCCAGGCGGCCTGTCGTGCGTGCGGATTCATAGGCGTTCGATCCCTCAAGGTTGTGCTCCAACGGCATCGGTACGACCCAATGATGGGGCCGAGCGCTTTGGATCGCTTTGCACTGAGCTCTCTGGAAGACCCGGGATCTGGCGGATGTCTTTCATAGCCCAAGGGTGGGATGTTTTGGCGGCAGGGTGAAAGATCCGTGAGGGTCTGGCGGTCTCTGACAGGGAGACGCAGCCGGGGGGCGCCTATTCATCTGGCTGGCCAGCCAGCCAGCAGGTGAGAGGGCCAGTAGGTGAGACAAAAGTGTCCGGCCAAGAGCCCTGCGTTGCCAATGACTTTGGCGACAGCGCTCAGGAATCTGAACCACGCGGAGTCCGTCATGAACGATC
The DNA here is from genome assembly GCF_036208045.1 of Thiorhodovibrio winogradskyi. NCBI lineage: Bacteria > Pseudomonadati > Pseudomonadota > Gammaproteobacteria > Chromatiales > Chromatiaceae > Thiorhodovibrio > Thiorhodovibrio winogradskyi. The sequence goes on along the minus strand of NZ_CP121472.1, from coordinate 2,734,740 downwards.
CATACGATCCGATCACCGGTGCTGGCCTCGGTCTCAGGCGCGCCTTCATGGGTGATGTCCTCGATCAAACGCCGCCGGAGATCGATTTCTGGGAAATCGCGCCGGAGAACTGGATGGGCGTCGGCGGGCGCTGGGGGCGCTGGTTGGCGAGTATGACCGAGCGCACGCCCTTTGTCTGCCACGGCCTGTCGTTGTCGATTGGCGGACCGGAGCCATTGGATACCGCGTTTCTGCGCCGGCTAAAGGTCTTTCTCGACCGCCATCGGATTGATCTTTATAGCGAGCACCTAAGCTATTGCAGCGACGATGGTCACCTCTACGATCTGCTGCCGATTCCCTTCACCCCGGAGGCGGTGCGCCATGTCGCGGCGCGCGTGCGCCAGGTGCAGGACATCCTGGAGCGGCGTATCGCGCTGGAGAACGTCTCTTACTACGCCGCGCCCGGGCAGACGATGAGCGAGCTTGACTTCATCACAGCCGTGCTCGAGGAAGCCGATTGCGACCTGCTGCTCGATGTCAACAATGTCTTTGTCAACGGCATCAATCATGGGTATGACCCGGCGGGTTTCCTCGCTGGACTGCCCGCGCGGCGCATCGCCTACGGCCATATCGCCGGTCACTACGAGGAGGCGCCCGATCTGCGGATCGACACCCATGGCGCCGATGTCATCGCGCCCGTCTGGGCGTTGCTCGAGGAGGCCTATGCGCGCTTTGGTGTCTTCCCGACCTTGCTCGAGCGCGACTTCAATCTCCCGCCGCTCGCGACCCTGACCGCCGAGGTTCGCCAAATCAGCGCCTGTCAGGCGCGTGCTGGCATACCGCCTGGCCAGGTCGCGGCCATGACTGGGGGATACGCGCATGCCTGATTCCGCTTATCAAAGCCACGCCGGCGCCGAGCCGGACTTCATGCAGGTGCAACGGACCTTGGCCGCGCATCTGCGCGATCCCGACGGCCAAGCCCCGCCGCCGGGCATTGAGGCCCGGCGCCTGCGCATCTACCGTGAACTGGTGTTCAACAACCTCTCCTCGCTGCTCGGGCAAGGGTTCCCGGTCCTGCACGCCTGTCTCGGCTCGATCCGCTGGCAGGCGCTGGTGCGCGGTTTTCTGCGCGAACATCGCGCGAGCACGCCACTGTTTCCGGAGATCGGGCAGGAGTGGCTGGCCTATCTCAGCACGAGCCGAGCGGATGTGCCTGACGATCCGCCGTATCTGTTCGAACTGGCCCATTACGAATGGGTCGAGACCGCGCTGCTGTTCAGCGAGCTGGATGCCGGGCCGGCGCTGGCCGATCCCAATGGGGATCTGCTGCAAGGCGCGCCCGTGGTCTCACCGCTAGCCTGGAGTTTGACCTATCGGTTCGCGGTGCATGCCATCGATCCCGCCGATCCGCCCCGCACCCCGCCTCGGGAACCGACCCATCTGGTCGCTTACCGCGACCGCCGGGAGCGGGTCGCCTTCCTGCAGGTCAACGCCGTCACGGCACGCCTGCTGGAATTGCTGCGCGAGGGACATCACCGCAGTGGCCGGCAGGTGCTGGTCATGATCGGCGAGGAATTGGGGCTCGCGCGGCCTGATCAACTGCTCGCCGCCGGTGACAGTCTGCTGACCGATTTGCGCGAGCGCCAGATTCTGCTCGGAACCGCGCGCACGGGAGGGATGCATGCCTAAACGAATGCACGCGCCACAAGACCATCGTGACCAGGCCCCGCGCATCCTGGTCCCCGGCATGGCGGTGTGGAGGTGTTGCTCGACATGCCGGCGCACGGCGTCGATGCCTGCGGGATTACCCTCAAGGATGGACGGCGCATCGAGGCCGGGACCCTTGTCTGCACCATTGGCAGTCGCACGCATCCGCTGATCGAGGCGCTGCCGGTCGAGAAGGTGCGCGGGCGGCTGCGAGTCGCCTCCGATATGTCAGTGCCGGGCTTGGCCGGCGTCTGGGCCATCGGCGACTGTGCCGCGGTGCCTAATCGCCGCACCGATGGGGCGAGTTGTCCGCCCACGGCGCAGTTCGCGTTGCATCAGGGTCCGCAACTGGCGGCCAATATCGCCCGGGTCGCGCGCCGGGAGGCCACCCAGGCCTTTGGATATCGGCCCAAGGGGCTGATGACAGCCATTGGTCACAACCGCGCGGTGGCGCGCATCCAGGGGGTCAACATCTCCGGATTCATTCCCTGGCTGCTCTGGCGCGGGTTCTACCTGCTCTATATCCCGACCCTGGCGCGCAAGATCCGTGTCTACCTGGAATGGAACTGGGCCATGTTCTTCCCGCCCGACATCGCGCATCTGCGCTTTCGGCGCACCCGTGATGATCTGAATGATGAGCGCTGACCCGGAGCGCCCGACATGAACCACGCACCGCTGGCTCGGCACCGGCGGCAGTCGAGACTTGGATGCCTGGCCGCGAGACCGGGCGGACAGCCGCGCTGGCCATCCGCGCACGGACTCGCCGTTGCCTCAGGGCGCTGGCTGAAGCGCCGCGTTGATCAGTCCCTCGACGGCGGCCAGGTTCTTGCGATAGGACGCATCCAGGCCGTGGCGCTCAATCAGGTAATCCGGGGTGTTCCAGATCACCTGCGTCTGTCCGTCGGCGTCCTCCCACACCAGCACCTTCAGCGGCAGATCCAGACCACTGCTGGGCACGGCCCGCATCAGCGGTGTGCCGGCCTTGGGGTGGCCGAAGATCAGCAGCTGCATGGGCGGGAGTTCGAGTCCGGCCTCCTGGGCGCCGGCGCTGTGATCAATGCGGGCAAAGACGATGACGCCTTTCTCCTGCAACAGGGCTTCGAGTCGGTCGAGAGTCTCCGGGACCGAATAGGGGCTGGTGCGTTGCGCCAAGCCCTGTTCAGCGGCGGAGGGTTCAGCGGCGAAGGCGGCTGGCACAACAGCCAGCATCAGCAGCAGAACAAGCAGTGCCTGTCGGGTCAGTTGCGCGGTTGTGTTGGGCATTGAAGACGCTCCGGTTGTGGTTAAGAAATTCCATGCGTGACAAGATTCGGCGAACAGCGACTCTTTCGATGGTCGATGATCAGGCACTGGTATCACCTCCGCCATGACCTCGGCCCGTCACCCGCGACCATCATCGCGCAGCACCAGCAGCTTTTCGACCTGCATGTCGCGATAGCTGTAGGGAATGCCGCCGGTGCCTAGCCCGGACTGGCGCAGTCCGGCAAAGGGCATCCAATCGACACGAAAGGCGGTGTGATCATTGACCATCACGGCAGCGGCGTCGAGCTGCCGCGCGGTGTGCAGCGCGAAGTCCAGATTCTGGCTGAACACCGCCGCCTGAAAGGCGAACGGCAGGGCATTGGCGCGGCGGATGGCGTCCTGGCGATTCGCGCAGCGGTAGACGAGGATCACCGGGCCAAAAATCTCCTGGGTGCTGACGCGCGCATCCTCGGGCGGATCGAGCAATACCGTGGGTGCGTAACAGGTCGCGGACAGCGTCTGACCGCCGCCGATCAACTCGGCGCCGGCGGCGATGGCCTCTTGCACCCAGGCATGCACGCGCTCGGTCTCCGCCGGTCGGATCAGCGGGCCGATGGCGGTGGTCTCGGCGCTTGGATCGCCCACCGGCATGGCCGCGCCGGCGGCGGCCAGCGCCCGCGCCAGAGGGACAGCGATCTCGGGGTCGGCATAGACCCGCTGCACCGACACACAAACCTGCCCGGCATGGTAGAAACCGCCCTTGGCGATCAGGGGAACAATGCGATCCAGATCGACATCGCGGTCGACGATCACCGGCGCCGCGCCGCCATGCTCCAGGGCGCAGCGGGTGCCGGGAGCGAGCCGTGAGCGCAAGTGCCAACCCACCCGGGCACTGCCGATGAAGGAGAAGAAGGCCACGCGCGGATCGGTGGCCAGGGCCTCGGCGGTGGCGAGGCTGTCGGTCATCAGGGCTTGCGCCCAGCCGGCGGGAAGGCCGGCCTCGCGCAGCAGGTCGATCAGCCGCAGACAGGACAGCGGGGTGTCTTCGGCCGGTTTGATCACCACCGGACAGCCGGCGGCCACCGCCGGCCCAACCTGATGCACGGCCAGGTTCAGCGGATGGTTGAAGGCACTGATGGCGACCACCGGGCCGATAGGCTCGTGGGTGGTGAAGGCCAGGCGCCCCTCCGAGGCGGCGGTCGCGCCCATGGGGATTTCGCGTCCGCCGGCGCTGCGCGGGAGTTCGGCGCAGTTACGCAGCCCGTCGATGGCGCGCGCCACCTCGACCCGGGAGTCCTGCAATGGCTTGCCGCCCTCGCGTGCCGCTTCCAGGGCCAGCGCCTCGGCGCGTTCTTCCATCAGCTCGGCCGCTCGGCGCAGGATGGCGATGCGCTGGTGCGCGGGCAACCAGCCGGCGCGATCCCGAAACAGCCTCTGGGCGATGGCCAACGCCTGCTCCACGCCCGCCTGATCCACCTGATTCACGGTGGCGATGGGGGTCAGGTCGAAGGGGTTGCGCACCAGCAGCCGTCCGACTGGGACCACGGCTGCGGCGATGCGATGTTCAAAATGGGGCTCAGTCATGAGGGCGTCTCCGAATGGTCCTGTGACGGCTGGGGTGGTATGCGCGCCGATTCCCTGCAATGACAGGGGTCGGTTCCGTTGGGGATCAGGAATCGCGAGCGCGTCCTCCGCCCGGCAACGGTGGCGCCTGATCGGCAGTGCCGCAATGTCTTAGTATGTCCCGCGCGCTACCCTGGACTTGGGGTGTTCGAGCTTGAACCAGAGCTGATCGGCGGTGAATCGCACGCTCCCCTCCGCCATGTCCAGGTGTTGTTCCACCACCCAGCGATCCGCCTGCTCGAACACCTGTTGCAGTGCCAGCCCCAGGGCGCCGCGCCGCTCGGTATCCAGCCCCCGTGCGCGATAATGGGCCATTGCTTGCGCGGCGCCCGCCTGACCGAGGGTGAAGAAATGCGCGATCAGGCGCGTGCGCAGGGTTGACTGGTCAAGGGTGCGCACCAGCATCGCGAGCAAGCGCTCGTCGGCCACTCCCGCGGCATCGGGCAAGGCGTCGAGCAGATCGTCCGGCAGAAAGGAGCGTGCTGACTCACCATTGACGCGCCCCCGCAGCAGATCTTCATCGACCATTTGGGCGAAGTCCGGGCGCGGATCGGCCCGGGTGCGCGCGGCCAGTTGCATCAGCGCCACGGCCTCGGCGCGATGCCCGCTCGCCGGCAAGCCGCAGAGGGCATGATCGAGGATGTCATGCACCAAGACCGAGGTCGGGATGCGCTCGCCGGTGGCGGGTGTCGAAGCAATGATCTCAGGGTCATGCAGGGCATTCGCGAGTTTCCAGCCACGGGCGCCGAAGCCGTCTTGCCATTCCTGGCGATAGCAGACCCGCAGTTGGACATCCATTTGGACGTTAGGGATGTGAAGATCAGGGTATTGCGGATTCGTCATGGCTCGCCTCATCCCAAACAATGCGTAGGGTCTCGCTGGTCTCCCAACCGCGCGCGCGTTCACACCCGGCGCAGACCGTCCGCACCGGTGGCTTGGTGCATCCCTGGCAGCGCCGGACCCAATCCAGCGCCTGCTTGAGATCCGCCTGCTGGCGGGCGATGGCGCGGGCCTGTTCCTTCAGCTCCGTCAGCATGGCCTCGAGTTGCGCGCGCACCCGGGTGCTCGCTTCCTCCCCGGTCGTGCTGTCTGCTCGGATGCCGGCCAACCCGGCCAGGGCCTTGAGGGAAAACCCCAGGCGCGAGAAGGCCAACAAGGCGGCAAAGCGCGCCTCGTCCTCGGCGCTGTAGAGCCTGGTGCCACCCGGGGTGCGGCGTGGGTTCACCAGGCCCTGTTCCTCGTAGAAGCGCAGGGTGCGCACCGTGGCGCCCAGCCGCGCCGCGATCGCCCCGATCTTGCGGCTCACAGATCGACGATCCGGGCCGGGTAGCCTTGGGCGCGGACAAAGTCCACCACCTGATGTGGCATGACCTGGTTCAGCCGCAGGGGAACGAACAGCAGGTGGGAGCGATGGGAGGCATGCGCATCCGCCGATGACACGTCAAAGCGCGCGGCGATGGACTGCCGCAGGCTGTGTTGCCCCGCCTGGTCGAGCGGCTGGTCGAGATGGAGCAAGAGATTCGATGACATTAGCAGTCTCCGTTGTTGGAAGGGAGCTTGAAAATATCACCTGAACGTTAGATCCACAAGACCTGAAACGCGCCAGTCTCAAGACCTGGGTGTTTTCCATTCTCAAGCGCAAAATCTTTGATGCCTTGCGCATCCGCCAGCGCGAGCTGCCGATGTCCCAGTTGGGGGCTGGGTCATCCTGCATCGCGCCCGCATGGGCCTGCGCTTGTGTCTGGAAGACACCTGGTTTATCCGTTAAGAGGCCGAGGAACCCCGTCCATGATGAATTGCCGACACGCCACCCGTTTGATGTCAGAGGATCTCGACCGCCCCCTGTCCAGGCGCGAACGCCTGGCGCCGCGATTTCATCTGATGATGTGCGGGGGCTGCCGCCAGTTTCGCCAGCAGTTCGGCGCATCGAAGCCGCGCGCTGCGCTATCGCACGGGTGGGGATTGAAGCTTGCAGATCACGCGCGGGTACGATTACCCACCGGGCGGAGGGGCCGATGTCCGCTCAGGGCGCCGGTCAAGACCGCGCCCGAAACAAAGATCCGCCGTGGCGATCATGACTTCGCGCAGAAAGAGCACCAGCGCCAGTGTCAGGCTGCCCATGGCGGCGATGAACAGCCCGGCCACGGTCAGCGACGCCTCCAACTGCCAGAAGGCGCCTAGAAACAGCACCGCGATCACGAACACCACGAGCAGCGCCGCCAGGGTGCAGAACCCGATGGCCAAGCTGATCAGGCGTGCGCGCTGCTGGAGTCGGCGCATTTCCGTCGCCGCTCGCGTTCGCGCAGGGTCGGTTTCAGCGATCGTCGATGCCAGCAGGGCTTCGACCTTGCGTGAGCGATCAATGACGCGCGCGATGCGCCCGGCCATGACCCCGAGCAAGGCGCCGATGCCGGTCAGCAGGAACACCGGCGCCACCGCCAGTTGAATACTGTGGGCCATCATGCCCGTGTCGATCTCGCTCATCCCAACATCCCCTCCGCCACCCGCAGCGCATTGGCATAGATGGTCCAGGTATAGGGCACGCTGCCGCCGGTGGGCATGAAGCTGCCGTCGGTGACGAAGAGATTCTCGACCTCATGGGCGCGACAGTCGGCGTCCAGCACCGAGGTCTTGGGATCAGTCCCGAAGCGGCAGCCGCCGGCCATCAGATTGGGCGGCGGGGCGCCGCTAATGCTGGAGCGCACCCGCGCCGCGCCCAGTTCCTTCAGGACCCGCTCGGCTTTGTCGGCCAGATAGCGCCCGACTTGCAGATCATGGGGGTGATGGCCGATGCGGATGCGCGCCACCGGTTGACCCCAGCGGTCTTTGACCTTGGGGTCCAGGCTGACGAAGCAATCATCGGTTGGCAGCCAGTCGCAGAACACCTCGAAACGCAGGGTGCGGTCGGTGCGAAACCACTGTTCCAAGCGGCGCTTCAGTGGCAAGCCCCAGACCAACTCGCCGTCGCGCCACTTGGCACGGTTGGCCAGACCGGTGGGATTGGGATGGGCGAGCAGGAACTCGACAATGCCGCCTTTGTGCCGGCGCTCGTTCCCCGCGCCCGCGAAGCCCTTGTCCTCGATTAGATACCAGTCATCCAGGGCGCGATTGACGAAGGGTCCCATGGTCTTGAGTGCCGCCGCGCGCTCCGCGCCCAGGGCGGCGTACTCCAAATCGCCCGAGCCGGAGCCGCCAGCGGAGAACAGCAGGTTGCGCCCGACCTGACCGGAGTTGTTGGCCAGACCCTGGGGAAACTTCGGCCCCGGGGAGTTGAGCAACAGGCGGCTGGTCTCCACCGCCTGGCAAGCCACCACAAAACGCTTGGCAGTGATTTGTCGGACCTTGCCCTCGGCATCGGCGTATTCGGCGGTGGTCACCCGGCCCCGCGCATCACTCAACAACCGCAGCACCTGGGCGCGCGGGCGGATCGCGCAGCGTCCGGTGGCCAGCGCCGGGGTCAGCCAGGCCGCGCGCGCACCACCCTTGGCGCCGCTCGAACAACCAAAGCTGCCGCAATAACCGGAGTACTCGCAGGCACGCCGCCCCAGCGCCCCGCGCGAGAGAATGGCGCGCGGCACCCGCAGCGCGTGATAGCCGAGGCGTTCGCAGGCCTCGTCGATCCAGGCCGACACCGGATGTTCCAGTGTCGGTGGATAGGGAAAATCGGCGCTGGAGCGCGGTTCGATGTTTGGATGCTTGGCCAAGGCGCCAGAAATGCCGACCAAAGGCTCAACCTGGTCGTAATAGGGTTCCAAATCGTCATAGCTGATCGGCCAGTTGGCACGGTTGGCGCCCGCGATTGGGCCAAGTTCGTCGAGTTGGCGAAAATCCACCGGCTTGAGCCGATGAAAAAAGCCGCTCATCAGATTGCTGGAACCGCCGACCAGGTTGCCGTTCCAGAAATCCCAGCCGGACTCGGCGGTGGACTTGGCCACCCAGGCGCCATCGGCATCGCGATCCTCGACCACATGGGGCTCCAGGCGCTTCTCGGGGGTGTAGACCGCACGCCGGCAGCAGGCCAGTTCATCCTTGCGAAAGTGCTGGTCTGTCAGCCAGGGGCCTTTCTCCAGTACGATGACGGATTGACCGGCCTTGGCTAGCCGCCAGGCCACGGGCGCGCCGCCGGCGCCGCTGCCGACGATGCAGACATCGCAATCGGTGTCGGTGTTGCTTGCGGTCATCACGGCAGCCTCGGGTAGATGGTCGCGGCATCCGGGCGCGGATAGCCGGGGATATGCTCCAACCAGCGCCAGCCAATGCCGTCAGGATTGCCGCCATAGGCTGGGTCGGTCAGCAGGGCTTCCATCAGATACAGCAGCAGGGTGGACAGCCAATTCTCGCCGGCCTCGCTGGCGGCGGTCTCGCGCAACAGCGACTCGCGCGCGGCGCTATCGAGCGCGAGGAAGGACTGGCTGGTGCGTTGCTGGCTCAGGTCCTCCAACCAGCCGGCGCCATTCAGGATGAAGGCCGGCTCGTCGGGGTCGGTCTTGGCATCTTTCAGCACGAAGCGCAGGAAGGGCAGGGCGTTGATCTCGCGCGCGCCGGGGGCTTCGGATTCGGAGGGGAACAGATGCTGCTGCACGGCGTCGATCAGCATCATGCGCTCATTTTCGCTCAGTGTTTTAGCGGGTTGATCGGCTTCCGCAATCGTGGCTTCAGCCAGCATTGGCGCAAACAGCCCGGCGACCGTCACCCCAGCGCAGCGGGCGAGAAAGGCGCGGCGGTCGAGGAGCGCATTGTGCCAGGCGTGTAGTTCCGCGCGGGTGGCCGCGACTGGAGCCAATGACTCCGTGGGTGGAGCCCGTCGAATCATGGGGTGGCCTCTCTTTTTGGGCGCTTGCGGTTGACCAGGCTTGCGGACAAAGACCGCCAGCATCCGCGGAATCTTTCAGCTGGATTCAGTCCGTCGAAAGAAACAGCCGTCCGAGCCGGTCTTCCCAGATTAACAAAACAAAGTGATCACCCAAACATCTAAGGGAGAGTCCTCATGCTGACCATGGCCCGACGCCTGCAAGACCTGCTCGATACCACCCGCGCGCTCGATTTTCTCGGCCCGCTGGCCTTGCGCCTGTACCTCGCACCCGTCTTCTGGATGGCCGGCACCAAGAAGTTCGCCAACTTCGAGGATACCGTGGCCTGGTTCGGCAACCCGGACTGGGGGCTGGGCATGCCCTTTCCAACCGTCATGGCTTTCCTCGCCTCCGGGACCGAGACCTTGGGCGCCATCCTGCTGGTCATCGGCCTTGGCGTGCGCTGGATCTCGGCGCCGCTGATGGTGACCATGATGGTCGCCGCCGTCACCGTGCACTGGCAAAACGGCTGGCTGGCCATCGCCGAAGGCAGCGGCTCAATGTTCGCCACCGAGCGCACCATCGGCGCGATTGAACGGCTGGATCGGGCCAAGGACATCCTGCGCGAGCACGGCCATTATCAGTGGCTGACCGAGAACGGCAGCTTGGTGGTGCTGAACAACGGCATTGAGTTTGCCGCCACTTATTTCATCATGCTGCTGGTGCTCTTCTTCATCGGCGCCGGGCGCTATCTGAGCCTGGATTTCTGGATCGCGCGGCGCTAGGGGAACGGATATGAGAGAAGAAGGGGCGAGGGGCGCGGGCTCGAATGCGTCTTGACGATGTCGTATTCCGCCTCGGTCTGGCACGCGAGCGCCGAGGGATCAGCGTGCTGATCAGACTGGCGGACTGCAAAACCCACGCACGCATAATCATCTGGCGGAGAAATGATCAGATTGATCGAAGGTGAGCCCTGAAGGGGCCCGCCTGGGGAGAAAGGCAAGTCAAGACACTGTGCCAACAGGCTTGGTCAGTCCTGGTCAGCCTGACCGATCAGCGTGCATCGGTGTTGCCGCGAACAACAAAATAGAGCGCCATCAACAGCAAGCTGACCTGAAACTCCATCCCTCCCATGGGATGGCTTGCAGTAGCCACAAAGCTCCACTGGCCCCAGTGCACCATCGAAATGGCGCCGATGAGCACCGGAACCGTCGCCAGCGCACCCAGGCGTGTGATCCAATCCCGGCGCAGAATGGCGCCGGCGAGCAGTCCCAGACCACCGGCTACCTCAGCGACGGCAACGGCAAGTGCAACCGGCAAAGCCAGTCCCATCATGTCGGCAAATTGCGTCGGCGCCATCAGCTTGCCGATACCATGAAACAGAAACACCGAGGCGAAGCCGATTCGCAGCAACCAATGAGCATGTGGCGCCAAGTCCGCGAATCGCAGCGCGGGTGTTAAGTTGGAAGTTGTCGAGAGAGTTGTTGCCATGATGATCTCCTTGGGTCGGATAAAATGGGTATTCAGTGCGATCTGTTAAGCCCGCCCTTCATCGGGCGGCGCGCGACCGCCCGATGAAGAGTGATACGGGTCTGAAGTTGCCTTGCGATGAGATCAATGATCCGATCAATAGGCCAGATCAGGACTGCCGCCGAAAACCCCGTAAATGTCCGGGCGTTCATGCGTTGGCGAGCGACCCTGGCCAAGGCTCAGCAAATCCGGGTTGCCCTGGGCGAGGCCTTGATAGTGATCCAAAGCCGTTGCGCTACCGGAGGAGGCCGGCGCCGTGGTCTGGAAGAACCCGACGTGGTGGTCACTGTCCGGATTGCCACGGGTGAACTGTCGCAGGCTGTCGGCGGCCTGCACGGAGGTGGTGAGCATGACAGCGGCGGTGGTGATGAGGATTTTGTTCATGAGAAACTCCAGCGTTCTTTGGTTGATCAGATGTCGGGTCGCGTGCCGCGGTCGCGGATGATCCGCCTCGGCATCGCGCCCTCACTAACCGAGTCGCTGGCAGAGCGCGAAGGGTTACAGGGCGGGTCGAAAAAAGATGTCCACCGCTTGTCGCGCGCCTTGTAACCTTTGATGGCGCGCCAACGACTTCCTTCATCGAAAGACATGCCCAAGCACCCAGCCGACAGCCCCGCCAATGCGCTCGATGCCTTCGAAGCCGCCCTGCGGCCGTTGTGGGATCGCGGGCAAGCCGGCGATGAGGCCGCTTATCGGCAAGCGCTGGAGCAGATCGCCAAGCGCCTGCGCGGCTGGTTTCGCCGGTGCCTGCAAGGGCTGCCGGACGAGGTCGAGGATTTGCTCCAGGAGACGCTGCTGGCGATTCACCTGCAACGCGGCACCTACGATCCCAAGGTGCCGGTCAGCCGCTGGATGCTCGCCATCGCCCGGCATAAGCTGATTGACCTGTGGCGCCGGCGCGGTCGCCGCGACGCGCGTCATCTGGGGTTGGATGATCTCCCCGAAGGGACGCTGACAACCGTCGAGGAGGAATTCCCCGTGCAGCGCGATCTGGCAACCCTGCTTGGCAGGCTGCCGCAAGCCCAGCGCGAGGCGATCACCCTGACCAAGCTGGAGGGCTTGACCCTGGACGAGGCCTCCCTTCGCAGCGGCATCTCGGTCGCGGCACTCAAGGTGCGGGTGCACCGCGGACTGAAACGACTCTCGAATCTTGTGAGGAAGACCCCATGAAAACCAGCCACTTAATCGATCTGCTCGCCACCGAGGCCGGTCCCGCGCCGCGTGCGCTCCCGGCCCGGCGCATCGGCGCGGTCGTGCCCTTTGGATGGCTGGCCAGCATCGCCGCGACCCTGGTGCTGCTCGGCCCGATCCCGGCCAGCCTGTGGGCCGAGCCGGCCCCCTGGATCAAGCTCGCCTATGCCGGCGGACTGGCCAGCGGCGCGCTCTGGCTCACCACGCGACTGGCGCGACCGGTGGCGCGCACCGGCGGGCCTGTGATCAGTATCGTCGCCGTTGTCATCCTGATGGCTCTGCTCGGGCTGACGACGTTGCTGGCCGCGCCCGCCTCCGAGCGCCTGGCCGCGTTGCTGGGGCACTCCTGGGCGCACTGTCCGGTCAATGTGCTCCTGTTGTCCCTGCCCACCCTGGCCGGCGCGCTCTGGGCGCTGCGCGGTCTGGCTCCGACCCAAGCACGCGCGGCTGGTTTGGCGGCCGGGCTGCTGGCCGGGGCCGTCGGCGCCATGGCCTATGCCCTGTCGTGCATCGAACTCTCGGCGGCTTTCGTGGCCCTCTGGTACAGTCTGGGCATCGCCCTGGCCGGCGGCCTAGGCGCGCTGATGGGTCCATGGCTGTTGCGCTGGTAATGACCACGCAATGCCCAACCGCCTGCTGCTGATCGAGGACGACCCCGCGCTGCATGAAATGCTCCGCCTGCATTTCGAGGAAGCGGGCTACGCGGTGCTGGGCGCCGCCAACGGACAGGAGGGACTGGCACTGGCGCGCTCCCAGCCCTGTTATCTCATTCTGCTCGATCAATGCCTGCCGGATGCCAAGGGCAGCGAGCTGATCGAGGCGCTGCTGGCGGTGGATGCCGAGCGTCCTATCCTGATGATGACCGCCCAGCATGATCTGGAGCTGGCCATCGACGCTATTCAACGCGGCGCGGCGGACTTTGTGCATAAACCCGTGCGCGCGGCGGCGCTGACCGAGACAGTCGAGCGGCTGCTGCGCCAGCGCGCCCAGGCGCGAGAGGCACAAGCCGCCGAGCCGGGTTCCGTGGCTGAAGCGTCGCCACCAGGGCTAGCTCGGGATCTGATCGGCCGCAGCCCGGCCATGCTGGAGGTCAGCAAGGGTATCGGCCTGTGCGCGCGCAGCGGTGTGTCGGTGCTGATCAGCGGCGAGTCCCGCACCGGCAAGGAGGTGGTGGCGCGTCTGATCCACCAACACAGCGGGCGCGACGGTCCCTTCGTCGCCGTCAACTGCGCCGCCATTGTCGATACCTTGTTGGAAAGCGAGCTGTTCGGGCATGAGAAGGGCGCCTTCACCGGCGCCACCACGCGCAAGGTCGGCAAGTTTGAGCAGGCACAGGACGGCACCCTGTTTCTCGATGAAATCGGCGAACTGGCGCCGGCGCTGCAGGCCAAGTTGTTGCGCGCCCTGCAGGAACGGGTGTTCGAGCGCGTCGGCGGTAGCTCGTCCATCGCCACCAATGCCCGCCTGATCGCCGCCACCAACCGCGATCTGCGTGCCAAGGCGGCCGCCGGGTGCTTTCGCGAGGATTTGCTGTATCGTCTCGAAGTGGTGCGCATCCAGGTGCCGCCCTTGCGCGAACGGCGCGAGGATATTCCGCTGTTGGCCGAGGGGCTACTGGAGCGCCTGGCCACGCGGCTGCAACGCCCACGGGTGCCATTGGCCGAGGATGCGCGCGCCGCGCTGCTGGGCCATGACTGGCCCGGCAATGTGCGCGAGCTTGAGAATATGCTCACCCAGGCCATGCTGCGCGCCCGCCATGGGCTCATCACGGCGGAAATGTTTGATTGGCCTGCGCCGACGGGACGGGCGGATGATCGCGGCCTGGTCCGGTCGGGGGCGAGGTCGCATGCTGGATTGGGTGCCGGTTTGGATGCCGGATTGGATATAGGCGCGGATACGCCACAGCGACTGCCGGAATCCGTGGCGGCTAAATCCGTGGCGCTGAAATCACTGGCCGAGCTGGAAGCCGAGCATGTCCAGCGGGTGCTGGACTTCACCCATGGCCACAAAGGCCGTGCCTGCGAGATCCTCGGCATTTCCCGCCCGGCGCTGGATCGGAAGATCGAAAAATACCGGCTGCGCTGGTCGGGAAAAACAGGGATGACCGAGTCCGATTCACCGTCCTAGATCAAACTCAGTGAGCACCGCCACACGCCACACTTGCCCGATCTGGATCACCCTTCACCCTTCACCACTGGCCACCCCGCCTGACGCCATTCCGGCAGGCCGTTTTCCAGCCGCTGGGCGTTGAACCCGGCCTGGCGCAAGCGGGCGACGGCCTCGAAGGAGAGCACGCACCAGGGGCCGCGACAGTAGGCGACGATATCGCGCTCGGGCGGCAGGGCGGCCAGATGATCCTCCAGCGCCTCAAGCGGGACATTGAGCGCGCCCGGCACATGGCCTTGGGCATACTCCTCGGCCGGGCGCACGTCGATGACGGTGACCAGCCCCGCGCGCGCCCGCTCCAGCAAATCCACCGCCGGCAGCGGCTCCAGATCATCGCGGGTGCGCAAATAGCTGTCGAGCAACTCACCCACAGCGCGGTGACGGGTTTTGGCCAGGCCGCGCAAGGCGGCGACGGCATCCAACACCTGGTCATCCGCCAGTCCATAGCGCACATGCTGACCGTCGCGCCGCGCCTGTACCAGCCCGGCGGCCTTGAGCTGCTGTAAATGCTTGGAGGTGTTGGCAACACTCAGCCCCGAGAGGCGCGCCAACGCATCGACACTGCGCTCGCCTTGGGCGAGATAGTCCAGCAGCTCCAGCCGCGCCGCGCTGCCGAGGGCGCGGGCGATGACGGCGAGTTGCTCGAAGAGGCTTTGCTTGGGGGTGGACATGGGGTATCTGGTTTGATTCAACTAATCAGTTGAAAGCTGTCGGTTGATCTGTCAGTATCCAGCGGACTGCACCCGGATCCCATCCCCACTGACCCAAACACTTGATGGAGCCAGCAACGCAATGAGCATCCTGATGATCCTCAACCGCGAACCCTACGATAACACCGACGTGACCTGGAACGCCCTGCGTCTGGCCGGTACCCTGACGGATCAAGGTCAGGGCGTGCGCCTGTTTCTGATGAACGACTCGGTCGATCTGGCGCGCGATGTCTGCAAGCCGCCTGCGCACTATGATCAGGATTTATCCCAGATGATGAAGAATCTGATCGCGCGTGGTGTGCCGGTGCAGGTGTGCGGCACCTGCATGGCCCGGTGCGGGATTTACAAAAACCACCCCTACTTCGAGGGCGCCGAGTCCTCGACCATGGCCGCGCTGGCCGAGTGGGTAGCCGAGAGCGAGAAAGTGCTCACCTTTTAGCCGCGCATCCCATTCCCAACCGAATAAGAAAAAATCGATTTCCCCACCAACCACCAAAGGAAACCGCCATCATGACATCCACTCACCGCAAGCTCGCCGCTTTCCCCGCGTTTCTCCTGCTCGCCATCGCCTGCCTCGCCCTGCCTGGCCTGGCGCTCGCCGACAAGCCCGATGACACCGAGGCGCTGCGCGGTGTCGACCTCGGTCGCGTCGCCTGGGATATCAACCTGGGCGACCCGGCCAAGCTGGCGCTCTATCTCAAGGTGATGGACGAAACCTACGCGGACTTGCAGCGGCAGGGGGTGAAGCCGGAGATGGTCTTTACCTTTCGCGGCCCAGCGCTGGCGCTGATCACGACCGATCAAATGGATGTGCCCCTGGATCAGGAAGAGCACTACGCCGCCATCGCCGCCCAGATCAATGCGCTGCAAGCCAAGCCGGGCGTGCGCATGGAAGCCTGCTCCATCGCCGCGCGTCTGCTCAAGGTGGATACCCAAAGTCTGCTGCCCGGCATTGTGCCGGTTGGCAACACCTTCGTCTCCCAGATCGGCTATCAGGCCCAAGGCTACGCCACCATCCCGATCTTCTAAACTCTGTCACCCTCACCGGAGATTCGCGATGACCGCTACCACCACTCCCGCACTGGCCACCCGCTGCGTCCATGCCGGCGAACTGAAGGACGCCCATGGCAGCCCGCACACGCCGATTTACACCACCACCACCTTTGCCTTCCCCTCGACCCAAGCGGTGCTGGATGTGGTCGAGGGTCGCGCCACCGGCAGTCTCTACACCCGCTATGGGCTGAATCCCAGCATCCAGTCACTGGAGGCCAAGCTCGCCGCGCTCGAGGGCGCCGAGGCGGCGCGGGCCTCGTCGGGCATCGAGACGCCATGACTCTGAAAGGCGCGCTTCACCAGCCGGATGACCGAAGACCGCACCTTCAGCCAGCTGTGCTCGCGCCCGTTGAGCCAAAAGTACAGGCGCAGATTCACTGTTGCGCTGCCGAGGCTGTCCGCCAACACCGAGGGCTCCGGATCCTTCAAGACGGCTGGGTGGTCCGCCAGCACTTTTCGTGCAATCACCTGGGCGTCGGCGATCGAATCTTCATAACCGATGCCGACTATGAAGTCCATGCGCCGGTTGGGGCTCGTCGTGAAGTTGCTGACGATGGTCTTGTAGACGGTGGCGTTCGGGATCTGCGCAAGATTGCCATCGAGGGTCATCAAGATGGTGGTGCGCATGTTGAGCTGCTGCACATACCCGGTCACGCCGGAGATTTCGACCAGGTCGCCGGTCTCGAACGGCTGCTGGATGCTCAGGAAGATGCTGGACAGAAAGTTCTCGGTGATGTCGCGAAAGGCGATACCCAGGATTAGGCCGATCAGGCCGGTACCGCCGACCAGCGTCAAGGCCAGTTGCGTCAGGCCCGAGACCCGCAGAATCAAATAGACGCCGGAGAGGACAACGAGTCCGCCGGCCGCCCGCGCGATCACTGTTTGCAACAGTTTTGTCTGAATTCTGTGGCGGAGCAGGATGCGCACGACCCTTGCCGCCAACAGCGCCGTCCCCACCGACAGCGCCAGGATCAGCAGTCCGAACAGCACGAACGGCATGGCGCGGATGAAGTCGCGCCAGAGTGCGGAGAGTCCGCTGGAGGCCTGGCGAAAATCCCAGACCGAGGGTTCCGGTACTTCCAGTCGGTTGGCAACGGCGACGACGTCCTGAGTATTGCGCGCGAGATCGCCCGCCCATTGTTTCAGCTCATCGGACTCCACCTGACCATTGAGAAAGACGACGCCTTCCTCGACCCTGACCTGCGGGTCGGTAAACCAGTCGGTCGCGTTCAGCACGGTCTGAAGTCGCCGGCGGATTTGTTCGTCCTGCGCGACGGGTGCGACGTCCACCTTGGCGGCGACCGGGGAAAGTTCTTCCTTGGTGGGGGTGATGAGTTTCCGCGGCGCGTCTTCTTCGTCGGGCGATTCCTGCGCCACGACCGGGGCGATCAATCCACAGCACAGGACGGCGAGCAAGAGCGCCCGCGCACCGGCCCTTACAGGGCGACAGCGCCATGGCCGCATGTGCTCGTCCCCCACTGGATGCGTGGTGGATGTGGTGTGTGTCACTCTCTGAGCATTGAGCGATCAATCTTCACGGCATTGTTAGCGGCATCGGCGCCAAGGGCCTGGCGACGCCACAGATCGCGATAGGCCAACAGAAGCCCGATGACGAGCGGCAGCACACCGAACAGGATGAAGATCGAATCGCCCCAGATTCGCAGCCATTCGACATGGCGGGCGAGCGGCGTGGCCGTGTAACTGAGCGAGCGGGCATGCCAGTACCCGTTCTCCAGGACATCCCACAGTTGCAGCACGCTCCCCGGCAGCAGGCTGAGCAGAATCATCAGGGCCAAGCCAATGTTCAGCCCCCAGAAGCTCATTGTCAGACAGCCTTGGACCAGGGGCCAGCGCGCCGCGCTGGTGGGTGCCGATCAGGCCACCGCCGAAGTAGAGAATGGCGTCGAGATAAATGACCCGGATCGCCGTGATGCGCCGCACCAGACCGAGCTGATAGGAGATGACCGCGACGATCACGGTCACGAAGAACTCGAAAAAGCCCTCGACCCAGAGATGGACCAGCCAGAACCGCCACATATCGACGACCGAAAAATGGGTCGTGCTGCCAAAAAAGAACGCCGGAAGATAGAAAAACGGAATCGCGAAGGCCGCGATCAGGAAGAAGTTGACAAAGGTGCGCAGCTCGGGATTGGCCCGCGCTGGTTTCACCGCGCGCAGCAGCAGCCAGAACCAGAAGAACAGGCCCGCCGCCAGCAGCACCTGCCAGAAACGCCCGATCTCCAGATATTCCCAGCCCTGATTGCCAAGCCAGAACCACAAACCGCCGAGCAGGTCATTGATGCCAGTCCACTGACCGAGCAGGTTGCCGACGGCCACCACGACCAGCGCCCAGATAGAGCTTGTCGATCAGCGGACGCTGGTGCGGCGGGTCGTTGCCGCCGAGGGTCGATGCCACGAACAGCGCGCCGCCCACATAGGCCGTGGCGACCCAGAAGATCGCCAGTTGCAGATGCCAGATGCGCAACAGGTTGCTCGGCCAAAGGGTTGACAGGTCGAAGCCGTAAAAACTCTCCGGCTCGGCGCGATAGTGCGCGATGCCACCGCCGATCAGCACCTGCGCGAGAAAGAGCAGGCCGGCGATGACCATGAATTTGAGCGTCGCCGACTGGGCCGGCGTGATGGCGATCGGCGTGATCGCCGGCAGCTTGGGGGGAGGGGGCCTGTCGTCCCCATGCCAGCCGAGGTAGGAGAATTTTCCGAATGCCAGCAGCACGATCGCGATGCCGCCGAGCAGAAATATCAGGCTGATGGCGCTCCACAAGAGCGCGCCGGAGGTCGGATGATTGCCGGCCAGCGGGTCGAAGGGAAAGTTGTTGGTATAGGAATGCTTGGTGTCGGGTCGATGTGCCGCCGCCGCCCAGGCCGTCCAACTGAAAAAAGGCGGTGAGCTGGCGCAGCTCGGTGGGATCGCGCACCGCGCCGTGGGCGAGTCCGCCGTTGTCGGCGGGGTTCTGGAAGTAGGCGGTCCAGGCGGCGACCTGGGCGTCGAATGCCGCCTGGCCATCGACCGGCAGGCTTAAGGTTTCGGTGTCCGGGTCATAGCCGTTGCGCTTGAATTCAGCGGCGACCTGAGCCATCGATGCTGGCCCGATCAACCGTGCCCAATTCGTCATAGGCGGTCTGGAAACGGGTCTGTGCGAGATGCTCGGCATGATGCAGGGCGAGGCCGTGCAGCGTCTGCGCCGAGAAGTCCGGCCCCAGCATGCCCCCGTGGCCCCAGATGGTTCCGTTATCCATCAAGCCGTATTTGAGAAAGACCTGCTGACCGGCGGTGACATCGGCGGCGGTGAAGACAACCGTGCCGTTGGGTGCGACCGCCCGCGCCGGGATTGGCGGCGCGTTCTCATAGGTTTTCAATGACAGCAGGATCAAGGCGGAAAAGCCGACGATCATCACGATCATCAGTGACCGCGGCCACCACGCCGAAAGCGACTCGGTCGGTGTAGTCGTTGGATCGGACATCGTCAGTTTCCTCCTCTAAACCGCCGTCGAATACCGTTTCTAGACTCAGCGGACGCCCTGGCCAAACACAGACCTTGGCCTCAGTCGCCGCGTGTGCTTTCGTCAAATCGCAATTCACTGACAGACTGATCGAAACAGCCATTGCCATCTGTTCGCTAACGCACATACAGCGAATTCTGTGTCTATGTGCGCTATCGCACTGGCAGGCATTGAGTTGCAATGGTATTTCTCCACGAATGACGCATTCCATCCTGGACGTGGTTTAGCAACGAGACAGGACATTGGGCATCGGCACTGAGCCGTTTGGCCCTGTAGGGACTCAGGGATGGGCTTCAGAACCGCTTTCCACTCACTTGGTCTGACCGCAAGGCGAAGATCAAGAACATCATCGGCTGGACCGTCAGCAAAGAGTCGCCACGCGGCAGTGCACCATGGCGGCGGCCATCCTCGACTTCTGGACGAGCGACTGGGTGATGCTGGCCGCGCGGCTCCGACAAGCAGCGCCGGGGCTTGATCCGAAATTGTTCGAGCGTCCGATCCTGAAACTGGGTCAACTGCTGATCGAGTTGCCCTGGATTTTCGGTCTGCAAAACAACAGCACGGCCGCCATCAACAATCTCCGACGGATCGGTGCGCGACGCGGTGACGCCAGGCTCGAAACGCGGCGAATCGAGGATCAACTCGGTCGGCTCTTCGAAACTCGTGGATTCCGCGTCGTATTGAACTGGCATCCCGTGGACGAATCCGATGCCCGTGCCGGCGAGGTGGATCTCATCTGCGCACTGGACAGGATCGTGCTGGAGGTGAAATGGACCTTTATCCGACAGTCGCAGCGCGATGCGTGGAGAAAATTTATGCATCGTTTCCGGCAGACTTCTGAAAAACAATGATTTAAGCTTTGCCATGCAAGCATTCACAACACGACCTTTTCGCGAACCGGGTCTTGAGGATCACCATGGACATTGATCGAATCACCTTGAATCCGGCGGTGATGGGCGGCAAGCCCTGCCTCCGAGGTCTTAGAGTCACAGTGGGAACAGTCCTCGGTTTGATGGCCGATGGCGTTAGCCGGGAGCGCATCCTGGAGGCTTATCCCGACCTGGAGCCGGCGGATCTGGATGCCGCGCTGGCCTATGCCGCCTGGCGTCTTGAAGAGCGCGAAGAGGATGATCGCCGTCAGCGTTTCCATGCAGGCCAGCCATGAGTCATAACGCCGCCCGCTACTTGACCGGCATCAAGGCCCGCAGACAGCACGGTCGCTAGCCTGCACTCAAGCTTCGCTGCAACCGCCAACCGGCCTGGATTCGCATGACCCTCACCGCTCGCCTCAACGCCGCCCCCGTTCTCGCGCTCGGGTTCCGTCCCTTCTTTATTGCCGCCGGTCTGTCGGCGATTCTCTCCGTCGCTGTCTGGTTGGCGATCCTGAGCGGTCGCTGGCCCCAGCCGGGCCATCTCGCCGGCACCCTCTGGCACGCGCACGAGATGCTGTTTGGATATCTCGCGGCGGTGATCGCCGGCTTTCTGCTCACCGCCGTGCGCAACTGGACCGGGATGCCGACCGCGACCGGTGCTCGGCTGGCCGCGCTGGTTGGCATCTGGCTGGCCGGGCGGCTCGCGCCCTGGCTCGGGCTGCCGCCGTTGTTGGTTGTTCTGGTCGATCTGGCCTTTTTTCCGGCATTGGCGCTCGCACTCTGGCGCCCGCTCTGGCAGGGTCCCAATCCGGTCAACCGGATCTTTTTGCTCATCTTCGCCGGGATGACGGCCGCTGGCGCGATGGTCCATCTGGATGCGCTCGGCCTGCTGGTTGGCGGTGCCACGCGCGGTCATCGCCTGATGCTCGATCTGATCGTGCTGGTGCTGCTGCTGGTCTCCGGGCGGGTCATGCCCTTCTTCATCACAAGCGCCCTCGCCAATGCGCAACCCCGGATGTTTCCGCTCTTGGAGCGAGTGGTTTTCAGCCTGGCCGCCGGCTTGTTGATCGTCGATCTCCTCCAGCCGCTCGGGCCAGTCGCGGGCGCTCTGGCGCTGACCCTGGGGGTGCTGCAACTGGCGCGGCTGATCGGCTGGCACGACCGGCGGATCTGGATCACGCCCATGCTGACCGTGCTCTACCTTGGCCTGCTCTGGCTCGCGCTTGGGCTGATCCTCGACGGGCTGCCGGCCTTTACCGACATGAGGCCGCGCGCGGCCCTGCACAGCCTGACGGTGGGTGCAATCGGCGTAGTGACGCTGGGCATGATGGCGCGGGTGGCGGTGGGACACACGGGTCGACCGATGCAAGCGGCGCCGCTGACGCTGCTTGCCTTCGTCCTCATCAATCTCGCGGCGGTGCTGCGCGGACTCGCGCCCCTGCTTGCCCCCGCCGGCTATCAGACCTGGCTGACAGCCGGCGGCCTTTGCTGGATGCTGGCCTTCGGACTCTTTCTCTGGGTGCATGCCCCCATGCTATGGCGTGTGCGACCCGATGGCCGGCCGGGTTGAGTCAGCGCCAAGGGCCTGGCGACGCCACAGATCGCGATAGGCCAACAGGAGTCCGATGACCAGCGGCACCACGCCGAACAGGATGAAGATCGAATCGCCCCAGATTCGCAGCCATTCGACATGGCGGGCGAGCGGCGTGGCCGTGTAACTGAGCGAGCGGGCATGCCAGTACCCGTTCTCCAGGACATCCCACAGTCGTAGCACGCCCCCCGGCAGCAGACTGAGCAGAATCATCAGAGCCAAGCCAATGTTCAGCCCCCAGAAGGCTTGAGAGGAATGGATGTGTGGAAGGACAAGATGGCCGCTGGCGCATCGCATCCCTGGATGCAGTCTGGGGTTGGGAGTGCCGGGTGGCCTTGACTTAGGTCAAGCGGGGTGGCGGATCCTTACACCTTAAACCCCCTTACCGTCTCCTCCAAGCCCGCCGCCACGCTCGCCAACTCGCCGCTGGCGCTGGCCAGCTCATTGGCGCCGTCGGCGGTGGTGTTGACCGAGTGGCTGATGTTTTGCAGGTTGCGGTTAATCTCCTCGGCCACCGAATCATCACCGCCACGGCACGCGCGGCGCTGCCTTGCAGGCGCTCGATCTTGCCCTGAATCTCCTCGGTGGAGCTTTGGGTGCGACTGGCCAGCGTGCGCACCTCATCGGCCACCACCGCGAAGCAGCGCGCGCTCGCGCCCGGCGCGTTCCTTGGCCTGGAGCAGGTCAACATAGGCTTGGGCGGTGCGGGTGATGCTGGGCTGGGAGCTGATCTTGGGTAGTTGAGCGGGCGCCCCGAGCAGCGCCGAGACCATGGCGGTGTAGGCGCCGAGTGCCTCGGTGGCGTCCTGACTCTTGGCATCGACCTGACCGCGCAGCCGCTCCAGGCCGCGTAGTTGGGATTAAGCCTCGGCGAAGGCGGCTTGGAACTCCCCGGTGAGTACACTCTAAGTAGCAAAGGCGATGCGCCCGAGTTCGACGGCCTGTTGATGCTGGGTGTTGAGAGTGAAGCCGGCCAGCAGCAGCAACAACAGGGTGGGAATCCCGGCGAGCAGCAGCAGTCGCGCGCCGATCCCCCCAAAAAGACGGGTGAGCGGGACGGCGGTGGTTGACGGGCGAGGGGACGGGGACATCTTGCTTGTTTCTGATTGTTGAGGCGTGGCGGGGCGCGAGTGTACTGGACTCTGACTGGACGCTGACTGGACTCTGGGTTGCTGATGCAGGCTATTCGCGCCGGACGGACCGCTCGTCACCCTTGACGAGTTTGAAAAAGCCCATGGACTCCTGCAACTGCTGCGCCTGGGCGCTCAGTTGCTCGGAGGTGGCGGCGAGTTGCTCGGAGGCGGCGGCGTTCTGCTGCAGCAGCCGCGCGGCGACGCCGCGGAACGGGCCGGTGGCGGCGTTGCCGCTGCCGCCTTGGTGATGATTGTTGGGTTGGACATTGGGAAGGTCTCCGCGAGCGCAATGGTTTGAGGATGTTATGGTTGATGGCTGGTGACCAGGGATGGGTCTTCGGCCCGTGATTGGCGCGCGACCTGGCGATAGCGCCAGAGGGCCTGGCCGAGCAGCCCCAGCAGCCCGAGCTGGGCCAGAGCGAGCGCCACGGCGGCGGCGCGCGTGAACCAGGCCGCCAGACCGGGCGCCAGGCCGATCAGCAACCCGGCGCCGAGCAGCCAGGCCAGCGCCGCGAGCTGGGTGAAGGCCTGGGCGCGGGCCAGGCGCTCCGGCAGCAACCGGTGCATGTGCGGCACTCGGATCTCCAAGCGCCCCAGGCTGAGCTGACGCGACTGTAAATGAAACCAGCACAAAAAGGGAACGATTTTCAGCAGCATGCCGCTCGGCAGGCCGATGCACACCCCGGCCAGCAACCACAGCCCGAGCCAGGAGATCGGCGCACCGAGCAGCCAGGCGGGCAGCGCGATCAGCAGGGTCGCCAGCGCGGCCCATCAGTGCCACAGCGTTGCGTCCGGTCGCGGGCGCGCGCGCTGTGCCAGCAGGCGCAGGCTGATCAGCGCAAACAGGGCAAAGCCCCCGGCTAGTGCCCAATCGAGCAGCGGCGAATGCCCCCAAGGCCCGGCCAGACACAGCAGCACAAACAGCACTGGCGCCCCGAGCGACCCCAAGGCACGCGGATACGCCGAGGTGACATAAAACAGCGGCACCACCGCCAGACTCACGCTGACAATCAGCAGTCCGACCCAGCCAAACAGCCACCAGCGGGCATGCCAGTCCACCCAGGCCAGCCGATTCGGCAACGGCAGCCAGCCGAGGACCGCCGCTGTGAGCAGCAGGCCGAGTACCAGGGTGATGAGCAGCGCGAGCGGTGGCCAGGTGAAGGGCTCGACGGGGTAAAGGCGTTTCCTCCCCAAAGCCACGAGCGCCCCAACCGCCAGCAGGCCAAAGCCCAGTGCGGCACAGAGTGCGCCCAGACCGAGCGCCAGCGACCAGCGGTGCAAAAACCCCAGCGCCAAGCCCAGGGCGCCCAGGGTCAGCAGCGCGTGAATCGCGGTGCCCAGAAGACGCACCCTCGGCACCGGCGCGCCGGCCACCACTGGCAGCATCTGCAACAGTGCCCCGGACATGACGGATCCGAGAAAACCGACCGTCAGCAGATGGGTCGCGGCCAGGGCCGCCGGACTCCAGCGCGTCGCCAGGATGGCCTCGGTCTGGTCAAACAGCAGCAGCGCGGCGGCGATGGCAAAGAGCGGCGCAGTGAGGAACAACCGCCGCGGCAGATCAAGCGGCGGCGCCTGCTCCAGGCTCAAGCCGGCGGTGGCAATCATAGCAGTGGCCGCGCCAGCGGGTCCGCGGCCGCCGGGTCGGCTTCGATCAGGATGCGCCAGCCGCCCTCCGTGCCACTGGCCTCCCAGCGATACCCCAGCCGCTTGAGCAGGTCATAGAGCGGATAGGGCTGGCGGCGATGATGCACAATCAGCCGCTCGCCGGTTTTCAGCCGCCCGAGCGCGTCCAGGGTTTGCTCCAGCGGCTCGGGCGGCGGTAGGGTCGAGACATCGAGATAACGGGTATTGAGGGGCGAGGGGTAAGGGGCGAGAGGCGAGCCAGGAAGGGAGTCGTCGGGCGTTGCACCGGCCTGTTTCTCATACATTTCTAACGGCTTGTCGTCTTCGGCGCGATGCATGACCTTTGTTCCGAGGTTTAATCGCTCAGGCCAGGCTGGCCAGCAACTGCTCGACGCGGTCGGCCAGATTGCGGTCGGCGGCCGGGTAGAGCACGCCTTCTTCCTTGATGTTGTGCTGCTGCAAGACCATGTGCAGGGTGCTGATCACGCCGAGGCTGTCATCGCAGTCCTGGGCCGCGACCGCCGTGCGCAGATCGCCCATCAGCCCGCGGATGAGCTGATGCTCCTGGCGCATCACCGCTGTCGGGCCGGTGGCGCCAGGCATGACGGCTTCGAGCGGCGGAAACAGCGTCTCTTCCTCGAACCGGAAGTGCCCCTCGGTCGCAGTGCAAAAGGCCTCGGTCGCGCCGCTGGCCAGCGGACAATCTGCGGCCTGGATGGCGGTCTCGACCTGGGCGAGCAGTTGATCGCAGCGGCGATGATCGGCGGTCAATGTGATGACAAAGGGCTGGGACATGAGAATGTGCCTCGACCGGGTGAAGGTGAAACAGGACAGCGGACTCGGGATGGCCCGGGGCAGTGTCTTAGCCGGAAAGGAAGGCTTGCCCTTGACTTAAGTCAAGCGGCAAGGTCAAGGACAAGGTTGGGGAGTTGACACCATGGCGGCTTGACCTGCATCAAGGATGCAGCGCCGTGGCTGGCGCAGGGTAGGCGGCCAGGTCAACCCCTTAGAGACTTCGCCATGAACACCCATCGACCCAAGGGTCCGGAGGATGCCCGCAGCGCCGCGCGGCGCAACCCAGGCTCAGCCGCCGCGACAGGACAACGCCTGCTGCGTGGACTGGGCGCCTATTTCGCCAAGATGCGCGGCTCCACCCGCGGCTCGCCGCCGCGCGTGAGTTGGAGCGAAATCCTCTGGTCCTGGATCGGCAGCCTGCTCGGCATCGGCGCCGTGGCCTGGCTGCATCAGTTCTGGTTCGCGGATGCCGATCTCATTCTGCTGATCGGCTCGCTGGGCGCCTCGGCGGTGCTGGTCTATGGCGCGCCGCGCAGCCCGCTGGCGCAGCCGCGCAATCTGATCGGCGGTCATCTGGTCTCGGCGGCCGTGGGCGTGGCCGCCTGGCAACTGCTCGCCCCCTGGCCCGAACTGGCGGCCGGCCTGGCGGTGGCCACGGCCATTGCGCTGATGCACGCCACCCGCACCCTGCACCCGCCGGGTGGCGCGACCGCGCTGATCGCGGTGATTGGATCGGAGCAAATCCATGCGCTGGGCTTCATCTATTGCCTGATCCCCGCCACCCTGGGACCGCTGATCCTGCTGCTGGTGGGGGTGGTGGTGAACAACCTTCCGGCGGGGCGGCGCTATCCGGAGACTTGGATCTAGTCCGCTATAACTGCTCCCCCAGACGAAAAGCCGCCAGAAAATCCTTGCGCAGCAGCAAGCCAAGCCATTTGCCCTCGGCATCCACCACCGGCATTCCGCGTCCCGGATGGCGCTGGAAGGCCGCGATCATGGCGGCGAAGCCGGCGGACGGATCGACACTCACCGCCGGCGCTGTCATGGCGGCGCCGACGCGGGTTTCATGACAGCGATGGGTGATCTGGCCCGACGCCTCGATCAGGCGCACCAGCAGCTCGGGCAGGATCGCGGCCTCGAGTTCGCGCAGGCAGTCGGTCTCGGTCAGCATGCCGAGCACCGCGCCGCCGGCATCCACCACCGGCAAGCCCTTCAGCCCCTGGCGCGCCAGTGCCGTCGCGGCATCGGCCAGGGATTGGTCGGGGGTGAGCGGGGCCATGCCGGTGCGCATCAGGCGCCCGGCGCGCAGGCCACCGAACAGCCGCTCGATCGCTTGGGTGTGGGCAAGATGGTAAATGGCCTGAAAGTCGCTGGTGGAAATATCGATGTAGCCCGACAGATGGCGCATGGCGGCATGAATGTCCTCCTCGGAGAGTTCCAGCTCGGGCAACGCCTCGCCAGCGGCGCCAAAGGCGGTTGGCGGGACAGTCGGATCCAGGGGCATTGATGGGGTCATGAGCGGACTCCTTGGTGGGGTGGCTGAAGGCTGACTCAGCACAGAGCCTGGCGCGCCAGCGCCTGCGGCGCCTAGACTCGGATCAAGTCTTGCCTGCGCCCCTTGTTTCACCAAGACTGTCAGTCATGACTGATGGAATATGCTTTCCGGATAAAACCGGCGATGCGACGCATCTGAGCGCCAGCGGAATGAAACAGGAACTGGCATTCATGCTGTTGGAAAACCGATCTCGGCATCCGCTGCGTCCCCGGCACCAAGAGTGCCAACAGCCGTGGCGAAATTATCGACACGCCCCGCGTCGGCCCATGAACCTGTCGAAAACACCCGAAAAATTCGACAGGTCCGGCGCATCTGGCGATCTGATCGACAGGTTCTCGATCCGCCATCCAGGGCATGTCCTGTTACCGACTTTCCATTCTATGTTGCCGGTTTTTCGACGCTTGCGACAGCGGTTGTCACATGGGGTGACGGGTCTGGAGCGCCCTGTGCGGCGGTTTCATTGCTATGCTAACAAGATACCGCGCCATCAAGCCGGTCATCGGCATTCACCTGCTCAATTTCACGCTATTTAAGCAGGCGAAGTACGCCAACAAAGCCGTGTGGAGCTTCGAGTTGCGCAATCGACCTCGCGATCATCGCATCCTGCACCGGCCTGAGCGCAGACGAGGTTCGTCAACTCGCCGCCGAGCAAGCGCACTGATTCAAGATACCCGACGGACACTCGCGAAGTCCGATCAAGGATCTTGCGGAGGTCTACGCGATGGACCTGAAGGACTGGCTGCTCGCCGCCAGTCTCGATGACAGCGAAATTGCGATAAAAACCGCCGAGACCAATGACCTGGCGCAGCCCGAGAACCCGGACCTGCTCTCACCAAGTCGTTAAATGAACGAGCGCACTGGGGTCGCCTCGAACAAAAACGTCAGTCATGGCTCGCGCGCCGCCCTGGGCCTTCAATTAGGAGGTTTGGCTGACTGCCGCGTCTGGCGTTCGCGACTCGCGGGCGCGCCACCCCACGAGGAGCCAATTAATGACGAGACTTGGACAACAGCACATCCGCGCCCTGCTGATCCTGACCGGCCTGGGCATTGGAAAAAATCGAGCCTGGCACCTTTTCGTTCTGAGCCTGGCCCCTTTTCTGAGCCTTTTCTTTTCCCGAAGTTGCTTCGGCTTCGCGCCTTCGGATCAATACCGCGCAACCCGTCGCAAGGGTCTTCCAAGGGCGAGCATGTGCTGCTGTTTGATGCTGACTTGCGCCGCTTTCATGGTATCCCAAACCGTCTCCCACTCGCCCAGCGCGGCATTGTCAAGATACTGAGCGGCCAGATGCTGGCGAGCGAAATGTTCTCGGTTGCCTTTTGCCAGCAAGTGATGGTCGAGCTCAGGCAACAGCAAGGCGTCAGCGCGGGGAAGGGTATGAGCAATGCGCAGGCCGGCCGGGTCCCAGTCGGGGAAGACCGCAACGGAAATCTGCTCGGGCAGGATGCTGAGTAACTGGCAGGCACCGTGTGCGAGTCCGCCGTGGCCGCGATAGAGCACCAGAGAGTCGGCTAGCTCGGCAGGTGCGGTAAAGGCGTGCCAGTCGTCGAAGCTGTCCAGATTCTCGACCACGACGACTTGGCTGATCGCGTCGCGATGCAGCGCTGTCAGCGGGATACGCAGGCTCATCTCGGGCGTCAGCCTTGGCAGTGACGCTGGCAGTTGGCCCTTGACGAGCACATAACGATCATTCGGTCGCTCACGGGCGATCTTCTCATCAATCGCGCTGGCGGCGACCTGTCGGCGATCGCCCTCGGGCACGCCGACGAGCGGGTCGAAGCCCCAAGCCCGCTGGGCCAGTTCGCGCAACTCGTGGCGGTGCGCGCTGCTGAAGTGCAGTCGTCGGCCGCGCGGCTCGCCCAGCTCAAAAGTTTGCTGAATCTCGTCCCAGGTCCGCGAGCGCGCGACGCTGTCGAGTTCATCGCGCAGCAGGCGGTGAACTGCCTGCATGTGCCGTTTGCTCAGGCTAGCCATAGCCGCAGATCGTGAATCATGAAGTTGCCGCTGAAGAGCGGATGCGGCTCACCTTGCATGTCCAGCTCGAAGTGATGCTTCTGCGCCGCGGGCAGGCCATCGTAGCCGCCAATCACCTGATACAGCCAGGTTTCGGCGTCCCAGGGCAGCGTCTCCTGGCGATGGTAGTCGAGCGCGGAGATCGCCTGGCCGCTGTCGATGACCTGGCAGAAATAGGCCTCCACCGCCGCGCGTATCGGATTGGGTCGGACCTCAAAAGCGTCTGGTGTGTGCAGCGTCAGCTCAGGTGCATCGCCCAAGAACACGACAGAGCGCGCTGGCGTCTGCTGGGCGCGGATTGGCGCCAACAGGGCCAGCAGCTCCGATTCCAGGCTGGCGTCGTGGATGTTCAGGCTCGCGGGTGCCAGCACTGGCGGGGCCTGGTTAAATAACTGCGGCGTCAACCGGGCGCCGGCATGGGGTCCGACCTGATAGTCCGGATGCTGCTCCATGTGCAGCAGCCAACCCTTGAGCAGCCGAGTGCGCCCGCGAATCTCGCGAAAGCGGCCGAGTTGTTCGAGCAGGCGCCCTTGCACGATGCTCAGCTCCTGGATGCAGGCGCTGAGTGTGCGTTGCAGGTTGGTGACCAGCAGATGGCGCAGTTCGCGAAGATCGCCGGCGGTCTCGGCCAACGCCTGGAAACTAACCAGCTCCAGCCCGCCGAGCAGCGCGCTGACCTGCGACTGCGCCAGCTCGTTCTCGCGAATCTTGGCGGTGAGCGTGCCGACGTAGCCGAACTCATTGTTGATGCGACTCCAGAGCACCCGGATGCTGTGTTGTAGGGTCTCACCGAAAGCGTAAACGTGTTCTCTCAGATCGGCCAGATAGACCTCGGCGGCGGCGTAGTCACCCTGATGCCGGGCCTCTTTGTAATGGTCCGCCAAGGTTTTGAAGCTGGCGAGCGCCGAGCCGGTGTTGGCATCAATCTGACGATTGCGCTCATCGCGCAGCGCCTCTTCGAGCAGCGCGCGCACAACGCGGCGCAGGTGCAGGTCCGCGCCAGGCTCGGGGCGATAGAGAATGCCGTGCTTGACCAGACGCTCCTGCACGCCAGGTTCGAGCGCGTCATCCGGCACCGAGCCTGCCAGGTAGGCATCCATGATCGGCCCGGCCTGGCGTGCGAGCTGACGCAAAAAGCGCACCCCGGATTGTCGCAGCGTGCCGCTCACAGCAACTGGCCCTGGCTGGCGAGTTCGGCCTGGGCCTCCAGGCCCAGCCCTTCGGCCTCATCAATGAAGCGGATCACCTCATAGAGATAGTCCAGCTTGCCGGTGGCCAGATAAATCTGTTTGTCCGGGTTGGGGCGAATCAGATAACCCAGCTCGCACAATCGCTTGAAGACCAGCTTGAGCTGGGTATCGGTTGTCGGGCTGGTGGAGCCAAACAGCCGGTAGTGGCTGATGCGGGCCAGTTGCTCGCGCAGCGCCGGGGTGTCCTCGATAACGGTCTGTAGCTCATTCAGACGCAAGGGCGCGCCCTCGGTGAGCGGCGCGTCCTGGGCCGCCGCCTCCTGCACCAGCACCAGCCATTCGGCCATCGGCGTGAGCGCCTGGCAGATGTCGCGAAACTGCTGGCTGATCACCTTGCGCTCGTCGTCGTCAAACTGGCGATAGCCGCAGAAGAACACCTCGCTGTCGGCGCTGGCGCCGACAGTGGCGACCTGTCGGTTGAGCTGGCTTAAGTAGGCGTCCACCTCCTCGCGATTGCCGGGGGTCATCAGAAAACGCCATCCGTCCTCGTCGGTCGTGCGACAGATGAACGCCCCCTGAAGCAGACGCGCGATCACATGGCCTTTGATCGATAGCATCTAGCGGCCCTCCTCTGGATGAACGTCCGCTGCATGGACCGAGCTGGAGGCCACTTCTCCCTGGTCGCCAGCGCTGCGTTGGCGCAACTTGGCGGCAATGGCGTCGATGCGAGGCTTGACGGTCTGGAGTTGGCGGGTCTGCTTGTCGACGATGTAGCGGTTGGCGAAAAGCCCGAGAATCTCCGAGTCCGGGTTGGGAAAGGCGCCGAGCACGCGAATGTCGTTGGCGGCGCAGGCGTCGAAGATCTTTTTCACATTGTGATTGTGCAGGGTGCCCAGTTCATCGATCGGCCAGTGGATGGTGACCGGCGCGCGACCGCGCAGCAGCCGAGTGAAGGCGAGCAGGAACTTGCACAGGATCATATAGGCCATGCCGTGGCTGGATGATTCATTGAGCTGGCGGTCGGTGCGAATGACTAGGTCACTTTGCCCCTCACGCAGCCGCAGTTCGATCTCCAGCAGTCCGGCGACGCCGCCGCTCTGCGCCGAGCGGCCGATGATGTCCAGCGCCCGACGCATGCTGCTGACGTAGCCCTCGTCGGGGAGGCCGCTGAAGTCGTCATCGCGCCATTCGCGGAACGCGCGGATGAATGCCTTGAGTTCGGGCCAGAACTCCAGCTCGGTGATGCGCGAGCGAATGCGCACCGCCGAGTCCGACACGCCGTCGAGGGAGAGGTCCTCGGCCACCTCGCGCGTGATGCGCGCGCTCTGCGTGGCGATGCGCTGGTCGATATCGGCCAGCACGTCATAATAGCTATTGAGGTCGATGCCGAACAGCCGGCCCTGCTCACGCAGCGCGGTCAGGCTTTGGGGCAGCAGAACCTTGAGCAGTTGCTCCAAGTGCGGCACCAACTTGCGGTGGTCCAGCGCGGGGATGTCGCGCTCGCCAACCAGCATGCAGTCGGCACGACTGCGCTCCCAGAATTCCGCGAGGCTGGAGCCGGCATTGCTGGCGATCAGTGTATCGAAATGCTCCACAAAGGACTTGACCGCATCAAGCGCCTGTTCACGAACGTACAGCTGCTTCTCGCCCTGGCGCAGACGCTCATCAAGCGCGCCCTCGGGCGGGGCGCCGTCAGCGGGCAGCTTCAGCTCGCCCAAGCGACGCAGCAGGACCTTGAGCCGCGTGAGCTGCTCGTGCGCCTCGTCTTTGCGCTGCTTGGTCTGGGCGCGCTCGGCGTGCAGTCGGGCGCGTTCGGTCTTGAAGGCGCTGGTGGCCGCCTTGAGTTCCTGGTCCAATTCGGCGGCGCGCCGCCGGTTGTCATCGAGTGCTTGTTGGAGCGCCGGTTTGCGCTTGAGCCAACTGTGCTGATACCAGTCGTCATAGCGCAGCACCTCGGAGCGGCGCCGCTCGCCGCGCTCGATGCGCGCATCGAGTTGGCGAATCTGCTGCTTTAACGCCATGATGGCCTGCTCATCGACACCACGGGATTTCAATTCCCCCTGGTACCAGCGCTCGCAGGCGTCGAGTTCGTTCTGGGCCTGTTGCTTGCGTTCCTCAATCGCGGCACGCTGGCGTTGGAGCTCGCTGTCGATGCGCCCGATCACTTGCTGCCAATGGGCCTTGCGCTCCTGCGTGGCATCATGGTGTCGGGACTGAATCTCCTCGCGCCACTGCTCGCGCTCGCTCGCCAGTTGCTGGATGCGCGTCATCAGGTCCGTCAGCGCCTGACGATCCTTGCGCTTGCGCTCGCTCAATGCCTCATTGATCCGGCTCTGCTCCGTGGCATGCTCCTCGCGGATGCGGCGCAGGTCGTCGCGCCGATTGTCTCGCTCGGTGCGTGCGACTGTCAGCTTGCGCTGCAAGGTCTCCAAGGCTCCGGTGTGCTCGCGAAGCTGCTGCTCTGCCGCCTGTTGCTGATTGTCGGCATCCTGCTTGGCATCCTCGGCCAATTGGAGGCGCTGGCGTAGGGTCTGCTCGGAGGCCGCATGCTCCGGGGTGTCGATGGCCGCCAGGTCCAATTGCAGGCCGAAGGCGGCATCCTGCGCCGACTCGGCCAGCGTCGGCTTAAGATCGGCGCGTTGCAGCAGCGCGGGGTCGATCAGCTTGCCCAGGCGCGTCTCCCAATCGGGCTGCTCGCGGCGCAGAAATTCCAGCAGGCTGTGCTGGCCGGGAAAAAGCAGACGCTGCACCGCGTCCAGCTCGCGCTGGCGCACCTCGACCTGGCGCCGCGCGGTGCGCAGAGCGGCATCGGCGTCATCGCGCTGGCGCAGTTGCTGCTGCTCCCTGCCTTCGAGTCTGCGCACCTCGGCATCGGCTGCGTCGGCATCGGTCTCCGCCTGCTCGCGGCGTCGCGCAAAAATGGCGAGCGACTGACGCTCGTCGTCGGTGTAACTGGCGCTCTCGATCTGGGTCTCCAGGCGTTGGCGCTCCAGGCCAAGCTGGATGTCCCGCTCGCGGAAGTCTTCCTGTCCGGTCTCCATTTCCGCCTGCTGGCGTTGGTGCAAGGCGCTGAACTCGGCGGTTTGCTGTTCGAGCTGGTCAGTCCTTTGGTCTTGCAAAACCGTCTGTTGCTCGCGCAGCGCGTCGAGCTGGCGCTCGCGCTGATCCTTAATCCGCTGACCGCGCTCCAGATAGTCGAGTTCCACATCCTGATGTTGACCGGTGAGCAAACGCAGCCGTTCCCGCAGATTCTCCAGATCCTCGCGCCAAGTGCCGACCTGCTCCAGGTCGGCCCTAGCCTGCTCGATGTCGGCCTCCAGGAAGCGCTGGTAGTGCTGTTCGATTTGCTCCAGCTCGCCCTCGTCGCGGGTGATCTCGCCCTGGCTGGCGGAACGCTGCTGGTTGATATCATCACGCTGCTGCGTCCACCGCTCTTCGAGCTGATGCAGCGCTGCGTCCATGTGCGCGATGGCCTCCTCGCTTTGTTCAATCAGGCGTTGCTGGCGCGGCTCATCGCTGCGATAGCCGAGCCGCAACCCGCTCAGACGCCGTTCGCAAGCCAGCAACTCCTGGTGCTCGCGCTCGAGTTGCTCGAACGTCGGGCGCATGGCGTCGAATCCCTGAATCAGCCGGCTTTCGCGCATCCAGTCATCCACCCGCTGGAGCTTGAGGCCGGAGGTTGGCGGACTGACCCCGTCCTCTTCCAAAATAGCGGCGATCATGGAACGCACGGTTTCCATCTTGCCCTCGCGCGAGTGCACCGCTTGGGTCAGTTTCTCGATATGGCGCAACGTCTGACCGGGCTCGCACAGAGAAAACTCGCGGGCGAAGGCGCGCAGCTCGCCACTGTTGGCGCCCGCAGCCAGTTGAACGCGGTCATTTTGCAGGATCGCGCGGTATTCGCGCGTATTGAGCAAGCGGGTCGCGCTCACCTGCGCTTGCTTCAGTCGCCGGCCGAACTCCGCCATGCCAAAGCAGCTTAGCGTGTCGCCGTGACGGGTGCGGGTGTAGTCCGCCAGGTCGAATGCCTTCTGCACCAGTCGGTAGGCGACGCCCTTGCCGTCCGCGGCCGCCGCCAGCACAGCCTGACAGGCCTGTCCATCCATGCGCTGATATTCATAGATGATAAAGCTCTGCTCGGTCGGCAGATACCAGCGCTCGAAACTGTCGCGGGTCGATGGCACCACCCGGCTGGGATATTCGCCATAGAAAACCGGCACCAAGCGCTGCAAGGTCGTCTTACCCGAGGCATTGGTGCCGCAAATATTGGTGTGGCCATCGACGAGCAGTTCGACGACGCCATGGAGATGGGTGTTGATCAGGATGATACGGTTTAGGCTAGGCATGCGAATCCTTGCGTCACGGAGAAACTGCTTGAACAATGTTCTTACTCATCTTCTCCTCCGATAAGCTCTTCTGGCGGACAAAGAAACGGCAACAATAGACCTTTACGCTGGAAGTTCTCGGAAATTTTGGCTTGGATTTCCGGGTTGGCGATATGACGGCAATTCCTTCCGTAAGCACAAGCTCCGATGCGAAAAGAGCAAAATCGTTGCGCCTATCCCAAAATTGGCAGGTGGTTTGCTGATGACCTGCTTCAATCACATTCTTGCTTAGACGGGCTGTCAGGTAGCTGACGACCGAGGTTTCGAGGTAAACCTTGGGTTTCATGTGGTCCACCGACTTAAGATGATGCGTTGTTTCTGTCCTGCCTAAAAATGCGGTCTGTCCCTGACAGTGAAGCACCCTTTTTCATTAACTGACGCCCGGCAGGCGCCAGTTGGCCTTGAATTACTGAATAATCTTGGCCTGTCCCCAATAACCCGATTTATGATCAAGGCCCTGGGCGCGCACCTTCCAGGGGTTCGGCCATGAAGTGGTGCTGATCGCCCCGCAGCATGTGAAGCCCCTTGTGAAAACCAACAAGAACGACGACGCGGCCGATGCCGAGGCGATTTGCGAAGCCGCGTCTAGTCAGAACAGGGGCCCGCGTCAATTGTTCGTTTCCATCAAGAAGGTTGAACAGCAAGATATCCAGGGTACCCACCGCATACGCTCAATGGTCATTGACCAGCGCACGGCACTGGTCAATCAGATCCGAGGGTTGTTGGCCGAATACGGCATTGTCATTGCGCGCGGGCGTCCCCAGAAATCCTCCGGGTGGATAGCTTAGGGCATCTCACTTCTTTCCATAGGCGGCATCATGGTCAGGCGCAATGGTGAGCAGTCGCATAAACTCGCCGTCCCGATACGCCGTCGCCCGACGCGCTTGCGTGATCCGCAGTGAGTAGAGGGCATCGATCCCAGCAGGCGGCCTGATGCTGGTGATTTTCTCCCACTTTAGCCCTTGGTCTCGATAGACCTGTTGCCAGGTGAGCTGGCGAATCTTCTTCAGTGTATTCAGTGCTGCGTGCCGCTCAGCCTTTTGCAATGCGAACAGCTGGTCTTGGAAGACCGGATTATTCAGGTCAAGCCTGACACTGGACTCAGGTCTGGTCATGACCAAGCCGGGTTAGCGTGGCATCAATGTCGCTATCCGACGCCGGGTGACTGAGCGACCAGTTCATGGCTGCTTGCAGATCAGCGGCTGCCGGTGACTCGTGCAGCCAGTGCTCATTGTCGGGAATGACCGTGGCGGTGCGCACGATCCAAACCCCTGGCTCACGCTCTTCAACCAAGACGTGGCGGCCGGCGTGCTGCTTGCCCAAGGATATTTGTCCATTAGCGCCCACGACCTTGACCGTGGGCACCTGTGCGGTGACTGCCATCATGACGATCCTCGATAGGTTTGCACGATAGTATAGTTTTCGTGCCGCACGAATTCAAAGGCTATCAGAGGAACGTGCTCAATTTGGTGATAGGGCGAGCTGCCGCGTAGCGCCTCGGGATCGATTGGGCGGGCTTGACGCCTGGATTCACTGGTCCGTCAGTCTAACTCTAACCCAGTTCGACCGCTCAGCCGTCTTGAGTTGCCGCGGGCCTTGCTCTGCGGATTTCGCTCCCTGTTTTGCTGGCCCCGCTTGACGTGAGTCAATGCTCGCGCGCCGCCCTGGGCCTTCAATAGGGGTTTTGGCTGACTGCCGATTGAGCCGAACCCGGTCTTTCAGGATGCGACCTTTGGAGCGCGAAGCCATGTCCGAGCGTCCTTTTTCACGCCAGTCCAGCGCCGTCGACGGTCCCGGCCCGCGCATCGGCCATGAACAGCGCGCCATCGCCGCCATGCTGGGGCTTTACTGTCGCGATCATCACGGCGCCCGCCATGGCCTGTGCGCCGCGTGCGAGGGGCTGCGCGTCTATGCCGAGCAGCGCCTGGCGAGCTGCCCCTTCCAGGAGGCCAAGCCGGCGTGTAACCGCTGCAGTGTGCATTGTTACAGCGCGGTGCGGCGCGAGCAGGTGCGTGCGGTAATGCGCTATGCTGGGCCGCGTATGCTCTGGCGTCATCCCGTGATTGCCTTGCGGCATGTGCTGGATAAGTTGCGGCAGGCGCCGAACCTTTTATTTTTTTCCCCAGCCCGCCCGGATGACCGTCATCCAGGCGCGATCTTTCTCGTCTTCCTGCGCCTGGGCCTGACCTCATTCGGCGGGCCCATCGCGCATCTGGGCTATTTCCGCGCTGAATTCGTCACACGCCGACGCTGGCTCTCCGAGGCAAGCTATGCGGAACTGGTGGCGCTCTGCCAGTTCCTGCCCGGTCCGGCCAGCAGTCAGGTCGGCATGGCCCTGGGGCTCACCCGCGCCGGTTATGCCGGCGCCCTGGCGGCCTGGGTCGGCTTCACGCTGCCCTCCGCCCTGGCCATGATCCTGCTCGCCCTGGGACTCGTGAACCAGAGTGACGCCATCCCGGCGGGCGCCCTGCATGGACTGAAGCTGGCGGCGGTCGCCGTGGTCGCTCAGGCCGTCTGGGGCATGGCACGCAGCCTCTGTCCCGATCGCTCCCGCGTGACCCTGATGGCCGGCGCCGCCTGTGGCGTGCTGCTGATCCCGTTCGCCTGGATGCAGGTCGTCCTGCTCCTGGTTGCCGGCCTGATAGGCGCGGCCCTGTTTGCACCGACGCCGCCGGCGGCCCAGTCGGATGCACCGCCGCCGCCCATCGGTCCGGTCGCTGGACTGGCCTGGCTGGCGCTGTTCGCGCTCCTGCTGATTGGGCTGCCCCTGATTGCCGTGTTGGCGCCGACTCAGGCGCTGACGCTGATCGACGCCAGCTATCGCGCCGGCAGCCTGGTCTTCGGCGGCGGCCATGTGGTGCTGCCACTGCTGCAAGCCGAATTCGTCACCCAAGGCTGGATCGATCCGGAGCGCTTTCTGGCCGGTTATGGGGCGGCGCAGGCGCTGCCCGGCCCCCTGTTCACCTTTGGCGCCTTTCTGGGGGCCACCCGGTTTGGGACCGATGGCGGCTGGCTGGCTGGAGGTCTGGGCGGGCTGCTCGGCCTGCTGGCCATCTTTGCGCCCTCCTTCCTCCTGGTGGCCGGGGTGCTGCCCTTCTGGAACCGATTGCGCCACCATGGTCGTCTGCGCGCCGCGCTCAGCGGCATCAATGCCGCCGTGGTCGGACTGCTGCTGGCGGCGCTCTATCAGCCGGTGTGGCGGAGCACCGTCGAGGGTCCGGCGGATTTCGCCCTGGCCTTGCTGGCGTTGGTCGCCCTCCAGTTCTGGACCCTGCCGCCCTGGCTGGTCGTGTTCGCCTGTGCCGGAACGGGCTGGATGGTCCTCGGTCTGTCTTGAGATGAGGTAACACAGGTTCCTCCTCGTTTAACCCGCTTTGACAACTCAGCCGCCTTGCACTGCCGCGCACCAACGCAGGAAGCAAACTCCACTTGACGTGAGTCAAGGCCTGCGGACCGCCCAGGGTGTCCAATGCGGGGGGTTCGGCCACTGCTGATTGAGCCGTCCCCGGTCTTTCATGAGGCCGATGCCGCGCCACCGCCACCATGGCCCCGGGTGGCGACCCGCTGCGCTTTCGCACCGATATCGACACCGAGGTGCGCGCCCTGCGCGAGTGGCCGGCGCGCGCCGAGACGCCGGTGATCAGCGCCCTGCATCAACGCGATCTGGTCGCCGCCGTGGCGCTGGCCGGCGATGTGCCGCTGGCGCAGCTCGAAACCCTGGCCCGGCAGCTGGAGACGCGCCTGCTGCGACTGCCGGGGGTGGCCGAGGTGGCGATCAAGGGTCTGTCCCAACGCCAGTGGCAGGTGGAAGTTGAACGCGATGTGCTCGCCCAGCATGGGCTGACCGCGCAGAGCCTGGCGAGCCTGATCGCGCGCCAGAGTGTCGATGTGCCGCTCGGCCTGCTGGAAGGCGCGGAGCGCGATCTGCTGCTGCGCTTCACCGATCAGCGCCGTTCGCCCGAGTCGCTGGCCGAGCTGGTGGTGGTGGCCGCGCCGACCGGCGGCGAGCTGACCCTGGGCGAGATCGCGCGCATCACCGAGGTCGGCGAGCGCCCCGAGGAGCAACTGCGCTTCAATGGCGAGCGTGCCCTGGTGCTGGAGGTCAGCAAGGGGCTGGGCGATGACGCACTGCGGGTGTTCACCGCCCTACAGCAATGGGTGGCGGAGGAACAGGCGCGCCTGGGCGCGTGCGCGGCGGCTGATCGAGCGCGGTTTTGACGCGCTGCGCGAGCGCATCGGGCGACTGGCCGACGCTGCCATTCGCGCCCGCCATGCGGTACTCGGCGCGGTGCTGCTGGTGCTGATCGGCTCGCTTGGCTATTTTGCCGGCGGGCATATCGGCAGCGAGGCCATGCCCGACATCGAGGGCGATGTGCTCGAAGCGCGCCTGCTGTTTCCGCAGGGCACGCCGCTGGCGCGCACCCAGGCCGTCGCCGCGCAGGTCGAGGCGGCAATGCGCCAGCTCGATGCCGAACTCAGCCCCGCGCAACCCGGCGGCGCGCCCCTGGTCGAGGCCATTCAGACCCGGTTCAACCAGCACCCGGGCGCGCGCGAAACCGGCCCCCAGGTGGCCACCGTGATGGTCGATCTGCTCGCCGCCGAGGCGCGCACGGCCTGGGGTTGACCGCCGAGGGCATCGCCGCGCAGTTGCGCGCCGCCTGGCTCGGCGAGATCGCCGCCAGCCAGCGCATCGGCGCCTGGGAGATCGAGATTCTGGTGCGCCAGACAGCGGCGGATCGCGACAGTCGGGCGGATCTGGCGCAACAGACCATTCAATTGGCCAACGGCGCGCGCGTGCCCCTGGCGGCGGTGGCGACGGTGCGCGAGCAACGCGATTGGGCGCGCATCACCCGCGTCGACGGCCAGCGCACGGTGACCGTGCAGGCCGAGGTCGATGCGCGGCAGGCCAGCGGTCAGGCCATTGTGGCCGATCTCAAGGCGCGCTGGTTGGAGGACTTTCAGGCCCGGCATCCCGAGGTGCAGGTCCAGTTCGAGGGGCAGGTGGCGCGCTCGGCTTCGAGCGGCGGCTCGATTCGGCGCGGGCTGCTGATCGGGCTGCTCGGCATCTTTGTGATTCTGTCCTTGCAGTTTCGCGGCTATGCCGCGCCGCTGATGGTGATGCTGACCATCCCGCTGGCCTTCCTCGGCGCCATCTGGGGTCATGTGCTGCTGGGCTACCATCTGTCGATGCCATCGCTGATTGGCGCCGCCTCCCTGGCTGGGATCGTGGTTAACAACGCCATTTTGCTGATACAGTTCATCCAAGCCAATCGCGCGCGCGGCCTCAGCGCCGCCGCCGCCGCCGGTCAGGCCAGCCGCCAGCGCCTGCGCGCCATTCTGATCTCCTCTCTGACCACCATCGCCGGCTTGCTGCCCTTGCTCGCCGAGACCAGCACCCAGGCCGATGCCATCAAACCGCTGGTGATCTCGGTGGTGTTCGGGCTGCTCAGCGCGACCCTGCTGGTGTTGCTGGTGCTGCCGGCGCTCTATGTGTTGCTGGAGGAGTGGACCTCTCCACCGGCCACCCCGCCTGACGCCATTCCGGCAGACCGTTCTCCAGCCGCTGGGCGTTGAACCCGGCCTGGCGCAGGCGGGCGACCGCCTCGAAGGAGAGCACGCACCAGGGGCCGCGACAGTAGGCGACGATGGCGCGCTCGGGCGGCAGTTCGCCGAGGCGCTGTTCCAAGGCATCAAGCGGCACATTGAGCGCGCCCGGCACATGGCCTTGGGCATACTCCTCGGCCGGGCGCACGTCGATGACGGTGACCAGACCGTCGCGCACCCGCTCCAGCAAATCCGCCGCCGGCAGCGGCTCCAGAGCGTCGCGCGCGCGCAGGTAGCTGTCGAGCAACTCACCCACGGCGCGGTGACGGCATTCAGCCAGGCCGCGCAAGGCCGCCACAGCCGCGAGCACCTGGTCGTCGGCCAGCCCATAGCGCACATGCTGACCATCGCGCCGCGCCTGCGCCAGCCCGGCGGCCTTGAGTTGCTGCAAGTGCTTGGAGGTGTTGGCGACACTCAGCCCCGAGAGGCGCGCCAGTTCATCGACAGGGCGCTCGCCCTGGGCGAGATAGTCCAGCAACTCCAGCCGCGCCGCGCTACCGAGGGCGCGGGCGACGCTGGCGAGTTGCTCAAAGAGGCTTTGTTTGGGAGTGGACATGGGGAAGTTTCAAATTTGCAAGGGTGAGGTTTCAAGTCGGCAGTTGGAAGGGCTGAGCTTGGTCAATGCGTCTTTTCACTCCATCAGCGAGATTTGTGACCTTGTTTTCCCTTAAGGCACCATGCTTGATACCCTCTCGCCTCTGCTGCACGGCGACATTGAGTCCGTGAGCGCGCGGTGCGAGTTCCTGCATCGCGATCAGTTTCGCGCGCGCTTCCCCGCTGCACAGGCGCCTCTGCCGGCGATCTTTCGTTGGTGCGAGGGGCGGCTGGTGCTGGCCAAGCTCGGGCGCCTGGTCTGGGTGCGGGGCCGGGACGGCTGAGTGCTCCCATACTGACTGATCGGAGCGGCCCGTCCAACGGCTCAGGACGGGCCGACTCGCACTTTGAGTCGCTTACATGATCGGGATGCTCGCGTAGCCTTTGGCCTGATAGCCGATCTGCGAGACGAAGGTATTGCCGACGACCTCAAGGCCCGGCAGCAGCGTCTCCTTGTCGATGCCGGCGAGGCGGGTCGCGATCGAGCAGACCTCCATGCGCACCTTCGGCTTGGCCAGCAATGCCTTGATCTGCTGGGCGATCTCGTCGTAGACGGCTTCCTCGTCCAGCGGCACATCGGTGCGCTCCGTGCTGACCAGGCGCGTCGAAGGACCGCGGAAGGTGAAGATCATGTCGGGCTCGACCCCCTGGCGCTTGAGATCCTCATAGGTTTCGTCGATCACGCGCAGATTGACCAGCAGTGCGCGCGGATTCCCCATGTTGATGTCCCAGGCGACCTTGCCGGCGGTGACGCCGGCGAGGGCCTGCGCGTCGCTCGGTTTCTCGGCCAGCGCGGTGCCTGGTACCAGTGCCGACAGCATGAGCAGGATCGGTAAGAACGAAAGGGCGGTTTTTTTCATTGTATAGCTCCGTTGGTGGTGGGTGGGTGGTGGGTGATCGTTTCCTGTTGGAGCTGTTCTTCCTCGGCGTCGAGGCAGCGATTCAAGTCCGCGACCGGCAGCATCGGTCGCTGACGCAAGCGCGTGATCAGCCGCGGCAGGAAGGCCACCGCAGCCAGCAACGCCAGCGCGATCAAGCCATTGCGGATCAGCCCCTCGCTGCCGGCCA
Organism: Thiorhodovibrio winogradskyi; assembly: GCF_036208045.1. NCBI lineage: Bacteria > Pseudomonadati > Pseudomonadota > Gammaproteobacteria > Chromatiales > Chromatiaceae > Thiorhodovibrio > Thiorhodovibrio winogradskyi. The sequence goes on along the minus strand of NZ_CP121472.1, from coordinate 2,692,803 downwards.
TCGCCTCGCGACCGACGAAGCCCAGGTAGGTATAGGCCAGCGCCCCCGGCAGCATGAACACCAGGGTCGCCAACAGATAGGGCAGAAGGCGGATGCGCGTCAGACCCAAGGCGTAGTTGAGCAGGTTGAACGGAAACAGCGGCACCAGCCGGGTGAAGGCGACGAAGCGCCAGCCCTCGGCCTCGACGCCCTGGATCAGCCGCGCACTAAGGCCCTTGGCGCGCGCCTGGACCCAGTCGCCGGCGAGATGGCGCGCAATCAGAAACGCCAAGCCGGCGCCGAGCGTGGCCCCGATCAGGTTGTAGAGCGTGCCCCAGAGCGGGCCGAACAGGGCGCCACCGGCCAGCGTCAGCACCGCGCCGGGCAGGAACAGCACCGTCGCCAGCGCATAGAGTCCGATGAAGATCAGCGGTGCCGCGGCACCAGCGCCGCTGACCCAAGCCTCCAGTGCCGCGACGTCGAGCCGATCGCGGTAGAGCAGGGCGGTCGCCACCGCGCCGACGAGCAGCAGGACGCCTAGGGCGCGGAGCAGCGTGCGATGCATGGCGGCCTCCGGTGGATGCGTGAAAAGATCGAGACGTTCAACCTAATGGTTGATCAAAGGATTGCGATCTGTCAAGCTTCTTCCCTCATCAACCAGGGCTCTAATCCCTGCTGACCACAAGGCGGAGGAGACACGACACGATGGACAGTTTCATCCAAACCCACGAGGCGATGATCCGCCTCGGCTTCTTCCTCGGTGTGTTCGCGCTGATGGCGACCTGGGAGGTCATCGCGCCCTCGCGCACGCGGATGCTGACCCGCTTGCAGCGCTGGAGCAGCAACATTGGCTTGGTGGTGTTGAACACGGTTCTGCTGCGGCTTCTGTTTCCGGCCGCCGCAGTCGGTATGGCGCTGTACGTCAACAGTGCCGGCTGGGGGCTGCTCAATGCGCTGGACTGGCCGTTTTGGGCCGAGGTGCTGGTCGCGCTGCTGGTGCTCGACTTCGCCATCTGGGTGCAGCATGTGCTCTTCCATGCGGTGCCGGCGCTGTGGCGGCTGCATCGGGTCCACCATGCCGATCTCGACTTCGACCTGACCACCGGCGCGCGCTTCCATCCGCTCGAGATCATCCTGTCGATGCTGATCAAGTTCGCCGTGATCGCCGCGCTCGGGCCGCCGCTGGTCGCGGTGATCCTGTTCGAGGTCATCCTCAATGCGATGGCGATGTTCAACCACGCCAACATCGCGCTACCGGCCTGGATCGACCGCCCCTTGCGCTGGCTGGTCGTGACCCCGGACATGCACCGCGTGCATCACTCGATCGAGGACGACGAGACCAACTCCAACTTTGGCTTCAACCTCTCCTGGTGGGACTGGCTGCTCGGCACCTACCGCGCCCAGCCGCGTGCCGGCCAGCAGGGCATGACCATCGGCATCCGCCAGCATCGCGAGCCCCGGCGCGTCGACCGGCTCGACGGCATGTTGCTGCTGCCTTTCGTTGGCCAAGTGACCGAGTATGCGATCAATCGCCGGCAATGGGCCGATGCGCCTGATGCGTCTGAGGCTCCGGGTAGCGTTGAGATGAGCACCCAGGCGAGCACCGGAGACAACAGATGATCGCAAGGCAAGCATAACGCCTGCACTCGGCGCTTGCCATACAGTCTCACTTTCGTTAGATTAAACGAATGAAAGAACGACAACTCAAAGATCTGCTCTACGAGCAAGTCGCGCGGATCGGCAAAGCGCTGTCGAGCCCGAAACGGCTGGAGCTGCTGGAGCTGCTCGCACAGGGCGAGAAGACCGTGGAGACCTTGACCAGCGAGTCGGGCGGCGACGTCAAGCTGGTCAGTGCCCATCTGCGAGCGCTGCGGGAGGCGCGGCTCGTTGAGGTCCGGCGCGAGGGGCGCTTCATGGTCTATCGCGCGAGTGGCGCCGATGTCGGCGCCTTGCTCGCCACGCTGCGCGATGTTGCCGAGAGTCATCTCGTCGAGCTGCGCCTGGCCCTGGAACAGCTTGTCGATGCCGAGGCGCAGCTGACCGGTATCTCCCGCGAGACGCTGCTCGAGCAGGCTCGCCGAGGAGACGTCCTGGTGCTCGATGTGCGCCCGGAGAGCGAGTATCGCAGCGCCCATCTACCCTTCGCGCGGTCCATGCCGCTCGATGAGCTGGAACACCAGCTAGACGCCTTGCCGTCGGATAAGCCCATCGTCGCCTATTGCCGTGGCCCCTTCTGTCTGATGTCGGAGCAGGCCGTTGGACTCCTGCGGGCGCGGGGCTTTCGCGCCGCCCGCATCGACGACGGTGTCAGCGAATGGCTCGCCCACGGCTTAACGGTCGATTCGTCGACCAACCCGACGCATTGATCGGTCCCTGAGGAGAATCGCGTGTCCAATGTGGAGAGATTGACCGGCGCCCAGCTTGTGATTCGCCTGCTTGAACGGCAAGGCGTTCGCGTGATCGCCGGTATTCCAGGCAGCGCCAACCTGCCTTTGTACGATGCCTTGTCCAGCTCGCTCAGAATCCGACATGTGCTGACGCGCACCGAGCAGGGCGCCGGATTCATTGCTCAAGGGCTAGCACGCGCCAGCCGGCAGCCCGCCGTGTGCTTTGCGACGTCCGGCCCCGGAGCGACCAATCTGCTGACGGCCATCGCCGATGCCAAGCTCGACTCCATTCCGGTGGTGGCGATCACCGGACAGGTGGCCTACGCATTGATCGGCACGGATGCGTTTCAGGAGGTCGACACCTACGGCCTGAGTCTCCCGATCACGAAACACAACTATCTGGTCAGGTCGGCGGCGGAGCTCGTGCACATCCTGCCGCAGGCGTTTCAGATCGCGGCATCCGGGCGGCCAGGTCCCGTGCTGATCGATATTCCGCGGGATGTCCAGCTGGAGACGGTGGAGATCGAACACTGGCCGGAACCGGGCATCGCCACGGCTCCGCCCGCCGTGGATGCGTCATTACTGCAGGAGGCGGCACGGCTGGTCGCCCAGGCCGAGCGTCCGATCCTCTATCTGGGTGGCGGCGTGATTCAGTCCGGCGCGGCTCCCGTCGCACGCGCGATCCTGGAGCGATGTGGCTTACCGACGGTGACGACCCTGCACGCCCTTGGCGTCCTGCCCGTCGATCATCCGCTGTGGCTCGGCATGCTCGGGATGCATGGTGCCCCCTGCGCCAATAGGGCGATGGACGAGAGCGACCTATTGATCGTCGTCGGCGCGCGCTTCGATGACCGCGCGACCGGCAAGCTCGCGGAGTTCTGTCCCCATGCCCGGGTGATCCACATCGATATCGATCCGGCCGAACTCGACAAGCTGCGCGCCAGCCATGTCGCCATCAGCGGCGAAGCCGATGCCGTTCTCCAACAATGGCAGCCCCTGCTCGCGTCGTCGGCGCGTCCGTCCTGGCTGGCGCGGGTCCGCCAGTTGAAAGCGGACTGGCCGCTGCGTCTACCTGGCGCCGATGATCCGCGCACCCATTACGGACTCGTGAGGGCGGTTGGAGACTGTCTGGATGAGCAGGCCCTGATCGCGACGGATGTCGGCCAGCATCAGATGTGGGCGGCACAGGCCTATCCGCATCGCCAACCCGGTCGTTGGCTGACGTCGGGCGGACTCGGCACCATGGGATTCGGCTTGCCGACAGCCATTGGCGCGGCCTTGGCGGAGCCGGACAATACCGTCGTCTGTTTTACCGGCGACGGATCGCTGTTGATGAATGTCCAGGAGCTGGTGACTGCCGTCCAAGAGGACGTCAATCTCAAGATCGTCCTGATGAACAATTCGGCACTGGGGCTGGTGCATCAACAGCAGACCCAGTTCTATGGCGCGCGCTGTTTCGCGTCTCGGTTCTCGCATAGTCCCAATTTTGTGGCGCTCGCCGAGGCCTGTGGTCTGCCCGCCGTCGATCTCGATACGACGCCGGACCCGCATCAAGCGCTGGCCGACGCCATCGCGCGGCCTGGTCCCTGTTTGATTCACTGCCGCATCGACGCGCAACAGCGGGTGAATCCGATTGTGCCGCCCGGCGCGGCCAATCGCGACATGATCGGAGTCTGAGATGAAACCGTCCGCCTTGAAGCGCGTCGTGCTGGAGCTGACCGTCAACAACCATCCGGGCGTGATGTCGCATGTCGTCGGGCTCTTTTCCCGTCGAGCCTACAACGTCGAGGGCATTCTGTGTCTGCCGGTCGCGGGTGTCGACATCAGCCGCATCTGGCTGCTGATCAATGAAGACGAGCGCTTGCCGCAGATGATCAAGCAATTCGAGAAATTACACGACGTCAAGCGTGTCGACCGGCGACCGGGAGAGCGTGAACTCTTCGATCAGCTTGAAGCATTGGTCAGTCTTGAAATCAGCAACGAAAAGTAACCATCCAACCATGAACAAACACGCTCGCGTCCTCATTCTTGGCTCAGGCCCGGCCGGTTATACCGCCGCCGTGTATGCGGCCCGCGCCAATCTAAAACCGGTATTGATCACTGGCCTCGCCCAAGGCGGGCAACTGATGACGACCACCGATGTCGACAACTGGCCGGGTGCGGCAGAGGGCATTCAGGGGCCGCAACTGATGAGCGATCTCGAGGCGCATGCCCGCCGTTTTGACACCGAGATTATTTTCGATCACATCCACACGGCCCAGCCGATCGAACGGCCATTCACCCTGATCGGCGATTCCGGGACCTACACTTGTGACGCGTTGATCATCGCCACCGGCGCCTCGGCGCAATATCTTGGCTTGCCATCCGAGCAGGCGTTCTTGGGCAAGGGTGTGTCGGCCTGCGCAACCTGCGACGGCTTTTTCTACCGCGACAAACCCGTGGCCGTGGTCGGTGGTGGCAATACAGCCGTTGAAGAAGCCCTGTACCTGGCGAACATGGCCAGCCACGTCGCGCTGATCCACCGCCGCGATGCCTTGCGCGCCGAAAAGATCATGCAGGACAAGCTGTTCGCCCATGAGCGGAGCGGCAAGGTCAGCATTCTCTGGAATCACGTGCTCGACACGGTCCTCGGTGATCAAACCGGCGTCACCGGTCTGCGCCTCAAGAGCACGCTCGACGGGGCGAGTCAGGACATCAGTGTCGAGGGCGTCTTCATCGCCATCGGGCATAGGCCGAACACCGAGCTTTTCGCCGGCCAGTTGGAGATGGAGGCTGGTTATCTTCTCACCCAAGGCGGTCGCCACGGCAACGCGACCCAAACCAGCCTGCCCGGCGTCTTTGCCGCGGGTGACGTTGCCGACAGCATCTACCGTCAGGCCTGCACCTCCGCCGGCACGGGTTGCATGGCGGCGCTCGATGCCGAGCGTTATCTCGATAGCCTTGATGCTTAAGTGTTCTCCACCAACCCAAACCACTTAACACACGAAAAGACCAGGAGCGAAAATGTCGATTCTCATCATTCTCAACCGCGAACCCTACGACAACACCGATGTGACCTGGAACGCCCTGCGTCTGGCCGGCACCCTGACGGATCAAGGCCAGAGCGTGCGCTTGTTCCTGATGAACGACTCGGTCGATCTGGCGCGGGATGTCTGCAAGCCGCCTGAGCACTATGATCAAGATTTATCCCAGATGTTGAAGGACTTGATCGCGCGCGGCGTGCCGGTGCAGGTGTGCGGCACCTGCATGGCGCGCTGCGGAATCTACAAGAACCATCCCTACTTCGAGGGCGCCGAGTCCTCGACCATGGCCGCGCTGGCCGAATGGGTGGCCGACAGCGAGAAGGTGCTGACCTTCTGACGCGCGTCCAGCTCACGGAAAACACAATCAGAAATCAGTCGCCAACCACCAGCCACCAGCCACCAGCCACCAAAGGAAACCCACACCATGACCGATGTCACCACCCCCGCACTGGCCACCCGCTGCGTCCATGCCGGCGAACTGGCCGACGCCCATGGCAGCCCGCACACGCCGATTTACACCACCACCTTTGCCTTCCCCTCGACTCAAGCGGTACTGGACGTGGTCGAGGGTCGCGCGACCGGCAGTCTCTACACCCGCTATGGGCTCAATCCCAGTATCCAGTCACTGGAGGCCAAGCTCGCCGCGCTCGAGGGCGCCGAGGCGGCGCTGGCCTTCGCCTCCGGCATGGCCGCCGAGGCGGCGGTCTTTCTCGCCCTGGGGCGCGCGGGCGTGGTGTGCATCGGCGATGCCTATGGCGGCACCCTGGAGCTGATCGGCGAGCAGTTGCCGGCGCTTGGCATTCCCACCCGGTTGATGCTTGGCGACGAGTTGGATCAGCTCGACGCGGCACTGGCGGCCGGCGCCCGCCTGGTGTTTCTGGAAACCCCCAGCAATCCGGTGCTGGAGGTGTTCGACATCGCCGCCATCGCCGCGCGCGCCCATGCCCAGGGCGCCTTGCTGGTGGTCGATAACACCTTCGCCTCGCCGGTCAATCAGCAACCGCTGGCCTTGGGCGCGGATCTGGTCGTGCACAGCGCGACCAAATACCTCGGCGGCCACAGCGACCTGACCGCCGGCGCCCTGATGGGTTCCAAGGCGTTGATCGAGGCCGTCTGGCCCTGGCGCAAGAATCTCGGCACCACCCCGGCGCCCGAGACCGCCGCGCTGCTCGCCCGCAGCCTGCGCACCCTGGTCGCGCGGGTGCGCACCCAAAACGCCAGCGCCCAGCGGATTGCCGAGGCCATGGCCGCGCATCCCCGAGTGGCGCGGGTGCGCTATCCCGGGCTGCCCGCGCATCCCGGTCACGCTCTGGCGGCGCGGCAGATGCAGGGCTTTGGCGGCATGTTGACGCTGGAGATCAAAGGCGACGGCGCGGCGGCGAGTCAGGTCGCCGACCGCTTGCGCCTGTTCGCCCTGGCGCCCTCGCTCGGCGGCGTGGAAAGCCTGGTCACCCAACCCTGCACCACCACCCACCACGGCCTGCCGCCTGCCGAGCGCACCCGACGCGGTATCACCGACAGCATGCTGCGCCTGTCGGTGGGACTGGAAGAGCCCGAGGATCTGATCGCCGATCTGAACCAGGCGTTGGGCTGAGTGCTCATGTCGGCACTGATTTATCTCGACCACAACGCCACCACCCCGGTCGCCTCCGATGTGCTCGACGCCATGCTCCCCTGGTTGGGCGCGGGCTTTGGCAATCCGGCCAGCGATCATCCGCTTGGGCGGGCCGCGCGCGCGGCGGTTGACCAGGCACGCACGCAGGTGGCGAGTCTGATTGGCGCGCAACCCGAAAACATCCTCTTCACCGCCTCGGCCACCGAGGCCAACAACCTAGCGCTGCTGGGCGCGGCGCGGGCGCTGGCGCAGACCGGGCGCGGCCGGCATCTGATCGCCAGCGCCGTCGAGCATCCGGCGGTGAGCGCGCCGCTTGACTATCTGGAAACCCAGGGTTGGACACTGAGCTGGCTGCGGGTCGATGCCAGTGGCCAGGTCAACCCCGCCGATCTCCAAGCCGCGCTGCGCCCGGATACCCGGCTGGTGTCGGTGATGCACGCCAACAACGAGGTCGGTACGATCCAACCCATTCGGGAACTGGCGGCACTCGCCCACCAGAGCGGCGCGCTCTTTCACTGCGACGCAGCGCAATCAGCGGGCAAGATCCCGATTGATGTCAACGCCCTCGGTGTCGATTTGCTCACCCTGGCCGGGCATAAATTCCACGCGCCCAAGGGCATCGGCGCACTCTACCGTCGCGCCGGCGCCCCGCTGCAACCCCTGCTGTTCGGCGCCGGTCAGGAGCAGGGCCTCCGCCCCGGCACCGAGAATGTCGCCTACATCGTCGCCCTGGGCGCGGCGGCCGCGCTGGCGCAAGCCCGCCTGCCAACACTGAGCGCGCGGCTTAAGCGCCAGCGCGATGGGCTGCACCGGGCACTTGAGGCGGCTATTCCTGGGTTAGTGCTCAACGGCCATCCCGAGGCGCGTCTGCCCAACACCCTGAGCCTGGCCTTTCCCGCCGTCACCGGGCACGACCTGCTGGCAGATGCTCCGGAGATCGCCGCCTCTCTGGGCGCGGCCTGTCATGCCGGCGCCGATGCCGTCAGCAGCGTGCTCGCCGCCATGGGCCGCCCCCCCGAGCAGGCGCACGCGACGGTGCGTCTGAGCCTGGGCGCCGAAACCAGCGATGCCGAACTGGAGCGCGCCGCCGATGTGCTGATCAACGCCTGGCGGCAGTCTGTGACGGCGGGCCAATAGAGGCGGTCGCCATGCGCGCTGAACCTCCCGAACCCGATACGAGCGGCGAGAACCCGCAGGATAGTGGCCTGTGGCCCTCGCCTGCGTATCACCAACAGGTCGAACGCCTGCGCGCGGCACTCGGCGAGACCATCTATCTGGTCGAACTCATCGAGAGCCCGGTGCAGCTTGGCGTGCATCTCAGTGGGCAGCCCTATGAACTGCTCGGCGTCATCGACTTCCCGCGCCCCGATCCGGCGCGCGGGCTGGCGCCGCATCTGCTGCTGCTTGATGACGGTCGCGGGGTCAACCTCGGGCGCATTGCCCGTGTCAGCCGCCGGCCCTTCGCGCCCGAAGCAGCGGATCTGCTCTATCTGGATCGCACGGCCGAGCAGAATCTGCTGTTTGCGCAACGGCGATTATCACCTGAGTTTCTCGCCCAGCGCAGCCGCGCGGCCTTGGGGGAATGTCTGGGGCATGGGTTGGCTGATCGAGACCGCCGACTGATGGGAGAAGATACACTCAGATGACTTGATCTTGGCCGACCGCTTGGCATCATGACGCCAAACATTCACAACATTTCAAAGCTGGCGCTCAATCACCAGGTGCGAGTCGACCTCCCGCACGCCTGGTATGTACTCGGCCAGGCTCTCGGCGACATTGCGCTCGGCCACAGAGCTGACCGAGCCGCTGAGAATAACCCGCCCGCTTTCGACCGCCATGTCGATGGCGCGCGCATTGACTCTGGTGTCCGAGGCCAATAGGCGCAGCAGGCGGGGCGCGATCCAGTCATCCGCGTTTTCTTCCGCCTTGGCGCGCTCCTCGGCTTCGCGCTCCTTGGGGATAAGCGCCGGGTCGACGCTGATGTAGTTGAAGACTTCATCGACCCCCAAGGTGCTGGCGGCCATGGCGGCGAGCCGATCCTTGGTCGCGGCGTTGCCGACCTGACCGTGCAAGCGCACGACGCCTTTTTCGACCTCCATCTTCACATCCAGCGGCTGATTGCGGGTCTGCCAGCGCAGACGCTGACGCAGGCGTGCCTTTGTGGTGCGATCACGCAGCTCGCCAATCAGTTGGCCGGATGCTGCCGCCATGGGTGCGTCCAGTTCGAGCTCCATGACGATCTCTGTATCAGCGCTCGCCATCAACTCGGCCAATTCGCGCGCCAGGTCGGCCTCAATGGCGTTGGAGACCGCGCCTTCCAGATGCCACTTGTTGGGGAAGGGAATGATCCGAATCTCGTATCCGTCGAGCAAGGGGTTGATCCGCATTAACATCTGCGCCTGCGCGGCGCGCACATCGGGCGTTTCGGCAGCAGTGGCGGTGACAACGGAGAGACTGAAGAGGGTCAGAGTAGCAAGGGTTTGCAACACCGCGATTACCTCGATAGACGACAGTCGATTTCAGTGTCCAATGGTTTGACCGCGAACGCGCGGCGTCACGCTGACGCCGCGCCGCGCTCAAGGCATTAAAGATCGCCGACGGCTTCCTTCACCCGCTCCGCGAGCACCGGATCGTAGCGCATGCCGGAAGCGATCTCGTTGTAGTCAGCAATGGAAATGCCGCTGTTCTCGACTGCCTTGACCATGGCTTCCTGGGCCTCTTGCTGCATGCTCTGGGCGGCCTCGGTGGATTTGGCCGTGGACATCTCCTCGGTCAGCTCCTGATTGAGCTCCTGCACATTCTGAAAGGCTTCGGCAAAGGTCGCCAGGGTCCCGTCGTCAACCTCGACTTGCTGTGCGCCCTGCGAGGAGTAACTGCCCTGGGGTTGGCCGCCGCCGGTTGCTCCTCCGCCCCCCATGGATTGCGCCAGCACCGGTCCGGCACTCAGGAGTCCGGCGGCGAGCAGAGCGGTGGCGGTCAGGGTATTGGTTTTGGTCAGTGTCATGATAAGACCTCCTTATAGGTCAGTTTGGCGAAAGGTGCCCCAAGACAATCAGGGATCGTGCCAAACTGCCAAGACGGCATGATTTGTCTTTTTATAACAGACCACTAGGATCAATTTTGCCGCCTCCCCGGCGGTCCCATCCAGCGCCCAAAGCGGATCATTTCGACACATGGGGCATTCCGCTACGGGTCATCCGGACCCCGTTCACCGAGTTTGCGATAGAGCGTCTTGCGCCCGATACCCAGAATGCGCGCGGCCCGCTGCTTGTTACCGCCGGTCCAGTCGAGTACCGCGCGAATATGGCTGGCCTCGACCTCGGCAAGGGTGCGCCAGTCTTCCTCTCGGGCGCCTGCCGCGGGCGATGTGGCATCCGCCGCGGTCGGTGACGCCTGGCGCACGCGCTCGGGCAGGTCATGGAATTCAATCCGCGCGCCGGCGGCCAGGGTGACCAGGCGCTCGACCAGACTGCCCAGCTCGCGCACATTGCCGGGAAAGGCGTAGTCGAGCAGCGCGCGCCAGGCCTCGGGCGCGAACTCAGGCGCCGTGCCGGCGCGCGCATGCAGGCCGAGGAAATGGCGCAAGAGATGAGCGATGTCCTCGCCGCGTTCGCGCAGCGGCGGGACATGCAGGCGAAAGGTCTCCAGCCGGTAGAACAGATCCTGGCGTAGCTCGCCAGCGGCAATACGCTCGCTCGGGTTCTGGTGGGTGGCGGCGAGAATGCGCACATCGGCGGCGATTTCCTGATTGGCGCCGACCGGGCGCACTTGGCCGTCTTGCAGCAGGCGCAGCAGTTTGGTCTGCATGGCCGGTGGCATCTCGGCGATTTCATCGAGAAACAGCGTGCCGCCGTCGGCTTCCAAAAACAGCCCGCGCCGCCCCGCGCGCGCGCCGCTGAAGGCGCCGGCGGCATGGCCGAACAATTCGGATTCCAGCAGGGTTTCGGGAATGCCGGCGCAATTGAGCGCCACGAAAGGCGCCTCGGCGCGCGTACTCTCTTGATGCAGGGCGCGCGCAACCAGTTCCTTTCCGGTGCCGGACTCGCCGGTGATGAGCACGCTGCTGTGCGACGGCGCGATGCGGCGGATCAGCTCAAAGAGCTTCAGCATGGCGGGACTTTTGCCGAGCATGCCGTGGAAGTCCCGCGCCCCCAGCAGCTCCCGATAGCGCGCCACTTCCACCTGTAATTGGCGCCGATCGAGCACCCGCGCCACCGTCAGGCGCAGATGTTCCAAATCCAATGGCTTGGTGAGAAAGTCGTCAGCCCCGGCCTTGAGCGCCGCGACGGCTTGGTCGATGGTGCCAAAGCCGGTCACCATGATGAACCCGGGCTGGGGTCGACAGGCGCGACTGGCCTGCAACACCGCCAGGCCATCGGCGCCGGGCAGGCGCAGATCGCACAGCACCAGGGCAAAGGACGCGGACGTCAGGACGGCGCGAGCGGCCTCGGCATCGGCCACGCCCAGCGCGCGATAGCCCGCGTCCGCCAGCTCGTCGATCAGCAGTTGGCGGTAGCCGTGATCGTCCTCGACCACCAGGATGCTGGCGACCTGACCGGTGTTGTTGGCGGCTGTCTCGGCGTTTGTCATCCGGAAGTCTCTGCTGCGCGGCCCTCTGGTGCGCCATGCACAATGACAGGCGGTAATGCGATTTGAAAACAGGCGCCGCCCAGCCCCCCGGCCTCCAGCGACAAGTGCCCATCATGCTCGGCGATCGCTGCGCGTGCCACCGCCAGCCCAAGCCCGGTGCCCTGGCCAACTGGCTTGGTGGTGAAAAAGGGCTCGAACAACCGCTCGCGCGCGGACTCGGCAATGCCTGGCCCGTCGTCGCTCACCCACAGCCGCAGTCCGTCGTCATCCAGCTCGGCGCTGATCAACACCCGGGCGTGAGCGGCGTTCAGGGCATTGTCGAGCAGATTGCCGAGCGCCTGCTCCAGTCGCAACGGGTCGGCATACAGGCGTTGCCCGGCCAGCTCGGGCGACAACGCCACATCGACCGCCACTGGCCGCTGTGCCGCCTGGGTGCAGCGGCTCACCACGCCATCAATCAGCGGCCCCAGCAATACCGCGCGCCGGTGCAGCGGATTGCGGCGGGCAAAATCCAGCAGTTCCCGCACAATGCGCGAGATGCGATCCAGCTCCTCGCGCTGCGCGGCCAGCTCCGCGCGCGCCGGCGATGACGCGGGTAGCCCGCGCAACGCGCGTTGCGCTCGCCCGGCGACACTGCCAAGCGGCGTGCCCAGTTCATGCGCGAGCCCCGCGGCCAAACGACCGACGGCAGCGAGCTTTTCGGACTGGCGCAGCTCGCGCTCAAGCCGCGCTTCGCGTTCGCGCTGAGCGCGCAGATTGCGCTCGGAGGTCTCCCAGCGATCAATCATGGCGTTGATGCCGACGCCGAGCTGCTTAAGCTCCACCGGCCCGCGCACCGGTATGCGCAGACCGCTCTCGCCGGTGCCGATGGGCGCCATGGCGGCGGTGAGCGCACGCACATGGCGCCCTATGGCGCGATGGTGGCCGATCAGCACAATCAGCACAAAAAGCACCGCCACCAGCAGCACTAGGGTGCCGCCCACCCAGCGCAGCCGCGTCAGGTAGGCTTCGAAACGGCTCAGATCGCGGGTGACTTGCAGCAGTCCGACCACAGTGCCAGCGGGATCGTACAGCGGCAGAAAGAAGGAAAACACCTCGCGCCCGCGCCTTTCCTCGACACTACCCTGGGTGCCCTCCGCCGTCACGGCGCGCGCATCGCGCCGGCGCTCCAGCAGCGGACTGCGGGGTCCGCTGGTGGCGACTTGCTCACCCGCGCGGTCATACACATAGGCGCCAAATACCTGATCGATCTGGAACACCGAGTCCAGGGCCTCGCGCACCGCCACGACATCGCCCCGCACCATGGCTGCGGCAATGGGCAGACGAATCGAGCGGGCAATCAGCTCGATATCGTCCTGAACGCGTCGGTGCATCTGCTTCTCCAACTCCCGCACCCCGAACATGCCGAGCGCCACCAACAGCCCCAGCAGCGGCAGCAGCACAAAGGTCAGCACAGCATTTCTGAGTGATTGAATCGGCTGCAAAAGCTTGGTGTCGTGTATCTCGCCATCCAATTTTGTCGCCTGGGAGTTTAGCATGAGCACCCCCGACAACCACTCACGCAGCGAAAGCCGAGCGATTTGGACTTCCATTAGCGCTGCAGGCCAAGCTGCTGCGCGCCGTGCAGGAACATCGGCAGCGGGTCGGGACCGGGACTGAGCCCAAACATGATCCACACATGACACAGGATAATGGCGGCCCGTGGGCCGCCCCCTTTTTTTGCGATTAGGCGATCAGACCACCTTGTCAGTTACCCCCGCCGCATTTGCCCTCCCCGCATTTGCCCTCACCCTTGCCCTCGGCGCCTTTGTCGCCGCCGCCGCACTTGCCTTCGCTCTCCTTGTCGGCGCCACACTTGGCCTCGGTCCCTTCTTGACCACCGCATTTGCCCTCGCCGCATTTGCCCTCGGCTTGCGCCAGCTGGATATGAGCACTGCTCAGCGGTTGGGCGAGAAAGGGATTGCCGCTGTCGGCCAGGGCACTGCCCAGGGTCAGCGGGCCGCCAACCAGGGCCGCGCCGGCCCAGGTGAGTGTGGTCATTGTCTGCTTCGTCATGGTCAACTCCTGATCCTACAAGGATCCTGATGGTGGAAAAATCGTCTTGCGTGTCGGTCGGGTTCGGCGAACAGTGTCGCGGCTCTGAGTGACACACATCAGTAAAGACCGCCCGAGGGCCGGATTTCTTTCAGCGCTTCGCCACTGGTGCGTCGGAAAGATTGGCCAATGTGGCAAGAATGTCCGCCGGCTCGGCGCGCTGGCGGTAATCGGTCTCGGCGAACGCGTAACGGATAACCCCTTCCTGGTCGATCACGAAGGTGGCCGGCACCGGCAGGATAAAGCGTCCCTCGCCGTTGTACTCGGCGAGATTCAGCCCGAGTCGCTCTTGGTAGAGCGCGCGCAGCGACTCCGGCACCTCGAACGCCAGCCGGTAGGCCTGCATGGTGTCATCCTTGAGGTCGCTCAGAATTTCGAAGGGATAGCCGTCCACCTTGACCTGCGCGAGGGACTGATCCGGTTGCTGGGGCGTAATGGCGATGAGCTGTGCCTGATAGCGCTCGAAGTGCGGCAGGCTCTGGTGGAGTCCGCGCAATTGCAGATTGCAGTAGGGACACCAGGCGCCGCGATAGAAGGTCAGGACGACCGGACCTTCTTGCAGGCGTTGCGTCAGTCGCACCATCTCGCCCCTGGCGTTGGGCAGTTGGAAGTCCGGCGCGGTCTCGCCAACCTGCGGTCCTGGTTCGGGCATGGCGGCCGCCAGGGCGGCAGCGGCGGCTTCCATCTGGTCACGCTCGATAGCGGTGAAGGGTGGCGGGTGCTTGGCCTGCTCGGCCTGAAAGGCATCCAAGTCGCTCTGGTAGCTGGGCAGTCGCGGCGGGTCGGCGGCGGTTGCGCCGCCCACCGCTGCCGCGCCCATGGTAATGGCGAGCGCCAGGGCGAAACGCGAATGCTGCCGTGCCGGCCAGCTGTCATCGATCAAGGCAAGGTCTGGCGTGATGGTGGGGACCGGCGCGCGGGATGATGGGCGCATGGGGGGCTCCTCTTTGTGGTGGTGGGTTAGAATGGGCGATGGGCTCACACCCACAACCGCGCCTGGGTGCCCGAATCCGTGTCCGAGGTCAGCTCAAAGGTCCAGCCATGGGCATCGGCCACGCGTTGCACATAGGCCACGCCCAAGCCCGTGCCTGAGTGCTTGGTGGAGAAAAAGGGCGTGCCGACGCGAGCCAGGGTTTCGGGCGGGATCGGCGCGCCGGCGTTGTGCACTTCAAGACAGGGTCGCTGCGGCTCGTCCCCTGATTCCGGGGTTGATTCCGGGGTTGATCCCAGGGTAAATCCCAAGGTCAGTGTCACGGTGCCGTCGGGAGCCGAGGCCTCGGCGGCATTGTCGATCAGATTAAACAGCGCCTGCGCCAGCATGTCCGCATCGGCCAGGATGGGCGCGAGCGGCGCGGTCTCGATGATCTGGAGCCGACGGCCCTTGAGGCTGGGCAGCGCCGCGAGCGCGGGTTCGAGCTGGCGCGCGAAGGTCAGTGGCTCCAGTTCCTGGCGCTCGGGTGGACGCTCGCCGGCGTAGCCGAGAATCTCCGCCAGCAAGCGTTCCAGTCGCGCCGCCTCGCCTTGGGCCAGCTCGACGCGGCGTTGTGTTCGTGCCTGACGTTCGGACTCGAGCGCCGGCACCACGCGCGCGGCGAAATCGTCCAGACACAGCTGGATGGTCGCCAATGGATTGCGAATCTGATGCGCCAGGGTCGCGGCCAGACGGCCCAGCTCGGCCAGGCGGGCAATGGCCGCCTCGCCGGCCTTGCGCGCGGTTTGATCCCGGAGCACCGCGACAAAGCGCACCTGCTCGGGGGTGCCGAATTTGCAAATACTGATTTCGCTGGGGAAACAACTCCCATCGCGCCGCTGGTGACGGCTTTCCATGGTCCGAGGCTGATCGAACGGCAGTTGGGCGCGAATCTCCGCCAGGGCCTCGGCCGACAGGCTGACGTCGATATCCGGCACCGGGCGGCCAATCAGCTCCTCGGGCGTGAAGCCGAGCATCCGCGCGGCGCGCGGATTGACATCGAGAATCCGCCCGTCGCCAGCAACCAGGAAGAACCCATCGCCGGCGTTCTCGACAAAGGCCCGCAAGCGCTGCTCGCTGCGCTTGAGCGATTCCTCGGCACGCTTGCGCTCGGTGACATCGCGCACAATGGCAATAATGCAGTCACGCCCTTGATGAGGAACGACCGCGGCGGAGATCTCCGCCGGCAGCCGCGCGCCAGCGCGGGTGGTGCAGCTGAGCTCATTGGTCCAGCCATGGCCGGTGGCGAACACCTGCTCGGCGAGCGCCTGCAATTGCGGCATTTCATCCGGGTGAATATCCGAGACCCGCACCTCGGCGAGCAGTTGGTCGCTGTCATAGCCAAGCAAGGCGCAGGCGCGCGGATTGGCCTGAAGAATGCGATCGGCATGCGGGTCGATGACGAAAATGGCATCGTTGGAATGCTCGAAGATGGCGTGCAACCACCAGTGATGATCGGCGCCTGTCGGTTGGATCGCGCGGCGAGCGGTTGGGGTATCGGCCGGGGACATGGGCGAACCTTTGGCATGGGATGGATAAGGATTGGGTCGACAGTCCGCGCGGACAGGCGCTTGCTCACCTGGTGGATCGCAAGCCTCACCTGGTGAGAAGACCGCCGAGGGCGGCTGTTTCTTTCAGCGCGAGTGATGATTGACCCGCGCCGACCGAGCCGGCCACCGCGACAGTCTTTCTCAGGGGTGGAGCGCGTAGCAATCGAGGTCGGCGGCGACGCTGACGCGCCCGGAATACTCGTCCGCGATGCGCGCTCGGCTCGCGTCAAGGTCGGCCTCGGAACGGCGCATCAGATGACTGAGCACCAGATGCTCCACGCCGGCCTCGCGCGCGATGGCGGCGATCTCCGAGGGTCGCGGGTGCAACCGCGCCGCCACCGCGCCAGCATCCTCCGGGATGGCGTGATCCATGATCAGCACCTCGGCATCGCGGGCAAAGTCGATGAAGGCGGGATCATCGCCGTTGAGATCGCCGCTGAAGACGATGCGCTGGTCACCGATGTCGACCCGGTAGGCCAGCGCCGGCACAGGCCCGTGGGTGACACCCATGGCGCTGACCTGGTAGCTGTCGGTTGCGAGCACCGAGAGCGGCTTGCGGCTTGTGGCATCAAGCGTCCGGCGCTCAAGCGCGGCCAGTCCATCGCTGCCATCCAGGTACCCGGCGAGGTAGCGAAAGGCGCCGACGGAAGGTCCGAGCAACCCCTGTAGATAGCCCTCCAGACCGGGATACTGGCCGCCGCCCGTTGGTCCCGCGATCGGCAGGGCGCGGGTGCGCGGGCTGAAATAGCCGCGCTTGAGCAACGCCGGCAGGTCGGTGGCGTGATCGGCATGCAGATGGGTCAGGGCAATCAAGTCCAGATCGGCAAAGCGTGCCCCACTGGCGCCGAAGCGCGCGAAACTGCCGCCACCAAGATCGATCAGCATGCGAGCCCGCCCATCCAGCCACACCAGATAGCCGGCGCTGGCGCGGCCGTTTTGACCCTCGGGACCGCCGGAGCCGAGCACCTGCACGGCGATGGCGTCCGCGCAAGATTGTGCGACCGCCTCTACCGTCACCCCGCACAGCAGCGCACCGAGAATCAGCATTCTCAAGCCAAGCATTCGCATCCTCCTCACCATGACAGGAACCAGTCGGGTGATCGAAAAACCGCCAGATGGCCTGCAGGAACCTCTTGCGCCAGTCGCGCCCTTCGGCATCGGGGCAAGCGTCAGCCAAGATCAGGCGAGTTAGCCCGGACTCCCAAGCGCCAGGATCGCATTGGCAGCGACTGACGAGGGCTAACGGCATGATTCCAGGTGCTGTCGTGCCATCCACCGGGAATCTATCACGCCTGCCATCGAACGCACCTCAGTAATCGGGCCATGCAACCTAATCTAGCCATGCGGAAAGGATTCACAAAGTCCTCTCCAGGAGTAAATATTCCACCGAGATTCCGTCTCGATCATCCTTTATCTTCTGCGCCTAAGGGGATTTGCGGATCGTGTTAAATGACTCGACCAAAAACAACCGGCAGGACGAGATTGTGTTATCTGAACATGAATCGGGTGAACAACTATCCTTGGACCAGGGAATAAACCGCCCCGAACAGGCAAATAAGAGTCCCCGGACGAGGGAACCCAAACCCCTAGCGAGGCTTCGCCTCAGACCAACGAGTCCTGGGGTGGCCCCGGCTGAGCGCACAGAGTGGTTTACACTCTGGATATAGCCGCCCAAGCGGCGAGGAGGCGTGACGCCTGTTGCTCAATCGGGGCCAAGGATAATGATAGGACAAACCGTCGCCGAGTTGTTGGATCAGCATGTGGGATTAGACATCGAAGGCATCGATCGGCTCTATCTGAATCTCTACCAGCCGTTGCTACAGACCGGCGGCGGGGTGGTGAATTTCTTCAAGGGCCATCGTGGCGCGCAAGTCGCCTCCACCACTCTGATGGCGCCGATGACGAAGGAGTTCGCCGCGGCGGTGCACGCCTTTGCCAAGCGCAACGGGATCGATGTGGTGCATTTCGAGAAAGGCCAGCGCAAGGATGACGAGATCCAGCGTCGGCTCCAAACATTCACCCACACCGAAGGGGTGCTCTACATCGGCGTGGCCCAAGAGAAATGCTCGACCTTCCGCGTCACCAAACGCATCAGCGAACGGACCGGGACCAGTTTTCCGTGGCTGTATCGCTCCCCTATGACAGTGAAGGGGTGATGTGCAATCAGTACTATTTCTATGTGGTCGATGAAGACTTCGGGCCCTTGTTCATCAAGTTCTCTGGCTACTTCCCCTATACCGCACGGGTGTGCCTGAATGGGCATGAGTACGCCAAATGCCAGTTACGCAAAGAAGGCATTTCGTTTGAGGCACTCGACAATGGCGTGCGCACCTGCGCCGATCCCAAGCGCTTGCAACAGATCAATGATGAGCTCAGTGCGGCACGCATTGATCAGGTGGTGCGCAAGTGGCTTGCGTGGCTGCCATCGCCCTTTACCGACGCCGATCGTGCGGCCGGATACACATATGATCTTTCGATCCTGCAGGCGGAATTTGCCCGCACGCAGGTGTTCGACCGCCCGCTCTCGGGGCGGCATCTGTTTGAGGAGATCATCCGTGAGAATTTGGACCTGGGCCGTCCGCACCAGGTCAGTGTGATTTTCAACCGACGCATCACCCTGATTGGAAGCAGGGCGCACGCCGGGGCGTTTTCGCACCCGCGTCATCACCTCCGGGGTCACCCCTTCGCTGCACGTGGATTACAAGTCCACCCGGATCAAGCAGTACTTCAAGGAAGAACGCGCCCTGCGCACCGAAACGACGATCAATGACACCCGCGACTTTGGTCTCGGCCGGCGTCTGTGCAACCTGCCCGCTCTGCGGGCCATCGGGTTCGCGGCCAATCGGCGGATGTTGGCCCTCGAACGCATCAGCCAGGATTGTCACCTCGCTGAGTCGGTGTTAGAGCAGGTCACCCAGCCTCAACACGTCGCCGGGCAACGGGTCTCGGCGCTGAGCTTCGGCAACCAACGGGTCATGGCGCTCCTGCAGGCGCTGTGCTTGTTGGTGCTACTTCCTCAGGGCTTTCGTGCCGCTCATCTGCGCCCACAGGTGGCTGAGTTGTTGGGACTGACGCCTCAGCAGTATTCTTCCGGGCGCATGACCTACGATCTGCGCCGCCTGCGACTGCATGGATTAATCGAGCGCATCCCTCAGACTCAGCGTTATGTCATCACCCCGCTGGGGCAACGGGTGGCGATGTTCTTCACCAAAGTCGACGCCCGGGTGCTACGCCCGGGATTGTCCCAACTGTTCGATGGCTGCCCCAAGGCACCGGCGCGTCCGCTCAACAAGGCGATGACCGCCTTGGATAACGCATTCAATCAATTCATCAGCGAGGCCAAACTTGCCGCATGAAACTTGACGCATCTGCACGTCTTTTTTGCCCTCAAGACGGCTAGGAGATATCAACTTCCCGAACGAGTTCGTCATCATCGGCATCCAGCTCTTCTTCTTCCACGTTCACATCGCCGGTGGGTTCGTCCAGAGTAGTCGTTCGAGCGACGGGTTTCCCCGTGGCCTGCTCAATTAGTTTCATCAGGGCCTCTTCGCGCTGGGCGAAAAAGGATTCGAAGTTGTCGTTGCGCAGGGTGTCGACATCGACCAGGTGGCTGGCGAGGATGGCGCTCATGCGTTCAGGGTCGATCTTGGCGTTCTTCTCGAGCTTGTGCAGATACTCCGACGGTGCGGCGCCTCCGATGATGCGGTTCGCGCGGGCGGAGATGGGTGTCTTATTGACGACACAGTCGTAGCGACCTCGCTCGATCCGCTGCTTCTTGCACCAGGCGCGCGGAAAGATGTGGTGGATGTCGACGCGCTCCTCCCAGAAGGAGGTCAACTCGTAGGGTTGCCCGGAACGGAAATCCTCACAGCCGGTGCGCATCAGCAGGGCATGTAACCCTTTGTAGGCTGCGGCGAGTCGGGAGCGCAGGGTGTAGAGGCGCTCTTGGGCGAAATTGGCATCCTGGAACGTCGATGGACGCTTGCTATCGTCGTCGATCCAGATCGGAACATCCTGCACATCTTTAGCCA
The DNA here is from genome assembly GCF_036208045.1 of Thiorhodovibrio winogradskyi. NCBI lineage: Bacteria > Pseudomonadati > Pseudomonadota > Gammaproteobacteria > Chromatiales > Chromatiaceae > Thiorhodovibrio > Thiorhodovibrio winogradskyi. The sequence goes on along the minus strand of NZ_CP121472.1, from coordinate 2,672,564 downwards.
GCCGGCTTTCGATGGTCGAGCCATACAGCTCGCCGAAGACGCCGCACCAATACCATCGGGCGATCTTGCGTCGCGCGCCATCTTCTTCCCAGCGCTTGCCAAGCCGGGTGATGATCGCCGCCAGCGCGACCAGTTGGGTCAGGTAAGGCACATCCTTGCGCCAGTAAATGCGCTGGAGCTGAAGGAATTTTGCGGCCTGAAGAAAACTGTTCTCAACCGCATCCGCCCATTTCTGGTAGGCCGTCAGGGGCAGATTCAGAATGGCCTGGCGGGTGCAGCTCACCTGGGGCAGATCTTTGCCTTCCTTGCCGGCGGCTGCGGCGGCTTCGCGCACTTCCAAGGTATGTAGCAGGGAAATCGCTTGGAGGAAGTCGGTGCTTTGTAGTTGGGAGAGGACTTCATGGCGACCGAGCCGAGCGGCACGTCCGACTTCACCGGTCTTATCATCCCCGAGCCAGTCGCGGCGCAGTTGAAAGTTGTCCGCCGCATAGATGGCCGTCAGCAGTTCAAAGGCATCGAGCTTTTTGCCGCCAGTGTTGACCTTCTCGAACACCAGGCAGACCGCCTCCTTGGTCGTCTCCCGCTCCAGGGTGATGACCGGTACGTAGTAGGCACGAAAAACTGTGATGATCTCATCTTGAAAACGTCGATAGAAAAGCCGCTCACGCCTAGCTGACTCAGGATCATGCTTCAGCTCTGCATGCCAGAAATCCTCAAAACCAAGCTCCCAATCGTTATCGTCGAATAGCCGATTGACAGGAAACATCCGCTCGCGATATTCCTGTTCCCGCGTGGAGAGGTCGAGTACCACCTCACGGCCAAAATTGGTGCGGATGGTCTTGTCCTCCGGCAGACCAACGATGGCATCCTCGCGGTCGGTCATCGGATCGAGCGCTTTCTCCATGTCGATGTAATACCAGCGCTTGATGGCACGCTTCTGGGCATTCTGGGTGTCGATCGCGCGGTTCAGGCGGGTTGCCTGATAGAGAGAAGTGATGCGCTGCTGGCCATCCAGCAACAGCCGCTCGGGCTGGCGGTCGGGATAGCCGAGGGTGACGCCTTCAATGGCGCGCGGCTGGAAGCGCACCTCCCCTCCTGTGCGCAAGGTCATGATGGCGCCGACCGGAAAAGCCTGGGATATGGACGCGAGAAGGGCGCGAATCCCGTAGTCATCCCAGACCCAGCCGCGTTGGAAGTCGGGGAGTTGGAGTTTGCCCTCCTCGGCTTCGTCGAGCAGTCGCGCGAGGGATTCTTTGCCGCTGTCGAAGATGGTTTGGGTCATATCAATACCTTGACGGCCTGACTGATATCATACCATTACCCATAAGTCCGGCGGATACGGCTGCGATGCGTCGCAAGTGCCTGTTTCAGCGTGAGGCACCTTGGTTCGACGGCTTGAAGATCGGCCTCGTAACCCTCTGATCAAGCGGAACTCACCGACTTATGGGTAATGGTATGGACTGATATAGTAAAAAATGCGGAGACCGAGCATTGGTAACCGATCACAGCAAAAAAAAAGCGGCTGAACGGATTAAAGCAAGCTGACTCCCAATAGCATTTAACCGTGAAAGAACTTCTTGCTGTTCCCCATTTTTTTGCCACAAATATTCCCGACGCGCATCAAGCGTTGCAATCATTGGGAAACATGTCGCAATGAATGTTTTTTCAGACAACTCTCTGAAAAATAGATCAAAGACGTCATCAATACTACTCTTTGTACCACTTGCAGCAGTCGCGTACTTGTTTTCGCCAATAAACTTTCCTACAATTTCTATTCCATCTATCGCTGGCGTCAACCAAGCGAGCCCGGTTCGAATGTTTCCAGCGAGTTTAACTGCGCCCCAAGGGGCAAACTTAATCGGCAAATCCAAAGTATCACGAGCAGCTAGAATACCATCAGCAACATGCCGAACAGAGACTTGATTTATAAAATTACTACCATCCCTAATCGCATACCTCATTGTAGTAGTTGTGAAAGATAGAACATCATCAAGAAAGCTCTCATATTGCCGAACTTTCTTAACAACTTCGTCTACCGTACTCTCGTTAATATCAATGAGAGACTGCGTATGCTTGGTTACAATATTCTGAAGTCGCCGCTGAAGAACACTTAAGCTCTCTGGCCCACCTAATTCAGTTTCGACGAAACTTTTAAGCGCATTAAAATCTTTACATTAATCGACCTCTACTAACAACGAACGACGCACAGCATCTGATTCCTCTCTGATATTAATGAGCGCCGTGGATGCTGCGCGCTCTTGATCTCTAATTGAACGCTGGATCATTTCCGCTTCTTTTGTCGTCAACTCCACTACCTTTGATAACTGCTCAATTGCTGGATTAATTTTTTGCAAAATTCTTTGTGATATATCTATAACAGCGCTTTTTTTAGCGCCAGCATCCAGTCCCTCGCCATCTATACAAATTTCCTCGACTACTTGTTTGAGATTACCAATCCTTGATAGCGAGTTATGTCCTTGAATTTCAGACTGCCAATAAGGTAGCCCCCTGTTATAGGGGTTGGCTGCAACGCAAACAATGGTTCCATCAAAATTACTGCCAGTGGCCTCCTGCAGCGATGTCCTAAGCACAGCTCTCTTTATCTCACACATCTCATTAAATCCGTTGGGTAATCCCCCGGCTCTGCCGGGGTGACAGCAGAAGTTTGACATTTACTGGAGTCCATCTGGGAGACTCCGCAGCGTGAGCCGCCAAGCACACGATTGTGGAGAATCCAGATGGACGAGTTCGAGAGCCTAAGTCACTCACGTTGGGAGTGCAAATACCACATTGTTTTTATCCCGAAATATCGACGGAAGGTGCTTTACAAGCAGCTGCGGAAGCATCTTGGGGAGGTGTTTCATCGGCTGGCGCAACGCAAGGAGAGTCAGATCCTCGAAGGGCATCTGATGTCCGATCATGTTCACATGTTGATTTCGATTCCGCCGAAGTATGCTGTCTCGCAGGTGGTCGGGTACATCAAGGGCAAAAGCGCAATCCATTTAGCGCGAGTCTATGGTGAGCGAAAGCGCAACTTTGGTGGGATGCATTTTTGGGCACGGGGCTATTTTGTCTCGACAGTTGGTCGTGATGAGGCGACGATTCGGGCCTACATTCAGCATCAAGAGCGTGAAGACCAGCGTCTTGAGCAGCTGAACCTGTGGCGCTGACCGGCCGCCTATAGGCGGCTCATGAACTAGGGGCCGCGTTAGCGACCCCCTTGCCGCTTTGAGCGGCTCACGAATTCGAAAGCCCCCGGCTCTGCCGGGGGATTGTTACTTCATTATCATCCTCCAAGTCAGCAACTTCGTCCATCTTGTTTATCGCGAAAATGATTCGCCTACCAGCCTTGAGATCATTTACGAGCCAGCGTATCGTATCAGTATGGGATTTTTTTAGCGGATTAACTGGGCTAACAACAAAAATAATCGCAGATGCTCGCGCAATATACTTCAACGCAATCCCATCATGCTCGGTGTAAGACGAAAATAAGCCCGGCGTATCAATAAACACGTACTTATCTGTACGAAGCTCAGAAATCGTTCTAGTGGTAGGACCGAAACCAATTGGAATTTCATATTGCTCAGCCATGAGTCCAGCCAAACAAGACTTGCCATCCGAAAATGTACCAAGAAAAGCCACAATAGGCAGAGAACCATCGAGCGACCGGAGCACGTCCACAATTGCCTTACGCTCGCTATCGAAACTTGGTCCAAGATCCGCCTCGAGCGCATCGATTATTACGGTCAATTCTTGGAATTTATGTGAAACATCTGACTCTGCGACGTCTTCTGGGGCTTTTTTCATGTTCATGCGATAGTCTCTTTCGTCCTTTCTAGGAAGCATTTGATATTTAGACGGTCAGACTCCGACAAGTCTTTACTGGCAAAGGATTGCTCAATTGAATCAAAAATGATCGTACTAGCAATTCTAGAAAACCTGCGAGCTGCAACAGCAGATCCAGTTCCAATTAACACAAATGATCCCACTCTCATGTCCTCGCCAGATTTTGCAAATCTTGGGAGCACGGCTTTTAGATTATAATCACCATATTGCGCTCCTAATGTGGTTGACAAGTCAAGCAAAATTCCTCTCAGCGCTCTAGAAGATTGCTTGAAATACTCAGAGTAATTTAAGAGCTTATCGGCAAATAGGCCAAACGAATTCAATTGAACGCGCGTAAGACTTTCTATTTCCTCCCATTCGCTGTTGAGCTTTTCAATGCTTTTGTTTGCGTTTATTTTTATTGCTTTAGAAACTTCACTTATTACTTCCAACTTAGCTTCTCTCTCGCGGCGTTTTTTTCCAACTCCAAACAAATCGAGGAGCCTATTCAAAGAACTCATAACAAAAGTGATGAGAGCAGCCAGTGGAGATAACAAATACCCGAGAACAGTAAAGACTGCGGTTTTTAAGACACCAATCAAGATTGAAGAAATACTTGCGTTCAACTTTTCAAAAATCTTCGAAAAGTCAATGTCGACTGGCCCTGAATCAGCAAAAGTGAATTGCATGAAATAATCGAGTTCTCCCAGCTTGTCTGACAACGATTCATTTAAGATTACTTGCTTGGATTCTAACTCTTTCTGCAATTCAGTAATCCAAGAGTCGTAAACGTTGCTCATTTTTTCTTTCACAGCATCTTCAGAATGACCAAGACTTATTTCCTCACTGATTACTTGGTTTAGCGCTACAGAAAGTGTGTCTAACTTCGCGCGGAACAATAGTTCAATGGCGACCCTCGTGTTGGTTAAAAGATCATCGATATCGATTGTTACTGCGGAAATATGTTCTTTCCATCTGTTCGAACTTGTGAACAGAAGTGTAGAAACTTGTTCCAATTTGTCTAAAACATCATTATTAACGAGTAGGGCCTTGTTTAGGTTCGACCAAGCTATAAGGGTTTCGGAACCTTCGAAGAGTTCAGCTAGATTGAACTCAAAATCTGAAAATTTGGAAAAATTTCGGGCTTCTTCCAACGATCGTAAAAAACTTTCTGCCTTATGTCGATCTGAAAAAAATCTTGCTTCAGTCTTGGCTTTTTGAGAAATCAATGCGAGGTGTGCGTTAGTTGATATGTGTCCCGCATAGCAACGCCCGAAAACGTCTTCCATAGTTCGGGAAATATGCTCAGCAAGCTTTTCGGCTCTCTTACGTTTGGTATGGGTAACCGATTTTTTACACAGCAGGTTAAGCCGAAAGGGTGGCACACGCTGCTGCATCAAAGGGACAAGCGGGCAGTCGGGTGAGCTTGCCGGCGATCAGGTAGGCGATGGTGATCAAATGCTTCACCGTGCCGTAGCCGCGTGCTTTTGCTTTGGCAGCCTGGATCTGGCCATTGATGGCTTCGACACGACCGTTGGTCAGGCGCGAATCGAACGCGTTAAGCACGCCTTCCCAATGGTCCTTGATTGTCTGAGCGACCTTCTTCATCGGCTCAAGGCGGCAGCGACGCGCCCAACTGACCCAGGCTTTTAGTAAGGGTTCGGCTTCTTCACGGGAGGTCGCGGTGCGGAAAATCTCGCGCAGTGCCTCCTTGATTCGCCAGGCACGGTGGGTTTTGAGATTGAGCCGACGCAGGTCGGCAAACTGTCCGATCTGGCGGCGCGTCCAGTCGCTTTTGTCCTTCAGCCATAGGTAGCGCGAACGCTTCAGACCGGGTTCGGTTTTCACCTCCGCGCGACGCACCTCATCAACGGCTTTGTTGACCATTTGAATGACATGGAACTCATCGAAGGTGATGTCGGCCCAGGGCAAGTGTTCCGCGACGCCGGCCTGATAAGCTGTCGACATATCGATGCAGACCGAGCGGATGTTCTCGGCGCAGCCGCCATGGGCCTCAAGATCCTCGGCGAATTGATCGACCACCTCCGCCTTGCGCCCCTCGGTGGCGAACACCAGTCGCTCAGCCTCCATATCATGGAACAAGCTAATGTAGTGATGTCCGCGCCGCGCGGCGGTCTCATCGAGGCCGATGTCCTTGACGCTGGAGAAATCCTCCTGCGCACGGGCGGCATCGACATAGGACTCCAGCACGCGCCACACACGCATGTCGCTCACGCGCAGCAAGCGCGCGACCCCAGCCACCGGCATGGCCCGGCACAAGGTCACAATCAAGGCTTCCATCAGTTGGGTGAAGCTGGTGTTGGGCCGCGCCCAGGGCACGGGAATTTGCGTTGTCTTGCCGCACTGCGCGCAACGCACCCGCGGCACCTTCGCCTGCAGATACGCCTCGTATTGGAAGAAGTTCAGATGCCGCCATTCGCGCGCTTGGGTGTCATGAACCGGCTGATGCTCGGTGCCGCAATGCGGGCAGGGAAAGTGCGCCCCACGTTGATAGCCGAGCGCGAAGTCGATGCGTCCAGCCACTGGATCGAAGCGCACATCATCGACAAACCAGGGAGCAGACAAGCCCAGGGCAACAGAGAACAGCGACGTGGTTTCCATGATCAGGCCTCCGAGGCCTGTGGATATGTGGACGCGTCCTGCGGACCGGCCCGAGCCCTACGGGACGTGTGGACAACCCCGGTATCGCGCCGAGCAAGCATCGCGGGAAGCCTGCAAGATCGGGGGGCGGCGCGCTCCCGGGGTTGCCCACACTCTCGGGCCTCGCGCCCACATAGCCACAGGCCCTACAACTGGTTGAACATTAATTTTCCCGGAAAGATGCCGCTTCGCGGCCCGGCTTTCAAGCAGAAACCCATACCAGACGTAAGAGAGGCAAAAAATTACCGGCTGCCGCGCTAGGCGCTCTTTCGATGGAGACGGATGCGCGGTGAAGCAAGACCGATGTGGGATAATCCCATATCGCCTGCTGGCGGAAACCCCTGGCGCACAACCGCGAGGTTACCTCCATGACGAACAACGACATCGACCCTGACCGCTACAACGCAATTCGTCGCATCGCCATCCTTGCCCAAGGCGAGATGGAGGGGTATCGATTCGCACTGGAGCTCGCCCAGCGCCAACTAAACGCAGCCGTGGCCTACCGCGATCTGCTAGTCGATCCTTCTGCTAACGCCACCTCTGCGGAGCAGGAAATCGCCCACTGCAGGGAAAACATCGAGCACATAACCGCCCGCATGAATGAAGCCGCGCCGCGCTGCACGAAGGCCACCGATTTGTGGCGCGCAGTGCGGGAAGCTAGGGGCTGATCGCCTTACCAGTCTCGGGGGGGTAAGGTTGCAGTTTCCCGAAGCTACCTCGGTAGCATCGCCCTGGTGGAATAATCGCCGACTGCCGCGCTGGGCGATGTGCAAATCTGTCCATCGCTCTAAATGCTCAGATTCGAGCAATTGCACCCTGCCGAGCAAGGAGGGTGCCGTTGGCGTCCCCCTTGGGCAAATCCAAACTTGGATTGGCTGCCAGGCTGCGCGCTCTTTCGGTGGTTCGATGGCTGCCGAGAGCAAGACCGGCGAATGCTGCCGAACGTGGGCGCGCTCAGACCTTCAATTTTCGTTTGTTACCTACCCGGTTACCTAAACCGCCCGGACAGTAAAAAAGCCTTGAGGCGGAAACCTGCAAGGCTTTGTTTTATTTGGCTCCCCGAGCAAGACTCGAACTTGCGACCCACTGATTAACAGTCAGTTGCTCTACCGGCTGAGCTATCGGGGAATTGAATGGTTTTGGCTGGAATGAAATTGGCGCGCCCGGAGAGATTCGAACTCCCGACCACCTGGTTCGTAGCCAGGTACTCTATCCAGCTGAGCTACGGGCGCTGTGAGCCGTATATTTTCTGTTTTGTTGGCTTCCCTGTCAAGATGCAATTTCGATCTCTCATGGGTTGTCGTGGTGGTGGATCATCGTGGTGGCGGTGGTTTTTGGTTTCGGTTCTGGTCTTGTTGGGCTCGTCTGGGGCGCTTGTTTCCAGCCGCGCGAGTTAAACTCGCTGGTTTCAGGCACATTTGTGGTGGAGTGGGCGATGCGGGTGCTGTTGATTGAGGATGATGCTCAGCTTGGTGCTTATTTGAAGAAAGCGCTGGCGGAGATGGGGGCGGTGGTGGATCTGACCGAGGATGGGCGTGAGGGTTTGCTGATGGCTGCTAGCAGTGAGTACGATCTGTTGCTGCTTGACCGCCTGTTGCCGCAAGTCGATGGGCTGACGATTCTGCGGACTCTGCGCGCATCAGGGATTCAGACTCCAGTGTTGATTCTAAGTGCGCTGGGCGATGTGGATGATCGGGTCGAGGGGTTGCGTGCTGGCGGTGATGACTATCTGGTTAAGCCACCTGTGTTCTCGGAGTTGCAAGCCCGCATCGAGGCGCTGATGCGTCGGATGTCGCCGGCGGAGGCAGCTAGTACCCGGCTGCGTCTGGGGGATTTGGAAATGGATCTGTTAACCCGCGAGGTGAGCCGCGCGGGTGAGCGCATTGCCCTGCAGCCGCGTGAATTTCGGTTGTTGGAGTATTTACTGCGCCATGCTGGACAGGTGGTGACTCGCACCATGCTGCTGGAGCATGTCTGGGATTATCATTTTGATCCTCAGACCAATGTGATAGATGTGCATATTAGTCGGTTGCGTGGCAAGATCGATAAAGGCTTTGCTTACTCGCTGCTGCATACAGTGCGTGGCGCCGGCTATACGTTGCGGGTTCCTGATGCTGCTGAGTCTGGGAAATGAGATGCCGGGCGTCACTCCGGGAGCAAAGCAGGGTAGGGCGGATTTCCCTGCCGGTGGATCTGGTTCGGCTGGAACTCGGGCGGACCGGCGACTCCACAAACGGCTGCGTGCGATTCTGGCAAGTTCCACTTTTCGCCTTGCACTCCTGTATGTGGCACTGCTGGCGACCTCCATGGCCTTTTTGCTGGGCTTTAACTACTGGTCCACGGCTGGTTACATGGCGCGCCAGACAGACGCGACCATTCATGCCGAAATTCGCGGGCTTGCCGAGCAATACCGACGTCGCGGTCTGGCCGGGCTGACGGCGGTCATCGCCGAGCGCCTGCGGCGTGATCCGGGCGGTGCGGCGCTCTATCTGTTGGTGGATGGGACCGGGCAGCGGTTGGTGGGCAATCTCAACCGCTGGCCGCCTGATTCCGTTGCGCCGACGGGTTGGATCAATTTTCGCGTCAGCGATCCTATCGGTGTTGGTTCGTCGGAGCCAGCGCGAGCCATGGCGGCCCGAGCCATGGTGTTCCGTCTACACGGGGATTTGCGCCTATTGGTGGGACGCGATGTGCGTGAATTGACCGCTGTGCGGAATTTGATGTTGGATGCTCTCTGGTCCGGACTGACTATCACGGCTGCATTGGCGCTCCTCGGTGGCTGGCTGATCAGCGCCAGTGTAGTGCGGCGGTTGGAGGCTGTGAATCAGGTCAGTCGCGAGATCATGGAGGGCGATCTCTCGCGGCGGGTGCCAACAGATGCTAGCGGCGATGAGTTTGACCAACTTGCGGCCAATCTCAATCGGATGCTGGCGCGCATTGAGCAACTGATGACGAGCGTGCGCGAGGTTTCCAACAATATCGCACATGATCTGCGTACCCCGCTGACCCGTCTGCGCGCCAAGCTGGAGCTGCTGGTGCAGGACCAGCTTCCACCGGGGGCGCGTGCAGAGGCAGAGGAGGCAGTGGCCGATGCCGAGGAGCTGCTGGCAACCTTCAATGCCTTGCTGCGTATCGCGCGGATCGAGTCGGGCAGTCGCCGTGCTGCTTTCTCTCGCTTTAATCTGGCCGACTCGGCGCGCGATCTTGCCGAACTTTATGAGCCCCTGGCCGCCGAGCGCGAGCAGCGTCTGGAAATTCAAGCACCGGCTGAACTCTGGCTGGTGGGTGATCGGGATCTGTTGTTTCAGGCAGGTGCCAACCTGGTGGACAATGCCATGAAATACACGCCAGCGGGTGGACTGATCCTTCTGAGCGCAAGCGAGCAGGGCGGCAGTGTGCGTTTGACGGTGGCGGATTCCGGGCCCGGCATTGCACCTGAGTGGCGCGAAAAGGTCTGTGAGCGCTTTTTTCGCCTGGATGACAGTCGTTCAAGCCCAGGAAGCGGGCTGGGCTTGAGCTTGGTACGCGCGGTTGCCGAGTTGCATGGGGCGACATTGATCCTGAGCGACAATACACCTGGCGGCAATGCCCCCGGCTTGAAGGTCAGCATTGTCATGGCGACGGCAGCAGGCTGATTGCAACTGGCTCTTGGGTGTGGTGCGCTTCGTCCCGATATACCCGACCAGTGCGATGGGAAATTGAGCCAGGTATCTGGCTCCGTCGCTGCTGCTAAACCATTTGGCTATCGCAAAGGGGAAAAAGGGCATGAAGAATCCTGTGAAAAGCATCAAAGAAAGAATCCAAGCAATCCAAGCAATCCAAGTCGGTGCACTGACATTGGCCGCTGTGCTGACGGGAGCCAGCATGTCGGCTGCCGCCGATTGGGTACTGGAGCCAGAGCAGTCGCATCTCTCATTTATATCGATTAAATCCAAAGACATCGCCGAGATTCACAGCTTCACCCAGATCACCGGACGAGTCGACGAGGAAGGCCAGGTGACCTTGGCTTTAATGCTCGACAGTGTTGAGACGCTGATTCCGATCCGCAATGAGCGCATGCGCGAGGTGCTATTCAAGACGACGGATTATCAGCAGGCGACCCTAACGGCCAAAATCGACCCGGCGGTGCTGGGGGCCATGCAGGTGGGGGAGATTGGGCAATTGGCCGGCGAGGCGGTGTTGTCGCTGCACGGGCAGGAGCAGCCCATGACCATGCAACTCCAAGTGGCCAGAGTGGCGCCGGACGTTCTTTTTGTCGCCAGCCGCAAGCCGCTGGTGGTGGATGCGGAAAAATTCGGGCTGAGCGATGGGGTAGAGCAGTTGCGGGAAATTGCGGGCCTTGAGAGCGTGAGTCACGCGGTGCCGGTCAGTTTTGTGATGACCTTTGTGCGCGAGCCGGTGGGGGAGGAAGCGCGCGAGGACTGAATCCGTTGCGAGCCTCGCGCCGGCCCGTGGCACAGCAGCCCGCCTTAAGATGTTCTGGCGGGCCTGTTCCTTAGCCCGCGTCTGGCTGACGTCCATAGAGGTCAACCAGATGGCGCAAACGCTCCGCTAGCCCCGGATCGACTGCCGACCAATCAAAACGCCAGGTCCAGTTGCCCTCGGTGGTGCCTGGACGATTCATGCGTGAGAAACCATCCAGCTCTAGTACATCCTGCATTGGGATAATCGCAAGGTTAGCCACCGATGCCAGAGCTGCGCGTATCAGTGGCCAGGGCATGGGTTCGCCGATAGGATCGCCAGTCGGTGGGGTGGCCGGATAACCAAGATAATCGGCCAGGTGCCAACGGTCCGCGTCCTCGAGCGAGCGGAACCAGCCAAGCGTGGTGTCGTTGTCGTGTGTGCCAGTGTAGACGACCGAGTCCGTCTCGTGGCGAAAGGGCAGATAAGGGTTGTCCGCGCCGCCGTCGAAGGCGAATTGCAGAATCTTCATCCCTGGCATGCAATGTTTTTTACGTAGCGCCGTGACCTCATCGGTGATGACGCCGAGATCCTCGGCCACCAAGGGGAGGGCGCCGAACTCGTCCGCCAGTCGCTCGAACAGTGCATCGCCTGGGGCTTGTACCCAGTTTCCTTTGATGGCGACTGGCTCGCTGGCGGGGATTTCCCAGTAGGCTTCAAAGCCGCGAAAGTGATCGATGCGAATGATGTCGAACAAGCTGAGCTGGGTGCGAATGCGGTCGATCCAGAATCCGAATCCGTTCGCCTGGAGTCGATCCCAACGGTATAGCGGATTGCCCCATCGTTGGCCGGTCTCGGAAAAATAATCCGGCGGTACACCCGCCACCACGCGAGTGCTGCCTTCGGGATTGAGATCGAAGTCATCTGGCCGTGCCCACACCTCGGCGCTGTCGTGGGCCACGAAAATCGGCATGTCACCAAATAAGCGCACGCCCCGGCTGTTGGCATGCTCGCGCAGCGCGGCCCATTGGCTGAAAAACACGAACTGCTCCCAGCGGATGTAGTCAATCCGAGCTGCCAATTTGCTTCTTGCCTGTTTCAGCGCCCGGCTTTCGCGTGTGCGCAGCCCTTTGGGCCACTGCCACCAGGGTGCGGCGCGATCCTCGCTGATGGCGCGAAAAAGCGCATAGTCATCAAGCCAATAAGCGTGCTGGTCGCTAAAGCGGGCCAGTGCGGCTCTGTCCCCATCGCCCGCCACCTGGCGAAAGCCATGGTAGGCCAGCCTCAGTGCAGCGGGTTTGGCGCGCGGGTCATCCAGATTGTCGGGAAGCTGATCCAGCCAGCCCGATTTGAGCAAAGCGTCCAAGCCGATGAGGCGCGGATCACCGGCATGGGCCGAACTGGTCTGGTAGGGTGAAAAATCGCCTTGCGGCGGTCCCACTGGCAGCATTTGCCATACGCTGAGGCCGCTGTCGGCCAGGAAGTTGACAAAATTGAATGCCTCCCAGCCAAGATCGCCGCAGGAACCAGGGCCGGGCAGGGAGGTGATGTGCAGTAGTAGACCGGCGCGTCGCTGATGCAGCGTGGCGGCGGATGTTGGGGCAGGGGATGTCATGCGAGGTTCAGGTTTAGCTTAATGTGATGCGTCAATGGCAAGATCAGCCGTAGGTAAGGCACGGGGAGCGCCAGGAATCTATCTGTCCTATGTTAACATTATGCCTTCCATGGGCGCCGGGCATCGCAAGCAAAGAACGGGATTTTTCCGCCAAACTCTTTTTTGCCATGTTCTTAATTTCCATGTTTTTTATTTCCATGTTCTAGGCCCCCCAGGATTCTGACCCGAAAGCATGCCCAGCCCGATGATACCCAGCGCACTACAGATCCTAGCGTGCGCCGCCTTTAATCAGACCACTGACCGCAGGATTTCTTAATACCATGGCTACAGTCGAGCAGACGCCCAGCAATTTGCCGGAACCGCTGCGCTTGATCATCGAAGCGCGTCATCATGACCCTTTTGAAGTCCTTGGCCGCCACGAGCTCGAGGACGGGCGAGCCGTGGTGCGGGTGTTTTTGCCGCGAGCCGAGCGAGTGCGTTTGAATGGCGGCCAGCTTGAGCTGGAACGCGTACCCGGTACCGATTTTTTCGTCTGGGAGGGCGATGCGAAACTGGTTGCCGGCCATTATCTGATCGACTGGTACGACAAACAGGGGCAAGTGCATACCCAGCATGATCCTTACCTCTTCGGCCCCCAGTTAGGCGACTTTGATCTTCACCTGTTTGGCGAGGGGCGACACTGGCATGCCTATCGCTTTCTCGGCGCGCATCAGCGTCGCCTTGAAGGACTTGGCGAGGGAGGCAGGGATGGTATTGAGGGCTTCGCCTTCGCTGTCTGGGCGCCCAGCGCTGCGCGCGTTAGTGTGATCGGGGAGTTTAATGACTGGGATGGCCGTGTTCATCCGATGCGCGTGCGACCGGGCACGGGCGTTTGGGAATTATTCATTCCCGGGCTCGAGCCTGGTCAGTTGTATAAGTTTGAAATTCGCGATCAGGCAGGCCTGCCGCTGGTAAAAATCGATCCCTATGGCAATGCTTTTCAGAAGCGCCCTGAGACAGCAGCCATCTTGCAAGGGCCGAGTTCGTTCAAATGGCGCGATGCGCAATGGCTGGAACAGCGCGCAAAGCGCAACTGGCAGGAGCGGCCCTTGTCCGTCTATGAGGTGCATCTGGGCTCCTGGCAACGTGGCGAAGATGGCAGCTTTTTGAATTACCGCGATTTGGCCAAGCGTTTGAGCGATTACTGCGCGACCATGGGCTTTACCCATATTGAACTCATGCCCATCACCGAGCATCCGCTCGACGCCTCCTGGGGTTATCAAACGACCGGCTATTTCGCGCCTACCGCCCGTTTTGGCACCCCGGACGATTTCCGCTTTTTTGTTGATCATCTGCACGAGCGTGGCATTGGCATACTGCTTGATTGGGTGCCGGCGCATTTTCCGCGGGATACGACCGCGCTCGGGCGCTTTGACGGCACGGCGCTGTACGAGCATGCCGATCCGCGTCAAGGTGAGCACCGCGACTGGGGAACCTACATCTTTAATTTCGGGCGCCATGAGGTGAAGAACTTCCTGCTCTCAAGCGCGCTGTATTGGCTGGATGAATATCATATCGACGGCTTGCGCGTTGATGCCGTGGCGTCCATGCTCTATCTGGATTATTCGCGCAAGGAAGGCGAATGGATACCCAATAAATACGGTGGCAATGAAAATCTCGATGCGATTGAATTCCTGCGGCAGTTAAATACGATCACTCACGAGCAGCATCCAGGCACCCTGATGATTGCCGAGGAGTCAACCTCCTGGCCACAGGTCTCGCGCCCAACCTATCTTGGCGGGCTCGGCTTCAGCATGAAATGGAACATGGGTTGGATGCATGACACCCTGTCGTATATGGAGAAGGATCCGATCTACCGCCATTACCATCACGACCTGCTGACCTTCGGGTTACTTTATGCCTTTACCGAGAACTTCGTGCTGCCTTTCTCGCACGATGAAGTGGTGCATGGCAAGCGCTCGATGATCGACAAAATGCCTGGAGATGCCTGGCAAAAGTTCGCTTCGCTGAGGCTGCTGTATACTTTCATGTATGCCTACCCGGGCAAAAAGCTGCTATTCCAGGGGTGTGAATTCGCCCAGGGGCAGGAATGGAACTTCGATGAGGCTCTTGACTGGTATCTGCTCGAACGCGAGCCGCATTTGGGTATCAAGCAGATTATCGCGGATCTGAATCGGCTGTATCAGGAATTGCCCGCCTTGCATCAGGTCGATTTTGACAGCGGTGGTTTTGAGTGGATTGATTGCCACGATAGCTCTCAATCGGTTCTGAGCTTTGTGCGTAAGTCAAAGGATCAAAAGCAGATTGTCGCCGCGGCCTTTAATTTCACTCCGGTGCCGCGCGAGAATTATCGCATCGGCGTGCCACGCGCCGGTTTCTATCGTGAGGCAATCAATTCCGATGGCGCATTTTACGGCGGAAGTAATGTGGGCAATCAGGGTGGCGTGCATTCCGAGGCGCTGAGCTGGATGGGACGGGAAAACTCCATCCCCATTGCCTTGCCGCCTTTGGCGGGCGTCATTATGGTGCTGGAGCCTGATGAAACTCTGCCGGCCAATGAGACGGCGTCTGAACATGCAAAGTCGAGGGCGCAAGACCAGTCACAGAGTGAGCAGGCATCGGATCAGTCCAACTTACTGGCTCCGAGCGCCGCTGCTACAAGCTCCAGTGACGCGGGGGAAAGTGTGATCGCCGAGCCGATCATGCCTGCGTCATCATCCGAGTCGGTACCGACGGCATCTGCGCAAACAACGGAATCCGAGACGCCGCGTCCGAGCTGAGTGTCGGCTCTGATCGATACTAGCTTCACAGCTATGCGCGGAAGAACACCCCGCCGAACCATGCTGCCCGCCGCCTTGTTACACCATCCGTCTCTCACGTTCTTGCGGATGGTGCCGCTCGCGCTGGCCATGCTTCTGCTCCTAACCGCCACCCTGGCTACGACTAGGGGCGCGCACGCCGATCCCGCCACAGCCTTGCCGGGTAAACTCGATGCCCTACTGCCCGAATGGGGGCTTGATATCAGCCAGGTCAGCGTCTATTTGCGCGCTGTCGATGCCGAGGAGCCGCGACTTCTTGTCAACGCAGAGACACCACGATCGCCAGCATCCGTCATCAAACTCCTGACCAGCATCGCCGGGCTCGACATCCTGGGATCGAATTACCACTGGGCAACGGATGTGTATGCGGATGGTGAGGTGGTTGGCGGCCAACTGCAGGGCAATCTCTACATCCAGGGGTTTGGCGATCCCTATCTGACAACCGACGCCTTTGCTGGACTGCTGCGCGCGCTGCGCACCAAAGGGCTCATCGCGATCAGCGGCGATGTGGTGCTGGATAACAGCTTTCTGGCGCCGCCGGAGCAGGACCGCGGCGACTTTGATGGTGCTGCTCAGAGCAGCTACAACGCTCTACCAGCGGCCTTGAGCGTCAATCGCCAGGTCACGGATATTCACATCTACCATGACTGGATCAATCACAGCGTCGGCGTCTACACCGAGCCGCCGCTAACTGGCGTTGAGATCCTTAATGAGGCGCGTTTGGTTGAAGCACCCTGCGCCCCGCGTTATCACAATCCAATTGCGGGTTTTCTTCCTGCCACTGAAAGCGCCGGTCCCAAGCTGCGCGTCTCTGGCACCTTTGCCGATGCGTGCGGCGAGGAACAGGTCGGGCGCCTGCTGCTCACACCCGAACAACAAGCGGCCGCTGCTTTCGACGCCTTGTGGCGCGATCTGGGCGGCAGCATTGGTGGCAAGATTCGCCTCGGCAAGGTGCCGAATGGCGCGCGTTCCCTTCATCGCGCGCTCTCTCAACCTTTGGGTGTCATCATTCGCGACATCAACAAAAACAGCAACAATCTGATGGCTCGCATGCTTTTTCTGACCCTTGGCGCCAAGGAGCAAGGCGCGCCGGGCACGCTTGAAAAATCCCGCGATACCATCAGTGCCTGGCTCGGTCAGCGCGGTCTGCCCATGCCGGAACTCATGGCCGACAATGGCTCTGGCTTATCGCGCGAAACCCGCATCAGCGCCGCCAGTCTGGGTGAGCTGCTGAGCTGGAGTTACCGTCAACCCTGGATGCCGGAGCTGCTGGCATCCATGTCAATCGCCGGCGTCGATGGCACCACCCGGCGCCGCCTGCGACGCGAGCCCATTGCTGGGCGTGCGCATCTCAAAACTGGCACCGTGCGCGAAGCCAGTTGCATCGCGGGCTACGTGCTTGATCGAAACGACCGGCGCTGGATTGTGGCGGTGCTGGTGAACGGTCGCGACGGCCAAGCCTTGGGCGCCTGGCGTGGTCATGCCGTCCACCACGAGATTCTCCGCTGGGTCTATCGCGGGGCCCCGCTCTAGGCCCTTGGATCACTCACTGCCAGGTGCGTTCTGTGCTGGCGCTGTGACGCGTTTTTCCCTCGCTCTTGCAGCGTGCCCACTTTTTGCTTAAGCATCCGAGCAATCTTCGTCAACAAAAAACGCAAAGAGCAGGAGTCACACAGACCATGATCGGGGCAAGCCAAACACTGGATCGTTACATTAGTTTTGAAGGGATCGACTGCGATCAGCGTGCGCGGCAACTTGTCGCCATGGTGCATCAGCGCATCGCCGAATTGGAGGAAGGCTCACAATGGTCTCGTTATTTTGTCACAAAACTGATCGAGACCGAGCGGCGTGGACAGGATGAGTTGTTCTTTGTTGGCAGCCAGGTGAATGCATTGCGTGAACTGTTCGCGCAAGATAACAATGCGCAGGCGAACGAACTCCTTGAGGCTTTGGAGGAGGAGTGTTGCTGATGCCCTTGAGCCACCCAGCAGGGCAAGAATCCGCCCACGGCCAATGGTGAGAGGGATTCTGATGACAACCCCAATCACCCGGGACTAGACAGCTAAGACGGTGAAACGAGAGCATTCAATTTAGCACTGCTCCCAGGGAAGTCCGCGAAAACGCCAGCCACCCAGACTGCTGCGATGGTGGTGCTCATCGAGATCCCCCTCGAATCCCTCATCGACATGATAAACCGCGTCGAGGCCGTCCTGAATCAGCGCCTTGCCGGCCTCCAGCGAGCGCTTGCCGCTGCGGCAGATTAGCACCACGGGCGCGCAGGACTGCCCGGCCTCGCACACCGCCCCGCCCAACATCAGCTTGCGAATCTCGGTGGCGAACTGAGGATTCGCCGTCCAGTCCGGCTCGTCGATCCAGGGCACATGAACGGCCCCCTTGGGATGGCCGACAAACAAAAATTCCATGGTCGAGCGGATATCCACCAGGATGGCTGCCGGGTGCTCGGTGAGTAGCTCCATGGCCTCTTGTGGCGTCAGGCCGCGGGGCAAATCAGTGCTTGCGTGAGTGGTCATCTCAGTCGTCTCCTTTGGGGTTTTTATGGGGCTGTTTTTGTTATCATTCGCGTCACACTGGCCGACCCAGGTCGGCTAGCGGTATCATGGCGGGTTTTTCCGCACTTGAGAACCGAGGTCATGTCCCAGCTCTCGCCATCCGCTCATTCAGTTCCAGGGGGGCCGCTCGCCCGATCGATCCAGAGGCGCCGCACCTTTGCCATCATCTCCCACCCGGACGCCGGCAAGACCACTCTGACTGAAAAACTTCTGCTGTTTGGCGGCGCCATCCAGATGGCCGGCACCGTCAAGGGACGCAAGGCCGCGCGCCATGCCACCTCTGACTGGATGGAGCTGGAAAAGCAGCGCGGCATCTCTGTGACCTCCTCGGTCATGCAGTTTCCCTATGGCGAGTCAATCGTCAATCTGCTCGATACCCCCGGCCATGAGGACTTCTCCGAGGACACCTATCGCACCCTGACGGCCGTGGACGCGGCCCTGATGGTGATTGATGTCGCCAAGGGCGTCGAGGAGCGCACCATCAAGCTGATGGATGTGTGCCGGCTACGCAGCACACCTATCCTCACCTTCGTTAACAAGCTTGACCGCGAAGGGCGCGACGCCATCGAAATTCTCGACGAAATCGAATCCGTGCTAAAGATCCAATGCGCGCCTGTCACCTGGCCGATTGGCATGGGCAAGCGCTTCAAAGGCGTCTATGACCTGCGCCATGATCGCACCCACCTGTTCAGCGCCACCCACGGCGGGCGCATTCAGGCAGGCGAGGTGATCAAGGGGCTCGACAATCCGCGCCTGGATGAGATGGTTGGAGATCAAGCGGTGGAACTGCGCGATGAACTCGAGCTGGTGCAGGGCGCCAGTCATGAATTCAGCCATGCCGACTACCTTGCCGGAATCCAAACGCCGGTGTTTTTCGGCTCGGCAATCAATAATTTTGGCGTCAAGGAGTTGCTCGACGCCTTCGTTGACTACGCGCCGGCACCCCAGCCGCGCCAGACTCGCTCGCGCGTGGTGGAGCCAAAAGAGTCAGCCTTCAGCGGCTTCGTGTTCAAAATCCAGGCCAACATGGACCCCGCCCACCGCGACCGCGTGGCCTTTCTGCGCGTCTGCTCAGGTAGCTATAAAAAAGGCATGAAAATGCGCCATGTGCGCATCGGCAAAGCAATTCAGGTGGCCAACGCCATTACCTTCCAGGCCGATGAGCGACGTCATGTCGATGAAGCCTGGCCGGGCGACATCATCGGCCTGCACAACCACGGCACCATTCAGATTGGCGACACCTTCACCGAGGGCGAAGAGCTTAAGTACGAAGGCATTCCCTACTTTGCTCCTGAACTCTTCCGCCGGGTGGTGCTGAAAGACCCGCTGAAGATGAAAGCCCTGCAGAAAGGCGTGCTTCAATTGTGCGAGGAGGGCGCGACCCAGGTGTTTCGCCCGCGCAAGAATAACGACCTGATTCTCGGCGCTGTCGGTATCCTGCAATTCGACGTCGCCGCCTACCGCCTGCGCGATGAATATGGCGTGGAGGCCGTGGTCGAGCCCGTCAGCGTCGCACTCGCACGTTGGGTGCGCTGCGAAGATGGCAAACTCCTCGCTCGTTTCGAGGAAAAAGCCTACGATAACCTGGCGCTGGACGGTGATGATCAACTCGTTTACCTGGCTCCAACTCGCGTCAATCTCCAACTCATCCAAGAACGCTGGCCAGAGATCGAATTCCTCGCCACCCGCGAACTCTAGCCAAACCGCCAGAGTGAATCGACAAGGAACCTGGCAGCCCAGGGTGACGGTAGCGCATGCTGCAGGCCTTGGTGCTCGCTCGACAAGACAGCATCGCGCCAATGTGGCAGTATAGTCGCAGGATATTCAGGGTTGGATCCGACCAGAACCCAATGTCCCGAAGAGCTGAACCCATTAAAGCTGAACCTATTAAAGCTGAAAGAGTATCATGCTACATCTAGAGAACTGGCTTTTTGGCCTGGCGTTTTTTCTGGCGATTATCGTCTTTATGTATTCCGTCTTCGATCTGTTGCGTCGGTTGCTTGCACGTTTCGCGTTGCGGGTATGCCGGATGCGGGAGGCGCGGGAAGGCGGTTTTATCTGTGAGCTGAAGCGTAAGCTACACGGTTTTGCGAGCCGATCACTGTGGTCACGCGTGCTGATGATGGTCGGCTCCTTTGGCGTGTTGCTGTTCATCATCATCGAGCATTCAGCCAAACTCTGACAAATCTAAGACGCATAGCCGGTTGGTCTCCGCGGTGACCACCGATGCTGCGCACGCTTGTGTGATGGCTGGCGGCTGTGCTCTGCGCCGCCGGATTACGCGCATTGGTCGCCGCCCGCTGGGCTGGACGTCGAACAGGTATTCTTCCCATGTCCATAACGATGTCGCAATTTTTGAAGTCCCACGGTCTTCAGCGCAATCCTTTTATCGAGGAGGAAGCGCAAAACGACAAGGTGTTTGAAGACCTTGTCAATGAGTCGGGCTACGCGTTCAATCACCAGGCTTGGGATAAGTTTTTTGGCGATCCGCCGGGACGCGGTACCTCCATGATCTTTGGCGTCAAGGGCAGCGGCAAGTCGGCCCTGCGCTTGGCGCTTGAGAAAAATATCGCCCATTTCAACCGGGAGCATCCCGAACACATCCTGCTGATCAACTATGACGATTTCAATGCTTTTCTCGAGGCATTCAAACGCCGAGGTGATCAGGATCGCAAGCGGGGCGAAACTGCCATAACCCTCAAGGATTTTGGCCTGGCCCAGCATCTGGATGCCATCCTCGTGTGTGGCATGGAGGCATTGCTTGATGAACTCAAGGATGGCAACATCGACCTGGACCGGCTGGAGCACTATCAGCGACATGATTTGATGATGCTGATGGCCTTCTACGTCAGCGGCCCGCCGGATCGCTACAACCGGATTATGGAGTCCATGGGCCGTCGGTTGCTGCCGCGCGGCTTTTTCAAGCGCTTGGGGCGAGGGATCAAGGGCATCATTGTCGCTCTCCTGTCGCTCGGTATCGTGCCACTTGCCTGTCGGTCCTTCTACGCGGGCGTGGCGCGCTCGGCGGAGCGGGAGATTCTGGTACGTTGTCGCAATGCGCAAGATATCAAGCGCGCGCTGCGCCTGATTCCCAGTGGTTATTTGAAGGACCAGGATGTCAGGCGCCGCGGTTGGCGTGATGATGACGATGTGCGGCGTTTGTTCGTGACTAAATTCATCGACATCATGTTGGCGCTTGGCTACCAGCAGATCGTGGTGGTCATGGATAAGGTTGACGAGCCCTCGCTGATCAATGGTGATCGCGAGCGGATGGAGGCCTTTGTCTGGCCACTGTGGAACAACCGCATCCTGCAATTGCATCCCAATCTGAGTTTCAAGATGCTTCTGCCTCGCCAGCTCTATGAGGCGGTGCGCAAGGCCGGGTCGGAGAAGGCAAACGAGGCGCGCTTCGATAAACAGAAAATCATTTATCCTTTCCGCTGGGGCGACAAACAACTCTACGACATGATGTCCGATCGCCTACGCATCTGCCGGGACGACCCGAGCCAGCCTTATCCGCTGCAAAATCTGTTTGATGAGGCCATGTCGACGCGAGAGATTCTGACCGCGCTCGACCGGCTGCGTCAGCCGCGCTTTGTGCTGAACTACCTCTATCGGCTAATCGCCGAGACTTGCGCCCATACCGACCGCGCCAATGATGGCCCGGTGCTGATCCAGCACGATATTTTTTATCAAATTACCGCCACCATTGGCGAAGATATCAAGCAGTACTATCAGACCCTAGGTGAGAGTCCTGAATGAAAAGGTGGGGGCGGGAGCTAGAGCCAGGATTCTGCATCAGCAAACTGATTAAGTCGTCAGACTCCGCGCGGACAGAGCCTGGGAAGGTCCATGGTCCGCCCCTGCTTGAGTCCAACAACCCGGGTTGCGAGGCGCTCTAGCACCCCACGGTCATGAGAGACGATCACCATTGCCTGGTCTAGCCCTTCCAGATGAGCCAGCAAACGTGCTTCGCTGGGTTCATCAAGGCCAGTGGTAGGTTCATCGAGTAGCAGCACGTCTGGGCGCATGGCGAGAACGGTCGCGAGTGCGACCAGGCGTTTCTCGCCTGCCGATAAGCGGTAGGTGATACGTTCGGCGAAACCCTCAAGCCCCAGTGCCGCGAGCGTCTGTTCGGCGTCCGCTTGCGCCTCGGCCGGGGAACGTCCAAGATTAAGCGGCCCGAAGGCGACATCTTCCAAGACCGTCGGGCAAAAGAGCTGATCGTCTGAGTCCTGAAACATTAGGCCAACCCGCGCCCGGACGCGGACAAAGTCGCTCTCGACGCGCCGCGCTTGGCCAAAAATCAGGATTTCCCCGGCACTGGGTCGGTGCAGCCCGACTAACAGATGCAACAAAGTGGTTTTTCCCGCGCCGTTCGGCCCGACGAGCGCGACCCGCTCGCGCGGGTGGAGGGTAAAATCCAGGTTTTGCAGCACATTCCGATCAGGAAAACCAAAGGTGATCTGGCGCAGTTCGATCAGAGGCGCTGTCATCCTGGCTGCTCCAGCGCGCAGAGCCAGGCATGCCAAGGCATCAATGCCAGCTTGTCAGTGACCGCCAGCCGCGGCTGCGGAGAGATGCCAGGCTCCTTCATCGCGGCTTTCCGCAGGGTCATCCGTTGGTTGATCTCCAAGTGCTTGCCTAACGCAATGGCGGCTGCGTCCTGGATTGCTGGCCTCGTCACCGCCCACGAAATGATACAAGGCGAGCAGTAATGGCCGTAAAGGTATGACGAATCCTATGGTGATCGTACTCTCGCGTCAAGAAAGAACGGGCACTGACGTTCTCGGCAGTTGACACTTTGCCGTGATCCGAAAACAGCCTGGATTGGGCCCGCCAATCCATCATGAAGCGGGTGGCGGGATCCCTGTTCCGCGGCTATATTGTGGTCTCTCAAAGGTAAACAAATCGCCTAGCATACTTGTCCATGCTCGATAACAACCAGGATAGAAGCGTGAACTGCATCAATCAGCCACCCCCCACACCCAAGCCCAAGGATCAGCGGAAACAGACCCATGGGTAAGGTCTGGTTTGTCGGTGCAGGCCCGGGCGCGCCAGATTTAATCACGGTACGTGGCACGCGCTTATTGTCCGAGGCTGGCGCCATTCTCTATACCGGTTCGCTGGTGGCTGCAACTGCCTTGCAATGGGCACAACCGGAGTGCGAGATCGCCGATTCCAAATCCATGGACTTGGAGCAGGTCGGAGCCTGGCTGCTGGAACGCGTGCAGCGGCATGAGACGGTCGTGCGACTGCAGACGGGCGACCCCTCGCTTTACGGGGTCATGCCCGAGGTGGCGCGCCCCTTGGACGAGGCGCGGATCCCTGTCGGCATCTGCCCCGGGGTATCCTCGGCCTTCGCGGCAGCGGCGGCGGCCGGCGAGTGCCTGACTCTGCCCGAGGTCACCCAAACAGTCATCTTCACCCGTCTGGCTGGGCGCACCCAGATGCCAGAGCGCGAAGCCTTGTGTGGATTGGCCGCACACGGTTGCAGTCTGTGCGTCTTTCTGTCGATTGAGCGCATCGCCGAGGTGGCTGAGATTTTCCAAGCAGCAGGCTGGGCGGCGACAGCGCCGGTCGTGGTGGTGCACAAGGCAACCTGGCCCGACGAGGAGCAGGTGTTGCGCGGCACCTTGGCCAACATTGCCGGGCGCTGCCGCGACGCTGGCATTGAGCGCCAGGCAATGATCCTGATCAGCCCGGCGCTTGGCGCCCGAACGCGGGCCGAACTCAAAACCTCCAAGCTCTATGACGCCGCTTTTCCGCGCCGCTTTCGCCCGGGACAGCCTCGTTAAGGCGCCACGTCAGCAACACCGCTGGCAGTGGCAAAGTGGTAGATAGGGCGTCATGACAAACGGTTGCATCAGGCTCACTGGCGAGAGGAGCGCTGGATCACGCCAGTGTCCAGCGCTTTTTCTGTCCGCGACCTCCTCCGGTCAGGGCAAGACCACACTGACGGCGGCGCTCGCCCGCCACCATCGCCGGGCCGGGCGTCGGGTGCGGGTCTTCAAGGTTGGCCCGGATTTTCTCGATCCCATGATTCTGGCGCACGCTTCGGGCGCCGAAGTGGAACCGCTGGATCTGTGGATGGTTGGCGAGGCGTGCTGCCAACGGCTGCTCCATGAGGCGGCCGCCGAGGCCGATCTCATCCTGGTTGAAGGTGCCATGGGGCTGTTCGATGGCAATCCCTCGGGTGCCGATCTGGCTGAGCGTTTCGGCTTGCCGGTAGCGGTGCTGATCGATGCGCGCGGCATGGGACAGACCTTTGGCGCGCTGGCATTGGGGCTGGCCTGTTACCGACCCGGACTGCGCTTGGCGGGGGTGATCGCCAACCGGGTCGGCAGCGAGCGGCACAAAGAGATGATCCGCGCCGGACTCTCTGAGAATATCCCTTTACTCGGGGCCCTGCCGCGCTTCGATGATGCCGCCTTGCCAAGTCGTCATCTGGGTCTGGTGCAAGCCGAGGAGATCGCGGATCTTGACCATCGTCTCGATGCCGCGTCCTGCCGCCTGGCCGACACCGCGCTGGCGGACCTACCGCCGGCGGTGTCTTTCGCGCCGTTGTCTCCCGAGAGTCCGCCGCCATTGACGCCCCGGCTGGCCGGTCAGCGCATCGCCGTGGCCAGGGATGCGGCCTTCTCTTTCCTCTATGCCGCGAACCTGCGACTGCTCCAGTCGCTAGGCGCCGAACTCATGTTTTTCTCGCCGCTGCATGACCCTGGTGTCGCGGCGGATGCCATCTATCTACCCGGCGGCTATCCGGAACTGCATCTGGAGCGGCTGGCAGCAAATAGATCCATGCATGCCTCATTGCGCGCTCATATCGAAGCGGGCAAACCCCTCTATGCCGAATGTGGTGGCATGCTGTCTCTGCTCGAGACCCTGACCGACAAACAAGGCCATGGCGCCCAACTGTCCGGTCTGTTGCCGGGCCATGGGCGTCTGCAACCGCGCCTCGCAGGCCTTGGCATGCAGAGCCTAGCAACCCCGGCCGGCGAGTTGCGCGGGCATAGTTTTCACCATTCGACCATGGACAGTTCCCTGATACCGAGCACCTACGGCATCCGCCAGCGGGATGGTGGTCGTGGCGAGCCGGTCTACCGTCATGGATCGCTGACAGCGAGCTATCTGCACCTGTATTTCCCCTCGGCGCCAGATGCGGCGGCAGCGTTCTTTCAAGCCTAAGCGGTGTTTCAGTCACCCTTGCGGCAGACAGAGCCTTGTTTGGCGTTGTAACAATCCAGGCTTGACAGGGCGGAATTCCGCAGAAATAATCAAACGCGAATCAGTCGCGTTTATTATTTTGGAGTCTATCCTATGGTCCGGTACCTGTTCGAGATCGCCGAGGAGCAGTCGCGGCTCTCGCTTTATGATGCCGATCGCCAGGCGCTGCTGGCGGAATTTGGGGGCGCCGAGGCACGGGAATTTCTTGCGTCGGTCGAGGGGCTCTATCAGATGGAAAAGGTCGAGGGCTGTTCTCGCTCGCATTCCGGGGGCTGCCGCGGGCATGGATGCTCTGCAGCCAATGATCCGCCCTCGGCCGGGAATGAGCTGCTGCGACAATCCCTGAATCAGGCCCTGGGAAAGCAGGGCATGGGGCACCTGAGCCACCAGATGCAAGGGGTGAATTTTCAGACACCAGGCAGGGCTGTTTTCGGGAGTTTCCCCTTGCTTGATGGCTTGTCGGGCGCTTTGTCCGGCTCGGCGAACTTGCCTGGTAGTGGGCGTCTGGCGCCGCTGCAACCGCTGACTGAAGCGGAGAGCGGGGCGCAAGAGAATCCCGAGGCCAAGATTTGCCGTGCAAAGATTGGCGAATCCGCCACCCAGGTAAAGAAAGCACGCTTGAGACAGCCCTCTAGTAAAGGACGCAAGTTATGGGACATTGACCACAAATATCACTGTCCGCTGATCGGCACCTGTCTGACTGCCGATGAATTGCGCCAACTCGGAGAGCGCCATGCGCATCGACCGAAGGAGCGGCTGAGCGACTTCGAGGTGCATATCAGCTTTGTCGCCGCCGCGCGCGAGCGCAATGGTTTATCCATCGCCACCCATAAACGCCTGGATAAAAAGTATGCCAGCGAGCTGCGTCTTCTCGCCAAGCGCCGAGATTCCGCTCAGCTGCAGGCTGACTGGCAGGACGCGTTGGCGACGGGGCAGGTGCCAGGCATACTCTGGGCGTTGCTCAGTCACCCGCTCACAGACGAAGCCTTGAGCGAGCGTATCTACGAAGACCTACACATGCTCTCCCACCAGATTGGCATGGGGCAGCGCGCCGAGGTGCGTCGTCTCCATGAATCCAAGGCGGAACTGATCCGCCTGCGGCATGACTTTGATGCATTGAACAAGCGCAGCCGTGCGCAACTCGACGCAGCCGCGCGGGAACAGCAGGAACTGACGCGTGCGCTGCGGGAGAAAACCGTCGCCAACCAACGCCTGCACGGACGAGTCGAGGCACTCACCCGGCAGTGCGAAACGGCCGATGCCGCCGGCGGTTCCCGGCGCCTGGCCGGACTGGAGCGCAAGCTGGCCAATCTGAACGCGCGCCTGGTGCGTATTCAGGACGAACGCGACCACTGGCGCCTGGCGTGCGCCGAGGCCGAAGGCCAGTGCGAACAGGCGCGCCAGACCTGCGGTGCGCTTCAGACCAGTATGCTGGCGCTGGAGCAGCGCCTGGCAGAACTTCTCAATGAGTCAGCGGATACTCCGAGCAGCGATCTCGGCGGCCGCCAGGTACTTTGTGTTGGCGGGAGACTGGCAACAGTCGAGCAATATCGCGCACTGACCAGAGGTTGTAACGGCAGTTTCGCACACCACGACGGCGGCATGGAAGACAATCAAAACCGGCTCGAAGCCATGCTGGCCACCGCGGATTTGGTGGTATGCGTGACAGAATTTGTCAGCCACGACGCTTATCGTCGCACCAAGCAATTTTGCAAACGCCACACCAAGCCACATGCCTTGCTCGCCAATGCCGGGCTGGGTTCCTTCAGCCAGGCGCTGGCGGAGTTAGCAGAGCAGGCCGAGCAGGTAGCACTGGCGGCGGCCTGACAGCTAAGTGTTTGGGCTTCTGGTTGGGATGACCACGGCATGCGCGGTTATCCCAAAGCTGATGCAGCCGTGTCAACTTGGGGGATGCGTCGCCGCTGATTCACGATCATGGCAACACCTTAGTACCTGTTGTCGCCATCGAGCAGATTGCCCAGACCACCAAGCACCGAGCCCTCGCCGCGACTGCCGCCGTGCTGCGGAGCCGCGGCCAGCATGCGACCAGCCAGGCGCGAGAAGGGCAGAGATTGCAGCCACACCCGCCCTGGACCGCTCAGCACTGCAAAGAACACCCCCTCACCGCCGAATAGGGCGGATTTAATACCGCCCACCTGTTGTACATCGAAGCCAACCTGCTGCTCGAAGGCAACGATACATCCGGTATCCACATGCAGAGTTTCACCCGGCTCCAGAGTCCGTTCAGTCACGCAGCCGCCTGCGTGGATGAAAACCAACCCATCGCCGTCAAGGCGTTGCATGATGAAACCCTCGCCGCCGAACAGGCCAGTGAGGATCTTGCGCTGGAAGAAAATGCCCAGGGCCACGCCCTTGGCACCGCACAGAAAGCTGTCTTTCTGGCAAATCAGGGTTCCGCCGAGGTCTGGCAGATGGATGGGGAGAATACTGCCAGGATAGGGCGCGCCGAACGCCACCCGCGCCTTGCCCTGGCCTCTGTGGGTAAAGACGGTGGTAAACAGGCTCTCGCCGGTCACCAGCCGCTTGCCTGCGCCAAGCAGCCTGTCCATCAAGCCGCCACCCTGGCCGGTGTGGGAGCCATCGCCAAAAACGGTGTCCATCTGGATGGCCGGATGCTTGTACATCATGGCGCCAGCTTCGGCCACTGCGCTTTCACCGGGGTCAAGTTCCACTTCGACAAACTGCATCTCGTGGCCAAAGATTTCGTAGTCCACCTCATCAGCACGCGTCGTGCGGACTGGTGGTGGTGGGGCGCCAGCGGGCATGGATGCGCCAGATCCGGTCAATTCGGCGACCTCGGCGATAGGCAGCCATTGGGCAAAACCCTCCCGCCAGGCATGGCCAGCCGGATTGGCGCTGGCGCGCATGCGTGCTTGCTGGGTGTCCAAGGGGCCAATTTGCTGGCCGCCGTAGCTGAGGTACCAGGTCATGTCGCAGTTCTCCCGTGCAATGTTTTCAAGGTGATATGCCCACGCAGCATTCTAAATGGTATTTTAGTGCTATTTTAGCGCCGGTTTGACTGTCCGTTGTCTGCTGCGGTCAATCAGGTTTTTTTCGCCTGTCGGTTAAACGTGGAGATGTCAATGTCTATGAATAGCTATCGGGAAGTCAGTTCGCGGTCCTGGGGCAGCCGACTAGCTGGCTCTGTGTCCGGCATTCTGGTCGGTCTGCTGCTAGTGATGGTGGCCGTGGGCTTACTTTGGTGGAACGAGGGGCGGGCGGTCAAGCGAGCCCGCGCGCTTGATGAGGGCCTATCCCAGGTCGTGGAGGTGGCTGCTGAGCGAGTCGAAACGGAGAATCAAGGTCGGCTGGTGCATCTATCAGGCCGTGCCGAGACCAAGGAGACGCTAACCGATCCGGTCTTTGGCCTGAAGGCGCAGGCACTCAAGCTAAGCCGGGAAGTCGAGATGTACCAATGGCGCGAGCGCAGTAGCTCTGAGACGCGCGAGAAAATAGGCGGCGGAACCGAGACGGTTACCACTTACAATTACGACCGCGGCTGGGAATCGAACGTGATCGATTCAGACAGCTTTAAAAAGCCCGAGGGACATATCAATCCGGCGCAAATGCCCTATGACAACTGGAGTCAGACAGCGAGTAGGGTGGAGCTTGGCGCCTTTCGGCTGTCGCGCGAGCAACTCGCGAAACTCAATGATTTCCGTCGTATCGACCTCAGTGACAGCACCCCTGGGTTGCGCCTGCCGCCGGGCGCCCAGCTCGCGGGCTCGGAAATCTATCTTGGCCAAAACCCGGGTGCGCCCCAAATCGGCGATGCGCGGATTCGTTTCGCTCTGGTCAATCCTCAGGATGTCAGTCTGGTCGCTGTACAGCAGGGCGACAGCTTTGTACCCTATCGGGCATCGAATGGCAATGAGGTATCGCTGCTTGAGCCTGGTGTCTTCTCCGCACAGGAGATGTTTCAGGCGGCACAGGATCGCAACCGAATGCTGACCTGGGTGTTGCGATTGGTTGGCGTGCTGGCCATGTTCATCGGTTTCCGCATGTTGTTTGGCACGCTGCGCGTCCTGGCTGCTGTGGTGCCCATGCTTGGACGCATGGTTGGCGTTGCGATCGGGCTGGTTGCGGGCATTCTTGCCGCGACCATCTCCCTGATCACAATCGCTTTGGCCTGGATCTTCTACCGGCCATTGTTCGGTGGTGGATTGCTGCTGTTGGGGCTGGCTTTGTTGTTTGGGCTCAAGCGGTCAAACCAGGCGAGCGCGCCGGTTACTGCCGATATGCCGGCATCCGCGGGGAGTCCTCCGCCGCCGCCACCGGTTTAATCGGTTCGCGCGGACCACCCGCTCTTATGTTTTCAGGTAATGGCTCGAGCTAGCGTCCTCCCCACGGAGCACAGCAGTGCCAAAAAAAGCCAGGGCGGTGATGCTCTCCTCGATCTCGAAGAAGGCGTGATCGCAGGAAGCGCGCACATACATAAGGGTGCCGGGTTGTACCGGCTGCTCGTCGTCCTCGACGCGCAGCCGACCGCGGCCCTTGAGGATGAGATAGACCTCGTCCTCCTCATGCGCCGAGGCCATGTCCTTGGAGCCTTTGGGAACATGGTAGAGCGAGCAGCTGAGTGAAGGGGTGCGGAGGAATTCGCGCATCGAGAGCACGTCATCGGGAATCAGCTTCTCGATGTCGGCGAGTTGGAAAATCTCCCAGTCTCCGGTTTGCACGCGGTTCATGGCTGGAATCCTATTCAGTGTTGACTGGTGAAGAGCCTGGTGAATGGCGGAGGATGCGCGCCGGCCCGTCATGCGGGCAGCGGCGCAGATGATTAGCGCGTGTTGCCGATCCAGCCAAGGGTCGGATCATAAGAGGGTAGGGCGCGGGCGCCAAGCTCCTGGTCGATCATTAAAAGGCCTTGGCCCTCGCCCTTGACGATGCGCAAGCGGTCGAGAATATCCTTGACGTTGGCTTCCTCCTCGACCTGTTCCTTGACGAACCAATCCAGAAAGGCGCCGGCGGCGTGATCGCTGTGCTCGCGGCACAGGCTGACCAGCTCGTTAATGCCTTTGGAGACCTCAAGCTCGTGCTGGTAGGTGTCTTCCATCAAGGCGGTGGCACTGTCCCAGTCATGCGGTGGCTCGGCGATGGCTGACAGACGAGCGCGCCCATCGCGATCAGTCAGAAAATCGAAAAAGCGCGACACATGGGTGAGTTCTTCCATTGCCTGCACTCGCATCCAGTGGCTGAAGCCGCGCAGACCCTGATGATCGGCCCAGGCGGCCATCGACAGATAGAGGTAGGACGAGTAGATTTCCTTGTTAATGTGCTGATTGAATTTGTTTTCAAGATCTTGGGTGATCATTTGGCTGGTCTCTTGGTTGGTGGATGTCAGGGCGCTGTGTGGTTGCGATGATCCCGCGTTCAGGCGCGCGTGAGGCACGCATATTGTGCCTTGCCCTAGTCAAGGGTTTGGGCCATTGCGGGTCTGATCCAAGGGATGGTTCAAGGGCTCGATCAGGAGTGGTGACGCCCGTGCCCTAATAATCCATGCCTGTTGCGCATTCTAAATGCGATGCATTCGCGCAATTGTATAGGATGATGCGTCCGGTTGGAATTTTCCTTGTGCGGCTCATGCGATCATTGTCGCCGCGCCGCATGGAGGCTCCAGCCAATGAGTTCCACTGCCCATCCTCAGGAGGCCGTCAGATGCCAGCGCCACGTCAACATTCCATGGGATCCGGGGGCGATTGTATCTGCCCAAAATGCCAGACCCGAATTCCGCACCACTCCGGAGTTCCTTGCCAGGATCAGGCCTGTCCGCAGTGCGGCGCCAAAATGCTGCGGGTTGGTTCCGATCATTATCTGAAATGGCGGCAGAAGCAGGGCGCTTGAATCCGACCTGGCAGACAGCCTTTAGCCCGCGCCCCAAACTGACGGCCAAAGGCTGCGCCTATTCGAAAAGATAAGTTCTTTATTCCCAGCGAAACAGGCGCGCGGCCAGGCCCATGAGCACCAGGCTAAGGCCGAGCAGTAACGCGATCCGCGGCAGCACATCAAGCAGGCCGGCTCCATCGATCATCACCGCCCGCGCTCCATCGACCAGGTAAGTCAGCGGCATGACTCGCGACATAGCCTGGGCGGCAGTGCTGGCGCCCTCCATCGAAAACCAGACGCCCGAGAGCAGCAGCATGGGCCAGGACAGCAAGTTTAGCAGACCATCGGCGAGTTCCTCGGTTTTGAGCCGGGCGGCCACCGTCAGCCCGAGGCTGATCATACACAGGGCGCCGGCAGCATAGAGCGCGATCAGCGCCAGGTAGGAGCCGCGCATGGGTGGATCGAGCAGGAAATAAGCACCGGCATAGACCAGAGCGCTGGCTCCCAGCACCACAATCAGGCGCGAGAGCACCTGGGCGATCAGAAATTCCATGGGTCGCAACGGTGTGGCCTTCAGTCGCCGCAGCACACCATTTTTGCGATAGCGTACCACCACCCAGCCGACACCCCAGAGGCTGGAGAACATCACATTCATCGCCAGCACCCCGGGAAGCGCCCAGTCGGCGTAGCTCAGCGCCAGGCCATCGGCCAGTTGGCGGCGGGGCAGGGCGGTGATGGGGCTGTTTGGGTTCGCGGTTGGGATGCCAGTTGGGTGAAGGGCCAGCCGGTATTGCGCCAACAGCAGTTCCT
The DNA here is from genome assembly GCF_036208045.1 of Thiorhodovibrio winogradskyi. Taxonomy (NCBI): domain Bacteria; kingdom Pseudomonadati; phylum Pseudomonadota; class Gammaproteobacteria; order Chromatiales; family Chromatiaceae; genus Thiorhodovibrio; species Thiorhodovibrio winogradskyi. The sequence goes on along the minus strand of NZ_CP121472.1, from coordinate 2,640,789 downwards.
CCAGGATGGACGCTTGGCTGGCCTGAGGGTTCAGCCAGTAGCGCGGCGGTGACTGGGCCTCTATCAGCAGATCGAGTTGATGGCGTTCGACTTTCTGGATGGCGCCTTCAATGGCCGCGCGCTCATCCACAACAGAAATAACATTAATTTGCGGTTTGACCAGAAAGTTGGCCAGTGGACTGTCCGCGGCTGGCGCGCCGATGACTCCAATCTTGAACAGCGCCTGCTGCTGTCCGTCGAAAATAAAGGCGAAGGCCGCGATCATCATCACCGGCATGATGAGATTCCAGATCAGGCCGGCGGAGTCGCGATAGAACTCGCGATTGCGCGCGATGAAAATGGCGTAAATGCGTCCCCACATGGCAGTGGCCTCAGTTACGCAGGCGATGGCCGGTGAGTTTCAGGAACAAGTCTTCGAGATTGGGTGTTTCGACCCGCAGCGCGGTCAGTTCCGCGCCGATGCGTTCGAGCTCATCAAGCATGGGCGGTACCTCGGCGGTGGGAATTTCGATCTCGCCGTTGCGCACCAGGGCCGCGGCCGGCAGCGGGCTGGCGGTTGGCCAGGCGCTCTCGGGCAGGCGAATCATGGCGCGCGGAAAGTGCTCGCGCACCAGTGTCTTGGGCACGCCCTCGGCAATGATGCGGCCCTGATCGATAATGGCGATCTGGTCGCACAGGCGCTCGGCTTCTTCCATGTAATGGGTGGTCAGCACAATGGTCTTGCCGCGCCGGCGTACGGTCTCGATCAGTCCCCAGAAGTTGCGCCGCGATTGTGGATCGAGTCCGGTGGTGGGTTCGTCGAGAAACACCAGGTCAGGATCATTGACCAGCGCGATGGCCAGCAGCAGTCGCTGGCGCTGTCCACCCGAGAGCTTGCGGGTGTCGCGTTTGAGGATATCGCCGAGGTGACAGAGTTCGATCAACTCTTCGATGAGTTTAGAGCGGCTGGCGCGGCGCTGGTAAAGAGCCGCGAACATGGCCAGGGACTCGGCCACTGTCTGGAAGTCTTGCAGCGCCGTGGCCTGAAATTGAATCCCGGTGCGCTCGCGATAGGAGGCATCAAGTGGGCAACTGTCGAACAAAATGGTGCCACTGCTTGGCGTTAGAATGCCCTCAAGCATTTCGAGGGTGGTGGTCTTACCGGCACCATTGGGGCCGAGCAGGCCAAAACATTGTCCACGGCGAACGTAAAATGAGAGACCATCAACGGCGCGCACGCCGGGGTAGTCTTTGACTAAATCGCGTGCTTCGAGCAGAAAATTGCCGGGCATCTTGGGGAAGGGGGGGAAGGGGGGAGGCAGGCGCATCCATGCGCCCTTGGCAAGTCTTGGTGTCAGACGCTTACTTCTGTTCGGTCTTGCCGTCACCTTCCTTCATGGTGTTGATCTTGAGTGGCACATAGGCCAGACAGGTGCGCAGATAGGCGGTACCGACGGCGACCAGGCCCAGGATGGTCAGGATGATCTGACCGGTGAAAATACCGGCCAGCACCAGCAGGCCACCAACGGCGAAGCGAATGTTACGGTCTTGATCGCCAACGTTTTTTGGAAGATCCATGGGTCTCTCCTGAAGTTTCGTCATTTAAGGGTTGCACGGGGAAGTGATGAGAACGACGGGCTGCCAAGAACGGGCCGATCTCACTAAGGTTGGAAGCCCGATTTGATCACCGGGCTCGATGCTCTGCGGGACCGGGCCTAGCCGTCACGATGGTCGTGCGATTGAGGTTCAAACTGACCGGGATAGATCAACAGGCCAGATGTCTTGCGTAATCAACCGCAAGTGGTCTCAACTGACCAACACCGCAACAGTATACTGTGCCTCGTCGGATGCTGTCCTTGCGTTCCGACAATCGGGCGCTCCAACAAGCGGGTATTGCGGGTGCATGGACAGACCGCACGGTGGCGCCCCGACATCTTATAAAAACCACAGAGCCCCTAAATTATGCATGGTTTTTCTCTGTCGCGCTGGCTGTTTTGGGCGGCCATCGCATTTTTGCTCTTTCTGGCCGCTCGCCCTTGGTTTGAGCATTGGCTCATCAGCTTCAACGCCGAGCCACGTGTGGTCACTGCCCGCGGCGATCTGGCCGCGGATGAACTGGCAACCATCGAAATCTTCGAGCTTGTCAGTCAGTCTGTGGTCTATATTTCGACCATCTCCGAGATTGCCTTGCCCTGGACGCGCAATCTCGCCGAGGTGCGTCGTGGCACCGGCTCGGGTTTCATCTGGGATGACCAAGGCCACCTGGTCACCAATTATCACGTGGTTGCAGGCGCCTCGCGCGCCCAGGTGCGGCTGGCGGATCAGCGCACCTATGCGGCGAATCTGATCGGCGCGAGCCAGGAGCACGATCTGGCCGTGCTGCGCATCGCACTACCGGTGGCGGGTCCCAGTCCGGTGACCATCGGCACCAGCGAAGATCTGCGCGTTGGCCAGAAAGTCTTCGCCATCGGTAATCCTTTCGGGCTCGACTACAGCCTGACCACAGGCGTGGTCTCGGCGCTTGATCGCACCATCGTCTCTGAGGACGGCACTGAAATCCGTCGTCTGATTCAGACCGACGCAGCCATTAATCCGGGCAATTCCGGTGGTCCGCTGATCGACAGCGCCGGGCGACTCATTGGCGTGAACACCGCCATTTTCAGCCCGACCGGAGGCTTCTCTGGCATCGGCTTTTCAGTGCCGGTCGATACCGTCAACCGGGTGATCCCACAGTTGATCGCCTATGGGCGCTATATTCGCCCGCGCCTGGGGATTTTTGCTGACGATGACGCCAGTCAGGCAGTGTTAAAGGAATTGGGCGTCAGCGGGGTGCTGGTGTTGCGGGTCGAGGTCGGCTCCCCGGCGGATCGCGCCGGTTTGCGCGCAACCAGGCTGACATCCGGCGGCGGGATCATCCCAGGTGACATCATTCAGTCGGTGAATGGGCGAGCCGTCACGGACATGGGTGATCTGATAGAGATTCTGGAAGATTTTCAGATCGGTGAGCAGGTCAGACTCGCTATCTGGCGCCGCGGCCAGTTGCAGGAGCTGACCGTCAGTCTAGGTGGGGAATTGCCGCGTTTGGACTAGTTGCCGCCTTTGGACCAATGGCCAAAGCCGGTGGCTTGATGTTGTCTGAGGTTGCTGGGAAAACCGGAACCCTTGTACCGAACTCAAACACGAATCTAGACGCTGGCGCGGCGAATTAATTCGCGAATCAATTCGCCGCTGGCAGGACACCAGTTAGAGCCCGCACATGCCGCTCGGGCAGCAACCGCCAGTGCCGCAGGCGGGTGCCGGGGCCATACCGCTACCTAGGCTGTTGCTGGAGATCAGGTTACCGCCGTTGGCCATGCGATAGACGGGTGCATCCTCCGGCGTGTCGCCGCACGAAATCCGAGCTTGCGCGCAAAGCTCGCCCCAGGTCGAGAGCGACTCGCTCATGCGGTGGCTGACCTCCACCACCTGGCCATTGGCATCGCAGCGATAATCGTAAGTGGGCATGGTTATACCTCGTTCCCGTCAATGTTAAAGATTGAATATCAGCGTTTTCTAATGCACCCAATTATAGCGAAAATTTGCTCTGGGCAAAGTCATCCTGCCCTTGCTGATGGGATTCACCCAGAGCACCCTGCAGGGTGCGTGAGTGTATGCAGCCGCGATTAGGCTGTCTGGTTCGAACACCGAGGCAGATGCTCCGCGAGCCAATCGCGAATCTGTGGTGAAGCGCGAGCACCGCTAAAACGACCTTGTTCCTCGCCAGCGCAGAACAGCATCACCGTTGGAAAGCCGCGGACCCGATAGCGCCCGGCCAATTTCATGTTCTCGCCCTCGTCCACTTCCACTTTTGCCAGGCGCAGGCGCCCATCATAATCACTGAGCACACGCAATAGATGGGGCGCAAGCGCGTGACAGGGGCTGCACCAGGCAGCCCAGAAATCGACCAACACTGGGGTGCGATGCGAGGCGTCTAGCACCGATGCATTGAAGTCCTCGAGTCCGGTACTGAAGTCATCCGAGTGATCATAAGGCTGCGACGACATAAGAAAGTCAATCCTTATTAAGATTTACTAAGTAATTAATATAAAAGGTAATCTGGTATTAATTCCGAGTGCTCTCGCCAGATCCCTCCACGGCCAGGCGGACGCGCTCAGGGGCGTTCATGTTATTATTGGGAGTTTACCGAATTCGCCGACATTTCGCCTGCGAGCGCCCGCTTCTTCACGGCGATTTCGCATCATCACCCCAACCAGTCTCTTAGCGAACAAGCTGATTAGCCACGCCCATGCCGGATTTTGCCAAGGAAGTCCTGACCGTTAATCTCGAGGACGAGATGCGGCAGTCGTATCTTGATTACGCCATGAGCGTGATCGTCGGCCGCGCCCTGCCCGATGTGCGCGATGGTCTCAAACCCGTGCATCGTCGCGTACTCTTCGCGATGAACGAACTGGGCAACGACTGGAACAAGCCCTACAAAAAATCCGCGCGCGTGGTCGGCGATGTCATCGGTAAATATCATCCGCATGGCGACACGGCCGTCTACGACACCATTGTGCGCATGGCACAGCCTTTTTCCATGCGCTACATGCTGGTGGACGGGCAGGGTAACTTCGGCTCGGTCGATGGCGACTCACCCGCCGCCATGCGCTACACCGAAGTGCGCATGGCGCGCATCGCCCACAGCCTGCTTGATGATCTCGACAAGGACACGGTCGATTTCATCCCTAATTACGATGAGTCCGAGCACGAGCCAACCGTCCTGCCGGCACGCTTTCCCAATCTGCTGGTCAATGGCTCCTCTGGTATAGCGGTGGGCATGGCGACCAATATCCCGCCGCATAATCTGGGCGAGATCATCGACGCCTGCCTGAAGATGATCGATGAACCCCTGACCACCCTCGAAGACCTGATTGAGCTGGTGCCGGGACCGGATTTCCCCACCGCGGCCATTATCAACGGCGTGCGCGGTATCCGCGAGGCCTACCGCACCGGGCGCGGGCGCATTCAGTTGCGCGCGCGCACCGAGATGGAGACCCAGAAGCGCAGCGGGCGCGAGGCCATTGTTATCACCGAGCTGCCCTATCAGGTCAACAAGGCCCGGATGCTCGAAAAAATGGGCGAGCTGGTCAAGGAAAAGCGACTTGAGGGCATTGCCGAGCTGCGCGATGAGTCCGACAAGGACGGCATGCGGGTGGTGATCGAGATCAAGCGCGACCACCACGCCGAGGTGGTGCTGAATAATCTCTATCAGCACACCAACATGCAGACCGTCTTTGGCATCAATATGGTGGCCCTGGTCGACGGCCAACCGCGCCTGCTCAATCTCAAGCAATTGCTGGAATACTTCCTGCGCCATCGCCGTGATGTGGTCACCCGGCGCACCCTGTTCGAGCTGCGCAAGGCCCGTGATCGCGCGCATTTATTGGAGGGCTTCACGGTCGCCCTGGCCAACATCGATGAGGTCATCGCGCTGATCAAGGCCTCGGCCAGCCCGGCCGAGGCACGCGAGGGCCTGATGGCGCGGACCTGGGCAGCGGGGCAAGTGACCGGCATGCTTGAGCGCGCCGGTGCCGCCGAGACCCGCCCGGATGAACTCGACGCCCGTTTCGGACTGATCGGGGAGGGCGATCAAAGCGGCCGTTATCGTCTCAGCGAGCGCCAGGCGCGCGCCATCCTGGACCTGCAACTGCAGCGTTTGACCGGCCTGGAGCAGGACAAGATCATCAAGGAATTCGGCGAGATCCTCGAGAAAATCGCCGACTTGCTGGAAATCTTGCGCAATCCGGAGCGCCTGATGCAGGTGATTCGCGATGAACTGACAGCGATCCGAGATCAATACGCCGACGCACGCCGCACCGAGATTGTCACCGACCAAACCGATCTCACGCTGCTGGATCTGATCGCCCCCGAGGATGTGGTGGTGACGCTCTCACATGCGGGTTATGTCAAGGCGCAGCCGCTCTCGGAGTATCAGGCGCAGCGCCGCGGCGGCAAGGGACGTATCGCCGCCACCACCAAGGACGAGGACTTCATCGACCGACTGTTCGTGGCCAATTCCCATGACACCGTGCTGTGCTTTTCGAGCTTCGGCAAGGTCTACTGGCTCAAGGTCTACGAGATGCCCCAGGCCGGTCGCGGCGCGCGCGGGCGGCCCATTGTCAACCTGCTGCCGCTTGAGCAGGGCGAGCGCATCAATGCCACCCTGCCGGTGGCGGAATATGATCAGGATCGCTTTATCTTCATGGCCACCAGCAAGGGCACGGTCAAGAAGACGCCGATTAGCGAATTCTCACGACCGCTCTCGCGCGGCCTGATCGCCATCGATCTGCACGAGGACGAGTATCTGATCGGCGTCGCCGTGACCGATGGTCGCCAGGACATGATGCTTTTCACCAGCGCCGGCAAGGCGGTGCGCTTTAACGAGGAAAACGTCCGCTCCATGGGACGCACCGCCCACGGTGTGCGCGGCGTGATGCTGGAAGAGGGCCAACGCGTCATTTCCCTGGTTGTCGCCGAGCCGGGTGCCGTGCTGACAGTGACCGAAAACGGCTATGGCAAGCGCACCCCGGTCGAGGAATTTCCGACCAAGGGTCGCGGCGGCAAGGGCATCATTGCCATTCGCACCAGCGAGCGCAATGGTGATCAGATCGGCGCCGTCTTGGTGCGCCCGGGCGATGAAATCATGCTGATCACCAACGGCGGCACCCTGGTGCGCACATCAGTCGATGGCATTTCCCTGCTTGGTCGCAGCACCCAGGGCGTGCGGCTGATCAATCTGGGCGATGGCCAGCGTTTGGCGGGTATCGAACGCATTGTGCCGCTCAATGGCGACAATGATGGCGAGGATGACGAGGCTGGCGACCCGCGCGGCGGCAATGATGGGGACAGGCCGGAGAGTGAACCTGGCGCCGGAGAGGTTCATGGCCCGGATCTCGAGGGTGAGGGTGAGGCTGAGGATGGTGAAGACTAGGTGACGGATATGGGGCTGATACACACACGGATTGAGTTAATCAATCCGAGGGATACGTCCTTGAAGCCAATGAGTGTTGATGCCCTGGTCGACACAGGTGCAATAACGCTCTGCATACCAGAGCATATTGTCATCCAGCTAAAACTCAGTGAGCTGGAAAAGCGGGAAGTCACAACAGCGGATGGCAAGAAAACCCTTGTCCCTTACGTGGGCCCCATCCAAATTCGCTTTGAAAACCGCAATTGCTTTACCGGCGCATTGGTTTTGGGGGACTCCGTCCTGTTGGGGGCGATCCCGCTTGAAGACATGGACTTGGTGATTAACGCCAGATTGCAAGAAATGACAGTGAATCCGCAAAGCCCTAACATTCCCGCCGCTGTCGTCAAGAGGGCGAGCCCCTAACAGCCGTCGCGGCCAAGCCGGTTTCGCTCTCGATCAACCGAAATGGAGAAGACTGAATGACCCGACCCTACAACTTCAGCGCCGGCCCGGCCATGCTCCCGGAGCCAGTGCTCCAGCGCGCGCGCGAGGAAATGCTTAATTGGCACGATAGCGGCATGTGCGTGGCCGAGATGAGCCATCGCGGTAAGGAGTTCATGTCCATCGCCGAGGGCGCGGAGGCTGATCTGCGCGAGTTGCTCGGCATTTCGGACGAATACCGGGTGCTCTTCCTGCAGGGCGGTGCATCAAGTCAGTTCGCCATGGTGCCGATGAATCTGCTGCGCGGACGCACCAGCGCGGATTACATCAACACCGGCAGTTGGTCAAAAAAGGCCATTGCCGAGGCGCGGCGCTTCTGCACCCCAGCCATCGCGGCCAGCACCGAGGATGATCGCTTCAGCCGCGCGCCGGTGCAGGATGAGCTCAAGCTCTCCCCCGATGCGGCCTACGTCCATTACACGCCGAACGAGACCATTGAAGGGGTTGAATTCCCAGAGATACCCGACACTGGCGATGTGCCCTTGGTCGCTGATATGTCCTCAACGCTCTTGTCGCGGCCGCTCGATGTGTCCCGCTTCGGACTCATCTATGCTGGGGCGCAGAAGAACATCGGCCCAGCTGGTTTGACCATTGTCCTGGTGCGCGCGGATTTGATCGGCGAAACCCTGCCCGGGACGCCGGCCATGTTCGACTATGGCATTCACGCCAAGAATGATTCCATGTACAACACCCCGCCAACCTATGCTTGGTATCTGGCCGGTCTGGTGTTTGCCTGGCTCAAGGAACTTGGCGGGCTTGCGGCCATGGCGGAGATCAACCGGCGCAAGGCGGCCAAGCTCTACGCGGCCATTGATGATTCCAGCTTCTACGCCAATCCGGTCGAACCGCGCGCGCGCTCATGGATGAACGTGCCTTTCACCCTGGCCGATCCGGCGCTGGATGGCGATTTTCTCGCCGGCGCCAAGGCGGCTGGACTGCTGACACTCAAGGGTCATCGCTCGGTCGGCGGCATGCGGGCCAGTATTTACAATGCCATGCCAGAGGCGGGCGTCGAGGCGCTGGTCGAGTTCATGCGCGAATTTGAGCGCACGCGTGGGTAATAGGTCAGGAAATCCAATAGCAGGTCAGGGAATTCAAATAGCAGGGCAGGGGATTCACATGTTTAAAATTTTAACCCTCAACAATATCTCCCTCGCCGGACTGGAGCGCTTGCCGCGCGACCGCTTCGAGATCGCTTCGGAAATTGCTCACCCCGATGGCATTTTGGTCCGGTCGGCGAAAATGCACGACATGCAGATTCCCGAGAGTGTCCAGGCCATCGGCCGCGCCGGCGCTGGCGTCAATAATATTCCGCTTGAGACGATGAGCGCGCGCGGCGTGGCAGTATTCAATGCGCCCGGGGCCAATGCCAACGCGGTCAAGGAACTGGTGCTTGCCGGCATGTTGATCGCGGCGCGCAATCTGGCGCAAGGCTGGTCCTTCGCGCGTGGCCTCTCCGGGGAGGACGCGGCGATCAGCAAAGCTGTCGAAGCGGGCAAGAAAGACTTCGTCGGCTTCGAGCTGCCCGGGCGCACTTTGGGGGTCATCGGCCTGGGCGCCATTGGCGTGCTGGTGGCCAATGCCGCGCGCGCGCTGGGCATGAAGGTGATCGGCTACGATCCCAGCATCACGGTGCGGAGCGCCTGGAAGCTGGAATCCAACGTGCAGGCAGCCGTGTCCATTGACGATCTGGTGTCGCGCGCGGACTTTATCAGCTTTCATGTCCCCCTGACCGAGCACACCCGCCACATGATCAACGCCGAGCGCATCGCGGCCATGCCCGATGGGGCGGTGCTGCTGAATTTCTCCCGTGATGGCATTATCGACGACAGCGCGGCCATCGCGGCACTGGACAGCGGCAAGCTCTATGCGTACGTTTGCGATTTTCCCAGCAATCTGCTGAAGGATCATCCGCGTGTGGTGACCCTGCCGCATCTCGGGGCATCGACACGGGAGGCCGAGGAAAACTGCGCGGTCATGGTAGCCGACCAGCTCCGCGCCTATTTGGAAGACGGCAATGTGCGCAATTCGGTGAATTTCCCTGACATCGATCTGCCGCGCAACGGCGGCTATCGCATTTCAGTGGTGAACAGCAATGTGCCCAACATGGTCGGGCAGATGTCTACCCTGCTGGCCGAGTCTGATTTGAATATCATCGATATGCTCAATCGCTCACGCGGAGATCTCGCGGTGACGCTCATCGACATCGACCAAGCCTGCCCGCCAGCGACGCTCGACCACATCCGAGGTATCAAGGGCGTGTTGCGGGTGCGAGCCTTGGGTTAATAAGCCAATGACTGACTCCACCGCTCGCTTGAAAGCGGTGCGCGAGCGCATCGACGCCACCGATGCCGAGATTCTGCGGCTGTTATCCGTGCGCGCACGTTGTGCGCAGGAAGTCGCCGAAATCAAGTCCGCGCAGGCCCCCCAGAGCCACTTTTATCGTCCCGAGCGCGAGGCCGAAATTCTGCGCCGCATCAAGGCGGACAATCCTGGCCCGCTGCACGACGAGGAAGTCGCGCGCCTGTTTCGTGAGATTATGTCCGCCTGTCTGGCGCTGGAAAAACCTCTCTCGGTGGCCTATCTCGGTCCCGAGGGCACCTTCACCCAGGCCGCCGCGCTCAAACACTTTGGCCACTCTGTGCACACCCTGCCATTTGGCGCCATTAGCGACATTTTTCGCGAAGTCGAGGCGGGAGCCTGCCATTTTGGCGTTGTGCCAGTGGAGAACTCCACCGAGGGCGTGGTCAGTCACACTCTCGATACCTTCATGCAGTCGCCGCTGCATATTGCCGGAGAGGTCACCCTTCGTATTCATCATCACCTGATGAGCCGTGCCAGCGCGCTCGATGGGATCAAGCGTGTCTATTCGCACCAGCAGTCCCTCGCCCAGTGCCGTGCCTGGCTGGATCGGCACTTACGGCAGGCCGAGCGCATTCCGGTTGGCAGCAATGCCGAGGCCGCGCGCTTGGTGGCCAATACCGAGGATGCCGGCGCCGTGGCTGGCGAGGCGGCGGCGGAACTCTATCAGCTGAATCTACTGGCCAATCGCATTGAGGACGACCCGCGCAATACCAGCCGCTTTCTGATCATCGGCCCCGAGGATGCGCCACCCAGTGGCAAGGACAAAACCAGCCTACTGCTCTCCTGCCGCAACGAGGCCGGTGGTCTCTATCGGCTCCTGACCCCCATGGCCGAACATGCCATCAGCATGACGCGGATCGAATCGCGCCCCTCGCGCCAGGGTGTCTGGGATTATGTGTTCTTTGTTGACCTGTGCGGTCATCGCGACGATGCGCGGGTGGCCGCGGCGCTCGACACGCTAAAATCCTCCGCCAATCTCTTCAAGATTCTCGGTTCCTACCCTGAAGCGGTGCTTTAAGCCGTCACTGCCGGGTATCACCGCGACATACCAGCCAAGGATATTTCACAATGTCCCCAACCAAAGCTCCTTTTCAGCCCACCCCGGCGCCGCAGATCGCGGCGCTGAATCCCTACGTACCCGGCAAGCCCATCTCTGAACTGGAACGCGAACTGGGTATCCGCGAGTCGGTCAAACTCGCCTCGAACGAAAATCCGCTTGGGCCTGGCGAGAAAGCGCGCGCTGCCTATGCCCAGGCGGCGATGGAGCTTGGGCGCTATCCCGATGGCGGCGGCTTCGCCTTGCGCCAGGCCCTTGCCCGTCATCATGGCGTCGATGCCGAGATGGTCACCATCGGCAATGGCTCCAATGATGTCTTGGACCTGGTGGCGCGGACCTTTCTGCATCCCGGACGGGAATCCGTCTTTTCCCAGCATGCGTTCGCCGTTTATCCCATCGCCATTCAGGCGGTCGGCGCGACACCCCAGGTCGCGCCAGCGCTCGACCATGGCCATGACCTGGACGCCATGGCGACGCTGGTCAATGAAAAGACCGGCGTTGTATGGATCGCCAACCCCAATAATCCCACCGGCACCTGGCTGACGGCCGAACCACTGAAAGACTTTATCGCCAGCCTGCCCAAGACCTGTATCTGCGTGCTCGATGAAGCTTATATCGAGTATGTTTCAGATCCTGATTTTCCCAATGGAGTGGCCTGGCTGGACGATTTTCCCAATTTGATTGTCACCCGCACCTTCTCGAAAATTCACGGCCTGGCGGCACTGCGAGTCGGTTATGGGCTGAGTCACCCGCGGGCGGCTGAGTTGATGAATCGGGTGCGCCATCCATTCAATGTCAACGCACCCGCTCAGGCCGCCGCCGTGGCCGCGCTCGAGGATCAAGATCATATCGCGCGCTCGGCCGAGCTTAATCGGGTTGGTCTCGCGCAGTTTAGCGGTGGGTTGCAGGCGCTTGGCCTGGAGATAATCCCCTCGCTGGGTAATTTTGTCACCGTCGATCTTGGCCGTCCGGCTGGCCCGGTGGACCAGGCGCTGCTGCGCGAGGGTGTGATTTGCCGCCCGGTGGCCAATTATGGCCTGCCGAATCACTTGCGCATCAGCATCGGGCTTGAAACGGAAAACGCCCGCTGCCTGGCGGCGCTGGGCAAGGTACTGGGCAAGGAACCGGGGGGCGAGGTGCTGACGGCATGATCGAACGCTTGGCGGTCATCGGCGTCGGGCTGATTGGTGGGTCGCTGGCACGCGCGCTGCGCATGGCGGGGCAGGTCGGCGAGATCATCGGCTGCGGTCGCTCACGCGAGAATCTGGAGCTGGCGGTCGAGCTGGGCGTGATCGACCGCTATGCGCAAGATCCATCCATCGCGGTACGCGATGCCGATCTGGTATTTCTGGCCGTGCCCATGGGCGCCATGCGCGAGCTGATCAAGCAGATCGCGCCACTGCGCCGCGCCGATGCCGTGGTCACGGATGGTGGGAGCGTCAAGAGCAGCGTGGTGGCCGATACCCGCGCCGCCTGTGCCGGCATGCCAGCTTGGTTCGTGCCCGGGCATCCCATCGCCGGCACCGAGCGCAGTGGGGTAGGGGCCTCATTTCCAGAATTATTCCGCCAGCGCCGGGTGATCCTGACCCCGCTGCCCGAAACCGACCCACAGGCCACTGAACGCGTGCGCGCCATGTGGCAAGCCACGGGTGCGGAGGTGAGCGAAATGAGCGTCGCCCACCATGACGAACTTCTGGCCGCCACCAGCCATCTGCCGCACATGCTGGCCTTCGGTCTGGTCGATGCCCTGACGCGTATGGACTGTCGTGATGAAATTTTCCGTTACGCCGCCGGGGGGTTTCGTGACTTTACCCGCATTGCCTCCAGCAACCCTGTGATGTGGCGCGACATCTGCATCGCCAATCGCGAGAGCCTCAGCGCCATGCTCGCGCGCTTCAGCACCGAGATGAGCGACCTGGCCGCCAGCATCCGTGATGCCGATGGCGAGCAACTGCTGGATATCTTCACCCGCGCCAAGGCAGCGCGGGATGCATTTGTTGATGGTGCCTCACCGCTAGATTAGGTTCTGCTGCCCCCCCCTGGTGCACCAGGTGGCAAGAGGTCCGCTCGAGTTTCATTGTTCCTCCAAAATCCCCTGTTCACCCTCGGATTTCGCAATAATCACCGCCCCGCAGGAGTCACTGGTGATGTTGACCGTGGTGCGCATCATATCGAGCAGACGGTCCACCGCTAGCACCAGTCCGATGCCTTCCAGTGGCAGGCCGACCGCCGATAGGATAATGGCGATGGCCACCAGGCTGGCGGCGGGAATACCCGCCACGCCAATGGAGGTGGTCAGCGCCAGCAGCACGACCACCAACTGGGTGGCCAGGCCCATCTCTATACCATAGGCCTGGGCGATGAAAAGCACCACCACGCATTCATAGAGCGCTGTCCCATCCATGTTCACCGTGGCACCCAGAGGTAGCACGAAACTGCTGGTGCGATTGGATACCCCGGCGTTTTTCTCCACGCACTCCATGGTGATGGGCAGGGTGGCCGAGGAAGAGGCCGTCGAGAAGGCCGTGAGCTGCGCGGCACTGACAGCCCGATAATGTCGCAGCGGACTCACGCCGCCAAGAAAGCGCAGCAGCAAGGGTAGGGTGACGAAAAAATGGAGACTGAGCGCCAGCACCACAGTGAAGAAAAACTTCGCCATCGGGATAAAAGCCTCCAGCCCGGTGCTAGCGACCGTTTTGGCCACCAGCGCGAAGACGCCAATGGGCGCGAATTTCATCACCAGATCCGTGATTTGGATCATGATTTGGAACATGCCGTTGAAAAAATTGAACTGAGCCTCGCGATAGGGTGTCTCGATGCGGGTCAAGAAAAACCCGTAAAGCAGGCTGAAAAAAATCAGTCCCAACATCTGTCCGGCACTGGCGGCCTCGACCACATTGGTCGGTATCATGCGCAGAAAAATCTCGACAATGTCGCCGCTGTCCTTGTCGGCAAAGCGTTCGGTCAGGGCACCGCTGTCGGCTTCCAATCCGAATATCTCGGCCGCGTTGCCCTCGACCACTCCCGGTTGGATCAGGTTGACCACCGAAAGACCCACGACCACGGCCAGAAAGCTGGTCATCACATAGTAGCCAAGGGTTTTCAGCCCCAGTCGCCCCAGAGCATCCGATTGGCCAATGCCAGCAATGCCGATGATGATGGAGGAAACAATCAGCGGCACCACCAGCATTTTGAGCGCATTGAGAAAGAGCGCGCCAATAAAGCTGAAAACCGCATGGAAACTGACCCCGAAAAGAGCCGCTTCTTCGCCAGTGAGCAGACCGAGCAGGACCCCGAACGCGAGACCAAGCAGAATCTGCCAATGCAGTTTGAGTTTCATAATCGACATGGGTTTCTCCAGCGGCAGCCTCCGCGGTTGGATTCATCCGAGTACCAAAAGCCAGCCGTCAGGCAAAAACGGAAAGACCACGGATTGGGAGGACTGCGGATTGGAAATTATTCGTGGTCGTTAACTGGTGCTATGATCTCCGGTTTGGACTTCACTTGCATCGCCCACCGCAAGCCTGGCGGGCAGTGCTTTCGGGGCAGGTAGAATCATGGGTTTTCGTGTTTTCTATTTGATCAACCGCTCGGGCGAATGCGTCTCTTCGGTCAGTGCCGTGGCCATGAGCCCAAAGCAAATTTGCGAGCAGATGGTTGGCCGCCTGCATTCGCCAGACGACTATCTGGGCATACTCGATGCCGAAGATCGTGTGCTGCAAATTCTGCCCGAGCCAGAGCAGTCGCGCTACTACATTGAGGTGCCATTGGATGCCGCCAAGGCATCTTACGGGCGCTATGTTGATCGCGATGAATTGCTGCAGCTGATACTGCATCTGCCAGAGCGGCTCGATGAGCGCAGCATTCCAGGGTTGAAGTACAAACCCTGGTAGTGTTCGGCCAGAACAATGCGCGCGACTCGGACATCAATTCAGTGCCCGGTCGCTGGCATTTTCCATCATCCCGGACGCCTCCGTTAGAGATACAGATTGGTCGCCACCAGAAAGAACACCAGCACGGCGATGATGTCGTTGCCGGTCGTGATAAAAATCCCCGTGGCCATGGCCGGATCAATGCCAAAATGCTTCAGCAGCATGGGCACGGATGCCCCCATGGCCACCGCCAGCAGGGTCACGCAAAAGAGCGCGAGCCCAGCGGTGCCGGCCAAGCGGAGCGGTGATTCCAGGTCAATCACCAGCCCCAAGCCAAAGACCACCGCCGCCAGGACAGTGGCGGCTGTCAGCCCATTGACCATGGCGCCCAGCAGTTCACGGCCCAGGCGCCAGGGCAGGTCACCGATCCAGAGTGTTCCGGTCGCGATGCCCTGAATCGCCACTGTGGCGGCCTGAATGCCGGCATTGCCCGCCATGGACATCACAATGGGAATGAAGCTCGCCAGAATGGCGGCGGCAGCAATTTCCTCCTCGTAAGAGCCCACGATAGTGCCAGATAAGGTCGCGCCCAGCAGACCAGCGAGCAGCCAGGGTAGGCGAGTTTTGACGATGCTGAACACAGGCGCGTCCGGGCGCGCCTCGGGCGACAGGCCGCTCATCAGGTGCGCGTCTTCCTCGGCCTCGTCGCGGGTCACCCGCTGGAGTTCATCGGAGGTGATACGCCCAAGCAGGCGGCGCTCGCCAT
Source organism: Thiorhodovibrio winogradskyi (assembly GCF_036208045.1). Lineage (NCBI taxonomy): Bacteria > Pseudomonadati > Pseudomonadota > Gammaproteobacteria > Chromatiales > Chromatiaceae > Thiorhodovibrio > Thiorhodovibrio winogradskyi. The sequence goes on along the minus strand of NZ_CP121472.1, from coordinate 2,625,301 downwards.
CCACCACGGGCACCGAGGTGAGCGCGTGGGTCAGGGTGATTCGGACCACTTCTTCCTGGTCCATCTCGGAGCTGACGGCGATGGGATCCGTGCGCATGGCCTCGGCCGCGCGCCTTTCCTTCGGGCTTAGCAGCAGATCGCGCAGCTTGAGGTAACCGAGCAGGTGCCGTTCATGATCAACTACATAAATAACCGAGATTTTCTTGATCACACTGGCGTTGCGGCGCACCTCCGAAACCACTTGATCCAGGGTCCAATCAGGTGGCACGGCGACCAGCTTGCGAGTCATGATGCTGCCGGCTGATTCTTCGCGGTAGCCCTTCAGCTCCAGGATGTCATTGGCGCGCTGAAGTTGCGGTAGCAGGCGTTCCTGGACTTCCTCGGGCAATTCCTCGAGTGCATCAGCTCCAGTTTCTGGATCAAGGGAATCGAGAATCTCCACCAGACGCTCAATGGTGGCATCCTCAAGCAGCGCGGCGCGGAAGTCGTCGTTGAGTTCAGCAACAACTTTGGCCGCAGCCCCGGCGGGCATATAGAAAAAAAGCTTTCGCGCTCGTTTGAGCGGCAGGTTGACCATCAGCTCAATGACATCGCGCGGGCGCCAGCGTCGCACAATGGCGCGCACCCGGTCGCGATCGCCAGCCTTGATTAACCGGCCGATCTGCCTGATGACAGTCTTGTTCTCAGAGGACAATTCGCCGGTTGCGGAATGCGTCCACCTTAAAGGTGCTTGGTCAGCGCTACCCGATGGCGATGTCAGAGTATTTGCTTGATTTGGCATGACAGGCAGAGCGCGCTTAAGAAGGATGCGGCTTAAGCAGATTGTTTAGACAGATTCAGCACTCGGTCGCACTCAAGCTCGTTGTAGATCACATATTCCTTGAGCTCTCGTCTGAGATTGCGAATATGGGTCTGGATTAGCACGGCCGAGGATTTGGACTCAACTAGACGACACCAGGGAACCGACTTGAGCGTCCGATGACGCAGGTAATCGGCGCCTTCGCGCACGTCTGTGATGTTTTGCGTGATGCCGGTGAAATAGGAATTATCCGTACATTCGGCAATATAAACGTACCAACCCTCAGGCATCGGCGGCAGACTCCCAACGTCTCATGGCAACAGCGATCAGGGCGGAAGGTTACCACAGCCTGGCCCTGCAGCCATGAGGGCTGGTCAAGATTCTTTCGGGATTCTGGCGCGCATCGGAGATCGCGCTTGGGCAATATGCGCTAGATCAGTAATCACTACTTTACATAATATAGATTATGCGCAATCTCCAAGGGGGCTCCGTCCAGCGCCAAGCCGCGCCAGGACTGGGCGCTGGCGGATTCGCGCGCGCTGCTGGCCGCTGGCTTCGCGGCTGATTCGTCCGCGCTGCCGGCACTGCTGCAACGCCTGCATCTGAGCACCGCCGATGCCGCTGCAACGGTCGGCGTCCATCCCCGAACCTTGCGCGCTTGGCTCGCGGGTCGCTGCGCGCAACCGGCGGCCGTGCGACTGCTGGCGATCCTCGCGGGCTTCGCGCCCTGGGATGGCTGGGACGATTGGGAGGTCGACGGCGGATATTATTTTTAGACAGTCGACATGGGAGATCTGGCGTCAGGACTTACCACCTTTGGCACCAACCGCCCACTCGGCCCTGGGCGCATCAGCACAATCTGCCGGTTGTGCTCGGGACCATAGCTGACATGCAGCGGAAGATTCGGACCATAGAAATACAGCCGGTCGAAAGGCGTCTCGGCGATGATCCATTGCGCCACCTCGTGCATGTCTTCGTCTTCGATAATGAAATCCACCGCCGCGCCCAGGCGCGGGCAGATGGGGTTGCCGAGGCGATTACGCTCATGCGCGGCATGTTGGTCGCGCTTGGGATCGATGCGACCGGGGATCTTTTTCGCCAATTCCGGTGAGCAGAAACCGTAGGTGAGCCGGATCATGCCGAACCAGTCGATGACCGGGTCGAGCACCTGCTCGGTCAGCTCCAGCAAGGCGTTCCAGCTCTGCGGCTCTTTGGGCTGATTGGCGAGACCGGTGGCCGCTTGCGTCTCGCCGCATTCGATCAGATCGCGAAAGCGCAAAAAGCGTCCGCAGGGATCATCCAGCGCCGGCGGGGTTTGGCTAGGTTGCAGGTTTAAGCCATGCACCTCCCAGCGGTGCCGGGCGAGTGTCTCATCGACCACCTCGGCCGCGGGTCCGTAGCCAGACAGATCGAACAGCCCAAGCGCGTCGAGTTGCTCATCAAAGGCAAGCTGCGCCGGGTAGTCGGGATGTTCTTCGTTGATGTAGCGCGACTTCCAGAACAGATAAGGCGGCGTGAAAGGCTCGACGTAATCGAAGGTGTCGATGTCCTGCTCGCGCAGCTTAATCTTGATCCGCTCATGCAGGCGTGGCAGTGCCTGGCCGTCGAAGGCATCGAAGATCAGCAGGGTCAGCTTGCCGGAAGCGATATGAATCTTGATCAGATCGGCCTGCTGCACCTCGCCGTAGAGCATGGCGCCGGCGCCGACATAGACCCGCAGCAATGCTGGGAGTTGATCAACCAGACTGGCATGCAGTTGCAGAGACTGGCCGGGTTCCAGCCAGCCGAGGCCATGCTCGGCGGCGTCCTGACAGGCTGCGGCGATGGCCTCGGGGTCGGCGATGGCGCGCAGGCGCTCCAAACCGGCCTGTTGGGCGCTCGGGTAGTCGCCGAAAAAGGCTTTGATGTCGCGTTGCAGACCAGGTTCGAGATGCTTGTAGGGTCGGCGCCGCTCGAACTGACGCAGAGCAAAATAGACCTCGAGATCCGCCTTGCGCGCTTCGGCAGCCTGTTCGAGCAGCGCATCAATGTAGTCGTCGCCCGGCCCCTCGCCTAACGGGTCACCCAGCTGATCGCCCAACTGGTCGCGCTGATGTTCTTCAATAAAGCGCAGCGCCTTGCCGAGGGTGCCGAAGGTTTCGGTCAGCGGCAGTAAGTCCACGACCTCCTCCTTGTGGGGTTGTCGCCCGAGGGTCAGCCACTGCGCCCACAGCCGCTCGAGCGCGTCGCGGTGTTCGGCATAGCGCTCGGCGCGGCGATCGCGGCGCGTGGCAGGGGCTTCGCGCGGTCGCGGTGCCGAGGGCGCGCGTAGCCGGTTGCGCCGACCGCGACTGCGCTCAAGCAGAAAGCGCTGCTCGGCGTCTTTGTCGCGAAAAACATAGAGCACCCCGGGCGCGACAGTGATGGGCTCTTCATCCAGCGCACTGGTGAGGAACTGGCGGATTTCGGCTGGGGTGAAGTATTTCTGGAAGGTGCCGCGCTGGGTCAGCAGGCCATCGCGAAAGCGCTCGCCCCCGCCAGCGTGCTGGCGTTCACCGATCATCACCGAGACCACCAACAGCCGCTCGGCCAGCGACCATGCGCGGGTCAAGGCCTCGATACGCTCATCGAAGTCTTCGATCACATTGATAACGAAGCCGAGATTGACAATGTCGGCGGATTCGATGGGCTGATCGGGCGCGTAATAGGGATCCCAGCCTTCGGCGGAGATGCCGTTTTCCTGCAAGCCGCGCAAGTCATCACCACGCCCGCAGCCATAATCGAACAGCCGCTGGCTGCCGTCGAGAAAGCCATGGCGGGCGAGACTCTGAATCGGCGCCGAGAAGCCATAGCGGACCATGGCGGTGCGCTGGCGGGCGGCTTCCCAGTGATCGTGCAGTTGGCCGCCGAACTGAATCGGATCGCCGCCCTGCCCCGGCTCATCGGCCGCATCGGCCTCGCCTTCGACATTACCCAGCGGCAGTAGCTGGTGACCCTCAATGCGATAGCCACGCTCGCGCACTAGCGCCAGCCACTGACGTTGATAGCCGATGCGGGTGGTGTCATCGAACAGCCCGATGGATTCAGCCGCAGCGGTAAGCGCGGCGTATTCCTCCCGGCGCGGATGCTCGGGCGGTAGCAAGAGTTCCTTGCGATGCAGAATGGGCGGATTGAGCGAGTCGGAGTAGGTGCGGTAGCCGACCTGGCCGCTGTCGAGCTGGATGCGCCAGCTGGCCTGCAAGGCTGGGAAAGGATCCTCGAAGAAATCCGCATAGGCGAGCAGCGCGATGTCTCCGTCCCGGCCAAAGCGCACAACATTGAAGGACTTTTCCGGCTCCAACTCAGCAAAGGCGGCCGCTTGCAAAACAACCCGCTGCCGTTCCGCATCGAGTTCCTGCAGGGCATTCAAGTGCACATAGGTGCCGTGGCCGACAATTTTGCCAGGCTTGGCCTTCTTCGCCGTCATGGACTGGTTTCCGCCTTCGTCCCGGTGATAATTATCAGGTAGTTCAACCTAGCCAAATTCAGTTATTCTGCAAGGTATGTATCTTACAGATCAGGGCAAATTACGGAGCCTGTCCATGCGTATGATCTCCTCGGCCGAGTTTCAGCGCCATTTTGGGCGCTACCAAGATGAAGCCATCAAAGCACCGCTTGCGATCACCCGCAATGGTCGCGAACGCCTTGTCTTGCTCTCTGTCGAGGAATACCAGCGAATGAAACGACGGAGCCGGCAAGTGATGGGCATCGAGGACTTCACTCCGGCTGATTTGGATGCCATCTTGCAGGCGGAGCCTCCACCGGAAGCAGCGGCCTTTGACCATGAATGTTCCACTTAACGCCGGTGTCATTCCCCGTCCCGACTCCTGGTCTTGTAATCCGCTACGCTTACCTGTGGCGAGAAGAACACCAAAGAGGCATGGAAGAAGGTCGCAAGGACCGCCCCTGCGCCGTGATCTTGGTCACAACCGATGCCAAGGACGGAAAAAACGTCACCGTTCTCCCCGATTGGTTCGAATGCTTCGATGGCATCTGGGCTTGCGCCAGTCTGCTGCATGTGCCCCTCGACCAGCTCGCCGATGCACTCGCACGCCTGTCAAGAGCGCTCAAAAAGGACGGCGTGCTCTATGCCTCATTCAAATACGGTCGTGGCGAACGCGAGCACAATGGGCGGCGCTTTACTGACCTTAATGAGTCCGGTCTCGCCGAACTTTGATTAACTGGAAGCCAAATATCAGGTAATGGCTGAACACTGGCAATGACCAAGCTCTTCTAACCTGCGGAAATCAAACCCCGAGAGATCTAACCGCACCCCTCTCGAATAAAAGCACCAATGGAGGAAAAATAATCATCCATCACGCCGTACGACACAGGATGCTGACAAGCAATGAAGATTGTCTGACCAGATTGAAGGGAAAACCAACCCTGCTTCGACAGCTCTAGTGGACCTCCAGCAATGCTTTCCCAATAGTCAGGGTATGGCGGCGTTACTCCATACATGACAACAGCCTTTGGAGAGTGTTCGGCGATCTGCCTTTTCAACCAGGCCACTCTATGCGGCGCAAGCTGATGGAGGTAGTCTGCTTTAGACGAAAATAGATTTTTGTGGCTCCAATCGGGAAGCTTCTGGTGCGGTAGTGGCATGAGTTCCAGCAATGCCTCAGTCGCAGTCGCAAGGCGAGCTCTCTGATACATTCGAATATCCTCCTTATCCCGCGCTTCGTCCAAATAGGCAAGGGAGATGGAGATCAACCTCCTCCAGGTTTTTTGAATCCGCGGCATCATCGAGAACCAGCGCGTTTCCCCGATCCTCTCGTGAAATGCGCGGATATCCAGCAGCGAACCTTCCCCCAAATTTCGCCAAGCATTTAGGCGATCCTCAAGGCTCTCGTCCCCGACCCCCTCTTCCATGCCAACGAACCATATCGGAGCAGCCAGCGAGCCGTAGCCAAAAAAGCCGTGAATGTAACCTGCAAGAACGGAGTCATCAGCAGTTGCTGATGCCGTTTTGACAGCCTCGGGGCCAGCATCCTTCAGCTCAGCTGCAAAATTTTGTGAAGCTGCCCCGCCTGGAGAATTTCCCGAACTGGAATGCACTGGTTCCGTCGGTGCTGGAACCAGCCATCCGTTAGTAATACAGTAGTCGATGAATCCTCCCCCCCCTCCTCCATCGTCGTGTCCCTTAGCCCAAGAGACAAGCTGATAGTAATTGGCAACGCTGACCTCGGCGAGTTTCTGCGCAACGATGCTCCACGTCTTAATATTCCGCTGGGCGGTCATTTCGGGTATCCGGCCAATCTTGTATTTCTTTGTGTCTGGGTTCTTTTTTTCCTGCACGAGCGCATCGAGTCTTAAATTGACGGATTCCTCTCCCTGTATACGCTGAAGGTCGACATACTGCAAAGACAGCTTCTTCTCGCCAACCTCAACGAATTGAATGGTGACAATACTGCTGTCAATTGCCCGAATTTCACCAAGCCCCCATTCGGGTTTTTTCGGGTGCTTCACGCGATCGCCGACCTGATAGTCCATAAACGCCTCTTAAGAAATGAAAACATAAACACTCGACGCTTTTCCTAAGCCAAGCATCGCTCTGATCATGTTTCGTAGATATAGAGATGCTTAAAACGCGGCTGAGGTAATTGCTGCTGCAACTCAGGTTTCAAAACTAAGCAGCGCCTTTGTCCTGAGCCAGTTGCCGTGGCAATAAAGGGATCTTCGTCTGGATTTTTCTGGAAGTTACGATAGGCCAACATGAGGGGCTCATAATGGGAATCGGCATGAACACGCCAGATCTTCCCCTGATGCTGAAAGAAACCAGCCGGCTCCCGGTTCCCGCCAGATGTCTGACCATCGAGACGCATGTGCGTCGGGTTCGCAGCCTTTTGTGGCAAGACCACCTGCTCCATAAAATAAGCAAAGCTGCCATGGTTCGCGGAAATATCCTCTTCTCCCACATGGTCACAGACTGAAACAAGGGTTGATCTGCTCAACACCTTGGCGAGTTCCTCATAAATCACCCACTGCCGCTCGATGGAAAGTCGATCAATACGGGCGAGGATGTCGGCGGCGCTCATGTTGTCATAATGCGCGTTCAGTGCCTGTTTTAACGGTTCGAGCTGGGTCTGCTCCGCTGGGGTCAGAGGAACCGGGGGTTGTTCGATAGCGCGCAGTAGTGCCTCGGTTTGGTGTTTATCGAGGGTTTCAATCTCACGCTCGCGCGGCAACTGGGCACGCCAGGCGGCGATGTGGCATTGGCGTTCTTCATTGTTGATCGCGGCGAGACGCTGATCGGCAAGCGCGAGCAGGCGCTCAAGCGCGTGGCGGTCTGCTTCACTCAGATACGCCGGTGCGGCAGCCAGCTCCGCGCGCAAACGCTCGCAGTCGCCGCGATTGGTGGTCGGTAATTGGTCGGCGAGCGACAGACGTGGCTTCATCCAATCGGACGAGCGTTTTTCCTGAGCGCCAATCCGCTCCGCGGCCAAGGCTTGGTAAAGGTGCGCAATGTCCCATGCCGGTTCAATGTCATCGGCCTCAAGCCCCGCATTCAGGGCCGCAAGCTGCGCAGGAATCTGCTGCTCAAGCAGCGAGCGCAGCCGTTCCGGACTTAAATCCCCGCTCTCCCAAGCGCTGAGATCCGCGCTGATCAGCTTGAGCTGGCGCATCAGGCCGGCAATTTCCGGCTCGTCAGGGGTATCGAGAAACAGCCGCTGCAAGCGTTCCAAATGCGCCAGCGTCTCCGTCAGCGCCGCCTCGCCCTCCAACGGCACCTGATAGATCGCACCTAAAACATCACGACGCTCAGCGAGCGCTTTCTGCAATCGCTGCTGGCGCGCGCGAATCGCCCCGACCCGTGCTTGGATTTCCTGCGGGTTCAGCACGGATGCCGCGCTCTCAACCCCCTCGATCAGAACATCACCGCGCTGAATACCGTCGCGCAACTCGCGCACCAGCGTGGATGCATCCGGCTCCGGCAAACGTGGATATTCGTCGCTCTCGTCGAGGATGAGTCGAAACTGCTGACGGTTCTCGACCTGCATGATGGCGCGATTGGCCTGCTCTTCGAGCGCTTGGGCCTCGGTCGTGAAACCGAGTTGGCGCAGACTTTTGATCGCTTTGTCCATGCGGGTGCGAAATCCGCCGACATCGGTCACATTTTGACAGCCTTGGCGGGGAATCCAGTCGCCAATGTGCTCGCCGACCAATTCGCGCCCGATCAGCAGCAGCTTCTCGCAATCCTCGCCCAGTCTCGCGGGCCAGCGCTGCTCGTCGTCCGCATCCTCGCGTGCGCGGGCCAGCGCGGCGGCAGTCTTCAGTAGCTCGCCCACCTGATTCTGCCGCGCGGCGCGCTCAAGCTGCTGCTCCCAGCCTTCGATCTGGACGCGAAACTCGCGCAAGTGTCGCTCGGCTTCAGTGGACTTATCCACCAGATAGGGAATGCGACCTTCGAGGATCTCCGGGATAGGATCAGCCCGGCGCATCTTTTCGGCATTCCGCGCCAGCTCAACCAACTTTTCATAGCGGGTTTCCGTCTCCCAGCGCGTAAGGAATTCCCGCCAGCGCCCCTCGCTATCTTCGGCCAGAAAACGCAGCCGAGTCTTCTCAAGCAGCGCCAGCTCAAGCTGATGCCGACCGCGTTGCACCGGAAAGGCGGCTGTCACCCAATCCGCCGCCGCAACCAGCTCACCGCCCTGCTCCAAGCGGCGTGGTGGATGCTGGCCACCGATCAGCAGCCCGAGCAAAATGCCCGCCGAGGCTGCGTTCATGCCATAGGGCGGCGCGATCAGTTCGCGATAGGATTCCCACAGCGAGCGCTCTGGCTGCTCGCCATGGGCCTGCTTCAGTGCCTCAAAGGCGACTTTCACCTGCTCCTGCTTTGGCTCAGCCAGCTGCCCGCTGCTCGGCAGCGCACGCCAACTCTGCACCAGCAGCGTATTCACCCGGTTCTGCAGCCGCTTGGGTTGCGCCTGCACCCAGGCGCCATCGACCTGGTGGGCGATCAGCCCGCGCGTCAACTGCGCCGCATCGGCCGGACCGCCGCCGGCGCTGGTGGCAAAGCCGTCAAAGGGAAAGGGCAGCGCCTTAGGATAGACTTGGGCAAAAATCTCGGCACCGGCCTGATTCAGCCGACCTTGGGGCAACTCCGTCAAGCCCGCCACCCAATACAGGCGCGCACGGATCGTCTCCTGCACCGCCGCCTTCAGCACCTCCGTGGCGCGCTGGCGTTCTTCAGGCAGAAAGCGCCGAAACCGCTCCTGATCATCCGCGCTCAACTGATCATCAAACACCTGCAAGCGCCCAAGCTGCGCCGCGATGCGCCCATCTTCGTCGGCAACACCCACCACCCAGATGGGCGCCAGGTCGAGGCGGTGCTGCGCCAACTGTTGCTGAAAATTCGCGCACACCAGCGCATCGATCTCAGCCTGATCGTCCTCGCTATGCAGATACAGAAAAATCAGCCGGCCTTTCGGATCTCTTGGCCCCACCGCAACCTTCCAGTCGGCAAAGGCCGTTTCCAGCGCCTTGGCTAGGCTGTGCCGATGCGCGAGTTGGGAAGCAAAGCACCAGTCCGGCGTGGCAATGTTCCGACGCTGGGCAAAGTCCGTTTCCCGGTCGCCCAGATCCGACACCACAGCCGCCGCACGTGCCACAAACAACTGCCGCGCCTGTTCGGCCGTCACGGCGGCCAGACGCGCGCGCAGCCAGTGCTGGAACTGCCCGCGCGTGGAGGCATCGGCGATCAGCTCGTACTGCCCGAGATCGGCATTCCATTCCAGCGCACCCAACTCATCGGTCAGACGCGCGAGGGCAATCTTGACGCTTGGCTCCAGCAGTGCTGTCGCTTCGGCAAGCAGCGCATCGGCCTCGGCGAGCGTTTGCTTGCCAACGCGCATCTTCTCCAGCACCGCCGTGCCAGCCAGGACTCGTCGCTCTTCGTCACCGAGATGAGCGCGGAATTTCTCCAGCAGCATCTGCAAGGTCTCGGCCACCGTGGAACCGGTCTGCTGCTCGGCGGCGATCAGCTCCGGCAGTAAACTGTGCAACACCAATTCCGCCGCGCTCACTTGGCGTGGCCGTCCGTCGGCTTGTACTGCGGTCTCAGAGGCGATAGCGCCAATCACATCTTTGATAAAGGTCAGCGCCGAGCGCGACTGCACCACATCGCGCTGTCGAGTCAGGAACCAGGTCGCCAGCGGATGCAGCGGCCAGGCCCCTGCAACGATCACCCGCGCGAAGCGTTGTGGATCAGCCCACACCGGCAGCCGGTCAAAACCCGGCAAAGCACGGCTGAGGCGCTGCCAGCTCAACTGTTGCGCGCGTACCGCCTCAGTCGGCTGCCACAGCGTCTCGACAGCGGCATCCTTGCCAATCATGTGCGCGAACAAGGTCTCCAGATTGGTCGACAGATAGCGCTTTTCGGCGGCGTCATAACGGGTAATGTAGCGCTGTAAATGGCGCAGATCCGCGCTGCCAAAACGTCGCAGATAGGCTTTTAACTCGTATTGAATCAGCCCGAGAAAGCGCACCTTCGCGGCATTGTCCTGCACGCCCTGATACAACTGCTGCAAGGCCGCATCGCCGGCCAAGCGTGGTTTTTCGGCGGCATATTCAAGATAACGCCCAAACTCATCGAACAGAATCAACACCCCCGCGAAGGGACCATCCGCTCCGCAATAAACATCCGCGAGGGTGTTGATCAAATCCTGCGCCGACTCCTGCCCTGTTGCCGGAATCGGCATACCGTTGGCTTCCGCATAGAGGGTATCAACCTCCGCATAGACGGTGTCATCTTGCTCGCGCAAACGGGCGACGATAGACTCCAAATCCAGACCGGGCAGCCGCTGCGAGAAAGCATCGGTGCGCAGCGAATAATTGCGCTGCACGAACTGCTCGGCGACCTGAAAACGCGGCGAGAGTTCGCGAATCGCGCCGGCATCCAGACCATACTGCGCCAAGCGTGCGAGTACCGCCGCATTCAGCGCCTGCCCGAGATGAAAGCCGGCCATCCCATCGAGGCAAAGCACCAACACCGGGTGCTTCAGCTCAGCGAGCCCGGTCTCGATCTGACGGGCAAGATCCCTGTCGGCTTCGGCAAGATGCGCGAGTACTTGCCGGGCGGGCGGCTCACCCGGCGCGCCAAGCAAAGCGGCCAGCGCGGTGGCCAGATGCGACTTACCGGTGCCATAGCCCGCCACCGTCAGACAGAAAGGATTGACCTCGCCGCCGCGCTGCCCGGCATTGAAAGACCCGACGAGTCCAGCAACGAAGCTTGCCGTATCCGTCAGTCGATAGGCACTCTCGATACCATCCGCCACCGCATCGCTAGCACCGTGAAACTTCGGGCCATGGAAGACGAAGGCCTCGGCTGCCGCACGCGCGCGCTCAGGGCGTTCCTGCACCCAGCGCAGTTGTACCGCCCCGTCGAAGAAACGCTCCTCATTGAAATGCACCAGGTTGCCGATTTGCATGGCCTCTTCCCTCTCCTCATTCAGAATCAAACCAACCCTGAATACAAAGACGCCGTGAGCCGTTCGCTATCGATCAGGCGCAACAGCACCGGCGACCCGGTATAGCGATCCAATTGCAACCAGCCCTGCCCGACCAGCCATTGCAACCAATCGCTCCTGGCCTCCGGCCCCCAACCGAGCAGGGCTGACCAACGCGTCGCACGATCAAACTCGTCGAAGCTGATCTGCGTGTGATCGCCAAAGAGCACATCCCACTGCTGCCACAGAGAGAGCGCATAAGCCGGATAAAAGCTGCCATCACAAGGGGCGCTCGCACGAACAAAGGCCCCCTCCTCCCCAATAACGGGAAGCAGCACACCGGCATCGCCAAAACAAGCGGATTCGGTGTACATTCTCGGCACCAGCGTCGACAGGCCTTTGAGATACCCGAGTCCGCCGTGGCGCTGCGCCAGAGCCTGATGGAAAGCGGCCACGCGAAACTCGCGGCCAAAGAGCAAGGGTCCCTCGGCGAGCAGCAGGAACCAGGCATCCGCAACGCCGCTCGCCGGCTGACCCAGATCAGCCCGTCGGCACAGCATCAAATGCAGCAGCCATTGGGTCACAGGCTCACTGAGGTAAGGATCCTCGCGGCGCACCTGCGCGCCGAGCGTCGTCAGCTCAAGCTGCCATTGACTCCCCTCTCGCGCGGCGGTCAACAACCCCATCCCCAGACCATAATGAATCAGCGGCACGACTTTACCGGTCGAACGTCCAGTTGGAATTCCGGTCGCGGCGCTGATGGTCTCCTTGTCACCGACACCTGACCCTTGCGCAAACTCAAGCAGCGCCGCAAGCAGACGCCGCTCTGGAAGGAAGGTTTGCGGGAAGTTCAGCGGCAAGCGTAAGCTGTTCGCAGCTTCTGTATGAAAAAGCGTGTTATCGTTAATTGCTTGCATCAAACACTCGCTCCTCCAGCGCACTCACCTTCACCAAGAGCGGCACCGTCTTTAACGCGCCACTGCTGGTTTCCACCGGCCCCAGGGACCAGCAATAGCCGCGTTTCAATTGCGCCAGGCGCTGGGCCCAATCGGCTTTCGACTGACTGGTGATCTGCCCGAGCAGGGTGGCGAAACGGTCGATCTCGGTATCCGCCGGCTTGAAGAACAGCTTGTGCGCCGCCTGGAACAGGCGGTCGCGCTGTTCGTTGTTGAAATTACTGGTCGTCTGGGTGGCCAGAATCAACGACAAGCCGAATTTCCGCCCTTCGCGTAACATCTTGTCGATGGGCGAATCGGGGCGGTGGTCAAGGTTTTGGATTTCATCTAGCACAACCGGAATCGGGCGCTGGGTGCTGCCGTGGGTGCCTGCATAGTCGTACAGATCCCAGAGCGCGAACTCGGTGACCAGCTTCTGGATTTCCCGGCCCAGGCTTTTCAATTGTAGAATCTGCACCCAATGCTCAGGGTCGGCGAGCATGTCTTGCCAGGCTGGACCATCGCCCTCGCGGAACGGATCCGCCTTGATGAGCGGCTCCAATTTGCTCGCTAGGGTCACGCCATACTGATTGTGGTCGCGCAAGCGCTCCGGCAAGCAGGACAGCGAAAAGCCGCCACCGCTCGAAACGCCAGCCTCCAACACGCTGACGAGCGTGGAAAACTGCTGGTCGCCCATGCTTTCGTAAACCGAGCTGAAGATGCTCGCGACCCTGGTCGCAACCTCATAGGGGTTCTCCGGCACCGGCGGCGCATTGGGATCGACAACGAGCTGCTGGCGGCGGAAAGGATTCAAGGGCAACTTCGCGGTACGGACAAAATGGCTGTGCGGTGCCGCCATCGTCTCGAACAGCGGTGCGACCTGCCCCGGCAGGAAGCCATCGGTGTAATCGACGATCAGCGCATGCTGGCGCTGCGCCGCCATCTCGGCGAGCAAGCATTGGATCGCATACGTCTTACCAGACCCGGAGGAACCAAAGGCCAGCAGATGACGATTCGGCAGGCGCTCATGGCCATAATGCCAATACACCGGTGTATTGTCGGCTTTGGTGCCGAGCAGCAAGCGCTCCGGCACCTCGGCACTGGCCGCCACCACCGACTCGATGCGCAGCGGCGGCTCTCTCTCGGCATCCCGCTCCTGATCAGCAGGATAGGCCACCGCCAGATTGCCCTGATAGGGATCGGCCACCCTGCTGTCGGGTAACGGGCGATGGCTGACCAACCTCGGCGGGCGCGGCGGAACGGTTCGGAAGCCCGGACGATCCGCCAGCGACACCACATTGTCCCGACGGCCCGTTTCTGCGGCGGCCAGCGCCGCTTCTGCCCCGGCTTCTGCCGTCAGCGGCGGCACCTCGGCCTCCCCGCTGCCCGCACGCACCGCCGTTGCCCGCACTCGCGCGGCCGCATCGCCAAGATCGATCTGCCCGAGTGGGGCGGTTTCATCGAACAACCGCATCAGCCCGACATGGCCGAGCGCGACCTGATAGATGACGAAATCATCATCCGAGCGCAACGGCGCACGGATCACCCCCGCCGGCAGCGCGAGCGGTGTGAGCACCGGCTCCGCACCCGGCTCATTGGTCCAGAAAGTAAAGAGCGCACCCTGCCAGGCGATCTCGAAATAGCCCTCGGCCAGATTCTCCAGTGCCTGATCAAGCTGCAGCCATGCCTGCTCGGGCAGATTCACCACCACGCGCGAGGCGAGCGCGCGCTGCAACTGCGCCCACCAGTAACGGCGATCAAAGCTGTAGCGATGCAGATCGTCGCGATTGGGCGCGAAAAGCTGCGTCAGATGCGCCAATCCGTCCTGCACCTGATCGCTCGCATGCGCGAGATGCACCGGATTGTGCAGCGCGAATTTGCACTCAATCACAGTCGCATGCACCAAGGGCAGATCATCCCCGCGCAGTTCAAGAGACAATTGCAGCAGATCGGGCCGATGCGTGAATGCACTGTCCGCAAACCAATGCAGCAGCGCATCCGCCGGCAATAACTGGCTCACCGTCCCTGGCGGTGCCGCCAGCGCGCGGCGAATGGCCGCGAAACCGACCACCTCGCGAATGCGCTCGCCCTGCCCCACCACGGCACGCAAGGACGACAAGCCGATGATCTCCTCAGCCTCCGCCACCACCCGAGCGGACATCGCCTGGAGCGCCGGGCCATCCTGATAGGGCAGAAGCTCGATCAGCTCGCCATGCACGCGCTCGGCCAGCGCCTTGAGCGTGTCCTGCTCAGTGGAAATGGACAGATTCAGCTCGCCATAATCGCCCAGCCCAGAGGTGAAGCCGACAATCTTGCGCTCATCCCCGTGCTCGGACACGCGCAGCAACTGCTTGTCGATAAAGGGATCAATGCAGGCTACCCATTGCGCATGGCGATGCAGCGTCTGCACCACTGGCTGCCAGGGAGTGTAATCAATCCGCCCAAACACCAGATGATCCCGATGCCCATTTTGCGGATGCCGCAGCCGCGCCGACAGATCGGCATGATGGGTTTGAATGCGAAGGCGTCGATTACTCAGCAGACTCTGCCGCCGGGTCGGGTCGGTCGCGCGAATCGGGCGCGGATACTCGCTGATAGGAAACTGCCCGATGTTGGTTGCATTAAAATCGAACGCAAACGGCAGCGCCGGCTCCGTCTCCCCGGCAAGCTGGCCCTCCAGAAAGCGGAACAAAAAGGCAATGTCATAGAGCCGCGCCTCCTGACCGAGCCGCTCGATCATTGCCTCGCGCCCCGGCGCGTAGCGATGCCCGACCGAGAGCACCAGCGGACGGCCACTTTCGCGATAAGTCTCTGCCACCTGATGACGCCAGGCCGCGAGCCGGTTTTCCATCGCCATGGGCGAGGACGAGGTGGTATAGACCATGACCTCGCAATGAAAAGCCGGCCAATCTTTGCTGGTCTTTTTCAGATAGCGTTTCAGGAACAGGTGCACACCCGAGAGAATGGTCCCCAGCTCGGCCACATGCAGCGCCAGAATGCGCAGCCCATCCTCGGCAAAGGGATAAAGCTGAAGATAATCCTCCAGCACCCGCAGCACGATCTCCTGTTCCTCGGTCGCCGCGATGCTGTCGCTGACATCATCATCGTCATCGCTTTCCTCATCGCGCAGCAGCGTCTGCACCGCCAGACTCTTCGCCGTCGCGCGTTTCTCCCCGAGATAATGCAGCAGCCCGAAGGACTTGATCTCCGCCGATAAGTGTTTGTGCTGATCGACCACCAGCCCGGCGAGCGGGCGATGCATCTCCACCAGTTTCAGCAACTGCCCGAAAGCCGCGTCAGCCTCGCGCCCGAGCACCAAGGCCGCTGCCACCTCCGGGAAGCCATCGCCGAGAAAGCGCAGCCGCCCGGCCATCAGCTCCAGCACCGGCGGGCTGATGCCGAGCACCAGCGCCGAATGTAAAAACCCATCCTGCGGTGCCATCTGCCGATCAACCAACAGAAACGCCTTATACAGCCGGTTCAACAGCTCCTGACTACCGAGTAATCGCGGATCCAGCACCCGCGCGGCCAGCGCCTGATAGTGCTGCAACAACGGCAGGAAATAATCCGCCATCGCCCGATAGAAACCCTGCTCGACACAATAGGTCAGCCAGGTTCGATACGCCGCTGACAAGGCCAGCACCTGCTCCCAGAGTTGCGCATCGACCTGCGCCGGCGACAGCCCATCGAACAGATTCAGCAGTTCAAGCTGGTTCAGCGCATGGCCGACCAGGCGATTGGCCTCCTCGGCATCGGCGGCATAAAAGAGCGCCGTCATCTCTACATCCGGGATGCGAAAAGCCGGCAAGAGCTGATGCGGCTGCGGTGCCTCGTTCCAGCGCGCCAGCACCGTGCGCGCGCACTCGATCAGCACCCGCTCAGGCGCGGTCGGCTCCAGCGCCCACTGGAAGGGCCGCGCATAGCCCTCCTCATCGTCGATCAGATCGACGAACACCTTAAACTGCAAATGCGGTCGCGCCCGGCTGGTGCCGTACTTCAGTGGCGGTTCGTCTCCTTCCGCAAGCGGCAGATGCAGCCGAATCGGCACCACCCGCTCCCAGCTTGACGGCGAGCGCTCGGCCTGATCGCTATCGACCGGCAGGCGCAACTCCAGCCCCTCGAACAGCTCCGGCAGCCCGCCAAGACAGCTTTGCAGCAATTCCTGCGCGAGCAGATTGGCGCCAACACCACCGCTATCGTCGGATTTCAGATCATGCTGAAAGCTCTGCACCTCAATGCGAATTCCCTGCAACTGTTCCCACAGCGGCTCGCCCGGCGTTCGCGCGACATCCTTCAGCGTCTGCCACACCGCTTCAAGCAAACTCTCCAGACTGAGCCGCTTTAGTCGCGTGGGTTTCTTAGGTGCTTTTGGCTTGGATTCCCGCTGCTTCAGCAATTTCAGCACCGGCCCGAGATCGGTCTGCAATAACTGATCACGCGCCTGGGTGTCCCCATCGCAAATAAAGGTCTTCAGGGTATCGAGATAATCCTCTGCCGTTTCATAGAGCGGCAGATCCTCGCACGTGCGCGGCACCGCCAGCCCGCCATTCGCGAGCGCATCCTCCAGTTTCTTGACCGCCTTTTTCTGCTCCGCCTTGCTCTTGAAACGCCGGTGGGAGATGAAATCCGCCGCCGCGGTGATCTGCGCACGGCTCGCCTTCGCCGAACCGATGTCGAAGAACGGCGGAATATTCCAGAACGGCAGCGCCGCATAGAAGCGCTCCGTCACCTCCGTCAAATTGAACAGATCGCGGCCATCCTGAATGACTTCTGCCTCCAGAAAGCCCGCCAGCCGCTCCAACTGCCGGGGCCGCACCGCGAACAACTCCTGCAAGACCGCGTCCAAGCGTTCCATCTCGCTCGGCGTTGCCTCCAAAGCAAAATCTTCGTTCAGCCGATGCACCCACGGCAGAAAACACTGCCCCATTGCCTGCCAGATGCGCGACTCATCGACGCAATGGAAGCTCGCCAACCCGCCCTGATCCGAAGCATGATTCAGCCCGACCAGCACCACCACCAGCCCATCATCCCCAGCGCTGCGGGTGCGATTGCGATACCAAGTCAAGCGATCATCTTGATCGATCCAGCGCCGCTCGCCATCCTCCCCCACGCCGCCGAGCCGTTTCATGTCCTGATCCAGTTCCGCCCGCCGCCCGCCGCGATACCAGTCTTCCCAAAGACCGGTTGCTACCCGAAAATGGCATTCGATCCGCGTGCTCGCTCGCCACTTGTCCGCGTGTTGCTCCAACGCCTCGAAGAACGCGAAAGTGTTATCCGGCGCCAAGCTCTGCACGATGAAACGCGCCTCGCGCGGACCGCCCGGATCGCTCAACACACGATCCCATTCGCTGGTGACATAATCCGTAAGCGTTGCGTTGAACAAATTCAAAATCGATCCTCCCCAGCGCCTGGGTTATGCACGATAGAGACAGCATCCGATAACTCGATCAAAAAGCCGCCCTGTTGCAGTGCTTCCTCCACCCAAGCGATGCTGACATCCAAGCCATAGGATTTCTGCTCGCTACCGCCAGACCATGCTTGGGCGGTTGCTAAAGGCTCCCCGCCCAACGCAATGCCGTAATGCGCAAAAACACGATGATAGAAGTCGTTTAGGCGCAGGTATTCGCCGGGTCGGACGAGAGCTGCTACCAAAAAGCGCAAGTGACCGGGGTTTAGAACAAAGCGTTCGCCCCGTCCTGTTGGAGGTATTACAAGACCAATTTTTTTTGCGATTCGCTTAAAAATCTCAAAGCCATTCTTATCTGCTTCATTCATACTTGACTTGACCCCTTGCGGCATCAAGTCTTTGCGCCTCAATACCCGATAAAGCAGCGCGTCAATTCGACCAAGCGTTGTTTCAGCCAATTGCCGAATCGCCGTGCGTGGCGGCGCTGACGGATCACTGGCTATCCAGCAATAATTTCCTGTAAAACCAGATGTTTTGATTGTCTGATTGTCGGCCCTTGATGCCTGAAAACAAAGGCTGCGCAAGACATGGAAAGAACAAAGCGTTTGCAATAAATCAAGCTTTTCCAATGAACTCAATGGCATGGAACAAATATTGTTCATTTCCGAGGCAAACAGCAGCGCTTCAACCCTTGAAACAGCTGGGACCCAGCCTAGTTTTGCCGAACCCTTCTGTTTGCGAAATTCATAATCGCAAAGCTTGCGTTCAATCATATTGGCCAGTGAATTCAGCGGGCGAATTGCATCTTCGAGAATTGCACGTAAATCAACCTGTAGCTGATGTTCAATCTCCTGCAACCTAAGATGAGATACATGCCTATATTCCGGTCGTTTAACAATCTCAGTAATCTCGGGTGCTTCTGGATCGCTGAAAAGATTGGCTAATTGAAGAAACAGGAGTTCACCACCACGAGCCATAAAGTTATGTCGATCCGTGACAAAACAGTCTTCAGCTTGATGCCATTCATTCAGTTCCTGATTGCCCAACGCCTTCGAATGCTGCCAATCAAGCTCTCTGGCTAACAGCATATTGGATACAGGCAGAAAGGTATGAGTCGCCCAAGTCCGATTTTTCGCAACGCCAACAAAGCCACCAAACAGGCTTTGAATGAGACGCACGGTATCTTCTTGTTCAGCTTGGGTACCCTTTACTGCGGAACGAAGTTGATCAATAGCTGCGAGATACGCTTGGCGATGAACGGGATGGCGAGTTTCGAGCTTTGAAGAAGGGAAAAAAGCAAACAGCTTTAACGAAACACGATCCTTCGGCCAATACTCTTCGAGAGGTCCGATGCCTTCGCAGGCGCGAAATTTGAATTCGCCATTTTCCTCAGAATCGGGGTTACACTTCGGTGAAACAAAAACCAAAAGAAACTCCGCGAGATACTCGATGGGTGTTTGATCTTTATGGTAACGCCGACCGTAAAGACGCAGCGCGGGATTGCTTTTGCTATTGCTGTCTTCTTTTTCTTGCGAAGGAAACGGAGCTAGAAGCTCTTGGAGTGGCATGGTCTCTTCAATTTTCACGCTCATTGGTAGATCTCCAGTCGCTGAGCAGCCTCATCGATAAAATACCGACTCATCTCGACCTGACCGTCGATCGTCGCTCTTAGAATATGAATTTCCGCATCGTTCGCATATTGTGAAGCGAACTTCAACAATTCGGCACCAAACCATTCCAATTGGGCTAAGTGAATCTGCGACAGCTCACTCCCCAGTTCGCCGCAGTGGCGCAATTCAATGAAATCCAGCAGCGGAAGCGTAAGATCTAAGCGGAGATTGCCTTGGGGAAAGACGAGCTGTGGCACCCTTCGGCACGAGTCATAGCCAAGCTCGAATTGATCGAAGTCCAGCGTGCCCATGACCAACTGCGTTGGCTGAACAACGGCCCGATCAGGTCGGCGCAGAGTCAAATACAGGCGGCTATGCTGCGCAGAAAACTGGCCGGCGCTAAACCCTGAAAATATCTCTAGCAAGACACGCAGACAGGCGTCACGCAATCTTTTCTGCTCGATGATATGCAGGGATAAACGACTTTCCTGCGTCCAGCGGTCGTAGTCTCGTAAACGCGGCGACTGTAGAAACGACCCTAGAAATACTTGAGCGCTCGCGCTTTGATTTACGCGGGAAAGTCCAAACAGATAAAGCATTCGCCTTTGGGCAAAACGCCAGCGCACGCCAACGGATTCCCCGGCCCGGCCTGCCCAATAGCGGCTTAGGTGATTCAACGCAGGAGGCAACTCGGCCCACAGACTGCCTTGGCCGCGACCAAGTTGACCTGCAAAATCGGCCCCGATAGGACCACCAAACACCTGCCGGCGCAAAAGCTCGACCGCGCGCAGATTCCTCGCATCCGGACAGTATTGGCCCATGCGATAGCCAAAAAAGGTCTCACTGAACAGAATGCTCTCGAGACCAGCCGTGCCGCGTTCCGCGCCTTTCGCAGTAGAAGTGCCAACTGACTCCTGCGCTGCCTGGCAGCTCATGCCGCCGGTCAGTGAAAACGCCAGGTGAGCCACCATCTGCCGCAACGTCAGGCGCTGCTCGTAGGCCGTCAACCGCTGATAGACCAAGCGTACCCGCTCTTCGGTCGCCGCACCGTTGTGTGCAACCGCATCGCGATTGAGAATCAGCGGACATGCCTCGCGAATCGCGCAAGACTCGCATGCTCCCCAGCCTGGATGTCGAACCATCCGCCCAAGAATGCGTGCGCCCAGAGTCACGTTGTCGAGCCTGGTCATATTGATAATGACCAGATCCTTGGGAAATACCGACAGAGTGTGAGATTCAAGCTCCCCATCGACATAGGGCAAATTCAGCGCCTTGAGAATGCGGCTTTCGATGCCGTCGAGCGCTTCCCTCTCCTCGGCAAAAACCCGCAAGCTGTTCAGCAGCGGCCCGGTGTTGCTCACAATCAACCAAGAACCCGGCTCACCAAAAGCAAGCCGCAGCCATTCCAGCCGCTGGTCGCCACTTAGCTCACTCATGTCTTTAATCACATCAATGCCGCGTCCGCTGATACGGGCATCATCAATGTGTTCACGTTCTTTCAGGGCTTTCTGCAAAGGCTGATTTGCTGGCAGACCGCGCAGTTGTTTTAGCGCATCGAGCGCAACCGTCGATTTCCCATCGCCCGCGTGACCGGTCAGAACCACCACACGATCAGTCGGGCCGCGAAGTGTTTGAATAACATCAGCGACGACCGGAAAGGGCTCGTACAATTCGGCAAAATACTGATTCAGCGCCTGCGACTCAGCGAGTGCATTCGCCCCCGATGCACCGATGTTATGCAGAGAGTTGAGATACGCAACAAAAGGGTTTTGATGCGGAGTTTCTTGCGCCGCTGTTTCAGCAACATTATTTACTTGTTGAGTATTCATAGCATGGTTCCTGCAACCGAGAGTCGCTGTTGCTGACGTCCCTTTGCCGTCTGACGATCTTGCGCTTAACCCCAAGAAATGACGGAGTTGCTCGTGTTGCTCTGGCAAAAAGAAGCGCTCAAGCAACAGCGCTGCAAGCTGATGATAGATTTTCTTTTCTTTCTGACACTCATCGTATATTTCTTGTTTTAGGCCACCGCGAATGCTGCGAGCAATCAACTCGGATCGAAACAAGTGCCCAACGCTAGTACGCTTGAGTTCCTGACTTAACTCAATTTCCCAAATTCCATCATTTTCCAACTTACCAAAAGGATAATGTGTATTTTGGTTTTCTAATGCTTCCGGATAGAATTCCGCACAGATAGTCTTTAATTCTCTATCCCATACTACGAACCTTTCCATACGCGGCTCGTCCCGATCACATCGGGCCAGCGCAACCAAAAGAAGGAGCGGTTTATGTAGCGCTGGCTTCCCATGTAAGGAACCTGTTTTGATACCCTTGAACAGTCGTTCTATATCTTTTTCCATTGCTATAGACTGCAAAGGATGCAACCATGGTCTTCATCATCTTCGCTGTTACCAAATCTATCGATAAGCTTCCTTGATGGCTTGTTTTTTAGAGACACCGGCTCGGCTTTCTCGGCGCGCTCCACAAGCTCATCGAGCGTGCCAGATTGATTCCATGTGTATACCTTACCCGTTTCCTCATCGGCTTTTTCGTAGGCTTTTGCCCGCTCGTACAAATCCGGATGATATTGTTTCAATCCGGCCCACTCCTCACGGCGCTGAAAAAAGCAAAAATAACACCCTGACCGGCTTCTCCATTCGTAATAGCGCGGCATACCAAGGCCAGCTGATTCGAGTATGTCCTGAATATCGTCTTTAGTAAGACCGTCTTCCTTGAAAGGAAAGCGCGTCCTTATATTCCGTTTGCTGGAAATATAGCCAGCGCGATCTGGCTCATCCGCACGAATAGCCACATAGGAGATCACTTTATCGTTTCCGACAAACTCTTCAAATGGTAAAAGCTTAAGGTTGAATGTACACCACCGCTGCTTTGGTGATGGTAAATAATTCTTATGGAATTTCAGGTAGTAATCGAATGATCGCGCGGAATTCAAGCGCACAATCGGTTTTCCGAGATAATCTTGGAGCAAATCAATAAACTCCAAAGTCTCCGGCAATTCCGCCCCAGTGTCGGCAAAGAAATATTCCATCTCCGGCACTCGGTCACGCATATAGATGGCAAGCGCGGAGCTGTCCTTGCCACCGGAGAGACCAAGCAGATGGCGAACAGGTGGTTTTGCGGCGAGGTCAGTCATGGACAATTCCTTCAGTGCTTGCTGCGGGAGGGGTTTGAGGTGACAGTTGTTCCAGCAGCGCGGCGATCACGGCGAGCTGCTCGTTCGGACCGATGTCACTCAGTTGTTTGGCAATGTCCTGCGCCTTGATGCTGGCGCGCTCTTGCTCCTGGCTACTGAGATGAATCACATGGCTTATCTCACCCTGATGAGATTGGACGCGCTTTAGCAACACGGCCTGCGGGCTAGATGCATTACTCGCAACGCCGCGCAGACAGTCTAGGTCCCGCACCTGTTCGGCTCGCGCCCGCAGGCGCAGCGCGGCTTCGCGACGGTGTTCGTCACGCCATTTCGCCGGCGGCATATTGGCGACGAGGGTGGCGACAGATTCGAGCCAAGCGGTATCGCTGTCATAGCGGTTGTCGCACAACCTGAGAATGAAGGCGCCCAAGCCCCGGCGATCTGGCGTTAACTCCTCAAGCCCCTGGTAACGCCCAGCAATGGTCTTGCGTAACTCGGCCAAGTCCTCTGGCGGGTCGTAAAGCAGCGCTTGAGCAAGCTGACGCTGAAAATCGTCGCGCAGCGCGGAATAGGCGTACTTCAGCTCGCGAAGGGCCTCGATCAAATGGTTAAGAAAGTCTTCCAGCGCGGTGCGTTCAAGATTGATCAAGCCCCTTGGCGGGATGTCGCAGGCGCGCGGTAGATCCTCAAACAGCAGCGTTCCTGGGCTGGTGGCCTGCTGAATGGCGCGCCGCACGTCTTTGGCGCGCTCAGACAGGTCTGTGCAGTGCTGGCTGTAGTCGGGTAGCCCGTTGAGGAAGCTCACCAGCGGGCGGACGATGCCAAGCAGGCTGGGGTCGTCCGGCACCCGCCCGATGATGGATTGAAGGTAGCGATCAAACAATTCGCCACGCAGGCCGCCTAAATCGAAGCGCTCAAGCGCGAACAGGTCAGGGCGACGGCACAGCAGTTCGGCCTGATCCAGGGTAAGGCTATCGCATAGGACGCGCTCCTGATAAAGCGCCACTTCGCGTTGGTGGGCGATCAGATAAGCAATGATGAGCACCGGCAGCGAGCCGAGCTTCACACCAAAAGGCCGGCGGCTCAAATTCGTGTAAAGCTCAGTCAGCGGCACCTGGCGCTCACCGCTTTGGCCCAAGGTCTCATTGATGGCGTCCCACAGCGGGCGCAAGCCACAGGGGTCGCCGCCGCCATCAGCACCGGGTTCGGGCGGATAAATGCCGAAATGGCCGTTTTCTTCGCGATGCAGCCGGGTTGCGTCAAGCAGATTGAGATACAGGCTTTTCTCGGCGGGAGTTTTTTCGATACCCAAACCAGGCTTGTCAGCGGCACCGAGCATGGCGGCGATCAACCGCTTGCGCCCGAGGTTGGCGCTCGGCGAGGGGGCATCGCGGTTGATCAGCTCATTGTTCAAGCGCGGGGTTTGGTTGTAGTGGCGTTCGACCCAGTCCGACAGCAGGGCTTGCAGGTCGCGGCGGTGGTTGATCTCTTGTTCTTTACCGTCGCTGAACCAGCGCAGCCGCTCGGGTTCCGCGGTCAGACTGCGAATGATCTGATGGGCTTCCTGCTCGGCATGGCTGAGCCAAGCGCGGTGCTCGCGCGCGGCGACCGGGTCTTGATGCAGCGCCGCTTGTTGTTTGGGTAATTCACACAGGGCCATCCATTCGTCAATCAGTTCTCGCAGCCGCTCGGTGAAGGGGCAAAAGGCGAGAATACCGCTGGGCAAATCCGCCGGCGGCTGCGCCTCCTGCGCACTAGCAAGATAAAACCACAGGGTTAGCTCCTGGGGATTGGCCGGCGCGGGCTTCCAACGCTCGGCAGCGGTAAACCGGGGGATGAAGGCACGCAGTGTGCCATTGTCGATAGTGACCCTTCTTGCAATGATTGGCTTCAGCGGAGTGAGAGCGTTTAAGGTGTCGGCGAGCGAGCGCCCCGCCTGAGCAGCGATTGCCTCGGCAAGCGCTGCACGCAGATCGAAGTCGGACCCCGCCCAGACACGGAAATCTTGGCTGAATTGGCGAAAGTGAATGGCCGAGCAGGCCTGGAGCCGTTCGAGCAAAGCTGGAAGTTGCTTGAACATCTCTTTCAGCAAGGCAGGGCTGGCTTTGAATCCGCGCTGGGCGCCGATCAGGTTGAAGAGGCCGATGGTTTTTAACAGCGCGATAAGGTCTGGACCATTCGGGTCCTCTGCACTGATCTCCAGGCGTTCAAGCGCAGTAACCACTTCGGCCCAGCAATGGTCGGCGAAGGGGCCACCAAGGCCGGCGTTCTGGTTAAGAATGAAATAGTCGTATAGATCCCAAGGCCAGATCCATTCGCCCAAAGTCAGACGGCCCAGGCGCTCTTGCAGACCAAAGGGCTCACCGCTGCCGAGGTAGGAAAAGAGCGTTCGTTCATTCTGAGCATTTTTTTGGCACAGAGTGGGAAGGATCAGCAGACTGAATGGGTGCAGAGGGTAACAGCGAGTAAAGAGTTCCTCGGCTTCGGCGGATTCAAGGCCGTGCGGAAGGGCACCCTGCTCGGCGAGGAGCGCAGTGACATGGGCAAGCCGCTCCCGGATATCCTTGGGGAGTTCCTGTAGCTTCGGCTTGCGCACGAAGGCGGCGGCGAGCACCCGCAGAGCTTGCTCGGCAGTTTCGAGAAAGGCAATGGTCTCGAAGCGGCCCTGAACTTTCTGCCACTCATCGCGCAACTCGGTGCCTAAGCGCGCGCCATAGTGCTCAAAGGCCTGGTGTAACAGGACGATGATCTGCACCGGAATAGGTTCGGGCTCGCAGCTGTGCTCGGCAAGCAGTTGCAGCAGATGCAGCTCGGGCCGTTCGGGATGGAAGGCGGCGTATTCGAGGAATTTGCCGAGTTCGTCAATTTCTATCAAGACACCCTGCCCGCCGGCTGTCTTCCAGGCGTTCTGAACCTGTTTCAGCAGGCGCACGACTTCATCCATCGGCGGGCCGGCTTCGGCCTGGCTCAGCAATTTTTCCCGCAGGCGCGCATCCAGGCTGGCCTGCTCGGCGGCGCTGGCAAGTGCCAGCAGAAACTGGCGTTGCAGGCTGTCTGGCAGTCCACTGATGGCGACGCGCAGATACCCGCTGCTCGAAGCGATCGCGTTAGTGATTTGATCAGCCAATTCGGAATCGACTCCGCGCAACACCCGCCCAGCGGTCTGCGCGGCCTCGGAATGCGGGTCGGACAGCAACGCGCCGGCGAACAGTGCGAAAGCAGACTTACCAACACCGTAGGGACCAATGGCGGCGAGCGCGCGTGGCCGGGGTTCTGCGGTCAGTCCAGCGGCTATCTGGCTCAGACATTGCCGGGTGCGGGAGGTAGGCCGATAGGCGGCGATGAGTTCTAACGCTCCGCCATCGCGGGCGAGATTGATCGCTCGGGTATAAACCGACTCGATCTCGATGCACTCGGCGAGCACAGGTGACTCAATGTAATTAGTCACAAAAAGTATCTTCTATAGTAGTCCCGCAACACTGCTAACGGCTCCGGGCGACGCTCACGATCGCGCCAGAACAGTTGATGCAGACCCGCGGTGTCGCGCAGTGCGTACTGATCGGGACGGGTGGCGATCAGCCGCTCAAGCTGCGTCATCAGTCCTTCTTCATTTAGCCGGAACACCGCGCCAGGCGCGGCCCAAGCGCCCTCGGCATAGAGGATGGAACGCACCGGGAGGGCTTGAAGATCGGGCTCGGCGGCAAAGCGCTGCGCGAGGGCAAAATCCAGCGCCAATTGGGGCATAAAAGGACGCGAAGTGCGCGGACTGCGGTAGCCCCCGTCCGGATCGGCTTCGACCAGACCCAGCGGTGCGAGCAAAGCATCGAGATGTTCATCGGTGCGCCCCGGCACGGCGGCGTAGAGGCGCAGCAGGGTGGATATATCAGATTTGAGGGTAGTTTCTGCACGAGTCGTCAGATGCAACTCGGTGGCGGCAAAGTCTTTCATCGCCAAAAGCGCATCGGCGTCTTTGAAGCGAGGCGCGGCGAAGCGGTTGAAGAACCAAAAAAAACCGGTCGCCATCTCAGCATTGGAAGCAATTAGCCAGTGGATGATCCACAGGGTCGCGTCATCTTCTAGATAGGGATCGGCGCGCTCACCAAGCAGCGCATCACCCAAGGCGGTGATACACGCAGGCGCGGCATTTTGCTTCGTGTCAAACTCAACCAAGTTGCAGACACGCAGCCAGTATTGAATGGCCTTCACCATGTTGCGCCCAACACCAAGGGTGCGCATCGCCTGCTCATGTTGGTTGAATACATCTGCATCCTGCCGCAGCGCCATCAGGCTCTTCGGCAACCAGCCGACGCGCAACGGAAAAGTCTCGTGGCGACCGAAGCTGGTTTGCTGGTGTTTGAGCTTCATGGCGGGATGCTGCGATATCGAGCTAACTTTCTAGGAATGTTTGCTGGCAAGCAATCACAAAGCGGCGCGTAAACCAAAAACCGCCCTTCGTTTTCCAACGCACGACGTGGGAGGCATCTCCTTTGGCCGCCCTGGCCGCTTGGCGAAGGCAATTAAGCTGACACAACACATCAAATCGAAAGGTTCGCATTAAGCGCCTCGTTGCCTTCGGTAACAGATCATGATGGATCATCCATGCCTGCGGAGAGGTCAGACATGCTTCAACAAAGCGGAGCCAAAACGCGCGCAGTTATCGCTCAAGTTGCGATATAATGGCTACAAATAACTAATAATTGTGGCTTTAGCGCCATAAATAAAACGAATTTACAGTGCCTCACAAGCTGCGGCAGGGAGCCATGGCTCAGGCCAGACGTGATCAACACGGATTTTTCCGTGTAGACTAAGCCTAAATCCACATGAAGGCAATCACTGGGAGATGCTCAATGTCGCATCCATGTCGCACTACTTACGCAAGGACTTGCGTAACACAAGAAAATCTGTTCTCAAGACATCGAGACCGGTAGGTGAACCGCAACGGGCGCGGCCTGTGCGCGGGTTTCTGCTTCGGAGCTAAGCTTGCAACAACTTCGGGCGAAGCCGTAGCCGTAGCCACTGGCAAGATCAACATCATAACGGCGCGGAGGCAGGCGAGCCCATGGCCACCATCATCCCCTCCGACCTAACCCGCCTGGCACTGAGCGGCGCCCATGAGCCAGAGATTGCCACCCTCGCCGTGCTGCGCGATCGCCTGCCGGCGGCCTACACCGTCTTTCACGGGGTGCATTGGACTCGCCAGTACAATGGCCACACAGTCTATGGCGAGATCGACTTTGTTGTGCTCAACCGCGCCGGGCAGGTGCTGTGCACCGAGCAGAAGAACGGTCCGCTGGAAGAAGCCGATGGGCAGCTGATCAAGCACTATGGCGACAGCCGCAAGAATGTCGGTGAGCAGATTCAGCGCTTCTTGCCGGTCGATGTGCTTGGTTTGTATATCTACTTGCCGTAGTAGACTCAAAACCGCCCATTCGAGGAAAGCGAATTC
The DNA here is from genome assembly GCF_036208045.1 of Thiorhodovibrio winogradskyi. NCBI lineage: Bacteria > Pseudomonadati > Pseudomonadota > Gammaproteobacteria > Chromatiales > Chromatiaceae > Thiorhodovibrio > Thiorhodovibrio winogradskyi. The sequence goes on along the minus strand of NZ_CP121472.1, from coordinate 2,597,487 downwards.
ATGACCGCCATTCAATTCAAAGTCCCAGACCAGGTGGAACAAGCCTTCAACGCCGTCTTTGCTGACCAGGATAAAGACGCCATCATCGCTGATTTGATGCGCCAGGCAATCGCTCGCGCCGAAAGCCAAGGGCAACGCCATAAGGCAATCAGCCGAATCCTCGACCGCCGGACACGGGCGCCAATCAGAACCGAGGCAGACATCGCTGCTGCCAGGCGCGAGGGTCGCCCGTGAACCTGATCGTCGATGCCAGCGTCGCCCTGAAATGGTTCTTTCGCGAACGCGAGGACGAAGACGACGTTGAGCCAGCCTTGGCTCTACTCGCTGGTATCGACACCGATCACTATCGGCTGTGGCAGCCCCCGCACTTTCTTGCGGAAGTCGCTGCCGTGCTCGCCCGCGAGAAGCCCGATGCGGCTCTGGAGGATCTGGCCGATCTCCGCCTTATTCCATGGCACACCGTTGATAACCAAGTTTTCACGACCATCAAAACCGAAGGTCTGCTCCTGCCACCAGAGCTGATCGCCCGCGTCGCGAACCTCGATCCCTAGCCGCCTGGCACCCGCGCCGAGGATTACAACCTGCCCAAAGGCGAGCGCATCAACGAAGCCACCAATCGCTCCTGGAATCGCCTGACCGCGCTATTGACCCGCTTCCGCAAAGAGCTGGACACTCGACATCAAGGAGACGCCACCATCGGACTGTCCCGCGTCTTACATCTTGTTTCATTTTATGAGGGTTAACAAAGATGACCAATAAAATTCAAGATCTGGATGTTGTTGCTTTACTTCGCGATATACCAGAAGAAGGATTAATTAAAGGACAAGTTGGAACCGTGGTTGACCAACTTGGCGAATCCGCTTATGAAGTTGAATTCTGTGACAATAATGGCAAAGCTTACGCAATGCTTGGAATTCTTGAAGAGGATCTGATTGTACTTCATTACTCGCAAGCCGAGGCTGCGTAGAAAATAATGAGGCACCAAACTGAATATTTTTAGAATGAAAAATATGGCGAGATACGTGCCTGTTATCCCAACGCTCTCGACAAAGTCCGCCCATTTCCCATCAGGACAGCCATCCCATGGCCACCATCATCCCCTCCGACCTGACCCGCCTGGCACTCTCCGGCGCCCACGAGCCGGAGATCGCCACCCTCGCCGTCCTGCGCGATCGCCTGCCCGCTGCCTACACGGTCTTTCATGGGGTGCATTGGACTCGCCAGTACAAGGGCCACACTGTCTACGGCGAGATCGACTTCGTGGTGCTGAACCGCGCCGGGCAGGTGCTGTGCATCGAGCAGAAGAACGGTCCGCTGGAAGAAGCCGATGGCCAGCTGATCAAGCACTATGGCGACAGCCGCAAGAATGTCGGTGAGCAGATTCAGCGCTCGCTCGACAGCATCCGCGACAAGTTCACTTATCAGCTCGGCAAGCAGCAGCGCCTGGAGCTCGAGTATCTGATCTACTGCCCGGATCATGCCGTGCGCCAGCTGACGGCGCCGGGCCTGGATGCCGAGCGCATTGTCGATGCCCCGCAGCGTGAGCGCCTGGCTGAGCGCATTCAGGCCATTCTACCGCCGGGGCCGGCAAGCCAGGATGCGCGGGCGCAGCAGGTGGCGGGATTCTTCCACCAGACCTTCGAGGTGGTGCCGGATGTGCATGCCTATATCGGCGAGCAGGAGCGGCGCCATACCCGCCTGTCCCACGGGCTGCTTGATGTGCTGGCCAATATCCGCATGCGCCAGTTGCGCCTGCATGTGCTGGCCACCGCCGGCAATGGCAAGACGCTGGTGGCGCGGCATTTCTTCGATGACTGTCTGAAGCGCGGGCAGCGGCCGCTGTTGTTGTGCTTCAACCGCCCGCTGGCGGAGCGGCTGAAGCATCTGGTCGGGCGCGGCGGGATGGTGGAGACCTGGTATGGCTTCTGTGACCGCTTTCTGAAGGCGCGCGGCGTGACGCTCAATTTCGCGGACATGCACAGCGATCCAGCCTTTTGGACGGCGGCGGCCAAGCAGGTGGAGGAACAGGCGCTGACGCAGGAGCCGGCGGATGACTGGCGCTTCGATACGCTGATTGTCGATGAAGCGCAGGATTTCGAGGGCGACTGGTTCGAGGCCGTGCGGCTGTTTCTGCGCGAGGACGCGGCCATGCTGTGGCTGGAGGACCCGAATCAGAATGTCCGTTCGACCACGCCCATGGCGTTGCAGGAGCAGGACTTTGTCGGTTACCAGTCGCTGCTGAATTACCGTTCGCCAGAGACCATCGCGCGCTTTATCCGCCAGGCGTTGCCGGAGTTCAAATTCACTGGCGCGAACGATCTGCCGGGGCTGGGGGTGCAGGTGACGCCCTATCAGGAGTCAAGTGAGCAGCCGAAGCTGGTCGGCCGCCTGGTCGGGCAACGGCTAAAGCAGCGTTTTCAGCCGCAGGATATTGCGATTCTATCCTGTCGGGGTGTCGGCAGCACGGCGCTGAAGGTCTGCGCGCGGGTCGGGAATCATACTCTGAGGCGCTTTACCAATACCTACGATCTACTCGGCAATCAGATCTACTCTGACGGGCAGATTTTGTTCGATACCGTGCGGCGGTTCAAAGGCCAGCAGGCGGCGGCGGTGATTCTGGTCGATGTCGATCCGCGCGAGACCGATCTTCAGCGCGAGTTGCAGGTACTATTCTGCGGGCTCACGCGCGCGACCGTGCATCTGGATGTGGTCTGCGCGGAGAGCAATCCGGTGGTGCGGGAGCGGATTTTTCCGTTGGCTTGAGTACAGACAACGCAAGCTCACCCGGCGTTCCGCGCCCCTGATGTCCGAGCAGCAAGATTCTGCGGCCTTCATGACGTATTCGAACGTACTCCCGGCTGTTCGGGCTGGATGACAAGGATCTGGGCCGCGCTCACTTCCAGTATTTGGCGCAGTTCAAGAATTCAGCGTCTCGCCTGAACTGACATCCCCCACCGGAGGCCATGCATGTGGGACCTCCTGCTGCATGGCTTTACCCCGGCGCAGCTGGCCTTTCGCAGCGGCGGCCTACCCTGTGCCAAGCTGCTCTACACGCTAAAACTCCTGCGCGACGCCTTCGCCGGGCTTGAGATTCTGCGGCTTGCGGAATACCAGAGTGAGTTGCGCGAAGGCACCGGCCATGTCGGCCAGGCGGCATTGATCGACTTGGTGGCCCGCAAGCCACTCGCCGATGCGACTTCAGCGTAAGGCAGATCCGCACCAAGTCCCCTTGGGCGCACGCCCGGTTGGCCCCAATTCAAGCCAACCTCAAACAAGACACGGCGTTCCGCCAATGCCCAACCAAGATACCTCCATTCAGGATTTCAACCCGCTATTGCGCGTGCTCTACGATGGCGGCTGTCCGCTCTGCCGCCAGGAGATCGCTCACTATCAACGCCTCAGGCCCCGCCGGCCAGTGGACTGGATCGATATTGATGCCGCCCCGGGTACCTGCGAATCGCTTGGCATCCGCCGCGAGTCCGCTATGGCGCGGTTTCATGTGCTTGAGGGATCACGTATTCACACTGGTGCCGAAGCCTTTGTCGTGCTCTGGTCCGCGCTCCCGGGTTGGTCTCTGCTGGCCGCCTTGGCACGGGGCCTGCGATTGCTTCCCGTGATGGAACTCGGCTATGCCTGGTTTGCCCAGCGTCGCTGGAAGAAGCGCTGCCAGGATGATCGGTGCGCGGTCATTTGATGACACCGCCCCGTCATTTGCGTCGGCTGCCTCCCCTGGGTGACCCGATTTCTCCATCCCGCCAAGTTTCCCATCAAGGCCGTCGGCTGCTGGCGCAACCATCGCCTATCAGCCGCTCGCCGTTGTTGCCTCCGTCATTCGACTTCGACCGCGCCATGACAGACCACACCCCATCCGCCGACCTGGCTGATCGCACCGCCTTTCGGGTGCTCCTGCCCATCAGCTTCGCGCATTTTCTCAACGACACCATGCAGTCGTTGATGCTGGCCATCTATCCGCTGTTCAAATCCGGGCTCCATTTAAGCTTCGGCCAGATTGGGCTGATCACCCTGACCTTTCAGTGTACCGCCTCCGTGCTGCAACCCCTCGTCGGCTACTACACCGACCGCCATCCCCAGCCCTTCTCGCTGGCCTTTGGCATGGGCTGCACCCTGCTCGGATTGCTGCTCTTGTCGCAGGCATCCAGCTTTCCGCTGGTGCTGATGGCGGCCGCCCTGGTGGGCTCGGGCTCCTCGATCTTTCATCCCGAGTCCTCGCGCGTGGCGCGTATGGCCTCGGGTGGACGTCACGGGCTGGCACAGTCGATCTTTCAGGTCGGAGGCAACGCCGGCACGGCGGTCGGCCCCTTGCTCGCCGCCTGGATCGTGCTGCCCAATGGCCAGGGCAGCATCGCCTTCTTCTCGCTGCTCGCCCTCCTGGCCATGCTGGTGCTGACGGGCGTGGGCTTTTGGTATCGTCGCCAGCAGCGCGACCCAAAACGCAGCGCCCCAGTCACCCATCATGGGCTGCCGCGGGGGCGGGTCGCGCGCACCCTTGCCGTCTTGTTCGCCCTGATGTTTTCCAAGTTCTTCTATCTGGCCAGCATCAGCAGCTATCTGATCTTCTATTTGATGCACCAGTACAAGATCGACACCCAGACGGCGCAATATCACCTCTTTTTCTTTCTGTTCGCGGTCGCGGTCGGCACCCTCTTGGGCGGTCCGCTCGGTGATCGCATCGGACGCAAACGGGTGATCTGGATCTCGATTCTTGGGGTCGCGCCCTTCACACTGGCCCTGCCTTACGTCGGCTTGGGCGCCTCGGTGGGGCTGACACTGGTCATCGGCTTTTTGCTGGCCTCGGCTTTTCCGGCCATCGTGGTCTATGCCCAGGAACTCATCCCAGGGCGCATCGGCACCGTCTCCGGGCTCTTCTTTGGGCTCGCCTTCGGGCTGGGCGGCATTGGTGCTGCCGTATTGGGGCAGCTCGCCGATCTCTGGGGCATTGTCCAGGTCTACCAGATGTGCGCCTTTCTGCCGCTGATCGGTCTGCTCGCGGTGTTTCTGCCCGATCTACGAAAAGCCCCAGGTGAGGGCGTCACGGTGGACAGGGTTGCCGTGCGAGCCTGAGGCAGTCGAACAACGCCCGTTGTGCGATGTTCGTCAAGCACATAGCAACTCTTGCCCTTTGACAAACACGGACTTTGCTCTGGCGCATAGCCAAAATTGTCGCGCACATACTGCACTGCGTCTTGTTCGTTGACCCGGTCGCCGTTCGCCCATAGCCAGTGCTGCGTGTAAACAGTCGGACAACCGCTCACGAGCCTGGGCGGCTTCTTCTGCGGCGCCCGCACAGCATCTCCGGCATGGAACGACTGAGCTCTCCCAGGTTCCTGGGCGACCCGTGCGTGCATGCCCTGCTCTCAGACCCCGGCGGAGTCCCGGCATCAGGCCAGAACAATGCCGCGACTGTTGCCTTCCGGTCTTCGGACTACGTCGGCTCCGCTAGCATCAGTGTCGGGGCTCTATCACTCAGCCTACAAGCCCCCTGTGTTCGCTTCGCAGGCGGGATCGCTCCCGCACCACGCCACACTCGGTTCCGGTGGATGGCCAAACCTTGCCGGCTCGGGACTTTCACCCGGTGGGTCGCAATAAGAAGTTTCAGATTTGTTTATCCGTTCGCTCTCTTCCCCTCCTTCCAAGCTTTGCCTGGCGCAACCGGATTATGATCAAGGCCGCATGGGATATATCGCCTGCATTTCGGTTGATTTTGATCTATCATACTAAGTGTGATGGATAACGGGAGCACAAGGGTACGTGAGGATCTTCAAGAACGCTTGGTTCGAGCGCTTTGCGCGCAAGCAGAAGATCCGGGATGACATGCTACGCGAAGCTGTCCCGCGAGCAGAGCAGGGTTTGATCGATGCTAATCTCGGCAGTGGAGTCATCAAACAGCGTGTTGCGCGCTCTGGGCAAGGTTGATCAGGTGGCTACCGGACTCTGATCTTTTACCGTCAGGCGCATCGTGCCTTCTTCATCTACGGATTCGCCAAGAGCCAGCAGACCAATATCAGCGATGAGGAAGAAGCAACATTCAAGAAGGCAGCACGGTACGTCCTTGAGTTGACAGACAGCCAACTCTCCGCGCTGATCCAGAACGGGCAATTCTCAGAGGTTGAAGATGATGGCGAAACAGTATCGTAGCGACGCAATGGCCTCGCTACACGAAACTATGGAAGCGCTCCACCAGGTGGGCGCCATCGATAAGCAGACCATGCGCGAATTCGATGACGCCTGCCTGACACCGGTCGAACCCCTCTCTCCCGAGGCCATTCGCGCACTGCGTGAGCGCGAGCACGTTTCTCAGCCAGTGTTTGCCCGGTATCTCAATGTCAGCAAGAACTTGGTCTCGGACTGGGAACGCGGCGTTAAGCGTCCCGGCGGGCCAGCGCTTCGGCTTCTAAATATCATCGAGAAGAAGGGAATTCAGACAATCGCCTGAACTCCCGCCCTACCAGCAGCAGACTGTAGATGGCCAGGTCGAATAGCGCAAGGTCGCGCAGACGCTTGCTGAGTTGCAGCCGAATGCGAATCGCCCAGATTTCTTGGAGCTTCAGCGGTGGTTTCTGCCCGACCAGTCTTCCTTGGAACGCCGAGATGTTCCTTTAAGTACCCTATAGCGCTAAAATGCGCCAAAAAGGAGATCCTTAATGGCCGTCAACGTCAAGCTGCCCGAAGAGTTCGTCAGCCAGGCGAAGCACTATGCCCGGGTTGAACATCGCTCGGTGCCCAAGCAGATCGAATATTGGTCGCGGATCGGCAAGATCGCCGCGGAGAACCCTGACCTACAATTCTCGGTGATTCGCGAGATCCTGATCGCCGATCAGGAAGAGGCGGTTGGCGAGTACCAGTTCGGCTGATGCGCCTGCTCGTTACACCGACCTTCGCTCGCGCGGTCAAGAAACTCCATCGCAGACAGAAGGTCGATCTCGACGAAGCGGTGAGGATCATTGCGCAAGATCCCGCGATCGGAGAGGCCAAGGTCGGTGATCTCGCCGGTGTCCGGGTCTATCAGTTCCGTATGGCCAACCAACTGTGACTGGTCGCCTACCGGATCACGGACGCGGACACCGTCAAGCTCCTGATGGTCTGCCCACACGAGAATTTTTATCGAGACCTCAAGCACGTGGAAAGCTGACCAAGCGATTAGCGTCGGTCTGCGCGCGATTCTCAAACAAGTGTCCGCTAACCGTTGGATTGCCGCCGCCCCTCGACCGGGAATGAGCGTCCGCATGTGGCCGAAAGTGGATTTCCGATGACCCGCGCTGTCAGAAAATGCTGTCGTGGTCGGACTCCCCAAGCAGGTCGCCATCGGCTGCCTGCTGACAAGGTGCTCATGAGGCGGAGAATATTTTGGTGCACCGGGCGGAAGCTCTGAATCCCTTCGCCCAGTTGTCTGGTACGGCAACTTTCCATGCGCGGTTGGAAAAAACCACTTTCTCAACATCGCATGTCTTCTGCGCCATCACATTGTTCGCTGTTATCCAGCGAAACACGCGAGTGATCAAGAACGCCGCAACATTGATCTGCTGTCACTCAAGGCTGAGACATGCTTTCACCCGGTCGCTGACCGGGATGATCGCGCCATCACGGGCTTTCCTTGGGCTCGTCGATTTCAACCATCACCTCGTTGCGTCGCAGAAACGGCAGAGAAAACGGTGAGTTATAGCGCGCATAGACGGGCGTCCCGATGGGCGTGAGGCCGTCCGCCTGAACCGCTTTAAGCAGTTTTCGTTCGTGCTCAAGATAGCGGCTCTCACCCCAGCCGCCGGAATAGCGCAGCACGGCCATCAGTCGTTCGGGTTCCTCGCGCAGTTTGATGCGCGGGTCTCGGGGACGCGGGAGAGTGTCGAGGGTAAAGCGACTCGGCATCACGAAGCTGATCCGGTAGGTCTCGCTCGCGGTTTGCGCCGCTTGTTGCTTGACCGGCGCGGTCATCGGGATGCGCGTTCCGCCCTTGTCCGCCTTGGCAACCACTGGCGTCTGACTGACCGGCGCCGTCATGGCGATTTTCTCGGCCGCTTGATTGTTGCCGAAGATAAAGTCGGCCAGACGCCGAAAGGCCTCGCCGCCGACCTTATCGAAACGGCCGGTCACCTCGGTCTCGGCGAGCACTTGCGGGGCGTAACGCCGGACCTCGAACACCGGTCCCTCGCTAACGACGGCGTAATCGGGTTCCTCGGTGGCCATCACCTGTCCTCCCGGTAAAAAACCTTGCACCGCCAACACCAGCCCGATCAGTAAGGGATCTCTTGTTCGCATTTGGGGCCTCCTCAGTGCCGGTTCGGCCATTTTCGTGACGTCCTCACTTCATGGGGGCATCCGCAACCTCGGGCAAGCTGCCATCCCGCTGGGTCTCTCCTGGCCACCAACGCGCTGGCCAACCCGGCCATCCTCCTCTGCGTCGCGAAACAGCGCCATTTCTCCCGCGCTTTCATGGCTGCGCGAAACCATTCAGGCGGCAATACTCGCAGAGAACGGTTGAGGGACCGCGGAACAGCCGGACGCCCTTGCCGATCACGATTTCTTCGCTCGCCGGCCCTTGCTGCCGGCGGCGTTTCAGACCGATAACGCCATAAGTCTGATCCTCACTGAGGATTCCAAACCGCGTCCATTCCATCACCCCACCCGGGGCTTTCCTCTTCCCGTCCATTCGCCTGGAGTGGCTGCCCTGTGCAGACCGCCACCGGCGAGGAGGTTTCCTATGCAACAACATCCGTGGCGGATTCCCCGCCGCTGGAAGGTGCTGTTCTGGCACCTCGCAGACTGGCTGCTCGGCACGCGTGTCGCGCCACTGCCGCCGCCGGAACCGCATCCTCTGGAGTCGCCGACTTATCAGCGTCGGCGTTCGTTGTCATCCCACCCTGGAGAATGATCATGCTGAACAAAGCCCAACTGATCGGCCATCTCGGGCGTGATCCCGAGGTCCGTCAAACCAAGAACGGCCAAGGTGCTGTTGCCAATCTGACCCTGGCACAGCATCAGCTCTATGTCGCAGGGGCGGACAAGGGCTATCTCGTGTCCTACCAGGATGACCAGCGAAAGCGGCTTTGGCTGGTGCGCATCGACAGGCGATTGCATCGGTTGGTTTCGATGCCGGGATCTGAAATGAAAGCGAACATACTGATTTTTAAGCCATTTCGCCTATTTCGCGCGCGTGTGATCGGCTAGAATTGCCGTCATGAAGCATCCCATCGACCCGAAAATCGATTGCGTCTTCAAAGCCTTGCTTGGTGCGGAGAGCAATCGCGCGCTGCTGATCCACTTTCTCAACGCCATTTTGGGCTCGGCGCTCGCCACACCGATCACCGAGGTGGAGCTGCTCAATCCTTACAACGAGAAGGAATACCTCAACGACAAACTCAGCATCGTCGATGTGAAGGCGCGCGATCAGCGCGGCGGTCTGCATCAAGTCGAGATCCAACTGCTGACCCATCCCGATCTGCCGGCGCGCATCCTCTACAATTGGACCGATCTCTACAGCGCGCAACTGAGCGATGGCGAGAAATACAACCTACTACGGCCAACCCACGGCATCTGGCTGCTTGGCGAGGATCTCCTGCCGGAGCGTGCCGAGTGGATGCATGAGTTTCGCCTGCGCGACAGCCTCGGGCGCCTGCTGCTCGACCACGGCGGCATCTGGCTGCTGGAATTGAACAAATTTCACGCCGACAGTATCCAAACCGAACAGGAGCGCTGGCTGAAATTTTTCAAGGACGGCGAGCAGCTCGACGCCGACGCCCTGCCGCCCTGGATGCAGACAAAGGAGATGAAACAAGCCATGAGCACCCTCAAAGCCTTCTCCGACAAAGAGCGCGCCTATCACGCCTACCAGGCGCGCCTGGAATTTCTGCGCGAGCAGCACAGCATTCAATCCTACCTCGCCGAGCTGCGCGCCGAGGCTGAACAAGAACGCGACAAGGCCAAGCAGGAACGCGCCAACGCCGAGCAGGAACGCGACAAGGCCAAGCAGGAGCGCGCCAACGCCGAGCAGGAACGCCGCGCCAAGGAGACCGCGCTGGCCGAGCTTGCCCAGTTGAAGGCGAGACTGCGAGACCAAGGATTCACGGAATAGTCCAGCTTGCCCCAGCTTGCCCCAGCTTGACAGTCGATGCGCGCTTGGCGATCCCAGTCAGGGAAGCAGGAACCGACAGCCTCCGTGGTATCCAATTCACACGGGTGCCGAAGGGCAGGCTAATCACATAATGTGATTGGCAAAAAAATCGCGCGCGAGCAGGGGGGTATCCCCCCTGCACCCCATAGCCGTCAGGCTAGCCATTTTTTTCCATAATCTCAACATGATAGAGGCACGCTTCGTAACTTCTCAAAAAGCAATGGCAAAGATAACAGCTGGCTAGCAAGATAAGGTAGAATCCTTGACAAGAAATCGCCACAACGAGCCATTTATTCCGTCCCATGCCTGGTAACGATCCACTTCCGAGGGTTGCTGCATCCGAGTGCACGCCGCTGGTGGAACAGTTGCTGGCACAGATCGAACGACTGCTTGAGCAGACGCATCGACAAGCGGAGAAAATTCAGCAATTGCGCGATGAAATCGCGGTGCTGAAAGGACAAAAGACCAAGCCCAAGTTCAAGCCAAGCGGAATGGAACAAGGGACCAAGACCGGCGATGAACCCGATACTGACGCTGAAGACGGAGACGGAGACGGTGGAGCGAACAGCGATGGTCAAGCAAGCAGCGATACGCAAGCAAGCGGCGATGATGAAGAAGGCAGCGATAAGCGCCCACCGCCCAAGCGTCCCGGCTCCTCCAAGCGCAACAAAACCGAGCAACTGCCGATTCACGAGACACTCGCCGTCGCGCCATCGGTTGCGGTTCCCGAAGACTCACGCTTCAAGGGCTATCGCGACTTCGTCGTCCAAGACCTGCGCATCCAAGCGCACAACACCTGCTATCGCTTGGAAGTGTGGCAGACCCCCGAGGGTGAGTATCTGCTTGGGGAATTGCCCGCCAGTCTCAACGGCAAGCACTTCGGCGCCGAGCTGCGTCGCTACATGCTCTATCAATATCACCACTGCCATGTCACCCAGCCCCTGCTGCACGAGCAGCCGCGGGAATGGGGCATCGACATCTCCGTGGGCCAGGTCGACGCCCTGCTCAGCGGTGGCAATGAGGACTTCTTCGCGGAGAAGGACCAACTGCTGACCACCGGCCTAGAGGTCAGCCGTTACATCATTCCGGCGCGCGCCATCAAGGCCACAACGGCGATGTCACCCAGATCGGCAATGACTGGTTCGCGTGGTTTGCCAGCACCGGCAGCAAGAGTCGCATTAACTTCCTCCAGTGATCGTCAGTGACGGAGCCGGCAATTCGCCATCCTGCTCCATGCGCTGTGCTGGGTGCATGCCGAGCGGCTGGTGCATCAGCTCATCCCACTCAATGACCAGCATCGTCTGGACCAAGAGCGGGTGCGCGGGCAGATCTGGGATCTGTATGCCGACCTTAAGGCCTATCAGCGTGATCCCGATCCCGCGTTAATCCCGGTCCTTGAGGCGCGCTTTGAGACGATCTTCACTGAGCAGACCTCCTTTGCCACCCTCAATCAGACGCTCAAACGCCTGCACCGTCACAAGCAGAAACTGCTGCTGGTTCTAAAACGCCCGGAGATCGTGCTGCATACCAACGGCTCCGAGGGTGACATCCGCGGCTATGTGAAGTGGCGCAAGATCAGCGGCGGGACGCGCAGCGAACTCGGCAAAAGCTGTCGCGACGGCTTTGCCAGCCTGAAAAAGACCTGCCGCAAGCTCGGCCTTTCCTTCTGGGACTACCTCGATGATCGCATTGGAGGGCATCACAACATCCCGCCGTTGCCTGACATCATTCGCGAGCGTGCCGCGGCGACAGGCGGCGCGGTGCCATGAGAGATTGAGAAGTTACACCAAGATTCCGTAACCTATTGATTTGGCGGAGAGGGTGTCTGCCGTTCTGGCCAGAATACGGGTTACTGAGGGCGACTGAGGTTCCAAGGGGCTCGAAAGATCAAGCATTTAGTCTATGCTTGTCGTTTTGCGTCGCGTATGATCGCCGTTCGAGTGTGGGGCGAGGTGTGGGGCGACCCCACACCTCGCCCCACACAGTCCAGAGGGGCGAGACCACCGGGGGCTTGCCCGGTACCGACGCGAGGGCATCGACGTGGCAAAACTGACAGCACGGCAAGCGGCGACGGCAAAGCCTGGCCGACATTCCGATGGCGATGGGCTGATTCTGGCCGTGAGCAAGACCGGCAAGCGATCCTGGTTCCTGCGCTTCCAGATAGGCGGCAGGCGCCGAGACATGGCGCTTGGCAATCTCGGCGATCTGCCGCTCGCCCAAGCGCGCGAGCGAGCCTCCGAGCTGCGAGCCCTGATCCGCAAGGGCATCGACCCCTTGGAGCAAGCACCCGCCGAGGAGGAGCCCCCGGTGGGTTTTACCTTCACCCAAGCAGCGGCGCGCTACATCCGCGCCAAGCGGCGCGAGTGGACAAACCCGAAGCACGCGCGGCAATGGCTCGCGACGATGAAGACCTACGCGCGGCCCGTCATCGGTTCCATGCCTGTCTGCGACATCACCACCGAGCAAGTGCTCGCGATTCTCTCGCCGATCTGGAACAGCAAGACCGAAACCGCCAAGCGCGTGCAGGGCAGGATCGAGAACATCCTCGACTATGCAGCGGCGATGCAATGGCGTGATCCGCTTAACCCGGCCAGATGGCGCGGGCATCTCGACAAGATCCTGCCAGCGGCATCGAAGGTAAAACGCCAGCGCAACGGAGGGGCGACCCGGCATCACCCGGCCATGCCTTTTGCCCAGGTTCCGGCCTTCTACGCCGAGCTGGTTGAAGCTGAGGGCATCAGCGCGATGGCGCTGCGCTTCACGATCCTAACCGCCTGCCGCACGAATGAAGTGCTGCAAGCGCGCTGGTGCGAGATTGATCTCGACGCGGGCGTCTGGACAATCCCACCCGCGCGCACCAAAGCCAAGCGGCAGCACCGGGTTCCCTTGGCCGATGAAGCACTCGCGATCCTGAACCAACTGCCGCGCGTCGATGATTGGGTCTTTCCCGGCCAGCGGCGCGGCCGACCGCTGTCGAACATGGCACTGCTCAAGGCAATGAGGGATCGCGGCTATGGTGTGGCGGGTGACCGTGGCGACTATGTTCCGCACGGTCTTAGAAGTTCGTTCCGCGATTGGGCGGGAGAAGTCTCCAGTTTTCCAACCAACATCGCCGAGGCGGCACTCGGGCATGTCATTGGCGACAAGACCGAAGCCGCCTATGCCAGAGGCGATCTGTTCGCCAAGCGGCGCAAGATGATGGAGCAATGGGCGAGCTGGTGCACCCGCCCGCCGGCTGCCGTGGTCGATCTGGACGCGCGGCGCGCTGAGCGCGGCTGACCCACCGGGGGCTTGCCCGGTCGACATCGGCAAGCCGATGCAAGCCGAGTGGACCCCCGGTGGATCATAACCCGTCCAACAATTTGCACTTTCCCTGATCGAGATCAAGTCAGAGTCTGTCGCATAAGCGTTAACAGTCTGGCGAATATAACGCCTATCCCTGCCAATATCCCTGTATATCTCTCAGTGTTCGATAACGGGAAAGAATCGCAGAATCAGCGACATAACTAGACGATCACCGTGCACGTGCGTAGCATCCTATCGCGACACATGACGATAGGAGCCGACATCATGTCCAGCACGATTATTCGACCGCGCGGCTATCGCGCACCCGCCCCAGCACCTGCCGAGACACCACCGACCGCGCTCGAACCGGCCTCGACCGTGACCGAGTTCGCCGCGCGCTATCGGCTACATCGCTCGACCGTCTATGCCCTGGCCAAGCGCGGCGAGCTGCGCCTGACCCGCCTAGGCGGCAGGGCGACGAGGATCCTCGCCAGCGACGAGCGCGCGTGGCTCCAGACCCGGAGGGCGGCATCATGAGGGAGGGAGGAGGCGAGCCCCCGGTGGGTGACAGCACCGGGGGCGAGAAACGCGAGAGAGAACATGCAGATGAGCGCACCGACGCGCACGCGAATGGTACCACCGGGGGCTCTGCCCGACCATACCGCCTGCCGCTGCCGCGACTGAGCGACCTGCCGGCCTCGCTGGTCGAGCAGTCGATCTGGTATCCCTACCGGCATATCTGGCCAGATGGCGCCAAAAAACCCAAGAAACCGCCGGTCGATGCCCGCCGGCCCGGCGCGGCGCTCGCGCGCAAGGAGGCGGGGGGCGTGCCAGCGGCTGCCGCGCTCGCCTATGCCCGCGAGCATGGCCTCGATGGCATCGGCATCCGCCTGCCAACTGGCACATGGGCTGTCGATCTCGACCACCATCTCGACGTGCGCACCGGCGACCCACAGACCGCGCTCGCGCTCGACGTCATGATCGACTGGCCGTCCTATGCCGAGCTGTCGCCCGGCCTCGACGGCGCGCACATGCTCGCCGAGGGCGATCTCGACCGCACGCGCGTCGATCATGCCCAGGGCGTCGAGGTCTACGCACCCGGCCAGTACCTGACCATCACCGCCCGACGCCTGCCCGGCTCGCCCGCCGATCTTTCACCTGCCGACCCGGCACCGATCCTGCGGCGCTATCTCGCCCGAGACCTCGCTAGTGAGCCCCAGGAGCCCGCGCGGGAGCCCCCGGTGGGTCATGACACCCCTGGCACTGTCGCGGCCGTCATGGCCCGCCTATCGCGCTGGGCGCGCGATCTGATCGAGCAGGGCATCGCCCGGCCCGAGCATGGCGAGCCCGGCATCGATGCCTATGGGCGTGACCGCTCGCGCGCGGTCTATGGCGCGCTGCGCGACCTGATCGCCACCGGCGCCAGCGATGATCTGATCCTCGACATCTTGATCGACCCGGCGCATGGCATCAGCCGAGCGGCCTTGGAGCGCCGAGGAGGCGGCAGTGAGGGTGCACGCGAGTGGTTGCTGCCGCAAATAGGCAAGGTGCGCGCCGAGATGGCCAGCGAGATGACCCGCGACTTCGGCGACATCCTCGCCAGCAATGACCCGGCACCGACCACCGGGGGCTCGCCCCCGCCGGCCCGGCTGGTGCAGGCGCTGATCACCGCCGAGGGGTTCGAGCGCGCGCTCGCGCGGGCGCTCCGACAGCCCTGGCTGGTCGACCGCTGGCTGCCGGGTGGCGGCACCCTGGTGGCCATGATCGCCGCGGCGAAATCGGGCAAGTCGTTCGTGGCGCTGGACATGGCCTGCCATATCGCCGCCGGCCTGCCCGAGTGGCACGGCTATGCCGTCACCCAGGCGCCCGTGCTGTACATCGCCGCCGAGGGGCAGCATGGCCTGCTGGTGCGACTCGCCGCATGGCTGCGGGCGCATGACCGCGACCCCACCGGGGGCTTGCCCGGCCTCGACATTGAGCCGCTACCGATCCGGCTCGACGATCCCGAGCAGCTCGCCGAGCTGGTGCCTGTGATCCGCCGGCGCATCGACATGGGCGCGCGCTACCGGCTGATCGTGATCGACACCCTCGCCCGCAGCATGACCGGCGACGAGAACAGCACCCGCGACATGGGCGCGCTGATCGACGCCTGCGGGCAGCTCCAGCGCGCGGGCATGACCGTGCTGCTGATTCATCACTTGGGCAAGGATCGCTCTGCGGGTGCCCGAGGATCGAGCGCGCTACCCGGCGCGGTGGAGATGCAGCTCGACATCCGCTCCGACGGCCTGCCCGCCAACCCGATCACTGTCACGGCCCCGCTCGCCAAGGACATCGAGCCCCCGCCCCCGCTGCGCCTGCGGGCGCGCGTGGTGGATGTCGGTACCGGCGCACGCGGCGAGCCGATCACCAGTCTGGTGCTCGCGGGTGCCGAGGGCGAGGGTGAGGAGCTGTCGCTCGACATTGAGGAGCGGCGCGCGATCCTGCGGCTGATCGCCGAGTTCGGCGAGCGCGGCGAGCGCATTAGCCCGGCGCGCAATAGCCCGCTGCGGGCGTACAAGCAGCTCGCTGATGAGCCTGGCTATCCCGGCCTCGCCGATGGCGCGATCCAGACCATGGTGCGCGATCTCCAGCGCTCGGGATACCTAGCCGTCGAGACCCGGAGGAATGCCCGCCGGCAAGAGGAGGAGTGGCTCGTGATCACCCCCGCCGGGCGCGTCTATGCCGAGACTGGTCGAGCCGATGCAGCGGCGGCAGCGGGAGCCGCTGCCGAGTTCGAGGGCGTCGAGCCCGGCCTGGCGGCAGCGGCATGACCTGCTATCCCACCGGGGGCTTGCCCGGCTGGCATCGGCTTTGCTCAAAGTGCTCAAAGTCCGCTCGAAGTCCAGACATTGAGCACCGCGCGCACCCCTGAGCGGTGCGCGCTCCACGTCCCCCCCCCTATAGGGGGGGACTTTGAGCACGCACCACAGCGAGCAGGGATTGAGGGTTTTGAGCAGGGCTGTTTGCTCAAAGTACTTTGAGCACTTTGAGCAAAGCCGATGCCAGCCGGGTTAGCCCCCGGTGGATCGACCGAGACAGCTGACCGAGCAGCAAGCCGGGCGACCCCCCGGTGGATCAATCGAGACAACTGACTGAGAGGATTTACCCATGCAAGCCGACCCGAACTGCCCTTATGCCGACATCACCGACGAACGGATGGATCAAGACATCCGCGAGCGCTATGGCCAAGTGCTCGCCCTGGTCAATCAAACGGTCGCGATCAACTGCATGCCCTGCAAGCGTGACAGCTTTCTGCGGGTGTTCCCCCGCTCTCGCGTCCAGCGGCAAGACGACGGCCGCTGGACAGTGCATGTGCATGCCTGAAGGTACTTCCGAGCCGTCCACCCTGCGGGTGTTTCGAGCCCCGCAATTTGCGACAGTTTGTGTCGCGAAACTTGTTGAACAATCAACCCCAGGAGCTGACCCATGCTAGCGACATCACTCACGACGCCCGAGCTGTATGACCCGGCCGCATTGATGCAAGCCGCCATCGCCGAGAGCGACGAAGCGATCCGCGCGGCCGAACAAGACCGGCCCGAGGATGCCGAGCGACTGCTCGCCCATGCCGACGTGCTTGCAGCTCGCGCCGATCAATTCCTCGCAGCCGAGCACCGGCAAGCACTCGCCGAGCAGCAACGGCAAGCACTCGCCGCTTGGCATGTCCTGCCCGAACCACCCGGCCTCTGGCCCAGCTTGCCCGATGACAGCCTCTGGCCTGACTGGTGCGGCCTTGGCCCGCGCGGCGAGCTGCTCGACGTGAAGGAAGTCGCCCAGGTATGGGCAGATGAAGCCGGCCGGGTGAAGTCGCGCCTGCTGTCGATCCCTTCTCGCATCGCCCCGACTCTGCTACGCGCCAATGAGCTGCGCGACGTCGAGTTGCACCTGCAAGACTCGCTCAATCAGGTGCTTGATGAACTGAGCGCGGAACCTGCCAGCGCGGGAGCACAAGCCCGGCCGACAGCACCCGCCGAGGATGACGCGCAAGCCGAGCCAACCGCACCCGCGCGGAAAGCCCGCCAGCACTCGCGGAAAGCCGCCTGAGCGGCCCGCACGGCTGACCCTGCTCGATTACCCGCCCGACACCTGCAACGGCTCTATGAGCCTGTGAGCGCGTCATGCAAGATTCATTCATCGACAACCGCAGCACCATGCAAGCCGTGCCAGATAGATTGCAGCCTATGAGACGCGGCGTCACAGATTGTTTAATGCGAGCAGCGTCACCGGCTCGCCCGGTCGGGTGCTGACCCGGCTGATTTCACTCGCCCGGGCGCCAAATACCCGACAGCCCCCCTTAACGCCCGCGAAATGTTACCCCCAGCGTTAACCCGAGCGCTGTCCGAGTGTGGGGCGGAATGTGGGGCGAATCGAGAAAGCTCTAGAAATTATCCTGAAGGATCAGAGCATTACACAATTAGATGGCGGAGAGGGTGGGATTCGAACCCACGGACCCCGTAAGGAGTCACTTGATTTCGAGTCAAGCCCGTTCGACCACTCCGGCACCTCTCCATATACTCATTCAACAATGAGGGGGTATTGCAGCATAAGGCTCATGGTACCGATCCACCCTAACGCTCATGGTTCCAGCCACCACGGGTGATGAATCCATGTGTTTTAGGGTAAAGCACAAAGCTACTGCTTCGCAGCAAAGTTTTGTGGGATGCCTGTTAGGCGAATTCTGGCTGCTGGTCGTGTGCGCATTCTTGCTATGAGGATCTTATTATAGCGGATCTTTGCAACATTTTGCAGCGGGTTGCGGCTGTAATGATATACGAGACACAAAAATACTATACATGACTACAATTCGTAACTTATTGATTTTAAACGGGAAAACAAAAGTTAAAGACCGAACAAAATCAACGACTTAAAAAAGTCGTAGTCATGTGCTTTCCGCTTGTAAAAAACTTTTAGGGTACTGTTTTTAAAGATTTTATTGTTTTTTATTTGCGCAATATTTATTCGGAAGACGAGACCGAGCACTGAGCAAGGCTGACCAACCGCCCTCGCCTTCTGGTGATCATCTGGTACTCTGATCCGGCCTGGATCATAAGTCGGGCCATCGGATCCTCCAGCCAGCACTGGATTAAGCTAACCCAATGTTTTTTTGAGAGTCACAGGCAAATTACCCGACAGGAGTATTAGATTTTAGCCTGTATTATGATCAAGGCCTCTGCCCCCTTGGTGCTTTTCACTTTTTCACCGGGGGCGTTTCGGCCACTTTCAAGCTGCGCTGTGCAAACCAGACGAGCAGCAGCACCGGCACGCCGATTAGGGTTGTGAAGAGGAAGAAGTTCGGGTAGCCGATTCCATCCACCATTGAGCCGGAGTAGCCGCCAAGCACTTTAGGCAACAAGGTCATGAGGGAGCTGAACAAGGCATATTGAACGGCCGTGAATGAGACATTGGTCAGACTCGACAGGAAGGCCACGAAGGCCGCGCTGGCGAGACCGCCGGCGAGATTGTCCGCCCCGACGGTGACATACAGCATGGGTAACTGGTGGCCGACATGCGCCAGGACGATGAACAGCAAGTTGGTCACCGCCGAGAGCACGGCACCCAGCATTAGAATGCGCATTACCCCAAAACGTGTCGCCATTAAGCCGCCGATAAATCCGCCGGCAATGCTCACCACCACGCCAAAGGTTTTGACCGCCGTGGCGATTTCCGGCTTGGTGAAGCCGATATCCTGATAGAAGACATTGGAGATGACGCCCAGCACAATGTCGGAAATGCGATAGAGCCCGACCAGCGCCAGCAAGAGCAGCGCGGTGCGCAGGCCATAGCGCTGGAAAAAATCCAGCGCTGGCTCGACCCAGGTTGCCCGCGCGATCCGCCGGTCAACAGCGCCTAGGCGCACCAGCAACCAGCCAACCGCCAGGGCCGAGGCCACGGCGAATCCAAAGTGCAGGGTCTCGAGCAGAAAATTGATCAGAGCGTCATTGCCAAGGCCCTGTTTGACCGCTGTAAAACTGTGTCCAGCCAAAAAAAACGCCGCCACAAAGGCCGCCGCGGACACCAAAAACACCAGCACCAGACGGCTGTAGTCAAGGGCACCAAAGCCCTGATGTTGCCGCGCACGGACAGCAGGCTCTGACACCACCAAAGTGGTGACTACACCAATCAGCATGGTGGCTGCCATGACCAGGTAGGTGAGCTGCCAAGCTGCATAGGAATAGCTGTCCGCTGTCGAGCCAAAACGAGCGGCCAGGTAGAGCGCCCCGGCGCCAGCGACCACCATGCCCACGCGGTAACCAGCAATATAGGCCGCTGATAGCACGCCCTGCATGCGAACCTCGGCAATTTCGATGCGATAGGCATCGATCACTATATCCTGGGTGGCAGAGGAAAAACCCAGCATCACGGCCGCCAATGCCATCATCACCAAGGTATCAGACCCCTGGGATGGATCATTCATCGCCATCAGTGTGATGGCGCAGATCACCGCAATCTGGGCTACCAGTAGCCAGCTGCGGCGGCGACCGAGCAGGCGCGTGAGCATGGGCAGCGGAATTTGATCGACCAAAGGCGCCCAGATGAACTTGAAGGAATACCCGAGCGCGGCCCAGCTGAAAAAGGTCACGGCCCCGCGCTCGACGCCCGCCTCCCGCAACCAGAGCGACAGTGAGGAAAAAATCAGCAGAATGGGCATGCCGGCTGAAAAGCCGAGAAGCACCAATGCCATCACGCGCCTATCGCGCAACGCGGCCAAGGTCGCCGCAAGACGCCCGGCTTGCGGCACAACTCCCTGTTCAGGGCTCATAAAATCGTTCCTAGCTTAAAGATTGACTGCTTGTTTGGATGCTCACAGCACAATAAATTTGGCTCAGAGGACCGAATCCGCCTTGACAGGAAGATCGGTATTTTAGAAACTATTGATGTACTGATGATCCGCAGGATCCTTGGTACACTCCTCCATCCTCCTTTGGTGGTATTTCAAGCGCGGCACTTGCCGCGCTTTTTTTATGCGTGCATCTTCATCCTTCACTTATTCGTGCTGGATGAACACATATTGTAATCCATGGAAACGCCAGAAACTGAAGTCGGCTCTCAGTAACCGTAGCCGGCCGATTCGATGCGGGTGATGAGACCCTCGCGCACCGTGATGCGCATCATGAAACGCTGGGGCCCGAAATTGTAGGTCCAGATCTCATAAGGGATGGACTGGTAATCCGTGACATAACCGCCGACCTGACTGTCATAGGTCCGCACGGCTCGGCGATCCTTGAGCCTCTCAACACTGGTTGGCTGCCCGCAGTATTGCACCAGCTTTTGACTTGGATCCTTTTCCGAGACCAGGTGGTTGCCGCAGCGTAGCGCCCAGGCTGCGGAGGTCAGCCCCAGCCACAGGGCAACAAAGACCAGGATTTTGATTCCGGCGCCAATGGCTGACCTGCGTCTATTCATAACGCACCTCCAAAATTTCGAACTCGCGGGCGCCACCTGGTGCATCCACCACCGCCTGATCACCTTCGCTCTTACCGATTAGGGAACGGGCGATCGGTGAACTGATAGAAATCATGCCGCGTTTGATATCGGCCTCATCGTCACCCACGATGATAAAGGTGTGTTCCTCGTCTTTTTCAATTTCCAGCACCACGACCGTGGTGCCAAACATGACCTTGCCAGTGGCCGGCAACTTGGTCACATCAATGATCTCGGCATTGGACAGCTTCCCTTCGAGGTCACCAATGCGCCCTTCGATGAAGCCCTGTTGTTCGCGGGCGGCGTGGTACTCGGCGTTTTCCTTGAGGTCGCCGTGGGCGCGTGCCTCGGCAATCGCCTCGATGACGCGAGGGCGTTCGACCCGCTTGAGCCGGTCCAATTCCTCACGCAACTGCTCCGCACCCCTGACGGTCAGAGGGACTTTGTTCATGCTCTGGTATCCTCGGTCGGTAGTGATCAAACCATGCCGGCGCGACGGTGGCGAACCAGGTCGGCGAGCCAGGTCGGCGAGCACGGTGGAGGGTGTCGTCACCCGGATGAAAAGAAAGCCTAACCCTGTCGTCGCGGGGCGTAAAGACCCTGTAATCAGTAAAGATCTTGCAATCTGTTGACGCGCAGTGCGCCAGACTGCTCAAGGGCCAGGCAGGTCGCCTCGGCCCCCGCCATGGTGGTGGTATAGCTCACCTTGTATTGCAGGGCGGCACGACGGATTTCGGCCGAATCGGTGATGGCTTGGACGCCTTCCGTGGTGTTGACAATGAAGCTGATATCCTGATTTTTAATCATGTCAACAATATGCGGCCGGCCTTCCTTGACCTTATTGACTCCCTCGCAGGGCAGACCTGCAGCGCGCATGGCCGCGGCAGTGCCGTGGGTACCATGGAGTTGAAAACCAAGCGAGATCAAGCTACGCCCAACGCGCTCGAGTCGGCGCTTGTCGGCATCACGAACGCTGAGCAGTGCATTACCGGGCCGCGGCAGCTGGGTGCCAGCACCCTCGACTGCCTTGCCGAATGCCTCGCCAAAGGTCTCGCCTATCCCCATCACCTCGCCAGTGGATTTCATTTCCGGGCCGAGCACTGTGTCGACGCCGGGAAATTTGATGAAGGGAAAGACCGCCTCTTTGACGAAGAAATGCTTGGGTTTAACCTCGGCACTCAAGCCCTGCTCGGTCAAGCTGCGCCCGACCATGCAGCGCGCGCCGACCTTGGCCAGGGGCAGGCCGATGGACTTTGACACAAAGGGCACGGTGCGCGAAGCACGCGGATTCACTTCCAGAATGTAGATATCATCGCCCTTGATTGCGAACTGGGCGTTCATCAGGCCACGTACGCCGAGCGCCAGACCCAGGCGGGTCATCTGCTCGCGCAGCCGATCCTGGATACTGGCGGACAGCGTGTAAGGCGGCAAGGAGCAGGCAGAGTCGCCCGAATGGACGCCGGCCTGCTCGATATGCTCCATGATGCCGCCGATCAGCACCCGCTCGCCGTCGCACAGAGCATCGACATCGACCTCAATGGCGTCTTCAAGGAAGCGGTCGAGCAGCACCGGGGATTCGTTTGACACACTGACCGCCGAGCGAATGTAGCGCGCCAGTTCTTGGTCGTCATAGACCAGTTCCATGGCACGGCCACCGAGCACATAAGAGGGTCGCACCACCAGCGGATAGCCGATGGAGGAGGCTAGCTTGAGTGCCTCTTCCTCACTGCGCGCGGTACAGTTCGGCGGCTGTTTTAGCTCAAGCTGATGGATGAGCCGCTGAAAACGCTCGCGATCCTCAGCCAGATCGATGGAATCCGGCGAAGTGCCGATAATGGGTACGCCGGCGGCTTCGAGATCGCGCGCGAGCTTGAGCGGGGTCTGGCCGCCGTATTGGACGATGACACCAGCAGGCTGTTCCTTATCGACAATTTCAAGCACATCCTCAAGCGTCAGCGGCTCGAAATAGAGTCGATCCGAGGTGTCATAATCGGTCGAAACAGTCTCCGGGTTGCAGTTGACCATGATGGTCTCAAAACCATCATCGCGCAGCGCGAAAGCAGCGTGCACGCAGCAGTAGTCAAACTCAATTCCCTGGCCGATACGGTTTGGTCCACCACCAAGCACCATGATTTTCCTGGCAGTAGTTGGCAGCGCTTCGCATTCTTCCTCGTAGGTTGAATACAGGTAGGCGGTGCTGGCAGCGAATTCCGCCGCGCAGGTATCGACTCGCTTGAACACAGGTCGCAGGCCAAAATCCCAGCGCCGCGCGCGCAACTGCTGTTCACTCACGCCCGTCAGCGCCGCCAGGCGCCGATCAGAGAAGCCCTTGCGCTTGAGCAAGCGCAGTCGGGCTTTATCGAGCGCATTAAACCCCTGAACCTTGACCTCGTGGGCGATGGCGACCAGTTCCTCAATCTGGGCAATGAACCAAGGATCGATACCGGAGAGTTCCTGAATTTCCTCGGCTGTCATGCCGGCGCGCAGGCCGTCGGTCAAATAGAAAATCCGCTCCGCGCCCGGCTGGGCAATCTCGGTGCGCAGGCGTTTAATCGAGGCCGGATCGGCCAGATCCAGCATGGGATTGAGGCCATCCTTGTCGGTCTCCAGCCCACGCAGCGCTTTTTGCAGCGACTCCTGAAAGGTCCGACCGATAGCCATCACCTCGCCGACGGATTTCATCTGGGTGGTCAGATGCGCATCGGCAAGGGGAAATTTCTCGAACGCGAAACGCGGCACCTTGGTGACCACGTAATCAATCGTCGGCTCGAAGGACGCCGGGGTGGCGCCGCCGGTGATTTCGTTGCGCAGTTCGTCCAAGGTATAACCCACCGCCAGCTTGGCCGCGACCTTGGCGATGGGGAAGCCAGTGGCCTTGGAGGCCAGCGCCGAGGAGCGCGACACCCGCGGGTTCATTTCGATGATGATCATGCGCCCGTCGGCCGGGTTGATAGCGAACTGCACATTGGAGCCGCCGGTATCAACCCCGATTTCGCGCAACACCGCCAATGAGGCATCGCGCATGATCTGGTATTCCTTGTCGGTCAGCGTCTGTGCCGGCGCGACCGTGATGGAATCGCCCGTGTGTACTCCCATGGGATCGAAGTTCTCGATCGAGCAGACGATGATGCAGTTGTCCGCGTGATCGCGCACCACTTCCATCTCGTATTCTTTCCAGCCGAGGGCGGATTCCTCGATCAGCAGTTCGCGCGTGGGAGACAGATCCAGACCACGGCGGCAGATGTCCTCGAACTCCTCGGCATTGTAGGCAATGCCGCCGCCGCTGCCGCCCATGGTGAAGGACGGGCGGATGATGGCGGGAAAGCCAATCTGCCCCTGCACCTGAAAGGCCTCTTCCAGGCTGTGAGCCATGGCCGAATGCGGCATATCGAGCCCGATGCGGCGCATGGCCTGACGGAACAGATCGCGGTCCTCGGCTTTATCAATCGCTTCCCGCGTCGCGCCGATCATCTCGATACCAAAGCGTTCGAGCACGCCGTGACGGGCCAAATCCAGCGCGGTGTTGAGCGCCGTCTGCCCGCCCATGGTCGGCAGCAGGGCATCGGGGCGCTCGGTCTCGATGATGCGCTCGAGCACCCGCCAGTTGATCGGCTCGATATAGGTCGCATCGGCCATTTCCGGGTCGGTCATGATGGTGGCCGGATTGCTGTTGACAAGGATGACGCGATAGCCCTCCTCGCGCAGCGCCTTGCACGCCTGGGCTCCGGAGTAGTCGAACTCGCAGGCTTGTCCGATCACAATGGGCCCGGCGCCAATGATCAGAATGCTGTGAATGTCGGTACGCTTTGGCATGAACTGGCCCTTGCTGGCACGGCGATGGCGGGGTTGAGGATGAAGTATGGGTAATGACGATCAGAAAGGCTGCTTCAGGCGGCGCGGCGATGCGCGCGCATCAGGTCGATGAAGTGCGCGAACAGCGGCGCGATATCATGCGGACCAGGGCTCGCCTCCGGATGCCCCTGAAAACCGAAGGCCGGATGATCGCGATGGTGGATGCCCTGCAAGGAGCCGTCGAACAGCGAGCGATGCGTTGGCATGACAGTCTCCGGCAGACTTTGTTCATCGACCGCGAAACCGTGGTTCTGGCTGCTGATCATCACCCGGCGGCTTGCCAGGTCCTGCACAGGATGGTTGGCACCATGGTGGCCAAATTTCATTTTCACCGTGCGGGCACCGCAGGCCAACCCGAGCAATTGATGACCAAGACAGATACCGAAGAGCGGCATGTCGCTATCGAGCAGTTCGCGGATCGCCGTGATGGCGTAATCACAGGGCTCCGGGTCGCCGGGACCATTGCTCAGGAAGACACCATCGGGGTTCATGGCAAGAACATCCGCGGCGGGCGTTCGCGCGGGCACCACGGTGATCTGGCAACCCAGGCTTACCAGAATGCGAAGGATGTTGCGCTTGACGCCGAAATCGTAGGCCACCACGCGCAAGGGATCCCCCGACTGGAGGGCAGCTGCGTCGATTTCGCGCCGACTGGCATCAAGCTGCCAGACGCCTTCCGTCCAGTTGTAAGCTTCGGGCGTGCTGATCTCCCGTGCCAAATCCATGCCCTTCAGCCCGGGAAAGTCCCGCGCTTTGCGCAGCGCGCTGGGCTCATCCAATCCGTCGCCTGCCTGCAAGCAGCCACTCAAGGCGCCCTTTTCGCGCAGCAGCCGCGTCAGGCGGCGGGTGTCAACCTCGCTGATGGCGACCGTGCCCTGCGCGCGCAGATACTCTCCCAGATCCTGCTGGCGGCGCCAGTTGCTGGCCACCATGGGCGCATCACGCACAATGAGTCCAGCCGCTTGCACCCGAGGCGACTCCTGATCCTCATCATTCACCCCGGTGTTACCGATGTGCGGATAGGTGAGAGTGACAAGCTGACGTAGATAGGACGGATCGGTCAGGATCTCCTGATAGCCGGTCATGGCAGTGTTAAACACCACCTCACCGGCGGCTTCCCCAGGCGCGCCGATGGCGCTCCCGCGGAAGACGGAACCGTCTTCCAGGACCAAAATGGCGGTTGACTGCACAGGAAATCTCCGAAAGCAGAATGGTGCGAGACAGGATCGCGCGAAGGCGGACAAAACCTGCTTGGACGAACAGGGTACGCGAGCCAGCCCCGATGGTCGCGACAGCCTCCCGATCCAAACCCGATCCAGGGCGGAATCTTACCCGTTCGGCGAGAAGGCTGTCTAATTCGCCTTTACATTCGCTGGCACAACGGATGACGACCAGGATTTAGAAGTCTTTGATTCATGGTCTGTCACCTACGTGAGGCGCTGGATGTCGACCATGCGATGTTCATCGGTAACGATCACACGGAAACGCCCTTTGATACCCCGATGATCGACAAAGCGGCGAAAAAACTCCGCCGGCAATTCGATACGCTGGCCATTGTTAGCCAACACACTGATACGGCGTGTGCGGCCTTCGTAGAAGGCGAGCAGATCCTCGCGTGGGATCCATAGGCTGAACTCAAAGGTCTTCAATTGGGCAACAAGTTCTCTGGTGCCAATCTAACAGCCAATGCCTAAGCCAGCCTTCAAGCCATTGCCAGCGTTACCGCATCACTGACTGACAGTGTCAGCAACGCTGAAAGTTCTGGCTCGGCTGCCGACCAGGCATTTCCGCGCTCACCTTGCATTGTCCCGACCACCCGGACAAAGGCAACCATTGTTTCCAGGGTCACGAGGCTGGGCATTGTCAATTGCCAACACCATGAGGTCTGTCAGAACTCAGCGGGAAAGCTGGTGGCTGTGGCGGTTGCGGCGGCTCTGGCGGTCGCACAGGGAAAGGCGGCAGCGGCGGGACACCGCGCATGGCCTCGCGGACATAGCCGGGAAAGTCCGGATTCGCCCAACCCTCGCGCGCGAGCTTGTCTTCCGGCGGGCGCAGGCGCGCGACATAATCCAACACAGCGCTTTCCTCACGAGCGCTAAAGCCTTTGATCTGCTTTACCATTTCCTCATCGGCATTTTTGCGCTGGCCACTGCGAATCGCTTCAAACTGGCGCACTAGGTACAAAAAATGCTGACCAGCGACGGCTGGAATATGCGCATCGGCATCGCCCTGCCCTCGCTCACCATGACACTCGGCGCAACGATCACCGAAAAGCTGCTTGCCGAGCTCCAGATCCACACCGGGTCCAACGCCATTGTGCGGTGTCATCGGCAGTTGCGACACATAGGCAGCGACATCGGCCATCTGCTGCGGGCCGCCAAGAATGCGCGGCACTGAAAAGGGATACATCAGCGGGTTGTCGCGATTGCCGGCACGAAAATCCGCGAGCTGCTTGATGATGACGGACGGCAACTGCCCGGCAATCTGTGGATAGACACCATCGACCGTACCCCAGCCCTCGGGGCGGTGACAAACCGCGCAGGTCAAGTAGACCTTGCGTCCGTTTTCCGGATCGGCCTGCTTTGACAATGCTTCTTCATATTCCGCCAGCGCCGCCTCCAACTCCAACTCTCCAGCCACGACCGGCACCCATGCCGAAGTCAGCACGACCAGCAGTGCCAAGCTCGACCAGGTAGATGCCCGGTGCGCTAACGAACCGCCTATGACAGCGCACGCCAACGCAGGCCTCAGTTGGCCGTCTCCTATCCATCTTCTGTTGTTCATTGACGCTCTCCTCCTTTTTTGTTGGTTCTGGAAAAAAGTATCGCACCCTAGGTGCCGTCTTGTCTCGCCCAAGCCCGGTGGGGTTATCCGTTAGCCAGGCCAAAGCCCCTGATCAAGGGCCGTTGGAGCGCTACGCACCTGTTTGGCCCACAGGTTATCCACAAGGCTTACCGAAGCCATCACTGTAGTTATCCACAATATATTGTGGTTGACATGCCACCCAGACACTAGATATTGTTTGTCGCCCAAACTTGCGCCGCCTGCTCGCGATGCTGCCCACATACCCCAGTGGATATGTCATCTATTGCCTGGGTACCTTGGGGCACAGCTATCACCCCGCGAAAAAACCGCCAGTGGGCAAATGCCCATGCGTCCCAGACATTGACCCATCGGAGGATTTCCACCATGACCACAGCGACACCCACCGCCCCGGTTGAACAGCTTCCGCCGCAGCCTTCGCTGGCCGGTGTCGCGCCCCCCTTCGCGACCCCGGCAGGGCTGGGACCAAAGCCAGGGCAGGTACAGGTGATTCGCCGCAACGGCAAGGTCACCCATTTCGATCCAAACAAAATCAAGGTGGCCATGACCAAGGCCTTTCTGGCAGTCGAAGGTGGCCAGGCCGCCGCCTCCAGCCGCGTTCATGATCGTGTCGAGCAACTAACCGAACAGGTCACGGCCGCCCTCACCCGTCGACTGCCCGGCGGTGGAAACGTGCACATAGAAGACATCCAGGACCAGGTTGAGCTGGCACTGATGCGCGCCGGAGAGCATAAGGTCGCCCGCGATTATGTGCTTTATCGCGATTCTCGGGCGCGCGAGCGTGCCGCCCGGGTACGAGAGTCCGAAGCCGTGCAGGCCACCCAGGGTCTCCAAGTCACCCTCAGTGATGGACGCTCGGTACCGCTCGATCAAGCGGCGCTGGCAGCGCTGGTCACCGAGGTCTGTGCCGGACTTGATGCGGTTGAACCACAACTGGTGCTGGATGATGCCTGCCGCAATCTGTTCGATGGTGTCTCGGAGAGAGATGTCGATCAAGCGCTCATCATGGCCGCGCGCGCTCTCATTGAGCGGGAACCAGGATACAGTCAAGTGGCCGCCCGGCTGCTACTCGCAAGCCTGCGCAAGGAGGCACTGGGTTTTCTCGGCTTGCCAAGCATGACAATGTCAGCATCCGATTGGGCGAATACCTACGGAAGCTATTTCCGCGCCTACATCAAGCGGGGCGCCGAGCTGGAGTTGCTCGACGCGGAGCTCACCCGCTACGACCTCGACCGTCTCGGCGCCGCATTCAAGCCAGAACGCGACCTTCAATTCAACTATCTTGGTTTGCAAACACTCTACGACCGTTATTTTATCCACAAAGACGGCACGCGCTTTGAGCTGCCCCAGGCCTTTTTCATGCGCGTCGCCATGGGCTTGGCCATCAATGAAATCGACCGCGAAGCGCGCGCGATTGAGTTCTACGACTTGCTCTCCAGCTTCGACTTGATGAGTTCGACGCCAACCCTGTTTAACTCCGGCACTGTGCGCCCGCAATTGAGTTCCTGCTATCTGACCACGGTGCCCGATGATCTCGACGGCATCTATGGCGCCATCAAGGACAATGCACTGCTGAGCAAATTCGCCGGTGGTCTTGGAAACGACTGGACCCGGGTTCGCGGTATGGGTGCCCACATTAAAGGCACCAATGGCAAGAGTCAGGGCGTGGTGCCCTTCTTGAAAGTGGCGAATGACACGGCCGTGGCCGTGAACCAGGGGGGCAAGCGCAAGGGGGCCGTCTGTGCCTATCTCGAGACCTGGCATATTGATGTCGAGGAGTTCCTGGAACTGCGCAAGAACACCGGCGATGACCGCCGCCGTTGCCATGACATGAACACCGCCAACTGGGTGCCGGACCTGTTCATGAAGCGCGTCGCTGAAGAAGGCGACTGGACGCTGTTCTCCCCCGATGAAACACCGGATCTGCATGACCTGACCGGGCTGGCCTTCGAGCAAGCCTATCTGGCCTATGAGGCGCGCGCCGCCGCTGGTGAATTAAAGGTCGGCAAGACCATCAAGGCGGTTGATCTGTGGCGCAAAATGCTGGCCATGTTGTTTGAGACCGGGCACCCCTGGATTGCCTTCAAAGATCCCTGCAACCTGCGCTATACCAATCAGCATGCAGGCGTGGTGCATAGCTCCAATCTTTGCACTGAAATCACCCTGCATACCAATGACCAGGAAATTGCCGTGTGCAATCTGGGCAGCGTCAATCTCGCAGCCCATGTGAGCGAGCGCGGACTCGATACCGAGAAGCTCAAAAAGACCCTGCGCACCGCCATGCGCATGCTCGACAATGTGATTGATTACAACTTCTACAATGTTCCCCAAGCACGCAGTTCCAATTTGCGTCATCGCCCGGTGGGACTGGGCATCATGGGCTTTCAGGATGCGCTCTTTAAGCTGCGCATTCCCTACGCTAGCCAAGAAGCGGTGCGCTTTGCCGATCAGAGCATGGAGATCCTGTCTTATCACGCCATCGAGGCCAGCGCGGATCTAGCCGCCGAGCGTGGCCCTTATACCAGCTTTGCCGGTTCACTCTGGAGCCAGGGCATTCTGCCCATTGACTCACTGGAGTTACTCGAACAGGGCCGCGGCGGTTATCTGCAAGTTGACCGCGACTGTACCTTGGATTGGACTGGCCTGCGCGAGAAGGTCCGCACCCAGGGCATGCGCAATTCCAACTGCCTGGCCATTGCCCCGACCGCGACCATTAGCAATATCGTCGGCGTGAGTCAGTCCATTGAGCCGACTTATCAAAACCTGTTCGTCAAATCCAATCTTTCCGGTGAGTTCACCGTGGTCAATCCCTACCTGGTGGCCGATCTCAAAGCCCTGGGCCTGTGGGACAGCGTCATGGTCAATGATCTCAAATACTACGACGGCTCGGTGCAGCCCATTGATCGCATTCCCGATGAGCTAAAGGCCCTCTATGCCACCGCCTTTGAGATCGACCCGCGCTGGCTGGTCGAAGCCGCCGCGCGGCGGCAAAAATGGCTCGACCAGGCCCAGAGCCTGAATCTCTATATGAGCGAGCCCAATGGCAAAAAGCTCGACAACCTCTATAAGCTGGCTTGGGCACGGGGGTTGAAGACCACCTATTACCTGCGTTCCATGGGCGCAACCCATGTTGAAAAATCGACCATGAGCGACAGCCACCGCGCCAATCAGTTAAGCGCCGTTGGCGGCAGCTATCGCGCCGCCCATGGTGGCAAGCCGAATGGCAAGGGCAATGGCGCCTCATTTCATGCAGGCGCCCCGAACGCCTGCTCCATCGACGATCCCGGGTGCGAGAGCTGCCAGTAATCCTAAGACCAGAGGCCACCCACAGGATTTCCGCCACCTCCCGACGACCATCCACAGCCCAGGAGAACCAACCATGCTGAACTGGGAAGACCCCCTTGTCGACCTAAAACCCCGTCACCCACTGTATCTGGATGCTGCCCGCGATCCGGATGCGGACAACCCGGCGGAGATCGAAGCGGAATCCAGCGCCTGGCGCGACAGAGAAAGCCCAGGTCATGATGCACAAGACACAACTGTCACAGCTGCATCGCCAGCCACACCCCGCCCCGGTCTGGGACTGGTTGATAACAGCGCCCTGATGGCTACCGCTGGCTCGGCCCCGGTGGTGAATCCCAACCCCTTACCTTTGCAAACGACATTGCTGCCCGATGAGGATGACAGGGTCTGGCAGACTCCGGATGCCAGCCCGGCTCGCGGAAAGACAGCCGCGACAACGCCCATATCAGAGCCGACATCAAAACTGGCATCAAAGAACCAACCGGCCGGCGGCGCGACCGGCCTGGAAAACCTGGAAATGGGCGCCGGGCGCATCCGCGTCGATGACAAGCGCATCATTAACTGCCATGCCGATCTCAATCAGTTGGTCCCCTTCAAATACGACTGGGCCTGGCAGAAATACCTGGATGCCTGCGCCAACCACTGGATGCCGCAGGAAATCAACATGAATGCGGATATTGCCCTGTGGAAAGACCCCAATGGCCTGACCGAGGACGAGCGCACCATCATCAAGCGCAACCTGGGGTTTTTCTCGACCGCCGATTCCCTGGTGGCCAATAATCTGGTGCTGGCTGTTTATCGGCATATCACCAATCCCGAATGCCGCCAATATCTGCTGCGCCAAGCCTTCGAGGAAGCGCTGCACACCCATGCCTATCAATACGTGGTGGAAAGCTTGGGGCTGGATGAAGGCGAAATCTTCAACATGTACCGCGAAGTGCCCTCGGTCGCGCGCAAAGCCGAATGGGCGCTGCCTTTCACTCAATATCTGGCCGATCCGCACTTCAAAACCGGTACCCCAGCCAATGACCGCCGCCTGCTGCGCGAGATGGTGGCCTTTTATGTGATCTTTGAAGGGATTTTCTTCTACGTTGGCTTTGTGCAGGTGCTCAGCATGGGCCGGCGCAACAAGATGACCGGCACCGCCGAACAGTTCCAATACATTTTGCGTGATGAGTCCATGCACATGAACTTCGGCATCGATGTCATCAATCAGATCAAGCTCGAAAACCCGCATCTATGGAGCGGCGCCTTCAAACAGGAATTGCGCGACATGATCACAGAGGCGGTCGAGCTCGAAGCCCAATACGCCCAAGACACCATGCCGCGCGGCGTGCTGGGCCTGAACGCCCCCATGTTCAAGGAGTATCTGCACTTCATCGCCAACCGGCGCTGCGCGCAGATCGGCCTGGCCGAGCCTTATCCCGGAGCGACCAACCCCTTCCCCTGGATGTCAGAAGTGCTGGATCTGAAAAAAGAAAAGAATTTCTTCGAGACCCGGGTCACCGAGTACCAGACAGGTGGCGCCCTGTCCTGGGATTGAAGCGCTTCACTTCAGATGAGGAGCGCCCTTTGCGATCAGGCCAGCAAAGAACGCATGGTATGCAGAAGATCGCGCCAAGTCAGGATGCCGACAAGATTCTCGTCGCCATCGACCACCGGCAGGCAGGCAACATGATGGTCCTCAAACAGGCGCAACGCATCGCGCACGTCCTGTTCCTGCTCAATGACAACGGGACGGCGCGACATGATCTGGTGCGCACGACGGCTAAGCGCCGCGCGATCCTGATTGCTCTCCGCTGGCGTGCCAACGCCAGGGCTGATGGCCTTGAACAGATCCCGATCCGAGAGCACGCCATACAACCTGCCTTCTTCAAGCACGGCAAGATGATGAAAATGGGTGTTGTCGAAGATCTCCTTCACCACCGCCAGGCTGTCGTCCATCTCGACAGTGACCACGGGGCTGCTCATCAGATTTTTGATCTTCAAGCTTGATGAGCTCCTATCCAAACAGCCAACAGAATTGCTTGCGGGAGATGACATCATGTGTCGCGCCTGCCACCTTGACTTGTTAATGCCCGTTTCAGGGATGAAAGTAACCTATTCGGTGCTGCAAATCTTGAGCTGAAATCCAGCCTGTTCGACCGCTTGGCGCAAGCTCGCGAACTCAACGCCGGACGCTCGCAGCCACACCCGCCCTGAACTGAGTTCCGGCGTGGCTTCCTCGACCTGATCAATGGCCTCCAGTGCCTTCTTCACGCTGGCAACGCAATGTCCGCAAGTCATGCCAGTGACTTCCAGCATCAGCACATCATCGCCGCCTCGGGCAATCTGATTCGCCGCCTGTTGTGCCAGTTGCCGCTGCTGCCGGCGACGATACTCGAGCAAGGCCAGCAAAGCCAGCAGCAGCGCGGTTGACAGATAGCTGAGCCAGCCAGCGTGCTCAGCATGCGCATCGACCGCACCCAGTTTGACATTGAGGATCTGATCGAATAACAACCCGAAGCCGAGACTGGCTAGGATCACAGTGCCCAAGTAGATGGTAATCACCCGAATGCCCAAGGTGCGATAAACCGCTCCGATGGTGGCGATATTGGTCGCTGGCCCGGCCATCAGAAAGACCAGGGCCGAACCGGCTGGCAAGCCAGCAGCGATCAGGGAAGCCGCGATGGGCACCGAGGCCGTGGTGCATACATACAAGGGGAGCGAGATAGTAAGCATCACCAGCATGCCAAGCAGGCCGCTCGACCAACTCTGACTAGCGAAGAAGTCCTCGGGCGTCAAGGTGGTGACCAGCGCGGCCGCGATGATGCCAAAGACCAACCAGCGATCAATGGCGCCAAGCAGATCGAAGACCGCATAGCGCAAGGCGCCGAGCAGACCGCGCTTTTTATCCCCGCCTTCGGACCCTGGAGCCAGCCCAGAGTGACCTGATCCCGCCAATAACGGCGCGGGCGCGAAGCGATTCGTTAGCAGTCCACCGACAATTCCGGTGACGAAAGCAGCAATCAACTTAAAGATCGCGAAAGGCCAGCCAAGAAAGGCGGCACTAACCAGAATGGAATCCACCCCGGTTTGCGGCGTGCTAATGAGAAACGAGGTGGTTGCTCCAGGGGACGCGCCCTCCTTGCGCAGTCCCAGGGCGGTCGGAATCACGCCGCAGGAGCACAAAGGTAGGGGCACGCCGATAAGGGAGGCACGGGTGACACTGCCCCAATCATTGCCGCTCAAGCCACGATGGACGAAGCCATCGGGCAAGTAGGCATGCATCAGACCCGCGATGAGCAACCCCAGTAACAGCGAGGGCGAAAGCTCAAGCAGAATCTGCCAGAGTGAGGCAAGAAAACTGACCATTCAGCGTCACGTCACTTGCTGTTGTCCATCAAGGATGAAGCTGTGCGCGTTCAGCCATTGGGCACACGGTAAGGTTGAGCTCGGTACCGCTGCGGCGGTGCCCTCCGGCTCTTTTGATCAGCGTCATACATGGCCCCACCCAGGGCTCCAATTCCCGCTCCAATCGCAGCCCCCCTGCCCGCATTGGCACTTTGCGATCCAACCGCGGCACCGGCTGCCGCGCCCAGCGCTGCTCCGCCCAACACCCGCTCACCCGTGCGGCTTTGGGGCGTCGTCGTCGAGCATCCTGCCAGCATCAGAGTTACAGCGGCCCCGAGTGCCAACAACATTCCAGTTTTTCGAATCTTCATGATCACCTCTAATAATTGATCGGCTTCAACATGATCATGATCGGCTAGTCGATATAGCCTTTCTCATGCTGATCATACAAATAACCACCCAATGCTCCGACGCCGGTTCCAATGAGCGCGCCAGCACCGGCATTTGCCGATAGCGAGCCCACCAAGGCACCGCCGGCCGCTCCCATCAGCGCGCCGCTCCCAGACCGAGAACCTGTGGTAGTCCCACAAGCGCTCAGGAACAAGGTAATGGCCAGGGCACCGGCGGTTGCGATGCATGAAGAATGTTTCATGGTCTTATTCCTCGCATGAATCGCGTCTCGGAGGAGCCGCGATGAGTTTTCGTTCATAACGGGTTGCAGGCATGGAAGTCGCGCGCCTTCACGGTCATCCAAGGCTCTTTGACCCACTTGCGGCGCTGAAGTGCAAAGGATCCTCAAGCGTCTGGTTTTGTTGAAGGGGATCTTCAATAGCCGGAGGTGCAAGCAAAAATTGCACTCAACGACAAGGATAGGCCTCGGCCAGGGAACGCATTAGACCGACAACGGGCTGCTCGGTTTTCAGCTTTTGTTGGCGCAGGTTTTTCTTGCCCCAGCTGATAAATGTTTGGCGAGCATCCTCAACGGTGGTGGTCGTGTCATAACAAACCAGACGCTTGACGTCTTCGCGTCCGACAATCTGGTCGTGGTACTGAACCGTGGCTTCGATAAATGCGCGGCACGCTAATGCGGCAGGGACATGTTCGGGCAAGTCTGACGGGGTCGAGCAGACTTGGTACAGGTTCTCGGTGGTGTCAAAGTGGAAGTCTTCAGGATCTGCCGCAAGTGCAGCGCCAGACAAGAGCGTGACAGCAGCGGTAGCAGCCGCGGCAAGAGACTGGGGGTAAGAGAATCTGTGCATGCTTGATTCCTGAATGAAGAGGTTGAGATTCGTCCTTGAGTCTAGCAATCCTGCTGCTTGGGCGGTAGCCCAGCAATCCGCCGCGACCTTAAAGCGTGCCAGCCTTCGCATTGTTGGCTCCCGCACTGTTCCCACGCGGCCCTTAGGTACGCAGCCCCGCCAACCCAGCGGTCAAATCGGGATAACGCAACGCAATGCCAAGCTCCTCACGCAGGCGGGCATTATCCAACCGCCGCGACTCGCGCATGTAGGAGAGCATGCCTGGGGATAGATGTTCCGGCGCCTCCCGCAGATCGATCTGCGGCGGTGGCGGCAAGCCGGCGGCCTCTGCCACCTGTAGAAAGTAATCCGTCATGGTACTTGGATGCCCATCGCACACATTGTAAATGGCACCGGCCGGCGCCCGCCGCGCGGCGGCCAGACAGACCTCGACCAGATCCTCGGCATGGATGCGGTTCGACCAGGGCGCCTGCTCGGCTTTTACCACGGGAGCGCCCTGGCGGATGCGCTCCAGCGGCAGACGATCGGCGGCATAGATACCAGCCACGCGCAAAATAATCAGATCCGCGCCACTGCGCTCCGCCCAGTCTTGCAGTTGGCGCTCGGCATGGACGCGACGCTCGGAGCGCTGCGCCGCCGGGCGCAGTGGCCAGTTCTCATCAACCCAGGCGCCCTCGCAGTCCCCATACACCCCTGTGGTACTAATATAAATCAGCCTCTCGGGGTGACCATGACGCCTAAAGTGCTCAATCAGGCGAGCAGTGCGACTGTCCCGCGCGCCTTGCGACGGCGGGGGCGCGAAATGAAACACCAAAGCCGCGTCACTCGGAATAGAGTCGAGCGGATCACGATCCAGATCAAGCCGCAGTGGCTCACCACCCGCCGCGGCAATGGCGGCCAGAGTCGCATCCTGGCGGGCAATGCCAATGGCCGGATCTGGATGCGCGCACTGCTCTCCAAGCGGTCGTAGCAGCAACTGTCCGATATAGCCACAGCCAATGATAATCTGTCTTTTCAAGCTCTAACTCCCGGTTCCTTTAAGCTGAAATATCCGGACCGGTGCGGCAATATCAAGACAAGCACCCAAGGCAAAACACTCGGCACGCGCCGCATCCAAAATCAGCCCAGGCCGCGGCCAAGGCGGCGCAAATCGCGCTCCTGGCGCTCGATGTCGGCAACCAACGCCAACTGCGCCTGGGCCTTGCGCAGATTCTGGCCGCGATAGCGCACGCGAAAGTAGCGATCCCCGCGCAGGTGATCAATCAGGAACCTGATACCCAACTCCAGCGGGATCAAACGCAGCGCGTCGAACAACAGTTCAACCTCGGCCGCTCCGAGCAGGCCAGGCGCCGCTTGCGTGTAGCCGCCTAGCAGGGCCTCGGCGAGTTGGGCATCGAAGCGCACCTGCTCCGGCGCGCCCCCCTCCCCCACGCGATTACAGCAGGAACGCAGACAATCGCCGATATCGTGCAAAATCAAACCGGGTTGCACTGTGTCAAGGTCGATCAAACACAACGCCTCACGTCCCTGGCGATCAAAGAGCACATTATCGCGCTTGGGATCGCCATGAATCAGGGTTTTGCGGATGAAACCAGCCGCGAAGGCATCCCGCAGGCACCCCAGGGCATGATCGCGCGCGCGCACTTGCTCGACCAGCACCGAGACCTCGGCCTCCTCGCTCGCCGAGCGCTGCTGATCCGCCTCGCGCAAGGCCGCATCCAAGGCTGCTCGAAACGCCAGGGTGTCATGCGAGCCAGGCAAGGTGACATGAAAATCCGCCATGGCCAGGCGCGCGCCAAAGCCATGAAACTGCCCCAGTAGGCGGCCAATGGCGGCCGCCTGGGTGCGCTCGGTCACGGCAGGCAGGGTGATGGCATCTTCCACCCGCTCGAGCAAACGCCAGTAGCCGCCATGCTGATCTCGTGTATAAAGCGCCTCGGACGCGGCCCGGAAAAGTTTTGGCAAACGCGGTGCGCTAGGACCGGCTCCAGCGGCGGCGGACTGTAGACGCGAGATGTTGTCCATGATCAATGGCGGATTTGCGAAAACCGCCGAATTGATTCGCTGCAACACGAATTGCCCGCAGCGCGCAGAGACGGCAAAGGTGGTATTGATCAAACCGGCACCAAGCGGCCGCACCTCAAGCGGCTGCTCACAGACCGGAAAGTGTCGCGCCATGTCGAGCGCCAACGCCAGATCAGCGGCTGGCAGTGGGAGCCGATCCGCCATTCCAACCCCCTCCTTATAACCGCCCAACGCAGTCGATGGGGACGTAGCCGACCTGCCGGTGCCGTGCTGGTCGATGACCCGCCGATAGAAGGTCAGCATGCGCTCCGCCAGCGCGGGCGCGGACCAACCCTGTGCGTAGGCCACCGCTTTATTGCCCAGTCGCGCGCGTAAGGATTGATCCGTTAGCACGCGCAGCACCTTCTTGGCAAAGAGATCCTCATCCTCCTCGGCGATCAGACAACCTTCGCCATCCTTCAGCACCTCGGCACTGCCCATGACAGCGGTGGAAACCACTGGCGTACCCAGCGCCATGGCCTCGAGCAACACCAGACCCTGGGTCTCGGTGCGGGAGGCGAAAATAAAGGCATCTCCAGCGCTGTAGCAGTCCTCGAGCGAGCCATCGCGCAGCAGGTAGCCAAGAAAACGCACTTGCTCGGCCAGACCTAGCTTGCGCGCCAGACCTTCCAGCATCGCGCGCGCCGGTCCCTCTCCGGCGATGACCAGCAGCACTCGCGGACAGTCTTGCTTGACCTTCACCATCATGCGTAGCAGAAAGTCGACATTTTTCTCGAATGCCAGGCGCCCGACATGCACCAAGAGCGGTCGATCCGGCGCGATACCAAATCGCTGGCGAAATCCGACCCCGTCGCCCTGACTGAACTGGCCTGTGTCAATCCCGGTCGGCACTACTTCGGCGGGCGTGTCGATGCCATAGCCACGCAGCACCTTAAGCATGGCGTGCGAGGGCACGGCCAGGGCATCGACATCCTCGCACTGGCTGGTGGAGAAACGCCGCGCGGCATAGCGCATCCAGGCGCCGGGCACCAGAGGGACGTATTTATCCAGGTATTGCTCAAAAAAAGTGTGATAGCTTTCAATGACAGGCACACCCAAGCGCCGCGCCAACGCCAGACCCGCATAGTGCGCGATGAAGGGCGTGTGGACATGCAGCAGATCAAAGCCCGCGTCGGACAGGGTCGCATGGTGGTCCGGCAACCTTCCCCAGCGCAGGATGCGATCCTCCGGGTCGAACGGCAGATAGCGCGAGGGAATGCGAATGACCGCGAAAGGCTCCGGGCTCTGCGTGCCGTAATCCGGGGCAATCAGGGTCACTTGGTGACCAGCGGCGGCGAACTCCCGCGCAAAGGTCTGAATGGATGTCGAAACCCCGTTGACCCTGGGGAAATAGACATCCGACATCATCAAGACACGCATGGCCTTGCTCAGACTCCATCCAAACCAGATTGAAAAACAGCGCTGACTGATCGAAGCCCAAGCCCGTCATAACGCCTGCCCAAGTTACTCGATGCCCATCCGCCATCCCAACTGGCACTGAATCCAGATTTCGCAACTGAAATGCTCAGCGGCCAAACCGGCCAGTGTAGCTGACATGAGGGGATTCTGCACAAAAGATTGATGACAACGCAATGAATGCTCGCGTGCCCGAGCGACTCCACCAATTTCTTGGACCTTCCTTGTCCTTGTCGCTATTTTCACGGAGCGACAGACTGGCGCCTATGACGGAACTGACGCCCCGTTGATCCTTCACTCGGGGCGTCACTAAATCGTAATAAAACGGTCATACCA
This sequence comes from Thiorhodovibrio winogradskyi, assembly GCF_036208045.1. Classification (NCBI taxonomy): domain Bacteria; kingdom Pseudomonadati; phylum Pseudomonadota; class Gammaproteobacteria; order Chromatiales; family Chromatiaceae; genus Thiorhodovibrio; species Thiorhodovibrio winogradskyi. The sequence goes on along the minus strand of NZ_CP121472.1, from coordinate 2,558,232 downwards.
TGGCAACGCTAACAACCGAAAATTCGCGCTTCATTCACCTGACGATGGAGTCTATCCATGAAAAGAACCGCAGTCACCCTCGCCGTCCTTGGCGCGCTTTCCCTGTCCGCCCAAGCCATGGCGCGCGACACCATTAACATTGTCGGCTCCTCGACTGTGTTCCCATTCGCGACCACCGTTGCCGAGAACTTCGGTAACGCCACTGAGTTTAACACGCCAAAAATCGAGTCCACCGGCTCTGGCGGCGGCATGAAGCTGTTCTGCGCCGGCGTTGGTGTCGACCAGCCGGATATCACCAATGCATCGCGTCGGATGAAGGTCTCCGAGTTCGAGAAGTGCCAGGAGAACGGAGTCACCGAGATCACCGAGGTGGTGATTGGCTACGACGGCATCGCCATCGCCAACTCCAAGAAGGCCGATCAGTTCGAGCTGTCGCTGCGCGACGTCTGGCTGGCGCTGGCCAAGGACGTGCCGGACCCGGATGGCGGCGAAAAGCTGGTTCCCAACCCTTACAAAACCTGGAAAGAGGTGAATCCCGATCTGCCCGATGTCGCCATCGAGGTCCTCGGCCCACCGCCGACCTCCGGCACGCGTGACGCCTTCGCCGAGATCGCGATGGAAGGCGGCTGCAAGAGCTTTGACTGGATTGCCGCGATCAAGGGCGAAGACAAGTCGAAGTACAAGGCCATTTGCCGCACCGTGCGTGAAGACGGCGCCTATGTCGAGGCCGGCGAAAATGACAACCTGATCGTACAGAAGCTCGACTCGAACGCCGATGCGCTCGGCGTGTTTGGCTTCAGCTTCCTGGATCAAAACTCCGACAAGCTGCAAGGCACCATCATTGACGGCGTCGAGCCGACTTTCGATAACATCGCCAGCGGTGCCTATCCGGTTTCGCGCTCGCTCTACTTCTATGTCAAGAACGCCCATGTCGGCACCATTCCTGGCATTCTAGAGTACGTGACCGCCTTCACCAGCGAGAACGCCTGGGGTCCGGACGGCTACCTGCCAGGCAAGGGTCTGATCCCGCTGCCCGATGACATGCGCGCAAAGATCGCGAAGTCATCACAGGCCATGGAGCCGATGTCGAGCCCCAAGTAAAGAGCTTGGCTTGACCCCGCGATGCCGCCGCCGCTCGGGCGGTATCGCGGTCCACGCACGCCAGCGACCCGCGGGGGTTGTTGGCGTCTTTCTTGATGGCTGTTTTCCCTTTTGCTAAAGATCGCTCGCCGCCATGAATCCCTCGCTGCTGTTGTTCGTTGTGCTGATAGCCATGGCGCTGGCCTATCATCTCGGGCGTAAACGCGCCATTGGTGTCGTTGGCGGCACCGCTTATATCAATCGCCTGCACTCCTTGCCGGCTTACTATGGTTACTATGCAGCGCTCTGGGTCGGTCTTCCAGCGCTGCTGCTGCTGTTATTCTGGGTCGGCTTGCAAGGGCAGATACTGACCGCGCTCACGCTCGCCGAGCTGCCGGCGGACATGACCGCCGGCCTCTCCGAGGGGCAGCTGAGCTTGCTGACCAGCGATATCCGCAACTACGCGAGCGGCAACCTGATGGGACGCGAGCCAAGCCCCGAGGTTGTGGCGGCGGCGGCTCACTATCTGCGCCTGCAACAAATTGCCAACCTGTCGCTGTGGGCACTCATCGGCGCCCTGGTGCTCGCCGGCATGGCCTGGGCCTGGCAGCACACCAAGCCAGGTTTTCGCGCCCGCAATCGGGTCGAGTCGATCGTGATGCTGGTGCTGATTCTGTTCTCCTCCATCGCCATCCTCACCACCCTCGGCATTGTGCTGTCGGTGTTGTTCGAGTCGATTCGCTTTTTCCAGAAAGTGCCCTGGACGGAGTTCTTGTTCGGAACCAAATGGAGTCCGCAAATCGCGCTGCGTGCTGAGCAGGTGGGAGCATCCGGGGCCTTTGGCGCCATCCCGCTGTTCACCGGCACCCTGCTGATTTCTTTCATTGCCATGCTGCTAGCGGTGCCGGTCGGGCTGCTGTCAGCGGTTTACCTGGCCGAATATGCGCCGCGCAAGGTGCGCGCCTGGGCCAAGCCGGTGCTTGAGATTTTGGCCGGCATCCCGACCGTGGTCTATGGCTTTTTCGCCGCCCTGACGGTGGCCCCCTTCATGCGCGACCTGGGTGTGACCCTGGGGCTGGATATCGCCTCCGAGAGCGCGCTGGCGGCGGGTTTGGTGATGGGGATCATGATCATCCCCTTCGTCTCCTCGCTCTCAGAGGATGTCATTAACGCCGTGCCCCAGTCGCTGCGCGATGGCTCCTATGCGCTGGGTGCGACTCAGTCCGAGACCATCCGCCGGGTAATTTTTCCAGCCGCGCTGCCGGGTATCGTCGGCGGCGTGCTGCTAGCCGTCTCGCGCGCCATCGGCGAGACCATGATCGTGGTCATGGCCGCCGGTCTGGCCGCCAACCTCACCGCCAATCCGCTGGATAGCGTCACCACGGTGACGGTGCAGATCGTCACCCTGCTCACCGGTGACCAGGAGTTCGACAGCGCCAAGACCTTGGCCGCCTTCGCGCTCGGGCTCACCCTCTTTGTCGTGACCCTGATCCTCAATATCATCGCGCTGCACATCGTGCGCAAGTATCGAGAACAGTATGAGTAACACCAGCACTGCTGCCGCCAACACCAGCGGCTCGCGCCGCAGCCCGCGCGAAATTGTAGAGACCAGCCTGAAACGGCGTTACCGTTCCGAGCGCTTGTTCCGTCTGCTCGGCGCCAGCGCCGTGGTGCTCGGGCTCAGTTTTGTGCTGATCCTTTTCCTCAATATCGTCAGCAATGGCTACACCGCTTTCTTGCAGTCCTACCTTGAGTTGCCGGTGGCTTTCGATGCCGAGATGATCGATCCAACGGGCCGGTTGCGCGAGGGCGAGCTAGACGACTCCGAGGTCGCACAACAACTGCGCGGGGTCAATTTCCTGAAACTCGCCCAGGATGCCTTGCGCGCGGAGTTTCCGTCGGTGACCGGGCGTACTGAGCGCCGTGAACTCGGCGAGCTGCTGAGTCCAGGCGCTCCCTTGCAACTGCGCCAGATGGTGACCAAGGATCCCGGCGTGATTGGTCACCAGCGCCCGGTGCGTCTGCTGGTCGATGATGATATCGACATGTTCATGAAGGGACGCTCCACTCCCATTTCACGCATCGATGGCCAGGGGACAGCGACCCTGGAGGGCGAGTTGGACAAGCCCGGCAACGCGGTCGTGGTTCGGGTCTCGGATGATGGCCTGCTGCCATTGCTGGAACGGGCGCGCGGCCGGCTCAGCGATAGCGCCGAGCGTCTGGCGCGCCAGCAGGTTCTGTTGCAGCGCTCTCGCGATGATCAGACCGCCTTGCTCAAGCAGGGTGACCTGACCCCTGACCAGGAGGGCGAGGCGGAGCGTGAGATCGCGCGCAATGAACGTGATGTTGAGCGCCTTGAGAACCAAATTCAGGCGCTGCGGGCGGAGATTGAGGGTGCCGATGAGCTGGTGCTCGGCGTCGAGGCGCCAAGCTTTCTGCTGCGCATTAACGACGGGTTGATTAAACTGGTGGCCATTGAGGCCGGCGGCGCGCGCGGCGTCGTGCTGGTGCCGCCGGTCTCCTCGGCGCCAGCCGAGGCCGGCAGTTGGCAGACGCTGGAACTGACCACGCCACAGGATGCGCGGCGGCTCAGTGATCAGCAAATCGCCTGGGTCTTGCAGCTCGAGCAAGCCGGGCTGATCACCAAGCGCTTCAACTGGCCCTTCTTCACCAACGGCACCTCGCGCGAGCCGGAACTGGCCGGTATTGCCGGCGCCGTGATGGGCTCTTTCTACACCCTGGCCTTGACCTTGTTGTTCTCTTTCCCGATCGCGGTGGGCGCGGCCCTGTATTTGGAGGAATTCGCGCCCAAGAATCGCATCACCGATTTGATCGAGGTCAATATCAATAACCTCGCGGCCGTGCCATCCATTGTCTTCGGCCTGCTCGGCTTGGCGGTCTTCATTAACTTTTTCGGCGTGCCGCGCTCGACCCCGCTGGTGGCGGCCATGGTGCTGACACTCATGACCCTGCCGACCATCATTATCGCCAGCCGCGCGGCGCTAAAATCCGTACCGCCCTCGATTCGCGAGGCCGCGCTCGGCGTGGGTGCCTCGCCGCTGCAGACGCGGCTCCATCATGTGCTGCCGCTGGCCTTGCCCGGCATGATGACCGGCACCATCATCGGCATGGCCCAGGCGCTCGGCGAGAGCGCGCCCTTGCTGATGATTGGCATGATCGCCTTCATCGTCGATGTGCCCCAGGGCTTCACCGATGCCGCCACGGTGCTGCCAGTGCAAATCTTCCTGTGGGCCGATAGTCCCGAGCGTGGTTTCGTCGAACGCACCTCGGCGGCCATCATGGTGTTGCTCGCCTTCCTTATCCTGATGAATCTCGCCGCCGTCTTGTTGCGCCGCCGTTTTGAGCGGCGTTGGTAATCGTCAGTGCGACGGGTGCCATCACTGGGGTAAAAACGACTGGAGTAAAACCAGTGCGATTCAACCGTCGCAAGAGCCCAAGCGCACAGAGCCTGTCATGAACAATTCAAACGAGGTCGCCACGGCCGCCAAGACGCCGGTGGCAGATACGCCTCCTGTCCAATCTTCAGAGTCGCCCATGAATATGACCGCCGATGCGATAGCCGTTAAACCTGTTGATGTCAAAGCTGCAGAGCTGGATAACAGTCAGGCCGCCAACACGGCCAAGACCACCAACACCGACGCCACTGTTGGGGAGATTAGATCACCCAACCCCAGCATGGTCTGCCGAGACATCAATGTCTGGTACAGCGACAATCATGCGATTAAAAATGTCAGCCTGGATATCGGGCGCAACGAGGTGATCTCGATGATCGGTCCCTCGGGCTGCGGCAAGTCGACCTTTCTGCGCTGCCTCAATCGCATGAATGACACCATCCCGACAGCGCGGGTGGAAGGCTCGATCAAGCTCGACGGCGAGGAAATTCAGGATCGTGGAATCGACGTGGTGCCGCTGCGCGCGCGGGTCGGCATGGTGTTCCAAAAGCCCAATCCCTTCCCGAAGTCGATTTATGAAAACATCGCCTACGGCCCCCGCATTCATGGGTTGACCAATAATCGCGCCGAACTCGATGAACTGGTCGAGACCAGCCTGCAGCGCGCCGGCCTGTGGAAGGAAGTGAAAGACCGGCTTGAGGCTCCCGGCACCAGTCTCTCGGGTGGTCAGCAGCAGCGTCTGTGTATCGCTCGTGCCATCTCGGTCTCGCCTGAAGTGATTCTGATGGACGAGCCCTGCTCGGCCTTGGATCCGATTGCGACCGCGGCCATTGAGCAATTAATCGATGAGCTGCGCCAGCAGTACACCATCGCCATAGTGACGCACTCGATGCAACAAGCCGCTCGTGTATCGCAACGCACCGCCTACTTCCATCTCGGTGATCTGATTGAGGTCGGCTCGACCGATGATGTCTTCAATCGACCGCGGCATAAGCTCACTGAAGATTACATCACCGGACGATTCGGCTAGGGCGGACTCGCCTTTCCCCAATATCTTGTTCCAGTACCTTGCTCCAGTCCCTGGCCTTGATTCGATCAGATCTGATCAGATCAGCCACTCGAAGGCAGGCGCCAACCAGACTGCGGGCTCGTGCCATGTGCTACCGTCCAGCGGCTTTCTATTCGGCCAGGGGCTGATTGTCATTAAAGCGCCATTCGTGGCTTTTAAACTGGCGAGGTTCGCCCTCGCTAGAAGTCTGTGAACCCGGCAACAGTGATGGCGGGCATGAAGTTTTATCTTCCAGATGAGCGAGGTTTTATCATGAACAAGGCCCTATTCTCGGCAGCGTCGGCTTCCGCGCTGTTTGCCATACTGGTTTCCGCCACTGTGCCCGCGGTCGAGCTCGACCCGGAACTGAACAGCTACGAGCCGGTGAGCGGTATCTCCGGTAATCTCAAGTCCATTGGCTCGGACACTCTGAACAATCTAATGACACTCTGGGCCGAGGGTTTCCAGAGTGAATACCCCAATGTGAAAATCGAGATCGAAGGCAAGGGATCGTCCACAGCACCGCCGGCTCTGATTGCCGGAACCGCGCAGTTTGGGCCCATGTCACGCCCGATGAAGTCCAAGGAGGAAGAAGAGTTCGAGGCCAAGTTTGGCTACAAGCCGCTGGCCATTCGCAGCGCCGTTGATGCGCTGGCTGTCTATGTTCACAAGGACAACCCGATCGAGTGCCTGTCCATGCGGCAGGTCGACGCCATCTTCTCCAAGACCCGCAACGGTGGCTTGGATGGCGATATCGTCACTTGGGGCGACCTTGGCCTGAGCGGCGACTGGGCCGCGCGACCAATCTCGCTGTACGGGCGCAACTCGGCCTCCGGCACCTATGGGTATTTCAAAGAAGTCGCCTTGTTCGACGGTGACTACAAAGACCAGGTGAAAGAACAGCCAGGGTCATCCACCGTTGTGCAGGGCGTGGCCTCCGACATCGCCGGCATTGGTTACTCCGGTGTTGGTTACAAGACCGCCGACGTGCGCACCGTGCCGCTGCGCACCAGCGATGATGGCGAGTGCTTCGATGCCAATGCGGAGAATGCCTACTCCGGCGATTATCCCATCGCGCGTTTCCTCTACATCTATGTCAACAAGAACCCAAACCAAGACCTCGATCCGCTGCGCGCCGAGTTTATCCGCTTTGTCTATTCCAAAGAGGGTCAATCCGCGGTGATCAAGGACGGCTACTTCCCGATCACCTCGGCGATTGCCGAGGAAGATCTTGAGAATTTTAATTTACAGAACTAAACCTTTGCGCTTCCGATGGATGAGGGCGCCGGCTGCGTCCTCGCTTGCCTGTCAGGCCCGGGGCGGGGCTGCTAGATTTAGCGCCGCCCTCAATCCTCTGGTTTCCCCCCTGCCCTGGATGAATGCAGCCTCACGAATCAGCATCTACATCTCATGAGTGAGGCGAATCTTTTGCAGAGGGCGCGGGCAACCGCCTTGCTTGAACGCCGCCGAGACCGATCCACCCGCCCGTCAGTGCTGCTGGCTGACCGTTTCGCCCGCTGGTTGATTACCATCGGTGGTCTGCTGGTAATTTTGGCGGTCGTTGGCATCATGGTGTTTTTGATAAGCGTTGCCCTGCCGCTGGCCAAAAGCGGCGAGACGCTCTCGCACAGCCAGTATCAGGTCAAGCCGCCCAAGGTGACGCGCTGGCTGAATGCCGATGAGTATCGCACCCTGGGCGTGCGCATCAGTGCCGAGGGCGCCTATAGCAGTTTCCACCTGGACACCGGGCAGCTGATCGCCTCCAGCAAGCTGGATTTTGGTGAGCAGGTGGCGATCTCCGTGGGTGGCGTGGTCGAGCGCGACCAGGTGGCCTTCGGCTTCGCCGACGGCTCGGTGCTTTTTGCCGTGGTGGATTTTCAGGTCGATGTTTTGCCCGACACCGCACTGCCGAGCGCGGCTAAAGCCTTGAACGGCACCGATTGGGTGCTGGATGAGCGGCTGTATTCCAAGCTGCCGGGGGAGCAAATTCGCCGCCTGACCCTCAAGACCGAGATCGGCGAACGGGTGCAGGCCAGCGAGGCACCCATCATCGCCCTGGATTACCGCGTTGGCGGCACGGCGGAGCGGCCCACACGCTCTTTTGTCAGCGTCGATGCCGAGGGTATCGCGCGTCTGAGCCGCAGTGAATCCAAGATCAATATCCTGACCAAAAAGGTCACCACGCGCACCCGCACCTCCACCCTGCCCTCGCTTCCAGCAGGAACCCATGTGACAGCGGTGGCCATGACCACCCATGCCGATGCCGTCTATGTGGCATCAAGCGAGGGGGAGATCTATCGCTACGATACCCGTCACTTCAACGCGCCGACCCTGGCCGAGACTCTGCGGGTCTTCCCGGGCGAGACCATCACCAGCATGGGCTTTCTCATCGGGGAGCAGGCGCTGGTGGTGGGTGGCTCCAATGGCGCCGTCGATGTCTTTTTCCTCCTGCCGGCACCCGCCGATGCCGGCACCACCGATGGCAACCATCTGGTGCGGGCGCGCCGCCATGCCCCACATGGCGCGGCGGTGACCAATATCTCGGTCAGCCAGCGCAGCAAGGCACTGGTCACCACGGCGGCCAATGGTGAGGTCTGGCTGCGCCACTCGACCTCCGATCAGGTGCTGGAGCGCTACCAGTCCCAGGCCGCTGTCGGCGATGCCGTCGCGGTGCAGCTGATGCCGCGCGTGGATGGCGTGCTGTTGCTTAACGACAGCGGCGGGGCGGATTTCTGGCGCTTTCATCATCCGCACCCGGAGGTCACCCTGGGGACCGTGTTTGGCAAGGTCTGGTACGAAGGCTATGTGGAGCCAAGCTTCACCTGGCAATCGTCTTCGGGCACCGATGTGTTCGAGCCCAAATTTTCGCTGATTCCGCTGATGTTCGGCACCCTCAAGGCGACCGTCTACTCGATGCTCTTTGCCGTGCCCATTGCGCTGCTGGGCGCCATCTATACCTCGGAGTTCGTTCACCGCAGTGTGCGTTCCACCGTCAAACCCATGATGGAGATGATGGAGGCGCTGCCGACCGTGGTGCTCGGTTTTATCGGCGCGCTGATTTTGGCCCCGCTGGTCGAGACCTGGATCGCGGCCGTGGTCTTGTCCTTCATCGTACTGCCGCTGGGGCTGGTACTAGCGGCCTATCTGTGGCAACTGCTGCCGGTGGGGTGGACGCTGCGACTCGATGGACTGGCCAAGTTTGGTTTCATGGTTGCCACCATCGTCCTGTTGCTGTGGTTTGCCTATCTGCTGGGGCCGGGCTTTCAGGCGCTGTTTTTCGCCGGGGATTTCAAGGCCTGGTTGAACCGGGACCTGGGCAGTGCAACGCCTTTTGTGTTCTTACTGCTGATGCCGCTCTCTTATCTGGCGATCACCTGGGTCTTTCAGCGCGGGGTTGGACCGCGCTATCGGGATCTGTCGCGCAACCTGCCCCGTCAGCGAGCCGCCGTGCTGGCCCTGGGGCGCTGGCTGGCGTTGTTCGCGGGCGCGCTGCTGCTCGCTTACCTTGGCGCGCGCCTGCTGACGCTTCTCGGCTTTGACCCGCGCGGCAGCCTGGTGGATACCTATGTGCAGCGCAACGCGCTGGTGGTGGGCTTTGTCATGGGTTTCGCGGTCATTCCCAATATCTTCACCCTCGCCGAGGACGCCCTGAGCGCGGTGCCCGATCATCTGCGCGCCGCCAGTCTCGCCACCGGCGCCACGCCCTGGCAGACCGCCAAATGGGTGATCCTGCCCACCGCGCTCTCGGGTGTCTTCGCCGCCGTCATGATCGGGATGGGCCGTGCCGTGGGCGAGACCATGATTGTGGTCATGGCCGCTGGCAACACGCCTATTCTTGATTGGAACATCTTTAATGGTCTGCGCACCCTCTCCGCCAACATCGCGGTGGAATTGCCCGAGGCGGTGCAAGACAGCAGCCTGTATCGCATGCTGTTCCTGGCCGCGCTCACGCTCTTTGTCATGACCTTCGCCATCAATACCCTTGCCGAGGTGATCCGCCAGCGCTTCCGCAAGCGTGCTTTCCAGCTCTGAGGACTGTCGCATGGCCATGATGGGCAAAGACAGCGACGTGGGACGAGGGACCAGGGGCGAGTGCATGTTGTCGGGCGCGGGATTGGAACCTGGACCGGAACAGGCCAGGCCAGCATCTCGCGCCATCGCGAGAACCGGGCGCGTGGTGCGCCAAGACACCGCCGATCTCACCGCCATTGGCGAGCCTTTTCTCTGGGGACTGGGCGGCGCCCTGGCCATGGGCATCCTGCTGATCGCAAGCTTTCTGTTCCTGATTTTCTACAACGGCGCTGTCACCTTCTGGCCGCAGCCGATTGCGGTGGTCAGCCTGACCGATGGCAGCCAGCTGGCCGGCGAGCCGACCCGCGACGCTGTCTATAGCCCGCAAGCCGGGGTGCTCAAGGGGCTGCCGGAGGCGGTTCGGACCGGGATCGAAGAAAACGGCGGCCTGGCCCATCGCGTGCTCTATCGCATCGGTAACTACGACCTCTATCACGAGGATTTTCGCTGGGTGTCGGATTTTGAGATCGACAGCATCAGCTACCCCAAATCCATGTACCTGTTCGAGCGCCAGGAGTGGGGGCGCTTTGTCGGTGAGATCGCGGCATTGAACCTGGACGGAGAGGTCATTGCGGGCGAGACGCTCAGCTTCGACCAGGCGGAGAAGGCCCAGCGCCTGGCCCGCGAGCGCTTCGCCGAGATTCGCCACATCGAGCGCCACGCCATTGGCAAGATCAATCACCAGATGGAGAGCGAACGCCTGCGGCTGCGGCGCGTCGAGTTAAGCGCTGGCCGCGACAGTGCCGACTATGCGCGCGTCGCCGCTGAGGTCGAGGTCAAGCTCGCCGAACTCCAGCTGGCCTACCAGGCGCTCGCTGACCGGGCACGAGAGATCCGTGAGCGCGACCTGCGTGATACCCTGACCCTGCGAGAAATTGGGGGGCGCGAGAAGACCCTGGCGCTGTCGCAGATTGTGCGTTTCTACCCGGCCAATGCTCTCGACCTGGGCGACAAACTTGACATTTACCTCTCGCGCTGGGGTGAGTTCCTGACCGCCGAACCGCGCGAGGCGAACACCGAGGGCGGTATCCTGCCGGCCATCTTCGGCACCGTCGCCATGACCTTGCTGATGGTGGTCTTCACCGCGCCGCTCGGGGTGATCACCGCGCTTTATCTGCGCGAATATGCCAAGCAGGGACGGCTGGTTTCCATGGTGCGAATTTCGGTCAATAACCTGGCCGGGGTGCCGTCCATCGTCTACGGCGTGTTCGGGTTGGGATTCTTCGCCTACACCATGGGAGTGAGCATCGACCAACTGTTCTTTCCCGAACGCCTGCCCAATCCCACTTTTGGCACCGGCGGTATCCTCTGGGCCTCGCTGACCCTGGCCTTGCTCACGGTGCCGGTGGTGATCGTCGCCAGCGAGGAGGCGCTGGCCGCCGTGCCACGCTCCATGCGCGAGGGCTCACTCGCTTGCGGCGCATCCAACTGGCAGACCATTTGGTATGTAGTGCTCCCGCGCGCCCTGCCCGGCGTCATTACTGGGCTCATTCTGGCAATGGCGCGCGGCGCTGGAGAAGTGGCACCCCTGATGCTGGTGGGCGTGGTCAAGCTGGCGCCGGAGCTGCCCATCGATGGCGTCTTTCCCTACATCCATCTGGAGCGCAGCTTCATGCACCTGGGCTTTCATATTTTTGATGTCGGCTTTCAATCGCGCAACTCCGAAGCTGGCAAGCCAATGGTGTTCGTGACCACCATGCTGCTGCTGTTTCTGATTGTGGCGATGAATGCCGGCGCCATTTATTTACGCAGCCGATTAAGACGAAAGTTCGCCGACGGCGGCCTCTGATGGCTGCGCCCGGGTATCACTTGTTATGAATTTGAGTCCCTCCGAACTAACTAACGCCGGCGAGCCATTGGAGCCCATTCGGGATCAGCAGCCGACCATGTATCATGTCGCGCCATCGGCCGAGGGTGACATTATCACTGTGGAGGATTTCAACCTCTGGTATGGCCGGGATCAAGCGCTGTTCAATGTGTCGATGAAGATTCCCAAGGGGGATGTGATGGCGCTCATCGGCCCCTCTGGCTGTGGCAAGTCGACCCTGCTGCGTTGCTTTAACCGGATGAACGACCTCATCGACATCATGCGCCTGGATGGCCGCCTGATGGTGGATGGGCATAATATCTATAGGGCGGGAGTGGATGTGATTGCCCTGCGCAAGCGCATGGGGATGGTGTTTCAGAAGCCGAATCCCTTTGCGATGTCCATTTTCGATAATGTCATTTATCCGCTGCGTGTCGATGGCATAACCAAGCGTTCAACGCTGGAGGACGCTTGCGAACGCGCCTTACAAAGTGCCGCGCTGTGGAAAGAAGTCAAGGATCGCCTCAAGGACAGCGCGCTCGGCTTGTCCGGTGGGCAACAGCAGCGTCTGTGTATCGCCCGCGCCATCGCCGCCGACCCCGAGGTGTTGCTGATGGATGAGCCTTGCTCGGCGCTCGATCCCATCGCCACCGCGAAGATTGAGGATCTCATCGACGAACTCAAAGGAACCTACACCATTATTATCGTGACCCACAGCATGCAACAGGCCGCGCGCGTCTCCTGCAATACGGCCTTTATGTACCTCGGTCGATTGATCGAGTATGGGAGTACCAGGCGCATTTTCGAGGATCCGATGAGCGAGCAAACCGGGGATTATGTGACCGGTCGCTTCGGCTAAGCTGCCTTTACCAACAATCAACCACTGATGGGAGTTTTCTAACAATGACCAAAAATCACACCGTGCACTCATTCGATGAGGTAATGACACAGGTGACAACGGATGTCCTGCGGATGGGCCAGCTTGCACGCTCGCAACTTGCTGCCGCGGTTACGCTTCTCGATCAGGATGCGCAAACAGACGCCGAGACCATTGTGGCGAACGATGTGCAGGTGGATGATTTTGATGAACGCATTGAATATGAGGTACAGCGCATTATCGCGCTGCGCCAACCCATGGCCGGTGATTTGCGCGCGCTTTTGAGCTACAACCGCATGGCCACTGACTTAGAGCGCATCGCGGATCATGCGAAGAACATCGCCAAGCGCGCCGGGCGCATCCGCGAGCAGGGTCATCGCGTCGATTTCAGCGGATCGGTTGCCTTGGGCCGCGAGGTGATCGCGCAACTTGATGCCGTACTCCAGGCGATCGAGATCAACGATGTTGCCGCGGCGCGTCGCATCTGGGCGCGTGACATTGATATTGATCGACTGTTTGAGGATATCTTCCATCAGCAACTGCAAAACATCTGCCAAACCCCAGACATGGCATCAAGCTGCACCAACGCGCTGTTCATCGATAAATCCCTGGAGCGCGTTGGGGATCATGTCACCAACATCGCCGAGGATCTGGTGTACATGGTCGAGGGAGACCGCATGAGCAAGCGCCAAACCGGCGATTCCGCCTGACCTCCCAGAAGGTCGCCAGATTCAGCGGCCCTGGTCCTCGTTCCCGACTGGCTCCCGACTGGCTATGGCACACTGGCATCGGAGCCAGTCGACTCGGGCTTCGTTCAACCGAGACTGGCCAAAGAACTCCCTTGATGCGACTGGATTCCCTCGGCCGTTTTTGCTGGCGCTGCCTGCAATCAGGTCGTCACTGAACTGTCACCCTTGCTTGATCCATCCGCGCTATAGTTGTTAGCTTTCTCGGGCGATCTTCATGACCAAAGCCCAAAATTTCAACCAGCTCGCAGGGCGGAAATCGTTTTCGTGCCAACAGTTGACGAGAACAAGGCGCGTTGCTATGCAGATTGCACTGTCGTCGGAGATTCAACTGCCTTTCACACCGGATTTCCGCTCATCGGATGCCCCCCTTGGCTTGAACGGCTTGTCCATCTCCACGCTGTGCAAGCGGCTGGACTATGCCTTCCAGCCCATTGTCAACATCCACACAGGTGTGGTTTTTGGTTTTGAGGCTCTGCTGCGCGGCTTGGATCAGGTCGGTTTTGGCACTGTGGATGCGCTCTTCGCCGCCGCCGATGGCGAGGGCAGTCTGTTGGAGTTGGAGAGCGCGCTACGTGACAAGGCCATTGCCAAATTTGCGCGCATTCCCAATATCCGCCACGCGCGTTTGTTATTTAACCTCGACTCGCGCAGCCTGATCAATGAGCCGCGCTGGGCCGAATTGGCTGATGCAACCCTCAAGCGCCACGGTCTCGCCCCCGGCACCCTCTGTTTTGAATTGACCGAACTTCATGACCTGACCGCCCATCCCGATAGCCAGCGCGCGATCTCACGCTTGCGCCAGCAGCGTTTCTTGCTCGCCATCGACGACTTTGGCGCCGGCTATTCGGGTCTGAAATTGCTCTATGAATTCCCACCCGATCTGCTCAAAATTGATCGCTTTTTTATTTCCTCGATTTCGCGCGATCATAAAAGGCGGTTGTTTGTCGGAAATGCCGTTCACCTTGCCCATACACTGGGCATTCAGGTGGTGGCCGAGGGGGTGGAAACAGCCGATGAACTCAGTGCCTGCCGGGACATTGGCTGCGATCTGGCGCAAGGGTTTTTTATTGCCCGCCCCAGCACCGACATCCCCAATTTGAGAACGACCTATTCGATTGTGCCCAAAACCGTTGGCCCATCGCGGCGCCAGAGCGATGGCGACAAGACGCTAATTCGCAGCCGCATTGTGCAGATCCCGGCCTTGCATGAAGACGACGACATGCGCGAAGTGTTTGAACTCTTCAAACGCTATAGCGACTATGGCTTTTTTCCAGTACTCGACCGAACCGGCAAGCCCCTTGGTCTGATTTGTGAGCGAGATCTGAAGCGCTATATTTATTCACCCTATGGGCGCGAATTGCTATCCAACAGCGCCTACCGCAGGCAGCTGCTGGATTTTCTCTCGCCCTGCCCCAGCATCGACATCAACAACCCGGTTGAAAGGCTGCTTGAGGCTTACTCTGCCGCCGACAGTCCGCTGGGCATGATCATGACCGAGGACTTCACCTATACCGGCTTCATCTCCCAGGCGGCGCTGCTGCAAATTATCGAAAGCAAGAACCTCGCGGCAGCGCGCGATCAGAATCCACTCACCCGCCTACCGGGCAACAATTGCATCATTGATTATGTCCAGCAGGTCCTTGAGGACAATTGTCAGGATTATTGCCTGGTGTACTTTGACTTCGACAACTTCAAGCCGTTTAATGACACCTACGGCTTTCGCGTCGGCGACCGCGCTATTGCCTTGTTTGCCGACTTGCTGCGCAAAATGCTGCCAACACAGAGTTGTTTTATCGGCCATGTGGGTGGCGACGACTTTTTTGCCGGTTTCCGCGAACCGGACCATGCCGTGGTGCAACGGCATGTGAGCATGCTGCTCGCGCAATTCAGGCACGAGGCGCTCAGCCTGTACGATAGCGCTACTCGTGAGCGCGGCTACATTGAGGCCGTGACCCGCGAGGGCCAGCTCGCCCGTCTACCGTTGCTCGGCTGTAGCGCGGCGCTGCTGTGGATTCAAAGCACTACACACAGCGCCACCCTTGACGATGTTTCAGGACTGATCGCCAAGCTAAAAAAAGCCGCTAAACTCGCCGCGGACGGAATGGCCGAGGCAACGATATCGGCCGACTGACCGAACAGACCGCAACCGAGCGCGTTTGCAAACATCCCAAGGTCAAGCAGGCCGAACACTGGCTCACCGGTCGCTTTGGTTAGAGGAGTGTTGTTCGATGCCTGAAGAATCGCGTCGCCTTCCTCGCGTTATTATCGACGAACCCGACCTGTTGCTCACTGGCGTGAGCGAAGTCAGGCTCCCGCGGACCGCCGCTCGCCATTTGCTCAAGGTACTGCGACTGCGTGCGGGCGACCGCTTCTGGCTGTGTGACGGCTTGGGTCGCGACTATCCAGCCGAGATGCTGCGCGCCCAAGACGCCACCCTGATCGCGCGCCTCGGCCCACCAGGTGAGCTTGAACCGCCGCCGGCACTGAACATTCATCTGGGGCTCGGGGTCTCCAAGGGCGAACGCATGGACTTCGCCATCCAAAAGGCGATAGAACTTGGCGTCTCGAGCATCACCCCGCTCTGGACCCAGCGCAGCGTCGTCAGACTGGACAGCGAGCGCCTGTCGCGACGCATTGCCCACTGGCGGGGCGTGATAATGGCCGCCTGCGAGCAGAGCGGACGGCGCTGCTTGCCAATGCTTCATCCAGCCAGCGCGCTCAAGCCATGGCTGGCCCAAGGTCAGCCTCATGGCCTGCTGTTACACCATGGCGCCGCCCGCGGAATGGATCAGCTGTCACCACCCAAGGGTGGCGCCATGACGCTGCTGATCGGCCCCGAGGGTGGCCTGACGTCTGCCGAGCGCGGCCAGGCAACAGCGCACGACTTTACCGCCGTGCGACTCGGCCCCCGCATCCTGCGGACCGAGACCGCGCCTCTGGCCGCTATTGCCGCCGCCCAAATTCTTTGGGGTGATTTTCGTGGCGCGTCTTGCGCGTGCTAAAGGCATCCCTCAATGCGGCGGTGCATTTTGACTGTCCGCCCCCTGCTCCGCCGATGCTGCTGATTCCGCGTCCGGACCCACACCTTCCGCGTCTCTCAGCCTGACCATCTCGGGCTTGCCAAGAAACTTGGGCTCGCGGTCGCTGAACAGATCCCAAATGGCGATGGCACGCGCCAGCACCTCGCGCAGTCGCACTTTCAGCCCACCGATACCACCCGGGTCCGGGGCGGCGAAGCCAAGGGCATTGATGCCGCGCTGACGGGCGATAAACACCCCCCGCTCGGCATGATAGCTTTGGCTGATGATCAGAAAGTGATCAAGACCAAAGACTTTTTGCGCTCGCACCACGGAATCCAAGGTGCGGAAACCGGCATAATCCAGAGTGATGTGCGCATCCGACACGCCCAGCTCGATCAGATCCTTGCGCATCACTTGAGGCTCGTTGTAATAACGCGAACCATTGTCGCCGCTCACCAGAATGCCCCGCACCCGGCCCTGATGGTACAGCGCGGCCGCGGCTTCGAGTCGCGCGCGGTAGAATTCGTTCGGACGACCACGATGGGTACGGCGCGCCGTACCAAGGACCAGCGCCACCGGCACTGGTTCGACCTCCGCCAGATCGCGCGTAATCCAGGGATCCGCGCGCCAGGATACCCACAGGTCGCCGAGCAGCAAGACTGTCATCAGCATCACCCACGCCACCACCAATCCGATGGCGCTCAACCCGAGCCAACGCCAAATGCCATGGCGAGTAACCCTGGGTGGGCTAGCAGACGTCGCTGTTGCAGAAGTTTGCCGCACCCTTCACACTCCGCTCAGATCCCGGCCATGGGCCGGTTCCCGCAACACAGCCAAAAGAACATTCGCGCCCCTGCCCGCCACCATGCTGACGGCCAGTTCGGTGCATCCCTATCCTCATGACTGCATCTAGCACGCTTCATTACCGCATTGGGAGTCAAAAACCCCGCGCCCATCTCTTTGACCTCGGCCTTAGCATTCCAGCACCCGCGCTTGAGCCCGCGCCCGGCGCGCAAGCCCGGGGCGATGCCATACACGAGGCCCCGCGTAATCTGCGGCTCAGTCTGCCAGCCTGGATTCCCGGCAGCTATATGATCCGCGATTTCGCGCGACATCTCATCAAAGTGCAGGCCCAGGATGCAACCGGACCGCTCAGGGTTGAGAAAAGCGACAAACAGACTTGGCACCTCCACGGGGCACTCGGCACGGTCCATATCCGCTATCAAGTTCATGCTGGCGAACTCAGCGTGCGCGCGGCTCATTTGGATCATACCCATGGCTATTTCAATGGCGCCAGCCTGTTTCTGCAAGTGGCGGATTACGAGCATTGGCCCTGCGCGCTTGAGATCGAACGTCCCGCGGACCCCTGCTCCGCCGACTGGCGCCTGGCGACAAGCCTGCCTAGCGCCGGCGCGCCAGCCTGGGGCTTTGGTCGCTATCGAGCGGCCGACTACGCCGAACTCATCGACCATCCGGTGGAAATGGGGCCCTTCGCGCTGGTTGAATTCAGTGTGCGCGGCATCCCGCATGCAATGGCCATCAGCGGCCAGCAGCGCGCTGATCTCGACCGCTTGGGCCAGGATCTGCCAAGAATCTGCGAACAGCATGCAGCGCTCTTCGGGGAACTACCGCTTGAGCGCTATTTGTTTCTGACCCAGGTCGTCGGCAGCGGTTATGGCGGACTCGAGCATCGCGCCTCGGCCAGCTTGATCTGCAATCGCGATGATCTCCCCCAAGTCCAGGTCAGCGATCAGTCCGAAGGCTATCGCCGCTTCCTCGGCCTGTGCAGCCATGAGTATTTCCACCTGTGGAACGTCAAACGCATTCGCCCGCGGGTATTTGCCGAGCAAGGGCTTGAGCGCGAAGTTCACACCCGCCTGCTATGGGCCTTCGAGGGCATCACCAGCTATTACGATGACCTGACCCTGGCGCGCGCGGGCCTGATCAGCCCCAAGGACTATCTTGGCCTACTCGCCAATAGCATCAGCCGCGTTTTACGCGATCCAGGACGCCTGCGCCAGACGGTCACCGAATCCAGCTTCGATGCCTGGACAAAATTCTATCAACAGGACGCCAACGCCCCCAATGCCATCGTCAGCTACTATACCAAAGGCGCCCTCATTGCCCTGGCGCTGGATCTGACGATCCGCCATCGCAGCAACGGCCGCCACAGCCTGGATGATTTGATGCGCGCACTCTGGCAACGCCATGGTCGCACCGGCATCGGCGTGCCGGAACGCGCGCCCGAGGCCCTGGCCGCCGACATCACCGGTCTCGACCTGCAAGCCTTTTTCGACCAGGCACTCGATGACACTGCGGACCTTGACCTGGAGCCATTGCTGGCCACCGTCGGCATCGCCATGCGCCTGCGCCCAGCCCGGGATGCCAAGGATCTCGGCTGCCTTTGCAAGCAGTTCAAACCCGTGGAGCGCAAGGCCTCGATCGGCGCGCGTTTTCAGCTGCAGGGAACGGAGTTCAAGCTCACCGCCGTGATCAATGATCGCCCCGCCGAACGAGCCGGACTGGCCCCCGGCGACATTCTGGTCGCCATAGACGGTCTGCGCGTTGATCCCGACACGGTCGAAACCCTGCTCGCCCTCTGCCCCATCGGCCAACCCGTGGTCGTGCATGCCTTTCGTCGCGATGAACTCCATCGCTTTGAGCTCATCCCGGAGGCGGCTCCACACGACATCTGCGAACTCATGCTGCTAGAAGATGCCCCACCCGCCGCCCAGCAGGCCCGCACTGCTTGGCTGCATCGCGACATCAGAGACAGCTCCAACCACTAACACCAGCGCCACCTCAATGGACACCGAAACCCGTCTGATTCGCTTGCTCGCTGACGGCGAGCGCCACTCAGGCGCCGCCCTGGCGACCGTGCTCGGCATCAGCAGGGCCGGCGTGTGGAAAGCCATTCAGCGCGCCAGCCAGCGCTTTGAAATCGAGATTCTGGCCAGCAAAGGACAAGGCTACCAACTCCCCGCTCCGCTCGAACTACTGGACGCCACCGCCATTGCGGCCAAGCTTCCGCCGGAAGCCGGGGGCCGCATCGGGCCCATTCACTGTTTCGAGGACATCGACTCCACCAATAGCTGGCTGTTTACGCTCGGCCGCGGGCAGACCGCCAATGGAACCTGCGTGCTCGCCGAGCGCCAAAGCGCTGGTCGCGGGCGGCACGGGCGCGCCTGGTACTCGCCCTTCGGTGCCAACCTTTACTTGTCCATGCTGTGGCAATTCGACACCGGACCGGCCGCGCTCGGCCCCCTCAGCCTGGCCGCTGGTGCCGCCCTGTGCCAGGCTCTGGAGTCACTTGGAATAACCGACCTGCAACTCAAGTGGCCGAACGACATCCACTGGCATGGTCGCAAGCTCGGCGGACTGCTGATTGAAATCGCCGGCGAAACCCAGGGCCCCAGCCGCGCGGTCATCGGCCTTGGACTGAATCTGCGCATGCCCGCCACCGCGGCTGCCACCATCGATCAGCCCTGGGTTGATCTGAGCGAAATCTGCCAGGGCAGTCCTCCTGAACGCAACACCATCGCCGCCCGCTGTATCGACCAACTCAGCGCCATGCTCATCCGCTTTCTGGCGCTGGGACCCGAACCATTCCTCAATGCCTGGCGCCGCTTCGACGCCTATCGCGACCAAGCAGTCAGCCTGCACTGGGGCGAACACAGCGTTGAGGGCATCTACCGTGGTATTGATGATCAGGGCGCCCTGCTTCTGCAAAGCGGCCAAGCAACCCGCCGCTTCACCGCAGGCGAGGTCAGTCTGCGCGCGGCACGGCCATAACAGCTCTTATTATCAGTTCAACAATCAACTTCAGGGCAGGATCAGTTCAGATGGGCCGAAGCCCTGGCGTCCTAGCACTGCTGTCTGCCAAGATACTCGCGTCTAGCCACACAAAGACGCGATGTTTGGTGGCCTCGACCGTGGCGATCGAGCGCACCCAGGTCGCCCAAGCGCTCGGCGCATATGGCAGCGCCGATGAAATCCACCTCCGATTACCGCGGTGGCAAAACTCAAAGACTGGCCGCCTGCAGGCGCTCGCGCGCTTGCTCGAGCAAGCGCGTGGCGTCGGGAAAGGCGTATTGGTCCATCTGGCGGCTTAGGGTCTTAAGCTCCACGGCGGATAGTACCTTGGCCAATTGGTCTTGATGCGCGCGGCAGTAGTCCTCGGCTTCGGCGTCCAGCAATTGGGTGAGAGCGATCAGTGCCTCGATGGTCGCCAAAGCTTCCTCGCGGGCGACGGGGTCTGGTGGCGGGGCGGGCGCCAGGGTCGCTGGGGCTTCGCCAGCCGTGCTTGTCCCGCTGGAGGTCGAGTCCGCCGCCTCCACCGATGCCGACTTCGACGCCGACTCCAACGCCGACTCCGACGCTGGCGACATCAGCCAGCGCTGCAGTTCGGCGAGCAGGCCGCGTGGGTCGATGGGTTTGCTCAGATGTCCCTGCATGCCGGCAGCGCGGGTGGCGGCGATCTCCTCGGGGCGCGAGGAGGCGCTGAGCGCGATGATGGGGATGCTGGCGCCGTCGGCGCGCGCGCGAATGCGCCGGGTGGTCTCCAGGCCATCGAGTTCGGGCATTTGTATGTCCATCAAGATCAGATCCCAGAACGCCAGGCCCTCGGCCTCGATCACCTCCAGCGCGGCCAGGCCATGCTCCGCCTCGCTGACCATGGCGCCAGCGCGCTCAAGCAGGCCGCGGGCCACCAGGCGGTTGGTCGGGTGGTCCTCGACTAGCAAAATGCGCCGCCCGGCCAGACGGCCATCGGCCATGGGCGATGGCTCGGGGGCGGCCCGCCAGCCGACCGGAGCCAACTCCAGACTGACGTTCAGGGTGAACACGCTACCCTGGTCGGGGGTGCTGCGCACGCTGATGTCACCGCCCATCAAGCGGGCGAGCCGCTGGGAAATCGACAACCCCAGCCCGGTGCCGCCATAGCGGCGGGTGATGGAGGTGTCGGCCTGGTGGAAGGGGCGGAACAGCCGTTCGATCTGCGCCTCGCTCAGACCAATGCCGGTGTCGCTGACCACGAACTTGAGTCGCGCCATGGACGCCACCCCACTCTTTGTGTCCACATCCGGAGCGTCGCCCGTGACATGCACATCCACCTGCCCGTGCTCGGTGAACTTGATCGCGTTATTGGTCAGGTTGATCAGCACCTGCCTCAGGCGTACCGGGTCGCCGACCAGGGCTTGGGGCAACTGTGCGTCACAGTCGATGCGCAACGCCAGGCCTTTGTCCCGCGCCTGCCGGCTAACGACGGAGCTTAGGTCCGCAAGGACAGTGGAAAGCATGAAAGGTTGGTGTTCCAGCTCAATCCGCCCAGCCTCGACGCGGGAGAAGTCCAGGATGTCATTCAGCAACACCAGCAGCGCGCGCGCGGCACGTTCGGCCTGCTGCAGATAGTTGCGTTGGGTGGGGGTCAGCTCGGTCTCCAGGCACAGATGCATCATGCCGAGCACCGCGTTCATGGGGGTGCGGATCTCGTGGCTCATGTTGGCGAGAAAGTCGCTCTTGGCGCGATTGGCCGCCTCGGCCACCTGGCGCGCCTGGATGAGAGCGCGCTCGGCTTCTTTTTGCGCGGTGATGTCGCTGATCACACCCTGCCACAGGCACCAGTCGTCGTCTTGGGGCTCGGCCACCGATTCAAGACGGCACCATCGGATGTCGCCGCGCACCTGAATCCGCCCTTCCCAGAAGAAATCTTCGCGCACCGTTGCGCGATTGATCTGAACGAGGCTGTCGCGATCCTCGGGATGGACGCGCTCGAAGAGTTGCTCGATGCTCGCGCGCTCGGTGCCCGCATCCGAGAGGAAGGGGCTCAGCTCGCTGGCGCTCAGTCCCAGAATCTCGGTGCCGCGCGGACTAAGGTACTCCAGGGTTTCAGGCTCGCCGGTGCGCTGGCGCAGGGTGTAGATGCCGACCGGGATCAGTCGCACCATGTCCTCGTAACGTTCTGTGCTCAGTTGCAGGCCGCGTTCGATGGCCTTGCGCTCGGTGATGTCCTCGGCGATGCCCTCCACCAGTGAATGCGCGCCCTTGTGCGCGACCTGTGGGCGTGAGGTCACAAGAACCGTGGCTGGGTTGCCATCAGCGCGGTGGAAGTCAAGTTCCTGGGTCAGATGCTCGCCGGTAGCCTGCATGCGCTTGGCATTCTGGATCAGCTGGTGCCGGCTCTCTGGTGTCCAGTTGATCAGCTGCAGAAGATTCTGCCCGATGGCGCCCTCGGGCGGAATACCGAATACCGCCTCGGCACCCTGACTGACGTATTCCAGGGTGCCGTCGTCTCGGCGGCTGTAAATCACGAATTGCGGGCCTATATCCTCCACCAGGCGTTGAAAACGCGCTTGGCTCTCGCGCAACAGCCTGTGGGCTCGCGCCAGGCGACGGTTCCAGTAGAGAATCACGGCGATGAGGAGCGCAGCGACGCCCAGCACCTGCCACAGCAGCCGGTAGTCGATGTGGGGTGGCGAGGGCGTCTGCATCCAGCGGTTTTGGATGGCATCGCGCTCGCTTTGCGGCATGGCGGCCAACGCCAGGTCGAGGATGCCGGCGAGGGGCGCGAGGTCGCGGCGCACCGCCATGGCAAGGCTGATGCGATAGGGCGTGGTGCCGGCCATGCGCAGGCGCGGCGACCCGTCGCGGCCGATGACATGGCTAAAGGTCAGCAGGCTGTCGACCAAGGCATCAGCGCGACCCTGTTCCAGCACTTGTAAGCCGGCGGCCGCATCGGCCAGGCTGACCAGCGCCAGATCTGGATGATCGCGGCGCAGCCAGTTCTCGGTCGCGGTGCCACCGATCACCGCGACGCGCCGACCGCGGAGACCCTCAAGGCCACCATAGAAAGGCGCCTGCAGGGGCGCGAAAATGGCGATCGGCAAGCTTTGATAGCTTTGGGTAAAGGCGAGAAATTCCCGTCGCTCGGCGGTGGGCACCGCGCTCGGGAGCAGATCGATGTCGCCCGCGCGCAGCCGCCCGAGCGCATCGGTCCAGTTGGCAGTGGGCACGAACTCCAGTTGCAAATTGAGCCGTCGCGCGACACTGGCGAGGTAATCCGTGCTCAGGCCGCGCGGCCGGCCGGTTTCGTCCAGGTATTCGACCGGCGCGCGGTCATTCCACTGGGTGTAACGAATGCGCGGATGAGCCGCAAGCCAGTCGCGCTGGACGGGACTCAGGGGCAAGGGGCTCGGGGCGCTGGTCGCTTCGAGTTCATCGAGCCAGCGGTGGTGAATGCGCGCGCGCTCGGCGACGGGAATGGCATTCAAAGCCTTGTCAAAAATGCGCGTCGCGAGCGGCCAGTCATCACGGATCGAGGCTACAATCGGAAAACGACTGTCCTCAAGCACTCCGGAGGCACGAAAACCGACATGGGTATGCTCGCGTCGCCACCACTCCAGGTCGGTGGGCGCGACCAAGACATCCACGTGCGCGGCGAGCAGGGCATCGGCCATGGCGGGGTAGTCGTGAAGCGGCACCAGTTGGGCATCGGGAATGTCGACCAGTTGCTGCTCGAGCCGTTTGATCGCGCCTAAATAGCCGATACGCTGGCCGGCAAGGTCGGCGTCGGCGGCTGACGCCGGGTCATCGGCACGTCTGAAGACATAGAAATAGCCATGATAGTAGGGCGCGGTATAGCGAAAATGCTGATCCCATACGAGGTTGGGAGCGGACACCGCCAGACCGTCTATCTCGCCTGCCAGGGCTTTGTCGATCACTGCTTGCCAGTCGTTGTCAATGTGGAGCTTCAAGCGCCCGCCGAGTCGGGCGTTCAGGCGCTCGAAGTAATCGACGATCAGCCCGGAGTTGCGGCCGTCCTGATCGACAAGAATGGCCGGGGGAAATTGCGTGGAAAGACCGAGCACGATCTCCGGATGGGCATCGAGCCAGGCTTGCTCATCGGCTGTCCACTTCGGTTGTGCCGGGCGGTCTGTCGTCGCCAGCGCGCCCTGTTCGTCCAGTTCCGGGCCCAGTTCCGGGCCCAGTTCCGGGCCCAGTTCCGGGCCCAGTTCCGGGCCCAGTTCCGGGCTGGCTTCTGGGCTGGAGGCGCTGCCGGACTCGGTCTGTGGCGCTGTCTTGGGTGCGGGAATAGCACTGTTGAAGACAAAGCCTTCCAAATGGCGCGCATCGCCCGGGATGCCCGCTTCCAACATGGCGGCGGCGGCCAGTTCGATGCGCGCGGCGGCAAGCGCGCCAGGCGCGAACAAGCCTTGCTGCATCAGCTCCCGGGTGCGCGCGGCCTCGTAGGCCAGGGCCGCGCGGCTGCGAGCCGGCGCGTATTCATTGTGGATGCTCTCGATCAGCGCCTCGGGATGCGCCAGGGCATGACGCCAGCCGGCGTTGCTGGCGGCGACAAAGTCGCGCACCAACTCGGGTTGGTCGCGCGCCATCGACTGTGAGGTGAACAGATAGCTGTCGCCCAGCCCGGGCACATAGCCGCCGAGTTCAATCATTTGATAGGGTACCCCCTTGGTTTCCAGATCAAAGGGATCATTGGTGACAAAGGCGGTCATGGCGTCGATGTCACCGCGAATCAGCGGGCTGGCATCGAAGGTCTGAGGCACGATGGTGAGATTTTCGCCCGGCGCCAGGCCGGCTTCGCGTAGCGCGGCTTGCAGCAGCGGCGATTGCAGATCGCTCGCGGCCGCCATCAGCCGCCCGCCGCGCAAATCGTTCAGCCGGTGCAGCCCGGCGCGCGTGAGTAGCACCAGTGGCGGTTTCTTGAAGTAATTGGCCAGCAGCACCAACGGCTCGCCCTGCAAACGCCAGGCGATGACCTCACCGTTGGTCAGGCCAAAGGTGGCATCGCCTTCGATCACCGTCGTACGCATGTTCAGGCCTGGCTGGTATTCGCGCAGTTCCACCTCCAGCCCATGCTCGTGGTAGAAGCCCTGGTCGATGGCGGCGTAGAAGCCAGCGAACTCGAACTGATGCTTCCACGGCAGTTGCAGCGAGACCCGTTTCAGCCGTTCGGCAGATGGGGCGGTCGGCACGGCAGCGGTCGCGACTACTGGCTCGAGCAGCAGCGCGATCAGCCACCCGATGCGCACGGCGAAGCCGAGGCTGCTGAGCCGATCAGCCATTCGCTGGCAGATACAGCGACAGGCAGGTGCGGTCATCCAAGTCCGAGGTTTCCATGGCGAGTTCCATACCCATGGTATCGGCGAGCAGCTTGGCGGAATAGGTACCGAGCCCGGTGCCGCCTTGTTTGCCCAGGGTGCGGTATTTCTCGAAGAAATGGGTGCGTAATGCCTCGGGTACGGCACCGCGATTGCTCAGGCGCAGCTCCACCGGGTTACCCGAGCACAGATTTACCTCAATGCACTCGCCGCGCGGTGAGGCCTCAATGGCATTGACGAACAGATTCGACAACAGGGAAAACAGCAGCCGGGCGTCGGCCAGCACCCAGAGCACGGCCTCGGGCACGTCGTCTTGGTCATCGAGTCGCAGACGGACTTGCAACTGCTGGCCGATCAGGCGGCTTTCATTGAACTGCTTGAGCTGGCGCAGAATGGGCAGCAGATCGACTGGATAGGCCTGATAGGCGTACTGTCCGGTCTCCATTTTGAACAGATCGAGCGACAGGTCGATCATGTCGCGCATTTTGCAGCCGGATTCCAGAATCAGCTCAATGGATTCGCGCTGATCGGCGTCGAGCGAATCATCGAGCAGCAAGAGTTCCGGGAAGGCGATCACCGCATTGAGCGGAGATTTCAAATCATGGCGCATGATGCGCTCGACATCCTCCTTGACCCGCTCAAGCTCCTTGCGATCACCAATATCCTCCTTGACGCCCACATAATGGGTAATATTGCCGTGATCGTCATGAATCGGCGAGATGGCGACCGCCTCCCAGAACAGCCCACCGGCTTTGTTTTTGTTCAAGACCTCGCCGCGCCAGATCTCGCCCGCGCTAATGGTCTCCCACAGGTGGCGATAGAAATCTTCGTCCATCTGCCCGGATTTGAGCACGCGCGGATTCTGGCCAATGGCCTCCTCGGGCGCATAGCCGGTGATTTGGGAGAAATAGGGGTTCACATAGACGATACTGCCCTCGGCATCGGTGATGACGATGGACACAGGTGCATGAGTGACGGCTTGACTGACGATGCGCAGTTGAGTTTCGGCGCGCGCGCGCTCGGCGATCTCGCGTTCGAGGCGCCGCGCGAGCTGGTCGATTTCATCGCGCTCGCGGCTGACTTTCGCTACGATGCGGTGGCTGATATCACGCTCCATGGTGGCGCGGCGAATTTTTTCCGCCAGCGCCAAATGCGCGGCGATGCGCGCGCGCAACACCGGCGGATTGATCGGCTTGGTGACATAATCCACCGCGCCGAGCTGCAACCCCTGCGCCTCGCTCTCGGTATCGACCCGTGCAGTGAGGAAAATAATTGGAATCGCCGCCAGATCAAGGCGGGCTTTGATGCGCCGGCAGGTCTCATAGCCATCAAGACCGGGCATCATGATATCGAGCAGGATCAGATCGGGCTTTTTCGCCGCATTCAATGCCGCGAGCGCCGTCTCGCCGCTACCTGCGACCAGCAGGCGATACTCGGGTTTGAGCAGGCTGACCAGCAACCGCTGGTTGTCAACCTGATCGTCGACAATCAGAATGGATGGCTGCTCTTTCATTCACAAGACTCAATCATTGGCAAGGGACAGGTTGCCGGGCTTGGATGGATACGAATTGACCGCGTATGTTAGCAAAACTGGACCAAGCAGGCCTTCTCGGATGGCTCCTCCCCTATCGATCCTGCCCCGGATCTCATTCACCCTTGCGCAACAAATCCGCTCGGAAGCCATGACAGAGGTACGCGACAAACCCACGATTCTCGCCGTCGATGACGCTCCGAAGAATCTGAAACTCCTGGCCGAAACGCTCAAGGGCGACTACCGCGTGAAAGCTGTCGTCAACTGCGCCATGGCCTTGGTGGTCAGGCGGATAGGCTGAGGTGCTTGGATCGCCCCTGCTTATTCCGCCCGATGGACTATTACGACTGAAGGGGCTGGTTTGACCGCGCCGGCGCGACCTCGGACTCCAACGCAGCAACAGCCTGCCGCAGATTGGCCAGCGTCTCGCCCCAGCGGACCTCGAGCTGAGCTTTTAGAGTGGCGACATCCGTGCTGGCTTGCATCCGCAGCGCTTCCTCGAGTCTGTGCGCAACCTCCGCCAGCGGCAACGCCCCCAGGGCCAGGGCCGTGCCGCGCACCGGGTGTAGTGCCTTGATGGCGGTGGACTCTGAGTCTTGATCCAGATGTCTCATCAGGCGGCGAAAAATCTCCGTCTCAGTGTCCAGGAAACGTTTGGCCATGGCGCAATAGATGGGCCGGGAGCCTTCGAGCCGATCCAGGGCGCCGGCCAGATCCAGGCCCGGCAAGCTGGGAAGCGCGACGGATGGCGCACCCCCCGCCGGACGGTGCGCGGTGTTTAGATCGCCAGCGCCATGGCCACAGAGTGCCAGGATGCGCGCGGCCGCGGCCGGCCAGTCGATCGGCTTGGCCAAGAACCCGCTCATGCCGGCATCCTCGGCGGCCAGGCGGTCGCCGGCGCGCACATTGGCGGTCATGGCCAGGATGGGGGTGGTTCGCGTAGGGTCCATGGCGCGCAGGCGGCGGCTGACGTCCAGACCACTGAGCAGCGGCATCTGCAGGTCCATCAGCACTAGGTCGTACCTGGGGTCAGCCTCCAGCGCAAGGCGCGCGGCCGTCTCGCCGTTGTCGGCAACATCCACGCGCGCGCCCAGGCTGGTCAGCATTTCCTGGGCGACGAAGCGGTTGACCTCGCTGTCCTCGGCCACCAGCAACCGCAGCCCGCCGAGGCTCGGCGGCGCGCTGCCGGCGCCCTGGCTCCGGGGACTGGTAACGGGCGCGGCGGCGCGACCCGGCGCTGGGTCTTGCCGCAGCGGCAGGACAAAACGAAAGCAACTACCTGTGCCGGGGGTGCTCTCGACCTGGATCTCGCCGCCAAGCAAGGTGACCAGTCCCTTGCAAATCGCCAGCCCCAGCCCGGTGCCGCCAAAGCGCCGGGTCATGCTGGGATCGAGCTGCTGGAAGCTGTCGAAAATGACCTCGAGATGCTCGGGACCGATGCCGAGCCCCTGGTCGGTGACGCTAAAGCGCAGCGGCACGCTCGCATCCGCGTCCCTGACGCCAGCCACTCGCTCGGCGGCGCTATCAACCTCGACGCGAATCGCGCCGCGTGGCGTGAATTTCACGGCATTGCCGACCAGATTGGTCAAGATCTGGTGCAGCCGCGCGCGGTCGCCAATCCAGGCATCGGTCAGCCTTGGGTCGATGCGTCCCTCCAGGGTCAAGCCCTTGGCGCGCGCGCTCGGGGCAAATAAGGACACCACTTCCGCGACCAGGCCGCTGAGACTGAAGGGCATCTCTTCGAGTTCGAGCTTGCCCGCCTCGATGCGCGAAAAATCCAGCAGGTCGCCGACCAGGGCGAGCAAGGAGCGGGCGGACTGCCGCGCCCTGTCGACATAACCGTGCTGACGGTCGTTCAGTGGGGTTTGCTCCAGCAGCTGCAGTAGCCCAATCACGGCATCGAAGGGGGTACGCAGCTCATGACTCATGTTGGCCAGGAACCGGCTCTTGGCGCGCGAGGCCTCCTCGGCCTGCTCCTTGGCCTGGATCAGGCTCAGTTCCGCTTCCTTGGTGCGGGTGATGTCGAGATGGATTCCGGCCATCAGCAGCGGCGTGCCGGCGGCGTCGCGGGCGACAATCTTGCCGCGTGCCAGCACCCACACCCAGCGCCCCTCTTTGTGGTGCATGCGCGCTTCGAACTCGAAATAATCCTGCTCCCCGGCGAAGTAGCGCTGCAACAGAGCATCGGAGCGCGCCAAGTCATCCGGGTGGGCGAAGCGGCGCCAGGTGGTAATATCGGTGGGCGCGATCTCGGCGTGGCGGTAGCCAATGATCTCGGCCCAGCGTTCATTGTAACGCGCCTCTCCGGTTTGGATGTTCCACTCCCAGGTGCCGGCACGGGTTCCCTCGAGAATGCGCGCCAGGCGCTCACGCTCGTCGCTCAGCAGCCGGGTACGCTCCTCGACCAGGTGCTCCAGTTGCGTGCGGTGGCGCTCAAGTTCCTGTTTCGCCTGCTTGAGCGCGGTGATGTCCTCGGTGAAGACCACAATGCCGCCGATCTGGCCCTGGGCTTCATGCCAGGGACGCACCTCCCAACGCAGCCATTGGACCTGCCCATCGGCGCCCACGAAACAATCCTCGTCGGCACGCAGGATCTCGCCGGCCAGGCCGCGACGGTAAATCGCCTTCCAGGACTCTGGCGTGTCCGGAAACAGTTGGAAGTGCGAACGGCTCTGGATATCCAGCTCGCTCAGCCCATGGTTGTGCAACCAGCGGCGACTGACCGCCAGATAGCGCATCTGGCGGTCAAACATCGCCAGACAGGCTGGTGCGTGTTCGATAAAGAGCCCCAGCCGCTGCTCGCTCGCCTGCAGGGCCAGTTGCTGGGCGCGCAGTTGCCGTCGCAGGGCCAGCTTCTCCAGGCTGCCGGCGATGGTGCGGCGCAACTCGTAGCGATTGAAGCGGCCCTTGATCAGATAGTCATGGGCACCCTGTTTCATGCAGGCCACCGCCAGGCTGGCCTCGTCGGAACCGGTGAGCACGATCAGCCCATAGTCGTCCTCCTGGCCGGGGCCGCGCGCGGCCAGCAGTTCCAGTCCATCCATATCGGGCAAAAAGTAATCAAGCAGCACGCAGGTGGGGCGCGCTTTTTCGATCAGCGCCAAACCCTGTTCGCCGAGTTCGGCCTCGATGACGTGAAACTCCTCGCGCAGGGCATGGCGCAGAAATTCCCGATCCTCGGGATTGTCATCAATGATCAGCAGGGTATCGGGGTCGGCGCGCATCAGGCGGTCTGTTCCGGGCAAGGTGCGACAGGCAGGAAGGCTGGCGGGAGCCTGACGGTGCGCAGCCAGTAATCCACCACCACCCGCATCTGCGCGGCAAAGCGTTCCCGATCCAGCGGCTTGACCAGATACCCGGACACGCCAAGCTGGTAAAACTCACCGACATCGCGCGGATTGCTGGAGGTGGTCAGGACGATCACCGGCACCGGCAGGGCCTGTCCATGGGCAGCGCGCAAGGCGAGCAGCAGTTCCTGCCCGGTGCCGTCGGGCAGGTTGAGATCAAGCAGCACCAGATCGAGCAATGGCGTCTCCCCGAGCGCACCGGCGTGCTCTGGGCAGAGACAGGCGAGCGCCTCGGTGAGACTCCGCGCGCGCCGGATCGCTCGCGCGCAGCCGGCCTGTCGCAGGGCCCAGAGGGCGAGGGCATAATCCTCGTCTGAGTCCTCGACGATCAGCAGGGCGCCGTTCTCTGAGCGGTCCATGGCGCTTAGCGCGGTGGCGCGAGGGTGAAGAAGAAGGTCGAGCCGCGGCCCGGCACGGATTCAAGCCAAATTTGCCCGCCGTGGCGCTCAATGGCTTTCTTGGTGATGGTCAGGCCGGCACCTGTCCCGCCACCATAGGCATCGCGTGGGTGCAGCCGCCGGAAAATCTGAAAGATGCGCGCATACTGGCGCACGGCGATGCCGATGCCGTTGTCCCGCACGAAAAACACTGGCGGATCCGCGCTGGCGTCGCAGCCGATGTCCACGCGCTTTTCCTCCCGGTCGTTGTACTTCAGGGCGTTGGAGATCAGGTTGGTGAAAATCTCCCCGACCCGCACCCGGTCGCATTCAACCACCGGCAGCCGCCCGAGCATGCGTGCCGTGGCGCGCTCCTTGCGCAGGGGTTCGAACAGCTCGAGGGTTTGCACCACCAGTTCATTGAGATCCACCGCCTCCAGGCGCAGATCGATGCGCCCCACCCGCGAGTATTGCAGCAGGGTCTCGATGAGTTCATCCATGCGTCGGGTCAGGCGCAACACGGTAGCCAGGCGTCCCTGTCCAGAGGACGACAGGAGCGGGCCATCTTCTTCCTGCAAGAACTCAATCGATGTGTGAATCCCCCGCAACGGCTCCTTGAGATCATGGGAGGCGGCGTAGGCGAAGGTGTCGAGCTCCAGATTGCTCTCGGCCAATTCACGGTTGATGCGTCGCAATTGTTCAGTATGGCGCAGGATGAGATCGACAATGCCGTGGCGCAGCTCGATGGCGTGCTCGATCTCGCACTCCAGCCAGGGGCGTGACTGGCCGGCGACGGTCTCCTTCCAGAGTTCAAACGAGGTGCGCGGCATCAGGCGCGCTTCCCCGCTGCTGTCGTCGATCTCCATGGGCTTGTTGGGATCGCCCGCCCAATGGACGACCTGGCGCCACTCAGGGCGGAACCACAGCAACCCATCCGGGGATCCGGGCGCCCAGCGCACCGCCAGCAGGCCGCTGGCCAGGGGTTGAAAGGACGCCGCTGGTGGGTAAGCCTCCGCCAGCTCATGGCTGGCGAACCACAGCCCGTCGCGCCGCGCCAGCCACTCGGCCAATGCCAGGATGTCGGCCTCCGCGGGCGTCTGGCCCAGTCGGTGGAGCTCACCCTTGTCAAGCAGCGCCACACCCTCGGCATCCAGCGCGCTCAGCGCATTGGGCTCGGCCGCGCGCAGCGCCGGGTGCGGGGCATTGGCCTGGAACATGGCATCGAGCAATTGCTCGCGTGCCTCGCCGAGCTTGAGGCGATAGGCATAGTGATCCTCGGCATCCTTGCGCCCCATCAGCAGCGAGACCATGTGCGCCAGGCATTCCACCGCCGCGCGGGTCTCGAACGGCAGATACCGAGGCGCACTGTGGTGCATACAGGAGATCAGCCCCCAGAGTTGGCCGTCTTTCAACAGGGTGGTGACCAGGGTGGCCTTGACCCCCATGTTTTTGAGATAGCCCGTGTACATGCGCGAGACGCTGCGCAGGAAGGAGCGGCTGAGATCAACGGGCGCGCCGGTCTCGGGATGGCACTCGGGAATGAGCGGAACCGAGTGGTAACCGGCATCCGGCAGATGGCGCAGCCAGGACAGGCGACACACCCGTCGCGCCGGCTCGGGGATGTCAACCGCCGGATAATGCAGCCCGAGATAGGGTTCCAGGCCCGCGGCGAGGGATTCCGCGATCACCTCGCCACTGCCGTCGGCGGCGAAGCGATAGGCCATGACCCGCTCGAAACCGGTGATGGCGCGCACCTCGACCACGGCATGGTCGAAAAAGGCTTGCAGGGTCTCGGCGCTTTGTAAACGATGAAGGGCGGCATGCACACTCTGATAGACATCCGGGGCGCTGATCCGCGCCGCCTCATCGAGCCGGTCGAACTCCAGCAGCAAGTGGCCGTCCGCCGTGCGATGGCCAAACAGATGACAAGCCGGGGTGCCAGCGAGGGGCTGCACCGTCATCAGGTGCACCAGACCGGCGGACAGGCTATGCGCCGCGAGCCGCTCGCGCAGCTCGGCACTCGCGCTCTTGCCGAGCACCCGCGCGACGCCCTGGCCAAGCAGTGCATCGGGTGGGAGTCCGAGGAAGGCTTCGCTGTTGGCACTGGCCTGCTGAATCCGAAGCTCGGTTTCGCCAAGCACCAGGAGCGCGCCATGGGGTTGAATGGCGCCGCTGAATTGGATTTGCTCGCGATCACAATTGCTGGAGTCGGTGGTAGCTGGCATCTCGGAATCCTGAGGCGGGAGCGAACCACCTAAAGGATAGACAGCCTTGAGCACTCACGCCATGGTTTTGGTCTCCGCGGCTGTTTGGCGTTCACCAGCAGCTAGGACCAAGCGATCACCATTGCATGATCAAAGGCTCATTCCGGACTTCTTTTTCAGCCAGTCAAGCTCCGTCTGCAAGCGCCCGATTTCATTGCAGAGCTGCTCCTGGTCGCTGCGCTCCGCCGCCTTCTTCGGCCCGCGCTTGCATTCAAACAAGCGACACGCCTGCTCCAGGATGGCGTTTTTCCAACGGCCCACTTGCATGGGATGAATATCATATTCTCGCGCGATTTCGGTGATCGACTTCGCGCCACGCACCGCTTCCAAACCGACTTTTGCCTTGAACTCGGCGGTGAAGGTCTTGCGCTGTCTCTCGCTCACATCATCTCCCCAACCCTGAATCCGCTCGCTGGCTGCGCTCACCAGCCGACAAACCGAATCTGTTGTTCTGGCGCGACACCCAAGGATGCCGTTAATCGCCTGGTACTCTCTCGCGACAAGGTCTAAGCTTGTATTGGACTTAAACCGCTTGCGAGGGAAAGGGATGCAATCTAGGCCAGTCGTTCCTGATTGGCTGTTATAACTTTGTAATTTTTTGTCTTGGATGCGCATGCCTGTCTCTCGCGTTGCGCGAAAGGCTCAATGAACAAGACAT
Organism: Thiorhodovibrio winogradskyi; assembly: GCF_036208045.1. NCBI lineage: Bacteria > Pseudomonadati > Pseudomonadota > Gammaproteobacteria > Chromatiales > Chromatiaceae > Thiorhodovibrio > Thiorhodovibrio winogradskyi. The sequence goes on along the minus strand of NZ_CP121472.1, from coordinate 2,524,871 downwards.
AAAGTGCACACCCCTCAGACCTCACCAAGCTCTCCAGAACACGCCGGTGGATGCAAGTTCGGTGAATTCAATCAGAATCGGTCTGTTGGAAGACGACGCCGTCGTGGCCCAAATGCTCGAAATGGCATTCGCGGGCAGCGGCTGGCTCTGTGATAGTTTCGAGACCCTGACGGACATCAAGCAGGCGCTCACGGCGCTGAGCTACGACCTACTGGTTCTGGACTGGATGGTTCCGGACGGCACGGTGGAGACCCTGATTCCCTGGGTGCGGGAATCCTTGGGCTGGGAGATTCCCATTCTGATCGAGAGCCTGCTCGGCGACGAGCCGCGGATCGTGCGCGCGCTCGGTCTGGGCGCCAACGATTATGTGGTTAAACCGCTGCGCCTGGCGGAGGTCAATGCGCGCATCCGGGCGCTGCTGCGCAATCAGAGATCGACACACAGGCCAATCATGGCCCACGGCCCCTATCGCATCGACACCGCGCAGCGCGAGCTGACCATGGACGGTGAGCCGGTCAAACTGACCCGGGTGGAACTGGATCTTGTGATCTATTTCTTCCGCCATGCTGGGGAGTTGCTGTCTCGCGAACGCCTGCTCGCGGACGTCTGGGGCATCTCGGCGCCCCTAGAGACCCGCACAGTGGATTACCACGTGAGCCGCCTGCGCAAGAAACTGCGCATGGGTACATCGGGCGTGGTGATGATCACCTGCATGCCTGGCTATGGCTACCGACTCGAGACCGAGGCCGCCGGAGGCGAGACCCACCCGCCGGGTTGATCGAAAACCTCTCACTTGCTTCTTCCCCGCGTCGGCGAATTTGCCCGCAATAAAGCCGGCCGTTTTGCCCTGTGCGCCATCGCCAGTCGCGCACGGACCAGGATAACCCGTGCGCATATGCAATAAACAAAAAGCCCCACAGCCACCCCAAAGGGACAGCGGTGGGGCGTAATATAGCCCCGATCAAAAGGCTATGAAAGCATCTGCGTCAAGATACAGCAGAAACTTTCATAGCCTTACCTTTGTTGAGCAGATAGGTTTCTGAGCAGATAGGTGGGCATGTCGGCTGGCTTGGATTTCACCTCAGCGATTTAACTTAAGCTCAATCTTTATCTCAGCCCACTGCGAAAAGGAATTTAATCGGCATCCAATCGGAATCCTTGACTGCCGTCGGCAGTGTATTCAGAGCTTCGCGACTCGTCGCTGGGTCAGGTAAACACCCAGCAACGAGACGCTTCCGTCCTAACCGATCATCAAGATTAGTTGATGAAAGGCAGAGCGGTAGGAGCAATGGTCAGAACGGCGGCGTGAACGGCCAGCGCTGTGACCAGCACGGTGATCAGGATTGGGATCAGCCAATTCGCCGGATTAACGACCAGCCATACTTTCCAATCGTCTTGCGGATTTTGGGGTTTTGGGATATCGGCCATGATGATTTCCTTCGTTTAAGGTTGATAAAAACGGCTTGGCAAGGATGCCTTAAAGCCTAGAACCAAGGCTTGGCGCCGATCACGAGGATGTGAGCGAGAGCAGCGAGACCTACAAAAGCGGTGTAGGTGATTTTGAACTGCTCATGGAATTCTTTCGCTTGTTCTGGGGTAAGACCTGACATTCTCTGAGTCTCCAATGAGGTTTTGGTTAAATGGGCTGTCCGAAAAGCTCGAACAGCGAAATTGCACCAAGTTCAGGTTGGGCGCTCAGTCCGGGCGCTCAAGCTAGGCGCAAAAATCGATAACGACTATTCCGCTGCAGGAGCCGCTGCAGGAGCCGCGGCGACCGGGGCAGCAACTTCGGCTGGAGCGGCACCGTCAATAAATGGCAAAGCGGTTGGGGCAATGGTCAAAACAGCCGCGTGAACCGCCAGAGCCGTCAGCAGAACCGTGATGAGAATCGGCAGCAACCAAGTGCCTGGGTTGACAACCAACCAGATCCGATAATCTTGCTCGGCTGGTTTGTAACTCATGATGTCTGGAAACATAATTTGTCTCTCCTAATGCAGCGCCAATTGGACGCCTGATGAAACTGGCAGCTCTAGAACCAAGGCTGGGCGCCAATAACCAGAATATGAGCAACAGCCGCCAGACCGACAAAAGCGGTATAGGTGATCTTGAACTGCTCATGGAATTCTTTTGCCTGATCGGGCGTCAAGCCAGATACGCTTTTTGCTTCAGCCATCAATAGGCCCTCCCTAAGGGGTGCATAATAAGCCGCTTGTTAACGGCGGGATTCATCGCGGCGCAAACTCCGCGATAAGCGCTTGACCCAGAGATACCGGAGGCAATAGCCGGTCAGCGATAACCTGTCGGTGAGACTGGGTGGTTTTAATCCATTAAGTCTGCTCGATCCATGGGTGTCAGTTTAGGCTGACAGAAAAATATGTCAACCCTTCTGTACAGTTTTTTTGACCTTGATTGACCCATTCAACCAAAACCGTCAAAGCGATTTTAGCAACTGTAATGGCAACCCTAGTTAATCAACAAAAGCTCATAGAAAAGATTAGTTAACTTAAAATAGGGCAACACAATTTAAGCTTGGCTTCGCACCGCTACTGCGCAATAAAAACAATAGGCTATGATTGATGATAGATACCAAAACAGGGAAAGGATTTAGGGTCGCTTAGACTCCAACTAAAACCACTGACCCGGTCTAGCCGCAATTGCGCCGCGGATTTTTGCTCGCCAAAGCGGCTGCGAAGGCAGGCGAGCACCAAGCCCAGAGGGTCCCAGTGGGAGCCCAGTGGGAGCCCAGTGGGAGCCCAGTGGAGCACCAAGAAGTTCGGAGAAGATGCGCACGCGGAGGCCGGCGCTGGAAGCGGGGCGGGAGAGGAAGATCAGCCGGCTGAATCGCTCATCAGTGATACCGAAGGCGACACCAGGATAGCCGCGATGGGCCAAGGCAAGGAGTGAAGGTCAAAGAGCGTCCGCGGATGCGCCGGCGGACGCCCGGTCGCGCTTCGGGCTATTTCTCGTCAAAGCCCGCCAAGTGATACCACTTGCGGGCTTCCTCCGGGTTCTTCTCGACGCCGCGCCCCTCCTCATACATCATCGCGAGCGTGGTCTGGGAGCCGGCCAAGCCTTGCTCGGCGGCCTTGGTGAACCACTCCACCGCGCGTCCGGGGTTTTTGTCGGTGCATTCGCCTTCCATGTACATGAAGCCCAGGCCGTGCTGAGCCACGCCGAGGCCGGCCTTGGCGGCGGCTTTCATGTAGCTGAAGGCCTGCAGCGGATTGGGCATCATGCCGAGCCCGTTTTGCGCCATGATCGCCATGCGATACTGCGCATCGGGGTGGCCGGCCTCGGCCAGGGGCGAGAGCAGCCCCACGGCACGGGAGAATTGCTTGCTCTCGAAAGCAGCAATGCCGCTGCTGAGTTCCATGTCCTGATCGGTCAGGGTGTCTGTCATCGGGATCTCCTGGTTTTTCATGTGTGAATAGATCCTTGAGCGCGCCTTGCACGCCAATGCGGAATGCAGCCGCGCCGCCATCAGTCCTGCCAGGGCAGGCCAACATGCTCCCACCACTGGTCAAACAGCGCCTGATGGGCCGCCGCCAGGGCCAGGCGCGGCTCGAGCGTGAGTTGCTCGGTCGATTCGGCCAGACCCGGCGGCAACAGGCGCGTCACCACTCCGGCCTCGGCCGCGATCAGACGCCCGGCGGCGTAGTCCCACAGCCGCTGTCCGCCATGGAGGTAAACCTGGGCGCGGCCAGCCGCGAGCCAGCACCAGTCGAGCGCCACCGAGCCGAGATTGCGCTGGGAGCGAAAAGCCCCTTTGCGCAGGAGGCCCGAAAGCCGCCCTGGTGGGATGCGTTTAAAATCCATCAGCGCCATGGCGTCCGCCAGCCGCTCGCAGTTCTGAGCGCTGTTAAGGGGGGTGCCATTCAGCCAGGCGCCCTGCCCCAGGCGCGCGCTGAAGCATTCATCCCGCACGGGATCATGGATGATGCCAAGCTCGACCCGGCCATTGCGGAACAATGCCAGGGAAATGGCGAAAGCCGGGAAACCGCAGGCAAAATTGCTGGTCCCATCGAGCGGGTCCAGCGCCCAGAACGCGCCCGCCTCGCCTGCGGCAGGATCCCGCGGCGAGGCCCCGGAGAGCAACCGCTGCTGCGCGCTCTGGGTCATTTCCTCGCCAAGCACCGGAATGCCCGGCGTCAGCCTCTCGAGCGCATTAATGAGACGCTCCTGCACCGCCAGATCCACCTCGGTCAGCAGGCTGCCATCGGCCTTTGACCGAGCCTGGACACGACCGAAGGCTGGGAGGATTTCAGCCCCGGCCAGCTCGCGCATCAAGGCAGCGAGCGACTTCAGCGAGGGATCTGATTGACTGGGTTCCGGTGACATGATTGCAGGTGGCTCCTGAAAATTTTTTTCATCCAAGGTGTATGACTCAGTTGCAAGATGGGCCCCGAAGCGCGTCGATCCAAATACTCGAGCGGAAAATCCCGTGATCGCGACCGCGTGCCAGCGCGCCAGCATCCCCGAACGCCCAACGCGAGCCCGGCTCGCAGGACATCTCATGCGCTATCGCAAACTCATTCTTGTTGCTCTGTTCAGCTTCAGCGGCACCCTCTTTCCGCTCGGCGTCGGCGCGACCTCCCCGGGCGAGGCGGATTTACCCGCCGCGCGTGATCGCTTCCAGCAGGCGGAATGGGCGCTCGCACAGGGTGACATGGCGCGCTTTGCTCGGCTTAGTGCCTCTTTGAAGGACTACCCGCTCGCGCCCGACCTGGCCATCGCGGCCCTGGTGCGCGGCTTGGATCAGGCACAGACCAGCGAGGTCGAGGCGCTGATTGCCGCTCAGGCCGGCACCGCGCCCGGCGAGCGCCTGCGCCGGCTATGGTTGGGACGGCTGGCGCGCGAAAAACGCTGGACCGAGTATGCGCGTCTCTATGTCGACAACGGCTCGGAAACGCGCGAATGCCTCTATCGGCGCGCATTGCTTAACACCGGGGATGCCGCTGCCGCCTTTGACGGCCTGGCCGACCTCTACCTGACTGGCGGCTCCCTGCCCGATGTCTGCGATCCGCTGTTCGCGACCTGGGCGCAATCCGAGAGCTTCAATCCAGACCTGGTCTGGCGGCGCATCGAGCTGGCACTGGCGCGCGGCAATAACAGCATCGCGCGCTTTCAGGGCAGGTATCTGCCCACGGCCGAACAACCCTGGCTTGACTTTCGGTTGGCCGCCGGGGCCAAGACCAGCCGCTTTCCGACGCCGCCTGCTGGAGAACATCCGCGCCGGGCGCGCGTCATCGCCGCTGCCCTGGCGGATTTCGCGACACGCCAGCCAGACAGCGCCCTTGATCTGCTCGCCGGGCGCTTCAGCGACCTGCCACCCGCGCGGGCCGGACTGGTCCATGCCGCCGCTGGTCTGGCACTGGCCCAGGGCGGTGAATCCGCGCGCGCCCTCGCCGAGCTCGACCGCCTGCCGCCCGGTGCCGGCAGTCTGACCCTGCAAGAGCAGCGCCTGCGCGCCGGGCTTAAACTCGGTGCCTGGCAGCTCTTGCCGGCTTGGATCTCTGCCCTGCCCGATAAAGAGCGCCGCCGCGCCCCGTGGCAATACTGGCTGGGGCGCGCGCTGGAGCAGACACAGGACACTGGGTCGCCCGATCCACTCTCCCAAGCCATCGCCGCCTATCGCCGCGCCGCCGATGATCGCAGCCTGTGGGGTTTTCTGGCCGCCGAGCGGCTCGGCATCCCAAAAAAAATCGACCACAAAGCCATCCCGATCTCTCCGCAACGACTCCAAGAACTCCTCGACTCGCCGCGCGCCGCGCGTCTGCGCGAGCTTGCCGCGCTTGAGCGTGATGTCGAGATTCGCCGCGAGTGGCGCGAATACAGCCGCGCGCTTGAGCGTGCCCATCAGGGCGAGGCACAGGCCATCGCCCTGCGTGAAGCCGCCGCCCTGGCCCAAGCCCTGGGCTTTCGGATTCAGGCCATTCTGATCCTCGCCAAAAGCGGCTATTGGGATGACCTTGAGTTGCGTTTTCCGCTGCTCCATACCGACCACGTCAGCGGGGCCGCCAGGGCCACCGGGGTGCCGGAGTCTTGGCTGCTGGCAATCATCCGCCAGGAGAGCATTTTCAGCCCGGATGCCATTTCCCCGGCCAATGCCATCGGGCTGATGCAGCTATTGCCGAGCACCGCGCGCGAGGTCGCCCGGCGGCTGGAGCTGGCGCCGCCGGCGACGGAGGATTTAATCGATCCGGCGCTCAACATTCGCTTGGGCAGTGCCTATCTTGCCCATCTCGATAAGCACTTTGGCGGGCATGACGCCCTGGCCACGGCTGCTTACAATGCCGGCCCCACGGCGGTGCGGCGCTGGTTGCCTCAGTCGCCATCACAGCAGCCAATAGCAGCGGATGTATGGATCGCGACCATTCCGTATCACGAAACCCGTGCTTATGTGGATCGGGTGCTGACCTATCGGGTGCTGTACGATCATCGTCTGGGGCATCCACTACCGATGCTGAGCGACCTGCTTGCGCCGGTGGGGCCGCGCTGAGTCAGCGCGCGGGCGTGCCTCGACCTGTGCAATTAGGAATAACAGACACCTCCCATGCTGAACATCACCGCCAGACTTGCCCACCCTGCCAATTCAAACTCCTTCCGCCCCACGCGGGCGCGCCCAAGCAGCGCGCCGAGAGGCCGCAAGCTGGCTCCAATGCTGCCCCTGATTGTGGCTGCATTCATGGCACCCCCCGCCATGGCCGAGGACGGGCGCGGCGGCACCGAACGCATGGCGGAGGCCATGACGCGCATGATGGAGGCCTTTGGCTTTGGTGACTCCTGGAGCCCATCGGACAGCCAGCCCGGCCAAGGGCTCGATGATGCCATGCCAGACATGATGAACCCGCGCGGCGTCGGTTGGGCCGCGGGCTTTGGCGATCCGGTGCGCGAGTTTGGCCTGCCAGGGCCGCTGCAACAGTTCGGGCGGGCCTTGGGCGCCCTTCAGCCAACCAGTCTCGACGGCATTTGGGAGGGGCGCGACGGCGGATTGCTGATCGTGCGCGGGTCGCGCTTCCGGCTCTATCAGCTCAATGCCGGCTTTATCGACGGCCTGATCCAGGAGCGCGGCCAGCGCATCGCGCTCTATGATCCGAACACCGACAGCGCCCGTCCCTATGAGTTCGCACTGCAATCCGGCCGTCTGGCACTGCGCGACGCGGCGGGAAAGGTCTATCTGTACCGCCGCCTGTGGTTGGAAAAAGACCTGCCGAATGACTCTTTCAGCCAGCCTGGCCCAGCAACAGACGCGCTGAAATAAGGATCAACAGGGTTCCGAAAATGCGCCGCGGCAGGCGGGTCGGCAACCGATGCGCCATGGCCGCGCCAACCGGCGCCAGCGGCACACTGCCGAGCAACAACACCAGTACCGCCGGGTAGTAGACAAAGCCCAGGCTGTGCGCGGGCAGCCCGTCCCGACCAAGCCCCGACCAGACAAAGCCGATGGCGCCAAAGAGGGCGATGGGCACGCCGCAGGCACTCGAGGTGCCCACGGCCTGGCGCATGGACAACCCCAGGCGCGCCAAAAAGGGCACTGTCATCGACCCGCCGCCAATGCCGATCACCGCCGAGACCGCACCGATGCCCGTGCCGGTCGCTGGCAGCAGCCAACCGGAGCGCGTCTGGCCCATCGCCGCGCGCGGCTCGGGGGCCGCCCGCCACATCCCAATCCCGGTGTAAAGCAAAAAGGCGCCAAACAACCGCTGCAGCCAGAATGCCAGAATGCCGGAATGGCCGCCGCGACCATGGCACCCAGCCAGGCTCCAAGCACAATGCCCGGTGCCAGGCGCGCGAACAGATCCCAACGCACCCCGTCGCGGCGCTGGTGCGCCAGGGTCGCGACCAGCCCGGTGCCAATAACAGTAGCTAGCGATGTCGCCACCGCCTGATGGGGAATCCAATCGCTCGCGGTCTGAAAGTGCGCGAACAAAAAGATCAGCGCCGGCACCATGATGGCCCCGCCACCCACGCCGAGCAGCCCAGCCATCAGGCCAGCGGCGGCGCCAACCACCAAATAGGCGATCATATAAGCGAGTTGAGCGCCAGGAATCTCCAGCAGCGGCATGGCACGGACTCCTTCAACAATCGATTACGTCGTAAACTTAACAAACTTTTCAGTCTTGTCGCTGACGCGGCTCAGAAGACAACCAGATTAAGATGCGACCAAAGGGCCACGTTAACAGGTGTCGCCACGGCTTTGCGTTATCCGCGGCATCTTCGCCGCATTAAGTTCATGGATCCAGCAACGAATAAAGAACTGGTGTTCTTAACAAACACATTTGCTTTGTCCGCATTCACGATCACAGAGCTATATCTGTAATCGCTGATACGCAGAGTTGTTTTTTTAATGGATCAAGCAACATCCGCGCATAAAAGCTTTCTTCGTTACGACTGAAAATGCAGTGAAATCGCAACTTTGAGGTGTAACGATGTCACCACGAAAGGCACAGTCTGGCCATCCTTTGTCAGGCGAGGCAGTGAGCGATGTGGCATCAGGAAGCCAGGCTCGCCTTGGGAAACCCACGCCCCATCCGTCAGCCCCAAGTCCTTCAAACTTGCTGGCTCGCACGCGCCAGGGAGCGGGCGTATTTGTCCTTCTTGTCAGGGGGGCAAAAACGGAATTTTGCACACTTAAACTGTAAAATGTACACTTTTAATGGAACTTGCATAACGACCACATCAGCTTCTGCCCGACAAGGCTCCAGTAGGGGTGTACTGCAGCGGCCGGCGCTCAGGATAAGGGCGCTACACGCGAGATGATTAAGGCGCGGATTCCAGCAGCGTCATTTCTCCCTCGAGAATTCCCGGTTGCCATGTCTTGTCGGGCAGCTCGATGGTGTATGAGATTCCGCCATCAAGAGCAATGTCAAGGGTGACAATCACACCGCTTCCCGTGCCATTGAATTCGGAATCGAACGCCACCCGATCATTGAACTTATATCGCGTGTTAACGCAAAGCCTATACCCATCACGAGTCGGTTCCAAAAGCATGTCGTTCTTCCCTCTCTGTTCCGCGGCGGTAGCGCAGGATGGATTGCCGGCGGCCAGCGCGAACAGACAAAACAGTGTTGCGGTGACACGCATCAGGATTCTCCTTTGACTTAGCAGGTTTAACGTTCTTGTATCAATAGACAGCAATGGCTATTTCGCTCAGGCTGTCATGCCATTGTAGACTTGACTCCACACTTGGTGGTGTTTATGGGGCCAGGGTCGGATAGTTTCTGTCATGCTGGCAAAACAATTCGAGCCAGGGAAAACAATTCGAGCCAGACACATTTAATTCAACCCGGCGCCTTTAATTCCCTTTAATTCTTGGCCTGATGTTCGATGCCTCGCGCATGAGACATCCTGCTTCGCCTATGCAGCCTGTGCAAGCTCAAGTCCTTTCTGAATCACCGTGTAGGCCATGATGTCGAAAATGGCGCCGGTGTCGGTGTATTTCGGATCGGTCAACTGGTCGTAGAGTTGAATTAAAGGTGCCTGGCTCGAATTGTTTTTCGAGCCACCAGTGCAAGACTCCCGCTAACCTAGCTCGTTTCGCTTAGTTTCAGGCTTTCAATATACAGCCCCCGGGCTTCGTTCCTCGGGGGCTTTTTTGTGCGGCACCGAAGTCCATGCGCGTATTCAAGCCGCTGGTGCCCCATGGGCCAGACTCACCGCCGTGCCATCCGCTACCCAGCGGAGACCAACACCAGCCACCCGATAACTCGCCGAAACAACCGAACTCTCGGTTTTGGGTCGGGTCGGGTGACGGGCGCGGGGAGTCTTGGCACCCCGGGATCTGATCGGGCGATGCCGCCATGAAGCCCACAGGGATGTATTCACGGCGTTCCCCGCGACCGTCACCCGGTCCAAAACTCATGGCTTAACGCCATTCAAGCGCCAAGATGCGGTGCTGGCAGCCATTGTCCCGCGACCACTGGCGCGCCGATCAGGACATCAGCCGGTCAGCCGCATCGCCAGGTCGCGCGCATTCACCGCTTGCAGGCCATTTCCCAGAGGGTAACTCTCCGACCCCGGATAGACGACAAAGGCTTGCTCGGCCGCGACATCTTCAATCGCCTGACGAAACCCGCGCGTGACCTTGGGTGCCGAGCTGCGTTTGATTTCAATCGCCCAGCGGTGCTGCCCAGGTAACTCGAGTAGCAAGTCGATCTCCGCGCCCGCCGCGGTGCGATAAAAAAACGCCTGGGTATGCGCGGGAGTGGCGGCCAGAATGGTCTCGATCACGCAACCCTCCCAGCTCATGCCCGCCACCGGATGGGCGAGCAAGTCTTCAAGATCGACGATGCGCAGCAGGCTATGCACCAAACCGGAATCACGGACATAAAGTTTTGGCGATTTAACCAGTCGCTTGCCGATATTCACGTGATAGGGCATTAGCCGCCGAACCAGCAGCAGGTCTTCCATCAGGTCCAGATAGGTCGCGGCCGTTTTGCCATCGATCCCCAGACTGCCCGCCAATTGCGAGAGATTGCTTAACCCGCCCTGAGCATGCGCGAGCATGGTCCAGAAGCGTCGTAATGTCGTTGCCGGAATCCGCGGGCCGAGCTGGGGAATATCCCGTTCCAGATAGGTGGCGATAAACTGCGCCCGCCATTCATTGCTCACCGCTTCGTCCGACGCCAAAAAACTGCGCGGGAAACCACCGCGCAGCCACAGTCGATCACAATCAGGAGCGCCGATCTCAAGCGCGTGAAAGGGTGTGAGCTCGCAGTAGGCAATGCGTCCCGCCAAGGATTCGCTGGACTGGCGCAGCAGATCAATCGAGGCCGATCCAAGTAGCAGGAATTGGCCTACTCCGGCTCCGCGCAGTGCTCGTTCGTCGATCAGACCGCGCAGGACTTGGAACAGACCCGGCGCCCGCTGGATCTCATCGATGACGACCAGCTTGCCCTGAATGCTGGCCAGGTAAGCGGGGGCATCGGCAAGTTTGGCGAGATCCTGGGGATTCTCGAGATCGAGATAATGCATCTCGGAATCCGGCATCAAACGGCGGGCCAGGGTGGTTTTACCAACCTGGCGCGGTCCGAGCAGGGCGACGGCCGGAAATTGTCCGAGCAGAGACGCGAGGCGGGCAGAGAGGTGGCGCGGAATCATCCTTGCATTTTCGGAGAACTGCCCCGGATTTGCAAGTTACAGAAGCCGCAATCGGCCGCAGGCAATCATATCCGCGGCTGCGCTCGGGAATCTATGGGGCCAGGGAATCTATGGGTAGACTGACTGTTGTTACTGCGAACGGCCAGGCTCGAATTGTTTTGGAATTGTTTTGAGCTGCAAAAATAAAGACTCCCGATAATCCAACCTATTTCGCGTGAATCCAGGCTTTTACCATCCAGCCCCGAGGTTCGCGCCTCGGGGTTTTTTGATTTGAGGCGCCTATAATTTATACTCGGTTCCATGATGATCTCGAACTGCCTGATGTCAAACCCTCGCAACGACGATGAGACGGGTGCTCAAGGTTCTGATGCGCCGATGGATGACGTTCCAGACAACGCCTCATCCGAGGACGGTTCTCCGGAATTAGCTAGGGCGAAGATCGTCGATTCCATCTCGATTGGCTGCATTTTCGCGCCCTATCGCCCGCGCGTCGCCGGGATGTCAAAAGCTGCCTATGCCGAATTCCTGGAAGATCTGTGAACATCGACGAGGTGCTGCGCTGGCTTGAACATGCCGACGAGGAGCTGACATTGGTCGGCGGACAAGCCGTGGCGCTTTGGGAGCATCTGCTTGGATTGCCCATCCTGACCGAGACGCTCGACATCGACTTCCTTGGCGATCCGGCGCAGGCTGAAGCCTTGGCCGAGATACTGCACTACCGCTGCCAGATTCCGGAACCGAGCGATCCGCCCCCCAACACCGCAGTGATTCTCGACGACAATAACCACGTAGTCGCCGACTTTCTCGGCATGGTCGCTGGGTTAAACGAGACGGACATTCTGCGCCGACGTGTTCCAGTTGTACTGACCGGCGGGCATCTTGTGCAGGTGCTGCATCCATTTGATTGCCTGGCCAGTCGGCTCGCCAATGTCATGCTGCTACCGGGCAAGCGTTCGCCGCGTGGCTACGATCAGCTGCGAGCGGCGATTGGCGTCTGTCGGGCTTATCTGATTCGGCTCGCTGATCAAGATCGACAGCAAGAGGCCATCAAGATGGCCAACCGTATTTTCGATCTGGCCGTCAGCGATGCTGGCAAGCGGGTCTATTTTGGGCAGCAAATCGACCTTGTGCTGGCCTTACCCGAACCGGAAGTCTTCCGCACCCCAGCCTTTACCGAAGAAAATTTTCCTCGCCAGCTCGAACGAGTGCACCAGCGCCGAGAGCGGTTTGTCTTGTTTCTCAAGCGTCGTGGGCTGCTGGGATAGAACCGCCTGGATCGATAGAGGCAGATAGGCCCATCACAAATGTGGAAACTGAATTCGAGATGCTGCGGGGAGAGCGATATCCGTGGCATTCCCTGAGCGTGTTTATGGGACCAGGGTCGGATTGTTTCTGTCATGCTGGCAAAACAATTCGAGCCAGGCACCTTTAATTGACTGGCACCATGCAAGCCTGGCCAAGCGTATGATGTCCAATCATGTCCACAGCCGAGCGAAATCCACATCCACTTCGCACTCGGGCAGCTCAATGGAGCAGCGTTCCCGATGAAAGTCGCCGACTTTGCGATAGTCGCCATCGACGAGCCGATAGACCTTGGCTTTGGCTTGCTTGGGGTACAGTAAAAGGTAATAACTCACACCTTCGTCGCGATAAAGTTGAAATTTGCTCTGCTCATCACGCCGAGCAGTGTTCGGGGAGACGACCTCGGCGATCAGCGTCGGCGCCCGCGTAATGCGATCGCCATCAAGCGGATTGCAGACCACCAGGACATCCGGGCGGGTGACGGTATCAGCCGAAAATTCGACATCAATATCATAAAATACTTCGCACTGCGGGCACTGATCGAAGGCTTCATCGAATTGACGCTGAAACCGCCGCGCGACACGCTGATGCTCGACCCCTGGCGACGGCGACATCGCCAGCGGCACGCCATGAATCAACTCCCAATCGCCCTTCCAGTGGCGATAATCGTCAAGTGTGTAGTATTCCAGCGTAGCAACTGCGGACATGGTATTGCTCCCGATTTCTTTCTCCCAGCGTGAGTGCAAGCAGAATTCGACGCGACAAGCTCTTTGGAAAACACCATCTCATCGGTCTCGCGCACGAAGTCTTTTTAGGGTTTAGGCCATCTCGGGCACCTCGCGTTGAAATATCAGGAGAAGACGCTCAAAAAGTTTGTCGCCATCGTCCTGGTGCCTATCGTGCTGGCGTGCGCGATAGTGCGCAAGTCCCTGGCGCATCCGATTCTGCTCGCTGGCAAAGAGTTCCCAGGAGCATTGCGCAGGCGTGATTCGATCCGATTGAGCACGATGACCCACACCAGATGTCTCGACGAGCTTGACCGGATAGCAGAAAACGCCCGCGAGCCTTCTGCGCTAAGGTGCTACCCATCGCCGCCTGAGTGCCGGTCATGGCAAGACGCTTCATTCCTAGCGCCTGCCAAGGCGAATATCCCGCAGTGGATCGGTAGGATATTATAGATATCATGATATCCAATTGCATGATTATTTCGTTGTTTAAGATACCTCTATATCCTTTCCAAGCATGGGCCAACTTTCCTTGTACTCGACTGTGGATGTGCAGCTTGCCTTGTCCGCTTGGATCAAGACGCAACGCAAGACGCTGAAACTCTCGCGCCAGGCGCTCGCGGCGCGCAGCACCGTGCCGGCGCCGACCATCAAGAAATTTGAAACCACGGGTCAGATCTCGCTGCGCCAATTCCTGCTCTTATGGCAAAATCAAATAAGCCAGGGTGGAATTATTTTCCAGGCAGGTAATTAACGCAGAATCAATTGCCTAACGATGGCCTCCAGTCCGACCGCTCGCTACGCTCGCGGCGGCTGAAGTCGGCCTTATGTGCGCACAGAACGATGACGAACTGTCAATTAACATAGGTTTCTTCATAGATCCTCAGACGGATGCACCGCACATCTACGAGCATCGTGTCTCTAGAGATCGAAATTGAAGAAATCTTGCACAGCCCCGCCGAAGATAGGCCTGGTAAAGATGGGTCGCGGGTCGCTCTCGGACGCACGTCAGGTGGAAGATTCTTGAGGGTCATCTATGTTCCTGATCCAGAAACAATTAGCGTCTTCGTAATCACTGCTTATGAGATCAGTGGCAAACCACTGGTTGCCTTTCGGCGCAGGCATCGGAGAAAACAGAGATGAAAGAAAATACTTTTCCTCCAGGTTGGGACACAAACCGAGTGACTAGAGTTCTCGCACACTATGAAACCCAGACTGAAGACGAAGCGCTTATCGAAGATGAGGCTGCATTCGAAATGCGTGGTCAAACAATGATGGAGGTTCCAACTGAGCTTGTTCCGGGGATAAGGCAACTTATCGCAAAACACAAGGCAGCGTGACCGCTAACAGAAAACCGAGACACATCATGTTAAATTTGCCTAACGAGTTGCACCAGCCGAAGCCGGTTTCGCTCTCGCTCAACCGGCTCGGCTGGAAAAACTGATTGCAGGCATTGAGCGCGGCATAGTAATCCTGGCGAGCGTCGCGGATCAGGCTTCCCACCGGCATGTTAACGCAATAACGCTATAGCCCTGATAGACACAATCGGCGCGTCACCTCCTTGCCCGTTTGCAAACAAAAAAAGAGCGGCAGAGCCGCTAAAGAGAGTGCCGAGGCGGAGCCTCGGCACAAGGATAACCCCCTTTCCTCCGGACTTAGCCCCCCTCTCCCACCCTATCCACCAAATCGGCTAAACTCACCCCATGACAGCCGACACCCAAGCCACTGACACCAGCGATAAACCCGACTACGACAGCCCCTGGAAAGAAGCCCTGGAGCGGTTCTTCCCGGAGTTTCTCGCGCTACTGTTCCCGGCCATCCATGCCCAGATCGACTGGAGCGTGGCGCCGGAGTTTCTTGACAAAGAACTCCAGCAGATCGGCGGCAACAGCCCGCGCGGTCGCCGCTATGCGGATAAACTGGTTCGAGTGCGCGCTAAAGATGGCAGCGATCTGTATGTGCTGATCCATGTCGAAGTTCAAGGCGATGCTGAAAGCGACTTTAGCGCACGGATGTTTCTGTATCAGACCCGCCTGCGTGATCGTTACAACATCGATGTCGTCAGCCTGGCGGTCCTGACCGACACCAGCCCCAGTTTTCGCCCCAAGTCATTTCGCCACGCTCGCTGGGGCTGCGGGATCGTCTTTCGCTTCCCCATGGTCAAACTGCTCGACTACGCTGAACCTGAGCGCTGGGCTGAGCTGGAAGCGAGCGACAATGTCTTCGCCCTGGTGGTGATGGCTCAGATTCGGGCCAAGGTCACCGATGATGCCGAGACACTGAAACGCTGGAAATTCCGCTTGATGCGTTTGATGTATGATCGCGGCCACGAGCGTGCGCTGATTGAAGAGGTGTTACGCCTCATCGACTGGATGATCCGCCTGCCCGCAGCGCTGGAGGCGGAATTACGCCAAGAACTCTATGCCTACGAGGAGCAATACCACATGCCTTATGTCACCACGTTTGAACAAGCCGGGATTGAGAAGGGGAAGATTCTGGGGATGGAGCTGGGTGTGCAGCAGGGCGAGGCCAACATCTTAATGGCCCAGCTGCAAGAGAAATTTGGTGCAGATTCACTCGACGCCCACCGCGAGCGCATCTCCACTGCCGCCCCTGAAGAACTCCTGCAATGGTCCAAACGTATCCTCCGCGCTGACAGCCCCGAGACCATCTTTCAATGAGGCTTTTGCTATTTTGTGAAAACCCGTTGAAACCCCGGGCAGACCACGTTTTCATTCATTTTGTGAATAGAATTTACCCTTGAGTATGCACCATTGGCGATCTGGTGGCTGCACGAAAAAAAACCGGGACAGACCACGTTTAATATCGCCTAAAATCAAATGGGCCAGTTCGGCCTGGCAAGGCCGCGTGTTCTAGCGGGTTAGAGTCCCGCCTGGGTAATCGTGAGCCGCGAGCCCAGTATCAAGCCTTGCGGCGCGAAGGGTAACTGACGCGACGATGCGTAGGCGTGAAAACAGGCGAGGTGCAAAGGTAACGGGTGAAGCCGACCCTGAAGGTGTAGAGCCCCGAAAATTGAATTGGAGAGTGCCGACGGGTTTGGCCCCCCGGCAGGCAACAATGCATGTCGCGTCACTGGTCAGTGGCATGGATACTCCCCGGGGTCCGAGGCCGTGTCGAGCCTTATATTGAGAGCACGTGGTAACCAGGGAGATCCGTGCATCGGTCCGCTGGAGGCGGGCACCGGCGAACAAGTGTAAAAAGCGAGGACGCCGGCGGTGGTGCACGGAAGTCGGAGCCACTCGTAAGAGCGATGACGCCCGGTAATGCGGGTCGAGCATAAGGGGTGGCGGTCTGAGATAACGTGACAGTGACACACGTCCCTACGCTGAGAGGACTAAGAGCGTGACAACCAAACTGAAACGTTTCACACTGAAGGCGCGCGAGGAACTGCGCACGCGGTTCACCTCCCTGATGGGGTTGTTGTTTGATCCCGAGGGGTTGCTTGATGAGCTTCGGACGCCAAGACGGACGCCCCGATTGGGCACAGGGCGCCCGGAGTTGATGGGGTAAGAAAGGAGGACTATGCCAAGGGCCTATTGGCTCGCTTGGAGGACTTGTCGGCACGGATACGCCGACTGGGCTATCGGCCGCAACCGGTGCGGCGAACCTACATCCCGAAAGGGGACGGACGCATGCGTCCGCTGGGTGTTCCGAGTTTTGAGGACCGTCTGGTGCAGGATCGCCTCAGCCAAATCTTGCAGGCCATCTGGGAGCCGGAGTTTCTGGACTGCTCCTATGGCTTTCGCCCTGGGCGCAGTGCGCATGATGCGCTTCGTCGGGTCGCGGAGGTCATCACCAACGAACGGACGTTGCGGGGTGGTTGAAGCTGACATCAAAGGCTTCTTCGACCACGTCTCCCATGCCCACCTGCTGCGCTTTCTAGAACATCGCATCGGCGATCCGAACCTTCCACGGATCATCGAGCGGTTTCTGAAAGCCGGCATCATGGAAGATGGCGTATTTGCAGCCAGCGTCGAAGGGACGCCGCAAGGCGGATTGGTCTCGCCCGTACTGAGTAATATCTACCTGCACTACGTGCTCGACCTTTGGTTCGAGAAGCGTTTTGCAAAGCAGTGCGCGGGCAAGGCCTACCTGATTCGCTACGCCGATGACTATGTGGCCTGCTTCACGCACGAGGTCGACGCCCGCGCCTTTCTCACCGAAATGCAAAAGCGCTTGGCCGAGTTCGATCTGGAGATCGAGCCGAGCAAGACGGCGCTGCTGCAATTTGGCAGTGCCCTGTTGACATCAAGAGGGCTTGGACGCTCGCGGGTGCAATACCAAGGACCACGCACCTTCAGCTTCCTCGGCTTCACCCATTATGTGGGTCGGAGTCGGACGGGGCGCTTCGTTGTTGGTCGCAAAACCGACGGCGAGCGCCTGCGCAAGAAGCTCAAGGCCCTCAACGACCGCCTGCGGGAGATGCGTACTGAGGGAGGGAACGCCATGGTGGCGTTTCTTGCGAGGCATCTGCAAGGACACATTCAGTACTATGGTGTCAGCGGTAACAGTCGCGGGCTGTCGAGCTACATCTACTTTGCCCAACGGCTGCTGTTTACGTGGCTAAACAGGCGAAGCCAGAAGCGCTCGCTTAACTGGAAGCAATTCTCGGCCTACATACGCCGCCTCCTGCCCAAGGCAGAAATTCGCCACAACCTTTACCCCGTCCCTTGGTGGATGACTCAGACTGGGAGCCGGATGGTGTAACACTCCAAGTCCGGTTCTGCGAGGAGCCGGGTAACAAAGCTGCGCATGGTCATAATATTGTGGCACCGCCGGGAAACCAGGCGGAAACAGAGAAAACAAACCTTGACCTAAACGCGGACAAGTTCCCGGCTTACTCTCCGGGTGGAATTATTTTCCAGGCAGGTAATTAACGCAGAATCAATCGCCTAACGATGGCCTCCAGTCCGACCGCTCGCTACGCTCGCGGCGGCTGAAGTCGGCCTTATGTGCGCACAGAACGATGACGAGCTGTCAATGAACATAGGTTTCTTCATAGATCCTCAGACGGATGCACCGCACATCTACGAGCATCGTGTCTCTGAGATCGAAATTGAAGAAATCTTGCACAGCCCCGCCGATGATAGGCCTGGTAAAGATGGGTCGCGGGTCGCTCTCGGACGCACGTCAGGTGGAAGATTCTTGAGGGTCATCTATGTTCCTGATCCAGAACCAAATAGCGTCTTCGTAATCACTGCTTATGAGATCAGTGGCAAACCACTGGTTGCCTTTCGGCGCAGGCATCGGAGAAAACAGAGATGAAAGAAAATACTTTTCCTCCAGGTTGGGACACAAACCGAGTGACTAGAGTTCTCGCACACTATGAAACCCAGACTGAAGACGAAGCGCTTATCGAAGATGAGGCTGCATTCGAAATGCGTGGTCAAACAATGATGGAGGTTCCAACTGAGCTTGTTCCGGGGATAAGGCAACTTATCGCAAAACACAAGGCAGCGTGACCGCTAACAGAAAACCGAGACACATCATGTTAAATTTGCCTAACGAGTTGCACCAGCCGAGCCGGTTTCGCTCTCGCTCAACCGGCTCGGCTGGAAAAACTGATTGCAGGCATTGAGCGCGGCATAGTAATCCTGGCGAGCGTCGCGGATCAGGCTTTCCACCGGCATGTTAACGCAATAACGCTATAACCCTGATAGACACAATCGGCGCGTCACCTCCTTGCCCGTTTGCAAACAAAAAAAGAGCGGCAGAGCCGCTAAAGAGAGTGCCGAGGCGGAGCCTCGGCACAAGGATAACCCCCTTTCCTCCGGACTTAGCCCCCCTCTCCCACCCTATCCACCAAATCGGCTAAACTCACCCCATGACAGCCGACACCCAAGCCACTGACACCAGCGATAAACCCGACTACGACAGCCCCTGGAAAGAAGCCCTGGAGCGGTTCTTCCCGGAGTTTCTCGCGCTACTGTTCCTGGCTATCTATGACCAGATCGACTGGCGCGTAGCACCGGAGTTTCTTGACAAAGAACTCCAGCAGATCGGCGGCAACAGCCCGCGCGGTCGCCGCTATGCGGATAAACTGGTTCGAGTGCGCGCTAAAGATGGCAGCGATCTGTATGTGCTGATCCATGTCGAAGTTCAAGGCGATGCTGAAAGCGACTTTAGCGCACGGATGTTTCTGTATCAGACCCGCCTGCGTGATCGTTACAACATCGATGTCGTCAGCCTGGCGGTCCTGACCGACACCAGCCCCAGTTTTCGCCCCAAGTCATTTCGCCACGCTCGCTGGGGCTGCGGGATCGTCTTTCGCTTCCCCATGGTCAAACTGCTCGACTACACCACTCCCGAGCGCTGGGCCGAGCTGGAAGCGAGCGATAATGTTTTTGCCTTGGTGGTGATGGCTCAGATTCGCGCCAAGGTGACTGATGATGCCGAAACCCTGAAACGCTGGAAATTCCGTTTGATGCGCCTGATGTATGAGCGCGGCTATGAGCGGGTGCTGATTGAAGAGCTCTTCCGCATCATCGACTGGATGGTGCGCCTGCCCGAGAAGCTGGAAGCCGAATTTCGCCAAGAACTCTATGCACTAGAGGAGCAATACCACATGCCTTATGTCACTACGGTTGAACAAGCCGGGATTGAGAAGGGGAAGATTCTGGGGATGGAGCAGGGAGTGCAGCAGGGCGAAGCCAGGACATTGCTGCGCCAACTTGATCAAAAATTCGGCCCGGAGGTCGTGCAAACGCACCGCGAGCGCATTGAACAAGCCGAACTTGCGCAACTCGACACCTGGCTGGGCCGCATTCTCAGCGCCGAGACCCCCGAGACCATCTTCCACTGAGACTTTTGCGATTAACCTGGCGCCGAGGCTCTGCCTCGGTGTCCCGTGTTGCGGCTCCGCCGCGAACGCAATAACGCTCACTATAGCCCTGATAGACACAATCGGCGCGTCACCTCCTTGCCCGATTGCAAACAAAAAAAGAGCGGCAGAGCCGCTAAAGAGAGTGCCGAGGCGGAGCCTCGGCACGAGGAAGCCCCCATTGCATTCACTTGATCCAGCATCGGGCCACGAGCAACAGGGTTCCCGCCCGGTGCTGGTGGTCTCGCCGACAGCGTTCTGACGGCTATGGGATGCCCCCCCGACAGGCAGGGATTCAGCCAATGTCCACCCGCTTGCCGTCCATGCTCAGCTTGCCCTCGGCCTGGAGGTTGGCGGTCCCTGTCTTGAGCCGGTAGGCGTCTTGCACGGTAATTCGCATCTGGGCGCAGTGGGTGGTATCCATATCGCGCACGCGACGCAGACTCTGATGCAGGTCTTGGATCAGCGAGCGCGCCTTGATGCGCATGCTGTCGACAAAAGCTCCCATCTGAGCGATGCGCGCCGTCAGGCGGGAGAGGGTCAGATCCAGATGCAGAAAGCCGACCCGCGCGCGCGCTCCAGTCAGGTCAAGCTCGGGTGCCTGCAAGGAGAGATTGGCGCCGCCTTCGAGGCGCAGACGCGGCGCCTTGAGCACCAGTTCTTCAGTGGTCTCCAAGGCGCGCTGCGTCCGCGCGGACTCCAGCACGCCGAGGACGAAGGCTTGCTTGCGGCTCGCGACATAGGTGAGCACCATGTCACCAGCCTGCGGCGGGGTGAGACAGCCATAGGCCAGCCGTGCTTCCACCAGGCGCCCATCTTGCAGGCGCACCAGGCTGTGGTTTTCACCCAGGCTTTCCACCCGTCCGTGGGTGATAGGCGGCTGTTCGCCCGAGACAAGAGCGGACGCGGGCAGGGGTTGAACGAAGGGCAAGACGGTGCAGTGTTGCATGGGGTTATCCTGTGGTATTTCGCATTTTTTAGTCATTGCCGCGCGACGGTCGAGGGGCGGATCAGGCTGGCGCGACCCAGATTTCGGCCTCGGTGAGATCCTTGTCGGCGGGGCGAATGTGGGAGAGCTTGCCTTGTCCGAGGCGGACTTGGTCGAGGTCGACGCGATGCATACAGGCCAGATAAAGCTTGGCCCCGTTGAAACGGGCACCGCTCAGATCGCCGCGAGAGAAGTCGGCGTAATCCAGGTTGGCATCGGTAAAGTCGACGCCGATGCAGATGGCGTCGCTGAACAAGGCACCCCGCAGGTGGCTGGCCGTGAATTGCGCGGCGCTCAGGTCGGCGCCGGGAAAGACCGCGCTTTCCAGATCGGCTCCGCCGAATCTCGCCTGGCTGGCACGGGTTCCGGCGAACTGAGCATAGCGCCCCTGGGTGTTCTCCAGGATCGCGCCCCTGAGGTCGGCCCCGGCAAAGAATGCCTGGGCGATAGTGAGGCCGCTAAGGTCAGCGCCGCTTAAATCAGCCTCGTCGAGCATTGCCTGG
This sequence comes from Thiorhodovibrio winogradskyi, assembly GCF_036208045.1. Lineage (NCBI taxonomy): Bacteria > Pseudomonadati > Pseudomonadota > Gammaproteobacteria > Chromatiales > Chromatiaceae > Thiorhodovibrio > Thiorhodovibrio winogradskyi. The sequence goes on along the minus strand of NZ_CP121472.1, from coordinate 2,503,412 downwards.
GTGAGGGTGCAACCAGGAAAACGCTGCCCGGCCAGTTTGGCTTGGCGCGCGAAAGCCAGGGTCAGATCAGTCTGCTGAAACACGGCGGCGGTCAGGTCGGTTTCCGCCAGGGCGACCCGAAATAAAAGCGCCCCGGTGAAGTCTGCATGCCCTAGGACGCAGCCGGTTAGCTCAGCACGACTCAGGTCCGCCCGGTGGAAGCGCACGCCGTCGAGCGCGGAGCCGGAGAAGTCGGCTTTCTCTGCTTTCACCTCGCTCAAATCGGCGCCATCAAGGATGCAGGAGGTAAAGCGCGCCTCCTCGAGTTCAGCCCCAATCAGGCAGGCGTCCTTGAGCGAGCAATCCTTGAACCAGGTCTCGCGCAGGTTTGCGCCGGAGAGATTGGCGCCATCAAGCCTCACCTCGGTGAGAAACAGCCCGGAGAAATCCGCCCCGCTTAGATCCTCCCCGGTCAGATCGATATCTTTGAGTTGGCCAGTGTCCCGGGCCTGGGTCAGGAGGTCAGCGTGGTTATGCGAGGGCATCAAGCATCTCCAGATCCAGCAGGGTGCGTTTGAGGTTGGCCTGATCCAGGTCCGCCCCGCCGAGAACTGTCTTGCGCAAATCCGCCGCGAAGCAATTCGCGCCGGTCAGCCGGGCTTCCCGCAGGCTCGCCAGGGCGAAAGAGGCTTCCATGAGATTAGCCAGTCGCATGTCGGCCTGGTCAAGCACGGCCTTGGAGAAGTCCGCGTTCTTGGCCAGAGAGCGGGCAAGCTTGGCCCCGCTTAACCGGGCTCGGGACAGGTCGGCGCCCGTGAGCGTGGCGCGTTCCAGGTTAGTTGCGGTCAGGTCCGCGCCGCTCCATTGGGCGCGCTCGGCCTGGCTATCGCGCAGGTCGGCGTCGCGGAAGGAGGTTTCCGCGTCGGCGCGCGACTCGCGCAACAGCGCTTGGGCGAGGACGCTGCCGCTGAGGTCAGCGCCGCCGAAACGCGCATTGACCGCCCTGGCCTGGGCGAGGTTGGCGCCGCGCAGCACGGCCTGATCGAAGTCGGCGTTGCTGAGATCGGCCTGCTCCAGCAGGGCGTCGGTGAGATCCGCCCGGCTGAAGTCGGCATCTGGAAAGCGGCTTTGGCTGGCCTGAATGCCGGTCATGCGTGCTTGATGAAAGCCAGCGCGACTCCCCTTGGCTTGACTGAGGTTGGCGCCGGCAAAATTGCCGCTGGTGAAATCCGCCTCGGCGAGGTCGGCCCCGCTAAGGTCAGCCTCCTGGAAATTGGCCCTCCAGGCATCCGCCTGGGCAAATACGGCCCCCGCGCAGCACGCCCGGGTGAACACCGCCTCGGTCAGCACCGACTCGGTAAAAAGCGCGCCGCTGAGGTTGGCACCGTCAAAGCGAGCCCGCTCCAACAGGGCGCCAGAAAAATCCCGTCCGCTCAAGTCTTGGCCAGAGAAGTCCCGCCCGGACAGGTCGCGCCCGGCCGGATCCGAGGTCGTCTCGTCCTGGCCCAAATCGCCCTCCCGCGTGCTCCCGTCTCGCGGCGCGCTTTGGTTCGCGCTTGAGGCTATCGGCTTTTCGGCGCCCATGGTCGCCAGGAAGGCGAGAAAGCCCGCGAGGGCGGCATGGGCTTCGCGCATCTGACCGGCTGCCTCGGGGGTGATTTGTCCCTTGGTCAGCATGGCGTCGATCTCCTCCAGGCTCGGCGGCTGGGGCTGATGGCGTTGCGCGGCCGCGAGCGACTCTTCCGGGGTAACGCACTGTTTCGCGGTGAAGGCTTGGGTCTGAATCCGCGCTTCCTCCAGCATTTCCTCCAGGCTCTTGTCGGGCAGGCTCTTGTCGGGCAGGCTCTTGGCCATCTCCTTGGCTTGCGCCTCGTACTTCTGAACCAATTCTGCCATCTGCTCCTGGTTGTAGCCCATCTTGGCCAGCATCTCCCGACTTTCGCTCTGAATGCGCGCCATTTCCGCGTGGAAATCCGCCATCGCCGGACTCTCCACTGGAGGCTCGGTTGGTGGCGAAGCCCCGGGTTCCGCCGCGGGCGACTGATCCGGCTGCCGCGCATCCTGGGATGCAAAGGGTTCCTCATCCGGAGGAAAGAGCGCGGCACGGGCTTGCTCCAAATAGTGATCCGCGGGCAAGGGTGCGACGGCGAGGGACTCCTGCCCAAGGATCACATAGCCAATATCATCGGCGTCTTCGTCCTCGATCATCAGGATGCCCCGATAACAGATGATGCCGATATCCAACTCGGGTAAAAACCACAGGGTGTCAGCGACCGTTTCGACTTCGCGCAACTGGTCGGGCTGCTTGCCGGGGCTGGCCACGAAGGCCCTGGTGCGCAATCCGGGCAGGGTTCCCGAGATTATCGGACGCGACGGATGCAGATGGGTGAGTTCAAAGTCCTCATCGCCGGTTAGAAAACCCTCCATCCACTGATCCGGAGATGCGCTCATGTGAACGAGCGGGTTGGTCGTCATGGGCAACTCGCGCCCGCCGGCGGCGAGCCAGCGCGCGTTGAAAGATCCAAGATGCTTGCTGCGTGAAGGCCACCAGACCGGCACCGCTTGCAGGCTGGCTGGACTTGGATCCCGGCCGGGCGACAAGGGATGCTCGGCGGCCAGGATGACATTCGGCAGCGGGCGGCGTCCGGATGCGTCCAGATCGCGTCCCTTGCCAAAGGGATTGGCGGGCATTTTCGCGCCGCCGAAGGTGCTCTGCCAACTGAGCGGAATGCGCTGGAAGGGCTCGGGCTGCCCTGGGAGCCCAAGGGCTCCCTCGCGAAATCGCTCGCCAAACACCATGAGTTCCTTGACGACCTGGCCCACCCGAACCCGAACCGGGCAGATTTCGATAGGTTTAGGCGGCACGCAGGCGCCCTGGACCAGGAACTCGGCGCGCGGCTTGGGCCGTCCGGCATCGAAGACATCTCCTTCGCCCAGCGCCGTCGCCAGGGCTTGCCAAATGTCGGCTTCTTCCATCAGCGCCGGTTGTCCATGCGCATCGCGCGCGGCGGAGAGCGGAAAGCCAGCGAATAGAGAGAGCACCAGGCGCGACTCCCCAGCAATGGCGTCAATGGTGGGAAGCAGGGAGAGGTGGTCGGGCTTGATAACCTTCATGGGCGTCTCATGCTACGGCGGAATACGTGGGAGAAAGCGGGTCTTGAACTTGCCAGGGCGCATGGCAGACGGGCTTATGCAAGATGGATGGTCTTGCCATCGATCTTAATACCTTGGCGAGCTGTTGCTTTTAGAGTATTGCATTGCTGCGTCAACTCATCGATTATCTCCTCTGAATGTTGGAGTTGAACTCGTTGGTTTTCACCGATGTGTTTAAAGTTTTCTACTGCTTGCGAAAGCGTGCCGATATGACGCGTTTCCTGTTCAATGTCTGCAATTCTATTGTTGATTTGCTCATGAAATTCAGGCCCTTGCAAAGAAATCCCTTGACCATGCACAGTGATGCTCGAAACTTCTTGTCCGACTTGGTTAAGAACTTGAATAACAACCTCTTTGGGCGATTGAATCTTCACCCCATCGACATTCAAGGTGATTCGTCCCTGTGCTTGGGGTCCGGTTTTCGCCTTCCAGTCTTTTAGAATTTTGGCGATCCAAACTGCCGTGCCAATAGTCAAGCCCACGCCCACACTGGAAAGGGTGATACCCAGGGCCGCGCCAGTTTTCTTATCCGAGATCATGCGTTTGGTATAGGGCTTGGTGAATGCATCCGTTGTCAGCACGCTGCCGGCCGCGCTGGATGCAGAGCCGAATAGTCCCAAGACCAGCGCGCCATAGGCTTGCTTCAGGGGCGCGGTCAGCGCCTGGCTGTAACCGCCGCTGATTTCGACACTTTCAAGCCCGGTAATGGTTTTTTCCTTGGAGAAATCCTCGGAACTGCCATTCCCCAAGGAAATCATATCGCCATGGTTATAGGATACGCCCGTGCCATAGCCCGCGGAGAAGTTGACGCCAACAGTGAGACTGTTGCTTGAGCCGATACTAATGCTATTGCTATAGGAACCGGAGATGCTGGTATTGGTACCGGCGAAAACGCTAAAGGCATCGCCGACACCATAAAAGACAGACTGACCCGTTGTATGTTGCACATAACTGGGTTCATCGTCGGGATCGCCCGATGGCGCACTGCCGAGGCTGATGCTGCTGTCCGAACTTGGAGAATACAGGGAAATGAATTCCTTGCCCCGTTCATCGCCCATGACAATCTCGTTGCCACCGGGCGTGCGGATAATGTTGATTGCCGCGTTCTTGTCCGTGACAACATTGGGCTTTTCGGGGTTGAACACCGCTCCCGCGATAAAGGGACGATCAATGTCGCCCTGCTCGAAGCCGATCATCACTTCCGCGCCCTTGAGCAAGGGAAAATGCAGACCGTGGCCTTCGCCAGCATAGGGAGTCATCATGCGCAGCCAGCAGGAGGCCTTGCCGCCGTCCCGCCCTGATAGATCGAAGGGCATGATGACCTTGTAGCGGCCATGTTCGTCGATTTCGGCATACTGGCCAGAGCCGGCGGCGTCGATCTTGGCGACCAGATTGCCCGGTACCACCGGCTTTTTCATGCGCACCAGCGGCCGGTACTGAATGGTGCTGGGGATGCACTCAAAGACGTTACGGTAATAGAGAGCGTCTTTGTCCTCCAACTGATCGAGACCCAGGCCACTCACCAACCAGCGCTCCTGACTGCCTTCATGGCGCACCGAGGTGGTCAAATATTGGCGGTTGAAATCCTGACGGTAATGTCCAGTCAGGGTGAACAGATAGCCGGGTCGAATCCCTGGGATGGAGGATGTTCCATGAAAGACCTTTTCCATGCATTTGAACATTTCCGCTCGGGCCTTGGCCAGATATTGGCCTCCGGCGAGATAACGAAAACGGTCAGCCCAAAGATGAATCTCGCCAAAACCCTGGTCGTCATCAATCCCCGCTTGAGCTTCCATATTCAGGCTCGGACGCATGTAGTTATAATCGTGCAGCATGACCTTTTGTGGCAAGGGCCGCTGCTTGAGCGTGAAGCTGCTGATGCCATGGTTGCCATGCGCATGCAAGCCAGCAGACGGGGAAAAACTCAAGGTTTCATAACCCGGGAGCGGCACGTGGGCGATCAGGCTATCGGAGCAAATAATTCTTTCAGCAATCGTGCCTTGCTCAAACCAATAATAAGCCCCGCCATGTTCGGCCCAGCGCGATGCAAAGTCGAAATGGGACTCGCCATATTGGCAGGCATAGTCGTAAGGCGGAAATTGCTGCGTCAGGCGGATGGCAAAATCCACTTCGGCTATAAGTCCGCCGTCCTTGAGCACGGCGGCAACGAACTCATCCGCGGGCATGTTGAGAAAGATCTGATTCTTGCGCGTAATCGTCAACCACCACATTTTTGGTCGCAGTTCCGCCCGGTAAAAAACGTAAGGACCAACTTGATGGAGTTGCTCAAAGGACGTCAGAATGCCGTGAAAAGGCTGGTCCGCGAACCCCTGTGCCCGGGATTTAATGGTCAAGGTCGCGGGGTTGGCCAAGATCGGCTCGATATCAAGATCATTTAACTCGGAAACCAAAAGAACGTCGAAGCTGTACAGGCTGGAGAGCGCCTCTTGCCCGGTAAACTTGACCACGCTAAAGGTGTTTTCCGCAAGGCCGTGGCTGATGAAGGTAAAAGCGTTCTGGGCAAGTTCTGGCATGATGAACTCCTGCGGGGGGTGGGACGGCACTTGGGCGCCCCAGCACCCGCTGATGGCGAGCGGCTTGAAACGACACGGCTTGGGATAGACGGCCAGGATAGAGAGCGCGCGATTTTAACCTTGGCTCATCTCCCAGGCGAGAAAAAACAGCCCCCAGGAGAGCAGGTATTGCCACAACTGCCACTGGTTCTGTTTCAGCACGCATCAATCGGCGGCATAATAGCGCGTCATCGGCGTCTCGCGGCCAGCCGCCAACGGATGCCGGCAGCACAACCACCGGCAGCAACCACCAAAGACTCATGAAGAAACAACTCAAGGCCTGCATTCTCGGCGGCACCGGCTTTGTCGGTCGCGAACTGGTTCAGCAACTGCTCGTGCGCGGCTACCAATGCCGACTGCCGACACGTCGCCCACATCGCCATCGCGATCTGAAGCTGTATCCCGGCGTTGTCGTCACTCCGCTCAGCAGGCTCGACACTGCCAGCCTAAGGGAGCTTTTCAACCACTGCGACCTGGTGGTCAATCTGGTCGGCATTCTCAACGAAAGCGCCCGCTCCAGCTTTCAGCAGGTCCATGTCGAGCTGGTCGAACGGATGCTTGAGGCAGCGCGCGCCGCCGAGGTACCGCGTCTGCTGCACATGAGCGCGCTCCATGCCACCGTACCCGGACAGGAAACGGCCGAGACCTCCGCCTATCTCAAGTCGAAAGGGGCGGGTGAGGCCTTGGCGCTGGCCGCGGAAACACCAAAGGCCACGGCCTTTCGACCCTCGGTGATCTTCGGTCGCGGTGACAGCCTGTTCAATCGCTTCGCCGGGCTGATCGACTGGGCACCTGGCTTTTTCCCACTCGCTTGTCCTGGCGCCCGTTTCGCGCCCGTGTGGGTGGGCGATGTCGCCGAGGCCATGGTGCGCGCGCTCGATCACCCGGAGAGCATTGGCCGCGCTTACGACCTCTGTGGTCCACGGGCACTGAGCCTGCGCGAACTGGTGGAATACACCGCCAAGGTGCGCGGGCGCCGGGTGCGCGTTATAGAGCTAAGCGACAAGGCCGCACAACGCCAGGCGCGACTGTTCGAGCGCCTGCCAGGCAAGCCCTTCACCATGGACAATTACCGCTCCCTGCAAATCGACAGCCTCTGCGCAGGGGACAATGGTCTGGTCGAACTTGGCATCGCCCCGACTGACATCGACCTGGAGGTGCCGCGCTATCTTGGCACTGGCTGACGCCCAAGGCGGCAAGGGGTTGTGCGCTGTCCACCGCTATTCCCAGGCGCCTCCCGCTGGGCCATTGACGGCTATTGTCGCGCGCCGATCCGGGGCTTAAGATGGGTTTTTGTCAGGTACCTCTGCCAGGCGGCCAATCCTGGTCCATAACCGGGTCCCATCATCCCCGCATATCATCAGGCACCGCCGTGGGAGTCCGCCGATGCAACTCGCCAGTGATTACTTCGAGCTTCAGCAGCTCACCGGCAACCGTGGTCTGATCTTTTCCTTCGTCGGCTTTTTGTCCGAGGGCATTCTCTACTCCCTCGGCGAAGCGCTGAAACAGAAAATGACCCTCGACGAAACCGACGCCAACGTCACCCGTCGTGTGTTCTCGGTCTTTGTCGAGCAGGTGCAAAATATCCTGCGCTATTCCTCCGAGCGCGTCATCAGCTCGCCGGGGCAGTCGAGCGCGCTCAGCTCCGGCATGATTTCCGTCGGCCGCGAGGCGGATGGCTTTTTTGTGCTATGCGGCAATGTCATGCGCCAGGAAGAAGCCATCACGCTGGATGAACGCCTGAGCGCCATCGCGAAACTGGACAAGGCGGGACTCAAGGCACTCTACAAGGAAAAGCTCCGCGAACCAACGGACAGCGATAGCGGCAACGGCAATGTCGGCCTGATCGAAATCGCGCGCCGTTCGAGCCGACCCATTGAATTCGACTTCATCCCGGTCGCCGAGAGCAAGACCTTTTTCTGTCTCAAGGCCTATATCTAACGCATGGACACTATTCACCGAGAAGCCACCGAACGTTCGCCCGAACTGCGCTTCGATTTCGCGAATCATCGCTTCTCCCTCGCCGGGGAGTCCTACCCCGAGGATGCGGCGGCTTTTTTTGGTCCGCCAATCAAGGCCATGGCGGATTATCTCCAGAGCCTGTCCGAGACCAGCGAGCCGGTGGTGCTCGAGTTGCGCATGCGCTACTTCAACAGCAGCAGCGCCAAGGCACTGATGAACATCTTCCAACTCCTCGAGCGCGCCGCCGCGCGCGGGGTACCAACTCATGTACGCTGGCTCTATGACCCCGAGGACGACGCCATGGAGGAATTCGGCGAGGATTTTGCCGAGGATTTCGAGCATGGGCGCTTCGAGATGGTGCCGCTCACCCAGAACGGGGGTTCATCGCCATGATCCAGTACGCGAAACCACGTGAGGACGGTGTCACCCTCTTCCCCTACGAAGAGCAAATGCTCGACCTCGCCGAAACCATGCTGCACAGCCTTGATGATGTGCCCGATGGTCTGCCGGAAGGCTTCAAGACGTTGCGCGACGCCTATCGCCAGAGCTATCGCGAGGCGCGGCGACTGCTGCGCATCAGTGACCGGCTCCAACTCGACCTGCATGACGCCAATCGACGCCTGTCCGAGCAGACCGTCCAGTTGCAAGCGCTAAACGATAAGCTGCACCAGGAGATCCAGCGGCGCAAGACACTGGAGCAGGAATTGCGACGGCTGGCAACCATCGACGAGCTGACGGATATTAGCAACCGACGCCATGTCCTCGAACTCGGCGAACACGAGGTACGTCGACATCGCCGCAGCCAAAAACCCTTGAGCCTGATGCTTTGCGATCTTGACCATTTCAAAGAGATCAACGACCGCCATGGTCATGCCGTCGGCGATGATGCCCTGCGCTTTTTCGCCCAGCTCTTCCGCGCCGAACTGCGCGAGGGCGACATCGCCGGGCGCCTGGGCGGCGAGGAATTTCTCGCCATTCTGCCGCAGACCGATCTTGACGAGGCCATGCTGGTCGCGGAGCGCCTGCGCGCGCGTCTGGCCGCCTCCCCAATCCCCGGCTCCCAAGCCAATCCTCAGGGCCCCATCAAGCTGTCGCTGAGTATCGGCGTGGCGGCCTTGACCAAAGACACCCCTCTTAACCGCGCCATAGCCCGAGCCGATCATGCGCTCTATCGTGCCAAGCATCATGGCCGCAACCAGGTGGTTGCGGACTCGCCGGACTTCCCTTGCCCGCTTGAGGCCAGTCACTAGCCGGGCACTGGCCGCTCGTGGTGGCAAAGCCGCGCGCCAACGCGGCGGTCTTGGCCAGGCGCCCGTCCAGGTGCTTGGCCTGGGCCTGTTGGCGCTGCTGGCCTGGCCGGGTTCAACGCTGGCGGCGCAACCCGAGACCTACAGCATTGGCGTCGAGGACATCGACTATCTGCCCGTCAGCGCCTATCGCGACGGCGCCTGGGTCGGCGTGCTACCAGAGTTGCTCGACGCCTTTGCCGCCGACGAGGGACTCCGCTTCGAGTATCGCCCGCTGCCGGTCTCGCGCCTGCTGCGCAGTTTTCTCAATGGTGAGATCGACTTCAAACTGCCCGACCATCCCGATTGGCAGAATGACAAGCGCAAGGATCTGGAGATTCACTACAGCCACCCCCTGCTCGCCTTCACCGATGGCACCCTGGTGCGGCCCGAACGCATGGGCGAGGACCAAGCCGCCATCCGGACCCTGGCGACCGTCATCGGCTTCACACCCTGGGCCTGGCAGGAGCCGATCAACCAGGGCCGGGTGCGCCTGCGTGAGAGCCTGGATCTGACCAGCCTCTTGCGCCAAACCCTGGCCGGGCGCGTCGATGCCGCCTATGCCAGCATTGAGGTCGCCACCTGGCAGCTCGAGCATGACCTGGACCAGGCCGGCGCCCTGGTGTTCGATCCCGGATTACCCCATGCACGCGACCATTACCATCTGTCCACGCTGAAACACCCGACCGTGCTCCGGGCACTTGATCGCTGGCTTGAGCGTTCCTCCGACAAGGTCGCCGCCATCAAGGCTGACTGGGGCATTGAGGCGGACGATCCGAACGGGACTGACCCTCGTGACAACGCCGACTAAGCCCCTGCCCCAAAGCCAGGAGCAGGATCCGCGCCCGAGCCTGATCGAGAGCCAGAGTTCAAACCAGCGCCAAAACCAGACTCGGCTCCGCGCCCGGGTCTCCTACTGGCGAGGGCTCACCTTCAAACAGGCCGCCATTACCCTGATGGCGGTTTCCTTGCTCAGCTTTTCCGCCGGCGCCCTGCAACTCTATCTGCAATGGCGCGACCTGCGCGTTGATCTCCGGGCCGAAATCGACCGCGTGCTCGCCCTGGTGCGCGGCTCGGCGACCGAAGCCGCCTACCAGATGCATCCCGAACTGGCGCGCCAGCTCATCGATGGCCTCAGCGCCCTGCCCGCCCTGGCCTCCGCCGAACTGCGGGACAATTTCGGCTCGATCCTGGCCGAAATCCAACTCGCTCCCGCCTCGCCGCCAAGCGCCCTGGCGACCACGCTGGCGCCGGCCTTTGCCGATGTCATCCACTACCGCCTTGTGTTACATGACACCGATAGCATGACTAATAGCGAGCAGGGTAGCCAGCCCGATAGCCAGCAAATCAGCGACACCCTCGGCACCCTGAGCCTGCGTCTCTCGCCGGACATCCTGGCGGACCGCTTCCTGGCCCAGGCCAGCACCAATTTGCTGGTCACCACGGTGCAAATTCTGCTGGTCTCGGCCCTGGTGGTCGCGCTCTTCTACTGGATGATCACCCGTCCCATTCTGCGCCTGTCCGACACCATCACCGCGGTCGACCCCGCCGCCCCCGGCCACTGGCGGCCGCCACGCCTGCGCGGACATGCTGGCGATGAACTCGGCATGCTGAACCAACGCATTGCCGATCTGCTGGCCGCTTTCCAACGCGGTCTGCATCAGCGCGACACCGCCGAGCGTGATCTGCGGGCACTGACCGAAGAGCTCGAGGACCGGGTGCGGCGACGCACCACCGAACTGCAGAGGGTACTTGGCGATCTGAACCAACAGAAAACCGCGCTTGAACACGCCTTTCGCGAACTCGACAGCACCCATGCCAAGCTTACCGAGACCAATGCCCAGGTGCTTGCCAGCATCGACTATGCGCGGCGCATTCAGAACGCCATTTTGCCGGCCCCCGAGCGCATCGCCCCACGCGACGCCGAGATCCTAGTGCATTGGGAGCCGCTGCAGGCCGTTGGCGGCGATTGGTACTGGTTTGAGTCCCTGCCCGGTCAGCAGAGCAACCAGCAGACCGACCAGAAGGGCCATTGGACGGCCGGTCAGCAAGGTGGGCAACAGCTGATTCTGCTCGCCGATTGCACCGGCCATGGCGTTCCTGGTGCGTTAATGACCCTTGTGGTCGCCTCGGCCCTGGAGCGCATTCTGCACGAGCAGAAGGTGTATGATCCGGTCAACATTCTCCATGCCCTTGACCATCTGGTGCGCCAACGCCTGCGCCAGGATCACGAGCACACCCAGGCCGATGATGGGCTGGAGGCCGCCGTGCTATGCCTGGACCCCGATGGCATCCACGCCAGCTTCGCCAGCGCCGGCATCGCCCTGATTCGGCTCGGCATGGATGACCAGGCGCGGGTCTATCGCGGTGCCCATGCCCAGCTTGGCTATGCCAGCCTGCCGCCACCGGGCCAGATCGAGCGGCATGGGTTCAGCCTTGCCCCCGGGGATCTATGCCTGCTGCTGAGCGATGGCATGACCGATCAGATGGGCGGCGAGCCCACCCGTCTGCTCGGGCGCCGGCGTTTTATCGAACTGCTCAAGCAAAGCCGCCAGCCCAAGCTCGCGGACTGGATCCAAGCCCTCGTCCAATCCCTTGCCGCCTATCGCGGCCACCAGGCGCGCCGCGATGACATGACCCTGATCGCCGTGCGCAAAACTCTCGAGCCTGCCAATCCCGCCGACAAGCGCCGGCCCGGATCTTCTGGGAAATCCTCTAAACATCCTCAAGCCCGCGCAGTTGCCATGTCGGTCGCGGCAGGGGCCCGGCTTGGGCGCCGCGCGCATCCGGGATAATCGGGGCGCCGCCGGCCAGGCCAGTGCCGATCAGGACCGCATCCATGCCGGCATCCAGGGCACCGCGAATATCGGTGCCTAGCTGGTCGCCGATCATCACCAGGTGTTGCACGCCGAGCAGCTCCCTGGCCTGATCGAAAATCGGCCGACAGGGTTTGCCCAGGCGCTCGAACGCCAGTGGCTGGCCGGGATCATGGGCATTAAGCACGGTCTCCAAAAGCACCGCCATGGCCCCGGCGGTCAGGCTGAAGGTATCAGGCGCGCAGGGAAAGATCAGATCCGGATTGCACAACAGCAAATGCAGTGGCTGAGCATCAGTGCGCCGACGCATGATGAGATTGAGCACGCGGTTAAAGTCCTCGGGCCAGCGCACTCCATTCTGGTCGGCAATGACCACCACCTCGGCGTCGCGGTCATCCTCGACCAGCCGCCCACCGGCGCGGGTAACATAGCCCTGGGCACTGGGTGGGCCAAGCAGCAGGCAGGAGGCGCCCGCGAGACCCTGATGGGCAAAATAAGGCTGCAGCAGCATGCCGGAGGTCAGCAGATGGCGCGCCCGCAGCGGCAGGCCCTTGGCGGTGAAATCCGCCGCGAGCTGCTCAGGCAGGCGACTGGCGGCATTGGTGACAATCAGCCAGGGCTTGCCGGCGGCATCGAGACGGGCGAGAAAATCCGCCGCCCCGGGCAGCGGACCGGTGTCGTCGAGCAGCACCCCATAGGCATCGAGCAGGAAGCCGTCGTAGCGCTCAATGAGTTGGGCCGGGGTAATCATGGCGCCTGGACCAATGCATCCGCCTCCAGCGGATCGCCCCCTGGCAGCGCGTCCCCTGGCGGAGAGCCCCCTAGCGGAGCGCATTCCACCAGCGCGCGGCTTTGAGCCGCAGGGAACCGAGCAGGCGCTCCAGCGGCTTCTTCTTGGCCTGATAGTCGACCAGATAGAGATCGGCTGTTTCACGCGCGGCGAGTAGATAATCGTCGCTGGTGCGCAGTTCATCGACCAGGCCAAGAGCCAAGGCTTGTTCGCCATGCCAGTATTCGCCGGTGGCGACCTGTTCTAGTGGCAGATCGGGGCGGTATTCCAGCAGGAAGGCTTTGAACTGCCGATGCACATCCTCAAGCTGCTCGCGCACCTTCACCCGTGCCTCCTCGGTATTCTCACCAAAGAGCGTCAGGGTGCGCTTGTACTCGCCAGCGGTGTGCAGCTCGAAGTCAATACCGTTGCGCTCGAGCCAACGATGAAAATTGGGCAGTTCCGCCACCACGCCAATGGAGCCGATGACGGCAAAGGGCGCGGCCAGAATCCGGTTGGCCACCACCGCCATCAAATAACCGCCGCTGGCCGCGACCTTGTCGACCGCGACCGTGAGCGCGACGCCCGCCTGGCGCAAACGCAAGAGTTGCGAGGCCCCCAAGCCATGCTCATGCACCGCGCCACCGGTGTTCTCCAGGCGCACCAGCACTTCGTCCTCCTTGCGCACCACCAGCAACAGCGCCGAAATCAGCTCGCGCAAGCCGCCGACCTCGGTCGCCATGATGTCCCCATGGAAGTCAATCACGAAAATCCGTCGTTTCTCGGGCTCGGGATTGGTCTCCTTGGCGCGCGCTTTGTCCGCCTTGCGCTCCGCTTTGATGAGCTGTTTGTAGGCCTTGGCCGGCAGCATGGCCTGCTTGAGCCCGAGCGCCATGTCGCGATAGCGCTCGCCAAGGTCGGTGATCTCCAGGCGCCCGTCATCCCCGCCACGCGGATCCAGGCGGGAGCGCAGCAGCGTTTGGACCACCAGGACAACAGCGATCAACAGCGTCAGGGCCTTGGCCACAAACAAGCCATATTCGATAAAGGCTTCAATAAAGGATTCAATCAACATGCGCGCTCCGGAGTCGCGGAAAATGGCGGATAGGGTGGGCTGGCGGGGACGAATTCATGCGTCCCCAATCAATTCGCCCGAATCTGCCCAAATCCACCCAGATTCGACTGATGGAATTGGCGCGGCATCTCGGGCGATGTCACTAGAACATGATAACGAGTCGAGCGAGGCAGCGGCGCCTCCTGAAAGCGACGACATCAGACCGCGATGGGCGCGCGAATGGATGGGTGCGGCTCATAGCCGACGAGGCGGAAATCCTCGGGCTGATAGTCAAACAGCGATGATGGTCGACGGCCAATCTCAAGCCGAGGCAGCGCGCGCGGCTCGCGGCGGAGTTGTTCATGCACGATGTCGTCGGTTAAGTGATTGCGGTACAAATGCACATCGCCAAAGGTATGCACCAACTCGCCAGGCTGCAGATCGCATTGTTGGGCCAGCAGATGGGTCAGCAAGGCATAGCTGGCGATATTAAAGGGCACGCCAAGAAACAAATCGGCACTGCGCTGATAGAGCTGAAGGGATAGCCGCCCGCGCTCCTCGCCCCTGTCCACATAACACTGAAACAGACAATGGCAGGGCGCCAAGGCCATGCGCCCGGCGGCGGCATTATCCGCCGGCGAGACGCCCGAGCGTGGCAGCACGGCGGGATTCCAGGCCGAGACCAGGTGGCGGCGGGAGTCCGGATCCCCGCGCAAGGCGGCGACCAGATCGCTGAGTTGATCAATGGTCTCGCCTTCGGCGGTCGGCCAACGTCGCCACTGGGCACCGTAAATGGGACCAAGCTCGCCATCGGGCGCGGCCCATTCGTCCCAGATACTCACCCCACGCTCATTCAGCCAGCGGTTGTTGGTGGTCCCTTGCAGAAACCAAAGCAGCTCAACCACCACGCTCTTGAAATGCACGCGCTTGGTGGTCAGCAACGGAAAACCGGCACTGAGATCGAAGCGCAGTTGCCGCCCGAACACCGAGCGGGTGCCAACGCCAGTGCGGTCCTCGCGAGCACTGCCGTGCGCGAGAATGTCGCGCATGAGATCGAGGTATTGTTGCACGAGTGTAACTACTGAAACCTACCGAGAAAATGCGTTGTTGTGATCGCCTATCGTTCCATGCATCACCGGGCTAACCCTAAAAAGTGACGACATCCAAGTCCCTACCCGTCAAGCGTCACCGTTCAAAGTTCAAAACTCAAACTTTATACTTTCCATCACCGCTTTGCGGGCTTGAGTAGCAGCGACTTGCCCTGCATGCCTTCGGGCACCGGCAAGCCCATGAGCGTCAGCACCGTGGGCGCGATGTCGACGATACCGCCCTCGACACTCAATATCCAAGGCATTTCATCGACCACCAGACAAGGGACAGGATAGCAGGTGTGGCGGGTATGGGGCTCACCGCTTAAGGGGTCAATCATCTCGTCGCAGTTACCATGATCGGCGGTGAGCAGCACCGAGTAGCCATTCTCGCGCGCGGCATCCGCGACCCGGCCGACTTCGCGGTCGAGCACGCTGACGGCTTCCAAAATTGCCTCGCGCACGGCGGTATGGCCGACCATGTCGCCGTTGGCGAAATTGGCGACGATGAAGGCATGTTTGCGATCATTCAGCGCGCCAATCAGGGCATCGGCGACCTCGGGGGCACTCATCTCGGGCTTCAAATCATAAGTGGCGACCTGGGGCGAGGGGATGAGAATGCGGTCCTCCTTAGGATAGGGATCGCTGCGACCGCCGTTGAAGAAAAAGGTCACATGGGCGTATTTCTCGGTCTCGGCGCAATGCAGTTGCGCCAGGCCAGCGTCGCTGATGATGCTGCCCAGGGTCACGCTGGGGGATTCGTGGTCGAAGGCCACCGGCAACCCATACCATTGGTCGTATTCCATCATGCAGGTGACCTCGGCGCGACGGAATTCACCACGATCGAATTGATCAAACTGCGTATTAAAGAGTGCCGAGACCATCTGGCGCGGACGGTCCTTGCGGAAGTTAAAAAACACCAGGCTGTCGTCCTCGCGCACCTGCTCGCCACCATCGATCATGGTCGGCGAGATGAACTCGTCGTCCTCGCCAGACTTGTAGGCCGCCTCGATGGCCGCGCGCGGGTTGGCGGCCTTGCGGCCCTGGCCATGCACCAGGGCGTCGAAGGCCATTTTGGTCCGATCCCAGCGGTTGTCCCTGTCCATGGCGTAATAACGACCGGAGACGGTAGCGATCTGCCCGTCGGCGGCGGCCAGGGATTCCTCCAGCGAGGGCAGATAGTCCATGGCGGCGCGCGGTGGGGTGTCGCGCCCGTCGGTGATCATGTGTAACACGGGCTTGGCGCCGTTGCGCTTGGCCAGTTTGATCAGCGCGGTAAGATGGCGCATATGGCTGTGGATGCCACCGTCGGAGACCAATCCCATGAGATGGAGCGGGCGGCCCGCGGCGGCGGCGCGTCGCGCGGCCGCGACCAGCGCGCGGTTGTCGAAAAAGCTGCGATCGGCAATGGCATCGTCGATCAGCACCAAATCCTGGCGAATGACACAGCCGGAGCCAAGCGTCATGTGACCCACCTCGGAGTTGCCCATCTGGCCATCCGGCAAACCCACGGCGCGACCCGAGGCCGAGAGCGTGGTGTGGGAATTCTCGGCGAACAGGGTGTCGAGCCTGGGTGTGGAGGCCAACACAACAGCGTTATGGGCTTTGCTTGGATTGACGCCGAATCCATCGAGAATGATCAAAATGACCGGGCGACGGGTCATTCCGGCTTTATTACTCATAATTGGTCCTTAGGTTGAATCCTGGTGCTTGATGAGATGGGGTGATACTTGTTCTCGATCCTGGGCTCTCGATCCTGGCGGGTTGGCGCTTGGAAAAGAGCGCAGGAATCGACCCGACATACCTGATGGACGCGACCGATGCGGGCGCTTTGGCGCGAGCCTTGGCTGGTTATTGCTAACCAAAGCCGCATTCGTGCCGACTATTGTATCCTTGTTGTGATCAGGTGCGATCATATTGTTCGCCAAGGAGATTGTGACAGAGATTATCCCAGGCAAGGCTGGTGGTGGCAAAAAGCGCGGCGTCCGGGGCTTGCCTCGATACTGCGATAGCTGTCTGCTCCGCAAAACCTTTGCTTGGCGGTTGCGCGCGACCCGCTCTGATGCGTATGCTTTCCGGTTGCAAGGGAGGGCAAGGCTGAGGCCGTGGAGCCACTCGAGCACACTGTGTCACAATGTGCTCAGCATTTCGCGAGAGGCGATGGCCAGCAGTCAGGACGGCCGCCCTGAATGGCAGCACCTTCAACCTTATTAATGGCTGCTTGGGGAAGCGCCCATCGGGCGTAATGGCCAGAGGTGACGCTCGGCATTGCCGTTTGCATCACAGCATAATTAAACACTTAAAGGCCACCGGGCGCGGCCGGGGCCAGAGAGGCACAGATGTCTGCTGACAGAATCATCGCTTTCGTCATGGCGGGCGGTCAAGGTTCCCGCCTGCAACCACTCACCTCCGCCCGTTCCAAGCCATCGGTGCCTTTCGGCTCACGCTACCGCATCGTCGACTTTGTGCTGAGCAATCTGATCAATTCCCAAATCCGCACCATCTATCTGCTGGTGCAATACAAGTCGCAATCTCTCATTGAACACGTTCGCAAGGCCTGGACCATCTCGCCGCTGCTGCAAGATCAATTCGTCACCGTGGTACCACCGCAGATGCGGGCAGGCTCGAGCTGGTTCCAGGGCACGGCGGACGCGGTGCATCAGAACATCAATCTGCTCGAAGAGCACGCGCCCGATCTGGTCGTGGTATTCGGTGCCGATCACATCTATCGCATGGACATCCGCCAGATGGTTAACTTCCACCGCGAGCGGGAAGCGGATGTGACTATCGCCGCCCTGCCGGTGCCGCTGGAAGATGCCAAGGGATTTGGCGTCATCGTCGCCGACGGGAGCGGTCGCATCAGCGCCTTTCAGGAGAAGCCCGCCGATCCGCGGCCCATGCCCAATAACCCGGACTGCGCCTTTGCCTCCATGGGCAATTATGTCTTCGATACCAAGGTGTTGCTCGACGCCCTGCACGACTCGCAGCAAGCGGGTGAAACCGACTTTGGCCAGCATGTGCTCCCGCGTCTGCTTACCAGCGGCAAGCGGCTCTTCTCCTACGATTTCGCCACCAACGAGATTCCCAATATCAAGCCCTATGAGACGCGCGTTTACTGGCGCGATGTCGGCGGCATCGATGCCTACTTCAACGCCCACAAAGACGTACTGGGCGCCGAGCCGGTGTTCGACGCCTTCAACCCCGAGTGGCCGATTTACTCCAGCAACTACCAGGGTCCGGTTGCCCGGGTGCTCGGCGGCCAGGTCAACAACTCCCTGCTTGGCGCGGCCACCGTCATCCACGACAACACCCGCATCAGCAACTCCATCATTCGGCGCGAAACGGTGATCGAGGAAGACGTGGAGCTTGAGGACTGTATCATCATGGACTATGTGCGCGTCTGCCGTGGGGCGCGGCTGCGTCGGGTCATCGTTGATCGTCACAACATCATCGAGCCCGGAACCCTCATCGGCCATGATCCCGACGCGGATCGCCAGCGTTTTCATGTAAGCCCCGGTGGCGTCACTGTGGTGCCCTCTGGTCTGGTCGGCTTCTTTGCCCGCGATGTGCGCGGCACTGGACGCGGTTACTCCGAATGATGCCGCATTTCCGCGGCGGTCAACACAGGCTTGAGGGGGACGGATGCAAAACATCCTGGTGACTGGCGGGGCCGGCTTTATCGGTGGCAATTTCGTGCATCTGATGTTGGCCGAGAGCGATGCACGCATTGTCAATCTCGACAAGCTCACCTACGCCGGCAATCTCGACACCCTGGCTAATCTTGAAGACCCCGACCCCGGACAGCCCCCGCGCCACGAATTCGTGCAGGGCGACATCGGAGATCGCGAATTGGTCGGCCGCTTATTGGCCGAGCACCACATCGACGCCGTGGTCAACTTCGCCGCCGAGAGCCATGTGGACCGCTCCATCGACGGCCCGGCGGCCTTTATCGAGACCAATGTCCTGGGTACCTTCAATCTGCTTGACCGCACTCGCGCCTATTGGGCGGAACTGCCCGCCGAGCGGCGCGATGACTTCCGCTTTCTGCATGTCTCGACCGACGAGGTCTACGGCAGTCTGGGCAGCACTGGCAAGTTCACCGAGGCCACCGCCTACGCGCCCAACTCGCCCTACTCCGCATCCAAGGCCGCGTCCGATCACCTGGTGCGCGCCTGGCACCACACCTACGGACTGCCAGTCCTGACCACCAACTGTTCCAACAACTACGGCCCCTATCAGTTTCCGGAAAAGCTCATCCCGCTGATGATCAGCAAGGCCATGGCCGGCCAGCCACTGCCGATTTATGGCGATGGCGGCAATGTGCGTGACTGGCTCTATGTGGAGGACCACTGCCGCGCTATCGCCCTGGTTCTGGAGGCCGGTCAACCTGGCGAGGTTTACAACATCGGCGGTGACAGCGAGAAGACCAACCTTGAGGTGGTCGACACCCTGTGCGATCTGCTTGACGAGGCCCTACCCGACTCTCCTTATCGCCCACATCGGCTGCTGAAAAGCTTCGTGCCCGACCGCCCCGGACATGATCGCCGCTACGCCATTGATGCAAGCAAGATCAAAGCCGAACTCGGCTGGTCAGCGCGCGAGGATTTCGCCTCCGGCATGCGCCGCACCATCGACTGGTACCTCTCCCATCACGACTGGGTGGCGCGGGTGCTCGACGGCAGTTATCGCGGCCAACGCCTTGGGCTGTCCTGAGCTGATGAATACGGGAGTCTTGATCATCAACCGGGCCAAAGGCCAAAACCAGTTAGTGCTTCCAGCCCTAATTGTGGCAAGACGGTGTGGCCCGTCCACGCAACCGGCCGACTCAGGTGGCCGAGGTTATGATCGAGACCGCTAACAGCATCAAGCTATTTCAAGCACTGCTTTGACCGCGGCGAAATTCGCTCTCACCCCACCGGGCTTGCCCCACCGGCATGGCAACAAACCCAATCAAACGACACCCTTTCTTGAACTGTCCCAGATTACGATGAACCGCAAAGGCCTTATTCTCGCCGGCGGCGCCGGCACCCGGCTGCACCCCTTGACCATCCCGGTCAGTAAACAGCTGATGCCAGTCTATGACAAGCCCATGATCTACTATCCGCTATCCGTGCTGATGCTAGCCGGAATTCGCGAGATTTTGCTCATCACCACGCCGCGGGACCAGAGCGCCTTTCGCACCCTGCTTGGCGATGGCAGCCAGTGGGGACTCGGGCTGGAATACGCCGCGCAACCAGAGCCGGGCGGATTGGCCCAAGCTTTTTTAATCGGCCGGGATTTCATTGCCGGGCAACCCTGCTGCCTGATTTTGGGGGATAACATCTTCTACGGTGGCGGGCTGACACCCTGTTTGAAAAGCGCTGCCGCCCGCGCCTCGGGGGCGACTGTCTTTGGCTATCAGGTGCGCGATCCCGAACGCTATGGCGTGGCTGAATTCAATGCCGAAGGTCAAGTGATCAGTCTGGAGGAAAAGCCTGCCAAGCCCAAATCCCAGCATGCGGTGACCGGCCTGTATTTTTACGACCAGCAGGTGTGTGACATCGCCGCGGAACTGCGCCCGTCGCCGCGCGGAGAACTCGAAATCACTGATCTAAACAACCGTTATCTGGCCGCCGGTGCGCTGTATCTGGAAAAACTCGGCCGTGGCATCGCCTGGCTTGACACTGGCACCCAGGAATCCCTGCTGCAAGCAGCCAATTTCATTCAGGCCATCGAGCAGCGCCAGGGACTGAAAATCTGCGCTCCCGAGGAAATGGCCTATCTCAACCGCTGGATCGACGCCGACCAGCTCCGCGCCCTGGCCGAGCCACTGCGCAAAAGCGGCTATGGCGACTATCTGCTCCGCCTGCTGCCCAGCGAATGACCCGCGAATATCCTCCCGATCAAGACATCATCGAGAAGCTGCCATTGTGAACATTCTCACCACAGCACTGCCGGACGTCCTCATCATCGAGCCAAAGGCATTCGGCGATGAACGCGGTTTTTTTATCGAGACCTGGCAGCGGGAGCGCTATGCGGAGGCCGGCATCGGCCCTGCCTTCGTGCAGGACAATCTGGCCTACTCCCGGCACGGAGTACTGCGCGGACTGCATCTGCAAAATCCTTATGCCCAAGGCAAACTGGTACAGGTGTTGCGCGGCGAGGTGTTTGATGTCGCGGTCGATGTACGCAGTGGCTCGCCAAGCTTCGGGCGCTGGTATGGCTGCCTGCTAAGCAGCGAGAATAAACGTCAGTTCTGGGTGCCAGCCGGCTTCGCCCATGGCTATCTGGTCACCGGCGAGGATGCGCTCTTTCATTATAAGTGTACGGCCTCCTACCACCCCGAGACCCAATTCTCGGTACGCTGGGACGACCCGGCCATTGGCATCGACTGGCCCCTGAAGAGTGAGCCCGGCAGTTCCGGCGAACCCATCCTGTCCGCGGCCGACCGCACCGCCCTGCCCCTGGCCGAGATCAACCCGGAACGCTTGCCGATTTTTGATCCATCGACGCCTGGCTGAGCAGCTTTCAATGAGCCAAACACCCCAACCCGAATCACCACTCGACTACCGCGGCGCCGGTGTCGATATCGACGCCGGCGCCGAACTCGTCGAGCGCATCAAACCGCTCGCCGCCACCACCGCGCGCGCTGGCGTTGGCAGCCTCGGCGGCTTTGGCGGCTTGTTTGAACTACCCTTGGGCCGCTACCGCAACCCTGTACTGGTCTCGGGCACCGATGGCGTCGGCACCAAGCTCAAACTCGCCATCGAAACCGGCCGCCATAATGGGATTGGCATTGATCTGGTCGCCATGTGCGCCAACGATATTTTGGTCACGGGTGCCGAGCCACTGTTCTTTCTCGACTACTACGCCACCGGCAAGCTGGAGCTGGATGTCGCCACCGCCGTGATCGCCGGCATCGCCGAGGGCTGCCGTCAGGCCGGTTGTGCCCTGATTGGCGGCGAGACCGCCGAAATGCCCGGCATGTACCAGGCCGGGGACTACGATCTGGCCGGCTTTTGTGTGGGCATGGTGGAGAAGGAGGCCCTGCTTGGGCACGAGCGCGTGCGGGTCGGCGACAGTATCATCGCGCTCGCCTCTTCCGGCCCTCATGCCAATGGTTATTCCCTCATCCGCCGGGTGCTTGAGCGCAGCGGCGCCAAACTGACCGACCCCTGCGGCGACACCAGCCTGACCGA
Source organism: Thiorhodovibrio winogradskyi (assembly GCF_036208045.1). NCBI lineage: Bacteria > Pseudomonadati > Pseudomonadota > Gammaproteobacteria > Chromatiales > Chromatiaceae > Thiorhodovibrio > Thiorhodovibrio winogradskyi. The sequence goes on along the minus strand of NZ_CP121472.1, from coordinate 2,481,554 downwards.
CGCCCTGCTCGCCCCCACCCGCATCTATGTGGGCGCGGTGCTGCCGCTGATCGAGGCGCTCGACATCCATGCCCTGGCGCACATTACTGGCGGCGGTATCACGGACAATCTGCCGCGCGTCATGCCGCCAGACACCAGGGCGAGCATTGACCTCTCGAGCTGGACCCCAGCCCCCATCTTCGCTTGGCTGCGGCAGCGGGGAGGTATCAAGGATGCCGACATGCGCCGTACCTTCAACTGCGGCGTGGGTCTGTTGGTGGTCTTGCCCCCTGACCGCGCGGCCGAGGCGCTGGAAGCCTTCAACCTCGCCGGCGAACAGGCCTGGGTCATCGGCCAGATTGAAGCTGGCCAGGGTGCGCCGGAAGTCACTTACACCGGCACCCCCACAGGCGCCCCGCCCTGAGGCGATTTCCAGTGCCACCCCCCATGCAACCAACCGCTGAAGGCGCATTGACTCCCGACCCCTTGGCGGTCGTGGTGCTGATTTCCGGCAGCGGCAGCAATCTGCAAGCCCTGATCGACGCCCAGCAGACCGGCGATGCGCCCATCGCCATCCGCGCCGTTATCAGCAACGTCCCCGGCGTTCGCGGCCTTGAGCGGGCCCAGGCCGCCGGCATCAGCACGGCGGTGCTCAACCACTGCCTGTTCTCCGAGCGCGCCGCCTTCGACAGCGCGCTCATGGCACTGATTGACAGCTTCGATCCCGGGCTGGTGGTTTTAGCCGGCTTCATGCGCATTCTCACGCCCGCCTTTGTGCGCCACTACCTGGGCCGACTGCTCAACATTCACCCGTCCCTGCTGCCGAAGTACCCCGGCCTGCACACCCACGCACGCGCCCTGGCCGCCGGTGACAGCGAACATGGCGCCACTGTGCATTTCGTCACCGAGAAACTCGACGGCGGTCCCCCGATTCTGCAGGCACGGGTGCCGGTGCTGCCCAGGGACGACGCCGAGCAACTCGCCGCCCGGGTGCTGAAACAGGAGCACCGGATTTACCCCGAGGTGGTACGCTGGTTCGCCAGCGGACGTCTGCGGTTGGACCCGGAAAATCGCGCCCAACTTGATGGCCAAGTGCTGACAGCCCCCGTCGAACTGCCGCCGGAGCCTTCAGGCACAAAGACGCCCGAGGTTCGCTGTCGGCACGAACCCGCGAAATGAATACGTTCTTTCATGGCCACTTTCGGGAACACTTGATAGCGTCAGCTTTCATTCACGCTATCTAGCCAAAGCAACATACGTTAATGTTCGCAGCGCCCGAGTTTCTCTCGCGCGCCTGGTAGCACCGACAACAGAAAGGTGGAGATTAGCACCACTGGGGCAAGCATGATGAGAATAAGCGCGAGCAGCAACACAATGGCCTGCAGATGCGCAACGTCTGCAGGAACGACAAAACGTGCGGCCATAAAAAGGGCGAGCGCCGCCGCGAAGAAAATTCCGGCAACAACCACGCCGTCTCGCATGGTTTCGCAACCCAGTATCAGCAGCCGATGGGACATGATGCTCTCCTTTGGTCGTCAATCTGATTGTGATGGATGCTTGAGAATGGTCTTGGGCGATTTCCGTGGATTCTTGTATTAGCCTACTTGATTCCAACGCGGCATATGCATTTGCCTCTAGGGGATTAGTTCCCGAAAAAACGTTCCTTTTCCGAATCAGGATCGTATCAGTGCCGATAGGAGCGCGGCGGCAGCTCATGCGGCATGGCTTCCTCTACCCAGAGCCCGCGGCGAGCTCTGCGGCCGATGAGTACGCAGGCCTGTTGAAAAGCCTTCTCCGCCTGGCGCGCGTGCCATTCCCAGTCGACCGGCGGGGAGTCGTTGCGCAGGTGCCAGTGGCCAATGGTCATCACCCGGCCAACGCAGATCTCGAGCGCCCAATCATGCCAAACCACATCGACATCTTCCTCGTCGGCAAACTCCTGTTCGACCAGACGCACGGAATTCTGACCCGAGTCGTCCATGGCGACAATTTGATTCAGAACCGCGTCGTTCTGAACACAGCTTTCCCATCCAGTGTGCACGGCGGTTGCAGTATCCATCAGCGTCTTTGCCAACAGCTCCGGGGTCAGGGTAATCTGCAGCGGGCTGTCCCAGTCAGGCTCGGCAAGTCCGTCGAGGCTGGTTTCAATATTCAATCTCACTCTCCATCGCAGGCTCAAATGTCAAAAACACTCTGGCACTCCAGATGCAAATGCAAAAGCGCGTGGCCGCGGCCATCATGGCTTTTCCAGACTGTAATCAGGCCCAGCATGATACTGGGATCCATATGATACTTTGACCAGCATGATATTTGGGTCACCATGATACTTGGATAAGAATAAGCCATGTCCGTTTTACTCGATCTCAGTATTTTTCCAGTCGACATGGGAACCAGCCTGAGCCCTTTCATCGCCCCGGTGGTTGAGATGATCGCCGCCAGCGGTCATGATTACCAACTCACCGCCATGGGCACCCTGATCGAGACCGACTCACTCGCCCAAGCCTTGACGCTGATCGAACGCGCCCACGCCATCCTCGCCGAGCTCGGCTGCGAGCGCGTCTATGCCACCGCCAAATTCGACATTCGCGCTCACGCCAGCCAGCGTCTTGGCGGCAAGGTCGCTTCCGTTACTCAGCGTCTAGGTCAGGGCAGCCAACAACAGACCCGGCAACCGGATACCGGGGACTCAACCAGCGGAACCACCAGCCCATGAAAGTCGCCGTCTTCTCCGATGTGCAGGGCAACATTCAGGCCTTTGAGCAGGCCGTTGACATCATCGACGCCTGGCAGCCCGATCTGGTCGCCACGGCGGGCGATCTGATCAACCGCGGACCCGACAACGACCTCTGCCTGGCGCTGTTCGAACGCCGCCGCCACCAAAACGGCTGGCTTGCTGTGCGAGGCAATCATGAAGCCTGGGTCTCGCGCTGGAGCCGCCATGGCGCGCGAACAAGCATTGAGCAGAGCATGTTCGGCTTTACCGCCTGGACGTGTCGTCAACTCGGCAATCTCTCCGCCACACTGGATGATTGGCCTGACCATCTTTGCTTTGACGCGCCGAGCGCGACAGCGGTCAAAGGATCAGCTACTGGGGCCAATCGGTGGGTTCATATTGCCCATGGCACCCTGGCAGGCAATCGCGATGGCGTCTCGGCCCGCACCAGCGACGAATCCCTGCGGGGCAAACTCCCCGAGGAGTTGGCCCTTTACATCACCGGACACACGCACAAGGTCCACCTACGCCACATCTTCGGCATGGACTTGGTCAATGTCGGCTCGGTTGGTTCACCCTTCGATGATGATCCGCGTGGCAGCTTGGGTCTGTTCAGCTTTCATCATGGTGGCTGGCACAGTGAAATCCGCCGGTTCGACTATGATCGCGACCAAACCACACGGCGTTTTGAGGAGTCCGGCTTTCTCGATCAGGGTGGACCGCTAGCACGCATCATTTTTGCCGAATGGCAGCAGGCACGCCCGCTACTCGCGCACTGGCGACACAAATACGAGGCTTCAGTCATGGCGGGTGAAACTGATATTGAATGGTCGGTCGATCAGTTTATGCGTAAGCAGGGCTAGCCCAAGTTTGAGACTTACGCCAAAACCCACACCTCACCCCCCCCGTCCCTGCTTTTTGCTCTCGAAGTAATAACTTAGCTTATCGGACACATTCAGATATTCAATTTGTTCCCGATTCAGCGAATCGACATGCAGACTCTCGCGCACCTTGAGCTCTTCCTCCAATAAATTCAGAATTACTGCCTCCTCCTTGGGTACATCGGGCTCATAGACCAGCACATTGGGCCTGGCGAGATTGTCCCGGTTCACCGAAGTCACGACTGCGATGCGTTCATCATCGAGACGCACAACAGTTCCTGGAGGGTATACGCCCAAACAACTGATAAAAGTATTCAGAACCTGCTCGTCATAGCGACCCTTTTCCTTTGCATACATCACAGAAACGGCCTGATGAGGCGATAGGCCGCGGCGAGCACCAAAGCCGTTGCAAAGATTATCGTAGCGATTCACGATACTGATGACGCGGGTCAGCAGGCCAATATCATCCCCGCGCAGGCCCTGCGGATAGCCGGTACCGTCTAGATGCTCATGGTGTTTGGCGATGATTTCAACCACCGGCTGCGGCAGCGTGGGCAGTCGCTTCACCATCTCCAAACCCAATGTCGGATGGCGACGGTAAACCATCAATTCAGGCGTGGTGAAAGGCTCCTTTTTGAGCAGAATCCGCGAAGGCACCTGCTGATGCCCCAGGTCATGAAAGAGCGCACCCAGTCCAAGCAGACGCAATTCGTTGACATTGAGCAAAAGATCCCGGCCCAGCACCAAGGCGAGCGCCACGACATTAATGGCATGAAAATAGCTATTTTCCCCTAGATGCTTTAGGTTGATCAGTTGCACCGTGGTCTCCTGATCACCGCCAAGCTCATCAATCATCCCCGACACCAGTGCGTTGGATTCGCGCAGTGCCTCGCCTGGCCTGGACTGCAACAGCGAAATTAGTTTACGCGCCAAGTTGGCCGAACTGGTATAGCGCTTGGCACATTGATTCAGCCGCGTGCGCCTTTCCTTGAGCTTCTGGATACGCTGATTTTTCTCTTCCCACAGAGCCGCCGTCTCGGCGTTCAGACGAGCACTGGACACCACCGCCGAAGCATTCTCTGCAAGCGTAACATCCGTTCCTGCCGCTAACACCTCAGAGGGTTCGAGAGGCTCGCAGTCACTGCGATCCGGGTCGACCCGCACTTGCGCAATACCGAGCGCGCGCAGCACCTTGATCTGTTTCTCGGAGCGAATCTTGAATTTGTTGGTCAGAAATGGATGCTGCATCCATGACGCGTTGAGATGAATGAACACCCCGACACGCAGTCGCTCAACAGCTACTTCAGTCAATGCCATGGGTGACAGGAGCCTCCGATTCGGCGCATAAGCTTAATACACACCCACGCAAGAACCCACCAACCCGCGGCATTTGCGCCTCCATCTCGAAAAAACCACCTGGCACCGATCAACGACCATCAGCCGAAAAGCCACCAAGTATCCATGTTAAGGCTGGCCGAAATAATCGCCAAGTTTCGAGGGTTTCAATCGCCATCTCTCTGCTCTCCGAGAGCGCCCCCTGGCTTGACTGCCGATGCCAGCACATAGTCGAGCCCGGAGAAAAGGGTCTCGGCGTCGATCTTGAGTGCCATGCGCACCGCAAATGCCAGCAACGGATGCAAGCGCTCGAGTATCTCTGGATGCTCGCGCAGATGACCATGCAACGGCCGGTACACTTGATGGCGAATGGACTCGACCTCGACCGTCGCGAACCCAGTACCCGCCAGTTTCTCCCTGTAGGTCACGAGCGGATAAGCATTGGCTTTGGGGATAGCGAACTTGCCAGCGACCAATCCCCAGGTCCAGCGCTGCAGCCAGCGCTCTCGCCCGCCCGCGACCAGCGGCATCGGGATGATATCGGCCAGCACCAAGCGTCCACCGGGACGCAGCACGCGAAAGGCCTCGGCGAAAAAGCGCTCCCGCGTCTGGAAGTGAAAGGCGCACTCGAGCGCCACGACCACATCGACCGAGCTCGCCGCCACCGGCATGGCCGTGGCTGAACCCAGCCGCAAATCAATCTGCCGCGAGAGCCCCTGCTCGGCAATGCGTGCACGCGCCACGGCCACCTGAGACGCCGTGATATTCAGTCCATTGATGCGCTTTGGCCCAAACTCGCGCCACCACAGCAGATCCTGATCGCCAAAGCCAAAGCCGACATCAAGAAGTTGATCCTTATTACACATAAAAGCACGCTCACCCACTAACCGAACGAGATCATCGCATGCCTCGTCGAGCGACTTCGCCCGCGCCCAGTAGCCCAGATTCAGATAACGCGCATGCTCTGTTGGTGACTGATCCAGCAATAGATCATAGACCGAGCGCACGTCCTTGCGTTGCAGCGGATTGAATAACCAGTTCAAAAAGCCGACACTGGCGGCCAGTTCACGCCACTTTCGCACTCTGTTGATCATCTGCAAGGCCTCCGGCCGTCATCGAATCAAACCGGGCAAAACATCCTGGTGAGGACTTGCTTACAACGCAAGTCAGACCCTTGACTGTACCACTGAATTGCCATCAGCGAGAATCATGCGCACCGCACAGGCCTGTTTTCAATGTCTATCGAGCTCCCTGCCCAGCCTGTCAGCACAAAGGCCCAAACAACTGCCAGCGCCCAGCTGAGGATGCAGCCAGGCGGACGCGCGCGGCTTGAGCTGAGTGGGAGTTGGCGCATGGACCTGGATCCGCCAGCGCCGGAACCGACAATCGCGCTCCTGCGCGCGTGCGATGATCCGCGCGAGCTGGAGCTCCATCCGCGCGACCTCGGCGACTGGGACTCCAGCCTGGCGGTCTTTATCCTAAAGGTGCGGCAGTCGTGCGAGACAGACGGCGTTGCCTGTGATCTTTCCGCACTGCCCGAGCCCTTGCGCGCGCTGCTTGACTTGGCCGGCTCCGCGCCCGAGCGGGGCGAGGCGGCCGCGGCCGAGCCCGCTCGGCCAGGCTTTCTCGGGCGCCTGGGCCGGGACTTTATCGATCTGGCCAATGCCACCGGGGAGATCATGCATTTCTTCGGCGATGGCACCCTGGCGGTGCAGCGCTTTGTGCGTGGCAAAAGCCGCTTTCGGCTCTCGGAGTTTTGGCTCATTGTCGAGTCCGCCGGGGCCGATGCCCTGCCCATCGTCAGCCTGGTGTGCTTTTTGGTCGGTATGATTCTGGCTTACATCGGCAATCAGCAACTGGCACAGTTCGGCGCGCGGATTTACATCGCCGACTTGGTCGGGCTGGCCATGGTGATTCAGATCGGCGCCCTAATCACCGCCATTGTGCTGGCTGGGCGCACGGGTGCCGCTTTTGCCGCACAGATTGGCGCCATGCAGGCCAATGAAGAAATCGACGCCCTGCGCACACTGGGGGTTTCACCGATGGAATTCCTGGTGCTGCCGCGGATGCTGGCGTTGATTCTGATGACACCGCTCCTGACTCTTTACGCCAATCTGTTCGGCATTCTTGGTGGGCTCTTTGTGGGCACCCTGGTCGCGGGTCTGACCAGCGGCGAGTATCTGATGGCGACCCGCAATGCCATCGCGCTGAATCATCTCGCCCAAGGGCTGATCAGCGCCACTGTCTATGGTGCCATTGTCGCCGCTTCTGGCTGTCTGCGCGGCATGCAGTGCGGACGCAGCGCGGCCGAGGTGGGCCGCGCGACTACCTCGGCGGTGGTCACGGCCATTTTGTTTATTGTCATCGCCGCCGCGGTGCTTACAGTGCTATTCGAGGCGATCGGATTATCCTGATGTCCATGGCTGCACCCTCGATACAACAAGACACTATGGTGGAGGTGCGCGACACGACCCTGGCCTACGGCGAGACCGTCATCCAGCAGGCATTGAACTTTGTCATCCGGCGCGGGGATATTTTCATCATCATGGGCGGCAGCGGCTGCGGCAAGAGCACCCTGATGCGCGCCTTGACCGGCCTGCTGCCACCGTCCACCGGTAGCATCCTGATCCGGGGTCAGGATCTCTGGCGTGGCAGCGGCGAGGAACGCCTGACCCTGATGCGCCGTCAGGGGGTGATGTACCAAAGTGGCGCGCTCTGGAGCGCCATGACCCTACGCGAGAACGTCAGCCTGCCGCTCGAGATTCACACGGATCTCGGCGCGGCACAAATACGCGCCATTGCCGATTACAAACTGGCACTGGTTGGTCTGGCCGGTTTCGGCGACCATTATCCTTCGGCCATCAGCGGCGGCATGCGCAAGCGCGTCGGCGTGGCCCGGGCCATGGCATTGGATCCCGAGCTTTTGTTCTTCGACGAGCCCTCGGCCGGGCTCGACCCATTGAGCGCCCGACACCTGGATGAACTCCTGCTGCAATTGCGCGCTAGCCTCAAAACCACCATGGTGGTGGTGACCCATGAACTGGCGAGCATTTTCACCATTGCCGACGACGCGGTCTTTCTCGATGCCGAGCGCCGCACCATGCTAACCACGGGCAATCCGAACTGGCTGCGCGAGCACTCGCGGATTGACGGCGTGCGGGCTTTTCTCAATCGGGGCGAGACATGAGCAAAGAAGCCAATCCGGCCGTCATCGGCGGCTTTGTGCTCGGCGCGCTGGTCATCTTTGTCGGCGCGCTCATCGTTTTTGGCAGCGGCGCCTTGCTGCGCGAGCGCATCGCACTGGTCACCTTTTTTCCAGGCAGCGTGCAGGGGCTTAATATCGGCGCTCAGGTGCAGTTTCAGGGTGTACCCATCGGGCAAGTCACCGGCATCGGCCTGAACTATCTTCCCAAGACCAACAGCTTCCGCGTTCCGGTGCGTTATGACATTTGGCCGCGGAATGTCGCAGTGTTAGGCGGAGTCGGACAAACTGATCCGCGCACCGTGATTCGCCAACTGGTTGAGAACAAGGGCCTGCGCGCACGCCTGCAATCCGTCAGCCTGGTCACCGGGCAGTATGTGGTCAGCCTGAGTCTGAACCCGAATCTGCCAGCCGAACCCAATGAACAAGACTACCTGGGCGCCATTCAGGTACCCGCCATCGAGGCCACTCGGGATCGCGTGGAGGACTTGCTCGCCACCCTGCCGCTGAATGATCTGGTCGAACAGACCACGGGCACCCTCGATGCCATCCATCGGCTGTTCGTCTCTGGCAAACTCCACGACAGCGTGGATAGCCTTGACGCCACACTGACGCAAGCCCATCAGGCACTGCGGACGTTGAACCAGAATCTCCAGCCCCTGCTGAACAGTCTGCAACAGGTGCTAACCAACACCAATAAACTCAGCATCTCGGCGCGCGAGCAAGTCGAGCAGATCGCGCCCTCCGTGGCACGGGCCGCTGAAAACACCGCCATCCTGACCGCCGACCTGCAACGCGAATGGGCACCGCTAACAGCCTCCGCCCAAGCCACGCTGACCCAGGGCACAAAAACCCTGGCCACGCTCGAGTCCTTGGTTGCCCGCGACTCCCCAACACGTTATCAACTCGACCAACTCCTGCGCGAAACCACCGATGCCGCGCGTTCCATCCGCGGCTTGGCCGATTATCTCGAGCGCCACCCGGAGGCCCTGCTCAGCGGCAAGTCGGGAGTGCCAAGGCGCTGAGCAAGCTGGGAGGGATTCATGGCGATCTTTCCCGGGAGGACCAAAGGCCAGATTATCGGCCAACAGCCCAAAGGTGACCATCAGGGCCGGTCGCTTCCGCTTCACCGTGCATTGATCGCAAGCGGTTTGCTGGAAAACTCGCCAAGCCACAGATCGCTGCTCACCCACGCATCTCCAGCAGTGCCTGAATCACTCGACAAACAATGCCCATTAGTGGCTATAATCATCATTACGCTGTTTGATTCAGCGTATTATCACCGCCTGTCCTAACGAACGACACCCGGCAGGAGCGGCTATGGAGTGCGATTTTTCCTAAGAATTCAACAGAAGCGAGAGCGTTGAATTATCAAAGTTAACATTTTCCCTTAAGTGACTGATTCAACATTTCTGATTCATCTTGCTCTGTTGCTGATTCGATGCGAAGTAGTGACAATCCGGCTTTGTTTCTTCGCATGGTTATTTTTCGCATTGTTGTGCTTCCCATGGTATCTGTTTGGCGTGCTTACCGTGAATCACATGCAATTCATTTTACGGTGTGGCACGCGCCATCAGCATATGGTTGAAACAAGAGTTTCATGCTCCCAAGGATTGGCCGGGACCGGGACGGCGTTGGCTTGGCGGTTTTTTCTGTTTTAATATGCACCAGTTTTGTGCAGGAGGTCCGAGGTCATGCGTACTCTACTTATCTCCCTGGTTGCCACAATGTTGTTCATGCCCCTGACTGCGGCGGCTGATGGTCAAGCTGCTGCCGCCATATTTGGCCAAGTCCTGGGCGCGGTCAGCAAGCAAGCAACTAGCCAGCAACAACAGCAACAGCCACAGGGGCGCGGTCGGCAGGCCCCCCAAGGTGCAAACGCGGCCGGCGGCAATCAAGCCGGTGGCGCTGATGCCGATGCAGCTGCCGCCATGTTTGGCACCATCCTTGGAATTGCCGCGTCACAAGCAACCAACAAATCTGGAAAGGGCAACCGCCCACAGCGTCCCCCGCAACGGCGTTAGAAGGTCGGCGATCATCCCCGTCATTGCAGCGGTTTGTGGACACTCATCTGTCAGGCCGGGGTCCGGCAGCGGACCCCGGGCAAGACAGCATAAGGCGTTCACGTATCTTTAAAACTGCTGATCACTGTTGGACTCTTAGCATCAGGCCCTGACATGCCACCACCCCAACCCTCTGTCACTGAGATTGCCACCGAATTGTCGCCGCACAGCGTCCCGGATGAAGGTGAAATCCTCTCCTGTCCGCAATGCCAGGCGACAAATGTCGTTCGCGAACTGCCGGCGCAAGAATATCGCTGCAGCAACTGCCGATTTGAACTCGCACATCTCGATATCACCATGTCTGGCACGGTGCGTGGTGTCATTGCTTGGATACGCTCCCCTGGGCAGGTCATCAAGGAACGTTACAAGGTTACCGGCATCCTTGGCCGCGGCGGTTTTGGAGTCACCTATCTAGTCGATGATTTGCTTGTGGAGGGCAAACGCCGGGCGCTCAAGGAAATCCCAGATGTTCTATTCGACGATTACGAAACCCGCTTGCTCGGGCGTTTGAATCATCCTGCCATTCCGGACATCACGGATCGCTTTTCGGATCAGGAAATGAACTGCCTGGTACTGGAGTTCGGCGGCAACCGGACGCTGCGAAGCGAGCAGAAGCGGCATGGCGAGCGCATCCCATTGGACGTGCTGCTGCCCTGGATCCAGCAATTGGGCGAGGCCATTCTCTACCTGCACAGTCAGGATCCACCAATCATCCACCGCGATCTCAAGCCCGACAATATCTTGCTTGACGATAATGACCGAGTGATGTTGATCGATTTTGGTATCGCGAAAGAGGCCATCGCCGACGGAATGACCCGCACCCTCGGGCGGGCGGTGAGCCAGGGCTTCAGTCCGCCCGAGCAAGTGCTCGGCACCGGAACCGACGAACGTTCGGACGTCTATAGCCTTGGTGCCGTGATCTATAACCTACTGACCGGCACCATGCCAGTCGCTGCTTACGACCGAGTCACGGGAGCGCTGCTCGAACCAATCAAAGAGGTTCTGCCCGATGTACCGCCCGAGATTGACGCAGCGGTGCTCAAGGCGCTGGAACTCAATATTAACCTTCGCCATGCCTCGATCAGCGAGTTCTTGCGGTGTCTTGATCTGAGTCAGCCAGGCGAATCAGGCTCCAAAACCGTGATGCTGGACTCTGCCGCCCTCGCCAATCTGCCGTTACCCAGATACGGCGGTGACACGTCCACAAGCACGCCGCTACCATCCCTGCGTCTGCCAACTGACCGCTCGGCACATGCAGCCTCAGATCATCATTTGGGTCCACAAGGACAACGCCGAAAGCTGTTCATTGGCGCTGGCATCATGCTGTCGATGATCGCGGCAGCGGGCGCCTGGTGGCTGACCGGTGTTCCCGGGCTTGATTTAGCTGATCGCTGGTTTTTTTCCGAGACGAGTTCCGAAACAAGCCAAAGGGTCGAGACCGCCGAGGATGTCCAGCGCATCCAGACCGAGGGAGAAGAGAGCAGCGGCGAGCAGGCCGAGGCTGAGCCGGCAGACACCAGCCCCGAAGACATCGCAAAGACAGCAGCGGCTGCCGGAATGGCTGCGGCAACAACAGCCGCGGCCGCAACCGCAGTATCCGCGGCAGCGCAGGAGACCCAAGGTGGCGCACAAAAGGTCGAACTAGACGCGAAAACACCCAGTACGGCGGCGGCACCAGGATCAGCCCCCAGCATTTTTTCCAATGAGCAAGCGCCGAGCACTCAGCGCACCAGCACGCCAACTGGCTCGCTGATGGATGTCTTTGATCAACATCGCGATACTGCAAGTGCCACTGCAAGCTCAGCATCCACGGAGCCGAAACAAAGCGCGGCCGCGAGCACCACGTCCTCTCAGACCCAAACGAGCACGACTACGGCCAAGGCGTCTAAAACGACCCGCCCTACCAAAGCCGCGGCTCCAATCAGGAAGCCAGCAGTGAAACGCGCGCCACCGCGTATCGTCAAAAAGCGACCACCCCAAGCCGCTGCAGCACGACGAGCGCCCGTCAGACGAGCACCGGTAAGAAGAGCCCCGGTCAGGCAAGCGCGACCGAGAAGATAAGGATGCTGTGCTTGGGCGTTTTGATCAGAAAAACGCCTTACTCTTCAAAATGCCCTATTCTTCGAGCAAAACTTTCTTCGCCTCGTTAATTCTGGCGGCAAGATAGTCCGAGCCCCCGCGATCGGGATGGAGCTTTTGCATCAACCGTCTGTGCGCATCCCGAACGGCGTCAGGGCTGGCACCGGTACTGAGTCCAAGAATCGCGCTCGCCTCCCCGCGCGACAACTGTCCCGACACTGGCCTGGTTTCTCCGGTGCCATCCTCGGCCTGAGCGTCAGGGTTGGTTTTTTCCAGATAAGCCCTGAGCACCGCGGCCGATTGCGCATCGCTATCCTGATAAAACTCAAGCAGGCGCGCGAGCTGGGTGCTGTCGAGCGCTGATAGGCGCTCGCCGCTGAAGGGGCCATCGCGCACGCTGCCATCCATGCGCCCGGTCCTTTGATCCAGCGTCATGTCCAGATAACGGGTGCGAATGCGGGATTGCCCCCTTGGGCCGCCAGTCTGATCGCCGGCTTGGCCGCCTGCTTGCCCAAGGGTCGTCTTGAAACCCAGCGCCTGCAGGGCCTGTTGAATCAGCGGCAGCATGGTCAGCACATTCAGCAACCGCAGCACCAGAGGCACGGCGGCGGCGAGCGCGGCAAAGAGCGGACTCAGACGCCCACTCGCCACGGCCACCAGCAGCAGGCCGATGCCACCCCAAATCAGGACGCGGCGCAGCATGCGCGCCACCTGGGACGCGGGCGCGGTGCGAAACCAATGAACCCCCCACAGCAATAGCCCTAGCAGCACAATGAGCACCAGCAAGCGGGCCATGACTCAGGCTCCTAGTTGGGCGGTGAGCAGGCGCACGGCATCGCCGTGGCGGCGGCCAAAGTCCTCGAGCGCCGGCCGACCTCCGGCGGCATAGACGGCCACGGCGCTCAGCAGATCGCGCAGCAGGTTCGGGCTCGCGCTGTCGAAGGGGCACCAGGCACCACCCGAGAGTTGGGCGATGTCTCGCAGACCTGCCAGGGCATCCGGATCGCGACCCTCCTGAAATACAAACACTGGCACGCCAAGCAGGCGCAGGCACCCAGCCTGGTCGGCAAGGCGATCACGCGGCTCCTCGCAGGCATCGCCGACAAACACCAGGGCACGCAGGGGCGCGCCTTGCGCCGGCTTGCCAGCAGGGCCGGCGGTGACGATGGCATGATCGAGCAGGCGGGCAATCTGGGTCAGGCCAGGAGCACAGCGCACGGCGGTCATGCGCGGAAGCAGTTCATCGGCGCCCCGACACCAGGGCGAGGCCTGAAACTCGCCCAGGCCGCGATAGTGGCACAGCTGGACCTCCAGCCCACCGAGCGCCTGAGTCTCCTCGAACATGGCGGCCTGAATCTGAGTGGCTCTATCCCAGGTGCGCTCGCGACTGGCGGTGGCGTCGAGCGCGAACAGCAGGCGCGCGCTGGGGCCTGTCCCGGGTTGGCGCGCGGCGGCCGGCGGCAGAGCGGCCACCTGGGCAAGAAAGGCATCGACCTCGGCGGTGCTTGAAACAGCCTCGAGTGCCTGCTCGGATTTGCCTGGCGTCCGCTTAATCCTCAAGATCCAGATTCTCCAGCGCTTTCTGAAAACGCTTGGCATGCGAGCGCTCCGTCTTGGCGAGAATCTCGAACCAGTCGGCGATTTCATCGAAACCTTCCTCGCGGGCGGTGCGGGCCATTGCCGGGTAGCCATCGGAGGACTCCTGGATTTCCCCGCTGATGGCGGAGCGCAAATTGTCCGCGGTGGCGCCGATCGGCAAGCCAGTATCAGGATCGCCGACCGCTTCGAGATATTCCAGGTGGCCATGGGCGTGGCCGGTCTCGCCCTCGGCCGCGGACCGAAAAAGCGCGGCCACATCATTGAAGCCTTCGATATCCGCCTTGACGGCGAAGTAGAGATAACGCCGGTTTGCCTTGGCCTCACTGGCAAAGGCGTCGCGCAGACTTTGCTCCGTCTTGCTCCCTTTGAGTTCCATCCCGCGCCTCTTCGTTAAGCTGTGCCAAAGCGGGCCATGGACTGCCAGGCTACCTCCTGGCAGTCGAGATCCGTGACCCGCGCCTGAGGCGGACCCTGCCTTAACCAGGCGCGCAGTTGTTGCACGGCTTCTGGCGGGCCGCAGGCAAGCACTTCGACCCGGCCGTCTGACAAATTGCGCGCCTGACCGCTTAGCCCCAAGCGCTCGGCCTGCTCGCGCGTGGATGCGCGAAAGAACACACCCTGCACCCGTCCGCTGACCAGGCAGCGATAACAGACCTGAGCTTCTTTATCATTGATCATGGCTGTCATGCCTTGCTCCTCGATCAGCTCTCCGATTTGCCCTTGCAATGATGTGCCCTTGCAAGCGGCCACTCAATCGCAACTCCAGGCGGCCCCAAAGTTACCGTGCGGAAATTGTGCGCGCGCGGGCTTGCTGTTGCAATCCCGTCGCCCCTGCCGGGTCGCGAGTCCCGGTTGCTCTTGGCGCGGGGCTTTCCTTTCGGCCCAAAGCCGCCTAAGGTGCGACCCAGATTACCCCTTGCACTTGTTACCGCGCCATGCCAGAAAGCTTTCTACTGACACTGCAAGCGCTCTTTGGGCTGCTGGTTCTGCTCAGCCTGGCCTGGCTGCTCAGCGAATCCCGGCGCGACATCTCGCCGCGGCTGGTGCTGGGTGGCTTGTCGCTGCAATTGCTGCTCGGCTTGCTGCTGCTCAAGTGGCCAATGGCACGCGAGGCCTTCTTATTACTCAATCGCCTGGTGCTGGCCTTGCAGAATGCCACCGATGCGGGAGCGCGCTTTGTCTTCGGCTATCTGGCCGGTGGCGACCCGCCCTTCGCGATCACCGCGCCCGAGCATGCCTTTGTCTTCGCCTTTCGCGCCCTGCCGCTGATTCTGGTGGTCTCGGCGCTGTCGGCCTTGTTGTTTCACTGGCGCATTCTACCGCTTTTTGTGCGCGCCTTTGCCTGGGTGTTGCGCCACACCCTGGGCACCGGGGGCGCGCTTGGCCTAGCCACGGCGGCCAATGTCTTCATCGGCATGACCGAGGCGCCACTGCTGATCCGCCCCTACCTCAAGACGCTCTCACGCCCGGCGCTGTTCGCGCTCATGGTCAGCGGCATGGCCACCATCGCCGGCACCGTCATGCTGCTCTATGCCAGCATCTTGGGTGAATTGATCCCCAATGCCATGGGCCAGATTCTAACCGCCTCCTTAATGAGCGCGCCGGCGGCCCTGGTCATGGCCGGCATCATGCTGCCCGAAAGAACTTGCGACCAGGCCTTTGACGCGCGCATTGAGATCGAATCCGAGAGCGCCATGGATGCCATCACCCGTGGCACTTTGGCCGCCATTCCGCTGATGCTTAATGTGATGGCGCTGCTGATTGTGATGCTGGCGCTGGTCAGCCTGGCCAATGCGCTGCTGGGGCTGCTGCCGGAGCTGGCCGGCGCGCCCCTGAGCCTGGAGCGGCTGCTCGGCTGGCTGTTCGCGCCCATCGTCTGGCTGATTGGTATTCCCTGGGCGGAAGCCCAGAGTGCCGGCGCGCTCATGGGCACCAAAACAGTGCTCAATGAACTGATTGCCTATGTGCAGCTCTCGCAACTCCCGCCCGAGGCACTGAGCGAGCGCAGCCGCCTGATCATGCTCTATGCCTTGTGCGGTTTTGCCAACTTCGGCAGCCTGGGGATCATGATCGGCGGACTGGCAAGCATCGCCCCCGAGCGCCGCTCGGAGATCGTGGCCCTTGGGCTGAAATCCATCCTTGCCGGCACCCTGGCCACGCTGATGACTGGAGCCATTGCTGGACTGCTGCTTGTGTAAGATGAATCCCTAGTAACGCATCAGATGAAAAGCTTTTCCCTCCTCAAGACATCGCCCACACCTGTGCGCAGCCGGCTATTCCGCGATTTGCTGCTGCTGCTCGCCGTCACCCTGGGTATTTTGATTGGCGCCACTTCGCTGCTGATCAAGGACATGAAACACGACATTGCCGAGGCTCGCATTGAGGGCGCCAAGGCGCTGGTCCGCGATGAAGTCCGCGCGCTGCTCACGCCAGTACAGCAGCAACTGTTAATTATCCGCGACCGCCTGCGCAATGCGACCGCGCCACTGCCCCAAACCACCGCGGAGGCGCGTGCTCTGAATGCCCAACTGGTACCCTCGCTCAGTCATATTGCGCAAATTGCCGGCATTGTGTTCGCTAACGATCAAGGCGAAGAGTATTTCCTGCGCCGCGATGGCGAGGGCTGGCTGACACGCCTGCGCGGTCCAGGTCAAGATGCGGACTTTGCCTCCATTCACTGGAACCACCTGGACGAGCACAGTGAAAGCGAGCTGGTGCGGCTGGACTACGATCCGCGCAAGCGGCCCTGGTTCAAGGACGCACAAGAGCAACTCGAGCAAAGCCAGCTACTCGAACACAACCAAGGCGGTGATGACAATCTGGTCTGGAGCCCGCCCTATCGCTTCGAATCGCTCAACGAACCCGGGCTGACCGTCTCCAGCGCCTGGCGTGGCGGGGATACCCTGCTGGTTCTGGCCCTGGATGTGACCCTGGCACGGATTCTCGCCACCGTCGATGGTCTTGCGCTCGGATCGGGCACGGGATTTCTCTTCGACGGCCAGGGAGGTCTTTACACGGATTTTGAGTACCAAGAATCGCCCGGCCAATTACTCGACCAATCACTGGGCCAATCACTGGGCCAATCACTGGGCCAATCACGCCAAAGCCAGCAGGTTTTTTTCTCTGCCGAAACGCAACACGGCGGGCCGCTGCGCTTCAACGCCATTGCCGCCTGGCACGCCGCCGGGCAGCCGGATCAGCGCCTGGTCCGCTTCAGCAGTGGTGGGCGCGACTGGTGGGGCGGCTTTCTGCCACTCACCGGCAATACCGAGGGCGCCTGGATAGGTGTGGCAATCCCGGTCTCCGCCACCCTGGGCATGCTGCAAAGCCGCTGGTATATGCTGGCACTGACCGCCTTGGGAATTGTCGCACTGGGAGTCGGTCTGGCCGCCCTGCTGGTGCGTAAATACAGCCACCAGTTGCGCGAACTGCCCAAGCGTGGCATTAATCCGCGCGACCCGGAAGCCGACCTCCGCGCCCTCATCAGTCGCGGCGAGAACACCCATGTCGAGTTCAAGTCGACCATGCGGATGAACCTGCATACGGGCAAGGCGGGCAAGGAGATCGAACTCGCCTGGCTAAAAGGCGTCGCGGCCTTTCTGAATACCGAAGGCGGCCTGCTGTTGATTGGTATCGCCGATGACGGCGAGGTGCTTGGACTGGAGGCCGATGACTTTGCGAATGACGACAAATGCCGCCTGCATTTCAAAAACCTGGTCAACAGCCATCTGGGCGCCGAATACGCCCGCTTCCTACGACTGGAGCTCTACCGCATCGAGGACAAGACCATCGTCGCCGTGGAATGCGAGCCAGCCGACATGCCCACCTACCTACTCAACAAAGGATCAGAGTCCTTTCTCATCCGCAACGGCCCCTCGAATATCGAACTCCCCATCAGCAAGGCGCTCAATTACATCGCCGCACGATTTTGAAAAAAACACATTCTGTTCTGCAACCATGCCTTGACGGGGAAGCTTGGTTTATCAGCCTAGGGGCTGCGCGACCCTTGCGTGGTCACAGAAGCGGCAGCATGGATTCCGCTCCGCCCAGCCTCACGTGTGCCGCTTGGCAATCGTTCGCGACCAAGAACCTCATCGCCACGATTTCCCTGACACCCTTGCATGGTTCATGGCTATCGGGTGGTTTGGCGGCCCGTGCCAGCCGAGAACAGCGATGATCGCCGCTAACCAGCACGCAGTGCGAACTTGATGGCCTCGAGTCGCGCCAGGCGGATGGCCGCGCGAATCCTGGTCGGTTCGCTGGCGCGGGCGACGGCGCCGGTGTCAACGGCCGCGCAGGCTTGGGCGAGCCGCCGCCAGGTTCTGGCCTGGGGGTAGTCGCGCTCCTCGAAGCCGAGGCGACCGCGAAAGTCGGCCTCGCAGGCAATCAGCACGCGCTCGAAGCGTTCCGGGCGGCGAAACAGATCGGCGCCTTCGAAGACGCCGAGGATGGTGCTGGCGCGCAGTTCGTCGACCTTATGGATCTTGCCATGGTAGCGCGCGACCACTTGTGCCAGTTCCCGGAAGCGGGTCGGCACTGGCAGGCGTTGACAGACCTGCCCGAGCAGCTCCACGCCGCGCTCTTCATGGCCGTGGTGGCTGGGCAACACCTCGGGCGGCGTGGTGCCCTTGCCGAGGTCGTGACAGAGGGCGGCGAACCGCACCTCGGGCTCCTCGGACAGGCGCGCGGCTTGGTTGAGTACCATCATGACATGCACGCCAGTGTCGACTTCCGGATGCCATTGCTCGGGCTGGGGGACGCCCCAGAGACGGTCGAGTTCCGGGAGCAAAATTCTGAGTGCGCCGCAGTGGCGCAGTTCCTCGAAAAAACGCGCCGGCCGTGCCTCGCCCAGCGCCCGGCACAGCTCGGCCCAGACGCGGTCGGGAACCAGGGCGTCGACCTCGCCGGCGGCGACCATCTCGCGCATCAACTCGGCTGTCTCGGGTGCGAGGCGAAATCCGAGTGCGTCGAAGCGCGCGGCGAAACGGGCGACGCGCAGAATGCGCACCGGATCCTCGACAAAGGCCGGGGAGACATGGCGCAGCAGGCGGGCGTCCAGGTCGGCCCGACCGCCGAAAGGGTCGATGATGTGGCCATTGCTGTCCCGGGCCAGGGCATTGATGGTGAGATCGCGGCGCGCCAGATCCTCCTCGAGTGTCACCTCGGGGTCGGCATGGACCACAAAACCGTGATAGCCAGGCGCGCTCTTGCGCTCGGTGCGAGCAAGTGCGTATTCCTCTTTGGTCTCGGGATGCAAAAAGACCGGAAAATCCTTGCCGACCTGGGTGAACCCCTGGGCCAGCATAGTCGTCACATCGCTGCCGACGACCACGAAATCGCGCTCGCGCACCGGCAAGCCCAATAGGCCGTCGCGCACCGCGCCGCCGACCAGATAGGTGCGTGCGCCTGGGATCTGTTCGTCGGTTGTGCTCATCGGCATCCCGTCAGTGCCAGGGGTTGATTCCATGGCGTCCGGTCCCGGGCTCGGCAAGGCGCGCCGGTGCGCGTAGAATCGCGCCTGATCGCGACGCTAGGCTTGCGCGACATCTTTGTTGAGGGCATCTCCCTCGGGGCTAGACTCATGCTGAAAATCGCTCGCAATCTTGTCATTCTTGCTGTTCTGCTCTATGCGCTCTGGCCCTATGTCGCCGTCTTTCGTCTCAATAGCGCCTTGGCAGAGTTGGATGCCCGGGCGTCCACTCAGGCCCTGGCGCCCCTAGTCGATTTGCCAGCCATTCAGGCGCGCTACAAGAGCCGACTCGGCAACACAGTCGATGCCTGGCTGCCAAGGGGTGGAGACAGCGATGAGATGATCGGCTGGCTATCGACAAATCTCCAGCAGCTCGGCGACAGCGCGCTCGATCAGGCCATTACCCTCGATTGGGTGCGTGACAGCCTGCGCGAGGCCATGCTGCGCACGGCACCCGAGAAGCCGGATTCCTTGCTCGCCGCCGTCGATTTTGCCTTTTTCGAATCCTGGAACCGCTTTGTGGTTCGCATCGGTGAGTTGGGCGCGAATCCGACCCATCTGGTGCTGAGGCTTCAAGGTTACCGCTGGCAACTGACGGACATCGCGCGTTAGCCGCGACCGGCGTCACCCGCGCCAGATTACCCGCGTCAGATCAGGCGCGCTCAAACACCATCATGTAGTTCACCCCCATGTAAGGGGTGTAATGGAAGCTGCGATCAAAGGGATTGACGCGCACGCCAGTGCGGTCAAGCACCCGGAACTGGGGACCAAGACCGGTGATTACTTCCTTGGGTTTGACCAGCTTGCGATAGTGATGGGTTCCCTTGGGTAACCAGCGCAACACCCACTCGGCCCCGATGATGGCGGTCAGCCAGGCCACCAGGGTACGGTTGATGGTGGCCACCACCATGACGCCGCCAGGGCGCACCAGGCGCGCGCAGTGACCAAGGAACTCGGGCAGACGCTCGACGTGCTCGACCACCTCCATGTTCAGCACCAAATCGAATTGGGCGCGACTGGCGGAGAGCTCCTCGACCGTGGTCAGGCGGTAGTCGATATCCAGTTCGCTCCACTCGGCATGCAAGCGCGAGACATGGATGTTCTTCTCGGCGATGTCGATGCCCTGCACGCGTGCCCCCAGGCGAGCGACAGATTCACTGAGGATGCCGCCGCCGCAGCCGATGTCCAGCACCTTGAGCCCGGCGAAGGGCAGCTCGCCCCCGGCCGGACGGCCAAGCGCGGCACAGGCCTGCTGGCGGACATAGTCAGCGCGAAAGCTGTTGAGCCGATGCAAGGGCCAGAAGGGCCCCTGCTCGTCCCACCAACGGTGCGCCAGACTCTCGAAATGCGCGACCTCGCGCGGGTCGATACTAGGTGATTGCGGATTTTGGCTCGACATGGCGGTATTGCGCGCTCATAGATGGGGTGACGGACGGATGAAGAAAGCGGACGAAAGTACTGACCGGACGCGATGCAATGCAGGCTGATGATGGAAATAGCGGTTGGGGCTCTGACCTTATCGGTCAGCTAGACCATGGGAATCGCGCACTGCATCTTCAACCGGGCCCACGCCTGGCATGGGATCACCGGGCCTCCCTGAGTCGATATCAGGTTCGGGTTCAGATTCGGGGTCAGGTAGGGCATCACCTGGGCCAGGCTTATTCGGCCCGACTTCCGTTGGCCCAGCGTCAGTTGGCCCAGCGTCGGTTGGACCAGCCTCATGGCGCTCGGTATCATCCGTAAAGCCCGCCGCCAGCGACAGGATCTGCCGCATGATGGGTTGTTCATCCCACTCCCGTTCGCCAAGGGCGATCAAACGCAAGCGCCCGTCGGCATCCACCACGAAGGTGGTCGGCAAACCGCGCAGCGGCCAGGCCTGGGTGACCTTGCCGCCCGGGTCGAGCAACAGTGGAAAGCTGACTCCGAGGCTCTTGGCGAAATCGGCCACTGTGCCACCATCCTCATCGACATTGATGGCGAGGAAACGCACGCCCTTGTCGCGCAGCTCCTGCCAGGCGCGCTCCATGGCTGGCATCTCGGCGCGGCAGGGAGGACACCAGGTGGCCCAGAAGTTGACCAGAACTATCTCACCGCGCAGATCAGCGAGCGCGACCCGGGCGCCATCTGGCGTTTGTAATTCAAAGGCGGGCGCCAGGGGCGCCTCTGGCATAGGGTCAAGCAGATCACCCCGCGCCAAGGCGGTTAAAGGGATCATCACCAGTAGGGCGCTCATCAACCAGCCAAGCCTTGTCAGCGCGGGCCCCGGCTCCAGACCAAATGATCGGACCGAAGGGGCCGAAGAAATCCATCGGACATGGAAATAACAAGCCAACGTCTTGAAAGTCATGCATCAAACTCCAGCCAAGCTTCAGTGACCGGGCGCCAACGGGCACGCCTTGATCTTAAGGCCCTGGGCTCGCCCCCGGATCTGTTGATAGCGACAGTCTAACCCCTCTCCCACAACGGCAACAGGCCCAGGAGAATCGCCTCTAAGGATTTTCGCGAGGATTCCGCTTTCCAATTAGACTAAGCCTTGACGCCGGAGACTGGCCAGATCACAGACAATTTTCATGCTTCGGCATCCGCCAGGCACCACCATACCCGTTGCCCGATAAGGTCAAGCCTTGACTGATATCAGCTCCCAACCCGGTTTCAATTCCAGCGCGCCTCCTGAACCCGCGGACCAAAGGCCGCCCGCGCCCAAGGCAGCCAGGGCTGTGCGCCGCCACCGCACCCTCGGACTGCAGGCGCGCCTGACGTTGTTGTTCTTTGGCATCGCGCTCTTTGTCTCCGGCTTCACCACCCTGACACTGCTGCAAGTGGCGCGCGATCAGGTGCGCGACGATCTGCGCCAGCGATTGCTTGATCTCGCCCAGGTTGGCAGCCTAGGCATCGACGGCGAGCGCCATGCCGCCATCACCACCCAAGCCGGCATGCAGGCGCCAGAATATTTGCACATCAAAGCCATCCTGCAAGGCATCCGCGATTCGGCCGCCGACATCGGCGAAGTCTACAGCATGCGCCGCGGCCCCGATGGTGAGATTGAATTCGTGGTCGATGCCGAGGAAGATCCCGCCAATCTGGCCACGCTGGGCGAACTCTATGAGGAACCCGGCGAGGCGCTGGCCAAGCAGTTCGACACCCTGGAGGGCCCCCTGGTCGAGACCGACTTTTACACCGACCCATGGGGCACCTGGCTGTCCGGCTATGCACCCATCCGCGATCACGCCGGCACGCGGGTGGCGCTGCTCGGTATCGACATCTCCGCCGCCACCGTCCGCGCTTACGAACAACGCCTAGCCCTGATCGCCGGCGCTGTCTTTCTGCTGTCGGTACCGCTCGTGCTGCTGATCGGTTATCTGGTCGGTCGCGCCATCGCCCGCCCCATCGCCGAGCTTGAACGCGGCGTGGCGCGCGTGGGCGAAGGCGATCTCAGCGTGCGCATTGGCAGCGACCGCCCCGATGAAATCGGTCGCCTGGCGGACGCCTTCGACCGCATGGCCGACCGCCTGGCCGAGAGTCGCGCGCGCCGCACCGAGTTATTGAATAAATATCGCGGCCTGTTCGACAACGCGGTCGAGGGTATCTTTCAGACCACCGCCGATGGGCGCTTTGTGGCCGCCAACCCGGCACTGCTTGAGTTGCTCGGCTATCCGTCGCTGGAGACTTTGCAGGCGGAAGTGCGCAGCATCGCCACGGATGTCTATGTCGATCCGGGTGTGCGCGCCGAACTGATCAACCGCATGCGCAACGAGGGCCGGGTCGCCGCCATGGAGGTGGAGCTGAAAGGCCGTGACGGCCGCCCTTTCTGGGGCGAGATCAGCCTGCGCACCGGCCATGACCCCGACACCATCGAGGGCATGTTGATCGATGTGACCGCGCGCCGCGAGCGCCTCCAGAACGAGCAGGCGCGCCGGGCGGCCGAGGCGGCCAGCGCGGCCAAGAGCGGTTTTCTCGCCAACATGAGCCATGAAATCCGCACCCCGCTCAATGCCATCATGGGTCTGACCGACCTGCTGCTGCGCGGCGCGCTTGAATCCCGCCAGCAGGAATTCCTGACCAAGATCAAGCTTGCATCCAAAAGCCTGCTCGCGGTCATCAACGACATCCTCGACTTTTCCAAGATCGAGGCCGGCCATCTGGAGATTGAACAGACTGACTTCTCCCTGCACGAACTGATGGCCAACCTGAGCGAGATGTTCGCCTACCGCGCGCATGAGAAAGGCGTTGAGTTGATCGTTGCCATCGCGCCCGGCACCCCGACCGAACTCATCGGCGACCCGACACGCCTGAGTCAGATCCTGATCAACCTGACCGGCAATGCGCTGAAGTTCACCGAACAGGGCGAGGTGCAGATCACCGCCGATCTGGCGCCGGACGCAGCCTCGCCCAGCACTGGCGCTGGCACTGGCGCTAGCGAACAGGACGCCGTGCATCTGCGACTGCGGGTGCGCGACACCGGCCCCGGCATCGCACCCGAGCGCTTGGAAGCCATTTTCGAGGCCTTCGCCCAAGCCGATGGATCGGTGACCCGCCGTCACGGCGGCACCGGCCTGGGGCTGGCCATCTGCCGCCGACTCGCGCGCCTGATGGGCGGCGATGTCAGGGTCGAGAGCACCGCCGGGGAGGGCAGCACCTTTACCGCCACCGCCTGCCTGCGACGTCAGCCGAGCCGCGCAAGCATGCCGCCGCGCACGCCAACCGACCTGCGCGGTCTGCGCGTGCTGGTGGTGGAGGACAACGCCACCTCGCGCGAGATGCTGGTCGCCCAGATCGAGTCCTTTCAGATGCGGGCGATGGCGGTCGCCTCGGGCGAAGAAGCGCTCAGCGCGCTGGCTGATCCCGAGCAGCCCTTCGACCTGGTGCTGCTCGACTGGAAAATGCCGGGTCTCAATGGACTCGAGACCGCGGTGCGCATCCGCCAGGATCTCAAGCTGCCGCACACCCCCGTGGTGTGCATGATCTCGGCCTATGCGCGCGAGGATCTGCTGCAACAATCCGAGCGCTCGGTGCTCGATGCCTTTCTGCACAAACCGGTCAATCAGTCTTTTCTGTTCGACACCATTGTGTCGCTGTTCGGCCATCAAGACGCCGCCACCAGCACCCGTCCGACCCTGCTTGCCGAGGCTAGCGAGCGCCCGCCACCCGACCTCGGCGGTCAGCGCGTGCTGTTGGTGGAGGATATCGAAATGAACCGCCTGGTCGCGCTCGAGTGGCTGGAGGCCGCCAAGCTCGACACCGAGATTGCCGAGAATGGCCTGCAGGCACTCAACAAGGTTCGCGAGCACCACTACGACGCGGTGCTGATGGACATTCAGATGCCGGAACTCGACGGTCTGGAAGCCACCCGCCGCATCCGCGCCGAGTTCCCCGAGCGCCCTCTGCCCATCATCGCCATGACCGCCCATGCACTCAAGGGCGACATGGAGCGCTGCCTGGCCGCCGGCATGGACGACTATCTGAGCAAGCCAATTGATCCGGCACAATTGTTCAGCGTGCTCGAACGCTGGCTGGACACAAAGGGCGCGCCGCCGGCGGCATCACCGCCAATGACTGAGCAAGTGACCGATCAAGTGACCGATCACCCAGGATCCCTTCCCTCCTCCACCCAGCCGCGGTCAGTCGCCACAGCGGCACGGTCTCACTCAGCGACAAGCCCGGACGCTCCGGAACTCGACCAACACCCACTGCCGGGCATTGCACTCGAGGCCGGACTCGCGCGCGCCAACAACAACCGCAAGCTCTATCTAAAAATCCTGCGCAGCTTTTTCACCAGCAACGCCCAGGCCCTCGCCGAGATTACAGCCGCGCTTCAGGCTGGACAGAGCGAGGACGCGCGTCGGCGTATCCACAGCATCAAGGGCATGGCCGGAAACCTCGGGGCCGAGCCCTTGCATCAGGCGGCCCTGGCCTTGGAAACCGCCGTGGCCGCGCATCGGCGCGCGGCCCTTGACACCCCCGACTGGCGGATTTTCAGCGAACGACTCACCGAGGTAGTCGAGGGCGTGCGCCCGTTGATCAATCCGCCCAAGACTCAAACAGCGACTCCGACGTCGGCGACTCCTTCATCGGCAACCTTGGCACCAGCGACCGCAAGCCCGGAGCCGCTGCTCGACCCAGCCGCCGTTCGAATACTGCTGAGCCAACTGGCCAGGCAACTTGATGATGACCTAGGCGTCGCTGGCGAAACCCTCGAGGCCCTGCGCCCGACCCTGCTAACATATCCAGCAACCCAAGCCAGCGCCGGCAACCGCCACGCCCAGATCGCCGCCGCCATCGACGACTTCGAGATCGAAACCGCCATCGATCTGGTCCAGCAGTGTCTGGCCGAGCTGCCCGCGGCTGACAGCCACCAGACAAAGCCCTGACATAGGACATCGCACCCACCTCAGCATCCCATGAACAGCCCAGAACGCCGCCACAAGATTCTGATTGTTGACGACACCAAAGAGAACATCGAGCTGCTGATGGAACTCTTTCGCGGTGACTATCGTGTCAGCGCCGCCACCACGCCGGAGCGCGCGCTCAAACTCGCGCGCTCCGAGCCGCAGCCCGATCTGGTTCTGTTCGACATTCTGATGCCCGTGATGGATGGTTATCAGGTGTGTGCCGCCCTGAAAAACGACGAAACCACCAAGCGCATCCCGGTCATCTTCGTCACCGCGGTTTCCGAGGTCATGGATGCCGCCAAGGGCTTTGCCAGTGGCGCCGTGGATTACATTACCAAGCCCTTTCATCCGCCGGTGGTCAAGGCGCGGGTTGCCCTGCATCTGGATCTGAAAAACAAATACGATCTGCTCGAGACCTACGCCTTCATCGACGCTCTGACGGAAATCCCCAACCGCCGCCGCTTCGAACAGACCTTGGACGAGGAATGGCGCCGCGCCCAGCGCACCGGCCAGCCACTGTCACTGCTGTTGTTCGATGTCGACCACTTCAAGCCCTTCAACGATAACTACGGCCATGGCAAGGGTGATCAGTGTCTGCGCCAACTCGCGCACGCCGCCAGCAATGTCCTGCGGCGCTCGGGTGATTTCATCGCCCGCTACGGTGGCGAGGAATTCATGGTCATTCTGCCGCACGCGGATGCCGAACAGGCCACAGGCATCGCCCAGGACATCAGCGACGCGGTCGATGCCCTCGCCATTGTGCACGAGCATTCGCCAGTCGATGCCCATGTCACCATTAGCATCGGCCTGGTGACCCTGCACCCGCATCCGCCCGGTCAATCCTCGCTCACCAACGCCGCCTTGGTTGAACTGGCCGACCGCGCCCTGTACGCAGCCAAGGGCGCTGGCCGCCACCGCATCGAGCGGATCGACCCGGACGCATGAGCACAACCAAAGGCAAAGCCGTAAACAAAAGCGGTCCTCGCGCCGGCCCGGCCATCCCGTGGCTGGCTCCTCTGGCTACGATTGCGCTGCTTGGCATTGGCGGTGCGAGCTGGGCTGCGTCGCTGGCAGATGACTCGCACACATCAGATTCCAGGCGCACCCAAAGCGCCATCAAATCCCCAGCCCCCAAACTCACCGCCGATCAGGCCGCTGAGCGCGCCCGCGAGCAAACCGGCGGTCATGTCGTCAGCATTCGCCAGCATCCGGATGGCTACTGGGTGCGCATGTTGAGCGCTCGCGGCCAAGTGCGAGAGATCTGGGTACCGTCCGCCAATCGCTAAACGTAGGGAGTCCATCCGCCAGCCCGCCGGAGCGCTAATCCGCCATCCTCGCCCTACGCCAACGCCAAAACCGTTATATTGAGCGGTTTGCCGCCGCCCCAGACCGCCAGAGACATCGTGATCCCAGTCAACCTCATCGCTACTTTTCAAAATCAGTTCGATCTCAGAAGCTTCGAGCGCGGTATGCGTTACTTTCGCAATGGTCGCGTTCAGAGCCTGAACATCGACACCGAGCGCGGTACAGTCAATGGTCGAGTGCGGGGTTCCGGCAATCAGACCTATGTGACCCTGGTGCAGATCTCGGCGCCCAGCATCGGCGCCCTGGAACTCACTGGGCAATGCTCCTGCCCGGTTGGCCTCAACTGCAAGCACGTGGTGGCACTGCTGTTCGCGGCCGAAAAACGCCTGCGCGAGGGCGCGGCCAATGCCGATGAAGGACAAGCCGTTCTGCCCAGCCCAGCGGCCGCGCCGCTGCCACGCGAGCTGCTTAATTGGCTGGCTGGCGCCGAACAACTGCAGCAGCGCCTGAGCACGGATAACAGCTACTGCCTGCTGTTTCGGCTCGAACTCGCAACGGAGCAACATCGTCCGGCGCTGTTTTTGACAGCGGAAAAAACCCGCTGCTTGATCGACGGCGGTTTCGGCAAGCGCGAACCTTTTTCCCTGCTCGGGCGCTCGCAGGCAGGCTTCATCACCCCTGCCGATCATCGCATCATGGCCCTGACCGAGAGCGTCACCAGCACATCCAGCGGCCGACTCAATCGCCACCGCCTGCGCATTGCCGGTCCCGGCAGCGCCGATCTGCTGCGTCAACTTGCACTCAGCACGCGTGCCTACTGGGACTCTGGCTGTGAGTCCGGCGACCACCCCATGCAATGGCAGTCGCCACTGCGCGGCACCTTCCGTTGGGAGCTACAGGACGATGCCACCCTCGGCATCCGCCTCGACGGTGGCCCACCCGGCACCCTGGTGCTTCCCTGCGAACCGCCATGCTGGCTTGATCCGAGCAATGGCCACTGCGGTCTGCTCGAGACCGACCTCGACCCAGCCACCGCCACCCTGCTGGTGCAGGCACCCGCCGTGCCGAGCAGCGCCGCTGAGCCACTGCGCCAGCGCCTGAACGACCGTCTGCCCAATCTCAAGCTCCCGCAACCACCTGCGGTTGAGCGGCGCCGGGTCGAAGACCTCAAACCCGTGCCGATGCTCGAACTTTGGAGTGAGAACCGCGAGGTCGCGCGTGAACTGCGTCACTGGGGTATGCAGGAGCGTCCCACCTGGGTCGACGGCGCCTCTTTAAGCTTTCGCTACGGCAAACGGCTCATCCCCCATGATCTGCCGCATTCCGTGGTCGAGGAGGTGCGCGATGGCATAGTGGTGGAATGCCTGCGTGACCGCGAGCGCGAGCGCGATGCCATCATCGAACTGGGCATGCTCGGTTTCAGTTTTGAACACGAAACCCACGGTCGCCTGTCTCTGGATGAACCAGACCGCGACTGGCTGCAATTCGTGACCTACGATCTGCCCCGACTGCGCGAAAACGGCTGGGTCATCATCGTCAACCCCAGCTTCCGCTACCAACTCGCCGATGTCGAAGATTGGGAATTCCAGATCGAGGACGAGGCCCAGGATGCCTGGTTCAGCCTGTCGCTGGGCGTGGAGGTCGATGGTCAGCGCGTCGATCTGCTGCCGCTGCTGGTTGAGCTGATGCACAATTATCGCGACAGCTTCAGCGCCGCGGCCCTGGCCAACACGCCAGATGACACCAAGCTGCCGATCAAGCTCCCCGATGGGCGCTACGCCATGATGCCGCTCGCGCGCCTGCGTCCGCTGCTCACCACCCTGATTGAACTCTACGACGACAAACCGCTCGACAAAGACGGCCGCCTGCGCCTGGCGCACAGTCAGCGCGGCGAGCTGGCCCAGCTCGCGCAGGCGCTGCCGGACACGCGCTGGTCTGGTGCCGAGAAAGCCTTGGAATGGGGTCGACGGCTGCGGGACTTCGAGGGGATCGCGCCGGTCGAGCCACCGCCGGGACTGCATGCGGAGCTGCGCCCCTATCAGCGCAAGGGACTCGACTGGCTGCAATTTCTACGTGATTTTGAACTCGGCGGCGTGCTGGCCGATGACATGGGTCTGGGCAAGACCATCCAATGCCTGACTCATCTGCTGGTGGAGAAAAGCGCTGGCCGCGCCGACCGCCCCAGCCTGGTGGTTGCTCCCACCAGCCTGATGTTCAACTGGCGCCGCGAGGCCGAGCGTTTCACACCCGAGCTAAAGGTCCTGCTGCTGCAGGGCGCCGACAGGCGCGCGCGCTTTGCCGAGATTCCCGAGCACGACCTGATCCTGACCACCTATCCGCTGCTGCCGCGCGATTATCAGGAATTGGCCGCCCATCAATACCACCTGCTGATTCTTGACGAGGCACAGGCGGTGAAGAACCCGCGCAGCAAGGCGGCCGAGGCGGTGCGCATTATCAACGCTCGCCACCGATTGTGCCTGACCGGCACGCCACTGGAAAATCACCTGGGTGAACTCTGGGCGTTGATTGATTTCCTCATGCCCGGACTGCTTGGCGATGATCGGCGTTTCAAGCGGCTGTTTCGCAACCCCATCGAAAAAT
This sequence comes from Thiorhodovibrio winogradskyi, assembly GCF_036208045.1. Taxonomy (NCBI): domain Bacteria; kingdom Pseudomonadati; phylum Pseudomonadota; class Gammaproteobacteria; order Chromatiales; family Chromatiaceae; genus Thiorhodovibrio; species Thiorhodovibrio winogradskyi. Next base: position 2,451,938 of record NZ_CP121472.1, on the reverse strand, counting down.
TCAACGACCAGCCGCGCGCGGAACAGCTGCGCCGGCGCATCGCGCCCTTCATGCTGCGGCGCACCAAGGAGGAAGTCGCCCCCGAGTTGCCGCCCAAGACCGAGATCCTGCGCGAGGTGCCTCTCGCCGGCGCCCAGCGCGATCTCTACGAGACCCTGCGCCTGGCCATGCACGAGCGAGTGCGCAAGGAGGTGGAGCGCAAGGGCCTGTCGCGCAGCGGCATTGTGATTCTCGATGCGCTGCTGAAACTACGACAGGTGTGTTGCGACCCGCGACTGTTATCGCTCGAGAGCGCCAGGAAAGTCAAGACATCGGCCAAGCTCGAGATGCTGCTGGAACTCCTCGCCGACCTGCGCGACGAGGGCCGGCGGATTCTGCTGTTCTCCCAGTTCGCCAGCATGCTCGATCTAATCGAGGGAGAGCTCGGAGCCCGCCACAAGATGCGCCCGGAGCAGGACTATGTGAAACTCACCGGCCGCACTCAACACCGGGATGTGCTGGTGGATCGTTTCCAATCCGGTGAGGTGCCGCTGTTTTTGATCAGCCTGAAAGCCGGCGGCAGCGGGCTCAACCTGACCGCCGCCGATACCGTGATCCACTACGATCCCTGGTGGAATCCGGCCGCGGAACGCCAGGCCACCGACCGTGCCCATCGCATCGGCCAGGATAAGCCAGTGTTCGTCTACAAGCTGCTGACCGAGGGCACCGTGGAGCAGAAAGTCGCCGAGCTGCAAGCGCGCAAACAGGCGCTGGCCGATGCCATGCTAACAGGCGGCGCCGGCGCCACCTCCAGCTTGAGTGCCTCGGACCTGGACATGCTGTTCGCGCCCATTGCCGAGGCGGAGAACTGAACGGGCTCCCGAGTCCGAACGAGAGTCCGACGGAGAGTCTGGGGCGATCATTCGCGGCCTAGTCCGGATCGACCCCCAAGGCGCGCAGGCGCTGTGCCAGGCGCTCGGCACGGTCCTGCTCCATCAGCGCCGACTCTTCCGCCGTTGCAATGAGCGCGCCCGAGCCATCGTAATAGCGCAGCCTCGACGACCGCGGTTCAATGCCAAGGTAGAGTCCCAGCACGCCGCTCCACAGGTGTTGCTTTCCATTGGGCCGAATCGGCCGATAGCTGTTGTTCACCAGCCGGAAGCCGGCAAACTCCAGGGTCTCGGGCGAGAACCAGAAATACTCAGGGGTGCGAAAAACGCGCTGGTAGAGATCTTTTTTCTCGTTGCGATCCACCTTGGCGGTGGAATCCGACAACAGCTCAATGATCAAATCCGGGTAGCGGCCGTCCTCCTCCCACACCACCCAGGAATTGCGCTGGCGCCGCTCGGTCTCCCGCACCAGGAAAAAGTCCGGTCCGCGAAAATCCCGGTGCTTGAGCTGTTGATGGCTGTAATACACCGTCAGATTGGCGCCGATAAAGAAATCCTGGCGCTCGCGCCAGTACCATTCCAGGCAGCTGACCAACAAGGCAAGTTGTTGATAATGTATAGAGCTTTCCATTTCCGGCTCGTCGCTTAGCCAAGCCCCGGCATTGGGCATTTGCTCGGCGAGCTTGGCCGCTGTCGCATAGGCATGCATCATGACCTCCGCTAGGGACGTTGAACCTCGGTTATGGACTGAGTATAAATCCGTTGCCATGAAAGATCATCCACCGGCGCCGCCTCCCGAGACCCTCATGCTCCCACCACATGATCGCGCCGCGGCGCGCCAACTGCTTGACCAACTGATGCAAGAGAATCCTGGCTTCGATCCCTTCGACTTCCTGCTCGCCGCCGGCTGGCTGAGTTTTACCGACTACGAGGCCTGGCGGCTTGGCCAGCGGCCCGAACTGCTCGCGCTGTTGCGCGCCGAGCCCAAGCTAAAGGCCACCGAACTGGCCGCGCTGCTCACGGACTTGCACAGCTATGCCCGCGCCCAGGGCCTGATCGGTCAGCCCCAACTGCTTGAACGCTGGGGTCGGGAACCAGGCTTGCTCAAGATCGGCGCAGGTCCCACCAAGCCACCGCTCGACGAACTGCTCGGCATCCGGTTCGAAACCGATCCGACGCGCAAGCAGCTCGATTTGTTTCACGACAGTGGCGCCACCCTGCTCGAGAACCGACTGCGCGAGGCCCTGCGCGCACGCCGGCCGGATGCCGCTGTCGATGCGCTCGAGCAATTGCGCGCGCGGCGCCCGGATCACCCCCAGCTCGGCGGCTGGCGGCAACTGGTCGACGCACCCGCGACCCTGGCCACCATGCCGGATCTCGGCGGCCGCTTCCAGGTGCTCGACGCCCTGGAGCCGGTCGCGCGCCAACTGCTCGGCCAACGCTCGAGCGCGCGCGATTACCTGGCGCCGCTGTGGACGGCGTTGGCCGAGGCACTGACTGAGGCTCGGGCGAAGGACACACAGACCCAAGCTGAGAGCACATCAACCACAGCCAGGCCGCATCCCGCCATCGCCTGGGCCCGCGCCGAACATTGGCAACAGGCACGTGCGGCTATCGAAGCCACTCCGAAGTGGAACAGCCAACTCAAACTCATGGCTCTGCATGCTCGCGTGTGCTGGCAGGACGGCGACCCGCTGAGCGCACGCGACGACTGGCTTCGGCTGTGCTGGGAACAGCCTGACCAAGCCGCGCGTCTGCTGCAGGCACAAGACTTTCCCGATGCCAACCTGGCCGCGGCCTGGCAGCGCTTCGAGGATAGCGACGCCGAACTTGACAACCAGGATTTCCCCGCCTGGCTGCTATTGACCAGCCCCGGACTGGTTCCGCCCGACCCGGACCTGGTACCCAGGGATACCGACCTGGCCGAGATTTTCGCTGCCGCCCAGGCTCTGCGCGCCGAACCAGACCAAATCGCCCGGCGCGAAACCCTGGACGCCCTCCACGCCGGCCTGCTGCGCGCATTCCTCGCCACGCGCGGGCGTTCCGGAGCCCAGAGGTCATGACGGCCGCACCGCACACCGCCTCGGAGAAAACGTCCGGCAGTATCCGCCGCATCGCCGTCGCTGGCGCTAGTGGCTTTATCGGCACTGCCCTCTGCCCGCGTCTCGCGGAGCACTATCCAGTTCGCGCCCTGACCCGCTCCCCGGCGCGCGCCGCCCGCGCGAGCGAACACCCCAAGCTGCACTGGGAGCACTGCGATCTGTTCTCGGCCGAGGCCCTGCGCCACGGACTGCGCGATATCGATATCGCTGTCTATCTGGTGCATTCCCAGGCGCCTTCCTCGCGGCTCACACAGGCCCAGCCGCGTGATATGGACTTGATTCTGGCGGATAACTTTGCCCAGGCCGCCGCCGCCAAGGGCGTGCGGCAGATCCTCTTCGTCAGCGGGCTGTTGCCACAAGGCTTTGAGTTCGCGCCCCTACTATGGAACCGCCGTGAGGTCGAGATGGTGCTGGCCGCGCGCGGCACCCCGGTCACCGCCCTGCGCGCCAGCCTGGTGGTCGGTCCCGGTGGCTCCGGCCCCGCGCTGCTAATCGACCTGGTGCGGCGACTGCCGCTGATGCTGCTGCCACCCAGCGCGCGCTCGCTCACCCGTCCGATTGCGCTTGATGACCTCATCCGCGCCCTGCTCCACTGCCTCGGCCGCCCGGAGGACTTCGCCGGCGCCTTTGATATCGGCGGCGCCGACTGTTTGAGCTATGCCGAGATGCTGCGCACAACCAGCGAGGTACTTGGGCGCAAACGCCACTTCATCCCGGTACCCTGGCTGCCGCGACATCTGGCCGCACTGACCGCGCGCTGGGCCAGCGGCGCCCCGCCCGCCCTGGTCGGCGCCATTGTCGAAAGCCTGCCGGAAAGCACCCAAATACGCGATAACTCGGTGCAGCGCGCCATCGCGCCTCATGCCCTGAGCTTTCGCGCCGCGCTCCAGCAGGTGCTGGCCGCAACCAACACCAGCGCAAGGCAGACCACTGCCGCCGCGTGCGCCCCATCCGCACCGCAGCCCCGCACAGGCCCACCCCAAAAGATAAGCCCCCGCCAGCCAGCGCGCCCGACCAGCCCGCGCGCGCCCTGGCAACCGGCCGACCAAAGTCGCATGCGCGAGCAAAGCCTGGTGCGCTCCATCCAGCGCATTCTCACCCCACCTGGTCTGGACGCCGCCTGGGTCGCTGGCAACTACTTTCGCTGGCTCGGCCGCTGCTGCCTCGGCCTGATCCGCACGCATGAAGACCAGGCCGGCCACTGGACAGTTTCCACTCGCTGGCCGCACCTCATCTTGCTGCGGCTTGAACTCCAGCCCGAGCACAGCAACCGAGAACGCCGCGTCTACCGCATCGCCGGCGGCCTGCTGGCCCGCTCCGGCACCCCCGGGCAACTCAAAAGCCAACCAGAGAGTACATCTGGGAGCGAACCATGGAAGGAATCAGGAATCCAGGCAGAGATCCAGCCGACAGAACAACCCAGATTCGAATTCCATAGTCTGCTCAACGGCCGCTACACCATGGCCGCCATCCATGACTACGCCCCCGCCCTGCCCTGGCCCATCTACCGCCTCACCCAAGCGCCCATGCACCTTTGGGTCATGCGTCGCTACCAAAACCGCCTCGCCCGACTGGTCAGCGCACGCTGATAAGAACCCATCAGCACCAGACCAAACTGCCACAGGACACCTGTCCCCCTGCGGGAACAAAAATGCACGTCAACTGGAGTCTTCCAATGCAGCAATTCCAAATTTGGGTGTTTCATGTGGTGTAGATAACCGGGCCGACAACCGGACGCTGGAAAACGAAAATTGGAATTGCTGTTTCCAATGAATGCTCCCACTGTATTTGGCCGTGATCACTTCAGCCGCTGGGATTGTTCCAGATAGCGAAAAAAGTCAGAGTCCGCGCGAAGCATCAGGGTGCTGTTAGCGCCCAGGGCCTGGTAGCTCTCCAGGGTGCGAAAGAAGGAATAGAACTCGGGATCAGCTCCAAAGGCGACACCATAGATGCGCGTCGCCTCGGCGTCCGCGTTGCCGCGAATCTCCTCGGCCTCGCGCGCGGCGACTGAGCGGATGCGACGCAAGTCCCGCTCCATGTTGCCAAGAATCTCCTGGCTGCGCCCACGCCCCTCGGAGCGGAAGCGCTCGGCGATGGACTGGCGCTCGGCGATCATGCGCTGCTCCACCTGCTGGCGCACCGAATTGATGTAGTTCACGCGCTTGATGCGCACATCGTCGAGCTCGATGCCGAGTGCCGGCATCGAGGCGCGGGCACGCGTCAGGATCTCCTGCTCCAGCAGCTCTCGGCCGAGCTTAGGCTGCATCTCCAGGTTCACATCGCCGCGCTCGGCCAGGGTCGGATCCTCGAGATCCTCGACATTGACCTCCCAGTCCTTGGAGCGCACGATTTCCTCCAGTTCGGTGGATGAGACCATGTCGCGCACCACCGAGTCGATGATGTCATCGAGGCGCGTTCGTGCCCCAGACTCGTCGCGGACACTGGTCAGGAACAACAGCGGGTCGGCAATGCGCCAGCGCGCGGTGGTGTCCACCAGGATGAACTCACGACCCAGGGTCGGAATCTGGGTCACATCGCCATCCCAGACCAGCAGGCGCTTATCGAAGTAACGCACGTCCTGCCACGGCAGCTTGACCTTCAGACCAGGTTCCGTAATCACACCACCAATGGGTTGCCCAAACTGCACGATGATGGCCTGATCGGCCTCATCAAGGGTATAGAGCATGGTGGCACTTGCGGCGAGCAATACCAGCGCCACAAGGACGGTCAGGATCGCTTTCATTGACCACCTCCGGTCTTTGTTTGGATCGGCGCGGTTGAGCGATTGAGGTCGAGCAAGGGCAAGGGGCTCATCTGGCTATCCTGCACCACCACCACCTGGCCAATCCTCGGCAGCACCATGTTGAGGGTCTCGAGATAGAGTCGCGAGCGAGTCACTTCCGGTGCCTGCTGGTATTCGGCGAGCACCGCGGAGAAGCGCGTGCTCTCGCCCTCGGCGCGATTGACCCTTTCGGTCGCATAACCCTCGGCCTCGGCGACAGTGCGCAGCGCCGCGCCCTCGGCATTCGGAATCTCCTGATTCACGCGCTTCTGTGCCTCGTTGATCATGCGCTCGCGCTCTTGGCGCGCCTCATTGACCTCGTTGAAGGCCGGTTGCACGGCCGGCGGCGGCACCACGTCCTGCATCTCGACGGTGTTGATGCGAATCCCTGCATCATAGGCATCCATCAGCGCCTGAATCTCCTCACCGGCCTTCTGCTGGATCTCGACACGCCCGACCGTCAGTACCTCGGACCCGAGCATGTTGCCGACGATGCGCCGCATGACCGACTCCGAGATATCGCGCAGCGTGCGGGTTGGCTCGCGCATCCGGTAGAGGAACTTGATCGGATCACTGATGCGATATTGCACCACCCATTCCACATCGATCATGTTGAGATCGCCGGTCAGCATCAGGGATTCGTCCTCGAACTGCTGGGCGCTGTAGGTGGTGCGCCCACCCTCTCCGGTGCCGGCGGTGCGAAAACCAAACTCCTGCTTCAATACCCGCTCGGTGGCAACAAACTGCACGGTATCGACGCCGAAAGGGATCTTGAAGTGCAGACCTGGATCATTAATGCCGATCACGGCTCCAAAGCGCTTGACCACGGCGCGCTCTTCCGGCTGCACCGTGTACCATGAGGAGAGCACCCCCCAGAGCAGCGCGAGCGCGACGATGACGGCGATGATAATCATCTTGAGCGGCCGCTTGCCCGGTCCACTGCCGAACCGGCCGAGGAAGGGGCTCACCAGAGCTTCAAGATCCGGCGGCCCAGACGGGCCACTACCTGGGGGCCTGACTGACTGAATCATGGGCTTGTCTCCTGCTGGATAAGGGAGCGGATGATCCGCATCCACCTGACCCATCATATACCCAATGAACATGGACTTTCGAACACCTGCCCACACGCGGGCTGAACAGGTGATCTTGAGTTCAAATCATGGACTTTCACAAATTGATCCCGGAAGAATCGCCTGCAGTGAACACTGTTACGTCTCTTTTTCGCGCTGACGCTGGCGATAGCGCGCTTGGCGCGCGGCATGGGTCAGGCGTCCGCGACGGCTGGGATTCAGTGCGACTGGCCAATGCGCTGGTGGACACCCCCGAACAATTCAACGGACGCGGATCTGGATGGGGCTGTCCGAGTCTGGCCGCATTGTAACCATGCTGACACTTCAATCGCTGATGAAAAGCCCTATTATCCAAGGTCGATGCAATCGTTTTTTTCTTGTCCCGACAAAATTTTGGAGCCCTTATGAATCAGCTCGACCAGCTCAAGACCATGACGACAGTAGTCGCCGACACCGGTGATTTCGAATCCATCGCCGCCTACAAGCCGCAGGATGCCACCACCAACCCGTCCTTGCTCTACAAGGCGGCGCAAATTCCGGGATACCGGCATCTGCTCGAGGATGCCCTGGCATACGGTCAGGCCAAGGGCGGCGACAGCGACGAACAAACGCGCTGGATCATGGACAAGCTGGCGGTCAACTTCGGTCAGGAGATTTTGAACATTGTTCCCGGTCGGGTTTCGACCGAGATCGATGCACGCTTATCCTTTGACACGGAAGGCACCATTGCCCGTGCCGAGCGGCTGGTGGAACTTTACCGTGAGATTGGCGTTGACCCAAGCACCCGGGTGCTGTTCAAGATTGCCTCGACCTGGGAAGGCATCCAGGCCGCGGCCGAGCTCGAGCGAAGCGGCATTCATTGCAATCTCACGCTCTTGTTCAGCTTCCCGCAGGCGGTGGCCTGTGCCGATGCCGGAGTGACCCTGATCTCGCCTTTCGTCGGGCGTATTCTCGACTGGTATAAGGCCGCCGAGCATGTGGAGGGTTATCCGGCCGATGAGGATCCCGGCGTGCTGTCAGTCAGGCGGATTTTCAATTACTACAAGCGCCATGGCTATGACACCGTGGTGATGGGCGCGAGCTTCCGCAATCGCGATGAAATTCTGGCGCTGGCCGGCTGCGATTATCTGACCATCTCCCCTGCTCTGCTGGATGAGTTGTCCGGCCTGGAGGGTCCGGTCGCGCGCAAGCTCGATGCCGCGGCGGCGCGCGCCATGGACATTGAACGGGTGAACTTTGATGAAAAAGCCTTCCGTTGGGGGCTGAATGAAGTCGCCATGGCGACCGAAAAGCTGGCCGAGGGAATTCGGCTGTTCACCGCTGATACCCACAAGCTCGAGGCCTTCGCGCGCGAGACCGAAAGCGGCGCTTGATCGGTTCTTGTTGAGGGTCGCAACCGCGCGGGACTCTCGGGCGCCGCTCTTTTTCGGTTTAGGCGCCCTGCCCGTCCGCGCTGGCCCGGGCGGCGCGCATTCGCGCTTTCATCTCGGCCACGGCACGCTCGAATCCCGTAAAAAGCGCGCGCGCGACAATGGAATGGCCAATGTTCAGCTCGCGAATGCCGGGGATGGCGGCGATGGCCGAGACATTGTGGTAATCAAGCCCGTGGCCGGCGTTGACCTGCAAGCCGAGTGACTGGCCTTGGCGGACACCCTCGGCCAGGCGCTGCCATTGGGCGGCGCGCGCCGACCGGTCCTTGGCGTCGGCATAATGTCCGGTGTGGAGTTCGATGACAGGCGCACCCACCTCGGCGGCAGCTTGAATCTGCTCCGGCTCGGCATCGATAAAAAGAGAGACCCGCACACCCGCTTCGGCCAGTTCGGTGCAAACCTCCTGCATGCGCGGCCGCTGGCTGGCCACCTCCAGCCCGCCTTCGGTGGTCAGTTCCTCGCGGCGTTCCGGCACCAGGCAGCAGTCGCTGGGACGATACTGGCAGGCGATGCGGATCATCTCCGGCGTCGCGGCCATTTCCAGGTTCATACGGCTTTGCAGACTTTGCGCCAGCAATGCGACATCGCGATCCTGAATGTGGCGGCGATCCTCGCGCAGATGCAGGGTGATGGCATCGGCCCCGGCCTGCTCGGCCAACAGCGCCGCTTGCAGGGGCTCCGGGTAGCGGGTGCCGCGCGCCTGGCGCAGGGTTGCAACGTGGTCAATGTTGACACCCAGCAGGATGGATGACCCGGCCTGATCATGCATGAATTGCTTCTCCGTGTATTGTTTTGCTGGAGGGTGTTGAGCTGTTAGGTGTTCGGCTTTTAGGCTTTTAGCTGGCCTTGGCTTCGCCAGCGCTTGGTTCCTGACTTGGCAGAGACCGAAACAGCTCGCGGCTGCGCAGCGGTTTGTTGCCCAGATGCGGCGCCAGTGCCCGTCGTAACAGCGTTTTGGCTTCGCGCCGATGTTGCGGCTCCAGTGCCTCGCCACGGACAAGACGCCCCAGAGTCTCTCCGCTGACCGATGCTGGCCCCGGTGCCAGTGCGCGCCGCAGACCTTGATCGGGGAAGAGAAGGTAATGCTCGCCTGGGCGAACCGCGACATTCTCATCGGCCAGCCGAGTCAAGTCCAACGCATAGCCCATGGCGGCCAGCAGGCTGAGTTCGAACTGACGCAGGCCAAGATCGGGCGGATCGGAGCGAGTTAAGGCGTCGAGCACCATCTGATAGGCGGAAAACAAGCTCTCCGGCGCCTCCTGACGGGGCCAGAGCCGCATCAGGAGTTCGTTCACATAAAAGCCGCAGTAGAGATTGGTACCGATCAGACCGAGCGCGCGCCCAGCGGCTTCAGCGCGGGTGAGTGTTTTGACCTCACCACGACCGGTCCAAGCAAGCCACAGGGGCTGAAAGGGTTGCAAGAGTGCCGCCTGCGTGGACTTTGACCGCTTGGCACCCTTGGCCAGTGTCGCCAGACGCCCATGCTCGGCTGTGAACAGCTCAAGCAGCAGGCTGGTGTTGGCATAGGGGCGACGGTGCAGGACGAAACCGCGTTGCAGGGAAATTTGCATGCGTCAGACAGCTCGCACATCAAAGGGGCACATCAAAGGGGCGCATCAAAGGCGCGCATCGGCGGATGTCAAATCCCGCAAAGCCGTCTCGTCGCGCGTCCAGCCCTTCCTCACCTTAATCCACAGCTCGAGATGAACCGGGGTATCGAATAGCCGCTGCATGGCCGCGCGCGCCGCCGTGGCCGTGGCTTTCAATGCCTCGCCGCGATGGCCGATAAGAATTGCCTTCTGGGAGTCGCGTTCGACCCAGATCAGGGCATTGATGCGATAGCGACTGGGTTCTTCCTGAAAACGCTCGATGGTGACCGTGGTCTGATAGGGTAATTCGTCTCCATAGCGACGCACGAGCTGCTCGCGAATCAGTTCGGCGGCGAGAAAGCGCGATGAGCAGTCGGTGAGTTGATCCTCCGGAAACCAGTTATCCCCGACGGGTAGCCGCGCGAGCAGTTCCTGCTCAAGCCGATCAAGCCCGTCCGCGGTGCGGGCGGATACGGGCACCAAGCATTGGAAAGAATGACGCTCCGCAAGTCCGTGCAGGAAAGGCAGCAGCTTTTCCTTGTGGTCGAGCAGATCGATCTTGTTAATGACCGCGATCACAGGTGCATGCGCATCGGCCAGTGCGCGCAAGGCCAGTGCATCCTCGGGACCAAATTTCACAGCTTCGACCACCAGCACGGCGAGATCGACATCGGTGATGGCCGCGCGCGCGGCGCGATTCAACTTGCGATTGAGCGCATGATCGCTGCGATCATGAATGCCTGGGGTATCGACAAAAACGAGCTGCCCACCGTCGCGCGTCTTAATGCCGACAATGGCATCCCGGGTGGTCTGCGCCTTGTGCGAGGTAATCGATAGCTTCTGCCCCAGCAGACGATTGAGCAGACTTGACTTGCCCACATTGGGACGCCCCACCAGGGCGATGGCGCCGCAGCGATTGGTATGCTCAGTCATACGCCGCCTTCAGGTCAACGCCAGCCAGCAGGGATAACATGGCCTCGGCGGCCTGCTGTTCAGCGCGTCGGCGGCTGGGCCCGGTGCCTTGGGTCTGCTCGGCGGTATCCGACAGCAGACAGCGCACCACGAAGTGGCGTTGATGCGGTTTGCCGCTCACCTCAATCACCTCATACTCTGGCAACTCGCGCTGGGCGGCCTGCAGGGCTTCCTGCAAGCGGGTTTTCGGATCCTTGGCCGGGGCGCTCTGTGCCGCCCGATCCAGGCCCTGATCGAATAAACGCAGAATCAATGCCCTGGCATCGTCAAAGCCCCGATCAAGATAGTAGGCACCAAGCAAGGCCTCGAAAGCATCGGAGAGAATGGAGTCGCGCGCGTGCCCGCCGGTGCGGATCTCTCCCGAGCCCATGCGCAGATAGTCACCAAGCGCCAGCGCTCGTGCCCGTTCGGCGAGGGATTCCTGCTTGACCAGGGAGGCACGCGCGCGTGTCAGGCGGCCCTCGTCGGCGTTTGGAAATCGCCGCCAAAGCGCCTCGGCAATCACAAATCCCAGCAAGGCATCGCCGAGAAATTCCAGGCGCTCATTGTTGTGGCGGCCCGCGCTGCGGTGCGTCAGTGCCTGCTCGAACAGCTCCGGATGTTCAGGCGGCCGGTCACTGAGGTGGTTCAGCAAGGGCGCGAGCGAGCGCTTCACGGGTGGATTTTCATTCCTAGGCTTTATTCGGGTTTGGCTTTATTCAGGCTTGGCTTTATTCGGGTTTCTTAGGCAAAACAACGGCATAGTCGAATGTCATCAGCACATCGACATTCATACCGATATGCTGCTGCACCACATAATTGGCGGTGACATCCCAGCCTTTGCCATCCTTGGTCGTTTTCACCTCGAAACTATCGCTTTTGACGGTGCGCACCTCATTAATATATAGCTGTTTATCAATGGCTGAGAGAATCGCATGCGGACCCTGCTTGCCGAGCTCCGGCTGCTCGAGCAACTTATCCAGCGCCGAGCGCACTTGCCAATACTGCATGTAGGCCGGCCCCATTTTAAACAGCAGCGTCAGGAAAAAAGCCGCGAGCGCGATCATGAGCATGACGCTGCTCATGCTCATGCCCCGCTGATAGGATCTTAAGCTACGCATGCCATGCATCCTCCTGTGGCGGTTGATACGCAGACCGTAGAGTAAAGAGAAATCATGAGTGATCATGAGTGGTCATTAGTGAATGACATTGCCAATGCGCCCGAAAGCGATTGGCAAGCCGCTGCGCTCCCCATCCCAGCTCATCCAGATGGCGAACGCCTTGCCAACCAGGTTTCGCTCGGGCACCAGCCCCCAGCAACGGCTGTCGTTGCTGTTATCGCGATTGTCGCCCATGACAAAATAGTGCCCATCGGGAATTGTAATAGGACCCTCGGCCAACACACGGCAGCCGGGGGCCAGATCGGGTACCCGGGGATTGAACAAAATATCGTGTTTGACACCGGTCAGATTCTCCATGGCCAGGCTGGCCCCGGTCAGGCGCTCCCCGGCACCAACACCCTGGTAAGTGCCAAGCGGCATGGTCGCGATGCGTTCACCATTGATGATGAGATGCTTGCCACGGTAATCAACGACATCACCCGGCACCCCGACCACACGTTTGATGTAATCGACGGATTCATCCCGGGGGAAGCGAAACACCATCACATCGCCGCGCTGTGGCTCGCCCAGGTCCCAGAATTTGGCATTCAACACCGGCCAGCGCAGCCCGTAGGAGAATTTATTCACCAGAATAAAATCCCCCACCAGCAGCGTCGGCATCATGGAGCCAGAGGGGATGCGAAAAGGCTCGACCACGAATGAGCGCAACAGCAAGACGGCCAAAATCACCGGAAAAAAGGACTTGGCGTACTCGACAAGAATGGGTTCTTTTGGCTGCCGCGCCGTCGCGTCGGTAGGAGTGATGTCAGTATCAGCACCCTGCCCCGCATGCTCGGCCAAAAGCCGCCGCTTTGGCGCCCACAGCAGAACATCGAGCAACCAGATGCCACCGGTCACGGCGGTCGCGGCGACCAAAAAGGTTGGAAAATCAAAACTCATACGCAATGATCCAAGCCGGTACAAGCCGGCGACAAAAACGATTAATTATCCTTGCCAGCCTTGAGTACCGCAAGAAAGGCGTCCTGCGGAATTTCCACCCGCCCGACTTGCTTCATGCGCCTTTTGCCGGCTTTTTGCTTCTCAAGCAGTTTGCGCTTGCGGGTCGCGTCACCACCATAGCATTTGGCGGTGACATTCTTGCGCAAGGCCTTGACCGTGCTACGGGCGATGATTTTGCTGCCAATGGCGGCCTGAATGGCCACCTCGAACATTTGCCGGGGGATGACCTCCTTCATGCGCTCGGTCAGATCACGCCCGCGCTGCTGGGAATGATCGCGATGCACGATGAGCGACAGGGCATCGACCTTCTCGCTGTTGATCAGCACCTCGAGCTTGACCAGGTCAGCGCTCTGGAAGCGCTTCCATTCGTACTCGAACGACGCATAGCCGCGGCTGACGGATTTGAGGCGGTCAAAGAAATCCAGCACCACTTCATTCAGTGGCAGGTCAAAGGTGGCCTGCACCTGGCCACCGAGGAATTGAATCTGCTTCTGCACCCCGCGTTTTTCGATGCACAGGCTGATCACGCCGCCGAGCAGATCCTGCGGCACCAGAATATGCGCCTCGATGATGGGCTCGCGAATCTCCCGCACCTTGCTGGTCTCGGGCAGATTCGCCGGATTATCCACCTTGATGATCTCGCCGTCGTTGAGTTCAACCTCGTAGACCACAGTAGGCGCCGTGGTAATCAGGTCGAGATCGTATTCCCGCTCCAGGCGCTCCTGCAGAATCTCCATGTGCAGCATGCCGAGGAAGCCGCAACGGAAGCCAAAGCCCAGCGCCTGGGAGGTTTCCGGCTCGTAGAAGAGCGCCGAGTCGTTCAGCCGCAACTTGCGCAGGGCGTCGCGCAGGTCTTCGTAGTCATCGGACATGACGGGATAAAGCCCGGCAAACACGCGCGGGCGAATCTCGCGGAAGCCGGGCAGTCGCTCGGGCGCCGGGCGCTCGGGCGACGTAATGGTGTCGCCAACGGGCGCGCCGTCGATCTCCTTGATACCGGAGATCAGATAACCGACCTCGCCTGCTTCAAGCCGTTCGCGCTCGAGCTTCTTGGGCGTGAAGACCCCAAGATTATCGGCCTGATAGACGCGCCCGGTGCTCATTACCTGAATTTTTTGGCGTTTGGTGATGCTGCCATGCATCACCCGAATCAGGGACACCACGCCAACATAGGAATCGAACCAAGAGTCGATGATCAGCGCCTGCAGTGGGGCCGAGCGGTCGCCCTGGGGCGGCGGCACCTTGGCCACCAGCATTTCAAGCAGGTCCGGGATGCCGAGGCCGGTCTTGGCGCTCACATGCAGCGCTTCCCCGGCATCCAGGCCGATGATTTCCTCGATCTCCTTGATCACCCGCTCGGGCTCGGCCGAGGGCAGATCGATTTTGTTCAGCACCGGCAGCACTTCGAGGCCAAGATCAATGGCCGTGTAGCAGTTGGCGACGCTCTGGGCCTCCACACCCTGGGCGGCATCCACCACCAGCAGCGCGCCCTCGCAGGCGGCAAGCGAGCGCGAAACCTCGTAGGAGAAGTCCACGTGCCCTGGTGTGTCGATAAAGTTCAGCTCATAGATCTGGCCATCGCGCGCCGGATAATCCAGGGTCACGCTTTGCGCCTTGATGGTAATGCCGCGCTCGCGCTCGAGATCCATGGAATCGAGGACTTGCTCCGACATTTCCCGATCCGTGAGCGAGCCGCAATGCTGAATGAAACGGTCCGCGATGGTCGATTTGCCATGATCGATATGGGCAATAATCGAGAAATTGCGGATTGCCTTGAGTTCTGCCATCAAAATATCCTTAAGGGAATGTCCTGTCACCAAGGGGGAAAGCCGCGCCCACGGGCGCGGCTCGGAGCTTGATTTTTTAGTCCCCGGTGGCGCTATCGCCCTGGTCCGGAATGCGCAGCGGATAGAACATGCGCCCGGCGCCACGCTGAATGAGCACCGCCACCGGACGGGCGGGTTCGGCCGCGGCCAGGAGTTCGCGAAAATGGGCCAGATCGCGCACATCCACGCCATCGAAGGCGAGAATCACATCGCCCGGGCGCAAGCCGGCCTGCGCGGCCGGGCCGGATTCGACGTCTTCAATCAGCACCCCGCCCTCGGCGAGCTCGAAGCGCTCGCGCTGCTCCGCGCTCAGGTCCGCCAGCACCAGGCCGATGGCATTGGCGGTGGTCTCCTCCGGCAAAGGTGCGCCGAGGTCATCGTGACCATTCTCTGGCAACTCCGCCAGCAGCACCTCCAGGCTGAGCGGCTCGCCCTGGCGCAGCAGATCCATTGTTGCCTGGTCTCCGACCTTGGCCATGCCCACCAGCGGGGGCAGATCGCCCGAGGTGACCACATCCTCGCCATCGAAGCGCAGGATGACATCTCCTGCCTGCACACCGGCCGCCGCCGCTGGACTACCGGGAACCACCTGGGCCACCAGGGCCCCGCGCGGATGCGGCAGCGCGAAGGTCTCGGCCAGCTCGCGGGTGACATCCTGAATCAGCACCCCAAGCCAACCGCGCGTCACCCGGCCCTGGGTGCGCAGTTGCTCCACCACATCCATCACCACTTCGATGGGGATGGCGAAGGATAGCCCCATGAAGCCGCCGGTGCGGCTGTAAATCTGCGAGTTGACACCAATGACCCGCCCGCTGAGATCGAACAGCGGCCCGCCCGAGTTGCCAGGATTGATGGCCACGTCGGTCTGAATGAAGGGCACATAGTTCTCGCTCGGCAAGCTGCGCCCCTTGGCGCTGACGATGCCGGCGGTGGCCGAGTGTTCGAAGCCAAAGGGCGAGCCGATGGCCAGTACCCATTCGCCCACTTTCAGATGGGTTGCCTGGCCGATCTCAACCCGCGGCAAATCGCTCGCGTCCAGCTTGAGTAGCGCGATGTCGCTGCGCTCATCAGCGCCGATCACTGTGGCGATGAACTCGCGCCTGTCACTGGTGCGCACGATGATTTCCTCGGCCATCTCGACCACATGGGCGTTGGTCACCACATAGCCATCCGAGGAGATGAGAAAGCCGGAGCCGAGCGAGCGCCCTTCCCCGCCGAATTCCGGTGTCTCTCCCTCATCACCAAAATAGCGGCGAAAAAAATCATACAGCGGACTGTCCTCGGGCAGCATATCGTTTTCGGCGCCCAGACCCGGAACCTCGCCATGGCTGTTTTGGGAGCTGCTGATGTTCACCACCGCCGGCCCGAAACGCTCGACCAGCGCGGTGAAATCAGGCAGGGAGTCAGCCCGCGCGCCGCCGCCGGCGAACAACAACACCAACCCCAGCCAGGCCGGTGCGAAAAAGGAAAGAACAACGTGCATGAAGCCGCCTCGGGATTGGAAAAAACGCCCTGCGCAAAGGAAAGGCCGGTGCCAACCGGAAAAAACACCGATTATACGTTGCCTGGGGCGCGGCCCGGAGATTTCTATGACCGAAATGATCGGCCAAAGGCCTGATTAGAGGATTCTTGGCCGCGCCCCAGTCAGTCGCGACAGCGCTCGTAAGCCTGCAGATAGGTCTCCACCGTGCGCGGCCAACTGGTGCCCTCTGGCAGGCATAAGGCCGCTGCCACCGCAGGTTCGGGCGCGGTCTGGGGACCGCCGAGCAACAGCGGCATGGCGCTGATCAACCGCTCGCGCGGATGGCGCAGCGACCACAGCGGATGCGCCTTTAACCCATGTGGGCCGAAAGCCGCCAGATTCGCCGCCAGTCGCTCCGCCAGGCTGGTCCCCCAGCCCTGCCCCTTGCCCGGATGCGGCTGGCAGTAGGATTCCCAACTCGGCAGGGCGCGCCCGCGTCGCCAGTGCTCGAAGCGGCGCAGCGCATCCAACCACAGCCAGACCACACGCGCCTGCCAGTCGAGCGGATGGCCTGTGCGAAAAGCGCTGATGTCCATATCGGCATAGGCGCCATGGGCGAGTTCATAGAACGTCATGAACTTGCGGTGATGGCGCTGATCCAGCGCTGCCAGGCGGGCAAGTTTTTCCGCGTGCGCCGGATGATAACGCCCGACCAGGGCCAGTCGCAGGTCGCCGCAAATCAGCACTGTCGTGATCAGATGGCGGAAAAACCGCTCTTGGTTGTCGCTGTCCAGATGGGTTCCCTGGCGCAGCCACTCCTGATTGCGCAGCAGACCCTGGCCTTCCTCGACCAGTCGCCACAGCCAGGCGCCCGGGGCCAGATGCTCAAATGGCCGCTCGCTCATGCGCTCGAGCACCCGCGCATCGCCGCGCAACAGCCGCCCGCTCCAGCGCAGATCGGCCTCGGGAAAGGACAGCGGTCGGACGTGCAGAAACTCCTCGCGAAACAGCCTGAATCGCACCGCCACGCCGGTCGTGGCGGTCAGGCTTGACGCCAGCTCATTGAGTGTGGCCGTGACCGCCGCGCGCAGGGGCTGGTCGCCGCGCCCGAGAATGACGGCGTATTCATAGCAGTCGGCGATTTCCTTGCCATCATGCCCGCGCAGCCGCACGCCCTCGCCACGGCCATAGGCACCGCACAGCAGCAAGGCACGGAATTCGTCTGGTGGCATCAGCGCCACCACCTGGTTGGCAATGCGTTGCTGTTGGGAAGCGATGCGCCGCTCAAACCCAATGGTGCCGGAGAGCGAAAAGCGTTTGCGCCGCTGTGCCGGCAAGGGCGCGTCGGCCATGCCGGTGCCGCGATCCTCGGTGGGAATGAGCCAGTGCCTGAGTCCTGCGATCATGTGCGCGACATCAGATGCGCGGATGATGGGTCGGGAGGCTGACCAGATGCGCGCGGTCCGATCCTGAACCCCCTTCGTTGCGGCTTTCCTCCGAGGATTGATCCCGCCCGAGCAGTACCGCTCGGTAGCGCGGGTCGGTGCGCAGACGGCGACTGTAGCCGGCCACCCAGCGCAAGCTGAGCGCGAACCCCAGCACACCACCGCCCAGAGACCATGACTGCGCACCCGACCACTGTCGCCAGTCGGCCAATTCAAGGGCCAGCGCCGCGCCCAACAGCAATCCGAGCAGCGGCACCAGATAGGCCACCAGGGCAGCACGCAAGAGCACCGCATCGGCAACGCCAATTGTCACCCGTTCTCCGGCGCGCGCGCCCATGGCGTTTACAACCCGCAATCGCACCGGACGGCGCCCGAGAAAGCGGTCAATCAAGGAGGTACCACAGGCACCCTTGACCCCGCAATGGTCGCAGGTCGCGCGCCGCTGGGGTTCCACCTCGGCAAAGCCGTCATCGGCCGCGATGACGACGGCCAGTTCCTCGATCATGGCGACTCCTGACGCTCATCACCGGCGTCGCTTGCGAAGGGGGCAGGTCGGCCTTCCCTCAGGCCGGAAGAATCGGTCTTGGAAGAATCAGTCTGGGGGTGCAAAGTCTGGGGGCCATTCTGGGAACCAGCCTGGGGACTATCAGGCCGGACATCAATCGCATCAAGCAGAGCCGCCACAGTGGTCGAGGGTACCTCGCCGACGGCGGTAATCTGGTGATCAGCAACCCATTTGCCGGCGGCGTGAATCGTGGCCATGCGCGTTTGCCCGACCAAACCGGCCTGATCGCCAGGTTCAACATAAAGGGAAACCGAGGCCAGACCATCGCTGAAGAGAAAATATTCGACCGGGGCGCCGCTGTCGGATTCAATCCACTCGTGCGCATGCAAGGAAAAACCCGCGGGTAATTGACCGAAAGACCAGCGCGATTGTTGTTGGATTGCGGTGTAGGGCGCAGTGGCCGCCGAGGCGGCGGCTGGGTCGTCACCCGCTTGGGCGTTCAAGATGGGTGATGGCTCGGCTTGCGCGGCAGCGTGCGGCTTGCTCTCCTCGCCCGAGAGCAAACGCAGGTCGGTGAACATGAGTTGCTGGACCGGGTGACCCTGCCCATCAATGAGGGCCGTGCGCAGAGGCAGCGCCGTTTTCCGGTCGATGGAGAAACGATAACCATAGCGCAGCGCGTCTCTAGGCATGACATCCACCACATCCGCTTCGCGTCCGGCAACCCGGGTCCGGTCCAGCAGGCTGAAACGATAATACATGGCCAATTGGCGCCAATCAGGTGGCGACGGCTTGCGCGCGGGACCGGGCGCGCCACTCCGATGGATAGGATTGTGCTGGCCTGGATTCTGGTGCACAGGGTTTTGGCGAGCGCGATTGAGCAGAACCGCTTGACCGCCGGAGAGCAAACAAGACACAACTCCACTGCTGCGCCCCATGGTGCGAACGGGGCCATTGAGCGTCAGCAGGCTCTCTTGCGAAACGCCATCGTTATGATAATGAACAATGCGCATGGCCGAGAGGGTATCGCCGAATTGATAGACGAAGGTACCCTCGAAATTGGTGGTGTTCAGCGCCCCTACCATGCGTTCCAATAGCGCGAAGGCGAGCTCGGCATCAGGCTCCACCATGACCGGTGGCGTGGCTGTTGACCCGAACAGTGATCGGCTCAAAACCGCGGTTATCAGAACAACTGGCAAAAGGGTTGGGACAATCGCTGGCAAAGTATGCCCGCCAGGCCAGGAAAGGTAGCTTGTCCGGGAGAAAGCCCTCGGCCTGATTCTGACATAGCCCCCTGACATGGCCTCGGCGTCCTAGGGTTGAACCTGGTAGCCGACCAGGGTGGCATAGGGCAAAAAGCCTTTGATGCCCGAGGCCGAGACACGCTCCTGGTGCCCAACCACCAGATAGTTGAGCTTGGAGGTGAGCCGCGGATGGCTTGTGGCCCAGGGCACGACCTCACCAGCCACTAGACCGCCACGCGGCAGGCTGACAACACCAGAGCCAGAGCGCGCATCGGAGGCTATGAGCTCTCGCCTGGCGGGCTCTGATCTTAACTGCCCTGATAATGGCGCGGATAATGGCGCAGGGGATAGAGAGGGAAGTTCCGCGAACTCAGGCAACGTCTTGGGCGGCAAAGTCTCTGGCATCAGACTGGTCAAACCTAGTGCCATCATTCCGGCCAGGGCGGCGCCGGTCAAAGGTAGCCAGGTGGTGGTGCGTCCCTTAAAACCCAGATTTTGCCGGCCGCCGATTCCCATGGCCTTAACGCCAAGTATTCCCGTGCCATGGGTTAAACGATCCGCTGCCCCGCTCGCTTTCTCCACTTCCGTCATGCCTGGCGCTTTGGCGGTAGCCTCCCTTTGGTCAGGGTGCTCGCAATCCAGGCGCTCGCTTACCCGAGCGGCAATCCCATGATAATCGGCGCGGACTGAATCGCCGCGCAAAGCGCCGCGAATCAAGTGATAACGCCCCCAGCGCTCGCGCAGCCCGACATCCTGATTCAATTGAGCCAGCGCGGCCTCGACCCGCGTCGGATCGGTATCCTGATCGAGCAGAACCGAGAGTTGTTCTTCCGCTAACCGTTGCGTCATGGGTGCAGCCTCATTGCCTGTGCGGATCTTGGGGTCGCTGGGTAGCGATGATGTCCACAGTTAGGCCAGTCATGAGCTGCCAGAGAACAGAAAAGCCGGCCAGGAAGACCGGTTAGAGGCATGAAGAACGCTTGTTTGAACTTAAAATGCGCTGACTTATGCATGGGGACAAATAACCGGGCTGTCAGAACTCAGAGCAATGGACGCAATTGTTTATCGATCGCCTCACGGGCGCGGAAAATCCGCGAGCGGACGGTGCCAATCGGACAGTCCATGGCCTCGGCGATCTCCTCGTAACTCATGCCTTCAAGCTCGCGCAGCACAATGGCCGTGCGCAAATCGTCCGGCAGCGCATCAAGCGCTCTTTGCACGGTGCGGGCAATTTCATCGGTGAGCAGTTCTCGTTCCGGGGTTGCGTGATCACGCAAGCGGCTTCCTGCATCCATTTGCTCCGCCGTTTCGGCGTCGATATCCTCGCTCGGCGGACGCCGACCCTGAGCAACCAGATAGTTTTTAACCGTGTTGATCGCAATACGATAAATCCAGGTATAAAAGGCGCTATCGCCGCGAAAACTCGGCAGTGCGCGATAGGCTTTAATGAACGCCTCCTGAGTGACATCCAGCACCTCGGCGCTGTCACGCAGATAGCGCGCGATCAAGCTCGCGACCCGTTGCTGATACTTGAGCACCAGCAAATCAAAGGCGCGCTTGTCGCCCTGCTGAGCGCGCACCACCAGAGCCTGATCGACTTCGCGCTCAGACACCGGATTTGCCCCGCTGGCCCATCCTTGCCAGTGCTGATGCCATTGACACCCACCCGCTTGCAAAAGTTCGCCCAACCTGTTTGCCGAGGCGGGAGGCCGCGACGGCAATGGAACCCGCCCGCGCGCGTCGCCCGAGCCAGCGCTCCCTTGGCGGGCAAAGGGTAAATCGCGCATTATACTTAATGAGAAGATCATTGGGCCAAACCATTCGCCATGCCTGGGGCCAGATTGCCATGTCCAGCACTATTTCCAGCAGCATTCGACATGATGTGCTTATCATCGGCAGCGGAGCCGCGGGTCTCAGCCTGGCGCTGCGCCTGCGCCCCGATATCGACGTGGCGGTGTTGGCCAAGCGCGCCCTGCCGGAAGGCAACACCCTCTACGCCCAGGGCGGTATTTCCGCCGTGCTGGCCGCCGATGACTCGCTCGAATCCCATGTGCAGGACACTCTGCGCGCCGGTGCTGGCCTGTGCGATCGCGACATAGTCGAACTGGTGGTCAAGCACGGTCCAGACAATATCCGTTGGTTGATCCAGCAAGGGGTGCAGTTTACTCGCGACCCGGCCAGCGAAACCGAGGACGGCTATCACCTCACACGCGAGGGCGGTCACACTCACCGGCGGGTAGTGCATGCGGCCGATGCCACCGGACGCGCCGTGGCCAACACACTTGAAAACGCTGCCCGAGAGCGCGCCAATATTCATCTGTATGAACACCACACTGCCATCGATTTAATCACCGCCAACCGCCTCGGCCGCGATGACAACCGCTGTCTGGGCGCCTATGTGCTTGACAACAAAAGTGGCGAGGTGCGCACCATGCTGGCGCGCTTCGTGGTATTGGCCAGCGGCGGCGCGAGCAAGGTCTATGTCTACACCAGCAATCCGGATGTGGCCACGGGTGACGGCATTGCCATGGCCTGGCGCGCCGGCTGCCGGGTCGCCAACATGGAGTTCATGCAGTTCCACCCGACCTGCCTGTACCACTCCAAGGCCAAGTCGTTTTTGATCAGCGAGGCACTGCGCGGCGAAGGCGCCCATCTGATGCTCCCCAACGGCGAGCGGTTCATGCCGCGTTTCGACGAGCGCGCCGAACTCGCCCCAAGAGACATCGTCGCCCGCGCCATCGACCGCGAGATCAAACGCATCGGCAGCAAGTTCGTGCTGCTTGATATTTCCCACCAGCCGGCCGATTTCATCATCGAGCACTTTCCCACCATACACGCTCGCTGCCTAGAATTGGGGCTTGATATCACCCGCGACCCCATCCCGGTGGTGCCGGCCGCTCACTACACCTGCGGTGGCGTGCTCACAGACGCTCAGGCACGCACCGATGTACCCGGGCTCTACGCCATCGGAGAGACCGCTTACACCGGGCTGCATGGCGCCAACCGGATGGCAAGTAATTCACTGCTCGAGTGCCTGGTGTTCGGCGAACTGGCCGCGACGGACATCGAGCGCCTGATGATTGCCTGGGAGCGGCCGCCCGAGGTGCCGGACTGGGATGAAAGCCGCGTCACCGAACCGGATGAAGAAGTCGTCATCTCCCATAACTGGGAGGAACTGCGCCGCTTCATGTGGGACTATGTCGGTATCGTGCGCACCAACAAACGCCTGATGCGCGCGCGCCGGCGCATCGACCTGCTCCGCACCGAGATCATCGAGCATTACAGCCACTTCCGCGTCAACAGCAATCTGCTTGAGCTGCGCAATCTGGTCGAAGTGGCCGATCTCATTGTTCAGTCGGCCTATCGCCGGCGCGAGAGCCGCGGCCTGCACTACACCCTGGACTTCCCGCACCTCGACCCTCTTCAGCGTACGCCGACCATCCTGATCCCGGATCGCTATCGCCCACGCACCCCCGGCTCGGCAGACTAAGGAAATGTCCGAAAAACCCAATCCCGCAACGCCAATCCCGCAACGCCAATCCCGCAACGCCAATCTCGCCCGCCGAGGACTGATTGAACCATGACCAACCTCCAACTCGACCACATCAAGCCGCTGCAACAGGAGCTCGAAGCCCATCCGCTTTACGCCGGGCTGCGCACTATCGCCGACCTGCGCGTTTTCATGCGGCACCACATCTACTCGGTGTGGGATTTCATGTCGCTGATCAAATACCTACAACAGCAGGTCGCGCCCGTGCGGGTGCCCTGGACGCCGGTCGGCGATCCAGCTGTGCGCTATTTCATCAATCAGCTGGTGCTCGAGGAAGAATCCGACTGCATGGATCGCGGCAATGGACCGCTCTACGGCAGTCATTTCGAGCTTTATTCCACCGCCATGCGCGAGATTGGCGCCGATCCCGAGCCCGCCCTGGCCTTTGTCGCGCGCGTCGGCCAGGACGGAATGCGTCAAGCCATGACCACCGCGCCACCACCCGCACCGGCGCGGGATTTCATGGAGACCACCTTTTGCTTTATCGACGAGGACAAGCCGCACGAGGTCGCCGCCGCGCTGGCGCTGGGGCGCGAGCGGGTGATTCCGCGAATGTTCCGCCGCCTGCTGAGCGACATGGGCATTACCGAGGCGGATGCTCCAGGCTTCCACTACTACCTCAAACGCCACATTCATCTCGATGAGGACTTCCACGGCCCTCTGTCCCTGCAGCTGCTTGAGCATCTGTGTGCGGATGATCCCGAAAAGCACGCCGAGGCCGAGGCGGCCGCCGAGGAAGCCATCTGCGCCCGCATCCGCTTCTGGGACGGCGTACTCGAGGCCATCGAGAACGCGCGCTCCTGAAATGCGCACAGCCGCGCTCATGGCCCCCGCCGCAAAGGACCCAACGGGATCCAGAGCGCAACCGTCAAGCCGTCAAGCCGGATGACCCGATACTCTTCGAGGCAAGCCCCACAGGCTCGCATTTGTTCGACACTGAGTTCGACGCCACGCAGATTCGCGGGCAGTTGCAACGACAGATTGAGGTAGCGCCCCCCGCGCTCGCAGACCTCGGCGGCGAGATTAACCGGCAGAGAACCGGCAACCAGATCACCGGGCTGAACGATCTCCGGGTCCAGATGGGTGATAAAGGCATCCACGGCCAAGCCTTGTTCAGCCGCCCAAGCACGCGCCCCCGAATGCCGGGGCACAAAAAGTGGTATTCGTGTTTAAATCATTTTTGACTCGTTACTTCGTCATGCCATTGTTACCTCTTTCATTACCCCAATAAGAGGGCGTTGATTACCCTTATTTAGCCTGACCGCCAGAGCCGTTACGCGACCAGGCGGCTCCCGCTCCGCGACCGGAGCAGCGAATGGCTCCTTGCGCCTGCTGCTTTCTTAGGACATAACGAATCATATCCCGGCTGATGCCTGGACAGACTTGCTCCAACTCGCGAATTTTGAAACAGCCTTGTGGTCTGGAAACGAGCCGATCAATGCCCTGAAGTATCCGTTCACGTTTCTCACCACGCGGACTTTTCAGCTCGCCGACGCGAGCGACGAAATCGCGATAGGCCTCCTTCATGATTGAGAGCATGTAGTGAATATAAGGCCATGGATTGTGCTCGCCCTCGTGCCATCTGTGCGAACTTTGTTCCAGGGTGTCGTAGTAGCGCTCTTTGTTTTGCTCGACCAATCGCTCCAGGCTGATGTAACGACCAACCTCGTAGCCAAGTTGTAGGCTTTGCAACAGCCACAGCAGTCGCGATACACACCCATTACCTTCTCGTCCCGCGCCCGTTTTGACGCGGCACCGGGCTTTGCGTCAGGATGACCAGGACCTTTCCATCACCTTAACAATTGGTGCGAGCGTGTCTCTGCGAATTGTCAGCGCCAGCCGGCGCACGGATATTCCCGCTTTGTATGGCGACTGGTTCATGAACCGGGTGCGTGCCGGTTGGTGCGCGGTGCCCAATCCGCTGAACAGCAAACAGGTTTCACGGGTGGACTTTGTGCCCGGTGAGACGGTAATAGTGTTCTGGACCCGCTGGCCGGCGCCCTTTCTGCGGCATCTCGATGCGTTGAGCGCGCGGGGTTATCCCTTCTATTTCCTTTACACCCTGGTGGATTATCCCCGCCCGCTCGAACCCCATGCGCCCACCTGCCAACGCAGCCTGGAGGTGTTTTTGCGGCTGTCCGAGCGGCTCGGGCCAGAGCGGGTCATCTGGCGCTATGATCCCATTGTGCTGAGCGAGGCCATGGACGCGGACTTTCATCGCGAGCGTTTCGCGCGCATTGCCGAGCGCTTGCGGGGCGCGACCCGACGGGTGACCATCAGCATCATGGATGACTACAGCAAGATGCGCGGGCGGTTGCGCGCGCTTGTCGCCGCGCATCCAGAGCTGGCCCCGCGCGCCTTTGTGGCCGAGCGCGATGGCACGCTCATCGGCGATCTGGCCCAGTTGGCCCAGGCGCATGGAATGGCAATGCAGGGCTGCGCCGAGGAGATTGACCTGCAACCCTGGGGCGTGGCGCCTGGCAAGTGCATCGACGATGACCTGATCCGCCAGTTGTTCGCACTCAAGGCGCCAGGGCGCAAGGACAAAAGCCAGCGACCCGTCTGCGGCTGTGTCGAGAGCAGGGATATTGGCATGTACGACAGCTGCACCTTCGGCTGTGTCTACTGCTATGCCACCCGCTCCTTTGACACCGCGCGACGCCAGCGCGCCGGGCATGACCCAATGGCTGAATCCCTGATCGGACACTTTCGCGCACCGACAAGCGCGAATCGATTACGGAAGACGGCATCGGGGGTGCCGATTCAGGGGGATCTTTTCGGTTGATTGAAGGATGCCTTTGAATTATTTTTCAGGCTGTCATCAATGCGCAATCAATCGCCTAACGATGGCCTCCAGTCCTACCGCTCGCCACGCTTGCGGCTGAGGCTGGCATTGTGCGGCACGAGCATATACAAGTGCGTGATATGAAGAAAACGGTCAAGACATGGTGCAAGGATTTTGGCTACACTTGGTATGGTCCGGGTGTGTACTCGGCTGAGAAGTATGATTACAAGATCCAGTTCTTAAAAGGTGTCTTTGCACTCTTCCGAACGGCCCACGGGCGATGTTTCGCGCCCAGGCAGTGCATTACAGGAAAAGGCAAAGCCTTCCTTATCTTCCCGGTCTTCTCTCAGTTTCTCGGCCACAAGGAGATCTCCAGAACCAGATTTGCTCAGGCGGTAGACTGGGTGCTCGCTTGTCTTCAAGGCAAGATCAGCCAGTTCCCCAGCGCAACTGCACTGCAACTCGGTGAACCGGAAGGTGCTTCGCGGTGCCGGTTATCTTGACCGTTAGGCCAAAAAGATCAACCACAAGGTGAAACATTTGACATCAAAGATTTGTTCTCTCCCTTATTATCGAAGAGATCAATATGCAATCCTTAGAAAAAAATCTGTTGACAAAGAAAATTTCGCTATCTCATATGACGAGATGATCGCAATAACAGAGAAATGCCGTCTGGACATGGAGAATGCCGGCTTTAAGGTCATAAAGATCGATATCGATTTAGTGGAGTTAATCGAATGGACAAGGACACGGAAGCTCCGTATAGACCCAGAATCACGGACCAATTTCACAATGAAAAAGTTAAAGGAAGTATTGTCAACTGGATCTATTGACGAGTGATTAGAAGGCGAGTTCGAATCACTTACACTTCTAACGAATAAGGTTGGATCGTTCTTAAACCTAAAAACTCAGTTAACAACGGGTTGGAACCAACTCTTGAATCGATGGCGGCCCGGTTGGCTCGTTTGGCCCGGTCGTCTCCAATACGCTGCGATTTATGTGGTATGCTGATCGGATTGATCGGCTGCCCTTTACCGGGCAGTAAAGCGGGTGCGCTGCCTTCGGACTTCGTCTGGGTATTGGTGAGGAAAAAGACATGAAAAAGCTGATTTGCATTGTTTTTGCTGTCATGGGCTCGGCCCAGGTACAAGCCGAGAGTTGCTATGATCTGTGGTACGAGCGAAATTTGATCTACGCCGAAAACGGTTATTGTTTTTCAACAAATCTGGGGCAAAGTACCTTCTCGGAATACTCTTGCTGGACCAAAAGCCCGTCATTGTCAACAGATGAACAACGGCGCGTGGCGGCATTAAAAGCGGAAGAAAAGCGTCGTGGCTGCAAGGTCAACACTGGACAAGTTCCTCAATCAAAACCTGTCGTATCCTCCGCTGGCGTCGCCATTGTTTACGATCCGCCATCAAACGTCAGGAATCGTCCAAATGGAGAAATTCTCTGTTCGGTGCGCAATCAATCAACGATCAATATTCATGGCTCGGAAAACGGATGGTATCGCACGGATGTTTGTGGCACGCCAGGTTATATTCATAAGAGTCAAATTCGGTTTTGAGCGACGCCTTGTCCGCGCTATCCCGGAAAAATCATCGTGGCTGACCAAGGGTTTGGCAGGACATTAACACCCACTGGCGGACACGGGAAGCCCCCCGGCAGGCAAGCAAGATCACCGATAAGTGCGCCGTCGCGCTTGGCGACACCGGCGCGGGGCCAGCTTTAAGATTTGCCGTGGCCAGTTCCCGCGGTCTCCAGCGCATCTTGCTGTAGTCATTCATGATACTGATGGTCATCCGCCGGGTCGCGCCCTGCAGGCTGGATATGCGCCGGTTCTGACTCCATTGTCTTTTGGTGCGGCCGGTTCGGCTTCGCGCGTTGATCGAAAAAACGCGCGGCTAGATTCGCGCGAGGCTCGGGTTTCTCAGTGAAAAAATATTCAGGAGTTTTCTCATGACTATCAGCGTTGCCCTTGATAATGAGGGATTTTTGATCAATCGTGACGATTGGAGCGAGGCAGTGGCGCAAGAGCTAGCCACCTCGGATGATTTTGAGATGAACGATCAGGTCATGGGCTTCATCCGTGAGGCGCGGGCCATGTACGACAATGACGGCGTGGTGCCGCCGATCAGAATTTTCGCCAAAAAACAGGGCGTTTCGACCAAAGAGTTGTACAACATTTTTAAGAAGGGCCCGATGAAGCTGATCTGCAAGTGGGGTGGCCTGCCGAAGCCGACTGGCTGTGTTTGACGCCCTACCCTGTTGCCGCGACTCTCGGCTGCGAGGGCGCGCGACCGCTGACGTCCTCGGGCGTGCGCCAGCGGCCTTCGATGTCGTGGCAACGCCCGTTGCGCAGGGCGATCAGGTCGCCCTCGCCGAGCGGTTCCCATAGCTCATCGGTTAGCGGCAGGCTGGCGATCAGCGCCACGTCCTGGCGCACGGTCTGCAGGCGCACGCCGGCATCCTTG
Organism: Thiorhodovibrio winogradskyi; assembly: GCF_036208045.1. NCBI lineage: Bacteria > Pseudomonadati > Pseudomonadota > Gammaproteobacteria > Chromatiales > Chromatiaceae > Thiorhodovibrio > Thiorhodovibrio winogradskyi. The sequence goes on along the minus strand of NZ_CP121472.1, from coordinate 2,423,734 downwards.
AGTTCGGGCGCTGATTCCCAGCACGAGCGTTGCAGTAGGTAGAGCCCAGGCGGGCGCATGACGCCGTCGGGCTGGGTGCGACGGTGGGCGTGGATGAAGAGCGCGTCGGCATCGGCGTAGATGAAGTTGGCGGGACCGAGCTTGCGCATTTCGCGGCTAAAGTCGGCTATTACGGCCAGCCTTTGCTCCAGCGGTGGCGGCTCATCGCGGTCTTCCCACAGTGGGGCCAGGCCCTCTATCAGGATACAGAAGGCGCGCTCTGAGTCTGAATCGCCGATGGGGCGGAAGCGTGTGTTGCTCGGCGCGGGCTGCTCCAGCAGTTGCGGGAAATCGCCATTGTGCGCAAACACATGGCTGCGACCGCCTAGTTCGCGCACAAAGGGCTGGGTATTTTGCAACGAGCGCGCGCCGAAGGTGGCCAGGCGCAAGTGCGACACCGCCATGCAGGTGCGAACCCCCTGAACATCCACAAATCGCAGCAGCAGACTTTCGCACGCCGGGCGCGGTTCGCGTAGCAGCAGGCAGTCGCGTTGCTCGTAACACGCCAGCCCCCAGCCGTCCTTGTGCGGTCCCTCGACGCCGCCGTGGCGCGCCAGGCGCCCGAGCGACAAACCAAGGGTCGCCGGCACCCGGCTGGACATGGCAAAAAGTTCACACATGGACGCCCTGCCCTGCTTCCTGGCCAGCGGTTGCCGCCAACCCTGTCGCCATTGTTTCAACGCCCTCTCGCGGACGCAGGCGCAGGCGTAGATCGCCGCCAATCTGGCGCGCATCCAGCAGTTCCAGCCCGATGCGCTCATCCATGCGCTCAAGCCCCGGCAGATGAAAAAGCCCGCGTGCCGCGTCGCCCATCAGGTGCGGGGCCAAATAAAGCCAAAGTTCATCGATCCAGCCGCAGCGCAGGGCCGCGCCCGCCAGACGCGGGCCGGCTTCGATCAGCACCTCGTTGCATTCGCGGTGGGCGAGTTCCCGCAGCGCGCGACCAAGGTCGATCTGCCCAGTGCGCGATGGAATGCACGCCAGCACCTCGGCGCCGGCGGCTTCGAGCGAACTCCAGCGCGGGTGCTCGGCAGTGACCGCGGTCATGACCAAGGTCTGCCCGGGCAATGCCAACAGACGCGCGTCAGAGGGCAGGCGCAACTGGCTGTCGAGTACCACCCGCGGCGGCTGGCGCGGCGCCGATCCGGTCGCTGGAGGCCGGCCCGTCACGGGGTCGATACGCACATTGAGCGCTGGATTATCGGCCAACACAGTGCCAATTCCAGTCACAATGGCCGATGAGCGGGCGCGCAGTCGCTGCACATCGGCGCGCGCGGCGTCCGAGGTAATCCAGCGGCTCTCGCCACTGGCCATGGCTGTGCGCCCGTCCAGGCTCATGGCCAGCTTGCAGCGCACCCAGGGCAGGCCGTCGCGCATGCGGCGGATAAATCCCGGGTTCAAAGCCTCGGCCTCGGCTTGCATCAGCCCTGCCTCGACCAGCACGCCGGCCGCGCGCAGCCGCGCGAAGCCCTGCCCGGCCACGCGCGGATTGGGATCTTGCATGGCCGCGACCACCCGTGCCACCCCGGCCTTGATCAGCGCCTCTGTACAGGGCGGCGTGCGCCCTTGATGACAACAGGGCTCGAGGGTGACATAGGCCGTGGCACCCTGGGCCCGCTCGCCGGCCTGACGCAGTGCAAGCGCCTCGGCATGAGGCTCGCCGGCGCGCTCATGCCAGGCCTCGGCGATGATCTCGCCCGCGCGCACCAGCAGGCAGCCGACCCGTGGGTTGGGGTCCGTGCTGTAGAGTCCGCGTTCGGCCAGGCGCAGCGCCCGGGCCATGAAGCGCGCGTCCTCGGCGGCATCGACCTGGCTCATTTCGACTCCAGCACGCTGAGCAGGTCAAGCTGAGCACGTTTCACCTCGGGCGAGGGTTGGCGCTCCAGGCGCTCTATCTCCTCGCGAAAGGCCTCGACATCCTCGAACTTGCGATACACCGAGGCAAAGCGCACATAGGCGACCTGATCGAGTCCGCGCAGTTCGTCCATCAGGAATTCCCCGATCTCGCGTGAATGCACCTCGCTGGCACCCGTGGCCTGCAACCGCCGACCGATGCGCGCGATCACGGCCTCGATCTGATCGGCGCTGACCGGGCGCTTCTCGACCGCGCGCATGAGCCCGGAACGCAGCTTGCGACCGTCAAAGGGCACCCGCGAGCCATCGCGTTTGATCACCCGCGGCAGTTCCAACTCGGGTTTTTCATAGGTGGTGAAGCGCTCGGCGCAGACAATGCAACGCCGGCGCCGGCGCACCTGATCGCCGTCGCCATAGAGGCGCGAGTCCACTACCTTGGTGTCCTCGGCACCACAGAAGGGGCAGCGCACGGGCCGATCTCAGCGACCGGCGCCGCGCCGGGCCGAAGGAGTTTGAAACCCCAGGCTCGCGCTCAACGGGCGTAAACCGGGAAACGCTGGCACAGCGCGAGCACCTGTGACTTGACCTTCTCGATGGCGCCAGCACCACCGCGACTGTCGATGAGATCGCACATCCAGCCGGCCAGTTCGCGCGCCTCGGCCTCGCCAAAGCCGCGGGTGGTGATGGCTGGGGTGCCGACGCGAATGCCGCTGGTGACAAAGGGCGACTGCGGATCATTGGGCACGGCGTTTTTGTTCACCGTGATATTGGCCGCGCCCAGCCAGGCATCGACATCCTTGCCGGTCAGGCCTTGGGCGATAAAGCTAACCAGGAACAGATGATCGTCGGTGCCACCCGAGACCACCTCGAACCCGCGCTCGATAAAAACCCCGGCCATGGCACGGGCATTGGTCACCACCTGCTGCTGATAGCTTTTGAAGTCGGGCTCCATGGCCTCCTTGAAGGCCACGGCCTTGGCCGCGATCACATGCATCAGCGGCCCGCCCTGGGTACCAGGAAAGACCAGGGAGTTGAGCTTTTTCTCGATCTCGGGGTTGGACTTGGCCAGGATCAGGCCGCCGCGCGGGCCGCGCAGCGTCTTGTGCGTGGTGGTGGTGGTGACATCGGCGATGCCAACGGGACTGGGATAGACCCCGGCGGCGACCAGACCGGCGACATGGGCCATGTCCACCAGCAGATAAGCGCCGACCTCATCGGCGATGTCGCGAAAGCGCTGCCAGTCGACCACCCGGGAGTAGGCCGAGAAGCCGGCAACCATCATCTTGGGGCGATGGTCGCGCGCCAGGGCGGCGACCTGGTCGTAGTCGATCTCGCCGGTGTCGGGGTTCAGCCCATATTGCACCGCGTTGTAGAGCTTGCCGGAAAAATTCGGCTTGGCACCGTGGGTCAGGTGGCCGCCGTGGGCCAGGCTCATGCCCAGCACGGTATCGCCCGGCTGGCACAGGGCCATGTAGACCGCGGCGTTGGCCTGGGAACCGGAATGCGGTTGCACATTGGCATAATCGGCGCCAAACAAGGCCTTGGCACGCTCAATCGCCAGCCGCTCGGCGACATCAACGTGCTCGCAGCCGCCGTAGTAACGCTTGCCCGGATAACCCTCGGCGTATTTGTTGGTCAGCACCGAGCCCTGGGCCTCGAGCACCCGGGGGCTGGTGTAGTTTTCCGATGCGATCAGCTCGACGTGCTCCTCCTGGCGGCGCTCCTCGTCGCGCAGTGCCTGGAAAAGCTCCTCGTCGTAGCCCTGGATCTTCATGGTAGTGTCAAACATGCAGGCTCCTAAGTGGCGAAATGGATTGTTTTACTCAAAGGAATCACCCGGGCAGTGTAGCGATTTCGGCCGCGACCGTCATGGCCGCCCCCGGGACAGGATAGCCCCGGGGGGCAGATGGACACTTTTTTCACCCTGATGCCTGCTCCCGAATCGGTCCCCGATCTGCTGGTCCTTGATCTGCTGGAGCCGGGATAGACAACGCCTCGCCAGTCCCGGTCTCACGCGCATCCCACACCGGCAAGCTGATGAAAAAGCAAGCACCCTGCCCCGGGCTGGATTCAGCCCAGATGCGCCCCTCGTGGTTGTCGAGAATGGTCTGGCTGATCGGCAGCCCCATGCCCATGCCAGTCTCCTTGGTGGTGAAGAAGGGGTCAAACAAGCGCGCCATGCGTGAGGAAGGGATTCCAGGGCCGTTATCCGCGACACTCACCCAGGCTGTGCTATCGCTGACGCGGGTGGCAATGGCCAAGCGACGGGTCTCCGATGGTTGCTCGGACAGTGCATCGAGCGCATTGCGCACCAGGTTCAGCAGGACCTGCTCGATCTGTACCAGATCGACATCGACTGGAATCTCGCCCTCGGCCAGATCAAGCTCGATGCTCACTGCCAGGCGTTCGGTCTCGAATTCAACAAAACCGCAGACTTCACGCACCAGATGGTTAAGATCCGCGCGCGAGCGAATCGGCGGCTGTTTGCCCACCAAGGCGCGCAGACGGCGAATAATCTCGCCGGCGCGCTCGGCCTGGCTCGAGATCTGGCTCATGGCGGCCACCAGGGCGTCGGTCTCGCCAATGCCACCCTGCAGCCGCCGGCTGGCGCCCTTGGCGTAATTCACGATGGCCGCCAGGGGCTGGTTGAGCTCATGCGCCATGCCAGTGGCCACCTCGCCCATGGTGCTCAAGCGGCACACATGCACCAACTCGGCCTGGTGCTGGCGTGACTCCTGTTCGGCGCGGCGCACGGCGGTGATATCGCGCGCATAGACATTCACATAACCGAGATCCTGAATAGGCACAAAGAGCAGGGAAAAAATGTGGCTGCCGAAGTCGGCCTCGCGCTCCCGCGGCTGGCCCTCATGCACCGCCTCGGCCAGGGTCTCGCGCCAAAGCGGCGGCAACTGGCCTTGGGGGGTGGTCTCCCAATAAGCCAAAAGGGGCTCGCTGGCCGCATTGGCATAGACGATCAGTCCTTGTTCATTGACGCGCAGTATCGGGTTGGGGCTCTCGCTGGCAAAACGCGCCAGGCTTTTGATCTCGCGTTCGGCCTGCTTGCGCTTGGTGATGTCATGGATATAGAGGGTGTAAAAGCGCTGCTCGTCCAGATCAATGGGCACGATGGATAACTCAATGGGAAATATCAGCCCATCGCTGCGCTGGGCGTGCAGCTCGCCGCGCACATGGGTCTGATGCTCACCGAGCCGATGCCCGGCCGACTCGCTGAGCATGTCCTGAAAGCGCTCCACAACGTCCGCGGCGATAAAGCGCTCGGCAAAGGGCTCACCCAAGGCCTGAACGGGCTCGAACCCCAACATCTGCTCCGCCGTGGGGTTGTAATCAATCATGCGCCCGTCACGATTCAAGGTCACGATGGCATCGAGCGAGGCCTCCATGATGGCGGCCTTCAGTGCCTCGGTAGCGCGCATTTCGCTCTCATGCTTACGGCGCATTTCCTCGCGCGCGTGCAGTACCAGTTGGGTGAACTGCTGAATCCACTCCTCAAGCAAGAGCAACTGATTGCCACCACGGCTGAATGCCGGATGCTCTATGCCCAACGCCCGCTGGGAAAAAGACGACATGCGCACCAGCACTTTGTTCAACCGAGCAGAGACCAGATAGATCACCAGGGTAAAAACGCCAATAAAAACCAGGGCAGCAACCAAACGCTGGCGCCGCTCAAAATACACGGTATGGCGTGACATGCGTTTAATGCTGCGCTGGGGCACAAAGGTGGCGAATAGCATGTTCCAGTTGGAACCGGCATAAGCGGGCAGCGGTTGGCGGGTGACCAGGTAATTGGAGGTCCAGTCCTCCACCAGGGTTCCAGGCACCAGTTGCCAGGGCTCGTCGCTGGCCAGGATGCGTTGCGCATCGGGATCGATCAGCGCCACCACGGAGCGATCCGAAGGCACGGCACCATTGGATGCCGCGAGAAAATCGGCATTGATCGGCACCAGCACCATGAGCCGTCCCATGTTGTAGCCCCCGTTGTCCTCCACCCGGTCGCTGACCAGCAGATAGGGCTGGTTATCCAGGCGAATCAGCAATGGGCGCACCTCCTCGTCATCCCCCAGCCACTGCTGGGTGTCCTTCAGCAGCTCGGCCGGCAAAGGGTCGCTGCCGGCCTGGTAGATCTCCCGTAACTGTCCGCGGGTATCCACCAGCGCGACATGACTTGGCGCCAGCAAGGCATTGCGCCCGAAAAAATCCGGCAACCACTGGGGACGAAAGCCTTCGTAGAGGATGGGATCGACTTCTTGCTCTGGAAACCAGAACAGAGGTTCCAGATATTGCGCCAGGCGCCGATGGTTCGCCAGCAACCTGGTGGTGGCCGCATAGTTGGTCAGGTATTGATTGAAGCGCAGCAAACTTTCGCGCGAGCCAAGATCCAGCCTTGCCTGCAGCTCCTCGCCAAAAATTTTCTTCACAGCCCGGCTCTGGATTTGATCGAGAACGCCCCAAACGGCGAATCCCGCCGCCAGGCCAATCAAGATGGCAATCACTGGCATCGGCAACCGCCGCAGAATGCGAAAGACCCAGTGTTTGAGTTTGGTGAGTCGAAATTTCACTGGCTAGATGCCCTTGTGGAAATCCTAGTGGAAATGACGGAGTCTCCGGGCGCTATCCGGGACGCAAGCGACTGATACCTGCAATGGCTGAAAATTGTGCACCGAATTGGGCTCTTTGTGATGACGGCGGCGGCGAATTTGCGGACAATAGCGCGCATGTCGCTTTCAGACCAATCACCAGTCAGACCAATCTACAGTGCCAACACCCAAGCCGATTCAGCCCAAGATCCAGACCCCCACCCCAGTGCAGTGGTCGACGCTCGACGCCGCCAAGCTTGAACAAGCACGCGCCCCTGGCGTTGGGCGACGCATCCTCAGTGCGCTGTATGATCTGATGCTTGTCGCCGGTGTGCTTGTGCTCGGCTCAACGCTCGTGACTTTGCCCTATCAGGGATTGTTTGGTGGCGATCTTACGCGCGGAGTGCCGCGGCTGCTATTTCAAGCCTACCTGCTTGGCCTTTGTGTGCTCTACTATCTTTACTTCTGGTCGGCCGGGCGGCAAAGTCTTGGCATGCGCGCCTGGCGCCTGCAACTTGTGCGCCTGGATGGTCAGCCGCTTGGCTGGCAGGATGCGCTGCGCCGGCTCGGGCTCACTGTGCTGTGCATGGCGCCAGCGGGACTTGGACTCTGGTGGGCCTGGTTCAATCGCGACCGCCTGGGCTTGCACGACCAGCTCTCCGGGACTCGCCTGGTGATGCTCGCCAAGCCGAACAAAGGCGGCGGTTGAGCCGCAGGGTTTCAGCCGCTCGTGGCAAACTCGACTCGGCACTCAATCCTTCCAGCCAACTTGAAGAACAAGGTCCCACCTGATTCACGCGAACAGCAGCTGAAGTCAAACGCATGCAAGTCGAGCTTATCCCAGTCACGGATTTTCAGCAAAATTGCACCCTGCTAGTGTGCGAGAAAACGCACGAGGCGGTCATTATCGACCCAGGCGGGGAGCCCGGGCGGATTCTCGCCGCCGTTGAGCGACTTGGCGCCAAACCTCAGCGACTGCTGCTCACGCACGGGCATCTCGACCATGTCGGCGCGGCGCCCGAGCTGGCGCGACGACTGGAATTGCCCATCCTTGGCCCGCATCGTGACGACGCCTTCCTGCTCGAAGCGCTGCCGGAGCAAGCGCAGATGTTTGGCTTCCCCACGCATCGGGCCTTCACTCCCGACACCTGGCTGGAGGCTGGCGAGAGCATTCGCTTTGGCGAGGAATGCCTGACCGTCCTGCATTGCCCCGGTCACTCGCCCGGTCATCTGGTGTACTTCGACCGCTCCGGCGCCTTGGCGCAGGTGGGCGATGTGCTCTTTCGTGGCGCCATTGGCCGCACCGATCTGCCACGTGGCAACCACGAGCAACTCCTGCGCTCAATCCGGGAGGTGCTGCTGCCGCTGGGCGATCATGTGCGCTTTATTCCCGGTCATGGCCCCATGTCGTCCCTCGGCGCCGAGCGACGCGACAACCCCTTTTTGGCATCCGCCCACTGAGCCTGCATGAAATCCGGTCCCCTGCTTTTCTCTAGCCTCTGGTTGCGAGCAATCCGCATCAGCAAGGCTGCCGGGCTTGAGCCTGCGCATTGGCATCCTGTCATGGAAGGCTTATCCTTGTTGAACACTATCCCGCGTCCATCAGCATCATGCGCGCATCCATCCAAGACAGTCATTTTCTGCTGCGACGGTTCCATTCAGCCCTAGGGCTGATCCCACTCGGCGCTTTTTTGGTGTTCCATCTGTGGGAGAATTCCCAGTCGCGCTTTGGGCCCGAGCACTACAATGCCCAGGTCGAACGCATCCAGCAGCTCAATTACCTGCTCATCATCGAGCTGGTTGTCATTGCCCTGCCGCTGCTGCTGCATGCCGGCTACGGGCTGGTCATCATCGGCAGTGGCAGCGCGGAGCCGCTGCGCTACCGCTATGCGCGCAACTGGCTGTACTGGTTGCAGCGCTTGTCGGGCATCGCCATTGTTGCCTTTCTGGCATTGCATCTGGGGCTCACCCGTTTTGCCGGCCTGCTCGATCCGCAGATCGATACCAATCTCTTCCGCTACATGCAGCAATCACTGACGCAGCCGGTCACCTTCGCGCTCTATTTGCTCGGGCTCTGGTTGTCGGTCTTCCACCTGGCCAACGGCCTGGCCACCGCGGCCATCAGTTGGGGGCTAACCACCAGCGCCGCGGCCCAGCGGCGCTTTGGCTGGTTTTGTCTCGGCTTCGGGCTACTACTCGGCGCGCTCGGCACCCATGGCCTGATAGGTTTTCTTAAATGAATGCGCGTTCAGTGATTGTGGTCGGCGGTGGGCTTGGCGGATTGCTGGCCAGCCTGCGCATCGCCGCATCTGGCCACCGGGTGCAGCTCTTCTCGCTGTTTGAGGTGATGCGCTCGCACTCGGTCTGCGCCCAAGGCGGCATCAACGCCGTACTAAATACCAAGGGCGAAGGTGACAGTGTCGAGCAGCATATTTTCGACACCATCAAGGGCGGCAGTTATCTGGCCAATCAGCCGCCGATCAAGTCCCTGTGCGAGGATGCGCCAGGCCTGATCGGGACTTTCGAGCGCATGGGCGTGGCTTTCTCGCGCACGCCCGAGGGCACCCTCGATCAGCGCCTGTTCGGTGGCGTGAAGAACCGCCGCACCTGCTTCGCCGGGGCCAGCACCGGCCAGCAGCTGCTCTACAGTCTGGATCAGCAAGTGCGGCGGCTGGAGACCGAAAAACAGATCGAGAAGTTCGAGTGGTGGGAATTTCTCGCCATTGTGAAAGACCCCAACGGGCGCTGTCGCGGCATTGTGGCGATGAATCTGCGCAGTCTTGAAGTCCGTGCCTTCCGCGCCGATGCGGTGGTTCTGGCCACCGGCGGTTTCGGGCAGATCTACAGCCCCAAGACCACCTGTTCCACCAACTCCACTGGCGCCGCCGCCAGCCGGGTATTCCAGCAGGGCGCGCGCTTTGCCAATGCGGAGTTTTTCCAGTTTCATCCCACCGCCATGATTGGCGATGACAAGACCCGACTGATGAGCGAGGCCGCGCGCGGCGAGGGTGGCCGCATCTGGGTGCCGCGCCAGGCGCACGACCGCCGCGAGCCGCTGGCCATCCCGGAAGCCGAGCGCTTTTATTTCCTCGAGGAATGGTACCCAAGCTTTGGCAACACAGTGCCGCGCGATCTCGCCTCGCGCGCTATCTGGAAGGTCACGCGAGAAATGGGTCTCGGGGTGGCCGGACGCGATCAGGTCTATCTCGACCTCACTCACCTCGACTCCCATCAGGTGGAAACCCGCCTGGGTGCCATCCTGTCCATCTACCGCAAATTTTCCGGGGTTGATCCGCTCAGCACGCCCATGACCATCTTCCCGGCCGCGCACTATTCCATGGGCGGACTCTGGGTGGACTTCGAGAAAGATGCCAATACCGGCGGGTTGCGCGCCAACAGCCTACGCAATCACGCTACCAGCATTCCCGGTCTCTATGCCTGCGGCGAATGCGATTATGCCTATCACGGCGCCAATCGCCTCGGTGCCAATTCCTTACTCTCGGCTGCCTTCTCCGGACGGGTTGCGGGCGAGGCTGTCTCGGCTTATGTCTCCGGGCTTGAGCAGTCGGTCGAAAGTGATTCGCACGCGGCTTTTGATGCCGAAATTCGTTACCAGAACCAAATCAATCACCATTTTATCCATGCCGATGGCGAAGAGAACCCCTACGACCTGCATCGGCGTTTGGGCAGCATGATGATGGATTCCGTCGGTGTGGTGCGCGACAATAGCAAGCTGAACGAGACTGTTGCCACACTGGTCGAGCTCGAACAGGCTTTCGCCCGGCTCAAGCTCGGCGAGGCCAATCCCTGGGCCAACCAGACGCTGGCCTATGCGCGCCAGGTTTTTGACATGGTCAAGCTCGCCCAAGTGGTGGCGGCCAGTGCCCTTGCCCGCGACGAGTGCCGTGGCGCCCATCACAAACCATCATTCGAGGATCCGGCGCCAGAGCACAGCCAGGCGGGGCACAAGGATTTCGAGGCATTTCGCCAGCGTTGGAAAGACAACAACCAAAAATGGCTCAAAACCACCATCGCGGACTATCATCCCGACGGTCCCCGTATCGGTTACGAGCCAGTCGATACCAGTCTGATCGCGCCCGAGGAACCGCGCGATTATCGCTAGGCGCCATCCCTTTTCAGTCTCACCCGATCCAATCTCCCCAATGTCATCTACCCCAATGTCATCTACCCCAATGTCATCTAAAGGATCCGGCCATCGCTCATGTCCAGTCCAGACGCGCCTGACGTCCGCTCAGAAATCCGATCACCTGATCTAACCACCGTGCCGGATGGCGCGGCTGGCGACATGGTGGAGTCCCTCTTCACGCCCGCTCGCAACAATGACATCTTCGACCCCTCGGACGAGGATGCGGGACGCACCGAGAGGGTGGTCTTCAAAATACGCCGCCAGGACGACCCCTTCTCCGCCCCCTACTGGCAACACTTTGAGCTGTCCTGCTCGGAACGCGACAATGTGGTGGCCGCGCTGCGGCGTCTGCGCACCAATCCGGTCACCTGCGAAGGTGAGCGGGTCGACCCCGTGGTGTTCGACCACAATTGTATGGAAGAAGTTTGCGGCGCCTGCGCCATGATGATCAACGGCCAGCCACGCCCGGCCTGCTCGGCACTGATCGAGAACCTTAAACAACCCATTGTACTCGAGCCCTTACCAAAATTTCCGCTGATAAGGGATTTGCTTGTTGATCGCAACCGGATGTTCGAGCACCTCAAGCACGTCCAGGCCTGGGTGCGCATCGACGGACCCTGGGCTCTCACAGGGGCGCTCGGGGGAGCCGGGGGAACACAAAAAGAGACCTGCTTGCGCGTCTCTCAGCAGCAGTGGGCAGAGGATTACCTCTACAGCCGCTGCATGAGCTGCGGCTGCTGCCTGGCGGCCTGCCCCCAGTATGACGAGGGCCAGGACTTTGTCGGCCCGGCGGCACTCGCCCAGGTGCGACTCATGAACGCACAGCCCACGGGCAAGTTCGACCGCGGCGAGCGCCTACACCGCATCATGGGCCAGGGTGGCTTAAGTGACTGCGGCAATGCCCAGAACTGTGTGCGCGTCTGCCCCAAGGCGATTCCGCTCACCACCGCCATCGGCGAGTTAGGGCGCGCCACCACGGTGCAGGCACTTAAGGATCTCTTCGGTGGCTGACAGCAGCCGAGCGCTGAAGCATGCGGGATACCTTTGTTGATTTAATCCGCCATGGCGAACCGCGCGGCGGCACCATGATTCGCGGCGTCGGGACCGATCATCCGCTTAGCCCGCTTGGCTGGCAACAGATGCGCGAGGCCGTCGGCGATGCCGCGCCCTGGGATCAGATCGTTTCCTCACCACTCGCGCGCTGTCGGGAATTCGCCGCCGAACTAGCCTGCCGTCATCAACTGCCTTTGATCGTCGAGCCCGAACTGCATGAGATCAGCATGGGCTGCTGGGAAGGCCGCCGGCATCGGGAAATCGCTATCTCCGAACCCAAGGCATTCATTAACTTCTTTAGCGACCCGGCCGTGCATCGCCCGCCCGGTGGCGAAACGCTGGACGCACTGCTCACCCGCGTCGGCCATGTCTATGACCGCCTCATCGATCAGCACCGTGGTCGCCATCTGCTGATCTCGGCCCATGCCGGGGTTATGCGCGGCATTCTTGGCCACTTACTCAAAGCCGAGCCACGCCACTGGTATCGTATCCGCATCGACTTCGCCGGCTTATGCCGGGTCCGACATGATCGCTTCGGCGCCGGCATCCAGTACGTCAACGCCCGTCGCATGCGCGACTTGCCGCTGGATTAACCCGACCGCTTCGGTCTCAAGACTGTCGCCTAAAGATCGGCAGGCATGGTCGTCAGGGCGCCGCCACCCAGAATGCCCGTGGCCATCCAAGCAGCCACCAGCAGATAAGCAACACGCGGCAACCAGGTGGCCAACTCGTTCTCAAAGGACTCAAGCTCCTCGCGCTCCGTGCGCGCAATCCGCCCGAGCCCATCACCGAGCGTCCCGGAGACTTCCGCCGAGCGCACCAGCAGCCGGCTGTGCAGCCGGATGTAGGAGCAGGCCCCGAAGGCCTGTTCCAGAGTCGCGCCCGCCTCGACTTGTGCGTGCAGCTGCCGGAACGCCTCTTGCAGCCTGCCTGGCGGCACTGTTAGCGCGGCTGTGCCAAGCGCATCGACCAGGGGCACGCCAGAGTCGAACAACATGGCCAGCGCTTCGAGATAGAGGGTGCGCTGGCGGCGGATCAGCAGTTGCCCCAGTAAAGGCCAGGACAGCAGCCACTGGCCGATGAAGAGGCCGAGATTCGTCTCGCGCAGACGCCGGATCAGCACCATAAGCAGCCAGAGCCCGCCGAAAATTACAACCAGCAGACCCAGGGATGCACGCAAATAACCGCCCAAACTCAGCTCGCCAACAAAAAACGCCGGGAAGGGTTTGACCAAGGCCGCCAACACCAGAATAAACCCGGGCAACAGCAGCTTGCCGCGCAGACGCCGTCGGCGCGAATCCGCCGCTGTATGCCGTGCGGCAAGATCGCGATAGGCCGTCTCAAGCCGGCCGGAAACCTCGGCCGCATCCAGCACCCGGGCGTCGAGCGGACCAACCAGACCGGCGCGCGCGACGCTCTTGGCGACACTCACACCACGACCACACCAACGCGCGGCACTCTCAAGCGCGGCTTGCTCGTGCCTCGGCACGCCCTGAGCCAGACTCGAGAACGCCTGCCGCGGCGCGATCCCGGCGTGCTCAAGCGCGGCCAGACGCGAGAACAAATCAGCCAACCAGCGGTGATCCATCATCAAGCGATGCTCCCGAAAAATCGCCAGCCTTCATCGACAATCAAAGACCCTACCCCGTGGAAAAACCCACCAACCACAGCCGCAAGCGCAAACCAGGGCCGGAACGCACGCCCCGAGTCGCGAAACGAATCCGACCATCGGCATCAATGATAAAGCTTGCTGGCACGCCCACGACACCCCAGCGGCCAGCCATTTGGCCATTCGGGTCCAGCACCACAGGGAACACATGGTCGTTCTCATCCAGATAAGCGCTCACCTCATCCGCACTGCCCGAGTACATGGCCACGCTGACCAGGGTATGATCCTCGGCAATGCGGGCGATGGTCCCGTCCATTAGCCGACAAACCGGGCACCAAGTCCCCCAGAAATGAACCAGCACCGGCTTGCCACGCAGATTCGCAAGATCCAGGCGATCACCGCTAACCACCTCCACGCCCGCCAGGGGCGGCGCCATGCCAGTCGCCAAAGGCCGAGCCTGCCACCATTGCACCAGACCCACCACCGCGAGCACAATCACCAGATCGACCGCCCAAGGTCGCCACCGCGCTGATCTCCGATCTTTATCGGTGCTCTTGTCCGCGCGCATCATCACTCACTCCACCGAACGCCAAGCACAGCCGAGCCGGGGTTGAGAGAGAGCGAAACCGGCTTCTGCTGAAGCACCGTGATTGGCGTTCATTCGGCAAATTCAATTCCCGAGAATTAAATCGAACCAGGCCCCTTCTATGAGGCGTTTTTGTCAAGCCCTTTTTTCGAGAGATTATTTTGTTCAGCGCCAACATCGCAAATCAGAATGTTACATTCATTATCGCATTGCATGATTGCGCAGACCAGCCGCCATGCCGCGCTTCTCTCTCCCCGAAGGGGCGGGCGTGGTTTATCGAAACGCTCGTGCATGGCAAGGCCGTCGGGCGCTGTTCAAACGCTTTCAAATAGCCTGATCACTCACTTTGAATCGTCACTAGCTTATTCGTTCTCCTTGGCGATGGCGGCCGTTTGGTCAGCGCGTTTTGCTCGGTGTCATGAGCATTGCGAGCGTTATGACAGCCATGGGTTGTCTCGGTTTGAAAGCCGACAGATTCTGTGCGAATCCGCTCCACCTTCTATCCGTGCCGGGAAGCCCGGTCACCTGAAATTGCATGCGATGTTCGCCGCTGAAACCGATTGAAAAGGAAAGCGCCCCTTCTTTTAAAACGGCATGACCAGGGGTCAGCCCAGGGGCCTGTCGGGCGCTTTCGACAACCTTGACCGTGATCCGTCGCGTTGCTCTCTCCTCGGGCGTTGGCGCTGTGCTCGGCCGTTTGGGGGTGACTGGATGTCTTCCGCGGGCGGCGGGCCTTAGCCGGCTTTGAGCACCGCGCCGTCCGGGATCTCGCCCTGTTCGAGATAGCGCCACAGGGCGATGAGCAGCTTGCGCGCCAGGGCGACGATGCCGATGCGCCGCATGCGTTTGCCGCCCTTGGCAAAGCGCTCGCGGTACCAGCGACTCAGGGCGCTGTCGGGCTGGTAGCGCAGCCATAGCCAGGACAGCTCGACCATGAGGGCACGGATGCGTCGGTTGCCAGCCTTGCTGATGCCTTGGTCGCGCTGGTCATCACCACTGGCATAGGGCGTGGGGGTCAGCCCGGCACAGGCGGCCAGCTGCTGGCGGTTGCGAAAGCCGCGCCAGCTGAAGAATTCCATGACCAAGACCCAGCTCGAAACCCAGCCGATGCCTTTGAGCTCGAGCATGCGCGCGATTTGCTCATAGGCCGCGTCGGTGGCTTGCTCGACGCGGCGCTTTTGTTCTTGCTCGATGGCGCGGATTTGCTCATCAGCCAAGCAATAGCGCTGATATTCGCGGCGGATCTCTTCTTTGAGGTCGGCGCCGAGGGGCTCGCCGGTGGCGGTGCATAGGTGATCGAGGTTTTCGATCAGCGAGTCGTTGAGGCGCTCGATGACCAGTCCTTGGGCGACGAACAGGGATTTCATCCGTGAGCTGTGGGCGCCACGTTCGTGGATCAGCCGCTCGCGCTCGCGATCAACTCGCATCCGATCCTCGGCCTCGGCACTGGGGACGTTCACCACCGCGAGGGCTTTTTTCTCTCCGCCAAGATAACGCATGAGCTGCACCAGCAGGGCTTCGACGTCGACCCGGTCGGTCTTCACGCGCCGCTTCTTGCGGTTGACCTGGATGCTGGCCGAGTCGACCACACGGCTGTGAATCCCCCAGGATTCCAAGATGCGATGAATCCAGAAGCCATCCCGCCCGGCTTCGTAAACGCTTTCAATGACACAATCCGCGCTGAGTCCAAGCTTCCCCTGGGCGATCTCGATCTGCTCGCGCAACGCGGGAAGATCCCGCGCTTCGATGGTCTTGATCCGGATCTTCTCGCCGTTGCTGAAGCCAAGCTTCCAGGTCTTGTTGCTCAGCTCGAGGGCCAGATAGAGGGTGGTCTTCGGCGTTTGGACAGCGGCAGTGGTCATGTTCGGTCTCCTCGTGGCTCGGGGTTAATGTCGAGGCTTAGACTTGGATGGCCTACATAGTTTCTTTAATTCCCAGTCTGGAAAATAATGCCATCCAGACCCCTTTAATTCGTTCTGTTCCGCGGCGGTAGCGCAGTATGGATTCCCAGCGGCCAGCGCGAACAAACAAAACAATATTGCGGTGACACGCATCAGGATTCTCCGTTGATCAGCAGGTCTAACGTTCTTTTATCAACACACAGCAATGGCTGTTTCGCTCAGGCTGTCATGCCATTGTAGACTTGACCCCACACTTGGCAACCGAGGCAAAGTCCGCGTTTGATCACAGGTGTTGAATGAAATACTGAACAACCACAGAAATTATTGCCGACGCTCCAGCGTCCCGTGGTGATTCAGGCCGCCGGAGCGGCCGCTCTGCATTCCCACGCCGGAGCGTGGGAACGAGTGAGTCGGTAGGCTATTTACCGTAGAGATTTGTGATCAGAAGTTCGGCAAGCTTAACATTGGTTTCTTTGGGATCAAGTTCCGGGAATACCTCGGGAACCCAAGAAATCATGAAGAAATGATCACCCTTGAGAACGAGCATTCGAGTCGCGGTTTTATCTCCTAACTTCGCATCACCCATCAAGGCGGCATCCCATCTCGGGTTCTCGATCTCGGTTGCATCGCTCAGAAAGCCAACAGCTCTCTCGTATGCTTCCTGGCCATCGGCCACATTGCCTTCAAAACGCACTTTGCTATAGGGGACGCCACTCAGGTTGTAGCTTCCAATGGGTCTTCCTTTAGACTTACTGCTGGCGGCTTCGGGGAAAACGACCAAGCCGGTTGTTTTCATGATCCCTTCGACATCCTCCGCGGAGATGGCGTCTTCCATTGCCCATCCGTCGGGAAGAATAATGCCGCTATCAGACCGAGGAGCTTCCTTTTCCTGGTGCTCCGCGGAATCATTGGCGGCGGTCGTTGCCGGTGCGCTTTCCCCTTCGCCAGCACCGAAAGCAGCAACCGGGATGATGGCAAGCAGAACAATCAATAGTCTCATGATTTTCCCTCTGTTTCGTGATCACGCATGGAAGTGGTCGTTCAGCCGCGGACAGGATACAAAAAACACAGGGTTTGTAAAGCCTGCAAGCATCAGATCTGCTGCGTTATTTTCTGTAAACATAGGCAGAGAGTCTATATTGACCGGCCACTGTGAGGTCGGGGACTGGCAGCAAGGCGATCACTTCATCGCACTGATCAGCACACTGACCGCACAGGAAGTCAACGGCAGTCAACTCGGTCGCCGGCTGGCTCTATCCGTTTGAGTTCAAGCTCACCGCCGCGCCCACCCGACGCCCCCACCTGATGCTTGCCGTCCAACATCAACGCCTTTCGCCGTTCTTACCCGCAAAGGGCAGTGCGCCGCGCGCGCTCCTATGCGCTGTCGAAGAACCGCGCTGGAGTGCCGAGGAGGTGATCGCGCTGCCCTGGATATGCTCCGTGTAGGGGACTAAGTGAAATCGGTATCGCCTTGTCCTTACCCTGACTGATCCGCAAGTGTGCATGAGCATCCAAATTGCGGGAAATCGGGCTTCTGGTGAGCACGATATTTGAGGGTCTCTTTGCTAAGATGCTGGTTACACGAAGATAATCACTTTCAGTGAAGGAAGGAGTGACCATCTTCATCATCGGTGCCGGAACGACGAATCAAGAGGTTACAGTGGCTCCCGCATTTAATTGCCTTGTAGACCGGCCGCCACTCCGCACTTCTCTCCCCCCCCGAGGGGGCAGCGTGGTTCATAAGGGGTTGCCGCGCATAGAAAAGCCGTCCAGGGTTGCTCAGCCTCCTCCAAATTACGTGCAAACGAAACCCTCAAATACCGTGATCACGCACACAAGACCTCATTCGCAAGGAAGCGTGCCCAGCCTCCCCTTGCTAGAGAC
Organism: Thiorhodovibrio winogradskyi; assembly: GCF_036208045.1. Taxonomy (NCBI): domain Bacteria; kingdom Pseudomonadati; phylum Pseudomonadota; class Gammaproteobacteria; order Chromatiales; family Chromatiaceae; genus Thiorhodovibrio; species Thiorhodovibrio winogradskyi. The sequence goes on along the minus strand of NZ_CP121472.1, from coordinate 2,406,066 downwards.
CTGACAGGCACCAAGCATCCCGCCCACCATCCCTTAAGTGTCAAAATTTTTTACACTCTGAAAAGCCACGCCAACAACAGCAAAAATCGACACAAGAAAAATACTATCTCTCTAATTTATTGAAGATTTTTTTTCTACGCCGTAACCTTTCCGCAACAATCACGCAACACCGTCCCGTCTCCAGGGCGCGAATTCACGGAATTAGGTGTCAGGAAATTTTACAATGGCAAAAGCCGTCCGGAAACGACACGAAACGCATGCTTGGATTCCCAATTCACTGAAAAACAAGAAAATCAAAGCCGACTAAACTTGTCTACTTTGGCGAATTTACGTTAACGGGACACTGAATTTTGGTGTTTTAGGTGTCAGAAAATTTTACAACTCTAGCCGGGCACAATTTGTCTAAACCTCCAAGCAACTGTCATTATTATAAATTTTATTTTGGCCTAACATTTGCTCATAAAAATGGCGAGGTGCACTGCGCGGGGAGGCCAATGTGATATGAGCGCTCTGACCTTCCGCACCGACCGAACTGAAGTAGCTAAAGAATCACCCTGCGCAACCATCTCAAGTTCCAACTTCCGGACTTACCATTTTTTTCACTCTGTAGCCCACCGTTTCAGAGCTGAGCCCTAAAGGTGGTCTGTCCCGGTTTTTTCTCCGGACTTACCATTTTTCGCTCTGACCCCAGGGTGTCAGCGTTAAGCATTAAGGGTGGTATGGCCCGGTTTTTCCTCATGTATGTTCAAGGAGTTACTCAAATGAAACGATTGGTGCTACCTATTGCTTCGCTTCTATCGGCCAGTGGGCTTTTCGGTGTGCAAGGTGCTTATGCAGGAGCCACTTATAGCACCGATTTCGAGAATTTTGCGCTCGGTAGCAACACGACTACGGCCCCTCTCGTTGGCGCGGTTGATGGTTGGCGGGGCAATGGAACTAGCGGGACCGTCGGCGGGACCGTCGATGCTGAAATCGTCGAGCTTTCGTCAGGCAACCAAGTGTTTAGGATTTCCAACGGTATCGGTACCAGCGGTAACTATGATTTTACGCACCCCGCGACGCCAACCATTGACGCCGCTGGCGAATCGTCTCTCACCGGTGACACAATCGACACCTTCAATTTTTCCTTCGATTTTATGTCTGCGTTCGACGGTGAGCAGGACGGTCTGCAAATCGACGTCACCCCTTTCGAGGGGGGGACTGCGTCGCGGCAGGGTATAGTTCGTATCCAAGATGGCGGTACCGACGGTTTTCGGGTCGGCTGGTGGGAGGTCAACAGCGGATTCAATTTTTTGACACTGGGCACGGGCCTTGATCGAAATGTGTGGCACAACTTATCGGTGTCAATGATTTTCAACGATGGACCCAGTAACGATGTTGTCACCTTAACCCTTAATGGAGCGTCTACGACGAGCACTAGTTGGGAGCAGTATTACAGTACTGCTGGTACACCTCAGCCAGCGTTGGCACCAGTGGATAGTGTGATTTTTCGCGTCCCAACGGCTTGTAGTTCTCTCGGCACCTGCAATAACGTCGCGGATAACGGGGTTTACTTCGATAACTTCACTCAGTCCTCGAGTTCCAGCGCGGTGCCAGTGCCACCCACCCTCACTCTAATCGGCCTTGGGCTAGCAGGACTTGGCTACTCGCTCCGCAAGAAATCCTAAATTAAAGGAATTAAAGGTGCCTGGCTCGAATTGTTTTTTGGGCCAACCATGCCGGAACTCCCGATAACCTAGCTCATTTCGCCTGGTCCCTGGCTTTCAACATCCAGCCCCCGAGGCTCACGCCTCGGGGGCTTTTTCGTCCGGCACAGAGTGCTTGCGCTGACCCAAGCGGTTGGGGTCCCATTAGCCCGACTCACCAGCTTGCAATCCGCTAACCAGCAGCGGCCAACACCAGCCACCCGATTGCCAGCGGTCACGACTGATCTCTCGTTTTCGGCCGGGCGACGGGCGCGAGGATCTCGGCGGCAGGACGCTACCGGGAAGCACCGGGTTGGAGATTGGGGAAGGATTCACGGCTTCTCCGCGCCCGTCACCAGGCCCAAAACAGTCCACAATCCCATTCAGACCCGGAAATGCTATCCTAAACCCCGTGTTATTCCTTAACCGACGCCCGTTGGCGCAAGCGACTCGCGGAGTTTTTTTCGGCACCTTAAGGGACGCGGGAGATGAGCCGTGGCAGTGGTCGGAAAGACTGAGCCGCCAGCGCCAGGCGGCAGCCTCAAACCCGGACCAAAGCCAGGACAGATTGCAACATTTGGTGGCAGGAGGATTGATCAATGCACGGCAGAACTGGCTTTATCATTCTTGTAAACCTCTTGATCGGGGTTTTCGCCTTGCCGGCGTCGGCGCAATCCTTCACCGCGGGGCAGTCCGGGGATCTCCCTGGCTGGCTGCGGGCCCATGTCGGTGAGGGCGAGGATGAAATCGCACCCTTGGTCTTGCAGCGGGCGCGCACACTCTATCAGCGCAAAATAGCCGCCGGGGCCGTGCGCAATCCCTGTTACTTCGCGATGGACGCGACCCGGCCACACGGATCGGATAATGGCGGAGAGGGGCGGCGCTTTTATATTATCTGCGAGTCCCAGCGGTCATTTCGCGCCATCTCCTCGGGTCACGGCGGCGGTCGCGCCATCGACGGCATGGCGGATTTCAGAAACGGCAAACGCTGCGCGAAGCATTTTAGCAACGCCTTGGGCTCCAGGCTGACCGCCGGAGGGGTCTATGTGACCGATGAGACAAGAAGCTCCTTTAAAGGGTATTACCAGGCTTCCTCGGGGCGGAAGGCGGCGCTGGTGCGTCCCTTCATTCCTTTCGCGGGCGAAGGCGAAACCGCGAACGCCGAGCAGCGCGCCATCGGGGGACATGCGGCGGTCTTGATCAAGGGCGCCTGCCTGTTGCGCGACCCGAGCAGCCCCCATGCCAATGCAAGCGGTTATGTTCCGCTCGGAGAGCTGGTGGACTACTCCTCGGGCCGCAGCAGCGGCTGCACCAGCTGGTCACCCCAGGGCGCGCGCGAGATCGTCAATATCACGCAAAAGCAGCCGACCACCTTGTACATCTATCCCGAGGCCGCCGATATCGAGGCCGTCGCGCGAGCGGTCGCGGCCGGCCAATCCTTGTCTCGGTTGGGACTCTATTGGAATGCATCCTGTCTGAAGGAGATCGGCACACCCCGGTTTTGGCCAAGGCAAGGACTCGAGCCGGTACTGGCGCGCTACCAGCGCAAGCAGCCTAAATCCCCGCCCGCTTCGCTGCCGCTTTGCCGCGGACACTAGGCCATCGTGGCGCGGCGACCATCCATGCCGGCGGCTTTCTCACCAAGGCATTCTAAATGACCCCTTTTAGCATCGCCCGTTTACCCAGTATTGAATTCGGCGCCGGCGCGCGCGCCAAGCTGCCGGCACTGGTGCGTCGGTTCGGACAGCGCGCACTGCTAGTCAGCGGCGGCGCATCCTTGATCGATGGTCCCTTCTGGCCCGACCTCGCGCAAGGCTTCGCCGATGCCGGCGTATTACTCAGCCAGTGCCGGATCATCGGCGAACCCTCGCCGAGGCTGATCGATGACAGCGTGCGCGCCTGGCGCGACGCCGGCATTGAGGTGGTCATCGCCATCGGCGGCGGCAGCGCGCTCGACGCCGGCAAAGCCATAGCCGGTCTGCTGCCGGGTGGCGGCTCGGTCCTGGATTATCTCGAAGGCGTCGGCCCCGAATTACCCTATCGCGGCCCGGCGCTGCCGCTGATCGCGGTGCCCACCACCGCCGGCACCGGCTCGGAGGCGACCAAGAACGCGGTACTGAGCGTGCGGGGACCGAATGGCTATAAGAAATCCTTCCGCGACGAGCAGCTGGTGGCCGCGGCGGCGGTGGTCGATCCGGACTTTCTCGCCACCTGCCCGCCGGCGGTGATTGCCGGCAATGGCATGGATGCCCTGACCCAATTGCTTGAAGCCTATGTCTCGGCGCGCGCCAATCCGCTGTGCGATGCTTTGGCGCTCGACGGGCTGCGCCGCGTGCGCGACGGGCTGCCGCCGCTGGCGCGCGATCCGGGCGACGCCGCGGCGCGCGCCAACATGGCCTATGCCGCGCTGCTCTCGGGCGTGGTGCTGGCTCAGACCGGGCTTGGCAGTGTGCATGGCCTGGCCTCGCCCTTGGGCGCCCTGTTCCCGATTCCCCATGGCGTGGTGTGCGGCACCCTGGTCGCCGCCGCCACCCGGGTCAATCTCCAGGCCTTGCGCGAGCGCGAACCCGCGCATCCGGTGCTCGCGAAATACGCCCGCCTTGGCCGCCTGCTGAGCGCGGAGCCACATGAGGAGGCATTGGTGGGCCATGATCCCGGCGCCGATGCAGCCGCCGCCGACTCACTGGTCGCGCTGCTCGAGGACTGGACGAAAGACCTGGCGCTGCCGCGCCTGGGCGCCCTGGGCGTGACGCCAGCCGATCACGCACAAATCGTAGCCTGCAGTCGCGGGTCGAGCATGAAGACCAACCCGATCGTCCTGACGGATGCCGAGATTGGCGCCATTCTGAGCGCGCGTCAGTAGCCCTTGTCTTCCAGCCCGCGCCCGCCCGGTTGCGACTGCGGATTCCCGCCCTCAACCAGCCCGAAATGCAGAGCATCCTCTGGGTATTTGTCCAGGATTATCTTTTGATCGAGACGTTGCCGGGCTAGTTCTTTGACCTCGTCGTCGATTCTCAGAACTGGGAATTCTTCGATCTTTTTGCATCGCTGTGTTGCCTGAGTTTCGTCACCTTTTGATGCCTCTTGGATTACGATGTCTGAAATGTATGCATCATAATCACTGAGCTTTCCCAGAACTCGGAGGTCGAGGCTTGGTGAGCAGCGATTACTAAGTTCTCGATGTTCGAGCCACCAAATAGATTACATCGCTAGTTTAGATGTATATTGTTGGCTTCATCACTTTCGATTGTTGCAGCTGACGCCATGTTCAGCCGAGCCGGTTGAGCGATAGCGAAGCCGGCTTCGGCTGAAGCAACTCGTTAGGCTGCTTTTCCGTGTTGCTGAATAATCCTTGTCAAAGTCCTTAACGCCTCGTTGACAGACTTTGCGTCAGGAAATATCTTTGCCACATCAGGCTCAAGCATAATAAGTTTCACACCCTCGTGATATTGCTTGGCATATTTACCGCGAACACCATCTTTCATTTTGACAAAATCATATTCATCTTCAAGTTCGTCGCTTAATTCGTTATCAATTTCCATGCTCATAAAATCGCCGCTCCCGTTTTGTTGCGAGTCTAGCGCTGATGATTCTTACGGTTTTACCGTGATGCAGGTGAGAAATAACCAGAATCCTCTGTTTATCGGAAAGCCCAATTATTACAAAACGCTCTTCATCTATTGAGTGTTTAGGATCGGGATACGTCACAGACAGGGAATCTCCGAATACAGAAGTTGCCTCTTCAAAGAAAACACCATGTTTTCTGTTATTATTCTCAGCTTTTTAGGGATTCCATTCAAAACCCATCAGTCACTCTGATTTTATTGCCTAAACGCCAATCTCAGCCGAGCAGATTAAGCGAGAGCGAAACCGGCTTCAACTGGAGCATCGTGTTAGGCCAATTCACCGAATAGATGCGGACTTGAAAATTTAACCGAACCTGACCCTTTTGATTCACTTTTGATTCAACTCGTTTGATTCACCTTTTATTCTGAGTTACTTAGTTTGTCCTGTTTTTTAATTAATCAACTTCAATAATTCCTGAGATTATGTTTTTGTGGAATTCTATCAAAATTATGTATTTATCTCTGATTATTCTTTCTATGTCGCTTACACGACAATTTCCTATGCGCAGCCATATTACCTTCGGAGGAAAGCCTTTTAATAACCTTATTTCATTAAAGTCAGAATCTTTTGTTACTATCGTGAAATCGTTATCTCTCGCAAACAACCAAATTTCTTGATCATTAGATTCATCAAGATGTTCGATCATTGCATGGCTCGAACCAGGAAAAATGTCTTCCAGTTTCTGCGCTAGCTTGTGAGAAAGATTGTTATCAAATAACAATTTCATGCACTTAGCCTTCTAATTGTATTTTCTCTTTCTGCGGCGAAGGCAAGGCAAGCAAGAATATCTTCATCATTTAGTTTTGGATAATCATCAAGGATTTCCTTATGTGTCATTCCATCTGCGAGCATATTTAAAATATCATAGACAGTAATCCTCAAACCTCGAATACAAGGTTTTCCCGACCGCTTTCCAGATTCAATTGTGATGTATTCTTTATAATTAACCATTTCAATTTACCACGCATCTGGGATCTTTTGACTTTCCTAAAAAAAAACATTTTATCCGGCGTGCGCCACACAGACGGTCCCGTCGAAGTACTGAGTTCGACACGCACGACGGATAAATGTTTGTTGGACTAATCCGCTCCCTGCACGGTGCCTGAGTTCGGCACGACCCGCGTCGACAAGAGGGGATTGTATCCTCGCTGCTGGGGCTGACGGCAACCGGGCGGCGCAAAACGTCGGCTGTGCTGGACGCCTGAGGGACATAAGTCGAGCATGCGTGCTGCGACGGGCATGAATTTAGGTGTCTTTCGCCCCCAGTATAGGCGGTTTTCCGAGTACGAGGCGAGTGTTGACCACAGGCCGGCGGCGGCCTGTCCGAGTTGACAAGGTTGGTGGTTCCGAGTCGCGATCAGCGGCGCGCGTTACCCCCGGGATCGCGGCGCACGGGTGCGAGGTGCGCACACACGCGCAGGTGTCCCTTGCGGCACGTCGGGCAGGGGTGACCGGCGTAGGTGGCGGGCTCGGTCTTTGCTCGGGCGGGCGCGGGTGGCGGTGCCGCCAATGCGCCGCGGATCGCCACCAGTCGTTTGGCCCGGCAGCGATTGGCAAGGAAGCCGAAATGGCGCACGCGCATGAAGCCTTTAGGCAACACATGCAGCAGGAACGGGCGCAGCAGCTCCTCGCCGCGGAGCGTCATCACCTTGCGCCGGTTACCGTCGGCATAGTCCTTATAGCTGAGTTCGACCGAGCTGCCATCGAAGCGCAGCAGCCGAGCGCGCGGGTCTTACCAAGCGGGTGAACTGCCATTGTCTGCGGCATTCGTTCGCGACCCATTTGTTGGAATCAGGCTATGACATTCGCACCGTGCAGGAGTTGTTGGGGCATGCGGATGTGTCCACGACCATGATCTATACCCATGTGCTCAATCGCGGCGGCCAGGGGGTGCGCAGTCCGCTCGATGGGTTGCTGTAGGGGATCACGGGAAAGCGCGCAGTCAAGCAAGATCGCAGAAAACCTTGCAAATCGGCGATGACATCACTAATTTGCAAGGCATGTACCATCCGCGCCTACAAACCGACCGCTTGCGCCTGCTCGCGCGCAGCTTTCCTGTCGTGATCGTCGGCGGCGCCCGCCAGGTCGGTAAAACCACGCTGTTGCGGCACTGTTTTCCTGATATCGATTATGTGGTTTTCGATCCCAGCCTGGATATCGAGAACGCGCGCGCCGAGCCCGACCTTTTCCTGCGCAACCACCCGCCACCCGCAATCCTTGATGAGATCCAATATGCGCCCGAGCTTGCCGGCGCCATCAAGCGGCATGTTGATCGCCAGCCGGATTTGTGTGGTCAGCATCTGTTGACCGGCTCGCAACAGTGGCAGATGTTACGCGAATTGACCGAAAGCCTGGCCGGTCGCGCGGCCTTTCTGGACCTTCACGGCTTCTCCCTGCTGGAAATCACCGACACCCAAGGGGCCTGGCTGCCGCGCTGGTTGGAGCGAAGGAATGACTTCCTCGCCGAGGCGCGGGCAGGTGCCCGTTACCCCGGCGCCTTGACCGAGTGGCTTTGGCGCGGCACCCTGCCACGCGCCCGGGTGATTGAATCGGCGGCAATCCCGGATTTCTGGCTCGGTTACCATCGCACCTACGTCGAGCGCGATCTGCGCTTGCAGGGTGAGGTCGAGGACTGGCAGCAGTTCGGCCGTTTCATCGGGCTGATGAGCGCGCTAACCGCGCAGGAGATCAACTACAGTCAGCTTGGTCGCGAGATTGGCTTGGCTGGGCAAAGCGCGCGGCGCTGGCTGGCGATGATGACCGCGACCTACCAATGGACGGAAATCCCGGCGTATTCGGGAAATGCGACCAAACGAGTGTCTGGCCGACCAAAAGGCTATATCGCCGACACCGGCCTTGCCTGCCATCACGCCCGGCTCTCGACGCCCAAGGCGCTGCCGAGCCATCCCTTGTTTGGCGCCTTGTTCGAGACCGCCATGGCGGCGGAGATGCTCAAGCAGGCCGCGACGCTGCCCGCGCGCCCGGCCTGCTTTCACTGGCGCTCGGCCGGCGGCGCGGAAGTCGACCTGATTCTGGAGCACGACGACTGGCTGTATCCCTTTGCATTCAAGCTCACCGCCGCGCCCACCCGGCGCATGGCGTCCGGCATCAACGCCTTTCGCCGCGCTTACCCGCGGGCGACCATCGCCACAGGCGCGCTGCTGTGCGCGGTCGAGGAGCCGCGTTGGATTGCCGAGAATGTGATGGCGCTACCGTGGAATTTGCTGCGCGTGGGAGACTGAGCTTAACGCGGTCGGTCATTCTTATCCGTCCCTGAATTTTGCGGCGATGCGCTGGGCGTGGCGTCATAGGAGCCGCTGGCTTTCGCTTGCAGCCTTCACTTTCGTGCGCAAACGCTGGCGACGGTGCTCACTGGCTGGGTCGGCTGGCAAACGGCTGGCATAGTCGAGGGCGCGGTGCGGGTCGCGGGCGATGTGTTCGTGAAACTTCGCCAGCGCCTCCAGCGCATCGGGCTGGTTATCGCGCGCTAGCCTCTCCCAGAGTTCCACCGCGCGCGGCCAATTGCGATCACGGCGATGCAGTTGTGCGAGCAGTCTAATCGCCTCGGGCTCGGCGGCTTGGCCGTTCACACTGGATTCCAGCAGCGCGCGTGCCAGTTCCATCTTGCCCCGCTTGATCCAGTGCGCGGCCACGCTAGCGCTGTCGGCGCCATGGCTCAGCGGTTGGCGGTAAACACTGGCCAAGGCCGGCATGAGCGCGGCGACGGAGAGCAGATCCTTGCGGTTGTGCTCGACCACGGCGGGCAGTTGTGTCAGATCGCCGTGGCGCAGCCAGTCGAGCCAGGCGGCGGGGGCTTCGCTGCCGGGGAGATCCTGGCCGCGATCAAAGGCGAGCAGGCGGGATTCGACGCTTGCCAGACGGCAGTCGGGCCAGCACCGGGCATAGGCGCGGCGCACCGGATGCAATAGGTCGAGATGCGCGAGGTGTTCGAGTTGTTGGCCGAGGTCGCGAATGCTGGGCGGACCGCCCATGGCGGCCAGACGGCAGCGAGTCACCAGCAGTGGGATGTCGAAGGATTTGCCGTTGTAGCTGACCATCAATGTGGCATCGGCCAGGGACGCGGCGATCCGTTCAAGCATCAGGGCTTCGGCGTCCAAGCGGGTGAGCAGATACTGTTCTAGTTCCAGTGTCACGTCCGGGCCGCTCTCGCCCGGCCCGGATGACAAACGCGCGGCGCCGAACAGGAACACCCAGGTGCCGGTGCCGCCGGCCAGGCCACTGGTTTCGGTGTCCAGAAAGCACCAGGTTTCGGGTGGGCCAGGCGCCAGGTCGGTCAGGTCGCTGAGTGGGTCCGAGGCGCCGCCTGCTGCCAGCGCGGGCGCGAAACGGCCATGGGGTCGGGTCGCGTCCAGTTGTTGCGATAAACGCAAGAGTCCAGGGGCAAGCTGTTCGGCGCCCAGGATATCGGCCAGGGCGCGTTCGTCGCCCCGGCGCATGGGCGGTTGAAGCGCACGCGGGCGCAGTCGCGCGATGCGTTCGGCTAGACCGGGCTCACGCCTGTCCGTGTTGGCGGGGCTACCGGATGATTGGGGCTGTTGGGACGCGATGTCGTGCGCCAAACCGAGCTGATCCGGGGCAATGGGGTTCGAATCCAACAAATCCGCCGCAACCGGATGCGAGTCGACCGGCATTGACGGCGCTGACATCGGTGCCGACTGCTGGCGCAGCCGGTCAAGCCGGGATTTCAGGCTCATGGCTTGGCCCTGGCCCTGCATTGCCATGGGTTGCGGTCAGCGCTCCGGAGGCGTCGCGTCGATTGGGTCGGCGCACAAAAAATTGAGGCGTAGAGCCGCACCAGATCGGCCTCGGCTTCCGGCGTGAAGCGAACCCGATACCTCATCCCGAGGGCTCGGCGAATTTGACCTCATCAAGCACCCCTTGAAGGCGATCCAACACGGCTGATGCCTCGCTATAGCGCCCCGACTGGCGTGCCTGATCCCGCGACTTCAACCCGCGTGCGATAAACGCTTGTTCAGCTTGGCGATAGGCGATGCTATCTCGGATCGCTTGTTCCACGAAGCCGGACTCCAGAATTCACAAATTCCGCCAAAACTTGTGCCTTGGCAAACCAAACAATCGAACATAAACTGCATTTGTCGCAGATCGCCACAGGATTTTCAAGATGAGCGTTTCCATCCGCATTGACGACAAGCTCTATGCCGCCGCCAAGTCGCAAGCCAGCGCCGAAATGCGCTCGATTCCACAGCAGATCGCCTACTGGGCCAAGGTTGGCCGTGCCGCGCTCGACAATCCTGACCTGCCCATTGAGTTCGTGCGCGATACGCTGCAGGCGCTAGAGGAATCCTCCGAGCCCTTCGACTTGCCAGGGCAATGACGCCACGACTCGCCCAACGCCCCGCTTTCAAGCGCGCGTACAAGCGGCTTCATCCCAATCAGCGCGAGGCTGTCAATGCCGCCATTCGCAGCATCCTTGAGGAGCCATCCCGTGGTCAGCAGAAAAAGGGTGATCTCGCTGGTGTTCGCGTCTTCAAACTCGATTGCATCCATCAGCGCTTCCTCCTTGCCTACATCCAGGATGAAGCCCTCTGCACCCTGCTGAGCTTGGGCTGAGTTTGGGCTGAGCTTGGGCTGAGCTTGGGACCGCATGAGAATTTATACCGCGACTTAAAAGGCTAGTGCATCGCTGCAGAATTATCGAAATTCAAGACGCCAACAGCCGCTCCGGCCTCTTGGACTCTTCAGCGCTTCCTCCGAGCAACGCCAGCACCAGCAACGCCACGGCCTTGGGATGCTGCGCGCGTTCTTCATCCCCCGGCAGAATCGGGCCGACGCAGGCCGGACAGCCGCCGGCGCAGTCGCAGGCGGCGACCAGGGCGCGGGCGTCGGCGATGAGCACCGCCGCGTCACGATAGAGGGGTTCGGATAGGCCCACACCGCCGGGGTAGTTGTCGTAGAGAAACAAGGTCGGCTCGAAGCGCCCGGTGGGGGCCAGTTCGACCGGCTGGTTGTCCGGGCCGCGCACTTGGCCGCGACCGTCGTTACCGAGGGTGGCGAACCAGGTGCCCTGCCCGTCGCCGACCGCGCGACCGAGATCGCTGACCTCGGCCATGGCGCGCAGGGCGGCGACATGGTGCAGCGCATAGGCGGCGCCGAGAAAGCCTTCGATGGCGCGCTCGCGTTGCGGCAGCGTTTGCGCCAGCGCCTCGGGATGCACCTGCCACCACACCGAGGTGGTGTGCATTTCCTGATCCGGCAGGTTGATGTTGCCGTAGCCGATGTTGTCGTGGCTGTAGTAGCGGATTTTTTTGTAGCCGGGATAGCGGCGCACCAGATGCACTTCGCCATGGCAGCTGGCGGCCTGGGCACTGCGCTGCTGGTCGAAGCGGTCGAGAATCTTCAGGCGGGTGTAGTCGATGGCATCGGTGTAATAGTCGGCGCGAGTCTTGCGCACGAAAGCCTTGCGCCCGGTCCAGTCGAGCTTTTCGACCTGATAGGGCTGGGATTGCACCATGTAGATGGCGCCTTCATAAAGCGTGCCGGGCGCGCTGCTGTAATCGACCTCGGCGATGATGGTTTGCTTGCCGGCGTCGATGTCGATGACGACAAAATTGCCCTCGGCGACCGATCGCAATGACACCGCGTTGGCCGGATAGCTGTCGGCGATCCAGTACCAGCGCCCACTTTGGTATTGCAGCAGGCCCTGGTCGCGCAAGTAGCCGAGCATTTCGGCGAGATCCTCGTTGCCGAAGGTCTCGCCTTCCTGGAAGGGCAGCTCGAAAGCGGCGCAGCGCACATGGTCCATCAGGATCAGCAATTGATCGGGCTGGATGCGCGCCTGCTCGGGCGAGCGACCGAGAAAGAACTCCGGATGGCGCACAATGTATTGGTCGAGCGGCGAACTGCTGGCGACCAGCACGCCCAGGCTGGGACGATTGCGCCGCCCTGCCCTCCCCAGCCGCTGCCAAGTAGCGGCGACCGTGCCGGGATAGCCGTTCAGCACCGACACATCCAGACTGCCGATGTCCACGCCCAGTTCCAGCGCCGAGGTGCTAACCACCACATCCACGCGGCTGGCGCGCAGGTCGCGTTCGATGGCGCGGCGCTCGCTTGGCAGATAGCCGCCGCGGTAGGCGCGCACGCGCGGCGGGCGGCGCGGATCGCGGTCGAAGACATCTTTCAGATACTTGGTGATGACCTCCACCATCAACCGCGAGCGGGCGAAGACGATGGTCTTGAACCCGGCCTTAATCGCCGAGCGCGCGACCCTGGTGGTCTGGGAGCGGGCGGAGGCGCGGATGCCGAGATCCGGGTTGATAACGGGGGGATTCCACAGCAGCAGATGCGCGGCCCCGCGCGGTGCACCGCTATCGGTGATGGCGGCGACCGGCGCGCCAATCAACCGTTCGGCGAGTTCTTGCGGATTGCCGATAGTGGCCGAGGCCATGATGAACTGGGGCTGCACGCCGTAGAAGGCACAGACGCGCTTGAGGCGGCGGAACACATTGGCGACATGGGCGCCAAAGACACCGCGATAGCTGTGCAGCTCATCGACCACGACGAAGGCCAGCGACTCGAAAAACTGCGCCCATTTGGTGTGATGCGGCAAGATGGCCTGGTGCAGCATGTCGGGATTGGATAGGACAATATCGCCCCGGGTGCGCACCGCCTTGCGCGCATCGCCGGGTGTGTCGCCGTCGAAGGTGAAGGCCTTAATGCCGAGGGTAGTTTCAGCCGTGGCGCCCGGCTCACCCTGCATCCCCTGCCCCGCCTGATTGAGTTCAGACAACTCCGCGACCTGATCCTGCGCCAGCGCCTTGGTCGGGAATAGATAGAGCGCCTTGGCCTGGCGCGAGAGCACGGCGTCGATCACCGGCAAGTTGTAGCACAGGGTTTTGCCAGAGGCAGTCGGCGTGGCGATGACCAGATGCTGGCCATCCCGCGCCAGATCCCAGGCCTCGCGCTGGTGGCTGTAGAGCCCGTTCAGTCCTCGTTGCTCCAGCGCCGCGCGCAGACGCGGATGCAGATCATCCGGCAGCTCGCCAAAGCGCGCACGGGCAGCGGGCAGGGTCAACTCGCCGGTGATGCGATCCCGGTAGCGCTCTTTGAGCCGCTCAAGATAACGCGCGAAATCCGCCGTGCCCGGCGTCGCCCGGGTGGCATTCATGGGCTGCGCCGCGACCGCGCGACCATGGGGTCTAGTACACCACCGAGGCGCCCGGCACCAGAATCTCGAACACCTCGACCACCTGCAGACTGATGTCGCCGGGAAGTTCGTCGAGCGCATCCGCCGGTAAGCCCAGCCGTTCGGCCAGTCCTTTCAGGTAGTCCGAGGCACTGGTGGCCAGCGCCTCGCCACCATCGATGGCGGTGGACTGCACGATACCGCCGACCTGCTCGGCACCCTGCACAATCAGAGCCTCCAGACGATAATCCGATGCCTGGTCGGGATCGAGCTGATAGGCCACCGCCTTCCAGATCGACTCGGGAAAACGCCAGGCGCGCAGCAGCTCGGCGCCAAGATCGGCGAAATTAAAGCCAAACACCCGTTCCTCGGCCTCGATCACCGACAGGCGTTCATCATCGATCAGCCGCAGCACCTCGGCGTAGTCGTCCGCGCAGTAACTAAAAAACACCAGCTTGCCGATGCTGTGCAGCAATCCGCCGAGAAACAATCGCTCACCCTCACGCACGCCACGGCGTTTTGACAGCTCGCGTGCCGCGATTCCGGTCGCCACGCCATGGAACCAGAAGCGCTCCATGTTGACTTTTTCTGGTGGCAGGCCGCGAAACATCTCGACCGCGAAGGTCGCGAGGATCAGATCGCGCAGCGGCCTGAAGCCTATCAGCGAGATGGCCTGGGTGACTGTCTCGATCGGGCACGGGCGGGCGTAGTAGGCGCTGTTGACCAGCCGCAGCAGGCGCGCGGACAGAGCCGGATCGTAGAGAATGACCTCGGCCAGATCCGCCGGGCGGGTGCTGGGTTCGTCGATGAGTTGATTGACCCGCAGCGCCACGTCCGGCAGGGAGAAGAGATGTTCGGTTTCTTTGATCAGGTCTTGTGGTGTCATCGTCATCACGCCCTCGGGGTCGCTTCGGGCCACGCGGGAATACGGGTTTTCCGCGGACCATGATTGGTGACTATCATAAAGCAGTCCCACGGACGCTGGCGGAATCCGTGCGCAAAAAACGCCATCACTTCGCCCAGGTCCAGCCGTTTCACCCCCTTTGCGGAGACAACTCCATGGCGTATTGGCTGATGAAGTCCGAGCCCGAGGTTTTTGGCATCGAGCACCTGCTTGCCCGCCCCAAACAGACCGAACCCTGGGATGGGGTGCGCAATTATCAGGCCCGCAACATGCTGCGCGACCAGATGCAGCCCGGCGACCAGGCGTTGTTCTATCATTCCAACTGCAAGGAGCCCGGCATTGTCGGGCTGATGGAGATTGTCAGCACAGGCTATCCCGACCCAACGGCTTTTGACCCCGCGCATCGCTATTTCGACCCCAAGAGCACGCCAGAGAATCCGCGCTGGTTTTTGGTCGATGTGCGTTATGTTCGGCATCTGGCGCGCACCATTACCCTGGCTGAACTCAAGCAAGAGCCACTGGCCGAGGCGCTTGGCGACTTCCCGCTGATTCGCAAGGGAAATCGGCTGTCCATCATGCCGGTGACGGACGCGCAATGGCAGTTAATCCTATCGTTGGAAAACTGACTACAACAGCCTGACTACAACAGCTTAATGATCTGCTGTTTCGACAACCCCAGCGCCTGGGCGCCAAGCTCCAGCGCCTGCTCGGCAAAGATATCCGCGTCTGCCCAGCGCGGATCGCTGTCGACGATCTCGGACAAGGTCTCGCTCACCACCCGCAGATGGCAGAGTCGCGGCTGGGAGGGATCGGCGGCGGATTCGCTGCAAACATAAAACCTCGGCTCGCGCTGCCCGTCCGGCACAAAGGCGAGGATGAAGCGATACGCACGCACATCCGGGCTCTCGATCTCGCTCAGGAGCGTCGCCGAATAGTCGCCGATTTGATAGCGTCCTTTTGGAATCGCCGTTTTAATCGTTGGCCGATCTTGCATCCTTCGCCTCCCAAGTCAAAAGCTTCGTTCCAAAACCGCGCGCCGGCGCATCCAAAGATAACGCGCCATGGGCCCGACCACATAGCTCAACAGCGCGCTCAGCAGTGCCATGGCCACCAGTACCCGCCCCGGCCAGAGCGCGTCCGGATAGCCGCGTCCAGCCAACGCCAGGGCAATGGCCATGATGACGGCCAAGGTCACTAGCGCCAGATGGACACTGGTGTCGATCACGCCCCAAGGCAAGCGCCTGGCGAGCCCCGCTCCCAGCCAGGCGGCCAGCAAGCCGCCCGCCAGGCCGGCGGCTACATCAACCGGCCAGTGCACGCCGAGTGCGACGCGACTCAAGCCCGCGAGCAGCGCCAACAGCAGAAACAACAGCCGCCACTCCACCCAGCGCGCGTGGTACATCAGCACGCCAAATAAAACCCCAGCCGTCACGCCATGCCCGGACGGAAAGCTGTGATGACGATGCCCGGGGCCGATCAGCTGAAAACTGCCGGCCTCCAGCACGGCCGGCGGTCGTAGCGCATCAATCAGCGGTTTGAGCCCGCGTGCATAGGCCGCGCCAATGAGCGCGGCGCAGATCAGCGTCCAGAACACCCGCGGGTGCCGACGCGAGAAAAAGAGCGTGAGCGCGAAGGCCAGATGTTCATCACCCAACAGCGTCAGGTTTTGCCACAGCCAGGGCGGATAGGCCCGCGCCCAGGTGTTCAGCTCCGCGAAGCCGGTGTGATAGCCGCCGGCCAGGTAGAGCCCCAGCGCCAGCAGCGCGAGCGCCAGCGCGGTGAGCAGCAGTTCGCGCGCGGCCTTGGCATTGGCGGCCAGATCGCGCTTAAGCCCCTGCTGCAGCGCGCTGTTCAGATCGCGCCCGAAAAAACCAAAAAGCCCCTCAGCCATGATCAGGCACCTCCACGGCCGCCGCTGGCGGCTCGCCGACCCGCATCAGCGCGACAGCCCCGCGCCGGAACAGCGTCTCAAGCTGCTCCGAGGGATAGAGCCCTTGCAGGCGCTCAAGTTTATCGATGCGGAGAAACACCAGATCTCCCGGCTCGGGCTGGCGATCAGGGGTGATTGCCCGCCGATAAACACTAAAGCTCGGCATGCTGGTCTTGTAAACCACCGTGGGCTCGTCAAGCTGACGGGCCAGCAAGGCGGCCTCCTTGACCGGCGCCTGCATCACCTCGAACACCCGTGGCACCAGCAGCCCATGGACAACCAGCGTCTGAATCACCCCCGCCAGCACCACCCGCTGCCAGAGTGCGACCCGATGCGCCCAAAACAGGCTGACCAGCAGCACCAGCGCCGCGACCATACCCAGCAGGTAGAAGCCATCAAGCACCTCGCGCCCCAGCTCGAAGAGCGCGATTTCATGCGGTTTGTCGGCTTGCTCGGCCAGGGGTCCGAGCGCCAGCGGCAGGGCGAGCAGCACCAGCCCAAAGATCAGCGCCGGTAGCAAGGCCAACCAGCGGTTGAACCCGCTTTGAGTGAGGCGCTCGCGATGTCGCGCGAGCATGATAAAGAGCGGCGTCAGCCCATAGACCAGATAATGCGGCAGCTTGGTGCTGGAGAAGGAAAACACCGCCAGCACGCAGAGAAACCACAGCAGCAGAAAGCGATCGAGCGGATCGGCCCAGATGCGCCGCAACGCCGGCAAGACCGCCAGCAACCAGCCGCTAAAGGGCAGCATGACCAGAGGCAGCATGGCGAGATAGTAGCCGGGAAAGCCCTCATGACCGTGGATGACGCCACCAAATCGCCCGAGATTGTGCTTGAAGAAAAAACTCTGGAAAAACCCCAGCCCGTTATCCAGATAAATCGCCAGATACCAGGGCGCGGCCACCGCCAGGAACACCAGCCAGCCGCGCGGCTCGAACACCGCGCCCAGCCAAACTTTGATCTCCCGCCAGCCCATGGTCAGAGCAAAGAGCAGACTAACCAGCAGTGGGAAGAAGACCGCCACTGGGCCCTTGGTCAGAAAGCCTAGGCCCAGCCACAGATACACCCGCCACAGCAGTCCACGCGACCGGGGCGAATCCGCCAGGCGCGCAAGCCGATAGCGATAGACATCGAAAAAAGCCAGAGCGATGAACAGATTCAGCACCGCGTCGGCCACCGCCGCCTTGCCGATCAGGCCGATCTCCAGCGACAGAGCCATCACCAGCGCGGCCACCGTGGCGGTTTCCCTGTCCAGTCGCTGGCGCACGAACAGCCAGAGTGCCAGCAGCCACAGGCTCGCGGCCATGGCCGAGGGCAGGCGCAGCGCGAATTCATTCAAGCCCAGCAGCGACACCGAGCCGGCCTGCAACCAGTAGATCATCACCGGCTTGTCGTAGCGCGGCTCGCCATCCTTGTACGGAGTGATGAAATTGCCGCTCGCCAGCATCTCCCGGGTCGCCTCGGTGAAGGCCCCTTCGTCCAAGTCATAGAGCGGTGGACCGCCAAGCTGCCAGAAAAACACCAGCCAGACAATCAGTGGCAGCAGCCAGGGGGAGGTCAGAAGCCCCTCGGGCAAACCCAACTTGAGTGTGCCTAGGGCCTTGTTCAGACGAGCAGCGATGGGAGGCATCAGTCCGGTCGCCTCCAACCCCAAGTGGCGCCGGACTCTTGGGGCAACACCCCATAATGGGTGCGCCCAGCGGAGGCAAAGAAGGTCCGCACCAGCATCTCGGCCAACACGCCCGTGGTCAGCAGTTGCACCGAGGCGACCAGCAGCAGAATGGCGATGAACAGCAGCGGACGCTGGCCGATGTCATCGCCGAAAATGAACTTCACCACCAGCAAATGCGCCATCAATAAGGATCCAAGCGCGCCAAACACCAGCCCGATGGAGCCGAAAAAATGCCCCGGCCGCGCACCAAAGCGCAGGAAGAAAAAGGCCGCGAGCAGATCGAGCAGCACCCGGAAGGTGCGCGAGATGCCGTATTTTGACTGACCAAACTGCCGCGCCCGATGGCTGACCGCCGTCTCGCCAATGCGCGCGGGCGAGGTGACGGACGCCACCCACACCGGAATGAAGCGGTGCATCTCCCCATAGAGGCGCACTTCCTTGATTACCTCGGCGCGATAGACCTTGAGCGAACAGCCATAGTCATGCAGGCGCACGCCGGTGACCTTGCCAATCAGCCGATTGGCGATACGCGAGGGGATTTTGCGAATAATGAGCGCATCCTGGCGGTTCTGGCGCCAGCCTTGCAGCAGGTCGAGATCGCGCTCGACCAATTCATCAAGCAGGCGCGGAATCTCCGCTGGATCGTTCTGCAAGTCCCCATCGAGCGTGGCGATAAAGGTCCCGCGCGCGGCGTCAAAACCTGCCTGCATGGCCGCCGTCTGACCGAAATTGCGCCGCAAGCGAATTACCCGCACATGCTCGCCATATTGCGCGGCAGCCTCCTCAAGCCGCGCCGGGGTCTGATCGCGACTGCCGTCGTCGACCAAAATCAGCTCCCAGGGGTGCGCATAATCAGTCAGCCCATGGTGCACGCGCTCCAGCAAGGGCGCGACATTCTCGGCTTCCTGATAGAGTGGGATAACGACCGACAGGGAGCGGTTGAACACCGGGCCACCAGAGGCTGACTCCGCGGATTCTGACTCTGCGTATGCTGACCCCACGGATGCTAACTGGATACTGTGCGTTTGGGATGACATGATTCAAGCCTGCGCGAAACATCGGTCCCGGCGCCAATGCCGGGGCCGCGGAGTATAACCCAGTCCCCGGCACGCCGATCAGCCGGCCTTGCCCGCCGCTAGCGCCTCGCTCACTCCATTACGCACAACAACCGGAGCCTGGGAGTCAGGGGAGGCTCGGCTTCAAACCCAAAGATTCAGCTTGCGGCGGACAACAAGACCTAGGGAAAATGGCCGGATGGTCATTGGAACTTAGGCTCATGGGGCATCACCGCCCCGGAGAATCGAGCTGCTGTTTTACAGACAGGATCTGGACAATCATCCGGACAACATTCATAGGGAGGAGAATCATGACGGGAAAGCCTCGGAGCATGCAGGGCGCTATTCACCGAGACATTATTCTGGGCCTGGTCGCGGCCGCCGCTGGGCTGCTGGCCGGCCAGACACTGCAACCCCTGATCATTAGCAGTCTGCCGGAGATCGGCTGGTGGACCATTGCCTCCATGCTCCTGATCGCCTCGCTGGCTCTGCCCGGAACCCTGGTGGTGCTATCCATGGCGGAACGCTATGGCGCCATGGCATTGAGCTGGACGGTCTTTTTTGTGCTGGGCGTGTTCTTTCTTGCCGCTAGCGCGTCCGCGCTGGCCCTGGCCGGCAGCGCGGCCTGGACGCTCCCCTCCTCCTATCTGCTGGTCGCCTGGGGGCTTGGCATCCTGCTCAGTGTCACCCTGTTGAAATGGTGGTTGGCGCGCATCGCCGCCAACAAGGCCGCGCGTGCCGCAAACCAATCCACAGAAGACACAGAAGACATAGAAGACACAGAAGACACGTTAAACACTTAATATTTTGGGCAATCTAAGGATACAAGTCAGGTTATGCAAAGCGAAGTGTGCTAACTGCTATTCAAACCAAGTTATCTCACCCAATTTTACCTTCGCTTAGGAGTCCAGAGCCCCGCATCCAAGCCGCGGAAGCACCTCCTTCCGGCTTAAGGTGATAGCTTTGTTGTTGGTTCAGATCCCAGTGGTTCGGGGCAGCGGCTCGGGGCGTCGGCTTATGCAGCACTCCAGGCATCGGCCCCAATCGAGCCCGGGCGGTAGCTGTTATCATGAGCACCTTTGGCATTCCCGCCCTGGGGAAATCCGTGCCACACCCGAAAACCCCATCCATCTCAGGTACGGCCCCGTCACCCGGCTGGAACCATTGATCGGTTACACACTATTTGGATAATTCTCCGCCATGCTGCGTCGCCTTCTGCTTGTTCTCATTGTGGTCGCCATCGTCGTCGGTGGTCTGGGCTTTTTAAAGTATCGCCAGATTCAGGGCGAAATCGCCATGTTCTCCCAACCGCAACCGCCAGCCACGGTTGCTGACACGCGAGTCAAGGCCATGACCTGGCAGCCGGAGTTGCATGCCGTCGGTTCGCTGCAGGCGGTGCAGGGAGTGATGGTTAGCAACCAGGTACCAGGGCAGGTGCAGCAGATTTTGTTTGAATCTGGCGACATGGTGGAGAAAAACCAGGCGCTGGTGCAGCTCGACACCGAGGTTGACGAGGCCGATCTGGCCGGCTTGGAGGCCGCGCGCAGTCTGGCCGAGACCCAGCTTGGCCGCAACCGCCGCTTGCTGGCCGATCGTGCCGTGTCCCAGGGCGATTTCGACGAGGCCAGTTCCCGCCTGCAACAGACCGAGGCCGAGGTGGCCGCCAAGCGCGCGGTGATCGAGAAAAAAACCATTCGCGCCCCCTTTGCCGGTCAACTCGGCATCCGCCAGGTCGATCTTGGTCAGTACCTGGCCGCCGGGACCAGCATCGTCGCGCTGGAGGCACTGGATCCTGTCTACGTTGACTACGCCCTGCCCGAGCGCGAACTGGCCCAAATCGCCGTCGGCCAGACCGTCGAGGCGCGGGTCGCGGCCTATCCGGATGCCTCCTTCCCCGGCACCATTCAGGCAATCAGCCCGGCGGTCGATCAGGCCACGCGCAATGTGCGGGTGCGCGCGCTGCTTAAGAATCCCGATCATCGGCTGCGCCCCGGCATGTTCGCCAAGGTCGCCACCCTGCTTCCAGAGCAGGATCAGGTGCTGACCCTGCCGCGTGAGGCCATCACCTTTAATACTTATGGCGACTCGGTGTTCATGATCCTCGACGGCGAGGGCGAGCAGGCGGGTAAACTGGTGGTACAGCGCCGCCAGATTCAAACCGGCGCGGTGCGCGACCAACGCGTCGCCGTGCTATCTGGGCTGGAAGAAGGCGATCGCGTGGTCTCCGCCGGACAGGTGAAACTGCGCAATGGTGCCGAGGTGCGAATCACCGAGGACGAACCGGCTGGCAGCGGGGATGCCGCGCAGTGAAATTCACCGACATCTTCATTTATCGGCCGGTGCTCGCGAGCGTCGTGAGCTTGCTGATATTCGTGCTCGGACTGCGCGCTATCTTCGAGATGGAGGTACGCCAATTCCCGGAGACACAAAATACCGTGGTCACTGTCACCACGGCTTACCCGGGCGCCAGCGCCGAGCTGGTCAAGGGCTTTATCACCACGCCGCTGCAACAGGCCATCGCCCAGGCCGATGGGATTGATTTTCTCAGCGCCACCAGCAGCCAGGGCGTGTCGGTGATCGAGGCCAACATGCGGCTGAATTACCCGGCCAATGATGCCGTCGCGCAAATTCAGGCCAAGGTGGCCAGTCAGCTCAATGTGCTGCCGGAGGCGGCGCAGAATCCGGTGATTGATTCGACCACCGGCGACACCACGGCGCTGATGTATATCGCCTTCTACAGTCGCGAGATGTCGCTATCGCAGATCACTGACTACCTGCTGCGCGTCGCCCAGCCCCAGTTGCAGGCGCTCGAAGGCGTTGCCCAAGCGGAAATCTTTGGCAACCAGACCTTCGCCATGCGCGTGTGGCTCGACCCCGACCGCATGGCCGCGCTGGGGATCTCTGGCGAGCAGGTGGCCACCGCGCTGCAGGCCAACAATTACCTGGCCGGCATCGGCCAGCTGCGCGGTGAGCTGGTGCAGATTGACCTCGGCACCACCACGGATCTGAGCGACGTGGCCGACTTCCGCCAACTGGTCATTCGCGAGGAAGGCGGCGCCCTAGTGCGTCTCAATGACATCGCCAGCGTGGAACTCGGCCCAGCCGATGACAACTCCCAGACGCTCTACAAGGGCATCCCGGCGATTTTTATTGGTATCGAGCAGGCGCCGGGGGCCAATCCGCTGACGGTCGCCGAGCGCGTGCACGAGACGCTGCCGAGCCTGGAAGCCCAATTCCCCGAAGGGCTCGAAGCACACATCCCCTACGATGCGAGCGAGTTCATCGAGGAGTCCATCCGCGAGGTCTTCACCACCCTGGGCGAGGCGGTGTTGATCGTGCTTTTCGTGATCTTCCTGTCGCTGGGGTCCATCCGCGCGGCCCTGATTCCCTCCCTGGTGGTGCCTTTGGCCCTGGTCGGCGGCGCCTTCCTGATGCTGCTGATGGGCTTTTCCATCAACCTGCTCACCCTGCTGGCCATGGTGCTGGCCATTGGGCTGGTGGTGGACGATGCCATCGTGGTGGTGGAGAACGTCCATCGGCATCTGGAAATGGGCAAGGACGGCATTAGCGCCGCCGTGGATGCCGCGCGCGAACTCGGGCTGCCCATTCTGGCCATGACCACCACCCTGGTAGCCGTATACGCGCCCATTGGCTTCATGGGCGGGCTGGTCGGCTCGCTCTTTACCGAGTTTGCCTTCACCCTGGCCGGCGCGGTGCTGATCTCCGGCGTGGTGGCACTCACCCTCTCGCCCATGATCGCCGGGCGGGTGCTGCATTCAAGCAAGGACTCAAGCCGTTTCGAACATCTGGTCGAGCAATTCTTTGACTGGCTCGCGCGAATCTATGGTCGCGCGCTGGCGAGTTGGCTGAAATATCCAGCGGCGACCATCCTGGTCGCCATCGTGGTGATCTGCGCCATCTATGTGATGTACGAGATGACGGAAAAAGAACTGGCGCCGACCGAGGATCAGAGCATTCTGTTCGTGATGGGCACCGCCCCCCAGACCGCCACCATCGATTTCGACGTGCGCTATGTGCGCCAGATGCAGGAGATTTTCGAGACCTTTCCCGAGTATCAGGAAAGCTTCCTGCTCGCCGGCATGGGCGGCGACACCACTATGACCTTTGGCGGCTTCAAGATGTCGCCGCCCTCGCGGCGCGAGCGTTCGCAAATGGATGTGCAGCCCCAGCTCCAGGGCGCGCTTGGGCAGATTACCGGCCTGCAGACAGTGGCCTTTCCGCGCCCCAGCCTGCCGACGCCCGGCAATGGCATTCCGGTTGAGTTCGTCATCCTCTCCGACAGCGAGATCGAGGAGATCAACGGCTTTGCCGATCAGTTGCTGGGCACCGCCATGGGCAGCGGCAAGTTCATCTTCCTGCAGAAGGACGTCGAGTACAGCCGTCCGCGCACCGTCATTGAGATAGACCGCGACCTGGCCGGAGATCTCGGCATCAGCATGCAGGCGCTCGGGCGCAGCCTCTCGGTCATGCTCAATCAGGACTATGTGAACTGGTTCAGCCTCGAGGGACGCAGCTACAAGGTCATCCCGCAGGTCAGCCCCGAGGCGCGCGCCACCACGGAAATGATCGAGAACTACCACATCCGCACCGCCAGTGGCGAACTCATCCCGCTCTCGACCCTGGTCAGCCTGCGCAACGAGGTAGTCCCATCCAAGCGCACCCAGTTCCAGCAGCTCAATTCCATCGCCCTGTCCGGCGTGATGATGCCTGGGGTCTCGCTCGGGGACGCACTCAGCTATCTGGAAGAACAGGCCGCCGAGATTTTCCCGCGCAATCTCCGCTGGGACTTCAAGGGCGAGTCGCGCCAGTTCAAGACCGAGGGCGGCGCGCTCGAAGCGACCTTCTTCCTGTCGCTGCTGATCATCTACCTTGTGCTGGCGGCCCAATTTGAGAGCTGGCGCGATCCCTTTGTCATCCTGATGTCGGTGCCCCTGTCCATCGCCGGGGCCATGGTGTTTTTGTTCTTGGGTTTCTCTAGCATCAACATCTATACCCAGGTGGGTTTGATCACCCTCATTGGCCTGATCGCCAAGAACGGAATTCTGATTGTCGAATTCGCCAATCAATTGCGCGAGCGCGACGGGCTCGACAAGTCCGCCGCCGTGCAACAGGCCTCGGCCATCCGCCTGCGCCCCATCCTGATGACCACGGTCGCCATGCTGGTGGCCATGATCCCGCTGCTCACCGCCAGCGGCCCCGGCGCCGTGAGCCGCTTCGACATCGGCCTGGTGATCACCTCCGGGCTGGGCATTGGCACCCTGTTCACGCTGTTCGTGGTGCCGGCGGTCTATGTGTTGGTCGCGGCGCCGGATGCGCATCCGCGTCATCCGGACGCGTCAATGCCAAACGCTCAGGGGTCGGCGACGCCCTAGCTGTTAGCGCCGCACCTAATCGCTTGTTGTGCCTGCCATGTCCAACCACCGTGACCGCTCACCAGCACTGGCCCAGGCCCGGCGCTCCCCCATCGCGCTTATCGCCGTGGCAAGCGCCGGGGTCGTGCTGACTCTGGCGGTCTTTGCCGTCATCATCTGGGATCTGGAGCGCGACATGCGCGACCACTGGCTCGAGCGCGCCCGGTTGATGGCCGCCATGCTCGATCCGGCGCGGGTCGCGGCACTCACTGCCACGCCGGCGGACCTTGACCGGCCTGGCTTTCAGCAGCTCTCCGCGCAGTTGTCCCAGGCGCGCGCCACCTATCCCAAGCTGCGCTATATCTATTTGATGCGCCTGGAACCCGGTTACGCCAATGCCACACCAGCGGTGCCGGTTTTCCTGCTCGATGTGCAAAACGAGGCACTCGAGGAGACCCCCCCCACCCCGCCCGGCGAACCCTTTCCCGAGGCCTCCCCCGAGCTGCTGTCCGTCTTCGCCTCCGGCCAGGGACTGGTCGAGGGACCGGTCCGCGACCGCTGGGGCCTCTGGGTGAGCGCGCTGGCGCCCCTGCCCGCCGACTCCGAGACAAGAGGCGGCGACTCTGGCTTGTACGGTGGCTCGGACAGTGGCTCGGACAGTGGCCCAGGCAGTGGCACCCCCGACATCATCGGCCTGGATATTGACGCCGGGGACTGGTATCGCACGCTGGTCCTGCGCGCTATCCCGGCGATCATCTTGACCACGGCGACCCTGATTGGCATTGGTATCCTGGTCCTGGCCTGGCGCGCGCGCGACCGTGCCGAGCACAAGTTGCGCGCGGAACGCGATTTGTTCTCGGATGGCCCCGTTTGCACCCTGTCCTGGTCCGCCAGCGAGCCCTGGGCGGTGCTGCGCGCCTCCAGCAATGCCGAGACTGTGCTGGGCCATAGTCCGGAACAACTGCAGGCAACGGATTTTCATTTCGCCGAGCTCATTCACCCCGAAGACCGCCCCCAGATTCGTGCCGATCTGGCCGAGCACATCCAGCAGGGAGCGGATTTTTTTACCCAGAGCTACCGCCTGCACCACGGCGACGGCCAGGATCGCTGGATGCGGGAGTTCACCCGCCTGATTCGCGATGCCAGCGGCAAGGTGGTGGAAATCCACGGGTATCTGTTCGACCAAAGCCCGCTACGCGACATCGAGCGCACCCTGCAACACGAGCGCCAGCGCCTGGCCGGCATTCTCGAGGGCACCCGGGTCGGCACCTGGGAGTGGCAGGTGCAGACCGGCGAGGTCGTCTTCAATGAACGCTGGGCGGAGATCATCGGCTACCGGCTGGAGGAACTAGCGCCCCTGTCCATCGACACCTGGATGCGCCTTGCCCATCCGGATGATCTGGCCGCAAGCGAGCGCCTGCTGCAAGCTCACTTCAGGGGCGAACTGGATTTTTACGAACTCGAATCGCGCATGCGCCACAAGGACGGGCATTGGGTCTGGGTGCTGGATCGCGGCCGGGTGTTCGCCTGGAGCGACGACCAACCACCCCGCCCGCTGCTGATGCTCGGCACCCATCAGGACATCACCGAGCGCAAGCAGGCGGAACTCCTGCTGCGGGAAAAGAAAGAAGAACTCGACCGCTACTTCGCCTACAGCCTCGACTTGCTGATCATTGCCGACTTGCAGGGCCAGTTCCTGCGGGTCAATCCCGAGTGGGAACGCGTGCTCGGCTACCCGGTCACGGATCTCATTGGTCGGCCTTTTTTTGCGTTCATTCACCCGGAGGACATCGCCGCGACCGAGGCTGCGGTCCGGGATCTCGACCGCGGCCAGACCGTGTTTGGCTTCGAGAACCGCTACCGCTGCCAGGACGGCAGCTATCGCTGGCTCGAATGGCGCGCGCGCGTCAATGACGGGCGCATCTACGCGGTGGCGCGCGACACCACCGACCGCCGCGCTGCCGAGCAGGCGCTGGCGCTGGCCCACGAGCGCATGAAGCTGGCCGCCGAGGCCGCGCGCTTTGGCGTCTGGGACTACGATGTCGCGAACGACCAGCTCGCCTGGGATGAATCCATGTTCCGCCTTTATGGCGTGGACCCGGCGCATTTTTGCGGCAAACTCTCCGACTGGACCGACGCGCTGCACCCCGATGACGTCGCCAGCTCAGTCTCCGAGGTTGAAGCCACCATGCGCGGCGAGCGCGATCTAGCGGTCGAGTTCCGCGTGCGCTGGCCCAACGGCGAGCTGCGCCGGCTCAAAGGCGTTGCCCTGGTGGTGCGCGATGCCAATGGCCATGCGCTGCGCATGACCGGTATCAACTACGACATCACCGACCGCTGGCGTGCCGAGCAAGCCATGCGCGCGAGCGCGGAACTGCTGGAAAAACTCTCGCGCCAGGTGCCCGGCTTCCTTTATCAGTATGCCTACCATCCGGATGGCCGTGGCTGCTTCCCCTTCGCCTCGGAGCACATCGAGGAAATTTACGAGGTCAAACCGGAACAAGTCCGTACCGACGCGACGCTGGTGCTGCAGCGCCTGCATCCCGCCGACCGGGCGCGAGTCGAGGCGTCCATTCAGGCATCCGCGCAGGACTTAAGCCGCTGGGAATGCGAATTCCGCGTCAACCTCCCCACACGCGGCCAGCGCTGGCTGCACGGCGCCGCCAACCCGGAACGCCTGGACGATGGCAGCGTGCTCTGGCATGGCCACATCGCCGATATTACCGAGTCCAAACGCACCGAGCAGGCCCTGCGCGAGGCCAACAGCGCCCTTGAGGCCTCCATTCGCCGTGCCAATGCCCTGACCGAGAAGGCCGAAAGCGCCAATCGCGCCAAGAGCGAATTTCTCGCCAACATGAGCCACGAGATTCGCACGCCCATGAACGGTGTGATTGGCATGACCAGCTTGCTGCTCGAGACGGCGCTCTCGGCACAGCAACGCCAGTATGCCGAGGTCATCCGCTCGTCTGGCGAATCCCTCATGACCGTCATCAACGATATTCTCGACTTCTCCAAGATCGAGGCTGGCAAGCTGGAACTCGAACTCATTCCTTTTGACTTAACGGAGATGCTCGAGGACTTCGCCGCCGGCTTCGCCTTGCGCGCGCACGAGAAATCGCTCGAATTCATTTGCGATCCGGCCCCGGATCTACCCACCCAAGTGCGCGGCGACCCCGGGCGCTTGCGCCAAATCCTGACCAACCTGGCCGGCAATGCAATCAAGTTCACCGAAGCCGGCGAGGTTAGCATCGGCGTGCGCCTCGCCGACTATCAGCCCCCAAGCAGTACCCCAACAAGCCTGCCAGCCACCCCCCACACTGACCGCCAGGGCCGCGCTCATCCGGAGAGGGTTCGGCTGCGCTTTGCCGTCGCGGACACCGGCATTGGCATTCCAGCCGAAAAGGTTGACGGCCTGTTTCAAAAGTTCACGCAGGTCGACACCTCCACCACCCGCCGCTTCGGCGGCACCGGACTGGGACTCGCCATCGCCCGGCAGCTCGCGGAACTCATGGATGGTGAAATCGGCGTCACCAGCGCCGTGGGGGAAGGCTCGACCTTCTGGTTCGAGATTAATCTCGAGCGCCTGCCAGAGGCACGTGACAAGGCGGCGCCAGACCCCGCGCTCGCTAGCCCGGTCGACCTGACCGGCAAGCGGGTGCTGATCGTCGATGACAATGCCACCAATCGCCAGGTGCTGCATCGGCGCCTGAGCGACTGGCGGATGCAAGCCGTCGAGAGCGCCGAAGGCGCCGATGCCCTGCGCCTGCTGTACCAGGGTTGTCATGATCAGAACCCCTTCGCGCTCGCCCTGATTGACTTGCAGATGCCAGGCATGGATGGAGCGGCACTTGGGCGCGCCATCCGCACCGATGCGCGCTTCGCCGACTTGCGTCTCGCTCTGTTGCCGTCCCTGGTCGAAGCCCGGGATCTTCAGCGTTTCACCGCCATGGGCTTCGATGCCTGCCTGCCCAAACCCATTCGTCACCAGGAACTCAGGCGACTGCTCGAGACGCTCTGTTCCAAACCGACGCATCGCCCGGTCAAGCCTCCGCCAGCGTCTCTTGTAGATTCAATGCCATATTCGCGGGCAGCTTCCATAACAGCATCGCCGAACACCCCGGAACCATCATCATCAATACCCGAGGCATCCAGCGCGAATTCGCATCCAGAGCCCGCTTCCCGCCAGTTTCCCGCGGATCTTTGCCATGCACGCATTCTGCTTGCCGAAGATCACGCCATCAATCAGCAGGTTGCCCTCGGGTTGCTGCGGCAACTCGGACTCAAGTCCGACGCCGTCGCCAATGGCGAGGAGGCACTGGCGGCACTGCGCCAGCACCCTTATGATCTGGTGCTGATGGATGTGCAGATGCCTGTCCTCGACGGTCTGGATGCCACCCGTCGCATTCGCGAGGGCAAATCCGGCGCACCTGACCCGGCAATTCCCATCATCGCCTTGACCGCGCACGCCATGGCCGGCGACCGCGAGCGCTGCCTGGCAGCCGGCATGAATGACTACTTGAGCAAGCCGCTCGCGGCCGATGCGGTGGCAAAAGCGCTGCAGCATTGGCTTTCTAAGAAAAAAACCAGCACAACAGCGCGCACAACCTAAATAAAACCGGAACAGGAGTCGCGGGCTTTTGAGCTTGGCCAGCAGCCAAAGGGCGATCAGCTTGAACACGCCAAAGGGCCAGCTTGCCTGCGGCAGAAGCCCGAGCACGACCAACCCCAGCCCAAGCGTGTCGGCTTTACTCAGAGCGTGCAATTGGCTCAAGGGATCTGGGAAACGCAGCAGACCTACCCAGCCGGCGAAGAAGAACAAGGCGCCCAGTGAAACGCACAGGACGGTGAAGACTTCCGTTAGGGCCATGTGTGTCTCGCGGGTGGAGGGCTTCGGCCAGGCGCGCCCGGCGCCGATCCCTGCCCCTGATCACCGAGACTCGCGGAACCCGCACCCAGCCCGGCAACCAAGGCCACCGCGGCAAAGGCGGCCAGCAACGCCAACAAGAGCGCGAGATCGGTCGCGCCGGTCAGATCAATGACGCTACCCAAGAGCAAGAGCGCGGCCAAGCCGCCGCTGCCGAGCAACTGAACAGCCATCAGCCGTTGGTCATCGCCAGGTCCACGCAGGATGCGAACCAGGCCAAGCAGCACCGTCAGGAGAATGAAGAGACCGGCCAGGGATAAAAAACCGCTCATGGGCAGGACTCCTGTTGTTCGGCGTGGTCCGTGGCGCGGATCGCCAGAAACAGCGCCTCATTCTCGACGAGATCCCGCGCGGCGGATGGACTGGGATCGAGGCAGTGATAGAGCATCTCGTCGGGCTGATCCGAGCCAAGGGCGACGCTGCCCGGAATCTGGCTGGTCAGTGCGCCAAACAAGGTTCGGCGCGGACCAGGGCGCAAGCGCGTGCGGTGCGAGATGAGCCCGGGTTGCGACACTGAACGAGGATCAAGCGCGCGACATGCAACATCGACCCCGCCAACAAAGGATTGCGTCATGAACCGCCTGACGTACTTGAGCAACGGCCAGGGTCGCACAGTGCCAGGCCCGGGTGGGAGCAACCTTAGACTAAGCAGCGTAGCGGCGATTGCGGCGGCCAAGCCGAGGACCCAATCAACCCCCATTGCCGCCAGCGAAAAGGCATCTGGCTCCAACAGCAAGAGCCAGAAGGCGAAGAACAATGCCGACCGCGCGACAAAGGGAACCAACGGACGCGCGGTCACTGGGACACCATCGGCCGCTAACGCGGTGCGAACGCCCGTGATGTCACGCCTCTGTCTCTTACAGCTGTGTGGCCGATTTCGTCTGTGGCGTAGCCGTGCGGTAGAGCAGCCACATTGACAGCCCGAGCACCACCAGCTCGGCGGTCAGCAGGATCAGCAAAGAGATCAGACTAATGCCATCCAGCGCGGAGATGAACTGACCGGGATTGGTGCCGATTTGCGGGGAGATGTTAAGACCCGTCTGCGGATTGGCGAGCATGACGAAAAGCATGCGCCCAGCCGACCCGAACAGCAACAGCATGGAAAAGACGATACCAATAGCACTCGCCCAGACGCCAATCCAGATGGTCTTGAGTACCCCACCACCACTGAGAGCAGGATCCGAAGCGGCAATGCGCCGGCCCAACCGCGGGTAGCGGAAGAACCAAACCGCGGTGAAAATGGTGACGATCAGGCTGCCATAGGACAGATAGTTGCTGAGATCGATGCCCTTGCGAGCAGGGGACTCGGGCGAGAACCCGAGGACCATGTAGAGTGCGAGCATCAGCGGGATAGCGAGCAAAACCAACTGGGTGATAAAACCGATCCAGCCGATTTTTTTAAAGGTCGCGCCAAGTTGCGCGGGGTTCTTCGGAGGCCAGGGTGCGACAGCCATGGGCGACTCTCCAATGATGGATGACAGGAGGGCTAGGGACACCGGCATGGTATCAGCGAGAAGCCCATCGCCATAGTCGGCCTGAACCGCCGGACTGAGCTTTTCCCGCACGATTTCTGAGCAGCAAGAGCTTTTGACTGTGCGCGAAATCAGGGCATGGACAGGCGCCTTGGCGCGACCTGGGCAGGCGGCAGCAAGAATGAAAGGTCACTCCTTGTTTATTTAAATTGCCTTTTATGCATTCAAAACCATAATGATGGTCGAGAATTTGTTATTTTAGAACACTATTATACGAATGTAACTTGAATGAGTTGACGCCAAAGGCTTCTCTACTCGTGCTACAGGGGCTGTAGCGAGTCGACTTGGGATGGCTGCCCTGGGGTACTTGCGAGGGGGATCGAAATCATTGATCCTGCCCGCTTCAGCCTGATGGTGGAACCGGTTAAGGCTATCTTGGATCAGCATCCCGCCTGGGTGCGCCGAAAGAATCACGGGGGGAATAAATTCGCCCGATCAGCCAACCGATCCTTTTTCGGAAACTTACCTGCAGCGGCCATTCAATACACCGAAGTGCCTCATACCCACGCCAATCCGGGAGACATCAGCATGAAATCGAACTTAAGTCAGCGCGTCGCGGAGCTTGTCGCCAATGGCTGGGAGCCCGTGACCACCACGGAGACCACCGCCTCCCTGACGGGACGCCGTCCCTTCGCCTGGTGGCTATTCCTGATCGTGATTTTTCTCTTCCCTCTATTCGGCGGACTGCTCTACCTCATCTTCTGGGTCGCCACGTCCAAGGCAACCGTGTTCTTGCATGTCGAAGGCGAGGACATTGCCGTCGCTGGTGACAAGTGGCTTCTGGATCTCCAGCGGGACCAGCACGAGGCCTATGTCAAAAAGCAACGCCTCATCAAGGAGCAGGGGTTCCTGAAGGTGATGTGGCCACAACTCATCGTCTCCTTCGGCTTGATCGCCCTCTGGATCTACTTGCTGAAGACCTATTGGTAACAACAGGCTAAGAAAAATTGGCCGGGAAAGACTGGCCAAGTAAAGACTGGCCGGGAAAGACAGGTCGCCGAACAGCTTCGCGAGACGTGAAACATGGACATGCAAGACGGGCTGCTGCGCATCGATTCTTTCCTCGCGGTCACCATTGGCATTTTGGTGCTCTTCGTCGGCAAGCGCATCAACAGCCGCGTGCGCCTGTTTCAGGATCTGAGCATCCCGGACCCGGTAACCGGCGGTCTGCTGTTCTCCGTGCTCTTTGCCTTGTTTTACCTGATCTTCGGCCTCGTCGTGGAACTCGAGCTGCGCGCTCGCGATGTGCTACTTGTCTACTTCTTCACCACCATTGGCATTAATGCACGGGCAGCCGATCTGCTCGCTGGCGGTCGGCCCTTCGTGATACTTCTGCTGATCACCCTTGGCTTTATGTTCGCGCAAAACCTGACCGGCATCGCTGTCGCGGGGCTGTTCGACCTACCGGCAGCGGTCGGGGTGGTGGGCGGCACCGTGTCATTGATTGGCGGTCATGGCACCACCATTGCGTGGGCGCCGACCATCGCCGAACAACAGGGCATCGCCAATGCCATGGAGATTGGTATCGCCAGCGCCACCTTCGGCCTGATTCTGGCGAGTCTGATGGGCGGTCCAATCGCGCGCTTTCTGATCACGCGCCATGGACTCACACCGTCCCCAGCCCAAGCGGGCGAGAACGAGCAGAAATACAGTCGCGATGACATTCAGGAAATCGGTCTTTCCGAGCAACAGCAGGCCGCTGGCGTCACCCACATGGACTTCCTCGCCGCCATGCTGGCCATTCATGTCGCGATTATTCTTGGCTATGTGCTCAATGGCATTATCGGGGAGTTCGGGCTCAAGCTGCCGCTATTCGTGACCTGCCTGTTCGCCGGTATCCTGCTGACTAATCTGGTGCCGACGCGGCTGTATCGCGCGCTCGGCATCGGGTGGCCGACGCGCACCCCGGCGATCGCGCTAATCGCGGACGTTGCGCTCGGCACCTTTCTGGCCATGTCGCTGATGAGTATGCAACTGTGGACGCTGATCGATCTAGCAGCGCCCATTTTCACTATCCTGGCCGCGCAGTTCGCGCTGGCCGTGGTGGTGACCATCCTGGTGCTCTTCCCCCTGCTCGGGCGCGACTACGACGCCGCCGTGGTGGCCGCGGGCTTTGGCGGCGTCACCCTGGGCTCGACACCGACGGCGATGGCCAACATGGCCACGGTGACCCAGCGTTACGGGGCCTCTCACCGCGCCTTCATCATCGTGCCGCTGGTGTCCGCCTTTTTTATTGATCTTGCCAACGCGCTGATTATTCCGTTTTTCCTGCGGACCTTTGCCTGATCGATCTGTCGAGCAGGCGCTGCTGGTTCAGGCTGTCAGAGGATTGCCCAGCGCCCCCCTTATCCGCAGGTGCCACGACAACCCACCGATACCTGAACGCAATTCAATGCGCTCAGATCCCGGCGCCTGGAATCCAGACGGCCCGTCGCGGAATGAACCAAGGTCGCGCTGTTGCATTGTTGGCGTCCATCGCTCCACTCCATGCGGCTTTTCCAGTCAACCTCCGAGCAACTGGCATTGCCGACACCGAAACGCACCCCGAGCGCATAGGTCGCGCAGCGCAGCCTTCCGTGCGTCACTTCCGCGCGCACCTGCCACTCCCCGGTTGCATTCCCGGTTGTATTTAAGGAGCCGCGTCCAAAGGACCCTGAAAACTGCCGCGGACCGCCCGCCTGGCTCGCGGGCTGCAAGGGCCGGTCCATCTGCCGCACAATGCGAGCCTGGCTCTCGGCAACTCCATCGCCAGGCGTGCCGCCGGAGTCGGGCGCCGCGGCGCAACCCAGCAAGGCGACGCACGCGGAAAGTGTGAAGAAAGCGCGCAACGGGGTGTCGCACGCGGGAGCGATGACGATATTGCAATGTTTCATTGAGAGCGCTCTTATCGAGTTGATGGCGTTGGATGACAATTCGCGTGTGCCTTTGGCATAGCATTGGGCAATGGCATCGAGCGGGTAGAGTGCCACCGACAACAGGCTCTGGTCAGGCGCCGCTGCCGCCGCTGATACGGTGCTTGGCCGCGATAAAGGCTGGGTGGGGAACATGCAGAAGCAGCGCGATCTTGCGAACAAGGTGTTCTTCGTAGCGATGCAGCGCGTCATCGGCTAGCGCCACCGCCCATAACTGCTCAATAATCCGTTCTTTTTGCTCGGCGGCATAAGCCGCGTTGATCAAAGAGGTGAACTGGAAATAATCGGTGGCATCATTGCGTTCGGCCTCGGCCAACTCGACAAGCGAGCGGGTTTCATCCTGACTTAAACCAAAGTGCTCACTGATGGCCGACTGAACGCGCGCGCATTGCTCCGGTCGGACCTCGCCGTCCATCTGGGTCATTTCCAGCAGCAGCGCGGCAACAGCGAGCTGCAGCCGATGCTGCTCAGCGGCGGCTGTTTCATCCGCGCCCGGCGTCAAGTGTTCGCGAAAGAAGGTCTTAATCTGGTTCAACATCGGCCTTACCCTAAAAAACAATAGAAAAATCAGTTTCGCCTTGCGCTAACCTTTTTCACCGGGCCGCAGAAGCGGCCGCTCTGCATTCCCACGCTAGGAGCGTGGGAACGAGCAAAGCCCTCACCCCTCACCCCTCACCCCTCACATTACCCCGGTCAACCCAATTCAGCACGCGCTCACGCTGGTAAGAATAAAAAGGATTGTGCCGCAAGCGCAACAACCACTGCGCCGGGACTTTTAGCACGCCGCGCTCGCCGCGAATCGCGAGTTGCCCCAAGAAGACCTGCCCTGGCCTTTGCGGGGGATCGCGGCCATAGAGCGGGTCATCCGGAGGAAACGGCAGATCGACATGAGACAGCGAGAGGGTATCCTCCGGCCAGGCCGCATCCAGCGACTTACCGGGCGCGGCCGAGGCGGTGAAAGGCGGCTTTTGATACAGCATCACCCGCCGACTGGCATCGGACCTGTTGGCGACCAGGGTGAGGGTAAAGGGCAAGGTTTCGTCAGCCAGAAGCTGCTCGCTGAGCGCCGCTGTGTTGGCGACGAGCAAGGGCGCTTTCAGCGCTTGACGGTTGATATCGTAGAGAAGCAGCTCGTGCGTGTCCGGCGCCAGGTGCCGCAACAGATGGTCGACCGCGGCCTGCGGCGATACCGTGGCGTCGACGACCGTCAAGAGCACCAGGGTCGCCGGAAAGCCCTCGATCGGCGCCGCGGCCGACAGGCGCCTGATCCGCGCCGCGTTCGCGCGAGTCATGCGATGGACCTGAAGACTCGCGTTGGCGGTGAAGGCGTTGTAATTGAAGGGATCGAACTCCGGCACCAGGCTGGTCCAGGCCAGTTGGCCAAGGCCTGGCAACCGGCCCATCAGGTCGAATAACCGCGTCAGCTTGGCCAGCGGCGTGATGCCGATGGCCGGAGAGACGAGCACCAGACTCGCGGGCACGGCAAGCGTCACCTCCTCGGTCGCCGCCCGCGTCAT
Organism: Thiorhodovibrio winogradskyi; assembly: GCF_036208045.1. NCBI lineage: Bacteria > Pseudomonadati > Pseudomonadota > Gammaproteobacteria > Chromatiales > Chromatiaceae > Thiorhodovibrio > Thiorhodovibrio winogradskyi. Next base: position 2,370,772 of record NZ_CP121472.1, on the reverse strand, counting down.
GTCTTCCATGGCGTCGAGCGTGTAGTCGAGCGCGAGCGCGGCGCCTGTTGAATACCCCATGACATGGAGCGGCTTGCCATCCAGTACATGCTCAAGGTGGCGGGTGCCAAGACGGGTGGCGGCGGCCATGTCCTCCCAGGTCACAGTCAACAGACCAGCCGGCGCGGTGCCGTGCCCTGGCATGCGCAGTCCAAGCACGCGATAACCTTTGGCATGGAGTGCCTCGCCAAGCACGCGCAGGCTGTAAGGGCCATCGGACATGCCATGGAGCAATAACACACCCCCCACAGGATCCTCGGGGACCAGTTCGAAGGTGCGATTCCAGTTTGGACGACGTTCCCTGGGGTCAGCCGCACTGCCAGGGCTGAAGCGATTCAGCCGTTGCATGGGGCCGGTTGGGGTCTTCGCGTAGATTTTTGCATTCAGCTCGTCATAGACACGCGTCTCCAGGGCCAGGTAATCGTCGAGGGTGGCAATCCGCGCTGCCTTTGCCGCCGTGAATTCCTCCTCGAGACTAACCTGGTGCCATAACTGAAGAGGCGGCTGCGCGCGCGCCCAGAGCACATAGCCACCGATGACTGTCAGCACCGCGCCCAACAGGGCGAAACCGAGACCCCCGATCAGACTTGTGCCAAAACGCTTCACGATTGACCTCTTGTGTTTCAATCGAACCAGCCTAGCAGATCCCTGGCGATAGACCACCGCGGCGGCTGCGTCGACTCAATCTCGCCAAGCATCGTGATCCCAAAAAAGGCCAGCAGCCGTCTGGGATTGACGCGCACGCGGCCCTGCATGGCGTAGGAACCGATCATGGCAAGCGCGATAATGTGCATGCCAGCGGCGAGGGTGCCGAAACGAGCGGCGATGACATCCAAGGTCACAAAAACCTGGAACAGGTCGGCCGGCATCCGCAGCATCTCAAATAGTAAGGGCAGGGCCAGAACGGTGCCGCCGAACAGGCTCGCAAGGCCAACGCCAGCGATCATCGGATAATCCGCGACATCGACTCCAGCGCCAATGAACCATCCGCCAAAGAGCACAAACAGAAGGGCCATGATCAGGCCAAGATTCGGGAAGGGGAATGCCGCTGGCACCAGGATGTCAATGGCTGATTTGGCCTCGGGATCGGGGCTGCTGGTCTCGGGGTCCGCCTCGGCAAGCAGTCGCTTGCCATCCGCGGCACCGGAAGCACGATCAGCAGGTTCGCGGTGGCAAAGGCCGTAACAAGGGGGCCGCGAAAGGCGCGCAACACATCCCCATGACGTAAAGGCGTCAGCAATGCGACGAGTCCAGGCAAAACCCACAAGCTGAGAAGCAAGGCAATGGACGAGTGCAGCACGACATAGACCTGCAGTCGCGCAAGCTGGGCCATGTCGATGGTGCCGGCCGCGGCAGCCGTGATCGCAAACACGCCGTAGGGCGCAAGCCGACCGATATAGCCCGTGACACGCATCAGGGCGACTCCCAGCGTGGTCAGGACATCGATCAGCCGATCTTTCCCTTGCACCTGGATTAAGGCCACGCCCAGCAGGATACTAGAGACCACCACTGCCGGCACGACGGCGTTGGACAACGAGTAGAAGATGTTCGACGGAATATACAGCCGCAGAAAATCCACCGGCGGCTGATCCTGGATCTGGCTGGTGCTAAAAAAGGAGGCGGAAGGCCAATCCGGGAAGGATAGCGGCGCGAGAAAGACAACGAACAGCCCGATGGCCCAGAGCAGCAGCAAGACGCTGCCAGCCCTGAGTACGAGATTCTTGGCGTCGCTCAGATCCAGCCGGCCGAGCGAGGTAATCAGCGCCACTAGCACGTAGGGGATGACGGTGATTTGCAGGGCAGCGATAAATACGTCACCACCGATGCGCAGGAAAGCGGCGTGCTCGCCAAAGAACAGGCCTGTCAGCAGGCCGCCCCCCAAACCGATAAAGACCTGCGTGGCAACGGACATGGACCGGCGCGATTCCGGCTTGGAATTGGTCATTGGAGTGAATCGGGAGTTGCTCGCAATTGGTCGCCTTGGAGTGGATCGATTTGTGGCGGATCAATGCATTATCGGCGGATGATCAAGGGCAATGTCCCTCACTGTACGCGACTCGCCTCGTCATTCGCAAAGCCCTGATCAACCCCGCGGACGTCCGTCGCGGACTGGCCGGATGGCCGCCGCGCAGCGGCAAGTCCTTGAGTCGAAAAACCTTGGCCCCTGGTCATGGCACCACCAGCCGAAAGTCGGGTGGTGGCAATGCTTAGATTTCTGGCATCTCGGCTAACAATCGCCGCGCCATGGTTCACTATCCAACCAGATGAGGCTCGTTTTTTTCATAAATTCATTGACTTAAGCGCGCTGGACACACTGGGTTGGATCTGCTCTCCTGATCTTTTATGTGGCTAGTGAGTCGGGCCGGCGATGCCGCAAACGGGACTATTTATTCTGCATTTCAGTTACTTGAGGAAAACCCAGAGGGCTCGCGGTGATTCGCCGGGTACAATATCCAAGCGACTTTGACGGCTTGCCGCGGCATTTGGCGTTGAGTACCTTAGCGCGACGCGTCAAGCACCGACCCGCGTTCTCGAGTTGAACCGCTGGCCGCAAGCGACTCAGACGCGCTTGTCAACTAGAGGCTTGAATCCTGATGGAATGCAAAAAACTGATTTCCCTCCCTATTTCCGCCACTCTTTCGCTCGTTGGTGTCCTTCTTTTCCTGACTCTGCCAATTGCGACGCCGGCGCTGGCCGTCGACAACGACGACCTCCGTTTTGAAACCACGGATGACCTGATTGCCGTTTGTTCCGCGCCAAATTCCAGTGCCGCGCAATTGGGCTGTACCGGTTTCATTGAGGCGACCGTGCAATATCACGACGCGGTCTCGGATCGGAAGAATCTCAAACGACTCGCCTGCTTCCCGAACGGCACTAGCATTGAGGATGGCCGCGTTGCCTTTTTGAGCTGGGCTAAAACAAACAAAGCCAACAAGGAACTCATGAGTGAGTTGCCTGTTATTGGACTGGTTCGCTCCCTGGCCGCGGCCTATCCCTGCCCATGATTGTGCTCAACCGAGCATCCTCCCCTGTATTGAATCTCCTAGAGAGGCAATTCGACATGAAACCCAGCCATCTGGCCATCCTCCTTGTCTCCACGCTGGCACTCACAGCCTGCGGTGAAACCACCACCAGTCGCGCCGGTAGCGGCGCCATGATGGGTGCCGCCGCCGGCGCCGCCTTGGGCTCCTTGAGCGGGAACGCCGGGCGTGGCGCCGCAATCGGCGCTGGTGCCGGCGTTCTTGGCGGCTTCCTTTTCGATCAGCATCAGCGCGGCAACATCGACTGACACTGAATAAGAAGCGCCACCCTGAGGGAGCGCTTGCTGTCTCAGGCGGGTTAGCGTCTCGATATCATGAGTTATTCAATATTCAAGCATTTCGCTTTTCTATTGACAACATTGCCGCTGATTGGATTGGCTGGAGCGAGCTCCACCCGAACGAGGAGCGCGCCCTTCGCGCACTGGTCCATGACGAACTCGACGACTGATTTCCCGACTTCATGGCCCCGGCACCCGCACGCCTGGCTCAATCAGCTTGGTGAACAACACGAATCAGCTTGGCGAACAACTCAGCGACCGGGCGGTCAGCGTCGCTTCCCCGCGGCTCCATAACCTGCCCGAGCCGGTGCTGGTCACCGCCTCTCGCCGCCCCATGCTGCGTCGGCGCTTGACCCAGAGCCACCTTGTGCTTATCACCAGTATTCTGTTACCGCTGCTCAGCTCGGCCGCGGTCGCCTCCCTCGCGTCCGCGCCGCTGGTTCATGGCGCGCAAGCCGCGACTGACGCCCCCACCGCTAGCCCCCCCCGGAACCGGAACCCGCCGAACTGCCCTTCGATCCCGCCGAGATCGGCCTTCCGGGACTGCCGCTACCCATGGAATCGGTCGAGGACTTCAGCCTGGCACTCGGGCTGATCGACGCGCGCATCGCCGAGCGGGAGACCGCTCTGCAACAGGTCGAGGCCGCAATCAAGGAGACCGAGCAAGGCGAACCGGCAACCGGGCAACCCGCGCTCGCCGCGGACGGAGTCGAGGCGACCGCCATGGTCGTCGCCGAGCAACTCGATGCGCTGCGCCAACTGCGGGTGGTGGTGCAAGGTCGGGAAGCCCTGCTCCAGCGCTTGGGGGAGGTCCGCTCTGACCTCGCCCAAGGCCGCGACCAACTCGAGGCACTCGCGCGCGACGGAGTCCCCGCCGAGCCGCCCTAGCTGATCGCCACACTGGATCAGCACCGCAGCGAACGTTCACTCGCCCGGGCGGTGGAAGAGGACGCCGAGTTCCGCATCACCACCGCCACGCGCCAACTGGCTACGGCAGAGCGCGCGTTGCGTGCCGCCATCGGTGACCGGCGCGCAGCACGCGACCGACTCGGTGTGACCGCGAGCGCGGGACTCGACGAGGCCGCGCGCGAACGCCTTGGTGCAAAACTCGACCTCGCCCGCCTGCGTGAACTGCTTGCCCGAGCGCGATTGGCCGCCGTTGATGCCGAGGTCGAGCTGGCGCGGGCCGAGGATGATCTGAGCGAGGCCCGGCAAGCCCTGCTGAGCGCGCGCATCGCCTTTCTTGAGCCGCGTGTCAAGTTCGCCCGTGACGACCTTGAGCGACGCCTCGCGGAGCTGAGGCTCATGGAAGACGACATGCGCGCGCGGATCGAGGACTTGCAGCGCGGCAGCGACAAGGCCGAGTCCGCCCTTTATCTGGCGCGGCGCCGTTTGGCCGCTGCCATCGATGAAGAGCGCCGAGCAGCCGCGAGCGAATGGGTGGCGGCGCGCCAGGCGGAGATCGAAGCCGCGCGCTTCAGCGTCGATGCGATGTTATCGGCGCTCGCGAATCTTGAACGAACCCGCGCATTGTGGGAGCTGCGTTACCAGGTCATGAACGCGTCTGATGCGGTCGATGCCCCCGAGCGGCTCCGGGAGCTGATCGAGCAAACCATGGCGACGCGCGCCGCCAAAGAGGTGCTCGAAGGGCGTCTCAACCGGCTGCGCTCCATCCAGCTCGCGCAAACGCGCCGGTTGCGCGAGCCCGACATGAGCGAGGACACGCGCGAGGCTCTCGCGGTGCGCGGCGCCGCGCACGATCTCGCCGAGTTGCACGCGCGCGAGTGGCTCGAGACCGAGGATGCGCTGATCGCGCTGCAACAATCCACACGGGTTCAGTTGGAGGCGTTGGTGGACGCGCACCAACTGTCACTGACACTTCTGCAAGCGCGGGAGACGCTCTCAACTTGGTGGGACATCGAACTCATTGTCATCGACGACCAAAGCATCGGCGCGCGGGAGCTGGTCGCTGCCCTGGCGATCTTCGCCCTGGATCACCGTCGTGGTGTCGCTGCTGGCGTACTTCAGGTATCCGATTGCCGGGCTGGTCGGCGCGCTCGGTATCGGGAGCCTGGCCATCGCCTTCGCGGTGCAGAATATCCTCGGCGATGTCTTCAGTTCGATGGCGATCATCCTCGACAAGCCGTTCCGGGTCGGTGACTTTGTCAAGACTAGCGAGACCCTTGGCGTGATCGAGCACATCGGGGTCAAGACAACCCGCATCCGCAGCCTCTCGGGTGAGTTGATCGTGGTGTCCAACAGCGATCTGCTCACCACCCGCATTCACAATTTCAAGCAGTTCAATGAGCGACGCGTCGTCTTCCGAATCGGCGTTGCCTATCAGACCCCGCAGGACATGCTAGAGCGCATCCCCGACATGCTGCGCGAGGCGGTCGAAGCGCAGCCGCTGGCGCGCTTCGATCGTGCTCACTTTTTTGAATTCGCCGATTTCGCGCTGACCTTCGAGGTGGTCTACTTCGTTCTCAGCCCGGCCTTGTGGGCGATGAGATCGAGCGCGGATTTGCCGAATTTGCTGTCGCCTATCTGCAGATAGGGCGTCTGCGCAGACGCCGCGATGGCATTGCCCCGCGGATAGACAAGAAAGAGCCCAGGCGACTCGCCTGCGACCTGCCCGCCCAAGATGAAGGTGGCCTCCGGGCTGGCACCAATCTGGCGCAGCGCCGGGCCATGCTGGTTCAGAACTGCCTGGCTCAGTTGTCCGATGTAGTTGGCCGCCTCGAACAGATAATTGGCGTTCATCAGCGTCGGGCCGGAAGGTGGCTGATGAAAACTCGGGCGTGGATGGGTGACCTGATTCAGATCGCGGCGAATCCGATCCAACACCTCTCGCGTCGTCGCCAGATTGCCTGCTGCCAGTAGCACGAAGAGCCGGTCGGGCGCAGGTTGAAACAGATGTAGCTTGCTATAGGAAGCGATGTTATCCACACCCGCGTTGGTGCGCGAATCAGACGCCAACACCAGTCCTTGATCAAGCAGAAGGCCCACGCAATAAGTCATGAGAAGTCTCCGATGAGGTAATCCCGCCGAGGCTCTCGCGGATACCTCAGGGTCTTGGCGCGATGGGTGATTGGTGACCTGCCGCGCTGGCCGTCAGCGCTCGCGCGCCGTCCGCCTGGTGCAAATCCAGCATGCCGCGCTCGATGTTCCAGGTAGCCACGGCGGCAAGCGCGGCGAGAAATGCCCGCTCCTGGACCATGGTCGCGTCCTCGCAGAGTTTGCGCGTGGTCACGAAGGGTCCCATTGTCAGCCTGTTGCCATCGACCGCGAAGTCGCCGTGGAAGCGGTTGCAGCCGGCGCTGCCCGCGACCCTGCCATCCGCGAACCCGAGCGTCAGTTGGGTGCCGAGCTCTGGGCTGACCACCGCCTCGCGCCCATTATTGTAGCCGGTGACATCCCATGCGGTGCCGGCCAGCGTGGGCGTCGCCTCCCGCTCGAATTGCAGCGCATCCGCTCCGTTCGCACCCTGGTCAGACGGCGTCAAGGTCAGGCGATCGCCGTCCAGGACGACGCTCAGTTCTCCCGCAAAGAGGACGAGAAAGCGGCTCTCCATGGCCATGGCCGGCTCGGCACAGGCCATCATGCTGCCGGCGAGGTTGCCGAGGATCAGGCGATCTTCCTCGAGTGTGTATGCTCCCATGACGCGATTGCAACCGGAGAAGCCCTGCAGTCGACCATTCTCGAAACGCACGCTGGGCGTGTCTTGATCGGCGGCCAGGCTCTGTCCCGGCAGTTCGGCCAGTCTCCAATTCATGTCCTCCAGTCCGGTGGAGGATGCGGGGGGCGCGGCGGGCGCGGGGGCCTCGGACGCCGCGGGCCGGCGACAGCAGCCGGCCAGATGGCGGCCATCCGGCAGGGAGAGGTTGACCGCATAGGGATGCTGTGTGTCGGACATCCCGTCGCTGCACGGGCTCTCACGCAGAAAGGCAACCAGATCGCCGGTGGCCTGCCCGGTTGCCTCCCCGGTTTCATCTGGGCGGTCGGCCGTGATCGCCTGGCCGCGCCACAGCGACTCCTTGCGATCGTTCAGCGCATTGAAGTTCCCCTGGTAGTCGCGCTCGGCGGCATCTGGAGTCGAGAAACGCGCCTTTCCAAGCTCGGTGAGATCAAGGCTCCAGAAGGGCTCGGTGCCGAAGCAGATCAGCGGTTCCACTTCGCTCGCCACCGCGGTCAGCGGCATGCTTGAGATGGCGAGCGTCAAAAACCAAAGGGTGCGGGCCATGGCGATTGTCCTCATATCACGAGTGTCTGATTAGAAATAATGAAAGCAGTCCAACATCACAGCCGTGTTGGGGATCGTTCCTCACCCCAATCTAGCTGACTGACTCGCATGCCGATCAGGGCCTCACATCAGGAGGCCGCGTAGATGGTGAGCACGCGTAGATGGTGAGCAATAGTTCGGCATCACCAAGCAGGCGATACACGGGCAGCCTCCCGGACAGTCGCAGGCCGCTATCGAGGATGATTCGTACCCCTTCGCCGCGTTTATCCATCAGCATTTGCCGGTCGGTCGGCAAACAAGCGCCGCCGGATCATCGGTCCATGGACCGAATAATCTCGCTGTGCAACCGCGTTGACCATGGCCTAAAAGACCGCGCCCATGTCGAACTGCGGCAAATCCTGTCGTCCCGGACTCTTGGTCGCCGCGACCCGCATATTGCGCGGCACAAAACGGCACGCATCAATCACCTGCGCATCCATCTTGTCGAGCTTGGCACCCGAGTGAAGGTAGCATGCGGCTATGATGGCTCGTCTCACGCCGAATAAGCTTGCACGACGAAATGCTGTGCCGAGAGGCCAAATGCCTGAAATCCCAGCCTTTTCTTGGCCGGGAAAACGGCAAAATGGCCGCGCCGTTACTTCTCGAGAGTCACAGGGGATGCCACACTTCATCGCTCGGTTTCTGGTGGTCGACGATCAGCCCGCGTCCTTCAATCTCTTGCTCGCCTACTTGAAGGATCGCGAGATCGATCTGTTGGTTGCCCAAAACGGCGAGGACGCACTGCGCATCGCCGCCGATGGCATGCCGGATCTCATCCTGCTCGATGTCATGATGCCGGGTGGCGACGGTTTCGCGATTTGCACGCGACTCAAGGCCGAGGAGCGGACCGCGCGGATTCCGGTGATTTTTCTCTCGGCGGCGATGGAGACCGAGGACAAGCTGCGCGGCTTCGCCGCCGGCGCGGCTGACTACATCACCAAGCCTTTCTTCGAGCAGGAGGTGCTCGCGCGTGTCTTGGTGCAACTCGGCGACCAGCAGCGGCTGCGGGCGCTGACCAGCCCGGTTGACCAGGGGCTTGGCGAAGCGTCTTTCGCATCCAGCGCCAAACGGGATCGGCGCATGCTAAACCAGGCCATCGCCATTCTGACCCGTCAGCTGACCCAACCACCGAGCGGCATTGATCTGGCCCACCAGGTCGGCACCTATCAGCAGCGGCTCACCCGGGTGTTTCGTGAGCAGGTCGGCATGAGCCCTTGTGAATATCTACAACAGTTGCGGCTGGAGCGTGGACGTGGATTACTGAACGACACTGACTTGCAAGTGCAACTCATCGCCGACCGGGTCGGCTATCGCAACGCCGGCGATTTCACCCGCGCCTTCCGCCGCCACTTCGCGATCGATGCTGCCAAGTCGCACTTGTCGACCTACAACGGGTGGAGCAAGTGTCAACCGCAACTTGCACACTTTAGGTGTCCATTGATCTCTATGCGCCCATCAAGGCCACCAGAGCCACGGATGTCTGGCCCATGGCCGCCATTGGCAATCTCTTGCGGCCCGGGCGCTTCAGCGATGAGCCGCGCATAATCTTCCTTGAGCCTTTTGACGCGAACACCCCCCGGTGCTAGTTCACGGTATGCTGCCAACGCCTTGGGTCTGGAAACCCCTGGTCACGGAACTGCTGGCCGATCCGCGCATCCGCGATTGCTGCCAGTTCTGGTTCTTCTACTACCCGACCGGTCAGCCCGTTCCGCTCTCCGCGCTAGAATTGCGACGAGCGCTCGATGACGCCGTCGCACGAACACAATTACTTGCCGCGTCTTCGAATAATCAGGAACAATCGAGGGCCAGGATCAACCCCTGACCGGATGCACGGCAAATCCAAATCACCCTGAATCAACGGCATCCAGATGCTCTGGAATGTGACCAGCGCAGGTCGTCTTCAACGGCGATGATCCAGCGTTCATCGAACGCGCTCGCCCCCTCCCACGGGCCAAAAGCTGGATGTCGCTAAAGCACCGAAACGCGGGACCAATCGCCGGCTTGATGCCCGAGGTCTGAAACGGCGGTATTAGACCAATGCAAGCTGTTTGTTCACCCTGCCAATGTCAAACAACTCGGGGTCAAATTCACCGCCAACCCACTCAAGCATCTCCTCATAATCTGGATTCTTGGGATCGGACAAGGTCTCAAGCAGTTCCTGATACCCCCAAATGCCCCCGCAGTCTTCTGGCGGACAGGCACGCATGCCCTTGATGCAGCGCGGCGGCTGCTGACCATCCTCGGCTGGCAATATTTTCTCCAAAACGATTTTATGATCCCAGCTGTCACCAAAATCATATTCATACCCCAGGGTTTCCTTCTCCGCCGAGAGCAGATCCTTTATTTTGAATTGATTTTCATCCTCGATCTCGGCATCCAGCGAAAATTCCCCATCCTGCATCCCGAAAAACCGACCACCAGAGATAAACTGATGCAGGTGATAATTCTCCCACCCCATGACAAGCTGAAGCACCTCATGGAGTTTTCCCAGTGGCAGATCGGCGGGAACAAGCAGCCTTCTCCAAATCGGTGGCTTTGTACCCTTTAGGGTCACTTTCAACTGATAAACACTTTTTGACAATTTTTCTGACATAAAGGGCTCCTATTTGATGGCTTTCGAAAGCTGCTCACGGGATACTGAAGCTTGAGCACAGCTCCCCCAGACCCAGGCCCCGGCCGTGATACTTCCATGGGCATGGGCATGACTCAGGCTCTGCCTTGCAGATCAGCAAGACAGAACGCCAGCGATTGGCGCCAGTCGGGCAGCGTCAGACCAAAAGTGGCGTGGAAAAGATGAGTGTCCAGCACCGAATAGGCTGGACGCGGCGCGGGCGCGGGATACTCGGAGGTCGGGATGGGCAGCACCTTGCATTGCAGGCAACTGGCATCGCGAATGGCCTCGGCGAAGCCGAACCAGGAGGTCGCCCCGCCACCGGTGACATGATACAACCCCTGATGATCGTCCAGACTCAAATCCCCGCGAAAGGCTCGATACAGAATCTGCGCCGTCACCTCGGCCAGCATGCGACTCCAGGTGGGGGTGCCAATCTGATCCTCGACCACCCGCAACTCAGGGCGCTCGCGAAATAACCGCAACATGGTCAACAGGAAATTGCTACCGCGCACGCCATACACCCAGGCGGTGCGCAAAATCAGGGCCGTGGCACCAGAGTCGAGCAAGGCCCGCTCCCCGGCCAGCTTGCTCTGACCATAGACACTGCGCGGCTCGGCCGGGTCATCCTCGCGATACGGCCGATCAGTCTCGCCGGAGAACACAAAATCCGTCGAATAATGCACCACCGGAATCTTCGCGTCCGCGGCAAGCTGGCCGATCAACCCGAGTGCGTCACCATTGATGGCCATCGCCAATTCGGGCTCGCTCTCGGCGCGGTCAACAGCCGTGTAGGCAGCGGCATTGATCACGGCATCTGGCCCAGTCTCTGCAAACAGCCGCCGCACCGAGGCAGCATCGGCCAAATCGACCGCCGGACCATGCACGCCATTAAGCGAGGCGGCGATCACCTGCCCAACAGGGGCCAGGGTACGACAAAGCTCCCAACCGACCTGACCGTCGGAACCGAGCAGAAGCAGACGTGGAGTATCGGGTGTGGCCATGGGACTCCTTAGGGGTTAGTTGTTAGTTGTTAGTTGTTAGTTGTTAGTTGTTAGTTGTTAGTTGTTAAATCACAGTGTATACATTCGCAACAAAGTATGGTTGACAAAGCGAAGCGTGCCCAAGTTTTCAAACCATAATCTTAACACTAATTGTTTAACACTAACCTGGTGGTTGGTGAAAAAAGCTGCTATTTTCGTAAAACTATACTGCTTTTGGCACTGGATGGCAGCCCGTTCTGTTTTAGCGAGACCAGGCTTGCGATGTGGTTTCCGCCCATCCGGCCCGCGAACAAGAGCCGACTGGGTTGCATCCTCGGCTGCCGGCATCATGTGTTACAAGCAATATCTTGCCCAGCCGGGTGCTCAAGTTTGTTACGGAGTGCTTACGTGCGACTGACCGATATCACCATCAATTTTGTTGTTTTTCAGATCGCCTGGTTGCTATGCGTGATCGCTGGCGCCCGGGATCAGCCCATGTTGGCCCTATTGGTGATGATCATCGCCGTGGGCGTGCATCTGGTGCGCGCGCCGCGGCCCTTGCCGGAGTTCCTGCTAATTTTGCTGGCAGCCTGGTTCGGTGCCCTCTGGGATGGCGCTCTGGCCGGTTTTGGCTGGCTGAGCTACCCATCCGGACAGTTCGCCACCTGGCTGGCACCCCACTGGCTGATCGGGCTCTGGGTGCTGTTCGCCACCTTGCTGAATGTCTCCCTGCGTTGGCTGAAAGGCCGCTATGCGCTCGCCGCCGGTCTTGGCGCCATCGGCGGCCCACTGGCCTTCCTGGCGGGCGAGCAACTCGGCGGGGTAAGCTTCCCCGACCCGGTCATTGCCCTGCCGGCCATCGCCATTGGCTGGTTTTTTGCCGCCCCCTTTTTGGTATGGCTGGCCATGCGTCTCGACGGCTACCGCCCGACCGTGCAATCCAACGGGTGAGTGGCCCGGTTCATCCATGATCAAGGCCGCACCCACCAACCTCGCACAGGGAGCAATCTCCGATGTTTGACCTCGGCATCTACTCCGGCGGCCTGGCCGTCGCCCTGCTGCTGGCGATGTTTGGCTGGCTGGTCAGCATCCGCAAGCAGGATGTGAGCATTGTCGATTCGATGTGGTCGCTGTTTTTCCTGCTCATGACCCTAGTCTATGCCGCAAGCGCCGACGCGCTGGGCGGACGCGCCACTTTGATCCTGTTTCTGGTCGCGCTCTGGGCGGTCCGCTTATCGCTCTTTATTACCCTGCGTAACTGGGGCGAGCCGGAAGACCGGCGTTATCAGGCAATCCGCCGCGACAATGAACCCAATTTCTGGCTGAAAAGCCTCTATATCGTCTTCGGCCTGCAGGCGATCCTGGCCTGGGTGATTTCCCTGCCACTGCTCGGCGCCGCCCTCAGCCCGGCGCCGCTGAACGCATTGGATTTGATCGGCGCGGCACTCTGGTTGTTTGGCTTCGGCTTCGAGGCCATTGGTGATCAGCAGCTGGCGAGCTTCAAGGCCGATGCGCGCAATGCCGGACAGGTGATGGATCGGGGCCTGTGGCGTTATACCCGGCACCCGAATTACTTCGGCGAGGCTTGTCTGTGGTGGGGATTCGGGCTCATTGCCCTAGCCGGCGGTGCCTGGTGGAGTCTGATCGGCCCGGCGCTGGTCACCTTCCTGCTGCTGCGGGTCTCGGGCGTGAAGTTGCTCGAATCCGACATTAGCGAACGCCGGCCCGCTTATGCGGACTATATCCGGCGCACCAATGCGTTTTTTCCCGGACAGCCGAAGGCTTGATATGGCGACTCAACCTACTCCTTGAGGCACAGCCGCCCTGCCCCAACCCACAACGAGGATGCTAAATCGCATGACTTCCCCGCCATGCCTGACAACAATCGGGCGCGCCTTGCTGCTCGCCGCCAGCACACTCATCCTGTCCGCCTGTGTTGAATCCGGAGGAGAACCCATGGACACCGTCAAGCAGGTCGATCTCGCACGCTTCATGGGCGACTGGTATGTGGTCGCCAATATCCCCACTTTCGTTGAAAAAGGCGCCCATAACGCGGTGGAGTCCTACGCGCTCAATGCGGATGGCACCATCGCGACCACTTTCACCTTCAATAAGGATGCCTTCGACGGACCGCAAAAGGTCTATCACCCCAAGGGCTTTGTGCTCGACACCAGCACCAATGCGCGCTGGGGCATGCAGTTTATTTGGCCGATCAAGGCCGACTATCGCATTGTCTATCTGGATCCGGATTATCAGCTCACCGTCATTGGCCGTGCCAAGCGCGATTATGTCTGGGTGATGGCGCGCCAGCCCGAATTCAGCGAAGCCGAATTGCAACGCATGCGAGACTTCATCTCCAGTATCGGCTACGATGCGACCAAACTCGAGCGGGTTCCGCAACAGACCGGGAGTGCGCCAGCCGAGACTGGCGAGCAAAGCCCTGACAGCTAAGCTCCAAGGCATCTCCGTGTCTGCTTGCGCAGGCGCCTTTTTTCCTGGCGCCCGTCTTGGAGCTGGCCTGACCGACCACTGGCCGGTCAAGGCGGAATCCGCGACTCCCATTCGCCGCCCATGGGCTCGCTGACCGCCTGATACCTTAGCCATGCCGACTCCGGCCACGCCCGAATCCGACTTGACCGCCACCGCACCGCCCGAGGGAGGGACAGGCCCGGCACCGGCCGCTGGCCCGATATCCGACCCGACACCGGACCAGACATCTGCTGACCACCCGACACGCGCGGGTGAAAGCAAGCTCGCGGCCAAGCGCTTTCTCGATGAACAAAAGCCGCTGGCTGGCGGCTACCTGCGCCTGGCCATCGCCATGCAACTCGCCAACGGCGGACTGCTGATCGCCCAGGCCTGGGTGCTGGCCTATGTGGTGAACGCCTTTGTCTTTGGTGGCGCAGGTCGCGCTGACCTCGCCCCCTGGATGCTGCCGCTGCTTGGGCTGTTCGCACTGCGCGCCCTGCTGAACTGGGGTGCCGAACAGACCGCCTTTCGTGCCGCGGCTGGAGTGAAGCGCAGCCTGCGCGACCGCGTCTATCGGCACATTCAGGCCGCCGGACCAAGCTGGATGGCCGGGCAGCGCAGCGGCGCCCTGGCCGAGGACCTGACCAAGGGCATCGAGGCACTGGAGGCCTATTTCGCCCGTTATCTGCCAGCCATGACGGTCACCATGCTGCTGCCGGTGGCAATCCTGGTGGTGGTGGCCCCCATCGACTGGCTCTCGAGCCTGATCATGGCGCTGGTCGCCCCACTCATCCCCCTGTTCATGATCCTGATCGGCACCCGGGTGGAGGCCATCAACCAGCATCAATGGAAGGCGCTGGCACGCATGGGGGCGCATTTTCTTGATGTGATCCAGGGGCTGACCACGCTCAAACTGTTCAATGCCAGCCGCCGCGAGGCCAAGATCATCGCCGAGATTTCCGAGGATTATCGCCGCCGCACCATGGAGGTGCTGCGGGTGGCCTTCCTGTCCTCGGCGGTGTTGGAGTTCTTCGCCACCGTCGGTATCGCCATCATCGCCGTGTTCATCGGTTTTCGGCTCTATCAGCTCGAGCTGCCGTTGCCGGATCTCATGGCCCCGCCGGAGATCGGCTTTCTGAGCGGCTTTTTCATTCTGCTGCTGGCACCCGAGTTTTTTCTACCGCTGCGCAATCTTGGCACCCATTACCACGGCCGACTCGAGGCCATCGCCGCCGCCGAGCGCATCGCCGATATTCTCGCCACGCCCCTGCCCGAGCGGCCGGCACCTGGTCGCCGGCTACCCGCCAGCAGCCCGCTGGCAGTCGCTTTCCAAGAGGTGCATTTTGCCTATGAGGAAGGCCGCCCGGCGCTGCAAGGCGCGAGCTTCCGTCTCAACCCCGGCGAGCGTGTCGCCCTGGTGGGTCCGAGCGGTGCCGGCAAAACCACCATCGCCAGTCTGCTGCTTGGTTTCAGCATGCCAGACGCGGGATGCATTCTGATCGACGGCGAGGATCTTGCCACGCTCGATCTCGACGACTGGCGCCAGCGCCTGGCCTGGCTGCCACAGCGCCCGCGCCTGTTCCAGGGCAGCCTGCTGGAGAATATCCGCCTGGGCCGCCCCGAGGCCAGCCTGGAGGAGGTGCAAGAGGCCGCCAGGCGCGCGCGCGCGGCCGAGTTCATCGACCAACTCCCCGCCGGCTACGACACCCAAATCGGCGAGCAGGGCATTGGCCTCTCGGGCGGGCAGATTCAACGCATCGCGCTGGCCCGCGCCTTTGTGCGCGATGCCCGCCTGGTGATTCTTGACGAGGCCACCGCCAGCCTGGACCCGGCCAACGAGGCCCTGGTGCAAGCGGGCATCGACGAACTGGCACGCGATCGCGCTCTGCTGATCATTGCCCACCGACTGATCACCGTGCGCCATGCCGATCGGATTCTGGTCATTGTTGACGGGCGCATCGCCGAACAGGGCACTCACGACCAACTCATCGCCCTGCGGGGCCATTACGCGCGCATGGCCCAAGGTCAGTTTGCCGGCGGCGCCCAGGTCGACTCCTCGGCCAGGGCCTTTGATACCGCCACTGGCAGCGGAGCCCCAGCATGAAGGACCTACTGCGTCTCTGGCAACTGTTCAAGCCCTATCGCGCCTGGATTCTGGGCGGCTATCTGGTGGCGTTGATCACCCTGGTGGCCAATGTCACCCTGCTGGCCATTTCCGGGTGGTTCATCACCGCGATGGCCGTGGCCGGAGCGGCCGGCCTGGCGATGAATTATTTCACCCCGGCGGCCATCATTCGCGGCAGTGCCATGGCGCGCACCGCCGGGCGTTATCTGGAACGCCTGGTTTCGCACGAGGCCACCCTGCGCCAGCTCTCCGGGCTGCGCGTCTGGTTCTACCAGCATCTCGAGCCCCTGGCTCCGGCGCGCTTGCAGGAATTCCACAGCGGCGATTTGCTCAGCCGCATCCGCTCCGATATCGACGCGCTGGACAATTTCTATGTGCGGGTGCTCATCCCGGTGCTGGTGGCCTCCAGCGCCAGTCTGGGTTTTTTCGTCTTCACCGCCCTCTATGACCTCGGCCTGGCGCTCAGCCTGCTGGCGCTGCTACTGCTTGCCGGTGTCGCCCTGCCCGCCGCCAGCCGGCACCTCGGCCGCGCGCCTGGGCGTCAGCTGGTCGAGACCGAAGCCCATCTGCGCCAAACCGCCATCGACGGCACCCAAGGCCTGTCCGAGTTGCTGGTGTTAGGCGCCGCCGACGCCCACGCCCGCCGCCTGGATGCACTGAGCGCCGAGCTGATCGGCGCCCAGGACCGCATGAGCCGCATCAGCGGCATCGCCACCGGCGGCGTGGGGCTGTGCGCCAATCTGGCACTCTGGTTTGCCATCTGGCTTGGCCTGCCATTGCTCGCGAGCGACAGCCTGGCACCGCCGCAACTGGCCATGCTGGCGCTGCTGGCGCTGGCAAGCTTCGAGGCCGTGGCGCCCCTGCCACTTGCCTTTCAGCAACTGGAGAGCACCCTGACCGCGGCACGGCGGCTGTTTGCCATTGTCGACACCCAGCCCGCCGCGCCCGAGCCCGAGGGGCCGGCGGTGACGCCCGAGCATTTCCATCTCAGTCTGCGCGGGGTGAGTTTTCGCTATCCCAAGGCCGAGCGCGCCGCCCTGAGTGACTTCGATCTGGAACTGCCGGTGGGCAAGCGCATCGCCCTGGTCGGAGCGACCGGCAGCGGCAAAAGCACGGTGCTCAATCTGCTGCTGCGCTTCTGGCTGCCGGATGCGGGGGAGATTCGCCTGGGCGACCTGCCACTGGCACGCCTGCGGGGCGAGGAACTGCGCCGTCATCTGGCGCTGGTGTCACAGCACAGCCATTTGTTCAACACCAGCATTCGCGAGAATCTGTTGCTGGCCGCGCCCGAGGCGAGCGAGCAGGACTTGGAGCATGCCTGCCGCACGGCGCAGATTCATGACTTTCTCCACAGCCTGCCCGAGGGCTATGACACCTGGGTGGGCGAGACCGGCGTGCGGCTCTCCGGGGGGCAGGCGAGGCGTATCGCCATCGCTCGCGCACTACTGAAGGACGCAGCCATTTTGCTGTTGGACGAGCCAACCGAGGGACTCGACGGCCCCACCGAACAGGCTTTGATGCTGGCCATCGACCAGGCCATGGCAGGACGCAGCACCCTGCTGATTACCCACAAGCCCATTGCACTGGCGCGCATGGATGAGATTCTGGTGCTTGATCAGGGCCAGGTGGTTGAGCGCGGCAGCCATCAGGAGTTGCTACGGGGTCAAGTCTATCCGCGCCTGCTGGGCTTCGATTCCGAGGCTTGAGGCGGTTGGCCCGGTAATCAGTAGACGCTCCATCTTGGCGCGTCGCGAAGCGGCTGGAAGCCGCTTCCACCAGATGAAACACCCAATTTTTGGAATTGCTTCCAAATCAGCGCATTTCCTCGCTCAGCAGGCTCAGGATGCGCGCCGCCGTGGGAGAGGTATCAGGGTTCCCATTGGCGTCGTGAATGGTGACCCGGGTCTGGCCCTGGTCCTCATTCAGGCGCACCTGATATTGCTCAACACCGAGATCTTTGTTGTTTTTGCTCCAGAACGCCAAACGCGAACCGAGCCCCTTTTTCTCGCGCTGGCGCTTGTTGGGATCGTCGTAACGGACGTAAAACACCCCTTCCGAGCGATTGCGATCCTCGACCGCGAAGCCGCTGCGATCAAGCGCCAAGCCAACCTGACGCCAGGCTTGCCGGAAGGATTCCGCCACGACCAGGGCGCCACCGCCACTTTGCACCAGCCGCGCACCGCGGGTCGGCGCGCTTGAACCCTGCTGCGCGAGCATGCGTTGGGCTTGTTGCTCGGATACGCCCAAGGACAGCATCAGTCGCCGCAGCATGGCCGCCTCCTTGCCCGGATCGCTCGGCGCCGGCTCCCACACAGTACTGGCTTCCTCGCCCAGGGTGTTGCGCACCAGGCGCTCTTCCATGGCACGGTGGGTCAGATAAACCTCGGTGGTGCCGGGACGGGGCCCGGTATCGATACGTACCCGGTACTGATCGCGAGTGGAGGTACTGTAGAGACCATCGACCACCTTGCGGAACATCTTGGTGACGATATCCCGGCGAACCTCGGCGCGGTTTTCAATCCAGTCGGTTTTCATCACACCGATGGATGGCTCCTGCTCGACCAGCAAAATGCCCTGCTGACGCCAGAAGGCGATCACCCGCGGCCAAACCGCTTGCGGGGATTGGTCGATCCGCAGCCAGCGCTTATCGCCCGAGCGCTCCATCTCGACACCCGCGACACTTGGCAGCACCTCGCCACTGCCGGCGATGCGCTGACGACGCTCACGCGTGCCGGTGTATTCGGAGTAGGTGGTAATACCGCTTGCCGGAGGAATGTCGAGGGCATCATCAAAAGACACGGCCGTCAGATCCGGTGGCAGCTCAAGATTTTCCCCTGCCTCGCGCTGTTGCTTGTACTCCAAGCGCTGATCGGGAAGAACCTTGTCGATTTTTTTTCCAATACCGCAGCCCGTCAGCAGGGAGGCCACCACCACCGAGGCCACCGAGGCCGAGGCCAAGCGCGCACCGAGGATGCGCGGGTTCAGATATGAAAATCTGGCTTCCATTTCAACGCTCATGGCGATTTGCCACCTCAAACAATGGGAAACGAATGCCGCTCATGGCGCACGGCTTCTGGATGCGATGAGACCGCTCGGACAAAGGCGCGAGTGTACCTCATTGAAGCGCATCGGGCATCGGCGAAGAGATCCACGCTTTTAATCGCCGATGCAACCGAGATCCCTCAGACTTGCCCGCAGGCCACCATGATAGGGTTCCGACAGCCAGGTCAAGGGCAAGCGAATGCCTGGCTGACACAGCCCCATCTCGGCAAGTGCCCATTTCACCGGTATGGGATTGGACTCAACAAACAACCCCTGATGCAAGGGGTCAAGCACGGAATTGAATGCGCGTGCTTGATCGGCATCGCCCGCCAGCGCCGCCACGCACATGGCCTGCATTTTGTCCGGCACCAGGTTGCTGGTGACGGAAATCACGCCATCCCCGCCAGCAAGCATGAAATCACAGCAGCTTCCGTCATCGCCGCTATACAGCAGAAAATCCTCGCCGCAGAGCGCGCGCAAGATCGGCACCCGGGTCACATCACCGGTCGCCTCCTTGAGACCGACAATATTGGACACTCGCGCAAGGCGCGCGACCGTCTCCGGCTTAAGATCGCAGGCCGTGCGCCCCGGCACGTTGTAAAGTAACTGCGGCAGATCGACAGCCTCGGCTACCGCCTTGTGATGTTGATAAAGCCCTTCCTGTGTCGGCTTGTTGTAATAGGGCGTTACCAACAAGGCCGCATCGGCGCCAGCCTCCTTGGCGCAGCGGGTCAAGCGAATGGCTTCGGTCGTTGAGTTGGCCCCGGTGCCAGCTATCACAGGGATGCGCCCAGCGGCCATCTCCAGAGTCCGGGCAATGACATCGCAGTGCTCGGCCTCGTCCAGGGTGGCTGACTCACCGGTGGTGCCCACGGATACCAGCGCGACTGTGCCGGCCGCGACATGAAAGTCCACCAGCCGCCGCAACGCTTGCTCATCGACGGCTCCCGATGGCGTCATGGGGGTGATCAGGGCGACAATGCTGCCGCGCATTTTATTCATTAGGGCGCTCCGTTCGCGGAATCATCGAGCAAAAAACCGCCCGGATCGTCTGAATCCAGCTCCGAGCGGATTCCAGAAGTCCTGACACTCAAATCAGGATGGTAGCGCCTGCTTTCCACCCATGGCAAGAATGCCTGCGGCTCGCCACTGGTCGTGGCTAAAGCCACTGGGACCAAAAACCCTCTTCGCTCACACTTGCTGACCCATCATGGCGCGATGGTCCGAGCGACCTTCAACCTGCCTGTCGGCAGACGAGCGTGATACACTCGGCATCGGTTCAATTCCCAGTCCCAACCGACTACAGTTACAAGCGTAAAAGGTCATGGCTACCCAGAAAACCTTTCTTGTTCTCTCCGCGCTGGGCGAAGACCATCCCGGCATCGTTGACCGACTGTCCAAGGCCATTCTCGATCAAGGCTGCAGCATTGAAGACAGCCGCATGACAGTGCTTGGCGGCGATTTTGCCGCCATTCTGCTGATCGAGGGCAAATGGAATACCCTGGCCAAAGTCGAAAATGTCCTACCGGAACTTGAACGCCAGCTCGGGCTGACCATCACCAGCAAGCGCACCGGCGAACGCGAGCGCAGCGGCAACAACATCCCCTACGCGGTCGATGTGGTGGCCATGGATCACCCTGGAATCGTCCATAACCTGGCTGGATTCTTTGCAGATCGAGGCATCAATATCGAGGACATGGCCACCAACACCTATGCGGCAGCCCACACCGGCACACCCATGTTCGCGGTGCATATGACCGTTGGCATCCCGGCCGATACTCATATCGCCACGCTGCGGGAAGAATTCATGGACTACTGCGACGGGCTCAACCTGGACGCCGTGCTCGAGCCGCTGAAAGCCTGAGACTGCGCCCACAAGTTTAATCCGACTGTGCGCTCGCCAAGCCGCGCTTGGACTTGACCGCGCTTGGACTTGACAGGGACCGGCCCTCGTACCCATGTTGTCCAGACCCATCACCATCCTGAAACTCGGAGTGAGCAGATGCCCCTTTCAGTCGGCGACAAACTTCCAGAGATCAAGGTCAAGATCACCGGTGATCGCGAGATCGCGCTGAGTGACTTTCTCGGTCGCAACCTGGTGCTCTATTTCTACCCCAAAGCCAGCACGCCCGGTTGCACCCAGGAGGGGCTGGACTTCACCGCCGCGGCGGATGCGTTCGCCGCCGCCAACACCGCCATTCTCGGTGCTTCGCGCGATGGCCTGAAAGCGCAGGAAAACTTTAAGACCAAACAGGGGTTCAGCTTCGAACTGGTGTCCGACAAGGACGAGGCTCTGTGCCAGCTGTTTGACGTGATCAAGTTAAAGAAAATGTATGGCAAGGAATCC
The DNA here is from genome assembly GCF_036208045.1 of Thiorhodovibrio winogradskyi. Classification (NCBI taxonomy): domain Bacteria; kingdom Pseudomonadati; phylum Pseudomonadota; class Gammaproteobacteria; order Chromatiales; family Chromatiaceae; genus Thiorhodovibrio; species Thiorhodovibrio winogradskyi. Next base: position 2,349,558 of record NZ_CP121472.1, on the reverse strand, counting down.
CTCGGCGTGGAACGCAGTACCTTTTTGTTCGATACCGAGGGCGTGCTACGGCATGAATGGCGCAAAGTCAGCGTCAAAGGCCATGTCGACGAGGTGCTGTCCGCCGCCAAGGCGCTTTGAGACCTCCTTCAAGCAATCCTTAGCGCGGGATGGGTCATGAAGGCCTCTTAACCCAGGCTTCCCCCGTTGCCCGCGCTGCGCTCCCGCCGTCGCGTCCGCGGAAATCGCCACGACCGCCATGCGCATGCCCATTGGCGGGTTAAGCCTAACAAACCCGCCAACACCGAGCACCGAACGCTTGGAACATCATGATTAAACGCCAAAAGGATTCAGTCTGCCTCTTCGTGCTCGACACCAATGTGTTGATGCACGATCCAACTGCCATTTTCCGCTTCCACGAACACCATGTCTTCCTGCCGATGGTTGTGCTCGAGGAGTTGGATGCCGGAAAAAAGGGCATCTCGGAAGTGGCGCGCAATGTGCGCCAGACCAGCCGCTTTCTAGATGAACTGATCAGCGATGCGAGTCGCGAAGACATTGAAGCCGGCCTGCCCATCCAGACACTCGGCGATGCCGGACGCTCACTGTCCGCGCCACCAGCGGGCCGACTGTTTTTCCAGACCAAACCACTGACATCGCAGGCCTCCGCCAACCTCCCCAGCCATAGCGCCGACAACAACATTCTGGCCACTGCGCTGGCACTCAGGGAGCAGCACCAGGATCTGCAGGTCGTCATCGTATCCAAAGACATCAACCTGCGCATTAAAGCAACGGTGCTGGGCATCGCGGCCGAGGACTACTCCAACGACCAGGTTCTTGAGGACGTCGACCTGCTCTACACAGGTCTGCGCACCCTCCCGGCCAATTTCTGGGACCGGCACGCCAAAACGCTCGACTCCTGGAAAGAAGAAGGCCGCACCTTCTATCGCATTACCGGTCCGGATCTAGCTGAATGGTACCCGGGTGAGTGCCTGTCACTGACTGATGATCCGCCTTTCGAGGCGATGGTGCGCGAAAAGCGCGGCGCGCAAGAAGCCGTCATCGAGCTGGTCGAGGACTATCGCCTACCACGACACAACGTCTGGGGCATACGCGCGCGCAATCCGGAGCAGAATTTCGCGCTCAATATGCTGATGAATCCCGAGATCGACTTCGTCTCCCTGCTCGGCACCGCCGGCACCGGCAAGACACTGCTGGCACTCGCCGCCGGGCTCGCTCAAGTACTGGACCGCAGCATCTACCGGGAAATCATCATGACCCGGGTCACAGTGCCCGTGGGCGAGGACATCGGTTTTCTGCCTGGCACCGAGGAAGAGAAAATGACCCCCTGGATGGGAGCGCTGATGGATAACCTGGAAGTGCTCACCCAGACCGAGGGCGGCGAATGGGGCCGTGCCGCCACCAACGACCTAGTGCGCAATCGCATCCGCATTTCATCCATGAACTTCATGCGCGGGCGCACCTTTCTGCACAAGTACATCATTCTGGATGAAGCGCAGAACCTGACCGCCAAGCAAATGAAAACCCTGATTACCCGCGCTGGCCCCGGCACCAAGATAGTCTGTCTGGGCAATATCGCCCAGATCGACACCCCTTACCTGACCGAAACCACCTCGGGTCTGACCTATGTTGTTGACCGCTTCAAGTACTGGGACCACAGTGGCCACATTACCCTGATTCGCGGGGAACGTTCGCGACTGGCGGATTTTGCCTCCGAGCAACTCTAATACAGATGGTGCAGCGCAAATGGTGCAGCATCCTGCTGAACGAAGAAGCTGCTGTTTCACGCTCATAGATCCACATTCATCCCGCGCACTCAGGCGCGCGCGCTCGCCAACTCACGATACAACAGATCCAATTGCGCCACCTGCGCATCCAGGGCGGCAAAACTACCTGAATTATCAATCAGATCCTGTGCTCCACCCAGGCGACTTTGGCGATCAACCTGGCTCGCCAGAACAGCACGGATAGTGGCATCGCTCAATCCATCGCGACTGCGTACCCGCTCTATCTGCATTGATTCCGGCAGATCGACGACCAACACCCGATCAACCAGCGCCTGCTGACCGGTTTCAAACAACAGCGGAATAACCAACAGACAATAGACGCCCGATGCCTGTTCGGCACGCTGCAGCATTTCGGCACGGATCATCGGATGCAAAATGGACTCAAGCCTGTGTCTAGCGCCTGCATCATGGAAAACCCGCTCACGCATCCAGGCACGATCAAGCGCTCCTGACGGTGATCGCGCGGCGGCACCAAAGGCCGCCACAACGGCTGGCATGGCCACCCCATCCGCCGCCGTCAGCGCGTGGGAGATCAGATCAGCGTCGATGATGGTCACGCCACGACGCGCAAAACACTCGGACACGGTCGACTTACCGCTGCCGATTCCGCCCGTCAGTGCCACGCGCAATGGACGCATTCAGCCCAGACCGCTCCAACGCAGATAAGCGTTGGTAATATCCGCGCCCCACAGCAGGCTGACCCAACCGGCAATGGCCAGATAAGGGCCAAAAGGCATGGGCGCGCGCTGCTCCTGGCTGCCAAGCGCGATCAGCGCAATCCCGATCAGGGCTCCCGGCAGCGCCGAGAGCAAAATGATTTGCGGCAGCGCCTGCCAACCCATCCAAGCACCAAAGAGCGCGAGCAGCTTGAAGTCTCCCCGGCCCATGCCCTCGCGGCCAGTGAGCAGGCGGAACAGCTGAAACACTGACCACAGACTGAGATAACCGGCGATGGCGCCAATAATGGCCGTCTCGGCATCGACGAAAACCCCAAACAGGCTGAGCAGCAACCCAAGCCAAAGCACCGGCAGGGTGATGGTATCGGGCAGCAGTTGGGTGTCAAAGTCGATCAGCGCCAGCGCCACCATCGACCAGGTAAACACCAGCGCCGCGGCCGCCTGCACGCTAAAGCCAAAGTGCCAGACCACCACCAGGCTCAGCACGGCGGTCAGGATTTCGATCAGTGGATAGCGGATGGCGATGGGCGCACGACAGGCCGAGCAGTGCCCGCGCAGCAGCAGATAGCTCAAGACCGGTAGATTCTCCCAGGCACGGATGCGATGGCCGCAGATCGGACAATGCGAAGCCGGACGGGCCAGGTTGAAGGGAGCGGGCTCAGGCTCGACAGCCTGCTCCCGCGCGGGGTCTGTTTCATCCGGCTCGGAGCGGGCATGAAGCTCGGCGCAATCCTGCCGCCATTCCAGCTCCATCATGCGAGGCAGGCGCAGGATGACGACATTGAGAAAGCTGCCGACCACCAACCCCAGAAGCACAGTTGCACTGTGCAGCAGCCAGGGCGTCTCAGCGAGGACGCGAAAGATATCTTTCATGGCCAAGAGTCGCCCACCATGGGAGTCGCGGTTGCCAACAGCGGTTTACACCACTGCGGCGAGTTTGAAGATAGGCAGGTACATAGCGACAATCAGACCACCCACCAGGGTACCAATGACGACCATGATCAGGGGCTCGAGCAGGCTGCTCAATGCATCCACGGCATTGTCGACTTCTTCCTCGTAGAAGTCAGCCACCTTGGCCAGCATGCCATCAAGCGAGCCGGATTCCTCGCCGATGGAGGTCATTTGAATCACCAGGTTTGGGAATAGATTGCGCTGGCGCATCGCCAACTGCAAGCTCTGACCCGTGGCAACCTCCTCGCGCATTTTCAGTACCGCCTCGCCATAGACAATGTTGCCCGTCGCCCCTGAGACCGAATTCAGTGCCTCCACCAGAGGCACGCCCGCGGCGAACATGGTCGAGAGGGTGCGGGCAAAGCGGGCGATGGCCGCCTTGTTGAGGATGGGCCCGATAATGGGCAATTTCAGCACTGTACGATCGACCAAGGCGCGGAACTTAGCCGATTTCTCAAACAATTTCGCGATTAGGAAGCCGAATAGGCCCATGCCCATGGCAATCAGCCACCACCACTTTTGCAGAAACTCCGACATCCCGATGACCAGCAGCGTAAAGGCCGGCAGATCGGCGCCGAAGCTCTGAAAGAGTTCCTTGAACTGCGGAATGACAAACACCAGCAGCACCGCCGACACCACCACGGCCACGACGATGACCGAGGCAGGATAAAAGAGCGCCTTCTTGATCTTGCCCTTGATGGACTCGGTCTTTTCCTTGTAGGTCGCGATCTTGTCGAGCAGCACATCGAGCACACCGGCTTGCTCGCCGGCGGCAACCAGACTACAGACCAACTCATCAAAATACTTGGGATGCTTGGCCATGGCTGCCGCCATGGCCGTGCCGCTTTCAATATCGTTTTTGATCGCCAGGATGAGTTCCTGCATCGAGGGGTTTTCATGACCGCGCCCGACAATCTCATAAGCCTGCACCAAAGGCACACCAGCGGTCATCATGGTGGCAAGCTGCCGGGTAAAGACTGTTAGATCGCCGCTGGTGATCTTCTTTTTGCCACTGCCGATCGAAAATTCTGTCTTTTGGCGAACCTTGGTTGGATTCACCCCCTGGCGACGCAGATCGGCACGAATCATTGCCACGCTGGAAGCGCGCGTCTCTCCCTTGACTTTGGTGCCGCGCTTGTCGACACCCTCCCAGGCGAAGTTGTAGCTTTTCTCGGCCTTGGCCTGTTTTTTTCCAGGCAGTTGTTTTGCTGCGACAGCCATGGCGATTAGTCCTTGGTTACCCGGTTGAGCTCTTCAAGACTGGTGACCCCGGCCTTGACCTTGCGCAGACCCGACTGGCGGAGATCCGCATAGCCTTCGGTCTTGGCCTGTTTGGCAAGCTGAATGGAATTCCCCCCTTCCATGATCAGCCGCCCCATTTCCTCCGAGACCTTGATGATCTGAAAAATTCCAACGCGACCTTTATATCCATTGTTGCATTGATTGCAGCCAACGGGACGGTAAATGGTCACACCTTCGTCAACTTCCTCTTGGGTAAAGCCCTCCTCAAGCAGCGCCTCGGCTGGAATATGCTCTGCTTGCCGGCACACCGGACAGAGCTTGCGCGCCAGCCGTTGCGCCATAATGAGCAGCACGGAAGAGGCAATATTAAAAGGCGGAACACCCATGTTGGCCAAACGAGTCAGGGATTGGGGTGCATCGTTGGTATGCAGGGTGGAGAGCACCAAATGGCCAGTCTGAGCCGCCTTGACGGCAATCTCGGCGGTTTCAAGGTCACGAATCTCACCGACCATGACGATATCCGGATCCTGGCGCAGGAAGGCCCGCAGGGCCTCGGCGAAGGTCAGACCGCTTTTAGGATTCAAGTTGACCTGGTTAATGCCGGGCACCTGAATCTCGACCGGATCCTCAACGGTGGAAATATTGATTTCCGGCTTGTTCAAAATATTAAGCGCCGAATAGAGCGTCACCGTCTTGCCCGAGCCGGTTGGCCCTGTCACCAGGATCATGCCATAGGGCTTGTCGATACTCGACATGAAGTCCTTGCGTTGCTTTTCATCCATGCCAAGGCTTTCGATCCCGACATTGGCGGCGGAGGAATCGAGGATACGCAGCACTACTTTCTCGCCATAGAGCGTCGGCAAGGTATTGACACGAAAATCTATGTCGCGGGTGCGCGACAGCTTGAGCTTGATCCGCCCATCCTGGGGCACGCGCCGCTCGGCAATATTCATGCGCGACATGACCTTGAGTCGCGATATCAGGCGACCAGCGATGCTCAGCGGAGGATTGGCAACCTCGTGCAGCAGGCCATCCTGGCGAAAACGCACACGACAGCTTTTCTCGTAGGGTTCGAAGTGAATATCCGAAGTGCCACTGGAGATGGCGTCGACCAGAATTTTATTCACATACCGCACAATGGGCGCATCATCGACGTTAGCGTCGCCATCGTCGCGTTGTTCGCTGTCCGTATCCTGGACATCAATATTTTCAAGATCGGCATCCGAGACATCCACCCCGCCAGCACCGGAACCCTCCACCGCTTTGATCAGGGCTGCCGCAAGCTTGTCTTCTTCCACCAGCACCGAGTCGGTTGCCAGACCCGTGTTAAAGCGAATTTCATCCAGGGCTTGGTCATTGGTGGGATCGGAAATTGCCAGAAACAGCCGGTTGCCGCGACGAAATAGCGGCAGAGCTCGATGTTTGGTAATCAAGCGTTCATCGACCAGGGACAGCGGCAGCGACTGCAAATCCATCGCGCTCAGGTCAAGCACGGGGACACCGAACTCCTGAGAGGCCGCCAGTGCGACAACTTGACTATCCAACGCCTTCTGTGCAACCAAACACTGCACAAAAGGCTCGCGACGGCGCGATGCCTCTTCTTGGATTTTGCGCGCTGCCTCCTCGGAGATCAGCTCGTCACGGACGAGCCTGCGCGCGAGGCCTGACAGATTGACTTCCGACTGATTGGTCGCCATCGGGCGCTCTTCGTAATAGGGTCAAAAAAATGCAGGTATGAACCAGCCTTGCAGGCCGCTCACACAGAATATGACAATAACACCAGTGAGAGTCTCTCTGACGCCACCACCCCTTATAGTCTAACCGATGATCCAAAAATCGCCGACGCAGTCCCATGACACAAGCCCCTCAGGGGAAGAGCGCGGTTCCATACCGAGTATCCCAAGCTAGCGATTGACCCCGAATGCCAAACGCACATTGTTAGCTACCAGTCCATTGTCCTTCTGGTCGCTTTCGTTGAGATAGAACTCGAAAATAGTCTCGCGATTCATGAGCATCTCTTCGGCCACATCCTCAGCCACCTCATTGGCATGGCAAAATACACTGGTATAGGGCGAATCCGGCTCGCGCGGATCTGTCACCCAGAGATTGGGGGAGATGTGATCCATGAAGCGCAGAAAACCATAGCCTTTATCCGGAAACCATTTCGTGCAGACCCCGCGCACACAGGAGCCTGGCTTGCCCCAGTCGTTGCGCGGCTCGTAGTTAATAGGCAGCAGATCCGGGATTAGATAACCGGACCAGAAGGCATCGACCTGCTGCTGCAATTGTCGCGAGACATTCTTAAAAGCAATCAACTCAACCCGGCAGCCACCATTTTGCAGCGCCGAGACCACTTGCAGGAAGTCACCATCGCCTGTGACCAAAATCACCTGCTCCAGTTTGCCAGCCTGCAGCATGGCGTCCACCGCCATGTCAAGATCGGCATTGGCCTTGGTCGACACCACGCCGTTTTCGTCAGTATAGCGCCGCACATATTTTACCGTAATCTTCCAGCCGTAATCCCGGACCATTTGCTGGTAGGCACGCGACTTTTTGGCATATTCGTAGTCCTCGCGCGCGCGTTCACTGTCGAAGGCAAGATAAGTATTCAGACGTTGCAGGGGGCCATTGCTGCGTCCGGCAAAGCGCCGCAGCACGTCATAGCGCATTTGATAACCGCCGTTGTAGCGGACATTCTCGGCGTCAACAAAGACGCCAACACGTTGAGAAGAATACAAAAATGACATCCTCTTACAGAAAATGACAACGCCGCCCAGAGGGCGGCGCTATCGGCATGTTAACAGACAAATTACAATTACCCCGCGCGCCGCAAAGCGCGGCCGCTTGGGGACAGGCGAGTGAGAGAAAAAAACAACTCAACGCCTCATTGATTGGCGCGATGATCGATCAGATCCTCGACCACGGTCGGGTCGGCCAAGGTGGAGGTATCACCGAGGGCCGAGACTTCATTCGCGGCGATCTTGCGCAGAATGCGCCGCATGATTTTGCCCGAGCGCGTCTTGGGCAGACCCGGCGCCCATTGGATGATATCCACCGTGGCGATGGGACCGATCTCGGTGCGCACCAGCTTGACGAGCTCCTGCTTGAGCGCGTCCGTGGGCTCAACACCGGCCATGGTGGTGACATAGGCATAGATACCCTGGCCCTTGATATCGTGCGGATAACCAACCACGGCCGCCTCGGCGACGGCCTCGTGCAGCACAAGCGCGGATTCGATCTCGGCGGTGCCCAAACGATGGCCAGACACATTGAGCACGTCGTCGATACGTCCGGTAATCCAGTAATAGCCGTCGGCATCACGGCGCGAGCCGTCGCCCGAGAAGTAATAGCCCGGGTATTGCTTGAAGTAGGTATCAATGAAGCGCTGATGATCACCATGGACGGTACGCATCTGCCCGGGCCAGGGGCGAGTGATGACCAGGGCGCCCTCGCCAGCGCCGTCGATCAGGGTGCCCTCGCTGGCATCGACCAGCGCCGGCACCACGCCGAAGAAGGGCCGGGTCGCCGAGCCCGGCTTGAGCGGGGTCGCTCCTGGCAGCGGGGTGATCAGATGGCCGCCAGTCTCGGTCTGCCACCAGGTATCCACCACCGGGCAGCGGCTGTCGCCGACCACCTGGTAATACCATTCCCAGGCCTCGGGGTTAATTGGCTCACCCACGGTGCCGAGAATGCGCAGCGAGGAGCGCGAGGTCGCCTTGACCGGATCGGTGCCGGCACGCATCAGCGCGCGAATTGCGGTGGGGGCGGTATAGAAAATATTGACCTGGTGCTTGTCCACCACCTGCCAGAAGCGCGAGTTGTCCGGATAATTGGGCACCCCCTCGAACATCAGCGTCTTGGCGCCATTGGCCAGCGGCCCATAGACAATGTAAGTATGTCCGGTCACCCAGCCGACATCGGCGGTGCACCAGTACATCTCGCCATCCTGGTAGTCGAAGGTATAGAGGTGCGTCATGGCGGCGAATACCAAGTAGCCGCCGGTGGTGTGCAACACGCCCTTGGGCTTGCCGGTGGAGCCCGAGGTGTAGAGGATGAACAGCGGGTCTTCCGCGTCCATGGGCTCGGGCTCGCAGTCCACCGAGGCCTCCGCCATGGCCTCGTGATACCAAAGGTCGCGCTCCCCGTTCCAGGCCACCTCGCCGCCAGTGCGCTGAATGACCAGGCAGGTACTCACATCCGGGCACTCGGCCAGGGCTTGGTCGGCGTTCTTTTTCAGCGGAACTTGACGCCCGCCACGCAGGCTCTCATCGGCGGTGATCAGCACCCGGCAGTCGGAATCCAGAATACGATCACGCAGGGAATCGGGCGAGAAGCCACCAAAAACCACCGAATGCACGGCGCCGATACGGGCGCAGGCGAGCATGGCCACGGCCGCCTCTGGCACCATGGGCATGTAGATGCAGACGCGGTCGCCTTTCTTCACGCCACGGGATTTCAGCACATTGCCGAGCTTGCAGACCTCCGCGTGCAGTTCGCGGTAGGTCAGGGAGCGATCAACACTGGGGTCATCCCCTTCCCAGACGATGGCGATCTGGTCGCCACGGGTGTCCAGGTGGCGATCAAGGCAGTTGTAAGCCACATTCAGCTTGCCGCCATCGAACCAACGGATGAACACATCATCGGGTCCGTAACTGTAGTCCATCACCTTGTCCCATTTCTTGAACCAGGTGACAAAGCGATCGGCCTGCTCCGCCCAAAAGCCCTCGGGATCCTCGACCGAGCGCTGATAAAGGCTCTGGTATTGGTCGTGATCGATATGGGCGCGCGCGGCGATGTCCGACGGGACCTCATGGATTTTTGACTCCGACATGGCGATGGTCTCTCCTCAACAGGGGGCGGCACGAGACAGCCAGGATAGCTGGGTCGCGTCCGGGGATTGTATTGAGCCACCTCAGAACGCTGCCCAAGAACCTTGTTCAGGAACCTTGTTCAGGAACCTTGTTCAGGAACCTTGTTCAGGAACAGGCCCAGAACCTTTGGCCGGAAACCCTGGCTGAAAACCTTGACCTGAAACCTTGGATCAGATCAGGGGCGTGCGATCATTTTTGGTGGTATGCAGCGGCAATACTAAACGCTTGCTAGACCGCCGGCCAGTCACCTAATCGCAACCTGGGCTTTAGGCGGCCGGGGCGAGGTGCGCCAAACCAACCAACCGATCAACAGGTTGTCTGAATATAGAAGATATCGTGTCAGGCCAAACACCTAGAATGCGCGATTAGGGCAGCCATTGACGCCTATTAGACGCCAGTTACAGCCCCATTTTCTCGAAAAAGCTCTTTGCCCGGTCGAGCCAGGATGTCGAATGCGGGCTATGGCGATCACCACCAGCGGTGAAGCTATCATCGAGTTCCCGCAGCAATTCTTTCTGTCGCTCGGTGAGATTGATTGGCGTCTCCACCATCACCCGGCAGATCAGATCACCTACCGGACCACCGCGCACCGGCTTGATGCCCTTGCCGCGCATGCGGAACATCTTGCCGCTTTGGGTTCCCTGCGGAACCTTGAGCATCACCTTGCCATCAAGGGTCGGCACCTGGAACTCGCCGCCAAGCGCGGCTGTGGTGAAGCTAATCGGCACCTCGCAGTAGAGATGGTTGTCGTCGCGGGTGAAGATCGGATGCTCTTGCACCTGAATCTGCACATATAGATCACCCGGTGGGCCACCCTGGTCGCCGATTTCACCCTCGCCCGCCAAGCGGATGCGATCCCCTGTGTCAACCCCCGCCGGCACCTTGACCGAAAGCGTCTTTTCTTCGCGTAGCCGACCGGACCCGCGGCAATGAGCGCAGGCCTCCTCAATGATACGCCCGGAACCCCTGCATTGTGGACAGGTTTGCTGGACCGAGAAAAAGCCCTGCTGCATGCGCACTTGGCCCAGACCCTGACAAGTCGGGCAGGTCTTGGGTTGGGTGCCGGGCTTGGCGCCGCTGCCACCGCAGTGGTGACACTCCACCGAGGTGGGAATGCGAATCTTGACATCCTTACCAGAGACGGCCTCCTCAAGCGTCAAACTCAAGTCGTAGCGCAAGTCAGTCCCGCGATGCACCCGCCGGCCTCCGCCGGCCGCGCGTCCACCGCCGAAAATGTCGCCGAACACTTCACCGAAGATATCCGAGAAGCTGCCACCGCTGAAGTCACCCGGCCCGGCCCCGCCAAAGCCGCCCTGGGCACCGCTCACTCCGGCGTGCCCAAACTGATCGTAAGCCGAGCGCTTGCGCGCGTCGGTCAGCACATCATGGGCCTCTTTGGCCTCCTTGAATCGGGCGATTGCCTCGGAGTCGTCCGGATTGCGGTCCGGGTGGTGCTTCATCGCCAGGCGTCTGAACGCCTTTTTGATGTCCTGCTCGCTCGCGTTGCGGCTCAGGCCCAAAACCTCGTAGTAGTCGCGTTTGGCCATGGTCTATTTTCGGGGGTTAATGTCGGGGTTTGATATCAGTGGTGGCAGTCAATGAAACCGGGAAGACTAGAATCGCGTCAATCCGAGGCGCATCCGTTTTGGCGCGCAAGTCTGGCGCGCAAGTGAAAAAGGCGGGCTGGTCTGGACCTGTGCCCGCCTCCACGACTGGATGGTCACCACGCGATTGCGCGATTGACAGCAATCGCGGGCGGCCCGTTCAGACACCGGGGCAGGCCCCGAGGGACTGTTACTTCTTGTCGTCCTTTACTTCCTCGAACTCGGCATCAACCACGTCATCGGCGGTCGCGTCGGCCGCGCCGGCAGCGGCATCGCCACCCTGCTGGTTGGCGTAAAGACGTTCAGCCATCTTGGCCGATGCCTCGCCTAGGGCCTTGGTTAGGGACTCGATACGATCCTTGTCTTCGCCCTTCATGGCGTTTTCGAGATCCTTGATGGCGGCATCGATGCGGTCTTTCTCGCCAGCTTCGAGCTTATCCTCGCCAATCTGCTCCATCGACTTGCGAGTCGCATGGATCATGCTGTCGGCCTGGTTGCGCACCCCGACCAACTCCTGGAAGCGGCGGTCTTCCTCGGCATGGGCCTCCGCATCCTTGACCATGCGGTCGATTTCGGTATCCGACAGACCCGAGGACGCCTTGATGACAATAGATTGCTCCTTGCCGGTGGCCTTGTCCTTGGCCGAGACATTGAGAATGCCGTTGGCATCGATGTCAAACTTAACCTCGATCTGTGGTACGCCGCGCGGCGCTGGCGGAATATCGGACAGATCGAAGCGCCCGAGCGATTTGTTGTCGGCCGCACGCTGGCGCTCGCCCTGGAGCACATGCACGGTGACCGCCGTCTGGTTGTCATCAGCGGTGGAGAACACCTGCTCGGCCGAAGTGGGGATGGTGGTGTTCTTCTCGATCAGCTTGGTCATGACGCCGCCAAGGGTTTCGATCCCCAATGACAGCGGGGTGACATCAAGCAGCAGCACATCTTTCACATCGCCGCCGAGCACGCCGCCCTGAATGGCCGCGCCAATGGCGACGGCTTCGTCCGGGTTCACGTCCTTGCGCGGCGCCTTGCCGAAAAACTCCTGCACCTTGCTCTGCACCTTGGGCATGCGCGTCTGGCCGCCGACCAGGATGACCTCGTCGATATCGCCGGCGGTCACGCCGGCATCCTTGAGCGCGGTGCGGCAGGGACCGATGGTACGATCGACCAGATCATCGACCAGGGATTCCAGCTTGGCCCGAGACAGCTTGACATTCAGATGCTTGGGGCCGTTCTGATCCGCGGTGATATAGGGCAGATTGATATCGGTCTGCTGACTGGTGCTGAGTTCGATTTTGGCTTTCTCGGCGGCCTCTTTCAGACGCTGCAGCGCCAGCGGGTCATTGTGCAGATCAACGCCCTGATCCTTCTTGAACTCATTGGCCAGAAAGTCAATGATGCGCAGATCGAAGTCCTCGCCGCCCAGGAAGGTGTCACCATTCGTGGACAACACCTCGAACTGATGCTCGCCTTCGATCTCGGCAATCTCGATGATGGAGATATCGAAGGTGCCGCCACCCAGGTCATAGACCGCGATTTTTTGATCGCCACGTTGCTTGTCCATGCCATAGGCCAGGGCCGCGGCCGTCGGCTCATTGATGATACGCTTGACTTCCAACCCAGCGATACGCCCGGCATCCTTGGTGGCCTGACGCTGCGAGTCGTTGAAGTAGGCCGGCACCGTGATAACGGCCTCGGACACCTTTTCACCTAGATAATCCTCGGCGGTGCTTTTCATCTTCTGTAGCACCTTCGCGGAAATCTCGGGCGGGGCCATTTTCTTGCCATTGACCTCAACCCAGGCGTCGCCGTTGTCGGCGCGGACGATCTGATAGGGCACCATGTCCTTGTCCTTGGAGACGACATGATCCTCGTGGCGCCGCCCGATCAGACGCTTGATAGCGAAGAGGGTATTTTTTGGATTGGTGACAGCCTGCCGCTTGGCGGATTGACCGACCAGCACCTCACCGTCGTTGGAATAAGCGACGATACTTGGCGTGGTTCGATCACCCTCGGCGTTCTCAATCACCTTCGGCTTGTCGCCATCCATCACGGCGACACAGGAGTTTGTGGTACCGAGATCGATACCGATGATCTTTCCCATGTTGACTTCTCCGATTTCTAAACTGTTAAAAAATGTTTATTGCGTGACTGGCCCGGACCTGGTCCGATGCCGCGCGATCACGGGCGTTGCCTTCGAGCCAGATTCACCATCCGTTAGGTTCACCATCCGTTCCGAACCGTGGACTCCGACCGACATGTTCTCGCACATGAGGCAAAACCCTGCAAAGTTCAAGCCTTAACGCCCTTGCCCGGTTACCAGCGCGGACATCAGGCGCACCAGCGGAAATAGGCTGCTGGCGCGCATCAACTCTGTTCGATCGCCTGCGACACCATCACCAGCGCCGGGCGCACCAAACGACCATTGAGGGTGTAACCGCGTTGAATCACCGCCACCACGGTATTGGGCGCGACATCCGCACGCGGCTGCATGGACATCGCCTGATGAAACTCGGGGTTGAAGGGCTGATGCATGGGGTCGACCCGCTCGACACCAAACTTGGCCATGACATCCGCAAGCAGCTTGACCGTCAGTTCCATGCCCTCGCGCAACTTCACCACATCGGCATCGGGCTCGCTTGCCGCGGCCTGGCCGAGTTCCAGACTGTCGCGTACCTGCAGCAGCTCGCGCACAAAATTCTCAAGCGCGAACTTGTGCGCGTTTTCAAGCTCCTTCGCCTTGCGCCGGCTAATGTTCTCCACCTCGGCCCGGGCGCGCAGCAACTGGTCGCGTGCCGCCTCGTTACGCGCGCGCTCCTGCTCAATCATGGCGATCAATTCACCACGATCTTCCGGCCAGGGCGATGCCGCTGCTTCGGCGCCTGCCTCCGCCGACTCAGGCGCCTGCTCGGCATTCAAGCCAGCTCCCTCGCTGTTCTGGTCGCCGTTTTGGGCGCCAGGCTGGGAGCCGGTCTGGGTCGCCCGCTCTTGCGCACCGCCCTGTGGTTGTTCCTGACCTTGCTGGTCTATCGTCATTTCCTTTACCTCCGCGGCAGCCCGCACGCCCTCGCGCCTCCGTAACCGGAGCCGCCACAGACGCGCGAACCACATCTTGATCAATTGTGTTGTCTAAGCGCCGCAGCCAGCAGACGCGCTGTCACATCGACGACCGGAATCACCCGCTGATAATCCATCCGGGTTGGGCCGATCACCCCAAGCACCCCCAGCACCTCGCCATCCACCCGGTAAGGCGTGGTCACCAGACTGCAGTCGTCAAGCACCTCATAGCCGGACTCGCCACCGAAAAAAATCTGCACCCCATCTGCCTGGATACAGCGGTCAAGCAAATAGAGAATTTCCCGCTTTTCATTAAAGGCATCGAACAAGGTCTTCAAACGATCCGCGTTTGCTAGTTCATCGAACTGCATCAAGTTGGTCTGACCAGACACCAGCAGCTGCTCCTTGTGCTCGGCCGACTCCATCACCCGCTGCGCCATTTCCAGCGCCTGGCGCAACATTGCATCCATCTGCCGATGGGTTGCGTGCAAATCCTCCACAAGCCGCTTGCGCACGTCGACCATGTCTTGGCCAGTGAACAATTCCGTCAAAAAATTCGACGCCTGAACCAGCTGCGCCGGACTGAAAGTCCGCTCGGTGTGCAAGATCCGGTTGTGAACCTCGCCCTCGCCCGTGATAAGTATCGCCAGTACCTTCTTACCCGATAGCGGCAATAGCTCGATCTGACGAAAGACATCACGCTCATGCCGAGGCAGCATGACCACGCCAGCCAAGCGGGTCACACCCGACAGCAGCCGGGATGCCGTATCCACCAGCGCTGCCGCTTCGTCCAAAGGCTCGAACTCCGCGCGCAGTGCATTGACATCGATCTCGTCGAGCGGCTTGATAGTCAGCAGGCTATCGACGAACAACCGATAACCCAAGAGGGTCGGTATCCGTCCCGCCGAGGTATGCGGGGAGGACACCAACCCCATATCTTCCAAATCCGACATCACATTACGCACAGTGGCTGGACTGAGATCCAAGCCAGTTTCTTTCGCGAGCGTGCGCGATCCGACCGGTTGCCCGTCGCGGATGTGATGCTCGATCAGTGTCTTGAGAAAAAGCGATGCTCGCTCACTGACCTTGGTTTCGCTGCCGCGCGTCCCGGCCATCGCAACCTCATTGTGAAACATAACCGTGAAACAGCCGCTTCATCCTCCGGGGTGGCCAGGAGCATGATTTAGCACTCACCCGCCCCGAGTGCTAACGACCCTTCAATTTAGGGACAGACGCCGCGGCTGTCAAGCCAGGCCGCCGACAGCCTGCCGCACGCCTGGAATTTGGTGCGACTCTGACTGGACCAGCCGTCTGCCCTGCGGGACTAACGCGGGTTGCCGGCCAAGCACGAGCGCATCCCACCCTCGGTATAATGCGAGCATCCCGGCACTTCGGGTCTTGACCACCAACGTGGCACAATACCTTGCATGAGCGCTTTCCATACCATCGGCATCATCGGCAAACAGGAACCGGACCCTCGGGTTCCGGCCACCTTGCAGCGATTGCTCGCGCATCTCGAGCGACGCGGGCATCGAACTTTGCTTGAGCCGGCCACCTCGGCTCTACTCTCCGATCACCGCAGTCCTGCCGGCAACTCGGAGAACGACTCTCTAGCCGGGCAAGCGCGCGAGCAGCACTCAAGCCCCTATGCCCAACTCGCCACCCACAGCGATTTGATTATCGTCATCGGCGGCGACGGCACCTTTCTGCACGCCGCGCGCGAGGTTGCCACCACGAACACGCCCCTGGTTGGCATCAATCTCGGACGCCTGGGCTTTTTGGTCGACCTGTCGCCGAACTGCATCGAAACCCGTCTGAACGATATGCTAGACGGAAACTACGACAGCGAATACCGCAGCCTGCTTGAGACCCGTCTGATGGCGTCGTCCGCGAATGGGCCGGAGTGCAAGCCGGTCTGGACTGGCAAGGCACTCAATGAAGCCGTGATCGCCAAATGGAACACGGTGCGAATGATCGAGTTCGAGACCTATATCGACGGTCAGTTCGTCAACGCCCAGCGCTCCGATGGGCTGATTATCGCCACCCCAACCGGCTCCACCGCCTATGCCCTCTCCGGCGGCGGACCACTGCTGCATCCCGGGCTGGATAATCTCCTGCTAGTGCCCATTTGCCCTCATACTCTCAGTAACCGCCCGCTGGTGGTTGGCGGCGACAGCGAAATCGAGGTCCGCCTCTGTCACCACCATCCAGAGACCGCGCGTCTCACCTGCGATGGCCAGGTGGCCTTTGAGCTCGCCAGCACCAGGTCCGTGCGCATCCGCCGCGGCCACACGCGCGTGCGACTGCTCCATCCGCGCGGGCACGATCATTTTCAACTGTTGCGCGCGAAACTCGGTTGGGGTGGACAAGTCCAGGAAGGTGCAAGGTGTTAACCCATATTCAAGTACAGGATCTGGTCATTGTCAGCCGTCTGGAGCTGGAATTCGGCCCCGGCATGACCGCCTTGACCGGCGAGACCGGCGCCGGCAAATCCATTCTGATCGATGCTCTGGGGCTGACCCTGGGCGAGCGCGCCGACGCGGGCATGATCCGCGCCGGGAGCGACAAGGCCGAGGTCAGCGCTCATTTCGATCTGAGCGCCTGTCCACAAGCGCGCGCCTGGCTGGCAGAGCAGGAACTGGACGAAGATGACGACTGCGCCATTCGCCGCGTACTCCAGGGCAGCGGTCGCTCACGTGCCTTCGTCAACGGCCGCACGGTTAGCAGCAGCCAGTTGAAAGCCCTGGGCGAGTTGCTGGTGGATATCCACGGGCAACACGCCCATCAATCCCTGCTGCGCGCCAACGCCCAGCGCGACCTGCTCGATGGCTATGCCAATCATGGCCCATTGCGCGCCACCGTGGCCCAAGCCTACCGCCACTTTCGCGACAATGACGAGCGTTGGAAGCAACTGACGGCCGAGCGCGACCAGCGCGCCGCGCGCCTCGACCTGCTGCGCTTTCAGCTCGTAGAACTCGACGACCTGGCGCTCAGTGAAGACGAACTCGATCAACTCGACACCGACCAGCGCCGCCTGGCTCATCAAGGGCGCCTGCAGGAAACCTGCGCGCGGATCCTGCAACTGGTTTACGACGGCGAACCCGCCCTGCACGACCAGCTCGGCCGCGCCAGTGGCGAACTCTCCGAACTGAGCGCCCTGGATACCAGACTGGCGCCAAGCGTCGAGCTCATTGAAGGGGCCGCGGTGCAGATTGAAGAAGCCGCCTCCAACCTGCGCCAGTACCTGGACGCACTCGACATGGACCCGGCGCGTTTGCAGGAGATCGAAGACCGTCTGAGCCGTATTCATGAGATAGCGCGCAAATATCGGATCTTGCCGGCTCAGCTCCCGGAGCGACACCGCGACATCGCCGGTGAATATCAGCAGCTCGAACAGGCCGATGCCAATCTCGACAGCCTGACAGCCGCGCGCGACCAGGCGCGCGATGCCTACCTCAAGGCCGCCCAAACACTGACCAAATCGCGCCGCGCCGCCGCCGAGCGCCTGAGCACCACGGTCACCGCCTCGATGCAGGAGCTTGGCATGTCCGGCGGGCTCTTCGCCATCGACATCCAAACCCAGGACAGCTCCGCCAGCACCGCCCATGGGCTCGATCAGATCAGCTTTTTGGTCAGCGCCAACCCCGGTCAGCCAGCGCAATCCCTGGCCAAGGTCGCCTCCGGCGGCGAACTCTCGCGCATCAGCCTTGCGATTCAGGTCGCCACCGCCAACTGCATCAGTATCCCAGTACTGGTCTTCGACGAGGTCGATGTTGGCATCGGTGGTGGCGTCGCCGAGATTGTCGGACGTCAGTTGCGCCAACTCGGCGAGGAGCGTCAGGTGCTTTGCGTCACCCACCTGCCCCAGGTCGCCGCCCAGGCCCACCAGCAGTTACAGGTACGCAAGCACACCAAGGACGGCCAAACTTTTGCTGAAATCACCGCGCTCGACGCCGCTGATCGCGTTAATGAAATCGCGCGCATGCTCGGTGGCACCGAGATCACCGCGACCACCCGTGCCCATGCCGAGGAGATGCTGACCAGACCACAATCTGGCGGCACACCAGCCAAAGCGGCCATCGCAACAAGCTCGCACAGGAACACTGACCCATGAGCAACATGACCAAGAAAAAAGACAAGTGCTGCAAAAGCTACAAGAAAGGCAAGCGCTGCAAGGATTGCCCCACGCGCAAGTGAGAGCAAATCCTCTAGGCTGATTTCAAGCTCGACACCCTCCCCCTGCCTCAGCCCAGCATTGAGCCCCGTTCAACCCAAAGGAGACGCCGGCTTCGCTCTTTGCTAGGATTTCCGACTGAGGTTCCCCGCGCCCTCGTAGCTCAGCAGGATAGAGCAGCCGCCTCCTAAGCGGCAGGTCACAGGTTCGAATCCTGTCGAGGGCACCAAATCCGCTGAAAATCATCACCTCTCCCTAGTGCGAGCTAGGTCGCGGTGACAGTCTGTTTTCTGGAAAATACATTAAAATACAGTTGTATATTAAAACTATCTAAAGTGTGTAATGTTGATAAAAACTACAAATTAATGTATTTATTTATTTTTATATCTATCTGATTTGGCCAGACTTGCGTTTTTCGCCAGCTTCCCCTATAAATCAGAATCTTTGCGTATTGTTAAAAACTGAGTAGATTCCTAGGGCATGCGTGCGAGGGCACACCCAGGGATCGGACACAGAATCATCAAGCACTATCTTGGAGGTTAACCATGGCTGATTTCGACCAAGAACTGGATGCAAGCGGACTCAACTGCCCCTTGCCGATCCTGCGCGCGAAGAAGACCCTGGCCGGCATGGAATCGGGCCAGGTATTGCACATCATTGCAACCGACCCAGGCTCGGTCAAAGACTTCGACGCCTTTGCCAAGCAAACTGGCAACGAGTTGATGGAATCACGCGAGGATGGTGGCAAATTTTTGTTTCTGATCAAGAAATCCTGATCTCAAGTGCAGGAAACCTCAGGCAGGCATCCCAGTTTCGCATTCAGGGGATCCCGGTCAAGGTTTCCGCCACGCTGTCATCGCTGGACGAGGGAGACCTTGGTTAGCACCATCTTTAAGCTGCTGGCCAAAGCCGTCTGATAGACTGGCCGAAATCTCCCAATCAGCATTCCCCGGCCAATACACCTAGACCAACACCGCCAAGAGAAACCGATGGAAGAAAAGAAACTCGCGATCATCGCCACCAAAGGCTCGCTCGACTGGGCCTATCCGCCTTTCATCCTCGCATCCACCGCAGCCGCATTGGGCTATGAGGTGCAGGTGTTTTTCACCTTCTACGGCTTGCAGCTCCTGAAGAAAAAACTGACGCTCGAAGTCACACCGCTGGGGAACCCTGGCATGCCAATGCCAATGGGAATGGACAAATGGTTCCCGATTCTTGGCATGGCCCTGCCCGGCATGCAGGCCATGATGACCGCCATGATGAAGAAGAAGATGAAGGACAAGGGCGTGGCAAGTGTCGAAGAACTGCGCGACCTCTGTCAGGAAGCCGAGGTCCAACTGATCGCCTGCCAGATGACAGTGGATCTGTTCGACATGGATCGCAAGGACTTCATCGATGGCGTTGAATATGCTGGCGCGGCGGCTTTTTTTGAATTTGCCGGCGAAAGCGACATCTGTCTCTATATCTGACCCTATCTCCCTTGCTGCCGGTCAACCGCGGCAGGCCGATACAGTAAACGCCGCGGACGCAACTCCGCGGCGTTTTTTTTCAGACCATGGTGAGTCGCGACAAGTATCCACCGTGACCCACCCGGTAAACCTCATTGTCATGCCAGCCATCTGATGTTGGGAACTGATCTCGGTAATGCGCGCGAGCGGCGATTGATCAAACACTTCCGCTCTCTCAACGCAACAGATCGCGAAACCCTAGGCGCCTTCGCGGAGTTTCTCGCACAGCGTCAGGTGCGGACCGACTCGACGCCGGATAACAGGCTCTCTGCGCCAGGCAGTGGCAAACAGGCGGAGCGTGAGCCGCGACCGGCTGAGGAGAGCGTGATTGCCGCGATGAAACGGCTGCGTCGCAGCTACCCGGAACTTGAAGCGAGTAATCTGCTCAATGAGGCATCCTTACTCATGTCAGCACACATGATTCAGGGACGCCCGGCCATTGAGGTCATCGACGAGCTTGAAGCGCTCTTTGCGCGCCATGAACGTGAGCGAATCTAAGGCAGAGAAGCATGCACGCAATCGGTCATTGGTTCCGCCGTCACTTCTCTGATCCGCAGATTCTGTTCCTGGCATTTTCTCTCTTGTCGGTGCTGGTGATTGTTATCACCCTCGGCAACATGCTGACCCCTGTGTTCGCCAGCATCGTCATCGCCTATCTGCTAGAAGGCGCGGTGGGTTTTCTAGAGCGCAAGGGCTGGCCCCGGCTGCTCGGCTCCCTCGTCGCGCTCCTCGGTTTCATGCTTTTCCTGGCCTCCCTGCTATTGTTGGTGCTGCCCCTGTTGTGGCGCCAGGCCACAGACCTGGTACAGCAACTTCCCGGCATGCTCACCACCTGGCAGCAGGCACTCATGGGTCTGCCGCAGCGCTATCCGGAGTTGGTGACCAACGAGCAGATTCACACGCTGATCAATACCATTCGCGCGGAAATCCTATACTTCGGCCAGAAGTTAGTATCGCTTTCGATGTCATCGGTGGTCGGCATGATCACGGTGATTGTCTACCTGATTCTGATGCCACTGCTAGTGTTCTTTTTTCTCAAGGACAAGGAATTGATCCTGGACTGGTTTAAAGGTTACCTTCCTCGACACCGACGAATCGCTGGCTCCGTCTGGCAAGAAGTGGACCGCCAGATTTACAACTATGTGCGTGGCAAGGTGTGGGAAATTCTTATCATCTGGGCCGTCAGCTTCGCGGCCTTTTCGGCATTTGGGCTGAATTATGCTCTGCTGCTCGCGGTGCTGGTCGGACTGTCCGTGATCGTGCCCTATATCGGCGCCTCGGTGGTGACTATCCCCGTGGTCTTGATCGCCTGGTTTCAGTGGGGATGGTCGCCGCAGTTGTTGTGGCTTTCCGTGGTGTACCTGATCATCCAGGCTGCAGACGGTAATGTGCTGGTTCCCTTACTATTCTCCGAGGTTGTCAATTTACATCCCGTCGCCATCATTGTCGCCATTCTTGTCTTCGGCGGCATCTGGGGTTTTTGGGGTGTGTTTTTTGCCATCCCTCTCGCCACTCTCGTTCAGGCCGTGCTCTGTGCCTGGCCGCAAGAGAAACTCCGGGAGGTTGCTAAAGCCAGACCCTCTGCATGAAATACGCCGCATGAGACCCGCCACATGAGCCCCTTGAGCCGCTTTCAAGCCTGGCCGCAGCTTTGCTGTAATCCACCGCCCGCGCATTCGACCGAGCATCGTCGGAATGGATGAGGTAGAATCCCGGTTTTCGGCCCTCGCGCGATCCAGGGTGCGTCCCGTGCGACATTATTTTTTCGCGCTTCATCTTTAAATTTTGTGCATCTCCTTGTCTCATGGTTGAACTGATCACCGGCCTACTCTTGTTTCTAGGGACGCATTCCGCCGCCATGTTACGCCCCGCCTGGCGCGGCCAAGTGGTTAATCGTCTTGGAGAAACAGCTTGGAAAAGCGGCTACGCGCTGCTGTCACTGCTAGGCCTTTGGCTGATTATTCACGGCTACGGCGATGCTCGTACGAGTGTCGATCCAATCATTTTGTACCAGCCGCCCACTTGGATGCGGCATCTGGTGCTTCTGTTGATGCTGCCAGTGTTTCCGCTATTGTTCGCGGCCTATCTGCCAGGTCGCATCCAGCGCACAACCAAACACCCAATGCTGGCCGCCGTTAAGATCTGGTCTTTTGCGCATTTGCTTGCGAATGGATCCCTGGCCGACGTGTTGCTGTTTGGCAGCTTTCTCACATGGGCGGTGGCTGATCGGATTTCACTTAAACGCCGCGGTCCGGGCACCGGGACCGGGCCGGGGGCTGCGGCCGGACGGCGGAATGACGTCATCGCGCTCATCGGAGGCACCTTGTTCTATCTGCTCTTCCTTTTCTGGGCGCATCAATGGTTGTTTGGCCGGGCGCCCTTATCATGAGCCACATGGATGCATGGTCCGACGTAGTGGGGACAATACGCGCGACAGTGACTCAACAGCGTTATCCTCCAGTCTGGCTAAGGTGCGACAGATCTCTGGCAGTGAAACAGCATCTTCCTTTTCCACGCTGGTGATGTCCCATGTGCATTCGCATCTAGCTGACCTTGGGCAATGATTTACACCACATCACTTTTTCGCCACTGTGCAACGGAACAATAGGAGATATGAATGAGCAAATCCGTGGACGCAGATCAGCATAAGCAAAAATCAGGCGGCATCCTTGCCTCGCTTGGAACCGGGAAGGTCGTCGCCGTTGGCGGTGTACTTGCGCTGATATTTGGTTCCATTTTTATCCTTGGCGATCCCTATGGCACCCACAAAAGTACTGGGCATCATGCCGATGAAACAGTCGATCAGCGATTGAGCCCAATTGGCCGGGTAGTGGTTGCCAAGCAGGAGGAGGAACCCTCCAAGAAGGCTGACGCCCAGGCGGCTGAGAGCAGTACTGATTCAACCTCCGGCAATCAAGCTACGGCGAATGAGTCTGATCCGGAGAAATCGGACACGGCGAAGACTGAAACACCCGCGTCCGCTGCTAACGCCACAGAAGCATCGGCATCCGATTCATCCTCAGACTCGGCCAGTTCGCCAGCGCCAAAGCCGGCTTCCGAACCAGCAACGCCATCATCGGCCAGCCCTGCACTCGCCAAGCCCTTTGCTCCCCAATCCCCGCAGGCAGCAAGCAAAGCAGCGCCAAAACCACCCGCAGCACCGCCTGCGTCCAAGCCGGAGCCCGCAGCAGAGACTCAGGAGGCTACGGCAGAGCCTCAAGCTCCGCGAAATCAAGCTGCGCAGGTACCACCGAAAGCAGCTCCGGCACCGCAGGGTCGTCCATCAGCGCCACCGCCCATGCCTCAACGCCCAGTCATGCCGGGCTGGATGCATCACAATGTGCCCATGCCTCCGCAGCATTATCCCTATCGCTAAATCCGCCTAGAGACAGACTGGAGATCAACGGTGGCTTCCCAATTGGGAAGCCACCGTTTTTTCGCTGGGTTTGCTCAGGGGTTGCTCAGTCGCTGTTTTTTGTGACAGCTTGTCTCAGGTACCTGTCAGATCAGAGATGGTCGTCGCCACACGCTTCTCGTTCTCGCCCTCCCTGCCATACTGGTAGCGCTTGACCTTACGCCGAATGTTGCGCTGAATCACAACGCCAAGCACGCTCCATTCAAGCCCGTCAAGGCGGATGTCGGGAAACTCCGAATTGAGAGCAATCAGCCATTGCCGTCCCTGCGCGTCGCGGCGGTATTGGCGCAACCAACGCACGCCTTCCACCTCGGCAAAAAGATACATCCCATCGCTGGCTTGATTGACCGGCTCAATCACTACCACGCAACGGTCGGGAAACTCTGGCTCCATATCCGGGCCCAGGACTTGCAGGGCAAAAGGTTCTTGCAGTGCGCAGCCACCCTTGTCCAGCCCCATGTCCATCTCCGGAATGCGGTTCGATCTTTGTTTGTTCATTAATGCCCCAGTCTGGTGCGATTTCTGGTTGTCGCCCTTGGACATGGGATCACCGCGTATGAGACTCAATAACCCATGGTGACTCCGGGAAGAATCTTCGCCACCGAACGCGTCCACGGTGATCGCCATGACTGGCGGAATCTGCACCAGATGCTACCCTACCTGTGGGAATTTCGCGGGCGCGCGCTGCTGGCGCTGGCAGCGCTGGTACTGGCGAAGTTTGCCAATGTCGGCGTGCCCATGGTGTTCAAGGAGATTGTGGATGCCTTCGAGGGGCAGCAGGCGCAACTGCTGGTGCTGCCGGTGAGCCTGTTGCTGCTCTACGGGGCGCTTAAGCTCTCCAGCTCCCTGTTCAATGAATTGCGCGATGTTGTTTTCGCACGGGTGCGCTTTCGCGCCATGCGGCGACTCTCGACCCGGGTGCTTGAGCATCTGCACCGGCTATCGCTGCGCTATCACCTTGAACGCCAGAGTGGCGCCATCAGTCGGGATCTGGAGCGTGGCACCCGCTCGGTGTCGACCATTCTGAACTACATGGTCTTCAGCGTCATCCCGGTGCTGGTCGAATTTTCCCTGGTTGCCGCCGTGCTGCTGAGCAAATACGCGCTGGTGTTCACTCTGGTGACCTTTGGCACGGTGCTGGTCTATGTGGCCTTTACCTTCGCCATCACCGAGTGGCGCATGGACTACCGCCACCAGATGAACAAGCTCGACTCCCACGCCAATAGTCAGGCCTTCGACAGCCTGCTGAATTACGAGACGGTGAAATACTTCGGCAACGAACCGATGGAGCTGGAACGCTACGACACCACCCTGTCGCAGTGGGAAGACTATGCCGTGAAAAGCCAAAGCTCAATGTCGCTGCTAAACTTTGGCCAGGGCAGCATCATCGCGCTTGGGGTGACCGGAATCATGTTCTTTGCCGCCCAGGGTGTCGTGGTCGGTCACATGAGCATTGGTGATCTAGTGCTGGTCAATGCACTCATGCTGCAATTGTTCATACCACTGGGTTTTCTTGGCATTGTTTATCGGCAAATCAAATACGCCTTGGCCGATATGGATCTGGTGGTCAAGCTGCTCGCGCGGGTGCCCGAGGTACAAGATGCCCCAAGGGCAACGGCATTACGGCTCAGCGCTGGCGCAGTGCGCTTTGAGCAAGTGAACTTTGACTATCAGCCGGACCGGCCCATTCTGCGCGAGGTGGATTTTGCGATTGCCCCGGGGGAGAAGGTCGCCGTGGTGGGTCACAGCGGGGCCGGCAAATCAACCCTCGCGCGGCTGTTATTCCGCTTTTATGATGTAACCGGTGGGCGCATCCTGGTCGATGGTCAAGACATTCGCGACCTGACTCAGCAAAGCCTGCGCGCGGCCATTGGCATCGTGCCCCAGGATACGGTGCTCTTCAATGACAGCATTCTCTACAACATCAGCTATGGCCGGCCGGATGCTCTCCGCGAGGACATCGAACGCGCCGCGGAACTGGCACATATCCGCACTTTCATCGAGAGCCTGCCGAACGCATGGGAAACAGTTGTTGGTGAGCGCGGGCTCAAGCTCTCCGGTGGCGAGAAACAACGCGTTGCCATTGCCCGCGCCATCCTGAAACAGCCACGTATCTTAGTGTTTGACGAGGCGACCTCCTCGCTCGACAGCCGCACTGAGCAAGCCATCCAGCAGACCCTGGCTGAAGTGGCCGCGAATCACAGCACCCTGGTTATCGCCCATCGCCTGTCTACCATTGTTGATGCTGATCGCATTCTGGTGATGGACGGCGGGCGCATTATCGAACAGGGTCATCATCGTGGTCTGCTTGCCGCCAGCGGTTCTTATGCCAAAATGTGGGAGCTGCAATTGCGTGAGCGCGAACAGCAGACAGCCGGCGGACTCATCTCGCATCCCGGTTGAATTCAAGTCTCGCTTCACAGGTCTTGCCCATGGCCCGCATCAAGCTCGACTTCCCCAACCAGCAAGGTGAGCGTCTGGCTGGCTTACTGGAGACACCGCCAGCGGATGACGCTCCCCCCACCTACGCGCTCTTTGCACACTGCTTTACCTGCGGAAAGGATATTGCCGCGGCCAGTCGCATCAGCCGCGCCTTGGCTGCACGCGGTATCGCGGTGTTGAGATTTGATTTCACGGGGCTTGGCAACAGCGACGGCGACTTTGCCAATACCAGCTTTTCTTCCAATGTCGCCGATCTGTTGGCGGCCGCGGACATGCTGGCGCAAGATTTCGAGCCGCCGCGTTTGCTCATCGGCCACAGCCTTGGGGGAGCAGCCGCCCTGGTAGCCGCCCATCAGTTACCCCAGGTCGAAGCCCTGGTGACCATTGGTGCTCCGGCGACAGCAACCCATGTGCGTCATTTGTTTAGCGATGCGGAGGAGGCGTTAAGCTCCCAGGGCGAGGTGGAAGTGCGTATTGCCAATCGAGGTTTTCGCGTTAAAAAGCAATTTCTTGAGGATCTTGAGCAGCATGCGACAGCCGAACATATCGCGCGACTGCGCCGGCCACTGTTGTTGTACCATTCGCCTTTCGACGAGGTGGTGGATATCTCCGAGGCCTTTCGCATCTACCAGGCAGCAAAGCACCCCAAGAGCTTTATTTCACTCGATCGCGCCGATCATCTACTGACAAATCCAGCCGACGCTCTCTATGTGGCCGACACCATGGTGGCCTGGGCTCGCCGTTATTTGGGGTGCGGCTGAGTCAAGCACAAAAAAGCCGGGCATTGAACCATCGGCTCTTACCCGGAAGTGGAGTGTTAAAAGCATGGCCGTACTGTCAGGTCCATGGCGGCCATCCGTGGCTGCCGGATATCCTATCAACCGCTGCCGCTCGCTCCTTGAATCGACTTACCCCGTCGCACAGTTAAAAGATTAGACCATTGCGTCCTTCCCGGCTGTGACCGAGTTGGCATTTCATGCCGCGCACATGCGTCGCCGTTGAACGGGTCCAACGCTTGCTTTTCCGCCGCGAAAAAGAGAAGGTGGCCGGCGCTTGCCGAGCGGCGGCGTAAGCCATTCAGGGCTTGAATCCCAGTCATGACTGACTGATACCACTTGAGGTAACGATAAATGAAGGTGATGAACACAGAAACGCGCTGGCTGGTTGCTCTAGCCGTCGTGCTGGTGCTTGGTGGTTGTGTCAAGGTCGAGCAGACACTGACGCTGAAAAAGGACGGCTCCGGCACGCTCGACATGCGCTACGGGATGTCCGAACAGACCATTGCGCAAATGGAAGCCATGGAAAAAATGGCCGAGAGCATGGGTCAAGAAGCGAGCGAGGATGTGGGCGGCGAGACCCCATTTGATTTCGATGAGGCGGAGATTCGTGAGCAATTCGAGAGCGATGCTCCCGAGGGTGTCGAGCTGGTTAGCCTGCAGTCGGAAAGCCTTGATGGCTGGAGATACATGAATCTCAAACTCGCCTTCGATGATTTATCCGCACTGAAAAACACCGAATTTTTTTCCGACGGTGCCATGAGCCTGACCAAGAACGCCGACGGAAACTATGTACTGGTGCAGTCGACCGGCGCCGAGGATGCCATGCCACCGACGTCACCCGATGGCAGCGATGCCGCCACGGCCGCCATGATGCAACAAATGGCCGCCATGTTTGCCGGCATGCGCATTGCCACGACAGTGATTGCCCCCTCGGAGATCATTGAGTCCAATGCCACGGACATGGACGGACGCAAGGCTTCCTGGGTCTTCGATGTTGATGAAGATCCAACAGTGCTGTCAAAGCTGCAGCAGATGAACCTGCGGATGGTCTTCAAAGGTAAGGGAGTCGAGATCGCGGAATTTGGCTCGGCGCCAAATTAATCCAAAGCTGAGCCTGGGGAGGCTAACCATAAAAACAGCAGGCACCGGATACTCCGGTGCCCGCTTTATTGCTCAACCCGCCGCTTAGCCGCGCGCATTCTCCAAGGCCGCAATGCGACGCTCAAGCGGCGGATGGCTGGCAAATGCCGCCTTGAAACCGTCGGCAATCTTGCCCGAAATACCAAAGGCCGCGAACTCTCCAGCCGGCAGATCCCGCGGCTCATGTACCCGCTGCAAGGCACGCAGCGCGCTGACCATCTTATCCCGCCCCGCCAGATTCGCGCCGCCGGCGTCGGCACGATACTCACGATAGCGCGAGAACCACATCACAATCATGCTGGCCAGGACAGACAGGCAGATTTCCGCGACGATGGTGACCACAAAGTAGCCGATGCCATAACCGCGCTCGTTTTTTAAAAGCACCCGGTCGACAAAATGGCCGATCACCCGAGCCAGAAAGACCACAAAGGTGTTGACCACGCCCTGGATGAGCGACAAAGTCACCATGTCCCCGTTCGCGACATGGCTGATTTCATGGCCAACCACGGCCTCCACCTCATCCTTGGTCATCTGCTCCAACAACCCAGTGCTCACAGCCACCAGGGCATTGTTACGATTCCAGCCGGTCGCGAAGGCATTCGGAGCCGGCTGATCAAAAATCCCCACCTCCGGCATGCCGATGCTGGCACGCTGCGACTGCTGGCGCACTAGATCCACCAACCAGCGCTCGAAGGGCGTGGCGGGCTGCTCAATGACCCGGACCCCCATCGACCGCTTCGCCATCCACTTCGATAGCACCAGGGAGATCAGCGAGCCACTAAAACCAATCAGGGCCGCCATTACCAGAAGCGCGCCAAGGTCAAGACCGCCGGTTTCCGTTTGAACGCCGCCAAGCCCAAGCAGACTAAAAACAATACTCAGCACCACCAGAACCGCTAGGTTCGTACCAAGAAAGAGCAGGATTCTCATCATTGTTAAAGACTCCATAAATCGAGTGGAATTTCCGCCGACTGAGAATAGGACTTCACAAGACAGTCAACAAGCCCTGGCTGACAGCTGTCGATCCGGCAAGATAAAGTAAATTTATTCTGGACAAGGCACCTCGCTCGAGATATAGTAGCGGGCTTTCATCGGGGCCATAGCTCAGCTGGGAGAGCGCAACACTGGCAGTGTTGAGGTCGGCGGTTCGATCCCGCCTGGCTCCACCAATTTCGGCCGATTCATGTCAGGCCACAGACTGGTGTATGACCTTTCTGGTTTTGACAAGCATCTGGTTTTGTCTCGGTTCTGATTTCACCAAGGTCCAGCAAGCTCGACAAAAAAGGCTCTGCAAAAATTCAAGGCAAACGGAGCAAAAAGCTACCGCAAGCAGGCCAATTAGGGTTCAACACCGATTCCATCATCACTGTTTTCACGTCCCCATCGTCTAGAGGCCTAGGACATCGCCCTTTCACGGCGGCAACCGGGGTTCGAATCCCCGTGGGGACGCCATCTTAATCAACGGGCTAGCTGTGAAAACGGCTGCCCGTTTTTTCTTTGGACGACACTCGCGCCTAAACCGAGGTGCGATTTCGCCGCTCCCTCGACACTCTGCAAGACCACTGGAAGATTAACCTCACCTAGTGGCTGTTCCATGCGAATGGCAAATCAACAAAGGTGCTGTCAGAATAAACAACGTGACAGCGTTCCGCTCTGCATGCCTGCCGAACGGAAATGTCAATGTAGAATAGGCTGCATGATCCCACGAAAGCGCTCTAGGGGCCCGCAACCTCGGACGATTTTCACCTATCCCCATAAGCGCGACAGGCGCTCAAAATCAAGTGGCATGCTCGGCACATGCAGGATGGCCGCCGCTAATGCCTGATTGGGCGCGCCCGCATCGGCGCGAGCCATCAGGGTCACCCAATCCTGCCCGCTGGCCAGAAGTTCAGTGATGTTCAGGCTTTGAGTGACGAAGTCTTTAGAAACCCTGGCAAAGGTTTCCGCCGTGACCTAGCCGTTCTCAAGCGCATCCTCTGCAATTGATAGAGCGCGAAGAGGGTGATGAAACACAGTAGCGCTAAAAATGCCAGTACGGCGGCAAAGTAGCTCCACTTGGCCGACCAGCGCTGGGATTGGCCTGGAGCTGGTGCGCCGGTCGCGACCCATGCGCGCTCCGCTCCGGGCGTCAATGCCAGCTCGGATTCGCGGTCGGGCGCGGAATCGGACTTTGGCACGGAATCGATTCGTGGTTAGCGGTGATTAATTGGCCCCGCCCGGTCTTTCGCGCGTGCTTGCCGAGGCTGTTGGGTCAGAAGCTGATTGTTGGCACTTCGCGTACGCTCTTGTCCTCCATCTCCCACATTTGTGCCTGTTTGAAGTTGAAATTGGCGGCGAACAGGTTAACCGGGAAGGATTGCAGGCGGTTGTTGTAGTTCAATACCGCGTCATTGAGAGCCTGACGGGCAAAAGAGACTTTGTTCTCGGTGCTCGAGAGTTCCTCTTGCAGCATCAGCATGTTCTGATTGGCTTTCAGGTCGGGATAACTCTCTGTCAGCGCGAACAGCCGCCCAAGCGCTCCGCCAAGGGCCGTCTCGGCACCGGCCAGCGCGACCATGGCGGCGCCATCGGTCGGATCGCCCTTTACTTGCACCTGCGCCTGCTGGGCCGCCGTGCGCGCGGCAATCACCTGATTGAGCGTATCCTGCTCATGCGTCATGTACCCTTTGACGGATTCCACCAGATTGGGAATCAGGTCGTGGCGGCGCTGCAACTGCACATCGATCCGCGAAAAAGCATGAGTGACCATGTTGCGCGCCGCGACCAGAGCGTTGTAAGCCAACGCCCCCCAGGCCGCGCTCAGGATCAGGATAACGAGAATGACGATCAGTGCAACCATGACGCCTCCCTTCGGTAGTCATTGGGTGGTGATTGGCTAGCGCCTGGTTTATCACCAACCATGCCGTCATTCTATACCCTTGAACCGCAAGATTCGCGGCATGATCGAACCGATCCCGATATTCTTCGCCGGATTTTGAACTCCGAACGCATTGCCCGTCGCGCGCTTGAAATCCCCCGCGCCTTGGGCTAGCGTGACCGCACATCCTGCTGGGGGTGCCCGCGCGCATTGGCGGGCTGAGAAACACCCTTAAGCACCTGATCCGGTTCGCACCGGCGGAGGGAAGTGGGTATCACGCGGCCGGCTTGCACCAACCGGCGCATATCGGATGCCCTGTTTACGCTCCTGCCCGTGCGGCCTAGACTCCACACCGCCGCCGGGCCGAATACGTGCCCCGCGGCCTCGGCCTGATGATATGAGGACAGCCGCGATGAACGCCCCGCCCCCCCCGTTTGAGCAAGATTTCCAGCACGAATCCAGGCCCGATTTCGCCGCCGCCAATTTAAGGGCAGAGGGCGCGCGCCTGTCCGCCGAGGTCATTGGACCTTTTCCCGCCTCGCGCAAGCTGTGGGTGCGGGGATCCCGCCCAGATCTGCGGGTGCCCATGCGCGAGATCACCCTAACGCCCACCCAGACTAATCAGGGAGCGGAAGACAATCCGCCTATCCTGGTCTATGACACCTCTGGTCCTTACACCGACCCGGATGCGACCATCGACCTGCTGCGTGGTCTACCCGATGTCCGCGGCCCATGGATTGCCGAGCGCGGCGACACCGAACAGCTCCAAGGCCCCAGTTCCTCCTTCGGTCAGCGGCGCCTGCAAGACCCCAAACTCGATCACCTGCGATTCGAACACCGCCTCGCGCCACGCCGTGCCAAGCCGGGTCGCAATGTCACCCAGATGCACTACGCGCGAGCCGGCATCATCACGCCGGAGATGGAATTTGTCGCCATCCGCGAGAACCTGAAACTCGACGAAATGCGCGCCGACCCGCGCTTCGAGAAGCTCTTGCACCAGCATCGCGGCGAGGCCTTCGGTGCCAAGTTGCCCGCGACCATCACGCCCGAGTTCGTCCGCTCGGAGGTCGCCCGCGGGCGCGCCATCATCCCGGCCAACATCAATCACCCGGAGCTGGAGCCCATGATCATCGGGCGCAACTTCCGGGTGAAGATCAACACCAACATCGGCAACTCCGCCTTAAGCTCTAGCATCGCCGAGGAAGTGGAGAAAATGGTCTGGTCCGCGCGCTGGGGCGGCGACACCCTGATGGATCTCTCCACCGGCAAGAACATCCACGAGACGCGCGAGTGGATTCTGCGCAATGCCCCAGTGCCCATCGGCACAGTGCCCATCTATCAGGCGCTGGAGAAAGTCGAGGGCCGCCCGGAAGAACTGACCTGGGAGCTGTTCCGCGACACCCTGATCGAACAGGCTGAGCAGGGCGTGGACTACTTCACCATCCATGCCGGGGTGCTGCTGCGCTATATCCCGTTGACGGCGGATCGCCTCACCGGCATCGTCTCGCGCGGTGGTTCCATCCTCGCGAAGTGGTGCCTGGCGCATCACCAGGAGAATTTCCTTTACACCAATTTTCGCGAGATTTGCGACATCATGGCGGCCTATGATGTCGCCTTCAGCCTCGGTGACGGGCTGCGCCCCGGCAGTCTGGCAGACGCCAACGACCGCGCCCAGTTCGCCGAGTTGGAAACCCTGGGCGAGCTGACAACAATCGCCTGGGAGCAGGATGTCCAGGTGATGATCGAGGGCCCTGGCCATGTGCCCCTGCAGATGGTGCGCGAGAATGTCACCAAGGAATTGAGCGATTGTTTTGAAGCCCCTTTTTACACGCTAGGCCCCATCATCACCGATATCGCGCCAGCATACGACCACATCACTTCCGCCATTGGTGCGGCCAACATCGGCTGGTATGGCACCGCCATGCTCTGCTACGTCACTCCCAAGGAGCACCTCGGTCTGCCGGACAAACAGGACGTGCGCGACGGCATCATCGCCTACCGCATCGCTGCCCATGGCGCTGACCTGGCCAAGGGTCTGCCCGGCGCCCAGTTGCAAGACAACGCCATGAGCAAGGCCCGCTTCGAGTTCCGCTGGGAGGATCAGTTCAACCTGGCACTCGACCCCGAGCGAGCGCGCGAATTTCATGATCAAACCCTGCCGCATGATTCGCACAAGGTGGCGCATTTCTGCTCCATGTGCGGCCCCCAGTTCTGTTCGATGAAAATCACCCAGGACGTTCGAGAATACGCCAAGGCCCATGCTCTCAGTGATGAAACGCGCGCTCTGGAGACGGGACTTGAAGAAAAAGCCGCGGAATTTCGCGATACAGGCGGTGAAATCTACAAACCGGTTTAATGTCCTGCGGGGCGCATTCATTCGCCCCGCATGGATTCATCCCTTCACCCCCAAAAGAGACAGTCATCTTTCTCCGTCACGGTTTTAATGGGCAAATGAATTCGCCCCTCCAGCCGACGCGCTCAAACGCTCACAGGACACCACTTTTGGACCCAAGCACTCCAGCCGAACTCGCCGACACCCGCGTCCCTCCGCACAATATCAACGCAGAGCAATCCCTACTCGGCGCCCTGATGCTCGAAAACAGCACCTGGGAGCAAATCGCCGATAAGGTCTGCGAGGAAGACTTCTACCGCCAGGAGCATCGCCTGGTGTTTCGCGGCATTGCCATTCTGGCCGAGGAAAACCATCCCTTCGACGTGGTGACCCTTGCCGAAACGCTGGATAAGCGCAAACTGCTCGAGGACATCGGCGGCCTGCCCTATCTCGCCGAGATCGACCGCAACACCGCATCGGCCGCCAATGCCGTGCATTACGCGCGCATCGTGCGCTTCAACTCGGTGCTACGCCAGCTCGCCCGCGCCGGGGTGGAGATCGCCGACCTAGCCTTCGCCACCGAGGGGCGCAGCGAATCCGAGATTCTTGACCTGGCCGAGGCCAAGGTCTTTCAGATTGCCGAGCAGCTCAGTCGCGGCGGCGGTGGTTTCCAGCCGATCCGCAATCTGCTGGTTAACGCGATGGACAAGATCGACGAGCTTTACCATCGCGAGGAGCCCATCACCGGCGTCCCGACCGGCTTTACCGACTTTGATATGAAGACCTCCGGCCTGCAAGCCGGGGATCTGGTGATCGTGGCCGGACGGCCGTCAATGGGAAAGACCAGTTTCGCCATGAATATGGCTGAAAACGTCGCCATTAAAACCGGCAAGGGCGTGGCCATCTTCAGCATGGAAATGCCCGGCGACTCGCTCGCCATGCGCATGATGTCCTCGCTCGGGCAGATCGACCAGCACCGGGTGCGCACCGGCAAACTCGGCGACGATGACTGGCCGCGCCTGACCTCGGCGGTCAGCATGCTATCGCAAGTGTCCATGTACATAGACGACACCGGGGGACTCTCGCCGACCGAGGTGCGCGCCCGAGTGCGGCGGCTGCAACGTGAACTCAAGCGCGAGGAAAAAGAACTCGGCATGATTGTCATCGACTACCTGCAGCTGATGCAGGCGCCAATGGCTGGCGAGAACCGCGCGACCGAGATTTCCTTGATTTCACGCTCGCTGAAGTCCCTGGCCAAAGAACTCAGCGTGCCCGTGGTCGCCCTGTCACAGCTCAACCGCAGCTTGGAGAGCCGTCCAAACAAACGGCCAGTCATGTCGGACCTGCGCGAATCCGGAGCCATCGAGCAGGACGCGGATCTCATCGCCTTCATCTACCGCGACGAGGTCTACAATGAAGACAGCGCCGACAAAGGCATCGCCGAGATCATTATCGCCAAGCAGCGTAACGGGCCCATCGGCACGGTCAAGCTCGCCTTCCTCGGGCAGTTCACGCGCTTCGATAACCTGGCGGCGGACTACTACAACGATGGCAGCTTTTGACGCTGAATCACCTGGGGAATGATCTCGCCCAAGATGTTCGCATGCTGTCCTTGGGCAGCATATGAGAAACACCTCAATGAGCGCCCATGCCGCTTTCAGCCCCGCCACCCGCGCCTGGTTCGAGGCCAATTTTAGTCAAGCCACGCCCGTGCAGCAGCAGGGCTGGCCGGCCATCGCGGCCGGTCAGCATGCGCTCCTGGTGGCGCCGACCGGCAGCGGCAAGACGCTGGCGGCTTTTCTCTCCGGCATTGATGCCTGCCTGAGGCTGCCCGCCGATGCACCCGCTGGCGTGCGGGTGCTCTACATCTCCCCGCTCAAGGCACTGGTCCATGATGTCGAGCGCAATCTGCGCGCACCCTTGGCCGGCATCGCGCATCAGGCCGAAGGCTTGGCCGAGGCCGTGCGCCCGATCCAGATCGCCATGCGCACCGGCGACACGCCCCAGCGCGAGCGCCATCGCCAGGCCAAATCACCAGCGGAAATTCTGGTCACCACGCCCGAGTCGCTGTTTTTGCTGCTCGGCTCCCAGGCGCGCGAGACCCTGCGGTGGGTGCACACCCTGATTATCGACGAAATCCATGCCCTGGCCCCGACCAAGCGCGGCGCCCATCTGGCGCTGTCGTTGGAGCGCCTGGCCGCGCTGTGCGAGCAGGACCCGCAGCGCATCGGACTCTCGGCCACGGTTAATCCGCTCGCCGAGGTGGCGCGCTTTCTCGGCGGCCGGCGCGCGGTCGAGCTGGTCGATTGCTCGGCGCCGCCCCGGCTCGATCTGCAAGTGCGGGTACCGGTGCCGGACATGGAGCAGGCCGCCGCTGCCCAAGCCAAGCCCGCTGGCGCCAAAGCCGGCGGTCCCATCCTGGCCGAGCTTTACACGCGCGAGCTGGCCAGCCCCAAGCCCGCCGAGCGCGGTATCTGGCCGGTCATCTACCCGGCGCTGCTCGCTAGCATCCAGCGCAACCGGGCCACGCTGATCTTTGTCAATAGTCGCGGCCTGTGCGAGCGCCTGACGCAGCGTCTGAATGAGCTGGCCGGCGAGGAACTGGTGCAATCTCATCACGGCAGCGTCTCGCACCAGAAGCGCGCCGAGATCGAGGAGCGGCTGAAGCTTGGGCAGTTGCGCGGCATCGTCGCCACCAGCTCACTGGAGCTGGGCATCGACATGGGCAGCATCGACCGGGTGCTGCTGGTCGAGTCACCCGGCTCGGTCGCGCGTGGTCTGCAACGGGTCGGGCGCGCCGGGCATCAGGTGGGCGAAGTCAGCGTCGGGCGCATTTTCCCCAAGTTTCGTGGCGACCTGCTCGAAGCCACGGTGATCGCCCAGCGCATGCGCGCGGGCCAGATCGAGCCACTGAGCGTGCCACGCAATGCGCTCGACGTGCTGGCACAGCAGATCGTGGCCATCTGCTGCGACCAACCGCGAACCAGCACGGCGCTGCTGCAACTGGTCAGTGCCGCCTATCCCTACCAAAGCCTGAGCATGTCACTGCTGCAACCTGTGCTGGAGATGCTGAGCGGTCATTATCCGGCGCAAGATTTCGCCGAGCTGCGCCCCTTGCTGGCTTGGGATCGCGCCAGCGACAGCCTGCGCCCGCGACGCGGCGCCGCCCTGCTCGCACGCCTGAATGCCGGCACCATTCCGGATCGCGGCCAGTATCCGGTCATGCTCGCGAGCACCAATGGGGCTTCGAGTGGGCCATCTGGCCAAGCAACGCTCGGGCGCCTGGGCGAGCTGGACGAGGAAATGGTGTTCGAGACCCGCGTGGGCGATAACATCCTGCTCGGCGCCAGCACCTGGCGCGTGGAAGACATCACTCGCGACCGGGTGCTGGTCTCGCCCGCGCCAGGGGAGCCAGGCAAGCTGCCCTTCTGGCGCGGCGACGGGCCCGGTCGGCCCATCGAGCTGGGTCGCGCGCTCGGCGCCATGGTGCGCGAACTCGGCGCCATGACCGAAGAGGCCGCGCACAACTGGTTGCGCGATCAAGCCGGGCTCGATACCCATGCCGCGCACAACCTGATCGACTACATCGCCGAGCAGCGCGCCCACACCGCCACCCTGCCGACAGATCGCGCCATCACCATCGAGCGCTTTCGCGATGAACTGGGCGACTGGCGCCTGTGCATCCTCTCGCCCTGGGGGGCGCGCGTGCATGCGCCCTGGGCCATGGCCATCCAACAGCGCCTGTCGAGCCAGAGCGGCTTTAACGTCCAGGTGATGTACACCGATGATGGCATTGTGCTGCGCTTTGCCGACATTGATGAGCTGCCAGGGCTGGACCTGCTGCTGCCCGACCCCGATGAACTCGAGGACTTGGTCACCGCCCAACTGGCCCATACCGCGCTCTTCGCCAGCCTGTTCCGGGAGAACGCCGCGCGCGCCCTGCTGCTGCCGCGCCGCCGCGCCGGGGGCCGCTCGCCGCTGTGGGCACAGCGGCTGAAAGCCCAGCATCTGCTCGCCGCCGTGCGCCGCTTTCCGTCCTTCCCCATGGTACTGGAGACCTATCGCCAGGCGCTCAATGACATTTTCGATCTCGGCGCGCTGGCGCGACTGCTGGGCGACATCGGCGCGCGCCGGGTGCGGGTGCATGAAGTCGAAACCCACTCGGCCTCGCCCTTCGCGCGCTCCCTGGTGTTCGCCTATGTAGCTGCCTACATCTACGAGCAGGACGCGCCCCTGGCTGAACGCCGCGCTCAGGCCCTGACCCTCGACCGCCAGCTGCTTGCCGAGCTGCTCGGCCAGGCCGAACTGCGCGAACTGATCGACCCGGCGGTGATCGCCGAGGTTGAAGCCCAGCTCCAATACCTGCAGCCCGAGCGCCAGGCGCGCGATGCCGACGAGTTGCACGATCTGCTGCGCCGCCTGGGCGATTTAACCGAAGACGAGCTGCAAGCGCGCGCGGCCCTGCCAACCCCAGAGGGGCAAGCCGATACGCTGCTCGCGGGACTGGACCAACTGCGCCGCGAGCGCCGCGCGGTGGCGATTCGGCTCGCCGGGGAAAGCCGCTGGATTGCCGCCGAGGATGCCGGCCTCTATCGCGACGCCCTCGGCTGCCTGCCACCGCCGGGTCTGCCGGCCGCCTATCTGGAAGCGCCACCAAGGCCGCTGGAAAGCCTGTTGCAACGCTACGCGCGCACCCATGGTCCTTTCCTCACCGCCGAGCCGGCCGCACGTTTGGCTTTGCGCCCGGCGCAGATCGAGCCAGCGCTGCGCCTGCTTGCCGAGGCGGGCACCCTGGTACAGGGGGAGATCCGCCCCGGCGGCAGCGCACCCGAATGGTGCGATGCCGAGGTGCTGCGACGGCTCAAGCGCGGCACCCTGGCGCGGCTGCGCGATCAGGTCGCGCCAGTGGAGAGCGCCGCGCTAGCGCGTTTTCTGCTCGACTGGCATGGCATTGGCTCCAAGCGCGGCGGTCTGCCGCGGCTGTTGGAGATCATCGGCCAACTCCAGGGGTTGGAACTGCCCTGGTCGGCCTGGCAAGGCGACATACTGCCCCGGCGCATGCAGGGCTTCAATGCCGAGATGCTCGACCTGCTGGCCGCGACTGGACAGGTGGTCTGGGTTGGTCGCGGCGCGCTCGGCAGTCGCGACGGGCGCGTTGCCCTCTACCTACGCGAACAGGCGCCTGAACTCCTCCCGCCAGCCGAGGAACCCGAAGCGCTTGAACCCGCGCAACAGGCCATTCTCGAGCATCTGAAAACACGCGGCGCCTCCTTTCTGTTCGAGCTGGAAAGCGCTGTTCGACGCACTCTCCCGGCGCTTGGCACCCAGGACTTTCGTGACGCCCTGTGGGATCTGGTCTGGGCCGGCCACATCAGCAACGATACTTTCGCCCCGCTGCGCGCGCTTGGCTCGCGCGCCCCCAAAGCGATACGAGGCCGTGTCGGCGGCAGCAGCACCCTGGCTGGCGGACGCTGGACCCTGGTCGCCAGCCTGTGTGACGCCAAGATCAGCCCAACCGAGCGAACGCTGGCCCACACTCAACAGCTGCTAGAACGCCATGGACTGGTCAGTCGCGAAATGGCAACGGCCGACACCAGCGCTGGACAGCGTCCCGGAACCATCCCGGGCAGTTTCAGCCCGATCTACCGCATCCTCCGCGACATGGAAGCCGCCGGACAAGTGCGACGCGGCTACTTTATTGAAGGCCTGTCCGGCGCCCAGTTCGCGCGCGCGGCCGTGGTCGAGCGCCTGCGCCAGACGCTGCATGATGACGATAGCCTGCTCAGTGGCAAGGCCCCGCCCTCCATCATCGCGCTGCCTGCCATCGACCCAGCCAATCCCTGGGGCAATCTGTTGTCCTGGCCAGACACCAGCAACCCGGCAGCGGCCCGCCCCAAGCGCAGCGCTGGCGCCTGGCTACTGCTGCATCTTGGCCACCCAGTGCTTTACCTGGCGCCAGGCGGGCGCAGTCTGCTGACCTTTCCCGAGCCCTTGCGCGACCCCGGCATCCAGCAGGCCGCTTTCCAAGCCCTGCGGCAACTCCCCAGAAGTGGCCAGCGGCGCTCGCTGACCATCGAGAAGATTGACGGCATTGCCGCCGAGCGCACGCCCTGGCGCGAAGCCCTCCAACAATGCGGCTTTGAGTTCGACTACCGGGGCTTCTGCGCGAAGGCGGCCAAGTCGGCGGCTGGCAGCGGTGGGGCGGCGATAAATCCCTGGTAGCTGTCACAGCCCTCGGTGCGCAGAAACGCGAGCTGTTCCGCGCGCTCGACGCCTTCGGCCAGGGTATCGAGGCGCAGGCTGCGCGCGAGCGAGATGATGGCCGAGCAGATGGCGGCATCCTCGCCATTGATGTCGCACTCCCCGACAAAGGAACGATCAAGCTTGATGACGTCGACCGGAAAGCGTTTGAGATAGCTGAGCGAGGAATAGCCGGTGCCGAAATCGTCGATGGCAATGGCAATCCCCATGGTTTTGAGTTGGCGGAGCACATCAATGCACATCTGGTTATTCGAGGCCAGCACGGTTTCGGTGATTTCCAGCTCCAGGCTGCTTGCCGGGAGCCCCTCGTCGTGCAGAATGCCGGCAACAAGGTCGGCAAAATTTGGCTTCAGAAATTGTTTGCCCGACACATTCACCGCCACGCGCGGAATTGCCAACCCCTGAGCTTGCCACTGGGCCTGCTGCCGACAAGCAGCACGCAGAACCCATTCGCCCACGGTCACGATCAAACCGCTTTCTTCAAGAATGGGAATAAACACACTGGGTTGGATCAAACCTTCGCGCCCATGCTGCCAGCGCAGCAGCGCCTCGGTGCCAATGAGGGTGCCACTGGTGATATCGAACTGGGGCTGATAGAAGAGCACGAATTCCCCATGCGCCAGCGCATCGCGCAGACTGTTTTCGCGATCGAGACGCTCGGCGTGCTCGCGCGCAAGTGCGGGAGTAAAGAACTGAAAATTATTCCGCCCGGCGTCCTTGGCCTCGTAAAGCGCCAGATCTGCGTTACGGATCAGAAGATCAGCGGCCTCCCCGGCCTCGGGAGACAGCGCGATGCCAATGCTGGATGGCGCATGCACTGCCTTGTTGTCAAGCCGATGCGGCTCGGCAAGGCGGGCGATGAACTCGCCGCCCTTGTTGCGCACATCCTCCGCCCCCCCCACACCGAGCAGCGCGACCACGAATTCATCTCCGCCCCAGCGTGAGACAAGATCCTCCTTGCGGGTGATTTCGCGCAGACGCTCGGCGACACTGCGCAGAAGTTGATCCCCTACATCGTGCCCAAGACTGTCATTGACCTGCTTGAAGCGGTCTAGATCCAGAAACAACACCGCTACTCGTTCCGATGGATCCGTCAGCAGAAAATAATCAAGCTGCTGGCGGAAATGACTGCGATTGGCCAGTCCGGTCAGAATGTCGTAATGCGCCAGTTGATGCAGCCGTTGCTGCACTTCGCGTTGGCGGGTAATGTCGCGGATGTGGAAGTTGTATTCGAGCCTGGGACCGCCGCGCACCCGGGTGATGCTCAGCTCGGCCGGAAAGCTCTCGTGCGAAACCCGGGTTAGCACCAACTGAATGCGTCGGTCGAGCAGAAAACGCCCTTCGCCACTAAAACCAGCCTTTAGTGCCACCTTAAAGGCTTCTCGCTGATCAGCGGGAATGGCGATCTCGCTCAGTTGGCGGCCCAGGGCCATGCGCCGCGAGCAGCCGAAAGTACGCTCCGCGGCTGGATTGAATTCGACCACCTGGCCGCGACCGTCAATGGTGATGATGCAGTCGAGCACCGCGTCAAGAATGGCGCTCTTGCGGGTTTCGCTCGCCGTTAGATCGTGTAGAAGCTGCTCGCGGCGATGGATTTCGTCGTTCACCCTGGCGAGCACGTGGTTATATTGACGCGCGATCTGGCCAACCTCTGTGTGGGGCTCGCAACTGACAGGATGAGAAAAATCCCCGCGCCGGCGTTGTTGCTCCATCTCCCCGAGCAGGTCGAGAATTTCGGTGCTGGCGCCATGCTCGGCGACATTGAGCCCCATCCGTTCCTCCTCCAGCGTGACGCGCAGCGGGTAAAGGCGGCTGATCAGCCAAAGCGCCGCCAGGCTGACCAGAAAGCTGTAGGCACCGATACTCAGGACGCCAAGCGCCTGCACGCCGAGTTGCGCAAGCCGACCGCCGGTCGCGCCGAAGCTATCGGCCGGGGCCAGGAGCGCCACCGCCAGGGTACCCCAGACGCCGGCAAACAAATGCGCCGGAATGGCGCCCACGGCGTCATCGATGCGCCGACGCTCGAGCCAGCTCGAACCCCAGGCGGCCAGCAGACCGGCCACCAGCCCGATCAGGGCCGCGAAGGCCGGTGTCTGCAGATGACAGGAGGCGGTGATGCCAACCAGACCGGCAATCACACCGTTTTGCAGGTCCAGCACCACTGGATAACCGCGCCTGGCGTAGCTATGGGCCAGGCCACCGATACCCCCGGCGGCACCGGATACAAAGGTATTGAAGAGCACCAGAGGTACATCGGCATTGAGCGCGAAGGTACTGCCGCCATTGAAGCCAAACCAGCCAAACCACAGCAAAATCACACCCAGGGAGGCGAGCGGCAGATTGCCACCGGCAATGGCGCGGATGCCATGCTCGCTAAAACGGCCGGTACGCGGGCCGAGCAACAACACCGCGACCAGGGCGGTCCAGCCGCCAACCGAATGCACCACAGTGGAGCCGGCAAAGTCGATGAAACCAAGCTGGGCAAGCCAGCCGCTCGCCTCGCCGCTGGCGGCACCACCCCAGGCCCAGTGCCCGGTGACCGGGTAGATAAAGGCCGAGAGCATGATGGCGGTGAGTCCATAGGCCAGGAAGCGCATGCGTTCCGCCACCGCGCCGGCGACAATGGTGGCCGCGGTACTGCAGAACATCGCCTGGAAGAAGAAAAAGCTCATCAGCCAGGGCGAGTCCGCGCCGTCAAACAGGAAGCCGTCGCTGCCGACCAACCCCGATAGACTGGTGCCGAACATTAGCGCATAGCCAAACAACCAATAGACCAATGCCGACAAACACAGGTCCATTAGATTCTTGACCGCGACATTGATGCTGTTTTTGGCCCGCACCAAACCGGATTCCAGGCACAGAAAACCGCCCTGCATCAGAAAAACCAGAAAGGCGCAGAGCAAGATCCAAGCGATATCCAAAGCCGCGAAATGGGGTTCTGCGCTCATCTTTTTTGCGGATTAATCATCATAAGGTGTCAATTATTGCCATGGCTGCAGCACACTTGACTGGTAGAAATTGCCGCCGCCATATCCCCCATTGTTTAAGCTATGGCGCACATCACGGTAACAGGAGCCCCCAGAGATGACCCCGGAATTTTGGCATGCCCGCTGGGAGCGTGGCGAGATCGGCTGGCATGAGCCAGAGATTAACACCCATTTGCGCGAGTTTTGGCCGCGGCTAAACCTCTCGCCTGGAACGACCGCGCTGGTCCCTCTATGCGGCAAGACGCTCGACCTGCTATGGCTGGTGGGCGAGGGCTACAGGGTCATTGGCATCGAGTTGAGCAAGCGAGCCTTGCAGGAGTTCTTTGACGAGCACGGACTCAGCCCCAAGATCACTGAGCTTGGGCCTTTTCAGCGCTGGTCGGCTGATGAATTGACCCTCTTGTGTGGCGATTTTTTTGCTTTGCGCCGGTCGCATCTGACCAGCGTTGCAAGGTCGGCGGTCACGGCGGTCTACGATCGCGCCGCGCTCATCGCCATGCCGCCTGAGTTGCGACCGGATTATATCCGGCATTTGGCTAACCTCTTAGCCCCCGCACCGGGAGCACGGCTTGATGGACTGCTGGTCACCATCGAGTACCTGCAACAAGAGATGCGTGGCCCGCCTTTTTCGGTGCCAGCAACGCAGGTGCGGGAGTTGTGCGATGGCCTGCTGACCACCGAAGAGTTGGCCGACTACGACATCATTGCCGAATCGCCGCAGTTCCAGCGCCGTGGTCTGAGCGCGCTGCGCGAGCAAGTATGGCGACTCGCCATGGTTTGATCGGCGGCCACGGCTTGGTCGCGCAGCGCTCCTATCAGAATCGCTGGCGCTTAGTCGAACCTCTGCACTTAATCCACCCTGGCTGCCCAGCACTGCTCCTTCATCAGGTCTCGACTTAGCCACCATCAAACCTTGGAATGTGGACAAATACATTCGCCCCAGCAGCCTTAACGCTCCGCTAACTCCACTCCCAAATCCTCCGCGATGGCGTCGAGCAGGGCGCGCAGGGGTGAGCCCAGGTGTTGGAACAGCATGGCGCGGGAGAGGTAGAAAGGGGCACGCTGGCCGCGGAATTCAATCGCCTGGCCAACCTGGTTGAAGAAGATGCCACCAAAGTGCAGATGGCGGGCAAGGCGTGGTTCCATCATGGCGTATACGGCATTCAAGCCTTGGGACAGGCCGACCGTGGCGGCGGCCAGGTAGAGCCCCAGGGCGATGTGGGGAAAACGACGGCGCTCGGTCTGTGACCATTGAAAGACATCCGGGCCGCCATCAGGCGTGTCGCGCTCTCCAGGGCGTCGGCGGAAACGCTCGGTGAGCGCGAGACGGGAGATTTCACCATAGGTGCCCTTGGGGATCTTTAAGGGACTTTGCTCGGAGTCGAACAGCTGGCGGTCGTAGTGCGCGAGCAGAGGCAGGCAGGGCTCTGGGCTCGTTGGCTGGGTGGTGACCAGGCGCACGGTGCCGGCGT
This sequence comes from Thiorhodovibrio winogradskyi, assembly GCF_036208045.1. Classification (NCBI taxonomy): domain Bacteria; kingdom Pseudomonadati; phylum Pseudomonadota; class Gammaproteobacteria; order Chromatiales; family Chromatiaceae; genus Thiorhodovibrio; species Thiorhodovibrio winogradskyi. The sequence continues at coordinate 2,306,002 of NZ_CP121472.1, read as the reverse complement.
CTGTCCCGGAAGGTCGATGCACAAGGATGCAATGCAGGGAGGCATCGTCGAACTCATCTTTTTCCAGACCGTTGGGGAAATTCGCTGGATCCTCCCAGCCGAGTTCACTGCAGTACACCTGGTAGCGCAGTGCATAGGCACGCTGGCGCAGTTCCTCGGTGGTGGCGAACAGAATCTGAAAGTACTCGCGGTAGGGCGTGACTAGGTCGGTATCGGACATTCAAGCCCCCTATGGATGATGCTTGTCGCGGAAGAGGTCTTTTGCGCCGGGCGGTGAGCGCTTATCCGCTTGATAATTGAGCCTGTTGGCAGTTTAACCAATCTTTTCCGCAAATGGCGCGAAATCTTCGCCTGAGCCTTGCAGGCGCGAGATTACTCGCAGCCCGTCAAGACTGGCAATGGCTCCAATGACTTGGGTGCTGGAGGCAGGACGCTGGTGTTGGCATGCCAGTTGGTCATTTTTGTTGGCAGCACGGCCAAGGTGGTGCTGTAGCCGATGTCGAACAAGCCGAGTTTTTCAGTCGGCGACAGGCGGAATTCAAGCGGAGAAATGTGGCCTGTGTCAATGACCACGGTGGTGGACCAGAAGGAGTCTTGCACATATTCGCGCGAGATGGTGGTCATGAAGGCGCGAATCAACAGCTGGAGATAGTCTGGCAGGGACACCCAGCGCCTGCCCTCGTGCTGTCCGACGCGCTCGGCGGCGCGCAGGCGAAAGCAGCAGCAGGGGGTGCCGTCGCGCGCCCAGTCGCAGCGCAGGGCGTCCTCGGAGAGGATGCAGCCATCGACCATCAGGTGCTTTTCGTACTCTTTGTAGGCAAAGAGCAGCGGGATACCCATGGAGTAGCGGATTGCGCGGGCGACGGGGAGATTGGGGCTGTGGTGGCGGTCGAAGACCACGGGCGCGCCGTTGCGCACATCGGTGGCGACCACATGCAGGTCGATGGTGAGATCCTGGAAGCATTTGCCATCAAGCTTGTCATTCATCCAGGTCTCGAAATGGTCACCAGAGGACAACCCACCGCGAAAGACAAGTTGGTAGAGATTGAATTCGCGGAACTGACGAAAGTCGACATCCAGCGCCAGTTGTTTCATGGCCGCGGGGCTCCAGCCAGCGGCACGCAGACCGGCGACAATGCTGCCGCCAGAGACGCCGACGATGTGGTCGAAGCCAATGTTGAGTTCATCGAGCGCCTTGAGCACGCCGACATGCGCGGGCAAGCGGGTACCGCCTCCAGCGAGGATGGGCACGATTCGGCCTGGTACGTCAGATGGCGGGCTGGCAGCTTTGGTTGGCATGACAGAGGTAACTTAACGCGTCCTGGGGCGCGGGGCAACTTGGGTCTGTTGGTGAGATGGCTGGGCTGAATTTGGCCGTTAGTAACTCATCCTCCAGCCGACGGCAAGGTTGGTATTGTCGGAGAAAAAGCCGCCGAAGGTGCCATCTTCGCCCTCAAAATAGTGGAGTCCGCCGTAAAATTCCTGGGAGCGACCGCCAAGCCAGACGATTTCTGGATTAAAATACAGGTTTTGGTGATTGAGATCAGCGGCCATGCGCAGGCGGGTGCTCCAGCGGCCCTGAGTCCATTCGGCCTCGACCTGTCCGCTCAGGCTAACGATATCGACTTCATCGAGGACCTTGGGCGGATTAAGCAGATGGTGGCCCGTGAGTTGCAGGTTAATGCGGGTATCGGCATCTCCGGGGTAAAACTCGATACCTGCAACCCAATCGATGCCCCTGACAGTTTCCATCCGCAGATCCTCGGTGGTGACAGGCACGTCGCTCAGCCAAGCAGCTTCCACGCGTGCAGTCGCGCCCCCCACCACCAGGCCAAGATCGCCACCCACGACATTGGTATAGGGGTGCTGGCCTTCGAAGGTGTGGTGGCCCGGCTCACCCATGGCCACGGCGACCTCCGGGCTGGCGCCAGCGAGCAGGGCCGCGCGCACACTGGGGTCGAGTTGAAAGTAAGGCAGCGAAAGACGCGTGCGCTGCGCGGTGAGTGCGTAATCCAATCCACTGAGGCTCTGACTAAAGCGCAGGCCCCCGCCGGCGCCGCCGGAGTGGGCATTATCGCCGACGCTGCCCACGCCCAGCAGCGCTTTCAGCATCGGGTCAGATGGCATGCCCAACACCATGCCACGTTCCTGATCAATCGGATACCAAACGCTGTCCTGATCGGGCAACTCGGCGGCACGGAATTCGGGAATCAGAATCACATCAAGCTTGGTCGTATCAGTAAATTCTTCCCAGCGTAACATGGGGACCGCGCGGCGGCGCTCGCCAATCTCATCGAGAATGAAACGGGAAATATCCTGTACCGACAGCCGATCAGTGGGCGCCACCTCGTCAACCCGGCCCCAGGGCACTGTCTGAGCTCCAAGCGTTACGCGACGCTCCATATCGCGATAGCGAACAAAGGAGTCGCCATAGTCCAGGCGCGTGTCTTGTACATGGCGCGCGCCGGTTTGCAGACTGCCATCCACACGCAGGGCCGCCGCCCATTCCCAGGTGTCATCCGGGCGCCAACTGGCCGATGCCTTGGTTTGCCCATAGCCAGTGCCGGCGGCCTGGCTGCTGGAGCGAGTGAAGGCGGCGGTTTCCAACCACAGACGATCCAGCCCGAGCGCGAAATCGCTGCTGTCCGCCGTGGCCGGCTCTGGTGATGGCTCGGTCGAAAGCCCCGTTGCTGGCCCTGTTGCTGGCCCTGTTGCTGGCTGGGTTGCTGGCCCGGCATCCTCTTGCTCGAAGGTGGGGTCGAGGAGGATGACATCCCCCTCCTCCACCGCCACGGACGGACCACTGCCGAGCGCCACGGCTAGCCCTGCCAAAAGCGCGATGCGCCGCATCCTTTGGTTCACGATTCAGCCTCCCGTTGGCTTGAAGATAGGAGCGATTGCAGGCGGAACCTCAGGGCCTGGAGGCCGATTCGAGGTTAGGGTCTTCAAGCGCGCGTTTGGTGAAGAGCGAGGCTGGCAGGTTGCGGTCGTACTTGGTGACCTCATTACTCAGACGGGTCTCGTGGTTTTGCTCGAGGTCCATCATCATGCTTGCGGTGACCGTCCAGTAGCCCTGGATGCGTTGCAGGCGCTGCACTGTCAGGCGCTTGAAAGGCTTGCTTGCACCGGGCTTGAAGTAATCGACGCGCATCGGCACAAGGGCCTCGGGATGAATCCAACTGATCCGTTTGCCGTAAACGGAATTGGACGGGCTGACAGGGACGCTTTCCACCACTTCTGCCTGCACGCCCTGAACGGCCTCGGTGCGCAACCAGGTATGGCGGTCGAGTGAGACCTTGCGATCACGCAGGTCTTCATAAAAGAAGTCCGAGCCGACAAAGCGCCCGCCCTTGCGATCCGCCGAGATACGACGCGAGTTCTTGAGTTCCGGCAGATAAACCCATTGTTCGGTGTCGCCCCCGGCACCATCGATGGTGAGCAGGCCAGTATCGGCGATGTCGGGCGGATCGGTAAAACGGATCAGGGTCGAGACTTGACCACTCCCCTTGTCAAGCCGATACACAATGAGTCCGCGCGTGCGTGGCGAGCCGCCGCGGTCCCTCAGCACCATGGTACCTCGCGTGGTCATATCGCGGCCATCCGGGCGGTTGTAGACCCGCTCGGCCAAGGCGCGCCCGCGCGCCTCATCCGCCTTTAGGGTCAAGGGCGCTAAGAGCGGCACAAGAGCGAGGCACAACAACCAGACCAGCAGGCGCGTTGCGCGCCGGTCAGTGACAACAGCGCGGTGCGCGCGCGGTTGTGCAGAAACGCGGATAGCTGTTACAGACATGGACAAGTTCCTCCCAAAGATGACCTTAACTGGCGCTTTTAGACTCAAACCGGTAGACAGCGATTCGGTGGACAGCGGAGAACCGGGCATTGGAGCCAAAGCTCACCCGGTCGACGAGAAACCCAGGCAGCCAAAGCTGGCCGTCATTTGATAAACCGCTTAAGTATTGCCTTATAAGGCTATGTCAAAGAATGGATTTTGTCTAGTACTACCGTGATAATCAGCAGTTCGACCAGAGGCCTAGGCCAGTGGTCTCCGCTATCGGTAGCGGGCAGAAGCCTTGATCGGCGGCGTGGGAAGTCAGTGAACTTCAGAGTCGCTCGCCATGTCCGCAGGTTCCGATTCCTTGTCCATTTCGGCGTCTGGCTCCTCGGGAGCAAACAACTCTGGTGCCACTGGCATGGTCGTGAGGTTCGGTTCAAACTGGGTCGGTGGCAACAAACCCGGCTGAGAGGAGTAAACCCAAAACAAGGTCGCCAGGGTTGAGATCACCGCGATAGCGCCCGACAACCACAACTGCACCAAAAAAGCATCGCGTGCACGGAATCGATATCCACACTCCCGACAACGGAGCCAACGCACAAACAAGCCATCGCCCAACTGCCGATCCTGCTCAGGATTCAGCACCCGTGATGGGCGCACGTTATTGGACTCGCACTTTGGACAGCGCGCTGTCCGCAGAAAGCGCGGAACCCATCTCAAGGGTAGAGATTCCATGTGAAGGATTATGCCCCTGGTTTCATGACATTCGGCTAGCATAATCCGCCAAATTCAATAACCGCAAGAAAAGTTCCGGCTCTTCGGCATAAGCGTGTCACTCGATACCTGCCCGGTGTGGTCGCGATCAACACCAACAGTCAGTGGTTCGCAGTCATTGAGGTTTCTTTAAGACCCGGCCACCCTCCAGCTCGGTCATGGCAGCGCGGCAGGCTGGCGTTCAGGCCCAGGGGGTAGGCTTGCCGATGCCAGAAGCAAAGCAACAAAATAATTGCAGCAATTCCAAATTTGGGAGTTTCATCTAGTGAAGAAGCGGCTCCCAGCCGTTTCATGACGCGCCAAGATGGCGCATCTACTGATAAGCGGTCCAATAATCGGGCGCTAGATGACAAAGTTTGAATTGATGAAATATTTTTTTGCGAATAGTTCGCGTTTATATAATATGCCATTTTGCGACTGTCACGACGCTTGACCCAGTTCCATCTGTTTTTTTGCACATTGCCACGGGAGCCTGAGCGATGCCAACCCTGTCCACCGCCCGCCATCAACATCCAAAATTCGCCGGGATGAATGGACTCCCGCGCACACCTCATGGCCCAGATTTGCGTTCACCGGTGGAGCGCGCCTCGCGCGGGTCTGCCGGGAGCCACCAGGCTCCCTCCCCGACAGGCCCATTCCAGCGCGGAACCAGTTCACAGACTGCGCGCAAGACTCTGCTCTTGGCTATGGGATGCCTTTCTGTCCGGACCGCCCTCGCGGCGCAGCCGGCGCTGGGCCTTGTTGCGGGAGTTCTCATGTGAAGGAGGATTCTACCTAATTTGGTCGCGGCAGCCACCGCCATCGCCGCACGGAAACCAACCAAGCCGAGATCTATAGTCACTCCGCCGTGTGAGCCCTTTGTTGTTGACTAAAGGTCTTTATCACGACTCATTCGCATTTTTAGCATCTTCCCAACCCGGACAAGCATGGCCGCGCAGGCCTTATAGGTGTCCATGGTGTGCGTCCACTGACCTTGCTGGTAATGGCAATAGGCCAAGTCCGCGAGCAACTCCGGGTCGGGTCGCGCCTGGTCGGCGACAAGCGCGCTCAATTCCGCTGCCGCCTTGTCCCAGGCACGGGCTTGCAGCCAGGCGGCGGCGAGACGTTCGCGGGTGGCGTCCTTCGTCTCCCGGTGAGCATCGTCCAGTGTCTGTTCCAGCAGCTCGGCGGCCTTGGTGGGCGCATCAAGGTGCCGGTAGAGTTCAATCAAGCGATCGCGCGCGCGCGGTGTATCAAGCAGGCCCAGACGTTCCATCGCCTGGAGGGTCGCGGCGGCCGCGCGCGTCTCGCCGAGTTGCAATCGCAGCCGGGCCAGCTCCCGCCAATAGAGGCGCTCGGCGGGATACCAAGCCAGCGCCTGGCGGGCCAAGGCCTTGGCCGGCTCCGGGCGCCCCGCCTGGCGATAGAGCGCCAACAAGTGATTGATGTCATCCCGTGTGGGTTGGGATCCGTCCGTCAGCCGCCGTTCCGCCGTTTCGATAGCCTCTTCATGGGCGCCAACCCGACTTTGCGCCCGCCCAAGGTAGAGGGCCGCCTGGGGATACTCGGCCGGATCGAGATCGCGCAGTTGCTCTATGGCCCGGCGTGGCCGGTCTTGCCCGAGGTAGAGCTGGCCGACCTGGTAGTTAAGATCCCGCTGCTCCTTGGTGGTTAGTACCTGGGAGTCAAGCGCCTGCTCGAAGGCTTCTATGGCGAGCTCCGGCTGATCGCCCTTGAGGTAGGCGTGAGCGAGAAACCGCTTCAGCGTGGCCTGCTCATAACGACTCAGGTTGTCGCGCTCAAGCAGGCGCAGCAGGGCTTGAACGGCCACCGCGGGCTGGTTCTGGTCGAGCTGTTCGAGAACCTGTTGCAAGGGCGCCTTGAGCGCGCTGCCGATCACCGGCGCGGCCTGGGCGCTGACTGCCAGCACGGGCAAGGCAATGACCAGTAGCCACCTCTGGCTGAAACCTTGGGATTTGGTCATGGTGCGACCTCGCTGCTCATCAACCATCATTGCGTAGACTAAAGCGGATGTTTTGCGTCACGCCAGGGAAATCAGCCGGTTGGGGCTTAAAGCGCCAGCGCTCGATGGCCGCCAGTGCCGCGCGTTCGAAGACTCCCGGCGGCTGGGCCGCAACCACTTGCGGATTGCGCACGCGCCCCGCGCGGGTGACCGTGAACTTCACCGTCACCGAGCCTTCGATCCGCCGGCGTTTGGCGTTGGCGGGGTATCTCGGTCGCGGCGCGAAGGTCGCGCGCCGGTCGAATTTGGCCGGTGCGGAGGGTTTTGGCGCGGCGGCTTTGGCATTGGCGGTCAGCTGGCTCGCGACCCGAGGCTGGCTGACGGACGGCTGTCGGGCCGCAGGTTGCGCTCGCGGCTCGGACCTCTGCTGGGGTTTTGCCTTCGGCTTGGGCTTGGGCGGCTGTTCCACCGCTGGCAGATCCAAGGGTCGCGGATCCAAGGGCAGTTCCAGCCTCTCTGGTAGGGGTTCTGGCTGCGGTGGTTCGGGCGGCGCCGGCGGCTCAGGCTCGGTTCGCGGTGGCGCCGGCGCTTCGACCATGGGCTGCTCTTGGGCCTTGGTCGTCGCCGCCTCGATCAGATAGACGACGCTCGGTGCCGGCGGCTCCTGATCCCTATTATTGCCACGCGCGCTTATCAGGGTCTGCATGAGCCACACCAGGGTCAGGATAACCGCCAAGGCCAGCAGCAAGGCCCCGAGCGTTCGCAGCATCTGACGCATTGATGATAAGGCTGGCGCTAGGGGCTCTCGGCCGCCACCGCCACCCGGTCAATGCCGGCCAGGCGAATGCGATCAAGCACCTTGACCAACAACCCGGTATCGACCGAGGCATCGGCCTGGATCACCGCGCCGCCCTGGGGGTACTCGGCACGCAATTTTTCCACCAGCGGCCGCACCGCCGCCAGCTCGACCTGCCGGCGGTCGATCCAGATCCGCTGTTGCGCGTCAATGCCGACAAAGAGAGTCAAGGTATCGCGCTCCACGGCGGTGGCCGCCACCGGACGGGCGAACTCGACCCCGCTTTCCTTCACGAAAGTGGCGGTGACAATGAAAAAGATCAGCATGATGAACACCACATCGAGCATGGGTGTCAAGTCAATGGCGCTCTCTTCCTGCTCCCGGTGTCTAGGGCGTCGCATTGGGGTTGTCCGTTAAGGCCAGTTGATTGTCAATCCGGCGCAGCCGGCGTTTGATCCAGCTCTCCAGCAGCGCCGCCGCGTAGAGGCCTGACAGGGCCATCACCATGCCCGCCATGGTGGGAATGGTCGCGCGCGAAATCCCCGCAGCCAGGGCGCGCGGGTTGGCGGCGCCGGTCAGCGCCAGCACATCGAAGACTTCCAGCATGCCGGTGACGGTGCCGAGCAGGCCCAGCAAGGGTGCCAGGGCGATCAGGGTCTTGATCAAATGAAAATGGCGCCATGCGTGCTGGCGCAGTGCGCTGATCAGCCCTTGGCGCACGCGCCGCGCATGCCAACTGTGGTGCTCGACGCGCGCACGCCATTGGCGTTCGATCTGGCGCAGGCCATGCTTTTGTCCAAAAGCCAGGTACAGCAGGTGCTCGAACACCAGAAACCAAAGGAGCAGGCCGGCGCCCAACACCAGCACCAACACCGGTCCGCCCAATTCGAGAAAGCCATGCAGGTCGCCGAGACCGAGCAGTTGTAGCTGTAGCTGTTCGAGAACCGCTTTCATGATCCGCTCGTTGTGCCTCCCTCCAGGCGCCTCGCCACCAGGGCGACGGCTTGTTGTTCCAGGATGTCCTCGATCCGCGCGCGACTGCCGTTGGCGACGCTGTGCAACAGCAGCAGCGGGATGGCGGTGATCAAGCCTAGCACTGTGGTGACCAGCGCCTGGGAGATGCCGCCCGCCATCAGTTTGGGATCGCCGGCGCCATAGAGGCTGATGGCCTGGAAGGTCAGAATCATCCCCACCACGGTGCCGAGCAAACCCATCAGCGGGGCGATGGCGGCGAGCAATTTCAGCAGCGGCAGGCCACGATTGAGCCGCGGCGTCTCCTCCAGGATAGCTTGGTCGAGCCGGTGCTCCATTAGCTCCAGATCGCGGCCGGGCTGAATGTCCTGCAGCGCGAGCAGCACCCGCCCGAGCGGATTGTTGGGCTTAAGCGATTCAGGCGCCTGCAATTGGCGTCGCACCCGTGCGAGCGTCAGACGCAGTTGCACAATACGCAGCAACGCCAGCAGCGCGCCCACCGCCGCCAGCCCGAGGATCAGATAACCGACTAGGCCACCCTGGCGCAAACGCTCTATCAGGTCCGGCGTCTGCACCAGCAAGCCAAGGACGGCCCCGCGCGAGGGATCGATGGCGCCGGTGACGGCTTGACCGGGTTTTGCCTCCTCGACGCCCCGGGCTGCCTGGCGATAGCGGCGACCGGGCTGGCGCCCCAGTTGCTGCAAGGCATTGTCTTCGAACCGATAATCGAGATAGTGACCGTCATGCAGTGTGACGAAGGGACCGATGCGTGTTACCTCCAGCGCCGCTTGACCACCGGCTGCCTGGATTACCGGGGCGATGAAGGTGCTGATCTCGCCCTGGGCCTTGAGGGCCTCCAGCAGGGTGACCAGCAGGCCGTTGAGTTGCTCGGGTTCCAGCAAGCCTTCATCCTCGGCGATTCGCGTGAGACCCTCAGTGCGTCCCGGCTGCTCGATATTGATCAGAGAATCCCGCAACTGGCGCTCGAACTCGGCGGCCTGCTGGCGCGCCACCTCGAACAGACCCGCGTAGGGACCAAGCCGGTCGGTGAGCGCCTGGCGCGCCCGCGCGACCTCCTCCGCTAGGGCTTGCCGGCGTGCTTCCAGAGCATCGACGGCATGTTGCCGTGCGTCCACCGCATCCTTGAGCGGTCGGTACCTCGCCTCGATAGCGCGCCATTGCTGCTCGAACTCAGCCTCGCGCTCGGCTTGGCGTTGACGCGCCGCCGCTTGCGCCTGCCTGGCCTGTTCGATCACCTGGTCAAGCACGGGCATCTGATCAAGCGCGGGCGAGGCGGAAGCAGGCGCGAGCGGGATGGCCAGGGTCAGCACAAGCGCCAGGCTAGCTGGGCGGAACAGCGGGAGCACAGGCAACATGGCGCCTCCTATTTGCGCAGCGGCGCCAGCACCAAATCGGGCGGCAACTGCTTGCGGGCGATGCGAATGGCGCGGCGCACCTCGCGGTTGAGCGCCGGCTCCAGCGGCTGCCAGCGACCCGATTCCCGATCCCACCAAGCGCCACGCTGGCCATCCAGATGCTGGTAGACCAGCGCCACCCGACCGTAACGCAGGTAGCTCACCCAAGGCTGCTCGCCGTCGTCGGACTGGTCGGACTGGTCGGACTGGTCGGTCAATTGGCCATCATAGGACTCGATGGTGCGCCCGTATTCCAACTCCTGCTGATAGGCGAACAGAATCTGGCGCAACCGCTCGGCCGGGCTCGTCTCGGGCTGTTCGAGCAGTCGAGCAAGCCGCGCGACCCGCTTGAGCCGGTCTTCGCGCTGAAACGGCAGATCGGCGCGAATGAAGGCATCGAGCGCCTCCACCAGTTGCTGCAGAAAGGCATCGAGATCCGCATCCGGTGGAACCCGAGGCAACTGTTGTCGCAGCGTCTGAAGCGTCTCGACCTGGCCTCGGAGTTCCGCCTCCAGCGCTGCCTCGCGCCGGGTCAGTTGTGCCTGGCGCGCCAGCAGCGCCCAGTACTCATCCGTCATGCGGCGAGTTTCGTTATCCAGCCGATTGATGGTCTGTTGCGAGGCAATTTCCTCATTGAGCGCATCGAGTTCAACGGTCTGAAGCCTCTCTGCCGCCCCTGTCTCGGCGCTGACCGACGGTCCAGTCAACAACCAGAGTAATAGCGGGAGACCGCCGGCAAGATGGTGGATCGACAGCTTTGACGGATACAACATGGAGTCCCTAAATACGGCAAATAAACACAAAGGAAGTTGTTATAGCATAACAGTTCATATTCCTCAGTGCCGTAACTAGTGAACGCCATCGCGTTCTACCACCCAGGCGGAATCCAGTCCCTCGGGATCCAGGCTGATGGCCACATCCCGCCCGCGCAGCCAACGCCTACCGCCGTGAGACTGGGCGTGCGCGAGCTGCAGGTTTCGCGTCACGAGCACGCCCGCATTGCCCATCGCGCACCAAATCGCCTGGTACTGGTCGGTGCAGATATCGAGTAGACCCGCGACCAGACTGGGGTCCACGGCGATGGCCTCCCCCATGGCCCGCGGACGGTTGGGGTCGAGCGCGAGCATGCCGCTTAGTTCCGCCAGATCGGCGACGCTCGCGTCCTGCGTGCCGGCGGCGCCCGTCTGGGCGAGCAGGCTCCACACCGGATGCGCGCCAGCATCACGCAGCGGCTGGCAGCCGGTGTTGGGCGCCATATCCAGCCAGATGCGCGGCCCGCCACCGTAAGCCTTCAGCAGGGCCGCATGGGCGAAAGCAAAGCCTGGTGTCGGCCGTCGCGGGACGAGCTTTAGCAGGGTCTCCCCTGCCGCGTCCTCGATGCTAAGCGTCTGCCCGCCTGGCACCCCCCACAGCCACATCCATTGCCGGGGTAGCCAGTACAAGGAGCCGCCATCGCCAATCGTCGCGCGCGCGGCACCATTTGGCGCGAGGCGTAACGGCACCGGCGCCGGCATCGCCAGCCTGAGCGCCGTGTTGCCCACCTCCATCCACAGCGGCCCTAGGCAGCCAAGATCGGCCAGCAAGGCGCTGGCACGCGCCCAGCGTTGGGAGTCGAAGGAAGGGGACAAGTCAATCTGGGGCGGGGCTGGTGCGGTCACCGATTGCCCAACGCGGGTGCCGATTGATCCCCCGAAGGCGCCATAGGGTCGTGCGAACATGCTGTGAGCCTCTCTGATCATGTCCATGGAATGAAAGAGATTGAAGGAGAATGAAGGCCTATCGACTGAAAGCCGTTGGGATGAAAGCAAATTGACCGGGGCGCTCCTTGCCTCAACCTGGCTGGCAACCACCCGAACCCGCCAGCCAGAACCAATGGCGTACCAGGCCGCGATAGGCGCAATGGCAGCGCGGATCGCGGCACACCTCGGGATGCCAGGCAAGACTCGCGAAGCAGGCGCCCAACTGTTCGGCCAGTTGGCGAGAAGGGGCGCGCAGATAGCCTTGAAGCAAGGTCGCGGCTCTTTGTCTTAGCGAATCGGCGGTTTGCGCGCGCGTGACATCCTCTAGCCAGAGGGCGTCTACCGCCGTGCTGGGGTCGGGCGCTTCCCGATCTTGCGCCGGCGTTGCGGCCAGGGCGTGCGTGGAAAAGGGATTGGCGGTGGTTTTCGGATCATCAGCGGGCATGGCGAAATCTCCTGTGATCAAGGATCAATGCAGCGCAACCGACTGGCGTCAAGCCCATGGCGGACGGGGCGTGGGGGACGGGGCGTGGCGACAGCCGCAATCAGCCAACAAAATAGTTCTTGCGAATGATTCGTGTTTAGGTTACTGTGCCAGTTCGCGTCTGTCAAGCCGTCTAGCCGAAAATTTCACCTTGTTTTAAACCACCACGGGAGTCCAAGCGATGCCAACCCTGCTGACCATGCCCACCACCAACCGCAAGCACTCAAGATGCCCCAGGATCAATCAACTCCCGCGCGCGCCTCATGGCCCGCGCTTGCGCTCACCAGCGATTCGCGGGCGGCACGGCCATTCCATGCTCACCTCGGTCGTGATTGTCGGGCTGGTACTGGCCGGCTTGCTGTGGTTGCCACCGGCAGAATCCCTTTCCAGGCAATGGCCCGTGATCACCCCAGGCGTGCATCGCTGAGCTTCAACAACCACGCCCGTCGCTCGTTCGCCTAGAATTGCGATGCAACTGCGTCTGATAAACCGCGAACGCCTGGCAGTGTTCGTCATTCTGCTGCTCGGCTACGCCGCCTTCGGGCCGCTGCTGTTCGGCTTGAATGTCGTGCATCTCGAATTTCTGGGCATCTTCACCCTGCTGAACCTGGTCGCCATCCATGCCTTGCTGCCCTTTTTCATGCCTTGGATGGCCGAACGCGACATCCGCGAGATTCAATCCGTGTTGACCGGGCTCAAGCAGGGCAATTTTCGCGTGCCAATCAAGATCGCGCCCGAGCCCCACGACCCGGATGACGAGAACGAGCTGAACCGCCTCAAACGGGACATTGAGCGCATGCGCGCCGGCATCCGCACGCGCGAGGAAATGGTTTATCGTCAGTCCGAGCGCATTCTCGCCCTGAATGAATCCATGCGCCGCGAAGCCATCACAGACCGCCTGACCGGACTCTACAACTCGCGCTATTTCTGGGAGCGCATGGATGCCAGCCTGGCCTACTCCCGGCGCCATGGCGCCGCCTTCGCCGTGGTCATCCTGGACATCGACTTCTTCAAAGAAGGGGCCGAGGCCCAGTTCCAGCCAGGAGATCCTCAGACGCGCCGACGAGGCGCTTTATTGGGTCAAGCGCAACGGCCGCGACGCGGTGATGGCCTGGGATGACCTGAACCTGGCGAGGAGATCCTTGATGACCGGTCAGAAAGCCAAGCCAAAACACAAGTCAGCAAAGCCGTCCCATTCGCTCACCAAGGCCACCTCGGGAGTGACCCCGAACAGTCATCAGACTTTCCTGGAGAGAAGTGCACCGCATGAAACACAGTAATAACCGCAGACGGCCTTATGACGCCAAGTCCAGCAGCCATCAGGCACCCCCACCCCAGTCCGCGCAACCAGCATGCAGGCTGCGGGAGCGGCTGTGTGCCTGGCTGTGGGACGCCTTTCTGTCCGGACCGCCTTCGCGGCGCAGCCGGCGCTGGACCTTGTTGAGGGAACTATCCTGTCACAAACACGACTGCGTCATTCAATCGCGGCAAAGGCTGTCAATGTCCAGATCGCGGAAGCGGCGAGTGGCGAGGCGGCGCTCGCCTCCTTGCAATCGCTGATGCCAGATCTGGCGCTGCTGGACGATGTCCAGAGCCGCCAGCGTTCTCGACAATCTCAACGCCTTGCATGAACTGGGCGTGGCCATCGCGCTGGACGATTTCCGCACCGGCTATTCGTTGCTTGGGAATCTCATCTCAGGCGCTTTCCGCTCGATACGCTGAAAATTGACCGCTCCTTCGTCCAGGAACTCGGCCAGGGCGGCAATGGCGATGCGGTGGTGCGCGCCATCATCGCCCTGGCCGTGGGCTGTCAACCGCACCAAGGATACCTTTATGCCCGACCACTGGAATTCGAGATTTTCGCGCGAGATTGGATTGTGGAGGACGGCGCACCCAGAAAACCCGTGCCGACACCAGTCGCACGACTCCAGCCGTATTGATGCGCGCTTGCGAGATGACCCGGCAGTTTAGGATCCGAGCATGGTCCTGGCTTCCTCTTTTTCATGATCAGTGTTCAGCACTCTCTTCCCGGCCGCCTGCGGCTGCCCATTGCAACCCTGGGGCAAAATCCGCTGATGGGTGAACAACTCAGTGCCCATTTGATGTCGCTTTGACGGATGTATTCCAACGCGCCGGCCAGGGGGGCGGCATCCTGAAGCGCATCCGGTTCGCCGGCGCGGGCGCGCTCGCATCGGGCCTGAGCCTGGTCACGCAAAGCATCGTTAGATGGCGTTCTGGTGTCGCGGTCGCCGGCAACGGCAGCCGCGTCTCGAAGCAGCTGCCCAGACCCGGCTCGCTATCCACGTCCAGCGAGCCGCCCATCAGACGCGTCAACTGCCGACTCCCTATTCAGGTCGGGCTGCAAGCGCAGGAACGAAAGCCACTGATTCGCCTGCTGATGTTGCCGCGGATAAGCCTCGGCCTCTTGCAAGGCGGCTTGTGCGGTATCACCATCCTTCGCCTTGATGGCGGCGATGCCGAGCAGGAGCCAGGCCCTTCCCGGGTCGGCTGGCCGACCGGCGGCCAAGGCCTGGCGATAGTTGGCGATGGCCTGGTTCCAGTGCCCTTGCTGGTAGTGGCAATAGGCCAGGTCCGCGAGTCGGTCGGGGTCGGTCCGCGGTTGTTCGGCGACAAGCGCTTCCAATTCCCGCTCCGCCTGCTGCCAGGCGCGTGCTTGCAGCCAGGCCGCGGCGAGACGTGCTCGATGCTGGGCGTTGTTCCGCGGGTCTCCATCGGCCAGCCCTTGTTCCAGCAACTCGGCGGCCTTGAGCGGCGCGTCGAGGTGCAGGTAGAGTCTGATCAGGCGGTCGCGTTCCTGTGCCGTCAGCGCCAGGCCCAGGCGTTCCATCGTTTGCAGGGTTGCCGCAGCCGCGCGCTTTTCGCCCAGTTGCAGCTGCAGCCGGGCCAGTTCCTGCCAGTAGCGGCGCTCGGCGGGGTACCAGCCCACCGCTTCGCGGGCAAGCGCCCTGGCCGGCTCCGGGCGCTCGGCTTGGCGATACAGCGCCAACAGATGGTTGATGTCATCCGGCGCGGGGCGGGATTTGCCCTGCAACAGCCGCTGCGCCGTCGCGATGGCCTCGTCATGGGCACCGGTGGCGGTCTGCGCCCGCCAAAGGTAGGAGGCGGCGCGAGGATAGTCGCCCGGATCAAGGCCGCGCAGTTGCTCGATGGCCAGTCGGGGACGGTCTTGCTTGAGGTAGAGCTGGCCTAGCAGGTAGCGAATGTCCTGTTGTTCAGCGCGCGTCAGCGCCTCGGAAGCGAGCGACTGCTCAAATGCTTGAATGGCCAATTCCGGCTGCTCGCCCTGGAAATAGGCCTGACCAAGAAACCGTTGCAGGCTGGCCTGCTCGTAATGGCTCAGAGGCTGGCGTTGCTGCAAGTCCCGCAAGGCGTCGATGGCCGCCGCGGGGCGGTTCTGCTCAAGATGGCGGATGACCTGTTGCAAGGGCGCCTGGAGCGCGGCGCCGATCACCGGCGCGGCCTCGACGCTGGCCGCGAGCAGCAGCACAATCAGCGGGAGAAATCGCTGTGGGGACATTCGCGAATGGTTCATCGTCCTGGCCTCGTCGGGCACCTCGGTGAAACTAGTTGCGGAGACTGAAGCGGATCTTTTGGGTCACGCCAGGAAAATCCGCCGCTTGTGGGCGGAAGCGCCAGCGTCGGATGGCCTCCAGCGCCGCCTGTTCGAAGACACCGGACGGATGGGCCGCGATCACTTGCGGGTCGCGCACCAGACCCTGGCGGGTGACGGTGAACCGCACCGTCACAGTACCCTCGATTCGCCGGCGCTTGGCGGTGGCGGGATAACTGGGCCGCGGCGCGGCGATGGGGCGCCGGTTGAAGGTGGCGGGCGCGGCGGGCTTGGGCGCGGGCGGCCTGGGTGTGGCAGCCGGCTGAGGCCTGGGCCTCGGCGGGCTGGCCGGCTGGGGCTGGATCGCGGGTTGCGCGCGCGGCTTGGGCTTGGGCTCGGGTGGCTGTTCCACCGCCGGCAGATCCAAGGGTCGGGGGTCCAAGGGCAGTTCGAGCGGCTCGGGCAGGGGTTCGGGTTCCAGTGGTTCGGGCGGCTCGGGGGGCTCGGGTCGCGGCTCCGCTGGCGGCGGGGGTTCGGTGACGGCTTGGGGCACTTCGGTGGCGCGCGTCGCGGGCTCCATCACATAGACGAGCTTGGGCGCGAACGGCGGCTGTTGCGTGTCCTGGGTGCGTGGGCTGATCAGGGTCTGCATCAGCCACACCAGCGTCAGGATGGCGGCCAAGGCGAGTGGCAGGGCGCCGAGGGTTCGCAGCAGCGGATGCATGGACGCGCGCAGCTCGGGCTAGGGGCGCTCAGCCGCCACCGCCACCTTGTCGATGCCGGCCAGGCGCAGGTGATCGAGCACCTGAACCAGCAATCCGGTATCGACCGAGACATCGGCTTGAATCACCGCCCCGCCGTGGGGATGCTCTTTGGCGGCTTGTTCCACCAGCGCTCGCACCGCCGCCAGCTCAACCTGGCGGCGGTCAATCCAGATGCGTTGTTGGGCATCGATGCCGATGAACAGAGTCGAGGTGTCACGATCCTCGGCGGTGGCCGCCACCGGGCGCGCGAACTCGACACCGCTTTCCTTGACGAAGGTGGCGGTGACGATAAAAAAGATCAGCATGATGAACACCACATCCAACATGGGGGTGAGGTCGATGCTGCTGTCGTCGGTGTCGAGGTGTCTACGGCGTCGCATGGATCACCTTGGGGGCTAGATCGGGGTTGTTGTTTGAGGTCTGCTCCGGAGGGTCTGCCGTCAAGGAGAATTGGTTGTCGATCCGGCGCAGCCGGCGCTTGATCCAGCTCTCCAGCAGGGCGGCGGCATAGAGCCCCGACAGCGCCATCACCATGCCCGCCATGGTGGGAATGGTCGCGCGCGAAATCCCGGCCGCCAAGGCGCGGGGGTTGGCGGAACCTGTCAGCGCCAGCACGTCGAAGACTTCGAGCATGCCGGTCACGGTGCCGAGCAGGCCCAGCAGGGGGGCCAGGGCGATCAGGGTCTTGATCAGATGAAAGTGGCGCCAGGCGCGCTGACGCAGCTCGCTGATTAAGCCTTGACGCACTCGCCGCGCATGCCAACTCTGGTGCTCGGCGCGCGCCCGCCACTGATGCTCGATCTCGCGCAGATCCTGCTTTTGGCCCCAGGCCAGATACAGCAAGTGCTCAAATACCAGAAACCACAGCAGCAAACCGGCTCCCAACACCAGCAGCAACACCGGCCCGCCGAGTTCAAGAAAATCCTGCAAATCGCTGATGCCCAGCAACCGCGGATGAAGCTGTTCCAGCACCGCGTTCATGCGTCCCCGGCCTGGCCGCCCTCCAGTTGTCGCGCCACCAGGGCGACGGCTTGTTCTTCCAGGATCTCCTCGATGCGCCGCCGGCTGCCGTTGGCGAAGCTATGCAGCAGCAGCAGCGGGATGGCGGTGATCAGCCCCAGCACCGTGGTGACCAGGGCTTGGGAGATGCCGCCGGCCATCAGCTTGGGATCCCCGGCGCCATAGAGACTGATGGCCTGGAAGGTGAGAATCATCCCCACCACAGTGCCAAGCAGCCCCATCAGTGGGGCGATGGCGGCGAGCAGTTTCAGCAGCGTCAGACCTCGATTGAGGCGCGGGGTTTCCTCCAGAATGGCTTGATCGAGCCGGTGTTCCATCAGCTCCAGATCGCTGCCGGGCTTAATCTCCTGGAGCGCGAGAAGTACCCGCCCGAGCGGATTGTTGGGCTGGAGCCGGTCAGCGCGCTCCAACTGACGGCGAACGCGCGCCAGGGTCAGGCGCAGGTGCAGGATGCGCACCACCGCCAACAACCCGCCCACCGCCGCCAGCCCAAGGATCAGATAACCGACCAGACCGCCCTGGCGCAAGCGTTCCATCAGGTTGGGCGTCTGCACCAGCAGGCCGAGGATGGCTCCGCGCGACGGATCGATGGCGCCGGTGATCACTTGCCCGGGCGCGGCCTCCTCGACCGCCCGGGCGGCCTGGCGGTAGCGGCCACCGGGTTGGCGCCCGAGTTCCCGGAGTGAGTTGTCCTCCACGCGGTAGTCGAGATAGCGCCCGGCATGCAGGGCGACAAAGGAACCAATGCGCGTGACCGCGACCCGCGCCTCGCCGCCGCTCGCCTGGATCACCGGCGCGGTGAAGGTCTTGACCTCGCTTTGGGCTTGAAGGGCTTCCAGCAGCGTGACCAGCAAACCGTTCAGTTGCTCGGGTTCCGGCAGCTGCTCGCCCTCGGCGAGCCGGGCGAGGCCCTCAGTGCGGCGCGGCTGTTCGGTGTCGATCAGTGAGTCGCGCAACTGGCGCTCAAGCTCGGCGGCCTGCTGGCGCGCCACTTCGAATAGGCCGGCGTAGGGGCCCAGGCGATCCGTCAAAGCCTTGCGCGCTTGGGCGACCTGGGCGGCGAGCGCCTGCTGGCGCGCCTCCAGGGCATCGACTTGTTCTTGCTGGGCCTCCACGGCGTCCTTGAACGGTTGGTATTCCGCGGCGATGGCCTCCCACTGCCGCTCGAAGTCGGCTTCGCGCGCGGCCTGGTGCTCGCGTGCCGCCGCTTGCGCCTGCTTGGCCTGTTCGATCAAGCGCGCAAGCTCCGGCGTCTCGGCGGGTGCGGCGGGCGAAAACGTCAGGGTCAGCAGCAGCGCCAGCAGGGCGTGGCAAACAGGGCGCGACAAGCGGGGCATGGGTTTCATGAATGGGTTCAACATCAACGACGGATCCAAAAGCAACAGCGACGGCCGGTTCTATTTGCGCAGCGGCGCCAGCACCAGATCGGGCGGCATCTGCTTGCGGGCGATGCGAATCGCACGGCGCACCTCCCGGTTGAGCGCCGGCTGCAACGGCCGCCAGCCTCCCGCTTCCCGATTCCACCAACCGCCGCGCGCGCCATCCAGGTGCTGGTAAACCAAGGCCACACGACCGTAACGCAAGTAAGTGACCCAGGGTCGCTCGTCCGCTTGCTCTTGATTGTCCTTTTCCTCGGCGGCATCGGCGTGATCGGCATTCCCGTCTGCGGCCACAGTCCCAATCAGCTCGCCGTCATAGGCCTCGATGTTGCGCCCGTCGTTCAATTCGTGCTGGTAGGCGAGCAGGATCTGGCGTAACCGTTCGGCCGGCGTCGCATCCGGGCGTTCCAGCAGCCGGCCGAGTTGCTCGACGCGCTTGAGCCGCGCCGCGCGCCGGAAGGGCAGATCGGCGCGCACGAAGGCCTCCAAAGCCTCCACCAGTTGGCGGAGAAAGGCGTCGAGATCCGCATCCGGCGGCACGCGACGCAATTGCCGCTCGAGCCTCTCCAGGGTCTCGGCCTGGCGCTCGAGATCCGCCGTCAAGGCCTGCTCGCGCCGCGCCAGTTATTGCTGGCGCGCCAGCAGCGTCCAGTACTCGTCACGCATCTGGCGGGTTTCCGCGTCCAGCTGTTTGATGGTCTGCTGCGAGGCGATTTCCTCGTTTAGGGTTTCAAGCTCAACAGCCTGAAGCGTCTCGGCACGCGCCGGAGTCTCGGCGCTGGCCTGGGAGCCGGCGATCACCAAGGAGCAGACGAACAGCGCGAGTGCGAAGCGATCAAACCATGGGGTAACAGAAGATAACATAAGATTCCTGAATAAAAACACAAACAAGATCTATTCGCAAGATAAAAGACATCTGATAGTCCATAACATAAAGGCTGCGTTGCGGAACACGACCTAACGCAGCGAAACGTCAAATTCGCTAGCTGCGTCTTATATGAAAATTATGATGTCCATAAGCAGTCCCTCTTAGCTCGGGGCGGAGGCGGTGCTTGCCGCGCATCCCAGCCGCCAGGTTTTGACCGCCTGCTGGGCATTCCACATGGCGCGATAGCGGCCGCCGGCGGCGAGCAGCTCGGTGTGACGACCGCGTTCGACTAGGCGCCCGCCGTCCAGCACCAGGATCTGATCCGCGGCGACGATGGTCGAGAGCCGGTGAGCGATAACGATCACGGTCTTGTCGCGCACCAGAGTATCGATGGCCCGCTGCACCGCCAACTCGCTCTCGCTGTCGAGAGCCGCGGTGGGTTCGTCGAGGACGACAATGGGGGCATCCTTGAGTAGCGCGCGGGCGATGGAAATGCGCTGGCGCTCACCGCCGGACAGGCGTCCGCCGATATCTCCCAGTCGGGTGTGCCAGCCCTGGGGCAGACGTTCGATGAAGTCGAGACACTGGGCGGCGCGGGCGGCCGCCTCAACCTCCTCGTCCGCGGCCTCTGGGCGCGCCATGCGGATGTTGGCCAGCACCGTGTCGTCGAACAGGTAGACGTCCTGGAACACCACCGAGACCATGGCGTTGAGCGCCTCCGGCGGGATCCGGCGGAGGTCGACGCCGCCGATGGTGACGCGACCTTCCTGGGGATCGGCATGGCGCAGCAGCAGGCGGGTCACGGTGGTCTTGCCGGAGCCAGATGGTCCGACCAGGGCGGTGAGGCGGCGGGCCGGCAGGCTGGCGGTGAAGGCCCGCAGCGCCGGCTCGGTGGCCTCGGCGTAGCGGAAACCGACCCCTTCGAAGGCGACCTCGTAGCTGGCCGGCCGCGCGGCGGGCACCGCTTGGGGCAGGGGCGGTACCGCCAGCAGGGCCGCGATGCGCTCCAGGGCGGTTTCGATCAGTTCCAGAATGGCGGTGTAGAGCACGAAGGTGGCCAGCGGCTCGGCGTAGCGGGCAACGATGACGAACACCGCCGCCAGCACGGCCAGATCCAGGCGGCCGCCGACCACCCAGGTCACGCCCAGGGCCAGGATCAGCAGCAGACCCAACTCCACCACGCTGGCGACCACCAGGCTCGGACGGGCGCCCTGGCGGTGGTTGTCAGTTTGTATTCGCTCCAGATGGATGAAGCCAGCGCGCAAGCGCTCGGCCCCTTGGCCGGTGCAGCGGGCGGCGCGCAGCACCGGCAGGCCCTGGGCGTACTCGACGAGGTCGGCGCCGATGCGCTCATGGGCCTGCGCCAACTGACGCATGCCGCGGCCGAAGGCCGGGCGGCGCCAATGGTAGAGGGGCAGGATGGCGGGAAACAGCAGCAGCAGGGCCAGAGTCAGGCGCCAGTCAACCGCCAGCAAGGCCAGCGCGGTGGTCAGCGGTGTGATCAGGGCGATGAAAATAAGGTTGAGGATGGTCAGGCTGTAATGGAGGTTCTCGTCCACATGACCGAGCAGGGTGGCATGAAGTTCCCCGGCCCGCTTGCCTTGAATCGCCTCCAGCGGCATGCGCCGCAACTGCTCTCCCAGGCGGGTGCGCAGAGCGTGGGTGGCGGCGGCCATGCGGCCGGTGTAGTCGAAGCCCTGGGCTTGCCAGCGCAGGGCGGTGGCGGCGGCCATCAGCCCGGACATGGCGATCAGCCAAGCCAGAGCGGCCTGGGGGTTCGGCCGGCTCAGCACGGCGACGAATAGGGGCGCGATGCAGGCCAAGGCCAATCCCTGCAAGGCGGCAGCCAGCGCCAGGCCAATCAGGCTGGCGCGCAGGGCCGGGGCATGGTCGCCGACGCTGGTCAAGAGCTGCCGGTAGGTCTCGCGCCAGGGGGTGATGGGGCGGGGACTCTCGTGCGCGCTGCTCATGGAGTTACTCCCGCGGTCGCGGCAACTTGCTCGCCCAACGCCCAATGCTGGGCGCGCTCGTAGCCCCGCCAAAGACGGGCGTAGGCGCCGCCAGCCGTCACCAGTGCCTGGTGGCGACCCGCTTCGGTGAGCCGGCCCCGGTCGAAGACCAGAATCTGGTCGGCGTCGCGGATCGTGGCCAGGCGGTGGGCCACCACGATCACCGTCTTGCCGCGAATCAGGGCCGATAGGGCCGCCACCAGGGCCGCCTCGTTCTCCGGGTCGGCATGGGCAGTGGCCTCGTCCAGTACCAGGATCGGGTGGTCCTGCAGAATAGCGCGGGCGATGGTGATGCGCTGGCGCTGCCCGCCTGACAGAAACAGCCCGCGTTCCCCGACCGGGGTGTCATAGCCGCGCGGCAGGGCGGTGATGAAATCATGGGCCTGGGCCGCACGCGCCGCCGCCTCCACGGCGTCCATGGCGGTCTCGGGCAAGCCCAGGCGGATGTTGTCGGCGATGCTGCCGGAGAACAGGAAGGTATCCTGAAACACGAAGGCCACCTGGCCCATGAGGGTATCGGCCGTCATCTCCCGCACGTCGGCGCCCCCGACCAGGATGCGCCCGGCGGTGACATCCCAAAAGCGCGGGATGAGCTTGGCGACGGTGCTCTTGCCGGCCCCAGACGGGCCCACCAAGGCGGTGACGGCGCCGGGCGACACACTGAAGCTGACGTCCCGCAAGGCCTCGGCGTCGCCCTCGCCATAGCGAAAGCCGACTCCCTCGAAGCGCACGCTCGCATCGGTTGGGATCTGCGCGCGGCCCGGCGCCGGCGCGGACTGGATCGGCAGCGCCATGACCTGCTGGATGCGGGCGACGCTCAGCTTGACCTTGTCCACCATGTGTTTGAGCATCATCATCGGCAGCATGGACTCGGCCATGCCGGTGCCGACCAACAGCACCGCCAGCCAATGGCTGAAGGCGAGACTGTCGTGCCAGCTAAACCAGACCCCCAGCCACAGCAGCACCGCCAGGGTCGGCATCGGATTGAGCGTCGCCATGGAGAAGCGGGCCGCGAAGCCGGCGTCGCGATACCAGCGCATGACCATGTCCAGGTAAGCTTCCAGGGCGCGCTGGTAGCGGCCGAAGGTGGCCTGGCCGCTGTCGAAGGTGCGCACCACCGGCATGGCCTGGACATATTCGATGATGGCCGCGCTGACCCCTTCGCGCGCCGCGTTGTAGCGCCGCGTCATCTCGGCCTGGTCGCGCAGCGCCAGGCTCAGGACGCCGAAGCCAAACACCAGCACCGCCGTGGCGCCCAGGGCCAGGCGCCAGTCCAGCCACAGCAGTACGAAAAAGGTCGCCACCGGGGTCGCGTAGGCGCGAGCGTAGAGGGGCGTGCTGTCCGCCACGAACACATGAAGGGCCTTGATGTCATCGTACATCACCTTGCTCAAGGCGCCGGCGCCCATGGCCTGGACGTGGCCCATGGAGACCGATCCCAGATGCTCGGCGAGCTGCGTGCGCAGGATGGTCTCCAGCCGGAAGGCGGCGTAATGGGACTGATCGAATGCGATCAGGCGCAGAGAATAGGCGGCGGCGGTGCAGGCCAGCACCGCCGCCATCGTCGGCCAGGGCCAGACGCCGGGTGCTTCCAGCAACCTGTGCACGGTGAAAGCCAGACCGCCCATGGCCCCCAGCCCAAGCACCGCGGAGCCGATGGCCAGGAGCATGGCGAAGCGGATTTGGCCGCGCACCGGGTTCATGATCGACCAGAGCGCGGCCCGGCCTTGCACCGGCGGGGCCTCGGCGGTCGGGGATTGGTCGGCGGGGATCAAGGTTGCAACCTCCAGTTCAGGGACAACAGGAGGTTTTGATGTTTCATTACGGTTTCCTTAAACAACGAATTGCGAGACTTAGGCGCCCGTCTCGCTCCGGGCGCTAACGACCTGCACAATGCTGGGAACCCCTTTGCGCAGCTCAGGGACCTTGGCTATCAGCGGAAAGAGCGCCCAAGGAAAACCACGAAACCGGCGGTAAGGCTGCCACCGAACGGATGCGATCCGAGGACTCCAACCGCGCAGTAGCGGCTCGATCTCATCGCGATTCACACTCCATGTCATATCTGGTACACGATAATGCTTGGTTTTCCAGAGCCCTTGCATTGTTTTGCGTGAGAACCAGCGCGGGATGGCGTCGAACATCAGCTCAACACCTGGAAATCGCTCCACTATCGCGGTCAGGAGCTGACGGACCTCGCTTTCCTCGAAATACATGAACAACCCCTGAGCCGTGACGAAGACGGCCTCGGACGTCTCAACCTCATCCATCCACGCGAGGTCTAGCGCGCTTTTGCAATGTAGCGACAACGCTCAGTCGGCGCGAGGAAAAGCTTGCGCACTGCGATGGCTTCTGGGACGTCGACGCACAGCCAACGCACCTGCCCATTGTCGATTCGTTGGAACTGGGTCTCTAGCCCGCAGCCGAGTTCGACCACCGTGCCACCTGGGTGCGTCTGCATCCACTTTGAGACGACTTCGTCGAACATCGCCGAACGGGTCGCGTGCGAGCCATCCGGACGCCCGAAGCTGCGCTCATAGTCATAATCGATCGCCCGGTAGAGGCGCGCGGCCTCCTCGTCGCGGATGAAACCGTCGGGGCACAGGGCCTCGCTGGCCCGGTTGTGCAGCGTCCAGAGCAGCGTCTCCGGAACGCCCGTTAATTCGATCATCGCGTTACTCCCGTTCGCGGAACCCTGGTCGCGTCCAGTCGGTCACGCCACTGGAATCGCAATACATATGCGGATTATTCGCGTTATGTAGCCTGGCTGTCTCGTCGTGACGGGAATAGCCTTGTTCGGATCGGGAGAAAGGGACGCGGGTGTCAAATCCGACGCCGCGATGGGCCATCAGCGCCGACGAGGGCGAACCAGCGTCGAGGGCAGGCAGCCGAACTGGCTCTTGAAGATCGAGGAGAACCAGCCGAGATTGGAAAAACCCACGGCCAGGGCCGCTTCCTGGACGCCATAGCCTCCGCGTTCCAGCAGTTCGCGGGCCTGCTCCATGCGCCGGAGGCGCACATAGGCGCCAATGGTGTGGCCGAATCGCTGACGAAAGCCGGCCTTCAAGTAGCATTCGTTCAGCCCCACCCGGCGGGCCAGCTCGGCGATGGTGGGCGAAGCTGTCAGGTCGCTGTCCAAAATGGCGCGCGCGTCATCCAGTGCCGTGTGCAGACGGCGTTCGCGGCGCTCCGTGCGGGTCAAGCGGATGTCGCCTTCGGCACCGAGAAGGCGGGCGAGCAAATCGAGCGCCAGGGATTCGAACTGAAGACGACCGCAGAGTGTTGAAGTGTCGACCGCGAGAAACCGCAAGGCGAGCGCCCGAAGATCATTCCACCGGCCCGAAAAGGGTTTCAAAGTCGGCCTGGAATCTTCCAGGACAGCCCGCAACGCCTGACTCAAGGCTTGCGGCGCTTGCTCACGCCAGTGGCCGAGCAAGGAGTCGCTGACATCGATGGAAACACCACGCATGAACTGCCGCGCTGGTTGCGCATAATGCATGGCATCGACCCGACCGGCGCGCACCCAGATTCGATCCGCGCGGATGCGCTCGAGGAAATGCAAATCCGGAATCGCCAGATCGAATTCGCCCTCCACGAGCGGGCTGGCGCCGAGAAAGGTCTCCAAATGGCAAAAAGTCGCCTGATGCGCGCGTTCGAGCCGATAATCGCAGCGCCCCGCCAACAGGCCGTTATCGAACATCAAATGCTCCAGGTAGCCGGTAGCCGCCACCCCGATGCGTTCGTGGCGTGGTCCCGGCGTCAGGAGGCCGGCACCATCCACGGCGTGAAACGCGGCATCCTGAAGGAACACGGTTCGGTACTCATTGAGCATGGATTCAAAATAGCGCATGCACGTTCAACCCAAGACCTTGAAAATAACTCACGGATGACGTCAGTCACGCGGGGACTGGTCATCGATGGACATCAAAACCGATACGCCAGCGTCAGTTTGATATTGCGCCCCGGGCCTGGCAGCGCGGAGAGATAGGGCTGATAGTCGGCATCGAGTAGATTATCCACGGCGAGATTCAGGCTGGGACCCTGGCCGCGACCCGACGCCGGGTTCCAGCTCAGCCACAGATCATAGAGCTGGTAGGCGTCCGAGGGCGTGCCGCCTTCCGGCACCCGATTCTGGGCGGCCACCAGTCGGGCGCGTGCGCCCAGATCGATGTCGCGCATTGGAAAACGCAGTCCGGCCTGCAGCGTCAATTGATCGGGCTCGATCGCCGACAGAGGCTCGCCGCTGTGGCGATCCTCGCCGCGCGTTTGACCATAGTTCGCGTTCGCGAACCAGCGCGGGGCTTGATAGCTTGCCTCGACTTCAAAGCCTTGGAGGCGGGCCGAGCCGACATTGACGAAACCAGTCACGCCGCCGCGCCCTGGATTGCCTGGTACCGGGTGCATGCTGAAGTCAACGATCTGGTCGATGAAGTCATCGACATCGTTGCGAAACACCGCCACGCGCAGATCGCCGCGATCCGCCGGGGTCAGCAAGCCGTCGCGATGCAGGCGCAGGCCCAACTCAGTGTTGTGCGCTTTTTCGGGCTTGAGGTTCGGATTGGGCACGAACAGATTGGCGCAGCCCGGTCCGCAGGTGAAGTGCACTCCCGAGACGAACAGCTCGCTGATCGAGGGCGCGCGGAAGGCTTCGTTGTACAGGGCTTGCAAAGACAACCAATCGGTCAGTGCGACATTGACACCGAATTTCACCCAGAATGCGCTGTCTTGGTTATCGGCGATATCGGCGGCATCGGCTTCGCTGCGATAGTTGTCCCAGCGCAACCCCGGAATCAGCGTCCAGCGCTCGCCGAGCGATATTTCATCCTGTAAGTACAAACCCACCACCTGGGTGCGTCCATCCGGGTAGCTGTCGCGCGCCTCTCCATCGCGTGTCGCCTCGGCGCGATTGCGGTAGGCGTCCAACCCCATGGTCAGGACATGCGACCAGGGTCCGTCGCCACCCAGCAGCGCGCGATTGCGCAGATCCAGGCCCAGGGTCTCGAAGTCAGTCTGGTCGTGGCGCCCGTCAAACAGCCGCCGCTCGTCAATGTCGGTGTGATTGCGATACAGCAGCAGCGACGGCTGCAGCCAGGTATTGAGCGGCTGCTCGCGCTCGTAGCGCAGCGCGATATGTGACTGGCGGGTGGTGCGATCGACCAGATTGTCGTCCGTGGCCTCGGTCTGCGGGTTCGAGGGCACCTCGCCATCGATCTCGCCGGCCAGCACGCTGATCCCGAAACCGTTGCGCCCATCCGGACGCCAATTGACCTTGCCCAGACCGGACAGCTCGCGAAAACCGGAATGCGCTAAATCCGCCCCGTCACCAAGGCGCATATCGCCAGCCTGGCGACCGCTCAGGCTGAGCAGTCCGTCCCATCCCTGATCGTTGGCGCCATACAGCATCGTGCTGCCCAGCCATTGTCCGTCGCCATCCTGATAACCGGTTTTGACGCGCCCGCCCAGCGACTGGCCGGGGGCCAACAGCTCGGCGCCGTCCAAGGTTTCCAGCGCGATCACGCCGCCGAGCGCGCCGCTACCCCAGAGCGCCGAGGCCGGGCCGCGCACCACATCGACCTGGCGCAGCAGCTCGGGGTCGATGAACAGGCGCGCGTTATGAGCGCGACTAAAGTCTTGACGCGCCCCATCGAGCAAGAACAACAAACGCTCGTCGCTCAGGCCGCGCACCGCGATCTGCTGGCCGATACCACGTGGCCCACCCCCGATTGCGACATTGGGCAGACCCTTGAGCACTCCGCCAAGGTCATCGGGCTGAAACCGCTCGAACTGCTCGCGCGGCACCACGCTCACCGATTCTGGCAGGGATGCGAGGGCGCGCTCGCTTTTGGTGGCGGTGACGGTGAGGGTTGGCAAGATGGCTTGGGAATCAGTCTCCGCCCGGGCCGGGCCGAGTGGCACGCTTAACCAGATACCAAGAGCGAGGCCGACAAACCAGCGCGGTATCTCACAACGCCGAATCTGGCCAAGCATGCGTGATTGGTCAAAAGCCCCAGGTTGATTGACACGGATCATGGCTAAATCTCCAAAAAAACGCCCAAGCAACCAGCCAACTCCGAGGCGCTGGCGGTTGCATCGGGCCAATGCCACAACGAGAGAAAACCAAGGCAGCCAAGGGAACATTCCGCATGATGGCGCTGGCTCGACTGCTGCTATTTATTACACGATATGTTTTTATCACGGCCTGGCCGCATCAGGCTTGCAAGCGTATCCAGCGCCTCGCCGGTCGGGCACAGCAGGCGACACCACAGCATGGGGATCCAGGCACCCACCCGCAGCACCAGAAAGAGCGCCAGCAAAAACCACGGCGAACCGGCATCGAAGCCAAACAGATCGGGAAACAACTCGAATCCACGCCAGTGCTCGAAACCGGCGAGAATCCCCACAATCAAGACCAGCGTCAGCAGTCGGCGCAGTTGGCGCATGCGTCGGTTCGACAACGGCCAGCGGTTCAGGCGTGAGCCGCGATCCCAGCGCGCGACCCACCGCTGTGCCTGGCCGAAGGGGCAGATGCGCCGACAATAAGTGTTGTCATCCCAGATCGCGCCCAGCAGCACCAGAACCAGGTAAAGGGTGGCAAAGGCCGACAGAGTGACGCCGAACAAAGGCTGCATCAGCGTCACATAGGTGAAGGCGTCGTTGAGCAGCAGCCCGAGCACACCGATCGCCAGTAGCCCGTGCAGCCGCCAGTCGGCGCCACTGAGTGCCCCGCGTCCTTGCCAAGCCAGCACAAAGAGTCCAAGCAACAGCAGTGCATGGCCGATCCACGCGTTCGACAGCCGCGCCACGACCGCGAAGCCGCGGGGCGATGCCTCCAGATAGTCGCCAAGCGGATCCTCGGCGACGGCGACCAACTCGGTCAGCCCCGCGGCGAGGGCGCGGGAGGTCAGGGTCGCGCCGCTGACCGCGTCGACGCGATGCTCGGCCCGATCCACGGGCAATCTGCTGAAGCGTGCATAAAAGCCGGCGTCTGCGAGCTGGCGCAGGTAGCTCGGCGTCTCGCGGGAATCCAGATGCACCAGCTTGCGGATACGCCCCTGCTCATCAACATACACGCCAAGCTCGATTGGGCCGGCGAACCCGCGGACGCGGCTCTCAAGCTCGACATTGTCCAGATACAGGCCGCGATAGCGTCCCCGCGCATCGCGACGTTCGACAACACTGTGCTCCGCGCCTGGACGCAGATCCAAGCGATGCGCATCGGGTTCCTGGGTGCGCGCTCGGCGCAGCAGGGCCGCGCCCGCCGCGTCCGAGAGCACCGGATCATTGCGCGCGTCCACAGCCAACCCGAAGGGGGCCGGTGCTGGCGGCGACCGCCCCAGCAGCCCATGGCCCTCGCCACGCCAGGTCGGATCCTCGGTCAGGCCATGCGCGGCGGTGAATCCAATGTCGCACCCAGCACCCTCGCTTGCGTCGAGCAGACAGGGCACTTGATGCGCGGGATCGGCCAGATATTTAGGTGGCCGCGGGTCCTCGCCGCGTTCGGTGGTTTGCAACCCGAATCCAATGAGCGCGGCAGCAAGGACCATCGTGGCGAGCCAGCGCCGCCATAACCTGATCACCCGATGCTTGCTGATCATCGCCGTTGACATTTGGGTATGGCGCTGCAATGCGCCCGTTTAGGACTCCACCAGTGTTTGCTGGACGATGTCGAGGATCCACCGATGCAGATTCTCGTCCGGCAGAATGGCGTCGGGCCGGTAAAGGATGTCGTCGGAGCGCGGACTTTGCTCCACGGCCGCGCCGATGACGTCGTCCTGGAACATGGGATCATAGGCCACCAGCAGCGGCAGCACTGCGGCCCGGGGTTCCAGCTCCAAGACCTGCTCGATGGCGCGCTGGGTTGGCTCGGGCGAGTAGTCAACCAAATGTCCGCACCAAGCGTAGGCGACCGTCTCAATCCCAAGCTTGGCCTTGAGCGCCCGGCCAAGTTCGCTCATCAGTTCTTCCCACTGCTGGTTGTAGCGGGCATCGCCATAGGCCACCAGCACCACACCAGTGTCCTCGGGTTGTTCGATCAGCCGTTCGGCGCGCGCGGTGACGTTATCCTTGAGCAGGGTGGTGAAATCCAGCGTCGGCACCAGGGTGACGCGCGCCTGGGGTCGGTAGATGGCGATCTTTTCCTTGGTCAGACGCTCAAGGGTTTCGGGGTTGGACTGCATGCCGACGATGGTCGGGATGTCATTCACCGAGTGCGAACTCACCGTGAGGAACACCGGCACCAGGATGATGGCATCGAAGTCCTCGCGGTCGAAGGCTTTGAGCTGGGTGGTGATCGAGGGCTCGCTTTCTTCCATGAAGGCGCTGCGCACCGCCTCCACCTCCGGCATGTCCAGCAAGGGTTCGCGCACCGCCTGCTCGACATCAAGGAGCATCTGGCGCCAGCGCTTGGAGCGCGACCCATGACTGACCAGCAGCACGCCGACCTTATCCGTCGGTTCAACGCCCAGGGTGGCGCTGGATGCTTCATTGGAACAACCAGTCGCGCCACCCAGCAGCAAGGCGCATATCAGTGCCAGTGCCAGTGCCAGTGCCAGTGCCAGTACCGGCGCCGGCGCTGATCGAGAATAACCACGCCATTGGATCATCGAATGTCTCCCTTGCAAATTGCGGTTAATGACTTCAACAACGCACCCTGGCTGTGAAATCGCGTGCCCCGGCGGCGCCGAGTTCTCAAGCCAGAGGGTGTCTGCCGCCACCTTGGATCGGGTGCTGCTCGATCTTGTGCCGGCTTGCGGCCAGGGCGTGCGTGGAAAAGGGGTTGGCGGTGGTTTGCGGATCGGCAGCGGGCATGGCGAAATCTCCTGTGACCAAGGGTCATGACAGCATAACCAACAAAATGCTTTTTACGAATCATTCGCGTTTAGAGTACTGTGCCAAATCATGGCTGTCAAGCCGCCTTGCCGACATGTCACCGTTTTTTTACCCCGCCACTGGAGTCCAAGCGATGCCAACCCTGCCCACCACCAGCCGCAAACCCCCAAGATGCCCGGAATCAAGCAACTCTCACGCACGCGTCAAGGCCCTTCCATGCTCACCTCGGTCGTCATTGTTGGGCTGATGCTAGCCGGCCTGCTGTGGGTGGCGACCGCGTGCTCGCCCGACTCGGCGCCCTGCTACGCGAGCATGCGCGCGAAACCGACCTCGCGGCGCGCCTCGGCGGCGAGGAATTCGCGCTCATCCTCCCGGCCACGACCAAGGCCGACACCGGCGCCTTTCTGCGGCGCTTGCGCGAGCGACTGCATGACACCGAGATCCTCCTCGACGACGGGCGCGGCCTGCGCATCACCGCCAGCATGGGCTACACCATCGCCAATGATCGGGAGTTGGCCACTGGCGCCGAACGCCAGGGCGCCGGGCCCAGTTCCAGCCAGGAGATCCTCAGACGCGCCGACGAGGCGCTTTATTGGGTCAAGCGCAACGGTCGCGACGCGGTGATGGCCTGGGATGACCTGAACCTGGCGAGGAGATCCTTGATGACCGGCCAGAAAGCCAAGCCAAAACACCAGTCAACAAAGCCGGCCCATTCGCTCATCAAGGCCACCCTGGGAGTGACCACGAACAGTCATCAGACTTTCCCCGGAGAGAAGTGCACCGCATGAAACACAGTCATAACCACATACGGCTGGATGACGCCGAGTCCGGCAGTCCCCAGGCACCCCCACCCCAGTCCGCGCAACCAGCATGCAGGCTGCGGGAGCGGCTGTGTGCCTGGCTGTGGGACGGCTTTCTGTCCGGACCGCCTTCGCGGCGCTACTGGCGCTGGGCTTTGTTGCGGGAACTCTCCTGTAAAAAAGACGACTGCGTCATTCGATCTCGGCAAAGGCCGCCATCACCGTCCAGAAACCAACCAGACCAAGATCTGTAGTCAGGATGTTTGTGAGCACGCACTTGTTGACAGAAGGCATTTTGACTGCTACCTTCATATTATCGCAAATTGATCGTATTCTGTTTTGTATTTTTCACGCAAATCATCATGTGGCGTCATGACATGGCATTTCACAAATCAAAACAGGTTGTCACCTGCATCCAGCGATTCGCTTGTTGCACTGCCATGCCGCCTGCACCGAATCGCATCGCATCGCAATCATGCGCTATATGTATAGAATCATAGGTGCCTCTGACAGCTTTCTTGACGACTAAGGCTGTATCACGAATTTTTAACTGTTACTTCACTCTTCAGCAGACCAAGCTTCCGAGGCACTTAAAGCATGCACATCCGATTCACATTTCTGATCTCGCTGTCCCTGATGCTAACCAGCGGTCCTGGTCAGGCCGAGCCTGTCATCAGTCCTGATCACACCCTCAGTCGCCCAGGCTTCCTTGTCGGTGAGCTGGTCGTTCTACCCCACCCGATGCGGATTATCGTCGACGCCCCGGATCGGTTTGGAATCAGGCCGGAACAAATGGATCGTCTGCACCGAGAAGTTAGGGAGGTTTATCCACCCCAACTTCATCCGCGTGTGCAGGCGGCGTGGCAGCTTGAAAAAGCCATTTACCAGGCAGTGATTGAGCGGGGCAAAAATGCCAGTGCGGTCGCGGATCAGCTCGACGAACTGACGCGCTTGAAGCGCGAGGCCACTGATATCCGTATCCAAGCTCTGAATCGTTTCCGCGCCATTCTTGAGCCCGAGCAGTTCCAAGCGGTGATGGCGGCAAGCGCGGAAGCGATAAAGCCCCATCCATGACCATTAGGAACCCAAGCAGTACCACTGCGCGGCGGAAACTCACGCGCAAAATCAAGGATGGAGAATGAAACGCCCGGTCATCACCGCCCAATGCCCGGGAAAGCTGCAAAAGTAACGATAATCTTCTCCAGGGGTGAGATCGCGTGGCGAAAACTCTACTCGAGCCTGCTCTCCAGGGCCGATCATGGCCGTGTGTGCCACAACCCGATGGTCTCCGGGACGAAGATAGTCATTGACAGAGCCCGCCGCCATCCCGTCAAAAGCAATGCCGAGCACATCCTCGCCGCGCACCAGCACCCAGTTCCGACCCATGGAGAGCTTGGGAAGATGGCCGTGATGGCGCAGGGTCAGTTCAATCGTGGAGCACTCGGCGCTGGCGTGCAGTTCACCCACCGGAAACCTCATGGAATCATCGACATCCATGACAAACTGGCACGTCGCATTGAGATCCAGGCTGATCCCCGCGGCGAGCGCCATGGCGAGGGTGCGCCGCACCGGCGCGCCACGCCTCGGCACAAACCCAACCCAATGGCTCATAGACTGAGCACCCATTCCACCAGTTTGCGGATGTTCTCATCGCTCACTTGGGGGGAATTTGGCGGCATGGGCACCTCGCCCCAGTTCCCCGCGCCGCCAGCCTTGACCTTGGCAACCAGGGTAGCGACGACACTGGGATCACTTTTGTACTTGGCGGCCACCTCCTTGTAAGACGGGCCGACAATGCCCTGATCGACGCCGTGGCAGATGGTACAGCCACTTTGTTGGGCGAGTTCAAGATCGGCCTGCGCTGGCCCGCCCGCCGCCAAGGCCAGGCCACCAACCAAGATCCAATGGAGACGAACAACAGAAGTCTTCATGCGACATTTCCCACAGTCAGGTTAAGCAGAATCCGCGCAAAATCATTAACGCGAATGCTTCGCATTTTGTTATTATGGTGCTGGACTTGTCAAGTCGCTGACCGTCATTGCCTCATCGCCAAGGAGTCGAACCATGTCGAAGATCGCGCATCTCTTTGCTCGCACTCCCGCTCGCCATCGCCGGGATCGACCCCTGCCCCGCATGCCTGTCCGCGGGGCGGGTACAGGCCTTGTCCTTGCGCTCTGGTTGTGCCTCGGTCTGGTCGCGCCGCTGGCGCCCGCGGTCGCCGCCCCTGAGTTGAAATCCGACGGTGGCTGGCTCGAATTCGATGTCGATCCGCGGCAAGCTCGCGTTCAAGGCCGCATGATTCTGTTCGGCACCCACAGCGACAGCGGCACCGTTTTCGCCACCCTGCCACCCGGCACCATCGGCCAGGTTCAAGTAGCCTTGCAATGCATGGCCGTGGCCGCCTTACAGCAGGACGACCAGTTGACCATTCCACTCGGTCGCTGCCCGGCCCAGGGTTGTGCGCTTGAATTGCGCTGGACCATGGATGCCGCGCGCTGGTCGCCGAAGGTCAGGGTTTCCCGACTCAACGCTGGCGGCTATCATCTCGCCGCCGCCGATGTGCTGCCCCGGCTGACGGCCGCGCCGCATCGCCGTTCCCAACCAGGCTCCCAACCAGGCTCCCAACCAGGCCCTAGCCTCGACCAAGCAACCGACGTCCCGGCCGATTGGCAATGGGTGGTTCGCATCGCCGACGGCCGCAACACGATAACCACCAGACGCGGGAGCATCCCCGGGATGGCGGAGTTTGTGGATACCTGGAACGCCGCTCCAAAGCCCAAGGTGCAACACATCCCGGTGACCACGCCGGATCACCGCCGGGCTCTGGCACTCGAACTGCCCCAAGCGAACCATGGCCGACTCCCCTCCTCGAAGCCCGCTGAATTGCCCATCGTCAATCCGACCTCTTGCACGGACTGCTGATCGCTACCAAGTCCCCGATGCGCCCGCGCCGATTTCATGCTGCAACCTCCACCCAGAACTAGCCAGCGCGTGCTGGTGGTCGATCATCTCTGGCTTCCTTGAGCACTTGCGCACACCACCGTGACAGGCGCTCCTCGGTCAATTCACTTTGGTTGAAGCGCCTCGCCCACGCCGGCTCAGGGCCAGAGTTTTAGGATGCCAACAATCAGACCGCCGGTGCCCATGGTGACACCAAACGACCAGCGCATGAAGTGATCCATGCGCAGTTGCAAAGCGCGGATGTCTTGCTGCACGCCCTCAAAGCGCTTGTCAACCTGCTCGAAGCGTTTATCCATGTCTGCTTTCATCAGCTCAAGGCGTTTGTCAACCTGCTCGAAGCGTTTATCCATATCCGCTTGCATCAGCTCAAGGCGCTTGTCAACCTGCTCGAAGCGTTTATCCATATCCGCTTGCATCAGCTCAAGGCGCTTGTCAACCTGCTCGAAGCGTTTATCCATATCCGCTTGCATCAGCTCAAGGCGCTTGTCAACCTGCTCGAAGCGTTTATCCATATCCGCTTGCATCAGCTCAAGGCGCTTGTCGATCTGTTCGAAGCGTTTGTCGATCTGCTCGAAGCGCTTGTCAACCTGCTCGAAGCGTTTCTCGACCTGTTCAAAGCGCTTGTCCATGCTTGACTGCATCAGCTCAAAGCGCTTGTCCATGTTCGCATGCATCAGCTCGAAGCGCTTGTCCATCTGGTTGAAGCCTTCGCGCATCAACTCGCGCTGGTTTTTCAGTTCATCATCAACCCGCACCATCCGCTCGCGCAGTTCAATCTCATAAACCACCGGCGGCTTGCCGAGGCTTTGCTCAGCCAACCAGGCGCTGATATTTTCCTTCACATAAAGGCCAATTTCCTGCTTGATATGATTCAGATCTTCTTGAGCAAGGGACATACTTCAACCTCCTTGGTGAAAGCAACAGGGAGTGCGCGGGGCGCGGAAACCGCCCAGCGCCAACGTCATCCGAAGTCTCTCGAATATGGGCGTGTTGCGGTTCGCCGTCACCATCGCCCGGGCAATCCCTGACAGGAATCATAATCCTGCCCGCCTTGGTGGGAAACTCGCTTGATGCACGCGTGCGAGAGGTTCCGGCGGTTTAGGGTCCGAGCATGACCCTGGTTTCCTCGAGCACTTGCGCGCACCACCGCGACACCCGCTCCTCGGTCAATTCGCTTTGGTTGTCTTCATCAATGGCCAGCCCGCACAACAGACTCTCAGCAATCAGGGCACGCGAGGCCTCGTAGTCGTAGCCCTCATCCGACCAATGACCAATGGTATCCGCGCCGCAATCGAGCGCCCGTTCGTGCAGAATGCCGATGGCATCCACAAATTTGTGCGCATAGCCCTCTTGGTCGCCGAGTCCGAAAATGGCCACGAGCTTGCCACGCAGGTCGACGTCATCCAGTCGTGGCTCCAGCAGATCCCAGTCGTCCTGCAATTCGCCATCGCCGTAGGTCGGGCAACCCCAGACCAGCAGATCGTAATCCTGCATGGATTGTGCATCTTGCAGCGAGGCGACATTGATCAGCGTGATTTCCTTGCCACCAAGCTGCCTGCGAATCAGACGTGCCACGTTTTCAGTGTTGCCTCCTGTCGAGCCGTAAAAGATGCCGATATTCATAAGGATTCCCGTCACGAGATAACCAAAGGCCCACGTTTGACCGCATGGCTTGCGATCACCGATTTGCGCGAGCCGCCGAAAAGGATTATAAATAAGAATTGTTGTTATTTGTAATTTTTTGATGCGGCTTCGCTTTTTGCTGTGCTGAATCCGTGTTATTGAGAGCCTCTTTTTCATGATCCGTGTGCAACACTCTCTTCCCGGTCGCCTGCGGCTGCGCATTTCAATCCTGCGGCACAATCCCTTACTCGGCGAACGACTCAACGCCGGTTTGCTAACACTCGACGGCGGTGTGCGAGTGCGGATCAATCCTGCCTGCGGCGCCCTGATCGTCACCTGGCAGCCGGATCGTCTCCGGCGCGAGGAGATCGAAGCCTCCCTGCACGCCCTCTTGGGCACGCCCATTCCAGCCGCGCACCCAAGCCCGCGCCGCATCGCTTGCCGCGCCTGTCGCCAAGGCGTCGGTTCAACCCGGCAAGCCGCAGTTGGCCGCCGCTCCTGGCTGTGGCGCCTGCTCGGCTTTGCCCTGCTGACCGGCTATCTGTGTGTCATCCTGGTGCGCGAGCATCTGCTCAAGCGCCCGCTGGCCGGCGGCGCGATGAGTTTGACTGGCGGCGTGGCACTCATCGCCGCCGTGCCGCTGCTGCGCGATGCCTGGTACGAAACCACGGTCGAGAAGCGCTTCACCCTGCATCAATTCCTGGCCTTTTCGCTGTTGCTGGCGATCGGCTTTGGCGAGGCGGCCACCGCCTTCGAGATCATCTATGTGCTCACCGGCGGGCGGCTGCTAGAGCGATTCGTAGCCGAACGCTCACGCCGCGCCATCCGCGACATGCTGGCGCTCTCCATCAAGGATGCCTGGGTGCTGGTCGATGGCAGCGAGCTGAGGGTGCCGGTCGCCGAGATCCTACCCGGCATGTTGGTGGTGGTGCGCACCGGCGAGAAGATCCCGGTCGATGGGCGAGTCGAAGACGGTCAAGCCGAGGTCAGCGAGGCGGTGATCACCGGCCGTGCCGAGCCGGTGCTCAAGAACCGCGACGACATGGTGTATGCCGGCAGCTATTTGGAACAGGGGGTGCTGCGGGTGCGTGCAGCATCGGTCGGCGAGCACACCTATCTGGCCCGCATCGCCGCCTTGGTGGATCAGGCGCTGGACGACAAAGCCCCGCTGCAAGAGCGCGCTGACCTGCTGGCCACGCGCCTGCTGCGTCTGGGCAGCTTGATGACCTTGGGCACTTTCGTGCTCACCCGAAGTCTGACGCGCGCCTTTACCGTGATGCTCATCATGTCCTGTCCCTGCTCGACGGTGCTCGCCGCATCGACCGCAGTCAGCGCCGCCATTTACACCGCCGCCCGGCGCCAGATGCTGATCAAGGGCGGCGCCGCGCTGGAGCAGGTCGGCCAGGCGTCGATCTGGTGTTTTGACAAAACCGGCACCCTGACCACCGGCGCGCCGGAAGTGGCCGAGGTGGTAGCCGATGATCCGCGCGCCCTGCTGCATTGGGCAGGTTCGGCTGAATGGCACAATCCGCACGCGCTCGCCCATGCCATCGTCGCCCATGCCCAAGCACTGGAGATCGAACTGCAAGAACACAGCAAGAGCGAGCATCTGCTCGGTCACGGTGTCAAGGCCGAAGTCGATGGCCGCCAAGTGCTGCTCGGCAACGCCCGGCTGCTGGCCGAGGCCGGTATCGACTCCCGGCCCTTGGCGGCGGCAGCGGATCGGCTGCGCGCGCGCGGACTGACGCTGGTCTATCTGGCGCTCGATGGCGTCCTCCAGGGCGTGATCGGCATTCGCCACCAATTGCGCTCCGGCACACGCGAGACCATCGCCCGGCTGCGGGCCGCTGGGGTCGAACACCTGGTTCTGATCTCGGGCGACGAGCGCGGCGTCGCCGAGGGGTTGAGCCGCGAACTGGGGCTGGATGCCTGTCACGCCGACTTGCTGCCCGAGGACAAGGCCACCGTGGTGCGCCAGTTGCGCGCCGAGTCCGGCGGCGCCATCGTGATGATCGGCGACGGCGTCAACGACGCCCTGGCGCTATCGGAGGCCGATGTTGGCATCGCCATGGGCGCCGGCGGCTCGGAAGTCGCCGTCGAGGTGGCCGACATCGCACTGGCCGACAGCGACATCGGCAAGCTGTTCGCCCTGCGCCAGCTCAGCCGTATCACCCTGCGCACCGCCGATCAGAACTACGCGCTGGCGGTGGGCACCGATCTGATCGGCATCGGCTTCGGCGCCCTCGGACGGCTCAGCCCGACCATGGGCGGGCTGATCCACATCCTGCACACGCTGGGCATTCTGGCCAATTCCTCGCGCTTGCTGCGGGTTGATCCATCTTCGACCTGGGATGTCTGAGCGGATAACAGCGGATGGGATGGTGCCTTGGCACTGTCTTGCAACAGCAACAAGCCGCCCGCGAGGTTCATCAAGCCGCCAACAATGGCGCCTATTGGGCCCAGGAGGCGCCAGTAAGGGCGCTGCTGGTACGGCAGGCGCGCCAGCAGGTGATTAGTCTGGATCGCCAGGATGGCCAACATCAAGACCGTGATGGCCGTTCCAATCGACATGGACAGCACAGCAAATATTCCCGCCAACCAAAGATTCAACAAATTGGCCACACCCAGCACCATCACCGCGCCGGTGCAGGGACGGATGCCCACCGCCATCTCGCGGGCACCTTGTCGATGCGTGAGCAAGTAGGTTCAAATAACGACTTTGCCATGCCCGGATCTGGTGGCATGCAACACGCCGTAAAAGAAACTGACCAAGACACTCGCTGTCGTATCACTGGGTGCGGCCTGCAATTGACGCAAGCGCTTCGACAGTTGCCGCTGCAGTTGGCGTTGTTGCTTTAACATCCAATGCCGGGCATTCAGGGCATGTGGTTCGGCTCCAAAAGTCAAGAAGACGCAGATTCGGCTTCCGGCGGAAACAAAAGGAGTTCGATGAGGCCGAGGAATCCGGTCAGGGCCACCAGTATCAGGGACGCCCAATTGCCGAGCAAGTGCGCGCGGCGCCAGCGCGGCCAGGCGAGCGCCAAGACCAAGGCGATGCCCATGCCGATGGCGGCATTCTCATCATGCCATTGCGGCGTCAGGCGCGGATAGCGCGACTCGGGCGTGCGCCAATGCAGGCTGACGGGGATCAGGCTGTCCCACAGGGTATCAACCAAACGCGGTGCGGCCATGGCTATGCGCCGCTGATACCGAGCAATGGATCTTAACTCGCGATCCATCGCGATAGCGTGAATCTCCTGGCGGTCGGAGCATATGGCGGTGGATCGAGCGGATTAAACAGAAGTTTCAGCTCCATGCGCTCCGGGTCATAACCGGGCAGCTCCAGCGGGGTGAGTATAGGCCACCCAACCGCCCAGCAACCAGGGCAGCGCCGTCAGCACCGCGCTGAATGCCGCCTCGCGCGGGAACCACTGGCCGATCAGCAGGTAAAGCCCCAGTGCGGTCAGACTGCTCAACAAGGCGCCGAACAGGG
This sequence comes from Thiorhodovibrio winogradskyi, assembly GCF_036208045.1. NCBI lineage: Bacteria > Pseudomonadati > Pseudomonadota > Gammaproteobacteria > Chromatiales > Chromatiaceae > Thiorhodovibrio > Thiorhodovibrio winogradskyi. The sequence continues at coordinate 2,266,794 of NZ_CP121472.1, read as the reverse complement.
CACCGACCACCACCCAACTTCACACCAGCCAGTCACCGCGCAGCGGCAGATGAAGCGAGAGGCGAAAGCGCCCTTTCAGCCGCTCGGGACCAAACTGCGCCAGCGCCAGCGCCAGCACCAGCACCAGCACCAGCACCAGCGCGACGCCGGTTAACGCCGGCAGGTATTGCAGCGGGGTGTAGAGTCTCCCTTGCAGATTGCGGTTAAGGACTTCAACAACTCACGCTGGCTGTGAAATCGCGTGCCCCGGCGGCGCCGAGTTCTCAAGCCAGAGGTTGTCTGCCGCCACCTTGGATCGGGTGCTTTTCGATCTTGCGCCGGCGTGCGGCCAGGGCATGCGTGGAAAAGGGGTTGGCGGTGATTTGCGGATCGGCAGCGGGCATGGCGAAATCTCCCGTGACCAAGGGTCATGACAGCATAACCAACAAAATACGTTTTGCGAATCATTCGCTTTTATAGTACTGTGCCAAATCATGGCTGTCAAGCCGCCTTGCCGACATGTCACCGTTTTTTACCCCGCCACTGGAGTCCAAGCGATGCCAACCCTGCCCACCACCAGCCGTAAGCCCCCAAGATGCCTCGGAATCAAGCAACTCCCGCGTACGCATCAAGGCCCTTCCATGCTCACCTCGGTCGTCATTGTTGGGCTGATGCTAGCCGGCCTGCTGTGGTTGCCACCAGCGGAATCCCTGACCAGTCAATGGCCCGCCCTCACCCTGGGCCTGCACCCCTGACCGCGTCAACCATGCCTGTCACCCCGGCCACATCAAGACACCATGCAGCTTCGCCTGATCAACCGCGTGCGCCTGTCGGTGTTCGTCATTCTGCTGCTCGGCTACGCCGCCTTCGGGCCGCTGCTGTTCGGATTGCATATTGTTCATCTCGAGTTCCTGGGCATCTTCACCCTGCTGAACCTGGTCGCCATCTATGCATTGTTGCCGTTTTTCATGCCTTGGATCGCCGAACGCGACATCCGCGAGATTCAATCCGTGTTGACCGGGCTCAAGCAGGGCAATTTTCGCGTGCCAATCAAGATCGCCCCCGAGCCCCACGACCCGGATGACGAGAACGAGCTGAACCGCCTCAAACGGGACATTGAGCGCATGCGCGCCGGCATCCGCACGCGCGAGGAAATGGTTCATCGTCAGTCCGAGCGCATTCTCAGCCTGAACGAATCCCTGCGCCGCGAAGCCATCACCGACCGCCTGACCGGACTCTACAACTCGCGCCATTTCTGGGAGCGCTTGGACGCCAGCCTGGCCTACTCCCGGCGCCATGGCACCCCCTTCGCCGTGGTCATCCTGGACATCGACTTCTTCAAGAAGGTCAACGACACCCATGGCCATCTCGGTGGCGACCGCGTGCTCGCCCGACTCGGCGCCCTGCTACGCGAGCATGCGCGCGAAACCGACCTCGCGGCGCGCCTCGGCGGCGAGGAATTCGCGCTCATCCTCCCGGCCACGACCAAGGCCGACACCGGCGCCTTTCTGCGGCGCTTGCGCGAGCGACTGCATGACACCGAGATCCTCCTCGACGACGGGCGCGGCCTGCGCATCACCGCCAGCATGGGCTACACCATCGCCAGTGATCGGGAGTTGGCCACTGGCGCCGAACGCCAGGGGGCCGGGGCCAGTTCCGGCCAGGAGATCCTCAGACGCGCCGACGAGGCGCTTTATTGGGTCAAGCGCAACGGTCGCGACGCGGTGATGGCCTGGGAAGACCTAAACCCTGGCGAGGGGACGCGCGATGAACCGGCGGCTGAACAGGCGGCTGGCCGGGCGGAGCTCCCGGCGGAACGCCAGACAGAGAGCCAGTCCCATCCGCTCATCCAGGCGGCCGCGGCTGCGGCGGCCATTACCCATCAAGCATCCATGCAGCGGAGTGTATCCAATGAAACACCTCAATAACCTGCCACGACCACGGGACACCAAGGCCGCCACTCCCCCTTCACCCCAGCCGGACCAGTGCGCGGAACCGGCGTGCCGGCTGCGCGCGCGCCTCTGCGCTTGGCTATGGGACGCCTTTCTATCCGGGCCACCCTCGCGGCGCGGCCGGCGCTGGGCCTTGTTGCGCGAGTTCTCCTGCGAGGGCGGATTCCGTGAGCTTTGGTCTCGGCGGCCGCCGCCATCGGCGCCCGGAAACAACCCAAGTCAAGATCACTAGTCGCCATGCCTTGCGCGCCCGCATGTGTTGACATAGGGCCTTGGATGTGAAGGCGCCGCTCAGGTGGAACGCCACGGGCCCGGTCGCCCTCGGAGCGACGCGCTCTCGACCAGCGCTCAACGCCAAGTCGCTTTGCACGACGGACCAAGGCGTCGCGGACCATTGGTCAATACCGCCCCTTCAAGCGCCGAAAAATGCGCGCCACATAGGCCCGTGTTTCTTTGTAGGGCGGCACACCGCCGTGGCGCTCCACCGCGGCCTCGCCAGCATTGTAGCCGGCCAACGCCAGCTCTAGGTCGCCGTTGAAGCGGTTCAGCAGCCAGCGCAGATAGGCCATCCCGCCGCGCAGATTCTGCTCCGGATCCCAGACGTCTCGCACGCCGAAGCGGGTCGCGGTGGCCGGGATGAGCTGCATCAGTCCCTGGGCGTTCTTGTGCGAGCGGGCGTCCGGATCGAAGCTGGATTCGGCCTCGATGAGCGCGAGCACCAAGGCAGGGTCAAGGCCGTAGTGGGGCGCCAGCCCATGCACGAGCCGGACGATCTCCGCAGGCGCCCGGGCCGGGCGGTGGGCGCGCGCTCCCCCGGCCAGACCGGGCGAGACCCGCTTGCCCTGGCCATCGGCGCAGGAGGGACGACGCTTGGGCCGCGCGACAATCCTCAGCACTTCCAGCACCTCTCGCGCCTTGGCGTGATCGGACTGGGCGGCATCATAGAACCAGGCGGCGGCCAACTCCGGGTCGTTGCGGATGTCCTCGGCGAAGGCAAACACCTGACCGAGCCGATACTTGGCCTCGGCGTCTCCGAGCATCGCGGCCTTGCATAAGTTGCTTGACCCGACCGTCCGTCTTGACAACAAAAACTTTATCACGAATCATTCGCCTTTGTACCCCATCCTTCTTTAACACATCCTTCCGCCAGAGTGCCTTGATGAACCTCGTCCCCTTCTCAGAACCCGCGGCGGAGACGCGCGCGCCCGGCCCACTGCTCTTCCGGCGCTCGTTTAGGAATCCCCCGCGCCTTTCGGCGCGACCAGGGCGGTCATGCCCTGCTGCACCATCTGAGCGCTGTGTTCGGATATCGGGAACTCATGGTGTCCCGTCGCGGATTATTGAAACTCTAACCTTTGGCTCGAACCCCTGGCTCGAACCTCTGGCTCTCATGATTGGCTCTCATTGTTGGCAATCACATCCGGACTCAGTCTTCATCCAACCAAGCTTACCGAGGCACTGACCATCATGCACTTTCGCTTCCCCGTCCGACTCTCGCTATTCCTAACCCCGCTTCTGATTCTGACCGCGGGCGCCAGTGTGGCCGAGTCTGAATCCAGTCCAAGGCAGGAGAGCAGTCGCCCAAGCTTCCTGGTCAGTGAACTCGTCAGTCTCCCGCACCCGATGCGAGTGATTCACAAGGATCCGGCGGCGTTCGGGATCACCTCGGAGCAAATGGACCGTCTGCACCGAGAAGTCAGGGCGGTTTATCCACCCCAACTTCATCCGCGTGTGCAGGCGGCGTGGCAGCTTGAGAAAGCCATTTACCAGGCGGTGATCGAGCGGGGTGAAAGCCCCAGCGATGTCGTGGATCGGCTCGCTGAGCTGACACGGCTGAAGCGCGAGGCGACCGATATCCGAATTCAAGCGCTGAATCATTTCCGCGCCATTCTCGAGCCCGAGCAATACCAAGCGGTGATGGCGGCGAGCGCGGAGGCGGCAAGGCCCCGCCCCTGATCCGCGTCCGTTACCTCCGCGCCAACGAGCGACTGTCCGATGACCCCGGCCGAGAGCATCAGCCGGTGCGTCCTCGTTCTCCGGCTCCACAGGCATTCCGTCCACGGCAATGCTAAGCACGTCATCGCCGCGCGCCCGCACCCAGTCGCGGCGCATGGACAGCTTGAGCCAATGGTCCCACAGTCGGGCAAAGTCAAATTCGCGAAAAATACTTAACGCGAATGCTTCGCATTTTGGTATTATCGTGCTGGCCTTATCCCGACGCTGACCCGCCAATGCCTCAACGCCAAGGAGTCAAACCATGTCGAAGACCGCACGCCTTTTTGCTCGCGGACCCGCTCGCCATCCGCGGAATCGAACCCTCTCCCCCAAGCCGATCCGCTGCTCAGGCACGGGCCTGTTGCTTGCCTTCTGGATCGGCCTCGGTCTGGCCGCGCCACAGGTGACCGCGGCCGCCGCCCCGGAGCTGCGATCCGAAGGTGGCTGGATCGAATTCGATGTCAATCCGCGGCAAGGTCGCGTTACCGGCCGCATGATCCTGTTCGGCACCCAGAGCGACAGCGGCACCGTCTTCGCCACCCTGCCAGCGGGCACCACCGGTCCGATTCAAGTGGCCCTGCAATGCATGGCCGTGCCCGCCTTCCAGCAGGACGATCAGTTGACCATTCCCCTCGGTCGCTGCCCGGCCCAGGGTTGCGCGCTTGAATTGCGCTGGACCATGGATGCCGCGCACTGGTCACCACGGGACACGGCCTCGCGCCTCAACGCGGGCGGCTATCGTCTCGCCGCCGCCGATGTGCTGCCCCGGCTGACGGCCGCGCCCCATGGCCTCTCCCGACAAGGCTCCCGACAAGGCACCCAGCCAGTCTCCCCGCGACGCCCGAACCGCGACCAGGCAACCGAGGTGCCCGCCGATTGGCAATGGGTGATTCGCGTCGCCGATGGCCGCGACGCGATCACCACCAGACGCGGGCGTATCCCCGGGATGGCGGAGTTCGCGGATACTTGGAACGCCGCTCCAATGCCCGAGGTGCACGACATCGCGGTGACCACGCCAGATCACCGCCGCGCCCTGGCCCTCGATCTGCCCCAAGCGCGCCATGGGCGACAACCCTCCTCGAAGCCCGCTGAATCACCCGTCCTCGATACGACCTCTTGCAGGGACTGCTAATCGCCACCGGGTTCCCGATGCGCCACCGCCGATTTCATGCTGCAACCTCCCCCCAAAGCCCGCCGGTGCGTGCTGGTGGTCGATGACGATCCGTTCATGCGCATGATCATTCGCAACAGCTTGCAAGGCGACATCGAGGTCGCCGAGGCGGCGAGCGGCGAGGCGGCGCTCGCCTGCCTGCAATCGCTGATGCCCGATCTGGTGCTGCTCGACGTGGTCATGCCGGGCTGGGACGGCTTTGAAACCTGCGCGGCCTTGCGCGCACACCCCGACTGGGGTCAGCGACCGATCATCATGCTGACATCGGGCGCTGACACGGCGTCGATTGAGCGTGCCCACGCCGCCGGCGCGACCGACTTCATGACCAAACCCGTCCACACCGCCCTGTTGCATTATCGGGTGCGCTACCTGTTGCGTGCCCATGACACCTCCCTGACCTTGCAGAACCGCGAACGTCAACTCGGCGCGGTGCAGCGCAGTGCCCGGCTAGGTCATTGGGAATACTGGCCGGAGGCGCGCCATTTCGTGCTCTCGACCACCGCCCGAGGCCTGTTCGGTCTGGCGGACACGGACGCTCCCCGCGCGCCACATGATCTCCTCGCCCTGATTCACCCCACTGATCAAGACAGCATCCGTGAGCTGTTCTCGCGCCTCGATCAAGCGCCGGGCGCCCCGCTGCAATTCGAGCATCGCCTGGCCACGGGCGGGCTGATTCTGGCGCAAACGGCCGAGTACCATGCCGGCAAGCACGCGCACTGGCTGGGAACCGTGCAGGATGTCACTGATCTGCGCCGCGCGGCGCGGCGCGTGGTGCGCCTGGCCTATTACGACAGCAAGACCCGACTGCCGAACCGGGCGTTTTTCGTTGAGTATTTGCAACGCTTGCTCGATGCCGACCCGCGGCGCGAACAGTGGGTGCTGGCGCTGGAGGTCGATGCGCTGCGCCGGGTTGGCGTCGGTTGGGGCGAGGCGGTCACCGAACCCCTGCTACGCGACCTGGTCGCGCGCCTGAGCGCGGAGTTGGCCTTCGTGCCGCCGCGCCCACCGCTGCTCGCCCCCCAGGATTGGCACCTGCATCAGGGCCCTCTGCTCGCGCGCCTGAGCGATTCCGCCTTCGCCATGCTCTCGGCCAGCAACGCGTCCGACAGTCTCGCCCTGGCCGAGCGGCTTGTGGCGCTCTTGCAGACCCCCTTGACGGTGGCCGGTGTCGACCTGGTCATCGCGGGGCGCGTCGGCCTGGCCCAGGCGCCGCGTCACGGCCGGGAGGCCGATACCCTGGCGCGCCGCGCCCAGGCCGCCGCCATGCAGGAGTATTCCGGAACACGGATTCATGTCTATGAGCCGAGAGTCGATAACCGCCAGCGGCATCGGCTGACCCTGGAGGCGCGACTGCGCCAGGCCATCGACCACGGGCAACTGGAACTCTGGTATCAGCCCAAGCTCGACGCCCGAGACGGCACTCTCGCCGGCGCCGAGGCGCTGGTGCGCTGGCGCGATCCGCGCGACGGGCTGGTCGCGCCAGGGCGCTTTATTCCACTCGCCGAGGATGGCGGCCTGATCGTGCCCTTAACCGAATGGGTGTTGGATCGCGCCTGCGCCGACCTGCGCATCCTGATGAGTCATGGCTGGGGGGATCTTCGCCTGGCAGTCAACATCAGCGCCGCCCAACTCGACCACCAACCACTCGCCGAGGAGATCGCGCGGCGCCTGACCCGCGCGGGCGTCGCGCCCGCCAGCCTGGAATTGGAAATCACCGAACGCGCGCTCATGCCCCGAGCCGCCAGCGTTCTCGACAATCTCAACGCCTTGCATGAGCTGGGCGTGGCCATCGCGCTGGACGATTTCGGCACCGGCTATTCGTCGCTAGGGTATCTCGGGCGCTTTCCGCTCGATACGCTGAAAATCGACCAGTCCTTTATCCAGGAACTCGGCCAGGGCAGCAGTGGCGAGGCGGTGGTGCGCGCCATTATCGCCCTGGCCGAGGGCTTGCGCTTCGAGGTGGTCGCCGAAGGCATCGAAACGCTCGATCAAGCCCACTGGCTGCTCGCCGAGGGCTGTCATCTGCACCAAGGCTACCTTTATGCCCGACCGCAGGAATTCGAGACTTTCACCCGGGATTTTATTGTGGATGATGGCGCACCCAACAAACCTCTGCCGACACCAGTCGCTCAGCTCCAGCTCTGTTGATACGCGCTTGCGAAAGGACACGGAGGTTCAGGGTCAGAGCATTATCCTGGCCTCCTTGATGACTTGCGCGCACCACCGTGACACCCGCTCTTCGGTCAATTCACTTTAGGCTGAAGCGCCTCGCCCACGCCGGCTCAGGGCCAGAGTTTTAGGATGCCGACAATCAGACCGCCGGTGCCCATGGTGACGCCAAACGACCAGCGCATGAAGTGGTCCATGCGCAGTTGCAGCGCGCGGATGTCTTGCTGCACGCTCTCAAAGCGCTTGTCAACCTGCTCGAAGCGTTTATCGACCTGCTCGAAGCGTTTATCGACCTGCTCGAAGCGTATATCGACCTGTTCGAAGCGCTTGTCCATGTCCGCTTGCATCAGCTCCAGGCGCTTGTCGACCTGTTCCAAACGCTTGTCGATTTGCTCGAAGCGTTTCTCGACCTGTTCAAAGCGCTTGTCCATGCTGATCTGCATCAGCTCGAAGCGCTTGTCCATCTGGTTGAAGCCTTCGCGCATCAACTCGCGCTGGTTTTTCAGTTCATCCTCAACCCGCACCATCCGCTCGCGCAGTTCAATCTCATAAACCACCGGCGGCTTGCCGAGGCTTTGCTCAGCCAGCCAGGCGCTAATATTTTCCTTCACATAAAGGCCAATTTCCTGCTTGATGTGATTCAGGTCTTCTTGGGCAAGGGCCATCGTTCAACCTCCTTGGTAAAAGCAACAGGGAATGCGCGGGGCGCGGAAACCGCCCAACGCCACCCGAAGTCTCGCAAATGCGAGCGTGATCTTCAAGAATTTCAAATTTTTTCCAAGGCTTCCAGACATGCGGCGACCTGGAGAAAAACTGGGATTTGATCTGTTTATAGTACATTGCTTCATTTAGTTTGCGACATGCGCGTTTTCTTGCCGGTGAGCGTGGTTATTGGGCGACTATAGCCGCGACAATTCGCGGCTGCGTTAGCGATACCACATCCTGGAGAAATCCACATTGACTACCAAATGAGATGCAAGACAGCGAAATCAGAGCAGACATAGAGCGTATACTATCCAAAGCCAAAGAAATTTTAGCTCTGTGCTGTGAAACAACAATTGCATTATTCGTGGTTTCAACAAGCGATATGCGTTAGCAGGAAAGCTTACTTGCCTGCTCCGCCCTCTTTTTGCTACCAAATCCCTTGGCGACACTGCGCTGATGCTACTTTCAGTCATGATTGATACCGCGAGCCTGATCGCCTCCTCAGCCATCGCGACCTTCGTCATCGATAGCACCCATCGCGTCGTGCACTGGAACGCCGCCTGCGCCGATCTAACAGGCATGCCGACAGTGCGCCTGCTTGGAACCGCCGATCAATGGATGCCGTTTTACCCAAGTGCGCGCCCCATGCTCTCGGACTTGATTGTCGCACAGGCGAGCGAGGAGGAAATTGCCGCCTATTACCCTGGCAAGTACCGCCGATCACGATTTCCCGGCGCCTTTGAGGCCGAGGACTTCTTTCCGCAACTGCCTTGGGGCGGGCGCTGGCTGTTGTTTACCGCCGCGCCACTGCACAGCCCAGACGGGAAGGTCACGGGTGCGATTCAGCACCTTGTCGATATCACCGAGCACCGTCGAACCGACGCGGAACGCACGACAAGTCAGCGACTGCTGACTGAGATTATCGAGGGCAACCCGGTACCAACCTTCGTCATCGATACCGAGCATCGTGTCACGCACTGGAACCGGGCGTGCGAGATTGTAATGGGTATTCCCGCTACGGAAATGATTGGCACGCGCGAACAGTGGCGAGCCTTCTATCCGGCTCCGCGCCCGGTGATGGCGGATCTCATTCTCAGCCAGGCCAACCAAGGTGAATATGAGCGCTACTATGGAAATTACACCGCATCCTCCGTGGTTGAGGGCGCATTCGAGGCTGAGAGTTTTTTCCCGCACTTTCCCGGCGGCGGGCGCTGGCTGTTCTTCACTGCAGCCCCCCTGCATGGTGTCGCCGGCGAGATCATCGGTGCGATCGAAACGCTCCAGGATACAACCGAACGCAAGCGCGCCGAAATCGCCTTCGCCGAGAGCGAGCGCCGTCTCGCCGAGGAAAACTATCGGACGCTGTTCAATGAGATGATCACCGGGTTCTCCGTGCATCAGATCATCACCGATGAGCAAGGACGACCGATCGACTACCGCTTTCTTGATGTGAATCCCGCATTCGAGTCCATGACCGGTCTGCGTGCGGCGGATATTGTCGGGCGGCGCGTGCTGGAGATTCTGCCGAACACCGAATCCCTTTGGATTGAACGCTTCGGCCAGGTTGCCCTCACTGGGGTTCCCGTGACCTTTGAAGCGCCCAGCGAAGAAATCGGAAAGGTTTTTGAAGTGCGCGCTTTTCGGCCATCACCCGGTCAGTTTGCCGTGACCTTTCAGGATGTCACCACTCGCAAGCAAGCCGAGGTGCGCCTGCGGCTGCTGGCGAGCGTTTTTGAGAACACCCATGAAGGCATTGTGATTACAAATACCGACAGTGTCATCATCGAGGTCAATGATTCCTATGAGCGCATTACCGGCTACCAGCGTGCAGAACTGATCGGAAAGACGCCGCGCATGCTCAAGTCGGGTCACCACGGGCCTGAATTCTACCGCGGCATGTGGCTTACCTTGCTTGAAGAGGGTGTTTGGCGTGGTGAGCTATGGAATAGGCGCAAATCGGGCGAGCTGTTTCCCCAGCAATTGACCATTTCAGTGGTGCTTGACGACCAGGGGCATCCAGTGCACTTCGTCGGCGTCGTTGTCGATATCACGACCATCAAACGGCATGAAGCCGAGCTTGAGCGGATTGCCCATTACGACTCCCTGACTGGCTTGCCGAATCGGGTGCTGCTCAATGATCGGCTGCAACAGGCCATTGCCAAGGCACAACGAGAACAGATGCTGTTGGCGGTTTGTTTCCTGGATGTCGATGGCTTCAAGCCGGTGAATGACAACCATGGGCATGGTGTCGGCGATTGTCTGCTCATCAAGCTTGCCGACAGGTTTCGTGCCGTGGTGCGTGCCAATGACACCGTTGCTCGGTTGGGAGGAGATGAGTTCATCATCCTGTTGGCGGATTTGGCAGATCAGGATGGGTGTATTCAGATTCTGCAACGCATTCTGGCCATGGTCAGCGAACCGTTTTTGATCGACAGCAATCAACTGGTCGTGACAGCCAGTATTGGGGTCACCTTGTTTCCACTGCATGCCACCGACACGGACACCTTGCTGCGTCAGGCGGATCAGGCCATGTACAAGGCAAAGCAGTTGGGAAAAAACACCTTCTTTTTCTATAACGGCGATCAGGATGCGGTGGAAATTGAGACCCAGCGCATGATCAAGCGGGTCGAACGCGCCTTATCCGACAACGAACTGGTGCTGCATTATCAGCCAAAAGTCAACATGCGCACTGCTGAAGTGGTCGGGGCCGAGGCGCTGATCCGCTGGCATCATCCAGAGCGTGGCTTGCTCCCGCCAGGGGAATTTTTGCCTGTGATCGAGGACAGCGATGTCATGCTGGAACTGGGCGACTGGGTGATTCGCGAAGCGCTGCGCCAGATGACTCTTTGGGATCAGCAAGGCTTAAGGCTTGCAGTCAGTGTGAATGTGTCTGCATGTCAGTTACAACGGACTGACTTTGTCGAAAAGCTGGAACAAGCCCTGCGAGAAGCGGGACGGATTGATGATCCGCGCCTGGAGATTGAGATCACCGAGACGGCCGCGATTAGCGATCTATGCCATGTCACCCGGTTGATCGAAGCCTGCCGCGCACTTGGCGTGCAGTTTTCGCTCGACGATTTCGGCACCGGATATTCTTCACTGACCTACCTTAAGTTGCTGCCGGTGCAAACGCTGAAAATTGATAAGTCATTCGTCCTCGATATGTCCAGGGACGCAGAAGACCATGCGATTGTCTCAGGTGTCACTGGACTGGCCAAGGCATTTGATCTGACGGTGATCGCCGAGGGAGTGGAAAGCGTCGAGCATGGTAGCCTATTGTTAGGTCTCGGATGCGAACTGGCCCAGGGCTACGGCATCGCTCCCGCGTTGTCCCCGGAACGACTGCCGGATTGGGCCAATCACTGGAAGTCCGACCCGGCATGGAGTCAAGCAGGCGCTTGCACTTGAACGCGGCAAGCAGGCGGAAAGGCATCGGCGCCATCTTCGTGCAAAATTTCAATGTAGAAGGTTGGGTCGGCAATCGCATAGCTGAACCGACCGATCGCCATGGATCGCGGTTTATCCAGCAGCAACTCGAAGCACAAGCGCAGGCGATCCTGTTCGGCTTTCATCTCGGACGCACCCGGGTCACATCCACAACTGGCTCGTCGCCCTGCTCGACGCTGGTGAAGTAATGATAATCGGCGAGATTCTTCAATATTTTTGTCGCGATGGCCGCGAGCCAGGCATCCTTGGTGGCGGCCTTGGCCTCGGAACCGACATCCTCAAGCACGATCTGGCTGTAGTACGGATCGAAGAGCCATTCCTGGTAAAGCCCCGTCACCTCACCCGCCGCATTGGCCATCACCCTGACCCGCAAATCGATCCAGGCGTGCGGATGGGCCAAGGCCGGCAGACTGAGCAGGACAACCAGGATGACACCAGAAAAAAAGGTCTTTGCGCAATGAAGCCTGGATAGAAAATTGCAAGGCATCGCAAGGCATGAAGGGCAAGATGGCATGTGGTTCGATTAAAAAAGTCAAGAAGACGCAGATTCGGCTTCCGGCGGAAACAACAGGAGTGCGATGAGGCCGAGGAATCCGGTCAGGGCCACCAATATCAGGGAAGCCCAATTGCCGAGCAAGGGCGCGCGTCGCCAGCGCAGCCAGGCGAGCGCCAACACCAAGGCCATGCTCATGCCGATGGCGGCCTTCTCACCATGCCATTGCGGCGTCAGGCGCGGATAGCGTGACTCGGGCGTGCGCCATTGCAGGTTGACGGGGGTCAGGCTGTCCCACAGGGTATCAACCAGGCGCGGTGCGGCCATGGCCATGCGCCGCTGATACCGGGCAATGGGCTTGAACGCGCGATCCATCGCGATGGCGTGAATCTCCTGGCGGTCAGAGTAGATGGCGGTGCGATAGAGCGGATTGAACAGAAGTTTCAGTTCCATGCGCTCCGGGTCATAACCGGGCAGCTCCAGCGGGGTGAGTGGATCATCACCCTGACCGAGTAGAAACAGCCGACTGTCCTCGGCGAGCAGGAAGCCCAGAAAGTCGCTGCCCTGGTTCTCGCTGATCTTGATCGCGCGCACCCGAAATCCCTCCGATAGCGGGACCGAGCGCACCCAGGGCGCGCCAGCGACGCGTTTGAGCTGAAACAGCTTGCCCTGGTCATCGATCAGAAAATGCCCGGCGTCGAAAGCCTTGAGAATGGACACCCGCGCAAAGGTGGCGCGCACCGGAAAGACGAAACCCGCTTTGGCGAGCGCGCGGGTGAAGCTGTCGGTCAGCTCGGACTCGCGGCGATTGGCGTCACTGTTGATGAAGGTCAGTGCGGCGCCGGGTCGCAGTATATCCTCGGGAAAACGCAGCCGGGAGCGCCCAGGATTGGATTCGAGCAGCGGGAAGAGTGGGATACGCGGGCTGTGCTCCGGCAAATCCCGTGGTTCGAACTCCAGCACCAGGCGCTCGGCGCGGATGGCGGCCTTGTCGAAGGTCTGCCCGGCCAGTTCCAGCGGCAATTTGCCCCAGAGTTCCATATTCTTGTAGTAAATGAAGGGAATCAGCTGCTCGAAGGCTTCGCGGTCGTAGTCCCGGCCATCCTGATCGCGATAGACGAATTGATGCCCGGCGCCGACCAACTCAGTATAGATAAACTTTTCGATGACTGGGCTGTAAAAGAGCTGTGTCTTGCCAAAACGGTACTCGAACAGCAGATTCTTCACTTGCGGCAGCCAGATGGCGAGCAACACGACTGTCAAGGCGATCAGCGACCAACGAGCGATGCGGGCGGTCATGACGCCCCCCCGATCATGGCCTGATGCCGATAGCGATGGGCGGGCAGGATGACCGCCGGGATGAACAGCAGCGCCAGCCCCGTCAGCGCCGGGAAAATCTGGTCGTATTCCTGATAGCCGCGCTCCTGATACAGCAAGCCCAGAAACGCCAGGCTGACACCCAGATAAGCCAGCCGCCGTGGCCAGGCCGGTTCCAGCAAGGCCAGGTTGGCGCCAAAATAGGCCACCCAACCGCCCAACAACCAGGGCAGCGCGGTGAGCACCGCGCTGAATGCCGCCTCGCGCGGGAACCACTGGCCGATCAGCAGGTAAAGCCCCAGCGCGGTCAGACTGCTCAACAAGGCGCCGAACAGGGCGCCGACCGCCACCCAGCTCCACACCAGCCAGTCACCGCGCAGCGGCAGATGCAGTGAGAGGCGAAAGCGCCCGTTCAGCCGCTCGGGGCCAAACTGCGCCAGCGCTAGCGCGACGCCGGTGAACGCCGGCAGATATTGCAGCGGGGTGTAAAGCAGCCGCCGCAGCTCGAACGCCCAGTACCAGATCATCTCTGAGTGTTCGATCTGAAACTGATGGCGAAGGGTCAGAAACACATAGCCCAGCACGCCCAGATGCACCGCCAGCAGGGCGGCGAGGCTCCAGCGCAGCTTGAGCCATTCTTTCAACAGGATCGCGAACCACATGCGCATCTAACCTCAGTATTTTCCGGTCAGTCCGATAAAGGCGTCTTCCAGGGTCATCGGGAGTTCCTCGCCCAGCAGGATGTCCGGGCGCTGACTGGCGAGATGCTCGGCGATCCGCTCGCGCTCGGCGAAGCTGGACAGGCGCGGCGGTCGGGTCAGGATATCCGTGTTGCGGATCAGCGCATCGGCCGCTGGCGGCTCGGCGCCGGCCGGCATGGAAAAGGCAAAGCAGCGAAATGTGCGCCGAAAATCCGCCAGCGGCAGGTGCAGAATCTCGCCACCACGCTGGAGAAATATCACCTCATCAACCAGGTCATCCATGTCCTGGATCACATGGGAAGTGACAAAGACCGTCTTGCCGCCCTCGGCCAAATAGGCGGCCAGATACTCCAGAAACAGCCGCCGGTAGCCGGGGTCCAGCCCCATGGAATAATCATCCAGAATCATCAACTCGGGGTTCTGGGCAAAGATCAGCCCCAGCACCACCTGCGAGCGTTGCCCACAGGACATCCGGGCAATTTTGTGATCGCGCGCCAGCCCCATGCGATCAACCAGATCAAAATACAGCACCCCGCGCCAGCCGGGATAGAAGGCCCGGTGATAGCGCTCGATCTCGGCGATGGTCATGTAGTCGTGGGTCAGATGTCCCTCGAACAGCAGCCCGATGCGCGCGCGAGTGGCCGGAGACAGCGCGTGCGAGTCCTCGCCCAGCACCCGGCAGCGACCGCTGCTCGGGCGCAGAAAGCCCATCAGCAGCCGAATCAGAGTGGTCTTGCCCACCCCGTTCTTGCCCAGCAGCGCCACCACCCGACCCTTTGAAACCCTCAGGCTGAGATTTTCATAGAGGGTTCGCCGGCCATAGCGGTGGGTGATGGCGTCGATGTCGATCACGGGCTCGAAGGATGGAAACATGCAGGCTCCACTAGCGGGTTTCGTTGGCGAAACAGGACATGACTACTAGGATAGCGTATCCGAATTTACTGGCAATCATTCCTATTTGCTTTTTTTTCGAGGATGTCCTAGACTCACAAGTTGATGTCAAATTCCCCCCGTTGAGGAAAACAGATGAAAAGAGGCAGCATGTCCCCACTTCGGCATCATGGGCAGGGTCGCGGCGCGGGCAAGGGCGGCCGCGAAGGCGGTGGCCGCGGTCAGCGCGCGCGCACGCTTAATGAAGTTCTGGCTGGCGAACACGTCCGTATCCGCGGGCATCGGGCGCAAGGTGCCGTGCGCCAACGACTGCTTGACCTGGGATTGCACCCACGAGCCAATGTCGTCATGGTCCGCAGCGCCCCCCTCGGCGACCCCTTGGAACTGAAGCTGGAATCCTCCCTGATCGCCTTAAGGCGAGCGGAAGCCGTTCTCATCGATATCGACTGAGAACCCACCTCCCCCCGGCAGCCCCTCCGGCCCTGCCAGGCGCGCCGCAAGCCTCATGACTTTGCACTTTTCACCCCGAGCCTGGGTCGCCCCAGACTGATCCTCAAAGCGAGCCTCGGACTCAGCGCGAACGCGGCAAAGGCGTCAGCCGCGGTGAAACCATCGCGCGCCCCTGGTCGGACCCGAGCTCCCCATTCCACCAGCATCTCAGGGTCTGGCGCAGCATCCAGTGACTGATGCGCCAATTGATGCGGCACAGCATGGCGACAGCCGGCGACGGCGACTCAAGGATCGTGACAGCGCCGCCCTTGGGCGCCGAATTGTCGGCTTTTCGCCACAACCAACCCAGCATCCGCGAACGCCCCCCCTCGCCCCAAATCTCCGATAAAGTCTTCGGCAAACGCAACCAGCTTCCTTGTAAGTCGCGCCGCGATCCATTCAGCAAGCTGTTGTTGGATCCCACGTCATCACGAGACCCGCGCCCGGACACCGCCAGAAGTGGCCCCGCAACAGAGACCACAGTCGTCGTCCGCGCCTGGACTGGTGTTGCCGATAACAGCGCGCGCAAGCGCTGCTGCAGTTGATCAGCACTAAAATGTCGTGCATCGTGCGCAATCACCACACTGGCGCAGGCCGGATTGATGCGCACCGAGCGCACGCCGTCGCAGGCTTGCAAGTGCCCACGAAGCGCAGCAGCAAGCCACGCTTTGGTACGCAGGGCGGGACAATGCAGGCGCAGGCGCCCAGGAAGCTGATGACGAACCTCGAACATGGTAAAACTCCTCGACTCCCATGAGCCGGATCTGACAGCCAAAGACATCAGATGTATATCGTATTGCGAAACATTATTAATTGCAATAATGAATCGGTTCAGCGGACGCGTTCAAACCCTGAACCCGCGAGCTGCCTTGGAGTCCTTCATCTTCTTTTGCCCAGCTTGCCTTTGGCACCCGCGGCGGGCGGTTTGATGGCGCAGCCTCCGGCCTGACCGCAGCCGTCGCAGCGCCCGCCCTGGCGCCAGAGCTTGCGATACAGGTAAAAGAGCGCCAGCGCGATGACCACGCCGGTGATGGCCAGATCAAACCAACCGCTGCTCGCGCCACGCCCCGCCGTGATCTTGGGCGCGACAGTCTGTGCCACTTCAGTGGTTGTGTTCATCGCTGCTCCCACGCCAAGCGCCGCCTGGAGCCGCTGGTCAGCCCGACCAGAATCAGCACCGCCAGGGCGCTCAGATAGACCGCCGTCATCGCCTCGATACCGCTGGCGTCTAAAGCCTGGCCAAGACTGTAGACCATACTAGACACCAAGAGCCCCAACAGGGTCGGGAAGACGATGGAGAACAACATCCATTTGTAGGAATCCGTCTGCACCTTGATCATGATGGTGGTGGCCAGACAGGGCGGATAGAGGGCGAAGAACAGAATCATGGACACCGCCAGCAGCGCGGTCGCGCCCCCGGCGCGGGTCTCGCTGCCCATGCGCTCTTCCAGGGTCTCGTTCTGGTCGTCATCCTGCTGAAAGAGCACGCCCAGGGTGGCGACACTGCTCTCGCGCGCGGCGAAGGAGGCGAGCAGGGCGACATTGATCTTCCAGTCGAAGCCGGCGAACTGAGTCACTGGCTCCATGCCGCGCCCGATGGTGCCGAGCAGGGAAGTGACGATGCGCTCCTCGCGCATTTCGCGCCGCAAGCCCTGACGCACCTTGGCCAGATCCCGCAGCGCTTTCCATGCCTGGCGCGCATCGCGGTCACCCGCTGGCGGCTTGACCAGGGGATAGAAGTCCGGATTGATGGACTCGAAGCGCGTCGCGACCGCTGCGGAACCGGCCGCGCCACTGGCGCCAAGCTTGGCGCGTTTGTAGTCGTCGAAATAATTGAGCAATGGCACCAGATGCTCGCCGCTGGCCACCTCGGCATAGGCATTGCCGCGCAGGGCGCGCTGGAACTGCTCGGCCGCGGCCTGGCCCTCGGCCTCGAAGTGGGCCAGCCGCTCCTTGGATAGTCCGGGGAATTGCAGCAGCACGAAGACCACCACAGCCACCGCCAGCACAATGGTGCCGACCTTCTTGATGTACTGCCAGGTGCGCTCGAAGGCGCGACCAAGCACGCCGCGCAGGGTGGGCAGGTGATATTGGGGCAGCTCCATCACGAAGGGCGAGGTCTCCTGGCCGCGTAGCAAGGTGACGGTGAGCAGCTTGGACACCAACAACGCGAAGATGATGGTCATGGTGGAGATATAGAACAGCATCAGCGCCTTGTCCTGCTCGAAGAAAATGCCGATCAGCAGGGTGTAGAGCGGCACTTTGGCCAGGCAGTTCATGAAGGGCACGGCAAAAATGGTCGCCAGGCGCGCGCGGTGATCGGGAATGCCCTTGGTCGCCATCACCCCCGGCACCGCGCAGCCACCGGCGAAGACGCCGCCCAGAATCAACGGCAGGGTACTCTGCCCGTGCAGCCCGAAGCGATTGAGAATCTTATCGAGAATGAAGGCGATCCGCGCCATGTAGCCGGAATCCTCGATGATGGCGATGGCGGCGAACAAAATCAGGAAAATCGGCACATAGTTCAGCAGGGTATTGGCCGAGTCCACCAGCCACAGCCCCAGCGAGCGACTGTAGGGATCGACCAGAAAACCCGCCGCCGGCAGCACCCCGGCAGCCAATTCGCGCAGCTTGGCCAGCAACGGCCAGGTATAGGTGGTGATCTCGTAGCCCCAGACGATGGACACCTGATAGATCAGCCACACGGTAAAGACCAGAAACACCGGCGCCATGAAGCGATTCAGCACGAAGCGATCAATGCGATCCGTCACCGCCGGGCGCCTGGCCTCGACGCGGCTGAGCACGCCAGCGAGAATGGCCGTGACAGCCCGCTCGCGACAAGCGGCGATATGATCCCCAATGCTCATCCCGGCCTGGGTCTCGAACCTGTCCCGGCGCGCGCGGGCCTCTTCGAGCAAGGCATGCGCCGCCGCCTCGCCCAGGCGCCCCACCAACAGAATGCGCGCCTGACTGTCGCCCTCCAGCAGCTTGAGCGCCAGCCAGCGCAGCGGCAAGTCGCTCAATGCCGGCGCCGCGCCAAGGGGTTGTTCGAGCTCGCCAAGCTCGGCCTCGAGCGCATCGTAGCTCAGTGGAATGGGGCCCGCCCGACCGGGCCGCACGCCCGCGCGGATCGCGGCGCGCAGGTCCTCGCGTCCCTCCCCCTTGCGCCCGATGGTGCCCACCACAGGCACCCCAAGGCGCGCGCCGAGCGCGGTCTGGTCGATGGCGATCCCTTGGGCGGTGGCGACATCAAGCATGTTGAGCGCCAGCACCAGCGGACGTTCCAATTCCATGAGTTGCAGGGTCAGGTGCAGGGCGCGGCGCAGGTTGGCGGCATCCAGCACATTGACCACCATGTCCGGTGCATCCTGCAGCAGGAACTCGCGCGCCACCCGCTCCTCCAGCGAGAAGGAGGTCAGGCTGTAGGTGCCGGGCAGGTCGACAATCACCACATCACCCTGCTGATCGCGATAGCGCCCGGATTTCTTGTCGACCGTTACCCCGGGATAATTCGCCACATGCTGGCGAGCGCCGGTCAGCGCATTGAATAGGGTCGACTTACCGGCGTTCTGCTGACCAGCGAGGGCGACCAGCAGGTGTTTGGATTCGCGCATCATCTCGTTTCTCGTTGCTGTATTGCGCTCGCTTGAGGATCCCATCGCATCGCCCAGACCAAGGAGATACCGATCCAGGCGCTGCAGAAACTTTCCTGCCGGGACTCCGGGGCCGAAAAGCGCGTCCGGCACTTTCATGCGTTGATGGGCCTGAGCGACTTCAGAATTCAACAGCAAGCTGAGCAACCAGGGCGCTGGCGTTTTTGCCGGAGCCGCCATCATGCTCGCCATAGTCGCTGTCTTGGCGATATTCAAAGGACAGCGCTGTGTTATCAAACACTTCAACCGACCATCCGAACAACCAACTCCGTTCCGGCAGTTCTAGGGCGACGGCTTCCTCGGTGCCTTGATAGGCGATAGCGAGAACAGTGTCGCGACCAAAAACCGGAAAGCTGTAGCCGGCTTCGATGTTCCAGGCCGCGGGTTCCGCGCCCTTGTTCCGATATGCCAGGCTGGGAAACTCAAAGCGCTCGCTGGCGCTCAGGTATTCCGCGATGACATTGACGCCGCCAACACCCAGACTCAGATTTGCCGTCCATCCGCCGGTGCGTTCGTTCGGATCGGTGCTAAACCAGCGCGCCCTGGGATCCTCGCCTTCGATCAGTCGGTCGTAAATCGCCTGACGATTCTCGGCGATACTGTCCTGCAGGGTGTCGGAGTCGCCAAGATCGTTGATGTAACCGGCACCGGCGCTGATTCTGTAACTGTCTGTTTCCAGCGCGTAGCTCAGATTGGCACCCCAACTCTTGATCTGGTTCTTGCCGTCGACCTTGTTGTCACCATTGAAGGCGTAGAGACTGCCACTGAAGCCCTCATGGATAAAGCCAAGCTGGGCGGCGGTTTCACGTGCCTCGCCGATCTCCAGCGTCAGCGGATCCGAGACCAGGTTGGTCTCATAAGCGCCGAAGGGCACATAGAATTGACCAGCGGTGAAAAACACCGGCGAGACGTCCGGGTTGTAAATGTTGATAAAGGCCAGGTCGACTTCCAGGTCGGTGTCGTCTTCCTCGTACAACAATGAAGCCTCGATACCCACCCAGTCGTTGACCTGGGAGGCGATACCCAACTCGAAGGTGGCCAGCACCAGATCGGACTCGGAATCACCCTGGTAAGGATCCAGGTAGGACGCCTCCACCTCGATCACACCGCCGATTTCTATCCCTTCAAACCAGCCGCGCCCCTCGCCCGCCGCAAGTGCGTCCTCGAGCTTGCCGACCCGTTGCGGGGCGCCTTGAAGTTGTTGGTTTTGTTCGGCGATCTGCGCGGCCTGACGGGCGTTTTCGCGCTCGAGTTGCTCGACGCGTTGCTCAAGCGTGAGTTGGGCGAAAACCGGCGGGGTTGCCAGACCGGCAAGGGTCATGGTGATAGCGGGAAGAAGACGTGTACCTTTCATGTGTCCACCTCATTGCGTTGGGAATCTGTTTATGAATAAATAACTAGAATAAGAAGCGTTCTCGTTAATAGTATTTCAGCAACGCGAACGATTAGCAATATTTTTTTTCCGGAGGATGCCGCCCAAGCCACCTTATTTCCTCGGACCAGGGTTTGGCAGAAAACTGGAGCAGACGCTAGCGCCGGTTGTATGATAAATTTTAATTTCATCATACGCTAACTTTAAGCATCATCCATAGCTGCCCAGATCAAGCGCCTTGTTCTGGGCCAGATTGCTAGCCGCGTAGGCATGCAGCTAGCCTTGTGCCGATTCGTGATCGTCTTTCGCTTTGTTGACGCCACTCGGTCTTGCTTTCTCAAGTCAGCTTGCTTTTCCAAAATGTTATGTCATAACATTTCGAGCACTCATCACGATCCCCCTGCTGACAGTTGAGAATGCCCCATGATCACCAAAACCCGACACCATCAGCGCACGATCCTGCTTCCGACACTCATGATCACTCTTCCGATGACTCTTCTCGGCGGCACGGCAGTCGCGCGTGAAGCACCCGAGGAGGAGGCAATGACCATCGAACTCGATGCCATCGAGGTGACCGCCGGTGTCCCTGTACCCGGCGATCCCATGCTGCAGGCAGCCAAGGTCTCGGTGCTCAGTGGCGAGGAACTGCGCGAACGCGAACGCTTTACCCTCGGCGAGACACTCGATGCCCTGCCCGGCGTGGCATCCATCAACGCCGGCAATCAGGTCGGCAAGCCGGTGATCAGGGGTCTGAGCGGCAATCAGATCCAGATTCTGTCAAACGGGATTGGCGTGGATTACCAGCAATATGGCGAGCGTCATCCGCCCAATATCGACCCCTTTCTGGCCGGGCGGATCGAAGTGGTACGCGGTGCCTCCAGTCTGCTCTATGGCTCGGGTGCGCTGGGCGGCGCCATTGATGTGCAGGCCCCGGCCTTTGAGTTTGCCGCGACGGGTGAGACCCTGGTCGGCGCCGATACGCTCTTCGTCTACCACAGCAACAAGGCCCAATGGGATACCGGGATCAAGGCGCGCGCCAGCAATGACATTCTGAGCCTGGATGCCGGACTGATGCGTCGTTCCGCCGGCAACATGAACACCCCCAACGCCAAGACCGCCACCGAATCCGGCAATCCAAGCGACCCCAAATTCACCGGCGAGCTGCCCTACACCGACTTTGACCAGCTCAACGCCCAGTTCGGTCTTGGCATGCTGACCGATCTCGGCGAATTTGGGCTGCGCTACAGCCAGTGGAATGACGAGAACAATTTCCTACTCCCCAATGGCACAGGCATCGGGCTGTGGCTGCGCAACGATGAGCTTCAGCTCACCGGCGACATGCCGCTGGCCGACGGCTGGCAGCTGAAACCGACCCTGTCCTGGCAGAACAACCTGCGCCGCGCCAACAGCGCTGGCACTCCCCGCTCGGCTGGCTACGACGGCACCATTCATCTGGAGTTTGATCGCTACAGCGCGCGCTTTGAGGCCATCCATGAGCACCTTGGCCCCTTCGACGGCGGCACCCTTGGCATCGAGTACAGCAGCAAGACCCAATACTCGCGCGGCACCACAGTGCTAGCGCCGGGCGGAGAGGTCCGCAATCTCGCGCTCTTTGCCTTCGAGAGCAAGGACATCGGCGCCCTGACCCTGCAAGCCGGGCTGCGCCATGACTGGCATTCGGTCACCGGCGACGCCAGCAAGACCAGCGCGCCGGTGGCCCAATTGGAGGCAGGCTCCGGGCGCGATAATCACGACTATGCGGTCTTCACCGGCTCCCTAGGCGCGGTCTATCGGCTTACCGAGGAACTCGCGCTGGCCGCCAATCTCGGTCGTGGCTTCCGCGCGCCAACCTTGTTCGAGCTCTATGCCGACGGGGTGCATGGCGGCGTCGCGGCCATTCAGGAGGGCAACCCGGATCTGGAGCCAGAAAAGTCGCTCAACATGGATCTCGGCCTGCGCTGGCAGTTGCCCAACTTAAGTGGAAGCGCGACTGTCTATCGCAACGACATCAGTGACTACATTTATCTGCAAGACACTGGTCGTTCCGAGGACGACCTACCAATCTTCGCCTTCCAGCAGGACGATGCGCTCTTGACCGGTCTGGAGCTTGAGGCACGCTGGCAGGCCAGCGACCATCTGGAATTTGCCGGGGTACTGGACTTGGTGCGCGGCACCAATGACCGGACGAACCAAGATCTGCCCCTGCTACCGGCAGATTCCCTGCGCCTTGAGGCGACCTACCGCTTCGCCGATCGCGGCCCGCTGCGCGAGCCCTACATCAGATTGGGCATGCGCCACAGTGCCGCCAAGGACGCCGCGCCAGGCGAGCCCTTCGCGCAATTCGACCACATGGATTTTGGCACCGCATCGACCGATGCCTACACCCTCATTGATCTCGACCTGGGCTTTGCCTTGCGCGGCTTTGACCGCCAGAATGCGCGCATTGATCTCGCGATACGCAATCTGTTCGATACCGAGTATCGCGATTTTCTCGACACCTACAAAGGCTATGCGCTGAGCCCAGGGCGGGATATTCGCCTGAGTCTGAGTGTGCCTTTTGGTGGTTAAATTGGCTCACCAACCGAACAACCCAGAGAATCTGATCATGTCTGCGCAGCCAACCCGGATAACTCCCGCGCTGATTCTGGCGCTCATGACTCCCTGGACGCTCGCGGACCATGCGCACCACGATCAGCATCATGCTGAATACCGCCAGCATGGCGCCCACCTTCACGGCATTGCCGCGCTGAACCTTGCACTCGAGGGCAAAGAGGTTCAGATCGAACTCCACGGCCCGGCGGCCAATATCCTCGGCTTCGAGCATCTTCCTTCATCCCCGGATCAGCGCGCGACCTTGGATCAGGCGGTTGCCGCGCTAAAAGACGGCGAGGGTCTTTTTTCCTTCAATGATGCGGCGGGTTGCCACCTGGAAAGGGCGACTGTCATCTCCGAGTTGCTTGAAGAAGCGCATGAGCATGGGCATGAGCACGAACATGGAAACGAGCACGGGCATGAGCACGATCACGGGTACGACCACGCGCATGGAGAGGATGGCGAAACCCATGCGGACATGGGGGCTGTCTACCAGTTCGCGTGCGAGACTCCCAATCAACTCACACAGCTGACTGTCGCCTTGTTCGAGGCCTTCACGGGCATGGAGAAGATCCAGGTTCAATACATCATCGAGAGCCAACAGGGAGCGGCGGAACTGACAGCGAAAGACCCTGTCATCAAGTTTTGAATCAACAGTGCTCGACATGCCAATCCCCTGAATAAGCCTGGTCCGTCGCGTCCTGTCAACTGGACGCATTCTGGATCAACCCCATCCTGAGATTAGTCCCAACCTGGACCAAGCGGAGATCGGCTAATTGATCATCGACATCAAGGCGCTGGCATTCCGCTGGCAGCCCGGCGCGCCCCTGGTGCTGAGCATTGACGACCTGCGGGTGGCCTCTGGCGAGCGTCTGTTCATCAAGGGCCCCAGCGGCAGCGGCAAGAGCACCCTGTTGAGCCTGATCGCCGGGGTGACCACCGCCAGCGCCGGTTCGGTGCGCGTCCTCGACCAGCCCTTGGAGCAACTTGGCCGTGTCGGGCGGGATCATTTTCGCGCCGATCACATCGGCTACATCTTTCAGATGTTCAATCTGCTTCCCTATCTGTCGGTGATCGACAACGTCACCCTACCCTGCCGCTTCTCGGCCCGGCGGCACGACCGGGCAAGATCCCGCAGCGAAACCTTGGCGGCGGAAGCCCGGCGCCTGCTGACGCACTTGGATCTGGGTGATACCGAACTCCAGCGGCGCGCGGTCACCACCCTCAGCGTCGGCCAGCAGCAACGGGTCGCAACGGCACGCGCCCTGATGGGTTCGCCCGAGCTGTTGATCGCTGACGAGCCGACATCTGCGCTGGACGCGGATCGTCGCGCGTCCTTCATCCGGCTGTTGTTCGACGAATGCCGCGCCTCCGGGGCGACCCTGGTGTTTGTCAGCCATGACGCGGCCTTGGAACCGCTGTTCGATCGCACCCTGGATCTGGCCGCTGTCAATCACGCGGCACCGCTGGCCGGCACGGCCATGGGGAGCACCTGAGTCATGGCCATCCTGTCCCTAGCATGGAAAAGTCTGTGGAATCGGCGCTTCACCGCGCTGCTGACGCTCTTGTCCATCGCGCTCAGCGTCGCCCTGCTGCTGGGTGTCGAGCGTCTGCGCCAGGAAGCACGCGCGAGCTTTGCCAACACCCTGACCGGCACCGATCTGATCGTCGGCGCGCGCGGCGGGCCAGTGCAGTTGCTGCTCTATGCCGTGTTTCGCCTGGGCGACGCCACCAACAATATCTCCTGGCAGAGCTATCAAGACATTGCCCGCCTGCCCCGGGTGGCTTGGACGGTGCCGCTGTCGTTGGGCGATTCGCATCGCGGTTATCGGGTGGTGGGCACGAACCAGGACTATTTTCGCCATTATCAGTATGGGCGCGAGCAGCGACTGGCGTTGGCCAAGGGCGCGGTATTCGCGGATCTCTACGAGGCCGTGCTCGGCGCCGAGGTGGCGGCCAAGCTGGGCTATCGCCTGGAGGACGGGATCATCCTCGCCCATGGCGCTGGGGATATCAGCTTCGCCCGTCATGATGACAAGCCGTTTCGCGTCGCCGGCATTCTCAAGCCCACCGGCACCCCGGTGGACCGGACGGTGCATGTGAGTCTGCAAGCCATCGAGGCCATTCATGTCGACTGGCAGTCCGGCGCGCCAGTGCCCGGCCGGCAAGTCTCGGCGGAACAGACCCGGAACCTGGATCTCACCCCTAAGGCCATCACCGCCGCGCTGGTCGGGCTGGACGCCAAGATCGCCACCTTTCAAGTCCAGCGGGCGATCAACAACTACCCCGAGGAACCCCTGCTGGCCATTCTTCCCGGCGTCGCGCTGAGTCAGTTGTGGGATCTGATCGGCATCGCCGAAAACGCCCTGCTGGTGGTCTCGGCCTTCGTGGTGCTGGTGGGGCTGATCGGCATGCTCACTGCCCTGCTGACCAGCCTCAACGCGCGCCGGCGCGAAATGGCCATCCTGCGCTCGGTCGGCGCCCGCCCAGCGCATGTGTTTGCGCTGGTCATGGGCGAGGCGGCTGTGCTCATGCTGCTCGGCATCGCCGCCGGCTTGGGGCTACTCCATGCCCTGTTGCTGATCGCCCAACCGCTGTTGCAAAACACCTTTGGGCTGGTCATCACCCTGGGCGCCCCCAGCCTGGGAGAATGGCAACTGCTCGCCGCCCTGGTGCTGGCCGGCGGCCTGGTCGGCAGCCTGCCCGCCTATCTGGCCTACCGTCACGCCTTGGTTGATGGTTTATCGATGCGGTTATGAGGATGGCATGGATTCCTCATGGCTCCCAGGCTCCAGCGTCCCATGGTGATTCGGGCCGCTGGAGCGGCCGCTCTGCATTCCCACGCTGGAGCGTGAGAACGAGTGAGTGAAGATCGACAACAACCGAAGGATCAACAGAGGGGTTCCTTCGCTGCCTCTATGGATTCGATAATCGGTTGCAATCAGGAAGCTCCGAGGATAACCTGCCCAAGTTGACCTATGCTTATTCAATGGCAGAGGCAAGGACGTAACAGGTCACCGATGTTGGATGTTCCCGTGACAAAGCGATAGAACTCGCCACACACACCAGCTTGGCATTCATTATCGGAGCCCATCCAATGTCGAACAGTGATTTTCCACCTCCAGGCACGATTCCCGGCACCAGTGACCACCAAAGCCATGTCAAGAATCCACACGAGCCCCAACAGAAGCTTGTCGCGGAGCTGGATTGGCTACGCCGACGCAATGCCGCACTTGAGTCTTGCAGCCGTTGGTCCCAGACCGAGGACTTTTTGTGGTGCGACGCGCTGGCCCAGATCACCATGGATGCCATGGCCGTGGTGGACACAAGCTACACCTACCAGATCGCCAACCTCACCTGCGAGCGCTTCTGGGGCGCGTCTTCCGGACAGCTGGTTGGCCGATCCATGGGCGAACTCTTTGGAGAGGACGTCTTTTCCGCGCTGATCAAGACCCAGATCGACCGCTGCCTGGCCGGGGAAATCGTCAGGTTTTCCAGCTGGTTCGAGTTTCCCGCCCTGGGTCGCCGGCACATCGACTCCAACTACTATCCGCTGCGCGATAGATACGGCCAGATCAAGCATGTGGCGACCCAGTGCCGCGATGTCACCGAGCGAATGCTGGCCGATGACAAACTGCGGGAGAGCGAGGCGCGCTATCGCCGCCTTGTTGACAATGCGCCGGACATGATCTACCGCATGTCCTTGCCATCTGGTCAGTATGAATTCGTCAACCCGGCCGCCGAAATTATTATCGGCCACACAACCGATGAGATTCTAGCCTCACCGCTGTTGATCCGGGACATCATTCATCCTGATGATCGGGACTATTTTGAACAGGAATGGTCCAAGCTTCTTCAGGGCCAGGTAGAGCCCAAGTATGAGTACCGAATACTGACCAAGTCCGGCCAACAGCGGTGGCTCTCCCAGCATAACGTTCTGATCCAAGACGCTGATGGTCGATGCGTCGCCATCGAGGGTATCGTCAGCGATATCACTTCGCGCAAAATGGCCGAGCAGGCCCACAGGGAAAGCAATGCGTGTTTCTCCCAGATTTTCCACAAGAGCGGTGTCGCCACCGCCACCATCAGCCCGGACGCCCACTTTCTAAAGGTCAATCACAAGGTCTGCGAACTCACCGGATACAGCCGGCAAGAACTCCTGCGCATGACCTGCGAGGACATCACCCACCACCAAGACCGCGAGAAGACCAGGCGGCGCTATCGTCAATACCTCAAGGAGAATGAAGACGGCTACGAGCTGCAGAAACGCTACCAGTGCAAGGACGGCCAGATCCGCTGGGGATTTCTGACCATCTCGGCAATCCGCGAGCCATCTGGCAGGCTTCTCTACTCGGTGATCCAGATCCTGGATCTCACACCGCTCAAGCAGGCCCACTTGGAATTGCTCCAGGCCAAGGAGCAGGCCGAAGCCGCCAACCAGGCCAAGTCCGAGTTTCTCGCCAACATGAGCCATGAGCTTCGCACCCCGCTGAACGGCGTCCAGGGCGCGCTCCAACTGCTGAGCACCTCGGAACTAGCCCAGCATGAGGTAGCCGAATGCGCCGAACTGGCGATGGCGTCCTCCCAACGGCTGCTCGGGGTAATCGACGATGTCCTCAGCTTCTCGATGATCGAAGCCGGCAAGGTGACCATAGAGAAGGCTGCTTTTGACCTTTATTCCCAGCTAGGATCCGTTATCGAGACCTTCGCCCACCAAGCCGCATCCAAGGGGCTCGCTCTGCATTCCAGCATCGAGCCCAGCATTCCGCGCACCTTAATCGGCGACGCGGCGCGACTGCGCCAAGCCCTGTTTAATTTGGTCGGCAATGCCGTCAAGTTCACCGAGCAGGGGGAGGTCCGGGTCGATGTTCGCGCTCTGGAGCCAATCGATAACGAACGAATCCGCCTGGAAATCATGGTCACCGACACCGGCATTGGCATCCCCGAGGACATGCTCCAATACCTGTTTGAGCCCTTCACGCAGCTTGATGGCTCCACCAAGCGTCGCTTCCAGGGCACCGGCCTGGGCCTATCCATTGTTAAACGACTAGCCGATATGATGGACGGATATGTGGACATCGAAAGCAAACCGGGAAAGGGAACCAAGGTCCACTTCAACATCGCGGTGGGCATCGCGCCAGCACGGCCCTGACCGACAGGCAATCCCTGATAATGGGAGACCAGCGTTCCAGGCTTGAGTCAGCTGTCTTCCATCTCACCGAGGAGAGACAAACGCATGTGGAATAACCTGACCATTCGCGCCAGACTCATCGGCATTATCGTTCTGCTTCTGATGCTCATTGGCATCGCCGCTCTACTAATCTCCAGCCAGGGCGCCCGTCGCATGGGGCATGCCTTGGTGGACCATACCCTGAAAATGAAGATTGAGGGAGACATCTGGTCCGCCAGCAACACTGTCGCCGATGAATGGGGCACTCTGCAACTAGTGGACGGCAAACTGGTCGATGCCGAGGGCCGGCCAATCAATGATCGATTCGAGGTCGTGGACAAGCTCAACCGGGAACTCGGCGTGCTGGCGACCGTTTTTGTGCGCGATGGCCGCGATTTCACCCGGGTCACCACCAATATCCTTTTGCCCAATGGGCGTCGTGCCGTGGGCACCCAACTCGGACAGGACAGTTCTGCCTTTGCCCCCGTCTCGTCTGGGCAACGCTATATCGGTGAAGCGAACATCCTCGGGATATCGCATCTCACCGTCTATGAGCCAATCAAGAGCGCCTCCAATCAGGTCATTGGCATCCTATTCCTTGGCATTCCGCGCCAGGTAATCGATGGCATCGTCGGCCAAGGCGTCAATCAGATGTTAACCACCTTGGTC
The DNA here is from genome assembly GCF_036208045.1 of Thiorhodovibrio winogradskyi. Classification (NCBI taxonomy): domain Bacteria; kingdom Pseudomonadati; phylum Pseudomonadota; class Gammaproteobacteria; order Chromatiales; family Chromatiaceae; genus Thiorhodovibrio; species Thiorhodovibrio winogradskyi. The sequence continues at coordinate 2,238,029 of NZ_CP121472.1, read as the reverse complement.
ATCAGTATCCTGGTGCTGATCGCGGTCGGGGTAGGCGTCGCGGTCTGGCTGGCCCGAATCATCGTCAAGCCGATCACTCTGCTGTCGGAAGCCTTGCACGAGATTGCCGCCGGCGAGGGTGATCTGACCCGACAACTCGAGGTGCGGGGTCGCAATGAACTCGCCACCCTGGCCGCGGCATTCAATACCTTTGTCGGCAATAACCGCGAACTCATTCGCCAGGTCGGCGCCGCGTCCGGTCAACTCGCGACGGCCGCGACGCAGCTGTCCAGCACCACGGAAGAAACTCGTGAGCAGGTGCGCCGCGAACATTCCGAAACTGATCAAGTCGCCACCGCCATGAACCAAATGGCCGCGACCGTGCAGGAGATCGCTCGCAATGCGTCTGAAGCGGCGCGCGCGGCCGTCACCACCCATGGGGAAGCGACCACGGGCGAGACAGTGGTGCGGAACACCATCCGTACCATCGATGCCCTGGCGCAGGAAGTGCACAATGCCTCTCAGGTGATGACAGAACTGCACGGAGACAGTGAAAACATCGGCAAGGTGCTGGACGTCATTCGCGGCATTGCCGAACAAACCAACCTGCTGGCCCTGAATGCCGCCATCGAGGCCGCCCGCGCCGGCGATCAGGGCCGCGGCTTTGCCGTGGTCGCGGATGAAGTGCGTACCCTGGCCGGCCGTACACAGTCTTCCACCACCGAGATACAGGCCACCATCGAACGCTTGCAAAGCGGAACATCCAGCGCCGTGAAGGTGATGGAAAAAGGGCGCGGCAAGGCTGGGCTAAGTATGGCTCAGGCGATCAAGGCCGGCGAGTCGCTCCAGGCCATCAGCAACGCCATCAATAATATCAGCGACATGAATGCCCAGATCGCCAGTGCCGCCGAGCAGCAGTCCGCCGTGACCGAGGAAATCAACCAAAACATTAGCAATATCGCGCTGGCCGTGGAGCAGACCGCGTCCGGATCCCATCAGATTGCAACAGCCAGCGATGAACTCTCCAGGCTGGCGGCGGAACTGCAAAACCTGGTTGGTCGGTTCAAGGTCTGAAGCACCGGGTCTGCTCACCGGGCCAGATGCCATCAAGGAGGCTGATCCGGCCTCTGGCCCGCTCCCGCCCGCCGCGTGCGTTAAGTCGTCAGTCCCCAGAGATTGGGATTGGGGTTGAGCCGAACCCGCACCCAGGGACAGATCCACGAGTGCCCAGCGAATGCAGCTGCGTGCCGAGGTGATTCGGGCCGCCGAAGCGGCCGCCCTACATTCACACGCTGGAGCGTGGGAACGAGTCAAGCTGGGTAGGCTATTGACCGTAAAGCTTTGAGATCAGAAGCTCGGCAAGCTTAATATTGGTTTCTTTGGGGTCGAGCTCCGGGAATACCTCGGGAACCCAAGAAATCATGAAGAAATGATCACCCTTGCGAATGAGCATTCGAGTCTCGGTTTTGTCTCCTAACTTGGCGTTGCCCATCAAAGCAACATCCCATCTCGGGCCTTCGATCTCGGTTGCATCGGTAATAAAGCCGACAGCTCTCTCGTATGCTTCCTGGCCGTCGGAAACATTGGCTTCAAAACGCACTTTGCTATAGGGGACGCCACCCAGGTTGTAGCTGCCAATGGGTCTTCCTTTAGACTTACTGCTGGCGGCTTCAGGAAAAACGGCAAAGCCGGTTGTTTTCATGACCGCTTCGACATCCTCCGCGGAGATGGCGTCGTCGATTGCCCATCCGTCGGGAAGAAGAATGCCGCTGTTGGACTCAGAAGCTGCCTTCCCCCCGTGCTCCGCAGAATCATTGGCGGCTGTCGTTATCGGTGCGCTTTCACCTCCGCCAGCACCGAAAGCAAAAACCGGGATGATGGCAAGTAGAACAATCAATAGTCTCATGATTTTCCCTCTTTTTCGTGATCACGCATGGCAGTGGTACTTCAGCCGCGTACAGGATACAAAAAACCCAAGGCTTGTAAAGCTTGAAAGCACAACAATTCCAAATATCGTTTTCCAGCGCCCGTTTATTGGCCCGGTTCTCAGTAGACCAGATGAAACACCCAAATTTGGAATTGCTGTGGTGTTGGCTGCCGCTTGCCGATCCGGGTACGCACACTCGATACTATAGGCTGCATCGTCACCCCAAAGGCACCTGTGCATGTCACAACCCACCGCTGGTCTGCTGGTTGGCGTCGGCGCCCTCTCGCTCGCCGCGCAGTGGTTGGCCTGGCAGGTACGCCTGCCGGCGATTGTTTTTTTGCTGCTCGCCGGTATCCTGGTCGGTCCGCTGACCGGCTGGCTGAATCCCGATGCCCTGTTCGGCGAACTGCTGTTTCCCATCATTTCCCTGGCGGTGGCGGTCATTCTGTTCGAGGGCGGCCTGACCCTGCGCCTGCACGAGCTGCGCGGACTCAAAGCGCCGGTGCGACGCCTGCTGACGCTGGGGGTGCTGATCACCTGGGCCAGCACCACAGCGCTGACCTGGCAGTTTACTGATTTATCACCGCCGATCGCGGTGCTCTTTGGCGCCATCACCGTGGTGACCGGCCCGACGGTGATCGGCCCCCTGCTGCGCACGGTGCGCCCGACCCAGCGGGTTGCTCGGGTGCTGCGCTGGGAGGGCACTGTCATCGACCCCATCGGCGCGCTCATGGCAGTGCTGGTGTTCGAGTTTCTACTCAAGGCCGGGGATGCCGGCAGCATCGGCGCCTCGCTGCTGACCTTCGCGCTGCTGCTGGTCGAGGGGGTGGCCATCGGCGCCCTGGCCGGCTGGCTGACCGGGCTGGTACTGCGCAATTATTGGCTGCCGGCCTATCTGCACAGTCTCGGCGCCCTGGTGGCGGCGATCACGGTGTTCTATCTGGCCAACCAGTTACACAGCGAGTCCGGCCTGCTGGCGGTGACGGTGATGGGGATCTGGCTGGCGAACATGCCCCGGGTGCCCCTGGATGACATTCTGCCGTTTAAGGAAACCCTGAGTCTGATGCTGATCTCCGGGCTATTCGTGCTGCTGGCCGCGCGCCTGGAACCCGCGGCCATTCTGGCGCTTGGCTGGGGGGTGGTGTTCTTGCTGCTGGGCATGCAGTTGCTTGGCCGACCGCTGGCGGTGCTGGTCAGCACCCTGGGCAGCTCCCTGAGCTGGCGCGAACGTGGCCTGCTGGCCTGGATCGCGCCGCGCGGGATTGTCGCCGCCGCGGTCTCGGCGCTGTTCGCGCTGCGTCTGGAGGAGGCCGGCCATGCCGGCGCCGAGGCGCTGGTGCCCCTGACCTTTCTGGTGATTATGTTCACCGTGATTGTGCAGAGCCTGACCGCCAAGCCGCTGGCCAAGTATCTACAGGTGCGCGAGCCGCCACCACGCGGGGTGTTGATCGTCGGCGCCAATCCGGTCGCGCGCGCCATTGGCGCGGCGCTCCAGCGCTTGGAAATCCCGGTGATGCTGGCCGATCCCAATTGGGATCACGTCGCCGAAGCGCGGCTGCGTGGCCTGCCGAGCTATTACGGCAATCCGACCTCGGAACATGCCGAACTGCACCTGGAACTCACCGGGCTGGGGCAACTGTTCGCGCTCTCCCCACGCACCGATCTCAACACCCTGGTCAGCCTAGAGCTGGGCAAGGTCTTCGGGCGCAACAAGGTCTATCGGCTGCCGCCGGGCGAGCGTGATCCGCGCCTGCCAGCGGAGATCCGCCGCCGCCACCGCCAGGACAACACCCTGTTCGGCCCCCAGGCGACCTACGCCAAGATCGCCAGTCTGCTGGCGCGCGGCGCCGAGATCCGCATCACCCGCCTGAGCGAGGAATTTGATTGGGAAGACTATCGTGCCCAGCATGGCACGCGGCTGATCGCGCTCTTTGCGCTGGATACCCAGGGTCACATCCGCCCCTTCGACGGCGGCGGTCAACTCAGGCCGGCTTCAGGCTGGAAGATCGTTGGGCTCATCGGCCCGGAGCCGGATGCGGATGCGGATGCGGATGCGGATGCGGATGCGGATGCGGATGCGGATGCGGATGCGGATGCGGATGCGGATGCGGATGCGGATGCCGACATCAAACCACAACTGTAAAATCAACGCCGTCATAGTGTTCGTCGGAGTCGAAGATGCTCCACGACACAGGCATCGACGCCTTCATCGCCCGCCGGGGCGGCGGTATCAGCCACGGCTGCAACGAGCGCGCCAACCTACGTTCGGCGGGAGGGGGCCGCGGATGGCTGGCTTCACCGCCTTGAGTTCCAGTCAACTTGGTTTATCATTTCGATACTCGATCTCCGCTTTGTTACCTTGGCTTCCTTTGTAACTTGCACTAAAACAACCCGTCATGGCCGACATACCGCACAAGGTCATACTCTCTGGCATCAAACCCGGCCAGGATCCGGCCGCGGTGCGCGAGCGCCTCGCCGCCATCTTTCGTCAGGATCCGGCCCGGGTGCGACAACTCTTGGATTCCGCGCCCGTCACCCTGAGCAAGGACAGCAGCGCTGCCAAGGCGCGCAAACTGCGCGATGCCATTCGCGCCGCCGGCGCCGTCTGTCGCACCGAGCCACCCCTGCCGAACTCGCCCGCGCCCAATACACCCCCACCCCCTGAGCGCCCGATTCTCAAGCGCTGTCCGAAATGCGGCTACGCGGCCACCCATGAGGATGATCCGCTGCTAACCGGCTTCGAGGGTCAGGGGGAATGCCCCAAATGCGGCGTCATCCCAACCAAATTCGCGGCCGCCGCCCAGGCAATGCCGCGCTTGGAACTGCCAACGCAACAGGGACCACTGGCGCCCCTGACCCAGCAACCAGGGCGAACCGGGCGTCGTCAGCCGGATTGGCGTGGCGCCCGACTCGCCTTCTTCACGCTTCTGATCGTCGGCTTACCGGGGCTGGCAATCTGGCAGATGCTCGCGTTTCTCAACAACCAAACACCCGCTCCCAGCGTGGATAGCGCATCGCCCGGTTTCGAACATCCGCGAGCAACACAAGCCACGACCGCGGCCAATACATCGCAAACCGAGGTCGAGGCAATCCACCAGCGCATCCAAGATGACGGACGCGCCAAATTCGCCTTGGCACCAGGGCAAACTGGCCAATTCGTTCTCAAGACCTGGTTACCGCTGATGCACAGCGAGGAGTTTCTGCCGCTCAGTTTCACGCCAGACAGCTATGAAGCCATGGTGGTGGCAATAAGCGACGACGCGGATGTTCCCGAGGATGAGCAGCTAAGAGCGGCTTGGCAAAGGCTTGGCATCAAACCGGCTGACATGCCCGCTCGGGTTGAGATCCAAAACGTGCGGATCGAGATCGCCTCCGAGCGCATCCCCCTGCGCGAGCGTTTGGTCAGTGTCGATGCCGGCTGGAAACTCGATGGAATGTCGCCCTATTGGGGCGTGAGACCAGTCAGCAATCACCCCAAGCCAAGCGCCCTTCTCAGCGTCAACCGCCCGTTCGATCTCATCGAAACAATCCGGCACAGCGCCGCCGAACCTGTCGACAGCAACCTCACTATGCGTCAGCGCCATTATCTGTTCTATGGCGTCTCGCTTCATTTCTCCCTGAGGGCGCCGGAGAACCCCACCGCCACCGAGGCGATCATCATGGCCGCCGCGCCACGAATCGCCTTCCATGCCGACGGCGATACCAGACGTCTACTCGACAGCGACCTTCCTATCCAAGGCGGGCTGCTGCGATCAGCCGATAATCGTTGGATGCTTGGGTTATTGCCCATGAGCGTGCTACGCCTGACGCATGCCAAGGATACCGATACTTGGCAACTGCGCCTTGATGACAAAATCACCAACGAGCAATGGCGACTGGAAACCACGCCCTGACCGCTCGCGCGCCGAGCCAGTCACCGCCAGCGGCCGCCGCGGCAATCCGCTTGATAGCATGGCAAGGAGGGTCTGGAGTCAGGTCGTCGGTGCGATGCGGCGACGATGGATTTCGACGGTCAGGTGAACCAATTCCTCGTGAACGCTCAGGGCTTGGCGCACCGCGTCCGATTCGAGCGGTTCGCTCACCACCAATGACAGGATGCAGGCATAGTGACCCTTGCCGACTCGCCACAGATGCAAATCGGCTATATCGGCCACGACGGGCAGCCCGGCCACCAGATCGTGGATCTCAGTGACCAGTGGTCGATCCATCTCCGCATCCAGCAACACCCGGCTGCTGTCGCGCAGCAGCCCGTAGGCCCAGGTCGCCACCAGGGTGGCGCCGATCAGACCCATGACCGGATCGAGCCAGACCGCGCCCCACAGCTTCCCGCCGAAGAGCGCGACGATGGCGAACAGCGAGGTCGCGGCGTCCGCCAGAACATGCAGATAGGCCCCACGCAGATTTAGATCCTGATGGTGGTGGTCTCCATCGTGAGGATGGTGGTGATGATGCGCATGGCCGTGGCCGTCTTTCAGCAGCCAGGCGCAGACTAGGTTCACCAGCAGACCCATCACGGCGATGGCAATCGCCTGGTCGAAGTGAATAGGTGTCGGCGCAAGCAGCCGCTCAAAGGACTGAAACACCATGAGTCCGGCCACACCGACCAAAAAGACGGCGCTGGTGTAGCTTGCCAGCACTTCAATCTTCCAGGTGCCGAAGGCGAAGCGCGGGTCATTGGCGTAGCGGCGCGCGGCGGTGTATGCCAGCACGGCAAGCCCAAGTGCCAAGGCATGGGAGCTCATGTGCCAGCCATCGGCGAGCAGCGCCATGGAGTTAAAGATCCAGCCCCCGGCGATCTCCGCCACCATCATGGTCGCTGTCAGCCACACCACCCAGCGAGTGTTGCGCTCGGCGAGCGGATTGCCCGGATCGAAGACATGGCTGTGTTGCCAATTCTCAAGCGCGTCCGCGTCTTGCATCACTGGGCACCTGCAAAATGGATCAAAACCAGATACCCTACCCCGGTATCGCCCACACAATCAAGGACAAAAAAGCCCTGCTCGCGCGTGTGCGACGGATTCAAGGCCAGGTCGCTGCCTTGGAACGCGCGCTTGAGCAGGACAGCGATTGCTCGGCGGTGCTGCAGCAAATCGCCGCGATTCGCGGTGCGGTCAACGGCCTGATGGCACAGGTGCTGGAAGGCCATCTGCGCGAGCACCTAGGGACGGAGGACCAAACACCCGAGGAGAGGCGCGATAACCTCAAACAGGTGCTGAGCGTCCTGCGCTCCTATCTCAAATGAGCTTGTGAGTCGCTCCGTCGGAAGATCGCCGTCAAAGCTTCTGCGCTTATCATCGAGTTCATCACGGGTGCGCCGAAAGCGCAGATGCGCGATGTCCGGCGGAGAGAACATCGCCCAGTTCCATTCCAGGTAGACGCGGATCTTGCGCGCCAGGGTCGGAATATAGAGCAGATAGAACCCAGCAATCTGGCAGCGCTCTGCAACGCGGAACTGAATGTCCTTAATGACCTGTGGACAGGCGTCGGCATCGACCCAGAAATGGCCGCGAAGAAGGCGTCGAGATCGACATGTAGAATCGGGCGTGAGATTGGGCGTTTGGTCTCTGGTGTATAGCACCGACGGCTGAAGTTCCCTTGCGCTTCGAGCAGCACATTGAGCGGGCGTGAAGTCTTCCAACTGGCATGCCAGGCATTTCATGGGCTTGCCCCGCCTGGGTCGACTGGTGAAATCGATGCCGTAAATCTGCATCCTTTGTGTTCTTGATGCCTGAGTGCGGGCAAGCGCGGCTTGGGCATCCCTGCTTCCAGTCAGTCCAATCAGCCCAACCTGTTACCAGTACCCGGTGCCCGGCTCGTCTTTGAACGGCCCGACCTCGTTATCGGTGATCCAGCCGCCACACTAGCCGCTGGCCTGGGGTCGAACGCGCTCGCCGGCGACAAAGCAAGCGAGCCGCGCCGGATAGCAGGAAAAATACCCGGCGATCACGGCCGCTTCGTCCCAAGCGCGCGGATAGCGCCACAGGGTATTGCAGATGAGTCCCTGCGGTCCTCTGACATGTAAATACTCAGCCTCAGCTTTCCATTCGCACAGGGTGCGACGCTCCGAGGGTTCCAGTAACGACGAATCGACTGACTCGGGTGGCAGGTAGACACTCGGCGTGCGTGTATAATCCCAGACCGATGCATGGCCGGATCCTGAGACTTGCGCTATGGGCGGCCCTTCCTGAACGCGATACTCCCAAGCGTTGCTGGCAGCTTATTAACTGTATCACTAAATAGACACAGTGTTATCTACTATGAATATCGGTGATGAGTCCGCGAATCTGGGGCGGACTTTGTTATCAGCAACAGCATGCGGAAGACGCTCGACACATGATCGATGCTCGCCTCTTGAATCCGTTTCAAATGATCGCATTGAAGCCCCATCCAACCAGGGTGAAGGAGATCGCCAGCACCGCGACATAAAGCGCCAGTGCCGGCCAGCGGATGACCTTGCGCAGAATGATCAGCTCCGGCAGCGAGAGCGCGGCGATGCTCATCATCAGCGCCAGCACAGTGCCAATGGCCACACCCTTGCCGAGCAGCGCCTCGGCGACCGGAATCACCCCTGTGGCGTTGGAATAGAGCGGCACGCCCAGGATGACCGCCGCCGGCACGCTGTACCAGGCGGAGGCGTCGAGATGGGTCGCCACCCAGTCCTCGGGCACATAACCGTGAAACAGGGCGCCGACACCAATGCCGAGCAGCACCCATTTCCACAGTCGCCGCAGAATCTCGCGCACCTCGCCCAGCGCATAGCGATGGCGACCGGCAAGCGAGCTGTCCGGTGCTTGAACCTGGGCCTCGCCGACCTGGATCTTCCACACATAGTCTTCCACCCAGCGCTCGGGGCGGAAGCGCTCCATGATCAGCCCGCCGAACCAGGCAACCAATAGCCCGGCGCCGACATAGAGCAGGGTCAGCTTCCAGCCGAGCAGGCCGATCAGAATCACCACCGCGACCTCATTGATCATGGGGCTGGCGATCAGGAAGGAGAAGGTCACGCCCAGCGGAATCCCGGCCTCGACAAAGCCGATGAACAGCGGTACCGAGGAGCAGGAACAAAAGGGCGTGATAGCGCCCAGGCCAATGGCGCTGGCGCGCGCCGCCCACACCGGCTTGCCGCGTACATAGGCGCGCACCTTCTCCGGTGACATGAGCGCGCGCAGCAGGCCCATCAGATAGATGATGACCACCAGCAGCACGAAAATCTTGGCGGTGTCCATCACGAAGAAGTGCACCGCCGCGCCCAGATGTGAATCCGGCGTCAGCCCAAAGAGGTCATAAGCAACCAGATTACCCAGGGTGACAAAAAACCCCTCAGCCATGGGCCGGCGCCTCTTTGGGGTTAGGTTTGGTGGCCGCCACTGCCGGCAGCGGGATGGACAAGAGCAGAGCGGCAAGCACGAAACCCGCCGACCACCACAGACAGCCGACCAGCCCCTGGGTTTGGTAAATCAGTCCCGACAGCACAGTGCCGATCAGCCGCCCGCCGGCATTGGCCATGTAGTAGAAACCGACGTTCATCGAGACTTTCTGGAAATCCGAATAGGCCAGAATCAGATAGGAATGCAGCGCCGAGTTGATGGCGAAGACAATGCCAAACAGCAGCAGGCCGATGATCAGGATATCACCCTGAAGCTGACCTGTGGTGAGGGTGGTGAGCCATGTCAAATCCAGCCCCGAGTTGGCGGTCAAGGACTCAGCCAGCGCCGGGAACCGATCCGGCCCGTACATCATCGCCAACGCCATGCCGGTCGGGATCAGCGCCAGCAGGAAGGCCCAGCCACGCGCCTCAGCGCCACCCGGGCTGGCGCACGTGCGGCGTCCCTGATCATCGCTAGTCACCCGCCCACGTAGCAGTGCCGGGGCGCCGGCCTGCACGAAACCATAGCCAATCACCCATAGCGCCAGGAAGCCGCCAACCTGGGTCGCCGACCAGCCGAGCACTTCATAGAGAAACACCGGCAAGGCGACCACGAACCAGACATCCCGCGCGCCAAAGAGAAAAAAACGCGCGGCTGAGAGCCAGTTGACCGCCGGGGTGTTGGAGAACACCTGGGTGAACTTGGCTTTCTCCTTCAGCTTACCAACGCCCGAGGGCAGCAGCAGGGCGGTGATGATCAACACCATAAACAGCACCCCGGCCATGGCGAAAAGCGCGCCACGAAAGCCGATCCCTTGCAACAGCGCCGCGCCGACGAAGAAGCCTGCGCCCTTGAGCGCATTCTTGGAGCCAGTCAGCACCGCGACGTATTTGAACAGCTTGGACTCGGCCCCCGCGCCCTGACCGGTCAGGCTCTTGACCGAGGCCTTGGCCGACATCTTGTTCAAATCCTTGGCGATGCCCGACAGCGCCTGGGCGGCCATCACATAGACCACCGACAGCCAGGGATCGGGGACGGTGAGCATCAGCAACGCCACCACTTGCAGCGCCATGCCGATGTGCATGGTGAGATTGAGCCCAATGCGCGCCCCCAACCAGCCGCCGACCAGGTTGGTCAGGATGCCGAACACCTCATAGAAGAGGAACAGCATCGCCACCTCGAAGGGCGAATAACCGAGCTGATGGAAATACAACACCACCAGCATACGGATGGCGCCATCGGTGATGGTGAAGGCCCAGTAGCCGGCCGTCACCGTTAGATAATTGCGGGTGGCGCTGTTCATGGCGGCTATTCTTGAATCAAACCCGCTGCATCAGAGCGAATGGGCCAGCATTATCGCAATATCGACCAGGCGATTGGCATAGCCCCACTCATTGTCGTACCAGGCGTAGATTTTCACCTGAGTGTCATCGATCACCAGGGTCGAGAGGGCGTCGACGATGGACGAGCGTGGGTCGTTCAAATAATCAACCGACACCAACGGGCGTTCCTCGTAGCCGAGAATTCCGGCCAATTCGCCCTCGGCTGCGTTTTTGAGCAGCGCATTGATGTCCTCGGCCGTCACCTTGCGTTCGGCCTCGAAGACAAAGTCGGTCAGCGAGGCATTGAGCAGCGGCACTCGCACCGCGTGGCCGTTGAGCTTGCCGGTCAGCTCGGGGAAGATCTTGGTGATGGCCCGCGCGCTGCCAGTTGTTGTTGGGATGAGCGACTGGCCGCAGGCACGCGCTCGGCGCGGATCCTTATGACCCAGATCGACGATGCGCTGGGTGTTGGTGATGTTATGCAGGGTGGTCATGCTGCCGTGACGGATGCCGACCTGCTCGTGCAACACCTTGACCACCGGAGCCAGGCAATTGGTAGTGCAGGAGGCAGCGGTGACCAGGCGATGTCGCGCCGGATCGTAGCGCTCATGATTGACGCCATAGACGATGTCGAGCGCGCCCTGGGTCGGTGCCGCGACCAGGACTTTCTTCACCCCTTGATCGAAATAGCCTTCCAGCAGTTGCGGCTGCTTGTGATGCTTGCCGGTCGCCTCGATGACGATGTCGCAGTCCGACCAGTCGACCTCGGCGATGGTTTTGACTGAACTGTAATGCAAGGGCTGGTCGTCGATGCTCAGGCGCTCGCCATCGCCCGCGCAGTCATGCCCCCAGCGCCCGTGCACCGAGTCAAATTCCAACAGATGCGCACTGCCCGCCGCATCGCAGGCGATCTCATTGATGCGGGTGAAGGCAAGCGGCTGCTCGCCCGCGCCCAGCCGATCCCAGGCCGCGCGCAGCCCAAGCCGTCCCATGCGGCCGAAGCCGTTGATACCGATGCGGATGGTCATCTTTCATTGTCTCCTGCGGCGTCGCTTGGCGAGCATAATATATCCTTTATCTGTTATATTTCAAGAAACAGATTAAACCACAACAAAAAGAGCCGGCGCCCCGGGCTTGCGGATCGCCGGCTCTTGATCGAATCTCGGCGCCGTGGCCGATGCAAAAAAAATCCGCAAGGCGCTAAGGGCTTGTCTTCAGCGCGCGATCCCACTCAGACCATCGAGCTCCAGCAAGCTCGCCCTGGCCAGAGTCTCCGGCAGGGGCACGAAGCCCAGATCGGCGGCCTGAGCTTGCCCTTCGGTCAGCGTCCAGCGCAGGAAGTCATGCACCGCGCGGGTGTTGAAGGGTTCCGGGTAGTCGGACCGCACCAGCGCCCAGGTGAAGGTGACAATGGGATAGGAGCGCGCGCCCTCGGGGTCGGGTACGGTGACGCTCAGATCCTCCGGCATGGCATCCGAGCCATCGGCCAGGGCGCGCTGGCCGGTGTCGGCGGTGGGTGCGATCAGTCCACCCGTGCGATTTTCCAGCCAGGCCAGTGGCAAATGCAGGCGGCGGGCGAAGCCGGCCTCGACATAGCCGATAGCACCGTGAGTGATTTTGACCCGCTGGGCGACGCCCTCGTTGCCGGATGCGAGCATGGTGCCGGACGGCCAGCCAATCTGCTTGCCGACACTGTATTGCTCGGCCCACGCGGGCGCGATGCTGGCGAGATGGTTGGTGAAGGCAAAGGTGGTGCCGCTGCTGTCGCGCCGGGCGACTACTTGAATCAATTTGCTGGGCAATGCCAAACCAGGATTGGCCGCCTGGATGCGTGGGTCATCCCAGCGGTGGATCTTGTTGAGGAAAATATCCACATAGACATCACGCGGCAGATTGAGCGGGCCATCGACACCAGGCAGGTTATAGGCCAGCGCGATCATGCCGCCGGTGATGGGAAGCTGCGCGAAGGCGCCGTCGATTTGGGCGATCTCCTCAGGCTTGAGTGGTGCATCGGTGGCGCCGATGGCCACCTCCCCGGCGATGAAGCGCTTAATCCCCTCGCCACTGCCAACCGAGGCATAGCTCAGCGCCAGATCGGGGTGTTGCTCGCCATAGCGTTTCATCCATCGACTGATCAGTGGCGCGGCGAAGCTGGAGCCGGCAGCCGTCAGGGCCGAGGCTGCCCGGGTTTCCGCCGCGCCGGATGCGGCTTTCTCAGAGGGGTCGGATGGGCCGCAGCCGCTTAGGCTAGCAACAAGGCTAGCGCCAATCAGCAACCCGGCCAGCAGAAAATGCTTGGATGTCATGGCGGAAACCTCGGTCTTCGGGAGGTTGAGAGTGGGATCTGGCGGCCTTGATGTCCGCTTGCCAGTCGGCTTTGGCCAGATTGTTCGCGCGCAGCCCGCCGATGCGATCCATCTCGCGTTGCAGCTTGAGCCGATCCAGCGAGGCGATGGGCAGGGCGGTGAAAATCTTGACGCGGTTGTCCAGTTCGCGAAAGGCGGTTTGGAACGCCGTCAGTCGGGTCAGGCGCTCGCCCTCGACGGTGGCAGGGTCGGTGATGCCCCAGTGCGCGGTCAGTGGCTGCCCTGGCCAGGTCGGGCAGAGCTCGGTGGCCGCGGCATCACAGACGGTGATGACAAAGTCCATCTCGGGCGCGTCCGGCTGGCTGAACTCCGCCCAATCCTTGCTGCGCAGGTGCTCGGTGGCGTGGTTGTACTTGCGCAGCACCTCGAGTGCGAACGGGTTGATCTCGCCGCGCGGGTGGCTGCCAGCGCTGAAGCCACGAAAGCGGCCCTGGCCCCAGCGTTGGATGAGGCATTCGCCAAAGATGCTGCGGGCCGAGTTGCCGGTACAGAGGAATAAGACGTTGTAAATCGGTTCAGCCATGAAACCTGTCCGGGTTGGAGCAGTATTGAAGTGAAACAACAGGTCATGGGCGGCAGAATATCTGTCTTTTGTTATATTTTGATGACACCAACCGCACCTTCGCCAACCGGACCGGCGTCGGGCCATGGCCAATCAGCGCGATCCATCATGGCATCAGTCCACCGCGGCTTCGCAGCGCGGCGCGCCGGGGCGATTGGCCAGCGCCGCCAGTGCCCTTTGATCATCGTCAAAGGGTGCTGCTCCTCTGAGTCCCGCCACTAGCTCGCGCAGGACCGCCTTGGCCCAGGGTGGCAGATCGGGGTGAATACGATAGTAAATCCAGGTGCCGGCGCGGCGGTCGGCGACCAGCGCCAGCTCGCGCAGTTGCGCTAGATGACGCGAGATGTGCGGCTGGGAGACGCCGATGGCCCCGGTCAACTCACACACGCACAGCTCGCCCTCGCGCAACAGCAACATCAGCATGCGCAAGCGGGTGTCGTTGGCCAGGGCGGCAAAGAAGGCCGTGGCGGCGATGGATGTGGGCGGGAGGGCTGAATGGGACATGAACAGTGGAGCGTTGGTGAGAGGGGATTGAGAGTGCCGCCGTCGCGATGATCTTGTCAACCAAGGCCGGGCGGCTTTAAACCGTCACGACTTGGCCGATATCCGCGGTCAGCGTAATAATCCGTGCTTGACGCTGGGCAATTCAATAGATATGTTTAATCCAATATAACGTATTCCGTATTTTGAGAGCCGCACTGCCCCCCCTCCCCCCCGGCGTCCATTCACCCAACACGGATCTTGTGCCATGAAAGAAATCAAAGTTTTAGGTTCCGGCTGCCGCAACTGCGAGATCACCGCGCAGGCCATCGCCAGCGCTGCCGAGCAGGCCGGGGTGGCCATTGATTTGATCAAGGTCACCGACATCGCCGCGATCATGGGCTTCGGCGTCATGTCCACCCCCGGCGTGGTGATCGACGGCCAGGTGGTGCACTCCGGCAGTGTGCCGGGGCCGGATCTGGTGCGCGGCTGGTTCAAGAACGAGGCAGGTGCATGAGCGTTCAGTGCGAAACGCTTGCCCGCCAGGAAGCCGGGGCCGCTGCCGATAACGGCTGGAACACCCACTCAACCGGACACGATGTCACCCCAGCCATGACCGACATCGCCTTTGCCAACGATCCGCGCGGCTTCGATTATGTGGAACGCCAGGCGATGAAAATCCAATTGCCGGAGCTGATGGAACTCCAAGCCAGCGGCCAGGCGCAAGTGACTATATCCGCTTACCCGAGGAACACGCCGCCTGGCAGGAGGGCATAGGTACCTATATTCCGCTCAATGAACTGCCGGATCGGCTCGTCGAACTGCCCAAAGACAAATTGCTGGTAGTCGCCTGCACGATGACGGATCGCTCCAACACCAGGCAAGCTGATCTCCAGAAATTTACGCTGAGCCTAATTTCAGCACCAGACGCAGATTGGTGCGGGAAATAACCATCTCGGTTTCATTCAGCTTCTCGCAGATTTTTGCAATGAGCCAATCATTCGCCACATTAGCGGAATGATACAGTCGCACTGTCAATATACCCGCCTCTGGATCAGGGACCGATTGCAGCACGAAAGGCTGCCAACCAGGCGCACGCCTCAGCGGGGGCATATCCCCAAGAGGTTGCGCACGGGCTTGAGGGGATGCACCACGACAGCACCCTGGCCCGAACCGCGCTCGAAGAAAAATCCCGTTGAAGAACCGCCGTCGAGGTTAATCGCACGCTCCACCGGCCAGTCGGTCAGACAGCCCAGACTGGCCAGGCAATCGGACAGATCGGCCAGGCTGATTGGGTTGCGCGTCGCGCCCAGCACCCAGTGACCGCGCCAGTCGGTCGCGGCGAAGCTGCGGCGCGCGACCGGCGCGGTTCTCAGCCCTCGCACGGCGCGGCCATATTCGACCAGATAGGGGCCGGTCTGCAAGAGGGCGTCAATACCGGCATGGTCATGAAAAGCCCCATGGCGCCGCAGATAGTTACCGTCAGCATCAGCGTAGAGCACGCCGCTCAGCAGCTTTGCCCGTTCAAGCCGATTAATGCGTTGTCCATCGGCGACCACCAGGCCCAGCGGACGGCCGTTTGGGTGAAAAAACCCGCCATTGATCCCGGCTGGGATTCCAGCGCCACGAAACACCGCATCGATGCGTTTTTTCGGGTTGGAGTCGATGGACGCAAGATCGACCACCGCGAGCCGGAAGGCGCGGGAATGAAAGAAAGCCAAATGGACGCCGATGCGCTGGCCGTCAGATTGCCGCTGGGCCGATGCTTCGGCGTAGGCCAAGTCCGCTTTGGCCAGTAACTCTGGTCGCGGCTCCAGGGGCTGCCAGTCCGACGCGGGTGCTGTCGTGGTGGTCAGCATCAGAGCGGGCAGCAGCCAGGACAGAGGGCGCGCCAGCCAGGGCCAGCCGCGCGACTGGCGCGCGCGTGGTTTTCCGCAACGGCCCGGGCGCCACTGCAACGCCGCGGCGAACAGATTCGCCCCTCCAAAGGAGCGGTCGTGGTCTTTGGTCCCGATCATGATCTCAGCCGCCATGCAGCATCTCCTCGTAGCGTCCCAGCAAATGCTCCACCCGCTCGCGCTCGCTGGCGAAACCGCCGCTGCGATAAAGCAGGTCGACCGCGCGGTCGAGCGCTTGATGCGCGCGGCGCAGCCTTGTGGGCATGCCGATGCTGTCATAAAGATCGGCCAGCGTGGCGGTGGGATACTCGTCGCGCGCATCCAGCACCGCCCGCGCCAGGGGCTCGAGTTTCACCAGGCTGTCCTGACCGACCTGGGGCAACGGGAAGGTGTTGTACACCATGCCGATGGAATAGCGGTAACGACTTTCCAGTCGCCCGCCGATGCGGCGCAGCCAGCTCATGTGCATGGCCGAGGTCAGAAGCGCGAACAGCGGCAGGGTCGCGCCTTCGAGAATGCGCACCAGATTGCTTGGGATGACCGGCGGCTCCAACCAGCCGATGGGGACATAGTCGCGCCGCTCGGAGCTGACTTCCGGGATGACCAGAAAGGGCGTGGTGGGGATGACATTCACATGATAAAGCAGCGGCGTCTCGGCGAGTTGTTGCGTCGGCTTGCTCTTGCTTTGCTGGCGAAAGGCGCGCACGGCGGCGACGCGCTCGCGCACCCTGGGCAGGCGCTTGAGCAGCGCCGGCTCGACCCGTTGCAGGGCCAGAATCCAACGCTCACCTCCGTTGAGGAACTCCTGGCTGCCGATGTAGGGTCGCAACAGGGGCTCGGCCTCGGGCTCGGCGGCCAGCAGTTCGGCGCGCTCGGCGGCGCTCAGGATGTAATGCCCGCCGTCGATGGGTTTGGAGCCAATGATCAGCTTCGGCAGGCCGTTGATGGGCGCGGGTGTCTCGCGCACCACCAGATGGGGGTCTTTGAGGCTGCCGGCGTCGGACAGATAAGGCGACAGCGCCTTGAGCGCGCTTTCATGCGGCTCCCCTTTGATGTCTGGATAGTCGAACAGCCGTTTGCGCACGGGCGCCTCATTGCTGCGCGTGAGCCCGAGGATCACCACATGCACATGGGCCTTGCCGCGCGCGTCCGAGCCCCAGGCAAAGGTGCGATGGGCAAAGGCGATCTCCAGCCCGCGCGCGAACAGCCGGGGCCAGAGTTGGGCAACCTGTTCACCCTGAATCACCGAATTGGTCGCCACGAATCCGATGCGCGGGCCGATGCGCGGGCGGTTGCGTGGCGGAACAGCCTGCAGATACTCAGCGGCGGTGAGAAACCAGGCGCTCACATAATCCAGCGTGCCGCCGGACTGCCCCAAGGCGGCGATGCGCCTGACCTGGGCGCGCTGCACGGCGCTCTGGTATTTGGCGCCAACAAAGGGCGGATTGCCGAGCAGAATATGGCAACGCGCGGGCGGCAGGAACTCGGCCCAGTCCATTTCGAGTGCATCGGCATTGAGAATCCGCGGGGCGGCGCGCAGCGGGATGCGCACATAGCTCTGGCCGAATTCCAGGCTGAGCCTGGTGTTCATGATGTGATCCATCATCCAGAGCGCCGTCTCGGCGATGCGCGCCGGGAACTCCAAAATCTCGATGCCGTGGAACTGATCGACATCGAGCAGGGACAGCTCGGCGGCATCCAGCTCCTGCTGACCGCTGGCGAGGCTGTCGGCACGCAGCTCGCGGATCACTTCGATCTCCAACAGCCGCAGTTCGCGATAGGTGATAATCAAAAAGTTTCCGCAGCCGCAGGCAGGGTCGAAAAAGGTCATCTCACCCAGCCGGCGCTGGAATGCCTGCAGCAGCTTGCGCCTGTGGGTATCCCGACGCGCCTTGAGTGCGTCAAGCTCGGCGCGCAGATCGTCGAGAAACAGCGGCGCTATGACCTTGAGAATATTTTGCTCGGTGGTGTAGTGCGCGCCCTGGCGCCGGCGTTCGTCCCTGTCCATCACCGACTGAAACAGGGAGCCGAAAATGGCCGGTGAGATTTTCGACCAGTCGAAGGCGCAGGCCTCGAGCAGCCGTTGGCGCATGGCGGCATTGAAAAAGGGAATCAGGACGGGTTCACGAAACAGCTCGCCATTAACGTAGGGAAAGCGCGCCAGATCGGCATCCAGATAGGGCGCGCGCTGCTCGGGCGGGGTGTTGAGCAGCTGAAACAGGCTGCTGATCAACACGCCTATGTCGCTGCCGTCTTCGCGGGTTCGCTGCTCAATGCAATCCTGAAAGCTGTCGCGTGGCTCGAAAATGCCGGTATCGTCGGCGAACAGACAGAACACCAGCCGCACCAAAAACAATTCCAGATCATGGCCAAGGTAGCCTCCCGCCTTGAGTGCATCGTGCAGTCGCCCGAGCAGCTCGGAGGCGAGGATATTGACCGGATCCTGATCCTTGAAGCGGCGCTTTTGCACGCCCAGGATAAAGCCGAGCTTCTCGACATGCTCGGGCAGCTCGGCCAGGGTGAAGCTGGCCTGCTCGTCTTCTTCCAGATCGTACAGCTCGAAACTCTGGAAGTCGCTTAGCAGCAGGTAGCGCGGCAGCTCGACATCCTTCAGACCGGGAAAGTAGCTGAATGCCTGCTCCTTGGCGGGTGTGAGATCCCGCCCCAGGCTTTTTTGCTCAACCAGCAGTACACCTTTCCAGAACAGATCAATGTAGCCGCGCTTCTGGCCGAGCTTGCGCACCGGCTCCTCGAAGCTCGCCACCCGCCGCACCGGCACGCCGAACACATCGAACAGATCGCGATAGAAAAGCTGGGTCTGGCCCTTCTCATAGCCCTGCCCGGCCCAGTCACGCGCGAAGGCGGCGGCGCGGGTGCGAATTTCGGTCCAGGTCAGGCGCATGGGGGCAGTGGCCAGTGGTCAGTGATCAGAGTGATCAGTGGTCAAGGGCGAAAACTCAGACGTTGAAGCGGAAATGCACCACATCGCCATCCTTCACGATGTACTCCTTGCCCTCGGAGCGCAGCCGGCCCGCATCCTTGGCGCCCTGCTCGCCTTTGTACTTGACGAAATCCTCGTAGGCGATGACCTCGGCGCGGATGAAGCCGCGCTCGAAGTCGCTGTGTATGACGCCGGCGGCTTGCGGGGCGGTGGCGCCATGCGGGATCGTCCAGGCGCGTGCCTCCTTGGGGCCAGCGGTAAAGTAGGTCTCCAGTCCCAGCAGTCGGTAGCCGGCGCGCACCACTCGGTTCAGACCGGGTTCTTTCAAGCCGAGATCGGCCAGGAACTCGGCGCGGCTGTCGGCATCAAGCTCAACCATCTCGGCCTCGATCGCGGCGCAGACAGCGACCGTCTCGGCGCCTTCGCTCGCGGCCTGCGCCGCCAGGCGATCAAGCAGCGGGTTGTTGTCGAACCCATCCTCGGCCACGTTAGCAATGTAGAGCACCGGCTTGGCGGTGAGCAGGAAGAGGTCGCGCAGGGCCGCGCGCGCGTCCGCGTCCAACCCCAGGGTGCGCACCGGCAACCCCGCGTTGAGATGCGCCACCACTCGCTCGAGCAGATCGCGGCGCGCGGCGGCTGCTTTGTCGCCGGTCTTAGCTGTTCGCGTCGCCCGGTCGAGTGCCTTTTCGACCGAGTCCATATCAGCCAGGGCCAGTTCGGTGTTGATGATGTCCATATCGCGCAGCGGATCGACACCACCCGAGACATGCACCACGTCATCGTCCTCGAAGCAGCGCACCACATGGGCGATGGCATCAGTCTCGCGGATGTTGGCGAGAAACTGATTGCCCAGCCCCTCGCCTTTGGAGGCGCCGGCCACCAACCCGGCGATATCGACGAACTGCATACTGGTTGGCACCACCTTGGCCGGCTTGACGATGCCGGCGATCACATCCAGGCGCTCGTCTGGCAGGGGCACCACGCCGACATTGGGGTCGATGGTGCAGAAGGGATAATTCTCGGCCGCGATGCCGGATTTGGTCAGTGCATTGAAAAGCGTCGACTTGCCCACATTTGGCAGGCCAACGATGCCGCATTTGAAACCCATGGCGCTGATTCTATTGCTGGTTGAAGATCAGAAAGCCGGCCATCATAGCCGATGCGGAGGGTCAATGTCCGCTGCGCGAACCCTCAACAGCAATTCCAAATTCGTTTTCCAGCACCCAGTTGTTGGCCCGGTTATCAGCAGACGCGCCATCTTGGCGTGTCATGAAGCGGCTGGAAGCCGCTTCTACACCAGATGAAACACCTAAAGTTGGAATTGCTAAACCCCTACCCATCCTCCCCACTCAGTTCAACGTATCAATTCCCGGCATTAGCGGAATCGACCTGTGCGAACGGCTGAAGCAGGATCCAGCCACAGAGGACATTCCGCTTATCATTCCGAGCACCATGAGCAGGCCCGCCGACAAATTGCGGGGTTTTCAATGTAGGGCCGCAGACTATGTCGCTTCGCCTTTCCATAAAGTGGAATTGCTCGCGCGCATTGGCAATCAGCTCAAATTGGTCCGCATGGGCGAAGCAATTGAAGCCCGGGCCGAGCACCAGTTCGACCAGCTCTTCGAACCCGGATACACGTCCGAGGAGCGACCTAGAAGGAACTCTGGGGGGAACTCTGGGAGGAACTCAGAATAACCGATCACTGGGAAGGCGAAATGTGTAACCACGCAAAATTTAGTGGGCCGTCAGGGATTTGAACCCCGGACCAAGAGATTATGAGTCTCCTGCTCTAACCGCTGAGCTAACGGCCCTTTGAGGTAAGAGGTGGACGCCATCCAGTTGCCGGGGCGAATTGGATGGCGCTGTGGATTCAGTCGGATTCAATGAAGCTACGCAGTTTGTCCGAGCGGGTTGGGTGGCGGAGTTTCCGCAATGCCTTGGCTTCAATCTGGCGAATACGCTCGCGGGTGACATCGAATTGTTTGCCGACTTCCTCAAGCGTGTGGTCGGTGT
Source organism: Thiorhodovibrio winogradskyi (assembly GCF_036208045.1). Classification (NCBI taxonomy): domain Bacteria; kingdom Pseudomonadati; phylum Pseudomonadota; class Gammaproteobacteria; order Chromatiales; family Chromatiaceae; genus Thiorhodovibrio; species Thiorhodovibrio winogradskyi. Next base: position 2,217,174 of record NZ_CP121472.1, on the reverse strand, counting down.
TCATGTCGATCCCGAAGCGCATGCGAAGAACTTTGGCCTCACGTGAGGTCAGACTGGCGAGCATGTTCTGGGTGGCCTCGCGCAAGCCCTCGGCGGTGGCGGAGTCGACCGGAGAGATGACGCTGGAATCCTCAATGAAGTCACCGAGATGAGAGTCCTCGTCGTCGCCGATCGGGGTTTCCATGGAGATGGGCTCCTTTGCGATCTTGAGCACCTTGCGCACTTTGTCCTCGGGCATTTCCATGCGTTCGGCTAGTTCCTCCGGAGTGGCTTCGCGTCCCATTTCCTGCACCATCTGCCGAGAGATGCGGTTGAGCTTGTTGATGGTCTCAATCATGTGCACTGGGATACGGATGGTGCGTGCTTGATCGGCGATCGAGCGAGTAATGGCCTGGCGAATCCACCAGGTGGCATAGGTGGAAAACTTGTAGCCGCGGCGGTATTCGAACTTATCCACAGCCTTCATTAGGCCGATATTGCCTTCCTGAATCAGATCCAGGAACTGCAGGCCGCGGTTGGTGTATTTCTTTGCAATAGAGATGACCAGCCGCAGGTTGGCCTCGACCATTTCTTTCTTGGCGCGCCGTGCCTTGGCCTCGCCGATGGACATTTTGCGATTGATCTCCTTGATCTCACCGATGCTGAGGACGTTTTCTTCCTCAAGTTCCATCAGGCGGCGCTGAGCACGACGGATTTCCTCGTCATACTCGCCGAGCCTTGCGGCGTATTTCGCGCCGGATTTCAGGTGTTGATCGAGCCAATCAGCGTTGGTCTCGTGATCGGGGAAAGAATCGATAAAGACCTTGCGCGGCATCCTGGCACCATCAATGCAAAGTCCCATGATGTGGCGCTCTTGAGCACGGATGCGTTCAATGGTCTGGCGCAGAATGCGGATCAGGTCGTTGAAAACACCAGCAACAAGCTTGAAACCGAGGAATTCTTCCGATACCCGCTCGCGCGCATATCGGGTGCGATCATCATCGCGGCCGTAGTCATGCAGGCAAAGAATCAGGCGCTCATAGTTATCGCGCAAGGCCTTGGCGCGCTGGGCGAATTCTTCCGGATCGGGACCGGTATCGACCACCTCCGCCTCTTCTTCTTCGCTGCCTTCATGATCGGCGCTGGCACTGTCGACGGCAACATTGGCCTCCTTGGCCGCGCCTTTATTGACGGGCTGGGCGATCTCGTCGCTCCCGTCGTCAAAGCCGGTAATAACATCGGTGATGCGGATTTCTTCGCGCTCAACCTGCTCGAGAAGTTCCAGCAGCATGCCGACAGTTTTTGGGTACAAGGAGAGCGCCTGCAGAACCTGATTGAGACCTTCCTCGATACGCTTGGCAATGCGTAATTCGCCCTCGCGTGTAAGCAACTCAACCGTGCCCATTTCACGCATGTACATGCGCACAGGATCCGTGGTGCGACCGAATTCGCTGTCAACCGAGGCGAGTGCAGCCGCGGCGGCTTCGGCGGCTTCGTCGTCAGCGATCGCGGAATCGCTGAGTTGGTCGACCTCGGAGGGCGCCGTCTCATGTACGGTAATACCCATATCGTTTATCATGCGAACGATATCTTCGATCTGCTCAGGCTCGACGATACCGTCCGGCAGATGGTCATTGACCTCGGAGTAAGTCAGAAAGCCCTGATCCTTGCCTTTAGCGATCAACTGCTTCAACTGCGACGCCTGGTGCTGTTCCTGGTCCATAAAGTACCTATTGAATCTGGCTAACGCTTATAGTCCCGACCACCCCTAAGGATGACAGCGTTGTTTCAGGGTAACGCTCATAACCCGATCATGCCCAATGCCAGCCCTGACTGTCCTGCTGATAATATTTTAAAATCAGCAGGATAGAACCTAAAGCGGCTGCGGATCATCACTATTGCGCGGGCGATGGAAAACTCACAATTATAGCATAGAAACCTGATTTACGGGGCCAACCATCAGCGGCGCCACGCAATAGTTTCACCGGCGCTCAATTCCCGGCGTCGACACCCTCTGACGGACTTCTGCCCGCACCCGCCAAGCGCCCAAGCTCCCCGCTGCTAAGCAGCCGATAACGCTGCTCGCGCTCAGCCTGACGGCAGAGGGCCGACAGCGCCCCGATGAACTCAGACTCAATACCTGCATCGGGGATATGTTGAGTCAGACTGGGGTCGGCAAGTTCCGCCACCATGGGCTCATCTGGGCTGCCGCTGGCATAATCTCGTAACATCTGCGCCGTGATATCGGGGTCGGCATCGGCATGAGCAAGTAGTTCACTGAGCAACCTAGTATCTTCCTCGGCAACCGCGTTCCAGTAATCCGGAATCCCGCGCGCCGCCAGGGCCAGTCGCGGGCGCTGCAGCAGCAGTGCGCTCGCCAGGCGCCCGGGGGTCAGCTGGGCGCGCATGGGGACGCGGTATAGTGCCCTCGCTCGCGTTTGCCCGGCTTGGGGCCTTTGAACGCGTCCATCGCCCGAGCCAGCAGTCCTGGACCCGTGTGCTCCCGCTGGCCAAAAGGCCGACGCACCTGGCGGCCCGGAAAGGATCGCAGGCTGCTGAATGCCAATCAGGTCCTCCAGCTGTCGCAGCAGTAGCTGCCGGTAAGTACCCTCGGGCGCCAGGTTGATCAGCTCGCGGGCCTTGGCATCGCATCGCGCGAGCCCCTCGGCTGAGCCCAGATCAAACTGTCCCCGCACTTCATCGAATAGAAAATCAGACAGCAGACGCGCCTGCTCCAAGCGCTTCTCGAACGCTGCTAGCCCCTCCGCGCGCAGCAGCGAGTCTGGATCATGGCCCGCCGGCAGCAGCAGGAAGCGCACTGTCAGCCGCTCGGCCGCATAGGGCAAACTCACGCGCAGCGCCTTGGCAGCCGCGGCCCGACCGGCTTTGTCCCCGTCGAAACAGAACACCAGCTCATCGCTGTGGCGCTTGAGCTGCTGGATTTGTTCTGGCGTGGTGGCTGTACCTAGCGTGGCCACTGCATAAGGCAGACCAAACTGGGTCAGCGCGATCACGTCCATGTAGCCTTCAACGATCAGCAGGCGAGTGAGTTGGCGCCGACGTTGCCGCGCCTCGAACAGGCCGTAAAGTCCCCGGCCTTTGTGGAACACAGGCGTTTCGGGCGAGTTCAGATACTTGGGCTCGGATTGATCGAGTACGCGCCCACCAAAGGCGATCGTGCGTCCGCGATGATCCCGGATCGGAAAGATAACGCGGTTGCGAAAGCGGTCGTAGCGACGGGTTGCGGCGGCTGTCTCCCGCTCAATAACGAGACCGGCATCAATCAGCGCCTGTTGTCTAGTCTCATCAGTGCCGAGACGACTGAGCACAAAATCCCATCCTGCAGGTGCGAATCCAAGACCAAATTCAGTCGCCATCTCACCGGTAAGGCCACGCCTTTTTAGATAGGCGACAGCCCGCGCCTCTTCTTGCAGCTGGCGTTGGTATAACTCGCCGGCCTCTTCGAGCACCTGATAGAGAGGATTGAGATCCACCTCTGGAACCTGTAGGTCGTCGCCAGACCCAGCATCAGGCAGCGCGATACCCGCGCGGGTGGCCAGTTCCTTGATCGCCTCGGGAAAGCTCAGGCGATCATATTCCATCAGGAAGCCGATGGCGTCACCATGAACACCGCAGCCGAAACAATGATAGGTTTGGCGCGCCGGGGTAACGATAAAAGACGGGGTTTTTTCCTGATGAAAAGGACAGCAGGCCTTGTAGAGCTGACCGGCCGGACGCAGGGGCACCCGCGCCCCGACAATCTCGAGGATGTCAGTGCGCGCGAGAATTTGCTCCTTGAGCTCGGGCGAAATTCTGCCGGCCATGGACATAAAGCTAGCAGATAATTTGGAAAAGTCTGCGGTCCTTTGACACTACGCGTTCGCTTTGCCACCCGAGCTTGCCTTTGCCTGAGCCCGACAGCATGGAGCACGAGTAGAGAGCAATCAGGGCAATGATGCCAAATAAGCTGGCCAGCGGTCTGGGCAAGTCTCGCTCAGGCGTTCAGGCGCTGCTTGATCCTGGAACTGACCTGGCCGATATCAGCCCGGCCCTGCATTTGGGGTTTCACCAAGCCCATCACTTTGCCCATGTCACGCATGGAGGTCGCGCCCGTCTCGGCCATGGCAGCGTCAATGCAGGCGTCAATCTCGGCCTCGCTCAGCGGATCGGGCAGATATTCCTGGCAGATGAGGATTTCGGCCTCTTCCTTCACTGCCAAATCCTCGCGCCCGGCGTCGCGATACTGGGTGACCGAGTCGCGCCGCTGCTTGAGCATTTTCTCAAGCACCGCAAGCACCTGGACATCGTCAAGGGCAATTCGCTCATCGACCTCGCGCTGCTTGATGGCGGCGTTGATCAGGCGAATGGTCCCAAGCCTGTCCTTGTTGCCGGCCTTGAGCGCGGCTTTCATGTCGTCTTGCAAACGTTGCTTGAGCATGATGGCCAGCTTCCTTATCAGATAGCGCGGAAGGATCAGATCGCGCGAAGGCTTTCTAGAACGGGCGCTCCCAGCGGCGCGACTCGCGCGAGAGTTTCTTATGATGACGTTTGACAGCGGCGGCTTTCTTGCGTTTCCGCTCGGAGGTTGGCTTTTCGTAAAACTCCCGACGGCGAACCTCGGCAAGAATGCCGGCTTTCTCGCAGGAGCGCTTGAAGCGGCGAAGAGCGACCTCGAAAGGCTCGTTTTCTTTGACACGAACGTTAGGCATGCAACAATCCCGTTGAGTGGCAGTGATAAGCAGCAAAACTGTTTGGAAGGAAACAACCGACAATGATAACGTGAGCGCTTGCCTGAGTGCAACGCATTCGTGCCCATCGCGGCATTCAACGCTGTACCCGGCTTGGTAACCAGCTAAGTCAACAGCTTGGTCTCTAGCACCGCTGCTTCATTTTCCGCAACGCCAGCCCATGTTTCACCCACTGCCGCTGTTCATCGGCCTGCGCTACACCCGCGCCAAGCGTCGTAACCATTTTATTTCCTTCATTTCGCTGATCTCAATGCTGGGCATCACCCTGGGCATGGTGGCGCTCATCGTGGTGCTGTCGGTGATGAACGGCTTCCACAAGGAGATTCAGGAACGCATCCTCGGTATGGCCTCGCACGCCACCATTAGCAGCGCGGAGCCAGGCGGACTCGCCAACTGGCGGGAATTGCTGGCCCGGGTGCGCGCCGCGCCCGATGTGGTGGGCGCCGCGCCCTTTGTGGAAATCGAGGCCATGCTCATGAGCAACGGCCAGACCAATGCCGCCATGCTGCGCGGCATTTTGCCGGCGGAAGAAGACCAGGTCTCGGACTTGCGCACCGATATGATGGCCGGGCGGGTCGAGCATCTCATCCCTGGTGAGTTCAACATTATTCTGGGCGTGGAACTAGCCAATGCGCTTGGCGTCGGGCTTGGGGACAAGGTCACAGTGGTCACGCCTCAGGTGAATGCCACGCCAGTGGGCATCATGCCGCGACTCAAGGCTTTCAACATTGTTGGCCTGTTCGAGGTGGGCATGGCCGAGTATGACCGCGGCGCGGCCTTCATGCACATGAGCGATGCCGCCCGGCTGATGCGCTTGGGCGAGGATCATGCCGAAGGCGTGCGGCTGAAAATCACCGACATGTTTCAGGCACCGCGCACCGCGCGCGCGATCGCGGCCACCCTGGAGGGTTACTACCGCGTCTCCGACTGGACCCAGGTCCATCGCAACTTCTTCGCCGCTTTGCGCACCGAAAAACGCATGATGACCATTATTCTGTTTTTGATCGTGGCCGTGGCGGCCTTCAACATCGTCTCCACCCTGGTCATGGTGGTCACGGACAAGCGCGGGGATATCGCCGTGCTACGCACCCTGGGCGCGTCTCCCGGCACGGTGATGGCCATTTTCATGGTGCAGGGCACCAGCATTGGCCTGGTGGGTACTGTGCTCGGCATCATCGGCGGGGTGCTGCTGGGCTGGAACGTGGAGACCATCGTCGCCAGCATCGAGCAGGCCTTTGGGGTGCATTTTCTCGACCCCAGCATCTACTACATCAGCGCCCTGCCCTCGGATGTGCGCGCGAGCGATGTGCTGCGCATCGCCGGCGGCGCCTTCGCCATGTCGGTCATTGCCACCATCTACCCGGCTTGGCGCGCCGCGCGCACCGACCCGGCCGAGGCCCTTCGCTACGAATAATGGCCATGAAAAGCCCCCAGCAGCCGCCCCCAAATGCTCCCCCACTCAATGCGCCCAATGACTGACTCCATCCCCGCCCTCGAAGCCATCGGCCTAACCAAAACCTTCCGCGAAGGCCCGCGGGAAGTGAGCGTACTGCGCGGACTCGACCTGCGTGTCGAGCCTGGCGCGCGCATTGCCGTGGTGGGCGCTTCAGGCTCGGGCAAGAGCACCCTGCTCCATTGCCTGGGCGGACTTGATCGCCCCAGCGCCGGCGAGGTGCGCTGGGCCGGAGAGCCCATCGCCGGGCTCTCGGAGCGCCGCCGCGGGCTGCTGCGCAACAAACGGCTTGGGTTCATCTATCAGTTTCATCATTTGCTCGGCGAACTGAGCGCGCTCGAGAACGCCGCCCTGCCCTTGCTAATTGGCGGCATGGGCGCGGCCGAGGCACGCGCGCGGGCGGGCGAATTGCTCGAACGCGTCGGCCTGGCCGCGCGGGTCGAGCACAAACCCTCGGAACTCTCTGGCGGCGAACGCCAGCGCGTCGCTATCGCCAGGGCGCTGGTGACCCGGCCCAACTGCGTGCTGGCGGATGAGCCGACCGGCAATCTTGATCGCCGCACGGCGGCGGATACCTACGAGCTGATTCTGGAACTGAACCGCGACATTGGCACCAGCGTGGTGTTGGTGACACACGATCTGGACCTGGCCGCGCGCGCCGATCAGGTTTGGCGACTGGAGGACGGCGGGCTGGTGGCGGACAAGGCGCGGCCATAACGAGCCTGGCGCCGTGCCTTGAGCCGTCGCACCAGATTCCAGCGCCACAAGCCCTGCACCGTCCAGTAGGCCACTAGAGCCCCCAGGGTGGCGCACACCAGACTGCCCAGCAGCACCGGCCCAAGAATGCCAAGCCAGTTGTGCCAGTCGAGCCAGAAACTGAACTCAAAGGGCAGAATCGGCCGCAGCAGCAAGAGACTGCCGACCAGATAGGCAAAGTAGAACATGGGCGGAATGGTCAGTGGATTACTGAGCCAGACCAGGGAGAAGGCGATGGGCAGGTTCACGCGCAGCTTGACCGCGCCAAAGGCCGCATAGAAGGGTTGCCCGAAGGGCGGCAGATAGAGAATGAAAAAGCCCAGCGCAAAGGCCCCGGCAACCGAGTGCCGGTTGAGCACCCACAGACGCGGTTCGCGCAGCAAATGGGCGACACCGCGCAGGGCCCGGTGCTTGAGCAGGGATCCTGGGTCAGGCAGACGCCGTTGCAACCAGTCCTTCATGCGCCAGCGCCCGTTCGGTTCAAATCCAACACCAGTCCTTTAACCAGCATCATCCAGCGTCACCCACGCTTCTCCTTTAAGTCTTGAGTATAACGGCAAAGCCTCGCCCTGGCTCACAGCAGTTGAGCACGCTCGACTTCATACCCGGTGGGCTGCCGCTCATGGCGGTGGCTTTCAGCGCTGGCATTGGGGCCTTTTTCCTGCAACAGCGGCTGCCATCGGGCCTGCTGGTCCTCGGCACCTGCGCGCTCCTAACTTTGGCGGCGCTGCGCTGGCGGTGGCCGCGGCTGCCCGCGCTGGTGGTGATTGGATTCGGCCATGCCTATTGGGCAAGCAGTCCGCTGCTGGGCCAGCCCTTTCCCGACTCCCTGCTGCGTCAGGATATTCTGGTTGAAGGGCGGATTGCCGGGCTGCCCGATCAAACGCCGGAGCGCGCGCGCTGGTTGTTCGATATCGACCAAGCCAGCCATCAGGGCCAACCACCGCAGCTGTCCAAGCGGGTGCGACTGAGCTGGTACCAGGGAGCGCCAGAGCTCCAGGCTGGCGAGCGCTGGCGCCTGGTGGTGCGCCTGAAACCGCCGCATGGATTTGTCAATCCGGCCGGTTTCGACTACGAGCGCTGGCTGTTTCAACAAGGCATTGGCGCCACTGGCTATGTGCGCGACAGTGAGCGCAACCAACGCCTGGAGACCGCGCCAGGCGGGTACTGGCTCAACCGGCTGCGCCAGCAGATACGCGCTCAAATCCTTTCTGTTTTGGGCGAGACCCGCGCGTCAGCGCTGGTGCGCGCCCTGGTGCTGGGTGATCGCGAGGGCCTGGGTCCGGCGGACTGGCAGGTACTCACGCGCACCGGCACCAATCATCTGCTGGCCATCTCCGGGCTGCATATCGGTCTGATCGCGGCGGCGGTGTATTTTCTTGGGCGTTGGCTGTGGGCACGCCTGGGCTCGCTCGCCCTGTGGTTGGCGGCACCACGCGCGGGCGCTGTCGCTGCCTTGCTGGCAGCCTTCGGCTACAGCGCCCTAGCCGGGTTCGCCATCTCGACGCAACGCGCGCTGGTGATGCTGGCCGTGGTACTGGTGGCCTTGCTCGCCGGGCGCCAGCCGCGCCCTCTCAGCGGCATCAGCCTCGCCTTGCTGGCTGTCCTGCTGGTTGATCCCCTGGCCGTGCTGTCCTATGGATTCTGGCTGTCGTTCGGCGCCGTTGGGGCCCTGCTCTACGCACTGGGCGGGCGGCTCGGGCAGCCGGGGATGATCGCCAGTTGGACGCGCGCGCAATGGGCAGTGGCGCTGGGACTCTTGCCCTTGCTGCTGTTGCTGTTCGGCCGCGCATCCTTGATCGCGCCGCCGGTAAACCTGCTCGCGGTGCCCTTGTTCTCGGTCCTGCTACCAGCCATCCTGCTGGCCAGTCTCATCAGCCTGGCAAGCGGCTGGAGCGGACCGCTGTTGCTGGTCGGCGCCATTCTGGAACAAGGCTTCCAATGGCTCACCATGCTGGCCGAGCTGCCCTGGGCGACCCTGGGCCTCGGCGAGCGTGCCCTCTGGGTGTGGGCCGCGGCCTTTGCTGGCGTGGCCCTGCTGTTGGCGCCGCGCGGCCTGCCAGGACGTTGGCTGGGATTGATCTATCTGCTGCCGCTCCTCCTGGTCCGGCCCTTGCCGCCGGCAGCGGGCACGGCGGCTGTCACCCTGCTGGATGTCGGTCAGGGTTTGGCCGTGGTGGTGCGCAGCGCACGCCACACACTGGTGTATGACTTGGGACCGAGCTTTCCGAGCGGCTTCAATACAGGCTCGGCCGTGGTGGCGCCTAATCTGCGGGCGCTTGGCATTGGTCGGCTTGATCTGCTGGTCATCAGCCATGCCGACCGTGACCATGCCGGCGGGCTAACCGGTCTGCTGGATGAAGTCGCGGTGGCGCGCCTGCTGAGTGGCGAACCAAACGAGCTGGCGTTGAAAACAACGGCTGGTGTTATCGCACAACCCTGCCAGGCGGGCCAGCGCTGGCACTGGGACGGAGTAGACTTTGCCATGCTGCATCCGCGCGCCCCAGATGCGCACGCCAAGCTGGAAGGCAACGACAGCTCCTGTGTGCTGAAAATCACCACCAGCGGTGGCAGCCTGCTACTGACTGGCGATGTCGGCAAAGACATCGAGACCGAACTGGCGATGCGTCACGGCGACGCGCTGCGCGCGGATGTGCTGGTGGCCGGTCATCATGGCAGCGCGACATCCTCCTCGCGCGCCTTCTTGGAGCAAGTCGACCCGCGTTGGGTGCTTTACTCGGCGGGTTTCGCCAATCGCTATGGCTTTCCGGCCCAAGAGGTGGTGGCGCGCATCGATGGCCTGGGTATTCCGACATTGAACACGGCTACCACTGGAGCCATCGCGCTTCTGCTGCCGGCGGAGCCTTCTCGGCTGGCACTGGACGCGCCTGTGTTGTCACGTCAGAAGCGAAATCGACTCTGGCGGCATCATCCAGCACCCCGATGAAACCGAGCAGCTTGGCGGCCAGGGGTTGGTTTTTCAGCCCCTGGGCCTGGTGGAGCGCGGTTTTGGCGGCTGGCCGCTGGCCGCTGGCCAGAGCCCTCAGGGCGATCTGGAGGTGTTGCTCGGCGGCCTGCTCAATGGCCGCGAGTCGGTCAAGCTCCATGCCGCAGCGGCGGCAGTGGGTGGTGCCGTCGGCGCGGGCGCGGCAGTTGGGGCAGCGGTCCATGATGGCGAGAAACCTCAGGATTCCAGGTAAAACACCAGGTCGGAGAGTTCAGCCAGGGTGCGCTCGATGGCCTCCGGGTCATTGGCCTGGAGCGCGTCGCGCAAGGCTTCGGTCATATCGACTAGGTCTTCCTTGTCATCGGCGCTGGCGGTTGCCATCAAGCGTTCGGCTTTTTCGATCATCGCCCTGGCCTGGACGCTTTCGCGCCGCCCGGCCGTATCGCTTTCGGCACCCGTACCGTCCTCAGTCACCCGCTCGGCCTCGCCGTCGATCAGCGCCGAGAGACGTTTGCGGGCCGTCTCGAGTTCCTGTTCCTCGAAGCGCGCGGTGGCATTATCGATGGTGATCTGCTTTTCGAGCCCGGTGCGCTTTTCGCGCGCGGTGACTTGCAAAATGCCGTTGAGATCGAGCGTGAAGGTGGTGACGATGACATTGCCAGCCGGCACATCGCTCAGACCCTCGACGTGGAAGGAGCCGATCTCGGTGTTGTTGAGCGCATCCGGATCCTCCCCCTGGTAGACATGCACCTCGATCTTGGTCTGACCGTTGTACATAGTCTCGAAGGCTTCGCTCTTGGTTGCCGGCAGTGGGGTATTTTTGCGGATCAGGGGCACATAGACGAAAGGATAGGGCTCGCCGTGCATCTCGGCAAAGGCGCTGGTGCCAAAGGTATAGGGCGTGACATCGACCAGCACCGAGGCCACTTTCTGCCCGCTGATGACAGCGGCCTGGATGGCCGCGCCAGCGGCGACACACAAATCAGGGTCGACCTCGGCGCGCGGCTGCATGCCGAGGATTTGCTCCAGCCGCTCTTGTATCAACGGCGTGCGGGTGCTGCCGCCAACGAGCAGCACCTCGTCGAGATCGGCCACCGCCAGGCTCGCGCCCTTGAGGGCGGTATGCACCGCCTCAAGTGTCTCGTCGATATAGCTGGCAATCATCTCCTCGTAGTCGGTACGCGAGATCTCCAACGAAAGATTGAGCGGTTGGCCCTGGTGCTCAAGCAGATACTCCTCGTCGATGCGGGCGAAGGGCGCGTCGCTCAGGGTGATCTTGGCCGCCTCGCAGGCGCGCTGGATGCGCGCGTGCGCGGCGCGGTCCCCGAGCTGCTCGATACCATGTTCAGTCTTGAGATGTTTGAGCACATGCTCGACCAGACGCGCGTCGAAGTCATCGCCACCCAACTGGTTGTTGCCGTGGCTGGCGAGCACCTCGGTGATATCGGCGGTCATGCGCACCACGGAAACATCGAAGGTGCCACCACCCAGGTCATAAACCAAAATGGTCTTGCTGCCCTGATGGTCGGCCTCGTAGGCCAGGGCGGCTGCGGTGGGCTCGTTGATGATGCGCACCACTTCGAGCCCGGCCAACTCGCCGGCATCGCGCGTGGCCTGGCGCTGGGCGTCGGAGAAATAGGCCGGCACCGTGATCACGGCCTTGCCAACCGGCTCGCCAAGATGCTGCTCGGCGACCTGCTTGAGGCGTTTTAAGATGAGCGCGGAGATCTCCTGCGGGCGATAGCTCTGCTCGCCCATGTCAAGATGCACATCCTCGCCCATGCGCCGTTTGACCGAGCGAATGGTGCGCTCCGGATAGAGGCTGTATTGGTTGCGTGCCGCCTGGCCGACCAGCAGCTGGCCGTTATCGCCAAGGCCGACCACCGATGGCAGCAGCTTGGCGCCTTCGATGGCGAGAATTTCCGGGTGCCCATCGCGCACGATGGCCACTTCCGAGTTGGTGGTACCCAGATCGATACCAATGATTATGTCGCTCACGATAAGGTTTCCGTGGGTTTGGGTGAATGTTCATTGGGCACGTCGATGCGGTTGACGACCACCTCGGCCAGCCGCAGCAGTTCGTCGTGCAGCAACCAACCCGGTCGCAGCTCGGCCATCACCTCGCCATGGCGGTATTGCGGGTCGCGGGTCAGCTCCGCCGCGTGCATGCGGTGGGGGTCGAACAGCCGCCCGATGGTCGGGATGGGCCGCACCTCGCGTCGCGCCAGGGTCTCCTCGAGTCGGCGCAGGTTCATCGCCATGCCCTCGGCCAAAGTAACGATCAGCTTGGCCTCGCGCCGGTTGCGCCCGTACCAATGAGGGCGAAAGCGCGCGGCCTGCTCCTGGCCGGCCTGCAGGCGATCGCGCAATTCCAGCAGTTCCAGCAGCATGTCGCGCCAGCCGGCGCGATCAGCCGCGCGGCTTTGCTCGCAGCGGCGTTCTTGTTCATTGCCCAGGCGGGTCTGGGTTTCGCGCAGGTGATCGAACAAGCCGCGAAATTCATCCAGCGCGCCCTTGACCTGGCGGGATTCCAGCTTGACCTCGTTCTTGAGCGCGGCCAACTCGGAGAAAAGCGAAAAGAGATCGGGAGCGGACATTGCGTCGATTTCATCATCTGGCCCGCTGGAATCATCCGCGACCGTATCGAGATAGGCGCGAAACTGCGCCGTCAGCGCCTCGCGAGTGGCTTCATCCATCGCCATCAGGTTGCTCCTCTGATCAGGCATTTGGCCGCAGCAAGGCCTGCAAGCTGGCCGCGTCTGGCCGTCTGGGCGCGCCGATGGGCGCGGCGCGATCGAGAATGTCCGCCGGAACCACCGGGGTGCGGTCAAAGAGCTCATACGCCAGGCGGTCGCGCTCGGTGCGCAGCGCCTCGAACGCCTCGCGAATGGCACTGAAGCGCTGGGCATCGCGTTCTGGTGGGCAGCGGCGGATGGCGTCATGGTAGGCGCGCTCCACGGCCGCGTCATCGGCATCTGGCCCGAGGCCGAGCATCAGGTAGGGGTCGCGAATCATAAGAACTCCATTTGCTTGGACGGTTGCAGGCACGGCCCGGCAGTCACCTGGCCGTCACCGCTTGGATTTTTTCTTCTTGGGCTTGCGTCTTGGGCCGCCCTCATCGGGAGGAAAGGGGAAATGGTCGAACGGACTGCCACTATCAAAACCTTGCTCAATGGCGGCTGCCACCATGTTCACCACGAACTCCCGACCGAGCGCCTGTTCGGTTTTTCGCAGATTATCAATCAGACTTTTGGGTGCCCCCAGGACCTCGAGCATCTTAATCGGGTCGTCTGGGTTCAGCCTATCGAAGAGCGAGCCTACGCCATCGAAAAAATCATCGATGGGATCAAAATCGTCATCATCGTCCCCGTCCTCTTCGCGGTCAAAGAAGGACGGCATCGGCCCCAGGCCAAAGATCGGCGGTCCGTGCGGCAGAACCTTCTCGATGCGGATGGCGGTGCGCACATCGCCGCGCTCGCGGGCGCGGTGCCAGGCTTCCTCGAGGTCGTGCAGGTCGGCCATGTTGTGATAATTGAAGCCTCGCGGATATTTCGCCTGAAACCGATACATCAGGAAAATTGGCTCGCTCGGCCATTGCTTCAGCGCCGCCTCCGCGGCTTGCTGGCACGACTTGTGCACATGGAATCGGTTCAGGGTGTCGCACGCCATTTCAAGCTCACCACGTTCCAGATCGCCCCAGGGCGCGGCGCTCAGGACTTTCTCCAGGGATGCGCCGATATCATTGGAGGTCGAGCCATAGTCATCGCTATGCCGGCGAATACGCCCGAGAGCAGCAAGCAGATCCTCGCGGCCCTGGCCTTGGGTTTTTTTGAACCCCACCAAACGCAGGAGATCCGAGGATTTGATTTTCAGGCGCGCGCAAGAGAGCACCAGCTCGACACCCGCGTCCAGGCTACTAATGCGCTCGCTATAACGCGCTTTAAGCGTCGCTCCCGCCTCCGCGGCAAGCTGCTTCTCGCCCACATCCAGCAGCAGCAATCCCAGGGAAATCTGATCCCGTGACTCTTCCGCGGTGGCCCATGCTTGGGCATCCGCGAGTTCCTTGCGCGCGAGGTCGCGACGGCGCTGGGCAATCTGCTTGCTGGCATGCGAGAAATGCGCGGCAATCAAGCGCCGGCGCACATCGCTGTTGATGGGATCGATCTCCAGCACCTTCTTGGCCAGGGTCGTCGCCTTCTTGAAGGCACCGCCATCGAGAGCGATCCGCATTGCCGCCGTGAGCAAGCCGAGATCCCGTGGCCAGCGTTTCTGACCAAGCTCGACAATCCGGCGCGCATCCTTGAGCTGACCCGCGCGACGGTGAAATTCGATCAGTTTGAGATAGGTGTCGAGGTCGTCCGGATCCCAATTCAGGCTCTCTTCGAGCTGCGCGGCAAGGTCCAGCGCAAGATCATCGCCGTCGTCCCGCTGGCCGCCCTCCAGAAGCTTCAGCACGGCCTCGGTGCGGCGCAGCATGAGCGCGACACGCAAACGCGGTTGGGAGAACACGGGCTCCCCAGGCGGTGCGCTTGCATGCCCGGTATGCGCTTTCACGATTTCCACACAGGCATCCCAGCTGTCGGCGATCTCGATGGGCTCGCTGTCGCGGTCGGACTCCGCCTCCCAAGCCATCACCAGCGTCGTTTCCCAATTCGTCAAGCCCGGCGCGCCACATTCGCGTAGCCAGGCTTTGGCGCTTGGCCCGTCGAAGGAAACCAGCGTCAGCGCCTTGCGTCGCACCCAGTCTTCTCCGAGTTCATTCACATGGCGGTAGAGGACTTTTAGCCGCTGGCGCGGCGTCGGCGCGGGCCCCAGCTGGCTAAGCTCCCGCCACAACGCCAGGCGCCCGTCCGCCCAGCCGCGCAGCGCGGCGGCGACCTGCAACTCGGCTGGCTTGGCCTGGCGCGCGGCCTCGGCAAATGGCTGCTCGGGCAGCAAAGCAAGCCGGATCGCGCCTTTGAGGGGCGCGAAGGGCGAGCTGTCCGGCACACGCTCGAGTTGCGCGACAAGGGTTTTCGGGGTTTCCTCGGCAACCTCCTCCCGCCGCGGCAACGCCTTGAGCAAGAGTACCCAGTCACGGTAGGGGGAGCGAAAGGGAATAGACGCGAGGGCTGCGCGCAGATCTTCATCGCGTCCCTCGCAGTAAGCATGCAAGGCCCTCAGCGCCGGCTCGGCATGCAGGCGAACGGGATCATCCGCCGGCAGTTGCTCGCGCAGTTCCTGATCTCCGCCCAGCACCCGCGCCGCAAGCTGAGCGCGCAACGCATCGCGCCACGCTGCCGGCATTGCCTCGGCGCGGCCACCACTGAGCGCATCGATCACCACCCGCGACTGGCCCAAGCGCAATAGTAGCGACCCATGCTCCGGGTGCATGGGCGCCTTGGCATCGAGCGCGGCGCGATTCTCCCAGATTGCCAGGGCTTCTTTCAGCATATCCTTGGCGGTTAGCTCCAGCGCGCGCCCGGCATAGGCATCGGCCAGGCCCTGTTGCCAGTCGGAACGGGTCTCGCGCTTGAGCAGTTCCTTGAAATCCGCCATGGCATCGCGCCAGCGCCCGCCATCAAGCGCGGCGCGCGCCTGCTGCTCGAGCACCGGCGTGTCAAGCTTATGCCTGGCATCACCGCCACCACGAAGGGCACGACTTTTTTGCTTTTTACTCATGTTGTATCTTTGATCTGATCGCCAGCTAACCCCGGCGCCAGCGGGTATCGCCCGCGCCGTCTTCAAGGAGGATGCCAGCCTGCCGCAGTTGCGCGCGGATACGATCAGCCTCGGCAAAATTCCTGGCCTCGCGCGCTTGAGTACGCTGCTGAATCAAGTCCTCGATCTCCGCGTCCTGTAATCCCTCCAGCCGAGTATTGGCGTCAGCGCCACCGCGCAGAAAGGCATCGGCTTGATCCTGCAGCAAACCAAGCACGGCCCCCAGAGCGCGCAGCTCCCCCCCAAGCGCGGCCGCCAAAGGCGGATCGCTGTCGCGCAGGCGGTTGACCTCGCGCGCCAGGTCGAACAACACAGCCAGCGCCTCGGGCGTGTTGAAATCATCATCCATGGCCGCGCTAAAGCGCTGCCGGTAACTCTCCCCACCATTGGGCTCGGCGGCTGGCTCGGCGGCTGGCTCGGTGGCGGGCAGACCGCGCAGCGCGGTATAAAGCCGCGTCAGTGCCGAACGTGCCTGCTCCAGGTTACTCTCATCGTAATTCAGTGGACTGCGGTAGTGACTGGCGAGAATGAAGTAGCGAACCTCCTCGGGTCTGAAGCGGTTGAGAATCTCGCGCACGGTGAAAAAATTGCCGAGGGATTTCGACATTTTTTCATCGTTGACGCGCACAAATCCATTGTGCATCCAGATGTTGACGAAGGGCTCGCCAGTCGCGCCCTCGGACTGGGCGATCTCGTTGTCGTGATGCGGAAACTGCAAATCCGCCCCGCCGCCATGGATGTCGAAATGATTCCCCAGGCATTGGGTCGACATGGCCGAGCATTCGATGTGCCAGCCTGGGCGCCCTGGCCCCCAAGGCGAGTCCCAGGATGGCTCGCCCGGCTTGGCTGCCTTCCAGAGCACGAAATCGAGTGGATCGCGCTTGTGCTTATCGACGTCCACCCGGGCACCAGCGCGCAGATCGGCCGGGTCCTTGCCCGACAGGCGCCCGTATCCGGAAAAGCTCGAGACCTGATAGTAGACATCTCCGCTATCGGCCAAATAGGCATGCTCGCGCTCGATCAGTCGCCGCACCATGGCCTGGATCCCGTCGATATGGGCCGTGGCGCGCGGCTCGAGCGTGGGCGGGCGCACGCCCAGCCGGGCGGCATCCTCGTGCATGGCGACAATAAAACGCTCCGTCAGTTGCTCAATGGGGATCCCCTGCTCCGCCGCGCGCGCGATGATCTTGTCATCAATATCCGTGATGTTGCGCACATAGGTCACCTCGTAGCCCGCCTGTCGCAGGTAGCGGTAAACCATGTCAAACACCACCAACACCCGCGCATGACCGAGGTGGCAGTAGTCGTAGACCGTCATCCCACAGACATACATCCGCGCCCGACCGGGCTCGATTGGGGCGAAAGGCTCCTTGTGGCGGGAAAGACTGTTGTAAATGTGAAGCATCTGGGTTTCCATGGCCAAGCGCGAAATTTTCGCTCTCCATGCTAGCAAAGCACCCCACCCAACACCAATTCCGCCCGCGAGCAGCCATTGCTCTCCGAAGCGTCTCGCCTGGCGCGACCGCGGCGCCTTCATCCGCCTTCTATGTGATCGGAATTCAGTCCAGCGCTTTCCTCCGCCGACAGAACGCCTTAGGATGCTCCCTTGCCCCCAAGGGTAAAACACAACAAACAAGCAACAGAGCCTGCAACACAGATGATTAAATTCAGCACCAACCACGGCGACATTCTGATTGAACTTGAGCACGAAAAGGCGCCCATCACTTGTGAAAACTTTGAGCAATATGTCCGCGACGGTCACTACGACGGGACTATCTTCCATCGGGTCATCGACGGCTTCATGATTCAGGGCGGAGGCATGACAGCGGATTTCAACCAGAAAAGCACACGCCCGCCCATCAAAAACGAGGCCAGCAACGGATTGAAAAACACCACCGGAGCCATCGCCATGGCCCGCACGGCTGATCCACACTCGGCCTCGGCACAGTTTTTTATCAATGTCTCGGACAACGGCTTTCTCGACCACCCAGGACAGGACGGCTGGGGCTACGCTGTCTTCGGGCAGGTCACTGAGGGCATGGAGGTCGTCAATGCCATCAAGGGCGTTCGCACCGGAAATCGCCACGGCCATCAGGATGTCCCGGTCGAGGATGTGGTCCTCCTCAAGGCCGAATTGGTCGATTGACAACTAGGGGAGACACGAATTTGGGGGAGACACGAATTGGGGGCGACACGAATTGAGGCTAGCTAGGCGGTGGAGAGGACTGCAAACGCGGCTTTGCGCATGACCGAGTCGGCAGCCACTGTTGACCAGATCAGCGATCAGACGCCCACCCCGAGAACACAGCGCCTGTTTATCTCCGACTTACACCTTGACCCCGATCAGCCGGAGATCCTTGCCCATTTTCTGGCCTTTCTGCGCGGGCGGGCACGCTCGGCGGGGGAACTATACATCCTCGGTGATCTCTTCGATGCCTGGATCGGCGACGATGCGCTGGATGATCCCCAGGTCGCTTCTGACTACCGGCGGGTCACGGCCAGCTTGCGCGCGCTCCATGAGGCCGGAACTCGCTGCTGGTTAATGCAGGGGAATCGAGATTTTCTGCTTGGGCGTCGTTTCGCCCGCGCCAGTGGCTGCCGACTGCTCGGCGATCCCAGCCTGGTGCGCATGGCCGATCAGTCCATACTCCTCATGCACGGTGACCTTCTGTGCACCGATGATATTGCCTACCAGCGCTTCCGCCGCCGCGTCCGCAATCCATTGATACAAAAACTCTTTTTGCTGAGGCCCAGGCAGCAGCGTCTGCGGATCGCGGCGGATTATCGCGGCCGTAGCCGCGCGGCCACGGCCGCGAAGCAAAGAGCCATCATGGATGTCAACCCACGGGCGGTGATCAAGTATATCGCCCGCTACCAGGCCGACCGTCTGATTCATGGACACACCCACAGACCAGGGGATCATCCCGTCTCGCTTGCACAGCATCAGTGCCTGCGGCAGGTCCTGGCTGACTGGCGTTACGCGGACGGGAAGGTCCAGGCCGAACTGCTGGTGGAGGAAAAAGGGCGCTGGTGGCGCGAGCCGGTGCGATCCGCCGTATGAGGCTCTGTCACAGCGGCCTCGATGGTACAATAATCCCATTGTGACAGCCACTAGCAACATTTCGCCATGATCTTCAAGCGCCTGTTCCGCAAGGCGCCGGCACCCGCGCCGCCGGACCCCCAACTGCTCGCCGATGCCGCGCTCAACGGCGCCGACCCAGTCACGCAGCGCCAAGCCTGCCGCACGATCGAGGACCTGGCCGTCCTGCGCCGGGCGGCCGAGGAGGCGCCGGATATCGGCACCCGCGATCTCGCCGCGGCGCGCTATCGCCACCTGCTCTGTCGGCTCGATTCCGGCGCCGCGCAGCTTGAGCAAGCCTTGGCTGAAATCACAACCATCAAGGATCCCGAACATCTCGGCGAGATCGCACGCGCCGCCCGGGCACCGGAGCTAAGGCTGGCGGCCATGGATCAACTGCCCACGGATGCGCCTGCTCTTGCCCGCTGCGCCATTGAAGACGACCTACCCGGCAATCGCCACCACGCGGTGGAACGCCTTTCCCAGCGTCATCTGCTGGAACAAGTCGTCAAGCAGATCGGCAAAAAAGACACCAAGGTTTACCGGCTCGCGCGCGAGAAAGCGCGCACACTGGCTCAGCTTGAGGATCGCCCGCGACGCGCCCGCCAGCGCTACACTGAGCTCTGTACTCAGCTTGAACGCCTTGGCCGCCACAATAACTGGATTCAGGACCGCGCCCGGCTCAAACTGCTCGATCAACAATGGGCCGAGATTGAGGCCGATATCGAGCCCCGGGACCGCGATCATTTCCAGAGTTTACGCGCGAGCTTCATCGCCGGCTTTGAGCAACACGCCCGCGCCAACGCCCAACTGGATGCGGACCGGCAGCGTCGCACCGAGCGCATTGCGCAAAGTCGTGTACTGATCACACGGCTACAAGCCTTGGCAACTGCCACCGATGCCGAACACCTGAGATCCGAACTCGCCGCCATCGGCGACGCATGGAGCGCCGTCGATGCTGAGCATCTTCCAAACGAGCCAGGCACGACCCCTGCATTGGACAACTTATCCGCAACGGGAGACCACGAACTTGACGCCCTTCGCTCAGCCGGCCAGCAGGCCCTTGAACGAGCACTGGCGCGCCAACGCCAGTTACAAGCTCAACTCCAGACTGGGCCAGGCTCGAGCGAACGCGACGCAAGTCAAGCAAGCAAGCCTGCGACCACACGGGAAGACCAGATAAGGCTGCGCGAACACCAGACCCAAGCTCTAGCCCCAAGGCTGGACCAGGTACTGGCCCAGGTACTGGCCTTGCTTGAGACCTCCGGCCCCATTGATGCCCCTTTGGCGCGCAAATGCCAACTGCAGTTAACAACCTTATTGACGTCAGAGCACGAGGCAGAGGCTCAAGCAGACAGCCCATCAGCTATCCAATGGGATCAGGCCCGCACCACACTTGAGAACCTGGACCGTCGCCTGGGGAAACAGCAGCGTCTGGCCGAGCGCAAGCTCGCCGAGGCCCCCGAACAATTGCAACGCCTGAGTGAACATCTCGCAGCCGGCGAATTGCGCAAAGCCGAAGCACTGTATCAAAAGACCAATGCCGCACTTGATCAGGCGCGCGCCGCTGGCCTATCCCGCTCCGACATCAACCGCATCAACAAGCAACTCAAGGCACAGCAGGCGCGGCTGCGCGAACTCCAGCGCTGGCGTCGCTGGAGCGCCGATCAGGGGCGCGAGAGCCTGTGTCACGAAGCCGAAAGTCTGGCTGCCCATGCCGACGCCGAGCAAGCCGAGGCCGAACTCGACAGCCTGGCCGCGCGCCTGAACCAACTGCGTCGTGACTGGCGGCGGATCGATCAATCCGGCACCCCGGCCAGCGAGAACTACTGGCAACGCTTCAAGCAGGCAACGGATCGGATCGCCGAACGCTGCGAGCCCTTCTTTCAGGCGCGCGCCGAGCGTCAGCGCGCCAGCCGCGAGGCACGCCGAACCCTGTGTGAGAGACTTGAGCATTTTCTCGCCGCCGTCGACTGGGAGAGCGTCGACTGGAAAGCCATGGTGCGCGCCGAGCGCGAAATGCGTCAGGCCTGGAATGCGCTGGATCCAATGGAGGATGGCACGCGCGGCGGACTCGAAGGCCGCTTCCGGCGCGGACTGGCGCGGGTCGATAAGGCACTGAAAGAAGAACGGGCACGTAATCAAGCGCACAAACGCGATCTGATCGCACGCATGCAGGCGCTGGCCGAGCTCGAGGATCTGGACGCGGCCATTAACCAGGCGAAACCCCTGCAAAAGCTGTGGCACACCACGGTCGCCGGGCGTCAGCAGGAAGAAAACGCGCTTTGGCAGCAATTCCGCACCGCCAGCGATGCCATCTTCGCCCGCCGCCATCAGGAACGCGCCTCCCGCGATCAGGAAGTCCAAGAGAACCTTCGCCACTGCGAGAGCCTGTGTGAGCAGGCCGAGGCGCTGCTGCAAGCGCCCGCCGAACAGGCAAGCCAACTCACCGCTGCTTGGGAGACTCTGGCGCAAGACTGGCGTGACAGCCTGAGTCTGCCACTGCACCACCAAGCCAAAAAGCGCCTGGATCAGCGCTGGAACCGCGCCGAACAGAGCTTGCGCGAGCGCTTGCAGGCACTGCGCGACCAGGCTGACTGGCAGGACATCGACCAGCTCCGACAGCAATCGGACTTTCTTAGCCAGAGCGCGCGCCAGATACTGGCTGGATCAGCACTGCCGTCACCGGAGCAGTTGGCCACCCAATGGTCAGCTCTGGGCGGCGCCGGACAGGCTGACGCGGTCTCCAAGGAGTTGAATCAGGCCTTCGCGACCCTGCTCGCCGCGCTGGAACAGCCCGACGCCAGCGACCAACCGAGCGCCCAACTAAGCGCCCAACTGGCCGAGTCGTGCGAGGCCCACCGCCGCGAGCGCGAGGAGATCTGCCTGCGCCTTGAGATTCTCACCCACATCGACTCCCCGCCAGACTGGGTCGCGCGCCGCATGGAACTCCAGGTTGAACGCTTACGGGAGAAGCTGCGTGACGGCGATGCCGACCCGCTGGCCCAGTCCAAACCTCTGCTCAAAAGCTGGTATCTGAGCACTCCCGCGGCAGCGGATACCGACTTGCAGGCCAGATTCGCGCGCATTGAATCGGCGCTGCGGCCTACGTCACCTGCTGGCCCGCCAAAGCCATCAGCCAAGCCCAGCGGCGAGCAGAAGGACTAGCCCCACCTCGATCATCTCCA
Source organism: Thiorhodovibrio winogradskyi (assembly GCF_036208045.1). Taxonomy (NCBI): domain Bacteria; kingdom Pseudomonadati; phylum Pseudomonadota; class Gammaproteobacteria; order Chromatiales; family Chromatiaceae; genus Thiorhodovibrio; species Thiorhodovibrio winogradskyi. Next base: position 2,195,324 of record NZ_CP121472.1, on the reverse strand, counting down.
CCAGAGCGCCCGCGGTATCGCCAGTAAAGCCACCCAGGCGCTGGCGCATGGAAGCACGCCACAGCCACAGCAGCCCAGCGGCCAGCGCCAACCAGCCCAGGGCGCTCCAACCCAGCAGCAGTCCGGCCAACAGCCACCAGGTCGCCACCACAGCGCGCGCCGGCACCGGCGGCAGGCAGGCGCGCAGTGCCGCGCCCATGCCGGTCTCGGTCGCTGGCGGCGTGATCAGCGCCAGCAGCAATATCTGCGCCCGCGCCAGGGCGGGAATCAGCAGCAACGCGAGGGCGACCGCCATCAAGCCGACAGCGCCAGAATCCAACTGGGTGGCAATGGCGAACAAAGCGCTCCACTTGGCCACCAATGCCAACAGCAGCGCGACCGCCCCCATCACCCCGAGATGTGGATCTTTCAGAATCTCGAGCGTCCGCCCGCGATCTCCCAGGCCACCCACCCAGGCATCGGCGCAGTCCGCCAGGCCATCAAGATGCAAGGCGCCCGTACCCCAGACCCAGGCGATGAGCGCGAGCGTGGCCATGACTGGCGCCGGGGTCGCGCTGAACAACCAGACCGCCAGCCCGAGGATGCCCCCAAGCAACAGACCGACCAGCGGATAGAGCAGCGCGGCGCGCCCGGAATCCGCGCCTTGCCATTCGGCGCCTCCCCTCGGATCCGGCAGTGGAATGCGGGTCAGAAAACGCGTGGCGATGACAAAGGCCCGCCACCAAGGCACCAGATGAGTGTTAAAGAAAGCTTGCGCCTTGATTCCTAGCCTGATTGATTGCTGTTTCATTGATCGCGAAGACATCCTCACCGATATGGCGCCGGCGGCAGATGCGCGACCAGACTTGGCCGGCCGCCCCCCTCGTGCAGCCGAATGCGGGTGATGCCAGCCGGCGGCACTTCCAGCAGCAGCAGGGAGCTATCCGCCAAGCCCAGAATTTCTCCCAGCAGGATACGAATCACGCCGCCGTGGGTAATGATGAGCCTGTGCTGGCCAGTGTTTTGTGCCGAGTCAGCCTGATCCTGACCCTGACCCTGACCCTGACCCTGATTAGGGGCCGGGACCGGGGCCGCCGCGCTCAATCGCCGCCAGGCATCGGCCACACGGCGGCGAAAAGCGGCGAAAGGCTCGGCCTCCGGCGGATCGAAGGCCTGGGGATCCGCCCAGAAGGCCGATAGCTCGGCGAGCGGAATTTCGCTCGCGCGCAGTCCCTCCCAGGCACCAAAATCGCGCTCGGCCAAGGCCGGATGGATCATCAGCGGCAGCCCGCGCGCGCTGGCGAAGTCTTGCGCGAAGGCCTGGCAGCGGGTCGCCGGGGAACAGATCACCGCATCCCAGCAGGCACCCTGACCTTCGGCCAGGGCCGCCAGTGCCTCGCGCATCTGGCGCCAGCCAAGCGCGGTCAGCGGATCATCGCGCCGACCGCGAAAGCAGGGACCGCCCTGAACCTCCCCGTGGCGCAGCACATCGACCAGGCGCCCGCTCATTCGCCCTCCATTCCGGCCAGCGGTGGTCCCTTGAGCACCAGCGGCAGGCCGGCCACGCACAGTAATGCACGCTGGCAGTGGCGGGCGATGTCCTGATGCAGTTCACCAGCCAGATCGCAATACCGCCGGGCCAGGGCATCGACTGGAATAATGCCCTGGTTGGTCTCGTTGCCGACAAAGATGACCTGGCCGGGCAAGTCTGGCAAGAGCGCGCGCAACTCGGCCAGTTCGCGCTCCAGCAGGCGTTCATCCCCTGCCCACAGCAGATTGGCCAGCCACAGGGTCAGGCACTCAACCAGCACGCAGCATTCTGGGCCGGTGGCCGCGCGCAAGGCCGAGGCCAGATACAGCGGCTCTTCGATCAAGGCCCAGTCGGCCGGGCGCCGCCCGCGATGGACCGCGATGCGCGCGCGCATTTCCGCATCCTCGCCTGGGGTCGCCGTGGCCAGGTAAGTCACGGGCCAGCCGCGCCCTCGCGCCAGTCGCTCCGCCAGCCGGCTTTTGCCGGAGCGCACGCCGCCGAGGATTAGAATACGTTCCGCCGTCATTGGCGTGGGTCAAGGCGCATAGCGCAGGGTGACGAAGAAGCTCCGCCCGGGCTGATTATAGAAAGCAGCGGTTTCATAGTCCTGGTTAAAGAGATTTTCCACCCTCCCCTGGATCACAAGAGCGCGACTGAAAGCGTATTCCGCACGCAAATCCAGTAGCGCGAAACCATCGAGCCGAATCTGATTGGCAAAGTCATCATAGCGACGTCCTTCCAGCGTCAGAGTACCGCCGATACCGACCCGACCAAAGCGGCGGTCGGCATCCAAGCGCAGGCTTTGCTCGGGTCGGCGGGCAAGCAGTTTGTCATTGTCCGCCCCGCTGGAGGTATTGCGCGGATCGAGCAGCGTCAGATTGGCGTCCAGATCCCAGTCGGCGATGCGCGCCACCGACCACAACTCGATGCCGCGAATGCGAGCCGAATCCAGATTGGCCGGGGCAAAAGTGGTGGCATCGAAGGCGATTAGATCCTCGATATCCGTCTGATAGAGGCTCAAGCCCCAATCGCCCCAGGGATGCGGACCGCTGAGACCCAGTTCACCGCTGCGGGCGGTTTCCGGTTCCAGATCGGGATTGCCAAAGCCGGGATAATAGAGTTCGTTGAAGGTGGGCGCCTTGAAGGCTGTGCCAAGGGAGGCTGTCAGCCGCAAGCGGTTTGGCAACCGATAGCCCCAGCCAACACTTCCCGTAGTATGGCCGCCGAACTGCTCATTGTCGTCATGGCGCAGACTAAGCTGCCAGTCTTGCGGCCCAAGTGTGATCAGATATTCGCCAAACACCCCAAGATTGCGCCGGCTATCCCTTTCATAGCGAGGTTGCGTGTCGACCAGGTCATACTGGTAATCCAGCCCCAGGCCGAGCTGCTGCCCGGCGCTCAGGCTCAGCGTATTCAGCCAGCTCAGGCTGTCGCGGCGCGTATCGTAGCGATTGATCTCATCGTCGTCGAAATAAATCGTGGAGTCATCCCACGACCGCGCCAGTGAGAGCTTGCTTGACCAATGCTCCGAGGCTTGCAGGGTCAGATTGATACCGGCGACCTGCAACACACCCTTGCTGGCATTGCCGGCAAAGGCACTGCCGTCATAGTCGGTGTCGCTGGCGGCGCGCAGAACATGCACATCCGCCTCCAGCTGATCGGAAAACCGGTAACCCGCCCTGAGCGCGCCATTGTCGTTGCGATAGCCGTCAGGATCCGGCTCATCGACAAAGCAGCCGCCGACATTGGGCTCTCCGGAGCAGGCGTTGAAGCCGTCCGTGCGTTCAAAGCCCAGGCCCGCATCGAACCAGGCACGATCGGTGCTGCCCGAGAGCCCGAGATGCCCTTCAACCGACTGATAGCTGCCGGCACCAGCGGTCACTCTGGCCTTGAGCGGCTCGGCCGCGCCGCCACCCTTGCGGGTAAAAATCTGAATCACCCCACCGATGGCCTCGGAGCCATAGAGGCTCGAGCGCGGCCCGCGCACCACCTCGATGCGCTCAATCTGCTCCACCGGGATATTTTGCCAGGGGACAGTGCCAAGGGTGGCGGAGCCGATCTTGACCCCGTCAATCAACACCAGCGTATGGTCCGATTCAGTGCCGCGCAAAAACACCGAGGTGGGCTGTCCAGGTCCGCCAGAACGGCTGATGGCCACACCTGGCAGGCCGCGCAGAATATCGGTTAGGATGCCCGCCTGCCGGCGCTCGATCTCGGCCCGCTCAATGACGCTCACGGAAGAGAGCATCTGCCCCGTGGTTTCCGGCATCCGTGTCGCGGTCACCACAATGGGATCAAGGTTGGTCACATCCTCCACAGCCGCCAGCGCGAGCGAGGAAAACAGGGCGGCAGTGAGCAGCCCCATTGTTAGGGCGGCGGACCGCGGAAAGCCCGCAAGTCGATGGGTCATGATGGTCGTCGTCCCGCACCCGCTCACCCGCGGATGCTGTTGTGCCCGATGGCAAGATTCGGCGATCGCCGAGGACGAGACACAAGACGGGGGACCAGCATCACGGAATGCGCGCGACGCGGCCTGCCCCGGCCGCTGCCCTCCGCAACGCCGCACAGCAGACGCAGGCCGGTCTCCGGGCTCGCGAGTTGGAAACCAGTGGCAATGATGCAAGAAGATCATTGGCCAGTGGCATCCGGATCGCAACGCCTTCCCATGGTGCGACCGGGCCCCATCGAAACCGGGCCCGGTCAACCACAGTGACATCTGTCGCGATCACGACTCGCCTACCGTTGCGGGGGCAGCGCCGGACTCGCGGTGATTCTTGGCTGGCAACAATCACCGCTGAACCGGCTTCCCGTTTCAATCCGCACCCAGGGCAAGCCCAGTCGAGAGGCCAAACCCGAGTAAAAGAGTGCGAATCACCTAGCGTCAATAGGGGTTTAGCCTAAGCCCTGGGAACAAATGGGTCAAATGCGCGCGAGCGAGCGAATCGTAAATCCAACTATCGCTTTCCAGTGCCAGATTGTTAGCCGTTATCAGTAGACGCTCAAACCTGACGCGCCATGATTGGGCTAGAAGCCATATTTGCGCTTAATGAGACGCCCAAATTTAGAATTGCTGGCAGGCGAAACTAGCCTTGGAACTCGCAACCAAACCGGTCAGAGATGCCGCTGCAGCCAATACTCAAGCAGCGCCAGTTGCCACAATTTGCTGCCCTGGATGCGAGTGTGGTGCTGGTCTGGCGCGGCCAGCAGTTCAGCGACCATGCTCCGCTGATAGAGTCCGCGCTCGCGGCAGGCCTGGGAATTGAGAATATCGCGCATGAAATCCAGAAAATCTCCACGCACATATTTGAGCGCCGGCATGGGAAAATAGCCCTTGGGCCGGTCGATGACCGCATCCGGCAGTCGACCGCGCGCGACACCCTTGAGTAAATGCTTGCCACCCTCGCGCAGTTTCAGTTCCGGTGGACAACGCGCGGCCAATTCGACCAGATGATGATCCAGAAAAGGCACCCGCGCCTCCAACCCCCAGGCCATGGTCATGTTATCCACCCGTTTGACGGGATCATCCACGATCAGGGTGGTCACATCCAGGCGCAGCACGGCGTCGATGATGTCATCGGCATCGGGTTCGGCCAGGCGTTCGGCCAGCAGCGCCTCGGTGTGGTCGGCACCCGCGTAGGCCGCGCTCACCAGGCGCAGATACTCGGCATGATCGCGGTCGAAATAGTGCTGGCGCAACCGCTCGACCGGCGTGCCTGCAGTCTCGGTGGCAATGCGTGGATACCAGAAATAGCCACCGAACACCTCATCGGCGCCCTGCCCCGACTGCACCACTTTAATCTCGCGCGAGACCTGCTCGGCGAGCAGAAAAAAGGCCACGGCGTCCTGGCCGAACATGGGTTCGGCCATGGCATCCACCGCCTCGGGCAGACGGCGCAGAACTTCATCGTTCGGCACCAAAAAGCGATGATGGCGAGTGTCATAGCGCGCGACCACCTGATCGGAATAGAGGAACTCGCTGCCGGCTTCTTCCGGAGTGTCCTCAAAGCCGACCGAGAAGGTCATCAGATCCCGCGCCCCGGCCTCGGCGAGCAGCGCCACCAGCAGGCTGGAGTCGAGCCCGCCGGAGAGCAGGACCCCGACCGGCACATCGGCGATTTCCAGGCGCTTGCGCACCGACTGCATGAGCCGCTCGTGCACGGCATCAACCCAGTCGGACTCCGAGCGGGCAACCGGTTCGCGGGTGGCATTCAGTCGCCAGTAGCAGCCACCCTGCTCGCTGCCACCGGCATCGATGCGCAGCCAATGCGCCGGTTCGACCTTGCGCAGACCTTTGAGGACGGTGCGAGGTGCCGGTACCACCGCATGCAGGGTAAACAGATGATGCAGCGCGACCGGATCGATGCTGGTATCGAAGGCGCCACCGGCCAACAACGACTGGCTGCTGGAGGCAAAGCGAAAACTTCGGTCATCGCGCGTCCAATACAGCGGCTTGATGCCAAACCGATCACGGGCCAAAAAAAGCACCCGGCGGTTGGCATCCCAAAGCGCGAAGGCGAACATGCCATCAAAGCGTGCGACACAGTCCTCGCCCCAGGCCTGCCAGGCCTTGAGAATGACCTCGGTATCGCCGTCGGAGAAGAAGTCATAGCCCAGCGCGCGCAATTCCCCGCGCAATTCGGGATAATTGTAAATGGTGCCGTTGAACACCAGCGCGAGCCCCAGGCGCTGATCCACCATGGGCTGATTGGCGCGCACCGACAAATCAATAATGGCCAGGCGCCGATGCCCAAAGGCCATGGCGCCATCGCTATAGCTGCCGCCATGATCCGGCCCGCGCGGCACGAGCTTTTCCATCATGCGCGTGATGCGGCCAAGCTCCGCCGGGGCGCCATCAAAACGCAATTCGCCACAGATTCCGCACACAGTCGATCAGCCTCCTAAGCTTGGTTCAGGTCAACTCTGCCTCGGCGCCAAAGACATCTCGACCAAGGACGCCAGCCTGGCAAAACTGCAACTTCCAGCTTAACCTCCCTCTCCGCGGTAAACAATGAATAGGCTCTCTGATGCGCAGCGGGCTTCAAGGCCAAGAGATAGGCATTGAGATCTTGCCGCTTGGCGGAAATCTCACCATCAATCTATGGTCATCCCGCTCATCGGGCTGACCGCCGAAGGCATCTGTCAAGCTGCGTGACGAGACTCCCTGTCGCTCAATCCACGAATCCGCTCGCCGTGTCAGTCATCTCGCGCAGCAGTGCTAGTGCCAGGTCGCGCTCCGCCGATGCGCTATCGTCCGCATAGACCACATAGGCCGGCAGACGCAGTTGTGGGCTACCGGGAATTTGGCGCAGGCGCCCGGTGCGCAGATAGGGCATTGCCACCCGATCAGGCACGAAACAGCTACCACCGCTCGAGAGGATCAGTTGCAGTGCCAGCCAGCCGATGTTGGCGGTTCGCGCCGGGCGTTCCATCTCGGGATAGGCGCGCCGATGCTGGGCGTAGAAGGTAGGCCCCCAGTCGACGTAGATGTAGTCGTCATCAAGCGCCGCCGTGACAGGTTCGCGCCCGACCAAAATCAACTGCTCGTCAAACAAAGGCTCCACCCGCAGTCCGGCACCCTGACGTGGGCCGTACATCAGTGCCAAATCGAGGGTGCCGGCAACGACGCGCCGCATGAGCTCGTCCTCGAAGCCAATCTCGGTATTCAGCGAGACATCCGGCGCCATCTCCCCCAGCCTCCTTGCCCAGCGTGGCAGCCAGTCATCCCAGAGCGCGATGCGCGCGCCGACAGTCAGGCTGGCGCGAAAGCGGCTCGGCAGACCCACCTCGTGCCGCGCCTGCTCGAAGGTCAGCATCAGGGTCTTGGCGTGGCGCACAAATCGTTGCCCGGCAGGTGTCAGGGTCGCGCCCTGACGATTACGCACGAACAGCCGCGCACCCAATACCCGCTCAAGATTGCCGATGCGCGCACTCACCGTCGACTGGGTAACATGCAGGCGCTCAGCGGCTTGCAGAAAGCGGCCATGCGCAGCGACGGCTAGAAAAGTCTTGATCTGGTCGATATCCATGGCAATTCGCAATTGATCGAAAATTGCGATCATAACCGACGATAAATTCCGTTATTCTTTTTTCAATTTGGCACCTACACTTGACCTTTGTAAAGGTCTGTTTAAGCCAGAATTGCCGAGTATTGGTCGCCGCACCCTCTGTTTTCACCCGGCACCCCGCCCACGCCGGCACACACCAACGCATGGCCCAGCTCAAACTGGCACGACCTTGAAGGGGCGTTGTTCCAGCCGTTCGGTTCGGGAGGTTCACCATGTCCGCACGCAATTTATCCGCCAAGGCTGGCCCGTTTAACGCCCCGAAGGCCTCCGGCGGCACTGCGATGGCGCCCACTGATCAGGACGGTTATCTGCTGAATCCAGAGGACTGGTCCGAGGCCTTCACACATGCCCTGGCCGCGCGTGAAGGTCTGAGGCTGACACCCAGACACTGGGCGGTAATCTATTATTTGCGCGGCTGCTTTCAGGGCCAGCGTATTCCCGCTGGCTGTTGCGATCTCGATACCATCCTGCATTTTCGTGCTTACTGGCCGCGAGTGTCGGGACAGCCGCGCTGGTTCCCGGGACTGTTCCCGGGCGGCGGACTCCGTGAGCAGGGGCACCGACTCGCCGGACTCCCGCGCCTGGATAAAGCAAGCGGGTGCCGGCTCGACGCTTGAGCATGGACAATGGGTTCCGATCATATCCAACATGGAAGGCGCGGCCCGCGCCATGATCTACCCGCCGACTCCGGCAGCAGCCTGGCCTCCAGCCAAGAACCCCTCATTGTTACCCAGCCAGCGTTACCAGCGCTGCGCGCTGCACTCGAGGCCATCGAGAACCGCGGCACAGGCGTTCGCTCAGAGGTGGTGGGCCGCTATCGCGGCGCGTGACCACTGGAATCAGGTTATCGAATAAAACATCGCGCGGCAGATTAAGCGCGGCTTAACGCAAAGCCCGAGCGAACCGCGGACCTGGGCCAGCGTCGATTCAGTTGTGATCCCGCGGCGCGACTGGCCGCTGATCCGGCTAATTATCACCCCCATTATGCTCAAAGTGGCGCTCAGCCCTCCCGCTTAACGAGCAATCATTGCTACAGTATGGGGTAGGATCAGCGGACAAGCTTTCCCTGGCCTGCTAACGGCTCAACCTCTTCCTCTCCTGATCACTGATAAGAAACAAGTCCATGATACCGATCAACCGTCGCCTGTTTCATGCCAGCCTGCTGGCGCTGCTTTTTTCCACATTGTGGCCGCTCGCCGGCACCGCCGATAATCTGGTCGAGGGGCGTGACTGGATCCCCTTGGAAACGCCCGTCAAGGGCGATGATTCCGAGACAATCGAGGTGCTGGAATTTTTCTCCTACGGCTGCCCGCACTGCGGCCAGCTCAACCCCTTGCTGAAAGACTGGGCAGCGGAGTTGCCCGAGGATGTGAGCTTCCGCCGTGTGCCAGTCACCTTTGGGCGCGCGGCCTGGGCAAACCTCGCGCGACTCTATTACAGCCTGGAACTCGATGAACTGATCGACGCGCTGGATCAAGCCGCCTTCGATGCCATCGGCATTGAGCGCAAGCGGCTGTTCACCGACAAGGCGATTTTTGCCTGGGTCGAGGCACAGGGGCAGGACGCCCAGGCGTTCGAGAAAACATTCAACAGCTTCGCGGTCGAATTGGCGCTAGGCAAGGGACGCGATCTGGAGCAGCGCATGGCCATAGACGCAGTCCCGCGCATCATCATCGATGGACGCTATGTAGTACTCAATGAAGGCGTCCGCGATTACTCTGAATTGCTGCAACGCGCCGATGCACTGATTGCGCGAGCGCGAGAGGCACGGCCTTGAGCTGGTTGTCGCATGCCGCCCAGCAGGGGCTGAGAGTCCAATGATCCGGCTTGCGCCTCGCCCTGTCTGGATACTCCTGGCCCTGATCACGGCCGCCACCGCGCTGGCCAGCCTGGTGCTGACCCCCTGGCTGGATCTGGACCCCTGCCATTTGTGCATTTTCGAGCGCACTCTCTTCATGCTGCTGGCGTTGCTGGCGACCCTGACCGCCGCGCTGTGGCGGCCGGACTGGCGGCGCTTCGTGGCACGCGCAAGCGCGCTGCTGTTTCTCGCCCTCGCCGCGCTCGGCAGTGGCGTGGCGGCCTACCAAAGCTGGCTGCAATGGCAGCCGGTCGATACCATCTCCTGCATCGGTGGTCCACCCGGCCCAATCGAACGACTGGTGGAGTGGCTTGGCCAGCAGATGCCCGCGCTCTTTCTCGCCAGCGGCTTCTGCGAGGATACCGAGTTGGTGATTCTCGGCCTGTCGCTGGCCAACCTGGCCTTTGTGGTCTTCGGCGCGGCATTGGCCGCCGGCATTTGGGCGCTGTGGCGCGGCTGGCGCCCCAGTCAAGAGGGCTTGGACAGGCTGCCGAGCGCCAACAAGCCTGAGCGCCAAAACGCCTGAGCGCCAGCCGCAAAAACCCTTTTGGAGCCTGGGGCCGCCCCGAGAAGTGATTAGCGAACCACTGCCGAGAAATCACGCGAATGGACCACCTTTCACTGACCGATCCCTTTGGCCGCCGCATCGACTACCTGCGCCTGTCAGTGACCGACCGCTGCGACCTGCGCTGCGGCTACTGTCTGCCCAAGGGCTTCAAGGGCTTCGAGAAACCGGCCAACTGGCTCAGCTTCGATGAGATCGTCCGGGTGGTGGGGGCTTTTACCACCCTCGGCGTCCGTCGGGTACGCTTGACTGGGGGCGAGCCCTTGATGCGCCGCATGCTGCCTGACCTGGCCGCGCGTCTGTCTGCCCTGCCCGGTCTGGATGATCTGTCTTTATCCAGCAATTGCACCCAAATGGCCGAGCAAGCCCGCGCGCTGGCCGATGCCGGGGTCCGACGCCTGAATGTCAGCCTCGACAGCCTGCGGGCCAAGGTGTTTCGCCAAATCACCGGCGGCGATCTTTGTCAGGTGTTGCGCGGCATCGCGGCGGCGGCTGAAGCAGGCATGCAGCCGATCCGGGTCAATACCGTGGTCATGCCGGGGGTGAACGATGACGAGATCGAGGACATCCTCGACTACTGCGCGAGCCACGGCTTCACACTGCGCTTGATCGAGACCATGCCGCTGGGTCCAAGCGGACAAAGGGTTGCCGGCGCCCTTGGAAGCCTGGAGCCGATCAAACGACGCCTCGCGCGGCAGTTCGAGCTGATCCCGGATATTCTGCCGGGCGGGGGTCCGGCGCGTTACTATCGCGTCGGCACCACCGAAACTCGTATTGGCTTCATCACCCCCCTGTCGCGTCACTTTTGCGCCACCTGCAACAGGGTGCGATTGGCTGTCGATGGCACGCTCTATCTGTGTCTTGGTCAGGAACACAGTCTGCCGGTGCGCGAGCACTTGCGCGCCGGTCTTGGCGAAACCGAACTGCGCGAACTGATCCGCCAGGCGATTGCCCTCAAGCCCGAGCACCACAACTTCAACGAACAGCCTGGGAAGATTGTCCGCGTCATGAGCATGACCGGCGGCTAAGCCGCGGCAAGGCTCCAGTATTCTGAATGCAGCAGCTGCGCTTGGCGTGGCGATCGGGCTGCCTGGAAGCGCCCGTTGCAAGAGAGTCGGCACTCCCAAACGGAATCCAGCGGCGCGCGATAGGATGGGGCATATCAGTTACCATTTGAGGTTATTTGCAGATAGCTCGCACATCGCTGCGCCTGCGGTACGCAGGATTCAGCCTTCAGCCATTGTCAGGAGATTGCACAGGTGCTTTGGTACCAACTACCACCAGAAGACGTCCTATCCACCCTAGAGACCAACGACCAGGGCCTGTCATCGGACGAGGCGACCAAACGCCAGGCCATCCATGGCGAAAACGCCATCAGCGTGCGCAAGACGCCCGCCTGGGAGCGGTTCCTGAAACAATTCAAGGACCCCATGTCGCTGATTCTGCTGGCCACGGCCATGGTCACCGGCCTGCTGACGCTCTTTGGCGCCCATTTGCTGCCGGACACCATGGTGATTCTCTCGGTGGTGGTGCTCAATGCCTGTGTCGGCTTTTATCTGGAGGGTAAGGCCGAGAACGCCATTGAGGCACTTAAGTCGATGATGGTGCCCGAGTGCATGGTGCTGCGCGATCAGGGCCTGGTGCGCATCCCGTCAAAACAGCTAGTGCCCGGCGACATTATCGAACTGGAAGGCGGCGACAAAATTCCTGCCGATGTGCGCTTTATCCGTTTGCACAATGCGCAGGTCGATGAATCCTCCCTGACCGGCGAATCCGTGCCCGTGACCAAAACCACCACGCCCATCGAAGGCGATCAGGTGGTCCCCGGGGACCAGAAAAACATGGGCTTTTCCGGCACCTACCTGACCCAGGGCACCGCCAAGGCGGTAGTGGTGGAGATCGGCGACAAAACGATCTTTGGCGAGATCGCCGGCATGGTCAAGGCCGCGGCAGCCCATTCCACCCCCTTGCAACGCAAGCTCGCGCGCTTCATCAAAACGCTGATCATCGCCATCATGAGCATTGGCGCGGTCAACTTTGTCGTTGGCATCTACCTCGGCTACGAGATTTCCTACAGCCTGCTTGGCGCCATTTCCCTGGTGGTGGCCGCCATTCCGGAGATGCTCCCGGCGCTGGTCACCGCGGTGCTGGCCAAGTCCGGCAACGCCATGGCAGCCAAGAACGCCATTGTCGCCAATTTGCCAGCCGCCGAAACCCTTGGGGCGACCTCGGTGATCTGCTCGGACAAAACCGGCACCCTGACCGAAAACCGCATGACTGTGACCGATGTCTTCGCCGCCGGGCAGGCCTTTGGGGTCTCGGGTGTTGGCTACGACCTGCACGGCCAGTTCTCCCAGGACGGCGCGCCCATTGACGCGGCCGCCCATCCGGCACTGCGCCGACTGCTGGAGATCGGCTTTTTCTGCAACAACGCCCATCTCAACGACGAAGGCCACAGCATCGGCGACCCGACCGAGATCGCCCTGCTGATCTCCGGGGCCAAGGCGGGTCTCAACAAGGACCGCCAGCAGCGCGTCGAGGAGATCCCCTTCGATTCGACCACCAAATACATGGCGGTGCTGGCCGACTATCAGGGCGAGCGCTATCTCTTTGTTAAAGGCGCGCCGGAGATTCTGTTGGAGATGTGCGCCAGCGCCACGGACGCCGATGGGAGCGAGACCCATCTCAACCGCGAGGCCTATCTTGAGGCGGCCAGAACCTTCGCCCGCCAGGCGCTGCGCACCCTGGGCTTCGCCTTCAAGCGAGTGCCGAACGATCATGCCGATCTGCTACACGAGGATCTGCACGACCTCTGCTTCGCCGGCCTACAGGGCATGATCGACCCGCCCAAGGAAAGCGCGAAACAGGCGGTGGCCAACTGCAAGTCAGCGGGCATTCGCACCGTCATGGTCACCGGCGACCACCCCCTGACCGCCCAGGCGGTGGCCGCTCAGCTTGGCATTCCAGCGGACCGAGTCCTGGCTGGGACCGACCTCAATGACATGGACCCGGAGCAACTGCGCCGGGAGGTCGAAGCCGTCTCGGTCTTCGCCCGGGTCGCGCCCGAGCACAAGCAGCAAATCGCCGCCGCCTTCCAGGCCAATGGCCATGTGGTGGCCATGACCGGCGATGGTGTCAATGACGCGCCGGCACTCAAGCAGGCCGACATCGGCGTGGCCATGGGCAAGGAAGGCACCGAGGTGGCGCGTCAGGCCGCCGACATGGTGCTGGCCGATGATAATTTCGCCACCATCGTCACCGCCGTCGAGGAAGGCCGCCATGCCTGGAAGAACCTGCAAAAGGCCATTCTCTATACCCTGCCGACCAATGCCGCCCAGGCACTGCTGATCATGGGCGCGATCATTTTGGCCGCTTATGTGCCTCTGTTTGGCGAGCGCTTTGTACTTGAGCCCATTCAGATTTTGTGGATCAACCTGCTCGATTCCCTGCTGCTGACCCTGCCGCTGATGATGGAACCCAAGGAACGCGGTCTGCTGTCGCATCCGCCGCGCGACGCCAAGGCCAACATCATCGATGGACTCTTTATTCAGCGCGTCATCCTGCTCGGCATCGCCATCTCCCTGCCCGGCTTCGGCATCTATTACTTTTTTGGCTCTCCCGCCCTGGTCAACGGCGAACTGGTCGATCCGCTGCTACTGACCCAGGCGCAAACGGCCGCCTTCTGGGCCATTTTGTTCGCGCATTTTGGCTATGTCTTCTCGGCGCGTTCCATCGACCAATCGGTGTTCAGCTTCAGCCCTTACAGCAACAAGTGGCTGCTCGCCGGCGTGGGCCTTAGCATCGCCATCCGGCTGATTCCAACCTTCGCACCAGCGACCTCAAGCTGGTTCAAGACGGCCGATTTTCCCATCCTGTGGTGGCCGCTGATCCTACTGTGCTTCCTGCCCAGCCTGCTGGCAATCGAGGCCGACAAGTATCTGCGCCAGGCATGGAAACGCCTGCGTTCGCGGTTTTAGCCGAATTTTTAACATATCCCCCACGACAGCCGGAGAAGTCTCAATGTCACAACAATCCTTTCGTCTCGTCACCCGCAGCGATTTCGATGGTCTGGTCTGCGCGGTCCTGCTCAAGCATCTGGATTTGATTGACGACATCAAGTTCGTCCATCCCAAGGATATGCAAGACGGCAAAATCGAGATCACCAATCAAGACATCACCACCAACCTGCCCTATGTCGAGGGCGTGCATCTGGCCTTCGACCATCACCTGTCCGAAACACTGCGCAACGAAAAGCGCGACAACCACATCATCGACCCGGACGCGCCTTCGGCAGCGCGCGTGGTCTGGCGCCATTATGGCGGCCACGACGCCTTTCCCGTTGCCTGGGACGAGATGATGGCGGCGGTCGACAAAGGCGACGCAGCCCAGTTCGAGCGCGATGAAGTGCTACATCCTCAAGGCTGGGTGCTACTGAATTTCCTGATGGACGCGCGCACCGGTCTGGGACGCTTCAGGGAGTTCCGCATCTCCAATTACGCGCTCATGATGGATCTGATCGACTACTGCAAAAATCACGGCATTGATGAAATCCTCGCCCTGCCCGACGTACGCGAGCGAGTCGATTTGTATTTTGAGCAGGAGCCCAGGTTCAAAGAACAAATTCAGCGCTGCGCGACCGTGCACGGCAACCTGGTGGTGCTCGACCTGCGCGGCGAAGAGACTATCTGGGCCGGCAATCGCTTCATGATTTATGCACTTTTCCCCCAGTGCAACATCTCAATTCACGTGATGTGGGGGCTAAAGCAGCAGAATACGGTGCTGGCCACGGGCAAATCCATCTTTGATCGGAGTTCCAATACCAATGTCGGCGAGCTGATGCTTGCCTATGGCGGCGGCGGGCATCAGGCGGCCGGAACCTGTCAGATCGACACTGAACGCGCTGAGATTGTTCTGCAGGAATTGATCGCGCGCATTAATGCGGACGGTTGATACCTTGGGTGAGTCTCATGCGCGCGGAACGGGGGGGAAACGCCAGAACGCCGATGGCCTTGCTGGTGATCGGCGACTGGACGGACGCAGAATTGGTGCCGCGTCGAGCGAGATCAGAAGCGCAGCCCGACGCTCATTTCGAGTTCCCACTGGCTCATGGCGATATTGATTGAGTCGGCACCGCCGGAGAACGGCAGCGAACAGCCACAATCAACGTCGTTTTTGGGTGCGTACATGCCGGCAAAGTTAAGTTCCATGTTCTTGCCGATCTGCTTGGTCAAGCCCAGCGTGAAATGCTGTTCGATCACCGCCGGAGCCAGCACATTGAATAACACACTTTCCGAGGGGACGGGTTGCTCGCCGTAGCTATAGCCAGCACGGAAGGTGAGATCGGGCTTGTAGTCCCACTGGACTCCGAACTTATAGACCGTCATGTCTTCCCAGCCGAACCCAGGGCCATCGTTGGCGCCAAGGCAGTGCTGCGTCTGCCCCGCCAGGCAAAGACTGAGATTCGAGGTGGTATTGTTGCCAAGGGCGTCGACATCGCTGTACCAGATATGCTGAATATCGAAGGCAAGGGTGATGTCCTGCCGCGGCTTGAAGGCTAGGCCAACATTGACAAAGGCTGGAGCGTCCAGATCGCCCTTGCCGGCAAATAGATCGGAGTAATCGTCGAAGGGCTCGAAATCAATCTTGGTCTGGTAGGCGGCGCCAATTGAAAACTGTTCATTGACTTTCCACAACGCGCCTATTTGAGCGCCCCAACCAAAGACACCCTCATAGCCTTTGTTGCTGAGGTTATCCGGGTTGCCATCGCTCACCAGCATGCCAAAGGGGGTTAGTCCCCGAGCTTTGAAACGCTGATAGGACAGGATCAGTCCGCCACCAAGGGAGAAATCATCGGTCAGTTTGCGCGAGTAATTTAGATTGAGCGCAAGCTGTGAGAGGTCGACACCCGTCGAGGCCGCCGCGGGGGTTGCCATGGCGCCGCCATAGGTCCCAAGACCTGTCGCACCCGGTGTGCCGGGCAATGCGGTGGTATCTTTGCGATCATAGCTGGTGTTCATGCCCCCGTTGCCGTAGAGAGAGACCCCCAGAGCACTGCTATCATCAAGCGGGTGTGCATAGGCAAAATGTGGAATCAGGAAGAAATTTTCTTCGCTGTCGACTGTCCCGGTAAAGTCCGGGTTGCTGCCCACGGGAACTGGCCAAGGCGGTGCCATGCCACCAGCGATAGCCGCGGGCGGGAAGTTGTTAGTCGAGGATCTCTGGGTATATTCCCGGTGCGGGCTGAAGAGCGTCAGACCCACATCCATGCGTCGATCAACCCAGACGACGCCCGCGACATTGACAGCGGAGATCATCGCATCTTGGGGCAGCGCGGTACCCGCGCCGGCCATGCCCTTGTTCTTGGTGCCGTAGCCGTGTGAAAAATAGCCATTGGTGGCCTGAGCGATTGACGGTACGAGCACCGAACAGGCAACAGTGATGGCGGCAGCAAGTGTTTTAGACTTCATGCTCTTGTATTGCTCCTCTTAAGGCAGTGAAACTTCTGCAGTGACCTTCCGTTTTCTTTAATACTCAGGTACATGCCTACGTTGGAAGCGAGTGGTGCTCCAAGAGCAGGCCGTAACCCGGCCGTCATCATAGGCTGTATTCGGGCTTGCGTCGAGAATTGTCAATGAAAAAACTCAAGTATTCGATTATCGCCATGGTGACCCGAGTGAGTCGCAATCTCGCGCTCAACACGGAAATATTCATCATGGCGCGCCTGTGTCTGGTCGCCGAAGAGCATCTCGCAGGCAAGCAACCGCCCCTCCGCCTGCTGGATATGCTCGCGCGGCACCACCAAGTACACTTCATGCTTCATCCTTCGCCCAACCTTTGGCCAGCTCCACCGCGCGATGCCAGCGCTTGAACAACTTCTCGCGCTTGGCCTCGTCGATGCGCGGGTGATAGCGCACGTCCAGGTCCCATTGGTTCGCGATCTCATCACGGCTCTCCCAGAAACCGACCGCGAGACCGGCCAGATAGGCGGCGCCAAGCGCGGTGGTCTCGATGATGCTCGGCACCTCCACCTTCACGCCGAGGATGTCGGACTGGAACTGCATCAGCACGGAATTCACCGAGGCGCCGCCGTCGCAGCGCAGTTCCTTGAGGGTGATGCCGGAGTCACGCTCCATGGCCTCGATTACATCGCGCGTCTGATAGGCCATGCTCTCCAGCACCGCGCGCGCGACATGGCCGCGGCTGGTGCCACGGGTGAGGCCAATCAGCAGTCCGCGTGCATAGGGGTCCCAGTGCGGGGCGCCCAGCCCAGCCAGGGCTGGCACGAAGTAGACATCCTCGTTCTCGGGCACTGAGCGCGCCAGCTCGCGTGTCTCGCTGGCGTGCTCGATCATGCCTAAGCCATCGCGTAGCCATTGCACCGCCGCGCCGGTGACGAAAATGGCGCCTTCCAGTGCGTATTCGACCGGCTGGTCACCCAGGCCCCAAGCGATGGTGGTCAGCAGTTGCTCCTGGCTGACCACCGCATCGGTGCCAGTGTTCATCAGCACGAAAGAGCCAGTGCCATAGGTGTTCTTGGCCATGCCGCGCTGGTAGCAGGCCTGCCCGAAGAGCGCCGCCTGCTGATCGCCGGCGATGCCGGCAAGGGGAATACCCCGGGTGCCAAAGAACATCTGCGGATCGGTCTCGCCATGGACCTCCGAGGACGGCCGAACCTCGGGCAGCATCTTGGCGGGGATCTCCAAGAGCGCGAGCAGCTCTTGGTCCCAACACAGCTCGCGGATGTTGTAGAGCAGGGTACGCGAGGCGTTGGAATAATCGGTGAGATGGCGCTTGCCGCCGGTGAGGCGAAACACCAGCCAGGAATCGATGGTGCCGAAGCAGATCTCCCCGCGCTCGGCGCGTTTACGAAGGCCGGGCGTGTTGTCAAGCATCCATTTGACCTTGGTAGCGGAAAAATAGGGGTCGATCACCAGGCCGGTCTTGCGCTGGAACAACTCGGTGTGGCCCTCGGCCTTGAGCTCGGCACAGGTATCCGCCGTGCGTCTATCCTGCCAGACAATGGCGCGACCAATGGGTTTGCCGCTGGCGCGCTCCCACAGCACCACCGTCTCACGCTGATTGGTGATACCAATGGCCTGGATGTCGTTGGCCAGGATGCCGCCGGTACGCAAGGCCTCGGCGATCACCTTCATGGTGACCAGAATAATCTCCTCGGCATCGTGCTCCACCCAGCCCGGCTTGGGGTAATGCTGGCTGAATTCCGAGTAGGCGCGCGCGCGGATCTGCCCGGCATGGTCGAACAGCAGCGCCGTAGAGCCGGTGGTGCCCTGATCGATCGAGAGGATAACCCCGTCTTTCATGCTGTCTCTCCATTGGTGGTTCCACTCTAAACACTGAAGGCTAAACCCCTTCCCTGTGCTCCACCCCGGGCGATTGCTCAGTCCTCATGGCAAGAAAATCCTGGCGTCAGCAAGCCGAAGTGCCGGATAACCAAGCGTCATGCGCTGTTCGGGATTTCGCCAAGAAGTTGTCCAATCACTCCCAAGGTCTCATCCTTCAGAATAAAAAAATCAAATTATTCAATTGGATTCAAAGCTTTTATCGCTGTAGTATGAAGGCTCAACATGTATCGCGATTGAGCCTGATCATGCGCCTTATCGATTACCTGCGGCTAAAACCCTATGGAGACTCGCTGCTAACGCCCGCGGCAGCGGCCTGGATAGGTTCAGCGCGCGTGCTGATTTTTTTAATGGCCAGTATCGAGGGCTTTGTCTGGGGTGCCGTGGGTTTCTCGATGGTACCAGCGGCCAGCGCCTGGCTGGGGCCGCCCGTCGGCCTCTTTCTGTTTGCTCTGCTATTCGCGGTGATCTGGATCCTCGACAGCTCGCTCATTATGTCCGAGAAGCCCAGCCTGAATGCCCATCCCGGCAAGGCAAGGTTGAGAGCGGCAGGCCCCATGCTACGCTGGCTCATCGGTCTACTGGCGCGTGTCGCAATTGTGGCCATCTCACTCTATGTCACCGCGCCTTTTATCGAGAAGCTCATCCGCGCCGATGATATCGCCGCCTGGCATCAGGCGCGGGTTGAGCAGTATTTTGACCAGCGTGCTGGTGAACTCAGGGAGCAAGTCGAGGCCCGCGCCGCCCAGGAGGGCGCTGGCTACCCCGCCCGCATTCAGGATTTGGAGCAACAAATCAGCGCAACCCGTCAGACGCTTGAGGACGAGCGCGCACGTCGGGAACGGCTGAGCGCCGAGTATCAGCCGGAAGTGCAAGTGCTGACGCAAGACCTGGCCGAGGCGCGCAGGCGCGTGGGGGACGAAGTGCTTGGGCGCGATGGTCGACGGGAAGGATATGGCCCTGAGGCGCGCAAGTGGACGGAGCGCGCGGATCAACTGGCGGATACCCTGGCTAGCAAGCGCGCTGAACTGAGCGAACGCATGGCGCCCATCGACGCTAGTATCGACGCGCTGCAACAGCGGCTTGATACCCTCAATGACGCCCTAACCGAATTAAGAACGCAACAACAAGCCCTGCTGGGGCGCATCACCACCGAGGTCGAAGCCGAGCAACCGCCGGCCGCACCGCCAGCACTCACCTTCGCGGCGCGATCCAAGGGGCTGAATGCGCTGCGCGAGAGTCCCGCCGAAAAAGGCGTCCCGCATTTCGAGACCGTCGATGGCTTTGCCCAGGCCGCGCTCGGCATTCTGTTTTTCTCCCTCATCGCGCTTAAGTTGTTCGAGCCACGGGCGGTGCAAACCTATTACAGCGAAAGCATCCAGACCCAATATCCCCAGTATCTCAAAGGCGGACTCGCGGATATCCCTGGTTTCGAACAGCATGACGACCCGGCGCGGCGCCTGACCCCCAGCGACTTCGCACGCCTTTGGCGGCAGTGGCAGCGCGACCCCGAGGCCTTTGTCGCGACTCACCGCGCCAAGATCGAAGCCCAGAGGCGCCTGGCGCGCATGCATGCCGACCAGGCGCATGAGCGCGAGTTACTCAGCCGCCGCCGCGAGGGAATCGATGGCCAGCTGGCGCTCGAACAACGCCAGCGCGAATCGGAGTTCGCGGCGCGTGAGCGTGAGCTGGAGATGCGTCTGGAGCAGATGCGCGCGCGCCTTGGCGATGAAACCGAGCAACTGCGTGAGCGCGACAAGCTCCAACTCGCCCGCGAGACCGAGCAGCAGGCCGCCGCCAGAATCCAGGCCGAGCGGGAGCAACGCGAAGAACAGATCCAGACGCTGCACAGTGAGCTTGAACATCTGCGCGCTGAGCTTGAGGCGCAGCATGAGCATCAGCTGGGACTCGCGCGCGAACTTGCCGAGACCGAGCGCGCGATCAGCGCAAGCAAGCAGTCGATTGCAACCCTGGAGGCCGAGGTCAGCGCCAAGCAGCCAAGGTTGCACAGATTGCGCGACGATCTCGCGACCCTGGAGGATCAGCGCGCCGCGACCGGCGCGCTCGGCCGCTTTGGACGCCTGGGTCGGCGCGCGGCGCGGCTGCAAGCAGCCATCCGGCGTGCCGAGCGGTCACTGGCACCCGATCAAAAAGCACTGACGGAACAACAGGCTCAGCTTGGCGTGTTTGAACTCGGAGCCGAGCAATTGCGCCGCGCACTGAAAGAGAGCCAAGCCACGGAGCTGACACTGCGTCACCGCGCCGACAGCCAGCGCGCCGCGCTAGACACACTGCTGCTCGCGAGCGTCTACCCTTCTCCCTCGAGACAATCCGCTCGGACCCAATCAGTCGCCGACCGGACCTGAGCAACAGCTGAAACACATCACTGCGGTGGATGACCGATCAATGGCTGATATTGGCGCTCAATGATCAGCGGACGCGGCAACCAAACGCTTGAGGGCAGGCAAATCGACCGCTCGACACATGCGCGCGATGGCCTGCCACATCAGCTCGCGCGCGAGATCCCGGCTAGCCATGGCCTCCGCCCATTGCAGCAGGGCAACTACCTGCCCCATGGCAACCATGGCTTGCATGCGCCCGCGTTCTTCGTCAGTGAGAAACCGCGCTAGGGTCAAGGGATCGGGTTCTGGCTCTGGCTCTTCTAGCATCGGAGGTTCGGCAGCGTATTCCCATTCCAGCGCAAGGGATTCACCCAAGAGACGCGCCAAGGTCGACTCACCAAGGGGTTTCATGACAAATTGGTCAAAGTCCAAGTCTTCGGGATAGCCGTCGGGCTTTCGTGCTGGCCCAGCCGAGATGAGGATGACCGGGAGATGGCGACCAGGCTCCAATGAACGCAGCGCCCGCAAGCATCCCCAGCCATCGAGATGGGGCATGTATTGATCGACCAAGACCGCATCGACGCAACCCGCGATTGCCCGAAAACCTTTGATCGCGTGAGCGCCATCGACCGCCTCGATGACATCGAAGCCCCAAGCGCGACAACATTCCGCCAAGAATTCGCGACTCGTGGATTGGTCATCGGCGATCAGCAAGGTGCGCCGGCGCCCGGCGTAACCCAGGATATTCGCTTCCTCGTCGGCAGCTTGCTCGACCTCGGTACAAATGGGCAAAGGCAAGAGCAAATGAAAGGTACTCCCCGCATGCCGGGCCGAGCTAACGTGGAGTCCGATGCTGCCGCCCATTGCGGTCGTCAGTTGCCTTGCGATCGCGAGTCCAAGTCCGACGCCCGGCACGCCTCGGTGGCGCTCGAGCCGCCGGTAGGGTTGAAAGATTGCCTGTCGCTCCGAGACCGGAATACCGACGCCGGTATCCCTGACAATGAAGCGGACCAGGGCAGCGGCATCCATTTCCATCCCGCCTGTCTTCATCCAATCAGCCTCCATCCAATCAGCCTCCATACCTTCAAGCGCGAGCGACTCGCCCTGCCTGACGACTGGTTCGATGACCAGTTCGATCAGCCCATCTTGGGTGAACTTGAAGGCATTATCCAAGAGGTTGCGCAGGATCTGGGTCAGTCGCAGCTCATCCGCTATCACCCAGTCCGGACCCTCGGCATCGCGCTCGACGATGAAGCCATTGTTGGTGCGTGTCGCGAGTGGCTGGTAGGCAGCAGCCAGGTTGCGCGCCAAACGGGCGAGCGAGACGGGGCCGGGTTCGAGCACGATAGGTTTTTCCTCGCCACGGCTATACTCCAGAATATCGTTGATCAGCCGCAGCAGCTGATTACCGCTGTCATGGATGATGTTTAACTGATCGCGCGCCTGGGGCGGTATCCGGTGCGCGAGCAGGCGCGCGTAGCCAAGAATGTCGTGCAAAGGCGAACGCAGTTCGTGGCTCACCGCCGAGAGAAAGGCCGACTTGGATTGGCTGCTCTCCTGAGCGCGCGCCGTTGCTTCGCTGAGGACACGGGTGCGATCCTGCACGGCGGCCTGCAACCGCCGCTCCAGGGTGGCATTCAGCTCCTGCAAGGCCGCTTTCTTTTGCTTCAACTCGGACTCGACTCGCCGTCTGAACGCGATTTCTCGTGCCAATCGCCGATTCCAGAAAAAGAAGGCGATGACGGCAAGCGCAGCCGCCGCCAGGATGCTGTAAGCCAGCCGATAGTCCTTTTGTGGCCGCATCTCGATACGAATCCACTTTCCAAGAATGATGTTGCGATCATCGGCCGTCATCGCGGCAATGCCTTTGTTGATCAGGCTCGCCAGTTCCGGCCAGTCTCGTCGCACCGCCATCGCCTGGGTATTGATGCCAAAATGCGTCGGTGCGGCTACCATTAGGTTCCTGAGCCGATGCTCCTTAACGAGGAAAGCTCCGACAGCCAGATTGCCGACATAGGCATCGGCTTGTCCCGTGGCCACGGCCGTTAGCGCATCCAGAGCCAAGGGCACTTCAAGGATGCTGATCCGGGGAATATCCCGCTTCATCTCCGCGACGATCCAGAAACCTTGTTCCGCCGCGATCGTTTTTCCCGCCAGACTTTCCAAGCCAATCAGATAGGGGCTGTCCTGGCGCGTGAAAATTACCCAAGGGGCGTTCAGGTAATCATCGGTGATGGCGAAGTGTTTCTCCCGCTCAGGCGTCCGCGTAAAGGTGGGTAGCACATCATAATGGCGTCGCGGACCTTCAACATCGGTCACGGCCGCGCCAAAGGTCATGGTGGCGGGGACGTATTGGATATCCAAGCCGAATTGTTGCGCGATATGGTCGAGATAATCGACCGCCAGGCCCGCCGGTTGGGGCTCCCGCATCATATAGGGCGGATAGTCGCTGATGCGCACGCGAACTCGATGACCAGCGGCCAGCCAGGCGCGTTCCTGATCCGTCAGTCGTGACGGGCTTGAGACCGACATTTGCAGGCTTGCCGCGCCGGGGTTGGCGAGCCCCAAGCTCATGGCGATCAGCAACAGGCGCTTGATGCACGGCATCATCCAGACTCATTCTTGATCCAGAAGCGGCAGTGGGTCTTGGTCAAACGGATATCATCAGCCTGCAAGCTCAGTGTTTCTTTCCCGCCGCGCGCGATTGCTCCTGGCTTGCCCCTTTGGGCGTATCCGACTCTGGTATAGTTTAGCCCCGATATCCCCGGCATGCGCTGGCATTCCTCCGCATCCAAGTGTTAGAACCGACTTTCCGCTGCCTTGACCATTTTGGATCGACGCTGGTGACCCGCCTGATGACGCGCCAAGTGAAGCGAAAAACGCGCCGCATCGTCATACTTCTCGGACTCTTGGCCGCAATACTGCTGGGCTTGGTTGCTTATCTTTACTTTGTTGGCACCCGCACCCTGCTCGAGCATGCCGAGGGGTTGAAATTCAGCCGGATGCAGGCGGCGCGCTTACCGGAGTCGGACAGCCTACGACTGTTCTATGCCTCCAATCGGGCGCCCAGTCCCGATACCAAGACCGGGATACCCGATCAGCGCTTCTTGTCGCGCCGGCGCGCCGAGCTGGAGCTCGGCAGTTTCGACATCGCGCTGGAGCCAACCCTGGGGCTCGGTATCCTGGTCAATCCAAGCGACTGGCTGATCAACGAGGAGATTCAGCTGCGCGCGGTTCGTTCGCTGCCGCGACCGGCCTTCAGCGGTGAGCTGCGCGAGCAAGTCCTGGCCTCGGCCTATCAATCCTTGCTGGTGGTGGTGCATGGCTACCGCGAGACCTTCCCCTCGGCGCTGCGCAAGACCGCCTTTCTGAGCCATGTGTTAGATCTTGACACGCCCGTGCTGCTGTTCGACTGGCCGGGCGATCAAGGCGCGTCCCTGTCCGGTTACCGTCGGGCGCGTCAGGTCGCCACGGCATCGGGCGCTGAGTTGGCCACGGTCCTTTCACTAGTGGTGGAACAGGTCCAGCCCCAGCGCATCTGGATGATCGCCAACAGTCTCGGTGGCCAGGTGGTGGTGGACGCCTTGCATCAGCTTGCCGCGCAAGCGGACTTTGGCGATGGTCAGCCGGCATTCGAGAACATCATCCTCACCGCGCCCGATGTTGATCGCGGCGAGTTCGATGCGCGCTTGCGCGCCGAGATCGAGGCGCTGGCGGACAATCTGACGGTCTATCTATCATCCAACGACCGCGCCTTGCTGGTGAGTCGGCTGCTCAACCGCGGCCGGCGTCTCGGCGAGAGTAGCCTGGATCCGCGCGATCCCGATCAAGCACAGGTGGCGGCCAGCTTCGCGGGGATCATGGAGCCCGCCGACCGGCGCCTGACCTTGGTGGACGTGACCCCTGTCAATCGCACCCGGAATTTCCACAATTTTGGCCTGGAAACACCGGAGTTCTTCGACGACCTATTCCAGCGCCTGGTGGATACGGATCTTCCGCGGGGGCGCCGCTTGTACTTTGTGGAGACCCCGGACCGACGTCGCTACTTTGTCCTTACGCGCGGGCGATAATCGCCCGCGCCAAGATTCTGATGCCATTGATGACTCATCCAGGGGCACCCGGCACCACGCAAAGCGGTCAGCACGAGCCGGCGCGCGTGTCCTCCGCAGTCTCGGCGTCAGCATCCGCATCGGTTCCGGCTTTCAACTCGGGGCCAAGCATGATGGCCAGCGGACGCGTGTGCGGGCTGGCATCGAGCGCGGCGATCAGCGCAGCCGTCAGGGGCACGGCCAGGAACATGCCGACCAGACCGAACAACCAGCCCCAAAATAGCAGCGATACAAAAACAGCCAGGGTCGAAATCCCGAGTCCACGGCCCATCACGCGCGGTTCGACGAAGTTGCCGATACCCACGTTCACGACCATGAAACCCAGCGTGGCCAAGAGCGCTCCCTGCGGACCGAGTTGAACCAAGGCTAGGAGCACCGGAGGGATACCGGCAATGATGGAACCAACGGTGGGAACGAAGTTCAGCAGGAAGGCAAGTATGCCCCACAAAGGCGCGAAGTCGACGCCCACAAAGGCAAGCCAGATCCAAATCAGTGCACCCGTCGCCAGGCTGGTGAGCGACTTGATGGACATGTAGCCATTCAGGCGCGAAAACAGTTGGCCAATGCGTGCCTCGGCCTCTGGCGACGGCTTGAAGGCGGCGCGCAACTTGGCCTGCAAGCTGGGTGCCTCGAGCAGGATGAACATCACCGCGAGCAGCACCAGGAGACCGGTGGCCAGCACGCCGCTCGCATTCGAGAGCATGAGTCGTACCACGCCCATCACCTTCTTGGGGTCTAACAGATCCGGGATGGCTTCCTGGGAATGCTCCATGCCGAAGCGCTCGAGCCAGCCACCCGCTTGCTCGCTCAGCATCAGAAAGCGCTCCTGGTAACTCGGGAAGCTGTCGCGGAAGCCTTCAAGCGCTCCGGTGGTCAGCAGGGCCAGGAGGCTGCCGATGTCCAGCAAGACAAAGATGATCAGTCCAAGCGCCGCCCATTTCGGCACCCCCTTGCGTCTCAGCCAGCGCAGCGGCGGGGTCGCGATGACAGCGATGAAAACGGCAAGCAGCAGCGGTGCCAGGATAGGCGCCGCCAAATGCATGAGGCTGATGACAAGTGCGATCGCGCCGGCGATGATCAGCCCACGAGCGGGCGCGGAAAATTGACCCGTGATCGACATGGTTTGGTCCTCTTGCGAATGGATCGGGGTGCGTGGGGCTAAGGGACTTTAGCTGACTCTAGGTGACTTTAGGTGACTTTTGACGCTTATCGAATCCTTGAATTCTCCAATTGTGCCGCCAGGGCGCGGGCATGGGTGTCTGCGCCATTCCTGGTTTGTCCTTGTGCGACATCCATCAGAATGATGCGCTTGATTTCGTCCACCGCCGCCGGATGACCGAAGCCACCGTGGCCGGTCGGGACCACCAGCTCGGAGCTGGCACTCGGCAGTCGCGCGCTGCGCACGGGCACCACGCCATCGGATCCACGACTGCCGTCACCACGGCCGCGATTGCCGATAATGGAGTGCGTCGGCACGCTCGGGGTCGTGGTGTTCAGCGCACGCATGAAGGCGGAACGCGGTGACAGTCCATGGATGCTCGTCGGCAGGCGCTGGCTTTGGTGTCCAGCGAGCTGTCCGAAGGCATACTCCGTCTCCTTGAGAAGGGTATCTGGGAGCCGAATCAGACGGATGGCCAAGGCGCCAAGACCATTGGAAGCAAGCGCGCTGCCGCGGTGGGGCACGAAGAGAAAGACCACCCGCGAGACATCGGCGCGAGGCACGAAGATCAAGGCCTGGCGCACGCGGTTGTCTGCGGACAGCTCGGAAACACCTGGAAAGACCTGCTCGGCGCGAGCGGGCTCAAGGCGCGAGACCTGTACGCGTGACAGAATGCCGCCCATGCTGTGGCCGATGAGAATCATCTTGCGGTTCAATTGCGTGCGTGCGACCGCATCGTCGAGCGCTTGACGCAATTGCAGCGCGGACAGCGGAACGGGCTGACCGGTTGGATAGTAGAAGAACCAGAACTGGCAGCAATCACGGATGCGCGGATCGCCCAGCAGTTCGGTGACCAAGGGCTTCCAAACCCAAGGCGTTGACAGCAGACCATGAACCAGCACGACTGGGGTTTTGTTCGCGTCGAACGGCTGCAGGAAGATGATGCGCGGCTCGTCGGTGAAGCGACCCGGACGTAAGAGATTGCCCACGGCGGCCATGGGTGCGACATTCGTGGCTCTTGTGGCCTGGATGGGCGCATAGAGATCCATGGCCACCGGCAGTGTGCCCGTTGTGGTTGGCACTCGCGCCACCCGCCGTGGGTCCACAAGGTCAACCTGGCAGCAGCCAGCGGCCTCACCCGTTGTTTCCCCAGATATTTCCTCAGGCACCTTCGCCGTTGCGCCCCCGACGGGCCAAGTCTGTCCGACGACCTGCCTCTGGTGATCCGGCTTCTCGTCCGGCTGGGCGACAAGGGTGGCCGCCAGGTGATAACCGAATCGCGGCGCGTTCGGATCATCGCGTGCCGCTCGCCTAACCACCAAGGGCACACCGATACCGGCGCGTTTGAGTCCATCGGGCGATCCTCCGGAATCAACGACGGACGCGATCTGATCGAGCTCGTTTGAATCGGGTGACGGATCCGCCTTGTCGCTGCCTTCCGCCTTCGCCTCCGCAAGCAGTCTCGGCAAATGCCGCGCCAGAAGATGTCGATGTCGGACCTGGGCGCGCGTCAGTGCATCCGAACGATGGCCGCTGTGCGCGATCACGTCAATGGATTCCGCCAGCGCCGGGCCAAGCTGGCTGTCGTTCATGCTCCGGTTGCCATGCGGCGACGGTAGCGATTGACACCCAGCCGCGATCAACGTCAGGAAAGGGAACGCCAGGGTCAGACCGAACGAAGGCTCGCGCATGAATGCTTTGCTCGATGGTTGCGGATCCATGATTGCGTTGGCCAGGCAGGGCATCATGCGCTCATCCTAAGCGTCCTCGCCCTGCATGGCGTCCTGGCGGTACTGCCGAGGCGTGACGCCAAAATGGCGGCGGAATGCCCTGGTAAAATCGCCGGCGTTGCGGTAGCCAACCCGGTCAGCGATGAGTTGCACCTGCAAGTCGGTGTCATTCAGCAAGCCGCGACCGCGCTCCAGCCGCAACTGTTGCAGATATTCATAAGGGCTCATGCCGACCTGCTCACGAAACACCCGGGTGAGCCGCTGCTGATTGGTGCCGACCTGATGGGCCAGATCGATACCGCTCGGTGGCTGGGTCAGCTGACGGGTCAGAATGGCGATGGCCTGGTTTAGCATGCGCCGATCCCGTTTGGCGCTGGATGCGAAAGACGCTTCGCCAAGCCCCTGGTCAACCGATTGGCTGGTCAGCGCCCGCAGCCGCTGCTGGTCGCCGAGTTGCACCAAGACCCGCGCGAGCACCTCCTGCTCGAAGAAAGGCTTGGTGATGTAGTCAGCCGCGCCGGCGGCGAAGCCGCGCAGCTTGTCCTCGGTCTCCATCGCCGCCGAGAGAAAAATCACCGGAATCCGCGCGGTCCGCTCCTCGGCCTTGAGCCGCGTGCAAATCGCGAAACCGTCGCCGCCCGGCATCATCACATCGAGCAGGATCAGGTCGGGCATGCCATCGGCGGCGATGCGCAGCGCGTCCTCGCCGTTTTGCGCGACCAGCAGATCGATCTCGCGATCCTTTAAATAGGCGAGCAAGAGATTGATGGACGCGGGCTGATCGTCGACCACCAGAATGCGAGCGATGAAGTGTGGCATCCCCTGTGACTCTCGAGAAGTAACGGCGCGGCCATTGTGCCGTTTTCGCGGGCAATAAAAGGCCGGTATTTCAGCTATTCAGCCTCTCTGCACAGCATTTTGTCGTTCAAGCTGATTCGGCGTACGACGAGCGATCCTAGTCGCATGCTAGCTTCACCCGCGTGCCAAGCCGCCCCTCCCTTGCTCCCGGCCATCAGGTGGCCGTCGGGCCGCGGAGCCTGGTTGCCGCGCTGACGTTGGCCTTGATCAAGCCCGGCGAGCATGACCTCCTTTTTTCTCGGTGATGCGGAGAGAACGCACCGGAACCGGGCCAGATCAAGGGCTTTGAAGTGCACCTTCAGATGACCTGATCTCGACCTGCCGCTTGATTTGACCTGACTGGCGGAAAAATGTGTTGAATCGGCCTATTAGAAAGCCACACCGGGACCGAGCCGGTCGCAAAGTCACAGCGTTGCTGGATTTTGCGAAGATACCCTTGCAGCGCCGCGGAGGAGCACGCGGCGAGTCCGATCCCACTTGCGCCTTGCATCCAAACCGATGCCACAAATGCAGTTGCCGTTATTTCCCCATGGAGTCACGGAGATCACCGACAACTTGGCTTTCAGCGAAGAAGACGGGGCCATTTGGAATTGCCCCAATGTTATTACAGTCTCGATAGCCTCTTGCTGCTGCTTGGCTTCATGGCCTTAGCCCGCCTGCCCTTTATCGAATCGCTTCGCTATCGACAACCGAGTGGGATCAATGGCACCGAGGTGATTTCCGACCCCATCGAGGTGGTGAACCCTGACTACCGCCAACTTGATGGGGAGGTTCGCTCCGTTACCGGAAAACTCACCCGGCGTCTGGCGGGTTTCGGGGAGATGACGCTCGATGACACCATGGAGCCCAAGCATGTCGAGCCCTTTGTGCGCAAAAAAGCGGCGCTGCAGGAGGAGATCGAAAGGCTGCAAGGGTTGTCGGAAGTTAGTGCTGAAATCAGGTTCAGCGTCGATTCTAGGAGATCAGGTTGCCTGAACATCTCGAAGGCGATTCTCTTCATACTGCCCACCAACGTCGCCCAGGCGCTGGTGATCGCGGCGGCCATCTTTGTCGGTTTCACCCTTCCGATCACCGCTCCGCAGGTGCTCCGGGTCAAAATGGTCACCTCGGTGGCGCTGGGGCTGGTCATCGCCTTCGAGCCCCACGAGCGTGATGTCATGCGCCGCTCCCCGCGCGCGGTGGACCGCCCGATCCTCACCGGTTTTGGCATCTGGCGGGTGGTTTTCGTCGGCCTGGTACTGCTCGGCTACACACTCGCCGCTTCTTCTGGATGGTCGGGCAAGGCGCCTCAGATGAGTTGGCGCGCACCGTCGCCGTGAATGCCATCACCATCGGCCAGATTTTCTATCTGCTCAACAGTCGCTACCTGGTGGATTCGTCCTTGTCGCTGCGCGCCCATCTTGGCAATGGCTACCTGCCGCTCGGCATCCTGGCCGTGGTGGCGCTGCAAGCGCTCTTCACCTATGCTCCGCCCTTGCAGCTGTTGTTCAAAACCGAGGCGGTTCCGCTGCACGTCTGGCCCTGGCTGTTCCTCGGTGGTCTGCTTTTCTTCCTGGTGGTCGAGGTGGAGAAGCTGATCATCCGCCTGTTACCCGGCTTGCGGCGCGCGGTGACGGCGGTCGAGACCGGAACGCCGGGCGCCCAGGTCGCTAAGCGGTGAAACCCGAGTTGGCGATCTGCTCGCCACGCTGGGCCTGATCAAAAAGGGCTGGCCTTGAGCCAGACGCTTGTTCGCGTCATTGATTCAGATCAATTGCAACCGCCAGCGCGAGTGGGACACTAGCAGCCCCCGATGCTTTGCAGACCCCGGGGTGGAGGAAACCTTCGCTGGCATTGAGTAACTCAGCGCTCAGGCGCTGCAGTTGCAGAAGTCCTTGGTTTTTTTCACGCTCGGTTAGGTCGGGAAGGTTGACTGATTCAACCGCAGCCCGATTAAGGATTTACCGCGAGGTAAGCCCGCCAGCCGATGACCTTGTTCGCTGAGTCCGCCTGCAGGAAAGAGGTCGGGAAACCAACGCGGCTGACCAGCGGCTCGTGGCCATCTGGCACGGAAATGCAATATCGTATCCAGATCAAGACAGCTCATGGGCAGCCCATGCCGGGCGTAACATCCGCGCAGATGACGAATCACCGCCCAGTGCCTTGGTGTCAACCGCAAGCCTTCGCGCGCCGCCTGGATGCGGGCGAAGGTCTCCGACCAATCAGCCGGGTCGCGCAGGTAACCTTGGGCGTCAGTCTCGGCCTGATCCTCGTGGTTTGAATGATCGATTAGAATCTCCGTGGCGAACTGTTCCGGGAATGCCATGGCCCTGTCCATGCTTCGGCGCGGAACGGATGAGGCGTGCTCAGGCATCGAATACCTCCTTTATCGTGACAGCCGGACAGTGCGGGCGGCTCCGGCTGGGCCGCGGCGACGCCGATTCAGTGCTCCCCCTTGGTACGCAGCAAGCCGGCCAGCCGGTTACCTTGCTTTTGCGGCCCGCCGCGCGGAAACAGACGATGCAGGCCACGATTGCCACCCACCTCAGCGCCCCACAGCGGGCGAAAATGAGCGATCATCTCGCGCACCGTCGCCTGGGTGCCATGACGAGCGAAATGCGTACGCAGAAAGCGAATCATCTCCCAGTGGCGGGCGTTCAGACTGAGATCCTCTGCCGCCGCCTGGGCGCGCGCGAAGGCTTCCGACCAGTCGCCGGGATCAACCAAATAGCCTTCGCTGTCAGTCAGGATGGCACGCCCGCCGACCTCAAGCGAGCGTGTGCTCATGCCAGGATAGGCATTGCTGCCATTGGGAAACTCACCCGGCAGCCCCATCGAGCTGCGCTCGGATTGGGTGATGGACCAGAGTTCGATGCGAATCTCGCCATCCAGACGCCCCTGGTAGCGTTCCACACCGGACACCAGTACCTTACCACTGGCAGCTGACGCATCGAAGCGTGCCCAGCCCTCGCGGTCGGTCAGCACTGGCGGCGAAGGGTTTTCCTCGGTGTCGAGCCAGAGCGCAACCGGGGTGCGTTTGAGCGGTTCATGGTTGGTTTTCATAGCGATGCTGACCGCGATCATGCGGATGCCCTCCTTAGAGACTGCGGTCGGCGCAAGGGTAAACGCCTAATGGGTGCACTTATCAGCACCCTGGGACGCTCGCGGGCGCCGCCGGCAAAACTTGACGAGATGACTCAAGCATAGACCCCAGAGTTAGAAAAGAACAACGAAAGTTATCGGCATTTATCATCGAATTTTTCGATTGATTGTGCTTTGTCATGGATCTCGATCAAATCAAGACGTTCTTCACCGTCGCCGCCCACGGACGCTTTCTCGAAGCCGCCGAGCGTTTGCATATCATCCAATCGGCGGTGAGCGCGCGTATCGGCAATTAGGAACGGGCGCTCGGCGCGCGACTGTTTACGCGCGGTCCTCAGGGCACGCCCCTGACCCCAGCCATCCGGTGCTTTTTGCGCCATGCCAATAGTATTTCCAAGGATGATGCTGAACTGCCAGCAAACGGCGGCCTCCGTCCGACTACGCAGAACCACCTCTGGGAATTTGCTAGCTTAATCCTCGCTTTGATCATCACTGGCCCGACCGTCATTAAGCGACCAACCCTCGCGATCAAAGAACCCGCGGGCTGATGTCGCACGAGCCTTCACGCACACCACCAGCTTGAGGGTATGTAACACCTCGACCAGGTCACTCTGGTTGGCCATGACCTGGTCAATGTCCTTATCGATAGAAGCAATGGAGCTGACAATGTCTGATGTCTTTCGCGTTATGATGATACGCACCGCGCAAGAGCGTACCTTGCATTTGGAACCCTTGGTTCCTTCGATCACAGTCCCCCTGACTGATGCGTGTCGAGGGTGCTGGACTAACGGCCAAAGTCGCACAGGATAGAAGGCCATTTAATGGAGAAGGGTGATGACGGCCCCCCCCCTTGCCTACGTCGTTGATGATGAGCCGGACGTTCGCGAATCCATCGCTATGCTGCTGCGTTCAGTCTCGATCAAGACCGAGACCTACGCCAGCGCATCGCGCTTTCTGGAACAATTCTCCGGTATCACGGAGCGACCGGCGATTCTTCTGCTTGATGTGCGCATGGGCGATATCGGCGGCATGACAGTGCTCGAACTGTTGCGCGCCGAGCATCCCCGTCTCCCGGTCATCATGATCACGGGCCACGGCGATATCGAAATGGCGGTCACGGCGATGAAAATGGGTGCGAGGGACTTCCTCACTAAACCGTTTCGCGCACAGTCTTTGCTTGAGCGCGTGCAGCAGGAATTGCGCAAGAGCGACGAAAGCCATAGCTCGGACCTGCGGATTATCGAAGGCAGGGAGCAGCTGGAAACACTCACCAAGCGCGAACGCGCGGTCTTTGATCGCCTGGTTCTTGGCGACTCCAACAAGCTGATCGCCATCGATCTTGGGATCAGTATCCGCACCGTCGAGGCCCACCGCGCCAATCTGAAGGAGAAACTCGGCGCCAACAATCTGGCTGACCTGGTGCGGATATCCATCCACTAACCCAGCTACCCGAAACCCGATTGTTCTTGTTCCGTTCACTGTCTCCTTAGAACTCGTAGAGCGGGAAAGCGAAGTGCATCCCGCCAAAGCATTCGACATGCTGTCGTAACAGGGGCACCTTCTTCATTTGCCGTCCCTCTTGTCGATGAAGTCGTGGATTTTATTTCACGAGTCCGGATCTGATTTTCTGTCATGAGTCCAGGTCTGGCAGGAATCGGCGAGATGCGCTTCGCTTTCTCGCCCTATCCCACACCATGGCCCATCATCAGTCAGTCATCCGTCAGCCAGTGTTGCCAGATTCGGGGGTTACAAGGCTGCGATCCTGTTGCAAGCTTGGTGGTCGACGATGAGTAAATCCAACATGTGCGGCACTCGGCGATCAGCAGCGGCTGAGACATGAGTAATGTTATGTCCTCTAACCCCCTGCCCAAAAACCAATTTCTCTTGTTCTGTTCACTGTCTCCGTAAATCTACCTAGACCGCTTTGCGGAAAGTCCGAATGTCTCAATCCTCGACCTGCGCCTATGCTGCAAATCACGGGATGTCGAGGAGGAAGGGAAGTAGAGGAGGAGCGAACAATAAACATGGCGCTGGGGGGATGGCGGTCACGCGACCGCCATCCTTCGCCATGACATCCTGGAGCGCGGCTCTGTCGACACTCCACTAATCAAAAGCACTGTTCTGTGTAGCGGATCAACTCGCAACGGCAACGCGCTTCAGTTCGTGGCGGCAACCAATCTCAGCCATGTGGCCACAGCCATGTGGCAAATCTGATACTAGACGCTGCTGAAACAGGTAAAGGCACATGCTAAAGGATTCCGAACATGACCAGGCTGTCGATGGGGTTGCTCAAAAGGTCTATCTGCCGGTATATCGGGATGGAGCAGTTCCCGCAACCTTTCGAGAACAGGTGCTATCGAAAATCATCAACCTAATGCATACACAGGCATACACAGAAGAACAGTACTCTGACTCATCCATCAACACCTCGCGACCTAGGCGATCACCCTTGACGTAGCATTGTGTCCTGTTTTTCCTTTAGCTCCATTTGGCTGGTACTGACAGACAAACAAAGAGAGAAACCCACCATGACAGAACGCCGCCTATTCCAATTGAAATGGCTATTGGTCTCGGTCACGATCATCATTACATTATTCTTCGTGGCGCTCCTCGAGCATCGCGGCATTCTCCTTGGCTGAATCGCGGCGCCACGATTGATTGTTCCCTCCAGGCGATCAGTCTGTCTCGTGAGCACTAGGCGCACACTTTCGTAGGTGTGGCTTGAGTTGTTCCAAGCGAAAAGGTTTCTGCAGCCAAGCGTCGAAATCGCTTGTGCCTGCAGCGGCGGCCAGATCCGCATCGACATACCCGGTAATGGCGACCACGCTAAATTCAGCGCGTTTCGGCTCTTGCGCCAACAGGCGCGCCACCTGATAGCCGTCCAGATCTGGCAGGCCAATATCCAGCAACACAAGATCCACTGGGTTATCGCGCACCATGTCAAGCACACGGGATCCAC
This sequence comes from Thiorhodovibrio winogradskyi, assembly GCF_036208045.1. NCBI lineage: Bacteria > Pseudomonadati > Pseudomonadota > Gammaproteobacteria > Chromatiales > Chromatiaceae > Thiorhodovibrio > Thiorhodovibrio winogradskyi. The sequence continues at coordinate 2,160,728 of NZ_CP121472.1, read as the reverse complement.
CATCCATGACCCGAACCCGGTGACCGAGTTGCCGCAACAATCCGGCGACAGATGACAGAATGTCGAGATTGTCATCCACCACCAACACATCCAAAGTCAACTCCCCCTTGTCGCATGCGATCCCCGAGGAAGTCGCACCCTGGTGGAAGACCGCGGCGCTATCGTCGCGGGCCTTGGTTCGGCTCGCCAAAGGCAGAGTCACGCGGAAACGGCTGCCCTGATCCAACCCTGGACTGCTGGCCTCCACCTGCCCATCGTGCAAGCCGACGATCTGCTTCACCAGTGTCAAACCCAAACCCAGTCCGGCGTGCGCTCGGTCCGGGTGGGAAACGGCGCTGTCGAAAATATCGAACACGTGCGGCAATAGATCGCTTGAAATCCCCTTGCCACTGTCCGACACCTCGGCACAGACTTGACCGTCATCGGTCAATCCTAGTGTCAGATTGATCTGTCCATGATCAGGGGTATAGCGCACCGCGTTGTTGAGCAGGTTTGAAAACACCTGAACCAAGCGAATACGGTCACCAAACACCTTCAAAGGTTCCTCCGGCATCACGCAAGTGAGTGCCAAGTCCTTTTCGGAGCATGCGAGGGTGATCGCCTCGACACACTCCTGAAGCACCCCCTGCAGGGGATGCTCCTCGCAGGTCAAGCTCAGGGTTCCGCGCCGGACCCGCGCGACATCAAGCAGATCGTCGACCATGCGCTCAAGGTGCGCGACCTGTCGGTCGATCATCTCCCCGATCCAGGCCAGATCGACGCCGGGCGTGGGGTTCGTGCTCAGCAGATAGACCGCCGTGCGAAGGGGGGTCAGGGGATTGCGTAATTCATGGCCGAGCATGGCTAGGAATGCATCCTTGCGATGATTAATGGTTTCCAGATCCCGCGTCTGCCGACGCAGACGGGCCTCCAGACGCTTCTGTTCGCTAACATCCACGAAAGTGCCCACACTGCCGCGCACCTGCCGATTATCATCGTATAGCGGCGCGGCATGGGTCAGCAGGTTCACCTCGGCGCCATCGGGAAAGCGGATATGTAGCTCCATCCCGCCGATGACGCGTCCCAGCGCCGCAGCCTGCTGCATCGGCAGCTCCTCGGGGCGCAATTCGCGCTCGGAATGGAAGACACGAAAGGCCAGTTCCTCGGCTCCTGGGCCCGACTTGGATGGGTTGGCATCCGGTGGCCCGCGCAACAGCGCCGCCCCGGCTTGATTCATGATCATGTCTTGGCAGGCTGGATCGCGGGCGAAAAAGATGCCGATCGGCGCGGCATCAAGCAGCGCTTGCAGCTCATCGAGATGGCGTTGGTTGTCTTGGCGGAGTCTCTCCAACCCCTCCTCCGCCTTGCGTCGCACTGTGATATCGGTGACGAGGGCAAAAAAACCACGCGTAAACCCCTGGCTGTCGGTATCTGGAATATATTCCGCCGAAACGCATCGCTGACCGCCAGAGGCATACTCAAGCCAGCCTTCAAAGTGCGCGGTCTCGCCAGAAAGCGCACGTTGCATCAGCGGCTGGACCTCCGCGAAGGCATTCTCACCGATCACATCACATACTCGATTTCCCTGCGCGGCACCGGGATCGACTCCGAACCAGTCTCGGTAACGAGCGTTGTTGAAGCGATAGCGCCCAGCGCGATCCACGTAGGAAATCAGGACGGGTAATGCATTGGTGATCCTGCGCAAATGCTCCTCGCTGTCACGCAGGGCGACTTCAGTGCGCTTGCGTGAGGTGATGTCCATGAAGGTCACCACCACTCCCTGAACCGTCTCATCGTCGGCACGATAAGGCCGAACGCGGCGCAGAAACCAGCGTCCAGCCTCGCTTTGGATCTCGCGGACTTCGAGCGCCTGGCCCTTGAGAGCGCGTTTGAGATCGCGTGGCAACGCGTCATCGCGAAACGGCCAATGCATCGCTGTCAGCAAACGCCCCTGGTCCTCCGCGACCAGGGATATCAAGGCAGCGGCGGCCGGTGTATAGCGGCGAATGCACAGCGAGCGATCAAGAAACAGGGTTGCAATGTCTGTACTGACCAGAAGATTACCCAGATCGTCGTTGAGCTCCTCGAGTTGCTGGACCTTGTTCTCCAGCTGGATATTGACGCTGACCAATTCCTGAGTCAGGGAGTCCATCTCCTCCCGCGAGCTTTCCAACGCTTCCTCTGTGGCGGTTGGAAAATTCCCTGCTAGCCACGGTTGTTGCAATGCCTCAGCATCCGCGGCACAAGTCACGTGGCACCAATCGTGTCCGGTGATTGCGTGAAAACTCACCAGCAATAAATCATCAGATTCCCGTGGGTTCTCCACCGGAACGACGGCCAAGCTCAACTGATAGGTGTCGCGGGAAGTCACCGGAATCCCGATACCCGCTCGATAAACCGGCTCGCGCCGCGCCAGCGCGCGATGCAATAGCACCCGCAACGGCGCCCGCAATGCCGGTACCGCGAGCGTCAGCAGATCCTCGGTGGCATCTGAAACCGCGGGTTGACTCAGAAAGCCATCCAGCTCGCCATGACGATGGAGCACCTTGAATGACCGGTCGATCAGGACCGACGGCGGCGTGGCATGCCCGAGGAGTGCGCGCTCGGCGACCCCACCATAGCCGTTGTTGTCATCCGGCCGAACCGACGATGATTCTGGACCTTTTCGACGCGGCGGTCTCGCCGCGTCGGCGAGCGCGCGACGCCATGAGCGTGCGGTGTTTTCCGCATGTTCCTGGCGCTGATACAAACCCAAAGAGTTAACAATGGGAGCGAACAGGATCTGACTCTCGCCCAGGCATTCGGTGCGGCCAAGAAAGAGATAGCCGCGCGGGCGCAAGGCGAAATGGAACCCGGCAAAGATACGTTGATGATTGTCTTTATTAAGTATACTTAGCACACCTCGGCAACTTATCAACGCCAAATGATAGAACGGTGGATCGAACAACAGATCATGAGGGGCGACAATGACCTTCTCGCGCAAGCGCTGTTTGACACGAAAATGCTCGCCAGAGCGTTGAAAATGCCGCCCCACGCGCTCCGGCGACAGATGATTGAGTCGATGCCTAGGGTAAACCCCAGCGCGTGCCCTCGCGAGGGATTCTTCGACGACATCGGTCGCAAAAATTCTCAGCTTGCACGGACAGCCCGCCGCCTTGGCTGCGTCCGTAAGGAGGATCGCCAAACTGTAGGCTTCTTCCCCGCTCCCACAGCCAGGCACCCAAACTCGCACCGGGTGTTGGTCTTTGATTAACTGGCTTAGAAGACTTGGCACGACATGTTCTTCCAATGCCAACCAAGCTTGCCGATCACGGAAAAAGCCTCCGTCCGGATCGCGCTGTTCGATAGTATCACCCACGGCTCAGGCATCCCCCCAGCCGCGACGCGTTTGGCCACGGAAATCGATGGCAATTGCCGTCTCCGCGGCACAAAAGATACCTACGAAACCTTTCATTTGCTCAACCAATCCCCCGCATCGGCAAATCTCACGCATGGATCACTGGCAACATAGAATGACACTTGCCCCGCGAGTCCCCTGCCATGATCACCATTTGAACTTGGTACTTGACCGTGTTCACCACCCTTAGTATAGCGAATACATCAAGTCAGCGATTCCCTGATCGTTCATTGGCCCTGGTTGATTCAACACATTGGTCTGAGTCCCTTTTCACCACTGGTTACGCCTGGCTGCTGGCTTGCGCGAACGGTCACTTTATGGGTACGTCGTTTCGACTACGATAAACTGGTATCATTGCTGGAAAAACCACTGGCAGCATACGCTAAAGCAACCCATCGGCCGATCTCCGTCGTGACGAACATCAACCTGGCAGCGAATCCCGCCTGGATCCACCGCTTTATCCCCGCATCAGCTGACCTGAGAGGGCAAGCATGACCACTCCATCCGCGCGCGAGAGCGCCGATCCAGCCCGTTCCGCTTTCCCCATCGCTGGCATCGGCGTCTCTGCCGGTAGTCTGGATGCGCTGACAATTTTTCTCGATCACTTAACCGCCGATCCGGGTCTGGCCATCGTTCTGGTCACCCATCTTAACCCACACCACAAGAGCCTGATGAGCGAACTGCTGACCAAGCACACGAGAATGCGGGTCAGCGAGGTGACCGATGGTCAGCAGGTGCGGGTCGATACCCTGCATGTGATCCCGCCCGATCGTGATATGGTCATCGTCGATGGCCGTTTGCAATTGCAAGCGCCAACTGCCGCACGCCAGCCGATCAACACCTTTCTGCGTTCCCTGGCTCGCGAGGCCGGCGAGGATGCCATCGCCATTATCCTCGCTGACACCGGCAGCGACGGGATCCTGGGCATCAAGGAGATCAAGGGCCTGGGCGGCATGGTCATCGTCCAGGAGCTAGCCGAGGCCGCACACGACGGCGTGCCGCGCACCGCCATCGCCACCGGCATAGTCGATCTGGTGCTGCCCATCAAGGCTATCCCCGGCAAGCTCATCGACTATGTGCGCGGCGCGCGCAATCCGCGCGAGCAGCCGCCAACGCCGCCGCTCGAGCGCATTCTCGACCTGATTCACGAGCGCCTCGGGTTCGACTTCACCCACTACAAGCGCAACACACTAGAGAGGCGCATCCACAGGCGATTGCTGCTGCATGGCCTGGATGCACCCCAGGCGTACTTCGAGCGCTTGCGGCGCGATCCGGAACAAAAGGAGCTCCAGGCCCTGGTCAAGGACATGCTGATCGGGGTGACCAGCTTCTTCCGCGATCCGGAAGTCTTCGATCAACTCCAGAATCAAGTGCTGCCCCACCTGCTGCAAGCCAAGAAACCCGGCGAGGTCATCCGCGTCTGGGTTCCCGGCTGCTCCACCGGCGAGGAGGCCTTCAGCCTGGCGATCTTGCTGCGCGAGAGCCTGGATCGGCTCCAACGTGTCCACGAAGTGCAAATTTTTGCCACCGACATCGACACCAAAGGAATCGATACCGCACGGGCCGCGACCTACCCATCCAGCATCGTCGCCGATCTGAGTCGAGAACGCCTGCGACGCTGGTTTCGCACCAAGAATGATCAATACGTGGTAGCCAAGTCCATCCGCGAAATGATTCTGTTCGCGCCGCACGACCTGCTGCGAGACCCGCCGTTATTGAACCAGGACTTGATCAGCTGCCGCAATCTGCTGATCTATATGACCGCCGAGGCGCGCAAACAACTGCTGCCGACCTTCTACCAAGCCTTGCAGCCCGGCGGTTATCTGCTGCTCGGCCCCTCCGAGAGCGTAGGTCAAGCCACCGATCTGTTCCTGCCGCTCAACAAGAAATGGAAGCTCTTTCACCGCAATACCCTGGAGAGCAAGCCGCACCGCTGGATTCCGCCGCTCAGCTCCCGTTACCCGCGCGAGAACTGCCTCGACTGCACGCCCAGCCCCAAGCCACACAGCCCGGCGCAACTGCTCGACCGGCACTTGCTGCGTCGCTACGGCCATCCGGCGGTGCTAATCGACGGCAATATGAATGTGCTCTACTACTTTGGCGACACCTCGCCCTTTCTGACCGATCCGGAGGGTGAGCCCACCGCCAATCTGATCCACAAGGCCCGCGAGGCACTGCGCATACGCCTGCGCACGGCCGTGCATCGCGCCTTTAAGAACAATCAATCGGTTACCATCACCAACCTGCGTTTCGCCGAGCAAAACGCCGTCTATCAGGTGCATGTCGAGCCGCTCGTTGCTCCCACCACCGACGAATTTGCCGCCGTCATTTTCGAGCCAGACCAGGGAGAACCCAGCGCCAGCGCGCCACCGGCCACCGACGCCGAGGAAGACCGTCTGGCGCTGCATCTGGAGGAAGAACTCAAGATCGCCAGCGAGCAGCTGCGCGGCATGGTCGAGGAACTCGAGACCGCCAACGAAGAGCTCAAGTCCTCGAACGAAGAGCTGATGTCGATGAACGAGGAGCTGCAATCCTCCAACGAGGAGCAGGAACGCTCCAAGGAGGAGTTGCAAGCGCTCAACGAAGAGCTGACAACGGTTAACGCCGAGCTCAACAGCAAGGTCGAGGAACTGCGTACCGCAAACAACGACATCGAGAATCTGCTTTTTAGCAGTAACCTCCCAACACTTTTTGTCGATAAATCTCTGTGCATTCGGCGTTTCACGCCGCCGACACAAAGGGTATTTCATATTTTGCCGGCGGACATCGGGCGCCCCCTCGCCCACGTCGCCCACCGGCTGCAAGAAGTCGACTTGTCCGCGGACGGGAGCCAGGTGCTAAAGTCGCTCGACAACCTGGAGCGCGAACTGGCAGCCGACGATGGGCGCCATTATCTGATGCGAGCCAGCCCCTACCGCACACTCGACGATGTGATCGACGGAGTGGTGCTGGCTTTTGTCGATATCACCGAGCGTCGGCGCGCTCATGAATTGCTGGAAGAACGCGTGGCCGCGCGCACCCAGGAGGTCTACGAGCGCGAGTGTCTGCTCAGCGCCACCCTGGAGGCCTATCCTGATGGCTGGATTCAGTTGCTCGATGCCGACCTCAAGACGCTCTACATCCAGGGACAAGGTCTGAGTGTGCTGGACCTGGAACCCGAGCAGGCCATCGGACAACCACTGCGCGCCATCTATCCGCAACATGCCCTGCGGTCGTTGAAGGAAGGCGGCGAGCGCGCACTGAACGGCACCGCCATGGAACTCGAGGTGAAGCTGAATCAGCGCACCCTCACTCTGGCGTTGTCCGCAATGGACCCGGCCGGCAAGAGCAAGGGGCGAGTCATCCTGGTGGCACGCGATATCACCGAGCGCAAGCGCGCCGAGGTGGCACTGAAACATACAACCTGGCGTCTGTCCGAGGCGCAACGCTGCGCGCATGTTGGCGACTGGGAGTGGAACCCAGATCACAATAGCATCCAGTGGTCCGATGAGCTCTATCGCATCATGGGGCTGGAAGTCGGCTCGCCGCTGCCGGATTACCAGGGCAATCTTGCCCTCTACCCAGCTGAAGACGCCGCGCGACTGGATGCAGCCGTTCAAGAAGCACTAGAGCAAGGGCGCCCCTATGAGCTCAGGCTGCGTCGGGTACGCCCGGATGGCAAGGAAGTACTCACCCTGGCCCGGGGCGAGGTCCAGACCGATGCCGATGGGAAGGTGATCCGGCTCTATGGCTCTGCGCTCGACATCACCGCTCTGACAGATGCCGAGCGCCAAGCGCGCGAGGCGCACCAGCATGTACTGGCTGTATTGGAAAGCACCACAGACGCCTATTTTGATGTCGATCAGGACTTTAATCTGGTCTACTTGAACAACAAGGCCATGACGTTGCTCGGGCTGACCAATCGGGATGACACACTAGGCCGCAATTTGTGGGATCTATTTCCGCGGGCCGTGGATACCGAGTTCTATCACAACTACCTCCGCGCCTTGCGCGAGCTAGAACCCATCGCCTTCGAGGCTTACTTTGAGCCCTTCAATACATGGTACGAAGTCCACGCCTACCCGTCTTCGACCGGGCTGGCAGTCTATTTCCGTATCATCACCGAGCGCAAGCGAATGGAAGAAGCCCTGCGCATTTCCAGCGATGAGGCGCGGGCGGCCAGTCAGATCAAAAGCCGTTTCCTGGCCAACATGAGCCATGAGCTCCGCACTCCGCTGAACGGCATTATCGGCCTACTTGATCTGCTCGCCGATTCTGAGCAACGCGACGAGCAACGCGAATATATCGAGCATGCCATCCTGGCTTCACGCCGCTTGACGCGTTTAATCAGCGATATTTTGGATCTCTCCAAGGTGGAATCCGGCCATCTTTCATTGGCGAAAGATCCGTTCGAGATGGAGCTGTTTCTCCGCTCCCTGGAACAGCTCTTCTCCCCCGTCGCTAGCCGCAATCAGGTCACATTGACAATCACACTGGCCTCCAATGTCCCGCCACGCCTGCTTGGCGACGCAACTCGTTTGCATCAAATTCTTGGCAATGTCGTTGGGAACGCCATCAAATTCGCCCAAGGCGGACAGGTAAGCCTCGACGTCTTGTCGCTTGGGCACGGTCGGGGCAATGAGTGGGTGATGTTATTCATCATCAAAGACAACGGTCTCGGCATGGCCGAAAAGCAGTTGGAAAGCCTTTTCGATGCCTTTGTGCAAGCGGAAAACCGGGTCACCAAGTCAGCCGATGGCGTAGGACTCGGATTGTCGATTGTCAAGAACCTCGTCCAACGCATGGACGGATCCATGTGCGTCGGCAGCGAACCGGGCAAGGGAACCGAATTCGTTATTTCGCTGCCCTTCGCCGAGGCGCCGGCCGACACCCTGGCGCAAACCCCGTCCCACCTTGGCGAAAAGACCAGCATGCGGCTCGCAGGAGTGCGCATCCTTGGGGTCGACGACGACAAGACCAATCGACTCATCCTTTCGCGCCTGCTGACCAAACTTGGCGCGGAGATTACCCTGGCCCAGGACGGCGCCGCCGCTCTCAGGGCACTGCAGGCGTCAGATGCGGATTTCGACCTAATGCTGCTGGATATCAATATGCCCGCCCCAGACGGCCTGACCACCACCGCCGCCATTCGCGGCGGCGAGGTCGGTGATCGCCATCGGCGGATTCCGATCATCGCCCTCACCGCCCATGCCATGCGTGGCGACCGCGAGCGCTTCCTCAACGCCGGCATGCAGGCCCATGTCACCAAACCCATCGACCTGAATGAACTGCAGCAAGCCATCGCCGAAGTGCTGGCCAAACCACGGTGCTGACGGGTTGGAAGACAGTGCGACCATCATCGTCACCAATGCCAACTCGCTGGTGGCGGCCGTTCATGACCGCATGCCGGTGATGCTTGATCCCGCGCACTGGGCAGAATGGCTTGATCCAGGTCATCGGGAAAGGGCTACTCGCTGGCCGATGACCAGGCCAAGCGCATCGCCGAGTTGGCGCACAAGACGCCGGCCTTCCGCGGGCTTCGCGTGAGGCTCTTCGTCGGCTCCAGTCAGGCCAGGTTCAAGCTTGGCGAAGCAGGCAGCTCTCCCACGCCGGATGCCTGCGTGATGGGGCCGGACCAGATCATCGCCGATAAGGATGTCATCGGGGCGCAGGACTGGATTGCTGGCGGATTCCGACCTCCACGCCACGCAGTCCAATATGGACAGGCCTGAAAGCAGCCGTGGTGCTGGGAAGGTGGTTTGCCGGACTTTGGGCTGCTATCGCCGCAAAATTAACACGAAGACCATCAGTGAGCGACCCCGGATGGCCAATGCCTCAGTCAGCTTGCAAGCACTAATACGCGACCTATCAATGCGGCCGCTCTTACCTCCTCGGATAATCCTGAGTGGATTCATCGGAAACAGCGAAGCGGAGGTTACAACATGCCCCAGCAGCAACAAAGACAAAATGAGTGCCGGCGGCACCTACATCTGCTCGAAGTGCGACTTTCACGGCGCGCATCTGGGCGGTTTTATGACCTGGCGACTCAACCGCGATGTCGTCGCCATCAAGGTGGACCGCGAGATGCACCCGGATGTCGATGAGACCTACATGCGCGCGCTGCTGCTGATCAAGGGTCAGGGCGGCTAGCCGATATCGAGGTTTCCATCGCTACGCCACCGGCGATCACTGGCTGGTGCCCCACTTCGAGAAGATGCTCTAAAGCCAGACGTATCTACCTGAGCGTAGACGAGTTCCATCCGGCCAGCATGGGACGGTCGCATCGGGGCGCTGGTCGCGAAAACATCGCGCAGGGGATTGTCGGAATTTCCACGCGGATTCACTCGCGGAATAGCGCCTTGCTCCGGGGTGTCGTTGCGGTCGAACCAGTAGAGTACACAAAGCCCATCAAGGTCATCGACGCCAAGCAGTGCCGGACGAGACTGCTCATAGATGTCGATAAAGGTGCGACCCTCTTGCTTGCGAATCCAACCAATCGACTGGACCCCTGTAGGTCGGCGGTGGATCGGGCATGGCGGACGCAGTGCCAGGCGATGCTGTTTGGATGGGATCGGGATCCGCGAGGCTCGCGCCTGTGATCGAACAGCCGAGCAAGACAAGGGCGAGGAACATCATCGGTTTGGCATCCGTGGTAAGACGAGTCGGATGGGGTTTGGGGTTGTCCGCAACGCGCCAGCGCCGCGTCGGACACCCGTTCGCGGTCGTGCGTCCTGAATCATCGCGACCAGCTTCTGCGCGGCCAGTGCATAGATGAGCTTTACGCCGCCAACGCTCACCGCCGTGATGGCCATGATGACCAGCATGCCCGCCGCCTTGAGCTGATCGACCTGGACCACCAAGGGAAAACAGCGTCCTCGCTCAGACCGTGAAGAAATGCGCGATAATCCATTTGACTTTCATTCACCCAATTCGAACATCCAGGGGAATCGCCATGAGCATCTCACGAGTTTTCCCGTCGGCTTTCTTGACGATGGTAGCGCTGATCACCGCGTCGATCAGCCTCCCGCTTGCGCAAGCCGGCACCGAGCCGTTGGTCAAGCAGGGTGCTTGCCCAAGCGGCTATCGCACCCAAGGAGACTACTGTGTTCCCGGCTCGAACGCACGCGCGACCCTGCCGAAATCCGGCAGCTGCCCGGCCGGCTATTACACCAGTGGCAGGTATTGCGTGGCTGGCAAGAATGCCAAGTCCGCCATTCCAAAGATCGGCTCCAGCTGCCCGGCGGGTTGGTACACCAGCGGCAAGTATTGCATGCGCTCACGCTAATCGGCTTGCCTCAGGGCAGCGGCCGTCACCACCTTGGGCACCATGCGCCCGCTGGGGCCGGGGCGCATCAGCACAATCTGCCGGCTGTGCTCGGGGCCGTGGCTGACATGCAGCGGCAGGTCGCGGCCATGGACATATAGCCGATCAAAGGGCGTCTCGGTGGCGATCCAGTGGGCCACCTCGCGCATGTCTTCGTCTTGAATGAGGAAATCCACCGCCGCGCCCAAACGCGGGCAGATGGGGTAGCCGAGTCGATTGCGCTCATGCGCAGCGTTCGCCAGTTCGGTTTCATGGCTCAAAGACTGGCACCCTAAACCACTGATCAGGTGAAACTCACCGACAGCCTGGTTCCAAACCATTCTATTCTCCATACAACGCCAACGCCTCACGCAACCGCTCTTTCACCGTCAGGCGCAGCTCCCGTGGCGCCAGCACCTCGCAGTCAGGGCCATATTTCAGAATATCCATCACCAACTCAGGCGCGTGGGTAAAGGGCAACGTCAGTTCATAGGAGCCGTCACCGAGCCAGCGCCCCTGCTGGCTCGTATGCCAGCATTCCTCGGCCACCCAGCGCGCTCGGTAAGGGGTAAATCGCAGCACCGCGCACTGCTCGGCCAGCCCTGAAAAGACTCCGAAACCACTGCCAAAGACCTGATCAAGCAACGCCTCGTCAATCTCCTCCGCCACATCTTGCATGATCTCTGGCGCAACGATGCGCTCCAAGGCGAATCGGCGCAGCCCACCCGCCAGGTGACACCAGGCATCAAGGTACCAGTTACCCCGATACCAGGTCAGCCGCTGCGGGGAGACTTCTCGAACCGAGTCTGCTCGATCAGCGTCCGCGGGCGGGGCCAACCGGCCTCGATTCCGATAGCGCAGCCGCAAGCGGTTGCGAGCAATTACCGCCTGAGCCACGCAGGCAAACGCTGGCCCCGGCGTTTCCCGCACGCCAATACGTACCAGACGGACACGCCGAGAAACCTGCTTAGGGCTGATGCCCCGTTTCTCCAGCAACTGCTCAATCCGCACCGCGATCGGCGCGATCTCATCGCGAATCAAGCCAGGCTCAAGCTGGCGCAAGAGTTCGTTGGCGGCGATCAAGGCATGCAGTTCGCGCGGCGAGAACCAGCCTCCGGGGACTTCCTCCGCCACCCGGCCATCCTGAACCAACCGCCACCCGCCGGCCTGACGGTCAAACACCAAGGGCGCGTTGTAGTCATCTCGGTAACAGTGCAACAAGCGCCTCGTAGTGCTCTCGGAACACTCCAGTGCTTGCGAAAGTTCCGCAAGGGAAATCGGCCGACGGCGCGACTTCAAAACCCGGACCAATGCTGTAATGCGATGAAATTTATCCACGGCTCACCCACTCAAGACCCCGGATGGCCAAGTCCACAAACGGCGTCCATCTGTAAATAACCAGTTTCCTGTCACGTTTTGCCAGGGTGGCTTTGTCACAGTAGCGCGACCAGTCCAGCTCCGGACGGTATCGCCACACGCTCTTGTCGGCGGACTCATCGGCGCCGCGGTTGACGCCGGAACCGGCGCGATGAACGACCTCAAGCCCAACCCAATCCAGATCAAGCTGGAGAAAATCGACGGGCTCGACTAGAAAAAACCCGCCCCGTAGCATTTGCACCCGCTTTACTGTGAGTGTAGCCTACGGGGCGGGCTCATGCTCTTAAAGGGTCGTGTGCGACACCCCGGCTATCCGGATTTCGCAAGCCGTATCGAATCCGTTTATGACAATGAATTTTTTTGCTGATTTCTGGCATATTTTTGCCTCAAAAGTCATTACTGAACACTTTGACGTGAAAACTAAGCCAGCGTCGGACTGATCATCAGTCAGTCTTTCAGCTCAGGGGCTTAAACCAACATCGAAACGTACCAAAAGATTAGACGACAAACTGAAGATGCAGCGACCGCTCTCGCATAACCCCGCTGCTACAGAACAACCTCATGGCTCAAACGGTAATACCGCACCCGCCTGTGGCGCACCCAAACCACGCCTCCAGCGCCGCCTACTATGAGCGCCACGCCCAAGCCTTACTTTCAGGAAACCATCGGCGTCGACATGCGCCCGCTCTATAAGCGCTTCCTGCCGCTGCTACCGGAGGGCGCGCGCATTCTCGACGCCGGCTGCGGTGCCGATCGCGATCTGCGCGCCTTCCGCAACCTGGGTTACGCGGCGATTGGCTTCGATGCGTCCCCAACCCTGGTCGCCTTGGCGCGCCAGCACGCAGGCGATCCAGTGCACTGCCTGACATTCCAAAGCATGACCTGGCAAGCGACCTTTCACGGCATCTGGGCCTGCGCCAGCCTGCTGCATGTCCCGCGCGCCGCGCTCGGCGACAGCCTGCGACGACTTAGCACGACGCTGCTCCCCGGTGGTATCCTTTACGCGTCCTTCAAATACGGCAGCGGAGAGCGCGCAAAGGATGGCCGCACCTTTACCGATCTGGACGAAGCAAAACTGGCGTGTTTACTCATCGTGCAACCCCTGCTGGCGCCCTTGGAAGTCTGGACCACGGCCGACCGCCGCCCCGACCGCGACCATGAGCGCTGGCTCAATGTGCTCCTGAGAAAAGCCGCCCCCCAAGCCTGATGGCCTGAACGACTAAACCCCTGAACACCTAAACCAATGAGTCAGGACAGGAACCCACCGTCGTCCCAGCACCAGTCCACTCAGCCGGAGGACGACTTCATCAGCCTCTTTGCCAAACTGTTCGGACTGGAAAAGAAGCAACTCCTGGTCCCCGAATTCCCTGTCCGCGACATCGAAGGCACCGCCCGTTATATCGACTTCGCCCTGCGCGCCGGCAGCAAAAAGATCGCCTTCGAGGTCGACGGCCCCACCCATTACCAACCGCCCGCGTTTGATCGCACCAAGTACGAAGACGACCTGCTGCGCCAAAACAGCCTGATCCACCAAGGCTGGCAGGTTTACCGATGGACTGATCACGAACTGGACCAACGCCGCGAGCGCGTCAAGGAACAACTCGCGCTTTTTCTGGAGCGCATCCCCGGCCTGCTCGACATGGACGACTTCCTGCCCAAGCAACGCGCTTACCAGGCCGACTTCAACCTGCGCACCCACCAACAAGACGCACTCGATTGGCTGGCACGCATCCGCGCCGAAGGCACTACTATCGCCTTGCTTGGCCATGCCACCGGCGCTGGCAAAACCGTCACCACCATGGAAGACGCCAAGTGCATTGGTCCACCGGTCCTTTACGTCGCCCACACCAAGCACCTGATCCGCAAGACCGAGCGCGCAGTCACCGCGCAATGGCCCGAAGCCAGCACCGGCATCATCCAGGGGCAGCGTTTCGAGCCCAACGCCGATGTCGTGCTCGCCACCGTGCAATCGCTCAGTAACCGCCTGAGCGAGATCGATCCCAGCCAATACCGCTACCTGATCATCGACGAAGCCCACCACGCCGCCGCCGACAGCTACCAGCAAGTGCTGGCCTACTTTCGCCTGGTCTTCACCCTGGGCCTGACCGCCACCCCCGAGCGCTCCGACGGCAAGCCCATCCTGGACATCTTCCGCGACACCGCCCATCGCCTGAGCCTAAAAGACGCCATCGAGCAGGGCGAGCTGGCACCCATCCGCTGCGTGCGCGTCAAAACCAATGTCGACCTCACCCGCGTGCGCTTCAACGAAGTCCAATACCACCGCCAGGATCTCGAACAAGCCATTACCATCCCGGCGCGCGATGAATTGATCGTTCAGACCTATCTGGAGCATGTGCGCGGTCGCAAAGCCGTCACCTTCGCCGTCAACATCCGCCACGGCGAGGCGCTGGCCGAACGCTATAGGGCAAGCGGCATCCCCGCCCGCGCCGTCTCCGGGCAGATGCCCAACAAAGAACGCGACGCCATTCTTGATGCCTTCGCCCAAGGCGACCTGCATGTTCTGTGCGCCTGCGACCTACTGAACGAAGGTTGGGACTGCCCGGACATTGAAGTCCTGCTGATGGCTCGCCCGACGCTGTCGAAAATCATCTACATGCAGCAACTCGGGCGCGGCACCCGCAAAGCCCCCGGCAAAGACTGCCTGCTGGTGTTCGACTTCGTCGACAACGCCGGCCGCTACAACCAGAGTTGGAATGTGCATCGCGCCGTCGGCAATCGCACCTACCGCCCCGGTGGCTACGCCGCTGCACCCAAAGACCGAATCGAAGAAGAAGCACAAAGCGGCCCGCAAGACCCCATCATCCTCAACCTCGAACTCTGGACCGAGGACTACGAAGAGATCGACGTCTTCGATTGGCAAAGCACCGTGAAAGACATGCTCCCGGTCGCCGAGCTGGAACGCCAACTCGCCGCCTCCGAAGGCTACCTGCGCAACAAGGTACTGCAAGGCGAATTGACGCCCGATCATGACCTCTGCCTCGGCCGCCGTCGCTACTTCTACTTTGCCAAGGAGCGAAAAGAAGCAATTGCCCAACAGTTTGGGCTCAAGCCCGTGACCGCCACCAACATCCGCGAGCGCTTCTTCGAGTTTTGCGAAGACATGGATATGAGCGCCAGTTACAAGCCAGTGTTGTTGCGAGCATTGCTCGATACGGTCGATGAGGATGGCAACGTCTCACTCAGTCTGCTGACCCTGGCATTTCGGGATTTCTATCTGGAGCGAATCAATTGCGGCTTGCCGGCGGAGAAAGGCAATTTGCGCATGGCGCGGGTCAAGGAACTGACCGAGAGCGAGATTACGCAGCTGATACTTGGGATGCCGTTTAAGAAAAATGCCCAGCGCGGCTTTGTTGAGTATGCGCGGGATTTATCGCAGGTGCGGATTGTTCCAGTATTGTGGAAGCGATTGGACGCGGGGTGCCAAGCGCGATTACGCAGCGTCGCTGAAAAGGCGATTGCTGCTTATTATGCGAGATAACCGCCGCGTCTGTCCCGACAATCAGAGCCCGACGCATTGAACACACGGCCCGCGTCAAAACTACCTTGACCAACCCATCAACCAAGTTAATGAACGAAACCGAGGTCTTGACTGAGGCAAATCGTCTCGTCGCCATCGGCTTTCGCCATGCGGCGATCGATTTGCTTCGGGAGTGCCTCAAATCTCGCCCCGATTCACCTTCACTGAACAGCTCGCTCGGACGTATCTATCGTCTTGTAGGTCAGCCTGGACAGGCGGTTGTACATCTTAAGAGAGCACTTGAGGTCCGCCAAAACAAAAATCAGGCTCCTCACTTATCACCTAATGGCCACGATGACGATTTCACGGATGATGATCTTGCTTTCGTCACTGCGCAGGCCGAGCAGCATAATGAGATCGAGACTCTGCCATACGATTTCCTTTCAACAGAAAATAGCCAAATCAAGTTGTCAGATGCGCCTCAAACACTGCCGAACCCGGTATTGCGCAATGCGACTAGAAACAAAGGTTATAAGGCTGGTAAACCAAACAAAAGCGAGACCAAAGTTGAATACCGAGGGCAACATCGCAGTCGTCCCCAGGACAATTCAGCTCCGCAAGTTCAAAAGGCCGAAATAGATCGTCCTGAAGATACTCGGTCGGTACTAACCTCACCAATCCCAGAATCGCCGCCTGAAGAGGGTCCTTTCTCCCGCGAGAGGCGCATCAGGCAAACCCCTCCCCCGGAGCTGCACACTGCTATCAGGCAAGAGCGATTGATAGGGCCTTACCAGGCTACCGTCCGATATCCGCTGGGGGAGGCGTCACTTCACAATGACAAGCTAACTGAATATCAACTTGATTCTGCAACAGCTGACGAACCGCCTAGTGAACTTCTTAGCGATGAAATCGCCGCTGATTGTGGCTTTGAAGAATCAGACGGCGACGAAGACGATATTTGCAACATCTGCGAGCCCTTTGCCACAATTTCGGATGAAGAAGAGACCGACGCGCTCTTCTGGGTTGATACCGATGATCTCGACGAATTCGATGACCAGGCACGGCCCTACGATAACGAGCCACCAACGATCAACGACTTCGTTACGCGGGCTATGCGAGCCCGCCAGGTTGCCGTAGAGGTACTTATGGAATGTGATTGGCCTTCGTCGGCGGTAGATCTGCTCCAACAAGTTTTCATGGAGAACGGCTGGAGCGCGACGCGCGTGGCTGTAGAAAGGGAGATAGATAAAGGGTTATTGCCTCAAGAGCTTGAGTTGGCAATGGATCTTCGGCATTTTTGGTTGGAGAGCCCGTGCTTCTGGACAACCTACCAATGGATTAAGTCTAATACCCCATGCATGTACTCTGCTGCGGCCTATCGACACATAAGCTGGGCGCAGGCGCTGCGCATCGTGCGGTGTTTCCCCGCGATTCCCGACGTCGAAGAGATCATCATCTTAATCGAGGACAGCTATGATAGGTGGTACAGTGACGATGAGTTGCGTCGCATATTCAAGAGCTTCCTCGAGTTTTTGAAGTATCGCACTGGATCAATGCCAAGAACGCTCCCTGGTCAGTGTTTTTTTGGTTTTCTTCCGTATTGGGAAGACGATTAGGGAATTCAATGTCATCGCCTATGAATTTGATTACCTACCATTGCCATTTTCAGCAGGAACCTGGCAACAAATCACCTCACAACGGCGAACCCAGCCGAGGTACGCGATGAGCAAACATCTGATACCGGTGCACCACGCTTGGGTCAAACAGGTTCACCCGGATGGGACAGAGCGGCTAGGCCGGGTCAAATCCGCGATTGACAGGGGAGACCGGGTTGACGTCACCGTTATCTGGCACGGAGCAAACGAAACCTCTACAGTCCCACTCTCGACACTGCGCTGCGGTTTCCGGCCGATGATGGAGGTTCAGGACATCCCCGACAGCCGGACTCGCAAGACCATGGGCGAAGGCGTGGTCATAAAGACACGCACTTTGGGGGGGCGCGATCAGGTATTGGTCGATTTCCCGCAGGCTGGCAAGCAACTCTGGCTTCCCTACGAAAACATCAAGCAGATTAAGGGCAGCAAGCACCGATTCATTCTCGGAGACACTGGGCCGGAAGACAGCGCCGAGCGATTCCGCCTCAAATCTCTAGCGCACGCACTGGAGATGTGGAACGAGAATACCGGCTCGCTCTCGCACCTGGAGATCGATCCGCTGCCGCACCAGATCCATCTGGTCCATCACATCCTGGCCTCAGGTAATCTCAACTGGCTGATTGCAGACGATGTCGGCCTGGGCAAGACCATCGAGACCGGCATGCTGCTGGCGGCGCTAGCGCAGCGCGATAGCCTTAAGCGTGTGTTGCTGATCACTCCGGCAGGGCTCACCAAACAATGGCAGGACGAGCTCAACAACAAATTCCGGATGGGCGAGTTTCTGATTTACGGTGATGACTTCCGAATCAACGAGCCACGCCACTGGAAGATGTACGACTTTGTCATTGCATCGATGGACCGACTCAAAGAAGAACGCCACCTCAACGCGCTGCACGACGCCGGCAGCTGGGATCTAATCGTCTTCGACGAGGCCCACCGTCTAAGTCGGCGCCAGTACGGCATGAAGATGGATGCATCCCAGCGCTTCCAATTAGCTGCGCACTTGCGCCGCCAAACTGATGCCATGGTCCTGCTCACTGCCACGCCCCACCAGGGGAAGCAGGACATGTTCCAGGCCCTATTGGAGCTGCTTCGCCCCGAGCGCAGGGACGAGATCACCACGCTGGCGTTGAATCCCGAGATCATCGGTGACATGGTCTTCCGAAACAACAAGTCCGATGTCACCGACGCAGATGGCAACTTCATCTTCAATGGCAAGACCACCAGAGCATTGACGGTTACCGTTTCCGAGGCGGCGATCATGTTCGACAGAACTCTGCAGGAATATCTCCGCAAAGGCTACGCCGCTGGCGCGGCGCTCGGTTTCAAAGGTAACGCCATCGGCTTTGTGATGACCGTGTATCGCAAGCTAGCCGCTTCCAGCGTGGCCGCTATACGCAATGCTCTAATCAACCGACGCACACGATTGCAGGACCAGGTCGGCGAAGACACAATCCTCGATCCAAAAGAGGCGGACCAACGCTTTTTCGGTGAGTGGGAGGAACAGCTTCGGACCGACGCCAAGGAATTCTTCGACGGCGAGTTGGCGTTGCTCAATGAGTTGATCGACGAGGCCGAGCGGCTGCGCGCGGACGACCGCAAACTCCGGCACTTTCTCGACGAGTTGATCGCGACCATCCTAGGCGGCCATCCCGAAGAAAAGGTGCTGATCTTTTCCGAGTACAGAACCACCCAGAGCTACCTAAAGGAGGCGCTGGAAGCTCGTTTTGGCGCTGGCTGCGTAGAGCTGATCAACGGCTCCATGCACCATCAACTGCGGCGCCAGGCGATCGCGCACTTCGAGGACTCGGCCCAGTTTCTGATCTCCACCGAGGCTGGCGGCGAGGGCATTAACCTGCAGCGTAATTGCCACATCATGGTCAACTACGACCTCCCGTGGAACCCGATGCGCCTGGTGCAGCGCATAGGCCGGCTCTACCGTTACGGCCAGCAGCAGCGCGTAATCGTCTTCAACATCCACTCACCCGACACCGTCGATGAGCAGATCATGGAAATGATGTACAACCGCATCGACCAGGTGGTTACCGACCTAGCCGGCATCAGCCCTGAGTACAACCCCCAACTCCACGACGACATCTTAGGCGAGGTAGCCGACCTCGTCGATGTCACCAACATCCTCGAAGAGGCTACCACTGCGGGCATCGACCGCACCCAGCAGCGGATCGACGAGGCTCTAGCCCGAGCCAAACAGGCCGCGCAGAAGCAGCACGAGCTATTCGCGCACGCCGCCAGCTTCGATCCCAACGCGACCAACAACGAACTGCGTATCACCGCCGAGCACGGCGAGGCTTTTGTGACCGGCATGTTCCGTCAACTCGGCATCAAGATCGTCGACACCAGCCACAATGGCCGGCTCTGGCATATCCGCCTTCCTGAAGCGGTGCAGACCGCGCTCGGCAAATCCCGCGGCCGCCTTGAGGTAACGCTCGATCGCATCCTCACCGTCAATCGCCCCAACACCCACATGCTTGACCTGGACTCCTACCTAATGCGGTATCTGCTGCAACAGGCCAAGCGTTCCGAGTTCATGGGCCTGAGCGCGGTAATCCGCGGCGACCTGCCGGACACTGCGGCCCTGACTACCAGTATGTTGCGATGGCAGAACGACCAGGGGCAGCGCCGGCGCCAGGAATTTACTGCATACGGTATCGCGGCTGATGGCCGCGTGCGCATCAACCCAGACGCGTTCAGTGAGTGGCTCAAGCAGCCGGGCGAGACTGGTGCGTTTTCTCCCGACCGCAAGCAGAACGAGCAATTGTTCAAGGCTGCTGAACAGGCGGCGGACCAGCGGCTGGCAGAAGTAAGTAACCGCCACCTCCACCCGGAGAACATGCAATGGGTCTCTGGCGCCTGGGTCGAGTAGCCTTTCAGGTCGCGCATCAATAACGAAAGTACCTATAGATGGCGAGAAAAAAAGCCTGGCACGAAAGTTTTTTTCCAGCATGATCTAAGCAATCAAAAATCAAATGCTGTCTGTTTGTTACGTAATATACCACACCAGAACCTCATTAACGGTCAAGTTGAAACCGTGGCATACATGCTTGGCAAACCCTTTTCGTAAGTTGCCAAAAGCGGCCTGGATCGCATTATTTTTTTCGGTTTCCGAAATGGATGAAAGAAAAACATCCGGCGTCAATATTTCCGGATAAAAAACCATCTGGGATTTGCTTTCCCAACAGCAGTGGGATTTGCTTTCCCAACAGCAATGGGATTTGCTTTCCCAACAGCAGTGGGATTTGCTTTCCCAACAGCAGTGAATTAGGCTCTCAAACTCGTCCACCTGGGTTCTCCACAACCGTGTGCGTTGCGGTTCATGCCACGGAGTCTCTGAGATAAAATCCAGGTAATTTATCACTTTGACTATTAGCCCGGCAGAGCCGAGGGATTAACCGATTAATTTAATTTAAATAGATAACGCTTTTCAACGAAAGCACTTCTTTCTTCCGAACATCAGACCTCCCAAAATCGCCCCAAAAGCCCCCTGATTTTTGGACATCTCCCAAAGCGGCGTCGCATTAAAGTGGCGCGTCGCCGACCTCAATGCGCAGCCACTTCCCGCCGGGAATCCGCGCGCCCAGACCGGTGAGCTTGCGGCACAGCTGCTCCTGAGCAGCGCGGCGCGCCGGTTGCTGCAGCGGCTCCAGACGGACCACCACCCAACGGCCATCGCTGCGAATCCAGCCGTGGCAGTTGAGAATCGCATAGAGCAGATCGACCCGATCACTGTCTTTGGCATAGACCGGCTCGAGCCAATCGATGAGCTGGCAGCGGGCATTCCAGACCGAAGAGGTGACGACATCGAACAGATTCTTGCCTTCATTGTCGATCGCCTGAAAGGAGCGGTAATCGCTCAAGGTGCCCACATCGACGCGCTCGGGTAACTGATCGCGTTCGTCCTTCAGCCGCGCCAGCTCCGCCTCGGCGGCGGCGATCTCGGCGGCGATGCGCCGGTGTTTGCTGTTCGCGCGCAGGGTCCCGTCTTTCTTGATCCCAGGCTTGCACTTGGTTTGTTGCTTGTAGAGGCGATTGAGCCGGGTCTTGATGGCTTGGCGTTGTGCATCGATGGCCTTGATCGCCGGATTGGCGATGTCCTGTTTCTCGCTCTCGCTGACCCCAAACCCCGGATGATAATGATAAATCAAAGGTTCCAGGCTCGAATTGTTTGAATTGTCTTCTAAAATTTTAAATCGAGCCTGGTCCCTTTTTTGTCACTTTTTTCTCACCTTTTTTCTCAATTCCAGCCTCCGGACACCCTTCCCGCTCCGGCGTAGCCGTTTCAATACCCCCAGGAGGCCTGTGATCGTGAGTGGAAAACCGCTCGCGAGGGATGGCAACTGCCGTTTTTAGTCTGAACCGTCTGCGTGCGCTGAGCGCCGACGAAGAAGTCCGCCGCGTCGCCTTCGTGCGTGAGCGCGCACTGCACGATGAGGTTTCCTTTCTGAATGAAGCCAAACGCGAAGGGCGCATGGAAGGGCACAAGGAAGGGCGCGAGGAAGCTCGCCGGGAAATGGCTCGCAATCTACTGGCCATGAATAACCTGACCGATGAGCAGATTGCAACCGCCGCCGGTTTGACCGAGGCGGCCGTCAAAGCGCTGCGGTAAGCGTCCGCTGGCGTGCATGAAGCGACGATGACGCAGCAACCCGCGCGCAGGGTTGGTGCGAGGCGACTTAACGGATGTCGGGGAGGCCGTTCCTACCCGGCGAGGAAGATGAGCCCCCCGGATACGCCAAGACTTTCTGCCTGCGCTGATCGGGCAGACTTAAAACAACGGCGCGATCAGGTAACACAGCAGCCGATGGCTGATCAGTGAATCACCGCTTCCGGCCTGTCCGACGTGAGGATGCGCTCGGAGCATTCGAGCAGGGTATCGGTATCGGGTCGGAAAGCACCGGGCACGACCACCAGCGGCATCAATCAGCCGACACAGGCCATCCACCTAATGTGCCGGTCGGGTTATCAGAAAACTCCGTCCGCGCAAGTATGTCCCGCTGCGCGCTTCGCATGGCGTGCTGTCACTGAGAATGATGGCGAGGCTGTCGGCCAGTTCGTCGTAGAGCGGATGCGGTCGGAGAAATAACCCTGGGCGCGGAATGCCCAGCAACACCATCGCGCTACCCTGCGCGAGGGTTCGTATCACGACCAACTGTCGCAACAGAAGCTTCAACATTAGGGACTGACCACAATGCGCGTTTATCTGGACTGTTGGCCCTGGGTCCGTTTCGGTCGGGCAGAAAGACGGCCAGTCTCTTCCGGTGTCGAATGGCGGACCAGCATTGGGCTGTCGCCTGGTGACTCAGGCCTGGCCGCGCTGAGCGCCTGTCAACCGCCCCCGGCTCGCATAACCCGCGCCTCGACCTCGTTGCCCGCGCCCAGGTACTCCAGGCTATCGAAGGCCAGTTGACGCGCCATGGCGATGCCGCGTCCATGGCTGTCGAACAGCCGTTCGGGGTCGATGTCCAGATAGCGCGCCCAATCGAAGCCGGCGCCCTGATCCTTGATGTGGTAAATCACTTGCTCGCCCTCGGTGCGCACCCACACCTCGGCGACGCGGTCGCGGTAGCGCGGATCGCTCAGGCGGCGCTCCAGTTCCTCGCGCCATTCCTCGGCGGCGAGCGCGGCGGATTTGCCGGCGTAGCCGAGTTCGAGATTGCCGTGTTCGACGGCGTTAAGCAGCAATTCCAGCAGACCCAAAGAGACCTTCCCCGGCTCCTGGGCGGGAATGGCCAGCAGCGCGGCCAGTTGTTCGGCCTCGTCGAAGCGGCGCAAGGCAAAGCGTGCCTCGCGCAGCATGCCCCACACCGAGGCGCGTTCCTCGCGCATGCGCCGCAGTTCGAGCCGGGTGTGCCGATCCCGCAGGGCGATGTTGATCAAGCGTTGCAGCGAGGCTTCCTGATAGGGCTTGGCCAGATAGTGCCAGGCGCCGGCGACCAGGCCCTCCCGCACCTCGGTCGGGCTGACCGCGCTGGTTTGAATGATCATCGGCAGGTCGTCGAAGCGATGATCAGCGTTGACGCGGCGCAGTACCTCGATGCCATCCATGCGCGGCATCATCCGATCTAGGATCACCAGATCATAGCGTTCAGGCTCGGCATCCAGCCGCTCCCAGGCCTCGAGTCCATCGCTGGCGGTTTCGGCACTCCAGCCTTCGCGCCCCAAGAGTTCGAGAATCAGTCCGAGGGCGATCTCATCATCATCGACGACCAGAAAAGGACGCATACAGGCAACTCCAAGTGTGGTGGTGAAGACGGTGGCTGTCAGACCTGTTGTGTTCCTTGGCATCCCAAGCCGCCTTGATCTCCAGAATGCGGGGCAACACCACCTCGAATTGCTCAACTAGACGCGGCTCGAAATGACTGCCGCTGCTGGCGCGCACTGTCTCCAGGGCTTTGTTGATCGGCCAAGGATCTTTGTAGGGGCGACGCATGGTGAGCGCATCAAAGACATCGGCCACCGCCACGATACGAGCGGATTCGGGAATCGCCGGCCCCGCCAACCCCTCGGGATAGCCGCTGCCATCCCAGCGTTCATGGTGAAAAAGCGCGATCTCGGCGGCGAGCCGAAACACCGGCGCCTGGCTCATGGACAGGATGTCATGACCAATGCGCGAGTGGGCGCGCATGATCTCCCACTCGTCTTCATCCAGCTGGGCGGGTTTGCGCAGGATCTCGCCGGGAATGCCGATCTTGCCCATGTCATGCATGGCGGCGGCCTGTTCCAGGCGTTCGCAATCCGCCGCTGTCCAACCGCAAGCCTCCGCCAGCACCCGCGCGAAGCTGGCCATGCGCCAGACATGCACGCCGGTATCGGTGTCGTTGTAATGCCCGGCCTCGCCCAGCATGGTCAGCGCATCTCGATAGCTTCGTTCCAGCAGCGAAGACCGCACCAACGACAGATGGGTCTTGACGCGCGCGCGCACGATGGGCGGCGAGAGCGGTTTGACGCTATAGTCCACGGCGCCAGCATCAAAGCCTTGGGCTTCATTGCCGACATCCGACAGCCCGGTGACGAAAATCACCGGTATCGCCTCGGTGTCGGGATTGTCCTTCAGCGCCCGACACACCGCATAGCCGTCCATGTCCGGCATCTGGATATCGAGCAGGATGAGCGCCGGGCGGCATCGTTTGGTGGCCGCAAGTGCCTCGCTGCCATTGTGCGCGAACAGTAACCGATAATGATCGCTCAAGATCTGGCGCATGGCAGCCAAATTATGCGTTTCGTCATCGACAATGAGAATCACGGATTCTTGGTTCATCATGCAGTCTCCAATTCGATGCCAAGCTGTTTTGCCAGCGCGCACACCGCCGCTTCCCCGGCGGCAGCATCCAGGTTATCAATGGCCTGCTGCAGCTCAGTGAGCGATTGGGGGCGCAGATGGCGGGCAAGCTGACTGACCGCTGGTTCAGCCGCGATGGGGTCGAAATTGCCAAAGGCGCTGTGAGCGGCACGCAGCCAGGGTCTGATGACCTCCACATCAAGTTGGTGTGGCACGCCCTGGCTCAGCGGTGCGACCGCGACCGGCTCCGCAGTATAGGCCGCGATGGAGGCCAGCGCCGTCTCAAGCGCCACCTGCAACGCCGCCCCGGCCACCGCGATCTGTTCCGTTGTCGCGTCCGTTGCATGCAGTTGATCGAGGGCGGCGGCAGCGGCGGCGACCGCATCGAGTCCCAGAGTAACTGCGGCGCCCTTGAGCTTGTGCGCGAGCCGGCGCGCCTCCCGCGGCGCGGCGGCGGCGATCCGCTCGGCGACATCCGCCTGTTCGGCGGCGAATTTGCGCAGATAGCGGCGATAGACCTCGGCATCCTTCCAGATCGCCAGCGCCCGATCGACCGCCAGCCCCGGCAGGTCGGCCGTCATGGCCGGTTCAGAGTCGGATGGAGGCGCGGCCTGTTGCGCGACTGCCAGTTGCTCGGGGTTTGCCTCCTGCCCCGTGAGTTGCCGGATCAAGGCGAGCGCTCGCTCAACATCGAAGGGTTTGGGCAGGAAAGCGTTCATTCCCGCCGCATGCGCCGCCTGTTCCTGCTCCGGCAAGGCGCCGGCGCTGAGGGCGACAATCGGCAACCGGGCGAACTGGGGATGCTGGCGGATCGCGCGCGTGGCATCGCGCCCATCGAGCACCGGCATCTGCACATCCATCAGCACCAGATCGGCCGCCCCGGGATGGGCCAGCAGCCAATCGACCGCTTCTTGGCCATTGTCAACGCAATGCACAGCGGCCCCTTGATCGGTGAAGATGCGCTCGGCCACTTCGCGATTGATGTCGCTGTCATCGGCCACCAGCAGGCGCAGACCAGCCAGCGCCTGTGTCGGCGCCTGCTCAGATGCGGCCGCGGGGGTATCGGCACGCTCAAGCCCGGCATCTTCGCTCAAGCGCTCGAAGCTCAGCTCGAACCAGAAGCTACTGCCAACACCCGGCGTGCTGTCTAGTCCCATCCGCCCGCCCATCAGTTCGACCAGTCGGCGACAGATGGGCAAACCCAGCCCGGAGCCGCCGAAACGCCGGGTGGTGGAGGTATCCGCTTGCATGAAGGCATCGAACATTCGCGGCTGAATGGCGCGATCGATGCCGATCCCGGTATCACTAACCGTAAAGCGCAGCCGAACCTGCGTGGCGCTGGTGTCGATCGGCTCGACACGGATCTCGACCCGACCGGCATCGGTGAACTTGATCGCGTTACTGGTCAGATTGGTGAGAATCTGGCCCAGGCGCAGCGGATCGCCGCGCAGCAACCAGTCGTCGCCGTCCGGTGGGATGATTGCCAATTCAAGGCGCTGGGCTTGGCCGCGGTGCCGTGCTTTCTCCTGGGCTGTCATCGTCATCAGTGTGGTCAGGTCCTGAAGCACCGTGGCGAGGCGGAACGGAACCCGCTCGAGTTCGATCTTGCCCGACTCGATTTTGGAAAAATCCAGGATGTCATTGATGATGCCGAGCAGGCTTTGCCCGGATCCACGCAGCTTACGCGCCAACTCGCGCGCCTCCGCGGGCAGTTCCTGGCGCTCCAACAGATAAGCCAGCCCCAGAATGGCGTTCATCGGGGTGCGGATTTCATGGCTCATATTGGCCAGAAAGAGACTTTTTGCCTCAACCGCGCTCTGTGCCTGTTTGAGCGCGGCGCGCAATTTGGCGGTGCGACTTGCCACGCGCGCCTCCAGATCGGCATTGAGACGCAGGATCTCCCGCTCCCCGATCTTGCGCGCGGTGATGTCGCGGATGGTCGCCTGAACAAAGGGTTGGCCATGGCGCTCCATGCGCGTGAGCAGCACATCGGTGTCAACCAATTCGCCATCCAAACGCCGGTGCTGCCATTCGAAAAAGGCGGAACCGGTCTCCATGGCCTGCTGGAGCAGCACCGCGATACGTTCGCTGGAAAGACGCCCATCCGGCTGTCGCTCCGGCGAAACATCCCAGGGGCCGAGGGTGGTGAACTGCTCTAGACTCTCGGCACGAAACAACCGCAAGGTCGCGCGGTTCGCGGTGCGGAAAGACCAATCCGGGAAAGTCACTGTCATCAGCGCGTCCTGGGAGGACTCGAATAACTGCTGATAACTCTGCTCGGTCTCGCGCAGGCTGGCCTCGGCGGCCAAGCGCTGGGCGATATCCTGAGCGAGTTGGGTCGCCACGCGGTGCGACCGGATCGCCAAGGTCACGGCCCCGGCGACCGCCAGCGCCATGGTCAGGCCAAACACCAGCACCAGCCAGGCGGCGCGATCTTGCGTTGCCTGGTAAGGGGATACTTGCAGCGATTGCCAGAGCGCCAGATTGATGGTGGCCAGCAAAATGGCCACGACAGCGAAGACCCACGTCTCGCGGGATCTGCCCCGCCGCCACACCAGCGCGATCATGGCGGCGCCAAGCACCGCCAAGTTCAGCGCGGTCTGCGGCGCCATTTCGGTCAAGCGCGCCCAGCCATAAGCGCTGGGTAGATCGAGCAAATAGCCAAGCAAGGCGACAGTGCCCAGACCGGTTAGGATGCCCGCGGCAATTCCCGCCAGGATCCAGCGCCAGCTTCGTTCGGCGCCGGACATCAGCAGCAGAATGGCAGCGATGAGCACAAAAGACAGGGCGGTATTTGGCGCCATCCGACCCGGATCAGGCGTCCCGACGGTGATGAAATGCGCCATCAGCAGTTGATCGATGCCGAGGTCGATCCCCAGGAGATATTGCGCCAGCGTCAGCAGACCAAGCAGGCCGACCAGAACAGCGGCGCCCAAGACCAGCGCCCGCCGCTGCTCGATGACCGCCCACAGACCGACTGCCGTCAACAGCAACCCAAGCGCGGTGTTGTACTGCATCGGCACGAGTTCAGACAGCACTTGGATCAGCCATGGCAGCTTCAGATGCCAGCCGATGATCACGGCCATGCCTTGTAGCAGGACCAGGATGGCGCCCAGGCGGGCGAGGCGTTCCATACTTATGGCTCCTCCGCGAGCTGGATACCGAACTGCGCGGCCAGCGCGCGCACGGCGGCCTCCCCGGTCGTGGCATCGAGATTGTCGATGGCTCGTTGGAGATCGCTGAGTTGTTCGGCGCGCAGATGACCGGCGAGCTGGCTCAGCGATGGTCCGGCACCGTCCGGGTCGAAATTGCTCAAAGCGGCGTGGACGGAACGGAACAAGGGGGCGATGACGTCGATATCCGGCTGTTGTGGCGCGTCCTGGGCCGGTTCCGGCGCGACCGCGACCGGCTCCGCGGTATAGACCGCGATGGAAGCCAGCGCGGTGTCGAGCGCGGCTTGCAGGTCGGTGGTCGCTGAAACCAGCGGCTCGGTTGTCTCGGGTGTCGCGCCAACGGCATCGACGCGGGCCGCGCCGGCGGCAACGGCATCAAGCCCCAGATTGCCCGCCGCACCCTTGAGTTTATGCGCCAGCCGCCGCGCCTCCTCGGGATCGGCGGCACGCATGTGCGTCACCACATCGATGTATTCGGCGGCGAATTTGCGCAGATAGCGGCGATACACCTCGGGGTCTTTCCAGATGTTGAGCGCCTGCGTGACCGCCAGCCCCGGCAAGTCCTCGTCGGTGCAGCCAGCCGTGGGCGGCGGCGCGGCCACCAAGTCGGACACCGCTTGCGGGGAATTCCTGGGCGTCAGGCGCAGAATCAGTGCCACCGCCGCCTCGACATCGAAGGGCTTGGAGAGGAAAGCATTCATCCCCGCCTGCTCGGCGGCGATCTCCTGTTCGCGCATGGCGCCGGCCGTCAGCGCGATGACGGGTAATTGCGCCAGCGCCTCATGCTGACGAATACGGCGGGTGGCTTCATAGCCGTCCATCACCGGCATCTGCACATCCATCAACACCACATCGACCTGATCGGCCTGATCGGCCTGATCGGTGAGCCAGTCGAGCGCCTGCTGGCCGTCGTTGGCGAGACTCACCAGCGCCCCCTCATTGGTGAAGATGCGCTGGGCCACTTCGCGGTTGATCTCACTGTCATCGACCACCAGCAGGCGCACACCAACCAGCCGCAGCGACTGATGCATCGGCCCCAAGGGCGTGATCGGCTCACCTAGGCGGCGACCGCGCGCTCGCCCCACGGCGTCGTAGAGTGGCGATGGCGTCAGCGGTTTGCCAAGCACGGCATCGACCATGCCGGCATTCAGACTGCCCTGGAGTGGCGTTAAGGACTCCGAACTCAGCACCATCAGCAGCGGCCAGCGCTCGGGCGGCAGCGTCCCATGAATGGCGTGCGCGGTGGCTAGCAGATCGCATCCAGGCATTTGCCAGTCGAGCAGCACGACCGCATCCGGCCCTTGCAGGGCGGTGTCGTGTAGCACCCGTTGCAGCGCTGCCTCCGCGGTCTCGGTCGCGGTCACCGTCCAACCCAGGGCGGTAATGG
This sequence comes from Thiorhodovibrio winogradskyi, assembly GCF_036208045.1. Taxonomy (NCBI): domain Bacteria; kingdom Pseudomonadati; phylum Pseudomonadota; class Gammaproteobacteria; order Chromatiales; family Chromatiaceae; genus Thiorhodovibrio; species Thiorhodovibrio winogradskyi. Next base: position 2,131,703 of record NZ_CP121472.1, on the reverse strand, counting down.
TCGCTAAAAGCCCATCGCGCACGCACGGGTCATGCTCAACAACAAGTACATGCATGGGCACCGATACGCGCCCTTGCAGGGCGCTAGATGGCAACCGCCTGAATGACAGTTCAAACCAAAAAGTGCTGCCCGCGCCCACCTGGCTGCTCAGCTGGATACGCCCGCCCATCAGCTCCACCAGCCGGCGCGAAATCGCCAAGCCCAGGCCAGAACCGCCGAAGTGACGGGTCGTGGATGCATCCGCCTGGATGAAGGGTTCAAACAGCCGGTTCCGCGCCTCGGTGGAGATCCCAATGCCGGTGTCCTTGACCGCAAACCGCAGCCGAACCTGGGTGCCGTTGGTCTCCACCGGTTCAATACGCACCTCGACCAGCCCCTTCTCGGTGAATTTGATCGCATTGCTGGTCAGGTTGATCAACACCTGCCCTAGGCGCAGCGGATCGCCGAGCAGCGGCCAATCGCTGCACGCCGGGGGGACAATGACCAGTTCCAGCGCCTTGCTTTTGGCCGTGGTGGTCATGATGGTCGCCAGGTTATCCAGCACCCTGGTGAGCTGGAAGGGAATGCGCTCGATCTCGATCTTGCCCGACTCGATCTTGGACAAATCGAGGATGTCGTTGATAATGCCGAGCAGACTTTGGCCGGAGCGATGGATTTTGCCCGCCAGATCGCGTGCATCCTTGGGAAGATCTTGGCGCTCGAGCAGATAGGCTAGCCCGAGAATGGCATTCATCGGGGTGCGAATCTCATGGCTCATGTTGGCCAGGAAGCGGCTTTTATCCTGGGTCGCCTGCTCGGCCTGTTCCTTGGCCTCAAGCACTGCTTGCTGGACCTGCTTCAAGGGTGTGATGTCGATGTGAGTACCCGCCATCCACAACGGCTGGCCCTCCGCATCACGACAAACCAGCTTGCCGCGCACCAGCACCCAAATCCAGTGGCCATCGCGGTGGAGCATGCGCGCCTCGCACTCGTAGTAGTCGAGTTTGCCGGCAAAGTGGTGCTCCAACAGCGTCTTGGCGTGTTGCCAGTCCTCGGGATGCGCAAAGTGCGTCCAGGTGTTGAAATCCACCGGCGCCAATTCTTCCAGACGGTAGCCGATGATCTCCGCCCAACGCTCGTTGAAGCGGGTCTGCCCAGTCTGAACATTCCACTCCCAGGTGCCGGCGCGGGTGCCTTCAAGGATATTGGCCAGCCGTTGGCGCTCCTCGGTCAGTGCGCGGGTGCGCTCCTCAACCAGCTCTTGCAAATGGCTGCGATGCTCGGCGAGTTCCTGTTCGATCTGCTTGAGTTGGGTGATGTCGCGCGCAATGCCAAGCACGCCAATGACCTGCCCCTGCTCGTCATGGACAGGGGTTTTGATCGTCTGTAACAGCGCCGCCCGCCCATCGCAGGCAAACACCACCTGATCCTCGTTGACTTTCGCCTGCCCCGAATCCATGGCGGCCTGGTCATGGGTACGAAAGGCATCCGCCAAATGCTGCTCGACCAATGCATCGTCGGTTTTGCCAATGATCTCGGTCGCCGGGGCGCCAAAGAGGTCTTCCACGCGCCGGTTGCAAAACCGATAATGGCCCTCGGCATCCTTCAACCAGACCGGATCGGGAATGGTTTGCAACAGAATGCGCAGATGACGCTCGCTCTCGCCCAGGGCGGTTCCCTGCGCCTCCAGGGTGGCATTGGCCTGCTGAAGATCCGCGGTGCGCGCCCGAACCTGGCGACGCAGCTGGGCAGACCAGACCAAGCCACCCAAACCGAGCGCGAGCAGCACGACGATCACCAGGACCAAGGACCGCATGTTGATCGGATCATCAGGGCGCGGCATCTCGCCAAACCACTGCGCCTTCAGCGCCTGTTGTTCAGCATCGCTAATGGCCGCCATGCCGCGTTCGATCAGCTGTAGCGTCTCCAGGTTTCCCTTGGGCACGGCGCGCCGCAAGGCTCCGGTATAGAGGGTGAATGACTGATGGAAGTCATCCTGGAGTCCCAGCCGGTACAGGTAGAAGGCCGCCGGATACTGGTCAAGGCAGAAAATCCGAATCTCCTTGCGTTCGGCGGCCGCCAACAGCTCGGTATAATCCGGGTAATGCACCTGATCGTTGATGCCCTGCCGGGTCAGCTCCTCGGCACAGGCATCCCCGGCCTGGACACCGATGCGAAATCCCTTGAGCGCATTGACATCGGCGATGCCGGCGATGGAGTTGTGGCTGTAAATGTTGACGGGCAGTTCAGCGTAAGGCGGCGCGAAGTCATACAGCTCATCGCGCGCCGGGGTCTTGAAGATCATGTCGATGGCATCGGCCGCACCCGCCAGCACCGCCTGCTGGGCTGCTAGCCAGGAGATGCCACTCAGCTCAACCGCCACGCCGGTCTTGTTTTCCCAAAGCCTCCAGTAATCCACCAGATAGCCGGTCAACTGACCATCGACGGTGCGAAACAGAAAGGGCGGGTAATTGTCGGCGGTAACCACGCGCAGCCGAGGCGGCACATCCGCCGGCGCGAGGGCTGGAAAGAGGACGAGGGCGAGCAGCCCCAGCAGGGCGAAGCGAAGTCGGGCATGCCATGGCGCGGACTGCATCGCTGTTTACATTGCAAGTTTTAACCACATACCGCAGCACGATATTGGTTGGCAAACAGCGCAACAATCCCAACTAAAGGTGAAGGTGATAACCCATTAGGGTGAATTGCTCACCCCTGCGCACACTAATTGTATTCTATTGCGTAGCGAATCAACTCGGCTTTGTTGCGCAATCCGAGCCGGCGCATGAGGTTACGGCGATGACTTTTGACGGTTTCTGGTGAAATGAACAAGCGTTGTCCAATCTCCTTTGCCGTGAGTCCCTGGGCTAGCAGTCCAAGCACCTCACGTTGACGCGCGCTCAGGTGTGGCGCTTCTGGCGCGTGATACTCATGGCGCTCCTCCGCGGGCCTGTTCAAGGTGTCTATCAAGGTCGCAACACGAGACAACAGGCTGACTCCCTCGGTGGCATTCGGCCTGAGCGCCATGATGTCTCGCGCCACCGACACCACCCCGACGTCCTTGCCAGTGTGATCTTGCACCCGTGCCAGGCGAATCTGGCGATAGCGCAGCTCACCGCTCGCGGGAAAGCGCACGATCTCCTCAACTGTTTCGATCTCTTCTCCGCGCAGGACGCGCAGTGGCGGCGCCTGCTCCAGCGGACGCGGACTGCCATCGGCATTGAAAATCTCAAGGGTACTGGCCAGACTTTCCACAGTCACTGGCTGCTTTGGTTCCAGAGCAAATCTCTGCGAAGCCGCCGGGTTAAACAGGGTGAAGCGTCCTTCCAGATCGGTAAACCAGACCTCGTCCGGTATGCTGGCGAGTATCGTCGACAACTGGTCGCATTCCTCGCGCAAGGCTGATTCAGAATCGTCCTTTGTGTTCATCGGCTTTCCGCTAGTCTTTAAGCAACGCAATCGCCTCGTTTAATTGCGCATCAAAAAAATCACTGGCGCGCTTCGATCTCCGCGACAGCTGCCTTGGCAGCTGCTTCATGTTCGCCAAACACGGAATTCAGCACACGGACGTCACCCGGGCCGCCGATCTTGGCCAGTGCTTCGATGGACTCCTCAGTTCGCTCCCGGGTCATGATTGCCATGCTGAGTCGGCTGCGGACGTCCTGTCGGTCGTCACCGGCCGCGGCCATTATCAGCGCTGCCTCGAGCGAGCGAGGCGTGTAGTATTCATCCAGCGCCTCAAGCGCATTCTCCAGGGTGACAGGCTCGGGCGCGGTGGAAACGGTGTCTGTCAATGCGTTCGCGCTTATCTCTTGGGCGGCTACGGCGGCGGCACGAACCCCAGGCAAAGGATCCTTCTCAGCTCGTTCGCGAAGCGCCGCGTTTTGATCACCTTCAAACCGCAGGGCCCGCGCCGCGGCGAGCCCAGTATCCAATAAGGCGCCTATCTTCTTCGCGCTTGTCACACGGCCGGATTCGCGCGCGCTCCAAGTGAAATCCTCAAGCGCCCAGCCGGCTTCAGTCGCGGCAATGACCGCGGACCGGGCCTCGGCATCGAGATGCGCGAGCAAGCTAGCCGGATTGCCCTCGAGAAAAACGGCCTCGTCAAAGGCCGCATCACCGGTGACCAGCGATTTTGCCCCCTTCATGCCGGCAATGACTTTCTGTCGCAGGCCTGCAGCGACAATTCGGCCAGTCGGCTGATCGGGCGCGCGAATTTCGAAATCCGTGAAGTACTTGATATCGCCAGCCAATCTTTCGCTTGTCGTTCCGACGACAATGTCAATGTCCTCGATGCGACCGCGTAACTGGTGTTTGCGCCCCTTCTGGTGCACTTGGAGCCCCAACTCCGAGGCCACCTCGGCCATCGCATCGCCGCTGGCATCGATTTTCCAATGCGTCACCCAAGAACCCAGCCCAATGGCGACGATCACGGCGATGCTGAGCAGGACGATGCGCCGCACGCTAGCCAAGGACTTCACATTCGATTTCCGCTCACCCATGCTAACCTCCAATGGTCTTGGCGCCAGTGGCGTCGAAAATTTCGATTACGATTAGGATATTGCAACCCACCCCGAGTTACAATTCGGCAAAGTCAGCAGGCACTTGGGGAGCTGGACGGACAGCAATCCTTCAAGCGTGTAACCGTAGCTTGGATCAAAGGGATTGGGATGCGTCAAGATCGGAGGATTCTACTCTGTGATCGCCATGCGGAGTTTCTCGGTGTCGATGGGCTTACTGAGGTAATCATCCATGCCAGCGGCGATGCATCTTTCGCGATCCCCTGCAAATGCATGCGCGGTAAGGGCGATGATGCGAACTGGCGAGCGCTGCTGTTCTTTTTCTTGACTGCGGATGTGTCGCGTCGCCGCGAGTCCGTCCATGTCCGGCATCCGTACATCCATCAGCACTAGATCAAAGGATTGCTCGGTTAACCTGTCAATGGCCTCGCGTCCATTCATTGCGGTGCAGACAAGATGGCCCCATTGGTGGAGCGCCATGACCAGAACCTTGATGCTGGCCTGATCATCATCGACCACCAACACGCGCAATGACCTGGTGGAAGAATGCTCGGGACGGACAAGCGCGGGCGCCGCGGGGGTGTCGTTCGTGGTCTCGAGGGAGAACACAGCGACAGGGATGTCGAAGCAGATCTGGGTACCATGGCCTGGCTCGCTCTCGATGCTGACCTGCCCGTCCATCAGAGCGGCCAACCGCTTGACGATCGCCAAACCCAGGCCGGTGCCCTGAAAGCGGCGCCGCGATGAACTATCCACTTGGGTGAAGGGTTTGAACAATTCACCGAGCATTTCCGCCGGGATACCGATGCCAGTATCGCTCACGGAGAATCTCAGACGGACATGCTCGTGATCCATCTGTTCCAGTACCGACACCTCAATTCGCACTTCTCCCTGGTCCGTGAATTTAACGGCGTTGCCCACCAGGTTGAACAGCACCTGATGCAATCGTGTCGCGTCGCCGATCACGGCGGTCGGGGTTGCCGGAGCGATGTGGGAATGGAGCAGCAGATCCTTGGACCGGGTTTGGTGAGCAAAGCTGGCGATCACCGTGCGCAGCAAGGATTCGAGGGCGAGGGGTTCGGGATGAATCGAGAGTTTTCCAGCCTCGATCTTGGACAGATCGAGGACATCATTGATAATCCTGAGCAGGCTTTGCGACGACTCCATGGCGATGTCAATGCATTCGGCCATGGTCGGTTCCGGGTCGAGTTCCCGCATGAGCTGGAGCATGCCTTGGACGCCATTCAAGGGGGTGCGAATCTCGTGACTCATGTTGGCGAGAAATTCGGACTTGGCGCGGTCGGCGGACTCGGCCTGTTCCTTGGCTTTCAGCAAGGCTTCGTGGGCCTGCTTCAACGGTGTCAGATCCATGGTCTGGGTGACCGAGTAGAGGAACTCCCCGCCAGCGTTTCTCACCTTGGAAACCACCAGCATTCCCCAGCGAACCTGGCCATTCTTGGTGAGGTAGCGGGCATCGCAATCATAGCCGTCGAGATCCTGCTCGACATAGCGCAGATAGCGCTGAACGCATTGCTCTCGGTCCAGAGGGTGGGTGATGTCCAGAATGGAGGCATCGAGAAGCTCTTGGCGGCTGTGGCCGTACATCCGACAAGCCGCGTCGTTGACATCCAGAAAGCGTCCATCCGTGGCAACCAGGGCCATGGCAACCTGACTGTTGCGGTAGGCAAGGGTGAACCGTGCCTCGCTTTCCCAGCGAGCGTTCTCGGCCAGTTTGAGGTCTGTGATATCCAGCATGGACCCATAAAGGCGGATCACCCGCCCGTCTGCGTCCCGCTCGGCAATACCATTGACTTTGAGCCAGCGCTCGCGCCCATCCGGCGTCGTGCGCCGCAACTCGAGTTGGTAGGGCGTCCCATCATCCAGCACCCGTGTCACGGCTTGGTGTAATGTCTGGGCGTCCTCTGGATGGTAGAGCGCGAGCTGGCCTTGATAGTTTGGCGGCGGCTGATTCGGCTCCAAGCCGAAAATGTGGTAGAGATTCTCCGACCAGGTGACGGTGTCGGTTGCCGGGTCCCAGTCCCAGTCACCCAAGCCGCCAAGCCGTTGCGCTTCCTTAAGGCGTTGCTCAGAGCGCTTCGAGGCGTTTTCTTGATGCTTGTGGTCAGTGTTTTTTTCAAAAACACCCACGAGCTTCACCATCTGTGGTGATTCGCGAACTTGGTGAGCTTCCACTGTTTGGCGCGCCTCCAGCACGGAAATGCATAGCTGAATCGGGATCCATCAATAGGGGCTCGTCTAGCTCCAAGGGTCTAGCTCCAAGGGGCTGTCGCCATCGGCTAAGAGAATCCCGGCTTTGATGCCACGGACCATTCCCGCATCGTCGATAAATAAGAAATTCCCGATCAAAAAATGGTGCTCGAACGACGAGGCAACACCGGGGTAATGCTACTCCCAAGCTGTTACGATTTGCAGCAACGAGAGGGTGTGTTCCAGTCGTTGCTCGGGCCAAGCCGCTCAAAAAGACGGGGAGATTCTAGTAACGGCGTCTCGGATGGACCGCGCCGGCTCTTCGAGTATGTTCGAATCGTGTGTAGCGGCATTGTTCCCGCTGGGCTAAATTTCACCCTTCATGCGCAGGCAAATACTCTTTTTCTAACTGCATTGTCTTTGCTTACCAATTGGAATAAAAAGGGAATAAAAAGGTACCAGGATTAAAATCTTCTGTCACCCAAGCGATGATCGAACAAACTAAAGTCCGCCATGCCGGAGTCGTCTTGGACACGCTAATCTAAGCATTGAAACGGGCCGCACTAGCCAGCGAAGAAACAATGAACACCGCACCAATGGGATTTGTTTGAGTAAGATGAGGGTGAATCATGGCAGCTTTCTTTGCCGTGCAGCCGAACGGTCGTCATCTAATGAAGGTCGCCGATCTCTGGTCGCATGGCACGCAGCCTCACCGCGTCTTGACCGACATTCCGGTTCTCGTTAGTCTCTCAAAGCAGTTCGACTTGCACGCACAGGGTCGCTCAGAGTTCTTAATCCCTCATAAAGTATACAAAAAGAGGCCGAATTTTGCGAAACACGATGGGAGAATTCGCGAACCGGATCCGCGACTACTACGAGGACCCTCTCGCCCCGCTGGCAAAACAGTTCATGTTCCGACGTCCACCCACTGTGGGCGAGTTGCGGCGGCCGCCACAGGTCTTACTATTGGGCAATCACTCATCGGGAAAGTCCACTTTTGTCAATCATCTCCTGGGCGACGATGTTCAGAAGACTGGGGTTGCACCCACGGATGACGGGTTCACCATCATCACTCACGGCTCGACCGCGACCGAGCGAGATGGACCTGCTGTCGTGAGCAATCCTGATTTGCCCTATGAGGGACTCCGGCAATTTGGCGACCAATTGGTCTCGCATGTGCGGCTAAAACTGCGCCCCGCCGAACTCTTGCAAACCGTGACGCTGATCGACAGCCCGGGCATGATCGACGAGGCCAAAGCCGAGAACGGCCGTGGTTTTGACTTCCCCGGCGTGGTGCGTTGGTTCGCAGAACGTGCCGACCTTGTGATGGTCTTTTTTGATCCTGATAAGCCCGGAACGACGGGCGAAACGCTTCAAGTCTTCCGCGAGTCCTTGGCCGGCATCGACCATAAAATGTTGATCATCTTGAACAAGGTGGATCAGTTCCAGAGCTTGCACGACTTCGCGCGGGCCTATGGGGCGCTCTGCTGGAACCTGGGAAAGGTGATCCCGCGCAAAGACTTGCCGATGATCTATAACACCTTTGTACCCCTGGCCGACAAGCCGAAGTCGCGCCTGCCGATGGAGGACTTCGAGAAGGCGCGCAACGACCTGATCGCTGAGTTACGCCGTGCCCCGACCCGGCGGATGGACAACCAGATCACACAGCTACAGGCCTATGCCGAGCGGCTCCGGCTGCACGCCATGGTGATCGACAGGGCTGCCGAAAAGTTCAAATCCATCCGCGCGCGCTGGCGAGGTTTCTTGTTGCTGCTCTTCGGCGCACTGGGCGCTGCCGCCTTTGGCACCGGCATGGTTGTGGCCTTGCCAGCGGTTGCAGTGACCGCTGTCCTGGCTTTCGTAGTCATTGAGTACATGAGTCTCCCGCGGACCCAAAGGCGCCTGATTGCTCGCTTCGACCAGATTTTTGAAACACTCCATGATCAAGAGTTGCTGGTGCGCGAACGAGCGGAGGACTTGCGCATGATGTGGGAAGATATCAGCCCACGCGCCCGCGAGATTGCTGAAAAAAGCGGCCTCCAGTCATTCGAGAAGATGAGTTGGCACAAGCGTGAGCATCTTGAGGAAGTGACGGGCGAGTTGATCCCGCGGCTAAGGAGCAGACTCTACAACGCCATGCGTAATAGCGAGGCACCCGCACCCGCTTTGGAGCAGGATCGGCCGACGATGTTCCCTGCATCAGCATCAGAGCCGCTCCATCCGCGGCTGGGCGAAGGTATTAGACCCACGAAACCTAAGCGTAAAACGTTCTTCTGAGCTGAGAAGGCGCACCGGGTTGGGTTGGGTCGATGGTCGTGTCGGGTTCCAAAAGGATCACTTCGCGGGTGTCGGTCAGCGCAACTCGGAGGCGGATCCCATCATCGCAACGTCATCCAATGTAATAAGTTTGGCTACTTTAGTTGAGCTCTTCCCTAAGAGATTTTTTCCTTTCGCGCCTGCGACGTCAAACAATGCCGGCCCGCGCTGAAGCCCGGGCCTCGGGCGTCCGGCCTTTGGTCTTCGCCGTCGCGGTTATCTCGACGAGCTTTTTCTTGTTTCTTCTGATGGCCAAAACCCTAAGCCCGGGCGGGCTTGATGGGCTGGATTGGGCGCTGCTGGTCTGTTTCGTTTTCACGCTGCCTTGGACGGCCATTGGCTTTTGGAACGCGGCCATTGGCCTGTGGCTGATGCGCTTCTCTCGCGATCCGGTGGCCAGGGTGTTTCCCCTAGACCAAGGCTGGAACAGGACGGTCGATCAGAAGGTCGCCATTCTGAGCTGCATCCGCAATGAGGATGCGGCGACCGTATTCCGCAACCTCGACCGCATGGTGGCCGGGCTGGTCGAACGCGGGGTGGCGGATGGTTTCGCGGTCCATCTGCTGAGCGACTCGACCTGGGCGGAATGGATCGCCGAGGAGGAAGGCTTGATGGCGAGCTTCCGCGATCGCTGGGGATCTGCCTTGTCCCTGAGCTATCGGCGACGGCGCGACAACCCGGGCTTCAAGGCTGGCAACATCGGCGAGTTCATGGAGCGCCGCGGGGCGGATTACGACCTGGCCTTGGTGCTCGATGCCGACAGCCTGATGGACCCGGACACCCTGCTGCGCATGGTGCGCATCATGCAGGCCAATCCTGGTCTCGGCATTTTGCAAAGCTTGGTGGTAGGGCTGCCATCCGCCAGCGCCTTCGCGCGGGTGTTTCAGTTCGGCATGCGATTCGGGATGCGCTCCTACACCCTGGGCAGTGCCTGGTGGCAGGGCGATTGTGGCCCTTACTGGGGACACAATGCACTGCTGCGGGTGCGTCCCTTCATCGCGCATTGCCGGCTTGCGCCCATTCCCGGTCGCGGGCCGCTGTCCGGCTGGGTGCTGAGCCACGATCAGATCGAGGCGGTGCTGATGCGTCGTGCCGGGTATCAGGTGCGCGTGCTGCCGGAAGAGACCGGCAGCCATGAGGAGAATCCCACCACCCTGTTGGAGTATATCCGCCGCGATCTGCGCTGGTGCCAGGGGAATCTCCAGTATCTGAGGCTGCTCTGGATGCCCGGTCTTCATGTCATCAGCCGGGTGCAGTTGGTCTTGGCCATCCTGATGTTCGTCGGCTCGCCATTCTGGGTGCTGCTGATGGTGATCGCGGCGTCCCGGGCCTTTTTCGCCTCCGGATCCGCCCTGTTCGATCCCGGCTACGGCATGCCGCTGTTGTTCATCATCCTGACCATGGTGTTCGCGCCCAAGCTCGCCTCGGTGATCGACGTGCTGGTCGATGCGCACAGAAGGCGCGCTTTTGGCGGCGCCTCTCGGGTGATCGGCGGCGCCCTTGGCGAGGCGGTTTTCAGCACCTTGCTGGCACCCGTGTTGGCCATTGCTCACACGGTCTTCATCGGCGGCTTGCTGGCGGGTAAGAAGCTGGTGTGGGAGCCGCAGCGGCGGGCGACGCATCGGGTGCCGGTGGCCTTGGCCTGGCGACGACTCTGGCCGCAAAGCCTGCTCGGATTGGCGGCGACCCTGGCCCTGATCACCCACGGCGGCCTGACGGTGGCGCTCTTGTCGCCCTTTTTCATCGGCGCCCTGCTGGCCGTGCCGATCGCGGTGCTGAGCGCCGATCCGCGCCTCGGGCGCTGGGTGACGCGACGGGGTTTGTGGACGATTCCCGAGGAATTGATGCCAAGTCCCTTCCTGGCCTCTCTGCATCTCGAGGCGCTGGAGAGCGATCGGGCGCGGATGGCGGGCGCGGCGGGGAGGTCTTAGCACAGGTGGCGCTGGAGAATCCTATCGCCACGGCCTTCTGGGTGAACGCGCCGGGTCGCGGAGAGCTGCGCGAGGAACGTCTGCCGCCGCTGGCCGCGGGCGCTGTGCGAATACGCACCCTGTTCAGCGGCATTAGCCGTGGGACCGAGGGCTTGGTGTTTCGCGGCGAGATTCCGGAGAGCGAATTCGAGCGCATGCGCGCGCCCTTCCAAGCCGGGCGTTTTCCGGCGCCGGTCAAATATGGCTACTGCAATGTCGGGCGCGTCGAGGCGGGACCGGACGACTTGATCGGCTCCCCGGTCTTCTGTCTCTTTCCCCATCAAACGGTGTTTCAGGTGCCCCTCGACTGGGTGCATCCCCTGCCTGCTGGTCTGGCGCCCGAGCGCGCCGTGCTGGCGGCGAACACGGAAACCGCGATCAACGCACTCTGGGACGCGGCCGCCCGGGTTGGTGACCGCATCGCGGTGGTTGGCGGCGGCGTTCTTGGCAGTCTCTGTGCTTGGTTGGCGGGACAGATCCCGGGCGCCGAGGTCGAGTTGATCGATCTCGATCCGCGGCGTGCCGCCATTGCCGTCGCGCTCGGTGTTGCCTATCGCCATCCGGACCAAGCCAGCGCGGAGGCCGATCTGGTCATTCATGCGAGCGGTTCGCCCGCGGGTTTGGCGCGCGCGCTGGAACTGGCCGGCTTCGAGGCGCGGGTGATCGAACTCAGCTGGTTTGGCACCCGCACTGTGCCGCTTGCGCTTGGCCAGGGCTTTCATCAGCGTCGCTTGCGCTTGATCTCCTCCCAAGTCGGGAGCGTCGCGGACGCCCAGCGGGCGCGCTGGGATCACCGCCGCCGCATGGCGCTCGCCCTGGCACTGCTCAAAGACCCGGTGCTGGATTGCCTGATCAGCGCCGAGAGCCCGTTCGCCGAGCTGCCCGAGGTGCAGGCGCGGCTCGCCCAGGATCCGCAAGGCGCGCTGATGCATCGCATCCGCTATCCGCTCGCGCAGACGGCGCGCTGATGCATCGGTGATAATCTTAAATCTCAAGCGGGCAGGTGAAACTCAATCGGGGGACGACGATGTACGGGATTCGCGTTCGTGATCAGATGATGATCGCTCATAGCTTCGAGGGGGAGGTGTTCGGCCCCGCGCAACGGCTGCATGGCGCCACCTATGTCGTGGACTTGGATTTTCGCCGCGAGGCGTTGGACGAATCCAACCTGGTGGTCGACATCGGCCTCGCCAGCGCGGCCTTGCGCGCGGTGCTGGACGAGCTCGACTACCGCAATCTGGACGAAGTGCCTCGGTTCGCCGGTCAGAACACGACCACGGAATTCCTGGCCCGCTCCATTTTCGATGCCATGGCGCGGCGCATCGCCGACGGCGAGCTTGGCGCGGCCGCGGCGGGCCTGACCAGCCTCCGGGTCGAGCTGGCCGAATCCCATCGCGCCTGGGGCTTTTTCGAGGCGGCATTGCCTCACGCGACGTGACACGGACGCTGTGGTTTCTGATTCCCGGCGACTTGAACACAGCAAGCGGCGGCTATGCCTATGACCGGCGCATCGCGTCCGGTCTTGCCGAGCTCGGCTGGAAGCTGGAAGTCCGCCGTCTCGACGACAGCTTTCCCAACCCCTCGGATTGCGCCCTGGAGCATGCCCGGCGGACCTTGGCGGCGATCCCCGAACAAGCCATGGTGCTGATCGACGGCTTGGCTTTGGGCGCGATGCCGGAGCCGGCGCGAGAGCATGGCCAGCGCCTGCGCTTGGTCGCCCTGGTGCATCACCCGCTCGCGGATGAAACCGGGCTCGACCCGGCACGCCAGGCCGAACTGCGGCACAGCGAGGCGCGCGCGCTGGCCTGGGTGCGCGGCATCATCCTGACCAGTGAATTCACGGCGCAACGCCTAGTCCGCTATCAGGTGCCACGGGAGCGGCTGCGGGTGGTCGAGCCCGGCGTCGACCAAGGCTTCCAACGCCTTGGCGCCCGAACCGATCCGACCGATCATGTTGGCAAGGCCCCGGTCTCCCTGCTCTGCGTCGCGAGCCTCATCGAGCGCAAAGGTCATGACCTGCTGCTGCAAGCCCTGTCCGAGCTTCGCCACCTGCGCTGGCAGTTGACCTGCATCGGTGATGTGACGCGCGATCCGACCTGGACGGCGCGCATCCTCGCGCTGCGCGAGGACTTGGGCCTCGGCGAGCGGGTGCACTTGACCGGCACCTTGCCTGCAGCGGAAGTCGAACAATATTACCGACAGGCCAATGTCGCGGTGCTGGCGACCCGCTTTGAAGGCTATGGCATGGTGATTGCCGAAGCACTGGCGCATGGCTTGCCGATGGTCGTGACGCGCGGGGGCGCCGCCGCCGAAACCCTCCCCGACACGGCGGGCTTGAAGGTGCCGGTCGAGGATGTCGCCGCCTTGCGCGACGCGTTGCGGACCCTGATCCTCGACTCCAGCCTGCGCGCCCGTCTTGCCGAGGGCGCCCGGCGTGCCGCGCTCGGCCTGCCAAATTGGCGCCAGTCAGCGCTCGCCTTTGCCCAGGCGCTGGAGCATTTCGGGCAGCATCCGGCGCCGCTTGACGCGCCGACGGCGCCGGTGGAACCCGCCCATGCCTGAGGAGACCGAGCGCTTCGCGACGGATTGGCTGAGCCTGCGCGAGCCGGTCGACCATCGCTCGCGATCGGCGCCCGTCCTGGCGGCGGTCACTCGCTGGGCCGCCGGCCGCGATCAGCTGCCGGTGGTCGATCTCGGTTGTGGGTCTGGCTCCAATCTGCGCTATCTTCTTCCGCGGCTGCCGGGTCTCCAGCACTGGGTTTGTATCGATCAGGATGCGGAGCTGCTCGAGCGGCTGGTCGCCACGGCACCCGATTCGTCACGGCTCGCGGGACTGAGCACCCGCTTGGGCTCGCTGCGGGCTTTAGACGCGCTTGCCGACATCGAAGCCTCGACCCTGGTGAGCGCCAGCGCGCTACTGGATCTGGTATCCGCGGCCTGGCTAGCAGACCTGGTGGCCTTGTGTCGGCGCAAAGGCGCCGCGCTCTTGGTCGCGACCACCTATGACGGACACGTCGACCTGCATCCCAAGCACCCCGATGACGACTGGATGATGACGGAATTCAACACCGATCAGCGCCGAGACAAGGGCCTGGGGCCGGCGCTCGGGCCGGATGCGGCACGCACACTCCGGCAGTTCGGCGAAGCACAGGGGTTCCGCCTGCATCAGGGCCGGTCGGATTGGCGATTGGACCGCACTGACCGCGCTCTCGCCGCGCATCTGATCGCGGGCTGGGCGGAGGCGGTCGAGCGACGACGGCCGAGCGAGAGCGCGCGCATCCAGGCATGGCATGGTCGGCGTCAGGCCGCTCTCGCCGCCGGCGAGTTGCTGATCCGCGTCGGCCACCAGGATCTGTTTCTTCAGCCGCAGTAGAGTCGCGCATGTTCGAGCTCGATCAAGTCACCAAGCACTATGGTGCAACCCTGGCCCTGGACGCCGTCAGTCTGCGGCTTGCGCGCGGGCGGACCACGGCGCTGATCGGGCCATCTGGCTGTGGCAAATCCACGCTGTTACGCACCCTGATTGGCTTGATCGAGCCCGATGCGGGACAGGTGCGCTTCGATGGCCAAGGCCTTGAGCGCAAGACGATGCGTTCCCAGCGCCAGCGCATGGGCTATGTGATTCAGCAGGGCGGCCTGTTTCCGCATCTGACGGCACAAGAGAACGTCGCGCTCATGGCCCGCTACTTGAATTGGCCCCCGGCGCGGATCGACACCCGGCTGACCGAGCTGCTGGAGCTGACGCATTTCCCGCGCGTGGCCTTGGCACGCTATCCCGGTGAGCTGTCCGGCGGCCAGAATCAGCGCCTGGGACTGATGCGCGCCTTGATGCTGGACCCGGAGGTTTTGTTGCTCGACGAGCCGCTCGGCGCCCTGGATCCCATGATCCGCTTCGACCTGCAGGAGGAACTCAAAGAGATCTTCGCGACCCTGGGCAAGACAGTCGTTCTGGTGACCCACGACCTGCCCGAGGCGGCCTTCCTAGCCGACAGCATCGTGCTGATGCGCGCTGGCCGCATCGTGCAGAGCGGAACCCTGGCCGATATGCTGAACCAGCCCGCCGAGCCCTTCGTCGAACGTTTCGTGCGCGCGCAGCGCAGTCATCTCGCATGAAGGTCCGAGCACGGATTTCTCCCATGCCGGGCCGCGCGCGACGAGTTGCACCAGCAGCCCGGCCAAGCGGCGTGACCGGGCGCTGCGCGCGGCTCGGCTGGCGGCTGGTCTTGGTCGTTCTGGTGCTCGGTTTGCTCGGCGCATGCAGCCGCCCGGATGACGAGATCCTAATCGGCAGCAAGAAGTTCACCGAGGGGATCATTCTTGGCGAGGTGCTGCAGGGGCTGGTCGCCGAGGCCGGTCTGCCGGTGCGGCACCGGCGGGCGCTCGGCGGCACCCGCATTGTCTTCAATGCGCTCGTCAATGGTGAGATTGATGCCTATGTCGACTACACCGGGACGCTGCTGCACGAGATACTGCCGGAGGAGGGCGCCAATCTGGGACAAAGCCCGAGCCAAAGCCCGAGCCAAAGCCTGGAGGCGCGGCTGGCCGCCCGGGGCATCCGCCTGGCCGGCTCGCTCGGATATCAGAACAACTATGCCCTTGGCATGCCGGAAGCGCGGGCGGCATCGCTTGGCATCGCGCGCATTTCGGATCTGTTGGATCACCCCGAGCTGCGGTTTCGCTTTGGCAACGAGTTCATGGACCGTGCCGATGGTTGGGCGGGGCTAAGATCCTTCTACGGACTGCCGCAGACCGATGTCCGGGGGCTGGAGCATGAGCTGGCCTACCGCGCGCTCGCAAGCGGCGAGGCGGACCTGACCGATCTTTACACCACCGACGCCGAGATTGCCCATTACCAGCTGCGTCCGCTGCGTGATGATCGCGACTGGTTCACCCAGTACGACGCGGTCTTGCTTTATCGCGCCGACCTGGCGCGGCGCTCGCCGGATGCCGTGGTCGCGCTTCAACGAGCCCTGGGGCTGATCGACGCCGCGCGCATGACGGCGATGAATGCCGCCGTTCAACTTGAGGGCCGCTCCGAGCAGCAGGTGGCCGGCGAGCTGTTGCGCAAGCGCTTGGGGGTCGAGACGCAGACCCATACCCGGAGTCTCGCCAGCCGCCTCGCGCAACGCACACTTGAGCATGTCACCCTGGTCGGGGTGTCCCTGTTCGCGGCCGTGCTGGTTGCCATCCCGCTGGGCCTCGCCGCCGCGCACCGACCGCGCCTCGGTCAGCTGCTGCTGGCCACTGTCGGTATCGCGCAGACCATTCCGGCGCTGGCCTTGCTGGTGTTGATGATCCCCTTCTTCGGCATCGGCGCCGGCCCGGCTCTGGTGGCCTTGTTCCTCTATAGCCTGTTGCCGATCGTGCGCAACACCCACGCCGGGATCAACGGCATTCCCACCGCCATGATCGAGTCCGCCGACGCACTCGGGCTGCCGCCGAGCGCGCGCCTACGCTTGGTCGAGATCCCGCTGGCGCTGCCAACCATCCTCGCCGGCATCAAGACCGCCGCGGTCATCAATGTTGGCGCCGCCACCCTCGGCGCCCTGATCGGCGCCGGCGGCTATGGCCAACCCATTCTGGCCGGCATCCGCCTCGACGACCTGGGGTTGATTCTCGAAGGCGCGCTGCCGGCCGCGGCGCTCGCGGTGCTGGTGCAATGGCTGTTCGAGCGCGCCGAGCACGCCGCGCTGCCGCGCGGCATTCGCGGGCTGGGGCGGAATGCGAACGGCTGAACTGCCTGACCTGGCTCTCCGGGTGACCTGGGTCCGCGGATGACAGCGCTCAGGCAATCCGCTCCAGACCGCTCGGCGGTTGATCGGCGCGACCCTCGCGCGGATGGCGCATGTCCAGGTCGTAGAGGATGTCGCGCCCCATGCGATAGAGGCGACACGGCGGGCAGATGGCGTTGCGCAGCAGGTCGCTGGTCGGTGGCGACAGGCCGGCGCGCCCGCCGCCAATCAAAAGTGGCGCGATGGCGACCTGCAAGCGATCGACCAGACCGGCGGCGACAAAGGCCGACACGGTGGCGCCGCCGCCCTCGATGAACAGGCGGCGCAGGCCAAGCTCGGCGACTGTGTTGACCAGGACGCTCAGATCCAGCCGACCATCGCGGGTCGGGACGCCGAGCAGCCGCCCTCGCTTGGGGACCGGGCCGGGCGCCGCAAGCCGGCTGTGGTCACAGATCAGCCAGGTGTCCGCGGCATCGTCGGTGAAGACGCGCAGATCCGCGCGCAGCCGACGGCGGCGGTCAAGAATGATGCGAACGGCATTGTCACCCTTCACCATCCGTGTGGTGAGTTGGGGGTCATCGCAGGCGGCGGTCTCGGTGCCCACCAGCACGGCGTCGGAGAGCGCGCGCATGCGGTGCAGGTGGCGCAGGTTCTCATCCCCGGTGACATAACAGGAGTCCCCGCAGGCGGTGGCGACGCAGCTGTCGATGCTTTGCCCGAGGTGGGCGAAGACCAGGCGACCCTTGGTCATGGGTTGGCACAGTGGTAGATAGAGTTCAGCCAGGGAGCGTGCCGGATCCGCGGGCGGCGCTGACGTCAGTCGCCAGCCGTCGCGCGGTGACCATTCGATGGCGGCCTCCTCTGGCCCCGCCGACACCCGCTCGAGTGCGGGCGCGGGTCCATCGCGCAGTGCGAAACGGCCCTGGATCCCGGGATCGAGCGCGCCCGAGCGAACCAACCGCGAGGCGCCGAGAATCAGCGCCCACAGCCTCCGCGCCGACTCGGTGTCAGTGCTCGCGTCCATGCTCAAGGCGTCGCCGGCTGTGCGCTGGACAATGGCCGCAAGGGGCCAAAGCGCTCATCGAGGATGCGCCAGGAGACCGGCAACCATGGGGTCATGTAAGCCATCCCGGTAGACGCAACCCGCTCGCAACCATCGCGTGGCAGCAGGATCGCGATCGGGGCGAGGGTATCGCTTCCGCGCTGTCTGAAATCGGGGCGGAAGAGCAAGGCATTCATGGGTGCATTCCACTCGTCGATCATCGCCATCCATGGCCATTGCAGCGCAAAGGGTGACTGACGACCGTGCTGAATACAAGGCGCGCCAGGTTCACTGACGACATTCTGCAGCCCGCGGGTCGCGGTCCACCAGGCCGCGCTCTTGACCAGCATCAGCGCGGCGATGGCCATCAAGGCGATCCGCAACACCGGCGTCCAGTGGGACAGGAGCGCTTGCGGATGTGATGCGGGGCGTCGCGCTCGGGCCGGGCTGTGCAGCGCGGCGATCAACATCAGCAGCAGTTGCGCGGGGAAGGTAATGCCGGACTTCAGCCGCCAGCCCTGTCCCCAGATCAACTCGTGGCCGAGGAGGATGGCGGCGACGATCAGCACACCGGCAACAGCCGTTGGCGCGAAACTGAACACAGGCAGCGGGCCTTTCAGCCAGGCAAGCGCGATGCCCAGGCCGACCACGACGACGCCAAACAGCATCAGATGCTGCCCGGGCGTCTGCGTCAGCAGATACCAGAGCGCGCCGTCCCCGGCGAGGTGGGATTGTTCATAGCCGCTCAGCCCGCGCAGGCTCCACAGCAGCCGCGGCAAGGCGCAGGCGGCGAGCCAGGCGGACAGCCATCGATCCCGAATGGTCAGCTCGACGACGACGGCCAGCATCAGACAGGCCAGCAGCGCGACCGGATGCAGGGTCAGGATCAGGGGCGGGGCCAGCCACGGGAGCCACCTGACGGCGCGTTTTTCTCCGTACAGGCTGAGCGCGAGGACCAGCGGCCAGATCAGATAGAGGATGGCGAGCAGTTCCGAGACCGCAGAGGCATTGATCTGATTGAGCAGCGCGCCGCTTGCCGGGAGCACCATCAACCCGGGAGCGCGGGAGCGGACGATCAACCAGCAGGCCAGCAGCGACAGCACCGGAAGCAGCAGATAGCCGAGCGAGAACGCCAGCCTCAGGGCATCGAGGCTGGCGCCGAATCGCAGCAGCAGCCAAGCCGGCAGTTGCGGGATGACGGCGGCCAGACGTCCGTCCGAGACATAGGGCAGGCCATCGACGATGATGCGGAACAGATAATGACCGCCGTCGGCATACAAGGGCAAGCCGACCCAGGCGGCGATCAGATAGGCCGCCGCGACCAGCGCCAGCAGGCCGTCGATCGCGCGCGGCGCCAGCCCGGCCGCATCCATGGCTGAAGGCCGGAACCTTAAGTCCATCGGCGATTCAGTCGCGCTTGGCGAACAACGCCATGCGGTGCATCACCCCGTCGCGCCAGAGGAGCCAATGCAGCAGCGCGGCGCCGGCGTGAACCAGGATCAAAGCGATCAGCACGAAGCCGATCAGCGCGTGGAGCTCGAACAAGGCCTTGCTGAGTTCCGGGTTCCTGTCGATCAAGCCGGGCAATGTCCAATTGAAGAACTCGACCGGATACCCACCGGCCGCGGTCGCGAGCCAGCCAACAACCGGCATGGCGATCAACAACCCATAGAACGCCCAATGACTGACGCGGCTTGCGATGCGCTGCCAGCCCGGCAATGCGCGGGCGTAATCTGGCGCGCCCAGCGCGACACGCAGCCCCAGTCGCGCGATCATCAACCCCAGAACCAGCACACCAAAGGTCTTATGGGTTTTGTACATCAAATTGGTCACATCATTGCCGAAACGCTCGACCAGCCCCTCATAGCCGAGCGTCCCAATCACCAAACCGGCCATCAGCAACAGGATCACGAAGAGAGCGATCAGCCAATGCAGCAGGCGCTGGATCAGGGCATAGGGTCGGCCGTTCACCGACGGGTCGTGGGTCTCCGCGGACATCAGAATATCTCCCTCGTTTAAGCTATGATCGCCAAATATCGATTCTCAACGCTCTCATCAAGGAGACTGGTGGCTGCGTGAACAGGTCCCTCTGCCGCTATACCGGGCGCGACGAGTCGGGCGCGGGATGAGGCACCAGCAATTCGTAATCGACCAGCGCCCAGAGCGTCCGGCCGTGGCAACGGACCAGCCGGCCCGGCTCCACAGCCGGGCGGACGATGACATGGCGCGCCTTGTGATCGATCACGTCCCAGCCGAAACCCCGCAGCTCTTGCCGTGCCTTCTGGTAGAGCGCGCGCAGCTCGCTGATGGTGAGATACGCCTGCTGACAGGCCGTCTCGGCGTCGACCCCGTCGATCCAGCGATAGATCAGGACGTAGATCCGCTCCCAGAAATAAACCACTCGGGCATCCTCGGGCTGCTCGGCCTGATCCTCGGCGAGCACGCGATCATACCACCAGCGGCGGTGATCAATGCGCCCGAGTTGCCAGCCGAGGTAG
Organism: Thiorhodovibrio winogradskyi; assembly: GCF_036208045.1. Classification (NCBI taxonomy): domain Bacteria; kingdom Pseudomonadati; phylum Pseudomonadota; class Gammaproteobacteria; order Chromatiales; family Chromatiaceae; genus Thiorhodovibrio; species Thiorhodovibrio winogradskyi. The sequence goes on along the minus strand of NZ_CP121472.1, from coordinate 2,111,441 downwards.
CGGGTTGCCGGCGAGTAGATCGCCAGCGGCGCCTTGGTCGGAATCCGCACGCCGGCGCGCGCGCGCAACCGCTCCAGGTTGCCAAATTCCTGGAAAGGGGACAAAAACTCACTCGCCGCGATCCGATCACGCTCGGCCCAACCCAGCGGCTCGTTCGGGTCGATCGAAACCAGGGCATCCTGGGCGAAGCGGCTGAACTTCACCACCAGCGCAAACCCGGGTCGCGTCCGATGGGGGACTGGCATCCGGTAGACGGCGCCGGTCGCCCCGGCGAGCTGGCGCCCGATCTTGCTCAGACGGTCGCCGACGAACCACTGCGACGGGAGGATCGACTCCAGCACCGGCCATCCGTGGCGGGTGACATAGAGATCGCCCGAGCCTTTGCCGCGCAGGTGCAGGTAGTCAACCCCGAGGACGCGCCGCCTCAGGCGCGCGGGTGCGTCGTCGAAGGAGCGCGGCTGGTGCCGATGCGGCAGGAAACCGAACGGCTCCAACCCAATGTCCCCGCGTCCTCCGGTTCCAGACATGACGGTTAGCCGTTCAGGCTGACTTGTTTCACGCTCATCGCATCCTTGGTGCACAGGGTGATGCAGATGCCGCATCCCTTGCAACGCTTCTGGTCCACGGTTACCTTGTCTCTGTCCTCGCAATAGGTGGTAACCTGCAGATCATCCTTGTAGGCGGCCATGCCCAGGATATGCGCCGCGGTGACGACACCCTGACCGCCCAGGCCGGACATGCGAATGGAAATTTTCTCAGCCATGTCTGCTTGCCTCCTCGAGCGCGCTCAAGTAACTCCGGGCGTCGTCGGAGATGTATTCGGACTGCTTGAAGTGCTTCTCCTTTTCCCGGGTCTTGATCGACACCAAGGTGTCCGAGGGCTTGGTCTTGAAGTTGGTGGGACAGGGACTGAGCAGCTGCACATAGGTGGATCCGACCTCGCGGGCGATCAGGATGGCGCGTCGCACCATCTTGCCCAGCTTGCCCGGGCGCGACGGGGAGGTCGCGGCCACATAGGCGCAGCCGGAGGCTTCGGCCACCCGGGGCAGATCGGCTTTGGGGAACACCTTGCCCTTGGGCACCATGTTCATCACAGTCCCTTCCATGCTCATGCCGCTCTCCTGACCGCCGGTGTTGGCGTAGGCCTCGTTGTCGAGCATGATGGTCGCGATCTTCTCGCGCCGGAACCAGGACTGCATGACCATGTCCAGGCCGATGTCGGCAGTGGCGCCGTCGCCGGCAACCACGACCACATCCTTCACCTGGTCCGGAAAACGCAGGCTCAGCGCGCGCTTGATGCCGCTCGCCACGGCGTTCTGGTTGCCGAACAGCAAGTGGACGTTGTGCAGGCCGACCTGCGGAAACACCAGGGCGCTGCAGCCGGTGGAGCCAACGATCACCGTATCCTCGGGGCTCGGCAGCGAGCCGAGCACCAGCCGCAGCGACAGCGCCAGCCCGCAGCCGGCGCACAGCGGATGCTCCTCGATCAGTTCCTTGTACTTGCCCAGATCAGTGACCTTGTAGTCTTTCCCGTACGGGCCGTTCTCCACCAGTTCCTTGTATTCCTGGGGCATCACGTCCTCGAACGCGGGCGAGATGCTGACGATGCGCGTACTCACTGGAGCACCCTCCTGATTTCATCGACGATGAGATGGGCTGGCATGGTCATGCCGCCATAGACCCGGGGAGCGCCAACCACCTGCCGGGGGGGCGTCCACCACGGCCTTGATCTCCTTGGCCAGCCAGCCCGCCCGGTTGAACTCGGGCACGATAACGGCGCGTTTTCCAGCATGGTATCCGGCTGGATCGTCAGCGGACTGTTGATGCCGCGGGTCAAGAAGGCACAGACAATGGGCAGTCGCGAGCCGGCCCACACCGGGAACATCTCGAACGCCCGCATAGTGCCGGGGCCGCCGGTGGCGGTGAAGACGCGCACGCCGGCCACCGAGGACATGACCGCGAACTCGTTTTCGCCGCGGAAATACTCTTTCACATAGCCTTCGGCAAAGAGGTCGCCGACCAGGTGCATGCTCTCTGACTGCGGCGTGATGGGATAAGAGATGGCCATATCCACATTTGCCTTCCTGATCGTCTCGCGGATAGCTTCACTGCCGCTCAGGAAGTGCTTTTTCTTTTCCGCCTCGAAAAACGGGTACTCGGGGCTTCTTACTTGCTGCTGCCGCATCTCAGTCCTCCGCCTTTAACCGCTTGACCGCCGCCGTCAGCGCCTGCAAATCGGCCAAGTTGAAACCCCGCAGGGAGATCATGGCATCCTCGTGGCCGGCTTCCGCGCACAGGGCAATGGTGGCGCAATCGGTGCCGCCGCGAATGATCTTCAAGGCGACATCGGCATAGTGGCAATGCACGCCGATGAACACGCAGACATCGATCTTGTTATGCCAGATGGTCAGGTTCGGATGGTTAGGGTTGACCTCGATCTCCGGGTTGATCATCGGGTACCTGGGCCGATCATCCGGCATCGGGATGATTTTCACACCCAGGGTGTCGGCCAAATCTTTTAGCGCCCGCGCCTATTCCGCGATCCCATCCTTCCAGTTCCAGAGAATGAGCGGACCGGGGAAGAAGGTCGGTTTTTTGGCGCGTATTAGTCGCATCGCGGCCTCTTCCAACGCGCGTGCGGTCGGAACCCGCGCACCTTCGACGAGACCTTCACCCAGCTCCGGCAGTTCGACGCCCATCAAGGCGGCGGCCGGTGGCAGAAATCCTTCTGGTCCCGGAACCACTTTGTATTGCCGTGGAAACATGTCAACCTCCGATTCGATTGTCTTCATGTGTCTTGATTCGCTTAAGGCGCGCCAGAACGCGGCCAGACGAGGAAGGGCTAGAAATAAACCTTGCGGAAAGTAAAGTATATTCGTATTCTTCTGCTGAATTGTTCGGGGGAAACTGACAATCGCGAGAGCGCCGGGCTTTGAACTACAAGCAGTTGTTTTACTTTTGGAATGTGGCGACCCTGGGGGGCGTGTATCGGGCAGCCGAAAGACTGAATCTCACACCACAGACCATCAGCGGCCAGATCAGCGAGCTGCAAAAGAGCCTGGAAGTCGACCTCTTCCGCCGCGTCGGCCGCAAGCTGGAACTCACCCAGGCCGGTCAATTGACCTTGGCCCAGGCGGAAAAGATCTTCCAGTTGGGTGAAGAGCTAGAGATGAGTCTGCGCAACTTCCCCATCGAAAACGAGTTGTTGTTTGAAGTGGGCGTGATGGACGCCGTTCCCAAATCCATGGCCTACCGGCTGTTGCAACCGGCTTTTGAGATCGACCGGCCCATGCGCCTGATCTGCCACGAAGACAAACCAGACAACCTGTTCGCGGAGCTGGCCATCCGCAGGCTCGACCTCCTGATCGCCGACCGTCCTCTTCCACGCGAACTTGGCATTCGCGGCTTCAACCACGAATTGGGAACGAGCAGCGTGACCTTTTGCGCGTGCGAATCGCTCGCGCGCCAGTACGCGTCAGGATTTCCGGAGTCGCTTGACGGAGCCCATTTGCTGTTGCCACGCAAAGGCGCCACACTCAGAGGGGCCGTCACCAACTGGCTAGCAAAAGCGGGTATCCATCCGCGCATTGTTGGCGAGTTCGACGACACCGTACTGATGAAGGCCTTCGGACAGGCTGGCCTTGGCGTGTTCCCGGTGCCGACGGTCATTGCCGAGGAGGTGATGAACGCCTTTGCCGTGCGGAGCCTTGGATGCGCGAACGACGCGACGGTCAAATACTTCGCCATCGCGCGCGAACGCGAGCCCAAGCACCCGGCGGTGGTCGCTGTAAATCACAAAGCCCCCAACACCTTTGCGCCGGCGAAGTGCGACTGATGCCATCGCATTTTGCGCATTTTGGCGCGGGTCGGCACGGTCGCAGCTGGGTTGTTTTCGCGGTATGACGCATCCATGCAGCGCTTGACAGTCAAACATTTTGGATCGGATCTTGCCGGCGGGGTGACCACCTCCATCCTGTCGCTGCCACTGGCGCTTGCGTTCGGCGTGGCTTCCGGGGCCGGTCCACAGGCAGGCCTGTACGGCGCCGTCTGCGTCGGGTTGTTCGCGGCGCTGTTCGGAGGCTCCACCCGCCTGATTTCCGAGCCGACCGGTCCCATGACCGTAGTCATGACCGCGGTCATCACCAGCCTGATGGCCCGCCATCCCGAGCACGGTATGGCCATGGCCTTCACGGTAGTCATGGTGGCTGGGGCGTTCCAGATGCTGATCGGGTTCATGAAACTGGGGCGTTTCATCACCCTGATGCCCTACGCGGTCATCTCCGGTTTCATGTCCGGCATTGGCATCATCCTGATCCTGATGCAACTCCCGCCCATGCTGGGACAGGCGGCGCCTCCCGGCGGCGCACTGGCTACGCTTGATGCCCTTCCCGGGCTGATCCAGGAGCTTGACGCGACGGAACTCCTGCTCGGCGGGCTGGCCTTTTGCTTCCTGCTGCTGTTCCCGGTTCGGTGGCGTCGCTTCTGCCCGCCGCAACTCCTGGTCCTGCTGATCGGCACCGCCGTTGTCATCTTCTTCACAATGCCGGGCAGCCTGCGCACCATTGGCGAGATTCCCATGGGGCTGCCCAGTCTCATGCTGCCGTCTTTCACCCCTGAGGAAGTCACCCGGATTCTCCTTGACGGCATCGTCCTCGGCACCCTGGGCGCCATCGATACCCTGCTGACCGCCATGATCGCGGACAGCCTGACCCGGGAACAGCACGACAGCAACCGCGAGCTGGTTGGCCAGGGCCTCGGCAACATCCTGTCCGGTCTGCTCGGCGGATTACCCGGCGCCGGTGCCACCATGGGGACCGTGGCGAATATCCAGACCGGCGCCAAGACCATCCTGGCCGGTGTGATCCGCGCCCTGCTGCTGCTTGTCGTCGTCCTGTGGGCGGCGCCGCTGCTCGCGGATGTGCCCATGGCAATCCTGTCGGCCATTGCCATGAAGGTGGGCATCGACATCCTCGACTGGAGCTTCCTGAAGCGGGTGCACCGGGTTTCAAGAACCAGTACCATCCTCATGTACAGCGTCATGCTGCTGACGGTCTTCTTCGACCTGATCGTCGCCGTCGGCTTCGGTGTCTTCCTAGCCAACCTCCTCACCATCCAGAAGCTGTCGGAACTGCCGGCGCACAAGGTCAAAGCCATCTCCATCCTGGATGACGGCATCGAGATCAGCGACGAAGACCGCGTCTTGCTGGAGACCGCGGACGGCCAAATCCTGCTGTTCCAACTCAGTGGCCCGATGATTTTTGGGGTTGCCAAGGCCATCTCCCGCGAACACGCCGCCATCGCCAACGCCAAGGTGCTGATTCTCGACATGACGGATGTACCGCTCATGGGCACCTCGGTCTCGCTGGTCATTGAGACTATGGCCTATGATGTCATCGCGGCGGGGGGGCAGGTGATGGTCGCGGGCGCCGGCGAACCGGCCAAGAAGCGCCTGCGGAACTTGAAGGTGTTCGATCGCGAAGAGGTATTGGATTACCCGGATCGTCACACGGCCGTTCAAGCCGCCATGGATGTTTTACGAAAACGCGTGAGAAACAGCGCGTCAGATCGGAAAATGCTCGCGGCATGACGGTCTTCGCAACAATCACCAGATACTCCAGTTTGACATGTCAAACCAACACATTCGCATCACCAAACCCGACGATTGGCATCTCCATCTGCGCGATGGTGAACTGCTGAAGTCGGTGATCCCAGCGACAGCACGCTGCTTCGCGCGCGCCATGGTGATGCCGAACCTCAAGCCGCCGGTGACCACCGTGGCGCAGGCCGTGGCCTATTGTGAACGCATTCTGGCGGCGGTCCCCGAGGGCATGCGCTTCGACCCGCTGATGACCCTCTACTTGACCGAAAACACCTCGCCCGATGAAATCCGGCGGGCCAAGGCCGCGGATTCGGTCCATGCGGTTAAGTATTATCCGGCCGGCGCGACCACCAATTCCGACACGGGCGTTCGCGATCCGAGCAAGGTTGACGCGGTGTTCGCGGCCATGCAGGAGGTCGATCTGCCGCTGCTGTTGCACGGTGAAGTCACGGACCCGGAAATCGATGTCTTCGACCGGGAAGCCGTGTTTATCGAGCGGCATCTGCAGCAGATCAATGCCCGCTTTCCGGCCCTGCGCACCGTGCTGGAGCACGTCACCACCAAGGACGCCGTTGACTATGTGCTGGCGGCCTCCGAACGGGTCGCGGCGACCATCACCGTGCATCACTTGTTACTCAATCGCAACGCGCTTTTCGATGGCGGGTTGCGACCGCATCATTACTGCCTGCCGCTGCTCAAGCGCGAAAGCCATCGCCAGGCGTTGCTGGCCGCCGCCACCAGCGGCAGCCCGAAGTTTTTCCTCGGCACGGATTCGGCGCCGCATCCAAAACACGCCAAGGAGTCGGGTTGCGGCTGCGCCGGTATCTACAGTGCGCCGGTCGCTATTGAACTCTATACGGAGATCTTCGCCACTGCCGGGGCCTTGGATCGACTGGAAGGCTTTGCCAGTTGCCATGGCGCGGATTTTTACGGCTTGCCCCGGAATGCGGACAGCATCACCCTCGCAGCCCAAGCCTGGTCGGTGCCCGAGCTGATCAGTGCCGGGTCGGACGAGATCCTGCCACTGCGCGCCGGAACCGACGTCGCCTGGCGGCTGGTTTGAACCTTCGCGCCAGCCATGGAACTGCTGCGACCTGACCCAGTCGGCATCCAGCGCGCAGTCACCCTGTTGCAACAGGGTGACTTGGTCGCCTTTCCGACCGAAACCGTCTACGGCCTCGGTGGCGATGCCCAGAATGATCAAGCCATTGGCCGGATTTTCACCGCCAAGGGGCGGCCCACCGAGCATCCGCTGATCGTGCACTTACCCGATGCCCAGGCCATGACGGCCTGGGCGCGCGCGATTCCGGATGCGGCCTGGCGATTGGCCGAGTTCTATTGGCCCGGGCCGCTGACGCTCATCTTGAATAAAACCACTGGTGTTTCAAACCGCATCACAGGCGGGCAGGCGACTGTCGGCTTACGCGTACCCGAGCACCCGGTCGCCCGGCAACTGCTGCATGCCTTTGGCGCCGCGCTAGCGGCGCCCTCGGCCAATCGCTTTGGCCGCATCAGCTCCACCACCGCCGTGCACGTGCTGGAGGAGTTTTCGCACGGGGAAAAGGTCGCCGCCGTGCTCGACGGCGGCGCCTGTCGCCTCGGCTTGGAGTCCACAATCATCGACTTCAGCGATGACCAGCCCCGGTTGCTGCGCCCGGGCATGATTGGCCTGACCGACATCGAGCAGTTGCTGGGTGAAAATGTTGCCATACCGGCCATCGGCGCTGGCCCCCGTGCCTCGGGTCGCTTGCCCTCGCACTACGCACCGACCACACCCTTGACGGTGATGTCTTGTAGTGAGATTGCCGCGATGCTGGCACAAGCAAGGCCAAGAGTGGCCGTACTCGCTTTGCAAACGTCAATTGCAGATATCGGCTCTCATCACTGGGTGATCATGCCGCGGGATCCAAACTCCTATGCATCTGGTCTGTATGCGCACTTGCGCAGACTCGACCAATTGAAACTGGATCGAATTCTGGTCGAGCAACCCCCAAAATCGCCCGAGTGGGATGCCATCAACAACCGTTTGGAGCGGGCCGAAACGAAAAGCAGGACTGGTCAGCACTGAAACCATTATCAAGCCCCAGGTCAGAGAACCTGATCAGTAAGTCACCGATTTCCGCGAGATCAGCATGGGCGTCGCCGGATTGCCGACCCCTCAAGAGGTGTCAATCACCAGCCATCTGGTGGAACCTGCTCTCAACCCTGCATGCACAGATCAAGGCCAACAGCCTGAGCGCTCTTGTCACTTTTAGTATGCTGAAGATCCAACTGGAGGCCCAACAGCAAACAGCAGGCTCAAGGAGACACTAAAACGCGCAGCGGCTCGGCCGGCCAGCCGCGGTCAATGGACCTTGAGGCAATAGCACAAGCTATCGACCGATTCGACTAAGAAAATGCCCGACAACTCTGCGAGCGACTTCTCAATGAGAACGCACTGTCATGACGAGCTGAATACGGCGTGACTCCCAGCCTGTCCGAGCGCTCCAAGTGCTGATGGTCTTTGCCGTCGGCTATCTGTTCAACCGCTGGGTAGGGGTACCGCAGACCATTGCCGGACCTTGCGCACTAATCGCTAGCAGCCATTTCTTCGCGCTGGCGTTGGGCACACTCTACACTCTGCTATCGCACGGCGAATCAATCGAGTCCGCGCGCCAGATCGACCTGTATATCGGCAATATCCTCAAGTCCCACGGCGAGCCGTATTAGGCCATCGGTGATGCCGGCGGCGAAGCGCTCTTCGGGTGTCAGACGGGCGTGGGTCGTGGTAGCGGGATGGGTGATTGTGGTTTTGGTGTCGCCGAGGTTGGCGGTGATGGAGAGCATCTGGGTGTGATCGATGACGCGCCAAGCGGCATCGCGGCCACCAGCAACCTCGAACGACAGAATCCCCCCGGCATGCAGCATCTGATGGCCGATGAGTTGATGTTGGGGATGTTGGTCCAAGCCGGGGTAGTGCACGCCGGTAACGGTCGGATGCGCGATCAGCCATTCCGCGAGCTGTTGCGCGCCTGCTGAGTGGGCGCGCATGCGCAGACTCAGCGTTTCCAGACCCTTGAGGAAGACCCAAGCATTGAAGGGACTCATGGAAGGACCGGCGGTACGCACCACGCCGAACACGTCGGCAATCACGGCTGGATCGCGGGCGATGACGGCGCCACCCAGGCAGCGGCCCTGCCCGTCCAGATATTTGGTGGCGGAGTGAATGACCAAGTCAGCGCCCCACTCCAGCGGGCGCTGCAAGGCAGGGGTGGCGAAGCAGTTGTCGACCGCGAGCAGACAGTCCCGTTGGTGCGCCAGTTCGGCCAGGGGCGCGATGGCAGTCATTTCGGCCAGTGGATTAGAGGGGGTCTCGAGAAACAGCAGCCGGGTCCGTGGCTCCATCGCTGCCCGCCAAGCGTCAAGGTCATCAAGGGGGACATACCGGGTTTGGATCCCGAAGCGCGCCAGGTATTTGTCAAACAGCATGCGGGTACTGCCGAACAGGCTGCGCGAGGCGAGGATATGGTCCCCGCTCTTCAATAGCCCGAGCACCATGGTCAGGATGGCCGCCATGCCGGAGGCGGTGGCGACACAGCCGGCACCGCCCTCGAGGGCATTTAGCCGCTGCTCGAAAGCCTGCACCGTGGGATTGGTAAAGCGGGCATAAACATTGCCTGGGGCGTCCCCGCTGAAGCGGGCGGCGGCTTCGGCGGCGGAGGCGAAGACGAAACTGGATGTCGCAAAGATGGGTTCGCTGTGCTCGCCCTCTTGCGTGCGATGGTGTCCGCTGCGAAGCGCGAGAGTATTGAAGCCTGGCAGGCGTTCGATGCCATCATCCATGGCGGTGGCCATTCGTTGCGGATGGCTGACGGAAGGAAAGCCTAGGGCGCATGTGGTAATGGCCCGCGCGCCTTAGGCGGCGTTGTAGAGGCCGATCATGTCGGCTTCGTTCTCGCCGCCATCATCAAGGGTTCTTTGTGTGCGAGCAGACTCGCCGCGAACGCGCTCCAGATTGGTCAGATAGTCTTCGGTGACATCGCCGGTGATATAGACCCCATCAAACACCGAGGTATCGAAGCGGTCGACCAGGCTTTTGTTCTTTTTCTGCACGGCTTCAATCAGATCCTGAAGATCCTGAAAGATCAGACGGTCACAGCCGAGCAAGCGTTCGATATCCCATTCGCTACGACCATGGGCGACCAGCTCGCTCGCGGCCGGCATGTCAATGCCATAAACATTGGGGAAGCGCACCGGCGGCGCGGCCGAGGCGAGATACACTTTTTTTGCTCCGGCCTCGCGCGCCATTTCAATGATCTGCCTGGATGTGGTGCCGCGCACAATGGAATCGTCCACCAGCAGAACGTTTTTTTTGCGAAACTCGAAATGAATGGCGTTGAGCTTCTGACGAACGGACTTTTTGCGCACCGTCTGCCCCGGCATGATGAAAGTCCGCCCGATATAGCGATTTTTGATAAAACCCTCGGCATAGGGCACGCCCAGATGATTGGCGAGCTGCAACGCGGCGGTGCGACTGGTATCCGGCACCGGAATGACCACGTCGATATCGTGCCCTGGCCAGATGCGTTTGATTTTGGCCGCCAGCTTTTTGCCCATGCGCGAGCGGGCCTTGTGCACCGAGATATTGTCGATGACCGAATCTGGCCGCGCGAAGTAGACAAACTCAAAGATGCAGGGCGAGAGCACCGGCTGGGGCGCGCACTGCCGGGTGTGGATCTCCCCATTGGCGCTGATAAAGACAGCCTCTCCCGGCGCGATATCGGAAATGAGCTTGAAGCCAACGGTGTCGAGCGCGACGCTCTCGGAGGCGATCATATACTCGGTGCCGCCGGTGGACTCGCGCTGACCATAAACCACGGGCCGAACACCGTGCGGATCGCGAAAACCCACAATCCCGAATCCAGGAATCATGGCCACCACGGCATAGCCACCACGGCAGCGGCGGTGCACGCCCTCAATGGCATTGAAAATATCCTGCTCGTCAATGCGCAGCTTGTTCTGCACCTGCAACTCATGGGCAAAGACATTCAGCAGGATTTCAGAATCCGAGTTGGTATTGATGTGGCGCAGGTCATCGACGAAAACGTCACGCTTTAGCTCCTCGGCATTGGTCAAATTGCCGTTGTGCGCGAGCACGATGCCATAGGGAGAGTTAACGTAAAACGGTTGTGCCTCGGCCGAGCTGGCCGCGCCGGCGGTAGGATAACGCACATGGCCAATGCCCATGTTGCCGCGCAGTCGCAACATGTGGCGGGTGCGAAAAACATCGCGCGCCAGGCCATTGTCCTTGCGCATGTGGAGTTTTTCCTGGTCGCTAGTCACGATCCCTGCGGCATCCTGGCCGCGGTGCTGCAGCACCAGCAGTGCATCATAGAGCAGTTGGTTAACAGCGTGCTTACCGACAACACCGACAATGCCGCACATAATGCCCCCGGTCAGTCCCTAGTCTGGTTAGATCGACTTGACCCGCGCCGTCAATTCAGGCGGCACCAGTGCCAGCAGCTGATCGGCCAGGTGCTGGAAATGCACCAGCAACTGAGATTGCTGCCACCAGGGGTCGGCGGTCAGCGGCGTCAGCGCCGCGAGAAAAACCGCGAGCGCCACGATCACGGCGCCGCGCGCGGCACCGAACACCAACCCCAGCAATCGATCAGTACCGGACAGACCGGTTTTCTCGACCAACAAGGTGAGGATGTAGGCGAAAATTGCCCCAAGAAATAGCACCCCTAGCACCAGCAGCAAAACCGCGAGCCCCAGACGCAGCGATGGGGTGGACACCCAAGGCGTGAGCATCTCCGAGACCGGCTGATAGAAGGTCCAGGCCACGAAGATGGCCACGCCCCAGATTGCCAGGGAGACAACCTCTTTGATCAATCCGCGTACCAAGCCGATAATGGCCGAAAGCACAATGACACCGATAATGGCGTAGTCGACCCAGATCATTTGCGCTTACCCCTGCCCGTGGCCTTTGCATCAGAATGAGATGATTCAGCGGTATTGCTGAACCAAAGGCGCGCTACCCGTTTCCGCGCCAATGGCGGTTGCCATCTTATCGGCACGGGCGCGGTCCGCTTCCGGCCCTACCCGCACCCGATAAAAAGTGGCGTCGTTGATCTTGGCTTGCTCGATGAAAGCGGGATAGCCCTTGCCACGCAGCTCGTTGCGCAGGCGTGTGGCCGCATCCTCCACGCTCAAGCTAGCCACCTGCACCACCCAGGATGGCGCCCCCGCGGGAACTGGCGGTGGCGGCCCGGCCGGTTTGGCCGCCGTTTCAGGGCGCGAGGATGATACCCCGCTCGAGACCTGTGATGGGGGTTTCTCGGACGTCGGTGCCTGCACCGGTGCTAACGCTGGTGTCGGTCGAGCTGGCGCCGGAGCAACCGGTTTGATGGGCAGGCGTTCGACCTCAATCGGTGCCGGTCGGACAGCACCAGGACGCAGATCGCGCGCATCAGCATGGGTTTGTGGCGGGCTTTCCACTTGGGGTTGCCTTTGAACCTGCGTTTGCGGCTGGGGCACCGGGCGATTGAATTCATCCGCGGAAGGCTCGACCGAGGCGTCGAAGCGCGAATCGAACGAGGGTGGAGTTGGGATCACAATTGGCTCGCCAAGCTGGTCATTGTCTTTGTCATCGACCAACATGGGAACGAAAATAACCATCAGGGCGACCAGCACCGCGGCACCGACCAGCCGGCGTTTGGCGTTTTCATCCATCGCGTGACTTTGCCTCCTGTGTGCTTTGCTGATTCATGCCGCCCATTATACAGAAGCCTTGCTTGCGATAGCGGCAGAAGCGGCCGCGGGCGCGCGATAGCGCAGGGCGGCCTCCACCGTCATGAAAGAGCCCGTGACCACGATCAGATCAAGCCCAGAGGCACAAGCCATTGCCTGCTGCAAGGCGTTCATCAAATCATCGCACAGCATGGGATCGGACCCAGTTGCCGCGACCACCTTCGCCGCCAGCGTCTCTAACGGCATGGCGCGTTTTCCCGGCGGCTCGGCCAGATACCAGAAATCCACCACGGGCGCCAGAAGCGCCGCGATGGTCTCGGCCTCTTTATCTTCAACAACTCCAAACACCAGATGAACCTGCCCGGCCACCTCCAACTCGCGAAGATTGTCTGCCAGCACACGGGCAGCATCCTGATTATGGGCAACGTCAAGAATCCATGATGGTGCCCCCGGGATGCGCTGAAAACGTCCCGGCAATCTGGCCGCATTTAGCCCGCTACGCAGGTGCGCATCCTGCATCTTCCAGGCTGTTTGCTGCTCACGCGCAAGCAGATGCAGCGCGCAAAGCGCGGCGGACGCGTTATCCAGCTGCACCCGCCCGGTCAGTGCCGGCAGCGGCAGATGCAAAAATTCCGTTCCATCGGCATGTCGCCAGTGCCATGTTGGCGGATCGCTCTTACCACTATCCGCCAGTTGCCAGTCAAACTCCCGCCCCAGTTGATACACCCGCGCATTCACCGCCTCGGCCTGGCCACGCAGGCGTGGCGGTGGTTCGCGGCTGCCGATGATGGCTGGTCGCCCCGAGCGGAAAATACCCGCTTTCTCGAAGGCGATCTGGTTCGGATCCTCGCCCAGCCAGGCCATGTGGTCACGCCCAATGCTGGTGACCAGGGCAATGTCGGCATCAAGCAAATTGACCGCGTCGAGTCGTCCACCCAGTCCGACCTCGAGCAGAATGAGCTCAACCCGGGCACGGCTGAATAACTCCAGGGCAGCCAAGGTGCCAAACTCGAAATAAGTGAGCGAAATCTCCCCTCGCGCCAGGTCGATGCGCGCGAAGGCTTGGCACAGTGCCTGGTCGGATGCTTCTTGCCCATCAATGCGCACCCGCTCGTTGTAGCGCAGCAGATGAGGCGAGGTATAGACGCCGGTTTTCAGCCCGGCGGCACGGCAGCAGGCATCAAGGTAAGTGACAGTGGAGCCCTTACCGTTGGTGCCGCCGACGGTCATCACCGGCCCATGCAATGGCGGTGGACCCAGTGCTTGCCATACGGCTTGCAAGCGTTCCAGGCGCAGATCGATCCGCTGGGGATGCAGTCCTTCCTGCCAGGCGAGCCATTCGTCCAGGGTGTTCCAACGCATGGGCAGCGGCGGGCTCGGACTCTTGTACTTGGACGCCGCGCTCAGGGACGCGGACGACGCATCAGCATGGCGATCATGCCGCCGATGCGATCCCGATGCTCGCGACGGTCGATGATGGCATCAAGCGCGCCATGTTCGAGCAGGAATTCGCTCTGCTGAAAGCCCTCGGGCAAGGTCTCTCGCACGGTTTGTTCAATCACACGCGGCCCGGCGAAGCCAATCAGAGCCCGCGGCTCGGCCAGATTGATATCGCCGAGCATGGCCAGGCTGGCCGAGACGCCGCCCATGGTAGGGTCGGTCATCACCGAGACGAAGGGCAGTTTGCGCTCGCGCAGACGTCCGAGCGCGGCACTGGTCTTGGCCATCTGAAACAGGGAAAACAGCGACTCCTGCATGCGCGCCCCACCGCTGGCGGAAAAGCACACCAGGGCGGCGTTGTCTTCAATCGCGGCCTCGACCCCACGCACAAAGCGCTCTCCAACCACCGAGCCCATTGAGCCACCCATGAAGCGAAACTCGAAGGCCGCGGCCACGCAGGCCATTCGCTTGAGCCGTCCGCGCATCACCACCAGGGCTTCTTTCTCGTTGGTTTGTTTTTGCGCCTGCGACAGCCGGTCGCGGTATTTTTTCAAGTCCTTGAACTTAAGCGGATCGGTGGATTCAAGATCCTGGCCGATTTCCTCGCGCGCATCCGAGTCAAGAAAGACATCAAGCCGCCGCCGCGCGCTGATGCGGTTGTGGTGCCCGCACTTGGGGCAGACTTCGAGATTGCGCTCCAGCTCGGCGCGATAGAGCACCGCGCTGCAGCCCGGGCACTTGGCCCAGAGCCCCTCGGGCACTGTACGCTTGTTGCTCGCCTCGATCTTTATCCGGCTGGGGACCAGCTTTTCAAACCAGCTCACGCTTGTATCCTGTTGCTCATGTCAAATACCACCCGATCTGCCGCACTCCACACCAGCCTTAGACCTTGTCGATGGCCTGGCGCAAGCTGGCAACGAATTCACCCACAGCGTCAGGGATCTCGGCCGGGCGTTCAACCAAGGCCTCGATACGGCCAACGATGGCGCTGCCGACGATCACGGCATCGGCAATGCCGGCGACTTTCGCGGCCGTCTCGGCATCCTTGATCCCGAAGCCGACGCCCAGTGGCAAATCGATGCGCGAGCGAATCAGGCTCAGCTTCTCCGTCACCGCGTCCAGGTCGAGATTTCCGGCACCCGTCACCCCCTTGACCGAGACATAGTAGACGAATCCCGAGGCGATGGCGCCAATTCGCTCAATCCGCCCGGCATCCGAGGTGGGTGCGAGCAGATAGACCAGATCCAGCCCCTGGGATTTCAGCGCCTCGACAAGATCATGGCCTTCTTCCGGCGGCACGTCGACAATGAGCACGCCGTCAACCCCGGCATCGGCCGCCTGGGCGGCAAATTCGGCATAGCCCAGCACCTCGATGGGGTTCAAATAGCCCATGAGCACCACGGGGGTATCGGGGTCTTGGGCGCGAAAAGCGCGCACCAGTTCCAGAAGCCCGCGCAGACTCATCCCCCGGGCCAGAGCGCGCTCGGTGGCACGCTGGATGACTGGCCCATCGGCGATGGGATCGGAAAAAGGCACGCCCAGTTCGATCAGGTCCGCACCGCTGGATACCAAGCGGTGCATCAAGAGCACTGTGATTTCGGCTGTCGGATCGCCGGCGGTGATGAAGGGGATGAGCGCCGTGCGGCCCTGTTCGCGGCAGGCGGCAAAACGTGCGGCAATGCGACTCATAGCGAAATCCCGTCGAGCTGAGCGACTGTGTGCATGTCCTTGTCTCCACGGCCGGACAGATTAATCACAATGGTCTGATCCGAGCGCATGCGCGGGGCGAGTTCAGCGGCATAGGCCAGGGCATGGCTGGTCTCGAGCGCCGGGATAATGCCCTCGGTGCGGGTGAGATCATGGAAGGCCGCCAGCGCCTGCGCGTCGGTCACCGAAGCGTAGTGGGCGCGACCGCTGTCCTTCAGCCAGGCATGCTCTGGACCGACGCCCGGGTAGTCGAGCCCGGCCGAGATGGAATGGGTCTCGCGAATCTGGCCATTATCGTCCTCCATCAGGTAAGTGCGGTTGCCGTGCAGCACGCCTGGCCGCCCGGCACACAAGGGCGCGGCATGGCGGCCAGTACTCAGGCCATCGCCGCCGGCCTCGACGCCGTGCAGATCGACCTCGGCGTCCTCGATGAAGGGATAAAAGAGCCCCATGGCGTTGGAGCCGCCACCGACACAGGCCACCAGCGCGTCCGGCAGGCGACCGGTGCGCTCGAGCATCTGCGCGCGTGTTTCACGACCGATCACCGCTTGGAAGTCGCGCACCATGGCCGGATAGGGGTGCGGGCCGGCGACCGTGCCGATGATATAGAAGGTGTCGTCGATATTGGTCACCCAATCGCGCATGGCCTCGTTCAGCGCATCCTTTAACGTGCGCGAGCCGGATTTGACCGCCACCACCTCGGCGCCAAGCAGGCGCATGCGATAGACGTTCGCCTCCTGACGGGCGACATCGACTTCCCCCATGTAGACGATGCACTCGAGCCCCATGCGTGCCGCCACTGTTGCCGTGGCCACGCCATGCTGACCAGCGCCGGTCTCGGCAATAATGCGGGTCTTGCCCATGCGCCGCGCCAGCAGTGCCTGGCCGACAGTGTTGTTCACCTTGTGCGCGCCTGTGTGGTTGAGATCCTCGCGCTTGAGATAAATCCGTGCGCCGCCGAGCTTGGCCGACCAGCGCTCGGCCAGATAGAGCGCCGAGGGCCGCCCGACATAGTCGCGCAGGTCGGCATCAAGCTCGGCCAGAAAGTCCGGGTCGCGCAGATAACGCTCATAGGCGGCGTGCAGCTCCTCGAGCGGATGCATCAGGGTTTCAGGCACATAGATGCCGCCATAGATGCCGAAATGCCCTTGCGCATCCGGCAGCGTATAGGCACCTGGGGGCATTTGGGGGGCGCCGGTGTGGCTACCGGTGTGGCTACCGGTGTGGCTGCCGGTGTGGCTACCGGTGGGGCTGCCGGTGGGACTATTGGCCTCGGCGGAACTGATCGCCATTCGCTACCTCTTGCATGAATGCGGAAATTTTTTCACTGTCTTTAAGGCCCTTGTCGCGCTCAATGCCGCCGCTCACATCGACCGCATGGGGCCGCACTCGGGCAATGGCGAGCGCGACATTCTCAGGGGACAGGCCGCCGGCCAGTATGCTGCGGCGCGCCAGCCATTCTGGCACCAATTCCCAATCGAAGCAGCGCCCGGTGCCCCCGGCCTTGTTTGGATCATAGGTGTCAAGCAGCAGCGAGGCGGCGCCCTGGTAGTCTTTCGCGGCCCGCGAAAGGTCAGTCCCCTCGCGCACCGCGATGGCCTTGATCCAGGGGCGCTCGAACGCCTGGCAATAATCAGGCGGCTCTGTTCCATGAAACTGCAGCGCGCCGAGCGGCACCCGCGCAAGCACCGCGCGCACCAGGGTCGGCTCGGCATTGACGAAGAGCCCGACCAGGGTCACGAAAGCCGGCACCGCGGCGGCGAGCGCGCGGGCCTGCTCGACAGCAACCGCGCGTGGGCTCTTGTCGAAAAACACCAGGCCGATGGCATCGGCGCCATGGGTCACAGCCGCCTCGATGTCGCGCGGGTGCCTGAGCCCGCATAGCTTGACCCTTGTTCGCATCATCGGTGTTCTAAGCCCCGGCTGGTCCGGGTTCCATGGGTGCCGGGTGATCATCTGATACCCCGAGAGGGTCCGAACGGCCAAAGGGGCTATTGTAATCAAAGGCAGGCGCACCAGAGAAGCGCGGCCAAGAACTCGCCGTTAGTGATGCGGCATTCGGGCTTGGCACCGCGAAATGCTCCGGATAATCGACCGCGCTCAAGTAAAGCCCCTGCGGTGGTGCCGTGACGCCGCCGCGGGTGCGGTCACGCTGGGCAAGCAGTTGCTCTGTCCAGCCAATGGGCGCATCCCCGCGGCCGATGGCCATGAGCACCCCAGCGATGTTGCGCACCATGTGGTGCAGAAAGCCGTCGGCACCCACGGCCAGTTCAATCAAATCTCCCTGACGGCTGAGGTCCAGGTAATGCAGGGTGCGCACTGGGCTTTTGGCCTGACAACCCTGGGCGCGAAAGCTCGAGAAATCCCGGGTACCCACCAGCGCCCTGCCCGCCTCGCGCATGGGTTCAAGCGCCAACGGCCGGTGCGTCCACACCGCCCGTCGCGCAAGCAAAGCCGAGCGCGTTGGACTATTGAGAATCAAATAGCGGTAATGGCGCGCGCGGGCGCTGAAGCGGGCGTGAAAGTCCGCCGACATGGCGCGTGCCCAGCGGATGGCGATCTCGGGTGGCAATTGAGCGTTGATGCCAAGTACCCAAGAGCGCTCGGTGCGCACGGCCGGGGTGTCGAAATGAGCCACCTGCGCAAGGGCATGCACGCCGGCATCCGTGCGCCCGGCACAGTGCAGCACCACCGGGTGATCGGCCACCCGGCTGGCGGCAGCCTGCACCTCCTGCTGCACCGTGGGTGCGTGATGCTGCATTTGCCAACCGCTGAAGCGGCTGCCATCGTATTCAATACCAAGCGCGATGCGGTGAGATTGGACCTCGCTGTCGTCCATTCAGCCATCAAGCTTCTTAAGCAACCCCTGCGCCTCGGCGCGCTGCTCGTCGTTGCCCTCGCGAATCACCTCTTCGAGGATAGCGCGCGCGGCCTCGGTGTCTTCCATTTCCACATAGGCGAAGGCCAGATCCATCTTGGTGGCAACCTCGTCCCACATGGCTGAATCCATGCGCCACTGCGAGGAGAGAACGTCACTGGCACCGCTGTCTGGTGCCATTAGGGACTCATCGCCAAACATGGGCGACTCATCACCAGAGGAGTCGCGCGCCCCCGGCTCATTGAATGCGGGCGACCCGGCTGATCGATTGGCGGTGGCAGTCGCATCCTCCGACAAATGATCATCCCTTGCTTGGGGATCCGACGATTTTGGCGCCTCTTTGTCAGTCAGCGATGCGCCCAGCGACTCGAGGTCTTCCAGCCCAAAATCGAGATCCGGAAGATCCGAGGATGGTGTCTGGCCAGGTGCCGCCGAGGAAGGTACCATTTGTGTATGGAAACCTGCCTCGGATGACATATCTAGGTCGAGCTCATCGTGGTTTTCAGCCTCGGGCTTTGTGATCGGCTCCGGAGTTTTCTCATTTCCGCCATATAAAAACTTCTCGATGTCGGCAATCACATCATTGTCCGGGGTCGCCTCGGGCGCGCGTGCGGGCGGTTCCTCCGGCAGATCGAGTATCTGCAGATCACTGTCATCGATCGGAGTTGACTCCTGTGCAGCTGCATTGGTCGGTGCATCGACGGAATCACCCAGCGGGTCTTCGACTGACGATAGATCCAGGTCAGGCAGACTATCTGGGGCGTTGCCAATGTCGGCTGTCGAACCAAACGACTGCTCGGGCAGTTCACCACCGAGTTCATTTGCCACCAGTTCCTCGAAGGGATCGACACCACGGTTGGATTTAGCCGCATCTGTTGCACGTTCAAGCGGCGTTCGCGGCTGAGGCTCTGGCGCATTCGCCTCAGCAGAGAATTCTGGCAGATCCAGCGACGACAGATCATGCTTCTCAGCCGCGTCCCCTTTGGGCGCGAAGGGCTCCTCGGGAAGATCGAACTCTTCATTCTGGTCGACCGCGTCCAGATCGGCGAAGAGACTGTCGCCCAGCTCATCGCCGCCGAGTTGTTGATCAAGATCCTGCAGCGGCAGCGAGACATCAAGGTCCGGCTCGCCAGGAGCAATCTCGACCTGATCCAGGCGCGCCTGGCGCTCCGGCGGTTGCGTCGCGGCCGGTGGGGTCTTGTCGTCACCAACAGCCTCGGGAAAGGCTATCGCCAAGTCGTCTTCGTTCAGGTCGTTAAAATTGAGCCTGAACGACTCGAGTTCCGATGGCCCATCAGAATCCTCAGCATCGGGCGTCGACATGCGCCGCGACGCGACGTTCGGTTCCGGTGCCCCAAGAGTGGAGGAAGCGACCTCTGCCGCGGCGACAGCCCCAGCAGAACCGACCAGTGCCAAGATGCCATTCCAAACTTGGGGATAGCGCTCGGGAAGTCCGCGAGCGGCCATGCGTTGCTGCAACTTGGCGAAGTTTTCCATATCACCGCTGCCAGCATAAGCCTCGGCAAGCTTGAGTTGGAGAGCATCGGATGCAGGTAGCTTTGCAAGCGCCGTCATCAGCGTTCCCTGCGCATCGTGGTGGCGGCCGGAGGAGATGTCGTTGTTCGCCTTTTCCAGTGCTTTTTGCTCGATCGCGAGCAGTTCGTCTGACTTCGCAGAAAGAGCAACAATTGGCAGGGGTGTGGCCGTTTCGGTGCGAAGGCCAGCCGGAGCTGGTGGCTCAGCTGGCGGTGGTTCTGCCGTCCGCAATGGAGCTTCGGGGGCTGGTGCTAGTGGAGGTGTTTCCGAGACCGAGGCCGGGATTGGCTCGGATTTTGGCTCAGGTACTGGCTCAGGTACCGGCTCGGATTTTGGCTCGGATTTTGGCTCGGATTTTGGCTGAGGCTCTGGTTCTAGCGCTAACCCGGGAGCTTCCTGGACTGTTACCGGTTCTGAACTCCGTATTTCCTCCAGCTCATGGCCTTCGACTGCTTGCGGCTTAACATTCGCATCCGCATGCTCATGTGAATCTGCCTTAGTTTTTCCACGCTCTGAAACCAATTTCACACTGATAAGAGCAAACAAGGCCAAAAACAGTGCCCCGCCCGCTCCGACCAGCGACCAAAGGAGTACAGGATTCAGGCCCGAAGAGGATGCTTCGGGATCGGGTGGTGTCTCGGCAGCTTGTTCTTCAAGCAAGGATCCGAGCTTGCTGAGTTGAGCCTCAAGCTCGCGAATGCGCTGCTGCATGGCTGCATCTTCTGGATTCGCAGGCGCGCTTTCAGCAGCCGCTTCGGTTGCAGTCGCATCTTCGCTCTCAAGCTGCTCTGGCGCGCTATCAGCAACCGCGGCAGTGTCAGCGGAGGTGGTTGGCGCGGCGCTTTCAGATTCAGCTGCCTCTGCTTCGGCCCCGTCAGCATCCGAAGTGTCAACGGAAGCAGCCTCCGAGGTATCTGACTCAGCCAACGAGGACCGCGCCTGCTCGGACGCTGCATCGGCGAGAGCAGGATCTTGGCCCGCGCCTGCTTGGGCGGTGACTTCCTGGGAGAGCGCCGCGGGCATTTCAGCGGATGCCTCGCTATCCAAAATGGCATCCTGCCCCTCAGACTCGGCGTTCGCCGCGGATTGGCCAATATCGGTCGTCACGGGAGTTTGGGTATCAGAATCAGCGCTCGCTGTATCTTCAGCGTCTTCATTGGCCTGCCCTGCCTCGGCATCCGATGCATCCGCGAGGACTTCCAGCTCCTCGGCTTGATCCAAAGCCTCGGCTGTTAGCTTATCTGAAGAATCCCCAGGGCTTGAAGAATCCGCGGAGGCGATCTCCCCTTCGCCTTGCGCACTAGCCTCGGACGCTTGATCTCTTTCCTGCCCAGCTTCCTCCCCAACTTCCTGATCGCCTGACTGACTTGCCTCCGCTGCGGCTAGATCGGCAGATTCAGGTTTTTTTTTTACCTCATCAACTGCTAGCTCGACTGGCTCAGCGCTAGCAAGCCGCTCTTTGGCCGGATCGGCGAGCGGCTGATTTGCAACGGGCTCTCCGGCAAGCGCCGCCTTGTACTGGCGAGTGGCCTCGGCCGGAGCCAGGGCAAAAAGTTCGGCAGCGGAGGGGATGACGAGCTTGGAGCCAGTAATCAACCGATTCACACTGCCGTTGCCGAAGGCTTTGGGATTGCTACGATAAAGAGCCATGGCCGTCTGCTGCACGGTCGCCCCTTCTGGAGCGATCGAATTAGCAACGCGCCAGAGTCCGACACCAGCAGCGACCGGGCCATAGTGGATCGGGAACTCACCCGCGTCGGCATCATCGGCGTAGGTCGCCGGCACCCGATCCGGTGGTTCCCCTGCAATAAGCGGCTGCTCCAACGCTGAGCCCTCCGCATCCTGAGGCTTCGCGACAACGTCTGCGGAATCGGCTCTGGAAACAGTCTCGGCATCGCTGGTATTTAGAGAACCTGCGTCCGCCTCGGCCACATCAGCTGGGGCTGTGGGAGCTGGCGATTCAGAAGCGACATCTTGAGCCTCGCTCAAGACCGGCTCCGGGGAAAAAACATCTGAACTGATCAGCTGGCCTTTGACGACCACTTCCGGCGGTTCAATGCCAGCCCGGGGTGGATCCAGCAGAATGGTGTATTCCTTGACGATCCGTCCCTGTGCCCAGACCACTTCAACCAGAAAATCCATGAATGGCTCTCGGACCGGGTTCCGGCTGGAAACCAGAATGACAGGATCACCAGCGGCATTGAGCCCAGGCTCGAAGGTGAGTTCTGTCAGAAAGAAGGGGCGCGGCACCGAGGCCTTTTTAAACTCTTCGGGGCTGGCCAATTTTGCCTGGATACCGTCAAGCTCATCCGCCCTTGCATCGTAGAGTTGAATTTCCCCCTCGAAGGGTTGATTCAGCGCGGATCTTGATACCAGGGAACCCAGGCCAAGCGCCCAGGATGTCGCGGAAGCGAACGCCAGAGACAGAGCAAGTAAGACCGATGCGAAGCGAGACATCATCTCTCCTAGCCGAATATTTTGCGACAATCGATGTTGCGACAATGATGCAAATCTTGTTAAGGGCATCTGAAAATCCCCGCCGACGGGAGCGTGGCGTCAGCACCTATGGCATTCAGAACCGGCATTCAGAACCCCAGTAAAAAGCCACGATCTGAGCAGAATCCCCTTGCGCTCACCGTCTTAAAGCTGATCGCCTTTAACAAGATAACGGAAAGCACGGGAGAACCTCAATTTATTTCTCTATAAAGTAACAGATTATCGGCATTTGTGTGACGCCAAAGCGCGAAACTCCAAAGATTATTGTTCAAGCAACAGCCTCAACATGCGCCGCAGCGGTTCGGCCGCACCCCACAGAAGCTGATCGCCAACAGTGAAGGCACCAAAGTAGTCAGGCCCCATGGCTAGCGGATGCAGACGCCCGATGGGAATATCCAAAGTGCCGCTGACCATGGCGGGCGACAAGCCAAGGATGCTCGCTTCGCGTTCATTGGGAATCAGTCGCACCCAGGGGTTGGCACTGGCGATGATATCCGCCACTTCATTCTCGGGGATGGCTTGCCTTAGCTTAATGGTCAAACCCTGACTATGGCAACGCATGGCGCCAATGCGCACGCACAGACCATCGACAGGTATAGGCCGGTCGGACCGCCCGAGGATTTTATTGGTTTCCACCCCGCCCTTCCATTCCTCGCGACTCTGCCCGCCGGGCATGGCTTTGTCGATCCAGGGGATGAGACTACCCGCCAAGGGCATGGTGAAGAGTTCATCGGGGAAGGACTCCGCGCGCAAGCAGTCACTCACGGCGCGGTCGATGTCAAGAATGGCAGTGCCGGGATCACTTAACTGGCTGGCCACGGCCGCGTGCAGGGCACCCATTTGACTGAGCAACTCACGCATGTTGCGCGCGCCGGCGCCAGAGGCGGCCTGGTAGGTCATGGCGCTGACCCAGTCGACCAAATCGCGGCGCAGCAACTCGCCGATGGCCATGAGCATGAGGCTGACGGTGCAATTGCCGCCGATGAAATCGCGCCGTCCGGCGTGCAGGGCATCCTCGATCAGCGCGCGATTGACCGGATCAAGCACAATGGTGCTTTCGGGCGCCATGCGCAGGCTGGAGGCGGCATCGATCCAGAATCCCTTCCAGCCGCGCTGGCGCAGCGGGTCGAAGACCGCGCCAGTGTAGTCGCCACCTTGGCATGTGAGGATGGCATCCATGGCCGCGAGGGCGTCGAGGTCATTGGCGTCACCCAGCGGCTGGGGCCCCCTGCCAACATCCGGGCCGGGCTCTCCCTGCTGGGAGGTGGAGAAAAACACCGGCTCGGCGATTTGCGCGAAATCATCCTCCGCGCGCATGCGTTCCATCAGCACCGAGCCAACCATGCCACGCCAGCCGACAAAACCCACTCGCTTGATCTTCACCATCCGTACCCCTGAAAAATGATTCTTGTGCTGCTGACGATGGAAGAGTCGCGGACCCGCCCATTTGACTGGTTCATCCGATGCTCTGTCGAGACCTGGATATTTTTTTGGCTTTTGTCAGCGGAGAAACGATGCGAGTGAGTCTATCCGATGGATTCTTGCCTGTCACGAACTGGGCTTCCGGCCATTTTTCCCATTGAGACGAGCCGGACAATCCAAGGGACGCCTTATTGTGTCGCACTGATCTTAACCTCCCCGGCATCCGTCCAGGCGCGCTCTTGCGGGCGGTACATGTCCTCCACCCGAGCCTGTGGATGAGCGAAGCGCCCGGGCGAGACCGCGCGCACCGCGTAGGCCAGGCGAAAATGCTCGGGATCGCTGGCATCGCGGTTCACGGCGGCCAGCATGCGATCAGCCAGGAAGGCTTGATAGTCGGGCCGCGCCAGCGGCTCGGGCCCTTGTTGCAAGCCGGGCAGTCCGCTGAGATCGCCAGCGGCGAGCAGATGCGGATTGTCGATTTCAAATCCGGCTGGCAGCGGATCCTCGACCATCAGGCGCGCGGCGGCGCGCCGGTCGGCGGTGATGTCGAGCACCGCGATCAGGCGCATGCCTTGGGTGATCTCGCCTGCGTCCACCAGGTTGCCGGACAAATCATGGAACTGGCGACTGATACGATAACCCTGGCCGCCAGCGGTCGGCGGGGTGCGCGGCTGACCGGTCAGGGTGACGATGGCGGTTTGCGCTTGCGCGCCGAGATTGCGGATCACCAGCGGCTCGGTTGCCAGATCGACGGCGTCAAAACGCCTGTTCCACGGACCTTTGTGGGGCTGACCGTCGATCTCGAGCTCCGGGGTGGTGGCGCCCGTCATCTGGGCTTGGGCAGCGAGAACCAGCCAGGCTTGTTCCTGCGTGCTCAGGCTTTGACTCAAGCCGGAGCTGTCGGTTTTGGTCGTGGCTCGCGCATTCACCTCCCGCGCCAGCTCAGCCAGCGGCAGGGCGTCGGGTAGATGCTCGGCGGCGAGCGCGAGCAGAGCCGCGCCATCGCGCAGATGGGAGCCGAAGTCCGGTCGCCAACCGGCATCCTCCAGACTGGCGTCGCGCGCTTGCCACAGCTGGTAGGCGGATGCAAAGGCCTGCCGAGCGCGCGGTTGCGCACCCTGCAGCGCCAGCGCCGCGCCGAGCTGGGCACGCGCCATGGGCGTGGCGAATGCATTCAACTTGGTTTCGAAATAATAACGAATATCGCCCAGGGAGATGCGCCCATTGCGCGCCAGCACATTAAGCGCATAGGCGATGCCCTGGCCGCCGTGGTCGAAGTCCGAGCTGTAGGCGAGGCGGTTTTTCAGATTATCGAGTGCCAGCTTGAAGGCGGTCTCGGGCGTGTCATAACCCTGCTCGGCCGCGCGTGTGAGGAAGTCGGTCACATAGGCATCCAGCCAGAGCTCCTGCTCCTGGTCGCCGCCATCATGGGGCGACCAGAGGCCGAAACCACCGTCGCTTGCCTGCTTGCCAATCAGCTCGCGGATGGTCCCAGCGATCCGTTGCCTGAGGTCTCCATCGGGTTCGACATCAAGCGCCCCATCGCCGCCCTGCCCCGGCGCCGTCTGTTGAATGCCCAGCGCCAGGCTGTCGACATAGAGCAGAGGCAAGGCGCGACTGGTGAGTTGTTCGGAACAGCCGTAAGGATAGCGATCAAGCGCCTGCAGCAAACCGACCACATCAAGCCCGCCGGCGCCCGTGATCGAGACCTGCCAGGACTCGGTCCCCGTCACCAGGGCCTGGCGAGCGGCCTCGCCCAGCCGCACGTCCAGCAGGCCGGTGCCGAGTTCAAGACCGGGGCCACGCGGGGCAATCTCGCGCTGCTCGCGCATTTGCACCGGTGGAGTCAGATCCCGCACCTGCAGCCGCAGGCTCTTGGTGAGCTGCTTGCCATCGGGCGTGGTGAGTGCCAGATCGAGCTGGCCCTTGCCGGAGGCCAACGCCTTAAGGGGGAACTCTGCACGCACGCGGCCTTCAGATGCGATTTCAAACTCGGCCGCAGCGGGCCCGTCGAGCGCAAGTGCCACCCCGTCGCTAGCAAGCTCCAGGCGCACGCGCCCTGTTGGCCCCTCGACATGGGCCAAATCGACCAGGAGCCGCGAGCTGTCACCTGGCGCGAGAAAACGCGGTAGCGAAGCGGTGAGCACGATGGGATCGCGAATCAGAGTGTCGCTCGCGGCATGACCGACGCCATCGGCGCTCCAGGCCATGGCCATGATGCGTGCCCGACCGTTGAAATCAGGTAATTCAAAGCGGACCTGGGCGCGGCCCTCGGCATCGGCCGCTAGCACGCCGGAGTGGAAGGCCAGCAGGGCCTCGCTGGGCGGCGGGCCATCCACGCGCATCAGGGCCGCGGCATCGCCACCGGTGCGCAGGCGGCCGGGCTCGCCCTGCATGGGGTCGATCAGCCGACCATAGAGATCGCGAATCTCGAATCCCAGGCGGCGCTGGCCGAAGTACCAGTCATCCGGCGCCGGGGTTTTGAAATCAGTCAGGTTGAGAATACCCTCGTCGACGGCGGACAGGGTCAAATAGGCCGGCTCTCCGGCGGGCAGGTTGGTAATCCGCAGCCCGATTGGCAGTGGACCGCGTGGCTCGACCTGTTCCGGGGCCTCCAGGACCAGGTCGAGTCGCCTCGGGCCCGGATCGACCCCCGCCCATTGCAGCCCGAGCGCGCGCTTGGGCATGCGTTTGGCCGCGACATCCAGCGGGCGATAGAGCGCGGCGGTAATGTACGCACCACTGCCCCAATCGGCGGTGACTGGGAGTTCAATCTCCCCGCCCTGCTCCGTGACCCGCACCGGGTGCATACTGACAATGCCCTGATTGATCACCATGACCAGCGCCAGCCCTGGAAAGCGCGGTTGAAGATGCACGCGCGCGGTCTCGCCGAGACGGTATTGGGCTTTGTCCAGCACCAGTTTGACGGCATCCGGAGTGTCGTAGGCCTTGGGCGAGACATACCAACCGGCATCGAACGCCAGGCTGACCGGCACCAGGGCACCCGCGCCCTCCCCGGCCCGCACCTCCAGCTCATAGGCGCCCCAATCGACGGGCATTTCCAATTTGGCCGGTGCCGAGGCGGTCAACTCCAGCTGACCGCTGGCGACCCGGCGGCGCTGCTTGATGGGCTCGAAGCGCCAGTTGCCGTCGCGCTGATACCACTGAAAGGAGGTGCTAACCCGCGACAGGGTCCAGGCCAGATCGGTTGCCGCCATGGGCTGGCCGTCGGCATCCAGGGCAATGAGTTCAAATTCCGCCTTGTCGCCTTCCGGCAGCGCGCCATCGAACAGCGGCTTGAGGCCCAGCCGCGCGCGCTTGTCGACCAGCGGCAGTTGCAGCTCGCGCTCGACCGGCCGGCCACTGGCCTCGATCACCCGCACGCTGATGTCGGCGCGCAGCAGCTGGCTTGCCGAGACCCCGTCGGGCAGCTCGACCGGCAACTCGGCGCGGCCCTCGGTGTCGGTCTCGGTGCCATCGAAGAGTTCAAGTTCAGGCGTGAACTCCTCATCCGCCAACCCAAAGCGATAGCCGGGAAAGGCCGCCAGAGCGCCGCTCGCGACCACCCGCGCCTGGCCCTCGACACGCAGACTGGCCGCCGGGGCACCGTAGAGATAGCGCGCGTCCAGCTGCAACAGGGGCGGATTGCTTGGGTCGATTTCCTTGGCCTGGGTGTCGAGCCCGAACGCCAGGCGTTCGGGCTCGAAATCCTCGACCAGAAAAGTCACGCGCGCGAGCGCTGGCTCTTCGGGGTCGAGATGCACCGCTGCCTGCCAGGCACCGCGCATGGCATCCGGCAACAAGCCAAGATCAAGCCCATGGGCGCCCAGTCCCAGGTCGGGGGCTGGCTGCCGCAAGAATTCAACACCATCCGGGCGCTTGATAATAAAGGTCAGCGGCAAATCGGGAATGGCGCCTGCCAAAGGATCGCGCGCCAGTGCCGTGAGCGCGACCCGCTCGCCAGGGCGATAGACACCGCGTTCAGTCGTTAGAAAGACATCCACTGGATCGGGTGCCGGACGGCCTGCCACGCCACGATCTGTTAGATCAAAGGGGCTGGCGTTGAGATCCAGAAAACCATAGTCGCCACTTGGGCTTTCAGCCGTGAGCAGCGCGGCGCGATTGCCGCCAGTACCGCGCAGCAGGCCGGGATCGAAACGCGCATGGCCACTGGCATCGGTGCGCGCCTCCCCCAGCACCTGTTGGTTGACCGCCAGCAGGCGCAGGCGCACATCGGCCAGTGGCTCGGCGCTGGCAAGGGAACGCACCAGCGCATGCAGGCCATCGTCGCCGGAAAGCGCCGTGAGGCCCAGATCGGAGATTAAGAACCATTGGGTGGCGAGGCTGTAGTCCTGATCCAGGCGCTCGCGCGAGCGCGCGGTCAGCACATAGATACCAGGTGCCAGGCCGCGATCAACAGGGCGACCACCAATCAATTCGGCCAGCGGGAGGCTGGAGGTAATGTCTTTATTGAGCACATTGCGCACCTCGAACTCGCCTTTCCAGAGCGCTTCGCCGGAGCGCTCGGCCAGTTCATTGGCACTGTCTTCATTCAGGGTCTCGAACAGATTCTCTTGCGCCGCCAAGCCGCCGAGGGCGCGATCCCCAATGCGATAGAGCTGGCCCTGGATCACATCGGTGTTGACCGAGACAATGGGCAGACTGGCCCCGCCGCCACTGGGCAGCACATAGGCGCGACCGGGAAAATGCACCGAGGGCCGACGGTCGCGCACATAGACCTCCAGCTCAACTGTCTTGGGCAGCGTCTCGCCATCGTGCGCGGGCAGACCGGCGCGCAGGCCAATGCGATAACGCTCGCCGTGACGCACGCCGTCGATGCAGATGGCGCGTTCCTCGGGCTCGATGGCGAGATCCGCCTGCTCAAGGGTGACATAGTCCGACAGAGGCGCGGCTTGCTCGGATCCGGCGCCAGATTGGCTTCCATCCAGGGCTAGCACATCGGAGAATTGCACGCAAATGCGCGGGTCGCTCGCATCCGATGACACCTCATGGCCGGTAATGCGAAAGCCGTGCTTGGCGATGAGCTTGTCGAGATGCTCGCGATAATTTGGGTTGTCCGCCACCGCCAGGGAGGCGCGCCAGGCACGGATGGCACCGCGCCAGTCCGACCTCAGTTCCAACGCCTGCCCGAGGGAGGCCAGGGCATGCGCGGCACCGGTTTTGGTGTTCGCGCTCAGGTAGGCATTTATGGCCGCGGCGCTGGCCTCCTGCTGCATGTTCCGGCGTTCCTTCCAG
This sequence comes from Thiorhodovibrio winogradskyi, assembly GCF_036208045.1. NCBI lineage: Bacteria > Pseudomonadati > Pseudomonadota > Gammaproteobacteria > Chromatiales > Chromatiaceae > Thiorhodovibrio > Thiorhodovibrio winogradskyi. Next base: position 2,082,375 of record NZ_CP121472.1, on the reverse strand, counting down.
CCGTTGGGACGATAGGCCAGGGCCGCGCGCGACAGGCCAAACCAGGCGGCATGGCGCTCGGCTCCGCCCTGTTGCAAGGCTTGCGTATAGAGCTTGATGGCCGCTTGGGGATTCTTGTTCTGGCGCTCGGTCTCGGCCTGTTGCAGCAGGGCCAGCGGCGGAGGGCTGTTGGCGGCCGCCGGGCTGGGTTGCAGGCGTGTGCGCTGTTGTTCAGCCTCCTCGAGATAGGACGCCGGGAGGAACGCGAGCGCCTCGGTGCTTGGTGGCCAGACCTCTTTGGTACCATTGCTGGCCGCCGCCGAGAGGGATCCGGACAGGCCAACTAAAGACAAGATCAGCAGGGCTAGGATGATCAGGGATCGCGAAATAAACGGCAACCAAGCGACTGGCGCCCACTGGCGGAGTCCGGCGGTTGTCAACATGATGGCGAATCTCCGTGGTGGCCTGACAGGACAATTGCTTGGTTGCTGAGTTGCCTTTTAAGGGAGTTTGATCCTCCAGGTCAACTCCGCGCGACCCCAGGGGCGAGGGCGACTCTTCCAGCTAGGTCACCGCTCCCGAACCTGGCCCGAAATTGGCCCGAAACCGGCCCGAAACTGGCCCGAAATTGGCCCGGTCAGCTTAATCAACCCGCAAAAATTCGGACCTATAGTGCTTGAGTTCGGTAATGGACTCGCGGATGTCGGCCAAGGCTTCGTGGCGGTTCTCCTTCTTGAAGCCGTCCACCACCGCCGGGGCCCAGCGCTGGGCCAAAATCTTCAAGGTACTGACATCCAGATTGCGATAATGAAAAAAAGCCTCGAGCCGCGGCATGAAGCGGGCGAGAAACCGGCGATCCTGGCAAATACTGTTGCCACACAAGGGCGATTTCCCGGCCTGGCAGTACAGCTGCAAAAAGCGCAACATTTGCTGCTCGGCCTCGGCTTCGTCGGAATCGCTAAAGCGCACCCGCTCAATCAGGCCGGACTCGCCATGATGCTCGCGATTCCAGTCATCCATGGCCGCGAGCACTTCTTCTGACTGGCGGATGGCAATACAGGGCCCCTCGGCCACCACCTTGAGCTGACTGTCGGTGATAATCACCGCCATCTCCAGGATGCGATCAGTGAAGGGATCGAGCCCGGTCATTTCCAGATCCATCCAGATCAGGTTATCTTCGCTGGCCGCCATAGTATGTCAGCTTCCTATTGAACCACAGGAGAATGCAGAATGACCCAAGTCGCAAATCGCTCGTCCAAGTCACTTCAAGTTCCGAACACCAATCTTCCAGCCAAGAGCCTTCCAGCCAGGAGTCTTCCAGCCAAGAGTCTTCTGGCCAACAGTCTTCTGGCCAACAGTCTGCCGACCAAAAGTCTGCTGGCGGCTGCCCTGCTGCTGCCGCTCGCGGCTTGGGCCGCGTCGGATGCAGCCGCGGAGCCTGAAACCGAAGCCGCCACCGACATGGCGGAGGCGGGAACGCTGTTTGAATCCAATTGCACCAACTGCCACGGCAGCGAGGTCTATACCCGTGACGACAGACGCGTTGCATCCTTGAGCGGGCTTGAGGCCCAGGTGCGGCGCTGTGAAACCTCGCTTGAACTGCAATGGTTCGATGAGCAAGTCATGGCCGTGACCGATCTTCTCAATACGCGATATTACCACTTCAAGCCCTGATCGCATCGGCCAGTCGAGATGCCACGGCGACGGCTGTCGGAGCAGCAACTCAAGCGCGTTCGGGCGATTCAGGAACGGCGCCGCCAAAAGCACGACATCCGCGCCGAGGAGCAAATCGCCTGTGCAGGAGACGCCACCACCCTGACCGGGCTGGTCGTGGTGCGTCATGGCGCCAACCTGGCGGTTGAGCGCGACACTGGACAAGTCATACACTGCGTGAGCCGCCAGCACATCGGCGATCCAGTCTGCGGCGACCGTGTCATCTGGCGCTCGACTGGCGAGGGAACAGGGGTCGTCACCGCCATTGAGCCACGCCAGTCGCTGCTGAGCCGACCAGATGCGACCGGGCGCGGCAGGCCCTTGGCGGCAAATCTCACCCAACTCGTGGTTGTTTGCGCACCCGAACCGCTGCCAAGCGGGGATTTGATCGATCAATATCTAGTCGCGGCTGAACACATCGGCGTTCATGCTTTGCTCTTGTGTAATAAGTCGGACCTGCTCGGCACGGCAACCGAGGCGGCGGTGATCGGGAAACTCGCCCTCTACCGGCATATTGGCTATCCGCTGTTAACCCTGAGCGCACGCGACCGGGAGGGACTGGACGCTCTGAGCGAACATCTGCGCGATGAGATCAGCGTACTAGTGGGTCAATCTGGCGTCGGCAAATCCTCCATCACCCAAGCCATGCTGCCCGATCAGGAGGTGCAGATTGGCCAGTTGTCGCGCGCAACCGGACTCGGGCGGCATACCACCTCGGCGGCGAATTGCTATCGGCTGCCTGATGGTGGACATCTGATCGACTCCCCAGGCGTACGCAGCTTCCGCCTGCCAACACTCAGCACGGGCGAGCTTGAGTTGGGATTTCGCGAATTCCGCCCGCATCTTGGTCAGTGTCGGTTCGCGAACTGTCGCCATGAAGTCGAACCGGACTGCGCCATTCGCGCGGCGGTCGATGGCGGGCAGATCGCGCCCGAACGACTGGCGGTTTTTCACCGCCTGCTCAAGCGCGAGGATCGGAGCGCCGCACCTGAGCGCCACCCGTCATGAAGCCGCCTGAGGGCGCGGGGCGAAAATAGTCCGCGCAGGGATCTACACGGCGGCGAAATCAAGCTCGAGCGCCACCTCTCGGGGCGGCGACTGGCCGCGCGCGCCAAGATCGAAATTCCGCCACAAGTCCGCGTAGCTCAAACCGAGTTCAGGATGCCCTTCCTCCGGTGCCACCGCGGCCAGAGGCGCAAGCACGAAAGCATAGTCAAGAATCTCCGGGCGCGGCACCTGGTAACCCTCAATGACACCCGTCAGCTGACCATAGGTGAGCAAGTCCAGATCGAGCGTGCGCGGAGCGAATTTGTCTTGGCCGCGCACCCGGCCATGGGCATCCTCAATGGCGCAAAGAAGCGCATTGATGGCGGTCAGGCCCAGCCGTGTCTCAATCCCGACCACCAGATTGAGAAAGGGCGGTCCCTCGGTGCCAACTGCCTGGGTTTCAAACACCGGCGAGACCAGCAGATCGCCAAAGCGCTGATGCAGGTCGCGCAGCCCATCACGGATCGAGGCTTCGCGACGCAAATTGCTGCCAACACCAATCCAACAACGCATGCCTTACCCTGGCCTCTGGCCCCGCTCGATGATCACGCCAACTCCCTCGGCATCGGTCACCGCGCCGATTTTGTTCAGGCGCAGGCGCACCCAAGGCACGCCAAACTCCACCCGGATCAGGCTCGCGCAGGCCTCGGCCAGGGTTTCGACCAACTCGAAGCGAGCCTCGCCCACGAACTCCTTGAGCCGCTTGGCCACGGCCTTATAGTTGAGGGCGTGCTCAATGCGATCACTCGCCGCGGCGGCGGCAAGGTCGGCGGCCATTTCAATATCCAAAATCACCGGCTGACGGATGGCCTTTTCCCACTCGTAGATGCCAATGGTGGTCTCGATGCGCAGTCCGGTTAAAAAAACAGTATCCATGTGCCTTTGTGTGCATACCCTCGGGTCATCGCTGGAACGAGGATAGGACATCGCCCCCGTCATGACCAGCCCCAATCGGCGCCCGAGCCACCGCCGTCGCACGCGGACACTTGACCCCAAGGCGCCCAAGCCGTCAAATGGCGGCCATGAACATCCTAGCCCTCATTCTTCCCGCCGCGCTTGTCCTGTTGGCCTATCTGCTTGGCTCGGTTTCAAGCGCCATCATTGTGTGCCGACTTATGGGCCTGCCAGACCCCCGCACCCAGGGCTCCGGCAATCCGGGCGCCACCAATGTGCTGCGCATTGGCGGTAAGCAGGGCAAGCGCGCCGCGGCCATCACCCTGCTCGGCGACAGCCTCAAAGGCCTGCTGCCGATGCTGGCCGCGCATCTGCTCGGCGCGGGTTACGAAACCCTGGCCGCCGTGGGTCTGGCGGCCTTTCTCGGACATCTGTACCCGGTCTTCTTCGGCTTTCGCGGTGGCAAAGGGGTGGCAACGGCCCTGGGCGTGCAGTTTGGTCTCTACTGGCCCGTCGGCCTGTGCGTGGCGGCCATCTGGCTGTTCGTTGCCAAGGGGCTGAAGATTTCCTCGCTCTCGGCACTCATTTCCATGGCGCTGGCGCCCGTCATTGTCTGGTTCTTCCGTCCGGAGCCTGAGTTGATTGGCATGCAGCTGGTCATCACCGGTCTGCTGTTCTGGCGCCATCGCAGCAATATCCGCAAGCTGATTGAGGGAACCGAGGGCAGCATCGGCGCTGACTCAGGCCCGGCCGACTCCGCCTGATAAAGAAATCGAGCTGGTCCGAGCGGATCCGCGCGAAACTGAATAAGCCCCCCCTTGATCCCCGAACCTCCCAAAGCCAACCACATCCTGCTGCGCGGCCTGCGCCAACATAACCTCAAAAATCTCGATCTCGACCTGCCGCTCGGTGAGCTGATCCTGGTCACCGGCGTGTCCGGCTGCGGCAAATCCTCACTGGCCTTCGATACCCTCTACGCCGAGGGCCAGCGCCGCTATGTCGAGACCTTCTCGCCCTATGCGCGGCAGTTTCTCGACCGCATGGACCGCCCGGTGGCGGATCGCATCGAGGGGATTCCGCCGGCCATCGCCATCGATCAGACCAACCCGGTGCGCAGCTCGCGCTCCACCGTCGGCACCATGACGGAGCTGAATGATCACTTAAAGCTCCTATTCGCGCGCGCGGCGCGGCTATTCTGCCATGGCTGTGGGCATGAGGTGCACCTGGACACCCCGGCGAGCATCTGGGCCGAACTGCGCCGACGCAGTGCTCGGCTGACGGGCGATGATCCACCGCGCGCGCTGATCTGCTTTGCCGTCGCCGTGCCCGAGAGCCTCACCATCAGCCAGGTGAAAGAGCTGTTGGCCCAGCAGGGCTATGCGCGCATCTTGAGCGAGTCAGACACCATACTTGAGGTCATTCAGGATCGACTGCGCCTGACTGACGACAATCGCGAGCGCGCGCTGGAGGCCATCGAGGCGGCACTGGATCAGGGCCACGGCCAGATCCGTGTCTATCCGCTCGATGCCGAACGCGCGGCGCTCGCGCCCTGGTCCTTCTCCGCCGCGCGCCACTGCCCGGACTGCGACATCCGCTATCAGGAGCCGCGACCGGGGCTGTTTTCCTTCAACTCCCCGGCGGGCGCCTGCCCGCGCTGTCGCGGCTTTGGTCGGGTGATTGGCATCGACTGGGATCTGGTGATTCCGGATCAGAGCAAATCCCTGCTGGAAGGCGCGGTCAAGCCAATCCAGTCCGATAGCTATGCCGAGGTGCAAGAAGACCTGATCGGCGCCGCCCATCGCCAGGGCATCCCGACCGACATCCCCTGGTCGGCCTTGACCGATGCGGATCGCCGTTGGGTGATCGAGGGCGAGGGCGATTGGGACTCGGGTGTTTGGTATGGTCTGACGCGCTTTTTCGACTGGCTGGAAGGCCGCGCCTACAAAATGCATGTGCGGGTGCTGCTGTCGCGCTATCGCAGCTACGAACCCTGCCCAGACTGCCAGGGCGCGCGACTGATCGACGAGGCCTTGGATTGGCGCATCGGCGGTCATGAGCTGGCCGACCTGGCGCTGGATCGGCGGACGCGCTTTCGCCATGGGCGTGTCACTATGCCGGAGATGGCCTGGCTGGGACTGCCGGGGCTGAATCTGCACGATTTGATGACGCTGCCGCTGGACCGGCTGGCGGCTTTTTTTGACGGCCTGGAACTCCCCGGCAGCATGGATCAGGCGCTGCGGCTGCTGCTCGATAACATCCGCAATCGGCTGAATTATCTGCGCACCGTGGGCCTGAGCTATCTGAGCCTGGATCGCCAGTCGCGCACCCTCTCGGGTGGTGAGGTGCAGCGCATTAATTTGACCACGGCGCTCGGCACCTCGCTGGTCAATACGCTCTTTGTGCTTGATGAGCCCAGCATCGGCCTGCACCCGCGCGATCTCGACCGCATTCTCGGCATCCTCCAGCGGCTGCGCGATCAGGGCAACAGCCTGGTGGTGGTCGAGCATGATCCGCAACTCATCCGCGCGGCGGATCGCGTTCTGGATCTCGGCCCCGGCCCCGGCGAGCGCGGCGGTCACTTGCTGTTCAACGGCCCGCCGGCGGCACTGCGCGACCACCCTGATTCCCTCACCGGCGCCTATCTCAGCGGTCGCCGTCGGGTGGGAGCGGCTTTAGCCGCGCCAGCCAAGCCCCGTCCGGCCGCCCCGCCGCAGCCCGAAGAGCCACAGTTGCGTGTGATCGGCGCCAGCCAGCACAACCTCCAGTCCCTCGATATCGCCTTCCCCCTGCGCCGCCTGGTAGTGGTCACCGGCGTGTCCGGCTCCGGCAAATCCACCCTGATTCATCAGGTCCTCTACCTGGGCCTGAGTCGGCTCAAGGGTCATGCCGAGGGCGAGCCCGGCGCGTGTGACCGTATCGAGGGCGCCGAGCTGATCGAGGATGTCATCCTGATCGACCAAGCCCCCATCGGGCGCAGCGCGCGCTCCAATCCCGCGAGCTATGTCGGCGCGCTCGACCCGCTGCGCAAATTGTTCGCGGCCACGCTTAGCGCGCGCGAGCAGGGCTTCAAGGCCGGGCATTTCAGCTTCAACTCCGGTTCCGGGCGCTGCCCCGGCTGCGGCGGCTCCGGCTTCGAGCAGGTGGAGATGCAGTTTCTCTCCGATGTCTATCTGCGCTGCCCGGACTGCGACGGCCAGCGCTACCGCCCCGAGGTGCTCGCCATCCGCCTGCCCGAAGACAGCCCGCTGCCCGGCGCCAACATCGCCGAGGTGCTAAATCTCACCGTCGCCGAGGCGCTCGCCGCCTTCGGCACGGATCGGGACATGGTTCGCGCCCTGCAACCGCTGCGCGAGGTCGGCCTGGACTATGTCCGCCTCGGCCAACCAGTGCCGACCCTCTCCGGCGGCGAGGCGCAGCGTCTCAAGCTCGCCGGCCATCTCGCCGCCCATCTGAACAAGGCCGGGCGGCGGCGCAAAGGCGCGCTGGCAACACCCGGCGGCCTGTTGTTTCTGCTCGACGAGCCCACCACCGGCCTGCATGCCGACGACATCGCCACCCTGCTCGGCGCCTTCCAGCGGCTGCTCGACGCCGGTCATTCGCTGATCATCATCGAGCACAATCTCGACCTGATGCGCGCGGCGGACTGGATCATCGACTTAGGCCCCGAGGGCGGCGACCAGGGCGGCGAGCTGGTCGCCAGCGGGACGCCTGACACTCTGGCACGCCACCCGAACAGCCACACCGGGCGCGCGCTGCGCGAGGATGCCGACGCCAGCGCCGCCCTCGCCACCGCGCTCGACAGAGTCGCCGAAGCCCCGCTGATCGGCTATGGCGGCACAGCCGGGCCCGCGGGAAACCATATCGGCATTCGCCATGCGCGCGAGCACAATCTGAAAGACCTGTCGCTGGACATCGAGCGCGGGCGCTTCGTCGTCATCACTGGTGTGTCCGGCAGCGGCAAGAGTACCCTGGCCTTCGATGTCCTCTTCGCCGAGGGCCAGCGCCGCTATCTGGAATCGCTCAATGCCTACGCGCGCCAATTCGTTCAGCCAGCGGCCAAGGCCGAGGTCGATGCCATCTTCGGCATCCCGCCGACCGTGGCCATCGAACAGCGCACCAGTCGCGGCGGGCGCAAGAGCACCCTCGGCACCCTGACCGAGATCCATCATTATCTGCGCCTGCTCTTCGTCAAGCTCGGCATCCCCCATTGCCCGGACTGCCAAGTGCCGGTCGCGCCCCAGAGCCTGGAGGCCATTCTGGCGCAACTGGTCGAGCACTTTGGTGGTCAACACATCGAGTTACTCGCACCCAAGGTGATCGCGCGCAAGGGGATTTACAAAGACCTCGCCGAATGGGCGGCGAAACAGGGCCATGACCATCTCATCGTCGACGGCGAAGCGCTGCCGACCGCCACCTGGCCAGCGCTCGACCGCTACCGCGAGCATTCCATCGACCTGCCGCTCGGCACCCTCCGGCTCGACCCCGACGCGCCCGCCCCGGCCCGCGCGCTGCTCGAAACCGCGCTGCACGCGGGCGATGGCCTGGTGCGGGTGCGCCCGGTCGATGCGCCCTACAGCGCCGCGCGCACCTTCTCCACCCAACGCACCTGCCCCGGCTGCGGACGCGGTTTCGCCGAACCCGACCCCCGCCTGTTCTCCTACAACTCGCGCCACGGCTGGTGCCCGAACTGCTTCGGTACCGGGGTGCAACTGAGCGGTTTCGATGCCGAGCAGACCGGCGAGGAACGCCAGTGGCAAGAGACCAACAGCGCCGTTCAGACCTGCCCGAGCTGCCACGGCCAACGGCTGAACCCCGAGGCGCTCGCGGTACGCTTTCGCGACCAGTCCATTGGTGAGCTTTCGGCACTGACTGTCACCCAGGCCAGCGCCTTTCTCAGCAGCCTGGCATTGAACGACCGCGAAGCCGCCATCGCCAGCGACCTGCTCGCCGAGGTGCGCGGGCGGCTCGGCTTTCTCGACCAAGTCGGGCTCGGCTATCTAACGCTCGACCGCGCCGCGCCGACCCTCTCTGGCGGCGAGGCGCAGCGCATCCGCCTCGCCGCCCAGCTCGGCTCCAACCTGCGCGGCGTCTGTTACATCCTCGACGAGCCCAGCATCGGCCTGCACGCCCGCGACAACCAACGCCTGCTGACCACGCTGGAGGATCTGCGTGATCGCGGCAACTCGGTGCTGGTGGTCGAGCACGATCAGGAGTTCATGCACCGCGCCGAGGAAATTATCGACCTGGGGCCTGGTGCTGGCGTCCAGGGCGGACGCCTGGTCGCGCGCGGAACCGCCGCCGAGTTGATAAACAATCCCGACTCCATCACCGGGCGCTATCTGGCGCGTGCCCGCGTCGAGTTGGCAACCGCCGCGTCCGCTGCGCCCGATGCGCCCGATGCGCCCGATCCACAACAGCAGTTGCACATCCAGGGCGCCAGCCTGAACAACCTGAAACACCTGGATCTCGCCATCCCCCTCGCCCGCCTGGTGTGCGTCACCGGCGTCTCCGGCTCCGGCAAATCCACTCTGGTGCGGGATGTCATCGGCGCCTCGCTGCGCAACCTGCTCGGCGCCATCGGCCCAAATGGTCGCCCAAATAGCCATCCAGACAAGCGCCAGCGCCGCGCCCAAGTCATCGGCTGCCGCTCCCTCGGCGGCTGGCAAGCGCTCGCCCGGGTGCTGGAAGTCGACCAAACCCCCATCGGCAAAACCCCCCGCTCCTGCCCGGCGACCTACGTCGGCTTTTGGGACAGCATCCGCAAACTCTTCGCGTCCACGCCCGAGGCCCGCATGCTCGGCTGGGGCCCCGGCCGCTTTTCCTTCAACACCAAAGGCGGACGCTGCGAGGCTTGCGAAGGCCAGGGCTTCCAACGCCTGGAAATGAGCTTCCTGCCCGATGTGACGCATCTGTGCGAAGTCTGCCGCGGCAGCCGCTTCAATCCCGAGACCAACGCCATCCGCTACCTCGGCCACCGCATCGGCGAGGTGCTCACCATGCCGGTCGATCAAGCCGTTGAGGTCTTCCACGCCCACCCCGCCATCAAACAACCGCTCGAACTGCTGCAAGCCATCGGCCTCGGTTATCTCAGCCTCGGCCAACCCAGCCCGACCCTCTCCGGCGGCGAAGCCCAGCGCATCAAACTGGTCAGCGAACTCGGCAAGGCCCGCACCAGCCTCGAAGGCACCGCCATCCGCCCAACCCTCTACCTGCTCGACGAGCCCACGGTCGGTCTGCACATGGCCGATGTCGAACGCCTGATCGCCGTGCTCAGAAGACTGGTCAGCGTTGGCCACTCGATGCTGGTGATCGAGCATGATCTGGACCTGATCGCCGCGGCGGATTGGGTGATCGATCTGGGGCCGGAAGGCGGCGATGCGGGCGGGGAGCTGGTGGTGGCGGGGACGCCCGATTCGCTCGCCGCGACAGGGAGCGGCCACACGGCGACTCACTTACGCGACTCCCGTTGTACCGCCTCATTGTGAGGTGGTTCTGGCCGCGGTTAGACCTGGATGGCCACCAGGTTTCTTCAATGATGCAAATGCCTTGATCAATAATGCGACCATACCGGCCCAGCAAAAAGCCGAGCTCCCAGCGCATGATTTTCTGTTCGACTTTGATACCCGACAAATCCTACTCAAGACGCGCAATATCGGATATGGTGGCAACAGAACCGGCCAAGGCATCGCGAAAGGCCTCTTTCTGTGCTTCAGCCGTGGCTAGCGTCGGTTAGGTTAACGCCGCCAAGCACGGCATCCAGCTCCAGTTCGATGGCCTCGAAGGGCGGGATGCGGGCGCGGCCGCTGCCGTCGAGCCTGGCGATCTCGCGCCAGTCGCCATCGATCAGGCGATAGGCGATCAACCGCCGCTCCTCGGGCCAGATCAGCCAGTAATCGGGCACGCGATGCCGCTTCAGCAACAGCGGTAGCAGAATGGTGTCCTTCTTCTCATGTCCGGGAGAGACGATCTCGCAAACCCAGTCCGGCGGCAGATCGATGACGCCATTGGGTGGCTTGGGCAGCCGCTCGCGACGCCAGCCGGCGAGATCGTGCGAGGGGCACTCCTGGACTTCGTAGGCGACGCTGACCTCGGTGGCGAACCACCAGCCACCGCCAGATCGATCGCGGCCACCGAAAGGATAGAGCTCGCCGCGCAGGTTGCCCTGCGCGACGCCGTGGGCAAAGCGCGCCATCGGTCGGCGCACGAGGTCGCCACCGATGAGTTCCACCCTCTCTTCCGGACTTAACAGCAGATCGTCGACAGTGTGGAGTTTCAGTGCTTCCATGGAACGCCTCCGGCAATGAGTCGAGACGCCGGCTGTCGAGACCATATCCGCGCACGACTCGCCGGCGACTCACTTGCGCGATTGAATGATGCCGTTCAATAAGCGTGACTTTCCTGAACTGATCCGAGCAACAAGCCTTTCCTGATGCCTCGGTTTCGCCAAGTACGTGGTCAGATCGGCAGTGGCACATCCTCGTACAGGGTATCCAATGACACCTCCACATCCAGACAGTCCAGACGCAGGCTGCCCTCGGTGATGTGCTCCATCGCCCAATCGCGGTAGCGCCGGTAGATCTCCACCGCGCGCAGATGCTGTTCAATCAGCACATAGGCTTGCAAGCTCGCGATGGTCTGGTAAGCCAGAAACTTCTCCCGCCGATCGAGTCGGGCGGTGGAGTCCGACAGCACCTCGACCAACAGGCAAGGATGGCGGCGGTAGTAGGTCTCTCGGTCGTGGGGATCACAGCCGAGCAACAGGTCGGGATAATAAAAGATGTCCTGACCGGCGATCGCAAGCCTGACCTTCATGTCGTTGGCGAACAACTGGCAGCCAGTGCCGCGCAATCGCGGGCGAAGAAAGGCATACAGATTGCCGACGATGAGTCCGTGCCGGTCGCTGGCGCCGGTCATGGCATAGAGCTCACCGTCGATGTACTCGTGACGCACATCCGCGCCATCCTCGGCGGCGAGGTAGTCAGCGACGCTCAGGCGCAATCGGGGGGCAAGGTTGGTCATCTTATGATCCTCTCTTTGTCCAGCGACGGAAGCGGCACCTTAGACCTTCGGTCAGGATGAATCAAGCAGACAGGTCAGCCGGATCAAGCGAAACGGAGTCGCGACCACGGACCCTTGTCACCAATGGCCGGTTAGTTTTAATGCTGCGCACGGCGCGCCCGAATCCCGAGCGCGGTGGGTTAGTCCATGACTCTCGCGATCAGATCCAGCAGTGATTTGTTCAGCAATTGATCGCAACGATTCGGTCGTTGTCAGGGGGATTCGCCTTTGATCAGAACCACCCGCTCTTCCGGACTCAACAGCAGATCGTCGATTGCGTGGGGTTTCAGCGCTTCCATCGAACTAACCTTACTCATCGCCAGACTGGAGTTACGGAAATGGAAGTAACCCGCCCAGCCACGCAGGCTGCGCTCGACCCTCCCCACCACATCGCCGAGCGGAGTGCAGGTCAGTTCCCTTCGTGTTAAGTCCGTCACTTTTTCCATGATTTTACCCACGGCTTTGTCCGACAGGCGCACATTGGGGTATTATTTGCCGGTCTTGTTGCCTCGGCTCATCTGAGGCGTGAAGCCCAGAAAAATGAAGCCCGATTCCTTGACATCCACCACATGGGCCTTTATCTCAATTGGCGTCTCGTTGAGCGTAAAACCCAGTCGATCCATGACGTGGCAGACGACCTTCAGCAGTTATTCCACGCACTGCTTGCAGACCACGACAAAATTATCCGCATAACGAACAATGCGCGCCTAGTGATCGAGTGGGCCAATCTGCCAAGTTCGGCTGGGTTTTGCGTGTGATCTCGCCACCACAACTGACAATTCGCGCTGTGCTGACCGGTTTTGTGCTTGGCGCTTTGCTCGCGCCCTGCAATGTCTACAGTGGGCTGAAGATCGGCTGGTCATTCAATATGTCCATTGCCGCGGCGCTCTTGAGCCATGGCTTCTGGACGGGGCTGCATCGTCTGGGACTGGCACGGCCCTGGGGCATGCTCGAGAACAACATCAACCAGACCACGGCCTCCTCGGCCGCGTCCATCATCTCCGCCGGGCTGGTGGCGCCGATACCGGCATTGACGCTGCTAACCGGGCGTGAGCTGGCCTTTCCGGTGCTGGCTGTGTGGGTCTTCACCGTCAGCTTCACCGGCATTGTCTTGGCCATCGGATTGCGCCGGCAGATGTTGATCGAGGAGCAACTGCCCTTTCCCAACGGGGTGGCGGCGGCCGAGACGCTGCGCGAGATCCATGGCCGCGGGCGCGAGGCCATGGCCCGCATCGCCTGGCTGCTCGGCGCGGGGTTGATGGCCGGTTTGGTCAAGGCCGTCGATGCTTTCTGGCAGCGATTGCCGGCGCTGGTGCCCTTGTCGAAATCCTGGGGTGTCGATCTGGCGGCGACCTGGGGGTTGGCGGCGCAGGGTGTGAGTCAGCTTAGTCCGCGCAACCTGGGCTTCGTGCTGGAGCCCTCACTGATGATGATCGGCTTCGGCGCCATTGTCGGCGCGCGGGTAGGGGTTTCGATGTTTGCCGGCGCGTTGCTGGCCTGGGGCTGGCTTGGTCCCTGGGCCCTGGCCAATGGTTGGATTCCGCCGGGTCCGGCCGATCCTGGGGCGTCCTGGTTCAATGCGCTAGTCGACTGGCTGTTGTGGCCGGGCGTGACCTTGATGTTGGTCGCGTCCCTGACGTCCGTCGGCTTTTCACTGTTGCGTCTGGCGCGGCGCTGGATGGCGAGCCGGCGCGGCACCTTGGTCAGGGCTGACGCCGAAGCCGGGGGCAAAGCCGAGCTCAGTGGCGAGTCCATGACCGGCACCGACGAGGCCCGTTTGCATATCCCCTGGAGCTGGTTCTGGGGCGGACTGGCGATCGCGCTGATGATCTCGACCTGGGCGCAACATGCCATCTTCGCGATTCCGATTGGCCTCGGCCTGTTCGCGGTGTTACTTACCTTTGTCCTCGCCATTGTCGCGGCACGGGTGTCGGGCGAGACCGGCATTCCGCCCATCGGCGCGCTCGGCAAGATCACCCAGCTCAGCTTCGGCGCGCTTGCGCCGGCCAATACCACGGTTAATCTGATGGCGGCCAATGCCACCGGCGGCGCGGCCGGGCAATGTTCCGACCTGCTGCATGATCTTAAAACCGGCATGCTGGTCGGTGCGCGAGCGCGGCTGCAGACTATCGCGCAGGTCTTCGGCATTCTTTCCGGCGCGCTGGCCGGGAGTGCGGCCTATCTGATCTTGATCCCCGATCCCCAGGCCATGCTGCTCACACCCGAATGGCCGGCGCCCGCCGTGGCGACGTGGAAAGCGGTGGCGGAGGTACTGGCGGCTGGACTCGGCAGTTTACCCAAGGGAACCGTGCCGGCCATGGCTGTCGCCGCCCTGGCAGGGGTAGCGCTAGCCGTGGCCGAAGCTTTGGTCCCGAAGAAGCACCGCCATTGGGTGCCGAGCGCACCAGCGCTCGGCTTTGCCTTCGTGATCCCGGCCTCAATCAGCCTGGCGCTGTGTTTGGGCGCCCTGCTTGGTCTGCTCGCCCGCGCCTTGGCGCCGAACTGGCACCGCCGCTTCCTGATTGTCGCCGCCGCCGGGCTGGTGGCGGGCGAAAGCCTGGTCGGCGTGCTAGATGCCTTGCTGCAAATGCTCGGTGACGCGGTGCATTAGCGGGCAACATCAAAAACACTAGCGCGAGGCCACCTGTCTGACATATCCCTCCGCATCGACAGACCCTGCCCTGGAGGCAGGACTGACCGCGCAATTGTCTCGGATCAAGCGTGACTTACCATCATCAATGAATGGTTGGTACAATGGTCGTTTTCGAAGCTTTTCAATAACACGCGGGCAAGCATGACGAAACAATCACCGAACAAAAGACAAAACCAAGTGTTGTCAACGGTTATAGGTAAAGGTCCAGATTCATTTTTCGAGTATCGCATCAACTACGAGCCGACAGTCGATAAAAACATCCCTCGTCAGCTTCGCGATCAAATAGAAGACATTTTCCCGCTTATTCAGTCCGACCCTGTGCAAGCAATTGACAGGTTGACGACTTTAAAGAAAAGATACCCAAAAATTCCGCTCATCTCCAACCATTTGATCGCGGCTCATGGCATGCTTGGTAACAAAGCAATCAGCCGCGATTTGGTTATTGAAAATTACCAGGAAAATCCTGATTATATATTTGCGAAAATTAACTATGCCCAAATGTGTCTGAAAGCAAATCAACCTGAAAAGATCCCTGAAATATTCGAAGAAAAATATGATTTGAAATTACTCTATCCCAAGCGAGATGAATTTCATGTTACTGAATTCGCCGGGTTCACTGGCGTCATGTGCGTCTATTTCAGCATGATTGGCGAAAAAGACTTCGCCAAACGGTATTACGATGCCTTGTTGCAAGTCGCTCCTGATTCAGACATCGCGACTTACACCAGGCACTTTATTAAACCATCGCTTGTCGAAAAGCTAAGGCTATGGTTGCAAGCAAGGTTAAGAGAGAATGAGAAAAAGTTAAAACAGGCTAAGAAACTGGGCGACAAGAAACCCAAGAAGGAGAATGATACCCATTTTTCCGCCTGACTGCGGAGAATATACCTTCTAGCACTTCCAGGAGCAGCATCCCTATCATTCTTATCCAGGGTTCGGAGTGAGCGAGAGCGAGAAACAGGACATCGCCAATCCCCAGCGATCAAGGCGATTGATGCCCGGAGCCAAGTGCTTGGAGCCACTACAGCAGCCGGCGCGCCGCCTAAGAGCAGCTGTACCGCAAGCTCACCGGTCCGGGGGCAAGGATCCGCGGCGGGAAGTCCCTGCATAGCGACCCTGCATATCGAGTTCGGCGACGCGCCGCTATGATGCTGCGTCGCTTGGGAGTCATAAAAATATCAGGGGGCTTTTGATTTGTTCGCGTGGTTGCGCGCCACCGAGGCGCATCCACTCATCGCCAGCTCGATTTTTCATGACGAATTCGAGTTTATTCACCCTTTCGCCGATGAGAATGGCCGCAGGCATGGGACGACTGTGGCAGAACCTGATCCTGACCCATTGGAACCCGCTGTTCGCGGACATTCCGGGGAAAAGTCTAATTTTCGAGCACCAGGAAGAGTATTACCAGGCGATCGCCGAAAGCACCCGTCAGAGCGACACCGGCCCCTTCGTCAGCTTTGCGGATGATCCTGGAGGTTCTCACCGCATCCACCCCCCCCAAATCAGCCCCCAAATCAGCCCCCAAATCAGCCCCCAAATCAGCCCCCAAATCAGCCCCCAAGTCAGCCCCCAACGCCCTGCTGGCGGCCATCCGGAGCGAAATTCGCCGCGACGCCCTGCAAGCCGCGCTTAGTCTCACGGACCGCAAATCTTTCTTCGAGCGCTACCCCAAACCCGCCTTGCTCGATAGCCTGATCGAAATGACAATCCCCGACAAACCCAACAGCCGCCTGCAGAAGTACCGCCTTACCGACAAGGGCCGCCAACAACGGGCGCAGCATGGCGGCGGATGATCGCCAAACAGCCGGCCGCACTGTTACCTCGCTCTCTGACTCCAGCCTGCTAGCGCGTTCTGACGCTCCAGCGTCCAGTGGCCTTAGGCAAGACAAAAGGACATTGAACAATGCATGAAAGCCACCAGCCGCTGTTCAGCACCGCGTATCTCCGCTCCCTGTGGGCACAGGATTTTCCCGCCTTCCAACAGTCCGACGCCGCCCTGCACTCCTCGACCGACTAAACAACTGGGCCGACAAGGACTGGCAGCAAGAAACGGCGGCGGGTAGCACCTTTATCGATCTGTTTTTCAAGCAAACCTGGGGCTATTGCGCAAGCGGGGAAGGAGAAAAAGGGAGTGGTTACACCCTGATTCCAGAATTTGCGGTGAAAGGGGCGGGTTCCGGCGGTGGGACCGGCATGAAGCCGCTTTACGATCTCGGGAAAGCGGAAAATTTGACGATGACCAATGGTATCGATTCGGTCTCCACCAAAATATCGACAAACAGGAAATCCCTAAGCTTTCCGTAGCTCAACTCGTGCCCGGAATGCGTGTCTGCTTCGATTCCAAATGAACCAGCTTGCCTATCGGCTCTATGGATTGACCGTGGAAGCGATTCGATTCGTGGAAAGCGGATAGCGTTAGACGCTAGAAACCGCTCCAGAATCGCCGCTACCTGGTTACAAGCCGCCGCGAGTTGATTATGATCATGCGCAGAGACTGTCGGCACACGCACCCCTCCTCACCTCATCTGGCTTTTCCATGTCCATCGCCCGTCATCGCAAAATCGCCTTGAGCCATACGCAGAAGGTTCCCGCTTGGGCGGTCGAGGAAACCGACCCGAGCGCCTGGCTTGAACACAGCGTCCGCCCGCTACTGGCGGGGCTGCCAGTCGCGGTCACAATGGCTCACGACTTTGCCGGTCGAAAACCCAATCAGGATTCTTTCCCTGACACGGCACTGGTGGTCGGCGACGTCCGCCTCAACAAGGAGCGGGACTATGACACGGGAATCGGTTTTTATCTCTATTGGATCGGTTCCCAGCGCCATGTCGCCATCGCCCCACGCGAAATCGGTCAGCGCTGGCGTTATCCCTATGATCGCCTGAGCGACTGTCGCTATTTCGCCGAGCCCGGTGCACTGGTCGCGTTAGTGCACGAGCTGCACCAGTTTATCGAGGAACAAAAATTCAACGCCCACAAGCGCGAGAAAGTGCGCAACCTGCAACGCCAGGCCATCATCGGGCAGTTGCGTGAACTGGCCAACCAGGAGCAGTTTGCCTTTTTTGTTGAAAACACGGCTCGCTTGATAAAAATCTCGATTCGACTCAGCGATCATTTGCAGGTGACCATTTCGGTTCCTTTTTCCGAATTTGAGAACACGCTGCCGCAGATACGCGAGATGGTGCTGAATCTGCGCGCCCTGCACGAACGGAAAATTCGGGTGAAAACCGCTCAGGCGCGGTATTCCGCCCCCTGGATTCTGCCCGAGTCACCAGACCCTGGCGCCGCCGCTTAGCCCGACAGGCTACCCGCGCTAGGAAAGGGCATTCACAACACACACGCAAGCGAAGGTATTCAAACAACTCATGGCCATCCGCGTTGACGCACGCGAACTGACTGATATCCTCCATCTCACGCCATCCGACCAGAACCTGATGCTGGTTGGACGCCATGGTATTGGCAAATCCGAGATCGTGCGCGCCATCTACACCCGCATGGGATTGCCGGTGGAAGCTTTCTTTCTCGGGCAGATGAGCGATCCCGGCGATCTGATCGGGCTGATGCACAAGGACGAAGCGACCGGCCACTCGGTCTTTCTGCCACCCTATTGGTGGCCCGCCGGGCAGGAGCCCATGGTGCTGTTTCTCGACGAGCTGAACCGTGCCCGCCCGGAGATTCTGCAAGCCGTCTACGATTTGGCGCTCAATCGTCGCCTGGCCGGCAAAAGCCTCCCGCCTGGCAGCCGGGTGGTGGCGGCAATCAATCACGGCGAGGAATACCAGCTCACCGACTTGGACCCGGCACTGCTGTCGCGTTTTAATCTGTATGAATTCGCGCCCACGGTTGACGATTGGCTGCTGTGGGCGACAGAGAACCAGCTCGATCAGCGGGTGATTGATTTTATCCAGGCCGAGCCCTACCAACTCGACGGCGCCCGCGCCGAGGGCGACAGCGGCGAGTTCCAGGCGGATCTGACGAAGACCCCGGATCGACGCGCCTGGGCCAAGGTCGCCGCCTTCATCGCCCCCCTGCCGCGGCTGGAACCACTGCATGTGAAAGCCATCGCCGGCATCGTTGGCTCCACCTCGGCAATCGCCTTGCAGCAGCGCCTGGCCGCCAGCGGCCAGCTTGGACCGGAGCAACTGCTGTTACACTGGCGCGAGCATCAGGAACGGATCAAAGACCTCAGTCTGCACGAGACCATCCAGCTCAACGAGCGCATCCTGCTGTATTTGCACGGTCTCGCGCAGCCGGTCGCGAATGCCGAAACCTTGCGCACCAATCTGCTCAATTACCTCAAGCGCCTGAAGCGATTGAAACGCAACGAGGCCATCGCGCATTTTGCCTCCCTGCTCGAAAACCCCAATTATGATCGTGCCATGGCCCTGTGCTCCGGTTCGGTGGAGCTGCTCGGGCTGCTCACCGACTACATCGCCGGCATCAAGGGCTAGGACGACATGGACCCCCGCGCACGCATGGGCCAGGTGCTGGAGCGCTGGTTCATCACCGAGCCGCTGCTGTTCGCGGTGTTCAGCGATCACCGTATGCTGATTGAACCCATCGCTACCATCCGCGTCGGCGAAGGTCGCATCGGCTACAACCCAGCCTTCATCGACGGCCTGGACGCGAGCCAGCTCGACGCCGTGATGCGCCTGGAGGCGGTGCGCATTCTACTCAAGCATCCCTACAGACGCCGTCAGCATCCGCCGCACATCAGCTACCAGGCCAGCAATCTCGCCCTGCACGAGCATCTGCACCTGCCGCTGCCACTGCCAAGCGCCTTCACGACCTTTGGTCATCATGATTACGACCAGCAGTTTCATGAGTTTTACCATGCGCGCCTACTCGAACAGGCCCTGCCCGCATGGGGCGCGTCGGCGCCTGATTCGCCATCAGACCCGCTATCCGACCGGCTAGCGGACCCGCCATCGGAGTCCGGCGGCCAACCACAGCCAGGCGGCCAGCCGGGTAAGGCCGCCGGCGCTGACGCCGATGCGCCGGCACCTATCGCCGACCGCGTGCCGCCAAGCCTGACCGACTATGGCCGGTCCCCATGCATCGGCGAGGAAAACACCCGTCCCTGGGGCGAGGACGAGTTGATGAGCGAGCGCATCGACGAGCATGTCGCCGATGCCGAACTGCGACAATCCTGGGGCAACCTACCCGGCGCCATTCGCCAGCGGGTGATCGCCAACCGCCAGCCGAAGCTCGACTACCGTGCCGTTCTGCGCCAATTTCGGCTCTCGGTGCTATCCACAAAACGCCGACTCACGCGAATGAAGCCCAGCCGTCGCTATGGCTTTCTCTATCAGGGCAGCCGCTACGATTTTCGCACCCGCCTGCTGGTCGCCGTCGATGTCAGCGGCTCCATGAGCGATGAGGACATTGCGCGCGGATTTTCGCTGATCAATCGCTTTTTTCACTACGGGATCGAGCGCGTCGACGCCATCGCGTTTGACACCCAAGTTCAGGGGCCGGCACTGACGCTCAAGCACGCACGGCGCACCTTTGCCATTCGCGGTCGTGGCGGAACCGATTTTCAGGCCGTGATCGACTACCTTGATAGTCATCCAGGTTACGACGGTGCGATCATTTTTACCGATGGATATGCCCCTACACCAAAACCGCCGCGTGATCGCCGCAGCAGATTACTGTGGATTTTCATTAACGAAAGCGCTTATCACCAAGCCAGGGGACTGAAAACCCTCGGCACCACCCTGTTCCTGCGCCCTGACAGCGCGCGGATTCGCTCACCATCATCAGCCAGGCTGTCAAAACCCTAATGAACGGCCTTGATCATAATCTGGGCAACCTCAACCCTCCGGTTGCGAAGTGTGAGGTTGCCTTGGCCCCATATACGATCAAAGCCACCCTTGTCCATCCATCCGCCAGAGTTTCTGCCCCGGAGCCCCGCATTCTAGTTATGCTGTTTAGGCTAACTCACAATCTTTTGGGTCTTCTTGCAAGGGGCGGCTTCAGCCTCGACAGATCCCGACCGAAACCGCCCCAACAGGCAAGAAGTTGCATCATTTTACTATCTTGGTTCGGTGGGCTTGATGTGGATAGACTTCCTCATGATCAGGATTCTGGAGTCCTTGTGGCTTGGGGTGGCGGATCATGATGAATAAGCAAGAGCGGCCCATTGTGACGGAGTTTGGTGCCGTCATTTTGGGTTTGATGTTGGTGCTCTACCTGGCGCTGGTCTTTCTTGGCGGGGTCGACTATGCGAGCGCCTTTGAGCTTGTGCTTTATGCGCTGGCCGGTTTGGCCGTGATGATGATCTTCGGGCTGAGTCTCGCGACACTGCGAAATAACGACATCCGCAAGATTTTTATCCTCTATGATGCGCAGGATGCGGGTTTCGTTTCTAAACTCTATGACGCGTTGAAAATGGCCCCCTTTAGAATCCTATGGGACAAAAAGGAAGTTCAGGTTGGCGACAACACCGATGACAAGCTCAAGGAGCTATTCGACAGCAGCAGCGACATCATTTTCGTGGTGTCTCATCAGAGCGTCGGGGCAAGCTGGACAAATCCGGCCATCGCCAAGTCAATCAAGAAGAATAAACGGATTTTTCCGGTGTTGCTCGATGACGCGGCCCCCCCTGAACCGCTTCAGGGGATCAAGGCAGCGGACTTCCGGCTGTCATTCGACGACGGCTATTTCAGTCTGAGAGAGGCGCTGCGGACACGCAGGAAAGAAGCGCCTTCACCTGCAAAATCACCCAATGCTGGGCAGGACGTTCAACAAGAAACCGGGCAGAATGCTCGTCCAAGTGTCGAACCAACTCAGCGGCAAGACAGGTGACAAGATCGCGACAATACAGAACTCTTCTGGACGCGCGAGCGTCTTTTTTCTCACGACGCACAAGCGTCCCTAATCTGAAGGTGTATCAAAAATGGATAATAAGCAAATTCTGATGACTGCTACCGCAGGACTCGCACTGGCATTCTCCGGTGCTCTGTTTGCAGAAACCTCTGCCGACATGGCGGCGAAAGCAGCCAAACAAGTAGCTGAAGAGGTTGACACCGCCGCTGCGGTTACTCAGGGCGTCGCAGACGCTGTGACCGATGCCACCGCCGATGTCAATGCCGCCAAGGATGCGGGCCTTGCCACTTCGGTCGAGGCCGAAGCGGCTGACCGGATGTCGGAAGCTGTCAATGCGGATGCCGCCGAGATGATGAAGGCCAAAATCGTCGCGGATAAGATGGCGAAAGACGCCGCCACCGAGGCTGTGCTCAAAGACTCCACGGATCTGATACAGGGTAACTGATCTCAGGCTTACTGGAAATCTTAAGGTTAGTGTAAGGTATCCCTGCGTTGAAGAACAGGCTTGAATAACACCAAGCTGTCATTCAACGCAGGGCCCCTCTCTAATTCACGATTCGAGGATTCAGACTCTCATCGACGGAGAACTGAAGCGCGAGTTGCCGCGCGGCGCCAAAGTCAGTCTTGCCGCTGCCCAGCTTGGGGATGGCCGCGACCCGCAGGATATCGGACGGGATGGCCAGCGGATTCATGCCGGCACCCATCAGCGTCTTGCGCAGCGCATCGGTCTCTAGCTCATCGGCCACCAAGAGGACGATGCGCTCACCCTTGCGCTCATCCGGCAAATTCACCGCCACCGCTTCCAGCTCGGCCCGCCCAAGCGCCCGGCGCACCTGATCCTCCACCGCGCTCAGGCTGATCATCTCCCCGCCCAGTTTCGCGAAGCGCGAATAGCGATCAACAATGGTCAAAAAGCCATCGGCATCCAGATGGCCCTTGTCGCCGGTCTTATACCAGCGCAATCCATCCAGCTCCACCACGGCAGCGGCGGTCCTGTCCGGATCGCCCAGATAGCCCTTCATCACCTGTACGCCGCCAATTAGAATCAAGCCGTCCTCGCCCGGCGCCAGGGGCGCGAGTGTCTCGGGGTCGACGACCCGGAAGCTGGTCCCGGGCAGTGGCAGGCCCACGCTGCCGGGACGCGAGCCGGTCTGGACCTTCCAGCTCAGGGTATCGAGTGAATCCGGCACATTCACGCTGGCCACGGGCGTGGTCTCGGTGGCGCCGTAGCCCTCATAGAGGGTTTTATGAAACTTCAGCTCGAAGGCATCGCGCACATCTGGACTCAGGCGCTCGGCCCCGGCGACCACCACCCGCAGCGACTGCAACATCAGCGGATGAATGCGCTTGTTGCGGGTATGCAGCCGCAGAAAGGTCGAGGTACTGCACAACACAGTGGCCCGATAGCGAGCGATGGCCTTGGCACTGCCAACGGCGTCGGTCGGGTCAGGATGGCACACCATGGGCACCCCCTCAAGCAACGGCATGAAGGTGGTCGCGGTCAGCCCAAAGGCATGAAAGAGCGGCAGATTCGAGAGCACAATGTCGCTGCGCTCGGTATTGAGCACATCGGCGATCTGGCGCGCGTTCGCGCGAATGTTGCGATGGGTCAGCTCCACCCCTTTTGGGCGGCCCTCACTGCCGCTTGAGAACAAAATCGCGGCGGTCTGATCCGGCGTGGTCGCCCGCCCGAACAATGCCAGCAAGGCGCGCGCCGGCAGCAGACTGGCGAGCAGCAGGGCGTTGAGCGCAGAGAGCTTGCCGATACTGGCGCGCATGTCCTCCATGGCATGGAAACGCACATCCGGCAGCGCCGCGCGCGGGTCGATGCCGCGCTGTTCAAGCTTGCGCAGAAAACGCTCGGCGGTGATCACATCACTGAGCCCGGCCTGCTCAACCCCGGCGCGCAGGGCCTCGGCGCTGGCGGTGTAGTTGAGATTGACCACAGTCCTGCCAGCCAGCAAACCGGCGAGATTGGCAATGGCCCCGGCACTGCTCGCCGGCAGCAGAATGCCGATCGCCGGCGCCCCGCCCAGACGCTTGATGCGCGCCGCGAACAAGAGCACCGCCGTGATCAAGCGCCGGTTGGACAGGCGCGCGTTGGTGGATTCGATCACCGCCGTCGTCCCCGGCTCACGCTTGGCGGCGCGCAGCCAGGCCAAGGGCACCGGCTCAAGGGTCTCGACATAGCTGCGCCAGGAGGTAACCGACAATTCAAACACTGCCTGCTTGACCTGCTCGGCGGTGGCGGTCAACGCCAAGGGCTGACCAAAGGCAACGATGATCTCGCGCACGCGGCCCGCGCGGCGGTCGGTTTTAAGCTTGGTGCTGGCATAGGAAAAGCGACTGCCCCAGAGACCGCGCTGATAGAAGGGCAGAATCACTCCCTGGCGCGCGGCTCCGGCGGCGCGCTCGAAGCCGCGCTTGAACTCATTGAGCTGACCGTTCTTGCTGAGCGTCCCCTCGGGAAAGAGACAGACCACCTCGCCCGCGTCCAGCAACTCGGTCACTGCCGCGATGGCTTGGCGGCTGGCCCCGCGCGAAATGGGCACCACGCCGAAAAAGTCCAGAAAGCGGCGCAGATACCAGCGCTCGTAAAGATTGCGCTCCATCACGAAGTGCACCGGGCGCGGGCTGGCCATCTGCACCATGGCCCAGTCAATCCAGCTCACATGGTTGCCCAGCAACAGCACGCCGCCCTGGGCCGGCAGCTTGGACAGGCCGATGACATTGAGCCGGTAGCGGGTCCGCATCAGGCGCGCGATCACGAAGCGCACCAGCGACTGCGGCAATTGATAAATGGTGTAGAGCGCGCCCAGGGTCGCCACCACGGCCAGGGCAAACAACAACACCAGGCTGCCAAGCTGCAGATAGGCCGCCGCCACGGTGAGACCCAAGAAGCTGAGCATCAGCAGGTTCTGGATGAAATTGTTCGCCGCCAGCACCCGCCCCAGCGCCTGCTCCCCGGCATTGAACTGAATGAGCGCATTGAGCGGCACCAAAAACAGTCCGCCGAGAAATCCCAGGGCAATGAAATTCAGCCCATGCGCCCACGCGGACTCCAGCCCTGGTAGCACAAAGAGGGCTAGCGCGATGCCGATGGCGCCAATCGGAATGAGCGCGACCTCGATATGATGCCGCGACACCCGCCCGGCCAGGTAGGAACCGAGAATAATGCCAATCCCGGAACAGGCCAGCAGCCCCTGGATGACCACGGTGTTGGTCTCGCCAAGCGTCTCCTTGGCAAAGGCCGGAAAGACCGCCAGCACCACCTGGGAGATGGACCAGAACACCGCCAAGCCAACGATGGACAGCCAGATCACCTGATTGTCCCAGGCCGCCTTCAGGTTATCGCGTAAATAGCGCGCGCTCAAATAGGCACCCCAGCGAAAGCGGATGCTATTGCCCGCCGTGGTGCGCGGCAGGCGATAGGCCATGAACACCTCAAAGAGCGCGCAGGCCACCAGCCCCCAGCCGAGCGGCGCGATCAAATACATCGCCTCGCCAGGACTGGCGAAGGACTGCCCGGCCAGGCGCGCCTCGAACAAAATGGAGAACAGAAAAATGCCGGCCAAAATGGCCGTGGTGCTGGTCGCCTGCACCCATCCGTTGGCCGCCGCCAGCGCCTCCTTGCCGACCAACTCCTTGATGTAGCCGTACTTTGCCGGAGAGTAAAAGGCACTCTGGGCGGCAAGCAGAAAGGTCATCGCAAAGGCCGCGATAAACCAACCCAGGTAATAAAACATCGTGATGGCCAGGGTGCAACCAACCGCGAACCAGGCGCTGACGCGCATGACTTTGTGCTTGGGGAAGCGATCGGCCATGAAACCCGAGGGCGTAAACAGCAGCACGAATGGCAGCAGAATCAAGGCATTGACAATGGCCGTCAGCAGAATCTGGGTATCGCCGTCATAGGTCTTGAACAACGTATTTTGGATAATGATCTTATGCCCGAGGTCAACAAAGGCATTCAGAAAAATCATCACCACATAGGAAAAAAAACCACTGATACGGAATAATCGACCCATGTTCGAGCTCCTGTGTGGGCACTATAATTCCCAGACGCTGACAATTTACAGATTCTCTCGCGAAGCGAAAGCTCTTTTTCCAGGCCCCGCAGGAGTCCGCCCATGCGCATCGAAGCCGATTTAAAGCTTGGATTCAAGGATGTGATGATCCGCCCCAAGCGTTCCACCTTGCGCTCGCGCGCGCAGGTATCCTTGGAGCGCAGCTTCACCTTCCTTCACAGTGGCAAGACCTGGACCGGGGTGCCCGTCATGGCTGCCAACATGGACACCATCGGCACCTTCGAGATGGCGGCCGCCCTGGCCCGGTCGGGCCTGCTCACCGTCATCCACAAACATTACAGTCCGCGGGCCTGGGAGGACTTTCTCGACACCCACCAGGGCATTGAGGACAACCTGGCCATCAGCACGGGGACAACCGAGCGCGACCTCGATACTCTAAAAACCGTGCTGGAGCATCATCCGCGACTGTATTTCATTTGCGTTGATGTCGCCAACGGCTATAGCGAGCACTTCGTTGACTTTGTTGGCAAGACCCGGAAACATTTCCCTGAACACGTCATCATCGCCGGCAATGTGGTCACAGGGGAGATGGTCGAGGAACTCTTGCTCTCAGGTGCTGACATCATCAAGGTCGGCATTGGACCCGGCTCGGCCTGCACCACCCGCATCAAAACCGGAGTTGGCTATCCTCAGCTCTCGGCCATCATTGAATGCTCTGACGCGGCTCACGGCCTGGGCGGGCAAATCATCTCGGACGGTGGCTGCACTGTCCCTGGCGACATCGCCAAAGCCTTCGGCGGCGGCGCCGATTTCGTCATGCTCGGCGGTATGTTGGCCGGTCACGACGAATCCGGCGGCGAAAAGATCGAGCGCGATGGCAAGCAATACACACTTTTTTACGGCATGAGCTCCGACACCGCCATGAACAAGCACGCAGGTGGCGTGGCCGAATATCGCGCGTCAGAAGGCAAGACGGTCGAGGTGCCCTATCGCGGCCCGGTGATCAACAGCATCCAGGACATCCTGGGTGGTCTGCGCTCGGCCTGCACCTATGTCGGCGCCCAGCGACTCAAGGAACTCAGCAAGCGCACCACCTTCATTCGCGTCCAGGAGCAGCATAACCCAGTATTTTCCGACGCCTGAGCTCGGAGAAATCAAAGGATTCGAGCAGGAGGCATTATTGTCTGGGTTGGACTCGGTCGCCTCCGCCCTTGCCAAACAGGGTGTGGAAAATGTAGCCAAAATAGTCCGCTGTTGTCAGCGCGGACATCATTTTGGCGTCCGTCTCAGCCAGTAACACCGGTGTTGACATATCGATTTTGTTCACCTGGGCCAAGCCGGTGATTCCCGGGCGTGCTTCATACACCCCTCGCTGCGCTCTTTCAGCGATCAATTCTCGCTGATCCAACAAACAGGGGCGCGGCCCCACCAGACTCATCTCCCCTTTGAGAACATTCCACAGCTGGGGCAATTCATCCAGTTTGGTTCGACGCAAAAACTGGCCCAAGGGTGTAATGTCCTCGACACTCGCCAGATGGGTGGCCACAGATGCCGTGCCTGGGCGCATGGTTCGAAATTTCACCAGTACAAAAGGTTTTTGATATCGCCCAACCCGTTCTTGCCGAAAGAAAGGCGAGCCAGTATCCAGGTAACCAACCAGCACGAGCACCAGCATCAAGGGCCATCCAAACATCAGCCCCAGGGTCGCGAGCAATAGGTCGAAAAGACGCATCATCCCTGTTTTCCTCGCGCAGTCCGGCGCAGTCCCTCGTCTAGGTCGAAAGGCGGCGTCCAACCCAGAGTCTTGCTGGTATGAGATAGGTCAACTTGCAAACTGCCGAACAACCGCCGCGCGACATCGTCTTTGCCCAGCCATCTTGCCGCGGCCATCAGCAGGCTTGGCGGCACTGGAATCAAACGCGCTGGATGTCCCATGGCCCGCCCCAGACGACGCAACAGGTCCGCGAGGGAAAGATCCTCGCCGTCGCTGACCAGAAAAGTCTCATTGGCGGCGGCCGGATGTTCGACACAGGTCAGGATGAAGTCAACCAGATTGTCCAAACCCACCAGGCTACGACGATTGCAGGTCACAGCTCCGAGCGGCAAGGGAACACCACGCCGCAACCAGTCCATCATCGCAGCGAAGTTGCCTTTGACTCCCGGGCCATGGACCATCGGTGGACGAATGATGACAAGTTCCATACCCGTCCTTTCGGCCAGAGCACGCAAGCCCCGCTCGGCCTCGAACTTGGAAATGCCATAAGGATCGACCGGCTTAGGCTGTTGAGCGGCATGGAAGGCTCGGCCCGGTGCTGTTTCTTCACCGTTGACCTTGATGGAGCTTACAAAGACAAACCGACGCACCCCTGCAGCCGCCGCCTGCTCTGCCAATGCCAAGGTCCCAGCCACATTCACCCGGCGGAATTCCGCCACAGGATCGGCGGCAGTATCGGGCATCATATGCACGCGCGCAGCCGCATGGATGACGAGATCGATGTCGAGCACACCAGCCTCCCAATCGGCGTCGGCCGTCAACCCGGCGACCCGTACCCAATCCACGGATTCCCACATGGGTGGTCTCTCGTACCGATAAACCGCGCGCACCAGATGCCGACCATCCTCCAGCAAAGACCTGACCAAGGCAGCGCCAACAAAGCCGCTCGCTCCTGTAACCAAAACCTTCATGACACAACACCCCGGCGGAAGCTTCTCCAGAAGCTCGACACCCGTGGAGCGACAACTGGAGCAGCACCCTGCCCGGCGCTTGGTCGGTTCATGTTCCCCGCCACTGCTTATTCCTCCGGCACGACCATGGAAACGTGATGACCTGGAATGTTGACAGGCCGATCCAACTCAGGCACCAGATCCAGTATTAGACCAAGGAGTCGATCCTCGTCATAGGACTCACAAGCACTGCGCAGCCACATCACTCGGTCCCACAACCAGTCCCACTCGAGATAGCGCGGGTTGGCTAATAACAGCTTTTCTTGCGAGGTGGCGCGCAGATTCTCTTGCTCGTGGAACAACTCCTCAAAAAGCTTTTCTCCTGGTCGTAGGCCCGTGTAGACGATTTCGATATCCTCGCCCGGAATCTTGCCACTGAGGCGAATCATTTGCTCGGCCAAGTAATGGATTTTAATCGGGTCACCCATATCCAGAACAAAAATCTCACCGCCACATCCAACTGAACCCGCCTCGATGATCAGCTGGCACGCCTCGGGAATGGTCATGAAATAGCGGGTAATCTCCGGATGGGTGACAGTCACAGGTCCGCCCTTGGCGATCTGCTCATGAAATAGCGGTACAACACTGCCCGCGGAGCCCAGGACATTGCCAAAGCGAACCGTCACGAATCGGGTCGCGGACCGGACATTCAGGTTTTGGCAGAAAATTTCCGCGATACGCTTGCTTGCCCCCATCACATTGGTGGGATTGACTGCCTTATCGGTTGAAATCAAAATAAAGGCCTCGCATCCATGACTATCCGCCATCTGCGCAGCGGTGACGGTTCCAAGGACATTGTTTCGTATCGCCTCACGCACCTGCCCCTCCAACATGGGCACATGCTTGTAGGCTGCCGCGTGGAACACCAGATGCGGCCGGCGATGCGCAAATACCCACTCCAGAGCCGTCCTATCGCAAACATCCACCAGATGGGCATGGAGTGGTAAGTCGGGGAAGCTACCCCTCAATTCCTGCTCCACCTTGTAGAGATGATGTTCGCCGTTTTCGACAATCACCAGCGACCTGGGGTCGAGGCGCGCTAATTGTCGGCAAAGCTCGGAGCCAATAGAACCACCACCTCCGGTTACCAACACACACTTACCTGCCACATGCTCCGTCACCGCTTCCCAGGACAGTTGGATCGGATCGCGTCCCAACAAATCCTCAATCGCCACCTCGCGCAGTTCCTGGATCGAGACTTTCCCGGACACCAAATCCTTTGTCCGCGGCAGGATACGGAAGGGCACACCGGCGCGCTCGCATAACTCGACCACCCGTCGTACCTGGCGACTCGATCCGCCTGGCAGCGCAATCAGTATTAACTCCACTCGATGAGTTTTGACCAGAGATGGAATGCTGTCTAATCGCCCGGCAACCCGCACACCATGTATCTCTTTGCCTTTCTTGCGAATATTATCGTCCACAAATACCACAGGGCTGTAGCCAAGTTCAGGCTGGCGCAACAGATCTCGGACAAGAATTTCGCCAGCACGTCCAGCGCCGACAATCAGAACATTCCTAGTGTCACTGGAATAAAGACGCCGATCCTTGTAGCCACGGTACGCAAATCGCGCACCACCCAGCAGCAACAGCAGGAAAACGGCATACAGCAAGGGCACTGAACGAGGTATTGACTCCAGCCTGTTCAACATGAACAGGATGATGGTTGTCAGCACAACCCCCACAAGCACTCCCTTCGCGATACGAATAAGATCCGGAATCGAAGCGAAACGCCAGACGCCACGATAAAGCCCGAAGTACCAAAACACCCCGCCCTGCACCAAAATCAACAAAGGAAGGGCAACAAGTGCCTGCTCCAGAAATAACGCTGGTATCACGTCAAGATTAAACCGGACCCAGTAGGCCCCCATCCAGGCAATAGGCACTGCCGCCAGATCGTGCAAAAATACAACGAATGGATTACGCCATCGACGCATCATGGGTGGTGCTCTACTGTAACTGACCAGAAACTAACATGACCAGTGCTTGAAGATACCACCGAAACGCTCCCATCCGGTGCCCAAACACCAGTTGAGTGGGACCATTGCTGCGCTTCGACGCTGCCTTTGCCAATCCATTTGGAAGCGGACGCGAAGATGGAGAAGAGTTTCTGTCGCAGAGGCGCGATTGGTAAGCCCGAAAAGAAGGATGGAATCTGTGCAGGCTGTGCTTAAGCCTTGGAAGGCAGAAGCTCAAGTATTGCGCTAGCCAGCAAAAGCGGCGTTGCAGATACCCAGCAATGAGGCAGGAAAGATCCCCAGAAACAGCACCGCCAGTCCATTGACCGAGATGGCGATGCGGGCATCGCCGGCAAGCCGCAGCGGGGACTCTTGAGCGGGTTTGTCGAAGTAAATGAACTTCACCACCCGCAGGTAGTAGAAGGCGCCGATGATGGAGAAGACCACGGCAACCACGGCGAGCCAGGTGAGACCAATGCTGACCACGGCATCAAGCACCAGCAGCTTGGCGAAGAAGCCCACCGCCGGCGGTACCCCGGCCATGGAGAACATCATGAGCGCGAGCATGGCGGCAAGCCAGGCATCGCGGTCGTTCAATCCCTTGAGATCATCAAGATTCTCAATCTCCACGCCCTTGACCGAGATGATGGCCAGCACCCCAAATGCACCGGCGGCCATGAGCGAATAGACCACGGTGTAAAACATGGCGGCAGCGTAGCCCTCGGAGGTGCCGGCCAGCAACCCGAGGAAGATGAAACCAACATGGGAGATAGTTGAGTAAGCCAACATGCGCTTGATGTTGGTCTGAGCAATGGCGACCAGATTGCCGAGCCCCATGGAGAGCACCGACAGGATGATCAGAATCTCACCCCAGTCCGCCTGCAAGGCACCCAGGCTGTCGATCAGAATGCGAGTCGCCATGGCAAAAGCCGCGATCTTGGGCGCGCTCGACAGGAAGAGCACCACCGGCATGGGTGCGCCCTGATAAACATCGGGCAGCCACATGTGAAAGGGCACGGCGCCGAACTTGAAGGCCACGCCGATCAGCACAAACACCAGCCCGAATACCAGAATTTTGTTCTCCATGCCCTCGGCCGTGACAACCTGGGCGACCTCGGTGAAATCAAAGCTGCCGGTGGCGCCATAGAGCATGGAGATACCGTAGAGCAGCATCCCTGAGCCCAGGGCGCCGAGCACGAAGTATTTCATCGCCGCCTCGGCGCCGGGTTTGGAATCACGATCCAGCGCCACCAGCGGATACAAGCACAGGGCGAGCAACTCAAGCCCCAGATAGAGCGTCAGGAAGCTGTGCGCCGAGACCATGATCAGCATCCCTAAGGTGGCAAAAAGAATCAGCACATGGTATTCGCCCACCCAGAGTCCACGCTCGCGCATATAATCGCGTGAGTAGACAAAGGTCAAAATGGTCAGGATCAGTATGATGCCTTTGAGCAAGTCGCCAAAGGGATCTCGCACCAAGGTATCGCTGAAGGCGAAGGTGACTTCGCCGCTGCCAACCAGGCCAACGCAACCCAGGGTCGCGGCCAACCCAAGAATCGACAGGTTATGGTTCCAGACCCGCTGCTCGTCGTTTAGGTACAGATCCATGACTAGGACTGCACAGCCCGTTGTCAGCAAAATAAGCTCAGGCAGGATGGTCGCGAGAAAAGCGGGTTCGAACGCCATAGTTAGAAATCCGTTGGCTACTGGAGCGAAAGCGAATGATGGGTGCTAGTCAGGGAGCCTCGGGCTGGCGAGCCAGCGCCGGATCAACCCCAGGCAACTTGCTAACCTGAATCTGGGCCACCAGGTTTTCGATGGTCGGTTCCATCACATCAATCAGCGGCTTGGGCCAGAGACCGACGGCCAGCACCACGGCGGCGAGCACACCCAGGTTGAAAGTCTCGCGCCGGTTCAGATCTTTCAATTCCGCGACCTTTTCATTGCCAACCTCGCCAAAGACCACGCGCTTGACCATCCACAGGGTAAAGGCAGCCGCCAGAATCAGGGTGGTCGCGGCCAGGAAGGCGTACCAAAAATCGGCGCGGAAGGCGGCCAGTATCACCATCAGCTCGCCGACAAAGCCGGAGGTTCCCGGCAGACCGGCATTGGCCATGGCGAAGAACACCATGAAGCCGCCGAACCAGGGCATGACATTGATCACGCCGCCATAGTCGGAAATTTCGCGGCTGTGCAGCCGATCATAGAGCACGCCAACGCAGAGGAAGAGCGCGCCCGAGATAAAGCCATGGGAAATCATCTGCACCATGCCGCCCTCGATGCCCATGACGGCGCCGCTGGCGACCTCCGGCTGGCGGAAAATGGCGAACACCAGGAAAAAGCCCAGGGTGACAAAGCCCATGTGGGCGATGGACGAATAGGCGATGAGCTTTTTCATGTCAGACTGCACCAGCGCCACGAAGCCGATGTAGACAATGGCGATCAGCGACAGGGCAATGATAAAGCCATCAAGCGCGGCACTGGCATCGGGGGTGATCGGCAGGCTAAAGCGCAAGAAGCCATAGCCGCCGATTTTCAGCATGATGGCGGCCAGAATCACCGAGCCCCCAGTGGGCGCTTCCACGTGCGCATCCGGCAGCCAGGTATGCACCGGGAACATGGGCACCTTGACCGCGAAGGCGAGCAGGAAGGCGATAAAAATCAGGATTTGCGCGGTCATGCCCAGCGGCAGCGCGTGGTAGTCCAGAATGCTGAAGCTGCCGGACTGGAAGTACATGTAGATCAGCGCCACCAGCATGAACACCGACCCAAAGAAGGTATAAAGAAAGAACTTAATGGTGGCGTAAACTCGATTCGGCCCGCCCCAAACACCGATCACGATGAACATCGGGATCAGCATGGCCTCCCAGAAGACATAGAACAAAATGGCATCGAGCGCCGAGAAGACGCCGACCATGATGCCTTCCATGATCAGGAAGGCGGCCATGTAGAGCGATGGCTTGTAGGTGATCACATCCCAGCCCGCCACCACCACGAAGATAGTGATGAAGGTGGTGAGAATGATCAGCGGCATGGAGATGCCATCGACGCCCAGGTAGTAGTAGACATCGAAGGACGGCACCCAGGGCGCGTATTCGACAAACTGCATGCCGGGCGCGGCGGGGTCAAAGCCAAACCACAACGGCAGGCTGACCAGGAAGGTCGCGACCGACACCCCGAGCGCCAAGCGCTTGCTGCGTTCCGCCATCGTATCGCCACTGACAATGACGCCAATACCACCGAGAATCGGCAGCCAGATGGTCAGTGTCAGCCAGGGAAAATCAGTCATTGTCCTTGCTTCTCCGGTTCCGCGACTCTTGCCGCGTCACGACTTTATACTCGGCGCCCGTTGTTAAACAGGTCTCGGTTCAACTGTCCGCACCCGACAGGCCATCGGCTTCGACCAGCAGCGACTCAAGAAAACCTGAAAACCGATCAAGGTCTGCCTCAAGTCGCGGTCGCATGCGCTCGTAGACAGTCATCAGGAACTCCAACCGCAGCCAATCGTAATCGAATTCATAGTAGTAACGCTTGAAATGGCGAAATCGGCGCAATTCATCCAGCAGCTTGAAGGTCTCCGGCGACAGAACCGCCGGTCGCAATCCAGGCACCTCAATGTGCATCTTTTGGAGCAGGTGTTTGTGCCACCGTTCTGAGTCAAGATGATTCTCGAACACCCGCGAAATTCTGAACAAAACTGTCTCAATGCAGGTGTAGGTGTTACCGAGTATCTCCGCCAGCATCACCGCATCGGGTAAACCCCGCGCTCCCTCGTCGCGAAAACGCGAACCATAGTGACGGTAGAGCAAATCAATTTTTTCAAGCGCCCGTCGCCCCTCCCCAACTTCGCCAAGTAGCAGTCGAAGCTCATCCTGTTGCATCGTCTAATGGCCAGTGCGTTCTGAATTCGACGACGAAATGAGTCGCCGATAGCGAATCTCACCCTTCATCAGGATAACCCGTTGGAACTCGGGTTCAAGGTTTTCCCAGCGCACCACGTCCAACGGAAATTTTGTCTCTGCCTCGGCGAGTCGAAACAGCGTTAAAAATTCAAGCGACCCCACCCCTTCAATAGCCAAATCGATATCCGAGATCGCCGAGAAGTGGCGCGGCTCCAAAACCGAGCCCCATTGGATAATCCGACTCGGATTGAAGCGGGCAATCACCATGTCGATAATCCGCTCGGCATCCGCCCTCGCCTGCTGCCATAGAGCAAACCGTGATTGCCTTCTGCCCTCTTCCCGCGCGTGCAAGTACCGCCGTGCCGCGGCGATATCGAACGGCCGCTCTGCGGTGAATGCGGCTTTAGAAGGCAACATAGGCGGTCAGCATGGCGACCAGGCCGATAATCATGGCGATGGCGTAGTGATAGAGCATGCCGGACTGTAACCAACGAACACTGCCAGCGAGGCGCCCGACCGACAGCGCCGAGCCGTTGACG
The DNA here is from genome assembly GCF_036208045.1 of Thiorhodovibrio winogradskyi. Lineage (NCBI taxonomy): Bacteria > Pseudomonadati > Pseudomonadota > Gammaproteobacteria > Chromatiales > Chromatiaceae > Thiorhodovibrio > Thiorhodovibrio winogradskyi. The sequence continues at coordinate 2,048,055 of NZ_CP121472.1, read as the reverse complement.
ATGGCGCCGTCAATCACCGCCCGATCACAGGTGTTCCACAACAGCCGGCCGATATTCAAGCCACCGCCGGCGAAGACGCGCTGATTGAAATCATCAAAGCCGTATTTGTCTTGCAGCAGCCGGGTCAGCGGGCCGCCGGCGCGTTGCAGCAGCAGGTCGAGATTGGGTAGCAGCTTCACACCGAACCACCAAAACAGGGTGGCCAGCCCGAGCCCGGCCATGGCGAGCTTGAAGGGCCAGCCGTGCATGCCATGCTCGATGAAGGCCTTCTGCCCATGCCAGTGCGCCGCCAGCTCGTGCAGGCTGTCATGCCCGTGCGCCACATGAATGGCATCGCCCAGCCAGTTGTTGATCAGCAATGGCTCCACCGCCAGCCAACCGATGAAAATGGACGGGATGGCCAGCGCGATCAGCGGACCTGTCACCACCCAGGGCGTCTCGTGCAAGTGCGAGCGAGTGTGTGCGTCCATGCGCGGCTTACCGTGGAACACCAGATAGTACATGCGGAAGCTATACAGGGCTGTCACGAAGGCGCCCACCGTCAGCAGCACCCAGGCGACATTGGCGCCGAAGACATGGGAATGGCCGACCGCCTCGATAATGGCATCCTTGGAGAAGAAACCGGAGAAGCCGGGGAAGGCAATGAGCGCCAGGGAGCCGATCAGCGCCGTCAGCCAGGTGATGGGCATTTTCTTCCACAGCCCACCCATGTTGCGGATGTCCTGATCGTGGTGCATGGCGATGATGACCGAGCCGGCGGCGAGGAACAGCAGCGCCTTGAAGAAGGCATGCGTCATCAGGTGAAAAATACCCGCCGCGTAGGCCGAGGCGCCCAGCGCGGCCACCATATAGCCGAGCTGCGACAGCGTCGAGTAGGCCACCACCCGCTTGATGTCATTCTGCACCAGGCCGATTAGCCCCATGAAGAAGGCCGTGACCGCGCCGATGATGAGCACAAAGGACAGCGCCGTGGTGGAAAGTTCATAGAGCGGCGACATGCGCGCGACCATGAAAATACCGGCGGTGACCATGGTGGCGGCATGGATGAGCGCGGAGATAGGCGTCGGGCCTTCCATGGAATCCGGCAGCCACACATGCAAGGGCACCTGAGCAGATTTACCCATGGCGCCGATAAATAGCAGGATGCAAATGAGCGTCATCAGCGACACGCCGCCGAAGAGTGCGACCTGGGTGTCGGCGAACTCAGGCGCGCGCGCGAAGACCTCGGCATAGTTCATGGAGTTGAAGTACATGCCAACAGCCGCGATGCCGAGAATAAAGCCGAAATCCCCTACCCGGTTGACCAGAAAGGCCTTGAGGTTGGCATAGACGGCGGATTCACGCGTCGACCAGAAGCCAATCAGCAAGTAGGACACCAGACCGACCGCCTCCCAGCCAAAGAAGAGCTGGATGAAGTTATTCGACATCACCAGCATCAGCATGGAGAAGGTAAAGAGCGAGATGTAGCTGAAGAAGCGCTGATAGCTGTTCTTACCGGCCAGCGAGCCATGGGGCCAGTTATGCTCGTCATCGGCCATGTAGCCGATGGTATAGACATGCACCATGAGCGACACAAAGGTAACGGTCGCCATCATCAAGGCGGTGAGGCGATCAACCAAAAAGCCGATCTCGAAGCGAATGCCATCGGCGATCATCCAGGTATAGACGCTGTCATTGAAGACACCGAGGTTGCCCCAGATGAACCCCGCCAGCACCGCCAGCGACAGCAGGCAGGAGATGCCGACACCGAGAATAGTCGCGCGATGGGCGCCCACTCGACCAATACGCGCGCCAAAAAAGCCGGCGATAACAGCGCCCGCGAGCGGGGCGAGAACGATGAGCAGATAAATCAGTGCCATGCGTCAGCCCTTCAGCAGATCGAGATCGTCGACGTTGATGGTCTGGCGCCCGCGGAACAGGACCACCAGAATGGCCAGGCCGATGGCCGCCTCAGCGGCGGCGACGGTGAGAATGAAAAAGACGAACACCTGCCCCGCGGTATCGCCGAGAAAATGCGAAAAGGCGACGAAATTGATATTCACCGCCAGCAGCATCAGCTCAATGCACATCAGGAGAATAATCACATTCTTGCGATTGATGAAAATACCGGCCACGGCAATGGTGAACATCAGGCCGGCGAGTAGCAGATAATCCGAGAGCGCGATCATTGGTTTTCTCCCTTATCGCCCGCCTCGGCTGCCGGCACCGGCGCCGGTATCGTCTCGGGCGCCATCTTGACAATGCGAATGCGATCCGGTCCCTTGCGCACCCGCACCTGGGCGGAGGGGTCGAGATACTTGGCCGCGGGTCGCCGTCGCAAGGTCAGCCGAATCGCCGCGACGATGGCCACCAGCAAAATCACCGCCGCGATCTCGAATTGATACAGATAGGTGGTGTAAAGCTCCATACCCAGTTCGGCGGTATTGCTATACCCCGCCGCCTTTGCAACAGGGTTGGCGAACACATCCAGACCGAAATGTCCAGGGCCAAGCACCAGCAGCATGTTGAAGATCATCAGGCCAATGATGACCAGCCCGAGCGGAAGATAGCGAATAAACTGCGCGCGCATGGCGGCGATATCGATATCCAGCATCATCACCACGAACAAAAACAGCACCATGACTGCGCCGACATAGACCAACACCAGCACGATGCCGAGGAATTCCGCCTCGATCAGCAGCCAAAGCGCGGCAGTGGCGACAAAAGTCAGCACCAGATAGAGCGCCGCGTGCACTGGATTGCGCCGCGTCACGACCATCCCCGCGCCGAACAGGGTTATCGCGGCGAACAGAACAAAGAGAAATTTCTCGAAACCCATGAATGCGATGTCCGGTGATGAATCGGGGTAATGAAAAGCGACAGGGGTATTGCAGCCAAAGTCCCAACAGCCGATGTCGACCTAGCGATAAGGCGCGTCGGCCGTCCGTGCCGCGGCAATGCGTTCCTCGTACATGTCGCCAATGGCCAGGAGTTTGTCCTTGGTCATGATGTTGTCGCCGCGATTCTCGAAGTGATACTCATAGATATCGGTCTCGACAATGGAATCGACCGGGCAGGACTCCTCGCAGAAGCCGCAGTAAATGCACTTGAACAAATCGATGTCGTATCGGGTGGTGCGCCTTGAGCCATCCTCGCGCGGTTCAGCCTCGATCGTAATGGCCAAGGCGGGGCAGACCGCCTCGCACAGCTTACAGGCGATGCAGCGTTCCTCGCCGTTGGGGTAGCGGCGCAGCGCGTGCAGCCCCCGGAAGCGCGGCGAGATGGGCGCTTTTTCTTCCGGGTACTGAATGGTGAACTTGCGCTTGAACAGATAGCCGCCCGTCAGGCGCAGGCCTTTCAGCACCTCGACGAGCATCAGGCTGTTCAGATAATCAAGCGCGCGTTGCAGCATCGTCGGTTCTCAAGGTTTCGTCGGTCGAAAAATTCTTGCTCATCGGCCGCATGGAGAGGCGACTCGATCAGGCCCCCAATCAGGCCCCCAATCAGGCCAAGCATACGGCTCAGGCCGCTTCACTTCATTTCACTCTCACACTTGGAGGTTCACATTAGGCCGCTGACCACCAGGGTGGCACTTCAAGTACCACGCCCAAGGCCACCACCAAAATCCAAACGATGGTGATGGGAATGAACACCTTCCACCCCAGACGCATGATCTGATCATAGCGGTAGCGCGGCAGGGTCGCGCGCAGCCACAGGAAGACAAACATAAAAAAGAAGGTCTTCAGCAACAACCAGATCAGGCCAGGCACCCAGGAAAAGAGCATACCAAGCACCGGAATCCCCTGGAAAGGTGACAACCAGCCACCGAAGAACAGGAGCGCTGTCAGCATGGCGATCAGCACCATGTTGGCATATTCGGCAAGGAAAAAGACCGCGAAACCCATGCCGGAATATTCCACATGAAAGCCCGCGACGATTTCCGACTCACCCTCGGCGACATCGAAGGGCGCGCGATTGGTCTCGGCCACGCCAGAAATGTAATAGACCCCAAGTAACGGCAGCAGCGGCAGCCAATACCAGGTCAAGAAACTGCCACTTTGCGCCTGGACAATGGCGGTGAGATTGAGACTGCCGGCAGCGACCAGCACCCCGACCAGGGCGAAGCCCATGGCGATCTCATAGGCGACTATCTGGGCCGCGGCACGCAGTGAGCCCAAAAAAGCGTATTTGGAATTGGACGCCCAGCCCGCGATGATAACCCCATAGACACCAAGCGAAGTCAGCGCCAGCACATAGAGTAGCCCGGCATCGATGTCGGCCAGCACCAGACCATCGTCGAAGGGCACCACGGCCCAAGCGGCCAAGGCGGGCGCGATGGCAATCAGGGGTGCGGCGAAGAACAGCACCTTGTTGGCCTTCGCCGGCACGATGATTTCCTTCACCATCAACTTGAGCGCATCGGCGATGGGTTGCAGCAGCCCGCGCCAGCCAACCCGATTGGGGCCGATGCGCACCTGGATGTAGCCGATCACCTTGCGCTCGGCGTAGGTGTACCAGGCAACCACCGCAAGCAGCGGCCCGAGAATGGCCAGGGTGGCTGTGAGACTGCGCAACGGCAGGGGCAAACTCGACCAAAGCTCCATCATCGGGCTATCCTCGCGCCTTGCTCAGGGTGACGGGACCAATCTGGGCGCCCAAGGTCTCGCTGCCTGGCACCGCCGCCGGAATGCGCGCGCACCCGAGAGGCAAGCTGTCAGTGATGCCGACTCTGGCCGTCGCCGTGGCATCGCCTTGACGGATGCTGACATCGTCTCCAGCAGCCAGACCCAGTTTTTCCGCCTGTTCGGGATTCAACTGAACACCAAGGCCTTCCGCCAGCGTGGTGCGTTGCAGCGCTGGGGCATGTCGCACCAGCAGGTCACTCGCGTAAATGGGCACTGGACCGACCCGCGTCAGCGACTCACCAATGTCTGGCAGTTCCACCGCCGGGCGCGGGGCCCGGGCACCGTTATCGAAGCCGCTATCAAGCTGGGTCTCACCGCACAGCTCCCGCACCTCACTAGCGATATCGCGCGCGCTGTTGTAGCCGAAGCCGTCCAGCCCGAGCAGATTGCCCAGCACCCGCAGCACCTTCCAGCCCGGGCGCGCCTCGCCAGGCGGCGCCACCGCACCCTGAAAGCGCTGCCACAGCCTCCCAGCGTTCACAAAGGTGCCGGAAGTCTCGGCAAATGCGCCGATAGGCAGCAGCAAATGCGCGACCTGCTCGAGCGCGGGTGTGCGCAAGGCCGAGCAGCCAATCACCAACTGCGCGCCTGCCAGCGCGGAGCGCGCCAACGCCGGGTCGATGAGATCAGCCGCCGGATCCAGATCCCACAGCAGATAAGCCTGGCGCGGCGCGGTCAGCATCTCGCGCGCATTCAGGCCAGAGGTCTCCAGCACGGCCGCGCCAGCCCCCAAATGCGGCAGCGCGCCGGCCAAGGCCGAGGCGGTACTATTGGCCGCCGGCAGATAACCCAGGCGCGCGCCACTGCCGCTGGCAATGGTCTCGGCCAGCGCCTTGATAATGGCATAGTCAGGATCGGCAGCGGCCAGAGCGCCGAGCAGAATAACGCCACCGCCGCCGGAACGGGCCGCGCGCAGTTGCTCGGCCAGCGCTCGGTGCCGGTCATTGGGTTCGGCCATGCCGATCAACTCGGCCACCGCGCCCGAGCCACGCAAATCGAGCGCCGCGGCCAGGGCGCCAAGCTCGACCAATAGACAGCCGGGCGGCGCGATGAATTGCTGGCTCGGATGCGTCAGCGCCAGACTGAAATAATGAAAGACAGCAACAGTGGCACCCTTGAGCGCAGCCTTGCGGATACGATGAGCCAACAGCGGCTGCTCGGCGCGAAGGTCGCTGCCGATCACAACCACGGCCTGCTGGCGTTCCAGCTCGGCGATGGGCAGCCCCAGCCAGGGCCGGACGGGATCCGATCCATCGCCGCGAAAATCCTGCTGGCGCAGGCGGCTATCGATGTTGGCACTGCCGAGCCCGCGCACCAGCTTTTGCAGCAGATACTGTTCCTCGAGCGTGGCAGTGGGCGCGAGTAGACAACCGATCTGTTCGGGGTCGACCGCGCGCAGCCCATCGGCGGCCAGCTTGAGCGCGGATTCCCAGTCGATCTCCCGCCAACGTCCGTCGCGCTTGACCATGGGCTGCTCAAGCCGCGCCTCGCTGTTCAGCCCTTGGTAACTGAAGCGGTCGCGATCGGAAATCCAGGTTTCGTTGACATCCTCGTTGGCTCGGGGGTGTACTCGCATCACCTGATTGCCGCGCACATGCAGGCGCAGATTGGTTCCCACTGCATCGTGCGGCGAGATGCTGTCGCGCCCAGTCAACTCCCAGGCGCGGGCGGTGAAGCGATAGGGTTTGGACGTTAGGGCACCGACTGGGCAGAGATCAATGATATTGCCCGAGAGTTCATGACTGACAGTGTGCGCCACGAAGGTGCCGATGCGCATATCCTCGCCGCGGCCAGTGGCACCCAACTCGCGCATGCCAGCGATCTCGGCGCCAAACCGCACGCAGCGGGTGCAGTGGATACAGCGGGTCATGTCGGTCGCGATGAGCGGGCCGAGATCCTCGTCCTGGACCACACGCTTGCGCTCGCTAAAGCGGGAGACATCCTCGCCATAGCCCATGGAGACATCCTGCAGCTCGCACTCCCCGCCCTGATCGCAGATGGGGCAGTCGAGCGGATGGTTGATCAGCAGGAACTCCATGGTGCCGCGCTGCGCCTCGAGTGCCTTGTGCGAGCGGGTTTGCACCTTCATGCCCTCGCCGACCGGCGTGGCGCAGGCTGGTATCGGCTTGGGGAAGGGCCGACCGCCCTGTTCGGCCTCGACCAGGCACATGCGGCAGTTGGCCGCGATGGACAGCTTGGGGTGATAGCAAAAACGCGGGATGGCGATGCCCTCGCGATCAGCGACCGCGATGATCATCTCGCCAGGCGTCGCCTCACAGGTGCGACCATCGATTTCCAGTGTGATCTTGTCGGACATCGCGCCCTTGCTATGCAGTGAAATGGGGGATCGGTGAATTCGCGGATCCTGGCTCGAGTAATCAGGCCGCCTTGGCGCTGACAGCGCCCTCGGAGGCAGGCTGGACTAACCTCTGGTCAGCCGCCTCGATCAAGTCTTCGAACTCGTGACGATAGTGCTTCAGAAAACTCTGCACCGGCATGGCAGCGGCATCGCCCAGAGCGCAGATGGTGCGCCCGCCGATACGTCCGGCGACACTATCGAGCAGGTCGAGATCCTGCCGTCGCCCCTGCCCGTTAAGAATGCGGTCCAGCACCCGCGCGAGCCAACCGGTGCCCTCGCGACACGGGGTACATTGGCCGCAGGACTCGTGCGCGTAGAAATGCGCCAGATTGGCCAGCACCTTGACCATGCTGGTACCCTCGGCGATGACAATGACGGCACCCGAGCCCAGCATGGAACCAGCCTTGGCGATGGAGTCGTAATCCATGTCCACGTTCATCATGAGCTGGCCCGGCACCACGGGCACCGAGGAACCACCGGGAATCACCGCCTTTAACTCGCGTCCCCCTTTCACGCCGCCGGCCATGGCCAGCAGCTCGCGGAAGGGCGTGCCGAGCGGAACCTCGAAATTGGCGGGGTTCTCGACATGACCGGTGACCGAGAACAACTTGGGCCCGCCATTATTCGGCCGCCCCTGGTCAAGAAACCACTGTCCGCCCTTCTCCAGGATGACCGGCACCGAGGCCAGGGATTCGGTATTGTTGATGGTGGTCGGTCGGCCGAACAGCCCCGCTTGCGCCGGGAAGGGCGGCTTATAGCGCGGCTGGCCTTTCTTGCCCTCAATGGACTCAAGCAGGGCGGTTTCCTCGCCGCAGATGTAGGCGCCAGCACCAAGGTGTGTGTAAAGATCAAAATCCACGCCGGAGCCGAACACATTCTTGCCGAGCAGTCCGGCGCCATAGGCCTCCTCGAGGGCGGCATTAAAGCGCGCGATGGGCTCGTGGAACTCGCCGCGGATGTAGTTGTAACCGGCGCTGGCACCGATGCAATAACCGGCGATGGCCATGCCTTCAATCAGCTGATGTGGATTGAAGCGCAGGATATCGCGATCCTTACAGGTACCTGGCTCGCCCTCGTCGGAGTTGCAGACAATGTATTTCTGCCCCGGTGCCTGACGCGGCATGAAGCTCCACTTCAAGCCCGTTGGAAAACCCGCGCCACCACGACCACGCAGGGCCGAGAGTTTTAACTCCTGAATGATGTCGTTCGGGTCGATCCGATCACGCAGAATTCGCTCCCATTGCTGGTAGCCACCGAGCGCCTGGTATTCCTCCAGCCGATAGCGCCGCTCGGGCGGCAGATGCATGGTGCGGAAGCAGACGGTATTGTGGTTTTCAACCATAATCGCAACTCTTGAATCGCAACTCAGGCCGGCGGATCAGTCGAGTGCGTTGATCAGGCGGTCGAGCGAGGCAGGCGACAGCCGCTCGTGATACACCTTGTCAACCAGCACGGCGGGCGCGTCCTTGCAAGCACCGAGACACTCAAACTCTTTCAACGTGAATTTGCCATCGGCGCTGGTCTGGCCGGGCTCGATCCCATAACGCTCGCGCACATGATCGATCAGCTCCTCGCTGCCATTGAGCAGGCAAGAGATACTGTTACAAATACAGACCTTATGGCGACCGACGGGCTCAAGATCATACATGCCATAGAAGCTGGCCACCTCATAGACCGAAACCTCGGGCATGTCCAGATAGGCGGCGATATCGTCCATCAGCGCGCGCGTCAGGGAGCCGCCATTGGCATCCTGAACCAGTGTCAGGGCCGCCATCACCGCGGATTGCTTCCATTCAGATGGATACTTGGCGACTTCCCGATCAATGGCGGCGCGCAAATCCTCACTGAACAGACTGTCTTTGTCGCGGTCATGGATGACCGCAAGTGGAGCGGTACGAAAGCTCATCAGCGGTCCACCTCCCCGAAGACGATATCCATGGTGCCGATAATGGCGACCACATCGGCCAGCATGTGCCCCCGTGACATTTCATCCATGGCGGCCAGGTGCGCGAAACCGGGCGCGCGAACTTTCAGCCGATAAGGTTTGTTCGCGCCATCGGCGACAATGTAGCAGCCAAACTCGCCCTTGGGTGCCTCCACGGCGGCATAGACCTCGCCGGGCGGCGGGCAGTAGCCCTCGGTGAACAGCTTAAAATGATGGATCAGACCTTCCATGTCGTCTTTCATCTCGGTGCGCGCCGGTGGCGAGACCTTATGGTCGCCGATCATCACCGGGCCCTGATTGGCGCGCAGCCAGTCGATACACTGGCGAATGATGCGATTGGACTGGCGCATCTCCTCGACCCGCACCAGATAGCGGTCATAGCAATCGCCATTCACCCCCACCGGGATATCGAAATCCATCTTGTCATAAGCGGCATAGGGCTGTTTCTTGCGCAAATCCCATTCCACACCCGAGCCACGCAGCATCGGTCCGGTAAAGCCCAGCGCCTTGGCGCGCGCGCCATCGACCACGCCAATACCAACGGTGCGCTGCTTCCAGATGCGATTGTCGGTCAGCAGGGTCTCGTACTCATCGACCAGGGCCGGGAAGCGATCAGTGAAGTCCTGAATAAAATCGAGCAGCGAGCCCGCGCGCGCTTTGTTCAGACTCTGGAACTCGCGCTTGCCATGCCATTTCGAGCTTTCCTCGGAGAAGCGCGGCATCTGGCCCGGCAGATCGCGATAGACACCACCGGGGCGATAATAGGTGGCATGCAGGCGCGCGCCCGAGACCGCTTCGTAGCAGTCCATCAGATCCTCGCGCTCACGGAAGCAATAGAGAAACACGCTCATGGCGCCGACATCGAGCGCATGGGCACCAAGCCACATCAGGTGGTTTAGAATCCGCGTGATTTCATCGAACATGGTGCGGATATATTGGGCGCGAATGGGCGCTTCTATCCCCAGCAGCTTTTCGATCGCCCGCACATAGCCGTGCTCATTGCACATCATGGACACATAATCGAGGCGATCCATGTAGCCGATGCTTTGGTTGAAAGGCTTGGTCTCGGCGAGTTTCTCGGTGCCGCGATGCAAAAGCCCGATATGTGGATCCGCCCGTTCGATCACCTCGCCCGACATTTCCAGCACCAGACGCAGCACACCATGGGCCGCCGGGTGCTGAGGGCCAAAGTTCAGCGTGTAATTGCGAATCTCAGGCATTGGCCTCTCCGCTGGTCAGGCCTTCGTCAAGATAGCGACTGTCATCGCGAATCACGCGCGGCACCAGCACGCGTGGCTCAATGCTGACCGGCTCGTAGACCACCCGCTGTTGCTCGGGGTCATAACGCATCTCGACCTGACCACTGAGCGGAAAGTCCTTACGGAAGGGATGGCCAACAAAGCCGTAGTCAGTCAGGATACGGCGCAAATCCGGATGGCCATTGAACAGAATGCCGAAAAGATCGAAACACTCGCGCTCAAACCAGTCCGCCACTGGCCAAAGCGACACCACGGAATCCACCATGGGTGAGGAAGCCGACACATGCACCCGCAAGCGCAAGCGGCGATTGTGCTTCACCGACAGCAAGTGATAGACCACGGCGAAACGCCGATCGGAGTCCAGATTTAAATCCGGTTCACGATCGACACCGCGGCCAAAACCGTCACTCGAGGCCAGTTCAGTCTCCCATTCGGACTGACCGAAGGCCGCGTAATCCACCCCACAGAGATCAATCAGCTGCTCGAAGCTGAATGTGGGTCCATCGCGCAGCTCGCCACACACAGCAAGCAAATCAGCTGGCGTCACGACCAGGGTCAGTTCGCCAGGCGCACGGATGAGTTCTTGTACGCGCGTTGTGAAGGACTCGACCAATGACTCGGCCAGCGCATCAAGGCGCGCATCGCCGGTGCTCGTGGAAGGTGCGGTATCAGCGAGTTGATTCACGGCAAAGTCAGGGTCTCGGTAACGGATGCTGAACTGTAACTGGAGACGGGATGCGTGCGGTTAGGAGTCAGTGCCAGTTTGGATACAAAGTTAGCGCGCGATCGTATTGGTGCGGCGAATCTTGTTCTGGAGTTGCAACACACCATAGAGCAGCGCCTCGGCCGTTGGCGGACAACCCGGCACATAGATATCGACAGGAACAATGCGATCACAACCGCGCACCACTGAGTAAGAGTAGTGGTAATAGCCACCGCCATTGGCACAGGAGCCCATGGAAATGACCCAACGCGGCTCGGCCATTTGGTCATAGACCTTGCGCAAGGCCGGTGCCATTTTATTGACCAGGGTTCCGGCGACAATCATGACATCGGACTGGCGCGGACTGGGGCGGAAAATAATCCCAAAACGGTCAAGATCATAGCGCGCGGCGCCGGCGTGCATCATCTCCACGGCGCAGCAGGCCAGACCGAAGGTCATGGGCCATAGGGAGCCGGTGCGCGCCCAATTGATCAGTTGATCGGCCGTCGTGGTGACAAAGCCTTCTTCCAACAAGCCTTCAATGCTCATCGTACGCTCCCGTCATTCAACCCGAGGCCAAGCCGATCAGAGGTGACCTGATCAAAAACCACCCTGCTTGAGGCATCCCGAGTTAACGAATTCTGACCAGCGGCCGCCGGACAGGCGATCATTCCCATTCGAGTGCCCCTTTTTTCCACTCGTAAATGAAGCCGACAACCAGGATACCAAGGAAGAGCGCCATGGCGATCAAAGCCGTCATTCCCAAGTCATCAAGCACCACGGCCCAGGGGAAAAGAAAGGCGATTTCCAGGTCAAAAACGATAAAGAGGATGGCAACCAGGTAGTAGCGCACATCAAACTTGATGCGGGCGGTCTCGAAAGCATCGAAACCACACTCGTAAGGAGAGTCTTTTTCAGCATCCGGCTTGCGCGGACCGATGAGCGCGCCAAGCACCAAGGGACCAACGCCAATGAGCAGCGCCACTCCCGTGAAGATCAGAATATGCAGATAGTCCTCGAGCATGCGAGTGACTCCCCTCCCCTGCCCAACAGTGGTAATGGGAGCGCCGTGACAATTGTCAGAGCCCAAAGGCTGCGCGAGCCAGGACATCTGTCATCAGCGCGACCACCGGAATGGTCCATCAAACAGGCTTGGCCGGTCTTGAATCAAAACCGCTCAAGCTCAAAAAACGGCGACGAAGCAGTCGCGCTCCCCCTGAGGGGAATGCGCTTTATAACAGGTTTTTTCTGACTGCTTACTATCCGTATTTGGTGCCGACGGCCGGACTCGAACCGGCACGGCTTGCGCCACTGCCCCCTCAAGACAGCGTGTCTACCAATTCCACCACGTCGGCGATAAAAGTGAGTGTGACAAATGACCCATTGCGCTTAGCGAGTGTGGCGCCAGAAGCGCGGTTAGCGGTCGCCTTCTGGCACGCCAGTATCACCTTGGGTCTCATCATCCAAATCAGCATCCGAGTGCGCTGACGGCAAATCTGAGTCTGATGTTTGCGTATTCGCCCCAGCATCGGGCACTTCCACATCAGGCAGATCATCCATTTCCACATCCGGAAAATCATCGGTCGACGGGGCCTGTGCGCTCTGGCCTTCAGCAGATTCGTTGACTCGCGGTAATGCGGATTCAATTTGCTTGGCATCAGAAAGCGGAAGATCATCCATCAGCCCCGCTGGCTCCCCAACCTTGGTCGCATAGTATGCCAGTGCGATGCTGGTCAGGAAAAATGCCGTTGCCAAAATCGCCGTGGAGCGAGATAGAAAATTACCTGATCCTTGCGCTCCAAATACTGTTGCTGAGGCGCCACTGCCGAAGGCTGCTCCAGCATCGGCGCCCTTGCCATGCTGGATGAGCACGAGCGCGATCAGCCCGATCGCAAGCAGCAGATGTACAATGGTTAAAATCGTTTGCATGAAACACTCGCCGACCTATCAGGGCGAACCTAAATGAGCGCCGCCCGTTCTGTCCTACCGTCCGGAGTTGGTGGCACTATTGCCCGATACAAAATGTGCCAGATGCAAAATGCCTGATGAAATCCCTTTCAAGTACCCTTTGCCTTAATAGGAGCCAGCAAACTGATACCCATACCGCTGAATCGATTAGGCATTCGCCTCGGCCGCCGCGCATATAGCGAGGAAATCACTCGACTTCAGAGCTGCTCCTCCAATCAGGCCACCGTCAATGTCCGCCTGGCCAATGAGCTCCATCGCGTTGCCGGGCTTCATGCTACCACCGTAGAGAATCCGCACCGCTTCGGCCTCGGCTTGACTTTTGGCCGCGATGCGCTGGCGCAGAAAAGCATGAACCTCTTGAGCTTGCTCGGGTGTCGCCGTGACGCCTGTGCCAATGGCCCAGACCGGCTCGTAGGCGATCACGCCGAGACCTATAGCCTTGGCCCCCGCTCCTTCGAGTACGGCATCGAGATGGCGAGCGACCACTTCCTCGGTCTTGCCATGCTCGCGCTCCTCAAGCGACTCGCCAACACAAAGAACGGGCGTTAGGCCGGCGGCGAGCGCCTGATCGTATTTCTTAGCGATCAGGGCATCAGACTCGGCATTGAACATGCGACGCTCGGAATGGCCGATGATGGCGTAGGTGCAACCGAAGTCCTTCAGCATGCGCGCGGACACCTGGCCGGTGAAGGCACCGTCGGACTCGTTCGAGACATCCTGAGAACCCCAGCGAATATTCGACCCGGCGAGTAACCCCTCAATGAGCTGAAGGTAGGGAAATGGCGGACAGACGGCAATTTCCGCCTTCTGAACTTTCGCGGCTCCGGCTTTGATGCCGTTAACCAAATCCGCAGCATCCGCTTTGCTGCCGTTCATTTTCCAGTTACCCGCAACCAGTGGCTGGCGCATGTCATTTCCCTCCAAAAAAGAGCCGTGCATGTTAGCGATATTGGACCGACAGCGCAACCCAATGCGATGCAGTCGCGACGGGAAAAGTTTCGTACACGATTAATGTTACACTACAGCGTTCTTGATTTGCTCTCTGATTCAATCATTTGAGCAAAAATCGCGATGTTTTGCCACAATGTCCTCAGGCACTTTCCAAGGTTCGGTCGCTTGACCTACCCGCTCAGCCGAAGGTCACTACTCTTGATGGTCACTCCCGCCAAAGTTCGCATCGGCTCCCCGCGCCCTCCCCCCTAACGCCTGGCAACGCAAAACAGCATCAAGATCAGGTGCGACAGCCCTGTTGACCGCATTCCACGCACAGGAATTCTAACCCATGTCACCGGACTCCAAGCCATCCGACACTTTACCCCCAAATCGAACTCAGGTCGCCCTGAATCGCAAAGCAGCTGGCAACCGGGTGATCGCCCGGGTCACTCTCGGCAAGGAACCGCTCACAATCGATCAAACCTGGCTGACCACCGAGCTCCAACACGCCGACTTGAAAGGCGCGGTCATTTCAAAAACCGGCATTTTGCAGCTCCAGCGAATGATCGCCAGCGGTGAGGACGGAGAGGTTGAAATTGGCGAATACCATGATGCCGTCGTCAGACTCCAGATCAGCGATGACAACTTGGTGGCCAAGCTGATCCTAAAAACCGCGCGCGGGGGCGAACCCACCTCCAGCGAACATTTGTCGGAAGTTTTCGAACACGCAAAGATCGCAAGCCATCTTATTGATCACAAAGCCATCAATCGACTGCTCGCGGCGGTTCCCACCGCCACACCTGGCTCGACCCTGCAAATCGTCATTGCGCGCGGGAAGGCACCTATCAATGGGCGGGACAGTTATTTTGAGCCGTTGGTTCAGGTCAGCGAGAGACGCCCGGCAGAACGTGCTGACGGGTCGTTGGATTACCGAGATCTTGGCGCGATTCCAACCGTCAAACCAGGAGACATCCTGATGCGTCGCCATCCCCCAACCAAGGGAGATGATGGCTTTACAATTGAGGGTGAGGTCATCAAAGCCAAGGACGGTCGCCAACTCCAATTCAAGCGGCACAAAGGCACCGCCATCGCCGAAGATGATCCGAATCTGCTGATCGCATCCATTAATGGACAACCCGTATTACAGCAAGCCGGTGCGTCCGTCGATCCCGTGCTCACGGTCGAGGATGTCAACCTGCGTTCGGGTCATATCGACTATGACGGCACCCTAATGGTCAGAGGCAGCGTCAGCCCTGGCATGCACATCAAAGTCTCAGGCGACGTACACATAATGGGAATGGTGGAATGCGCCAAACTTGAGGTCGGCGGTAACCTGGATGTCAAAATGGGAATTTCAGGCCCAACCGACGATGCGCGAGAGGAAGGCTTGAGCATGCACGTGCGTTGCCATGGGAACCTGAGCGCCGGTCACGTCGAGAAAGCCGAGCTGGATGTCAAGGGTGATATCACCATCAAGAGCCAACTCACTCACAGCCAGGTGAATTGCGACAATCAGGTCATCGTGGGTTCGACCGGACAGCCGCGCAGCGGCATTGTTGGCGGTTGCATCCGCGCCACCACGCTGATTCGCGCGCAAAACCTGGGTGCCCAGGCGGGCATCACGACCGAGGCAATCATTCAGACATCCGTCGACATCCTAATCAAACTCGAAGAACACAACGACGAAATCGCCTGTAAACAAGCGGATCTTGGCCGCTTGCTCAAGGTGATGGTTGAGCTCTCCAAGACCCAGGCACCCGACATTGAAGCCCGCCTAACAACCATCAACAGCACCTGTGACCGCTTAAAGGCGGAACTCAGCACCATTACCCTTGAACGCGAGCAGCTGCAAGCAAGGGCCGATGACATCATGAATCACTGCATCGAGGTTCCAGGCACCGTCTATCCAGGCGTCGTGCTGACCATTGGTGACAAAACCCTGGAAATCACCGACGCCATCAGCCAAGTTTGCTTCCGCTATGCCGAGGATCGACTGACCCATCGGCCCCTGCAACCCCAAACCAAGTAGCCAGTCCTTGCCCCCCCATATTGACAGGCAGGCTGGCAGGCAACGCCGCCTGACAGTCCGCCCCGAAGGCATCAAGACGGCTGGGGGGCTTTTGATGGGCGTAATATTTTTGTTGGCGCATCCGCCAAGGACTGGGCATCTGCCGCCGCCTTGGGAGCCTTCGTCCCGTCCGCCGGTTGCTCGACCTGATTGACGCGCACCAGAGCGACCGTGATGTTATCCACGCCGCCACGCTTGCACGCAAGCTTGATCAGGGTATCGGCCACCGTCTCCAGGGAGCCCGCGGCGATCAAGACATTTTGCAGCTCATCGAAGGGCACCATGCCCGTCAACCCGTCGGAGCAAAGCAGGTAGATATCCCCTTCGAGGAGATTGGTGGTGTCAGTGGTGGCCTTGATATGCGCGGCCGAGCCGAGGGCGCGCGTTAGCACATTGTCGGTAATGCCATATTCACGAGCATCGGCCAAGCTCGGGAAAAAGCCCTGGTCGACCACTTCCTGAATGAAAGAATGATCGCGCGTGAGTTGTTTGAGCTCACCATCGCGGAGCCGGTATAGGCGCGAGTCACCGACGTGACCATACACCATCCATCCCTGCCCGAAAAAGCCCATCACCACTGTGGTACCCATCCCTGAGCATTCGGGCTCCTCGCGCGCATGGCGCACAATAGCGCCATTGGCTTCATCCACCGCGGCCTCGGTCAACAACTGCGCGATGCGCGCATCCGAGCGGCTGGGCGCGCGCTTGATAAAACGCTCGGAGATGATGTCCACCGCCATGCGACTGGCCACTTCTCCCGCACTGGCTCCACCAACCCCGTCGGCGACAATCGCCAGGCAATGCTCGGGATGCACCGCGACCGAGTCCTCGTTGCCCTTGCGAACCATGCCACGATGCGTACGACAGGCGAACTCCAGTGCCCCATGTTGGTCAGCCACTGCACACCACCTCTTTCACCCCTTATCCTGATATCCTTTGTCAATGCCTATTGCGAGGCAGCATCGAGCAGCTGGGCCAAGCGCTTTGGTTCCACATATCCTGGCACCATCTCGCCACTCTCAAGCACAATCGCGGGTGTTCCGCGGATGCCAAGCAGCTCTCCCAGTTCCATGTGCTCACGGACCGGATTCTTGCAGTTAGCCGATGGCACTTTCTCGCCGTTCTTGGCCGCGGTCATCGCGGCTCTCTGGTCATCGGCACACCAAACCGAAACGGCTTTGTTATAAGAAGGGCTTCCCGGACCACTGCGCGGGTAAAACAGGTAACGCACGCTGATCCCCTCTTGATTGTAGCCATCAATCTCGTGATGCAATTTTCGGCAGTAGCCGCAATCGATATCGGTGAACACCGTGACCTGGTGTTTAGGCTGGTCGGCGGCGAATAGAATCACATCCTCGTCCGCGACACCCGCCATGGTGCGCTGGCGCGCCTCGGCCTGGGCCGACTCGGCAATATTTTCCCGCGTCTGCAAATCAATCACCGCGCCGTCGATCAGGTAGCGACCATCGGAGGTCACGAACATGACCTGCGGACCTATGTCCACCTGGTAAAGACCATCGACCACCGATGGCTTGACCGATGTCGGTTGATGCTCAGGCAATACTTTGGCCAGCGCTGCGCGAATCGTCGCGGCATCATCCGCCAATGTCGGACCTGTCAACGCCATACCCAGCGCAATCAGCGGCATCGCCAGAATGCTCTGCAGTGACCGTCTTCCGCGACCCTGAGGAGAGTGATAGGTGGAGGTTCGGGAATTGGTGGATGCCATCATGCAAAATCCTCGCTCATCGTTAATCGCGGAAATTTGTGAATTGAAGCGGCAGCTTCCAATCGGTATTGCGCAACTCGGCAATGGCGTCTTGCAGATCATCGCGTTTTTTGCCGCTGATCCGCAGTTGATCACCCTGTATCTGCGCCTGTACCTTGAGCTTGCTGGCCTTGAGCGCCTTGATCATGCGCTTGGCGGTGTCCGAGTCGACACCCTGCTTGATGCCGATGCGTTGCCGGGCGGCATTCAGCGTGGTGATGGGGTCATCGACCTCCAACGCGGCGAGATCGACCGAGCGTTTGACCAGCTTCTGGCGCAAAATGTCCATCATTTGTCCCAGTTGGAATTCCTGCTCGGCGTGCAGATCAATCGCGCCATCCTGGAGTTCAAAGCGCGCCTCGACCCCTTTGAAATCAAAGCGCGTCGCAATCTCGCGCCCAGCCTGATCAACCGCATTGCGGACTTCCTGCAGGTCGGCCTCCGCGACCACGTCAAACGAGGGCATCGCGCCTCCACCAAAGTTTAAAGCAACCCATGAATGCTGGAAGGCTACCATAGTTTCGCGCCGCGGCGAGAGTGTTTGCGCGGGAGAGCACGGCCTCATCATTCATGCGCGCGGATGATGCTGGGCATGGAGTTCCTGCAGGCGCGCCTTGGCGACATGGGTGTAAATTTGGGTGGTTGATAAGTCGCTGTGACCCAGTAGCATCTGCACCACGCGTAAATCAGCGCCATGGTTGAGCAAATGGGTAGCGAAAGCATGGCGCAGGCTGTGCGGCGACAGCTCCACCACAATGCCGGCTTCCAGCGCATAGCGCTTGATCAGCTGCCAGAACGCCTGGCGGGTCATGCAGCAACCGCGACTGGTCGGAAACACTTGAGTACATTGACGCGCGCCCAGTAGCTCCGCGCGTGGTCCGCGCGCAAACTCTGCAAGCCACGCCAAGGCTTCCTCGCCCAGAGGCACCAGACGCTCCTTGCTGCCCTTGCCCATCACCCGCACCACGCCTTGATTGAGGCTGACGGAATTCCATTCGAGCGTCACCAGCTCGGTCACCCGCAGGCCGGTGGCATAAAGCACCTCCAGCATGGTCCTGTCCCGGTGCCCGCGGGCCGACTCGGTGTCGGGCGCTTGCAGCAGGGCTTCCACATCCGCCTCGCTGAGCGAGCGCGGCAAGGGCCGGCCAAGCTTGGGCGCATCAATCCGCGTGCTGGGATCCTTGTCGATCAGCCCCTGGCGCAACAGATGGCCATAGAATTGGCGCAAACAGGACAACACCCGCGCCGAGGAACGCGGCTTGATGCCCTTGACCGCCAGAACCCCCAGATAATCGATGAGATCAATCCGATCCGCCGCCGCTGGTTCGCGCGCGCGGGTGGCCTCCAGCCAGTCGCAAAAGGCGCGCAGATCAGATTGGTAGGCCGTCAAAGTGTTGGGACTCAGCCCCCGTTCCATCCACAAGGCATCGGCAAAAGCTTCCACCACGGTCGCAGTCGCGTCTTTCATCCACCGAACTCCGCCAGATTCACGCCCTCATGCCGAAGCAGCCAGGTTTTGAGGTTAAGCGACGCGCCTTGGGTCTGTCCAACAAAACCACCCAGACCCGCGCTCGCCACCACCCGATGACAGGGCACCAGGATCGGACAAGGATTCGCGCGACAGGCATTTCCGACCGCGCGGGCGCTGCTGCCCAGCTCGGCGGCAAGCTCGCCGTAGCGACGAACCGTCCCACAGGGAATCCGCCGCAACAGCTGCCAGACACGCTGTTGGAACGCCGTGCCGGAAAGCTCCAGGCTCAAGTCAAAAGGCTGCCTGGGGTCATAAAAATAACCTTGAACCGCGCGCTCAAGCCAGTCAGGCGCCGCCACGGTGGGGAGCTGCGCTTGCGCATCGCCAAGCGGCAGACGCAGCCCAACAACCACCTGCCCCTGCCAGTCAACGACCAGCGGACCAAGCGGCGATACAAGAACAGACGATTGCGAGGAACTTCTCAAGATCGCGATGACCCTCTGCCGCTGAGAACTCAAAGAGATGATACTTGATAGGGACTGCTTGCCGGGTGACATGCTATTCGCGTCGCACTTCAACAAGCTGATCTTGATCGCCATCCCCCAAAAGGACGCGGGGCTGATCAAAATGTCGTTCGTGGCATCCTGAATCAGCATCCTAGCAGTAGCGCTGAGAGCAGGGCTGGCTTCCTCCAAAATCGGGTGTTTCATATTTCCTCACCTATGGGAAACGACGGGCATTGTAGAGCGGATCGAAACAGCCCGGCTTGGTGAGCCATTTACGGGAACTGCGGGTCAATGCGTCTTTTCGTAGTTGCCGCGACGGCTGTTAGGATGTTCGGGCCGGTGGAACGAGAGAGAACGACATACCGCTTCAATTTTTGGTCGCATAACTGCATTCGCAATGTGGGTACAGTTCCATGTCAACAAATAGTTGATTCCATTGACTGCAGCGATTGCGACATGATAAGCGTCAAGTTCAGCTTTCTGAGGCAGCGATCCATGGTTCAATAAAGCTTGCGCCACCAATTTGACCTATTCTGTTGCTTCGAGCTCAGGAATATCCACTATGGCAGACATCCGGCGAGACGCAGCATCTAAATTCCCACGAGACGCTTCTGCGATAACGACAGCAATAACCGGCGCAATTGGAGCGTAGCGGAAATTGCGTCCGGGTTGATTGCATTGTTAGGGCTGGCGGGCTAAAATGTACTGCAATGCAGTACATATATAAGGATAGAATAGTGGATACTATCAGCGTCAACCAGTTTCGAGATAAGCTGAAAAACTGTGTAGAACAGGTAATTAGCGAACATATACCCATTAGAGTAACTCGCCGAAATGGTAAGGATTTTGTGGTTATTAGCGCAGAAGACTGGGAACGTGAGCAGGAAACCCTATTTGTGCTCCAGAATTCCAGCTTGATGGAGCAGATTGCCGAATCAGCCCGGACACATACGAGCCTTACTGGGTACACACCAACTGATGAAGAAACCCATGAGATCGTTGGTGTTTGAAGGTAATACATGGGCTACCTATGAAGAACTCAGAACACGCGATAAAGGCTTGCACAAAGCGCTTTGCGCCATCCTGAAGGAAATGCTCCGCAATGATCCAGCCATCGGAACAGGGAAACCTGAACCCCTTCGCCAAAACCTGACAGGATTTTGGTCGCGCCGACTGAGCCAGAAAGACCGCGTGATATACAAATTCGACGAGCAATACATATATATCTTTGCTATCGGTGGGCACTACGATCAGTTTAAGCACTAACGCCATGCTCAGCCGAGCCGGTTGAGCGAGCGCGAAACCGGCTTCGGCTGGAGAACCGTGTTAGATAATATTAAATGGTGGTCTGTCCCGGTTTTTCCCACGCCCGCTTGGTTTGCATCGGCTATACTCAACCCGAACAACCCATGCCACAACATCCCGTGCCAAGGCCATCACAATGACCGAAAGCGAACTGAAAGACGCCATCAAACGCGAACTGCCCGGCTATCTGCGCGAGGATCCGGCGTTTCGTGCCTTTGTGCTGGAACTGACGCGCGAGGCCTATGCGGATCGAGCCCAGACGACTGACTGGTTCCAGCAGGCCATGGCCGAATTGCGCGAGGGCCGTGCACGCGAAGATGAGCGCTGGAAAGCCTACCTGCGCGACCGCGAGGATCAGAATCGTAAGTGGGACGAGCAAAACCGCAGGTGGGACGAGCAAAACCGCAAGTGGGATGAGCAGAGCCGCAAGTGGGACGAGAACCAGTCTGAAATTCGCCAGCTCAATGAAGCCTTGACGGCCATGGCGAAAAAGCATGACCGCGGTATTGGCGCCTTGGGCGCGCGTTGGGGTTTGCAATCCGAGAAAGCCTTTCGCGATGCTCTGGCCGGAATTCTCGAAGAGAACTTTGGCGTTGAGGTGATCAACTACAACGGCTATGACAATTCCGGCGAGGTCTTCGGCAAGCCTGAACAGATCGAGCTGGATGTCATCATCAAGAACGGGCTGCTGATCCTCTGCGAACTAAAGTCGTCCATCGACAAGGGTGGCATGTATCTGTTCGAGCGCAAGGCACGCTTCTATGAGCGCGAGCACCAGCGCCAGGCAACGCGCTTGATCGTCATCTCGCCGATGATCGAGCCGAAGGCGTACAAGGTGGCTGAGCGGCTGGGGATTGATTGTTATGGAGATTCGTTGGAGGTTGAGAGCCTTTAAGGGCGAATCCTGGGTAAGCGCTGGGTTCTTTATCCTAGGGGCTGAAATAGGTAGCCAAATCTCTTGGTCATTATTTTAAAGTAGCGGCAGG
Organism: Thiorhodovibrio winogradskyi; assembly: GCF_036208045.1. NCBI lineage: Bacteria > Pseudomonadati > Pseudomonadota > Gammaproteobacteria > Chromatiales > Chromatiaceae > Thiorhodovibrio > Thiorhodovibrio winogradskyi. Next base: position 2,026,120 of record NZ_CP121472.1, on the reverse strand, counting down.
CGGTTTAATGATTAACCGAACCTGGAACATTTTTTCCAGCGCGTTGATTCGATGCCTGAGAATCAAATCGACCCTGACCCCATTAATTGACCAGATCGGCGCCATGATTGAGCAAGTGGGTGGCAAAGGCGTGGCGCAGGCTGTGCGGGGAGAGCTCCGCCATAATGCCGGCCTCGAGTGCATAGCGCTTAATAAGCTGCCTAAAGGCCTGAAGGGTCATGCAGCAACCGCGACTGGTCGGGAACACCTGGCTGCACTGGCGCCCCCCCCAGCAACTCAGCCCGCGGCCCGCGAGCAAACTCCGCCAGCCAGGTCAGTGCTTCCTCGCCCAAAGGCACCAGTCGCTCCTTGCTGCCCTTGCCCATCACCCGCACCACGCCCTGATTGAGGCTGACTGAACTCCAGTCGAGCGTGACCAGTTCAGTGACCCGCAAGCCGGTGGCATAGAGCACCTCGAGCATGGTTCTGTCCCGATGACCGCGCGCGACTTCGGTATCGGGCGCCTGCAGCAGGGCTTCGACATCGGCCTCGCTCAAGGAATGCGGCAGCGGCCGACCAAGCTTGGGCGCGTCGATGCGGAGGCTGGGATCCTTGTCGATGAGCCCCTGACGCAACAGATGCCCGTAGAATTGCAGCAAACAGGACAAGACCCGGGCCGACGAACGCGGTTTCAGGCCCTTGCCTGCCAAAACCCCGAGATAGTCCATCAGATCAATGCGATCCGCAGCCGCTGGTTCGCGCGCGCGCGCCCTCCAGCCACTCGCAATAAGCACGCAAATCGGACTGATAGGCCGAGAGGGTATTGGGACTCAAACCCCGCTCCATCCAAAGCGCGTCAGCGAAGGCCTCCACCACCGCCGCGGTGGCGTCTTTCATGCACCCAGCTCCGTCAACTCCAAGCCCTCATGGCGCAGCAGCCAGGTTTTGATGCGCATGGTCGCACCCTCGGTTTGTCCAGCAAAACCGCCAAGACCGCGCCGCGCCACGACCCGATGACAGGGCAGCAGCAGCGGACAAGGATTGGCCCGACAGGCGTTACCGACCGCGCGCGCGCTGCTGCCAAGCTCCGCCGCCAAGTCACCGTAGCGGCTGACGCGACCAGCCGGAATCCGCCGCAGCGCCTGCCACACCCGTTGCTGAAAGGCCGTCCCCTCGGGCCGCACGGCAAGGCTGAACTCATGGGTCGCAGCGCGAAAATAGGCTTGAAACTCCTGCTCGAGCCAAGCTGGCGCCGGCACAGCCTGAGCGGGTGGGAGCGCCTTGTCCAGCGGCAGGCGCACGCGGCTGACCACTCCATCCCGCCAGTCAACAGCCAGGGCGCCAAATGGGGCGGAGATCATGGAGCAGTTGGTATTGGAGGTCATCGGGAGTTTCGCCGCCATCAAGTTAGATCCCGAGCAAGCGCTCGCCAGGGCGCGCACGGATCGATTGCCCGAACCAGACAACCCACGGCAAATCCGTTCTAACCAACAGGCGCGACACGGGCAGCGCGGGGCATTGAGTTTGCCGTCATGCCCAGATAATCGAAGACACGGCGGACTTTGCGCGCGAGCTTCTCGATGGTGGCTGCCACGGAATCCTTGGATTTCGTTTTGATCAGACCGGCGGCAAACCGGCGCAGTCGGGTGATGTTTTCTGGTCCATGGCCGGTGCGGATGGTGCAGCGATCCTCATCCCAGTTCCAGTCGAGGATCCAGTGATGGGCTTCAATGCCCCAATGCCCACGGTTGAAGGCGAGCAGGCGCTTAGGGCTTGCACTCTCAGGGGTATGATCCGTGACGCCGAAGACTGTCTCGACGGAGGTCTTGTCGGTTTTTTTCTCAGTGGTGGTGCGCTCAATGGCGAAGACCTGCCCGACATGGGGGAAATCGAGATAGTTGTTCAGCGCCGTGGAGGTCCAAATCGCGCGGCTTTCGATACGCCCATGCGCAAGGTCCGATGACTCGCGAAAATCCGGCTCGCCCCGCGCCTGGAAAAGCAGGCGGATGTCGGCAACCAGCGTGGGCTGATTCTCTTTGGCGATAAAGACGTAATGCGCGCCCCGTTCGATGAGATACTCAGCGAGCGAGCGCTGGGTGAGCAGGGCGTCGGCGGTGAGGGTCTTGTCAGTGAGGTCGAGGGAGTCGAGCACCGGGATGGCCATCCCGATCTCGTTGGTTTGCTTCAGTTCATCACTGCCATTGACAGGCAAAGCACCGACTTTTTTTGGGTGTGACAGACCTTGGAGTCATGTCCAACGACACCGAGGATGTGGGTCTGGCGTCCCTCGGCGTCGATGGCATTGCACATCGTCTTGCCATCAATGGCCAGGCCCTCGTCCTCGGCGCCCATCTGCGCATTCCAGCCCTGCAGCGCCCCATCAAGGGCGTCGGGATCGACCCGGGTGAGGACATCGCGGATGCGCGTGCGGCTGGGCACCTCATAGCGACCGTTGCGATAACGGCAACCAAAGCGCGCCCGGGCCGCCTGGCTGAGATCCTTCGCCCAAGCGGCGATGGCCTTATAGCCACGCGCCCCGCACAGCACCGCCGCGGCGGAGATCGCAAGAACCACCGGCAAGGGATGACGCCGGCCTTGGCCGCGACGCGGATCAGGGACATCGACAAAGAACGCAGGAAGCGAACGCATCTGTTGTGCGGAGATCATGAGTTTTGGGGCTCCATAGCGATACTGGGAATCGAGTCTTGGGTCGGACAAGCGTGCTTGGACCTGCCCGATCAAGGGGCGGACAAACACCCGCTTGGCGCCATCGGGCTGCTGGCTGTAGCCGGCGCGCGTGCGGCGGTACCCGCGCGTCTGCCCGACCTCCAGCCAGTTGGCCGCGCGATAGCAGGTGCCGGTAAAGCGGCGCGGATCGACGAAGGTCTCCAGCAACCACAGCGGATAACCGAAGCGGGTCTGCCAATCAGTGCTGACCTGGCGCTCGCACAGCGACAGCACCTTGGAGGCGAGATTGGGCACATGCCACTGGGGCAGAATGAGAAAGCGGGCGTTGTTGGCGATCAGATGCAGGCGGTCGAACTGGTAGCGGCGATCCCAGCCGATCCACTGATCGCGCGCCGCGCACTTCCAGGCCGCGGCGCTCAGCACCAGCAACGCCAACCACTGATCCCGCCAGATGGCGACATACCAGAGGGTGTGACCGATTTTTGCCGCCGCGCCCAGGTAGTGATACGCCTCGAGCAATGCTTTGAAGCGCGCCTCTTCATCTGGGGCGACCGCACGCAGGGTGATGTCGTGCAAGTTCAGGGGGCTGCCTCGTCAATCAACATAGGCAGGCAGTTTGAACGAGTCGGACGGAAATGTCCAGAATCGAGGGTAAATACTTCTACGGCTTGTCAATTAGGGCTAGCACGGTTTCGCCCTGCCAGACAACCGGCTCGTAACTGAAAACCGGGTTGCGACAGGTATAATGGCAGTGGCAAGCATCCTGGCAATCCAAACCAGCCATCAGATCCAGACCATTCAGCAGAGGCCACCCGGTTTTGAACAACACCTCCTTGCCCTTTTGGGAAAGCACCCCGCTCGAGGCCATGACCCTGGAACAGTGGGAGTCTCTGTGCGATGGCTGCGCGAAATGCTGCCTGAACAAGTTTGAGGACGAGGATACCGGGGAGATTCATTACAGCAATGTAGCCTGTTTTCTACTGGACCATGATAGCGGGCGTTGCCTGGATTATCCCCTTCGCTCCAGCCGGGTGCCAGACTGCGTGACCCTCACCCTGGAGACTCTGTACAACCCGGGCTGGCTGCCACGGACCTGCGCCTACCGACGTCTGGCCGAGGGCAAACCTCTGCCCGACTGGCATCCACTCATCACCGGAGATCCGGACTCTGTAATGCGCAGCGGCCATTCGGTGCTTGGACGCATTGTCTGCGAGACCGAGGCCGATGATCCTCTGCTACACCTGATCGATTGGATTCGCTAAGCAGACCCGAGACGCACCCCCTGAAACCAGCACTTTGCACCATGATCACAACCACTATCGTACTCGCATCCACGTCCCCCTACCGCCGTGCCTTACTAGACAAACTCGAGCTGCGGACACTGGGGTTTGACCTGCGCGTCGATACGCCGGACATCGACGAACAGCCACGTCCAGGCGAAGCCCCGGCGGCCCTGGTCGAGCGCCTCGCCCTCGCCAAGGCGCGGGTCGTGGCGCCCCGCCACCCGGATGCGCTTATTATCGGGTCCGATCAGGTCGCCAGTGTCGATGGGGAGATGCTCGGCAAACCCGGGGAGCATCAGTCAGCCATCGCACAGCTTGAGCGCCTGTCCGGACAGCATGTCTGTTTTCTGACCGGGCTGTGTCTTCTCAATACCACCACAGGCCAGGCGCACAGCTGCTGCGAGCCTTTTTGGGTGAGCTTCCGCCGCCTGTCGAAGAAACAGATCAGCGCCTATGTTGCGCGCGAACGCCCTTACGACTGCGCCGGAGCTTTCAAGTCCGAAGGGCTCGGCATCGCGCTCTTCTCGCGCTTGGAGGGCGCGGACCCCAACAGCCTGATTGGGCTACCGCTGATTCGCCTGGTCTCGATGCTGGCTGCCGAGGGCATCGAGGTACTCGCGTCCTGACGCCATTAGCGCAGACTCACCATGCCCTCGGCGCCAATCAGCCGCGCCCAGGTCGAGGCGATGGATGTGCCCAGTTGCTCGGTGAGCTTTTCGAGAATATCGCGCTTGCGGCTGTAGGTGACAATCTCTTCGGCGCCGATCAGATCGCGCGCCACGAAACTGCTGCTGCCCAGACCATCGGCCAAACCAAGCTCGACACTTTCCGCCCCGGTCCAGAACAAACCGCTGAATAGCTCATCGTTCTGGGCCAGGCGGTCGCCTCGCCCCTCTTTGACCGCATCAATAAACTGCTGATGCAGGCCATCAAGCAGCCGTTGGATAAACTCTTGGTCGAAGGGCTCCAGCGGCGCGAAAGGATCGAGAATCCCTTTGTGCTCGCCGGCGACCAGCAGTCGGCGCTCGATGCCGAGCTCTTCCATGGCGCGCGAGAAACCAAAGCTGCCAATGCGCACGCCGATGGAGCCGATTAGGCTGGCCTTGTCGACATAGATCTCATCCGCCGCCACGGCGATGTAATAGGCCCCGGAGGCACAGGCATCCACGGCCACGGCATACACCGGTTTGTCGGGATATTTATTCTTGAGACGGCGAATTTCGTCGTTCACATAGCCCGACTGCACCGGACTGCCGCCTGGGCTATTGATGCGCAGGATCACGCCCTTGGCCTTCTCCTCCTTGAACGCCTTGCGCAACGCGGTGATGATTTTATCGGCGCTGGCATCGCTATCAGACGCGATCATTCCGTCGACTTTAACAAGAGCTGTGTGCTCTTTTCCCGCACCAACCGACTCACTCAGATTCCCGGCATAGACCACCGCCAGCAAGACCACCACATAGGCCAAGGCCGCGAGTTTGAAAAACAGCCCCCAGCGCCGTCCACGGCGCTGATCGCGCAAAAACTCAACCGCCATGCTGTTAATCAGCGCACGCTCCCAGTTGGGGTCATCGGGGTCTGGCAGTTGGCTCGAGGGCAGTTGGCGAAAGGGCCAGCGCTTCATCTTTGTGTCTCCGGTGTTGGGGTCGGTCAGTCAAGTCAGGCGCGTGCGGCGAGCCAGGCAGGCAATTCGCCAATGGCATGAATCAGGCCGAGCGGCTGACAGGCGAGCAGCCGCTCGCTGTCATGCACACCATAGCTGACGGCGAGCGACGCCATGCCGGCATTGTTCGCCATCAGCAGATCGAATTCGGTATCGCCCACCATCAGGGCCGCCTCGGCGCGGGTGCCAAGCTCGTCGAGCAACTCAAACAGCATTTGCGGATTAGGCTTGGAAAGGGTCTCATCAGCGCAGCGGGTGGCGTGAAAATAGGGCACGAGCCCGGACTGCACCAGCGCCCGATCAAGCCCGCGGCGACTCTTGCCGGTCGCAACCGCGAGCAGCAGCCCCTGCTGGTGGAGCGCGCGCACCACCTCGGCGGCGCGATCAAACAATAGCGTTGGGGTGGGATCCTCGCCAAGAAAGCGGTTGCGATAAGCCTCTATCAGCCGGCTGATGAGTTCGGGGCGTGCCCGCGGACAGAGCGTCTGCATGGCCTCCTCAAGCCCAAGCCCGATCTGGTCACGCATCAACTCAGGCGCTGGCGGCTGGACATCCTGCTCGACAAAAGCCGCGGTCATGCAGTTGACAATGCGCGCGGCCGAATCCATCAGGGTGCCGTCCCAGTCGAAAATGATCAGTTCAACTTGCATGTGATGGGTTTGCGATTATGGGTGATGCAGTGAGTCATTGGCGGTCCTTTGGTCTTCTGCGTGAATCCATGGCCTGGCGGTCACCAGCGGCCAATCCCTCCACTTCCAAGGTTCAAACGCCCGCCTGGTGTCTCAGCCTCTGCAATACCTGCTGCAAATCCTCAGGCAACGGAGCGCGCACCACCAGGGGGTCCGCCTCTGGATGCGGGCGAAAGCCAAGTTCGGCGGCATGCAAGAATAAGCGATTCAGGCCCAGACTGCTCAGGCGCTGATTGTCCGTGGCATCGCCATATTTATCGTCACCGGCAACAGCTGCTCCAAGATGGGCCGCATGCACGCGGATTTGATGCGTCCGCCCGGTCTCCAGCCTGACATTCACCAGAGTACAGCCCGCGAACGCTTCCACCCGGAGAAATCCGGTCCACGCCGCCTTGCCCTCGGCATGATCGACCCGGACCACCCGTTCGCCACCGCGCAGCAGGTTCTTGCGCAGGGGTGCACGCACTTCGACCCGCTCACGCGGCAAGCCACCCACCAGCAAGGCCTGGTACTTTTTGCGTACCTGTCCCTCGCGCAATTGCCGATGCAGCCAGCGCAAGGTCGCGGTTTTTTTACTAATCAGCAAACAACCCGAGGTCTCGCGATCAAGCCGATGCACCAGTTCGAGCGACTGCGTCGGCCGCATGGCCCGCAGTGCTTCGATCAGTCCTAGACTCAACCCGCTACCGCCATGCACCGCGAGCCCGGCGGGTTTATCAATCAGAATCAGGCCCTCATCTTCATAGAGCACCGCATCCGACAGGCGTGCCTGCAATCCTGCCGTTGGCGCCGCCGCGGGCGCCGCCGGGTTGAGACGCAGCGGCGGCAAGCGCAGGGAGTCTCCCGCCTCGAGCCGGGTTGATGGCTTGACACGGCAACGGTTAACCCGCACTTCTCCGCTTCTTACTATGCGATAAATCAGGCTACGCGGCACACCTTTAAGGTGTGCGAGCAAAAAATTGTCGATGCGCTGCCCCTGGTGATCCGCCCCGATCTCAAGGTAGCGGACTCCGCCTGCGTCCTGGTTGACTGGACTTACTGGCGGCTCGACGGACGGCATCCGCCGGGGTTGCTTAGGTTTTTGGACGGGTTTCCGGATGGGTTTTTGTTTGCTCAATGGGTGTTTCGCTGCTATCTTGACTGATCGCTATCGAAGGATTGCGACCTGTTGGGGTCCATTCGCTGTGCCAGCCGATAAAAGTTTGCGGCACTGCTAACCTGACAGTTAATGTCGGAATTGGAGCTGGCATCCCGCCATTGTAGGCTGAAGGCCACTGTCGGATGCTCGTTATCTTCAGGGTTGCCCCTGAAGCTCGGCTCGTCCGACAGCGCGCGAGAAAACGACCGGTCAAGATCCCGTTGCGGTGAAACATCTGTTTCATTCTCCGGGTCGCCGAGATGCAGTGCTAACCAACTCGCCGCAATGACACCCGAACCAAGCAGGCTCGGGTGGTAGCAGAACAATCAGGCGCGACCCCACCGGGGGTGCGCAACCAGGATTGATCCGCGGGCTCTGGCGGAGCTTGCGGACCAAAGGATAACAACCTGCCGCGCGCAACAGTGTCGATGCATGGCCGGATCAGTGATGAGCGCGCGCGAGGCCACAAGCCGTCGCGCCGCCACCTTGCCCGGACACCATCGCCGCCAGGCCCCGCTCCCGCCCGGGGCCTGTACTGGCTTGCCACGAACAGACCCATCATGGGGTCTGTTCACAGCCGCCAGTGCGCGCTGTCCAAGAGATTTCACCAACAATGAAAAGAATGCTGATCAACGCAACTCAGCCCGAAGAGTTGCGCGTGGCCATCGTCGATGGTCAACAACTGTTCAACCTTGATATCGAGTCTCCCGGTCGCGAACAAAAAAAAGCCAATATCTACAAAGGAACCATCACCCGAGTAGAACCCAGCCTGGAGGCAGCCTTCGTTGACTACGGCAGCGAGCGCCACGGCTTCCTGCCGCTGAAAGAGATCGCTCGCGGCTATTTCGAGGGCGATCCGGCCAAGCCTGGCACCAAAAACAATATTCGCGGATTGATCCGCGAGGGCCAAGAGGTGGTGGTCCAGATCGACAAGGAAGAACGGGGCAACAAGGGCGCGGCCCTGACCACCTTTATCTCCCTTGCCGGGCGCTATCTGGTGCTGATGCCAAACAATCCGCGCGCCGGCGGCGTGTCGCGTCGCATTGAGGGCGCGGATCGCACCGAGCTGCGCGAGGCCCTGAGTCTGCTCGACATCCCCGAGGATACCGGGCTAATCGTGCGCACCGCTGGCGTGGGCAAGAACGCAGAGGAACTTCAGTGGGATCTCGACTACCTGACCCAGCTTTGGGACGCCATCAAGGCCTCCAGCGAGGAGCGCAAGGCGCCTTTCCTGATCTACCAGGAAAGCGATGTGATCATTCGCTCCATCCGCGATCATTTACGCGCGGACATTGGCGAGATCGTGGTGGATGATCCCAAAATGTACGAGAAGGCGCAGGCCTTCGTGCGCTCGGTCATGCCACACAACCTGAAGAAACTCAGGCTTTATCAGGACGAAGTCCCACTCTTCACCCGCTACCAGATCGAAAGCCAGATTGAATCCGCCTTCCAACGTGAAGTCCGCCTGCCCTCGGGCGGCTCGCTGGTCATCGACCACGGCGAGGCGCTGACCTCCATCGACATCAACTCGGCGCGCGCCACCAAGGGCGCGGACATTGAGGAAACCGCTCTCAACACCAACCTCGAAGCCGCCGACGAAATCGCCCGGCAACTGCGCCTGCGCGACCTGGGTGGGTTGTTCGTGATCGATTTTATCGACATGACGCCGGCCAAGAACCAACGCGAGGTTGAAAACCGCCTGCGCGACGCCCTCAAGCAAGACCGTGCCCGGGTGCAAACCTCGCGCATCTCGCGCTTTGGCCTGCTGGAGATGTCACGCCAGCGTCTGCGACCATCCCTTGGGGAATCGAGCCAGATTGTCTGCCCGCGCTGCAAGGGCCAGGGCACCATTCGCGGAGTCGAATCTCTCGCGCTCTCGGTGCTGCGCATCGTCGAGGAAGAGGCGATGAAGGACAGCACCGCGCGTATCCTCGCGCACCTGCCCATCCCGGTCGCGACCTATCTACTCAACGAGAAACGCCGCGCCGTTCTCACCATCGAAGACCGCCACCAGGTTGAGATTCTGCTGGTTCCCAACAAGAGCATCGAAACGCCCGAGTACCGCATTGAGCGCATTCGCAGCCAGGACGTGGTCAAATCCGGCAGCGACGATGCCGTCAGCTACGAACTCGCCGAGGATCTGACCGCCGAGGACAGCCATTCGCTAGCCACCACCAGCCGTCCCGCCGACGAGCCCGCCGTCAAGCAGCTCGCGCCCTCCATGCCGGCACCGCATCGCAGCGAGACGGCGCAAGCCGAACAGCGCCACCCGGGCGCCGCGGCCGCCGCCACCCATGAACGCAATGAGAATTTGCTCAAGCGTCTTTGGGTCACCTTCTTCTCGGCCGGTAACGACCAGACCACGCAATCTCAAGCGTCGGCATCCAAGCCCGCATCCGCGGCACCGCGCGAGGAACCCGCGCTCGCGAGCGAGAGCGCTGCGTCTCGTGGCCGTTCACCGCGCCGCGCACCGAACGGCCAGCGTCAAGATCGCCCAAGCAGCAGAGCACAGGCTGCCGCAACCACTGACATCCCAGCGGCCGTCACTGACGGCTCGTCCGACAGCAGCACTGACAGCCGACCAGGCACCGAACAGACGGGCGGCGAGTCAGCGCCAAGATCCGAGCGCTCGCGCTCCAGTCGCCGCGGCGGCCGCGGCCGCGGCAAAAGATCCGCCTCCAGCGAGGCCAACACCAATAGGCAGACGGAAGCAGGCGCAGCGCCCGAGGAACATCCCAGTGCGAATCCGGGCGTGGCGGACAGAGCCAACCACTGGAGTCCGGATCAAGGGTACGTCGGCGCACCGCGCGCGCCCGACATGGCCGCGGCGGATTCTGGCTCCCAGGGTGCTGAGGCGGACAGATCCGCCGATCAATCATCCCATGGCGATCAGAACGTCCCGCCCGACAGCGACAGCCAAGCAGGCGAGGGCGATGCGCCGCCGCGGCCGCGCTCCAGCCGCCGGCGCCGTGGCGGGCGTAACAGACGCAAGCCGAGTTCTCAGCCGGCCACGAACGGCGACGCCAAACCCGCGCAGGATGGCACAGCAGCGGCAGCGTCTGGCGCTCAGGGTACGGCGGAAACAGAAGACCCCAGAGCGGTTCCGGTGCAGGCAGAACCCCAGCCAACGGCGATTCATCAGCCGGCGCCATTCGCCGCCGAGCCGGCAATGAAAGACAGATTCCTGGAGCCATTCCCCACGAAGCCACCCTCCATGGAACGTCCCCCCATGGAAGCTTCCCGAGCGGAACCTCCACCGCTCACCAAGGCCGAGTCTCCGCCGCCCGCGTCAGAATCAAGACCACCGATGGACAACGAGTCCTCGCCTGCACAATCAGCCAGGCCTGGCACCTCGACCGAGCCATCGGCAACCGGATCCGAGCACCAGGAGCCCCGCGCTGGCGAAGCTGTTAGCAGCCCGGAACTGCTCCCAACTCAGACTCCAGTTCAGCAACCAGCTCCGTCAGCTCCGTCAGCTCCGTCAGCACAGACGCATCCTCAATCCGAGGCCCTGCCTCAGGAACGCTCGCCAGCCAAGGAGCCCGAGCGGCCATCCGCTGACAATCCGCCTGACAAGGAAACACCCTGAACATCTTCATTCGATGTTAAAGCTCTTTTTTCTCACAGCGAAGCGCTTCGCCAGCCTGGCTATCCAGAGCTTCGGCCGCCATCCGGCCATCGACGGGGGCTCGGCCTGGCTGCGACTGCGCCGCCGCCTGGTGATGATCGGGTTTCTCCCCTTTCTCGCGCTGGTACTCGCTATTCACTGGCTAGGCTTTCTGCTCGATGAGATCTTCTTTCGCGGCTACCGCAAGATACCCATCCGCGAACCTCTGTTCGTGCTGGGCGTACCGCGCAGCGGCACCACCAATCTGCATCGAGTTCTGGCGCGGGATGCGCAATTCACTACCTTCAGCACCTGGGAAAGCCTGTTCGCGCTCTCCGTGAGCGCACGCAAGTTCTGGCTTGGGCTGGCGCGACTCGACCGCTCCCTGGGCGGTTATCTGGCCCGCGCGCTGGGGTGGCTGGAACAACATGGCTTCGCCGCCATGGACGATGTTCACCCCATGACACTCAATGCACCAGAGGAAGATTATTTCGCCCTGCTACCGATTCTCTCCTGCTTTATCCTGGTCCTGCCCTTCCCCTTCCATGAGCGTCTGTGGGACATGGGTCAATTTGACCGCCGCATTCCAGTCGACGAACAGCAGGCGATACTCGCCTATTACCGCCGTTGCTTGCAGAAGCATCTCTACGTTCACGGGCCGGACAAGCGCCTGTTGTCCAAGAACGCGGCCTTCGCGCCCCTGGCCGGCGGACTCAGCCGCACCTTTACCGACGCCCGCTTTTTGATTTGTCTGCGCGAACCCGAGCGCACCCTGCCCTCGCAACTCAGCTCCATCGGGTCAGGTCTGGCATTCTTCGGCACGCCCGCGCGCAGTCCTTGGGTGCGGGATCAATTCATCGAGCAACTGCGGTTTTATTACCTGAACTTGGCGGCCCAATTGGGATCAACACCGCCCGAGCGCTGTGTCTGGGTGAGCATGAAAGCCCTGCGCGAGACGCTCGACAGCACCCTGTCCGACGCCTACCGGCAGCTGGGACTCCCGCTCTCGGATGGCTTCGCCGCCATCCTTGCGCAGGAATCAGAGGCCAGTCGGCACTACCGCAGCGGCCACAATTATGCACTCGCCCACTTTGGGCTGGATGCGGCCGAGCTTGCCCGCGCCTTTGCCGATGTCCGTGCCAACCCTCATTTGGCCGCTGTTCTCCCGCCGCCAGCAACAGACGCAGTCCCATGCTGAAATCCGACAGCGCATCCGGTCCCCTGCCATCATCAGCCGCGCAACCCCTGCGCGTGGCCATCCTCTCGGACGCCGCCCCCGAGCGCAATGGCGTCGGCGCCTATTATCGTGACCTGGCCGAGCACCTGCGCGGCGCCGGGGTGTTGGTGCGGATCATCTCCCCGCGCTATCGCAACGGACGTTGGTATGGCGGCTTCGCGGTTCCCCTGCCGGGTGACCGCACCCAGAAGTTCATGCTGCCCTCGCCGCTGATGATTCACCGGCGGCTCAAGCGCAGCAACCCCGATGCCATTGTCATCCCCACGCCCGGCCCTTACGGCATGCTCGGGCTGCTCTTTGCCAAGAGGCACAAGGCACGCATCATTGTTGGCTTCCATACCCACTTCGAGCGCCTCGCGGCCATGAATCAGGACTGGTCCGCGCGCGCGCCCGCCGCGCAGTGGTATCTCAACACTTGCAACCGCAAGCTATTTCGCGACAGCCAGTTGGTACTGGCCAATTCCCAAGAGATGGTCGAGATTGCCCGGCGCATCGGTGCCGAGCATGTCGGGCTCATGGGCACGTCCATTCCCAGACGTTTTATCGAGCAGCCACCCAAAGCCTTGCACGGTAGCCTCGAGCGGGTTCTCTTCGCCGGGCGCCTGGCACCAGAGAAAAACCTCGAAGCAGTCGTCCAGGCCGCCGCGGCGCTGCCGCGGATGCAATTTCTAGTGGCTGGCGAGGGTCCCATACGTCCCTGGCTGGAGAGCGAGGCACGGCGGCTTGAGAATATCAAGCTGCTCGGCTGGATCCATCGCCAGAGGATGCTGTCACTGATCGACAGCGTCGACGCCCTGGTTCTTCCATCCACGGTAGAGTCCTTTGGCACTATTGCATTGGAAGCCATGGCCAGGGCGCGGCTGGTCGTGGTCTCATCGCATTGCGGCATTCTGAGCTGGGATCAGCTCAACCGCGGCCTGTTTCAGATCGAACCACAGCAGACCCTGGCCGATGTCCTTGGGCAGATCGCCGAGATGGACCCGGCACAACGCAGCCACAAAGCCGAGATCGCCCGCACCGCCGCGACCGACATCAATGCTGATAATCTCAACCATTGGCTTGAGATTCTGCGCGACGGCCGTCTGACCGGGATCGACAAACTCCCTAAACCCAAAACACCTGTTTGATCTTCCGCGATCGCCAGACCATGCGCCTGATCATGAAACCTCGGTTTGACCTTTCCAGGGGCCCGACACCATGAGCCCCAGCCCTGCCCTCCCTTCGTCGCCACGGGGACCCTTAAGCCTAGTCTCCATGCATGATGTCATGCCGGAAACCTTGAGGGTGGTCGAGCGAGCGCTGGCAACCCTGTCCAGCCTGGGGGTCCAGCCGGTCACACTGCTAGTGGTTCCTGGTCGCGACTGGTCCGCGCCTGACCTGACCCGATTGCGGGCCATCGCCGCTCAGGGTCATGAACTGGCTGCCCACGGCTGGCGGCACCAAGCCGAGCGTATCGGCGGTCTTTATCACCGCCTGCATGCCCTGTTTCTTTCCCGTACCGTCGCCGAGCATCTGGCGCTGGATGCCGATGGGATACTGGCGTTACTAAAGCGCAGCCAGGATTGGTTTATTCAGCAGGGATTCGCGCCACCGACCCTCTATGTGCCACCGGCCTGGGCCATGGGCGCTATCTCGCGCGCACGCTTGAGTGACGAGGGGCCCTTTGCGCGCTATGAGGTCTTCGGCGGCATCTACGAGGCGACCACCCAGGAATGGCGCCCGACTCCAATGCTTGGGTACGAGGCCGACACACCCGGTCGCGTGTTGCCATTGCAGCTATGGAACGCGCTCAATCGCCAGCGGGCGCGCACCGCCGGGGTCATCCGCATTGGCATCCATCCGCATGATCTGGACTACGCCCTCGCCAAGGATTTAAAGACCGATCTCCAAACGTTCAGCCGCTACGGCCGTTATGCCGGGCACTCGTCACGCGACTAGGAGCCTGCCAGTTCATGCCTGCCAGCTCAGCCCCAAGTGGCTTTGGCTTTGGCAGGCGACGAAGCTCATCGGCCACATCGCGGCTAAAATCCGCCAAGGCGGCACTCAGGGCCGCGACCTGCTGGGACACGCTGGCATTAGCGGGGAGGCGCTTGCGATAGCTGTCCTCGCGCATGCTCAGCACCTCTTGCGAGAAGGGATCGAGCACGGCCCAGCGCACCTTGAGCAGAGCCTGATCAGATGGACCCGCCTCGAAGGCCACCACCTCGGCCATCACGCGAAAATCGAGCTGCATGCGCAGTTCGCTCGGGAAGACCACAACACGACTCGTCTGCAGTAGCTGGGCCAGATTCTCAGCGAACACCCGCAGAAAATCGTCATCCAGACTCCCGCCCCAGCGATGGAATTCATCAAGCCTGAGCTGATGTCCACCCTGGCGCTGAACCACCTGCGGGCGATCAAGAAAGCGCGGAAAGCTCACCGGCCCGAGTCCCACCGCGAGCCGCCCGCCCTGAATGGCCTGGTCTCCCCCGTCTGGCCCACCAGCCATGGCCTCCAGGGTATAGAAGGCTGATGGGGGAGAACTAGCGCAGCTGCCAAGCAACCACGGCAGCGCGGCGATCATGAACAGTGCAGGAGCTATCCCTCGGGTTTGAGTTCCTCTCACCTGATTCATCCTGTTCCTCTCAGCGATGCCTCGGGATGAGGTTCGAGCGAATCCGCCAGCATTCCCGCGGCATGGGCCGCGGACTAAAACTCCCGTTACACGCGCACTGAACTATGCTGGCTTGCACCAACGGCGGGGCATATTGCAATGAATCACACTCGTGACAAAGGGACAGAGCCATGGCAGCGCCGGTGAAAACGCCATGCTGGTCCAACTGCTGGGCTTTTTGCGCAACCGGTTGCCACAGCCAAGGGCGCTTAACAGATTCTTGAGCAGGCCGCTGATGCAACCTGCCCTCCCGGCTGATGACAGATCAAGGACAGCCCCGACTCAGCAAGCTGCCACTCAGACTTCAGTCCGGCTCCACAGTGGTCAGTCCAACACTGAACCAATCCTGCATGCCACCGCGATACCATTTCATTTTTTCCACAGGATAGCCAATGGCATGGAGCGTTTTGATATTGATGGACGATTGCGGGCACCAGATGCCGTTGCAGAAAAACACCAGGGTCTTGGCATTCTCAAAGGACCAGGATTTGGTCTGTGGATTCTGCTTGGCGCCAAAGTCGTCGCTCAAAATGCGTACCAGCGAGTCCGCCGCGCTTGGCACCTCGAAGGTCTTGCCTCCTTCATGGTTGATTTTATTCCAGGGAATATTGACCGCGCCTGGAATGGTCCCCTGCATCACCCAGTCAGGCGTGCGCGAATCGACCACCAACACCTGTTCATCACCTTGGCTAACGCGCTGTAAATAGCCAAGCATGTCGATTTCGCCAATGGTTTCAACGCCGGGAACAACAACCATCGGCTGCACACAAAAAGGCGGGCAACCACGATCGGTCTTCTGATACATCTCCGGCAAGGTCGCATCGCGATCATGACCACGTTCAATAGTGATCGGCTCGCCCTTGTGCATGACCTCGACCGACTCAATGTCCGGGGTGATGCGATTGTCCGCCGCGCTCAATGTCATTGGCAGCAGCAAAGCCGCGATCATGCAGCCACCACGCCCGCTCGAAAAAGGTGCGATTGAAAGGGTTTTCATAGCGACAAATCTCCTTTGGTCAACAGCGAATGCGCATCATACGAGCCACCCTTGGGACGATGACGCTCTTGTATCAAGCCAAGCTCTCTTGGCGCGTCCAGCCAAGATCGCCATCTTATCAGCTTGGCTCTCCTCTCGCGCTCCAAGCCGCGCCTCGCCCCGGCGAACTCTCAAACTCGGGAGCCGCATGATGCATGGCAGCCGTCATCCTGACGGATGCTTCACTTCTTGGATCAGCGTATGGGGGAGAAGGAAGGGAAAAAAGCCAGACTATGAAAGGCCGGCAGGCAGGATGCGATGAGATGGGAAGGGACCGAGGAAAGAAAGTCCGCGAGCCAGGGAGGACTGTAGACCCTGGCTCGCGGTCAAGCCCGCGGAGGCTTTGACGCGTGCTTACCAGCGCGCACCACCACCACCACCACCACCACGAGCAGGGCGGTCGCTGCGTGGTTTAGCCTGATTGACGCGCAGCGGGCGGCCTTTCAGGGGGGTTTCATTCAGGGCTTTGATCGCGGTATCGGCTTCGGAATTGTTCGGCATCTCAACAAAGCCAAAACCTTTGGAATCACCGGTGAATTTGTCGGTGATCAAATTGGCGCTTTCCACTTGACCATAGGCGGCAAAGGTGTCGCGAAGTTCGTCTTGGGTGACGCCATAGGCCAGGTTGCCAACGTAAATATTCATCTATCGCTTTCTCTCTAAGGGACATTGCGCATCAAACTAAGAAGACTCCAGCCAGGCGATGCGCGGCCTGGTTGAAGAGCGTACGGCCTACCCCAGGAGGGTACGGCCGCGACTATTGGTGTTAACCTGATGTCAACCCTCGCTAGCGCACGGCACGTGGTGCCGCCGAGGATCTCGCTCGCGAGTGCTTGCGCCCGTGCGCACCAGCACCGGCGGGAGCCGAACCCGATGCCTGACGATGCGCCCGCGGGTGTCCCGCCTGTGCAGCACCAGGTCGCGGCTGGCGTGGCGCATGGCTGCGTGATCGGCCATCTGAAAAATCATCCTCGCTGGCAGAACTGGCCTTGCGATCCGAATAGCCGGCGATGGCCTGACTTTCGATACGGCGGCCAAGCAGACGCTCAATGCCGGCGAGCAGCGAACCTTCCTCTGGGCTGACCAGGGACACGGCAGTACCGCTTTCCCCGGCGCGCCCGGTGCGCCCAATGCGGTGCACATAATCCTCGGGCACATGGGGCAACTCAAAATTCACCACATGCGGTAAGCGCTCGATATCAAGCCCGCGCGCGGCAATATCCGTGGCGACCAGAGTACGCACCGCGCCGCGCTTAAAATCGGCCAGTGCGCGCGTGCGCGCACCCTGGCTTTTATTTCCATGGATGGCCGCGGCACTGATGCCGTCACGCTCAAGCTGCTGCGCCAGTCGGTTGGCGCCATGCTTGGTGCGAGTAAACACCAGCGTCTGGTCCCATCCGCCGCTGGAAATCAGGTGCGACAGCAACGCGCGCTTGTGGCCACGCTCAACCGGGTGGGCAAGTTGGCGCACCGTCTCGGCAGCCGTGTTACGGCGCGCGACCTCAATGCGCAAGGGATCATTGAGCAGACCAGTGGCGAGCTGCTCGATCTCGCGCGAGTAAGTCGCGGAGAACAATAAATTCTGGCGTTTGGCTGGCAGCAGCTTGAGCACCCGACGAATAGCTGGCATGAACCCCATGTCGAGCATGCGGTCGGCTTCATCAAGCACCAAGAGTTCGACCTGGCCCAAGTCTAGATTGCCTTGCCCCACGTGATCAAGCAGGCGCCCAGGGGTGGCAACCAAAATATCAACGCCACGGCGCAAGGCGGTAATTTGCGGCCCCATGCCAACGCCACCAAAAATCTGCAAGGCGCGCAATGGCAAATACTGGCCATAGGCATTGACGCTCTCACCCACCTGCGCGGCCAACTCACGGGTCGGCGTCAGTACCAAAGCACGCGGTCGCGGCGACCGGGCGTTGGCTTGCTGGCCGCTGAGGCTCAGACGTTGCAACAACGGCAAGGTGAAGGCCGCCGTCTTACCCGTGCCGGTTTGAGCGCCAGCCAGCACATCGCGGCCCGCAAGAATGGCGGGAATGGCTTGACTCTGGATGGGGGTGGGCTCGGTGTAGCCCCGCGCCACCAAGGCGCGCAGCAATTCGGCCGATAGGCCGAGATGGGAAAAAGGCATGAAAACTCCTGAAGATTCCCTAGATAAGGTATCGGGCTAGAGACTGGGTGGCCTACCCAGGGATTCAGGCTGGGCCGGTCTAGGCGGTGGGGTATGTGTTGGACTTGAGCCCGAAGCGGGCCATCAACGGGCAGGAGCCAAGGCAAAGACCGTGGCAATCATCCGCAAGACCAGGCGCGCCGACCGGAGGGCGCTACATCTGGACGAGTACGATACGCGAACGCGGCGGAAAAGCAAGGATAAAATCTCGAAGGCTGGCAGAGCGAGACAGCGGATCCCCTGATTTCTTACCTCCTTTTCCAGGCTTTGCCTGGCGCGGCACGATAGGTGAGGGTCACGGAACAAAATCAGTCTCCGGCGGCAAGCTCGAACGAATCGATGTCCCCAAGCGCGACACGACGATAAGGTGTTTCTCAAGGGTACGTTCGGCCAATTCCCGCACACGAAAATCCCCTTGCTCGCTGTCCGAGAATGTAAAGAACACCATTTTTGGCGAGCTGAGCGCGCCGGCTTGCAGATGAGCTTCGATCTTCGCAAGACGGGACTCCAGATTTTGCAAGCGACTTGCTTGCAACATCTCAAAATCCGCCAGCTCGGCTGACTCAGTGGTCTCCGCCGCCGACTTAAGCACCTGAGTAGAGCGAGGGGAGCGAGTGGTCGCGTTTGTTTTAGCGCTTGCAGGGTCGTCTGATGTCGGAACCGGCTCCGGGAGATCAAGCCGAAATGCATTGGCGAGGTATTCAGCCGCGGCCAGATCGCTATCGGCTTGCCGCGAACGCCCTTGCGTCCTGCCGCGCTCGGCCTGTTCGAGAAAGGCGTCCATTGAGTCGTCATGCTGCGAGACACCCGCGGCCATCGGGTCAGCCCCTGCTCGCGTCGCCTGCTTGAATCCCAGCCAATCCATGAGATTCAGATTGAACATCATACCGACGGACAGCGCTATGCCGAGGAACGATATTGCCGGGTGGGCCCCCTCATGGGTTTCCCGCTGCTTCATGAAAAGCGCGGCCCAGATGCCCACGCCGATGAATCCGAGGAAAACGGCCAAGATCCAATGCCAGCCCATATGGTGCAGGGCCGAGAGTATGCCCGCGGGGATCGCCAGAATGGCTACCACGGTCAGTACATCAGGTTCTAGGCTCTCGGCAACCGTGTCCGTGTTACCTGTGGTTCCCGTCTTATTCCTGGTGCTTTTCCGCGCTCCCCGCGCCTTCGATGAGTTGCGTCCCGATGTGCCCGCGCCGCGGCTCTCCCAGCGCTTCAGTCGCTGTTGACGCGCCTCTTTTGCACGCCCGCGGGCATTCGCGAATAGGGTCGCCAACTGGGACGTGTTGCCGCCGCGTTGAACTTTTCCAGTATCCGGGCACACCAGACGCTCGCCGATACGCACCGCCACCAGGGCCGCGCCCATGGCGACACAGTGCTTGGGATGCATCTTGCGCAGCAGTTTGTCGGAACCGAAGAGTTCCTCCATGGCCTGCTGCACCAGGGGGACCATGCTTGAACCGCCCGCCATCAGGACATAGTCCACATCCTCGGTGTCCAGACTGGCCTCTTTGAGTGCCTTGCGGGTAAGCTCAATGGAGCGCGTGACCAGGGGTTGAATCATCGTCTCGTACAGAGCGCGCGTGACTGTCTCCTCGACATCGACGAGGTAGTCGTCGGCGTCGCGCAGCAGACCGGGAACCACGATGTGGGCGCTATCGGCGGCGCTGAGGGTTTCCTTGGCGCGCTGGGCGGCACGCTCGAGCGCGGCCTGGAAGCGCAACCGGGTTTTTCCGGCTGGGTTTTCAGATCGATACCGTATTCCCTGCCAAGGCTCTGGGTGACTTGGTTGATACGCTCCTACCACCGGATCATCTAAAGCACGCAAGACCCGCCCGATGCGGCCACCGCGAGTGCAGGATGGCCGCGTCTGCCCGCCGCGGTCTCCGACTCCAAGCCTCTCGGTCCAGCCCCTGCCCATTGGCGTGGGTTGGCTTGCGATTGGCGCCAAGCCATCAAGCCTCGGCGATCTCTTTTGCTTGTTTTGCCTCTGATGCCTCTGACGCCCCGGGGGCTGACTCGCCCGCGTGCCCTTCCAGCAGCGACTCATCCGCTGGCGCGACATAGCCGCACTCCTTTTGCGGGCAGGCGAGCTGGGCGCCCTTGGACTTGGTCACCTTGAGGGTTAGCACCGGCCAGCCGCACTGTGGGCAGGGCTGGGCCAGGGGTTCGTTCCAAACCGCGTAGTCGCACTTGGGATAGGTGGAGCAGGAGTAGAACACCTTGCCGCGCCGCGAGCGCTTTTTCTGCAGGCTGCCCTTGTTGCATTTGGGGCAGGCGACCCCGGTCTCCTCGGGTTTTTCCAACGGCTCGATGTGACGGCACTTGGGGTAGCCGCTACAGCCGATGAACTTGCCATAACGCCCGCGTTTGATCTCCAGCGGCGAGCCGCAGTCGGGGCAGCCGCGCCCTTCGACCAGTTCAGGCTCCTTGGCCGCCGCGTCGCCGTCCTGATGCAAATCCCGGGTATAGCTGCAATCCGGGTAATTGGTGCAGCCAACAAACAACCCATTGCGCCCCAGCCGCTTGGACAGCTGGCCACCGCACTCGGGGCATTGTTCGTCCATGGCCTCCTGGGTCACATCGCTGCGCTGGACGTTTTCCTGGGTATCATCCACCCGCTCCTTGAACGCCTTCCAGAACTCTTCGAGCACTGGAATCCAGTCGCCCTCCCCGCGCGAGACGGCGTCGAGCGAATCCTCCAGCCGGGCGGTAAAGTCGTAATCCACATAGGAGGTGAAGTAGGCGGTCAGGAACTTGTTCACCACCCGCCCGACATCGGTCGGCATGAAGCGCTTGCTCTCAAGGGTCACATACTCGCGATCCTGCAGGGTGGAGATAATGGATGCGTAGGTCGAGGGCCGCCCAATGCCGAATTCCTCCAGCGCCTTGACCAGGGAAGCCTCCGAATAACGCGGCGGCGGCTCGGTGAAATGCTGCTCGGGGCGGATGGCGAGCAGATCGACCAACTCGCCAGTCTCGAGCGCCGGCAACATGCGTTCCTCGTCATCCTCGGCCTGCTTACTATCATCCCGGCCCTCGAGATAGACGCGCATGAAGCCAGGCTCGGCCACGGTGGAACCCGTTGCGCGAAAGCGAATCCCGGCCCCCTCCCCCTCGGGTGGATTCGGCCCGTCGGCGCTGAGCATAATGGCCACCTGATTGATCAGCGCATGGGCCATCTGACAGGCCAGGGTGCGCTTCCAGACCAGCTCATAGAGACGAAACTGCTCCTGGCTCAGGTGTGCCCGCACCGCCTTGGGCTCGCGGAAGATGGAGGTCGGGCGCACCGCCTCGTGCGCCTCCTGGGCGTTCTTGGCCTTGGTCTTATAAAGCCGCGGCTTCTCGGGCAGATGCTTGCTGTCATAGCGCTCGGCGACATAGGCGCGGATCTCGTCCAGGGCCTCCTGCGCCAGGTTGACCGAATCGGTGCGCATGTAGGTGATTAGGCCCACGGCCTCGCCACCCAAATCCACGCCTTCATAGAGCTGCTGAGCGACGCGCATGGTGCGCTGCGCGGTAAAGCCAAGCTTGCGCGCGGCCTCCTGCTGCAGGGTGGAGGTAATGAAGGGCGGCGCCGGATTGCGCTTGCGCTGCTTGCGCTCGACCTGATCGACATGCAGCTTGCCCGCGGCCGCCTCGGCGATGCGCCGCTCGGCATCCGCCGCCTGCTCGGCGGTGACAATGCTGAACTGCTCAATCTTCTCGCCGCCAAGCTCAACGAGCTTGGCGCTGAAGGGCTTGTTCTCGGTTTCGCCGTCCTTCGCCACATCGGCATCAATGCTCCAATACTCGCGGCTGACAAAGGCCTCGATGTCGTTCTCGCGTTCGCAGATCAGTCGCAGCGCCGGGCTTTGCACCCGCCCAGCGGACAGACCGCGACGAATTTTCTTCCACAACAGCGGCGAGAGATTAAAGCCCACCAGATAATCGAGCGCGCGCCTTGCCTGCTGGGCGTTGACTAGATCGACCGACAGCTCGCGCGGATTCGCCACCGCATCCTGTACCGCGTTTTTGGTGATCTCATTGAAGACCACCCTGTAGACCGGTCGCTGGCCGATTTGGCGGCGTTTCTTCAGGAGTTCATACAGATGCCAGGAGATGGCCTCGCCTTCGCGGTCTGGGTCGGTCGCGAGATAGAGCGCCTCGGCATTCTTAAGCTTCTTGGCGATGGCCTGGACGTGCTTTTCGTTGCGCTCGATCACCTGGTACTTCATCTCGAAGCCATGCTCGGGATCGACCGCGCCCTCCTTGGGCACCAGATCGCGCACATGGCCGTAGGAGGCCAGTACCTCGAACTCTTTGCCGAGATACTTCTCGATGGTCTTGGCTTTGGCGGGGGATTCAACGATGACCAGATTCATGACGCTTTGGATACGGGCTCAGGCTGGAGCAAAAGGATAGCCGCGCGACGGCGGCTGGTCCTTATCAGGAAAGACGATGCCGGCGCGCGCGTCAAGGGAGGGAAGCAAGATTTTCCACCTTCGCGCGCGGCGCATCGGCCCAGCAACCATGACGCGGCAAGTGTGGACAATAGCGGACAATGTCGGGCAATGGCGGGCAATGGATCAGGCCGCGCCCGCAGCAGGCTGGTCAGTGCAGATAAGCTGGGGCTTCCTCGTAGACCATGTCTTCCATCTGGAAGAAGGCCTGTTCCTGACCAGGGCGATTCATCAGCACCAGCAGGACGATCCACTTGAGTTCCTCGACCGAAACCAGGGCCTGACGGATAGCCAGGGCGCGGTCAATGACCAGCTCGCGGCTGACTGGATCGAGAATGCCGTTTTGTTCAAGAAACATCAGCAGACCACAACCCTCCACATCAAGCTTGCGCTGCTCGGGCTCGGTATAGACGCGTATCGATCCGCCGCTTGCGGGAACCCCATCGCCAGAGCTCATGCGGCTGGCGAGCTCGTCCAGCCAATGCAGTGCTTGCGCAATTTCCATGGTCCCGAAGCCGGCCTGACTGAGTTCCTGTTCGAGCTCATGCTGGTCGATGGGGCCGCTCTCCTCGCCGCTCTCCCCGGCGTTTTCATCACCGGCCATGTAGTTCTCAAACAGATAAATCAGGACGTCAACCATGGTTTCTGACATGCGACCACCTCGCTAATTGGGCTGCTTGGTCATTCTACCGGGAAGGACTACCCGCGGCGACTGAAAAAACTCTGCATCCTAAGATCAATCCAATCTCAGCACCGATCTCAGCACCGGCTAAAGCGGCCCCCGGGATGGGCACTCACCAACCCCTTGAGCTCCAGCAGCAGCAGAGTTGAAGACACCTCCCGCGCCGGCATCTGACTGCGCTGAATAAGCTCATCGGGTGTCATGGGATCATAGCCGAGCAGCTCCAGCAGCCTTTGTTGTTCCGCATCGAGGTGATCGGCACCGGGCATCTGTTCGAGATGACCCGCTGCCGTCACGGGACTGGGAGAGGCGCTGGGAGAGGCATTGGCAAACTCCGTGAGTGGCTTAAGCTGTGGTAGCAATTCCTCAAGCAGCTGGTCGATGCTGTCAACCAGCTTGGCGCCGTCGCGAATGAGCGCATGGCAACCACGCGCCAGCGGATTGTGAATGGAGCCTGGAATCGCAAAGACTTCGCGTCCCTGCTCGACGGCTTGACGCGCCGTGATCAGCGAGCCGCTGCGCGGTGCCGCCTCGGTGACCAATACCCCCAGGCTCAAACCGCTGATAATGCGATTGCGCCGCGGAAAGTGACTGCTGTGCGGCCCCACGCCCGGCGCAAACTCGGTCACCAGGGCACCAGCCTCCATGATGCGGCGGGACAACTCGCGATTGCTCTGGGGGTACACTCGATCCGGCCCGGTTCCTAGCACAGCGATGGTGCGCCCAGTGGTCAACGCCCCTTGATGCGCGGCAGCGTCAATCCCCATGGCCAAGCCGCTGGTAATCACCAAACCCAAGCGGGCCAGCGCAGCCGCGAACTCGCGTGTGGTCTGGGCACCACTTGCGGTTGGATTGCGGCTGCCGACGATGCCCAGCTGGGGCTCACGCAGAAGCCTCTGATCACCGACGCCAAACAATAAAGGTGGCGCGCTGGCAATTTCAGCCAATCTGGGAGGATAAGCGGGGTCCGAGCGCCCGAGCAGCCAGGCATTTTCGGTTTCATCAGCCCAGCGAAGAATCTGATCAACTCGTTGCCAATCTGGCCGCGCGAGCTCGGCGAGGCTGTCCGCCGGCAGGCGCAGATCACGCCACAAGCGCTCACCCGCCGCCAGCGCCGCCTGGGCACTGCCGCAGCGGGACAACAACTGGCCAATGCGCCGCGGGCCAAGCCCCCGGGACTGCACCAGCGCGATCAGGGCGCGCAGCTCAGCGGCCATGGACTCCGCACTGGCGGCGCTCCTAGGCGCCGTCATGCGCAACAAGCAGGCAGCAAGGGAAGGCCGGGCCTATTGCGGCGGCGCCGAAACTGGATTGCCGACATGGATCGCCGCCTTGGCACTCATGATGAGCGCGAAACTCACCCGGGGGAAAGTTCTGAAGACCATTGCCGTTCCCACCGGCCAGAAGGGAACCACATAATCCTCTGTCTTGTTGCGTGCTTCCACATGCAAAGGCAGTGGCGCGTTGTCATCGAGCTTGTTTCGCAGCCAGCCGGTGACCTCCCAATCGCCGTACCAAAAATCCGTTGTTAACGGACTCTGGTTGCGCCAGTTCCATTCGTCCTTGCGCGATTTGACCCTGTCACGCTCGACATGGCCACCTCGGTAGACGCCAAAGACATCGCCGACTTGAACGTCATCCTGGCTGCCACGATCAACCACCACCACATCATACTGTCCAATCTGCGACACCCCATTGAGCACCGAGATAATATGCCCGCTGATCGCATCGCTGACTGGGCGCGGGAGAAAGGCGCGGATAGGCTCCTCTTCCTCGGCTGGACGCAGCCGATCCCCTGGCGTCGTCTGCAGGGCCATCCGGGTGATTTTCAGCGTGGCGGGATCACCGCTTTGCACCAGTTCCGCGCCGCCAACATAGGCGACCTCAAAGCCCAAACGCTCACCGCTTTCATAGTCGCGGAACTCCTCGGACGGGCGCAAAATCTCCCAACGGGTGCCAGGCTCGGCGAAAATACTGCGCACAAAGATGGTATCTCCGACTCCGGCCACGGCACGATCATCAGGAAAACCAACCACATAGGGCGCGGCATTGATTTGCTCCTCATCCGCCACCACAGGGCGCGACAGGAAAGGGCCGATCGCACTCACCGGAATGGTCGGAATGGCGGCATCGAGTTGTTCGGAACGCACCCGCGGCTTGAGCCGGACCACGCGCATTCCACCCTCTACCCGCACCCGCGGCGCGCCCCCATGGTAAGTGACAGTCAGCACATCTCCCGGGTAAATGAAATTCGGGTTGGCAACTCCCGGGTTTTCCTGCCAAATATCACGCCAGCGCCAAGGCGCGTCGAGATAACGCGCGGCAATGCTCCAAAGCGTATCGCCCGGCTGGACGGTATAACGCTCGGGATGATCTGGGCGCAGCTCGACCGCCATGGCGGTCGCGGTGATCGACAAGCCGGCAACCAGCAGCGCGGCTGCCGAGGCAGCCGACATTGAACCCAGTTTTGAGCCCAATCTTGAGCTCAACCCTGAGCCCAATCGGGCACCCAGCAGGGAAGAACGGACCCAAGTCAGCCCGCGATGAACCACTCGCCGAATTTCTCGCAACATGACGCCTCCTGACGCTGTTTGATCGCCCGGCCAGAATCGCGGCCGGAACCTGACTCAATGCCTCGCTTGCCCATTTTCATCATGGTGTATCATGTCGATATTAGTCATTGAGAGCCAATCTTACCAGCTATCTTAAGAAAAGAGTTCAACTCCATGGCGAAACTCGAAATCCTAACCTTTCCCGATGCCCGTTTACGACACCGCGCCGAGCCGGTCGAGCAGGTCGACGCGCGCGTGCGGCGCATTGTCGATGATATGCTCGAAACCATGTATGCCGCGCCCGGAATCGGCCTGGCCGCCATTCAGGTCGGCATTGCCAAGCGCATTGTGGTGATCGATATTTCGGAAAACCACAATCAACCCGTGGTCTTGATCAACCCAGAGATTCTCGGCCGCGAGGGCGAGGAGGAAATGGAAGAAGGCTGCCTGTCGGTGCCTGGCCAGTTCGAGACCGTGCGTCGCGCCGAGCGCGTGCGGGTACGCGCGCTCAACCGCGACGGCGAGCCCTTTGAGCTGGAAACCGGCGGGTTGCTCGCCGTCTGCATTCAGCACGAGGTGGACCACCTCGAGGGCAAGCTGTTTGTCGATTATCTCTCCAGCCTCAAACGCCAGCGCATCCGGCGCAAACTCGAGAAGGATCAGCGCGCTCCGCGCCACGCCCCACCACGCAATGCCGCCACCGCCCGCCAGCAGGCGGTCGTCTGAGCCCTGTGTGATCCCTTATGTGATCCCTCTGTGATTCATGGGCGCCGCTGGCGCCCAAAGCCTATCGACTCCATGCCCTCATCCCACCCACCCCTGCTGTTCGCCGGCACGCCGGAATTCGCCGTGCCCGCGCTCAAGGCCCTGCTTGCCGCCGGCTATCCGATCGCGGCCGTTTACACCCAGCCAGACCGCCCCGCCGGGCGCGGACGCAAGCCGCGGCCAAGCCCGGTCAAAGAGGCAGCGCTCGCTGCCGGATTGACCGTGGAGCAGCCCAGCACGCTAAAAGATCAGACTGTCCTAGAGCACCTGAGCGGCCATGGCGCCGCGCTGATGGTGGTCATTGCCTACGGCCTGCTGCTCCCCCGCGCGGTTCTCGAGGCACCCAGGCTCGGCTGTCTGAACATCCACGCATCCCTGCTGCCGCGCTGGCGCGGGGCCGCCCCCATCCAGCGCGCCATCCTCGCCGGCGACAGCCGCACCGGCGTGG
Source organism: Thiorhodovibrio winogradskyi (assembly GCF_036208045.1). NCBI lineage: Bacteria > Pseudomonadati > Pseudomonadota > Gammaproteobacteria > Chromatiales > Chromatiaceae > Thiorhodovibrio > Thiorhodovibrio winogradskyi. The sequence continues at coordinate 1,999,082 of NZ_CP121472.1, read as the reverse complement.
AACTGATGCGGATGGATGCGGGGCTGGACACCGGCCCCATCTTCGCGCGGCGAGAAACCGCCATTGGCCCGACGGACACCGGGCGCAGTCTGCATGACCGTCTCGCCATCCTCGGCGCCGACCTCCTGATCGACAACCTGCCGGCCATTCTCGCGCAACAGCTTCAGCCCCAACCGCAACCGGAAACGGGCGCCTGCTACGCCCATAAGCTCCGCAAGGAGGAGGCGCTGATCGACTGGACCCAAAGCGCGGCTGAAATAGACCGACGCATTCGCGCCTTCAACCCCTGGCCAGTCGCCCAGACCCGCCTGGGCGAAGAGGCCATCCGACTGTGGGCAGCCACGCCAGAGGCGCAACAGGGCGCAAGGGAACCCGGCACCGTTCTAAGCGCCGACAAAACCGGCATCCTGGTGGCGACCGGCGACGGTGCCCTGCGCATCGGCGAGCTTCAGCCAGCAGGCAAGCGCGCCATGTCAGCGGCGGATTTTCTAAATGCCAGGCAGATTCATGGCGCGCGCCTTGGCTAAGCCGACAACCACCAGTACCCGTCCCCGTCGCCCACAGCATCCCGAGCCCGCAACCACCCCGGGGGCGCCAGTGCGGGCCGCGGCTGCCCAGGTCCTGACCCAGGTTCTGGCACAGGGACGCTCGCTGACCGCTGCCCTGGCAGCCCATGAGGAGCATGCGTGCGCCCAGGAGTCGCTGCCAGCGCGCGACCTGCCACTGCTGCGGGAACTCTGCTTTGGCGTCCTGCGCGCCCTGCCGCGCCTCGACGCCCTGATCGACATCCTCTTGCGACATCCGCTCAAAGCGCGCGATCAGGACCTGCGCTGCCTGCTGCGCCTTGGGCTCTATCAGCTCGACGCCCTCGCACTGCCCGAACATGCCGCGGTTTCGGCCACGGTCGGGGCCAGCGCCAACTTGGACAAGCCTTGGGCGCGCGGACTTCTCAACGCCACCCTGAGGCGCTTTGTGCGCGAACGCGCCGAGCTTTGCGCGCGCATCGAACAGGAGGAGACAGCCCGCACCCTCTTCCCCCCCTGGCTGCTCGGGCGCCTGCGCACGGCCTGGCCCGACCATTGGCGAGAGCTGGTCGCGGCCAGCAACGCCCGGGCGCCCATGTTCTTGCGCGTGAACCGCCTGCGCACCACGACGGAAAGCTATCGCGCGCACCTCCACGCGGCAGGCATCGAGGCCTCCCTGCTCGATGGCTACCCAGACGGACTCCAATTGCAGGTCCCCATGCCGGTCAGTCTATTGCCCGGCTTTCGCGAGGGGCTGGTGTCGGTGCAGGATGCCGGGGCTCAGCGAGCCGCGGCCCTGCTTGGCGCTGAACCCGGCCAAAGGGTGCTGGACGCTTGCGCGGCGCCCGGCAACAAGAGCGCGCACCTGCAAGAACTCACCGGCAATCAACTGCAACTCACCGCGCTGGAGAAGGACAAGGCGCGTCTGCAAAGCCTGGCCGCCAACCTAGGGCGCCTGCACTTGCACGCTGACATCCGCCAGGCCGACGCCACCAAGCCTTGCGGCAACTGGGCCGAACAGCGCTATGACCGCATTCTGCTCGACGCGCCCTGCTCCGGCACCGGAGTCATTCGCCGCCATCCGGATATCAAGTGGCTCAGGCGCGATCAGGATATCGCCGCATTGGCCGACACCCAGGCACGGCTGCTCGATACCCTCTGGCCGCTGCTCAAGCCCCAAGGACGGCTGCTCTATGTGACATGTTCCCTGTTACCAGAAGAAAATACGCAGCAAATCGCCGCTTTTTTGACGCGACATCCCGATGCCCGGGAAACTAAAATCCCCGCCGACTGGGGCCTGGAATGCCCATGTGGCCGCCAACTCCCGCCTAGCGCCGATGGCGGTGACGGATTCTTCTTCGCCCAACTGGTCAGGGAATGAAAGACACACAGGCACAAATGCAGACCCCTTTGGCTAGCACCCGCGCGAACCGGAATCGCGCCCGCGCTCGTGGGCAAAAGCGGCCAATCATCCACCTGCTCATCCGAGCGCTTGTCCTGCTAAGCGTCTTCTCCGCGCTCAGCGCGCCTATCCCCGCCAGCGCCGATTTCAAAGTGCTCGAGGCCAGCACCCGGCTCGAGGACGACCATTTCATGCTCGACGCCCGCATTGATTATCGGTTTAGCGACAAGGCGCTCGAAGCACTCAGCAATGGCGTGCCCCTGACCCTGGTCGTGCATGTGCGCGTGCGCCCGGACAAGGCCAGGCTCTGGACCGACAGTCTGGTCGATCAGTCTTTCCGCTACCGCATCCGCTTCAAGCCGCTGTCGGAGTCCTATCTGGTCACCCAACTGCCCGGCACCGACGGGCGCAGCTATGTCAGCCGCGACGCGGCCATTGATGCCCTGGGTGACATCCGCGATCTCCACCTGCTTGATCGCGGCCGCCTGGAGCCTGGCATCGACTACCAGGTACAGATTCGCGTCTCGCTCGATGTCGAACGCCTGCCGCTGCCACTGCGGCCCACGGCCTATCTGCATCCTGCCTGGAAGCAGGCCAGCGACTGGACGCGCTGGCCGCTGCGGCCCTGAACTGGCCGAGCACCCAGTCTCCGCCATGGCCCGCAAGCGCCCACGCCTGATTCCAACCGGCACCATCGGTATCGGCGCCCTGCTGCTGGTGCTGCTGGTGGCGCTCGACCTGATGAGCAACGCGGTCCAGAACTCCGAGAGCCTGAGCCGCATTTTCGTGCCTCTGCTGTTTCTGGTTCTAATCGGGCTCATGGTGCTGGCCGTCACCGTGGTGGTCAGCATTATCCGCTTGATCGGGGGCTATCGCCGCCAAGCCGCAGGCTCGCGTCTGACCGCGCGCATGCTGGCGCTCTTTGCCCTCATCTCCCTGCTGCCGGTCGGGGTGGTTTATTACTACTCCCTCGGCTTTCTGCTGCGCGGCATTGACAGCTGGTTCGATGTCGAGATCGACCAGGCGATGGAGAACGCCATCACGCTCAATCAAGCCTCGCTTGATCTCAACCAGCGGGTGATGATGCGCTATGCGACGCAATTACTCGCCGGCATTGAGGATCGCTCGACCACGGCGCTGACGCTGTCGCTTGGGCAATTACGCCGCCAGGCCGGCGCCCAGGAGCTGACCGTCTTTGATGCCTCGGGCAAGGTCATGGGCACCGCCAATGACGATCCGATCCAGCTGGTGCCGGATCAGCCCGAGCGCAAGCTGATGCAAAGCGTTCGCGCGGGCGAGGACTATGTCGGACTCGAGACGACCCAGGACAATCAACTCCAAATCCGCGTGCTGGTCAACGATCCCCGCGCCCGTCCCCTGATTCTGCAGGCCATTTTCCCCACCTCCGCGCGCATCAGCGAACTAGCCGCGCAGCTCGAGGACGCTTATAACCGCTACACCGAGCTGTCCTATCTGCGCAAATCGCTGAAATTCAGCTTTTCCCTGACGCTCTCCCTGGTGCTGGTGTTCGGCCTGATGGCGGCGCTGCTGGCGGCTTTTCGCACCGCGCGGCGGCTGGTGGCACCCATCGCCGATATCGCGCGTGGGACCCGGGCAGTCGCCTCGGGCGACTACGACCAGCAACTCCCCCTGCCCACGCATGATGATGAACTTGCCTTTCTGGTTTCGTCCTTCAACGCCATGACCCAAAGGGTGGCACAGGCACGCGATGCCGCCGCCCGCAGCCAACAGGAGGTGGAAGAGCAACGCGCCTATCTGCAAACTGTCTTGGGGCGCCTGTCCTCGGGCGTGCTGGCGTTCGATCAGGAACTCCGTCTCACCACCAGCAACCCGGCCGCTCGGCGGATTCTGCGCCTGGGGCCGCCGCTCGAGGACTCGCCATCGCTTGATGAGCTCGAATCCCGGCACCCCTGGCTCGGTCACTGGGCGGAGACCCTGAGACGGCAGTTCACCAAGACGGCCGATTGGCGCGAGCAAGTGACCCTCTTCGGTGGCGAGGGGCGCCAGGTGCTGATGTGCCGCGGCAGCCGGCTGCCGGTCTCTGGCACCGAGGCAAGCGGCTATGTGCTGGTGTTCGACGACATCACCGAACTCATCCGCGCCCAGCGCGATGCCGCCTGGGCCGAAGTGGCGAGACGTCTGGCTCATGAAATCAAGAATCCGCTCACCCCGATCCAGCTCTCGGCCGAGCGCCTGCGCCACAAACTGCTGAAAAAACTCGACGAACAAGATGCCCGCATCGTTGACCGCTCAACCACCACTATCGTGGCACAGGTCGAGGCCATGAAGGCCATGGTGAACGACTTCAGCAGCTACGCGCGTTCCCCAGAGATTCAGCACGAGCCCTTCGAGATCGATGCGCTCATCCGCGATGTCCTCGAACTCTATCGCGGCGGGGCCGCGCCCATTGAGGCACAACTCCAAGCAACGGGGGCGCGCATTCGCGGTGATTCCAAACGCTTGCGACAGGTCATGCACAATCTGCTCAAAAACGCGATCGAGGCACTGGAAACCACCGCGGAGCCTCGGATCATAGTGCGCTCCAGCATTCGCCATGACCTTGAGAATCCCGCCGTCATGATTGATGTCGAGGATAATGGCGAAGGATTTCACCAAGACCTGCTGGAAAACGCCTTCGAGCCCTATGTCACCAGCAAGACCAAGGGCACCGGCCTCGGACTGGCAATCGTCAAGAAGATCATCGAGGAACATGGCGGTATCATTGTGGCGCAGAATACGCCGCAAGGCGCACGAATCCGCGCCCAGATTCCAGTGTGGCGGGAGCCGGGACCGCGCGAGGCCCCGGTCTCAAACGCCAGCCCCAGCGCGGCAACATCCGCCCCCTCCACCCAAAAAGCCGCCGCGCCGGCCCAGTCACCAACACCTGCTTCAATCGCGGCACCACCGCCAACGTCCGCGGAGACACCATGAGCGCGCACCACATTTTTGTTGTCGACGACGAGCCCGATATCCGCGAGACGGTCAAGGACATTCTTGAGGATGAAGGCTTTGTCGTCATCGCCGCCGAGAATGCCGAGGCCGCCCGTCACGCGCTGCGCGAGCGCCGCCCGGACCTCATGCTGCTCGACATCTGGATGCCCGATCTCGACGGCATCAGCCTACTGAAGGAATGGGCCGAGGACGGCGATGGCCTGCCCTGCCCCATCATCATGATGTCCGGCCACGGCACCGTGGAGACGGCGGTCGAGGCCACCCGACTCGGCGCCTATGACTTCCTGGAAAAGCCGCTGTCCATGGCCAAGCTGCTACTCACCGTGGAGCGCGCGCTCGAGGCCGACAAGCTGGTCAAAGAAAACGTCGGTCTGCGCCGACGCACGCCCCTGGTGCACGAGCCTGTCGGACGCTCGGCCGTCATGCAACGCCTGCGCGAGCAGGTCAAGCGCATCGCCCAACACGACACCTGGGTACTCATCACCGGCGAGCCCGGCTCCGGGCGCGAGACCTTCGCGCGCTTCTTGCACTCCCAGAGCGGGCGCAAGGAACGCCCCTTTGTCGATTTGGGTACCTCGGCCCTCACCCGCGGCAATGCCGCGCGCGAACTCTTCGGCAGCGAGGAAAACGGGCGCATTCACTATGGCAGCCTGGAACAGGCCGCGGGTGGCACCCTGCTCCTTGACGAGGTGGCCGACATGGACCTTGAAGCCCAGGGACAGTTGCTCGGCGCGCTCGATACCGGTTCCTTTCTGCGCGTCGCCGGCAGCGAGCCGGTCCCCATCGATGTGCGCATTGTTGCCGCCACTCAACGCGATCTCAAGGAAGATGTCCAGTCCGGCCATTTTCGCGAGGATCTTTTCTATCATCTCAATGTCGTTCCACTACACATCCCACCGCTGCGCGAACATCCGGAAGACATCCCCGACCTGCTCAACCACTATGTCGATTTCTTTGCCGCGCATGAAAAACTCAGCTACCGCCGCTTTAGCGTTGGCGCGCAAAATTTTTTACGCAACTACAGCTGGCCCGGCAATATCCGCGAACTGAAAAACCTAGTTCAGCGGCTACTCATCCTCGGCGCCGGTGATGAAATCACCTTAAGCGAGGTTGAAGCCGCGCTAGGCAACACGCCCGTTGTCTCAGTCCAACCAGTCGAGGGCATGGTCTCCTTCGACCAGCCATTGCGCCAGGCACGCGAGTTGTTCGAGAAAGCCTACCTCGACTACCAACTCGAAAAGCACAACGGCAATGTCAGCAAAATGGCCAAGGAGGCCGGCATGGAGCGCACCCATCTGTACCGTAAACTGCGCTCGCTGGGCATCGAGATCAAGGAGCGGCGGTGAAAATCATCATCCTAGGCGCCGGCCAGGTCGGCAGCTCGGTCGCGGCCAATCTGGTCAACGAAGCGAACGACATCACAGTGGTCGACCTCGACCCCATCCGCCTGCGCGAACTGCAGGATCGCTTCGACCTGCGCACCCTTGAGGGTCATGGCGCCCATCCGGACGTGCTCACGCGCGCCGGCGCGGAGGATGCCGACATGATCATCGCCGTCACCAACAGCGACGAAACCAACATGGTCGCCTGCCAGGTGGCCTATACACTCTTTCACACACCCACCAAGATTGCCCGGGTGCGCGCGCCAAGTTTTTTGGAGCAGGAAAAGCTTTTCGACGGCAGCGCCTTTCCCATCGATGTGCGCATTAGCCCGGAACAGCTGGTCACTGACTATGTGATGCGCTTGATCGAACACCCGGGCGCTCTGCAGGTGACGGATTTCGCCGAGGGGCGCGTGCGCCTGGTCGCGGTACGCGCCTACTACGGAGGCCCACTGGTCGGTCACGAGCTGCGCACGCTGCGCGATCACATGCCGCATATCGAGAGCCGAGTTGCCGCCATCTACCGCCAGGACAGGGCCATTCATCCCGAAGGCGACACAGTGATCGAGGCCGATGACGAGGTCTTTTTCATCGCCGCGCCCAAGCACATCCGCTCGGTGATGAGCGAGCTCAGACGGCTGGAAAAGCCCTACAAACGCCTGATCTTTGCCGGCGGCGGGAACATTGGCACACGGCTCGCACGTGCACTCGAGCCGCACTACCGCGTCAAGGTCATTGAGCGCGACCTCGCCCGCTGCCGCCAGATTGCCGAAACACTAGAGCGCACCATTGTGCTGCATGGCGACGCGGCCGATGAAGAGCTGCTGCTGGAGGAGAACGTCGCCGATACCGATGTATTCTGCGCAGTGACCAACGACGACGAGGCCAATATCCTCTCCGCCATGCTTGCCAAGCGCCTGGGCGCGCGCAAGGCCATGGCGCTGATCAACCGCCCGGCCTATGTGGATCTGGTGCAAAGCGGCCCCATCGACATCGCCATCTCTCCGCAGCAAGCCACCATTGGCAGCCTGCTGCGCCACGTGCGCCGTGGCGACGTGGTCATGGTCCACTCGCTCCGCCGCGGGGTAGCTGAAGGCATCGAGGCCATTGCCCATGGGGACGCCAACTCAAGCAAAGTTGTCGGCCGCCCAATCGAAGACATCCGCCTACCCAAGGGCACCACCATCGGCGCCATCGTGCGCGGTAACCAGGTGCTGATTGCCCACCACGACCTAGTCATCGAATCCGACGATCACGTCATTCTGTTCATTCAGGATCGCCAGCGCGTTCCCGAGGTCGAAAAGCTGTTTCAGGTGGGCGTTACCTTTTTCTAACAGACTTGATCATACGGCGCTGTCAGCCGCGATCGTCCAGCGCAAGAGCCTCGTCTCGGAAGCCCCCCTACATCATCTGCATGACCATCAATGATGCTGGCGCCCACAAACCTGGTCAGTGTCGATTCAACACGGCCCTCGGGGTTGCTTATCGGGTAAAATGCCGCATTTTGTCCTGCTTCAACCAGTCAGCCCGCACCCTTTCGGTGGCGGTCTCTATCAATTTTCCTGGCCGATCAAGAGCTTTTCATGCACACAGTCGCCCATCCCACACGCGAGCAACTCGCGCACTCGTACCTGCTGGTCCGCTCCTTTTCCGAGCAGCTTTGCGAACCCCTGGCCATCGAGGACTACGGACTGCAAACCGCGGTCGAGGCCAGCCCACCGAAATGGCACATTGCCCATGTGTCCTGGTTCTTCGAGAACTTTCTGCTCCGTCCGCTGCTGCCCGGCTATCAGGTGTTTCATGCGCGCTTCGATCACCTGTTCAACTCCTACTACGAGCAGACCGAGAGCGGCTTCTGGCCACGCGCCAAACGCGGACTACTCTCCCGCCCGACAGTGGCGGAGGTCTATGACTATCGCAAGCACGTCGATCAAGCGATGCAAGCATTGATCACTGAGTGCGACGAGAGCGACTGGCCACTGGCGCTGGAGCGCATCCTGATCGGCCTGAATCACGAGCAGCAACATCAAGAACTGCTGCTAACGGACATCAAGCACCACCTGGCCTTAAACCCCCTTCGTCCAGCCTACCGTGCCGATCTCGACATCAGCGCGCCCGAGCAGGCGGTACCCCTGACCTTCACCACCCTCGAGGGTGGCATGACCGAGATTGGTGCCACCGGCGATGGCTTCTCTTACGACAACGAGCACCCACGCCACCAGACTTGGCTCGCGCCCTATCGGCTTGCCAATCGCCTCGTCACCAATAGCGAGTATCTCGAGTTCATCGAGGATGGCGCTTACACCAATCCCGCCATTTGGCTATCCGACGCCTGGACAGTGATCAAGCAACAGGGCTGGCAAGCACCGCTTTACTGGGAAAAAATCGACGGCGCCTGGCACGAGATGACCCTGGCTGGTCTGATATCCCTGCGCCCGGCCCTGCCCGTCTGTCATCTGAGCTACTACGAGGCCGAGGCCTATGCGCGCTGGACCGGCAAACGCCTGCCAAGCGAGGCCGAATGGGAGCATGCCGCGGCCAGCCGGCCAATCGCCGGCGAGTTTGCCGACGCCGGACGTCTGCATCCACGCGCTGCCGATGTGGGCGCGCTCAGCCAGCTCTATGGCGACTGTTGGGAATGGACCGGCTCGGCCTATCTGCCCTATCCCGGCTATCGCCCAGCCGCCGGTGCCATCGGCGAGTACAACGGCAAGTTCATGTGCAATCAGATGGTGCTGCGCGGCGGCTCCTGCGCCACCTCAGGCGATCACCTGCGCCCGAGCTATCGCAACTTTTTCTACCCCCACGAACGTTGGCAGTTCAGCAGTCTACGCCTGGCCGATGGCGTCGATGGAGGCACCACTTCGGACGATCTTGGAACAACCCAAGGAAGGTCGGCATGAATGTCAGCTTTTTCGACGACCATCCCAAACCCGCGGACATTCGCGCCGAGGTCCTGAGGGGACTTGCGCTGCCTGAAAAGCGCATTCCGCCCAAGTTCTTTTACGACGAGCCGGGCTCGCGGCTGTTCGACGCCATCTGCGAGCTGCCCGAGTATTATCCGACGCGCACCGAGATCGGCATTCTGCGCCAATACGGCGGTGAGATGGCCGAGCTGCTCGGTCATGACGTCGTCCTGATCGAGCTAGGCAGCGGCAGCAGCCTGAAAATCCGCACCTTGCTTGAGGCGCTGCGCCCGCGTGTTTACATCCCGGTCGACATCTCGCGCGAGCATCTGCTGCGCTCGGCCGAGAGCCTGGCCGCCGCCTTCCCGGAGATCGAGGTCCGCGCCGCCTGCGCCGACTATTCGCGCCCCTTCCACCTGCCGCTCAGCGAGGCAGATCAGCCGCGCGCGGCCTTCTTTCCCGGCTCCTCGGTCGGCAACTTCGAGCCCGCCGATGCCGAGGCCTTTCTGCGCCGGGTCGGTGACTTCCTGGGGCCCGGCGGTCATTTGCTGATCGGCGTCGATCTGCGCAAGTCCGAGGACATTCTTCATTCCGCCTACAATGACGCGGCCGGGGTGACCGCTGCCTTCAACCTGAATCTGCTCACCCGCATCAACCGCGAACTCGAGGGCAGCTTCGACCCCGCTGCCTTTCACCATAGCGCCTTCTTCAATCCGCACGACAGTCGCATCGAAATGCACCTGGTCAGCAACGCGCCCCAAGACGTCCTGGTCGCGGGTGAAACCTTCCGCTTCAGCGAAGGCGAGAGCATCCATACTGAGTGCTCCTACAAGTACGGCATCGATGATTTTCACGCCCTGGCAAGACGCGCCGGCTTCGAGTCAGTCCGCGTCTGGACCGATGACGCACAACTGTTCAGCGTCCACGGCCTGCGCCGACAGGAGGATTGACGAATCCGCCGCTACTCGGGCGGCACTCAGCAATCAAGCGAAAGACCCAGGATGAGAAAGACGGGCCTCCTCCAGCATGCCCCGCGTTTCAATCAAGCTGACAATCTCGGCGACACCCTTGCCGCTTTTCATATTGGAGAACACAAAAGGCTTGTCCCCACGCTTTCACTTGATGCCATTCTTCCACCCCGATCATGCGCTCGGCCTCCAGCCCCGGGCTTCGGCCAAGGCGGCAGCGCTGACACCGACCAAGAACAGCGCGAGCAGAAAAACCTGGGGCTTGATGAGATTTTTGCTCATGGGTGCGGTTCCTAAAGGACATGAATATCTTGATTGCCGCACCAGCATCATCTCCCTGGCCCCGCCCCGCGCGTGGCTGACCTGAGTTTTCGCGCAAATCCCCTAAAGCAATCCATCCAGCGGACTGCGCACCCCCTGACCACCGCGATTGAGCACATGGGTATAGATCATGGTCGTCGACACATCCGCATGCCCCAACAGCTCCTGCACGGTACGAATGTCATAGCCCGATTCCAACAGATGGGTCGCGAAAGAATGACGCAGGCAATGACAGTTCACCCGCTTCGCGATACCAGCGCGTTCGGCCGCTGCTTTGATCGCCTTCTGTAATCCGTTCTCATGCACATGATGCCGACGCATTTTGCCGCTGCGCGGGTCCACCGACAGCCGACCACTCGGAAACACATATTGCCAAATCCACTCCTTCGGTGCATTCGGCCACTTTTGCGCCAAGGCATCCGGCAAGAACACTTCACCAAAGCCTTGCACCAAATCCTGCTCGTGCAAGTCACGCACCTTCTCCAGTTGCTCCCGCAAGGGCTGCTCGAGTTTCGCCGGCAACGGCACGACTCTATCCTTCTGCCCCTTGCCATCGCGCACCAAAATCTGATGATAGGGAAAGTCAATATCCTGCACCCGCAGTCGCACGCACTCCATCAACCGCATGCCCGTGCCATAGAGCAAAGCCGCCATCAGGTGCTGGGTGCCCCCAATACCAGCCAACAATCGCGCGACCTCGGAGCGTTCCAATACAACCGGCAGCCGTTTCGGTCGCTTGGCGCGGACAAAGTCCGCCATGTCGTCCAGTGATCGCCCCAGCACCTGCTGGTAGAAAAACGCCAAGGCATTCAGCGCCTGGCTCTGCGTACTGGCCGACACATTGCCCCGCACCGCCAAATCCTCGAGGAAGGCCCGCGGGCGACCCGACCCCAGATCAGCCGGATCACGGTTATCACAGAACAGAATAAAGCGGCACACCCAAGCTTCATACGCCTGCTCGGTGCGAATCGAATATTTGCGCCGGCGAATTTCCGCGATCATGCGCTCAAGCAATGTGTGATGGCTTTCACGAACAGCATCCAAAGGCGAGGGCGCATTCTGCTTGCGTTTGAATACATAACCTGACACCTGCTGATCAGCCGTTTTGCCCGCGACCGCGGGAAGCGTCTCGCGCGCGACAGTCGGATGATCCGCGTCCAACGCCCGCGCCGAATCGCGCCAAAACGCCCAATCGACCTGCTCGGCGACAGGCGCCCGCGCCGTATCAAGCAGATTCTGTATAGCATCGACAGTCTGAACAAATTTCCAGTCCTTGAGTCTGCCTAACCGTCCTGCTTCTTCCAAGTAGCCAGTCACATCATCGACAGTGTGTTGCGCTAGTCGCTTTCCCGGAAACGCCTTCAGATAGCGCTCGGCTCGGTGAACGTGCCAGCGAATCGCCGTTTCTTTAATGCCATTTGTCCGCGCCAGATCAATGAAGCGCTCCCAGAAACGATCTTCTGCGTTTAATATTGTTGCTCGGTACTCAGGCATGTGCTAGCCTCGGATTCACAGGCAGAAAGTGTTGGATTTCAGCGTCCACCTCAGCGCTCAAGCTTTAGTCTCTGCACTAGGCCGAATCCATACTACTGGGGCTAGGCAGAATCTGTCTAGCATACCCGACCAACTTTCTGTCTAGTTAACTGTTAGCTGTCAGGAGAGAACTTTGAGTACAGTACTTTGGGCGAATCATCTCCTCAATAATGGTGAGGTAGCATCTGATGAAAGTGACAAGTGGGCGCTGTACAAGCACGCTGACAAGCTGGACAAATTGGCAAGCGTAGCCGGGTTGGAGCCGTTTTCCAGTCTGCTTGATCACACCGACATGCAATTCAACCTCGGTGATGATGAGTTACCCGATGAAATACAATCGACGAACAAATTGATGGCACGCGACGGAGTGTGGAAATCGGCTGAGGATGCGCTCGGGATTCTCAACGGACTTCTTACGGCAATCACAACCGAGAAGCCGAGGTTTGGTGTCCTGAAAAACGATTATGATGCCGTTGTAGCTGAGCTCTCTGAGAGCATTGAATATGCGAAGAAGGCAAGAAAGTTAGGTGTCAAATTCAATTTCTCCGTCGTAATGTGAATTGACAGCGAACAACGCCGAAACGGAATGTATAAAATGAACTTAAATGAAATGCTAGATTTAGCGTTTGAACAATTTATATCAAATACCCTAACTGAAGAGCTGCTCAAATCAATAAAGAGTTCTGTTACTTCAGCGGATGTCGATACACTTATCATAAAGATAGAGTCACTCGACGACCCGAGCGCTTATTGCAAGAATGATCTAGACAGCAAGACTCCTGCTGGTTTCTTTTTATTCTTAGACTTTATTAGCGCTTTGATAATCAACTTTGGCCATTCTGCGATACAAGAAACAGACAAATACAGCAACAGTAAGCATCCTTTTGTTCCTTGGGTCGTGAAGTATGCTAGCGACGAAAGATTCCATAATGAGATCATTTCGAAGTTTAGTAATCTATTTGCGAAGTAATTTTGCTAACGATGGCATCCAGCCGACGCGCGAATAGCGCGCGGCTGATGCTGGCGTTAGGCTGAAACAAGCGGACGCTGAAAACCAACGTCGCCGCAATCCCAAGTACGGATTGCGCTAGATTCATCCGCAAACCCGCAAGGCCCGCGTGCGCCGCAGTTAATGCACTCAACCTGATAGCCTTTGGCGTGCGTCGATGCAGGCTGCGTTGCAGGTCCAAGAATGCGAGTCGCACGAAATCCGCAAAACGGGCAAGCATTCGTTGCTTGTTTTGGCTTCATTACCTTTTTCCTGGTGTCGGCAAAATGGTCAAAAAGAGCCTAACGATTGCATCCAGCCGACGCTCGCTCCCGCTCGCGCGGCTGATGCTGGCGTTAGCGAGACAAAAGGTGAAAAAGACATGTCAAATTTATTCAATGAATACGATGAAATTAAAGTTTACGCCGAGGATTTACACTATGCACTTTGTGATTTGTGCGAAAAAGATGATGAAATTAATTATCTTTATCTTGGATCGCAAATCTTGTTCAGTGATTTAATAGAAAATCCAAGATTGTTGATTATTGGCTCTAATCCCGGCCCAGGATATTTTAATGACACCAGACGCAGGGTTGAGGAGTTTGAGCCACTCGGATGCCTTCAGTATATGGATCGAGATCGACAGGGACGCTTTCTGTGGGGCATAAGAAATCAGTACGCAATAGCCGAGACTACTAGGCGGTGTTTTGAAGATGCTGATCTAATTGATATTTTAGAAAATAGTGTAGTTAAAACAAATTTGTTTTACCCCGCTACTCGTAACGGCGAACTTAGCAAGCTGATTGATTGCGCGCGTAGTTATGGTATTGATATAAATGAAAATATTTCGCGTTCCGAAGATCTAATCTTGGCAATCAATCCCGATGTGATATTAGTAGAAGGAAGTTTTGCCCGTGACAATTTGCCTGGCTTACAAATAGACAGAAGCATCAGCACCAAAGACACCCAGCGTGGCCGCTATAAAGGTATCCCAACAATTGCTTATGCCCGATGGCAGAGAAGTGACGCACGGAACCCCGAAGAATTGACTTACACTTTAAAGGAAGTTTTTGATGCTTGTTAAAGTTATCCTTTAGCAAGCGAACCGCTAACAAGCTGCTTCAGCCGACCGCCCGCTTCGCTATCGCTCAGCAGGCGTCGGCTGAGCTTGTCGTTAGGCTGAAACAAGCGGACGCTGAAAACCAACGTCGCCGCAATCCCAAGTACGGATTGCGCTAGATTCATCCGCAAACCCGCAAGGCCCGCGTGCGCCGCAGTTAATGCACTCAACCTGATAGCCTTTGGCGTGCGTCGATGCAGGCTGCGTTGCAGGTCCAAGAATGCGAGTCGCACGAAATCCGCAAAACGGGCAAGCATTCGTTGCTTGTTTTGGCTTCATTACCTTTTTCCTGGTGTCGGCAAAATGGTCAAAAAGAGCCTAACGATTGCATCCAGCCGACGCTCGCTCCCGCTCGCGCGGCTGATGCTGGCGTTGAACTAATCCGCTCCGCGGAGCTTCCGGACCTACCGGCCCCCAACCCACACCTGCCACTGACAGCGCAATTGCACATTGTCGCCCACACTGAAGATGACCCAATCAGGGTCGTTGACAGAGGGTCTGACGATGACCGCATTACGCCAACGTATGATTGCCGCCATGCAGATGCATGGCTTCTCCCCGCGCACCCACCAGAGCTACCTCGCCGCGGTGCGCGATCTCGCCAAATTTACCCACCGCGCGCCTGACACCTTGATGCCGGATGATGTACAGTGCTACTTCGAGCACTTGGTGCGCGAGCGTGGGCTCGCCCCGGCAAGCGTGCGCCTGTTCTACCATGGCATCCGCTTTTTCTACCTCCAGGTGCTCAACTGGCCGGCGGTGGACCTGGCCGTCACCCTGCCCAAGCGCCCTCAACGCATACCCGAGCTGCTCACGCGCGAAGAGGTGGCGGCCATCCTGCGCGCTTGTGCGGATGTGCGCCATCACATGATGCTCAGCCTGTGCTATGGCTGCGGGCTGCGCCTGAACGAAGTGCTGGCGGTTCGCGTTGGCGATATCGATGGGGAGCGCCGACTGTTGCGCATTGAACAGGGCAAGGGCGCCAAGGACCGCATGGTCCCGCTCTCGCCGACCTTGTTGGCGCAACTGCGTGCCTACTGGCGCGCCTATCGCCCGGGCGCGTGGCTGTTTGCCGGACGCGCCGGGACGCGGCTCGCGCCCACCACGCTGCAGAAAGCCTTCACTCAGGCCAAGCAGCGCGCCGGTGTGCACAAGGTCGGCGGCATCCATGGGCTGCGCCACGCCTATGCCACCCATCAGCTGGCCGCCGGGCTGCCAGTGCAGCGCCTGCAACGCTTGCTCGGGCATCAGAGCATTCACACCACCCTGCGCTATGTGCATTGGCTGCCGAGCGCGCGTGAGGGTGAAGGCATGCTCGATGTCATTGCCCAGTTGGAGGCGGCGCATGGCTAAGTCCGCCTCCCTGCAAGTGCTGGTCAACGCGTGTCTTGACGGCTTGGTCGCGACCCAGACCTTGAGCCCACGGCAGTGGCAGGTGTGTCACCACATCCGCGATTGCCGCACCGCGGTCCTCGGCGGATTCGCCTTGCACTGTGATCAGTGCGATGCCGATGCGCTGTGTTACCACGCCTGTCGCGACCGTCACTGCCCGCGCTGCCAGCGCCAGGCCTCCGAGGCATGGTGCGCGCGTCAGCGCGCGGCCTTGCTGCCGGTGACCTATCACCATCTGGTCTTCACGCTGCCGTCCGCCCTCAATGGCTGGATCGAGGTCCATCCCAAACAGCTCTATGATCTGCTGTTCGAGACGGTCTGGGCCACATTGTCCGCCTTCGGTGCCAACCCCAAGCGCCTGGATGGACAACTGGGAATGACCGCCGTGCTCCATACCTGGGGACAGACGCTCACCCGGCATGTGCATCTGCATTGTTTGGTGCCGGGCGGGGCATTCTCCGCCACCGGTCAGTGGCATCCCGCGAAAAGCACCTACCTATTCCCGGTGCGGGCGCTCTCGCGTCACGTGCGTGGCGGCTTTGTCAGTCGTCTGCGCCAGGCCGTCGCGGCTGGCGAATTGAGCCGGTTAACCGATCCACGCGAGATCGATCGCATGCTCGATACCCTGATGGGCACCGAGTGGGTGGTCTTTTCCAAGCCCTGCCTGGCGCGCGGCGACACCGTCGTCGACTACCTCGGACGCTACAGCCACCGCACCGCGCTGAGCGACAGCCGCCTACTCAGCTTTGATGGCGAGTCCGTTGAACTCAGCTACAAGGACTACCGCGATGGCGACCAGCGCAAAGTCATGACCCTCTCCGGTGAGGAACTGTTGCGCCGCTTTCTGCTCCATGTGTTACCAAAAGGCTTCATGCGCGTGCGTCATTTCGGCTTCCTGGCCAATCGTTGTCGTGCTCAGCGCTTGCCGGCCATCCGCGCGGCGATCGGCGCGGTGCAAGCGCGTCCTGTTGCAATCATGCCAACTGAGCCGGGCACCACCGGGCATCCGCAACCTTCCAAGACCTTTGATGGTTTTCCCTGCCAGAGCTGTCGCGGCGGACGACTGCGGGTGCGCACCGCCTTGGCTCCCAAACGCCGTGATGGAGGATAGTGCGCGCCGATCACTCGTCCCCTCCCTTCACCTGCCATGAGAAACGTTTCGGCCCGATCTCGGGTCCGTGCACGCGCTCGACTCGCGCTCGAGAATCGACTAAACTCAGCGCTAATACACAGCGCATCTTCCCCCAGGGAGGCCACCAAATGACGTATTTCCCCTCCCGCTGCCGCCCGTGCCGCTGCTTCAGCGCCAACACCACCCCCGCACTCCCGGGGTCTGACCAATACAATCCCCTAAGAAGCCAGCTCTCGAGCCTCTGCGCCGGAGAGCCCGTGCCAGGATCGGATTAGTCCAACAGACATTTATCCATCGGGCGCTGAGAGTTCAGCGCATGATCGGACTCACGGCTTAGCGCCCGATGGATAAATGCTTACTAGTTGGATTCATAAAGTGTAAAACGACTCAAATAAACCTTCAAATTGTCCACCCAGACAAATGTCACTGACAAATTCCAAAATGTATGATATCAAAAGCGAAAGCGGTTTCTGGATAACAAGGAGTTAATCCAGAAACCGCTTTCGCTTTTGAGACGAAAGGCATTTTTCAGTGGCGATCCACGGGCGGACGAAAACATTAATACTGACTTTGGTATAGCAAGTCCGCAGAATCCAACGAGTCGCTGAAGCAGAAATCGCCCTCGCTCTCGCTCGGACGATTCTGCTTAGCTCTAACGTTGGGCCAAAGCCACCGCCAACCTAAATCAAGCCTTGCAGTTAATTGCAATCCCAGCTAATAACGGGCAAAGCCCGCCCCAATTCGCGGGACAAGCCTGCCCCCGCGCCGGTGAGCATAACGTTAGGCATAACATAAAAGGAGAAGAGAAAATGCAAACCGTAGAAGCATTTTTTACAAAACTAGTTGAAAATGAAGAGATAAGCGAAAGATGCAATGAGCTTATAGCACAAAAAGATAAAGCTGCTTTGCTGGCTCTTTTAAAAGAGAATGGTGTTACAGAAGAAGACCTAATAGTTGCCAATGAAAAAGTAAAACAGATCGCAAAAAATGATGAACTAAGTGACGAGGCGCTTGAACAGGTGGCAGGAGGAGGGACATTTTACGATTTTGCTAATCTATTAATCGAGACAGGTAACAATATAAACACTAGTTAGTAACAATCCCCCGGCAGAGCCGGGGGCTTTCGAATTCGTGAGCCGCTCAAAGCGGCAAGGGGGTCGCTAACGCGGCCCCTAGTTCATGAGCCGCCTATAGGCGGCCGGTCAGCGCCACAGGTTCAGCTGCTCTAGACGCTGGTCTTCACGCTCTTGATGCTGAATGTAGGCCCGAATCGTCGCCTCATCACGACCAACTGTCGAGACAAAATAGCCCCGTGCCCAAAAATGCATCCCACCAAAGTTGCGCTTTCGCTCACCATAGACTCGCGCTAAATGGATTGCGCTTTTGCCCTTGATGTACCCGACCACCTGCGAGACTGAGGTGGACCCCATGTCAAGGACAGTTTTCCCCCGAATTTAAGTTAGCGCGCCCAGTTCAGTCGCAGCGGATTGGCGCTGCCCCAGTTCTTCGCCAGCGGAGTCGTCGGCGGAGCGTAGCGGAGCCGACGACTCCGCTGGCGGGTGATCGCCAAAGTGATCAGCAACCACGACACCACCTCCTTTGCCGCTCACATGCACATCGTCCGGCGTTCGGTAGCCAAGCCCCTGGTGAGGGCGTTCACCGTTGTAGAAGGGGAAATACGCCGAGAGGCCCATGAACAGCTCTGAGAGCGTCTCATAGCCCTTGGGGTAAATGTCCTCCCATTTGACGCTGCGCCACAGACGCTCGACGAAGACGTTGTCCAGGGCTCTGCCGCGCCCATCCATGCTGATGGCCACCTCGGCGTCACGCAACACCTGGGTGAAGGCGAGGCTGGTAAACTGCGCGCCCTGGTCGGTGTTGAAGATCTCCGGGCGGCCATGGTGGCGCAGCGCATCCTCCAAGCAATCGATGCAAAAGCCCGTGTCCATTGTGTTCGACAATCTCCAAGAAAGGACTCGTCGTGAGTACCAGTCGATGATGGCCACCAGGTAGGCAAATCCATGCGCGAGTCGCACATAGGTGATGTCACTGCTCCAGACGTGGTTGGGCCGTACAATGGCCAGCCCACGCAACAAGTAGGGGTAGATTTTGTGCTCAGGATGCGGCTTGCTTGTATGAGGCCCAGGCAACATGCCGGCTAAACCTAAAACGCCCATGAGACGCTGAACGCGTTTGCGACTGACCGCATAGCCTTGTGCGCGCAGCATCACAACCATGCGTCGACTCCCATAAAATGGTCTCTTGGTGTATTCCGCATCAATCAGCCGCAACAACTTTTGATCCAGTTCGCTCGGCTCGGCAATACGATCATGGCGGTGTGCATACACTCCAGAGCGATGTACGCCAAGCAGCGCACATTGGCGACTGACCGCTAACCCGCCATCATCAAGGCCGCCCATGTCGATCCACCCGCGACGCACGCTCACAGGCTCACCCCGGACTTTTTTTTCAGCCAGTCCAGCTCCATTTTCAACCGCCCGATCTCGCTGTAGAGTCGCTCTTCGTCGCCACTGTCGTCCACTTTCTTGCGCCCGCGCCGGCCTTCGAACAGCTTGCCGGCGTCCGCCACGATGGCTTTCTTCCACTGGCCTACTTGGACCGGATGAACCCCGTGATCCTGCGCAATCTCGTTAGTCGTCTTCACTCCGCGTACCGCTTCCAAGCCTACTTTGGCCTTGAAAGCGGCACTGAAGGTCTTGCGTTGTCTCTCACTCATCTGCTCTCTCCAAGTCTTTACAAGTCTCTTCAGATGAGGCAAAACTAACTTAATTTAGTGTCCTAAAATTGGGGTCCACTATAGACAGCATACTTCGGCGGAATCGAAATCAACATGTGAACATGATCGGACATCAGATGCCCTTCGAGGATCTGACTCTCCTTGCGTTGCGCCAGCCGATGAAACACCTCCCCAAGATGCTTCCGCAGCTGCTTGTAAAGCACCTTCCGTCGATATTTCGGGATAAAAACAATGTGGTATTTGCACTCCCAACGTGAGTGACTTAGGCTCTCGAACTCGTCCATCTGGATTCTCCACAATCGTGTGCTTGGCGGCTCACGCTGCGGAGTCTCCCAGATGGACTCCAGTAAATGTCAAACTTCTGCTGTCACCCCGGCAGAGCCGGGGGATTACCCAACGGATTTAAACGTAATCTGTAGATTGCAGGGGTTTCTATAGAATTAATTAAAGGGGCCAGGTTCGATTTAATTCTGCGGCATTAAATCGTACCAACAAAATCGCCTAACAAATTAAAGAAACTATGTAGGCCATCCAAGTCTAAGCCTCGACATTAACCCCGAGCCACGAGGAGACCGAACATGACCACTGCCGCTGTCCAAACGCCGAAGACCACCCTCTATCTGGCCCTCGAGCTGAGCAACAAGACCTGGAAGCTTTGCTTCAGCAACGGCGAGAAGATCCGGATCAAGACCATCGAAGCGCGGGATCTTCCCGCGTTGCGCGAGCAGATCGAGATCGCCCAGGGGAAGCTTGGACTCAGCGCGGATTGTGTCATTGAAAGCGTTTACGAAGCCGGGCGGGATGGCTTCTGGATTCATCGCATCTTGGAATCCTGGGGGATTCACAGCCGTGTGGTCGACTCGGCCAGCATCCAGGTCAACCGCAAGAAGCGGCGCGTGAAGACCGACCGGGTCGACGTCGAAGCCCTGCTGGTGCAGCTCATGCGTTATCTTGGCGGAGAGAAAAAAGCCCTCGCGGTGGTGAACGTCCCCAGTGCCGAGGCCGAGGATCGGATGCGAGTTGATCGCGAGCGCGAGCGGCTGATCCACGAACGTGGCGCCCACAGCTCACGGATGAAATCCCTGTTCGTCGCCCAAGGACTGGTCATCGAGCGCCTCAACGACTCGCTGATCGAAAACCTCGATCACCTATGCACCGCCACCGGCGAGCCCCTCGGCGCCGACCTCAAAGAAGAGATCCGCCGCGAATATCAGCGCTATTGCTTGGCTGATGAGCAAATCCGCGCCATCGAGCAAGAACAAAAGCGCCGCGTCGAGCAAGCCACCGACGCGGCCTATGAGCAAATCGCGCGCATGCTCGAGCTCAAAGGCATCGGCTGGGTTTCGAGCTGGGTCTTGGTCATGGAATTCTTCAGCTGGCGCGGCTTTCGCAACCGCCAGCAGCTGGCCGCCTGTGCCGGGCTGACCCCCACGCCCTATGCCAGTGGTGATGACCAGCGCGACCAAGGCATCAGCAAGGCTGGCAACCGACGCATCCGTGCCCTCATGGTCGAGCTGTCCTGGCTATGGCTGCGCTACCAGCCCGACAGCGCCCTGAGTCGCTGGTACCGCGAGCGCTTTGCCAAGGGCGGCAAACGCATGCGGCGCATCGGCATCGTCGCCCTGGCGCGCAAGCTGCTCATCGCCCTGTGGCGCTATCTCGAACAGGGCGAGATCCCGGACGGCGCGGTGCTCAAAGCCGGCTAAGGCCCGCCGCCCGCGGAAGACATCCAGTCACCCCCAAACGGCCGAGCACAGCGCCAACGCCCGAGGAGAGAGCAACGCGACGGATCACGGTCAAGGTTGTCGAAAGCGCCCGACAGGCCCCTGGGCTGACCCCTGGTCATGCCGTTTTAAAAGAAGGGGCGCTTTCCTTTTCAATCGGTTTCAGCGGCGAACATCGCATGCAATTTCAGGTGACCGGGCTTCCCGGCACGGATAGAAGGTGGAGCGGATTCGCACAGAATCTGTCGGCTTTCAAACCGAGACAACCCATGGCTGTCATAACGCTCGCAATGCTCATGACACCGAGCAAAACGCGCTGACCAAACGGCCGCCATCGCCAAGGAGAACGAATAAGCTAGTGACGATTCAAAGTGAGTGATCAGGCTATTTGAAAGCGTTTGAACAGCGCCCGACGGCCTTGCCATGCACGAGCGTTTCGATAAACCACGCCCGCCCCTTCGGGGAGAGAGAAGCGCGGCATGGCGGCTGGTCTGCGCAATCATGCAATGCGATAATGAATGTAACATTCTGATTTGCGATGTTGGCGCTGAACAAAATAATCTCTCGAAAAAAGGGCTTGACAAAAACGCCTCATAGAAGGGGCCTGGCTCGGATTGTTTTGGCAAGATCGAAAACTAAACCGATTCTTGGCCCATATAATCCCATATAATCCACTCCTTGGCGAATACATTTAATCCTGAACCAATCACTCCCGGCATCACGCCCATCGCTCGTTAGCCTGATCATTCGGCACGCCAAACTCACAATACAACGCAAGAAGGTGATACCATGTCAGATATCGAAACTTTTGCAAATTTCATCCAGGAATTAGCGGACCGTGAACCTGAGGTTTTTAAGGATTTGGTCGGCGCCACTTCGGACAGGGTGGTCAAGATCGCTGACGCCCGCGGGGTTAGTGTCTCGCGAGAGACCGTTCATGAGTTCGCGCGGATGACAGTCGATCTCTTGGAGCGGCATGACCAGAGCCAGTACGAAATGTCTGATGACGCTCTGCAGCATGTGTCCGGTGGCGTTCTTTCGCTAATCGACTCGGCTGCCGGCGCTATTATCAACACGGCACTCCACACGGCCAACACGGCCCTCAATATCGTGTCAGCTAGTGCGCCCGTCACCGGACCCCTCATAAACGAGTTTGGACCAGCGATCAAGGAGGCTAAAACCTTGATCGTCAACTGGGCCACCTGATCTGATCTGCTCGTTTATCTTGCTGGACCCCAAGACAAAGGGGCACGGCTTGAATTGTTTGGCAGCTCGAAAATAAACCGACCCTGGTCGTTCGCAGTAACAACAGCTAAGTCTTGCGGGTTAAAGTCCCGTCCGAGGAGTTGTCCATACACCTTGACAGGGGGAAAACGGGGACGTACCACATTATAATTGCCTAACACGGTGCTCCAGCCGAAGCCGGTTTCGACCTCGCTCAACCGGCTCGGCTGAGCATGGCGTTGGTCAGAAAGGAAGGTCTAAAAATAAATCGCAACAATGAAACGTAGAATATATACAGACACATCAGTAATTGGTGGTTGCCTCGATGTTGAGTTCGAAGAGGGGTCTCTGTCGTTATTCGATACTTTCAAGTCAGGCTCAACGGTACTCGTTATTTCAAATCTTACAATTGCCGAACTGGAATCGGT
Organism: Thiorhodovibrio winogradskyi; assembly: GCF_036208045.1. NCBI lineage: Bacteria > Pseudomonadati > Pseudomonadota > Gammaproteobacteria > Chromatiales > Chromatiaceae > Thiorhodovibrio > Thiorhodovibrio winogradskyi. Next base: position 1,976,307 of record NZ_CP121472.1, on the reverse strand, counting down.
GCCCCAAGCTGTTCGTGATGTCTTGCTTTCTGTACCCAGGATTATATCGAATTAATAGAATTTACTGAAGAAGCCAACGATCTAGCAGATACATATTTGCAAGAAGGTGTTGTGCCTAAGAAAAGCCGAGTGGATGCGCAGCACATTGCAACGGCTACAATCAGTCGTGTCGATGTTCTTGTAAGTTGGAATTTCAAGCACATCGTGAAGCTCGAAAGAATACATGGGTATAATTCTGTGAATTTAAGGCTCGGATATCAGATATTAGAGATTCGCACGCCAATAGAGGTCATAGATTATGCAGCTTAAATCTGTTGAATTAATGAGAAATATCAGAGACAGGATGTCACAAGAAACCCAAGGTATGTCATGGACACAAGAGAATGAATATCTTAAGGCGCATAGCGGCACCTTAGATGTCTTGCTTGAAAAGATGCCCAACAAGGCCATCCACCCGACCGCTACAGTCGCTGGCGCTCCTTCCGCGTCGGGTGATGGCTAACGTTCATCCTGCTCCATGCGTTGAATCACATCCGTTGCATCTCTCTCAGCGGCCAACCCTCCTCGGATCTGTGCGCTGCAACTTGACCGCGACAGCACAAGAGCGATAGGGTTTCGGGTTGTTCCGCGCGATGGCAGCGACGCCCCACGCCATTTTGCCGCTGCGCACACACACTCGCTCATCCGCCCGCTTATCGAGAGGATCACGCGCTTGACCATTGCCACCACTTCAGTCCGCGCCGGCCCACATCCGCCGCGCTCCCGCCTTGTCGCTTGTTTTGACTCCCGGCGTGATTCCGGGTTTTCCTCCCCGCTTTCTTTTAGGATGGCCTGAACATGCCTCTTGCCTTTCCGTTTTCGGCCATCGTTGCCCAGGAAGAAATGAAACTCGCGATCCTGATCGCGGCCACTGATCAAAGCATCGGCGGTGTCTTGGTGTTTGGTGATCGCGGCACCGGTAAGTCCACCGCGATTCGCGCGCTTGCTGCCCTGCTGCCGCCGATGCGGGTGATCGACAAATGCACCTATAACTGCGACCCGGAGGCAAATGACGCTGGCCTGTGCGAGTCTTGCCGCACCCGCCGCTCCAAGGATGACATCAAGGTTCGCAAGGCGCCGGTGCCGGTGGTCGATCTGCCACTCGGCGCCACCGAGGACCGCGTCATTGGCGCGCTTGACCTGGAAAGCGCCCTAACCCGCGGCGAGAAAGCCTTTGAGCCCGGCCTGCTGGCGCGCGCGCATCGCGGTTTTCTATATATCGACGAGGTCAACCTGCTGGAGGATCACCTGGTCGACTCCCTGCTCGACGTGGCCGCTTCCGGCGAGAACGTCGTCGAACGCGAGGGTCTGAGCGTGCGTCACCCGGCCAAATTCGTGCTGGTTGGCTCCGGTAACCCGGAAGAAGGCGAGTTGCGCCCGCAGTTGCTTGATCGATTCGGTCTGTCGGTCGAGGTCAAGACACCCCAGGACTTGAAAACCCGGGTTCAGGTGGTGCGCCTGCGCGATGAGTTTGAGCACGATCCCGATGCCTTTATTGCCAAGTGGAAGCGCAAGGATGGCAAGGTACGCAATCAGATTGTCAAGGCCAAGGAACGCCTGGATCAGGTCGAGGTGCCGGATGCCGCCCTGGAGCGCGCCGCCGAACTCTGCATGAAACTCGGCACCGACGGTCTGCGTGGCGAATTGACGCTAATCCGCGCCGCGCGCGCCCTGGCGGCACTGGAGGGCGATGATGCCGTGACTGACGACCACATTCGCCGCGTCGCCCCGCCGGCGCTGCGCCATCGCCTGCGACGCAATGTTCTCGACGACGCCGGCTCCACCACCCGCGTCGAACGGGCCATTCAGGAGCTGTTCGGCTCATGATGCCAACCGCGCGCTCCGAATCTGGCGCGCCCGCCGCGCACCACCCGCACCAGTCAGCGGAACAATCCGCGGCACAGCCAGCATCCCAGCCAGCGCCCCCGCAACGCCCCGATCCGTGGCAAGACGCCTGTATGGCGGCAGCCCTGTTCGCGGTCGATCCGGCAGGCGTTGTAGGGCTCTCGGTGCGCGCCCTGCCCGGCCCGGTGCGGGATCTGTGGCTGGAGATGTTGCGCGACTATCTGCCACCCGAGACACCCCTGCGCCGCATCCCTTTGCACATTGCCGACGGTCGTCTGCTCGGCGGCCTTGATCTGTCCGCCACCCTGCGCGCTGGGCGCCCCATTGCCGAGCGTGGTCTGCTCGCCGAGGTCGACGGCGGTGTCGTGCTGCTAGCCATGGCCGAACGGGTCGCGGGCTCCACCGCCGCCCATCTGTCCGCCGTGCTCGACGCCGGCGAGATTCTGCTGGAACGCGATGGCCTGACCGCGCGCACACCCACCCGCTTCGGCGTGGTGGCTCTGGATGAAGGAGCCGATGACGAAGAGCGGCTGCCCAATACGCTGATTGATCGCTTCAGTCTGCTGATCGACCTCAACCCACTCGCCTGGCGCGACGTGCAGCAACTGCCGCCAGACATGGAGCTGGCCGACATCCTGGCCGCGCGCGAACGCCTGGCGGCCGTCACTGTGGATGATGACGCGCTCGATGCCCTGTGCGGCACCGCGCTGGCGCTGGGCGTTGATTCCTTACGCCCGACGCTGGCCGCCGTGCGCGTCGCCCGCGTTGCCGCCGCGCTGGCCGGCCGCGAACAGCCCGCCCCGGAGGACGTTAGCCTGGCCGCGCGCCTGGTGCTGGCTCCGCGCGCCACGCGCCTGCCCATGCCAGAGCAGCCCGAGGACGAGATGCCGGAGGAACCGCCTCCGCCGGAAGAAAACCAGGATGACAGTGAGCAGGACAAGTCACCCGAGCAGGAGATCGACAAACCGCTCGAGGATCAGGTGCTCGAATCCGCCGAGGCGGCAATACCCGCCAATCTGCTGGCACAGTTGCAACTCGGCGCCCTGCGCGCCCGCTCGCGCACCAGCGGCAAGTCCGGCGCGACCCAGAGCGGCTCCCTGCGCGGTCGCCCGGCCGGCACCCGCCGCGGCGAACCCAGCGCGACGGCCCGCCTGAATGTGATTGAAACCCTGCGCGCCGCCGCACCCTGGCAGCGCATCCGGCGCGCCGAGCGCGAACAGGAGCGTGAGCAAAAATATCGCGCGGTCGACGCGCCAGTGGCCAAGCAATCCAGACGCAAGGGCCGCGCAAGCCCGCCTGTCGCGGCACGACCACGGGTCGAAGTCCGGCTCGACGATTTTCGCGTCACCCGCTACAAGCACCGCTCCGAGACCACGACAATATTCGTGGTCGACGCCTCCGGCTCCGCGGCCCTGCACCGCCTGGCCGAGGCCAAGGGCGCGATCGAATTGCTGCTGGCTGACTGCTATGTGCGCCGTGACCGGGTGGCCATGATCGCCTTCCGTGGCGCCACCGCCGAGGTGCTGCTGCCACCCACCCGCTCGCTGGTGCGCGCCAAGCGCAGCCTGGCCGGTTTGCCTGGCGGTGGCGGCACGCCCTTGGCCATGGCCATAGAGTCGGCGGTGGATCTTGCCGACGGTATTCAAAGGCGCGGCGGCACCCCGGTGGTGGTCTTTTTAACCGACGGTCGCGCCAATGTCGCGCGCGACGGCACCGGTGGCCGAGCACAGGCAGGCGAAGATGCCATGAGCGCCGCGCGCCTGTTCCGCGCCGCGGAACTGACCGCCGTGGTGATAGACGTCTCCCCGCGTCCGCGCACCGAGGCCGAGCAACTCGCGCGCGAGATGGCCGCCGTCTACCTGCCCTTGCCCCACGCGGACGCCAGCGCCTTGTCGAATGCTGTTAAAGCCGTCGTCTGATCCCTTACACTGGCTCCACTGCGGCTTGCAGGCGAGCCTTGATGCCATGACCTCCACTCGCGTTCTAAACGACAAACCCGACTGGGAGCGCGACGCCAAAGCCTGGCCGAATCGCCAGTGCAGCCGTTTTCTCGAAGCAGGCGGCCTGCGCTGGCATGTCCAGATAGCGGGTGAAGGGCCGGCGCTGCTATTGATTCATGGCACGGCGGCCGCCAACCATTCCTGGGGCGCGCTGCTGCCGCTGCTCGCCAAGGACTATTGCGTGATCGCGCCGGACCTGCCCGGACACGGCTTTACCTCGGCGCCTGACTCCGCGCGACTGTCCCTGCCCGGAATGGCGGCGGCCCTGAACGCCCTGCTGCTCGCCCTCCATCAGTCGCCCCAGGTGGCGGTCGGGCATTCCGCCGGCGCGGCCATTCTCGCGCGCATGTGTCTGGATGGCCTCATCAATCCTCGCTTGCTCATCAGCCTCAATGGCGCCCTGCTACCGTTGCGCGGCCTGCCCGGCAAAGTCTTTTCACCCGTGGCCAAGCTGCTGGCGCGTTCATCCTTGGTGCCGCGTATCGTCGGCCATGACGCCAAACGCCAGGGCGCCATCGAGCGCCTGGTGGACAGCACCGGCTCGCATCTGGACGCGCGCGGGGTCGCGCTCTACCGCCTGCTGGTCAGTAGTCCCGGACATGTGGCCGCGGCGCTCAACATGATGGCCAACTGGAATCTGGAGCCACTGGCCCGCGACCTGCCGCGACTGGCGTGCGATCTGCGACTGCTGGTCGGCAGCCGCGACCAAACGGTCCCCCCCTCCGAAGCCGCGCACGTCCGCGCCCTGGTGCCAAGGGCGACCATCCAGCGTCTCGAGGGACTCGGCCACCTGGCGCACGAAGAACAGGCCGAGACAGTTGCCCAGGGCATCTTTCGCGCCATCAAAGACACGTCAGCCACCAACCAACCCAAATCAAACACAAAAAACTCCTAAAACCAAGCATCAAGACAGCTTGATTTCAAACAACCAACTTCTTCACCTCTTAACTTCTTAACTTCTTAACTTCTTCTTCACCTTCAAACATCAAAAAAAGGACTCCTTCATGCCAGCCTACGATCTCTACGCCCTCGGAAACGCTCTTGTCGATATGGAATACAGTGTCACGCCCGAGGATCTGCAACGACTCGACATCGACAAAGGCGTCATGACCCTGGTCGATGAAGCCCACCAACTGCGCATCATGGAACACCTGCACGAACACGATCATCATCGCGGTTCAGGCGGTTCGGCGGCCAACTCCATCATCGCGCTGAGCCAATTCGGCGGCCAGGGATACTATTCCTGCAAGGTCGCCGATGATGAACTGGGGCACTTCTACCTGAAAGACCTGGTCAACGGCGGCATCAGTACCCGCGACGCAAGCTTTCTCGATCAGGGCGACACCGGCCGCTGCGTGGTTCTGGTCACTCCCGATAGCGACCGCACCATGTGCACCTACTTGGGAATCAGTGGCAATCTCTCGGTGCATGAACTCGACACCGACGCCCTGCGCGCATCCAAATGGTTTTACACCGAAGGCTATCTGGTCACATCGGATACGGCCCGGATCGCGGCGATCGAAGCGCGCAAAATTGCCGAGCAAGCTGGGGTGAAAACCGCACTGTCCTTGTCGGATCCAAACATGGTCAACTTCTTTAAGGATGGACTCAGGGAGATGATTGGCGAGAAGCTGGATCTGATCTTCGCCAACGAGTCCGAAGCCATGGGCATGGCCGATACCAATGATCTCAACCAAGCGGTCGATTATCTGAAATCCGTTTCCCGGGAGTTTGCCATCACCCGCGGCCCCGAGGGTGCTCTGGTCTTCGACGGCAAGGACATCATCGACATCGATCCGGTCCCGGTCAAAGCTGTCGACACCGTCGGGGCGGGAGATATGTTCGCCGGCGCCTTTCTTTATGGCCTAACCCAGGGCTGGAGCCACGCCCGCGCCGGTCGTCTGGCCTCGGCCGCCTCGGCCAAGCTAGTGACCAGCCTGGGCCCACGCATTAGCCGCGAGGAATCCCAGGCCATTCTCAAACAGGTCGACACTGCCTGAGGCTGATATCGTCCTTGTGGTGCTGAGTTCCAGCACCTCCACGACGCGTGCGCGTGGAGGGCTCGGATCATTGTATGACTCCCTTTGCATAAAGCGCCTCGCGCGTCAGCTTCTGACGTAGCGACAAATCCTCCTGATCGCGGATATCGATGTTGGTGGCAAAAAACCAAACATTATTCGGCGTTTCGACATAGCCCACATACCAACCGATTGGCGGATCGGCGCGCATGGCCCAGCCGGTCTTGGCCCAGAGTCGATAGCCAGGCCGCTCTTCGACCAGCATGATCTCGCGCAAGGTTGCATAGGCGTGCGGGCTGAAGGGAAGCTCGCGGCGATACATCTTTTGCAGAAAACGCACTTGCTCGACCGCGCTGATCTGTAGCGAACCATCGAGCCAGAATGTTGTTTCATCGAAAGGTTCATGCAATTCGCCAAAAGCGCTCGCGGCCAAATAGCGGCGATAGGTCTCGGCGCCAATGGCGCGCGCAAAATCCTGGTAACACCAAACACAGGAGACCTTGAACGCACTCTCTAGGGTTTGGTCTTGATTCCAATCCGGAAAATCATGAACCTGTCCGTCCCATTCGAGCCGGTCGTCTTTTCCACTAACGACCTTTTCCTCCAGTGCGATGAGCGTGTTGAGAATCTTGAAGGTTGACGCGCAGGGGAATCGCTGTTGGGCACGCGCCTCGTCATGAATATAGCGCTGCTTGCCATCCAGCGATGAAATGACGATAGTGCCTTGGATATCCCGTTCCGCGAAGACCTTAGCGAGACTCGGGTCTTCGGCGCGGGCTGACACGGACAACAACAGAGACGCAACGACGAGAAGATATTTCACGGTTCATCACCACCTGGTTCGTTAACAAAGCCAGATCCCCCGGCATGACCGCGACGAGCACCTGCTTGGAGGCTCGCGCAATCGACGCCTGCCGTCGCCAGGGTTGCCCACCGCCACAAGGCTAACATCTCATGCTGCCTCGGCGCCCGGCAAACGCCAAAATCCGCGGAAACTCCCCAAATCGGTCTCAGAGGCGCGTTATCATGGGCCACCGGCGTCCCGCGCCCGTCGGGCGACGCCCTCTGCTGCCGTTGCGAGAGATTTTCCATGAAACAAAGCATCCTGGTTGTCGATGACGAACCCGCCAACATCGACCTGCTTGTCGACTGTCTGAAGGACGACTACCACATGAAGGCCGCGACCCGGGGCGAGAAGGCGCTGCGCATCGCGCGCGCTTCCGAACAACCGGACATGGTGTTGCTCGACATCATGATGCCGGGCATGGACGGGCTCGAGGTCTGCCGCCAGCTCAAGGAGGACTTCACCACCCGCCACATCCCGGTGATCTTCATCACCGCGAAAATCAGCATCGAGGACGAGATTCGCGGCCTTGCGCTGGGTGCGGTGGACTATATCGTCAAACCCATCAGTCCGCCCATCGTACAGGCGCGGGTGCGCACCCAGCTCGCGCTCTATGATCAAAACCGCGAGCTTGATGCCAAGGTACGCGAGCAAACCGCGCAATTGCACGAGACCCGGCTCGAGATCATCCGCCGCCTCGGGCGCGCGGCGGAATACAAGGACAACGAGACTGGCCTGCACGTCATCCGCATGAGTCACTATGCGCACATTCTCGGGCTCGCGCTTGGCATGGACGAGCGCGATGCCGAGCTGCTGCTCAATGCCGCGCCCATGCACGATATCGGCAAAATCGGCATCCCTGATCGGATTCTGCAAAAGCCCGGCAAACTCGACGCCGAGGAATGGGCCATCATGCGCACCCACGCCCAGATCGGCGCCGATATCATTGGCGACCCGGGCGACTCCGAGTTGCTGGAGATGGCACGGGTGGTGGCCCTGACTCATCATGAGAAATGGGACGGCAGCGGTTATCCGCGCGGGCTGGCTGGCGAGGACATTCCGCGTGTCGGGCGCATCGTGGCCGTGGCGGATGTGTTCGATGCCTTGACCTCGGTACGACCCTACAAGGCCGCTTGGCCGGTGGAAAAAGCCGTGGATCTGCTAAAAAGCGAGGCTGGGCGCCATTTCGACCCGGAGTTGATCCCGCTTTTTCTTCAGGCATTGCCGGAGGTGGAGGCAATTCGCAAACGCTACGCCGAGGCGGGCATGATGGAGTGACTACCACTCACCGCACACCAGGAACTGACAGATAAAACGAATCCCGATCATGGAAAAAGCAAGCCGCATCCTTATCGTCGATGACATGACGAACATGCGCCGCACCCTGCGCTACGCGCTGGAACGCCTCGGCTATGCCGTCGCCGGCGAGGCCGCCGACGGCGTCGAGGCGCTCGGCATGCTGCGCCGCGGCAACGTCGACCTGGTGCTCAGCGACTGGAACATGCCCAACATGGATGGCTTGGCGTTACTCAAAAAGGTACGCGGCCAGCCAGCCACCGCCAGCCTGCCGCTGGTGATGGTGACCGGGGAGCTGGAACGCACCAAGGTGGCCGAGGCAATCAGGGCCGGGGTGACGGATTTCGTCGCCAAGCCCTTTACCTCCGAGACCCTGGCGCAGCGGGTGGAGAGCGCGCTCAAGGGCGCATCCGCCAGCGATACCAAGCCCTTTGCCGACCCGACCCTGGCGCGCATCCGCGTCGCGCGCAAGCGCGACCCCGAGCGGCAGCGCATTATTCTGACCGTGGATGACGAACGCGACAACATCGAAATTGTCGCCGAGGCGCTCAAGCCCGACTACATCGTCAAGGCCGCCATCAATGGTCGCACCGCGCTCAAGGCGGCGCGCGCGGAGACGCCGCCCGATCTCATTCTGCTCGACATCATGATGCCGGAGATGGACGGCATGGCGGTGCTGAAAGCGCTCAAGGCCGATCCGCGCACCACTGATATTCCGGTGATTTTCGTCACCGCCAAGACCCAGAGCGAGGACATCGCCGCCGGCCTCGACGCCGGCGCGGCGGACTATGTCACCAAACCTATCCAACCGTTGGTGCTGCGCGCGCGCATCGCCACGCAACTGCGGCTGAAGGACGCCACCGATACCCTGCGCGAGCAGCTCGACCTGACCGTGGAGCATGTGCGCTTGCAGGAAGACATCGACCGCATGGTGCGGCACGACATCCGCAATCCGCTCACCGCCATCGTCGGCTACACCGAGGAGCTGAACGATCTCGCCTACCTCTCCAGCGTGCAGCGCGATCTGGTGGACAAGATCGAGCAGGCGGCTTACACCGTCAGCGAGCTGGTGAACTTCTCCGTCGAGTTGCTGCGCATCGAGCGCGGCGACTACCAGCCCAAGCTCGCGCCGGTGGATCTCGTCGGCCTGAGCCAGCGCGTGGCGCGCGATCTGCAGCCGCTGGCGCGCAACAAAAGCGTCGACGTGGTATTGCAGGATCAGAGCGAGAAAGTCGTCGTCAAGGCCGAGCGGCTGCTGGTCTACAGCGTGCTGGCCAATCTGATTCGCAACGCCATCGAGGCCGCGCCGGCCAAAAGCAGCGTGCTGGTGCGCTTTGGCCGCGAAGATCAACAGGGCCTGATCAGCGTACTCAACAAGGGCGAGGTGCCGGCGGCCATCCGCCCGCGGCTGTTCGACAAGGGCGTCACCTTCGGCAAGGAAGGCGGCTCCGGTCTCGGCACCTACTGCGCCAAGCTGATGACCGAGGTCCAGGGCGGGCGCATCAGCTTTGTCAGCAGCGCCGAGGACGGCACCTGCTTTACGATGAAATTACCTGCCACGGTAGGGGCGAGGGGCGAGGGATGAGGGGCAAGGGGCGAGCCCTTAGCCCCGCGCCTCTTACCCCCTAACCTCTAACCCCTCGCCTCTAACCCCTAACCCCTAACCCCTAACCCCTCGCCCCTAACCGCCCCATGGATCCCAAACCCAGCATCCTCATCGTCGATGACGAGCCCGCCAACATCGACCTGCTGCGCGCTCAGCTCGGCGCGGGCTATCGCATCCGCGCCGCGACCAGCGGGGCGCGGGCGCTGGCCGCCGCGCGCAAGGCGCCACCACCGGATCTCCTGTTGCTCGACGCCATGATGCCAGAGCTGGATGGCTTCGGCCTGTGCGAACAACTGCGCGCGGACCCCACCACCGCCGCCCTGCCCGTGATTTTCATCAGTGGGTCAGCCGCGCCGGCGGACCGCGCCCGCGCCGCCGCGCTCGGCGCGCGCGACTACCTGACCAAACCGGTCGCCACCGAGACGCTGCTTGCCGCCGTGCAAGCCGCCCTCGCGCCCATTTGACCCGCGCCCCGCCTTCCCGGCACCCATGACCATGCCATCCACCTTGAGTCTGCTGTCCTGGACGCTGGCGCTGGTCGCTGGCGCGCTGCTGCTGATCGCCGCCCGCTGGAAGTGGGCGGACCAGCCGCGCGGCGTCAGCTTAGACGCCACCCCAAACGCCAAAGAGGCGCCAGCACCCGCGCCCCGCAACCGTCGCCGCCCGAATCTCATCGGCCCGGCGCTGGTCGCCCTCTTCCTCGCCCTTGCCTTAATGCTCGCCGAGCAGGGACTCAAGGCCATCGAGCGTGAACTGCGCGAGCGCCTCGGAGACACCCTGGCATCGGTCAACCAGTCGGCCGAGCAGGCCATGCAGCTGTGGATCGAGGCGCGCGTGCGCGAGGCCGCCCATGTCGCCCGGAATCCCGCGCTGCTGCCCTTACTGCGCGATCTCGAGGCGCGCACCGCGGATCCGCGCAGCGCCGCCGAGCAACTGACCAGCGCGCCAGCGCTCGCCGCGCTGCGCCAATTGCTCGCCACCCAGCGCGACCTGATCGGCAGCGATGACTTTCTGCTGCTGCGCCCCAACGGGCTGGTGCTGGCGGCCAGCACCGACAGCCCCATCGGCCAGACCCACGGACTGCCCAATTGCCAGCCGATGGCCTTTACCCGCGCCCTGGCCGGCGCGCCCGTGTTCATCTCGCCGCACAATCTCGATGGCGTCGACCTCGGCGCCGCCTGTGAGCCGGACACCCTGTTCCTGCTCGCCCCCATCAGCGACGCCCAAGGCAACATCCGCGCCCTGCTCGCGCTGCGCCTCGACCCCGCCGCCGCGCTCGCGCGCCTGACCCGCATCGGCCAGATCGGCGCCAGCGGCGAGACCTATGCCTTCGACCGCCGCGGCCAGTTGCTGACGCCGACTCGCCTCGATCCCGCCGGGCTGGAGCGCGCACAGGGTCAACCCGGCGCCCGCGTCGCCGACCCCGGCGGCAACCTGCCCGCCGGTCATCGCCCCACCCGCGCTCCGGCAGACTGGCCGCTGACACGCATGGCCCAAGCGGCCACCGCCGGCGAGAACGGCATGGATACCCAGGGCTACCGTGACTATCGCGGCGTGCCCGTCATCGGCGCCTGGACCTGGTCGCGAGAGCTAGGCCTCGGGCTGGCGACCGAGATGGATCTGGCCGAGGCGCTGGAGCCCTATCGTGCCCTGCGCGGGCCCTTGCTTGGCGCCCTGCTCGGGGTCATTGTGCTGGCGCTCGGACTGACCGGCGCTTTGCTGTCCTTCGGTCGCCGCGCGCGCGTGCGCCTCGATCAACTGATCGAAGCACGCACCCGTGACCTGCGCAAATACGTTCAGGCCGTGGAGCAAAACCCGCTGTGCATTGTGGTAACCGACCGCGACGGCGCCATCGAGCACGTCAACCCCACTTTCACCGAGATCACGGGTTTCAGCGTCGACGAGGCCCTCGGCGAGAATCCGCGCCTGCTCAAAAGCGACCGCACCCCGCGCGAAACCTACAAGGATCTCTGGGCCACCATCCTCGCCGGCGACACCTGGCACGGCGAGCTGTGCAACCGCAAGAAAAACGGCGAGCACTACTGGATCAGCCTGTCCATCGCGCCGGTCAAGGACACCCACGGGCAGATCACCCATTTCGTCGGCATCGCCCAGGATCTGACCATCACCAAGCAGGCCGAGCTGGCGCTGCGCGAGGCCGAGGTGGCGCGCAATCTGGCGCTGGACGCCGCCGCTGTCGGCTTGTGGAGCGGGGACTTGCTCACCGACACCTGGCGCTGGGACGCGCGCGTCGCCCGGCTGCTCGGTCTAAGCGAAGACGAACCGGCCTCGGTGGAGCGCTGGATCGCCACCCTACATCCGGAGGATCGCGCGCGCGTCATGGCCGCCTTCGAGCCGGCGGTGCGCGGTCTGCAAACCCTGGAGATCGAGTATCGCGTCTGCTGGCCCGATGGCAGCGAGCACTTTTTGGTGGCCCGTGGCAAAACCGTGAGCGACGACCAGGGCCAGCCACTGCGCATTGATGGCGTGGTCTATGATCGCACCGAGCTGCGCCGCGCCGAGGCCGAGATCGCCGCCGCCCGCGAGCACAACGCACTGATTCTCGACTCCGCCGGCGAGGGCATCATGGGCATCGACCCCGCCGGCAACATCAGCTTCTGCAACCGCGCCGCCGGCGAGCTGCTCGGCTACCGGCGCGACGAACTCATCGGCCAGCCGCTGCACGCGAGCATTCACGCCCAGCAGCCGGATGGGACCGAGTTCCGCGAAGCCGACTGCCCGATGACCCACACGCTGCACGACGGCCAGCGCCGTCAGATCGAGGAAGACACCCTGTGGCGCAAGGACGGCTCGCCGCTGCTGGTCGAATACATCGTGGTGCCCATGCGCAAGGGTGGCGAGCAAATCGGCGCGGTGCTGGTGTTCAAGGACATCGCCGAGCGGGTGCGCGCCCAGAACGCCTTGCTCGCCGAGCGCCAGCAGTTGCAGGAAATTCTCGATTCCAGTCCGCTGAGCGTCGCCATCACCGTGCAAGGCGTTATTCGCTTCGCCAACCCGAGCTTCCGCGAGACCTTCTCCCTCAAGGTTGGGGATCGCACGCTCCAGGTCTACGCCAACCCCGAGGAGCGCGCCGAGATGCTCGCGCGCATGGAGCGCGATGGCCGGGTCGAGAACTTCGACCTGCAAATCCGCCGCCGCGATGGCAGCCCCGGTTACATGCTCGCCAGCTTCGTCAAGCTCGACTATGAGGGCGAGTCCGGCATCCTTGGCTGGCTGCTCGATATCAGCGAGCGCCGCGCCGCCCAGGAGGCACTGGCCCAGGCGCGCGACGCCGCCGAGGAAGCCACCCGCGCGAAGTCGAACTTCCTCGCCAACATGAGCCACGAGATTCGCACCCCGATGAACGCCATCATGGGCATGTCGCATCTCGCCCTGCAAACCGAGTTGACCGAGCGGCAACGCAAGTACATCGAGATGGTCAACCGCTCCGCCGAGGCGCTGCTGGGAATCATCAACGACATTCTGGATTTCTCCAAGATCGAGGCCGGCAAGCTCGACATGGAAGCCACCAACTTCCGCCTGGAAGATGTCCTCGACAACCTCGCCAATCTGGTCGGCCTGAAAGCCGAGGAAAAAGGCTTGGAGCTGCTGTTCGAGCTACCCGCCGAGCTGCCCACGGCGCTGATTGGCGACGCTCTGCGCTTGGGGCAAATTCTGATCAATCTCGGCAACAACGCGGTCAAGTTCACCGAACCCGGTGGTGAAATCCTGGTGCGGGTCGCGGTCGCGGAAGAGGGCGCCGACACTGTGACGCTGCATTTCTCGGTGCGCGACACCGGCATTGGACTCACGCCGGAACAACAACAGCGGCTGTTTCAGTCCTTCACCCAGGCCGACAGCTCCACCACCCGCAAGTATGGCGGCAGCGGCCTGGGGCTGGCCATCAGCAAACGCCTCACCGACCTGATGGGCGGGGACATCTGGGTGGACAGCGCGCCCGGCGCCGGCAGTACCTTCCATTTCACCGCCCGCTTCGGCAAGCAACGCGGCGTGCGCTCGCAGCGGCGCATCAAGGCCGAGGCCATCGAGGCGCTGCGGGTGCTGGTGGTCGACGACAACCAAAGCGCGCGCGAGGTGCTTGAGGCCATGCTCAGTGCCTTCGGCTTCCAGGTCGCCCAAGCCGCGAACGGCGCCGCGGCCATCGCCCAACTCGAACAGGCCGATAGCGCCGCGCCCTTCGACCTGGTGCTGATGGACTGGAAAATGCCCGACATGGACGGCATCGAAACCGCCCGCAGCATTCAAAATGACCAGCTGATCGCCCACGCCCCCACCGTCATCATGGTCACCGCCTATGGCCGCGACCAGGCCCAGCGCGCCGCCGATGGTCTGGAACTCGCCGGTTTTCTCACCAAGCCGGTCACCCCATCGAGCTTGCTCGACGCCATCCTGATCGCCATGGGCCGCGAGGCGATCAGCGACACGCGCGAGGCGAATAGCGAGGGAACCGCCGCCGAGGCCCTGATCAAACTGCGCGGCGCGCACATCCTGCTGGTCGAGGACAACGCCATCAATCAGGAACTGGCGCTGGAACTCCTCACCACCAATGGCATGACCGCCGCCGTCGCCAACAACGGCCAGGAAGCGCTCGAACTCTTGCGCCAACAAGGCTTCGACGGCGTGCTGATGGACTGCCAAATGCCCATCATGGACGGCTATCAGGCCACCCGCGCCATCCGCGAGAATCCCCAATGGCGCGACCTGCCGGTGCTGGCCATGACCGCCAATGTGATGGCCGGCGATCGCGAGAAGGCCATCGCCGCCGGCATGAACGACCACATCGGCAAGCCGGTGAAGGTGCGCGAAATGCTCGCGACCATGGCGCGCTGGATTGCTGTCGAGAAGATAGAAAATAGCAAAGAGGAATTCGGAACGCGGGAAGAGGTCATCGACAAACGCGACCAGCCATTGGCAAGTCGCCATGGGCAAGAAAAAGCGCCACAGACGACCGCGGCCGCGTCTTCGCTCACCCCTCGTCCCTCGTCCCTCGCCCCTCGCCCCTCGTCCCTCGCCCCTCGCCCCTCGTCCCTTGCCTCTCTCCCCGGCATCGACACCCAAGCCGGCCTGGCCACCGCGCAGGGCAACGAGGCGCTTTACCGCCGTCTGCTCGGGCGCTTCCGCGACAGCCAGAGCGACTTCGCCGATCAATTCGCCGCCGCCCTGGCGGCGCGCGAGCAAGACCCGGACGCCGCCACCCGTTGCGCCCACACACTCAAGGGCGTGGCCGCCAACATCGGCGCCGAGGGTGTGCGCCACGCCGCCGCCGCGCTGGAGGCCGCCTGCCGCGATGGCGAGTCGCCCGCGATCATCGACAGCCAGCTCCAGGCCACCCTCGCCGCCCTCGCGCCCGTCCTCGCCGGACTCGCCCAGCTCGAACAACCCGCGTCAGCCACGGCGGGCACGGGCACCGGCACCGGCACGGAAATAGGATCACCACAGACCATCGACCCGACCGCCCTGACACCCGAGCTGACCCGCCTGCGCGCCCTGCTCGAAGACGACGACACCGAGGCCACCGAGGTCATCGCCGCCCTGTCCAACCAACTCGGCGCCCACCCCTTGGCCCAAGCCCTGCACCCCGTCGCCAAGGCCGTCGACGCCTACGACTTCGAAGCCGCGCTCGAGGCGCTGGATCAGTTGGAAAGCGCCTTGGCTGCGCGCGTGGATCAACGCGAAGAGATAAAGGCTTTGTGACACAGAAATTCGGCGCTCAATCTGGTCATGACCGACCAAAACCGACTACCATCCACAGACCAAGCAACGATTATTTGGCATAACAATGGCAATTCAAACCATCGAAGCCGCCATCGACGAGAACGGTCGTGTATTTTTTCCGCGTCCCGTGCGAATCAAAGGTGTGCACCGCGCATTGGTCACCATCCTTGACGAACCGCCACGCCCGATAAGGAAAGAAGAAGAAACGGAATCCGCCGCAACGTCGGATGCACTTTTTGGCATCTGGAAGGATCATCCCGACATCTCGGAGATCGACGACTATGTGCGCCAACTGCGCAACGGGCGCTTCTGATGCTCATTGATACCGATGTTTTGATCTGGTACATGCGTGGCGATCCAACCGCCTACCAGCGGATTGAAGCCTTACAGCCAAAAATCCAGCTCTCCGCCGTGACGCAAATGGAATTGCTCCAGGGAATGCGCGACAAAGCAGAATTGCGTGCTTTCGAGGCGACAACGCGGCGCTGGCAAGCGCGGTTGATACCGATCAGCGAGTCGATCTCTGATCGCGCCGTCCGACTTGTTCGCGATTATGCGCTCAGCCATGGAATGCGATTGGGGGATGCGTTGATCGCCGCAACGGCGCTGGCGCTGAATGAGCCCCTTCTTACAGCCAATGACAAGCACTACCGCATGATTAATGGACTGTCATTGCAGCACTTCAGAGCCAGCTCCAATGAGCAACGTGAACATCCAAGCGACATCCATCCCAAGTAGTCCCGCAGGGCATTGCAACCTGTCCCGCGCCTTGCTCGGCCTGCTACTCCTCGCCCTCCCAGCCCAGGCTCAGGACGAACGCCAAGTCCTGCGCGTGGTCGGCGACGAGAACTACCCACCCTATCTCTTTCTCGATGCCCAGGGCGAGGAGGACGGCTATCTGGTCGATGTCTGGCGGCTGTGGGAGGAAGCAACCGGCATCGGGGTCGAGCTGATCGCCACCCAGTGGGACCAGGCCCAGCGCCTGCTGCTTGATGGCGAGGCCGATGTGATCGAGAACATCTTCGCCACCCCGGGACGGGAGCCGCTGTATGACTTCTCCGCGCCCTACGCCAGCCTGCCGGTGTCCATTTATCGCGATAGCTCCATCGGCGGGCTGACGCGGGTTGAATCCCTGCATGGCTTTCAGGTTGGGGTGATGCGCGGCGATGCCTGCGTGGAATGGCTACAGACCCAGGGCATCGACACCCTGGTGCTTTATGCCGACTACAAGTCCGTGATCGAAGCGGCCAAGGCGCAGGAGATCAAGGTCTTCTGCATGGACGAGTCTCCGGCCAATTTTTATCTTTACCAGCTCGATGCCCATCGCGATCTGATCAAGGCCTTTGACCTCTACCAAGGCCAGTTTCGCCGCGCCGTGCGCGAGGGCGAGGTCGCCACCCTGCGCCTGGTCGAGCAGGGCATGGCTGCCATTCCGGCGACGGCGCTTCAGGCACTGGAGCGTAAATGGCTCAAGCCGCCGGTCGCCATCGGCGATCTCGGCCCCTATCTAGCGCGGGCGGCAGCGGTCTTGGGTGTGCTCGCGATTTTGATCGCCTTGTGGATTATCTCCTTGCGTCGCGCCCTGGCCCGGCACTCCGCCGCGCAGTCCGCCGCGCAACAGAAAATTGACGCCGAGCGAGCCAGCCATCGCCAGCAGCTCGAAACACTGGTCGCCGCGCGCACCGCGGAGCTGCAAAAGGCCAACGACGAGCTGAGCTATACCCAGTTCGCCATGGATCGCGCTGGCATTGGCAGCACCTGGAACAATGCCGAGACCGGCGCCTTCCTCTACGCCAACGACGAGGCCTGTCGTCAGCTTGGCTACACGCGTGATGAACTCATGCCGCTCAGCGTCAGCGCCATTAACCCGCTGCTGACCCCCGAGGAGTTTCAACAGATCGCCGCCAATCTGCGGGAAAGCCGCACCAGCCTGCGACTGGAAACCCAGCATCGACGCAAGGACGGCAGCACCTATCCGGCGGCGGTGACCGTCTATCTTCACCAGGTGGGCGATCAGGAATGGTTCATCGCCTTTTTCGAGGACATCAGCGAGCGCAAGGCGGCCGAGGCCGAGTTGCTGATCGCGCGCGACGCCGCCGAGGAGGCGACCCGCGCCAAGTCGGACTTCCTCGCCAACATGAGCCACGAGATCCGCACGCCGATGAACGCCATCATGGGCATGTCGCATCTCGCGCTGCAAACCAAGCTGAGCGAGCGCCAGCGCAATTACATCGAGAAGGTGCATCGCTCCGCCGAGGCGCTGCTCGGCATCATCAACGACATTCTGGATTTCTCCAAGATCGAGGCCGGCAAGCTCGACATGGAGTGCGCGGATTTTCGCCTTGAGGACGTGCTCGACAACCTCACCAATCTGGTCGGACTCAAGGCCGAGGAGAAAGGCCTGGAGCTGCTGTTGGACCTCCCACCCGATCTGCCCACGGCGCTGGTCGGTGATGCCCTGCGCCTGGGGCAAATTTTAATTAACCTCGGCAACAACGCGGTGAAGTTCACCGAGTCGGGCGGGGAGATTCTGGTGCGAGCGGGCGTGCTGGAAGACGGCACGGACGCGGTCACATTGCATTTCTCGGTGCGCGACACCGGCATCGGCCTGTCGCCCGAGCAACAACAGCGGTTATTCCAATCCTTCACCCAGGGTGATAGCTCCACCACGCGCAAATACGGCGGCAGCGGTCTCGGGCTCGCCATCAGCAAGCGCCTCACCGAGATGATGGGCGGGGACATTTGGGTCGAAAGCGCGCTCGGCGCCGGCAGCACCTTTCATTTCACCGCCCGCTTCGGCAAACAACGCGGCCTGCGCTCGCAACGCCGCCTGAGCCGAACCGGCGACTTCGATGAGCTGCAAGCCCTGCGCGTCCTGGTAGTGGACGACAACAAAACCGCGCGCGAGGTGCTCCAAGCCATGCTCGGCGCCTTCGGCTTCCAGGTCGCCCAGGCCGCCAGCGGAGCCGAGGCCATCGACCGGCTCGAACAGCCCGACGGCGACACCCCCTTCGACCTGGTGCTGATGGACTGGAAAATGCCCGGCATGGACGGCCTCGACACCGCCCGCGCCATTGCCCGCGACCGCCTGATCGTCAAGGCGCCGACGGTGATTATGGTCACCGCCTATGGCCGCGATGAGGCCCAGCGCGCCGCCGATGACCTCGACCTGGCCGGCTTCCTGACCAAGCCGGTCACGCCATCGAGCCTGCTCGACGCCATCCTCATCGCCATGGGCCGCGAAGCCATCAGCGACAGCCGCGACACTGAGCGCGAGGAAGCCACCGCCGAGGCCATCGCCCAGTTGCGCGGCGCCCACATCCTGCTGGTCGAGGACAATGCCATCAATCAAGAATTGGCCTTGGAACTCCTCACCACCAACGGCATGACCGCCGCCGTCGCCAACAACGGCCAGGAAGCGCTTGAACTGTTGCGGCAAGACGCCTTCGACGCCGTGCTCATGGACTGCCAAATGCCCATCATGGACGGCTACCAGGCCACCCACGCCATCCGCGAGAATCCCCAATGGCGCGACCTGCCGGTGCTGGCCATGACCGCCAATGTGATGACCGGCGACCGCGAGAAGGCACTGGCCGCCGGCATGAACGACCACATCGGCAAGCCGGTCAAGGTGCGCGAAATGCTGGCGACCATGGCGCGCTGGATTGCTGTCGAGAAGATAGAAGATAGCAAAGAGGAATTAGGAACGCGGGCAGAAGTCGTCGACAAGCGCGACCAGCCATTGGCAAGTCGCCATGGGCAAGAAAAAGCGCCACAGACGGCCACGACCACGGCCTCGTCTTCGCTCGCCCCTCGCCCCTCGTCCCTTGCCCCTCGCCCCTCGTCCCTCGCCCCTCGCTCCTCGTCCCTTGCCTCTCTCCCCGGCATCGATACCCAGGTCGGCCTGGCCACCGCGCAGGGCAACGAGGCGCTCTACCGCCGTCTGCTCGGACGCTTTCGCGACAGCCAGCGCGACTTCGCCGATCAATTCGCCGCCGCGCTGGCCGCGCGCGACCAAGACCCCCACGCCGCCACCCGCTGCGCCCATACGCTCAAGGGCGTGGCCGCCACCATCGGCGCCGAGGCCGTGCGCGACGCCGCCACCGCACTTGAGGCCGCCTGCCAGGATCGCCAGCCACACGAGATCATCGACGCCCATCTCCAGGCGACCCTCGACGCACTTAAACCCATCCTGACTGGACTCGCCCAGCTTGACGCGGCGGACAACCCAAGCTTGGGTGGCGACGCCGCCGGTGACACCACGGAAGCGCCCGAGCGCGCGCTACAATCAGCGCTGCCCGCTCTTGCCACCCTATCCACCGAGCTGGCCCAGCTGCGCGCCCTGCTCAGCGACGACGACACCGAAGCCGTCGGCGTCATCGCCAGTCTGACCACCCAACTCGCCGGCACTCCAGCCGCCGACGCCCTGCGCCCGGTCGCCCGCGCCATCGACACCTATGACTTCGACAGCGCGCTCGCCGCCTTGGATCATTTCGAGCAAAGCGCCACGCCGCAGCCCGATCAAGCGACGCGCGCGTCACCGCAAACACAAGAGAACCAGCCATGAACACCAGACCCAGAATCATCCTCTCCGCGCTCGACGTCGAGCGCCTCGAAACCCTGCTCGACGCCCTGCCCCATGGCGCCTTCCCCGGCAAGGAAGACCTCGAAGCCGAGCTGGCCCGGGCCGATATCGTCGAGCCTCGGGACATCCCGCCAACCGTGATCACCATGAACTCAACCGTGCGTTTTCGCGTCGAGTCCTCCGCCGATGACTTCACCCTGACCCTGGTCTACCCCAAGGACATGGACGCCAGCGGTGAGAAGATCTCCATCCTCGCCCCCGTTGGCAGCGCCCTGCTCGGGCTCTCTATTGGCGACAGCATCGAGTGGCCCAAGCCCGGCGGCGGCATCCTGCGCGTGCGCGTCGAGGAGATCACCTACCAACCGGAACGCGCCGGGGAATTTCACCGCTAGACCACGGATTCATAACGGTCAGGCGCCTCTCGAACACCTGACCGTCTTGCAAGTCCTCTGAAAAGAGCGTATCGCAACCGCTAAATAACGCTGCGGAGACTACCAAGGCATCCCAATGGCTAATCTGATAGCGCTCGCCAATGGAGATCGCCCTTTCCACAATCTGAGCTGTCAAAGAAACGACTTCACAGCGACGAAGCATAATCCGCGCGTAACGGTTGGCTCGCTCTCTTGGCACGCCTTTCTTGCTGGTTAAAACACTCAGAAACTCATTAACAATCTGGGTGCTAATGACCGGACTTTGCCGCATGATCGAGAACGCTCGTTCATGACGTCGCGGATCGGCATCCAACGCGTAGACGGCAACATTCGTATCAGCGAAGAATCTTGCGGTCATAGCACTCTTCACGCACGAATTTCCCTGACCAGAGACCAGCGCCTTCTTTGAACTCAGCCCAGTCGGCCTCGGCGTCCGCATCCGCCTCCTCGACCGCCGGACGGAGCGAGCGAGACTTTAAATAACCAACAAAATCCAACACCTCGCGTAACTCAAACTCGGGCAAGGTACGCGCTTCCTCGAGGATTCTTTCTGCTGTGATCATGATAAACATCCAGAACTAATGGCAACCATTGTGCGTGATCATACCGAAGGTCCGCCGGTTCGAGTTGACCGGCTTGTTTGGCCGGCGACGAGGACATTGACGCAAGCGGCGAGAACATCTCCATCCCAGCCAGACCGGGCATTCATCCCGTCCGCACCCTTTTCGTGCCATCGGGTTGGACCGATTGATCATCCAAGGCCCGCTGGTCATTGTGTGCTGACCAACAGACCCAGTCAGCCAGCGGCCAGAACCTCCTCCTGAACCTGGTTGCGCCCTTGATGCTTGCCGCGATAGAGCGCCTGGTCGGCGCATTCCTGCAACTGGCGCAGATCGGTCTTGACCCGGCCAGGTCCATGGGTGGCCACCCCAATGCTCAATGTCACCACCGCGGCAGCACTGGAGCGGGCATGAGGGATGGCCAGCGCCTCCACCCCGGCGCGCATCTGCTCGGCAAGATGGAGCGCGCCATTGCGTTCGGTTTCCGGCAGTAGGGCGATGAATTCCTCGCCACCGTAACGTGCCACAAGGTCGAGCGGGCGCTCGGCGCAGCGCGCGAGCGCTTGCGCGACCTGCCGTAGGCACGCATCCCCCGCGCCGTGACCATAGTGGTCGTTGTATTGTTTGAAGTGATCAATATCAATCAGCACCAGGGACAGGGGCAAACCGGTGCGCAGCACGCGCTTCCATTCCGCTTCCACACGCTGATCGAAATAGCGCCGATTGGCAATGCCCGTTAGCCCATCCTGCATGGAGAGCTGTTCGAGCAACTCGGTCTTGACCTTGAGTTCCTGTTCCACCAGTTTGCGCTCATTAATCTCTTGGGTCAGCGCGAGATTGGTTTCTTGCAAGATCGCTTCGGCATGTTTTCGTTCGGTGATGTCTTGCTCAAAGCCAAACCAACGGCTGTCGCCATTGGCAAAAAAGATGGGACTCGACTCAATGAGTACAAAGCGGACATTGCCATCGACAAGAATTTGACCCTCCCAAACAAAAGACCGGCGTTCACGGACGACCTGTTCATTGAGTTGTCTGAACGCCTCGAACTCGTCCGGATGCACGATATTCCAGGCCAACCAGGGATTTTCGAGCAAATCCTCGCGGCGGATTTGATTCATCTCACACCAGCTATCGCTGACATACTCAAATTCCATCTTGCCATTGGCCCGGTGCCAAAAGACATAAACTCCCACCGAGACACGATCCACCAGATCGTTGAACCGCCGCAAGCTCTCGCTCAAGGCCTCCTCGGCACGCTTACGATCAGTCACATCCGCAAGCACGCCCTCCCAGACCGTGGTTCCGTCAGACAGGGTTCGCGGAAAGGATTCGGCGGTAATCCAGCGCGTTTCACCCTTGACCACCACGCGCACTTCACCGAAAAACGGTTTCTTTTCGTTGAAAGTCTCTACGTTTCGCGCTACCCACGCATCAAAGTCATCCGGATGCACACAGGCAAAGCCCTTCATGGGATCGGAAGCCGCTTCCTCCCGAGTCAATCCGGTCAGTTCCAAAAACCGACTGCTCATAAAAGCAAAGCTTGCCATGCCGCCCTCGGCGGGTTGCACCATGGTATAGGTGCCAACCGGAATGTTTTCTGTTAGTTCAAAGGCGGTTTTTTCCAACCGCGCCTCGGCAATACGCAGCGCTTCCTCGGCCTGCTTTTGCGCGGTTTGGTCATACAGATAGCTGCGAACGGCCGTGATGCGACCAGCCTTGTCGCGTAGCAACAGGGTGGAATCATGAAACCACAGATACCCGCCGGATCGGGTTTGCACGCGGTAGGAGTCTTCGTATCGATCAGTCCCCTCGGCAACATGCTGTCTGAGCCGGCCAACGACCGGTTCCGCATCCTCGGGATGGATCAAGGCCGCATAAGAA
The DNA here is from genome assembly GCF_036208045.1 of Thiorhodovibrio winogradskyi. NCBI lineage: Bacteria > Pseudomonadati > Pseudomonadota > Gammaproteobacteria > Chromatiales > Chromatiaceae > Thiorhodovibrio > Thiorhodovibrio winogradskyi. Next base: position 1,953,466 of record NZ_CP121472.1, on the reverse strand, counting down.
AACCCCGGGGCGAGCATCTCGGCCTGGCTGTAGCCCAGAATCTGCGCGACATTCGAGGACACGCGCCTGATCGGCCAGTCACCTTGCTGCTCGGCCCCCCATTCCATGGTGAACACCGGGCCTTCGGAAAAGAGATCGCGCTCTTTCTTGAGTGCATCCCCGGCTTTGCGATTCTCGGCCAGCAGAAACACAATGATGGCGGAAAAAGCCAGAATCCCTGCCGCCGCGGCAAGATAACTCCACATCAGCGGGTCAGAAAAAGGCGAGTATCGCGTCCACCCGCCAGCGGGCGTGGCGCCCATTTGCCAATGGCCATGGGGCAGTTCAATCAACTGGGTGACCGGCTGATGATCAAAGATGCCTGGATCGCCGAGGAACACCTCGCCCTGCTCCCCGCGACCGTCCCGACCGCGGATGGCGAGGCGCAAGCCAGACTGTTCCGTGATGCCAGCAGCGGAGAAAATTGATTCCGTGTTCATCACCACCGAGGCAAAGCCCCAAAACCGCTCCTGACCCGATGCCGCGTCGGCGACACTTATCGGGATGCGGGCAATCAAGCCCTCGCCACCCTGTACCAGCGGGAGCGGACCGGCAACCACGATACGATTGAGTTTCAGTGCCTGTTGGACGGCATCGATTTGATCGGGCAAGCCCCGGTAATCCAAGCCGATCGCCCCTTCATTGCCTTCGACGGGGTAAATCAGGCGCAACACCATGTCGCGGGCGAGACCGATGTTGCGCAAATCCCGTTGCTCGCGAAACTGAATCGCCATGGCGCGACTGAAATCCTCCTGCGTCAGCTCGGGATTCATCGCCACCAGGGATTTGACCCCCGAAACGGCAAAAATATTGGCGTAAATGCGACTCTTCAGGGCGGTGGCCAGGCTATCGAGTTGCTGTTTTACCTGCTCGATCTCCCGTTGTCGGTGCCGCTCGGATTCAAAGCGGTACAAGTGCGCGCCAACTAGCACGAAAAGACCAAGGATCACCGCGAACAGCAACAGCCCCAGGGTGGCGAGATGATTTTCGCGCCGATGGCCTCCTCGGCTTGCTGACGCGGAAGACGGCGCCATTGATGGCTCATTCATGCGGCTTGACAACAGGTGCTGAAATTGACGTTCGATCCATCGGATGCGGCCACGTACCGCTTAAAAGCTTGGCCGGAACGCCAAGTCGTTCACTATAGCAAGCATTCTTGCACAATAATAGTTCAACCGCGGCGGCCAGCCATGGTGGAGAGGCTCGGCTGCCCAATCTCACGGACGGATTGCGATCCACAATGCAGTGGCAGCATGGCGAAAGAATCCGAGTGTTGTTCGCCATCGACCATTGTTAAAAGGATTTGTGACGCCCTGCGCAAGGCTTGTTGGAGCTTTGTAAAAATGCCCTGCCGTCGATACGACATTACGCTGAGCGCCGATTTTGCGACTCTGCGCGGCTTCACCCAGCAGGATCTGGAAACCCGTTTCGCGGCCTATCTCGCCGGCGTGGACCGGGACGCCCCGCGCGCGCTTACAGCGAGAAATATCGCGCCACACCCGGCCAGAGTTTGTTCGAGCTGGGGCTCATTTTCGGCAACAGGGCGCGCAACCTGATCACGGCCGATTGGCGGCGACTGGACGAATGTTTGACCAGCCGTTTGATCCGATGCTTGTCGGCCTTGCGATGATTCAGTTGCTGCCGCGCATTTCCCGAACGATGTCGAGCGCGCGCTCGTACTCGAAGCCGCGGATGCGGCGCTCGAGTCGGCGGGCGTTTTCGCCGAAGGCGGCGTGCAGACCGGCACGGGCGTTTTCGAACACCTGGTTGGATTCGGTGTCGTCGTTGGCGAGCAGGGTTTCGAGTTGTTGCAGGGTGGCGGCCAGGGCGCCGGTATCGGGGTGACCCGGGGCGTCTTCGACCGTTCTGGCCGCCGGATCGGGCTGGATGGACCCGAAGGCGGCGGTGATGGCGTCGGCGAAGCCCTCGAGTGTCACGCCAAGTTGTTCGATCGGAGCGCGCAGGCGTTCGCCGCCGAGCTCGGCGCGGGCGGCCAGTTCCACGTCGGCGGCGTGGCGGCGGATGCGCTCGGCGGCCAGGGTGGCGGCGACGCCCTTGAGACCGTGAGCGAGCGCGGCGATGCCCTCGAGGTTGTGTTCCTCGAGCATGGCGCTCATGCGGTAGGCATCCTCGCCGTGGTCGTCGACAAACTGACACAAGAGCCGTCGGTAGCGGTTGAAGTCGCCGCGCAACCGTCGCAGCCCCAGGGTAGGATTCAAGCCCGGCAGGCTGTCGAGCGCGGCCCGCGGCCCAAAATCGGCCGCCGGTGATTCCAGCCCAGAACCATTGGTGGCGGCGGTGATCTCGGCTCGACCCGGCAACCATTGACGCAGCACCTGGGCCAGGATCTCGGGCTCGATGGGCTTGCCAAGGTGGTCGTTCATGCCGGCGGCCAGGGCGGACTGGCGATCCGCGTCGAACACATTGGCGGTCATGGCAAGAATGGGCACCCGCCGCCGCCCAGGCAGGCGGCGAATCTCGCGGGTGGCGGTCAGGCCGTCCATCACCGGCATCTGGATGTCCATTAAAATCAGATCGAACTCCGAACGCCGTGCCTGGGACAAGGCTTCACGGCCGTCGGCGGCCAGAGTGACGGAGCAGCCGAAGGCCTCGAGCAGTTCGCGCGTGACCTCCTGGTTGATGGGATTGTCTTCCACCAGCAGAATGCGACCACGGGGGGCTGGTGCCGAATCTGGCCCGGCGCCAAGCGCGACACCGGTTGAGGGGACTGTCCGATCAGCGCTGGCGGAGGTCGAGCGGAAGGGGCGGTGCAGCGCCTGCTCGAGAGCGTCCCGCAGCTTGGAAGGGGTGACGGGTTTGTCCAGCACCCGGGCAATGCCAGCGCTGGCGACATCTTCCGGCGCCAGGGTGTCGCCGAAGGCGGTGACCAGAATACAGGCCGGCAAATGTTTTAGCGGCAGGGCGCGGATGCTGTGCACGGTATCGATACCGTCGAGGTCGGGCATTTTCCAGTCGACCAGCACCAGGTCGAAGGGCGCCTCGGCGCGCTCGGCCTTCAGGACCAGGGCCGCTCCCGAGGCGCCGTTGTCGGCGGTATCAAGCGCGATGTGCATGGCTTCGAGCAACTCCACCAGAGCGGCGCGATCCTCTTCCCGGTCGTCGATCACCAGGGCGCGGCGGCCGCGCAGCCCGCTGAGCACCTTGTCGGCCGCTGTCTTGCCACGTGCCGGCGCGAAGGGCAGCTCGAACCAAAAGCAACTGCCCTGGTCGGGCTCGCTGTCCACGCCAATGCGCCCACCCATGAGCTCCGTTAGCCGCTTGCTGATGGCCAGCCCCAGCCCGGTGCCGCCGTAGCGGCGGGTGGTGCTGCCGTCGGCCTGCTCGAAGGCTTGGAATAGCCGCCCGCGTTGTTCGGCGGTCATACCGATGCCAGTGTCGCGCACCTCAAAGCGCAGCCACACCGGCTCGGCCAGGAAATGGCCATTGACCATCCCGCCGCCCTCCCCCGCCGGTCGCTCGCCGCCGGTATCAAGCATGCGAGCGCGCACACCGACGCTGCCGGCATCGGTGAACTTGACCGCGTTGCTCAGCAAGTTGAGCAGAACCTGGCCGAAGCGGGTGCTGTCGCCGCGCACGCAGGTGGGCAGATGATCGAGATCGACGCGCAGATCAAGCTCCTTGTGGATCATGTTGGGCGCGATTAGGGAGCAGACGTTGTCGACGACGCGCGCAGGCTCGAAATCCTCTTCCTCCAACTCAATCTTCTCGGCCTCGATCTTGGACAGGTCGAGCACATCGTTGATGACTTGCAGCAGGTGCTGGGCCGAGTCGGAGAGCTTTTGCAGCTGTTCGGACTGACGTTGGGTAAGCGGGTCGCGCCGGATCAGATGGGCGTAGCCAATGATGGCGTTCATCGGCGTGCGGATCTCGTGGCTCATGTTGGAAAGGAAGGCGCTCTTGGCGCGGTTGGCGCCCTCGGCCGCGCTCTTGGCCGCCTCCAGCGCGGAAGTGCGCGAAACCACCAATTCCTCGAGATGCAGGCGGTATTCCTCGAGTTCGTGCGCGGTCTCGACCCGCTCGGTGACGTCTTGCACGATCCCAAGCCCGGTGATCGGCTGACCGCTGGCGTCGCGCTCGATCTGGGCACGCTCCTCCACCCAGCGCACCTGGCCGTTCACCAGGATGCGGTGTTGAAGACGATAAGTCGCGCCGGCGAGCGCCGCCTGCCAGGCGTCTTTCAGCTCGGCGAGGTCCTTGGGGTGGACACGGGCGAAGAAGTCTTCAAGCCTCAGTTCAGTCTCGGGCGGGACGCCAAAAATGCGGCAGGCCTCCTCCGACCACTGCAGGCGGTCGCCGGGAATATCCAGATACCAGTGCCCGGTCTGGGACACGGACTGGGCGCGGGTGAGGAAGTCCTGATTGCGTTTCAGCTCGGCCACCAAGGCCCGCTGCTCGCGTTCGTGTTGCTTGCGCTCGGTGATGTCCTGCCACACACCCGAGATCAGTTGGCGCCCCTGGTGCTCGATCAGCCGGAAGGTGACATAGGAGTCGAGCAGACGGCCATCCTTGGCACGATACCGGGTCTCGAAGCCGGCGATCTCGCCTGCGAGAATGGCGCGCATGTTGGCCCTGATTCGCGCCGCCTCATGCTCGGCCTCAAAATCCATCACCCGCAGCCGCAGGAACTCCTCGCGGCTGTAGCCGAGCATCTCGCAGGCGGCGTCGTTACACTGCACCACTTGGCCAGTGTCTGGGTCGACCAGCAAGATGGCATCGGTGGTTTGAGCGAACATGGTGGCGAGCAGGGACTCCTGCTCGCGCAGGCGCTGCCTGGTCTCAACATGGTCGCTGATGTCGCGTACCGTGACTAAATAGCCGGAACGGGCGGACAGTCGCCCGACGCGCGCCTCGAACAGGCGCTCGCCACCTTCCATGGGCAGGTGATATTGGAAGGAGCGCGCCGAACCCGGTCCGCGCACCTCGGCCAGCGCGGCGGCAAAGGCCGCCGCGGCCTTTTCTGGCAACACCTCCGCCGGCCGCTTGCCGAGGAAGACCTCGGGCGGGGCATAGAGGGCCGCCGCTTCAGTGCGGAAGAAATCGAGAATGGTGCCGTCGGCTTCGAGGATAAAGGCCAGATCGGCGGGCGCCAGGGTGGATTCCATGCGAAAGGGTCCAAAGCTTGATCGGCCGATAGGATAAACCGACAGTCGCTGGGTTTCGAGATTCATCTTTGCGTCAGGCTGGAGGGCCCAGCTTTGGCTTTGGCTTTGGCTTTGGCTTTGGCTTTGGCTTTGGCTTTGGCTGGGGCTGGGTCAATGCCAGATCAAAACCGGATCGATGCTAGATTGGTGCTGGATTGCTGCTGGGACATGGCTTGGGCAAGGCTGGCACAGCGGGTATAGAATGCCCGCATCACTTGGCACCAAGCGCTGGCGACCAGTGCCATTCGCCGGTCAGCAGCGACCATTCAGGAGCCCGCTTCGCCATGCCACCGAGATCCCCTTCCCTTCCCCCACCCAGATCCGCGCCCACATGGCGCATCATGCCTCCGCATTGCCGTCATTCCACCCGGTTTTGCGCGGGGGTGCTCGCCTTGGTCTTGGCGCTGCCGCTCTGGGTGCTGGCCGACCCCCTGGACGAGGCCACCCAAGCCATGTTGGTGAACGCAGTGGAGGCGGCCTTCGAGCTGGATCTCTACAACAGTCGCTGTCGTAGCGATCAGTCCGGCCGGCGCAGCGAGAATCTCAACAAGGAACTGGTCAGCCGCTACCGCTTGACGGTGCTCGACGTGCAGGACGATTACTTCCCCGAAGGCTATTATCGCGATGCCCAGGCACGTATGCAGGAGGATTTTCTCGCCCGCCTGCGCGAACTCGGTGGCTGCGCGGGGGCCAAGACCGCCCGGCTGCGCGATACCCTCGGCCAACGCCACGACGAGGCCATGGCGAAGGTGGCACGCCAGCCCTGAGCGACGCGCCCCTGCCATTGAATCCCGCATCCCGCCATCCGATCTGATCGACCAATCCTGACCTTCAATCGAGCGGCCGCACCCGCACTTGCAGGTGCCGCTCTTCGGCATGCCCGGTGGTCCAGCGTCTGCCATTGGTTGCTTCCAGTTGCTGCTGGCCGCCGATGTCCAGCCACTCCCCCAGATAGCCACGCAGCACGGTTTGCGCGGAGCCGCCGCGCAGACGGCCATTGGGCAGGGCTTGTTCGTCCTGTTGGTAAAGCTCGAGTGTCACCTGGTCGCCATGGGTGCGCGGCAGCACCTGAAAGCCGGTGTCGATGGACTGAACACCCTGCCCCAGCACCACCCCGCCACTGTAGGGATCAACCCCGGCGAAGGTTGTCACCGGTCGCCACAGCCCGGTACGAATCAACGCCGGGCGCCCGTCGAGCGTCTGCACCCGCTGTACCGAGTCATCCCGGCGCCGGGTGCGGATCTCGCGGGTACCTGCGTGAATACTGACGCTATCCTGTCCATCGCCACGCTCCCAGCCGCCGTCAAGATAGCGTCCGCCGCGCTGCCCGGCCGAGCGGTCGGCCAGACGCACTTCGATCATCAGCCGCCGCGCGGGTTGGTCGAGCCGCTCGAGCGCCTCGCTCACCGCCGCGATCTCCTCCGGCGTGCCGCGCACAATGATCTGATTGCGATGCGCCAGCACCGAGCCGCCGCCTGCCATGGGGCGCAGCACCGCGACCAAATCCTCCGCCGGCTGGGAATAGACCGGCAGGTAGGCGAAATCGCGCCCATCGGCGGCAATGGCTGCCGGAAGGATAAAGGCCATCATCAGCAGGCCAAGACACAGGCGTAACGGGCCAGGCCACAAGGACCGGCTGGGATAAGAAATACGCGGTTTCATGCTGTCTCTCCGGTTGCCATACCCTCGTCCGCGGCGACGCCCCGAGCCCGCGGAGCCTGCAGCAAAGCGGCGGCGCGAAACAGGCCGACCAGCGTCTTGGCATCGGTGATATCGCCCGAGTGACAGCGCCCAAGCGCCATCTCAAGCGGTATCCAATGCACCTCGATCAGCTCGCCATGCTCGTGGGCCAGGGCACGCGGACTAAGATCGCGCGCCAGGTAGAGATGAATGACCTCGGTCAGCACCCCGGGCGAGCTGTGCAGGCGCCCAAGCGACACCCAGTCGGCGGCTGCCATGCCCGCCTCCTCGACCAATTCCCGCTCGACCGTGGTACGCGGCGACTCGCCCGGGTCCAACTTGCCGGCGGGCAGTTCCCACAGCCAGCCAGCCGCCGCATGGCGATACTGCCGCAGCAGGCATACCCGGCCCTGATCGTCCAGCGCCACCGCCGCCGCGCCGCCAGGATGACGGACAATGTCCAGCTCCACCCGCGCATCATTGGGCAAGCGCACGCGCTCGCGATAGACATCCACCACCCGGCCCTGGTAACAAAGTCGTTGATCTGTCATTAAGTCATCCGCCATCAGGGCTACTCCAAATTGAGCTGTCGTCAGACATTGAATGTCCCCAGAACGCACGGGGCAGCAGTCCCGAGCATCAAGGCAACCATATCATCACTCAAGGCTCGCCAGCAGGTCGGCTCATCGGCAAAATACAGCCTTAGCCCCGACTACCCAAGCGCCGCGCGTCATGTCAAGGTACCAGGCACGGCCAGTGAATATGAGGATTGACCATGGTTGAACAGCGATTAGACGCAGCCTCGGAGCGCGCGGCGGAAGGAGTCGATCCGGGTCTGTGCCTGGTGTTCGGCGCCAGCGGCTATATTGGCAGCCATTTGGTACCACGCCTGCTCGCCGAGGGCATCCGCGTGCGCGCCTGCTCCCGGAATCAAGCGAGCCTCGCCGCCCACGGCTGGCAGCCGGTGGAGCTGGTTAGTGCCGATGCGCTCAAGCCAAGCACCCTACCGGCAGCCCTGGCCGGGGTGCGGGTGGCCTATTATCTGGTGCATTCCATGAGCGCGGGCAAAGCCTTCGGCCAGCTCGACCTGGAAGCCGCGCGCAATTTTGCCCAAGCCGCGGCGGATGCCGGCGTCGAGCGCATTATTTACCTGGGCGGTCTGGTGCCCGAGGATGCCGAAAGCGAGCATATCCTCTCGCGCCGCGACTCCGGCGACAGGCTGCGCCAAGGCAGCGTGCCAGTCACCGAGCTGCGCGCTGGCATCATCGTCGGCCCCGGCTCGGCGGCCTTCGAGGTGATGCGCGATCTGGTCTATCATCTGCCGGTCATGGTCACCCCGCGCTGGGTGCGGGCGAAATCTCCTCCCATCGCGCTTGAAAACCTGCTGACTTACCTGGTTGAACTTGCGCGTCACCCCGAATCCGGTGGCCAGATTTACGACGCCGCTGGTCCCGAAACCCTCAGCTATCAGGAGATGATGCGCATCCTAGCCGAGGCCGGCGGACGCAAACCGCCCCTGATCATCCCGGTGCCGGTGCTCTCGCCCAAGCTGTCGTCCTACTGGTTGCGGCTGATCACGGCGGTGCCAACGAATATTGCACGCGCGCTCATTGAGGGGCTAAAACATGATTTCACCGCCGATGACGCCGCACTGCGCCAGCTCATCCCGCAACGCCTGCTGAACTTCCGTGAGTCCGTCGATGCCGCCTTTGCCGCTGAACGCGAACATCGCATCACCACCCGCTGGGTCGAAGGAGCCTTTGCCGTGCGCAATCATCGTATCGATTATGCCTACTATGCCAAGCGCGCCGGCGGCTCGGCCGAGACCAGTGCCTCGCCAGCTGCCGTTTGGCAAGTGGTCACCGCCATCGGAGGCGAGACGGGCTATTACTATCTCAACCCACTATGGCAACTGCGCGAGCGGCTCGATTGGCTGGCCGGCGGCCCCGGTCATCGCGGCGGTCGCCGTCATCCGAGCGAACTGCGCGTCGGTGACCGCATTGATTCCTGGAAAGTCATCGGCCTGGAGCCCGAACGCCGCCTGAGCCTCGCCTTCGGCATGAAAGCCCCCGGCGCCGGTATGCTGGAGTTCGAACTCGAACCACGCGCCGATGGCGGCACCAAGCTGAATCTCACCGCGTACTGGCACCCCGCCGGCGTCTGGGGGCTCTTATATTGGTATAGCTTTGAGCCGGCACATAAAGTCATCTTCAGCGGCACCGCGCGCGCCATCTGCCAGCGGGCTGAAGCAGGCAATCTTGCATAGGCTGGCGTCAAAGCGACGTCTTCTAGCCGTGGAGCAACGCATCCATGAAATTCCCCTATGGCCTGAGCGATTTTGACACCCTGCGCCGGGAAGGCTATTGGTATCTGGATCGCACGGATCGCATTCCCGCGGTGGAAGCCGCTGGCCGACAGCTGATTTTTTTGCGCCCACGCCGCTTTGGCAAAAGCCTGCTGTTGTCAATGCTGGAGCATTATTACGATCTCAATCAGGCTGATCACTTTGAGACGCTGTTTGGCCCGCTTGCCATTGGGCAAAACCCAACCCCGTTGCACAATCAATTCTTCGTGCTGCGCTGGGATTTCTCGCTGGTCGCCTCGCATGGCGAGACTGACACTATTGAAGACTCGCTGCATCGCCATCTCAATGAATGCCTGACCAAATTCGTTGCCGATTACCAGGCCTATTGGACGCGCGCCATCCGCATCCATCCAGAAGACGCCCTGACCTCCTTTCAATCAGTGCTCGGCGCGGTGAACGCAACGCCCCACAAGCTCTACCTGCTGATCGACGAATACGACAAATTCGCCAACGAGGTACTGACCGCCCCGCGCTCCGACAGCCGGGAGCGTTATCAGACGCTGTTGCAGGGCGAGGGACTGATGAAAACCGTCTTTAAGCACATCAAAGCCGCCGCCGGCGGGCTGGGGCTGGATCGGGTGTTCATCGTCGGGGTCTCGCCGGTTGTGCTGTCGGATATGACCAGTGGCTACAATGTTGGCGAGAATCTGTTCCTGCTGCCCCAGTTCAATGACCTCTGTGGCTTTAGCGAGAGCGAAGTCGCCGCTGTGCTCAACCAACTCAAAAGCGTTGGCGGTGATTGGTCCGCCGAACAGGCGCTCGCGACCATGCGCACCTTCTACAACGGCTATCGCTTCAGCGAGGAGGCCTCGGAGAGTCTGTATAACCCGACCTTGAGCCTGTATTTTTTCAACGCCCTCGCCACCCAAGGCCACTACCCCCGGCAAATGCTTGATGAAAATCTGGCCATGGATCGCAATAAGCTGGCCTATATCGCCCAGTTGCCCCAGGGCGAGGACTTGCTGATTGAGGCGCTGAGCGGCGATGACCGGGTGCTGGTGTCGGAGTTGATGCAGCGCTTTGGCGTCGCCGATGTGCTGGCAGCGGTGAAGGATCAGCCCTTTATGGCCTCCTTGCTGTATTTCTTTGGCATTCTCACCCTGGCGGGCCAAGGCCAACTGGCCAAGCTGATTCTGCGCATCCCCAATTTGGTGGCGCGCGGCTTGTATGTTGAGCGTCTGCGCGAGCGTTGGCTGCCGGCCACGGATGTGCGCACATTAAGTACCGCCGCCGCCGAACAGCTTTACCTGCACGCCGATTTGACCCCGCTGTGTGAGCTGATCGAGCAAGGCTATTTCGCCGTGTTGGCCAATCGCGATTATCGCTGGACCAATGAACTCTTGGTGAAATTCGCTTTCCTGACGCTCTTGTTCGACGACCGGCTCTACATGGCCGTGTCCGAATTGGAGACCAAGCGAGGGTATGCGGATCTCGCGCTCATTGTGCGCCCGGACATGCGCCGCTTCCAGGCGCTCGACCTGCTGCTGGAATTTAAGTATTTGAGCTTGAGAGAGCTAGGACTGACTGGCGAGCAAGTGCGCAGCGAAGCGCGTGAAGCCTTGACCCAACACCCAACAGTCGCCGCCAAGCTTGATGAGGCCGAAGCGCAAGCGCGCGACTATGGCGCGGCCTTAATCAAGCGCCATGGGCTGAGTGATCTGCGCGCCTTCGCGGTGGTGGCCCTGGGGGTGGAGCGATTGGTATGGCGGGTTGTTGGCGAACTCGCAACAGACAATCACACAACATGAGGAGAACACCATGGCACAACTCATTTCAGGTGATCTGGCGGTCAAAACACCGGCAGAGTTTGATTATCATGGCTTACGGGGGACGCCCTATTGCGTGATTTATTGCAATCGCGGATTGAAAAAAGAACGCTTATACCTGCTTGATACTCGAGAGAAATTATACTATCCCATCGCCGAGTGGGATGATAATGACCGGGAAGCCTTTCGCAAATGGTACGACTACCTGCTTGAAATCAATGACAAGATTGGCGAGACCAGAAGACGCCTTCGCGATGAAGGCGCATCTTGGGAGGTCTTGGACCAGGTGGAACAGATTGTCCGCGACGAAGATAAACTGATCAAGAACATAAAAGACGACAGCTGGTCGTGGCTGCCGCGTTCCATGGCCGCCAATGGCGACAATACAGACGCACCCGATTCGCATTAACATTCACGCTAATTGCCAGATTTCTCTTAGTCCAGTTCATCGGACACACCCATGAAATTTCCCTATGGCCTGAGCGATTTTGACACCCTGCGCCGAGAGGGCTATTGGTATCTGGATCGCACGGATCGCATTCCCGCGGTGGAAGCCGCTGGGCGGCAGCTGATTTTTTTACGCCCCCGCCGCTTTGGCAAAAGCCTGCTGTTGTCGATGCTGGAGCATTATTACGATCTCAATCAGGCTGATCACTTTGAGACCCTGTTTGGCCCGCTTGCCATCGGGCGAGATCCAACGCCGCTGCACAATCAATACTTTATTCTGCGCTGGGATTTCTCGCTGGTCGCCTCTCATGGCGAGATTGGCGCCATTGAAGACTCGCTGCATCGCCATCTCAATGAATGCCTGACCAAATTCGTTGCCGATTATCAGGCCTATTGGACGCGCGCCATCCGCATCCATCCAGAAGACGCCCTGACCTCCTTTCAATCGGTGCTCGCTGCGGTAAACGCCACGCCCCACAAGCTCTACCTGCTGATCGACGAATACGATAACTTCGCCAACGAGGTACTGACCGCCTCGCGTCCCGACAGCCGAGCGCGTTATCAGACGCTGTTGCAGGGCGAGGGACTGATGAAAACCGTCTTTAAGCACATCAAAGCCGCCGCCGGCGGGCTGGGGCTGGATCGGGTGTTTATCGTCGGGGTCTCGCCGGTTGTCCTTTCTGACATGACCAGCGGCTACAATGTGAGCAAGGATCTGTTCCTGCTGCCCCAGTACCATGACCTCTGTGGCTTTACCGAGACCGAAGTCAGCACCGTCCTTCACCAACTTGCAAGCGACGGTGGCGACTGGTCCGCCGAACAGGCGCTCGCCACCATGCGCACCTTCTATAACGGCTATCGCTTCAGCGAGGAGGCCCCGGCGAGTCTGTATAACCCGACCTTGAGCCTGTATTTTTTCGACGCCCTCGCCACCCAGGGCCACTACCCCCGGCAGATGCTCGATGAAAATCTGGCCATGGATCGCAATAAGCTGGCCTATATCGCCCAGTTGCCCCAGGGTGAGGATTTGCTGATTGAGGCCCTGAGCGGCGATAACCGGGTGCTGGTGCCGGAGTTGATGCAGCGCTTTGGCGTCGCCGATGTGCTGGCGGCAGTGAAGGATCAGCCCTTTATGGCGTCATTGCTTTATTTCTTTGGCATCTTGACCCTGGATGGCCTGAATGCCTTTGACGAATGCCGTCTGCGCATTCCCAATTTGGTGGCGCGCGGCTTGTATGTTGAGCGTCTGCGCGAAAGCTGGCTACCGCCAACAGGTCGCGCGCACGAAGTGCGGGACGCCGCGCGGGCGCTAGGCCAGAAAGGTGATCCAACCCCGCTGTGTGAACTCATCGAGCAAAGCTATTTCGCGGCGCTATCCAATCGCGACTATCGCTGGACCAATGAGCTGTTGGTGAAATTTGCTTTTCTGACGCTCTTGTTCGACGACCGGCTTTACATGGCCGTGTCCGAATTGGAGACCGAACGCGGCTATGCCGATCTGGCGCTGATTGTGCGCCCGGACAAGCGTCGCTTTCAGGTGCTGGATATCTTGCTGGAATTTAAGTATTTGAGCTTGAGAGAGCTAGGACTGACTGGCGAGCAAGTGCGCAGCGAAGCGCGTGAAGCCTTGACCCAACACCCAACAGTTGCCGCCAAGCTTGATGAGGCCGAAGCGCAAGCGCGCGACTATGGCGCGGCCTTAATCAAGCGCCATGGGCTAAGCGATCTGCGCGCCTTTGCGGTGGTGGCACTTGGAGTGGAACGCCTGGTGTGGCGGGTTGTTGGCGGTCAACCGGCTGACCGTGGCAACACTTAAGAACATTTACAGCCTCTGAAGCAGCTCCGGCGTCGGCCAGGCATCGGCCGGGAAATCACGACGGAGTTGCTCGGCGCGCACGGCGGCGCGGGTTTTGGCACCCAGAATTCCGTCGATTTTGCCGACATCGTGGCCAAGGTCTTTAAGCTTGCGCTGGAGCTGCTTCATCTGCTCGCTTGACAGACCGGGATCCGGGGTGCGCGGATTAACCTTCTCCGCGCCGGCCAAGCGGGTTGCGAAGTAGGCGGCCGTGGTGGCGTAGGTCAGGGACTGGTTCCATTGCAGAAACACATCCATGTTCGGATAGGCCAGAAAAGCCGGGCCATGACGTCCCATGGGCAGCAGCAGCGCGGCGGGCAGTTCGGCCCTGGCGATGCCATCGGCCAACAGCGGGGAGCCATCGGCCGCGCGCACGCCGAGTTCCGCCCAGCGCTCGCGTGGCAGGCGGTTGTAGAGCCCCACCTCGGCCCAGGGCAGTTGCTCGGGGATCCGGACTTCTTCCAGCCAGAGTTCGCCGGCGCGCCAGCCGAGATCTTGCAGCAGACGCGCGGCGGTCAGAATCACATCCGCCTTGGAGGCGCGCAGATCGACTCGGCCGTCGCCATCGCCATCGGTGCCCAAGCGCAGATAATCCGACGGCAGCAGCTGAATCTGGCCGATTTCTCCCGCCCAGGCACCTTTGAGGTCGGCCGCGGCAAGATCGCCATGGTCGAGCAGCTCCAACGCCGCCAGCAGTTGCTCGCGAAACAAGGCCGAGCGGCGGCAGTCGTGCGCCAAGGTCGCCAAAGCGCGCAGGGTATCGAAATCCCCCAGCACCTGGCCATAGTCGGTCTCCAGCCCCCAGAAGGCGGTAATAACCGGACCCGGCACGCCGTATTCTTCCTTGGCCTGGGTGAAGGTGCTGGCCCAATCGCGCAGATGCTCGTGCCCAAGACGCAGGCGATAGGCATTGACCATGCGCCCGGCGAAGGTGAGCCAGTCTTGGGTGAAAACGGCCTGGGAGCGGTCATGCGCCAGCACTCTGGGATCTGGCGACAAAGACGCCAGCAGCGCTAGGGCTTGCTCGCTACGCCCCTGGGCGCGGGCTTCGGCGGCGACAGCGGCCAACCAGTCCGCGAAAGGCCCGCCACAAGAGACCAGTACAGGCGCTTGCACCCATTCCGATTCTGACTTTGGCTCCGGCTCCTGTTTCGGCTCCCGCGCTTGAGTTGGCGACAGCGAGAACAGCAGCGCCAGCGTGACGGCAAAGGGCAACAGCCGCTGGGAACTCCCGAGAGGTTTCTTTCGGGGATGCTTTACGCTCATTGACCACCTATCTTGGCGTCGCGATAAAAGCCGACCTCGGTCACGCACAGCTCGGCGGTCATCGCGCGGCCGATGGCCACCAGCCCGAGCCGCTTGAGCCGCGTGAGATCCAGGGGCTGGTCCAAACGATGGGGGACGAAATCGGCAAAGGGCAGCCGCACCAGGGTCCAGTTGGGGGTGCTCGCGAAACCGGCGCGGTAGGACTGCCAGGGCAGGCGTGTCGCGAAGGTTTTCAGATGCAGGCTGTAGTCCGCGCCATTGCCGCGCTGGATGAGCCAAACGCCGGCATGGCCACTGGCATCGAGCGGGCCATCGGCGGCCAGATCCAGATTGATTTGCGCGAAGCCGCCATTGTTCTCCAGACTGACCTCGCCTTCCAGACAGAGGGCATCGCGGCCATCGCTGTGGATGCGGTGCATGCGCGCGCTTGAAACGCCACCCATGACCTGATCGCTCACGGCACGCCAGGAGGTGCCGAGTCGCGAGTGTGTAGGATCGCGAAAATCGTCGATCAGCCAGCCATCAACCGGGCGCTCCAGCCCAGCCTCTGGCGCACCACCGGATACTCCGGCGCTCGCTCCCCGTTCATCCGCCATGACAACCTCCCACGCCAACAGGGCTACAATAAGCCAAAACCAAAGTCCAACGCTGGCAGACCTGGAGCCGGCGCGCCCTGCTCCCGACTGACAACAGCCGCTGACCAAGTCGTCATGCGCTCTCTCCTTTGCCAACCAACCCACTGAGTTCACCTCCTGATTATGTCTCAAGCTTCCACTCCCCCGTCATTGTTTCAGCGCCTGCGCCACAGCCTCAAGGGCCACCGTGGCGAGTATCTGGTGGCGATCCAATTCGCGCTGATTCTCATCTTCGCGATCATGCCAGCCTGGCGTCCGGGCGTCGATAGCGCGCTGCTCGCGACCCTGCAACCCTGGCTGCTCGTGCTGGTGATTCCCGCCAGTGTAGCGGCCGTGTTGTTCGCCGGTTTCGGCTCGCTGCACATTCGCGAGTACCTAACCCCCTTGCCCTACCCGGTTGATCACAGTCAACTGGTGCAGACGGGCGTTTACAGTATCGTGCGCCATCCGCTCTACTCGAGCCAGCTCTTTGCCGCCTTTGCCTGGACGCTCTACAATCTCAGTCTGTCGCATCTGCTGGTGCTGATCGCCGGCTTTGTCTTTTTCGATTATAAGGCGAACAAAGAGGAAGCCTGGCTTACTGAGCGCCACCCGGACTATCCCGGTTACGCCCAGCGGGTGCGGAAATTCGTGCCCTGGGTTTACTAAGCACTGAGTGCGAATCAACTCACCACACCACCGCCGGCCCTGACCGCCGCACCGCCCGGCCCTGGTCCGGCAGCCGGGCGCTGACGCCCTGGCTGACCTCCACCGCATCGCCTTCACCAAGCCGCCCCAAGGCCAGAGACTCAAGATGTCCGCAATCGATCCGGTCACCGCGACGGCCTTGGCTGCCGCATCCGGCGACGCCAGCGAGCCGTCGACCCTGCTCGATCATTACCTGCCCTTGCCGAGCAGCTTCGACGAGATGCGCGCGGGTGACGGTCGCCTGCGCCCGCACTGGCAGTATATGCTCGAATCCCTGCGCACCCTGGGACCCAACAGCATTGCCGCGCGCTCGCGGGAGGCCCGTCGGCTGGTGCGCGACAATGGCGTGACCTACAACGTCTATGGCGATCCGCGCGGCATGTCGCGCCCCTGGGAGCTGGATCCCATCCCGCTGTTGGTGCGCGGCGACGAATGGGCCGAGCTTGAGCGCGGACTCATCCAGCGCGCCGAGTTGCTGAACCAGATCCTGGTCGATCTCCACGGGCCGCGCCAGTTGGTGCGCAAGGGGTTGATCCCGCCCGAGCTGATCGATGGCTACCCGGGCTATTTGCTGCCCTGTGTCGGCGCCGAGGTTGCCGACAACCAGCCGCTGGTGCTCCATGGCGCGGACCTGACCCGCGACGGCCAGGGGCGCTGGTATGTGCTCGATGACCGTGCCCAGAGCCCCTCCGGCGCCGGCTATGCGTTGGAAAATCGCGTGGTGCTCTCGCGCGTGCTGCCAAGTCTGTTCCGTGACTCCCATGTGCATCGCCTGGCCGGCTTTTTCCGCGCCGTGCGCCGCGCGCTCGGGCGACTGGCGCCCGGGGAGCCGGACGAGGCGCGCATCGCCCTGATGACCCCGGGACCGAGCAACGAGGCCTATTTCGAGCACGCCTATCTGGCGAACTATCTCGGCTACGGCCTGGTGCAGGGCAGCGATCTGTCGGTACGCGACGGCGCGCTCTGGCTGCGCACCCTGGGACGCCTCGAACGCATCGATGCCCTCATCCGCCGGGTGGACGATCTTTGGTGCGATCCGCTCGAACTGCGCGAGGATTCCCTGCTCGGCGTGCCCGGCCTGCTGGCGGCGGTGCGCGCTGGCAATTTAACCGTGGCCAACGCCCTGGGCAGCGGCGTGCTGGAGCATCCCGGCCTGTTTTCCTTGCTGCCGCGGCTGTGCCAGCATCTGCTCGGCGAGGAACTGCTGCTGCCGCAGCGGGACACTTGGTGGTGCGGTGATCCCGAGGCACGCGAGCGGGTGATTGAGCGCATCGACCAAGTCGCCATCCGCCAGACCGGCGGTCTCGGCAGCCCGCGCGGCTGGCTGGGCAAGGAGCTGGAAGGCGCGGAGCGCGATGCGCTGATCATGGCCATTCGCGCCGAGCCCGCGTTCTTTGTCGCCCAGGAGGTGACCAAACCCTCCACCACGCCGGCCTATATCGAGGGCCGTCTGCAACCGCGGCCCTTTGTGCTGCGCTCTTTCCTGGTGGCCGATCAGGACGGCTATGTGGTCATGCCCGGGGGCCTGAGCCGGGTGGCGCTCAATCAAAGCACGCCCATTGTTTCCAACCAGCTTGGCGGTCTGGGCAAGGACACCTGGGTGCTGGCCACCGAGCCCGAACGCCAGGAGAGCCTGGTGGTGCCAGGCGAGCGCGGCAGGCCGGCCGTGGTGCAGGAAAGCGAGGTCTCGAGCCGGGTCGCCGACAATCTGTTTTGGATTGGCCGCTACACCGAGCGCGCCGAGGGGCTGGTGCGGCTGCTGCGGGTCACGCTCATCAAGCTCGGGGACAGATTCAATTTCGCGCCCGAGGTCAACAATTCCTGCTGTCTGAATCTGCTGCTGCAGGCGCTGACCTACCAAAGCCAAACCTACCCGGGCTTTGTCGGCGACGGCGCCGAGCAGCGTCTCGCCCAACCCACCGAGGAAATGCTCTCGCTCATCACCAATGCCGAGCGCGCCGGCGCCCTGCCGCAAACCCTGCAGGCCCTGGGACAGGCGGCCTGGTCGGTGCGCGATCGCCTCTCGAACGACACCTGGCGGGTGGTCAACGCTATTGAAAAAAGCCTGCACGCACTCACTGAACATCAACCCCAGGCGCTCAATGGGGTGTTGGATGTGCTCGACCCCCTGGTGACCTTCCTAGTCGCTTTCGCCGCGCTGACCAATGAGAACATGACCCACAACGAAGGCTGGCATTTTCTGGAGGCTGGTCGCCGGCTCGAGCGCGGGCGTGACATCGCCGCCCTGCTGCGCGCCACCCTGGTCGCCGTGAGCGGCGAACCGGACGAGACCCTGACCATCGAGGCCGTGCTGGGCGTGACCGACAGCCTGATCACCTACCGCCGCCGCTACCGCGCCGGCACCCGGGTTGGCGCCCTGCTGGACCTGGTCTTTCAGGACGAAACCAATCCGCGCTCCCTGGCCTATCAGCTGGTGCAATTGCAGCAGCTTGTCGATGACATGCCGCGCACCCAGAATCAGCCCCTACGCAGTCAGGCGCAAAAAATCATGCTACGCCTGGTCACTGACCTGCGCCTGGCGGAACTCGATCAACTCAGCCAGGCCGCGCCGGCGGTGGATGACGCGCCCGCGCGCCGCGAGGCGCTCAATCGCCTGCTGACCAGTATCGAGACTGGCCTAGGCGGACTCTCCAACGCGCTCACGGCGCAATACTTCCGCCACGAAGAACAGCCGCATTACCTCATTGATCCGCGCGGCAACCAGGAACCGCCCAGGCCCGGGAGCCGCGCATGAAATATCGCGTCAGTCATGTCACCCGCTATGCCTATGCGGCGCCTGTGTCCCTGTGCCATAGCGTGGCGCATCTCAAACCCAGGCCCATGAATCATCAGCGCGTGATCAATACCAGCTTGCGGGTCACGCCCTGGCCCTCGGTCACGCGCGAACATCAGGATTTTTTCGGCAACAGGGTGAGCTACTTCTCGCTGCAGCAATCCCATTCGATGCTCGAGATCAGCGCCACCAGCGAGGTGGAAGTCACCATCCCGGCGCTACCCGCCGCGGATGCCGACCCGCCCTGGGACAGCGTGCCCAAGCGCCTGCGCGAGACCCCTGATGCCAAGCATCTGGCGGCGCGCGCCTTCACCCTGCCCTCGCCCGCCATCGCCCAGCAACCGGATGCGGTTGCCTTCGCCCGCGCCAGCTTCCCGCCCGGTCGGCCGCTGTTCGACGCCACCCGCGAGCTGGTCAATCGCATCTTCAGCGACTTCGAATATGACCCGAGCTTCACCACCATCGCCACGCCCATCAGCGAGGTGCTCGCCCACCGACGCGGCGTTTGTCAGGACTTTGCCCATCTTGGCATCGCCGCGTTGCGCGGCCTGGGGCTGGCCGCGCGCTATGTCAGCGGATATCTCGAAACCCTGCCGCCGCCGGGGCAGCCCAAATTGCGCGGTGCCGACGCATCCCATGCCTGGTTCTCGCTGTTCGTGCCCGGTCATGGCTGGGTGGATTTCGACCCGACCAACGACAGCTTGATCGGCGAGCAGCACATCACCACCGCCATCGGCCGTGACTACCAGGATGTCACGCCTGTGCGCGGCGTGTTTTACGGCGGTGGCGAGCACGAACTCACGGTCGCGGTGGATGTTGATCGCATCCTGCCCGCGGACGGCGCCTGCTAATGCTTGTTTCCATCCAAGATCAACCCGAGATGTCACTCGCGAGGCATCCGTTCGAATACCAGTTTCGCGTCGCGTTACACGACACCGACGCCGCGCGGCGACTCTTTTTCGGCCATCTGTTTCGCCACCTGCACGACGCCTATGAGCTTTGGATGGAGGCACTTGGCTTTCCCATTGATACACTCATCCGACAAGGCGAGATCCTGCTGCCACTCATCCACGCCGAGGCCGACTACCGCGCGCCGATGCACCACGGCGAGCGCATCCGCGTCCAACTCACGCTGAGTCAGCGCGAAGCGACCCGTTTTACCCTCGCTTACCGGTGCCTGAACGACAGCGACATCCTTGCCGCGACGGGAATCACCCGCCACTGTTGCATTGACCCGGAGCGGCAAAAACCCACCACTTTGCCAGAGGATCTTGCACAGGCACTCACATGCGCGATGCCAGCAACCCATCGCGCACACCCGGGGTCCCGCACCCCAGACCCAGACCCAAGCCCAAGTCCCGACAAAACCAAGACCAAGGGAGCCCCTTCGATGAGCGAGCAAATCGAGAAGACTGACGACCAATGGCGGGAGGAACTGACCCCGGAGCAATTCCGGGTATGCCGGCGGCAGGGCACGGAACCGGCATTCACCGGCGCCTTCTGGGATAACAAAGACGCCGGGCGCTATGCCTGCGTCGCCTGCGGCGCGCGGCTGTTTGATTCAACACAGAAATTTGACTCAGGCACTGGCTGGCCGAGCTTTTTTGACGCCATCGACCAGGACGCGGTGGCCACACGCCAAGACCATAGCCACGGCATGCTGCGTACCGAGGTCCATTGCCGAAGTTGCGGCTCCCATCTCGGGCACCTGTTCCCGGATGGCCCGGCACCGACCGGGCTGCGTTATTGCATTAACTCGGTTTCCCTGCACTTCGAGCCGGCCAAAAAAAACCCATAGGCCAGCAGGCATCGAGGCAGCTGGCATCAAGGCCCTTGGCCAGAGGTTAGCTAAAGCTTTCCTTGTTCTGGGCTTTCGCACGTGCATCGTGCTTTTTGAGCAGTCCTTTACGGACAAGCTCTTGCAAGCACTGATCGAGCGTCTGCATGCCATGGGCTTGACCGGTCTGGATGGCCGAGTACATTTGCGCGACCTTATCCTCGCGAATCAAGTTGCGGATGGCCGGGGTGCCAATCATTATCTCGTGGGCTGCAATCCGGCCACCATTGGGCTTTTTGAGCAAGGTCTGGGAGATGACCGAGCGCAAGGATTCCGAGAGCATGGAACGCACCATGGTCTTCTCGGCAGCCGGGAAGACATCCACGATACGGTCAATCGTCTTGGCCGCCGAACTGGTGTGCAGGGTGCCAAACACCAGGTGGCCGGTTTCCGCTGCCGTCAGCGCCAGCCGAATGGTCTCGAGATCACGCATTTCGCCAACCAGAACAATGTCCGGATCCTGACGCAGGGCCGAACGCAATGCCTCGCTAAAGCCCAGGGTATCCCGATGCACTTCGCGCTGGTTGATCAGACAACGTCGGCTGGTGTGGACAAACTCAATCGGATCCTCAATGGTCAGGATATGTTCGTAGCGATTCTTGTTGAGATAATCAATCATTGCCGCGAGGGTGGTCGACTTACCTGAACCCGTCGGTCCAGTGACCAGAACCAGCCCACGTGGGACCTCGACGATTTCCTTGAAGATGGCCGGCGCGTCCAACTCCTCGAGCGTCAGCACTTGCGAGGGAATGGTGCGGAACACGGCCGCGGCCCCGCGCTTCTGGTTGTAGGCATTGACACGAAAGCGCGCCACTCCTGGAATCTCAAAGGAAAAGTCTGTTTCCAGGAACTCTTCGTAGTCCTTGCGCTGCTTGTCGTTCATGATGTCGTAGACCAACCCATGAACAGCGCGATGCTCAAGCGGTGCCACGTTGATCCGGCGCATGTCGCCATCGACGCGAATCATCGGCGGCAAACCCGCGGACAGGTGCAGGTCCGATGCTTTGTTTTTTACGCTGAATGCCAGAAGCTCGGCAATGTCCATCTGGATCTCCGCTGCTGCGCTACAAAAAACCCGGGGTGAAACAGTGCCGGCTGGCCAGACAGCACGAGACCGCGTTCAACCCATCTGCTTTTGGATTCTAGCCTGCCCGCCGCGAATCTGCCGGAGTAGATGACTGGGTTGCCGCGCGACTGTGAGCGAGTTCCCCATTTTCGAGCGCGACGGCCTTGGCAAGAACTTGCTCTTCCATGCGCCGGGCAAACTCCTCCACTTGGGCGCGAATTCCCAAATCCGCGATGCCAAGCATTTTCGCCGCCAGCAATCCGGCATTGCGCGCGCCATTGATGGCCACGGTCGCCACCGGCACGCCAGCAGGCATTTGCACAATGGAGAGTAGCGAGTCCTGTCCACTGAGTACCGAGGTTTTAACTGGAACCCCGATGACCGGCAGCGGTGTCATGGCGGCAGTCATGCCAGGGAGATGGGCTGCTCCGCCGGCACCGGCAATAATGACCTCAAGGCCACGCTGGCTTGCTGTGGTCGCGTAGTCGTACAAGCGCCGTGGAGTGCGATGCGCGGAGACGATGGTAAGCTCGAACGCAATACCAAACTCGGCGAGCAAGTCCGCCGCGGCCTGCATGACCGCCAGATCCGAATCGCTGCCCATGATGATGCCGACTCTCGGCCGGGCTGACTGAACTCCAGTCATGGATGATCCTCTCCGGTGATCTCGATGAGCTCGCGAACCCGTTTCGCCTTGCGCAGTGCCTGTTCGAGATCGGTATCCAGCACCGTCACATGACCCATTTTTCGATAGGGACGGGTCGCGGCCTTGCCATAAATATGCACTGACACGCCAGGAATGGCCAGCGCCGCCCGCAGACCTCTGATCACCGGGCGACCATGGTGCCCGGGCGCGCCGAGCAGATTCACCATGGCCGCTGGACACAGCAGATCGGTCGCGCCCAGGGGCAAGCCGGCGATGGCACGCAGATGCTGCTCGAATTGATCGGTCATGCAAGCCTCAATGGTGTAATGGCCAGAGTTATGGGTGCGGGGTGCCACTTCGTTGACCAAAAGATCGCCACTCGCGGCGAGAAACAGTTCAATGCCAAAAATCCCCACACCGTCGAGCGCCTGGACAGTGCGCACCGCTAGCTGCTGGGCCGACGCCGCGATACCGGGGTCGATCCGCGCGGGAGCTAGCAGCCAATCAAGGATGTTCTGCTCCGGGCGCACACGCATTTCCACCACCGGATAGCAGCGACAGTCGCCGTCTCGCCCACGCGCGACCATCACCGCAAGTTCCTTGATTGTTGGCACAAAGCGCTCGATCAGGGAGGGCAGAGGTAAATGACCGTCAAACTCCCCGGGCCCACGCAGCACGGCGACACCACGGCCGTCATAACCGCCACGTCTGGCCTTTTGCACCAATGGGTAGCCGAATTCAGCGCAGAGCGCGGCATCGGGCTCAGGCATGGCAAGAAAGTCCGCCACCGGGATACCAGCCGCGGCAAGCACCTCTTTTTGGCGCAGCTTGTCCTGCACCACCGCAAGCAACCGCGGGTGCGGAAAGATGGGCCGTCCCTCGCGACTGAGTTCGGTCAGGATGTCGCTATTGATATCTTCAAGATCGAAGGTGGTCAGATCGCACGACTCAGCCAGTTCCCGCAGCGCGGCGGCGTCTTGATAGTTGGCGACGATCTGATGCCCTGATACCTGCCCGGCTGGAGAATTAGGGGTGGGATCAAGCACCGTGCAGGTACAGCCAATCTGCTTGGCCGCCTTTACCAGCATGCGCCCGAGCTGGCCACCACCGATGATGCCAATGCGCGCGACCGGGTAGCGAAAGATATCCTGATCCATGGCGCCCCTCATGAGATGACTCCAGTGGGGATAGCGGAAGAGGTTGCCACGGCTGCGGGGAGTCCTGACACGCGCCTTAAGGCCGCCATTGCTTCATCGAGTTGAGCCCGGATATCGGGTTCACTGGCAATGGCGAAATCAAGAAAGGTCCGCGCAACCAGCGACAGCTCGCGTGATCGCGAATAGACGATGTGCCAACGCCGCCGAATAGGGAAACCCTCCACATCCAGCACCGCGAAGCGCCCACCGCCGCTTTCGAGCCGCACCGAGTGCAACGATAGTGCCGAGATGCCCAAGCCGCCAAGAATGGCATGCTTGATGGTTTCGCTGCTGCCAAGCTGCATACGCACACGAGGCTCGACGCCTGACCTGGCGAAGTGCCCGAGAACCGCATCACGCACACCTGAGCCGGGCTCGCGCAGCAGCAGATCCTCATCAGCCAGACGGCTCATGGGAATCCCGGGCTGTCCAACCAGCGGATGATCGCTACGCGCGATCATCACCAGCGGATTGGGTGCAAAAGGCACGGCCTCCACCTCTTGCCCGAAGTCGTGGTGTTGGCCCATGACATAGAGATCGTCATCCTGAGCACAGAGCCGCTCGAGAAGTTGATCGCGATTGGTGACATTCAGGGACACATCAATGCCGGTGTAGCGCTGGCAGAACGCCCCCAGAATCTCCGGCGCGACATAGGTCGCCGTCGTCATGACGCCCAAGCGCAACCGGCCACGCCGCAGACCTTTGAGATCCGCTAGCTTGGTTTCAAGGTTGGCGAGGCCGTTTAGGATGTCGCGGCAGGCCGCGTAAACCTCGCGTCCAGCGTCGGTTGGCTCAACTGTGCGCCCGACATGATGAAACAGTGGTGTGCCGATGGATTCCGCGAGCTTTTTGATTTGCATCGACACCGTCGGCTGTGTGAGAAACAGCTCTTCGGCGGCACGGGTAAAGCTCCCGAGCCGCACAATGGCCTCGAGCAACTGGAGTTGGCGTAGAGTGCAGTGGCGAACCAGATAATCGGCACCCGAGCTCCCCGGATCCTGATCCGACAGCCCAGCTTTGGTCGTGCATTTTAGCGCCATCAGAGACGCCACGAGCCCGTTGGCAAGCGATTGTGCACGCAAGGAAAAATCAGTCTGGCCACACCCGAGTGCTGGTACTGAAAACATCCTCGCGCATGGGATCGAGCAGCGGACCCAAGGTTGACACTGAACCGGAAGACACGCCAGTGCCGCGGGTCGACGAAGAGGATTTGCGACGCCCGCTCCCCGCGCCCGCCTTGGTCGTGCTGTTGCTTGCAGATGTATCAGTCGAGGCAGTCGGGGTCTCAGTGTTCTCGGACATGGCAAACACCTCTCAGGGCGCGGCTTGCGCTCGCGCATGGAAGGGAATCAAGATTTCACGCAGGATGGCGACCTGCTCGTTAGGCCTGATCGCGCTAAGGTCGGATAACTATCGTTCAGGACGGATCAAGCAATCGATCAATGCGCCCGGCGAATACCAGGGCATCGGGGCTCAGCGCGCCTGTGTTCTCGTCGGCAAATAGCGTCATGTTCACGTAGGTCCGACCGAAGCTGAGATTTGGGTACAGATCCATTTCCTCGGATAGACCCCCTGCCCGCTCCAAAAAAACTCTGGTCGCCTCATAGTCTGGGAACTCCAGTCGTCGCTCCAGGCGCATCGGGCGTTCCCGCCGGACCCAGCCCTCTCGACGCGGAGCCTCACTGGGTTCGCGCCCAGAACCATTCTCAAAACGGGTCTCAGAAGTAGGCGCGGTCATTCCATCCCTTTGTTTCAAATCCGCTTAAGCTTTTCAGCCATGCGTCAACTTCCTCGGCATGGGCGATTTCGTCGTTTAGCAATCCCTGAAAAAACTCGGCACTTTCACCGTCATCGATACTTTGACAAAACCGGGTTGCCTCGTCATAGAGCGCAACGATCTCGGCCTCAAGCACCGCATTTTGCCTGAGCAGACCGACCAGGTTGCCGGCCAGGGTGACTGGGCGCAACTGCGAGGAGTTCGGCACAACCCCGACACCCAGCATACGCTTGACGATGCGCTCGGCATGGCGCATCTCCTCGACCGTTTCGTGACGAAAACGATCCGCTGCCTCGCGCAGCCCCCAGACATCCGCCAGGTTGGCCTGAGTCATGTACTGCTGCACCGCTGAGTACTCCAGACTCAGTGCGCGCCCAAGATACCCGAGAGTGCGGGGGTGAACCCTTGGCTGTTGCATCATCTGTAGACTAAGGTAAATATTTGATGTGCCGAGTTAATGTGCTGGGCGGCCGGTCGCGACAAAACATCAGCGCCACCAAGCCGGAACACTCGGTAGAGTTGTCGCGCTCAGTGCGCTGGCGGGCTTATCGTCCTGAGAAGCCCGCCAGCGCAGCGGCCGAAACCAAACTCACTTTGGGCTGGCGTTGAATTCCGATGAAGATCAGGACGCCGCTGGTCCGCCAGTTGGCAGCACAGGCTCAACTTCACGATGCGGACGTGCAATGATGTGTGCCGCGACCAAACCGTCGCCGACGCGTTCGCAAGCATCGGCACCAGCACGCACGGCAGCATTCACGGCGCCGGTCTCACCACGCACCAGCACGGTCACATAGCCGCCACCAACGAATTCCCGACCGATCAGACGCACTTCCGCCGCCTTGGTCATCGCATCCGCCGCCTCAATCGCAGGAACCAGACCGCGCGTCTCGATCATGCCAAGCGCAATACCCATGGTTTCGTTCGCCATTGTGTTTCTCCGTCTATCTACGCTAAAAAAGAAAAGCAAAAAGGTTGCGGCCATCAACCGCCTATCAGCGGGCCCCTAGCGACGTTGTTGCCCGCTCGACTCCAAAACCGACTCCACCTCCGCGTGCGGACGCGCGATGATGTGAGCGGCCACCAAGCCATCGCCCACGCGCTCGCAGGCATCCGCGCCGGCGCGCACAGCGGCATTTACAGCGCCGGTCTCGCCACGCACCAGCACGGTGACATAGCCACCGCCAACAAATTCGCGCCCGATCAGCCGCACCTCGGCGGCTTTGGTCATCGCATCGGCCGCTTCGATCGCTGGCACAAGACCACGGGTCTCGATCATGCCCAGCGCGATACCGTAGTTCTCGCCTGCCATATCAATGTCTCCTCATTTCAACTCGCCCGAGGCGCGATCAGTTTCATTCGGTTTGCCTAAGACGCGACTGTCGCCGATACCGGGATCACTTCAGTTTCCCAGTCATCGATAATTCCACCGATGGTCAGATCGGTCAGAATTTTTGCGTCCCCCATCGCATAGCGACCGGCTGAGCCGTTCACTGTGAATACCCAATTCCCGGGCCGCACGCCGACCGGATCGGTCGCGACCTGTAGCTTGCCTTTGGCATCGCGCAACACCCGCAGGCTGCAATGGTCCAAACCGGACACTCGCAGCGTGCAAACTAGCGTACCGACTACCTGAAAAATATCCATGCGCCAGTCACCCAACCCGCGCCGCCGGTTCAGGTCTCCGGTTGCCAGTTATCAATGATACCGACGATGGTCAGATCGCTTGGATATTCCTTGCTGCCAGCAGCCTCGCGCGCCGCCGAACTGCCAACGCAAATGACCCAGTCGCCCGGCATGGCTCCAACCGCGTCAACCGCGACCATCTTGCTGCTGCCGTCAAGCACCACCTGCAGATGCTTGTGCTCGAAGCCCGAAATCCGATTGGTCGACACCAATGGCTTGAGAACCTGACAAATTTTCATGACAGTTCGCTCCGCGCTCAGTGCGCCGCCGCGCTCTGGGACTGAAGCGAACAGCCAACGACCTCGATTGGCGCGCCAGCATCGCAGTCACGCACGGCACGCAAACAGTGCAGCAGCCCATCGGCGCACAGCTTGGGGTAGCGCGCCTTGAGCGCGCCGGCGATGCGCTCGCAATGTTCAATGGCCCGTTCACGCGCCCCTGGCACGCCACCGTGGTAGTCGTAACGCACGATCACCGGCACTGGCAGTCCGCGGCTGACATTGAGCCCGGAGAAAATCTTGATGCCGACGTCCATATCGGCCGCGCCTTCCTCGACCGTCGCCAGATAGGCAAAATATGTCAGGTTGCGCAGTTGAATTTCCTCGAAACCGATGCCTGCACCAATGAAGCGCTCGGCATGACCGATGTCGGCATAACCACCCTGATGGTAGACGCGCACATAATCAATTTGCGACATATTGTTTTCTATCAGTCGCGCGATCAGCCGCAGCATCCCCTCGGCCGGCGACTCGCCACCGCATGCGCGCGAATGTTCGGCGGCGTGAGCACGCACCAGCTCCAAAATATGTCCTCGCGCCTGCTCCGGGGCCATGCCGCGTGTCATCTCGTAGAGCTTCTGGCCATCGACCCAACGCGTCAGGTCGATGTGACTGTCGCGGTCAGGCACATGCACGCGGATAGCGTCAGTGTCCGTGTCCAGACCAATCAAGAGCAAATCCACCGAGGCACCACAGCAATAGGTATTCTCAATCGCCTGCTGGAAAGCCTGCAGGCGTTCCAGCCCGGCGCGCGCGGCCAGTTCATCATCGGAACCATGGGCCGCGCAGCCCTGGTGCGAGGGGTCAACCGAGCTGAAGTGGTACATGACCGTCTTCAGGTATCGGGTTGGCGCATCGGCCGTGTTTGGGCGCCCCTCGCGGAAGCGCATGAGTTCAGTCTCGGCCCATTTCTGCACGGTGTTCTCGACATCGAACAGCGAGCCAGCATAGGACTTGCGTCGCACGCCCGCATAGGGCAGACGCAGCACATAGCTGATAGCATGGGCCAGGCGTCCGTCCGCGCAGGGGGTGACATCAAGCAGATGAAACCCACAGCCCTGCAGAAAAGCATCAAATCCTTGCTGATCCCGCCCCCTGAGCGGATCATGGGTGTAGAACTCATCGCTGATGCGGCGATAGGTCTTGAACACCGACATCGCGAACAGCCGCCGCATGTCCAGCCCACTCACCCAAGCGTTAGTGATCTCCTCCCGCGGCAGTTCATAACCCAGTTCCGCGCGGATCAACTCAAGCGCCCGCTCTTCGAAGCGCGGCTCGCACTGCATGGCCGCGACCTCTTTGAGCACGGGCACAATGCGATCAAAAGACTCCTTGACCCGAGATTCATAGTCGAACAAACGCGCATTGGCACTGGCATCCGTGAGCGGGTGCAGGCGCTGGTTGAACAGCTGCGCTCGCCTGTCCAGATCAGTGCCCTGATCACTCACCTGATCACTCACCAGGACCGTCCTGGCGCCGCGGCCGCGAGCCCCGGCAAAGCCACCCGGGGGCGCTGGGCGCTGACTAGTCTTGAGTTTTCGCACTGTACGCACGCTCGGCGAAGGCACCTTTGTCGCGCGCTTCACCGCCACGGACGAACGCTCGCGCGCTGATGCCGCGCGTCTGGCCGCTTCCTGTGCCGCGCGACCGCGCGGTGTCGCGCCGGCCTGTTCCACTGAGATTTGATCCCCATTGGGTTGGTCGGCGTCTACCACCGAGACTGCTCCAGCCGATAGTGGGCGAAAAGCCGAGGTTTTTTCACCTGAGCGCATGCTTCGACTGGTCCGCGTATCCGATCCCCTGCCAACGGGAGCCTTTGCTGGAGCGGCAAGCCCGAGCGAACGCGGCGATTGACGTTGGCGACCTAACATCTTGGCATGATTCCGTTAGCCTGACCCACAACCGGACTCAGCCGCGAGCTCCGCCAGAGTAGGTAATCAGCGAGCCGCGGTCGGTACTGCCGCTGCTGCCGGTGACACGACTGACAGGGACGGGGGTCTCCTCGTTACGTTTGCGCTCCGGCGGCTGCATGGCCGACATTGGACCCGGACGGGTCGGATTGCGGCCCTTTGCCCAGGCGCCTTCGGTTCCAGTGACGCGCTCGCCCCTTTCCCAGTCGTCACCAGTGATCTTCAGCCCGGCGGACTGGCCTTCCCCGGTCACTCGGTTACCGCTTGGTGTCGCCGGCTTACCCTCGGGAACAACCGCTCTAGCCTCCGCGCGCCGCCCATGACTGCCGGCGCCGAAGCGAAACTCCTCGGTGCCAGTGATCTTTCCCGTCGCCATGCCGAAGGGTCCAGTAATACGTCCGCCACCCTCGCTATTAGTGCCAGTCACGGCGCCAGTGCGAGCCGCACGCTGATGATCGGCCTGACGCGCTGGTGAATTCACACTGAATTGCTGCCAGGGCGCGCCGGTTAGCGCTTGCGGAAAGTCGGGCTCATCGGGCGTTGCCGCCAGTGCGCCAGCGCCAATCTGCATCGGGCCCCCATCCGCGCAGGCTGCTGCCTGTTGATCAGCACCGTGATAAGGCGTGCCCGTCAGAGGTTCACAGGCACCACGGCGATCACCCGTCATTGCGCCGCCAATACCAGGCCCACGGCCGGTCATGCCGGCACCGCGTCGCGCCATGGGCAGCATGCGCTCGCGCGCGGCCTGGGCCGCCGCGGGCGCGCAATACTCAGCCACTTGCTCCATGCCGGCGTAGGGCGTGCCAGTCACCGCCTTGCAAGTACCGGGCTCATCGCCTGTCACCCGCCCGGAACGGCCAGTCTGAGTGCCTGAAACGCGCTTTCCGAGCGCCGTGAGCGACTCCCCAACTTTGGACGCTTCCGGCTCCGGGCGGGTGTTGCAAAAGGTCTCGAACTGCTCGCTGGAGAGGTACTCATCACCCGTCACCGAGCGACAACTGCCAGGCTCGTCTCCAGTGACCTGAGCCGAGCGGCCGACCAGTGTGCCAGTCACCCGACCACCAGCTAGCGTGGAAGAAACAGCCACCTTTGGCGGAACCCTGGATCCGGCCTGCTGACCCATTCTCTCCGCAACAGCCTTTTTGGCCGGAACATTTCTCTGAGAGGGAGCGACCGCCGAGCGACCGCCGCCCTGATGTGCTGGAATGCCCTCGGCAATGCTCTGCACGTTGGTGTACTGAGTGCCCGTGGTTTTGACGCCGGCGCCCTGTTCGTCGCCGGTGACCCGAACCGAACTTTCAGCCGCCGAATGACCAACGTAGGGCCGACCTACCATGGTGCCAGAGACCGACTGCCCGCCCTGCGTAGCGGTCAAGCCGGTGCGACGGCCGCTGCTTCTGCTCGCATCGGATCCGCTTAAACCGGATCCGGCACGAATATCACAAAAGGCCTCGAAATGGGCCGGGGAGAGATACTCGGTTCCGGTCACACGCTCGCAGCTACCGGGTTCGTCGCCTGTCACCCGGCTGGAGCGACCGACCTCATTACCGGTGATGCGGTTGCCGAGCGCCGAGGGGCTCACACCAACCTTGGGCACATTGCGCGGCGGCTCGCTGTGGCAGAATTCACGGAAAATATCCGCGCCCATGTATTCAGTACCAGTAACAGCACGGCAGGTGCTAGGCTCGTCACCCGTTGTTTTAACACTGCGACCAACCCGGGTGCCGGTCACCGTCTGACCGGCCGCCGTCTCGCTCACGCCGACCTTCCAGTACTGATCCTCGGCACCGCGCGCCGTGGCGTTGGGCCGTATGCGACCAGCGGGCGCGGATTTGCGCTCACCCGCGCCACCACTATGACTGCGCTGCGCCCGCACCCGCTGGGATAATTCCCGACCTGACAGCTTGGGATTGGCCTGGCGCGCCAGACTGGCCGCGGACGTGGGTGCATTGGTGGCCGCCTTGCCGCGCCCGGACTGAGCCGCGCGGCGGGCGAGTGACAGCATGCGCCCGGTTGGTTTCGTGCCCAGGCCGTTGTCACGGCGGCTAAGGCGCGAGCCATTGCCCGGCTTGCTACCAAGACGAGCGCCGGCACCGATACGCGCGCTGCCGTTGCCAGGTTTGACGTCGGCTTTGGCGGACAGTTGCCCGAGGGTCTGCTCAGCGACCGAATGCCTTTGTTGCGGACTCGGCGCGGCGGATGCCCCTGCTCGTGCCGGATTGCTTGGCTGCGCGGCGGACTGTTGCGCGAGCACGTCAGCGCGCACCCGATCCCCTGCCTTGACCGCGCGTCGACCCTGTCGCGACAGGGCTTCGCGCCGGGCGCGTGCCACTGACGCCCGACCCGCTGGCGGCCTGGTGCGCGCCCCGCTTGCCCGGGGTGTCGGGTTTTGCGTTGGCCGCGACCACCCGAAACTCGGTTCCGGGATTGCCGCGGGGATTGCCGCGGGGGTTGCCGCGACAGGCGCCGCTGGCCGCCGCGCGCCACCTGCGGGGGCAGCCGAGGGAGCGACAGAGTGGGAGGCACCAGAATTGGCCCGCTGACGCGCTGAATCACCGCGACTGCGCTCGGCGGCTGCCGAATGAGCTTTCGACTTGCCGCCGGTGGAGAGTGCGCGGCGTCGGGCGAGTGCGGCCTCGCGACCGCTCGTTTTCAGGTTCGCTTTGCTAGCCATCGTGGTATCCGTTATCTGTGTCTGCGATTCCAGAGCATTCTTCGAGGCATTCTTTGAACCAAACCCTGGTCCAAACTGGAAGCCATCTTTAGATCCAGTGTGTGATCCAGTTTGGGAGCCACTGTTCGATTCAATCGTCAGGCTCAAATAAGGCCCCGACGGGCGTTCATCCGGCGTTGTCAGTACACCTCCGGCGAGGTGCTCGAACATCGGGTACGCGGAGATCGACATCGGCGGTCTTCGGGTTCCGGCGATGGCAGGGGTTTAGCACCACGTGCCACCGACCAGACCGGAACAATCCGCTGCGCGGCGGATCAGCCTCGTCCCTGGAAGACCACGAAGCAGGAGCCCTGGCTCTGGGTATAGTTGTCGTATCCGGTGAGACGCACATGATGATCCGGATAGGCCCGATGGCAGGACTCAAGCTCATTGACCACATTGGCCAGTTCGGTCTCGCCGAAGAAGGGCAGTTTCCACATGGTCCAGTAGTCCTTCATGGAGTTGCTGGGGTGGACGTGCTCGATCGCTGGTGTCCAGCCTTGGGCGATGATGTAAGCGATCTGATCGTAGATCTCGTCCTGGGTCAGGGGTGGCAGAAAACCGAAAGTCTCGAGGGTTTGTTTGGTCTGATAATCGCCTTGAACGCTCTGGAAAGGCATGGCTTGCATCCTCTGAAAAATGGGGTCAGCGGCTAAGGGTTCGCGGCCAGTGCGCGGCTACCCAAGGCCAAGAGGCCAATAAGGGAGTCCCGCGCACTGAACATCGGTGGGGCCGGGGATAAAAATCAGTTCAAATCGAGCTTGTCGACGGTATCGAACTCGAACTTGATTTCCTTCCAGGTCTCCATCGCGATTGCCAGCTCGGGGCTGTGACGCGCGGCCTCGGTCATGATCTCACGGGATTCTTTCTCCAGCTCGCGGCCCTCGTTGCGGGCCTTGACGCAAGCCTCGACAGCGACACGGTTGGCCGCGGCACCAGCCGCGTTGCCCCAGGGGTGACCCTGAGTACCACCACCGAACTGCAGCACGGAATCGTCGCCAAAAATGGTGACCAGCGCCGGCATGTGCCACACATGGATACCACCGGAGGCAACGGCGAAGACGCCCGGCATGGAGCCCCAGTCCTGATCGAAGAAGATACCGCGCGAGCGATCCTCGGGCACGAAGGATTCGCGCAGCTGGTCGACATAACCCAGGGTGGAGGCACGGTCACCCTCAAGCTTGCCGACCACTGTGCCGGTATGCAGATGGTCACCGCCAGAGAGGCGCAGGCACTTGGCCAACACGCGGAAATGGATGCCGTGCTTCGGATGGCGGTCGATGACCGCATGCATGGCGCGGTGGATGTGCAGCAGGACACCGTTCTTACGGCACCAGTGCGCCAGACCCGTATTGGCCGTGAAGCCACCGGTCAGGAAGTCGTGCATGATGATGGGGACGCCGCATTCCTTGGCGAATTCGGCGCGCTCGTACATGTCCTCGGGCGTGGCGGCGGTAACATTGAGATAATGCCCCTTTCGCTCGCCGGTCTCCTGCTGGGCGGACTGAATGGCCTCGCCGACGAATTCAAAGCGGTTCTGCCAGCGCATGAAGGGCTGGGAATTGACGTTCTCGTCGTCCTTGGTGAAGTCCAGACCGCCACGCAGGCACTCATAGACCGCACGACCGTAGTTCTTGGCCGAGAGACCGAGCTTCGGCTTGATGGTCGCGCCGAGCAGCGGGCGGCCATATTTGTTCATTTTGTCGCGCTCGACCTGGATACCGTTGGGCGGTCCCATGCAGGTCTTGACGTAGGCGATGGGGAAGCGGATATCTTCCAAGCGCAGGTGGCGCAACGCCTTGAAACCAAATACGTTACCGACCAGCGAGGTCAGCACGTTAACAATGGAGCCTTCCTCGAACAGATCGATCGGGTAGGCGATAAAGGCATAAAATGATTCGCTATCGCCTGGAACATCCTCGATGCGGTAGGCGCGACCCTTGTAATATTCCATGTCAGTCAGCAGTTCCGACCAAACGGTACTCCAGGTGCCGGTGGATGACTCGGCGGCGACGGCGGCGGCAACTTCCTCGCGCGGTACGCCGGGCTGACCGGTGCACTTGAAGCAGGCGAGAAGGTCGGTGTCGAGAGGGACGTAGTCGGGCGTCCAGTACATGTCCCGGTATTCTTTTACACCGGCGTCGTAGGTTTTTACGCTCATGCTCAGCTCCTGTGGTCTGTTTGCGTCTGCTTCGGCCTGCCGACGCCTCAAATCCGAACAATCGAAATTGGGAATCGAATCGGAACAAGGATAGCCGGCCGCTGACTTAAACGAAAATCGATTCTCCTGATGCGATCGATAGACGATTGCTGATGTCAGCAGCCGGCGGGGAATCGGTTTCAATACGGCCGGGAACTTTAACCGAATCGACACGTCCAGACAATGCTTTTCGGTCGCTGCGGCTCATCGACCCTCTGCCAGGCACGCGAATTCTTGGTTTCCGCCAACGGCTTGACAGCCCCATTTAGCCGCCGGCAAGCTTCTGCATTGGTGACCAAGAGGTGGTGACCAAGAGGCAGGTGGCAAACACCACCCGCCAGCCTGTCACCAACGCACCTGTCAAAGAGTCGTTTAGCCGCCTGATCGCGTCCCGGAGCGCCCGCCATGAGTCAAGTCCGTCACCCCAAGACCGGCAAACCCATCGACACCCAAAAGCTCGACCGCATTGTCGCCAGCGCGCGGCGCGCCAGCGACGAGCGCGCCGCCGGCTATCGCGCCCAGGCGCTCAAGCTTTACCCCTGGGTGTGCGGGCGCTGCAGCCGGGAGTTCAGTCAGCAGAACCTGCGCGAGTTGACCGTCCATCACAAGGACATGGACCACGACAACAACCCGCCCGACGGTAGCAACTGGGAGTTGCTCTGCCTTTACTGCCACGACAACGAGCATCAGAAATTCGAGGAACATCTGGCCGTGCTGGCCGCCGGCCGCTCCCCGACGCCGGGCGGAACACAAAGCAGAACACAGGGCGGAATCCAGCCGCCAAGTACCCACCGCCCCTTCGACGCATTGGCCGGCCTGCTCAAAAATCCCCAAGCAAGCGGTGATTAGGCTGGTTGCACCTCCCCCGATCAACGCGCAAACGACCAGCAGCTAGTAAGTTCTTGGCTAAACTGCGCGCAACCCCAGCAAAAGCCGTCCGGATCTTCCGTGCCCCAGAACCATTTCCACTCGCTCCGCCGTTTGCTGCTCTCCCCCCAGGCTTGGCGCATGCGCCTGGCTTTCGCCATTGGCGCCCTTCTGGTCGGCCTGGTCTCGACCGGTTTTGGCATCGCCAGCCTGCATGCCAACCAGCTGTTTTTCAAAATGGCCGAGCAGGCGCCGCTCGCACCCCTGGTCGTCACCCCACTGGGGCTGGTACTGGTGACCTGGCTCGCGCGGCGGTTTTTCCCCGGCAGCGAGGGCAGCGGCATCAATCAGATTATTGCCGCGCTGGAGATGCGCACCAAATCCCGGGTGGTCTCGCTCAAGCTCGCCGCCGGCAAAATTCTGCTAACGCTGATCGGCCAATCCTGCGGTGCATCCATCGGGCGCGAGGGGCCAACGGTGCATGTGGCCGCGTCCATCATGTATTCCATGCGCCATTTCGCGCGTTTTCCGCCCGACTACATGGCGCGCGCCATGCTTCTCGCCGGCAGCGCGGCGGGTATTTCGGCAGCCTTTAACACACCCCTGGCTGGCATCGTCTTTGCCATTGAAGAAATCTCGCGCGCCTTCAGCGCCCACATTGCCGGCATTGTCACCCTGGCGGTCATCTTCTCGGCCCTGGTCGCCATGGCACTTACCGGGCAGAACAGCTACTTCGGCACCGACAGCGTCGCCAGTGTCGATGCCTTGGGCGACTGGGCGGCGGTGCTGCTGTGCGGGACCCTGGCCGGACTGGCCGGCGGACTTTTCGCGCTGCTGGTGGTCAAGGGCTCGCGCTGGCTGGCGCCGGTGGTCGCCACCAATCCGCTGAGTGTCGCCTTTCTGTGCGGTTGCGTGCTGGTCACCACGGGCGCCATGACCGACTATCAGGTGATGGGTTCGGGCTTTGACATCGCCAAATCCCTGGTCATCGACAGCGCCGAGACCGACCCTCTCTACCCCATGTTTAAATTCATCGCCTCCCTAGCATCCTATCTCAGCGGCATTCCCGGTGGCATTTTCGCCCCGGCACTCTCGACCGGCGCCGGCATAGGAGTCGACCTGCACCGAATGATCCCAGTCTCGTCGCTCGAGCTCATGGTCCTGCTCGGCATGGTCGGCTACTTCGCCGGCGCGGTGAAGTCACCCATCACCGGCTTTGTCATTGTCATGGAAATGACCAACGACCAATACACCCTACTTGCACTCATGGCCACGGCCATGATCGGCTACGGCGCCTCCTACCTTATCAGCCCATACCCCCTGTATCACTCGCTTGCGCAGTTGTTTTTGGAAAAACAGGAGCACCAGTCTCAACAGGAGAACCAGGACCAACAGAATCAAGCCAGGCAGCGCCCTGCATCCAGCTGAAGCACAGGGATGGTCTCGGGCATGGCGTTGGCACTAACGGCGATGACCGGGATGTCGCGCAACTGGGATTGATCGCGCATCCAAAGCAAAATCTCGGTGCCGCTCATACCCGGCAGATTGATGTCCATCAGCACCAGATCTGGCCGCGTCTCGGTCAGGCGGGCCATGGCCGTTTCACCATTGATGACACTCAGTAATTCGACGCCGGAGAGCCGTTTGAACAGGTGCGCCATGATCGCCAGATTTACCCTATTGTCCTCGACATAGAGCACCCCCGTGGAGCTGCCCCTCCAGGCTCGTCTGGGGCCTTGTGACACTCGGCTGGTTCGGGCTGTGCCGGCTTCAACTCGAACCATGAACGGCTCCCCTGGCCGGCGACCGAGTCGAACATTGATGCGACCGCCCATGGCCTCGATCAGGTGTTTAGAGATGATGAGACCGATGCCCTTCCCTTCGCTCGCGGTCTTCTCGGCGCCCAGGCGCTGGGAGTGTTGAAACAGCTCACCGCGCAGCGCTTCACCGATACCCGCGCCGGTATCGCTGACACGGATCCGCACCTACTCATCCAGGGGCGCTCGTCCAGGGGCTCGTCCAGGGGCTCGACATCAATTGTGACCCGAGCGCCCACTCGGTTGTATTTGATGGCATTGGAGGTCAGGTTGAGCAGAACCTGACGCAAACGGGTGCGGTCAGCCTAGACATGGAAACCAGCATCCACGCATCGATGAATATTGATCTGTCGACCCTCGGCGACGGAACGCGACAGGGCCATGACCTCGTCAATCAGCTGATCAAGCGGCACGGCGCCAAGCTTCAATTTCCTCTATCCCGACTCGATGCGTGCCAGAACAAGAATCTCGTTGATCAATTCGAGCAGATGCTGGCCACTGTCCTGGATATGGCTCACGGCGACCTGCTGTTGCTGTACTCGCCCTGAGAAAACCTGCAATTCAACATGAGTGGCTCCCGGGTGGTCGGCAGATACCTGGGTGCGCGGCGGGCGAACAGCATCGGTTGCCCAGCTCCAGAGGAACACGAAGGAAATTAGGCAGGCGTGCGCAGCCGGTCGATCAGGCGGTCGAATGGCGGTTTGCCGACTGGCGGCTGAATGTTGCTATGCGTCAGCTTTTTCTGGCGCGCTCGTGAAGCTGACCCACGGTGAATTCGAGTTGCTGCATGCGCTACTACAGACCGATGGCGCCGTGGTATCGCGTCAGCGTCTGATGGATGCTGTTGCCGACCCG
Source organism: Thiorhodovibrio winogradskyi (assembly GCF_036208045.1). Lineage (NCBI taxonomy): Bacteria > Pseudomonadati > Pseudomonadota > Gammaproteobacteria > Chromatiales > Chromatiaceae > Thiorhodovibrio > Thiorhodovibrio winogradskyi. The sequence goes on along the minus strand of NZ_CP121472.1, from coordinate 1,915,925 downwards.
CACCGACCCGCATCCTAATACACTAAAGGTTCTACTATTGCGACCAAGGCGCAAGCTCGACGAGCCTGGCGCGATCAGTGAGTCCATCCTGGAGACCGTGCCAGGGGTCGGCTATCGTTTGCGCATTGGCGCAAGCCTGTCGCAACATGTTGCCATTCGCCACGGTTGAATCGCACCTGATCGCTGATGGTTGGCGCGCCATCAGCGCCATGACGTGACTGGCACGGACCAACGGATCTCGCCGATGTAGGAGGCAGTTATTTCAAGCCCGACCGATACGACCCAAAGGCCAGGCCAGACACGCTTGGGGCAAGGGATGCGGCCGCGGGCAGTTGCCTGCCACAACGGACAACATCACACCAAGCGCCCGCAAATCATGTCCGCCGTTCCTTGGCGCCTGAACTCATCTTCCATCCGCCACCCGATACTGCGTCTTTGTCACCAGGCTTGTGGGCTATGAACTGTGCGTTCACCCTCTATGCGCATCACCGCCCATGGACGCACTTGACGCGAGCGAGAGGGTGAATCGGACGCAACAGCAAAAACCTAAGATCGGCTAAGTCATCAAGCCTGATTGAAACGCCATCAGCCGCGATCTGGTTTTGGCTCGTACGCCACTGGAGCGGGGGCCTCTGGCGCTGGCTCGTGCTTCACAGTGCTACAAGCCGAGAGACCCAGCACCAGCAACGCAGCAATAATGTAACTTTTCGTGTTATTCATCTGTCGCGACCCATGTAGTGAAAGAGTGACATGATAAAATCCCAAGCCTTGGGATTATCAACCTGCCAAGGCCAGCACCCTGTGAACAGATCTTCTAGCCTTCCGTGTGGAACTATCCAATCTCCGCGCCTCCCTGTCAAGGCGCAAAAAGGTCCGAGCCCCGCCCTCACGCTCGCAACAGTTGCTTGGGATTGACAAGTACTTTATACAGCAATTTGAATTTGCTAGCCTCTGGCCTAGTCTTAAGTCCGACCTGATTCATATTGACCAGGTGACCGAGATTCCGCCCGATGACCGGCCCCGGTTCGATGAGATAGGCGAAGACCGAAAAATCGTACCCAATAATGGACCCAGAATCGCACCAAAATATGGTCACAACGGTCAAGCAACCCTGGATCATTAGCAGCGACGACGCCTCGGTTGCCAGCTGCCAGGCACTTGCGGCGCGTCTCCACCGGATGAGCAGCGCCGCTCCCGTGGGCAACCTGCTTGGGCGACTCAAAGGCTTCGATCCCAAGACTTTCTGCCTGACTGGGTATACTCCATCGACCCTAAGCCATAAGCAGGGGCGACTCTCGACCTGCTTGCACAAACATCTGATAAGGATGGCGCTGTACCTCGGTTTGAGTCTTTTGGGTGTCGGTTGTGTTCCACACCAGATAATGACCGGAGACAATCTCACCAACATCGCCAACCCGATGTTCGATACTGCCTATTCCGAAGACGCGGATGTCGCCTTTGTCGTGGATGCAACAACGGCTGCCGCACACAAAAGTGGCAAGGTTAACTTTCGCACGGAGAGCGCGTCACGTAGAACGCGTGATCTAGCACACTGGATTGTCAGTTCCCGCGACAATCTCAACCTGCCATTCGCGATTGTCGACAAAGTAAACGCCAAGGTCTATGTGTTTGAAATAGATGGAAAGCTTTACGGAGCGGCACCTGTGCTTCTTGGATTGGCGCGCGGCGATCACTCCATCCCTGACATTGGCAACAAACCTTTGTCACACATTCCGCCGGCGGACCGCACGACACCCGCGGGTCGTTTTGTATCAGTGATGGGCCGCAATCACAAAGGCAAAGACATTCTCTGGCTAGACTACGAGCAGGCTCTCTCCATGCACGCCGTGGTCAAGGGTCGACCTCAAGATCGCCGGGCGCACCGTCTCGCCACCCCAACACCGCTTGATAACCGCATTTCTTTTGGCTGTATCAATGTTCCAGTGGATGCCTTCAGGACGCTGATTAAAAACAAGTTTTCTGGTGCTGGCGGGGTTGTTTACATCCTCCCCGAAAACAAGACGGGCGCAAAAGCCTAACCTGAGATTGCGCGAACGACAGACCGTTGGGTCTTGGTATGCCCCTCACTGAGCGAGTAACGACTCAGTCTCCGAGGCATCAAACTGCTGCGTATGGCATAGTTCGTGAATGGAATGCGGGGTTGCATTGAGATCTCGAAAAGGCGGTTCCCAGGCTTTTTTTCCAGCGAGCCAACTTTGCAAGGGCATGACCATTGGCAGGTGGCCGTTCGGACGGAACCAGGAATCAACGCTCCAGGAAAGCCCAGTTTCAGTGTCGATGATGACAGCGGTCCAGTGAACTCCGGTCACATCGAAACGATTACGCACTTCAGGCGCCGAGACGCTCCAGCCATTCAACTCCCCGATGTCCTGCAGAATCTTCAGATACGTCGTGGTATTGCTCGAATTATCGACGCAGTCCATCCGCCCTTTGATACCCGCCTCGAAATCATTGATGGCAAGATCATTGGCCAATAACGGCTGATACTTCCGCGCCAGCAATTCCATTTGCCAGATGCCGATACGCACTTGCTGCAATCGATGGTAAAGACTTGCGCCTGAACAAATCGCCATGCGCTGTTTCAGCAGCGCCATATCGGCGGATGTAAAGTTCAACCTCCGCCTGCTTGAACACGACCAGTTGAAACAAATTCGCAGTTTGACAAAGCCTTTCTGGTCGATCAAGTACTCTGGCGGTAGCGGAAAGGAGGCCGATTCCTGACCGTCGACGGCATTGGTTTCTGATGCGGCAGCGAGCGTAAAATTGATTGTCATGAAAAGCACGGCGATAAGAATGAACATAGCGGGCCGAAGTCGACTGGCTTCGGCTTGTCCGTTGTGGTCAAAATTCCGCATTACCCCTGGTTACTCTAACGCCGTAGGCACTTTAGGATACTGTGCAAAAAATTCAGAGGATCAATTAGAATTTATGTGTTCGCATCGAAACAGGCCCGCGACTCCGCGACGGCACGAGAAAAGCGATCATTCCTAAACGAACTGGCCCAATACTCTGCTCCGCGACAGGTATAATCCCCCACATGAATCTGCGGGATCTCTCCTACATCGTCGCCGTGGCGGAAACACGGCATTTCGGCCGCGCGGCCGAGCGCTGCTTTGTCAGCCAACCCACCTTGAGCGGTCAGGTGAAAAAGCTCGAGGAAGAACTCGGCGTGACCATTTTTGAGCGCAGCAACCGCTCGGTGGACATCACCGCCGTTGGCGAGGATATTCTACGCCACGCGCGCCGACTGATGGAACAAGCCGACGCCATTGAGCAGGTCGCGCGCGCCGCGCAGGATCCACTCGCGGGGCCACTACGCGTCGGAGCCATCCCGACACTCAGCCCCTATCTGATGCCGCAATTGCTCGCGCCCCTGCGCCAGCAGTATCCGCAGCTTAAGCTCATCCTGCGCGAAGAGGTCACGGACGCCTTGCTGCTGCGGCTGCGCAGGCACGAGCTTGACGCCCTGCTGCTCGCCACGCCGGCCGAGGATGCCGATCTCGACCAGATTCCGCTGTTCGACGAGCCGTTTTGGCTTGCCCATCCGCCTGGGCATCCGCTGGCGGACAAGCCCGAAATCAGCGACACCGACCTCGAGGCGGCCGAACTGCTGCTGCTGGCCGAGGGACATTGTTTAAGCCAGCAGGTCATGCATGTGTGTCGCCTGGCCGAGCGCCCGCATACCAGCGAGGCGGCCGATCTGAGCGCCGCCAGCCTTGAGACCCTGCGCCATCTGGTGCGCGCCGGATTCGGCTGCACCCTGGTACCCGCGCTGGCGCTCGACAGCGGCTGGCAGGACACCGCGGGCATCAGCGTGCGGCCCTTGGAGCTACCGGATGCCCGACGGCATATCTCGCTGGTGCACAGGCGCAGTTTTCCACGCACGGCGGCCCTCAGGGCACTGGCCCGGGTCGTGCGCGGGGTCCTGCCTGATCTGGTCCATCCCGCGGGTGGCCCGACCATCCCGGTCAGTCTCCAGAGCACGAAAGCGGCGGCCACCAAGTGTTAGAAGCCGCCATATCCCCTGGCCCGGTGGCCCATCCGTGCCGCTTTTTCGTCACCGCCGCCCGACATCTGGAGACTCTGCTGGCCGAGGAATTAAGCGGCCTTGGCATCCCCGAGGTGCGCGAGACCCGCGCCGGCGTCGCCTGCGCCGGCACCCTGGCCGATGCCTATCGGGTCTGTCTCTGGTCGCGCGTGGCCAGCCGGGTACTGCTGCCGCTGGCGGACTGGCCGGCCGCCGATCCCGATGCGCTCTACGCCGGCGTCGCCGCCATCGACTGGTCGGCGCATCTGGGTCCGGAACAAACCCTGGCGATCCATGTCGACAGCGCCCGTTCCGCCATTGACCACAGCCATTTTGCCGCCCTGCGCATCAAGGATGCCATTGTCGATCAGTTCCGCGAACGCAGCGGCCAAAGACCCAGCGTGGATACTGCCCAGCCCGACATCCGTCTCTACTGTCGGCTGTTTCGCGATCAGGCCGCGCTCAACCTGGACCTGTCGGGCGATGCCCTGCACCGGCGCGGTTACCGAACCGAGGCGGGCGCGGCCAGCATCAAGGAGAACCTGGCCGCCGCTTTGCTGCTGCGCGCGCGCTGGCCCGCGATCGCCGCCGCCGGCGGTGCCCTGGTCGATCCCATGTGCGGCGCCGGCACTCTGGTGATTGAGGCCGCGCTCATGGCCGCCGACCGTGCACCTGGCCTAAATCGCGCCCACTGGGGCTTCAGCGCCTGGCGCGGGCACGATGCAGCGGCCTGGCAAGACTTGCACGAGGAAGCTCAAGCACGCGCGGCGGCCGGACTGGAGGGCCTGGGTCGGCTGTGCGGCTATGACCGCGATGGCGCCGCCATCCGCGTTGCCTATGCCAACCTCGAGCGCGCCGGTCTGGCCGGGCGCCTGCATTTCGAGCGCCGCGAGCTGTCCGACTGCCAGCCCCGCGGCCAGGCGCATCAGGGCCTGATCATCAGCAACCCGCCCTATGGGGAGCGCCTGGGCGCCGAGGAGAATCTGGTGCCACTGTACCGCGCGCTCGGGCGCGTCCTGCGCGAGCGTTTCGACGGCTGGCAGGGCGCGGTGCTGACCGCCAATCCCGAGCTTGGCCGCACCATGGGGCTGCGCGCGCATCGCATGCACCGGCTGTTCAACGGCCCGCTTGAATGCCAGCTGCTGCATTTTGACATCCGCAGCGAGGCCCATGTCGACGACAGCCCACGCCCGCTGCCGCCCGAGGAACGCGGCCCCGGCGCCGAGATGCTCGCTAACCGGCTGCGCAAGAATCAAAAAAGCCTGAACGCCTGGCTCAAGCAGCGGGACATCGGCTGCTACCGCCTCTACGATGCCGATTTGCCCGAATATGCCCTGGCCATCGACATCTACACGCGCACGGAGCCCGACGCCCAAGGCCAGCGCCTGGCCCATGTACAGGAATATGCCGCGCCACCCGAGATCGACCCGCGCGCGGCACGCCGGCGTCTGCGCGAGGCCATGGGAGTCATTGGCGAGACGCTCGAAATCGAGCGCCAGCATATCCTGTTTAAGGTGCGCCAGCGCCAGCGCGGCAAGGCGCAGTACGACAGGCAGGGACAAGAAGGGCAGTTCTTCGAGGTCCGGGAAGCCGGGCTGCGCTTTCTCGTCAACCTGCAAGACCATCTGGACACGGGGCTTTTTCTCGATCACCGAAAAACCCGCGAACTCATCGGCCAGCGCGCATCGGGGCGGCGGTTTTTGAATCTGTTCGGCTACACAGGCACGGCCAGCGTGCATGCGGCGGCGGGCGGTGCGACATCAACGCTCACAGTGGATCTATCGCGCACCTACTGCGACTGGGCCGAGCGCAACCTGGCGCTCAATGGGTTTTCAGCCCCCCAGCACCGGGTGGACCAGGCTGACTGTCTGCAATGGCTGCAACGCCCGCGCTGGGATCAATTCGGGCTGATTTTTCTCGACCCGCCAAGCTTTTCAACGTCCAAGCGGATGCGCGGCAGTTTTGATGTTCAGCGCGACCATGTCAGGCTGATCCAACTGGCCGCCCGACTGCTGGAGCCGGACGGCGAGCTGGTTTTTTCCACCAATCTGCGCCGCTTCAAGCTGGATACGGATGCCTTGGGTGATCTGCACTGCGAGAATCTCAAAGCCTATACCCTGCCGAGAGACTTCCAGCGCAATGCCCGCGTTCATCACTGCTGGCGCCTGCGGCGCCAGCTTTGATCCAAAGGGGGCAGCTCAAAACAGCCTTATCCCGCGGCATCCACCGCGTCGGCCTTGCCCGCATGCGCACCCTTCGCCGTTTTCTTGCCCATGAACTTAAAGCGCACAAGCAGCGTCAACACAACGGCAAAAATGGCGATGCCGCCAAGCGTGAGCTTGAGCGCGTTGTCGTCAAACCAACCAATCAGCACGCCAGTGAGAATCAGAAAAGCGCCAAACAAGCCCATTTTCCAGTCAGCATGCACGCCTGCCAACATGGCGGTCAGCCCGAGCAAAAAGATGGTGACAAAACCATCGGTCTCGGCATTGAGAAAATGCTGCAAGTCCTCCCGGAACAGGAAGTGAATCACCACCGCCAGCGCGGCCCAGTGCAGCACCTGCCGCAGCAGAAAAAGCCCACGCGAGGACATGGTCGTACCGGCATTGCCCTGCTGCCAGCCACCATAAATAGCCACCAAGGCCACGGCGGGAATAAACCAGATCCATCGGGTGGCGGCCTCGGTTGGATCGCTGTCCGTCATCGCCGCCAGCGCGACGGCCGTGACATAAAGGATGAGGTAAGGAAGCTGAGCCAGAAAAAACAGCAGTCGGCCTTTGTTTCTGGCGGACTTCTCGGCGGTCGCATCGGTCATCGCTGCGGATTCAGTCACGGATGTTCTCCTCTTGAGTTATGGATCAAACCACTACCCATCAGTTGGTAAACTTTGATTCCTGGCTCCCACGCTCCAGCGTGGGGGCAAGTGCGGACGCTCCCGCGTCCAATGGCGATTCGAGCTGCTGGCGCGGCCGCCGCCCCGCATCCCCAAGCTGGAGCTTAGGAACAATTTAAATCAAGCACTTGCGACTCTCAGCGGCCCGGAACGGCCAGGATATGGGTCATGGTATGGTGATGGATCACATGGGCACTTAGGCACACCTCCAACATGCGCTCGCGGCGGTCGCTAATGATGCCCGATGGCCTTGTCGGTGAACAGATAATCCTTTAATTCGGCATCGAACTTGCTGTCCTGACGGCGAATCCACTCAAGAAGCATGGACGCATGTTCTTTCTCCTCATCCCGGTTATGGGCCAAAATCCCTGCCAACTCCTTGTCCTGGCAGGCATCAACGCGCTGGTTGTACCAATCGACCGCTTCGAGTTCCTCCATCAGTGACTGAATGGCACGGTGCATATCGCGGGTCTCGGCACTCAATTCGTTGATGGGCTCGTGATAACCTTCGTTCGCCATGAAAACTCTCCTGGATGCGTTTGCGCGCAGTTTGCGCGCACTCGGCCCGCATTGTCCAAGCCAGCGGTCTGAAAAACAAGCCGCAAGCACGGTCGATCTTGCGCGACAGCCTTCGCGCACCCAATATAAGGCTTGGGTAAAATGCTTAAGCTTCAATCTTGGCTCGGGACGATAGGGTATTTATGCGATCTTCACCCATTGACAAAACTAGGCTGGCTTGGGTTGTAGCGCTCACGGCGGGTCTTGGCGGCGCACCGCTTTGCGCCGAGGAGGGGCTGACTCAGCTCGAGCAGCTCGGCAAGGCGCTCTTCTTCGACACCGAGCTTTCGCAACCGCCAGGCCAGGCCTGCGCGAGCTGCCACAGCCCACTCACCGGCTGGACCAGTCCGCAATCCGGCACCGACCCGGCCTCGGCCGTGCGCGAGGGCGCGGTGGCTGGGCGCTTCGGCAACCGCCGCCCACCCATGGCCGCTTATGCCTCTTTTAGCCCGCCACTGTATCTTGACCCGGAAGAGGATCATTTTGTCGGCGGCAACTTCTGGGACGGGCGCGCCACCGGCTGGTTGCTTGGCCATGCCACCGCGGAACAGGCCTTGGGGCCATTCCTCAATCCTGTCGAGCAAAACATGTCCAGCGGCGCTGAGGTGGTCCATCGGGTGTGCCATGGCGACCATGGCGAGGCCTTTCGCGCCTACTTTGGCCAGGAGGTCTGCGATAATCCAGTCGCCGGCTTCAATGCCATCGCGCGCGCCATCGCCGCGTTCGAGACCTCCGCCGAGGTGAACGCCTTCAGCTCCAAGTACGATTACTACCTCAAAGACCCCGAGCAATATCCGCTGAGCGAAGAGGAAATGCGCGGCCTGGATCTCTTTGTGCGCGAGGACAAGGGCAATTGCGCCGCCTGCCATCCGCATGAGCCCACCGCCGATGGCACACCGCCGCTCTTTACCGATTTCACCTACGACAACCTCGGCGTCGGGCGCAATCCGGACAATCCCTGGTACGCCATGGAGGACTTCAACCCAGAGGGTGCCGACTGGGTGGATCCTGGTCTGGGGGCTTTTCTCAAGACGGTCCCGCGCTTTGCGGATCGGGCCACGGAGAACATGGGCAAATACAAGGTGCCCAGCCTGCGCAATGCCGATCTGCGCCCGGCCGAGGGCTTCGTGAAACGCTTCATGCACAATGGCGCCCACGCCAGCCTGAAAGAGGTCGTGCACTTCTACAATACCCGGGACACCAAACCGGTGTGCGAGGAAATCGACGCTCCACAGCCGGGCACCAACTGCTGGCCAGCGCCCGAGATCAGCGCCAACCTTAATACCGAGGAACTCGGCGATCTGGGGCTTACCGAGGATGAGGAAGCCGCCATTGTGACCTTCATGCGTTCGCTGAACGACGGCTGGACGCCACCCGAGACCAAGCCTTGAGAACGGCTGCGGAGACGCCTTGACTCTGAGGCGAATTGACTCTAAACAGCGGAGATAAACACCGATGTCACGCCAAGAACGCATTCAGGCCCTGGTGACCCAGGAGATGCAGCCAAGGCATCTCGTGGTGACGGATGAAAGCCACATGCACGCGGTGCCGGAGGGCGCCGAATCGCATTTCAAGTTGGCGGTGGTGAGCGATGTTTTTGCCAACGAGTCGCTGATCAAACGCCATAGGCGCGTCAATGCCCTGCTCGGCGCCGAGTTCGACCAGGGGCTGCATGCCCTGGCCATTCACGCCTTCACACCTGCTGAGTGGCGTGGCAAGGGCGAGGCGGCGCCGGCCTCGCCCAAGTGTCGTGGTGGCTCCAAGGTCAAGCCCGGAGTCCAACCAGGCGCGGCACCCCATGCGGATGCCCCGGCGCCGGCCTGAGCCATCAGTCTTCTCGCGCCACCGCCGGCGGCGCGCTGACCGCTGCCCGGTCGAAATATTCCCGGGTTAACTTGAACACCACCGGGCTCAGCAAAAGCAAGGCGACTAGATTGGGAATGGCCATGAGCGCGTTCAGGGTATCGGCCACCAACCAGATGAAATCCAGGCTCAGATAGGCGCCGGCCGGGATGGCGGCCACCCAGATGATCCGGAAGGGCAGAATGGCGCGAACGCCAAACAAGTACTCGACGCAGCGCTCGCCATAGACACTCCAGCCGAGCACCGTGGTAAAGGCAAAGAGCGCCAGCCCCAGGCTGACCACATAGGCACCGGCTCCAGGCAGTTCGTTGCCGAAGGCCAGGGCCGAGAGTTCGGCGCCGCTCTCGCCACCCGTCCAGGCGCCCGAGGTGACGATCACCAAACCCGTGATGCTGCAGATGATGATGGTGTCGATGAAGGTGCCCAGCATGGCCACGGTGCCCTGGCGCACAGGGCTGTCGGTTTGCGCCGCCGCATGGGCGATGGGCGCGCTCCCCAGGCCGGCTTCATTGGAGAAAATGCCGCGCGCCACGCCCATCTGAATGGCCAGCATCACCGAGGCACCGGCAAAGCCGCCAACGCCAGCCGTGGGAGTGAAGGCCTCGCGCAGAATCGTCATGAAGGCAGCCGGAATGTCCGTCACATTCAGTCCCAGCACCACCAGGCCGGCCAGCAGGTAGGCGATGGCCATGAAGGGCACCAGCCTCCCTGCCACCTGGGCGATCCAGCGGATGCCGCCGATCAGCACCAAGCCAACCAGCACCGCCATCACCACGCCAGTCCACAGGGGCGGCACATGAAACTTCACCTCCAGCGCATGGGCGACGGAATTGGCCTGCACCGTGTTGCCGATGCCAAATCCGGCCATGGCGCCAAAAATAGCAAAAGCGACCGCAAGCCACGCCCAGCGCTTCCCGAGCCCATTACGGATGTAATACATGGGCCCGCCGACATGGTTGTTGTTTTCGTCGACCTCACGGTAACGCACCGCCAGCACCGCCTCGGCGTACTTGGTGGCCATGCCGACCAGGGCCGTCATCCACATCCAAAACAAGGCACCCGGGCCGCCAACGGCAATGGCCGTGCCAACCCCGGCGATGTTACCGGTGCCGATGGTGGCCGAAAGCGAGGTCATGAGCGCATTGAAGGAGCTGATGTCCCCTTTTCCCTCGCCGCGCCGGCCCTGCCATAGCATGCGAAAGCCATAGCCGAGCCGTCGAATCGGCATGGCTCTTAATCCAAAGGACAGATACAGGCCGGTGCCCAAAATCAGCACCAGCATGGGCGGCCCCCACAGCAAACCGTTGATCACATCGATCCAGTCCGTCACTTGTTCCATTTGCGCTTCCCCCTGTCGCGAAACGAAAGCGCGCTAGTCTAGCCCCGAGGCTTGCGGTTTGTCATGAGTCCGATGCTGGTTTTTCGGCGCCTTCCCTCGCTTCGCGGTCGCGTTCGCCCAGGCGCGCAAGCTTTTCGCCAATGCGAACTTCCAGCCCGCGCGGCACTGGCTGGTAGTAGTGGCGCGGGGCGAGCTGATCGGGAAAGTAGTTCTCGCCAGCGGCATAGGCATCGGGCTCGTCATGGGCATAGCGATAGGCCGCGCCCTTGCCCATGGTCCGCATCAGCGCCGTGGGCGCGTTGCATAGATGCGCTGGCACTGGCAACGAGCCCTGGGCGCGCGCATCGGCCAGGGCCTGCTTCCAGGCCGTGTAGACAGCGTTGCTCTTGGGCGCGCTGGCGAGATACACCGCCGCCTGCGCCAGCGCCAACTCGCCCTCGGGGCTGCCGAGGCGCTGCATGGCGTCCCATGCGTTGAGAGCGAGATCAAGCGCGCGCGGGTCGGCATTGCCGATGTCTTCGCTGGCGATGCGCACCAGGCGCCGGGCCAGATAGAGCGGATCGCAGCCGCCATCGATCATGCGCGCGAGCCAGTAGAGGGCGGCATCGGGCGCCGAGCCGCGCACCGACTTGTGCAGCGCGGATATTTGATCGTAGAAGGCATCGCCACCCTTGTCGAAGCGGCGGGCGCCTGCATCGAGCACGGCTTCGATGATGGAGGGGGTAATTTCTGGCGGGGGCATTGCTGGAACACCGCCCTGCCCTGCCCGCTCCACCCGCGCGGCGGCGAGTTCAAGCAGACTGAGCGCGCGACGCGCATCGCCATCGGCCACCCGCGCGAGTTGCCGGCAGGCATCCGGGGCGATGCCAATGCCAAATTGGCCAAGTCCGCGCTCCTGATCCCCGAGGGCGCGTTGGATCAGGGTTTCGAGCGCGCTGGTGTCCATGGGTTCGAGCACATAGACCCGAGCGCGGGAGAGCAGCGCGCTATTGAGCGCGAAGGACGGGTTCTCGGTGGTGGCGCCGATGAAAGTCAGGGTGCCGTCTTCAACATGGGGCAGAAAGGCGTCCTGCTGGGCCTTGTTGAAGCGGTGGACTTCGTCGATGAACAGCAGGGTGCCTTGCGGGGTCAGTCCCGCGCGCAGGCGTTTGGCCTCGGCGACCGCCTCGCGGACGTCCTTCACGCCAGCGAGCACGGCCGAGAGCTGGACAAAGTGTGCGTCGGCCAGGGTGGCCGCCAGCCGCGCCAGGGTGGTTTTGCCGGTGCCTGGCGGTCCCCACAGAATCATGGAATGCAGCTGCCCCGAGGCCAACGCCTGATGCAGCGGTCGGCCGGGGGCGAGCAGATGGGATTGGCCGACACAGTCCTCGAGACGCCGCGGTCGCATGCGCTCGGGCAGGGGAATGGCTGGCGCCGAGATACTCAAGCGTGCTCAGATCCCGCCAGCAAATCCAGAACGTTCAGGCAATGGCAACAACCGCAGGCGCGTGCGCAACGGATCGACCGTCAATATGGCTCCATTGGCTAGCTCTACCGACATTCGATGCAAGGCCATGATGACCTTTGGCCCGATTTGATCGGGACTGAGATCGTCGGCCCGGATTTGCACAACACTCGGCTTTCCACGTGATGTTACTGACAAAATAGCACTAAAATCGAGATCCTGGGTCAGAATGACAAAATCATGGTGACGCGCAAAATCGCATATTTCTGAATCCGCGGCATTCAACGCACCTAAAGCTGACCAATGAACCGCATCGATACCCGCGTCACCAAGAACACCCACCCAACGGGGAGACAGGTTCATATCGAGCAAAATCCTCATGCACAAGCCAGCTCGAATTCTTGCGCATTCGCCAGCCAGGCTGCGTAGCGCAATGCCTGCATGATGTCTTCACGCTCAAGGTAGGGGTAATCGACAAGCATGTCGTCGATGGTGCGCCCAGTACTGATCTGCCCGACGATCATGCCCACCGTCACACGCATTCCACGAATACATGCCTTACCTCCCATGACACCCGGCTGCTGAGTGATTCGATCCAATTGTTGCATCTTGCTGCTTCCTCGGTCTGTCAGGTCATCATTTCAACGCGACGCACGACAAGACAGGCACCACCAGGCCAGCCTCAATCGATTTGCAGGAAGTCCCCGCCGGCGGGACGATCAAATTCAAAGAGCGCGTCCGACAGCTTTGGGTTACGTTGGATGCCGGTGAAAATGAAGCGGGTCAGCTGACCGAAGCGGTCTTCCATCAGCAGGGTGTCGAGTTGTCCGTCGATGAAGGCGATTTGCAGGCGCTCGACCTGGGAATCGTCGGCCTTGGGTTCGAGTTCCACCCACAGGCGCCCGTCATCGCGACTCAGCGGACGCAAGGCAAAAAATTCCTCGACCGGCCGGTCACTGACCAGAAGCTGGGCTGGGGTGCCATCGAGCGCGGCTTGCTGGGAGCGGTGGCTGACCTGGTTAAGCTCGGTATCCCGCAGGTAGACACGCTTGCCATCGGCGACGATGAGCTGCTCGCTGGGCTTGTCGTATTCCCAGCGAAACTGCCCGGGGCGACGCAAAAACAGCCGGCCCTCGGACTCGAAGGTCTGCTCCCCGCTGGAGCCCGGCGTGAGGGTAATCTGGCGGAAATCGGCGCTCAGGCTGTTTAGGTCCTTGAGATAGTCCTTGAGGGTGGCGACCGGGTCGGGGGCGGCGTTGGCGCCGAGCGATAGAAATAAAAGACTGATGACGATCAGAAATCCGGCGAGTCGCATGCTTGGTGTCATGATTTTGTTGATCCTGTGAGCAAAATGGCGTTTCGTGCGCGCAACTTTAGCCTTTAACAGGCTGCTTTCGGTGGCCTTCTGATCCTTGGCGGGGCTGGTCAAGCGCGTGCATTCGCCCGTACAAGCCGCCAATGGTCCTCACTCCTCGGACGCCGGCGGCGGAGCCAAGACCTCGCGATTGCCGTTGGTCTCGGCCGGACCAACCAAGCCGATACGTTCCATTTCCTCGATCATGCGCGCGGCACGGTTATAGCCGATTTTCAGCCGCCGCTGCACGCCCGAGATGGAGGCGCGGCGGGTTTCGACGACAATCTGCACCGCTTCATCAAAGAGCGCGTCCTTATCCTCGACATCGCCACCGGCGCTGGGTTCCGGGTCGATGCCGGTCAGGAAGTCGGAGGACTCCTGCAGCACGGTGTCGATGAACTCGGGCGGACCGAATTGCTTGAGATGATCCACGACCTTGTGGACTTCATGATCGTCGACAAAGGCGCCATGCACCCGCTGCGGGATGCTGCTGCCGGGGGCCATGTAGAGCATGTCGCCATGGCCCAGGAGTTGCTCGGCGCCCATCTGGTCAAGAATGGTGCGGGAGTCAACCCGCGAGGAGACCTTGAACGCCAGGCGCGTTGGCACATTGGCCTTGATCAACCCGGTCAGCACGTCCACCGACGGGCGCTGGGTGGCAAGCAGCAGATGAATGCCCGAGGCACGTGCCTTTTGCGCCAGGCGCACGATGAGTTCCTCGACCTTTTTGCCCACCACCATCATCATGTCGGCCAGTTCGTCGATGATGACGACAATATAAGGCAGATGGCTCAGGGTCGGCGGGGGCAGGTCTGGATCCAGTTCACCGCCGGCGGCGGCCAGGGCGACAGGATCGATAATGGCCTCACCGGCATCACTCGCCTGCTTGATGAGTTTGTTGAAGCCGCCAATGTTGCGCACCTTGAGTTCCGACATCAGGCGATAGCGGCGTTCCATCTCGGCCACGCACCAGCGCAGGGCGTTGGCGGCTTCCTTCATGTCCGTCACCACCGGGGTGAGCAGATGCGGGATGCCATTGTAGACCGAGAGTTCGAGCATTTTCGGGTCGACCATGATCAGGCGCACGTCCTTGGGCTCGGCCTTGTACAGCAGACTCAGGATCATGGCGTTGATGGCCACCGACTTACCCGAACCCGTGGTGCCGGCGATGAGCGCATGGGGCATGGCCCCCAAATCCGCCACCACGGGCTGCCCGCCAATGTCGGTGCCAAGTCCAATGGTGAGCGCGGAGTTTTTCTTGCGATAGGCATCCGAGTTCAGCACTTCGCTCAAAACCACCATGTCCCGCGTGTCATTGGGAATCTCAAGCCCGATGACCGATTTGCCGGGAATGATCTCCACCACCCGCACACTGATTTTCGACAGCGCCCGGGCAATATCCCGGGCAAGGCCGGTGATCTTGGCCGCCTTGACCCCAGGTGCCAGTTCCAGCTCGAACAGGGCCACCACCGGACCGGGCTGGACGGCCACCACCTGGGCTTTGACGCCATAGTCAGCCAGCCGGGCTTCGACCTCGGCCGAGAGCGTCTCGAGTTGGTCCGGGGTGTAGCCGCGCCGGCCAGGGCGCGCCGGGTCGAGTAGCTCGAAGGGCGGGCACATGGGATCCCCCGGCTTGATCTTGGGCGCCAGACTGGATGACTGGGGAGTCGCGGAACGATACACCGGACGCGGCCCGGCGGATTCCTGATCCGGCATGGGTGCCTTCGCCTCCGTCGCCGTCTCCCGCAGTGGGACGGTAGCGCCGCGATCCACCTCGGGTTCCCAGGGTACCCGGCCCAGGGTCTCACTGATGACCTCGGCCTCGCCATCAATCGCATCCAAATCGCCAAAACTCGGGTCCGTATCATTTTCCGCCCGGGGTTGCCGCAAGCGCCGATAGAAGCGACCGAACCGGCCTTCCTCCGCCGGTGCATCCGCGTCCAATAGCGCTTCCGCGTCCGCGGCGGTCTCGCCCGCGCCGGGGCGTCGCCAGGCCGTCAGTGCCAGCCCCATCAGCCAAAGCGTAAACTCACCGACCGCATCAACAATCGCCAGAGGTGACATGCCCGTCATCAATGACACGCCAATGAGCAGCAGCAGGAACAAAAAGAATACTCTGCCAGTGCCACCAAAGAGACTTTGTGTCCATTCCGCGCCCAGACGCCCGAGCCCCCCGCCAAGACCGGTCGGCAACCAGCCGAGCAACGCATCGAACTGGGCGCTGGCCAGCGCGGTGGCCGCCACCAGCGTCAGCGCCACCCCCAGCCAGTGCAGCGCCAGCCGCAACAACCGGGTTTCGGGCTCCTGCTCGCGACACTGGAACAACAGCAGTGCGCTGACGACCAACATTAAAGGAATCAAATAGGCGAACAGCCCAAATAAAAACAAGGCCACATCGGCGAACCAGGCGCCGGCGCGTCCAGCCGCATTGTTGACCTGGGACTCAGGCCCAACATAAGACCAGCCGGGATCACCTGGCGCATATGTGGCCAGGGAGAGCGCCAGAAAGGCGGCCAGAGCCACCAGTGCCCAAATCCCTGCCTCACGCACAACGCGCTCAATGTAATCACTGAAAGTGAATTCGCCTGTCCGGGTTGCCTGCATAATTATCCTCCGATCATTCGATTTATTATAACCTTATCGGAGTTTATTCGTGCAGTTTCATAAAACTTTTTCTGGGACTCATGCGTCCGGATCCGCTTTACCGCCCCGCCGCGCGCCCTTAAACTGGCCGCTTTGCGGCGCCTCGCAGCCACATTCATGGCAAGGCTCGCGGCCAGGCTTGGGTGCCTGCCGACCAACCGCCGGTGAAGTTGCCATGAGTAACCAGGGAGCAACCCGGGAGCAACCCGGACCAAGCTCCGCGGGCGCCAACCGAACCCAACATTAAGGCGACTTCAAGGGAGTATGCCAAGCCATGAGCGATACCAAACACTGCCGACTGCTGGTCCTGGGTTCAGGCCCAGCCGGCTACACGGCGGCCGTCTACGCGGCGCGCGCCAACCTCAATCCGGTACTGGTCACCGGCATGGAACAAGGCGGTCAGCTGATGACCACCACGGATGTCGACAATTGGCCCGGTGACAACGAGGGCGTGCTGGGCCCGGATCTGATGGAGCGCATGCGCAAGCATGCCGAGCGCTTCGAGACCGAAATTCTGCTCGATCAGATCTCAAAGGTGGACTTCTCCAAACGACCGCTCGAACTGACCGGTGACAATGGTCTTTATACCTGCGACGCGCTCATCATCGCCACCGGCGCCAGCGCCAGATATCTTGGCCTGCCCTCGGAGCAGGCCTTTCGCGGACGCGGGGTCTCGGCCTGCGCGACCTGCGATGGCTTCTTTTACCGCAACCAGAAGGTCGCGGTCATCGGCGGTGGCAACACGGCGGTCGAAGAAGCCCTATATCTATCCAATATCGCCGCAGAGGTGGTGCTGGTGCATCGTCGCGATGCCCTGCGCGCCGAGAAAATCCTGCAGCACAAGCTGCTGGAGAAAGCCGAGAACGGCAATGTGCGCATCGAATGGAACCATGTCCTCGATGAAGTCCTGGGCGACACCAGCGGGGTGACCGGCATGCGCATCAAGGATGTACAAACCGGCGCGACCAAGGATCTTGATCCGCACGGGGTCTTCATCGCCATCGGTCATCAGCCAAACACCGAGATTTTCGCCGGCCAGCTGGAAATGACCAATGGCTACATCCGGGTGCAGGGTGGTTCGGATGGCAACGCCACCGCCACCTCGGTGCCCGGCGTCTTCGCCGCTGGCGATGTCATGGATCATGTTTATCGCCAAGCCATCACCTCGGCCGGCAGCGGCTGCATGGCGGCGCTGGATGCCGAGAAGTTTCTCGACACCCTCGAGACCCAGGGCGGCTGAATCACGGATGCCGACCGACCATGACTGACAGCCACGCATCTGGTCCGAAACCCATTGGTCCGCAACCCCTGTCCCTTGGCACAAAACGCTTTCCGGCACTCGCGCTGGCGAGTTCCGGGGTCTTGCTGCTGGCGGTGGCCGTGGGCTCCCAGCCCGGCGAGCTGGGCACCAAATTCCCACTCTTGGCCCTGCTCGGACTGTGCGAACTTGGGGTGATCATCAATCTGGCCGGCGCCTATCTTGCGTTGCGTGCCGCCCGGGAGCGGGAGTTCCGCCTGAGCGCGCTCTGGCCCTTTGCCGCCTCCTTGTTCGCCGCCGGGGTGTTCCTATGGCTCGGCTTCCGGCTATGGCCTTTGTAATCCTGGTCCGGGCGACCTCGCACGCGTCTCTACCGCGGCTGACATGATTCAGGTTCATGCCTCGCTCGCCGACATTCCGGTGGCATCCTGGAACCGGCTGGTCGGCGCCGACACGCCCTTCCTGCGCCATGAATTCCTCGCCGCCATGGAACGCCACGGCGCCGTGGGCGAACGCTTCGGCTGGATTCCACAGCATCTGGGACTCTACGACACCCAGGGCCAGCTTGTCGCCGCCGCGCCCTGCTACTTAAAATTCAATTCTTACGGCGAGTTCGTCTTCGACTGGGCCTGGGCCGATGCCTACCAGCGCGCGGGCGGGCGCTATTACCCCAAGCTGGTCATGGCCGCGCCTTACACTCCGGCCACCGGGGCACGGGTGCTCACGTCGCCCGGACCGGCGCGCGAGACCCAAGCCCAAATGCTCATTGCGGGCGCCCGACAATTGGCCGAGAAGCTCGGGCTCTCGGGGGCGCACTGGCTGTTTGGCACCGAGGAAGAGCTCGCCTGGCAGGAAGAAGGCGGATTCATGGCGCGCATGGGCTGCCAATTTCACTGGCACAACCAGGGGTACGAGCACTTCGACCATCTGCTGTCCGCTTTCTCGGCCGAAAAGCGCAAAAAGATCAAGCGCGAGCGCCGCCGCGTCAGCGATGCCGGAGTGCAGTTGCGGCGACTGCGCGGCGATGCCGTCAGCGAGGCGCAGTGGGCGGTCTTTCACCGCTTCTATGAAGACACCTTCGACAAGCGCGGCGGCATCCCAACCCTAAGCCTGGATTTTTTTCTCGACATCGCCGAGACCATGGGCGAGCAACTGCTGCTGGTGCTGGCCGACTACCAGGGTCAAAGTGTCGCCGCGGCCTTTTGCCTGGTTGGCGCACACAGTCTGTATGGGCGCCATTGGGGTTGCTCGGCCGACTTTCATAGCCTGCATTTCGAAGCCTGCTATTATCAGGGCCTTGAACATTGCATCAGCGAAGGGTTGACGCGCTTCGAGCCCGGCGCACAGGGCGAGCACAAGATCGCGCGCGGCTTCCTGCCCACCGCGACCTGGTCGGCGCACTGGATTGCCGACCCGCGCCTGCGCCAACCCATCAACGCCTTTTTGCAACACGAGCGCGCGGCCATGCGGGACTATCTTGCCGAGATGCACCAGCACAGCCCTTATAAGGACAGACCCAAGCCTTGATGCGTCGACCACGCAGACTGCCCTTTCTGCTCTCCCCCAACGATCCGAGCGGCGCTTTCCCGAGTGTCGAGAATGCCCTGTGCGATCCCAACGGGCTGCTGGCCATTGGAGGCGACCTAAGCACGCGGCGTCTGGTCAATGCCTATCGCCAGGGCATTTTTCCCTGGTACAACCAGGGCGATCCGATTCTGTGGTGGTCGCCCGATCCGCGCACTCTGTTAATTCCCAAGGAGTTGCACATTTCCCGCAGTCTGCGCAAAAGGCTGCGCCAGCGTCGTTTCGCGCTGACCATGGACCGCGACTTTCCGCGCGTGATCAACGCCTGTGCCAATATCAGCCGCCATGGCGAACAGGGCACCTGGCTGCTGCCGGAAATGATTCGCGCTTACCGCGCGCTCAACATTCACGGCATCGCCCATTCGGTTGAGGTGTGGGAGGAGGGACAAGAGCGGCTGGTGGGTGGGCTTTATGGGGTCGCCATCGGCCGCGCCTTTTTTGGTGAATCCATGTTCTCACGCGCGACTGACGCATCCAAGTTGGCGCTGGTATTCCTGAGCCAGCGGCTGGCCGCATGGGACTTTGAGCTCATCGACTGCCAGGTGGTGACCGAGCATCTGCTGCGCATGGGTGCGCGCGCGGTGCCGCGAGCACTGTTCATCGAAAAACTTCGGACCTGCCGCGATCTGCCCGGTCGCGAGGGTTCCTGGGACGACGGCGGCCGCCATTTTCCCGAGCCGCCGAGCAGCGAAGAGCGACCCGCGTCATGACCTCGCAGGTGCCCATTCATGCCAACCTGCCGCTCTATTTGACCGGGGAACATGCCTGCTCCTATCTGCCGGATCGCTCTGCACGCACGCTCTTTGTCGACCCCAATGTGCGCATCGACCGCCACCATGCAGACTGGCTCCAGCAACTGGGCTTTCGCCGCAGTGGCGATCATTTCTACCGCCCGGCCTGCCGTGGCTGCGGGCGCTGCGTGCCGCTGCGGGTGCCAGTGGCGGACTTCCGGCCCAATCGCTCGCAGCGGCGCAATCTGACCAAAAACAGCGACATCGAACTTAGAGCACGCGCACCAGTCTTCGACCAGGAACACTACGAACTCTTCCGCCGCTATCTGCTTGCGCGCCATGGCGACGGCGACATGGCGGATGACATTTCACCGACCAGCTATCGACGGTTTTTGCTTGCTCCCTGGGCGGGGCAGAGCCGCCTGCTCGAAATGCGCCATCGCGGCACGCTGATTGGCGTGGCGGTCAGCGACCTGCTGATCAGCGGGCTGTCCGCGGTCTATACTTTTTTTGATCCGGCGCAATCCGCGCGCGCGCCCGGGACATTTGCCGTTCTGAGCCAGATTCTCGAGGCCCGCGAGCTTGGACTCCATTATCTGTACCTGGGCTACTGGATCGCCGAAAGCCGCAAAATGGCCTACAAGGCTAATTTTCACCCAGTGGAGGCCTGGATTGACGGGGAATGGCACTCTCTTCGCGCGGGCGAGAGGGACTAGGGCGCTGAAGGCCTTTGCGCGATGACAGCGCGCCCGGGGGCAGCAATTCTAAATTTGGGTGTCTATTCGGTGTAGACCGGGCCAATAACCAGGCGCCGGCAAACAGACTTCGCTGTGCTATACTTGACCAGTTTTGCGGAATTGGCTTTACCGACAGGCGGCCGTGCCAACTGATCGGCCGCCCTTTCGTTGTTCTCCCGCTTTTAACACCCGTTTCTCCACCAGATTTCCCGCCCCATTAGCTGACCACCATTACCTAACCAATGGCAAAAGAAGACGTTATCCAGATGGAAGGCACGGTTGTCGAGACCCTGCCGAACACCGTATTTCGTGTCGAACTCGAGAACGGTCATGTTGTCACCGCCCATATTTCCGGCAAGATGCGCAAGCACTATATCCGCATCCTGACCGGCGACAAGGTCACGGTTGAGTTAACCCCTTACGATCTGACCAAAGGGCGTATCACCTACAGGGTCAGGTAAGCAACCCAAGGTAAGCATTCGGGCGCCAAAGAAAACATTCGGTCGAATAAATTCGACCATGAGTTCGAATCCGCGGAGAAGGCCCGACCGAACCCCCGCGGGTGATTCGGTCTTGTGTTTCGTCATGCTCAGGCGGCAACCGACTCACTGTCGAAGTTTAACGCCAGCTCGCCATCCTCACCCAGGCTCACCCGCACCCGCCCGCCGCCTGCGAGTTCGCCAAACAGCAACTCACTTGCCAACGGCTTTTTGATGTGGTTCTGGATTACCCGCGCCATGGGGCGCGCGCCCATCTGCTTGTCGTAGCCCTTCTCGGCAATCCACAGTCGCGCATCCTCATCGACCACCAGATCGACCTTCTTCTCAAGCAACTGCTGCTCAAGCTCGAAGATAAACTTATTCACCACATTGGCGACCGTCTCGGGCTCGAGATGCGCGAACTGCACCACGGCATCGAGCCGATTGCGGAACTCTGGCGAGAAGAAGCGTTTCAACGCCTCCATGCCGTCCGAGGAGTGATCCTGCTCGCTAAAGCCGATGGAGCGCCGGCTGGTTGCCTCGGCCCCAGCATTGGTGGTCATCACCAGCACGACATTGCGAAAATCCGCCTTGCGGCCATTGTTGTCCGTCAGGGTGCCATGATCCATCACCTGCAATAGCAGATTAAAGACATCCGGGTGGGCTTTTTCAATTTCATCGAGCAGCAGCACCGCATGCGGATGCTTGGTGACTTCCTCGGTCAGCAGGCCACCCTGATCGAAGCCGACATAGCCTGGAGGCGCGCCAATCAGGCGCGAGACGGTGTGGCGTTCCATGTACTCCGACATATCGAAGCGAATCAGCTCCATGCTGAGCACACGGGCGAGCTGGCGGGTCACTTCGGTCTTGCCGACGCCAGTCGGGCCGGTAAAGAGGAAGGAGCCAATGGGCTTCTCATCATTGCCTAGACCGGAGCGGTTCATGCGGATGGCCGAGGTCATCACATCGATGGCCTCATCCTGGCCGTAAACAACCATTTTCAAGTCGCGGTCGAGGTTACGCAGGGATTCCGTATCCGACAGACTGACTTTTCTCGGTGGAATACGGGCGATCTTGGCGACGATGCTCTCGATGTCGGTGACATCAATGCGCTTCTTTCGCTTGGCGGCCGGGCGCAGCTGTACATGAGCGCCGGCCTCGTCGATCACATCAATGGCTTTGTCGGGCAGATGGCGGTCATTGATAAATTTTGCTGACAGCTCGGCGGCGGCTCTCAGGGCGGTCTGGGTGTAATTGACCTGGTGATGGTCCTCGAACCTTGGCTTGAGCCCCTTAAGGATCTCAATCGTCTCCTCGACCGAGGGCTCGTTGATATCGATCTTCTGGAAGCGCCGCGCCAGGGCGCGGTCTTTTTCGAAAATGCCACGAAACTCCTGATAGGTGGTGGAACCGATGCACCGCAGATCACCCGAGGCGAGCATGGGCTTGATCAGGTTGGATGCATCCATCACGCCACCAGAGGCCGCCCCCGCGCCGATGACGGTATGGATCTCATCGATAAAGAGCACGGCGTCCGGCAGCTGCTTGAGCTCCGCCAGCACGGCTTTAAGGCGCTTCTCGAAGTCCCCGCGATACTTGGTGCCGGCCACCAAGGCACCGAGGTCCAGTGCATAAATGGTGGCATTGGCCAGCACCTCGGGCACTTCGCCATCGACCACCTTCTTGGCCAAGCCCTCGGCAATGGCGGTCTTGCCAACCCCGGCCTCGCCGACCAGCAGTGGGTTGTTCTTGCGCCGCCGACACAGAATTTGCACCGTGCGCTCCACCTCGAGCGCACGGCCTATGAGTGGATCAATGCGGCCTTGGCGCGCCAGTTCGTTGAGGTCGGTCGCGAAGCTGCGCAGCGGGCTGGCGGATTCCTTCTCGTCGCCGCGTCCGTCATCGCCCTCGGCCGCTGGCTCCTCGCTTTGATCCTCCCCTGGCACCTTGGAAATGCCGTGGGAAATAAAATTCACCACATCCAGGCGCGTGACATCCTGCTGATTGAGTAGAAACACGGCCTGGGAGTCCTGTTCGCTGAATAAGGCCACCAGCACATTGGCACCTGTCACCTCCTTCCGACCGGAGGACTGAACATGAAAGACCGCGCGCTGCAGCACCCGCTGAAAGCCCAGGGTTGGCTGGGTTTCGCGGCCATCGCGCGCGGATAGCAGCGGCGTGGTTTCCTCGATGAATAGATTGATCTCCTGGCGTAACTGTGAGGCATCGGCACCACAGGCGCGCAGCACCTTGGCCGCCGATGGATTATCGAGCAGACCAAGTAGCAGATGCTCCACGGTCATGTACTCGTGTCGCTTCTCGCGTGCCTGTCTGAAGGCGTTGTTCAGAGTGAGTTCGAGTTCTTTGCTTAACATCTGCTAGACCCGGGGCTTTGTTGCCGTTGAATTGGGAGCTTCAGCGAACTTTGAAACCTGACCGATAACCACTTGGAGAATCAGCGAAAGTCGCCACAGGGATTAGGCCTCTTCCATTGTACACATTAAAGGATGTTGATTGGCACGAGCATGCTCCTTGACCTGCGCCACTTTGGTCTCGGCGATGTCACGGGTGAAAACGCCACAGACACCAACCCCCCGCGTATGGACATGCAACATGATCTGCGTCGCTTTCTCGCGGCTCATGCCGAAAATGGCTTCAAGCACATACACGACGAATTCCATAGGGGTGAAGTCATCGTTGAGCAGCAGCACCTTGTAGCGCGGCGGCTGCTTCAACTTCGGTTTGGATTCCTGGACAGTCAGGCCGGCACCGTCGTGCGGATCCTCGCCCGAGTCCTGTTCCTTTGGGTGCCAGTCGCTCATACCAGTCATGATTGTCCCGCTTAACATCCTCTTTCAAGCATCCTCTCAGCTCTCATGCTCATGGCCCAGCCCCCAAGAAAACCCCGCAGCCATCGAGAAGAATACATCCGAAGGATTTCACACCAAGGCAGCTCAAGGTAGCGAAAGAGACGCGAGTTCTGGGACTAGCATAGCAGACCAGCAATCCGCCCTGCTCATGGCCAGTTATGGCAAATCACCGGTGCCATTGTGGATGTTGGGTTAAGAGAGAGAAAATACAGCCCCCGGTGCCTCACGTCCAGCACCCGCGACCCGCAGCGAAGCTTTGTTGATCGGCTAGGTTCGAAGATCCTGCCGATTCGCACCTTGGTACGGTTTGAACTCGAAAATCAACCCACTATACTAAGGGCGCGAAATGCGCCAAACCCTACAGACGCGCCAAGGGCAAGCAACCCATGGATGCGCTGGAAATCAGGGACACCGATGCCGTGACGCATCAGATAATAATAAGCATTTCCACGAAAAGCCTAGAGCGTTCATACCTGAGCGCCGACACCAAAGGTGACAGAAGTCGTGGAGGACACAGAATGACCAAAGGCACTGTAAAGTGGTTCAACAACGCCAAGGGCTATGGCTTTGTGAAGCCAGAAGACCGCGATGAAGACGTTTTCGTACACTTTTCATCGATTAGCATGGAGGGCTACAAGACACTGAGGGAAGGGCAGCGCGTACAGTTTGAAATTAGCCAAGGTCCAAAAGGCTTGCATGCCGCACATGTGCAGCGCGATGCGCAACCCGATCTTTAGATGGCACCCCATCCCCGCACGCGACTCATTGAGGAGGGCACGACAATGAGGATAAGAAGCACAGAGGAGAGGAAGGGGGACGAAAGGGCAGAGGCATAGCCTGACACAGCAACTGCATGTCTTCGGTGATGCCGAATTCTAAACGCACTTTTTCAGCAATCAATGGACCAATCCCCTAAAAAGGGGGGACAGGGGCTCATGCCGGCATGCATGAGCCCGAGTTGTCCATTTACAGCTTCAGGCGGGCGCCTTCGGAGGAAAACTGGCGGATCAGACTGGCGGGGACAACCAATGACCGCAATGGGGATCAGGCATCCATATTGGCGATCACTGCATCGCCAAAGGCGGAGCAGCTTAACTTGGTCGCTCCAGTCATCAACCGCTCAAGATCATAAGTGACTGTCTTTGCCTGAATAGACCCCTCAATCCCGCGGATGACATGATCGGCCGCTTCGCTCCAGCCGAGATGGCGCAGCAGCATCTCGCCCGAAAGCAAGAGTGAGCTTGGGTTGACTTGATCCTTGCCCGCGTACTTGGGGGCCGTGCCGTGTGTTGCCTCGAACATGGCAACTTGATCGGACAAATTGGCTCCAGGGGCCATGCCAATACCGCCAACCTGGGCTGCCAGCGCGTCGGAAATATAGTCCCCATTCAGATTCAGGGTGGCAATCACGTCATATTCCTTGGGTCGCAGCAAAATCTGCTGCAGGAAGGCATCCGCGATCACGTCCTTAATGACAATCTCCGCACCCGTCTCTGGATGCTTAAAGCCACACCAGGGACCACCATCGATTTCGGAGGCGCCAAATTCGCGTTTGGCAAGCTCGTAACCCCATGTCTTAAAGGCTCCTTCCGTGAACTTCATGATGTTGCCTTTATGGACCAGGGTGACCGATCGGCGGTGATTGTCGATTGCATATTGTATCGCCTTGCGCACCAAGCGCTCGGTACCCTCTTGGGACACCGGCTTAATACCAATGCCAGAGGTTTTTGGGAAGCGGATTTTGCGCACACCCAGCTCATCGCGCAAAAACCCAATCAAGCGATCAGCCTCGGCTGATCCCGCTTCCCATTCGATGCCCGCGTAGATATCCTCTGAATTCTCGCGGAAGATGACCATATCGGTCTGTTCTGGCTCGCGCAACGGGCTTGGAGTCCCGGCAAAGTAGCGCACCGGGCGCAAACAGACATACAAATCGAGTTCCTGGCGCAGGCTCACGTTCAGCGAGCGAATCCCGCCGCCAACGGGAGTGGTCAAGGGTCCTTTGATCGAGACCACAAAATCGCGCACTGCCGCGAGTGTTTCATCCGGAAGCCAGCAGTCAGGCCCATATTGGCGCGTCGCCTTTTCCCCGGCAAAGACCTCCATCCACACCAGCTTGCGCTTGCCACCATAAGCTTTGGCCACGGCCTCATCGAGAACGCGTCGCATCACAGGCGTAATATCAACGCCAATACCATCCCCTTCGATATAGGGGATAATGGGCTGATCCGGCACATTAAGCTTGCCGCTGGCATCAATAGTGATTTTTTGACCGTCCGCGGGCACCTGGATTTCTTGGTAATTCATAGTCTTCTCGCCATCAATAAACATGTTTGACTGCCTGGCCACAAGCTCTCTTCCCAAGACTCTATGTGAGCGATTATCGAGCAATTTTTTAGCAATTTGGTCTGAGCATCAGGCCGAGACTGAGGGGGTATCCTGAACCTTACCCAGTTCCCAGTGAATGGGATCCCCAACTGACAGACCGAGCAACTCATCCGCACGCCCCTGATTGACCGCCAGTTCTATCAAACCAAAGGCGTTGTGGTACCAGAAAGGCACACCCACGGGACAGTCACAAAAGGTCCGCGCTTGACAAAGCATCCGCCCCCCTGCCCGAATGCGGCCATCGTTTCCTCGCCGGTCCCCCCCGAGCCCTGTCATCAAGTTCCCGTACCGGTCGACATACAAAATCCGCTGACAATCCAGCGGGTCATGGTATCCAAGGATGTTCTTGGGTGGCACCGACTGGCAGGGTAGCTGAAGCCGACCAAGGGTCAAAGCAATTGCAATCGGCAAGAACAAATCGCGCCCGTGGAAGCTCTCGGAGCTTTGCTTAGGTCGCCAGTCAATCCTCCACAGTCTCAGAGCCGAATCCCCGCATCGACGCACGATTTGTACCAACAGGCCATTGTCAGGACCCACAAACCAGTTCGGCCCGCAGCGCACTGCAAGTGCGCCTCTCTCACCCCCAACTCCAGGATCGACAACACAAAGGTAGAGCGTCCCGGATGGCATGCCACGGGTCAGCCCTGGAAGTAAATAGGCGGCAAGATCCGGGCGAAAGGATGGCAAATCATCCAGTAAGTTAACCACCGGCAAACCCGGCGCCAAGACCCCGGCCAAGAGCATGAGCTGCCCGATGTAGGGGCCAGAGCCAAAGTCTGTCAACAGTGCGATCCGCTTGGGCGGAGGACACCCCAGCTGATCGAGCGCGACGGAAGACCGCTCCCAAACATTATCCATCATGGCCAGACACCCACGGCCAGACTCTTGGGCCAGATCCAACAAAAAAAGCCGGGTTGGAGTTGCCCGGCTTTCGCGCCCCTAACGTAAGCGTCGACATTTGTTCTGTGGCTTGCAGAAATGCAAAACACTAAAACGGCTAGCCTGTGTCACTGATGTCACATCCCTGAAGACGTCTCAACGCATCAAAATCTTTTCAGGCCGCGTTTCTAGGTCTTCTCAGGCTGCTTCAGCTTCGATCCCTTGAGCATCTTCATCCGCTAGCGGCCGGTCGACCAACTCCACATAGGCCATGGGTGCGGCGTCGCCTGCCCGATAGCCGCACTTGATGATACGTAGATACCCGCCGGGGCGGCTCTCGTAACGGGGACCAAGCTCCAAAAACAGCTTGGCAACCATTTCCTTGTCCCGAAGGCGAGAAAAGACAAGCCGCCGGGCCTGAACCGAATCTGCCTTGGCCAAGGTAATCAAAGGCTCGGCGACGCTCCGCAGCTCCTTCGCCTTTGGCACTGTAGTTTTTATCAACTCATGACGGAACAGCGAGCTAGCCATGTTGCGAAACATGGCTCGGCGATGGGCGCTGGTCCGATTGAGTTTTCTTCCTGATTTGCGGTGACGCATGGTCCAAACCTCAACGACTCGCTTTACTTAACCATTAATTCTTCAACATTGTCCGGCGGCCAGCGCTCTAGGCGCATGCCAAGCGACAATCCCCGGGTAGCCAGTACATCCTTGATTTCGGTCAGGGACTTCTTGCCAAGGTTGGGTGTCTTCAACAGCTCGACCTCAGTGCGCTGAATCAGATCACCAATTAAATAAATATTTTCCGCTTTCAGGCAGTTTGCCGAACGAACCGTGAGTTCGAGTTCATCAACCGGGCGCACCAGCATTGGATCAATGCCAACCTCGTCCGCAACCTCTAAATCGCTTTCATCACTGACACCTGAATCTTCAAGCTCAACAAAAAACGAGAGTTGATCACGCAGAATCAGCGCTGCACGCTCAATCGCCTCTTTTGGCTCGATGGTGCCATTGGTCTCTATGTCGATCACGAGCCGATCAAGATCGGTACGCTGCTCAACGCGTGCGGACTGGACATCTATCGCAACCCGCACAACGGGACTGAAAGATGCGTCAAGTGGTAATTTCCCGATGGGCCGATCCTCACCCCCTTCGATCTCGCGGACACTGGCGGGTTCATAACCTCGCCCCCGACGCACGGTGAGCGTCATACTGAGCTCGGTATCGTCGGTCAAATGAGCAATTTCAAGTTCGGGATTCGCCAACTCGGCAGTGTGATCAAGCGCGATATCCGCAGCAATCACCGCACCCGGTCCCTTTTTGCTCAGCGTGAAGGTCGCCTCGTCACGCCCCTGAAGCGACAACGCCAACTGCTTAAGATTAAGCAAAATTTCAAGAACATCCTCCTGCACACCCTCAATAGTCGAGTACTCGTGAAGAATGCCCTGAATCTCGACCTCGGTGACAGCATAGCCGTCCATGGATGAAAGCAGAATGCGCCGCAAGGCATTTCCGAGCGTATGACCAAAGCCACGCTCGAGCGGCTCAAGAGAAACTTTCGCTCGACGCCGGCTGCCATCTACCGCGTCGACGGTGACGATGCGCGGCTTTAGGAATCCACTGGCAACATCGGACATGAAATAGCCTCTTCGTCAGTGCGTTACTTTGAGTACAGCTCAACGATCAGGGATTCGTTGATATCTGCTGGTAAGTCCACGCGTTCCGGAACTCGCTTGAAAATCCCCTTCAGCCCCTTGGTATCGACCTCGACCCAATCTGGGAAGCCTGCTCCTTCAGCCAGGGCAACAGCACTCTGAACCCGAACCTGCTGTTTGGATTTCTGCCGAATCTCGACCTCGTCTTCAGCACCGACCTGAAAGGATGGGATATTGACCGTTTGCCCGTTCACGAGTACCGACTTATGGCTAACGAGTTGCCGGGCCTCCGCACGAGTAGCGCCAAAACCCATGCGATACACCACATTATCGAGACGACGCTCTAGAAGTTGCAGCAGATTCTCGCCAGTCGCACCCTTAAGGCTTGCGGCAGCCTTGTAATAGTTGCGGAACTGGCGCTCCATCACACCATAAATGCGGCGCACCTTTTGCTTCTCGCGCAACTGTACACCATAATCAGAAAGTCTCCGGCGACGATCCGCAGCCTGCCCGGGCATTTTTTCCAAATTACATTTTTGATCGAGCGGACGGGCGCGGCTCTTGAGACCGAGATCAGTTCCCTCACGACGTGCTAGCTTACAAGTTGGTCCAGTGTATCTTGCCATGTTGCTACCCTTCCTGCTCAGACACGCCGTTTCTTCGGGGGACGACAGCCATTGTGCGGAATCGGTGTGACATCGGTGATGCTGGTCACCTTGAATCCCGCGCTGTTCAGTGCGCGCACAGCCGACTCCCGCCCTGGCCCGGGTCCTTTCACGTTAACGTCCAAGTTCTTGATACCGAACTCCTTGGCCACCTGCCCGGCACGACTGGCAGCGACTTGAGCCGCGAACGGGGTGCTTTTGCGCGATCCGCGAAAGCCCGAGCCCCCCGATGTCGCCCAAGTCAGAGCATTCCCCTGACGGTCAGTGATTGTAATGATGGTGTTGTTGAAAGAGGCATGCACGTGGGCGACCCCATCGGCAACCTGCTTCTTGACTTTCTTTTTGGTGCGTACCTGCTTAGCCATTGGCGTGCAATACTCGCGATCATCCGAACTAAAAAATGAGACACTCTAACGGCCGGCAACCTGCGCGGCTGGGAGAACGCGGCCGTCTTGAGGCCAAACTGCTAGAGCGAGGAAAGGAATCCATTCTGATTGCGGAGCGGGTTGATTCTAAACCCGCCTGATTGATTACAGGACTAATCCTTAGCAGGTCCATGAACCGAGCCGGAATAACACCGAAACAGACCACTCCCACAAGATCATTCCCACACAGGCTGCCCCGACTAGCGCTTGATTGGTCGGCGTGGCCCTTTTCGCGTTCGCGCGTTGGTCCGAGTCCGCTGACCTCGCAACGGCAGACCACGCCGATGGCGAATGCCCCGATTACATCCGAGATCCATCAGACGCTTGATATTCATCGACACTTCACGTCGCAGATCACCTTCTACCGAGTATTTACCGACTTCCGTGCGAAGACGTTCAACCTCTTCCTCGGTGAGATTCTGAATCTTGGTTTGCTCGGAAACTTTCGCAGCCGCGCAGATCTTCGAAGACAGGGTCGGTCCAATACCATAAATCGAGCGTAACGCGATCACCGCGTGCTTGCGATCTGGGATGTTGACACCGGCAATACGGGCCATGGGCACTCAGCTCCTTAAAAACTCTTGCCGCGTTCTGCGCTTCGTGCACTTTGTGCACTGAATTTGCGGCATCAGCGATTCAAAACCATCGTTAGGCAAGTGGCTTATGCCGGGTCAATACAACCCAACTAAATTAGCCGACAGCAAACGAACCAGTATACCAAGATTTAGCATTAGGTCAATGCCAACCAAGACATTAAACAGCTGTCATCCCTGCCTCTGCTTGTGACGGGGATCCTTGCAGATGACGCGGACGGTCCCGTTGCGCTTAATCATCTTGCAATGGCGGCAAATCTTTTTAACCGAAGCACGCACTTTCATTGTCGCCTCCAATCATTTGGCTTTGTAGGGATCCCGAGCAGATCATTCACATGCGGCGCAACCTAGTGCGACAACAATGAACGCCAACAGAATCACCCTCTAAAATAACTCGAAGTAAAGCGACTCATCGATCTAAAACGATGGGCGCACTTGTTTTTGCCCTCAACTTGGTGGACGTCTATCCCCTACTGCGCTAACGCATGAGCCCGCCACCTGGGGCTTTGAGATTGGCCTTTTTCATCAGGCCCTCGTACTGGTGTGATACCAAGTGCGCTTGCACTTGGGCCATGAAGTCCATCACGACCACCACAACAATCAGCAGCGATGTCCCCCCGAAGTAAAAGGGAACATTCCAGCCGACGATGAGAAATTCAGGCAGCAAACAGACGGCAGTGATGTAGAGAGCGCCAGCGGCCGTCAGTCGCGTCATCACGGTATCGATATACCGGGCTGTTTGCTCTCCCGGTCGAATACCTGGGATGAAGGCGCCTGAACGTTTCAGATTATCTGCTGTATCCTTGGCATTGAATACCAACGCCGTGTAGAAAAAGCAGAAGAAAATAATGGCCGCCGCATACGCCAGCACATAGAGTGGCTCACCAGGAGAAAGCTTGCTGGTAAAGTCAGCAAGCCAGCGCAGATCTTCTGATTGACCAAACCACTGGCCTAGTGTTCCGGGAAATAAAATAATGCTGGACGCGAATATCGGCGGAATGACACCGGCCATGTTCAATTTCAGCGGTAAATGAGTACTCTGTGCCGCCATCATCTTGCGACCCTGCTGGCGCCGCGCGTAATTGACCGTGATGCGTCTTTGCCCTCGTTCTACAAAAACAACGAAGGCCGTGACGACCAGCGCCAAGGTAAACAGCGCCAAGACGGCCAAGGCATTCATCTCGCCTGTTCGAACAAGCTCCAGGGTTCCACCAACAGCGGACGGAAGTCCAGCGACGATACCGGCAAAAATGATCAGGGAAATTCCGTTGCCGATGCCGCGCTCGGTGATCTGCTCTCCAAGCCACATCAAAAACATGGTCCCGGTCACAAGCGAAACGGCCGCGGTAAAGACGAAGCCGAAGCCTTGGGTTACAACAATTGCCGAACCACCTGCAGTTTGCCCCTGCAGTGCCATCGAAATCCCGATCGCCTGAAAACTCGCCAAGACTACAGTACCGTAACGGGTGTACTGTGTGATTTTGCGCCGACCAGCCTCCCCTTCTTTCTTAAGTTGCTCAAGTTGAGGAATGACCGCCGACATCAATTGCATAATAATGCTTGCCGAGATGTAAGGCATGATCCCAAGCGCCAAAATACTTGCCCGCTCCAAAGCCCCCCCCGAGAACATATTGAACATGTCCAGAATGGAGCCTTGGTTTTGATCAAACAGCACTGCTAGCGCCTCGGGATTGACGCCTGGCACCGGAATGAATGTCCCGATGCGGTAGACAAGCAGCGCACCTAGCACGAACAGCAAGCGCTGGCGCAGTTCGGTAAGCCGCCCCATCCCGCCGAAATTCTGCATTACTGATCCGCTACTACGCGCCATATGATCCTTGCTCGCTCTGATAAAGAGTGCATTAGTCCTCGACCGAGCCGCCGGCTACCTCAATCGCAGCACGCGCACCCTTGGTCACTGCCAAGCCTTTTAAATGCACGGGTTTAGATAACTCACCCGAGAGGACGACCTTGACCTGCTGAACGATCCGATTAACGAGCCCGGCCTCACGCAAGGCAGCAAGATCGATTGGATCGCGGCTCACGCCATTCAACTCGCTGGTGCGAATCTCATCGGTTTTCCGACTTTTGCGCGCACGAAAACCAACTTTGGGCAGTCGCCGTTGCAACGGCATCTGGCCACCCTCGAAGCCGAGCTTATGAAAACCGCCCGCGCGGGACTTTTGGCCCTTATGACCACGTCCACAGGTCTTACCCAGACCACTGCCAATACCGCGCCCAACCCGCTTTGCCTTGACTCTGCGCGTTGGATGTAAGTCATTGAGATACATTCGATTAAACCTCAACCAGTTCGACCATGTAGGCCACTTGGTTCAGCATGCCACGGGTGGCGGGCGTATCCTCGACTTCGACCACCTGATGCATGCGTCGTATTCCTAACCCACGCACGCAAGCTTGGTGTCGCTTTAAACGCCCATGGATGCTGCGCACGAGTCTGACTTTCATTGTCTTTTTGACCATGGCTTACCCCAGGATCTCCTCGACCGTCTTGCCACGCTTGGCTGCAACCGACTCTGCGTCGGTCATATTCTTGAGGCCCTTGATGGTCGCCTGCACGACATTAACCGGGTTATTGCTGCCAATACACTTGGCAAGAACGTTTTGCACCCCAAGCACCTCAAACACTGCGCGCATCGCGCCACCGGCGATGATACCGGTACCCTCGGACGCCGGTTGCATAAACACATGAGCAGCGCCATGGTGGCCAAGCATGGGGTATTGCAGCGTGCTTCCCTTCAGCTTGATCTCGACCATGTTCTTGCGCGCTGACTCCATCGCTTTTTGGATCGCCACCGGCACTTCTCTTGCCTTGCCGGTCCCATAGCCAATGCGCCCTTTGCCGTCGCCGACCACTGTCAGTGCCCCGAAGCCGAACACCCGACCCCCTTTCACGACCTTTGCGACGCGGTTGACGGAGATGAGCTTTTCTAGAAGCTCGTCGCCTTCCGGCTTTTGGTTGTAGCTCGCCATCGGTAATTCCTAAAACCTGTTGATCAAAAACCCGTGCATGCCTGTGGCGTGCGAGAACCTAGAACCTCAGACCGCTTTCACGAGCGGCATCCGCCAGCGCCTTGACTCGACCGTGGTACTTAAAGCCTGAGCGGTCGAACGCGACCTGCTCAACACCGGCAGCCTTAGCTCTCTCTGCTATTAGTTGCCCGACTCGTGCGGCTGACTTGGCATTGCCTGAGTAAGCCTGCAAGTTTTCCCGCATGTCTTTCTCAAGCGTCGAGGCACTGGCGACCACCTTGTTTCCATCGGGAGCTATCACCTGCGCATACATGTGCCGGGGCGAGCGATGAACGCACAACCGATAGGCGCGCAGTTCGCGGATCTTTGCACGGGTACGCATTGCCCGGCGCAGACGTGACTGTTTCTTATCCATGTAATTCCCCAGCCCCTATTTCTTCTTCGCTTCTTTGCGCAGCACATCCTCATCAGCATAGCGCACACCTTTCCCCTTGTAGGGCTCGGGCGGACGATAACGACGAATTTTTGCCGCAACCTGGCCCACCTGCTGCTTGTCCGCACCACGTACGATGATTTCTGTCGGGGACGGCGTTTCGATCTCAATGCCTTCAGGCACGGGATAATCGATAGGGTGAGAAAATCCCAGCGCTAGATTTAAAATCTTACCTTTCGCTTGGGCACGATAGCCGACGCCAACCAGCGCCAAGCGCCTCTCAAAACCAGAACTGACACCGACCACCATGTTATTGATCAACGCCCTGGTGGTCCCGGCCAATGCCCAGGCTTTTTTATCTTCCGATACCGGAGCAGTGCGAATCTGACCTTCAGCCATTTCAACACTCACGAGGGGATGGACATCCCAGCATAGGGTGCCCTTACTGCCCTTGACGGTAACAGCTTGCCCGTTAATGGAGATATTAACGCCGCTTGGCACCGTCACGGGCCACTTTGCAATACGAGACATCTAACTGATCCTCTTGGCTACTGTCTTTTTGACCCGCGCGATTAGGCGACCAGCGCCAAGACTTCGCCGCCATGACCGGCTTTACGCGCGGCTCGATCAGTCATCAGACCCTTGGAGGTGGAGATGATCGCGATGCCAAGCCCGTTGCGAACCCGCGGCAAATCGTCTTTGCCACGATAGATACGCAACCCCGGACGGGACACTCGTTTAATAAGCTCAATCACGGGCTTGCCGCGGAAGTATTTAAGCTTGATTTCAAGCTCACGATGCGCGCCCTCACCCGCCACTGAGTGCTGGTTGATGTAGCCTTCCTCTTCGAGCAAAGAGGCGATGGCGACGCGTTGTTTGGACGCCGGCATGGTGATGGTTACCTTACCGCGCATCTGGCCATTGCGTATACGCGTTAGCATATCCGCGATTGGATCAGACATACTCATGAAGAACTCCCAGGGTCAGGCCGCCTACCTTGTATTATCAGTCACAAAAGGAGCAAGGTTGCGCGATACCCGCTAAAAGCCCGCTTGCGCGGACGCGAATGAATTATGTAATGGCCTGCAGGTCATTTGGCTTAGGTATTTTGTTGGGGTATCTTGTTGGGGTAGTTTGTTGGCGCAATTATGCGCCACATCCACTCTGGAATATCTGCGTCGACTCAATAGCCCGATACAGACTACCTGAATCTACCAACTTGCCTTGACGACTCCAGGAACATCGCCCCGCATAACAGCCTCACGGAGTTTATTTCGCCCGAGGCCAAATTTACGATAAACCGAGTGCGGTCTGCCGGTAATGCGGCAACGCCGCTGCTGACGTGTCGGGCTTGCATCGCGCGGCAACTTCTGCAACGCCAAGAGAGCAGCATCGACTTGCTCTGGGTCGGCGCTACGATCATTGATGACCGCCTTCAGCGTAGCACGCTTAGCTGCGTACCTTTTGGCGGTAAGCGTGCGCTTTCGGTCACGCTCGATCATGCTTGTTTTCGCCATGATGTTACTCTAGGTTCGGAACGGAAATTTAAAGGCTTCCAATAGCGCGCGTCCTTCCTCGTCGGTCTTCGCCGAGGTCGTAATCACGATATCGAGGCCGCGCAAAGAGTCGATCTTGTCGTAATCAATTTCTGGAAAAATAATCTGCTCACGCACGCCAAGCGAGTAATTTCCTCTGCCATCAAAAGCTTTAGGGCTCAGACCACGAAAATCCCGAATACGCGGTATGGATACGTTGATCAGACGATCAAGAAATTCATACATACGCTCGCGACGGAGCGTCACTTTACAGCCAACGGGCCAACCTTCGCGAATCTTGAACCCAGCCACGGAAACACGCGCCTTGGTGACCACAGGCTTTTGGGCGGCAATGCGCGTCATATCAGACACTGCAAAGTCCATGACTTTTTTATCAGCGACAGCCTCACCGACACCCATGTTCAGAGTGATCTTTTCGATTCTTGGCACTTGCATTACGCTTTTATAGTTAAAGCGTTTTTGCAAGTCGCCCACCAGTTGCTCTCTGTAGAGTTGTTGTAACCTAGCCATTTTGCAAAACCTGTTCCGATATCACTCTCAGGCATGGACCCCAAAGATCATTGCTAAACATCGACAACTTCGCCGTCGGATTTAAATATCCGAACTTTGCGGCCATCATCAAGCAACTTGAAGCCAATACGGTCGGCGCGTCCCTTAACGGGATTAAACAGCCCAACATTCGACACATGCAATGGCATCTCCTTGTCGACAATGCCGCCCTCGATTCCTCGTTGCGGATTTCCACGCTGGTGTTTCTTCGCCATGTTGATGTTTTCAACAATCACATGACTGGCATCAGGCACGCCAAGGACAGTCCCTCGCTTGCCCCGGTCTTTGCCGGTCAGGACGATGACATCGTCTCCTGTCTTGATCTTTCGCATATCTCGTTTCCAAATCGCTAATGCTGCCGCCGTGGAAGCAGTTGCTCTAATCTAAGCACCGACCCCTGGGTGCCGACCAACACCGGCCACATGAGCCATTTAGCTCTGGGCGGGCTGACGCAATGAATGGCCGATTAAACCACTTCAGGCGCAAGTGAAATTATTTTCATGAAACGATCACCGCGCAACTCCCGCGTCACAGGGCCGAAAATTCGGGTGCCAATCGGCTGAAGCTGATTGTTGAGCAACACTGCCGCATTCCCATCGAAACGGATCAGTGAGCCGTCTCCGCGACGAACACCTTTACGGGTTCGAACCACCACTGCATTGAAAACGTCACCTTTCTTCACTTTTCCGCGCGGAATGGCATCTTTCACTGTCACTTTAATGACATCGCCGATCCCAGCATAACGACGATGCGAACCGCCGAGCACTTTGATGCACTGCACCTCACGTGCACCGCTGTTGTCAGCAACGCTTAGCCGAGTTTGCATCTGGATCATGTTATTAGTTCCTACCGAATATTTGTGCTCGATCTTATGTCACTGGATCGGGTGGCTGATCGAATCAATGCCAGTCTAGAAGTCAGGTTGTTAAGAGCACCGCCCGCATGACCGACACGACCGTGAAAATTAGCGCGCCCGCTCGACGATTTCGACCAGGCGCCAGTTCTTGGTTTTTGATAGCGGGCGACACAATTCAACCCGTACCCAGTCCCCCACTTGACATTGGTTTTCCTCGTCATGCGCATGAAGCTTGGTCGAGCGCCGAAGGAATTTGCCATAGATCGGATGTTTGACACGTCTCTCCACCACTAGTGTGATGGTTTTTTGCATTGCGGTGCTTAAAACGCGGCCAGTTAGGGTACGATTTGTAGCCGTCTGTTGTTTGCTTGGCTGGGTGATGGTCTCGTCGCTCATTTGGAAGATCCTGCTGCCACTGATCCGCTACCGCTTGCACTTTTAGCGATTCGCACCGATGCTGGCTTCGCCGTGATTTCAGTCATAACGGTTTTCACGCGCGCAATGTCGCGCCGTACTTCCCGCATCCGTGATGGCCGCGCCAACTGACCCGAGCCTTGTTGCATGCGCAGGTTAAACTCTTCCTTACGCAGGTCGAGCAATTGCCGTTGCAAATCATCGGCTGATTGATTTCGCAGTTCGTTCGCCTTCATCACTAAAGTACCGTCCGCTTTTCAAAACGAGTCTGAACCGGGAGTTTTGCCGCGGCAAGTTGAAAGGCTTCGCGTGCTAACTCCTCGGGCACACCTTCAATTTCGTAGAGCATGCGTCCCGGCTGGATCAGTGCTACCCAGTATTCGACGTTACCCTTTCCTTTACCCATACGCACTTCGAGGGGCTTTTTAGAGATGGGCTTGTCGGGAAAGACGCGAATCCAGAGCTTCCCTCCACGCTTGACACGCCGAGTAATAGCACGCCGCGCGGACTCAATTTGACGTGCGGTCAGTCGGCCTCGCCCGACAGCCTTCAACCCAAAGTCGCCGAAGCTGACCTGATTGCCGCTCTGTGCCAATCCACGATTGCGGCCCTTGTGTTGTTTTCTAAATTTGGTCCGTTTCGGTTGCAACATGGCTCAGCCCTTCTTCGCCCGCGAGCGCTTTTCTTGTTGTGGCTCCTCGCTACGGTCACCAAAAACCTCACCCCGGAAGATCCAGGTCTTAACGCCCAGAATACCGTAAGTGGTAGTAGCTTCCGCGAAGCCGTAATCGATATCAGCTCTTAGCGTATGCAAAGGCACACGCCCTTCACGATACCACTCAGAGCGAGCAATTTCCGCGCCGTTAAGTCGCCCAGCAATGTTGACTCGAATCCCCTCGGCGCCAACACGCATGGAATTTTGCACAGCGCGTTTCATCGCGCGGCGAAACATGATGCGCCTCTCTAGTTGCTGGGCGATACCCTCGGCTACCAGCTGAGCATCCAATTCGGGCTTGCGAATTTCCTCAATGCTGATATGCACAGGAATTCCCATCATTCCCGCGACCGCGGCACGCAGCTTGTCGATATCTTCACCCTTCTTGCCGATAACGACGCCAGGCCGGGCGGTATGCACGGTGATGTGAGCGTTTTTGGCAGGGCGATCAATCTGAATACGACTGACTGATGCATTGGCTAAGCGTTGTTTAAGATACGCCCGCACTTCAAGATCTTTATTCAACAGCTCGGGATAATCCTTGGAGCTGGCATACCATTTGGAAGTCCAATCCTTGACAATGCCAAGGCGGATTCCAATCGGATGTACTTTTTGTCCCATGTTTGGCCTCTGTTAGACCGACGCTGATAAGCTTACTGTCGGCGGCTTAAAATGGCAGACGATGCGTTAGGCCGAACGCTCGGCCACCGTCACCTTAATATGGCTGGTTCGCTTTAAAATACGCGACGCGCGACCCTTGGCCCGCGCGCGGATGCGCTTCATGGTCGGTCCTTCATTGACCTGAATAGATGCAACCCGCAGTTCGTCGATGTCAGCGCCCGCGTTATTTTCGGCATTCGCAATCGCTGATTCGAGCAACTTTTTTATCATATCCGAGCCCTTCTTGGTGCTGAACGCCAAATCATTGAGCGCGGTCTCAACGTGCTGACCCCGGATCTGATCAGCCACCAGACGGGCTTTTTGCGCCGATATTCGGGCATATTTTAATGTCGCTTCAGCTTGCATCTTGGGTTGGACTCGATAGTGGTTGGCTGATTAATTGATAAACCTGGTTTAATTGGCCGCCGCACAGTAGAGTGGGCAACCAGAACGGGCTGTTTTAACGTTTTTTCGCTTTTCGATCCGCGGCATGCCCGCGGAAGGTGCGCGTCAGCGCAAACTCACCCAGCTTATGACCAATCATGTTCTCATTGATCAAAACTGGCACATGTTGCTTGCCGTTATAGATGGCGATTGTCAGACCGACCATCTCTGGCAAGACCATCGACCGCCGAGACCAGGTTTTGATCGGGCGCTTGTTGTTTTGCGCGACCGCCGTCTCAACTTTTTTCGCGAGATGATGGTCAACAAAAGGGCCTTTTCGTACTGAACGTGGCACTATTTAGTATCCTCGTGTTCCATAATCGCTGTTAGGCGCTCACTGATGCGTGCGCGGATCTTTACTGACACCCGAGTGATGCCTTATTTCTGGCGTCGGCGGCGCAGGATCATGCCGTCCGTACGCTTGTTTCGCCGGGTCTTGTGTCCCTTGGTCGGCACACCCCAAGGCGAAACCGGATGGCGCCCACCTGACGTACGCCCTTCACCACCGCCATGCGGATGATCGACCGGGTTCATGACAACGCCTCGAACGGTTGGGCGAACCCCTCTCCAACGTGTCGCCCCCGCCTTACCTAGCTTGCGCAGACTATGCTCACCATTACCGACACAGCCAATGACAGCACGACAGTCTGAGTGAACACGTCGCATCTCCCCGGAACGTAGGCGCAAGGTTGCATAACTGCCTTCTCGCGCCACCAGTTGCACTCCCGCACCAGCAGCACGCGCAAGTTGTGCACCTTTGCCTGGGCGCAACTCAATACAATGCACCTCGGTACCAACCGGCATGTTGCGTAGCGGCATGCAGTTACCAACGCTAATTGGCGCTGTTTCTGCAGAAATGACTGTGTCGCCAGACTTAAGGCCTTTCGGCGCAATCATGTAGGCCCAGTCACCATCAGCGTATTTCAATAATGCCAGATGTGCACTGCGATTGGGATCGTATTCGAGTCGTTCCACTATAGCCGGCACGTCGAGTTTACGGCGTTTGAAATCAACTACCCGGTAGCGCTGCTTGTGACCACCTCCACGATGGCGAACAGAAATGCGTCCTTTGTTGTTTCGCCCACCTGACTTGGTCTTTTTCTCAAGCAAGGGACCGAAAGGATCGCCCTTGTGCAAGCCGGCAGGAACGACCTTGACGACAAAGCGCCGACCTGCCGATGTTGGATTGGTTTTTTCGATTGCCATTATCAGATTCCCGCGATCCTTGTCAGCCCGTTACGACTTGGACGGTTT
Source organism: Thiorhodovibrio winogradskyi (assembly GCF_036208045.1). NCBI lineage: Bacteria > Pseudomonadati > Pseudomonadota > Gammaproteobacteria > Chromatiales > Chromatiaceae > Thiorhodovibrio > Thiorhodovibrio winogradskyi. The sequence goes on along the minus strand of NZ_CP121472.1, from coordinate 1,875,647 downwards.
AGTTGGCCGAAACCGTGGCTACCGAGCTTATATCTTGAAGCGGAAGCCAGGTCTGCTAAATCAATTAGGCGCCACCACCGAAGTTGATTTCCTGGCCTGCTTGCAAACGCACATAGGCTTTGCGCCAATCAACTCGCCGACCTTCCCGACGCCCAAAGCGCTTACGTTTGCCGTTGACGTTTAATACTTGGACGCCATCGACATTGACCTCGAACATCAACTCCACCGCACGTCCAATTTCCTTTTTTGTCGCGTCTGGGAGCACTTTGAAGGCGTATTGGTTTGCCAAATCCGCGGAACGTGTAGACTTTTCGGAAATAATCGGTGCAAGCAACACACGATGCAGTCGTTCCTGATTCATTGCAGTCGCCCCTCCAACTGGCGCACGGCAGCTTCGCTGATGACCACCCGCGAGAAAGCGACCAGGCTAACCGGATCAACTTCTGCCGTGGTCATGACATCCACCTGATGAAGGTTGCGCGATGCAAGAAAAAGTGCTTCATCAAAGCCCTCCACAATGATCAGAACATCGCTAAGGCCAAAGTCATTGAGTCGGGCAATCATTGCCTTGGTCTTGGGCTCTGAAAGTTTGAAATCCGGAACCACTGTCATGCGACCCTGACGCGCGAGCTCGGAGAGAATCGAACAAACCGCGCCACGGTACATTTTTCGATTCACTTTTTGCTCAAAATTGCGCGGCCTTGCGGGGAAAGTCACTCCACCTCCGCGCCACAATGGGCCACGTGTGGTTCCAGCGCGCGCGCGACCGGTTCCTTTTTGCCGATAAGGTTTTGACCCGCCGCCACTGACTTGGGCGCGATTTTTCTGCGCCTTGGTGCCCTGACGGCGGCCAGCCATATAGGCAGTCACGACCTGGTGCACTAAATCTGGCTTGTAATCAGCACCAAAAACTTTGTCCGATACTTCGAGCACCCCGGTGCTGTCGCTGCCTGTGCGAGTGACAAGTTCCATAACCAATCAGCCTTTGTTCTTTTGTTTGATCGAGGGCAGGACAACAAGACGGCCGCCGGCTGGCCCTGGAACACTGCCCTTGATCAGCAGGAGACGGCGATCAAAATCTACGCGAACCACTTCGAGGTTTTGCTGACAACGGTTGACATTGCCCATCTGTCCAGCCATGCGCTTTCCCTTGAACACGCGACCCGGTGTCTGACATTGACCGATTGAGCCTGGAGCGCGATGCGAAAGCGAATTCCCATGGGTCGCGTCCTGACTGCGAAAGTGATGGCGGCGAATGACGCCCGCAAAGCCACGGCCTTTAGATACCCCGCGAACATCGACTTTTTGACCAACTTCGAATAAATCGAGCTGAATTTCATCCCCATTCTGCAGTTCTACGATAGAATCCGAATCAAGACGAAATTCACACAAACTGGATGCCGCCTCGACACCCGCCTTGGCGAAATGTCCGCCCATCGGCTTGGTCACGCGCGAGGGCTTACGCTGGCCAGCACCGATCTGAATAGCCGCATAGCCGTCTGTTTCAGGCCGCTTGACTTGAGTGACACGATTTGCGTCAACCTCGATCACGGTGACCGGCACTGACAGACCATCGTCGGTAAAGATACGCGTCATGCCCGCCTTGCGGCCAATCAATCCAATTGCCATCAACTTTTCCTCGGTTCCTTTACTTTGGTCCCCATCGCGCCATCTCATGCAGCGATCAATTGGGATTAACTTTCACCTTGACAGACAATCAAACGCGAGCAGATCAACTGAGCCGAATTTGGACATCCACACCAGCCGCCAAATCGAGCTTCATCAATGCATCGACGGTTTTATCGGTCGGGTCTACAATGTCCATCAGCCGCTTGTGGGTGCGCAACTCATACTGATCACGCGCGTCCTTATTGACGTGTGGTGAAATGAGAACGGTGTAGCGCTCATGCTTGGACGGCAGTGGCACTGGACCGCGCACCTGTGCGCCTGTCCGCTTTGCCGTTTCGACGATCTCTCGCGCTGACTGGTCGATCAGGCGATGATCAAAGGCTTTCAAGCGGATACGAATGCGTTGGTTTGCCATATCTCTATTACTCGATGATCTTCGCGACCACGCCGGCGCCGACGGTTCGGCCGCCTTCGCGCACCGCGAAACGCAGCCCGTCTTCCATGGCGATGGGGGCGATGAGCTTGATGACCATTTTGACGTTGTCTCCAGGCATCACCATCTCCACTCCCTCGGGCAGTTCGCAGGCACCGGTGACGTCGGTGGTGCGGAAGTAGAACTGCGGCCGGTAGCCGTTGAAGAAGGGGGTGTGACGTCCACCTTCTTCTTTGCTCAGAACATAGACTTCTGCTTCAAAGTGGGTGTGCGGGGTGATGCTGCCAGGCTTGGCCAGCACTTGGCCGCGCTCGACGTCATCACGCTTGGTGCCACGCAGCAGGGCGCCAATGTTGTCGCCCGCTTGACCTTGGTCAAGCAGTTTGCGGAACATTTCAACACCAGTGCAAGTGGTCTTGATGGTGTCTTTGATGCCGACGATTTCGACTTCTTCTCCCACTTTGACAATGCCGCGCTCCACTCGGCCAGTCACGACGGTGCCGCGCCCGGAGATGGAGAAGACGTCTTCAATGGGCATCAGAAAAGCGCCGTCGATGGCGCGCTCAGGCTCAGGGATGTAGCTGTCGAGCGCGTCCATGAGCTTGGCGATGCTCTGGGTGCCAATCTCGCTTTCGTCTCCTTCGAGCGCTTTGAGCGCGGAACCGGTGACAATGGGGGTGTCGTCGCCAGGGAAGTCGTAGCTGTCAAGCAGTTCACGGACTTCCATTTCCACAAGTTCAAGCAGCTCGGCGTCGTCGACCATGTCGGCTTTGTTGAGGTAGACGACGATGTAGGGGACGCCAACCTGGCGCGAGAGCAGAATATGTTCGCGCGTTTGCGGCATGGGACCGTCAGCGGCGGAGACGACGAGGATGGCGCCGTCCATTTGCGCCGCGCCAGTGATCATGTTCTTGACGTAGTCAGCATGACCGGGGCAGTCGACGTGGGCGTAGTGACGCTTCTCGGTTTCGTATTCGACGTGGGCAGTGGCAATGGTGATGCCACGCTCGCGCTCTTCGGGGGCGTTGTCGATCTGGTCGTAGGCGCGCGCTTCACCACCGAATTTCTTCGCCTGGGTGACGGTGATGGCCGCCGTTAGGGTGGTCTTGCCATGGTCTACATGGCCAATGGTCCCCACGTTGACGTGCGGCTTCTTGCGTTCGAACTTTTCTTTGGACATGGCGATCTACCTTGAAAATTGGCTAATTAGATGAAGCGAATACGCCTTAAGCAAACTGACGAACATAGCGCGCGTTTTACTGCTTTTTCGCCACAGCGTCGGCAATGCTCGCGGGCACCTCGGCATATTTACTAAATTCCATGCTGTAAGTGGCCCGTCCCTGAGTGGCCGAGCGCAAGTCGGTGGCGTACCCGAACATGGATGCCAACGGCACCTCGGCGCGAATAATCTTGCCGGAAGGTGCGTCTTCCATGCCCTGGATCATGCCGCGACGAGAATTCATGTCGCCCATGACATCACCCATATTTTCCTCGGGTGTGACCACCTCAACCTTCATGATGGGTTCAAGCAGAACCGGTTTGGCTTTTGCCGCGCCTTCCTTCAGCCCCATGGAACCGGCGATCTTGAAGGCCATTTCGCTTGAGTCGACCTCATGGTAGGAACCGTCATATAGGCTGACTTTGATATCCACCATGGGGAATCCGGCGAGGATGCCGTTGGTCATGGCTTCCTGTATCCCCTTATCTACGGCGGGGATATATTCTTTGGGAACAACCCCGCCAACGATCTCATTGACGAACTCATAACCCGCACCAGGCTCCTGCGGCTCAATGCGCAAGTAGACATGCCCATACTGACCACGACCACCCGATTGGCGTGCAAACTTGGTTTCCTGCTCGACCGTCTTGCGGATTGTTTCGCGATAACTGACCTGTGGGGCACCAACATTCGCCTCGACGCCAAATTCGCGCTTCATGCGATCAACGATAATCTCCAAGTGGAGTTCGCCCATGCCCGAGATGATTGTCTGGCCGGATTCTTCGTCGGAACGGACTCGGAATGACGGATCCTCTTGGGCAAGCTTCGACAGCGCAATGCCCATTTTTTCCTGGTCAGCCTTGCTCTTAGGCTCCACCGCGACCGAGATAACGGGCTCGGGGAACTCCATGCGCTCAAGCGTGATTGGTTTATCAATCGCACAAAGAGTATCGCCTGTCGTCACATCCTTGAGCCCAACGGCAGCAGCAATGTCGCCCGCGCGCACTTCCTTGATTTCTTTACGATCATTGGAGTGCATCTGCAGAATACGTCCCACCCGTTCCTTCTTGCTCTTGACCGGATTGAAGACAGTGTCGCCAGAGTTCAGCACGCCTGAGTAAACACGGAAAAAAGTCAAGGTACCAACATAGGGATCGGTCGCAATCTTGAACGCGAGCGCCGCGAAGGGGGCATCGTCTTTCGAAACGCGCGTGTCAGTTTCCTCGTTATCCAGAACGCCCTGGATAGCCGCCACATCAGGCGGTGCCGGCATGTAATCGATCACAGCATCAAGCATGGCCTGCACGCCCTTGTTCTTGAATGCTGAACCACAAAGTACCGGAACAACCTCGTTGTTGATGGTACGCGCACGCAACCCGGCCTTGATCTCGTCGATAGAAAGCTCGCCACCCTCGAGATACTTTTCCATCATCTCGTCGTTCGCTTCCGCGGCTGCCTCGACCAAGGTCTCCCGCCATTCGGCACACTGATCAGCCATATCCGCCGGGACATCCTCAAGCTGGTAGGTCATCCCCTTGCTCTCGTCATCCCATAGGATTGCTTTCATGCGGAGCAGATCGACCACACCGAGGAAATGTTCTTCCGCGCCTATGGGCAGCTGGACAGGCACGGCCTTGGCCCCTAGCCGATCTTTAATCTGACCGACCACACGAAGGAAATTGGCACCCATGCGGTCCATCTTGTTCACGAACGCCAGCCGCGGCACACCGTATTTGTCGGCCTGCCGCCAGACAGTCTCGGACTGAGGCTCAACACCACCCACGGCACAAAAAACAGCGCAAGCACCATCTAGGACGCGCAGGGAGCGCTCTACCTCTATGGTAAAGTCGACGTGCCCGGGCGTATCAATGATGTTGATACGATGCTCTGGGTATTGTTTGTCCATACCCTGCCAGAAGCAGGTCGTGGCGGCGGAGGTGATGGTGATACCGCGCTCCTGCTCTTGCTCCATCCAATCCATGGTGGCGGCGCCATCATGCACCTCGCCAATCTTGTGCGAGAGACCGGTGTAGAACAGGATGCGTTCGGTGGTAGTGGTCTTACCAGCATCAATATGCGCCATGATGCCGAGATTCCGATACCGATCAATTGGAGTGCTGCGTGCCACGACTATTTCCGTCCTGTGGGTCTCTAAAAAAGGCGACTTTGCTGATTAAATCGATGAGGGACACGACGCCCCCCTGTGATCAGTGTTCCATCGCAAGCGGTGACTACTAGACCAGCGATCATTACCAGCGGTAGTGAGAGAAGGCCTTATTGGCTTCCGCCATGCGATGCGTATCTTCTTTCTTTTTCACAGCAGTACCACGCGCATCGGCGGCGTCCATGAGTTCACCAGCCAACCGCAGCGCCATGGACTTCTCGGAACGCTTGCGTGCCGCGTCGATCAACCAACGCATCGCCAGCGTATTCCTGCGCGACGGGCGTACTTCGATCGGCACCTGATAAGTGGCACCACCCACCCGCCGGGATTTCACCTCGACCACTGGGCGCACGTTTTCCATTGCCTGATCGAGCAATTCCAAAGGTACACCGCCTTTTTTGGTGGCGACCTGGTCAAGCGCGCCGTAGAGAATGCGCTCCGCGACCGATTTCTTGCCGTCTTCCATCACCATATTGATGAACTTGGCAAGCAACTCGCTACCATGCTTGGGGTCTGGCAGTATCTGGCGACGAGCAACAACGCGTCTTCTAGGCATTGGAAAATGACTCCGGGTTCAAGGCCGCGGGCGCGGAGCATCGGACTCCTGACTCTGCGCACTTCATAATGAAAGCTAGCGGAAAAAACTGGTTCAGTTTTCGCTGATTCGATGGGGCAAGCATGTCACCTAATTCAGGTTTTTGGCCGCTTGGCGCCATACTTGGACCGTGCCTGGCGACGTTTCTCAACACCCGAGGTATCCAAGGTACCCCGCACGGTATGGTAGCGAACGCCAGGTAAGTCCTTGACACGTCCTCCGCGGATGAGGACTACCGAATGCTCCTGCAGGTTATGCCCTTCCCCGCCGATATAGGAAGCCACCTCAAAACCATTGGTTAGGCGCACACGCGCGACCTTACGCAGCGCGGAGTTTGGCTTCTTTGGCGTTGTGGTATAGACACGCGTGCAAACACCACGCTTTTGCGGACAAGCCTCAAGCGCCGGAACATTGCTCTTTGCAACCTTGCGCTTGCGCGGATTGCGCACCAATTGATTGACCGTGGCCATGCAAATCTTCTCCAATAAGCGCATCAACCCCGATGCTCAATGGGTGCATCAGAGGGTGCATCAGACTCGATGCAACGCACGCCGCACGATAAGGTAAGCGGGTGCGCTGCGACAAAGGTGATCGACTGCCAGCGCGCAAGGCGACGACAGAATCGTCAGTTGGCTGCTTGAAGATCCGACGCGGTGACGAACACCTTAGGGTTACTCAGCAAAACCGGGATGCGACTTGGACAAAGCCGAGGCATCCATTGCTGCGGACCACTGGATATTCAGACGACTGCCAGCGTTCTTAGGCCAAAAAGACACTGTAACGCTGCCAGAGAAGAACGCGATACAGAGAACTGGACTTAAGATCGCGGGCGATCAAGGATCGTCTGGATCAGGTGCCGACGGGTTCGGTAAATAAGCAAGCCGGCATGAATGCCGGCCAACTAAGACGCGGAATTATAAGATCGGACTCTTGGTCTGTCAACTCCTGCGTTGCGATCCGACAGGGCGAAACCGTGCTAGCCCTAATTGACAAGCCGTAGAAGTATTTACCCTCGATTCTGGACATTTCCGTCCGACTCGTTCAAACTGCCTGCCTATGTTGATTGACGAGGCAGCCCCCTGAACTTGCACGACATCACCCTGCGTGCGGTCGCCCCAGATGAAGAGGCGCGCTTCAAAGCATTGCTCGAGGCGTATCACTACCTGGGCGCGGCGGCAAAAATCGGTCACACCCTCTGGTATGTCGCCATCTGGCGGGATCAGTGGTTGGCGTTGCTGGTGCTGAGCGCCGCGGCCTGGAAGTGCGCGGCTCGCGATCAGTGGATCGGCTGGGATCGCCGCTACCAGTTCGACCGCCTGCATCTGATCGCCAACAACGCCCGCTTTCTCATTCTGCCCCAGTGGCATGTGCCCAATCTCGCCTCCAAGGTGCTGTCGCTGTGCGAGCGCCAGGTCAGCACTGATTGGCAGACCCGCTTCGGTTATCCGCTGTGGTTGCTGGAGACCTTCGTCGATCCGCGCCGCTTTACCGGCACCTGCTATCGCGCGGCCAACTGGCTGGAGGTCGGGCAGACGCGCGGGTACCGACGCACGCGCGCCGGCTACAGCCAGCAGCCCGATGGCGCCAAGCGGGTGTTTGTCCGCCCCTTGATCGGGCAGGTCCAAGCACGCTTGTCCGACCCAAGACTCGATTCCCAGTATCGCTATGGAGCCCCAAAACTCATGATCTCCGCACAACAGATGCGTTCGCTTCCTGCGTTCTTTGCCGATGTCCCTGATCCGCGTCGCGGCCAAGGCCGGCGTCATCCCTTGCCGGTGGTTCTTGCGATCTCCGCCGCGGCGGTGCTGTGCGGGGCGCGTGGTTATAAGGCCATCGCCGCTTGGGCGAAGGATCCCAGCCAGGCGGCCCGGGCGCGCTTTGGTTGCCGTTATCGCAACGGTCGCTATGAGGTGCCCAGCCGCACGCGCATCCGCGATGTCCTCACCCGGGTCGATCCCGACGCCCTTGATGGGGCGCTGCAGGGCTGGAATGCGCAGATGGGCGCCGAGGACGAGGGCCTGGCCATTGATGGCAAGACGATGTGCAATGCCATCGACGCCGAGGGACGCCAGACCCACATCCTCGGTGTCGTTGGACATGACTCCAAGGTCTGTCACACCCAAAAAAAGTCGGTGCTTTGCCTGTCAATGGCAGTGATGAACTGAAGCAAACCAACGAGATCGGGATGGCCATCCCGGTGCTCGACTCCCTCGACCTCACTGACAAGACCCTCACCGCCGACGCCCTGCTCACCCAGCGCTCGCTCGCTGAGTATCTCATCGAACGGGGCGCGCATTACGTCTTTATCGCCAAAGAGAATCAGCCCACGCTGGTTGCCGACATCCGCCTGCTTTTCCAGGCGCGGGGCGAGCCGGATTTTCGCGAGTCATCGGACCTTGCGCATGGGCGTATCGAAAGCCGCGCGATTTGGACCTCCACGGCGCTGAACAACTATCTCGATTTCCCCCATGTCGGGCAGGTCTTCGCCATTGAGCGCACCACCACTGAGAAAAAAACCGACAAGACCTCCGTCGAGACAGTCTTCGGCGTCACGGATCATACCCCTGAGAGTGCAAGCCCTAAGCGCCTGCTCGCCTTCAACCGTGGGCACTGGGGCGTTGAAGCCCATCACTGGATCCTCGACTGGAACTGGGATGAGGATCGCTGCACCATCCGCACCGGCCATGGACCAGAAAACATCACCCGACTGCGCCGGTTTGCCGCCGGTCTGATCAAAACGAAATCCAAGGATTCCGTGGCAGCCACCATCGAGAAGCTCGCGCGCAAAGTCCGCCGTGTCTTCGATTATCTGGGCATGACGGCAAACTCAATGCCCCGCGCTGCCCGTGTCGCGCCTGTTGGTTAGAACGGATTTGCCGTGTGCGATCCGATGACATTGGCCGCTTGGGTCCAACACTCCACTAAACTCCAAGCGCCGCGAGCCTTGGCGGTTACCCAAGGCTCGCTCTGACTCAACCCAATCGAACCATCAGGCCTGAACTGACACTAGTCGCCAGCCGATGCATTGAGCTCTTCTTTTAACCGCTGCTCGACCTCGTCGTTGACGCCCTCTGCTCCTTCCTGCTCGCCCAGTCCAGCCATTTCAGCGGCGCGCCTGCGACGGCGTTCGCTGTGATAGGCCAAACCTGTGCCGGCTGGAATCAGACGTCCAACGATTACGTTCTCCTTCAGCCCCGTCAGGCTGTCGTTGGAACCTCGCACCGCGGCCTCGGTCAGCACCCGGGTAGTCTCCTGGAAGGATGCCGCGGAAATAAAGGACTCGGTCGCCAATGATGCCTTGGTGATGCCAAGTAGCAACGGCTCATAGAGCGCCGGATGCTTGCCTTCCTCCTCGGCACGAGCATTCTCTGCCGCAAGCGTCGCGTAGTCGACTTGTTCCCCACGCAGCAATTTGGTGTCACCAGGATTAAGAATGTTGACCTTACGCAGCATCTGGCGCACGATCACCTCGATGTGCTTGTCATTGATGCGCACACCCTGCAGGCGATAAACATCCTGGATCTCTTTGACCAGGTACTCCGCCAGCGCGGTCACCCCCTTGAGCCGCAGGATATCATGGGAGTTCATCTCGCCTTCGGAGATGACCTCGCCCCTCTCCACGCGTTCGCCCTCGAACACATTGACGTGGCGCCATTTCGGGATCAGTTCCTCAACCGTCTCGCCATCATCGGTGGTGATCACCAGTCGCTGCTTGCCCTTGGTATCCTTACCGAAGCTGACGGTGCCGGTGGCCTGGGCCATGAGCGCCTGATCCTTGGGCTTGCGCGCCTCGAACAAATCCGCCACGCGCGGCAACCCGCCGGTAATATCGCGCGTTTTTGACGACTCCTGCGGAATACGCGCAAGAATGTCGCCAACCGCGACATCCGCGGCATCCGTGACGCTGACGATGGCCCCAGAGGGCAGATAGTAGCGTGCGGGTAGATCGGTACCGGCAATCTTGAGTTCCTCGCCACCCTCGCCAAGCAACATGACCATGGGACGCAAGTCCTTCCCTAAACTCGGTCGTTGCTTGGGATCGATCACGACCATGGAGGTCAGACCCGTCTGCTCGTCAACCTGCGACTGCACGGTCACGCCATCGACAAAATCCTCGAACCTCAGGCGACCGGCCACCTCGGTGACCACCGGGTGGGTATGCGGATCCCAGGTCGCAACCGTCTGACCACCTTCTACCGTATCGCCGTCATTGACCCGCACCGTGGCGCCATAGGGGATTTTATAGCGTTCTTTCTCTAGGCCCTTGGCATCAAGCACCGTCAATTCACCCGAACGCGATACCGCCACCAGGTTGCCACTATGATGCTGGACCGTCTTGATGTTGTGCAGGCGGATCGACCCAGAGGATTTGACCTGCACCGCGCTGACCGCCGCTGCCCGTGAAGCCGCGCCACCAATGTGGAACGTCCGCATGGTCAACTGCGTACCAGGCTCGCCGATCGACTGCGCGGCGATGACCCCAACCGCCTCGCCCTGATTGACGCGATGCCCGCGCGCCAGATCGCGCCCGTAGCACTGGGCACAGACACCCAAGCGCGCCTGACAGGTAATGGCCGAGCGCACCAAGACTTGATCGACGCCTTCGATCTCCAGGCGTTCCACCCAGCCCTCATCGAGCAGAGTTCCGGCCTCGCACAGAACTTCATCGCTACCGGGCTGGAGCACATCGGCCGCGGCCACGCGCCCGAGGATTCGCTCGCGCAGGGGTTCGACCACGTCGCCGCCCTCGATGATGGGCGTCATGCTGAGCCCCTTGTCGGTGCCGCAGTCTTCTTCCAACACCACCATATCCTGGGCCACATCGACCAGACGCCGGGTGAGATAACCCGAGTTCGCGGTCTTGAGCGCGGTGTCGGCTAGACCCTTGCGTGCGCCATGGGTGGAGATAAAGTACTGGATGACGTTCAACCCCTCGCGGAAATTCGCGGTAATGGGGGTTTCGATAATCGAGCCGTCTGGCTTGGCCATCAGGCCACGCATGCCAGCAAGCTGGCGAATCTGGGCCGCCGAACCACGCGCACCCGAGTCGGCCATCATGTAAATGGAATTGAAGGAATCCTGCTCGGTCTCCTTGCCTTCGGCATCGACCACCTTATCCTTACCGAGCTTGCGCATCATGGATTTGGCGACCTGCTCGTTGGTGTGCGACCAGATATCGACCACTTTGTTGTAGCGCTCGCCATTGGTCACCAGACCCGATGCGTACTGATCCTCGATCTCCCTGACCTGGGTCTCGGCGGCGGCAAGGATGTCCGGCTTTTCCTCCGGCACTTCCATGTCATCAAGCCCGATGGACACACCGGCACGGGTCGCCATGCGAAAGCCGAGATACATGATCTGGTCGGCAAAGACCACGGTATCCTTGAGCCCCAGCACCCGGTAGCAACGGTTGATCAGGCGCGAGATCTGCTTTTTTCCCAGGTTCTGGTTGACCAGGTCATAGGGCAGACCCTCGGGGACAATTTCCCAAACCATTGCCCGACCGATTGTGGTATCACGCAGGCCGATATTTTCTCGCGCGCTGCCATCGACTTCGCGGATCACCTCGCGAATACGCACCTTGACTCGCGCATGCAGATCCGCCGCGCCAGTCTCGTAGGCGCGCCTTGCTTCCACCAGCCCGGAGAGTTTCAGACCCTCGCCCTTGGCATTGACGCGCTCGCGAGTCATGTAGTAAAGCCCCAACACCACGTCCTGCGAGGGCACGATGATGGGCTCGCCATTGGCTGGCGAGAGGATGTTGTTCGAGGCCATCATCAGCGCGCGTGCCTCAAGCTGGGCCTCCAGCGACAAGGGCACATGCACGGCCATCTGGTCACCGTCGAAGTCGGCATTAAAGGCGGTGCACACCAGCGGATGCAGCTGGATGGCCTTGCCTTCGATCAATACCGGCTCGAATGCCTGGATACCTAGGCGATGCAGGGTGGGCGCGCGGTTGAGCATCACCGGATGCTGGCGGATGACTTCCTCGAGGATGTCCCACACCTCGGGAGTGCCGCGTTCGACCATTTTCTTCGCGGCCTTGATGGTCGCGGCCAAACCACGCAATTGCAGCTTGCTGAAAATAAAAGGCTTGAACAACTCCAGCGCCATGCGCTTGGGCAGACCGCACTGATGCAGGCGCAACGTCGGGCCGACCACGATGACCGAGCGACCCGAGTAGTCGACGCGCTTGCCGAGCAGATTCTGCCGGAAGCGCCCCTGCTTGCCCTTGATCATGTCGGCAAGTGACTTGAGCGGGCGCTTGTTGGTGCCTGTGATGGCACGCCCGCGCCGGCCGTTATCCAGCAAGGCGTCGACCGACTCCTGCAGCATGCGCTTTTCATTGCGCACGATAATGTCGGGCGCGATCAGATCGAGCAGCCGCTTGAGCCGGTTATTGCGATTGATGACGCGGCGGTAGAGATCATTGAGATCGGAGGTGGCAAAGCGCCCGCCATCCAGGGGCACCAGCGGGCGCAACTCGGGTGGCAGCACCGGCAGCACGGTCAGAATCATCCATTCGGGGCGATTGCCCGACGCCTTGAGCGACTCAATCAACTTCAGGCGCTTGGTCAGCTTCTTGATTTTGGTCTCGGAGTTGGTCTGCTCCATCTCCTCGCGCATGCGCAGCACGTCGCCATCCAGGTCGATGGTACGCAGCAGCTCATAGACCGCCTCGGCACCCATGCGGGCATCGAACTCATCGCCATTGGCCTCGAGTGCCTCGAGGTACTGCTCATCGGTCAGCAGTTGATAGCGCGTGAGGTCGGTCATGCCGGGGTCGATGACCACGAAGGACTCGAAATACAGGACTCGCTCGATATCGCGCAGCGTCATATCCAGCAGCAGACCGATACGCGAGGGCAGCGACTTGAGGAACCAGATATGCGCCACCGGGCTGGCCAGATCAATATGGCCCATGCGTTCGCGGCGAACTTTGGCCAGGGTGACCTCCACCCCGCACTTTTCACACACCACCCCGCGATGCTTGAGCCGCTTGTATTTGCCGCACAGGCACTCGTAGTCACTGACCGGGCCAAAGATCTTTGCGCAGAACAGGCCTTCGCGCTCGGGCTTGAAAGTCCGATAGTTAATGGTCTCCGGCTTCTTGACCTCGCCGAAGGACCAGGAACGGATCATATCCGGCGATGCCAAGCCGATTTTGATCGCGTCGAACTCCAGCGCCTGACCCTGCTGCTTGATGACTCTCAGTAGATCTTTCAAGACCTTACCTCCCAAATACGATAATCCGGTCGTCCCCTGGCCGAGCGACTGAAGACAGCCGCCACGACCCGAAGCGCGCGTTGCTGGGCGGTCCCAGCCGGGTCCCAGTCGCCCCTCAGGTTGCCCTTTAGTCCTGCTCGAGTTCGACGTTGATGGCTAGCGAACGAATCTCCTTCACCAGCACGTTGAAGGATTCCGGCATGCCTGCCTCCATCCGATGGTCTCCGTCGACGATATTTTTGTACATCTTGGTGCGGCCATTCACATCGTCCGACTTCACGGTCAGCATCTCCTGCAGGGTGTAGGCCGCGCCATAGGCTTCGAGTGCCCACACCTCCATCTCGCCAAAACGCTGACCGCCAAACTGCGCCTTGCCCCCAAGCGGCTGCTGCGTGACCAGACTGTAGGGCCCGGTCGAGCGCGCGTGCATCTTGTCATCGACCAGATGGTTGAGCTTGAGCATATACATGTAACCCACGGTGACTGGGCGCTCGAAAGCATCCCCGGTGCGCCCATCGAAGAGTTGCGTCTGGCCGCTTTCAGACAGGTTGGCTAGGCGCAGCATGGCGCGGATTTCCTCTTCGTCGGCACCGTCGAACACCGGCGTTGCCAGAGGTACGCCGCCCTGCAGGTTGCGCGCCAATTCCAGGATTTCCTCGTCGGAGAGTTCGTCCAGCGACTCGCGCCGTCCACTGCTGTTGTAGACCTTATCAAGGAAATCGCGCAATTCAGCAACCTCGGTCCCGGCTTGCAGCATGGCCCCGATCCGATGCCCCAACCCCTTGGCGGCCCAACCGAGGTGGGTTTCGAGCACCTGACCGACATTCATGCGCGAGGGCACGCCAAGAGGATTAAGCACGATATCAACCGGTTCCCCATCGGCGCTAAAGGGCATGTCCTCCACCGGCACCACGCGCGAGATCACACCCTTGTTGCCGTGACGCCCAGCCATTTTGTCGCCGGGTTGAATGCGCCGTTTAACCGCCACATAGACCTTGACCAACTTGAGCACACCAGGGGCCAGATCGTCGCCCTGGGTAATCTTCTGCTTCTTGACCTCGAAGCGCTCGCGGAAGGCCTCGCGCTGTTCCTTGATCTGCTTGGCGACGGCCTCAAGCTGACTGGCCGACTCCTCGCTGCGCAGACGGATCTCCAGCCACTTGTCGCGCTTTTGGCCGGTAGTGATCTCGGCAAGATAGCTCTTGGTGATCTTGGCCCCAGCCTTCAGCCCGCCCGGACCGCCATCGGCCACCTTGCCGATGAGCATTTTCTCGATACGGTTGAAGGTGTCTTTCTCCATGATGCGCAGTTGGTCATCGAGATCCTTGCGCACCCGCTCGAGTTCCATTTCCTCGATCTGCAGCGCGCGTTTGTCTTTCTCGACGCCATCGCGAGTGAACACCTGCACATCGACCACGGTGCCTGACATGCCCGAGGGCAGACGCAGCGAGGTGTCCTTCACGTCAGAGGCCTTCTCGCCAAAGATGGCACGCAGCAGTTTTTCTTCGGGCGTCAGTTGGGTCTCGCCCTTGGGCGTGACCTTGCCGACCAGAATATCGCCATCGCGTACTTCGGCGCCAATGTAAACAATACCCGACTCATCGAGTCGCGCCAGCGCCGCCTCGCCCACATTGGGGATATCACCACTAATCTCTTCGGGGCCCAGCTTGGTGTCGCGGGCCAGACAGGTCAGCTCCTCGATATGGATGCTGGTGAAACGGTCCTCCTGCACCACCCGCTCGGAGATCAGAATGGAATCCTCGAAGTTGTAGCCGTTCCACGGCATGAAGGCGACACGAAAGTTTTGCCCCAGCGCCAGTTCACCCATGTCCGTCGATGGCCCATCGGCCAGCACATCACCGCGCACCACCTGATCGCCCGGACGCGCCAAGGGGCGCTGGTTAATACAGGTGTTCTGGTTCGAGCGGGTATATTTGGTCAGATTGTAGATATCCACACCCGGCTCGCCGGCTTCGGTTTCGTCATCATTCACCCGCACGACAATGCGCGCGGCATCGACCGAATCAACCACGCCACCGCGCCGCGCCCAGACCACCACACCGGAATCCTTGGCCACCACGCGTTCCATGCCGGTGCCGACCAATGGCTTTTCGGCGCGCAAGGTGGGCACCGCCTGGCGTTGCATGTTCGAGCCCATGAGCGCACGGTTGGCGTCGTCATGTTCCAGAAAAGGAATCAGCGAGGCGGCCACCGAGACAATTTGGCGCGGAGAGACGTCCATGTACTGGACTTCTTCTGGCGCCTTCATGGTGAACTCGTTCATGTGCCGACAAGAGACCAGGGCGTCCGTCAGTTGCCCATCCTCGTCCAGGGTCGCATTGGCCTGAGCGATGACGTAGTTACCTTCCTCGATCGCGGACAGGTGATCGATCTGATAAGTCACCCGTCCGTTCTCAACCTTGCGATAGGGGGTTTCGAGAAAGCCATACTCGTTAGTGCGGGCATAGACCGCGAGCGAGTTGATCAGACCAATGTTCGGCCCTTCAGGGGTTTCGATCGGGCAAACGCGGCCATAGTGGGTCGGATGCACATCGCGCACCTCGAAGCCGGCACGTTCTCGCGCTAGACCGCCGGGACCCAAGGCCGACACGCGGCGCTTGTGCGTCACTTCCGAGAGCGGATTGTTCTGATCCATGAACTGCGACAGCTGACTGGAGCCGAAGAATTCCTTGATCGCCGCCGATACCGGCTTGGCATTAATCAACTCTTGCGGCATCAAGCCTTCGGATTCCGCCAGCGACAGCCGCTCCTTGACCGCTCGCTCGACGCGCACTAGACCGACGCGGAATTGGTTCTCGGCCATCTCCCCGACACAGCGGATGCGTCTATTACCCAGGTGATCGATGTCGTCGACCGTACCGCGACCATTGCGCAACTCGACCAGTACGCGCAGTGCGTCAACGATATCCGAGGTCTCGCCATGTTCACCGTGGAGCTGCCGGGCAAAGTCATCACCGCGCTGACCGAAGTAGCGCCCGTCGTAGAGAACCCCAGCACCCTCGGTGGCCTCGCGACCAAGCCGACGGTTGAATTTCATCCGTCCCACTGCCGAGAGGTCATAACGGTCCGGGGTGAAAAACAGGTTATGAAACAGATTTTGGGCCGCCTCCTTGGTAGGCGGCTCACCGGGGCGCATCATGCGGTAGATTTCGACCTGGGCCTCCAATTCATTGCGCGTGGTATCGATGCGCAAGGTCTCTGACATATAAGGCCCATGATCGAGATCATTCACGAACAGGGTTTCAACCTCGGAGATACCCTTTTCACGCAGCAATTCAAGCAGTTCCGGCGTGATCTCGGTGTTCGCCTCGGCAATGATTTCACCGCTTTCCACATCTATCTGGGTGCGGGAGAGAGTACGCCCGATCAGGAAATCCTCGGGCACGATCAGACGATCGACCCCGGCTTTCTGGAGTTCGCGAATGTGGCGCGCGGTGACGCGACGCCCCGGCTCAACCAGCACCTGATCATCGATCTTGACCTCGAAATTGACCGTCTCGCCGCGCAGTCGCTCGGGTACGAGATCGAACTCAACTTGCTCGCCAAGGTGAAAACAGTCAGTTTCAAAAAACAGGTCAAGAATGTCGTCCGCGGTATAACCAAGGGCGCGCAACAGGACTGTGGCCGGCAGTTTTCGCCGCCGGTCAATGCGCACATAGACGTTGTCCTTGGGGTCAAACTCAAAATCGAGCCAGGATCCTCGGTAGGGGATGACCCGGGCCGAGAACAGCAGCTTGCCCGAAGAGTGTGTTTTACCCTTGTCGTGATCGAAAAATACGCCGGGCGATCTGTGTAATTGAGACACTATGACCCGTTCGGTTCCGTTGATGATAAAGGTGCCCGTCTCCGTCATCAGCGGCAAGTCGCCCATGTAGACTTCCTGCTCCCGAATGTCCTTGACCACCTTGGTCCCAGCGGGGGCGTCCTTGTCATAGATCACCAGACGCAGCAACACGCGCAGAGGCGCGGCATAGGTTGCTCCGCGCAAATGACATTCCCTGACATCGAAGGCTGGCTCACCAAGGCGATAGCGGACATATTCCAGCACTGCGTTGCCTGAGTAGCTCTCGATTGGCAGCACCGAGCGGAAAGCGGCATGCAGCCCAACATCCGCGCGCTCGTCGGGCCCCTGATCGATCTGCAAAAAGTCACGATAGGACTCAATCTGGGTCGCGAGCAGAAAGGGCACATCCAAAATAATCGGCCGCTTGCCGAAATCTTTGCGAATGCGCTTCTTTTCAGTGAACATGTAGGCCATGCTGCCTTCCCTCTGGTTTCGCTCAGCCGGTTAGCTAGGGTGACTAGCTAGGGGTGATCGGTGTTTGCAAGCTTGTGCCAATTGCGCCGAACGCGCGATCTTGGTCTAGTTTCATCGCAAGTCGTCGGGGGTGGGTGTGCCAGCCCTCGTTGCTTACCCTGCCCACTGGCCCTTCCCACTACTGGCCCTGGCGATAGGGCGCAATGGCGTCCCAGCAACCGAGGGCAAACGGCAAAAGGCCGGTGGCAAACTGCCACCAGCCTCGGGTTTGGCTTGCGATTGCCGCGATCTTATTTGATTTCGACAGAAGCACCGGCCTCTTCGAGTTGCTTCTTGGTATCCTCTGCGTCGGCTTTCGAAACCGCTTCTTTTACAGTCGTTGGCGCACCTTCCACCGCGTCCTTGGCTTCTTTCAAGCCCAAGCCGGTGATCGCTCGCACCACCTTGATGACACCAACTTTGTTGGAGCCAAAAGACGTCAGGATAACGTCGAACTCAGTCTGCTCCTCAACCGGAGCGGCATCGGCTCCGCCGCCCGCGGCTGGCGCCGCGGCAACGGCCGCTGCCGCGGTGACGCCAAATTTTTCTTCCATCTTCTCGATCAGATCGACGATGTCCATCACCGACTTTTCGGCGATGGCTTCAAGGATTTCTTCGTTTGTTAAAGCCATTTGGGCTCTCCTGCAATATTGGAAAAATCGGCCAGTTCACTGCATACCAAATAACAGCCAGCAGGGTTTCCAAGCGGATTTGCCCGGAAACCGCTGCGGTCAGGCTGCTTCTTTGGCATCGCGAACCGCCGCCAAGGTGCGTACCAGCTTGCCGGGCACCTCGTTGATCGTTGCCGCGAGTTTTTGCACTGGCGCCTTCATCACCGCCATCAACAGGCTAATCGCCTCGTCGTAGGTCGGCATCTTGGCCAGTGTTGACAGCTGCGCAGGTTCCAGCAGCTTGCCGGAGATCGCAATCAGCTTAACCTGGAATTTGTCATGCTCTTTCGCGAAAGATTCGGCAATGCGAGCAACCGAGCCAGGATCTTCCCGGCCAAAGGCGAGCAACAAGGGCCCGCGCAGCGCATCGCTCATACAGGCGAACTCGGTATCGGCCAACGCGCGCTTGGCGAGCGTATTCTTGACGACCCGAACATAAACACCCGCTTTGCGTGCCTCGACGCGCAGCGCGGTCATTTCCTCTACCGTCAAGCCCCGATACTCGGCGCCTATCGCCGAATAGGCAGTTTTCGCGACTTCCGCGACTTCGGCAACGACTGTCTCTTTCTGGGCGAACGTCAGCGCCACTTCGTTACCTCCTATGATCGAACGCGGCATTGCGGCCACATCCAATTGTCAAGTCGGGAACAAACATCCATGTCCAACCGCGACTGTCAGGTGATTGGTGCACTTTCACCGGTTTTCCCCACCGGCATCCCCAGGGATTCCAGCACACCGTCTGCGCAGGCCAAATATTAAGCCCGAGGGCGATTTTGAAGTCGCGCGCGAGCACCTGCGGTCTTTGACAGCTGCCGGCCCGCCAGGCGAGCCGGTGCCCCAAAGTCTTTTGATGCTGCCGAGCTTTCTATCAGAAGCTCAGCGCACTGTGATCAATGGTCAGACCAGGTCCCATGGTTGAGGACACCGTGACCTTTTTCATGTAAATGCCCTTGGCGGCGCTCGGCTTGATCTTCATCAGATTGGTGAGCAGCGCTTCGAGATTTTCCTTGAGCTTGTCCGACTCGAAGTCAATCTTTCCGAGCGGGCAATGGATAATACCTGCCTTATCGGTCCGGAAGCGAACCTGCCCAGCCTTGGCGTTTTCAACCGCCTCGGCCACATTCGCCGTGACGGTCCCAACCTTAGGATTAGGCATGAGTCCGCGTGGACCAAGCAACTTCCCAAGCTGGCCGACCACCCGCATGGCGTCCGGTGACGCGATGACCACGTCATAGTTAAGATTGCCGGCTTTCATGTCCTCGGCGAGGTCATCCATGCCAACACGGTCGGCACCGGCTGCGGTGGCAGCCTCGGCATTGGCACCTTGGGTAAAGACCGCTACCCGCACCACCTTACCGATGCCATGCGGCAAGAGTGCGGAGCCACGCACGACCTGGTCGGACTTACGCGGATCAACGCCAAGATTGACTGAGACATCAATGTTCTCGCGGAACTTGACCGCCGAGATCTCCTTGAGCAGGGAAAAGGCTTCCACGGCCTCGTAGATTCGACCCTGCTCAACCTTCTCCGCGATCATGCGCGCGCGTTTGCTTGACTTGGCCATTACTCGACACCCTCCACATTCAGACCCATGGCTCTGGCGCTGCCAGCGATGGTGCGCACAGCCGCGTCCAGATCAGCGGCATTCAGGTCGGGCATCTTGGTATTGGCGATTTCCTCAAGCTGCGCCCGACTGACGGTCCCGACCTTGTTCAAGTTTGGGATAGGGCTGCCTTTGTCGATGCCAGCGGCTTTTTTCAGCAAGATGGACGCCGGGGGCGTCTTGGTGATAAAGGTGAAACTGCGGTCGGAATAGACGGTGATCACCACGGGGGTTGGAAGACCCTTTTCGAGTTCCTGCGTTCTAGCATTAAAGGCTTTGCAGAACTCCATGATATTCACACCATGCTGACCCAGAGCTGGGCCAACCGGAGGACTCGGATTTGCCTCTCCCGCCTTCACCTGCAGTTTGATGTAGGCAGATATCTTTTTTGCCATTGATCATTACTCCTAATGGGTGCGAACGCCGCCAATGACTGTCGGCTCCCCGATGATGTGCTCATAAGGCTTGAGCAAAAAAAAGCTTGTTCCACTGCGAACGATAGCCTAGGCATGCAAGGCAAAGGCAGAGGGCCCATCGCCGCGCGCAAGCATTGCCTGGCGCCGGACTCATCCTTTTTCGATTTGACCGAACTCCAGATCGACGGGCGTCGACCGGCCAAAGATGAGCACCGAGACTTTTACCCGACTCTTATCGTAGTCAACTTCCTCGACCACTCCGTTAAAGTCGGTAAAGGGACCGTCGACCACCCGCACCACTTCACCTGGCTCGTAGAGCACCTTGGGTCTGGGCTTCTCAACACCCTCCTGTACACGCTGCAGAATAGCCTCGGCTTGAGAATCTGGAATGGGAGCTGGTCGATCACCCTGTCCGCCGATGAACCCCATGACCTTAGGCACATCCTTGACCAGGTGCCAGGTCTCATCGGTCATCTCCATTTGGATAAGAACATAGCCAGGAAAAAACTTGCGCTCGCTTTTGCGCTGCTGCCCACCACGAATCTCAACGACCTCTTCCGTCGGAACCAGGATGTCGCCGAAAAAGGTCTCTTTGCCTTCCCGTTTGATGCGGTCGAGCAGCGAGCGACGGACCTGCGCCTCGAAACCCGAGAACGCGTGGATCACATACCAGCGCATCGCCATGAGGTCAGCCCCCAGTCCCGGTGAGCAGACGCAGAATCGACATCAAGAGGGTGTCGAACAGCCACAGAAGAATGCCGAGAATAAGGACCATGACTATGACCACCAAGGTTGTTTGCATGGTCTCCTGTCGTGTCGGCCAGATGACCCGCCGCACTTCCATGCGCGAGTCGGACGCGAAACGCCAGAGCTTGCGCCCTGGTCCGGAAGTCAACGCGATTGCCACCGCTCCCGCTGCAATGGCCAGCAGGATGATGACACGTAACAGCAGGGAATAGTTCGCGAAAAAATAGAAGCCCCAGATGCCGGCAACCAGAAGGATCACCGCAACTGCCAGCTTCGGCGTATCCATTTTGGACGCGCCTGTCTCGGCTCGTGCATTCATGTCTGAAAAGCGCTCGATGGGCGCCGATGTTTGGCAGGCCAGGAGGGACTCGAACCCCCAACCTGCGGTTTTGGAGACCGCTGCTCTGCCAATTGAGCTACTGGCCTAAATTGATAAGCCGCTCTTCTATCTGGCCAAAAGGATCGAATAAAGAGACGGCGAGAACTGCTACCTCAGGCAATGACGGCATTAAGCCGCCAGATTGCCGGGTAAAAACCACACTACTCGATGATCTTCGCGACCACGCCGGCGCCGACGGTTCGGCCGCCTTCGCGCACCGCGAAACGCAGCCCGTCTTCCATGGCGATGGGGGCGATGAGCTTGATGACCATTTTGACGTTGTCTCCAGGCATCACCATCTCCACTCCCTCGGGCAGTTCGCAGGCACCGGTGACGTCGGTGGTGCGGAAGTAGAACTGCGGCCGGTAGCCGTTGAAGAAGGGGGTGTGACGTCCACCTTCTTCCTTGCTCAGAACATAGACTTCTGCTTCAAAGTGGGTGTGCGGGGTGATGCTGCCAGGCTTGGCCAACACTTGACCGCGCTCGACGTCATCGCGCTTGGTGCCACGCAGCAGGGCGCCAATGTTGTCGCCCGCTTGACCTTGGTCAAGCAGTTTGCGGAACATTTCAACACCCGTGCAAGTGGTCTTGATGGTGTCTTTGATGCCGACGATTTCGACTTCTTCTCCCACTTTGACAATGCCGCGCTCCACTCGGCCAGTCACGACGGTGCCGCGCCCGGAGATGGAGAAGACGTCTTCAATGGGCATCAGAAAAGCGCCGTCGATGGCGCGCTCAGGCTCAGGGATGTAGCTGTCGAGCGCGTCCATGAGCTTGGCGATGCTCTGGGTGCCAATCTCGCTTTCGTCTCCTTCGAGCGCTTTGAGCGCGGAACCGGTGACAATGGGGGTGTCGTCGCCAGGGAAGTCGTAGCTGTCAAGCAGTTCACGGACTTCCATTTCCACAAGTTCAAGCAGCTCGGCGTCGTCGACCATGTCGGCTTTGTTGAGGTAGACGACGATGTAGGGGACGCCAACCTGGCGCGAGAGCAGGATATGTTCGCGCGTTTGCGGCATGGGACCGTCAGCGGCAGAGACGACGAGGATGGCGCCGTCCATTTGCGCCGCGCCAGTGATCATGTTCTTGACGTAGTCAGCATGACCGGGGCAGTCGACGTGGGCGTAGTGACGCTTCTCGGTTTCGTATTCGACGTGGGCAGTGGCAATGGTGATGCCACGCTCGCGCTCTTCGGGGGCGTTGTCGATCTGGTCGTAGGCGCGCGCTTCACCACCGAATTTCTTCGCCTGGGTGACGGTGATGGCCGCCGTTAGGGTGGTCTTGCCATGGTCTACATGGCCAATGGTCCCCACGTTGACGTGCGGCTTCTTGCGTTCGAACTTTTCTTTGGACATGGCTGAATCCCCGCAAGCACATAAAAATCATCGCCGACGTCCTGCTAAGCGCCAGCTTGAAGAAAACACATTATCATTCTTAAACAGTTTGCTCGCTAGGCCGGACAATCCAAGAAGCAAGCATGCGCACGCACGGTCCTGCAAGGGGTTGTCGGCCTCATCACGCAGCGAACAATTGTTGGAGCCCATGACCGGAGTTGAACCGGTGACCTCACCCTTACCAAGGGTGTGCTCTACCAACTGAGCTACATGGGCTGAGCTACATGGGCTAAGCTACATGGTCGGAACTATATCGCGTGAGCGAAACAGGCTAGCAACTTACACCACCGGGACACTGGTCTGGGGACACTGGTCTGTACGACATTGCCTACGCTCAGAAAGCTGCATCAAGCAAGTGTAAGGGTGTCGATCATGTAAATAGCCTCACCAATATCGGCTATTAGGACTCCCAACCAACGCGCCACACTTTAGGTTGCGGCCTCAACAATGCTGGAGCGGGTGATGGGAATCGAACCCACATCATCAGCTTGGAAGGCTGAGGTTCTAGCCGTTGAACTACACCCGCGACGCCTCGCGCCCGCCACTAAATTGTAATCTACCGAAAACTCCTTATGGCGGCACCTGAAACTCTTTACGGTGGTGACCTGACAACCCTAGGGGAAAACCCTAAAAATCGCCATCACCCGGTAACGCCTCAATAGATCCAATCTAAATGGACCTGCCCAGGGAGTCGTTCCTAGACGAAGGCATGACTCCGGCACACTGACCACCTGCATCTGGTGGAGGGGGGAGGATTCGAACCTCCGAAGGCTGAGCCGCCAGATTTACAGTCTGGTCCCTTTGACCGCTCGGGAACCCCTCCGAATCAAGCTAGCCAGTATAGGAGATCCAAACACCAAGGTCAATCCAAGAATTCGCCAAAAAAAGAACCACGATCAGTATAAAATGCGCTCGCGAAAGCATCGCCGGGCCGGACAGACCCGGGAATCGCGCTTCATCCTAAAATTTTGTCTTTCAACATCCTTCCACTATCCCCTCGGCACCCGCCAGTGACTGAGTCACACCCGTCACCATGGCGATCTGCCGGGATGCCAGCGAACGAGGCGTACTAGATTATGGAAATTACCATCTTTGGAAGCGGCTATGTCGGGCTCGTCACTGGTGCCTGTCTCGCGGAGGTCGGCAACGATGTGCTCTGCGTCGATATCGACCAGCGCAAAATCGATCTGCTCAACAGCGGTGGCGTGCCCATCTTCGAACCCGGACTTGATGCACTCATCGCCCGCAACCGCGATGCTGGCCGCCTGTCGTTCACCACGGATGCCGCCGCGGGCGTCGCCCATGGTTTATTCCAATTCATCGCCGTGGGCACGCCGCCGGATGAAGACGGATCGGCCGACCTCTCGCATGTGTTAGCGGTAGCCGACATCATCGGCCAGAATCTGACTGACTATCGCATTGTTGTCGATAAATCCACAGTTCCTGTCGGAACGGCTGATCGGGTCGCCGCCTGCATCCGCGAGCGCCTGAACGAACGCAACCAAAGGCACGAATTCGACGTTGTCTCCAACCCCGAGTTCTTGAAAGAAGGCGCGGCCATTGATGATTTCATGCGCCCGGACCGCATTATCGTTGGCACCGACAACCCGCGCACCGGCGAACTACTGCGGGCGCTTTACGCCCCCTTCAACCGCAACCGTGACCGCCTGCTGCTGATGGACGTGCGCTCGGCCGAGCTGACCAAATACGCCGCCAACGCCATGCTGGCCACCAAAATCAGTTTTATGAACGAGCTGGCCAACGTCGCCGAGGCCGTCGGAGCCGACATTGAGCGGGTGCGAATTGGCATCGGCTCGGATCCGCGCATTGGCTATCAGTTCATCTACCCTGGCTGTGGCTACGGCGGCTCCTGCTTCCCCAAGGATGTACGCGCACTCGAACGCACAGCAACCGACACTGGCGTGAATGTGCCATTACTCCATGCGGTTGAAGCAGTCAACCACCGCCAAAAGGATGTGTTGTTTGAAAAAATCAATGCCTTCTTTGATGGTGACCTGCAGGGCAAAACCTTCGCTCTCTGGGGACTCGCCTTCAAACCCAACACCGACGACATGCGCGAGGCCTCAAGCCGCCGCCTGATAGAGCATCTGTGGCAGGCGGGCGCCCGAGTCCGCGCATTCGATCCCGTCGCCACAGAGGAAGCTCGGCGCATCTATGGTGAACGCGCCGACTTGGAGTTACTAGAGGATCAAATGGCAGCCTTGGAAGGCACCGAAGCGCTGATTATCGTGACCGAATGGAATCAATTCCGCAGCCCCGATCTAGGCGCTGTGCGCGATCAACTCGCTTCGCGGGTAATTTTTGACGGACGCAACATGTTTGATCCCTTGCAGGTCGCCAACACCGGCTTAACATACGTTTCCATCGGAAGACAAGCCGTGACAGCCCGATCCGAGTCCGACTAAAAAGACCCCTAACCCCAGCTGACCTCCCCGCAACCAGTCTGACGAGTCCGACTCGTCAGACCAGGATTCACTGGTACCCCAGGTAACCCGGTTCGGCGCCGTCAGTTCCACACCTCAAGCATCTCTGCGGCCTTGCAATCGACCATGACGGGGTCAAAGGCACACAGGCAACACCAGGATTACAGTCACCCACATGGACGGCACAACCAGCTAGCCATCGCCACCCAGGGTCTTCTCGACTTTGCGATGCAACGCATTCATTGCACGCTGAAAGCGTCCGGTGACAATCTCATCGAGAACCGCAAGCGCCTGATCGCAGGCTTGCTCAAGAGCGGCGAGCTCTGCCTGCGGTGGGCGGCTCAGCACATAACCGATGACCTGTTCTTTGTGCCCGGGATGGCCAATACCGATGCGTAGACGCCAAAAGTCGCGGCTCCCGAGTGCCGCAAGGGTGTCGCGCATGCCGTTATGGCCGGCATGCCCGCCGCCGAATTTCAGCCTGAGCTGACCGGGAGGGAGATCCAGCTCATCGTAGGCCACCAGGGTGGCCGCTGGCGAAATATCAAAGTAGTGCCCCACGGCGGCAATACTCCGACCACTGTGATTCATGAAGGTAGTGGGTTTTAGCAGCCGCAGATCCTGACCATGGACGGACAAGCGGCACAGCTCGCCAAAGAACTTGGATTCCAGATGGAAGTGCCCGCCGTGCTCGGCGGCGATGCGATCAGCGAACAAGAATCCGGCGTTATGCCGGGTTCCTTCGTAGTCGCGCCCGGGATTGCCAAGCCCGACAATGAGCCGAATGCCTTGCTCGTTGCTCATCTTTTGTCAGCTCTCATGCCCGGCCCAAGACCTCGCAAGGCCGCGGGATCGAGCATCCGTGGAATGTCCCAGGCAATCAATCAGTCGCGTCCTCGTCGCTGTGCTCGCCAGCGGTCTCATCGGCCGCGACATGGGTGGTATGCACCACCACCACGGGCGCATCGGCATCGACGCTGGAGTCGAGTTCAACCCCCTTGGGTAGCAGGATCTCAGAAACATGCAGCGTCTGACCGATCTCCATATCCGCCATGTTGACCGCAATGTATTCCGGCAGATCCTGCGGTAAACAAAGGATATCGAGCTCGGTCAGATTGTGCGAAGCTTGACCGCCGAGCTTGATCCCTTTGCAGATAGTCTCGTTCTCGAAATGAATTGGCACCGTCATGCGCAGCTTCTCGCCCTTGCTGACACGCTGAAAATCCACGTGCAGAATAAAGGGCTTGGCTGGATGTCTTTGCAGATCCTTGAGGACCACCTGCAAATGCTCCCCGGCCAGCTCCAAATCGAGCAAGGTCGAGTAGAAAGATTCCTGCGCGGCGCTTTTGACCAGTTCGCTGTGGGGCATCGTGAACATCTGCGGGGCCTTGTCGCCGCCGTACAAAATACCCGGCACCTGGCCTTGACGACGCAGGCGGCGGCTCGCACCCTTCCCCACGTCCGTGCGCGCCTGGGCGCTAATTTGCATTGTCTCGCTCATGGATTTACTCCGTAACAGACGCCGGACCGGCATTCATCGCCCATGGCGAGAGCCTCCAGCCGGCTTGAAAGAAGCCCGTCATCCGTTCGCGACCAAACCGATGACGGAACTAAAAAGCCGCGCCCGCACAATACGGACACGGCCAAGGATTCAGGCCAGGCATCAAGCCCGGCATGGACCAGGAACACCAAATCTAGTCGACGAACAGTGAGCTGACGGATTCTTCGTTCGAGACCCGGCGCATAGTCTCGGCCAAGAGTTCGCCAATGCTCAACTGGCGAATTTTTTCGCATGCCCGCGCCTGGCTGTTCAGCGGAATAGTGTTGGTCACCACCAGCTCATCGAGCATGGACGCATTGATATTATCCACCGCCGGCCCAGAAAGCACTGGGTGAGTACAGTATGCAGACACCCTGGCCGCGCCTTGTTCCTTGAGCGCGGCGGCCGCCTGGCACAGGGTACCGGCGGTATCGACCAAATCATCGATCAGCACGCAAGAGCGTCCACGCACATCGCCAATGATGTTCATCACCCGCGCCTCGTTCGCGCGCGGGCGGCGCTTGTCAATGATAGCCAGATCGGCGTCGTCGAGCCGCTTGGCCAAGGCGCGCGCGCGCACCACACCGCCAACATCGGGCGAGACCACGATGAGATTCGGGTACTTCTGCCGCCAGATGTCGCCGAGCAGAATGGGTGAGGCATAGACGTTATCGACCGGGATGTCGAAAAAACCCTGAATCTGATCCGCGTGCAGGTCAACCGTCAGTACCCGGTCAGCGCCCGCGGAACCGATCATCTTGGCAACCAGGCGCGCGGTAATCGGCACCCGTGCCGAGCGCGGGCGGCGATCCTGACGGGCATAGCCATAGTAGGGGATGACCGCGGTCACGCGCTTGGCGGATGCCCAGCGAAGGGCGTCAATCATGACCAAGAGCTCAAGGAGGTTGTCGTTGGTCGGCGCGCAGGTCGGCTGCACGACAAAGACATCCCGTCCGCGGACATTATCCTGAATTTCGGTCATCACCTCGCCATCACTGAACTGTCCCACCACGGCTTTGCCGAGGGGGATATTCAGGTGCGAGGCAATTTCGCTCGACAAGGCCAAATTGGCATTGCCGGAAAATACCATCATCTGGCTGGCGGGCACGGCCTCGTCTCTATTGTGCAATGACACAGCGGTGGTACTTCGGCCTGAGGGCTAAGATTCGGATCCCGAGCTGGAGGCCCAGATCTGGAAGCTCTGAAACTGGTGGTAATGCAACGAGAGCCATTAATTGGTATCTCTGACTCGCGGCATAAGGAATGAACATGGCTGGGGCGCCAGGATTCGAACCTGGGAATGCTGGGATCAAAACCCAGTGCCTTACCACTTGGCGACGCCCCAATAAGTCACAAAGAACAATTAACTAAAGAGATCAAATCACAGAGAGATCAAATCACAAGGATCATTGTAGTACCGGGTCTAACCCGCATGGGACAGCTTCATACTCGGACCCATGGCAGGGCGACCAAGGACTGCCCCATAAGTGGCCGTTGATGGCCTGGATCAGGGGGTCCGCATCAAAGGCGAGTGATTACAGCCCTTGGCGACAAAAGCCGACCAAGCAACTGGCGCCTCGGCCCTGAGTTGCTCTGCCCGCGCCTGATCGTCAAAGGCCGCGAACAAACAGCACCCGGTTCCGGTCAGCCGAGCCTTTGCCCGCGCATCTAGCCAGCGAAAGGCTTCGGCGACAGGCGCATAGCGACGCAACACCACAGGCAAACAGTCGTTCCTGTCATCGCCCCCAACAAAGCCGGCTATTGTGATGGGCGCGGAATCTCTTGTCAAATCAGGGTCGCTAAAAACCGCGGCGGTCGAGACCTGACAGGGCGGCACCAGCACCAGATACCAGGGCTCGGGGAGCGCCACCGGCTCGAGCTGTTCACCAACGCCCTCGGCCCAGGCGGCTCGGGCGCGCACGAACACCGGCACATCGGCGCCCAGCTCGAGCCCGAGCGCGGCCAGCTGGTCGATGCCGAGCTCCAGATCCCACAGCTGATTGAGCGCATGCAGGGTAGTCGCGGCATCCGAGCTGCCGCCGCCCAGGCCGCCACCCATGGGTAATTGCTTGTCGACGCGGATGTCCACGCCATTCTGGCAACCGGTTTGTCGCTGCAGCAGGCGCGCGGCACGCACGACCAGATCCCGCTCTTCTGGAACATCCTTGGCGCCTTGCACTCTGCGCACCTGCCCGTCATCGCGCGGCTCGAAAAACAGCCGGTCGCAGCGGTCGATGAATTGGAAAACGCTCTGCAGCAGATGGTAGCCATCAGCCCGGCGGCCGACAATGCGCAAGGTAAGATTGAGTTTGGCGGGCGCCAGCCAGGCGCCATCCGCCGCCTGCCGCGGAGCAAAGTCCATACTCACGACCCATCTCCCGGCGCCAGGGAGACTGGATGACGCTCGATGACCCGCAATAGATACTCGTGATCCGGGAATTCATCCAGCGCCTGCCGCCAGACTTGCCGCGCCTCGTCACGCCGGCCGAGCGCCCAGAGCACCTCACCAAGATGCGCGGCAATCTCGCCATCGGGGAGTTGCTCGAGCGCCTTGCGCAAATAGACCTCGGCCTCCTTGGGCTTGCCCATGCGATACAGCAGCCAGCCCATGCTATCGAGAATGGCGGGCTGATCGGGTTCGAGTTCCAGCGCGCGGGAGATATAACCCTTGGCTTCCTCCAGGCGGTCGGTCTGATCCGCCAGGGTGTAGCCGAGTGCGTTCAGCGCATCGGCATGATTCGGGTCCTCACTCAGCACCCGGCGCAAATCCCGCTCAAGCAGATCCACACGCTCAAGTTTGACCGCAAGCAAAGCACGGGCATAGAGCAGATCGGGATTGTCCGGAAACTGTGCTAGCGCCGCATCGTAGACCGCCATCGCGCTTGGCGCCTGATCAAGCTCGCGCAATATTTCGCCTTCGATCAAATAGAGCGCCGGGCGTTGCTCAGGCGCATCATCGCGCAGCCGCTGCAAGCGCTCGCGCGCGCGCTCAAGCTCCCCAAGCCGCGCCTCGACGCTAGCCAGGCGGATTTGCGCATCCATTGACTTGACGCCGCTGACCCTGGCGTACCACTCGCGCGCCCGTTCGAACTGTCCGGCCGCCTCCTCCACCTGCCCGAGCATGAAGGTCGCATCCTGCTCGCGCTCGCCCGTGTCGCGCAGACGCAGCAGATAGTCGCGCGCGCCTTGGTAATCCTCAAGCTGCAGCGAAAGCACGCCGGCTGCGTACAGCACGCCTGGCATCCGTGGATGCGCCTCGAGTAGGGTGGCAAAGGCCTCGCGGGCATCCTCGTAACGCCCTTCTTCGATCAGCAGTTGGGCATAGAGGGTGCGCAGCTCCAGATCATTCGAGCCTTGCGAGAAATAGCGCTCAAGTTCGACAATGGCTGCGTCGGTGCGACCCTCGCTCACCAGCAATTGCACCAAAAACTGGCGCGGCCGATTCCAGGCCGGGCGTTGCGCGGCAGCACGATTGGCGTACTCGCGCGCCTCCTCCGGCCGATCCGCGCCGGCGGCCAGCCCGGCAATGGCCAGCAGCGCATCGGGATCCTCGCCAAACTCATCAATCAGCGCCCGCATCAGCTCCAAACGCTGGAGCGGATCCTCCAACCGAGCCACCAGCCGCGCGCTGTGCAAATATCCCTGGCGCCGCTGCGCCGAGTGCTCCATCACGGCGCGCAGATAGGGCATGGCCCGATCGACTTGCCCCCCTTCCAGAACAATATAGGCGGCTACCTGACGCGCCTGGAGGGATTCTGGCGCCAGACTCACCCAGAAGGCGGCAGCCTCTTCGGCGAGGACCTGATCGTCACCCGCGATCGCCGCGCGCGTGGCCAGCTCCGCCAGCATCGGATCGGAGGTGCGCCGGGCAGCAGCCAGATAGTGCGGGAATGCATCCATCGGGCGGTCGCGTTGCATCGCCACCTCGGCGACCAGCACGTCGTAGAGCAAATCCGCATCGAATTCGGCGAGAAGCTCGACAGCTGGCTCGGCAGTCGAAGCCGCGGGCGGGGAAGATCCATCGTCGCGCGATTGGTCAGATGGGCTCTGTTGCTGCCGCGCGGTCTCAAGGCTGTCTGGGGCCGCCTGCGTCAGCTCAAGCTTAGCCTGTCGCGCAAGCCCTGTCGTCGTCGCCCCGGCGAGCGAGGCATCCGCGCCAAGCAGCAGCATCAACGACAACCACCCGATCATTCGGCCCACGGACTGGCCAGAAACCCTGCTCGAGGCCCGCGCGGCACGAGACCAAGACCCGCTTCGCCACAAGAAAGTCGTCGCATTTGCCATGATGTTGTTTGAAACTCTCACCGGTGAATCGCCCAGATGGGATGCCGAGTCCTTGGCCGTGGAGTATACGCGAGCCAACCCAACCCGCGCTTGATGGAATCCGACTGCCGCCGCGATCACCTTCGCCCGGATTCTGGCGGAAAAATGCATCCGCCGCCTCCCCCACCTACCCTAAAATCTGTTACCTTTAGCCGCCAATTTAAACCAGTTCACTGTCGTTAAAGCGCATGAGTCTGCTCATCCTTGGCCTGAATCACAAAACCGCTCCGGTCGATATCCGCGAGCGCCTGACCTTCGGCCCAGACGTGATCGTCGGCGCCCTGCGCAGCCTGACCGATCACCCTGTCATTACCGAAGGCGTCATTCTTTCGACCTGCAACCGCACCGAGGTCTACTGCACGCTCGACCCCCAGGCGAGCGAGGCGCAGATTCGCGACTGGCTCGGGCGTTTCCATGGGGTCGATCCGCAACTGATCGCCTCCCATCTTTACGCCTACAAAGACCGTGATGCCATTCAGCATCTGCTCAAGGTCGCCAGCGGCCTGGATTCCATGGTGTTGGGTGAACCGCAGATTCTCGGCCAGGTCAAGCAAGCTTTCCAGACCGCCTGCGACAGCGGTACCGCCGGGCGACTGCTCGGGCGATTGTTTCAGCACTGTTTCTCGGTGGCCAAGCAGGTGCGCACCGATACCGCCATCGGCAGCAGCCCGGTGTCGGTGGCCTTCGCCGCCGTCAGTCTGGCGCGGCAGATTTTCAGCGACCTCAGCTCCCAGACCGCGCTGCTGATTGGCGCAGGGGAGACCATCGAACTGGCCGCGCGCCATCTGCATCAGCATGGCATCGGGCGTATCGTGGTGGCCAATCGCACGGTGGAACGCGCCCATCTGGTGGCCTCGCAATTCGACGGCTACGCCATTGCCCTGACCGAACTGGTCAATCATCTGCCCGAGGCCGATATCGTGGTCTCTTCCACCGCCAGCCCACTGCCGGTGCTCGGCAAGGGCGCGGTGGAACGGGCGCTGAAAATCCGCAAACACCGGCCCATGTTCATGGTCGATATCGCCGTGCCGCGCGACATTGAGCCCGAGGTCGGCCAGCTCAGCGATGTCTACCTCTACACCGTCGATGATCTCCAAGGCGTGGTCGACGAGGGCATGCGCTCGCGCCATCAGGCGGCGGCACAGGCGATGGAAATCATTGACCTGCACACCGATGAGTTCATGGCTTGGCTGCGCTCGCTCGACGCCGTGACACTGATTCAGGACTATCGCCAGCGGGCCGAGAACATTCGCGACGAAATGGTCGCGCGCGCGCACAAGCAACTCGCAGCCGGCAAATCGGCCGAGGACGTGATCTGCCAGCTCGCCCACACCCTCACCAATAAAATTTTGCACACCCCCAGCGTGCGCCTGCGTCGCGCCGGACGCGAGGGGCAATCGGATCTCCTGGAGGCCGCCAACCAACTGTTTGCACTTGGGCAGGATCTCGGGCAGGAAATGGGGCCCGATGGCAGCGAGCCCACTGCTGGAGCGGATTCTAGCGCTTTCACTGGCACCAGGACACCAAGCTGCCCGGCCGAGACCCTCGCGCGCGTGGCGGGCGGCATGCGCTGATGACCGCATTGGCAGGTGCTGACAAGGCACCATGAATCACTCCCTGCGCGGCAAACTCGAGCGCCTCGCCGAGCGCTTTGGTGAAATCACCGCCCTGCTCGCCGACCCGGCCACGCAGGACGATCAAAACCAGTTCCGCGATCTCGGACGTGAGTACGCCCAGCTCGAGCCGCTGATGGACTGCTACCAGAGCTATCGCGCCTGCGAAGACAGCATGACCACTGCCGAGGCCATGCTCTCGGACCCGGAGATGGCCGAACTCGCGCGCGAGGAGATCGCCAGCGCCCAGGCCGAGCGTGACGCCCTGGAGCCCGAACTCAAGCGCCTGCTGCTGCCGCCCGACCCCAACGACCAGCGCAATGTTTATCTTGAAGTACGCGCCGGCACCGGCGGTGCCGAGGCGGCGCTCTTCGCCGCCGACCTGACCCGCATGTACCTGCGCTTTGCCGAACACCAGGGTTGGCGCAGCGAGACCATCAGCGCCAGCGAGGGCGAACTCGGCGGCTACAAGGAAATTGTCCTGCGTATCAGCGGCAAGCAGGTTTACGCGCGGCTGAAATTCGAGGCTGGCACCCATCGAGTGCAGCGAGTGCCCGAGACTGAGTCCCAGGGCCGGGTTCACACCTCGGCCTGCACCGTCGCCATCCTGCCCGAACCAGAGACCGTCGAGGAAACAGCCATCTCCAGCGGCGACCTGCGCGTCGATACCTACCGCGCATCAGGCGCCGGCGGCCAGCATGTCAACAAGACCGACTCCGCCGTGCGCATCACCCATCTGCCCAGCGGCATTGTGGTGGAATGCCAGGACGAGCGCTCTCAGCACAAGAATCGCGCGCGCGCCATGTCCCTACTGCAAGCCCGGCTGCTCGATGCCGCGCAAAGCGCCGTGACAGCGGAGCGCAGCGCATCGCGGCGCCTGCAAGTGGGCAGTGGAGATCGCTCCGAGCGCATCCGCACCTATAACTTCCCGCAGAACCGCCTGACCGATCATCGCGTCAACCTGACGCTCTACAAGCTCGATGAAATCATGCTGGGGAATCTCGATCAGGTCATCGAGCCCCTGCGCCAGGAGGATCAGGCCGATCAACTCGCGACCCTGATGGATGGCTGAGGCGCCCCCTGATCCTGCATCCATCGCCACCCTGCTGCGCTGGGGTCAGGTCCAACTCAAGGCCAGTGCGGACCTGCTTAACCCGCTTGATGCCGAGCAAAGCAGCCTGCGCCTAGAAGCCGAACTGCTGCTCGCCACCGCCGCCGGGCTGCGCCGCACCGACCTCATCGCCTGGCCCGAGCGCCAGATCAGCGCACCCGAACGCTTGCGCTACCAGCATTTCATCCATCGCCGCGGCCAAGGCGAACCCATTGCTTACATCCTGGGCGAGCGCGAATTTCGCGGCCTGCCTCTGCGCGTCAGCCCCGCCACCCTGATCCCACGTCCGGAAACCGAGCTCCTGGTCGACTGGGCGCTGGCACGGCACCCGCCAACCACGCCCATCCGCTGCGCCGACCTTGGCACCGGCAGCGGCGCCATCGCCCTGGCCATCGCCATGGAACGCCCGCACTGGCAGATACTGGCCCTGGACTATTCCGTCGCTGCCCTGGCCATGGCCGCCACCAACCGCGAGCGACTCAAAGCCGCGCATGTCCAACTCATCCAGGCCGACTGGCTCAGCCCCATTGCCGCGCAGCGACTGGATCTGATCTTGGCCAACCCGCCCTATGTCGCCGCGCGGGATCCACATCTCAGCCGTGGTGACCTGCGCTTCGAGCCACCTGGGGCTCTCATCGCCGGCGCCGACGGTCTCGCCGCCATCCGCCGCATCGCCGCCGAACTGCCAAGCCATCTGACACCAGCAGGCCAGGTCGCCCTCGAACATGGCTGGGATCAAGGCGCCGCCGTGCGCGCCCTCCTGCGTCAAGCAGGTCTGACAATGATCGAAACCCACCGCGATCTCGCCGGCCAGGAGCGCTTCACCAGTGCCAGAGCGCATTGACACGCAGGCAAAGTCTCTGGCGAAGCCGGCGCTTTTTGGCGACAATCGCAACAATCAAAAGGATCTTTCAGCTTCTTGCTGAGGACCACAGCGCCACCACCGAGGCACTTGCTCTATGTCACGCGAAAAAACCTACATCGGATTGGATAAGGACAGCTTCGGCGGCATGACGCCGACCGGCACCATTGTCCGCGACGCCCGTGTCTTTGGGCTGATTCCCGAGACCGAAACATGCGCGGGCTGGTCGCTGGATCGTATCCAGCTGCTTTACGATGAGGTCAGCGATGCCTGGCGTCCTTACGGGCACCTTGCCTCCCGACTGCCGGAGGAATTGCGTGAGCGCCATCAGCGGCTTTTCGCCGCTGCCGTGGCTCATGCGCGCACCCTTGGCTGGAAACCGGAGCTTTATACCGACGACGAATGACTGAAGCGGGCCTTGGTCCCCTTGCCCCCTGAACTCGATTCGGGCTTAAATCTTGGCCTGACATCTAGAAGAAACTCAAAACGCACCCTCACCGCCCATGGATATCCCAGAAACCGACCGCATCAAACATCGCCAGATCCATTTTCGCGACCTGCATCCCGAGCGCAACGATGCCGAGACCGCGGCCCGGTTTCTAAAGGACGTTGAAGGCGTGCTGGACACCCGGCCGGCCTCGCCCGTTTTGCTCAATCTGAGCTACGACATCCATCAGATCTGCCTGGAAGAAATCGATACCGCCCTGAGGGAGCTTGGCTTGCATCTCGACAACGGACTGCTCTATCGGATGAAACGCGCGCTCGCCTACTACACCGAGGAAACCCTGCGGGAGAATCATGGCATCAAGCGCGCCGAGAGCCAATGCACCAAAAAGGTTTTTGCCAGACGCTTCGAGAGCATTGAGCATGGCTGCCGCGATCAACGCCCGGAACACTGGCGCCGTTATCTCTGAGCAGCGCGCGCCAGATGCCCTCGGCCGACAGCCAGTTCAACGCGGATGACGACCTGCTGCTGCGCTATCAGCGCCAGATTCTGTTGCCCGATTTCGGCATCGATGGCCAGGAAAAACTGGCCCGGGCGCGGGTTCTAATCCTTGGGCTTGGCGGTCTGGGATCGCCGGTGGCACTCTATCTGGCCGCCGCCGGCGTTGGCACCCTGCTGCTGGCCGATGGCGACTTGGTTGACCTGAGCAACCTGCAGCGACAGATCCTGCACGATCAGGCGCACATCGGTCAGCCAAAGGTGGATTCCGCCATGGCGCGGCTGCGGGCTCTCAACCCTGGCACCCAACTCGTCCCAATTCGCGAGCATCTGAACCATGACAGCCTGCGCGCGCTGGCCGCGCGAGCCGATCTGATCGTCGACGCCAGCGATAACTTCCCAACCCGCTTTGCCGCCAACCGCGCCAGTATCGCGGCAGGGGTTCCGCTGGTCTCTGGCGCCGCCATTCGTGCCGAGGGTCAGGTCAGCAGCTTTAGCGGCCGCCCCGGCGGCCCCTGCTATCAATGTCTGTATTCAGACACCGCGACCGATCATGACGATGGCTGCGCCGCCAATGGCGTCCTCGCACCCCTGGTCGGCATCATTGGCAGCCTGCAAGCCTGCGAGGCAATCAAAATCCTCAGCGGTTTTGGCACCCCGCTATTCGGGCGTCTGCTGCTGCTCGATGCGCGCCTCATGCACTGGCGCGAACTCAAACTCAGCGCCGATCCCCACTGCGCCCTTTGTGCCGCCGCGCCGCCTCCTGCCTGAGCCACCACCGCACAAATCAGGTCGTCTGAACAGTCATCACCATGCGCACCAGCTCGGCGAGAGACCCCGCATGCATCTTGTCCATGACGCGCGAGCGATGCACCTCCACCGTCTTGGCACTCACCTTCAGTGCCGTGGCGATATCCCGATTGGACTGACCATCGGTGACCATGTCCATCACCTCCCGTTCGCGCGGGGTCAGCTCCTTGATCCGTGACTGAATATCTACCCGCGCGGAACGCAACGCGCGAGCACGATCATCGTTTTCCAGCGCACGCCGGATGCTGCCGAGCAAGGCATCGTCGTTGAAAGGCTTTTCGATAAAATCCAGCGCCCCCGCCTTCATGGCCCGCACAGCCATGGCGACATCCCCGTGCCCGGTGATGATAATCACCGGCAGACCAATGGAGCGCCGGCCGAGGTAGGCTTGCAGCTCCAGTCCGCTCATGCCCGGCATGCGCACATCAAGCAGCAGGCAGCCGCTCCAGTCCGGCCGACAAGCTTTTAGAAACGCATCAGCCGAATCGAAGGTGCGCACCCGCATGCCATCGGACTCGATCAGCCACTGCAAAGACTCTCGCATCGCCTGATCGTCATCAACCACATACACCCAGTGCTCATCACTCATCTCAACCCCCATCCCGATCACTCCCCAAAGCCATTTCCAAGCATGTCTCAAAACATCACGTCAGTGAAGCAAAGCGCCACTCGGGTTAGCCTACAGTGATAGAGATCAAGCTAACACCTTGTGCAACTTTCTGGTGACTTCCCACCCTGATCAACAAAGCAGCGTCTCTTGGTTCTTGGCTTGCGGCCGCTTCCTGTTAGAATCAGCAACCTTGAACATAAGAGATTCGCAAATTGCTGGGGCACTTGTTAGTTCCGGATCCCTAAGCTCCAGCATTTCCCCGCGAGCCCTGTTCGCCGTTAGCATTCATCAGTAAGATGACGCAAGTAACAGAAAAATCCAACCACCACGCAAACGCTCAAACTGAAGGAGGTCTGATCGACATGGCTCAACTCTTTTCCGCCGACTGGATGAATCAGCTGAAAGATGCCTGGAATGCTGAGCCCGAGGTCAGCCAGAAGCTGGCTGAAATCAACTTTAGCTCCACCATCGCTTGTGGCTTTAAGGATGAGGAAAACCCACGGGGGGTTTTTGTGGTAGAAAACGGCATCTGCACCCAAGCCGGTGATTGGAACGGACAAACCCCTGACTGGGATATGCGCGCCGAGATGAAAGACTGGCTGAAATGGGTCGAGAAAGGCATTGGCATGATGGGACTTGGCACGGCCTACGCGACCGGCAAGTTGAAGTTCAAGGTGGGTGATTACGGCGCAATGATCAAAGACCCGCGTATGGCCGGGCCTTTTGTGAAAAGCTTCGGCCTGATGCAGCAGGTCGGCGCCGACGAGCTTAGCTAATCTCCCCACCCTGAGTTCTTGATCGGGCGAGACTTAGCCAATCCCGATCCCGAATTCAGCCCGAGGGCTGGGTCCGGGATCGGCACCTGACAATGACCGCACCCGCACCTAGTCAAAACGCTTCCACAGCATCTGATGCAAGCGCTTGATCAACGCAAGATCAACGCAGACTGACGCTGTCGCAGCAGTCGTCAAGGCCCCCGCAAGAACCCCTCCCCGAATCTCCTCCGGCGCGTCCGGTTCACCGAGTTGATCGACCACCAGGGCGGCCCGTCCAAAGTCCTGATTTCGGGTGTAATGGCTGAGAGTCACAATCAGCGTCTCCAAACCCGCGCCCAGGGCCGCAGCGGCACCGTGATCGGAATCCTCGATCACGGCGCAATCCGCGGGCTCGAGCTCCAACTGTTCCAGAACCCGCATAAAAATATCCGGTGCTGGCTTCTTGCGCGGCACCACATCGCCGGCGGCGATGACCTCAAACCACTCGCGCAAACCGGGTTCGCACTGGTTGTCGAGCAGAGCGGTGACATTCTCTGGTGTAGTTGTCGTGGCAATCGCCAGGCGGATGCCAGCCGCGCGCGCCTCGCGCAGCAGACGCAAGACGCCGCATCGCAAAGGGACATGACCCTGCCCGAGCAGCTGCACATAATGGCCTGTCTTCGCCTGATGCAGGCGGGCAATGAAATCAGCGCGCGTCTGCCCATCCGGTACCACGAAGCCGGGGCAGTGGCGGTCAATATAGCGCGCGATGCGTTCCTTGCCACCGGTCACCTGTAGCAAGTCGCCATAGCAGTCTTCCGACCAGTGCCAGTCGAGTCCCGCATCGGAGAAGGCGGCATTGAACGCGATCCGGTGCCCATCGCGCTCGGTGTCGGCCAGGGTTCCATCCACATCGAAAATCAGTGCCTGCAGTTTGCCCATGTGATCACCTCCCAGCTATATGGTTGTTCGCTTCAGCTAGTTCTTCCTTCAGCATACCCTCGACACAGTCACCACCGCACGGGCGTGCGACGGTCTGGCGCGGGGTGAAACGAGCCAATGATTGCCGAGACCAGCGTCATCTGGTAGAAAAGCGCGTTCGCCACCGCGACCGAACCAGACTCACAACGGTGGAGAACCTCTACCCGGTGCACTTGTTGCTCGGATAGCGCTAAGCACGATATTTTACAGTCCATTGTTTTTGGGAGTGACGCAATGGTTGACGCACGCAATGAAGCTGCCAAGGCATTCGGCTTTGAACCCTATCAGGCCGCTGGCGACGAAGAGTACATGAACCAGGATCAGGAGGCGCACTTTCGCGAGATTCTGCTGGCATGGAAACGCAGCCTGATGGAAGAAGTCGACCGCACCGTCCATCACATGCAGGATGAAGCCACCAATTTTCCGGATCCCAACGATCGAGCGACACAAGAATCGGAATTCAGCCTAGAGCTCCGCACCCGCGACCGCGAGCGCAAGCTAATCAAAAAGATCGATGAGGCACTCGGGCGACTCGATGACCACGACTATGGCTACTGCGAAGCGTGCGGCGTGGAAATTGGCATCCGCAGGCTTGAGGCACGTCCGACCGCCACACTCTGCATCGACTGCAAGACGCTCGACGAAATTCGCGAAAAGCAGCGCGGCTGACGCCGC
Source organism: Thiorhodovibrio winogradskyi (assembly GCF_036208045.1). Lineage (NCBI taxonomy): Bacteria > Pseudomonadati > Pseudomonadota > Gammaproteobacteria > Chromatiales > Chromatiaceae > Thiorhodovibrio > Thiorhodovibrio winogradskyi. The sequence continues at coordinate 1,836,188 of NZ_CP121472.1, read as the reverse complement.
CCTAATCCTGGCAGGCACCCAGCGCAGCCAGCACTGCGACGCGACTGGCGATCACTGCGACCCGACGGTCTGCGTGCGGCCTGGCTCCCTTGACCCTCGATCCGAGCTCGCCGACGCGCATGAGCGTTGTGGCCGCACCCCCTACCGCGGACGCTTCGCCCCCTCGCCCACCGGGCCGCTGCACTTCGGCTCCCTGGTTGCCGCGCTTGGCAGCTATCTTGACGCACGCGCCGCCGGTGGCGACTGGCTGGTGCGCATCGAGGATCTCGACCACCATCGCGAAATGCCAGGCGCCGCCGCCGGCCTGCTGCGCACCCTGGAGCGGTTTGGCCTGCATTGGGACGGGGCGATAGTCTATCAGCGCCAGCGGCTGAGTCTTTACCAGGACGCCCTGGCGGATCTCAGGCGTCGCGGCCGTGCCTACCCCTGCGGCTGTTCGCGCAAGGAAATAGCCGCCAACGCTCGATCAGGGCCAGAGGGGCCAGTCTATCCCGGCACCTGTCGCACGGGGCCTCCACCCGGTCGTGGGGCGCGCACTCTGCGAATCCGCGCACCTGCTGGCGAGATTGCAATTGAGGATCGTATCCAGGGTCGGGTCGCCCTCGACGTGCATGCCGAATTGGGCGATTTCGTCATCCATCGCGCGGACGGCATTCCCGCCTATCAACTCGCGGTGGTAGTGGATGACGCCGCCCAAGGCATCACCCAGATTGTGCGCGGGGCCGATCTGTTGCTGTCCTCCCTGCGCCAGCGCATCCTGCGGCAAGCGCTCAACCTCCCCTGCCCCAGCCTGGCCCACCTGCCAATCGTGCTTGACAGCCAAGGGCGCAAGCTGTCGAAATCCGACTCGGCCCGACCGCTGGATGCCAGTGATCCGCTACCGAGTCTTGGTCGCGCCTGGGGCTTTCTCGGTCAAATGCCCTTGCCCCGCGAACTCGACCGGCTTGAGGATTTCTGGTCTTTCGCCATCGCGCATTGGTCGCCCGCGCGGATACCCACAGGGTCGGCAGGCTTCACCGTTTTTTCATCAAGAGGGCGTACCCTGGCCTGAATCACCTGGATTCATTGTCCACGGCGGCACGGCCAGGCGTTTGCTTACCACCTCAAGGAGACTCTCATGACGGCATCCCCACAGCTCACCAGTGACCGCCTCGCGCCAGCACCAGACCTCAAGGCCACCGGCACGCCGCCTGACAGCGAACAGCTCAAAGCCATGGACGCCTACTGGCGCGCCTGCTGCTATCTAGCCGCCGGCATGATCTACCTGCGCGACAATCCGCTGCTGCGCCAGCCACTCAGTCTCGATCACATCAAGCAGCGACTGCTCGGCCACTGGGGGGCCAGCCCGGGCTTGGCTTTTGTGTATGTCCACCTTAATCGCATTATCAAGGCACACCAGCAGTCGGCCATTTTCCTCGCCGGCCCCGGTCATGGTGCGCCGGGGGTGCTGGCACCTGTGTATTTGGAAGGTACCTATTCGGAAATCTATCCCAACAAAAGCGAGGACGCCGAGGGACTCAAAGCCTTCTTCAAGCAATTCTCCTTTCCCGGCGGTATTGGCTCACACTGCACGCCCGAGACCCCTGGGTCCATTCACGAGGGCGGCGAGTTGGGCTACTCCATCTCCCACGCCTTCGGCGCGGCCTTCGACAACCCCGATCTGCTGGTCACCGTGGTGGTCGGCGATGGCGAGGCCGAGACCGGCCCGCTGGCCACCTCCTGGCACTCGAGCAAGTTCCTCAATCCCATCCGCGATGGCGCCGTGCTGCCGGTGCTGCACTTAAACGGCTACAAAATCAATAATCCGACGCTGCTCTCGCGCATCCCGCACGAGGAACTCGAAAGCCTGATACGCGGCTATGGCTGGGAGCCGCATTTTGTCGAAGGCGATGATCCCATGGCCATGCACCAGGCCATGGCGGCGACGCTTGATGAATGCCACGCCAAGATTCGCTCCATCCAGAACCAAGCGCGTGACGGCGCCCCCCTTTCCACCTCAGGGGCCAATCAGGCCAAGCGCGCCATCTGGCCGATGATCGTGCTGCGCTCGCCCAAGGGTTGGACTGGACCAAAGGAGGTCGATGGGCACAAAGTCGAGGGTTTCTGGCGCGCCCATCAGGTGCCGCTCGCTGGCGTGCGCGAAAATCCCGAGCATCTCGCCCAGCTTGAGGCCTGGTTGCGCGGCTACAAGCCCGAGGAACTGTTCGATGGCAACGGCCGGCTGATCCCTGAACTCAAGGCGCTAGCCCCCAGCGGCACCTTGCGCATGAGCGCCAATCCGCACGCCAATGGCGGCCTGCTGCGCCGCGGTCTGCGCATGCCGGATTTCAACAACTATGCCCTGGATGTGCCCAAGCCAGGGGTACAGCGCGCCGGCAACACCTATCCGCTCGGAGTCTTCCTGCGCGACATCATGGCCGAGAACATGACCAATTTCCGCGTCTTCGGCCCGGATGAGAACAGTTCCAACAAACTGCAAGCCATCTATGAGGTCAGCAAGAAACTCTGGCTGGAGGACTATCTGCCCGAGGACGAAGACGGCGGCGAACTGTCATCTGATGGCCGGGTGATGGAAATGCTCTCCGAGCACACGCTGGAAGGCTGGCTGGAGGGCTATTTGCTGACCGGCCGCCATGGCTTCTTCTCGACCTACGAGGCCTTTGTGCATGTGATTGACTCCATGTTCAATCAGCACGCAAAGTGGCTTTCGATCACCCAGGACATTCCCTGGCGCGCGCCCATTTCCTCGCTCAATTTGCTGATCACCTCCACCGTGTGGCGTCAGGATCACAATGGCTTCACCCATCAGGATCCGGGCTTTCTCGATGTAGTTGTCAACAAGGATCCGGATGTGATTCGCATCTATCTGCCCCCGGATGTCAACACCCTGCTGTCCACCGCCAACCATTGTCTGAAAAGCCGCGACTATGTGAATGTGATTGTCGCCGACAAGCAGGTGCACTTGCAGTTTCTCGACATGGACGCCGCCGTGCGCCACTGCACTAAGGGCGTTGGGATTTGGGACTGGGCCAGCAATGACGAGGGCGAGGAACCGGATCTGGTGATGGTTGGCTGCGGCGATATTCCCACCAAGGAGGCACTGGCCGCCACCGCGCTGCTGCGCGAGCACTTCCCGGAACTCAAAATCCGCTTCATTAATGTGGTCGACCTGCTGCGGCTGCTGCCGGAGCGCGAGCATCCGCATGGCTTGTCGGATCGCGATTTCGATGGCCTTTTCACCAAGGATCGCCATGTGATTTTCAACTTCCACGGCTATCCCTGGCTGATCCATCGCCTGACCTACGCGCGCACCAATCATCATAATTTTCATGTGCGCGGCTATAAGGAGAAGGGCAACATCAACACACCGATGGAGCTGGCCATCAATAACGAGATCGACCGCTTCACCCTGGCTATTGACGCCATCAACCGGCTGCCAGAATTGCAGGTGAAGGGCGCCCATGTCCGCGAGCGGCTGCGCGACCAACAAATTGAATGCCGCAATCATGCCTACAAATTCGGCATCGATCCGCCCGAGATCGACAACTGGACTTGGCCCTTCTGAGCAGACACAGCTTTTCCACAGCACCCCTGCATTCATCACACAGGTTGACACTTCATGAGCCTTACAACAGCCGCCCGGTCTGCCACCGAGCCCCATGAGCCAATCCGCACCGGACTGTCGAAAGACACTCTTGTGCAGGCCTTCGGCGACAATCTGTTTTATGTGCAGGGGCGCTTCCGCGAGGTCGCCAGCCCCTATGATCTATTCATGGCCGCCGCATTCACGGTTCGTGATCGAATGCTGGAGTTATGGATTAAATCAGCCCGCACCTACAAGGAGAAAAACTCGCGCACCGTGGCATATCTGTCCGCCGAGTTCCTGATCGGCCCCCAACTCGGGCTCAACATGGTCAAGCTCGGCATCACCGAGGCCGCACGCGAGGCCGGCAAGGAACTGGATCTGGATCTCGAGGCCATTCTCGAGACCGAGGAGGAACCCGGCCTGGGTAATGGCGGCCTGGGACGGCTGGCGGCTTGTTACATGGACTCCCTGGCCACCTTGCAGATTCCGGCCATTGGTTACGGCATCCGCTATGAATTTGGGATTTTTGATCAGCAAATCATCGACGGTTGGCAGGTCGAAAAAGGCGACACCTGGCTGCGCAATGGCAACCCATGGGAAATTCACCGTCCCAAGATTTGTTTCCCGGTTGGCTTCGGTGGCCATACAGAGCAACATACGGACCCCGCGGGCATTACCCACACCCGCTGGATTCCGGAGCTGGTGGTCAATGGCGTCGCCTATGACACCCCTATTCCCGGCTATGGGGTGAACAACGTCAATTTGTTGCGACTGTGGAAATCCGAGGCACCCGAGTCCTTTGACTTTCAGGCTTTCAACACTGGCAATTACTACGGCGCCGTGCACGCCAAGATCGAGGCTGAGACCATCTCCAAGGTGCTCTACCCCAACGATGATCCGGAAGTCGGCAAGGAACTGCGCCTGAAGCAGCAGTTCTTTTTTGTCTCCTGCTCCCTGCGCGACATGATTCGCCTGGAACTGAGCAACACAGGGACGCTAGAGCATTTCCACAAGAAATTCGCCATCCAGCTCAACGACACCCATCCGTCGCTGGCAGTGGCCGAGTTGATGCGCCTGCTGGTCGACGAGCATCTGATGAACTGGGAACAGGCGTGGGACATCACCCGGCACGCCTGCCATTTCACTAACCACACCCTGCTGCCGGAGGCGCTGGAAACCTGGCCCATTGAGCTGTTCGGACGCCTCCTGCCGCGTCATTTGGAGATTATCTACCAGATCAATCAGCTATTTCTCGATGAAGTGCGGGTTAAGTTCTTCGAGGACGATGACAGGGTCCGGCGGCTGTCGCTCATCGACGAGAACAATGGCCGACGGGTCCGCATGGCCCATCTGGCCGCCGTCGGCAGTTGCGCCATCAATGGCGTAGCCGAACTGCACAGCGAGTTGCTGAAAAGCACCGTGATGCGAGATTTCCATGACATGTACCCGGATCGATTCCACAATGTCACCAATGGCGTGACACCCCGGCGCTTCATGGTGCTCTGCAATCCCCGCTTGGCTCGCTTAATCACCAAGGTCTGCGGCGACAACCGCTGGATTCGCGATCTCGAATGCCTGAGCGCACTCGAACCCCATGCCGATGACAGTGCCCTGCATGAACGTTGGCGAGCCGTGAAAACCGCCGCCAAAACGGATTTATCCAACTGGCTTGGGCAGGAAACCGGCATCGCGCCAGACCCCAGCAGCTTGTTCGACATCCAGGCCAAGCGCATTCATGAGTACAAGCGCCAACATCTGAACCTGCTGCACGTTCTGGCACTCTATGAACAAATCAAGAACCAGGGTACGGATGGCATCGTACCCCGAACATTCATCTTTGGCGGCAAGGCGGCACCTGGCTACACCATGGCCAAGCTCATCATCAAGCTGATCAATGCCGTGGGTGAGGTGATCAACCATGACCCGGCGGTGAATGGCACCCTGAGAGTCATCTTCATGCCGGACTTCAACGTCAAACGCGGTCAGCGCCTCTATCCGGCGGCGGATCTCTCCGAACAGATATCCTTGGCGGGCAAGGAGGCATCCGGTACCGGCAACATGAAGTTTTCCATGAACGGCGCCCTAACCATCGGCACGCTGGATGGCGCCAATGTCGAAATCCGCGAGGAAGTAGGAGCGGAGAATTTCTTTTTGTTTGGCATGACAGCGGCTGAAGTCCAGCGGCGCCAAGCCGAGGGTTATGACCCTTATCAGATTTACAGCACGAACGCGCAGGTAAAGTCCCTGCTTGATCTCATCGCCTCGGGCCTGTTCTCCCATGGCGATGCTGGGCTCTTTCAGCCACTGGTTGAGAACCTGATGTATCAGGATCCCTTCATGGTGCTAGCGGATTTCCACGACTATGTCGAATGCCAGCGGAAAGTGGCCGATGCCTATGGCGATCCGCGCCATTGGACACGCATGTCGATCTTGAACGTGGCGCGCATCGGTAAGTTTTCCTCTGATCGTGCGATTCAGGAATATGCCGAGCGAATTTGGCAGGTGGAGCCAGAACCGGTTAGCTTATAGTGGCGAATCAATTCGCCGACCTTTTTGATCGGGGCGAATCAATTCGCCAACCTTTTTGATCGGGGCGAATCAATTCGCCAACCTTTTTGATCGGGGCGAATCAATTCGCCAACCTTTTTGATCGGGGCGAATCAATTCGCCCCTAGGACTAGAGCACCGGCTAGGGCGCCGCCGACTCCTAATTGCTGACCGGTTGTTCGGTCTGAGACTGGCTGACGTTGCTCAGCAAGTCATTGAGATTAGCCTGCATACGCTCGCGACTCTCGGGTGGCGCCTCGCGCATGCGGCTGTCCTGCTCGACCAGTCCGCGCATGATGCCCGCACCAACTTCGCGTGGATTCTCGAGGAAATCCAGCATCGACTCATTGAAACTCTCGCGCATCTCGTTCATCAACTGCCCAAGACGCATTCCGGGTCGCTGCTCCTCGGCCGGCGTGTCGATCTGCTGGGTCTGACGATAGGCCTGGGCTGCGGTGTATTGCCGCGACTGGCTCATGTTGATTTCAAAGGAGGCGATCTGGGAACCGTCGAAGCTTAGGCCGCCGGCCTGATCGAAGGCTTTTTGCACGTCGCCGCCAAAAAAGTCATCGGCCATCTGGCCAACGTCCCGCACGAAGTCGCTCAGAGCGGTTCTTTCCTCCTCGCTCAGACTGCCGCCTTCAAAGCTGAAGGAATAGCCGACCGATTCACTGCGACTCATTGAGTATGCCGCGGCGCTGTTGCCATTGCTGTCGGCATAGGCAGAGGCGCCAGACGAGAACTCGCTGCTTTGGTCAAATTTTAGCGTGATTTCATCGCCGTCCTGCGTCCGTACTTGCATCTCGAAGGACGACGCGCCAGAGAAGCGCTCAGCCATTGAGAGTGCTGCACTGCCACTGCCATTCACCTCAAGTTGCTCGCGGCGACGGCTGGGGTCGAGTTCGGCCAAAGCCTCGCGCGTGAGCTTCGCGGTTTCGTCCACATCCTCGGCAATCTTGCCTTGCAGCAGGTTCATGCCCTCCAGCATATCCCGCGCCTCGGCCATACCCCGCTCCATGCCGCTTAGGGCGCTGTCAAAAAGCGATTGGACTTCCTTGTCGCCGCGGCCTTGAGCGCGCGCGTTCTCGAGCCCACGGCCAACAAAGGAGCCGATACGCTCAGCAATGGCTGCGGGCGAGAAATCAGCCGGGTCACGCTTTTCAAGGTCGGCGACATCGACGCCCGGAATCCGCTCGACCAAGCGGGTCATCAGACTGTCCTGAAGCTTGGCCATGGCCGCTCCGGCCGCGCCGCCAGATTGTGCACGATAGGCCTCATCGCGCCTCTGAGCGCCTTCAACGTTAGAATCCTGCGCGCGACCGGGATTGACCTGGCCTTGCATCAGGGGGTTCATAAAGCTGGCGGAAGGATTGAAGGAAATCACTGTCGACTCCACGGCTGTGCGCCGGTCATGACAAGATTTTGGCCGGGAGCAGCATATCCCGACCGGGAACTCGTTACATAAAGCAGATAACGACCATCACCAAGTCGGCTTGAGAAAAATATTTTGCAAGATTGTCGGCTTTTTGCCGATTCATGCGCAGTGGCTCGAGGCAGCGATTCAGTCGCTCTTTTTACGTCGGGTCAAAGCGCCTTTGCTGGTGGATGATTCTAACACCGGCAGCACATCACGCGTCTCGGCCAGCATCAGCCCAGGTTCGGATTCTTCCAGCCGCGCCCGCAGACGCCGCTCCTGACGCACCCGCACTCCATAACCAAGTGCCGCGCCGCCAGCAGTCGCCACGGTGAGGAGCCCCACCGTCATGAACTGGGCCACCATCATGGCGACACCAACCCCGGCCATGCCACCCACCGCAAGTCCCGTGCGCAACTTGATGCCGGCGTTGCCCTTCATTTTTGTCTGTTTAGCGGTCATCTTGGAACGCTGGCGCTCGGCCTCAAGGCGGATTTTCTCGCGCTCACGCGCATGGCGCTGCTGAGCGCGCGACAGTGCCTTGTCACTAACATGGCCGGCGATTGACTCAAACCACAGGGTCACCAGCACGCCAGAGCTGGAGCCCAACGCCACGAACAGCGGCCAAGTCATGGCAATATCGGTTTGCAGCGCCGTATAGGTCACCAGGACGGTCACGGCCTGAAGCACCAAGGTACCAATCAAGAACCGAAACAAACTACCCAGACGATGGCCAAACATTGCAGACTCCGTATTGATAGACCTTGGAAGGAGAAGGCGATTGAAGAATCCAAAATCCAAGCAGCGAGGCTAAGCGCGGCGAGAGGCTATGCATCAGCCTCCGTGCTTGGATTTCGCACCTATTGTTGCTTGGCCCGTGGCAGACTCAAGCAAGTACAGCCACTGCTCATCGCCGTGATTTCCCGACGAATGGCCCAAGCGAGCGAGGCGCTGACGCAGTTCTACCAAAGCGGCATCCGCTTCTGCCGCAGCCTCCGAGACTCTGCGATCATAGGCATCAACCACGGGATAAAGATACTCCGGCCCCATGTTGCTCAAGTCCGTCAGCAGCACATCGCTATCCTGCGCTGGCACCAGATCAAAGACGGTCCGCGAGATCAAAAAGGGGCCCGGCGCGGACCTTAACCGATCCGCCAGCGCAAGATGCTGGCGTTGAGCAAGCCAGGCGGCCAGTGCCTCGCGCGCCGCATCAGCCAATTCGGGCGCGCTGCGTTCGGTGAGGGGCAGGGACTCGAGCCCGGCATATACAGGGATCAGGAACTCATGCCGCGTGGATGACTCGCCATGGCTAGAGACCTCGCCGGTACTGATGACACCCGTGCTGATGACATAAGTATCGATCAGCCGCAGAAGCTCTAGCTCAGTGTGGCCCCATGGCCGCGTTTGCTGACTGCCCTGCCCGTCGCCGACTCCATAAAGCACATAGGTATGGACAGCACCCGGGCGATATTCACTCCCCATCCTGAGACGCTCAGCCGCTGATAGTGGCGGAAAAATAGCCAGAGTATCGCCGCGCTCGCCATGAGGCCAGAAGCTGTCGCGCCCCCAACCCCCAGACTGCTGAACAGATGCGTGCTGGCCAGACTCCTGCTGATCAGTCCCCCGCGGATCTGGCACCACGACCTCAGCAGCGCCGTTCCCCACGGAGGTATCCGTCGGCTCAGGCGATTTTGGCACATGTCCGCACGCGGACAGCAGCAGCGAGAGACCGATCAGCATCAGACAGAGGTGCATCAAGTCACCCCAAGACGGCGCCCAACAAGCGCGTTTTGACGGCAATACGCGCGGGAACAGAGCACCTTGGAAACATGACCAACGACTGTACATGATTGACTGGTATCCTCTCCTGACGCTCATCGTGCGGCACCGCCCCGGAGAATAAAACAGCTGTTTTACGGTCGCGAGGAATGGGTGAGGCGGACCCTGATGCGCTGCCACAAAAAAATCCTGGCAGGCGATGCGCCAAGGCGCCTTCCTGCTTCGGGCGCTGCCGCTTCACTCGGCTAGGATACCTTTTTTTCTTGCAACGGGAGTTTACCCCTCGGCGGTGAATTCCTATCATGCTTCTTTCTTGCCAATTTCCGACCCGGAGTCCGAATTCATGCGTCTGATCGAAGAGGCCCTGACCTTCGATGATGTCCTGCTGGTACCCGCCCATTCGGACGTTGTCCCCAGCGAAGTCGATCCCAGCACTCATCTCACGCGCGAGATCGCGCTGAAAATCCCGCTGCTCTCCGCCGCGATGGACACTGTCACCGAGGGACGCCTTGCCATCGCCATGGCACTTGAGGGTGGCATCGGCATTGTACACAAAAACATGAGCATTGAGCGCCAGGCGCGCGAAGTACTCGGTGTCAAGAAGTACGAAAGCGGCATTATCCGCGACCCCATCACGGTACCGCCCGACACCAGCGTGGGCGAGGTGTTGCAGATTACCCGGGCGCACAATATCAGCGGCGTGCCAGTGACCGAGGGCGGCAAGCTAGTCGGCATCGTCACGGGCCGCGACCTGCGCTTCGAGAACCGCATGAGCGCCCCGGTCTCGGCCATCATGACCGGGCGTGATCGTCTTATTACAGTGCTTGAAGGAGCACCACGCGATGAAGTCCTGAGCTTGCTGCATAAGCATCGCATCGAAAAAGTGCTGGTGGTCAACGAGGCTTTTGAGTTGCGCGGGCTGATCACCGTCAAGGATATCCAGAAAGCCAAGGATTTCCCCAAGGCCTCGCGCGATCAGCAAGAACGACTGCGCGTGGGTGCCGCCGTCGGCGTCGGCAAGGGCACCGAGGAGCGCGTCACCGCGCTAGTCGAGGCCGGCGTGGATGTGCTGGTGGTGGATACCGCCCATGGGCATTCCCAGGGCGTCCTCGATCGCGTAGCCTGGGTCAAGGATCATTTTCCCGATGTACAGGTGATCGGCGGCAATATCGCCACCGCCGATGCCGCGCTGGCACTGGCCAAGGCTGGCGCGGACGCGGTCAAGGTCGGCATCGGCCCGGGCTCCATCTGCACGACTCGTATCGTGGCTGGCGTCGGGGTTCCGCAGATCACCGCCGTTAGCAATGTCACCCAGGCGCTCGCGGGGACCGACATCATGGTCATTGCCGATGGTGGCTTGCGCTACTCCGGCGATGTTGCCAAGGTCATTGCCGCCGGCGCCCATTGCGTGATGATCGGCAGCCTGTTTGCCGGCACGGATGAAGCCCCAGGCGAGGTCGAGATCTACCAGGGCCGTTCCTACAAGTCCTATCGCGGCATGGGCTCGCTCGGCGCCATGGCGGGCAAGCAGGGGTCGAGTGATCGCTATTTCCAGGAAAATACCGAAAAAGAAAAACTCGTTCCCGAGGGCATTGAGGGCCGCGTGCCCTACAAAGGCAGCCTGATCAACGTGGTCGGGCAGTTAATCGGCGGCCTGGCCTCGAGCATGGGCTACACCGGGTGCCGCACCATTGAGGAAATGCGCACAAAACCCCATTTCGTGCGCGTCAGCGCCGCGGGAATGCGCGAATCCCATGTCCATGACGTGCAAATCACCAAAGAAGCGCCCAACTATCGGATCGACAACTGAGCATGGCCACCAGCACCCCGCAACCCATCCATGCAGATCGTGTTCTGATCCTCGACTTTGGCTCCCAATACAGCCAGCTGATCGCCCGCCGGGTGCGCGAGGCAGGCGTTTACTGCGAGCTGCACCCTTACGACATCAACACCAATGCACTGCGCGATTTTGCCCCGCGCGGAATCATTCTGTCAGGCGGTCCGGAATCCGTGCATCAAGGCGAGGCACCACGGGCCGATCCACTGGTCTTCGACCTTGGCGTTCCGGTGCTCGGGATCTGCTATGGCATGCAGACCATGGCGGCCCAGCTGGGCGGACAGGTCACAGCCGCCGAGCGGCGCGAATACGGCTACGCGCAAGTGCGCGCGCGCGGCCATTCACGCCTGCTACGCGCCATTGAAGATCACGACTCCGCCGACGGCTTCGCGCTCCTGGATGTCTGGATGAGCCATGCTGATCGGGTCGAACGCCTGCCACATGGCTTTCAGACCATCGCCGAGACCGACAACGCCCCCTTTGCCGGCATTGCCGACGAGGCGCGCGGATTCTATGGCCTGCAGTTCCATCCCGAGGTCACCCACACCCGCCAAGGGCAACGCATCCTCGCGCGCTTTTTGCACGACATCTGCGGCTGCGGCAATCGCTGGACCCCGGCCAATATCGCCGAGGTAATGACCGCGCGCATCCGCGCACAAGTCGGCCATGAGCATGTCCTGCTTGGCCTCTCCGGTGGCGTGGATTCCGCCGTGGTCGCCGCCCTGCTGCATCAAGCCATTGGCGAGCAACTGATTTGCGTTTTTGTCGACAATGGTCTGCTGCGTGCCGGCGAGGCCGACCAGGTCATGGCCACCTTCGCGCGTCACATGGGTGTGCGTGTGATCCGCGTCGATGCCGAAGATCGCTTTTTGGAACGCTTGGCTGGCATCAGCGACCCCGAACAGAAACGTAAAATGATCGGCAACACCTTTATCGAGGTCTTCGAGCAGCAAGCCGAACGCCTGCCTGATGTCCGCTGGTTGGCGCAGGGCACCATCTATCCAGATGTGATTGAATCCGCGGGTACCCGCACCGGCAAGGCAAAGGTGATCAAATCCCACCACAATGTTGGCGGCCTGCCCGAACGCATGCAGCTCAAACTTCTCGAGCCGCTGCGGGAATTGTTCAAGGATGAGGTGCGCAAGCTCGGCCTGGAGCTTGGCCTGCCGGCGGACATGGTCTATCGCCACCCCTTCCCCGGCCCTGGCCTTGGCGTGCGCATCCTGGGCGAAGTCCTAAAAGAGCATGCCGATCAGCTGCGCCTGGCGGATGCCATCTTCATCGAAGAGTTGCGCCGTGCCGGGCTCTACGACCGGGTCTCCCAAGCCTTCGCGGTCTTTCTGCCCGTGCGCTCGGTGGGCGTTGTCGGAGACAACCGCCACTATGCGCATGTGATCGCGCTGCGCGCGGTTGAAACCAGCGATTTCATGACCGCCCGCTGGGCCGAGCTGCCCTATGAGCTCCTCGCCCATGTCAGCCACCGCATCGTCAATGAGGTCGCGGGTATCTCCAGGGTCGTCTATGACGTCACAGGCAAACCCCCCGGCACCATTGAATGGGAGTAGCCCAAGGGCCGGCGGATGACGAGCACTGGATGCGCCACGCCTTGGCCTTGGCCAAGCGTGCGGCGGAAGAAGGTGAGGTGCCGGTTGGCGCGGTGCTGGTACTGGATAACACCCTGGTCGGCGAGGGCTGGAATCAGCCTGTGGCAAGGCATGACCCAAGCGCCCATGCTGAAATATTAGCCCTGCGTGCGGCGGGAACCAGGCTTGGCAATTACCGTCTGCCAGGCTCCAGGCTCTACGTCACGCTCGAGCCCTGCGTCATGTGCGCTGGTGCCATCATTCATGCCCGCGTGGAGCGCGTGATTTTCGGCGCCCCGGATCCCAAAGCTGGCGCCTGCGGAAGCGTGTTTGACCTACTCCCCGCCGATGAGCGTTTCAACCATGCAACCCAATGTCGCGGTCCTGTTCTTGCCCACCCTTGCGGCGAACTACTGCGAGATTTTTTTAGGAACAAGCGCACGAGAAAGGCACGCTCGAGGGATTGACCAGAGAAATAACCGCGCCGCGCGAGCAGTCGCGACGCAGTTATTTGGGCTGATCAGCTAGCCCCGGCTGGCCACGCGCTTAGCGGAAATAGCGCCGCGCATTGACGTTCTGAAAAACAGGGTGCCGACAAAACCGGCAACAGCGACCCAGACGGTCATCATGAAGGGCTTGGTTTGCGCATCGGCCACGCCGAAGGTCTCGCCCAGTTTGATTAGTGCCGGATTGTTTTCGGGAACAGCAATCAAGAACGCACAGAAAACCAGGAAGGCCGCGAAGAATACCATTTTGATATCCATCTGAATGGCGGCCAGCAAGGTAGCAAAGGCAATCAGATACACGAGCAAGATAGTGTACTGCTGGTCGTTCATCAACTCACGGATACCTTGCGTGTTTAGCAGGTATACCAAACCAATCAGGGCACCCCAGTGAATACCCTGACGGATCAGGTACCAAAGACGTGAATTGTTATTCAGATACGCCTGACCCCACCCGGAACCGAGCGAGTAAAGCGCAATGACGGGAATAAAGAATTCCCAGTACTGGAAGGCCTCGGAGAAGCCTCCCCTGGTGAGGCTGTAGAGCAGGACAACGGCACCGAAGAGAACCAGTAACGGAGTCATGCCGAGCAGCATGGAGTTACCGCCCTTGGACTTGCCGGACGAAGATCCGGTGGATGCCTCTGAGGCGACAGTGCTTGGCGACTGGGACATGGAATTTCCTCCCATGATGAGATCGATGGTAAGTAGATCGATGCCTGAGCGGCGGATCGATCAAGCGACGGACTTGGAGCGCAGTGGCTCACCCCCCTAATATTAACCTTTTGCAATTTGGGTGTTAAGAAAAAAACTGACCTGGCGCAGGTGAAATGCGGAAATAATCCAAACCAGTGGTCAGACAACCCAAACAGCCGCCAACAGTAGCATCGCCTACAATAACACATTATGTTTCTAAATACCAACGGATTACCACTTAAAACGGCCAGATCAAGGGAACCAGAAGCACTGTCACGGCACCGACTAGCACAGTAAGGGGCGTTCCGATACGCACAAAGTCCGCGAACCTATAACCACCGACACTAAAAACCATTAAATTGGTCTGATATCCGATGGGCGTGGCGAAACTGGCCGAGGCCGCGATCATCACCACCACCATGAAGGCCATCGGATTCACACCCATTTGCGCCGCCGTGTCCAAAGCGATTGGAAAAGCCAGCACCGCGGCGACGTTGTTGGTGGCCAGCGCGGTCAGCAGGGCGGTGGCCGTGAAGACCAGTGCCAGAGACAACCAGGGACTTCCCTGCGCCAGCCCAATCAAAGAGCTCGCCAACAGCGCCGCCGCGCCGGTTTTCTCGAGCGCAGCTGCGATGCCAAAGGATGTCGCAATCACCGCCAGCACCTGTCGATCGGGCGCGCGACGCGCCACCCGGCCCTGAGTACATCGGCTGATAATCATGGCCCCAGCCGCCAGGAGTGCCGCCTCAAGCATGGTCAGCCAGCCCGAGCCGGCCGCGACCACCATGGCAACCACAATCGCAATCGCCAGAGGAGCGCGCTCGTGGCTCAGCGGGTGCTCATCACCAAGTTGACTGACAACCAGAAAATCCCGCGCATCGCGCTGTTGCAAGACGAACTCCGGACGCGATTCCAGCAGCAAGGTATCGCCAGGCAGCAGGGCAATATCACCAATCTTGCCGTGCACCCGCTCTCCATTGCGCGACAGGGCGATAATCACGGCGTTGTAGCGAGCGCGAAAGCGTCCCGCGCGCACTGTCAGGCCTATCAGCGGGCATTTATTGGACAACACCACCTCGACAAAACAGCGATCGCGACGCAGACCCTCGAGCTTGAACACCTGATCGGTCGCCGGGACCAGCCCGCGGATGCGTTGCAGATCCATGACTGAGTCAATCACGCCAGCGAAGACCAGCCGATCATTCGCCTGCAACGACTCTTGGGACGACACCGCCGGAATGATGCTGCCCTGGCGGTCAATCTCCACCAAAAACAGCCCGGGCAGCTGACGCAACCCAGCCTGCTCGATACTTTTTCCGGCAAGCGCGCTGTTGGGCTCAACCAGCATCTCGACCGTATAGCGACGGACATCCTCAAAAGCAGCCGCCGCCGATGCCCGCGTTGGCAGCAGCCAACGCCCGGCCAACAGGATAAAGAGCACCACAGTCACCACCACCGGCAGCCCGATCCAGGCCAATTCGAAGAGGCCCAAACCTGCTTGCCCCGTGCGTTCCATATAAAGCCCATTGACCACCAGATTGGTACTGGTCCCAATGAGAGTGCAGGCACCCCCGGCAATACTGGCATAACTCAAGGGAATCAGAAGTTTGGACAACCGCAGCCGGTTGCGCTTGGCCCAGTCAATCAGTGCGGGGATAAAAATGGCCACCACCGGGGTGTTATTCAGGAAAGCGCTCAAGGCCGCCACCGGCAGCATCAGCCGCCATTGCGCGCTGATTTCCCCGCGCGGGCGCCCCAGCAGCGACTGGCTGATCCAACCAACGGCACCGGTTTCAGTCAGCCCAGTCACCACCACATAGAGCACCGCCACCGTCAGCATGGCGGGATTGGAGAAACCCGCCAGGGCTTCCGTGGGCGTCAGAATGCCCGTCACCAACAGCAGGGTCAGCACGCCAGAGGTGACAATGTCTGGCGCGATGCGCGTTCGCGCAAGCAGCATGAAACAGACCAGAACCAACCCCAGCGTAAAGATTCCCTGCCAACCGAGCGCGAGGACGTCGGCCATGTTACCTGCCTATAATGTAATGATGGAAAGCCGGTGGTGACTACGCAGAGATTGTGCACCTTTCATTAAGGTCGCGCCAAGACGGCTTGTAACCCTTTGAAAAGCAAACTTAACCCCCGTTCTCATGCAAGCATGAAGGCGCGCGCTACCCTGCGTTTCGCACTAACCGCAGGCCTCGCGATCACCCTCGGTGTCCTGGCCGCGCTCAGCATCGCCAGCCGCCTGCAGCCCCCGCCCGAACTCAGCACACCCGTCTCCCGGCTCATTCTCGCGCGCGACGGTCAACTCCTGCGCGCGGCCCCAGTCGCCGATGGGCGCTGGCGCCTGCCACTTCAACTCAGTGATCTCGACCCCCTGCTGATCGACCTGCTCTTGACATGGGAAGACCGCCGTTTCTTCGCCCACCATGGCGTCGACTGGGCAGCCATGGCGCGTGCCCTGACGCAGATGCTCACCGAGGGACGCATCGTCTCGGGCGGCTCCACGCTCAGCATGCAACTGGTGCGTTTGCTCGAGGGCGCCGAAACCCGGTCCCCAAGCGGCAAATGGCGTCAGATCCTCGGCGCACTCGCGCTCGAGCGCCGAGCGAGCAAAGGCGCGATTCTGCAGGCTTACCTGCAGCATGCTGGCTACGGCGGCAATCTCGAGGGGGTGCGTTCCGCCAGTCTGGCGTATTTCGGCAAAGAACCGCGACGCCTCGGCACCGCCGAGGCCGCCCTGCTGGTGGCCCTGCCGCAATCCCCGGAGCGACGCCGACCTGATCGCTTCCCCCAGGCCGCCAGGCAGGCGCGCAACCGAGTCCTGGCGCGCGCCGCGGCACAGGGAATCATCAGCGGCGAAATCGCCGAGCAAGCCATGGCGGCACCTGTCCCGCGTCTGCGCCGTCAACTCCCGCGGTTGGCGGCACACCGCGCCGAGCATTGGATGCAACGCCTGCCCGAGGCCCCGGTGCTGCGACTAACCCTGTCCGCGCCATTGCAACAAGCGCTCGAAACCCTTGCCCAAGAGCACGCCGCAACGCTCGGCCCGCGCGTCTCCCTGGCCATGCTGGCAGTGGATCACCACAGCGGAGAGGTGTTGGCATCGGTCGGCTCAGCCGCCTACACCGATGTCTCGCGCGAGGGCTTCATCGACATGACCGAGGCCGTGCGTTCCCCCGGCTCAACGCTAAAACCACTGATTTATGGTCTTGGGTTCGAGCTTGGCATCGCCCACCCCGAGAGCCTGATCGACGACCGCCCAACAGGGTTCGACCAATATGCGCCAGCCAATTTCGACGGCGACTTTGCTGGAACCCTAACAGTGCGCGAGGCCTTGCAGCGCTCGCTCAACGTCCCCGCCGTCACCATGCTCAAGCAGGTCGGTCCCACGCGACTGCTTGCGCGACTCAGACGCGCGGGCGCCATCGCTCAACTCCCGGGAAATCGCCCCGCTGGACTCGCCATCGCGCTCGGCGGCGTCGGCCTGCGCCTGCGCGATCTGGTCGCCCTCTACGCCGCCATTGCCCGCGGCGGCCAACCCGTGGCGCTGCGCGAATTACTCACCCCATTGCCCCATCCGCCGAAAGCACCCAAGGCAGCGCAAGCCTCCGTCCTGGATCCGCGAGCAAGCTGGTATCTGACTTCAATCCTCTCCGGCGCCAACGACTTAAACAGAGGCGCGAATAGCCTCGCGATCAAGACCGGAACATCCTTCGGCTATCGCGATGCCTGGGCCATCGGCTTTGACGGACGCCATGTGATTGGCGTCTGGGCCGGCCGACCCGACGGCGTCCCGGTCGCCAACCTGACGGGCGCGACTGCCGCCGTCCCCGTCCTGATCGATGCCTTTGCCCGCTTGGGAGCGCCCGCGCCCTTCCCTGCCGCGCCCGAGGGAGTGCTGCAACTCAGCAGCACCCAGCTCCCCCCTCCCCTGCGGCACATCGACCAGCGTGACAAGAGCGAGTCCGCAGCCTCTCGAGTACAGATTGCCTACCCACCGAATGGCGCCCGCATCGACCTGACATCCAGCGCCGTGCCGCACTCCATGCAAAGGCTCGTCCTGAAAGCCCGCGGCGGCCAAGCGCCCTTTCGCTGGATCATCAATGGCCAACCCATCACGCATGACGCCTTCACCCGCTCCAGCCGCTGGCAACCTGACGGCCGCGGATTTACCCGGATACTGCTGATCGACGCCACTGGCAGCAAAGCCACCGCTCAGGTTTTCGTTGAATGACGGCCAAAATTCCCGAGACTCCCTGATTCCTGTCGATCAGTCATCCGGCCCGTAACCCCAAGAGCGCGGCCGGGCGCGAAACCAAGGACCACTGGACAATCAGGCGACCCTTTGGGCAAGATGAGAGCAGGTCAACCCAACGGAGATAAAAAAAGAAAATGGCTTCCCGCGGCGTCAACAAAGTGATCATTGTCGGCAATCTTGGCAACGACCCCGATACACGCTACATGCCCAGCGGCGACCCTGTTACCAACTTCTCAGTGGCGACCAGCGAGGTCTGGAACGACAAAAACACCGGCGAGCGGCAGGAGCGGACCGAGTGGCACCGGGTTGCGATCTTTGGCCGCACCGCGGAGGTCGCCAAACAATACCTGCGCAAGGGATCGAAGGTGTATATCGAGGGGAAACTCCGCACCCGCAAATGGCAAGGCCAGGATGGCCAGGACCGCTACACAACAGAGATCATCGTCGACATGAGCGGCAGCATGCAAATGCTTGACAGCCGCGCCGGCGGCGGTGCTGCCGAAGGGGATTCCGGCAGTGGCTGGCAAAGCGGAAGCGCAACCGGCGCACCAGCAGCCCAATCGCATGCGGAGGCGACCAACTCATACCCCAGCCAACCACCACCCCCTCACCAGCCGAGCCAACCCCAACAGGCCCCTAGCCAGAGTAACACCCCCCCGCCGGGCGATTTTGACCAACCCTTTGATGATGACATCCCGTTTTAAGCTAATCTCCGTCAGCGAGATACCAGCATCCAATGCGGGATGCACCCCATGTGGAGGCGAATGGATTCGCCGACACGCGATTGGCACAACGAACCAGCCTTTCACAAAGGTCGCCCACAGTCGCCGCCGAATGACGTTCATGCCCCAAGAACATCGGCCCCTGAACAGGCAGCCTCGCCAGATGACTTAATCGAGCGAATTTTCTTCGATGTACTCTCTGAAGTTTTTCATCGCAACCGCCCACCAGTCGACGGTATCTTCAAAATTCTCCGCGGTGACACCGTAGGTAATATTCACCGTGAATGCCAACCTGGGATCGCCCTCATCATCCATGGATGCCTTGCCGTAGCGCTGTTCCTGATTCCATTCGTTAATCTTCTCCAGTGACAGATTCGCACCGGACCAACCGGTTGAAAACTGAATATCCTTGCAATCCGCCCCCTCAGTACAGCCGTAAAAAAAGATGCCATACTTAACGCCATCAATACGGCCGCGAATCATGGGGTCACCAAGATCATCCTTTTCCAAAACGGCGTGCCCAAAACCTTGCGCGATTTTTAATATCGCCTCCAGTTGATTGGCATCAATGATGTCATCCGCATAAGTTGGACTCACAAAAAAAGCAACCGACAGCAGCAATGTTTGCGTGGCACGTCGAAAGACATGATTCCTCATAAGACACCCTCTAATTCCTACTAACAGTTCGCAAATTGTCAGCAGCTAAGCCTTACATCGCACAACCGCTTATGTCAAGCGCGACATCCCAACAGTGACTGGCGTCGCTGCTGTCTCAGTGCCACGGTCTGGAAGTTTGCCCCCGCGATCATTGGATCGACTGGGAACGGCGGCGATGCGGATGTCTCGGCATGGCCATAACCTGCCGAGCGATTTACACGTATCAAAGAATTGCATAGAATCGACTGGATACACGCGTGGGCCTGGCTGCCCAGCATACATCTTGCAACCCTTCAACCCACGGGCGAGCGCGGGCCTGATATATTTGATCACCTGATGATTGAAACATTGCAAGCTGGCAGCCACCCCCTGGTTGGCGAATGGCAATAAAGCCAGGCGGTCTTTTTCCCAATCACTCAAGGCATTCAGCGCTGCACGCAACCGCGAAACCGCGTTCAATCCCCTGACTGAATCGGTTACCCCATTATGTCAAGCCCATTGCGCCGCTCCTACTTGCAACTGCTTGCCCCTAACGGTGTGCCAATTCCGCTGGGCATGCAAGCGTTCATGTTAGGGATCGGGCTCGTCCTGAAAACGCGCGATGCTTTGATGTTGGCCATCATCTTGGTGGCACTCACCAGCCTAGTCGCGGCATTGGTGTCGTTTCGACGCGCGCAAAGGTTGCGCGATATCCTGCCCTCACGCATCGGTGCCGCCAAACAAGGCTATACACAACTGGAAGGCCAGGCGAGGCCACTGCCTGAGTCTCCACAGCTCTATACAAGTCGCTCCCAGACCCCCTGCGTCTGGTATCGCTACAAGATTAGATGCGGCAAACAGACCCTCGAATATACTGAGAGCGAGACGCCCTTTGTTCTCGATGATGGCACCGGACAGTGCATCATCGATCCGAGCGATGCGGATGTTCGCACGACGCACAAGGAATCCTGGCACATCGACGGTCGCTATTTCACCGAGTGGACGATCCTTGTAGGCGATCAACTGGATGCGCTAGGCGAATTCCGCACCTTTGGTGGTCCTGCCACGACGGCCGACATTCATGATGCGGTTTCGCGGATTTTGGCCGACTGGAAGCATGACATGCCGAACGTGCTGCGCCATTTTGATCGCGACGGCGATGGCCAACTCAACGAGCAGGAATGGACGCGGGTGCGCGAGGCCGCCGAGCGCAAGGCGAGAAAACAGCTGGATGCGTTGACCGACCAACCCGCGGTCAATCGTCTGATCAAACCGCGGGATGGTCGACCCTTTCTGATCAGCAATCAGTCGCGACAAGCCCTTGTCCGTGTGTATTGGTTCTGGGGGGCTGTCCAACTCTGCATTCTTATTGCCGCAATCGTCGGGCTCTTCGAATCGGGATGGCTGTTCGAGTGGGAAGAACGCATTCGACCTTACTTGGCGGAATGAGGTCGACCTCGGGACAATCGTGGCTGTCACATTGACCCGCGGACGCTCTTGGATACGCATGCCCGCGACCTAATGTCACCGAACACACCTAAAACCCTTAATGCAAGCCGCAAGGAACAATGATTAGTGAGCTTTCTCTGCTAAGCCAGTTTCCCGACGCCATCCTGAAGAAAAGCGCACACTGAGTTACCTCCTTCCATTTCAGGACCAAGCGCATGCCGATGAATCGCGTTCAATTCCAACCCGGGCTGTCACTGCCGAGCTTTCTCGCGCAATACGGCACCGAAGCGCAGTGCCAGCGTGCCTGGAGCAGGCGCTCTGGCCCGAGGGATTTCAGTGCCCTGAGCGCGGCCATGCCCATGCCTATATTCTCCGAGGCGGCAACCACAAACTCTTTCAATGCCAGGCCTGTCGCAAGCAGACCTCGCTGATCGCCGGCACCCTGTTTCACAGCACCCATCTGGCGCTGACGGTTTGGTTTCTGGCGATCTATTTGATCAGCCAGGCCAAGACCGGACTGTCCTCCTTGGCCCTGAAGCGCCAACTCGGTGTCAGTTATCGTGCGCCTGGCTGATCCAGCACAAGCTCATGCACGCACGGAGCGAACGTGACAGCGCCTATTCCCTAGCCGGGGATGTTCAAATCGATGATGTCTACCTGGGCGGAGAGTTGACCGGCGGCAAGGCCGGACGCGGCTCGGAGAACAAGGTGCCGTTTGTCGCGGCAGTATCGCTGACGCCAGAGGGGCATCCGCGGTTCGCGAAAATGACCCCGGTGCGCGGATTAACTCGCAAGGCCATTGCCGACTGGGCGGTGAGCAATCTGAGCCCTGGCTGTCTGGTCACCTCCGATGGGCTGGCGTGCTTTAACGGCGTCACCGATGCCGGCTGTCTGCACCATGCCATCGTGGTTGGCGGTCTCAAGCCCAAGGACCTTCCGGAGTTCAATTGGATCAATACCATCTGGGCAATCTCAAGACCAGCTTTGGTGGGGCCTATCATGCCTTTGATTTCAGCAAATACGCCAGCCGTTACTTGGCCACCTTCGCTTACCGGTTTAATCGCCGGTTCCATCTCGATACCATTCACAACCGCTTGCTCGTCGCAGCGGCCACAATCGGAGCACGATCTGAGCTGTGGCTTCGGGGTGCTGAGGAAGCTCACTAATCAGGATACGCTTTGACTCCTTGAACCAGCAGCGCATGCTCGACAGATCGATCAGGCAAAGGTCTGCAGGAAGAACGGAATAATCAGCGCGTTGGCAAGATCAATAAAAAAGGCGGATACCAGCGGCACGATGATGAAGGCGCGGTGAGAGGCCCCATAACGCTGGGTCACCGTGGCCATGTTAGCCATTGCTGTCGGTGTCGAGCCCAGGGTGACGCCGCCAAAGCCAGCGGCCACCACGGCGGCGTCGTAGTTGCGCCCGAGCAGGGGGAAGAGCACCAGGATGGTCACCATCACGGCCAGCGTGAACTGCGCGGCCAGGATAGTGAAAATGGGCGCTGCTAGATCGATCAGCGTCCACAGCTGCATGCTCATTAGCGACATGGCCAGAAAGGTGCCGAGCGCAACGTCGGCGATCAGCGCGATCGCCGGGGTGCGCGTCGGCCACCCGATGCCGAGTGCGCGATACAGCCGCGCCGGCACCAGATTGGTCAGCAGGATGCCGGCGAACAGGCAGGTCACGAACAGCGGCAGCTTGAGCCCGAGTTCGCCGATGATGCCATTTAGTACATAGCCGAGAATAATGGCGACATGGATGGCCAGCACGGCGGCGAGGAAGTCCATGTGTGTGATGCCAGCGGCCCGTTGGTGCTCGGAAAGACCGATTTCCTGGATGTCGTCGCGACTGTCTTTGTGGACGTTCTCGCCCGCCTCTGCCGGGGACGGTGTGAGACCATGGCGCATGATCAGAAAGCGCGCGATCGGACCGCCCATCAGACTCGCTAGGATCAGGCCAAAGGTGGCGCTGGCGATGCCAATCTCCATGGCATTGACGATGCCCTGTTGTTCGGCGATGGTCGGCGCCCACGCAATGGTGGTGCCATGACCGCCAATCAATGACACAGTGCCGCCCACCACCCCGACCGCTGCCGGTAGGTCGAACAGCCCCGCGACAGCGATGCCGGTCAGGTTTTGCGCGAACATAAAGCCAAGGGTGATCAGCAGCAGGATCACGAAGGGCCGGCCGCCAGCGAGCAGATCGGCTGCCCGTGCATTAATGCCAATGGTGGTGAAGAAGTAGACCAGCAGCACATCGCGAGCACGCAGCTCGAGTTCCACGACTAGGCCGAAGATCAGGTAAAACAAGGTGAAGAGCACGGAGAACAGGAGACCGCCGGTCACGGGGTCCGGGATGCTCAGATCCTGAAACAGGCGCACGCGGCTGTTGATGCGCTTGCCGACGAAGAGCACCAAAATGCCAATGGTGACCGCGAGGAAAGAATCGATTCGCAGCAGCCCCTCTTGCATTTCCATGTTTCACGTCTCGCGAAGCTGTTCGGCAACTTGTCTTTCCCGGCCAGTCTTTCCCGGCCAGTTATTTTTGGCCAGTTTTTACCAATATGTCTTCAGCAAGTAGATCCAGAGAGCGATCAAGCCGAAGGAGACGAGGAGTTGTGGCCACATCACCTTCAAGAACCCCTGCTCCTTGATCAAGCGTTGCTTTTTGACGTAGGCCTCGTGCTGGTCCCGTTGGAGATCCAGGAGCCACTTGTCGCCGGCGACGGCAATGTCCTCGCCCTCGACATGCAAGAACACGGTTGCCTTGGATGTGGCGACCCAGAAGATGAGGTAGAGCAGTCCTCCGAATAAGGGGAAGAGAAAAATCACGATCAAGAACAGCCACCAGGCGAAGGGACGGCGTCCGGTCAGGGATGCGGTGGTCTCCGTGGTGGTCACGGGCTCCCAACCATTGGCGACAAGCTCCGCGACGCGCTGACTTAAGTTCGATTTCATGCTGATGTCTCCCGGATTGGCGTGGGTATGAAGCAGTTCGGTGTATTGAATAGCCGCTTCAGGTGATTTCCAAAAAAAGACCGGTTCGCTGGTCGGGTCGAATGAATTTGCCCCGTGATTCTTTCGGCGCACCCAAGCGGGATGCTGATCCAAGATAGCCTTAACTGGTTCCACCATCAGGCTGAAGCGGGCAGGATCAATGATTTCGATCCCCCTCGCAAGTACCCCAGGGCAGCCATCCCAAGTCGACTCGCTACAGCCCCTGTAGCACGAGTAGAGAAGCCTTTGGCGTCAACTCATTCAAGTTACATTCGTATAATAGTGTTCTAAAATAACAAATTCTCGACCATCATTGAGGTTTTGAATGCATAAAAGGCAATTTAAATAAACAAGGAGTGACCTTTCATTCTTGCTGCCGCCTGCCCAGGTCGCGCCAAGGCGCCTGTCCATGCCCTGATTTCGCGCACAGTCAAAAGCTCTTGCTGCTCAGAAATCGTGCGGGAAAAGCTCAGTCCGGCGGTTCAGGCCGACTATGGCGATGGGCTTCTCGCTGATACCATGCCGGTGTCCCTAGCCCTCCTGTCATCCATCATTGGAGAGTCGCCCATGGCTGTCGCACCCTGGCCTCCGAAGAACCCCGCGCAACTCGGCGCGACCTTTAAAAAAATCGGCTGGATCGGTTTTATCACCCAGTTGGTTTTGCTCGCTATCCCGCTGATGCTCGCACTCTACATGGTTCTCGGGTTCTCGCCCGAGTCCCCTGCTCGCAAGGGCATCGATCTCAGCAACTATCTGTCCTATGGCAGCCTGATCGTCACCATTTTCACCGCGGTTTGGTTCTTCCGCTACCCACGGTTTGGCCGGCGCATTGCCGTTTCGGATCCTGCTCTAAGTGGTGGTGGGGTACTCAAGACCATCTGGATAGGCGTCTGGGCGAGTGCTATTGGTATCGTCTTTTCCATGCTGTTGCTGTTCGGGTCGGCTGGGCGCATGCTTTTCGTCATGCTCGCCAATCCGCAGACGGGTCTTAACATCTCCCCGCAAATCGGCACCAATCCCGGTCAGTTCATATCCGCGCTGGATGGCATTAGTCTGATCTCTTTGTTGATCCTGCTGACCGCCGAACTGGTGGTGCTCGGGCTGTCAATGTGGCTGCTCTACCGCACGGCTACGCCACAGACGAAATCGGCCACACAGCTGTAAGAGACAGAGGCGTGACATCACGGGCGTTCGCACCGCGTTAGCGGCCGATGGTGTCCCAGTGACCGCGCGTCCGTTGGTTCCCTTTGCCGCGCGGTCGGCATTGTTCTTCGCCTTCTGGCTCTTGCTATTGGAGCCAGATGCCTTGTCCCTCGCGGCAATGGGGGCTGATTGGGCTATCGTCTTGGCCGCTGCGTCAGCCGCCGCACTACTCAGTCTGAGGCTGCTCCCACCCGGACCTGGCGCTGTGCGACCCTGACCGCTACTCAAGTATGCCAGGCAGTTCATGACGCAATCCTTTGTTGCGGGGTCGTGTTGCCCGTCGCGCGCTTGATCCTCGTTCAGCGCCGCAATCCGGGCTCATCTCGCAATTCTCCTGACAGTGCTGCTTGGCCTGGTTCGCATCCTGCGTGGACCGGGCGGGTGGTTGGCGAGGTGGCGATCAGCGGCGCTGCCGAAGGCATGATCATCCCGGCGGCGGCGCTCATTCGGGCAGATGGGCAGCCCGCGGTCTGGGTGGTGGCTGTTGGGCGCGGCGACTAACGGTACCGCGCAATGAAGCCTTTGAACCTTTCCGAGTGGGCAATCAACCACCGATCGGTGGTGGTCTACCTGATGATTGTTGCCGTGGTGGCCGGCATCGGCGCTTTTCTCAAGCTCGGGCGCGCGGAGGGACCGGCCTTCACCATCCGCACCATGGTGGTGGCCGGCGTCTGGCCGGGCGCGACCCTTGAGGACACCCTCGATCAGGTCACCGAGCGCCACGAACGCACCCTGCAAGAAGCGCCCCATATGGAGACGTTGCGCAGCTTCACGCGCGCGGGGAGCATTTGACCCTGCCGGAGAACGCCTCCATCCACGCCACCGAGGCGGCGGTGGAACAGCTCAATGCCCTACTCGCCGAAGACCCTGACCTGGCGCACTGGAGCACCTATGTCGGCCAGGGCGCGATTCGCTTCTACCTGCCGCTTAACGTGCAGCTCCCCAATCCGTTCTACGCGCAGGCCGTGCTGGTGGCCAAGGTGCTTGGGCTGATTCCCGTCGCGCCGACGGTCTTTTGGGGACCCATGGCCTTCGCCATCATGTGCGGGCTCTCGATGGCGTCACTTCTCACGCTCATCGTGATTCCAACGCTCTACGTCACCTGGGAGTCGGTGATGGGCCATGATTTGTGCAAGGGATCTATCCAGTCCGCCGCTGGGGGCTGAGTGGATTGAACTCTTTGGGCAATCGTATCGCTGCCACCATCGTGGAGGTTGGCCATCTCTACCTCGGGCTCCTTGTCGCCGAGGCCTATTCATTGGCAAAGCCGATGCAAATTAGGGCCAATCCGCGCTAATCGGTGCTTTCAATGACCTTACGTAGTTCCGCCTCTTCATCCTTGGTGAGTGAGGTGCGCAGCACCTTGCCTTTACCCTGGAATGCCTGCAAGCCGTCCAGCAACTGGTCAGTGGAAGCCTTGCGCACGAGCACAAAAATCGCCGCGCAGCCGGGCTGAAAATGCGCGGCTAGATCCTTCATAAATTGATCATCGACGCCAATATCCGACAACTTGCCAGACAAGGCACCCGCCCCCGCCCCCACCGCGGCGCCAAGCAATGGATTTAAGAACAGCATGCCAATGAGCATGCCCCAGAATCCCCCGCCCACCGCGCCCATGGCGGTCAAACTCACCGCCTGGTGCAGTTTTACCTTGCCACGGTCATCCTTGGTGACAACCACCACATCCTCCATCTCGATGAGATATTCCTTTTGCATTTTCGCCAATGTCGCCCGCATTTCAAAGGCTGGCGCCGAGTCTTCAAAAGAGATTACGATCAGATCACTCATGTGTGTTTCCTCTCGCTCAACAATCTACACTTAAGTCAGTTCGCCCAATTCCCTGAATCATCGGCTTTCGCGCGCTCAGGGCATCCGAGTTAACAAACCAAACGAAATGATGATCACCTAATCATGCGCCCTTTCCTACCCGTCCGCGACCTCAGGTATCTTGACATCGCATCATGAAACCAGCCAATCAGTCCACCCGCGTGCCCGCCCCCTGCGCCGAGCGCGAACTCCTGCGTGGCGCGGATGATCTACTCGCCGATTTTGACCGCGCGGTCACCGTTTTTGATGAATTCGTGCATGGTTACCGCGCCCTGTTCGACCTGGGCCAGACCGTCACGGTCTTTGGCTCCGCGCGCTTTCCCGAATCACACCGCTTTTACCAACTCGCGCGCGAGGTCGGCGCCGCCCTCGCGCGGGCCGGCTTCACTGTCATGACCGGTGGTGGCCCCGGCGTGATGGAAGCAGCCAATCGCGGCGCCCGGGAGGCTGGGGGTTTAAGCATCGGCTGCAATATCTCACTGCCGCACGAACAGACCCCCAATCCCTACATCGACCGTCTGCTCACCTTCGATTATTTTTTTGTGCGCAAAGTCATGCTCATGAAGTATTCATGTGGATTTATCTTCATGCCCGGTGGCTTCGGCACCATGGACGAGGTCTTTGAGACGCTCACCTTGATGCAGACTGGCAAGATCCACCACTTTCCTTGTGTTGCCATCGGCACCGACTATTGGACGCCCTTGCGTGAATTCATTCTTGGAGCCATGCAGCGCGAGGGCACGGTGCGCGCGGAAGAATTCGATGTGATGCTGGTCGACTCGGTGGACAGTGCCATTTCGCACATCCAGCAGGCCATCGCCCCTGGCACGGACTCAGGCGCGCACCAGACCTGAACATCAGATGCGCTCAGATGCTGAAGACACCAGGAAGGCATCAGAGGCACCAAAGACGACAATGGCGCCTTTAGCGGACCAGCAGCACATCAACGATCAGCGGCACACTATCATAGCCCGAGCAGTCCGGACCACCCTCGCAAGAGGCAGCCTGGACCCGGGTTTGCTGATAAGACGACTGATAAAAAATGAATTTACTCACCTTTCAGCGCGCGCCTGTCTCGGTAGCTCGCGCTGATAAGATCATAGCAGCACAGATAACGACAGACTCGAACGCTCGCCACGCTCGACATTCACCGCCACATCGCGTCCGTAGCGGCGTAGTACCAAATTCAGTTGCTCCTTTCCGTAAACCAGCCCATCAATACGCAGCCAGTCGATGTAATCCGGCAGCCGCGGGTGGCGCAGGCGAATGTGGGGCGCCGCGGGCTCGAAGCTCAGGCCCAGCAGCGACTCCAGCAGCATGAACACCGCCCCGGCGGCCCAGGCCTGGGGCGCGCAGGCAACCGGGTACAGGGTCGGCGCCTGCCCGGGCAGCCGCTCGAAGCCGCAAAAGAGCTCCGGCAGCCGGTGCAGGTCGAAGAAAATCGCCGCGTTGAAAAGGCCGGTGAAGAGCGTCAGCGCCTCGTCCATGAAGCCATAGCGCGCCAAGCCGGCGGCGGCGATGGCGGTATCGTGCGGCCACACCGAGCCGTTGTGGTAGGACATGGGGTTGTAGCGCACCTCACCCGCGAACAGCGTGCGCGCGCCCCAGCCGTTGAAGCTTTGCGGGCTGACCAGACCGCGCGCCACCGCCGCCGCGCGCTCCGGCCGAACCGCCCCGCAGTAGAGCAGATGCGCCGGATTGGTGGTACGGACCTCGCAGCGGCAGCCGTGACCGTCGAGCGCCAGCGCATAGCCGCCGAGGGTGTCGCTCCAGAAGGCATCCTCGATGCGCGCGCGCAGTTGCCGCGCCTTTTCCCGCCAATGCTGCTGGCGTTCGGCGGGCAGCTCCAGGGCCGCGGCCAGCTCGGCGGCAAGCGCGAAGGCCTCGCTGGCATAGCCCTGCACCTCGCACAGGGCGATGGGCGGCTCGGCATCGCCGCCGTCGGCATGGAACACCGAGTCGTTGGAATCCTTCCAGCCCTGTTGCACCAAACCGCTATCGCCGTGGCGTGCATAGGTGAGAAAGCCGCGCTCATCCGCCGCCGTCTCCATCCAACCGAGCGCGCGCTCGATGGCGAGCCAGAGCGTGCGGATGAAGTCCAGGTCAGACGTGCGCCGGTAGTAGCGCCCGGCCAGTATCACGAACAGCGGGGTGGCGTCGACGGTGCCGTAGTAGCGGTCGAAGGGCACCTCGCCGAGCGCGGCCATCTCGCCCTGGCGCATCTCGTGCAGGATTTTGCCGGGCTCGGCCTCGCGGCTTAAGTCGGTATGATCGGCCTGGGTGGCGGCGAGAAAGCGCAGCACGCCGCGCGCCAGGTCGGGCTGCAGCCATAGGGTTTGCAGCGCGGTGATCAGCCCGTCGCGCCCGAAGGGGGTCGAGAACCAGGGCACGCCGGCGTAGGGGTAAGGCCCATGCTCGGTGGCGGTGACCAACATCTGCAGGTCCGCCAGCGAGCGGTTGATCCAATCGTTGAATTGCTCGTTGTCGCTGAAGATACCGGCACGCGCTTCCTGACTTGCGGCCAGCTTGCGGTCGATGGCGCGCACGGCAGCGGCGTGGCTGGGGGTACGGAAACCGGCCTGCGCATTGGCTCCGGAAATGCGCGCCTCGAGCCGCCGGGTCTCGCCGGGGGGGAGATCGAGCAGAAAGACAGCCTGCTGAGCGTCGAGCGTGAGCGGTTTGATGTCGAACTCGACCCGGGTGCGCCGGGTCGCGCCGTCGAGCCCGGTGTAACCCAGCACCATGGCTTGGGTTTCGCACACTGGCGCCAGCCGCTCGCCGCGCTGCTTGCGGCGCTCGCCGCGAACCTCGAACAGATCGCGGAAATCCGCACCGAAGCGATACTCAAGGCGCAGCTGCAGCGGCGCCCGCGCGTAGTTGGTGACCTTAAGCTCTTCGGTGAGCGCACAGGCCTCGGCGGCCAGTTCGCGGCGCAAATGCAGACTGCCCCGCGCCAGCCACAGACGATCATCGCGCCACAGGTCGGGCGCGGTCTGATCCACCACCAGGCGGCTGTTGTCCAGGCGCACGGTGGAATTGAGCAACAGGGGCTCGGCGCCGGCCACCAGCAATTGCCATTCCGACAGATGGCGGGTGCCGAGATAGTAAAAGCCTTGCTCGCCGAGGCCCACCCGGCCAATCTCCCCGTGGCGGCTGAAGACGGCGAAGCCGTCGTCGGACTTGAGCACCCGAGTGCGGTCGTCCGCGCGCGAGGAGGTGGCCGGGATGTACCAACGATGGTCGATTTCGATCGCGTCACGCATGGCAGTACCCCAACTCAGGCATCAGTCGGCCAGATCGGGCCGCTCTTGCTCGAACAAAGGCTGGCGCTCCCCGCGCGCGCCTGCCCCGACAGCGAACCTCGGCAAGCGAATCTCGTGCGAAGCCTGATTTGGAGCCGGGTGCGGAGTCTGGCGGGGAATCGGGCGCGGTGTGTGACGCGGCGCATCGGTGGCCGGCTCGCTCTGGGCCAGCAGCAGGCGGTGGTAGAACTCGACATAGCCCTCGGCCATGCGCTCGGAGGAGAAGCGGCGCTCGAAATAGGCGCGGCAGACGCCACGGTCGACGGCATCGATACGCTCCACGGCCACCACCGCCTGCGTGGGCGAATCCACCACATAGCCGCTGACGCCGTCCTGCATCACCTCTGGCACCGAGCCGAGGCGATAGGCAATCACCGGGGTACCGCAGGCCATGGCCTCGATCATCACCAGGCCGAAGGGTTCGGGCCAGGCGATGGGGAACAAGAGCGCGCGGGCGCCACCAAGGAGTTCGTTCTTGCCGCGCTCGTCGACCTCGCCGACGAACTCGATCAGCGGATGGGACAGATGCGGCTTGATGCGGGCGTCGAAATACTCAAGGTCCACCACATCGACCTTGGCCGCCATCTTGAGCGGCATGCCGGCGGCAAGCGCGATCTGTATCGCCGTCTCCGGCCCCTTCTCCGGCGACATGCGCCCGAGGAAGGCCAGATAATCGCCGCCACGCGGATTGAAATCGTACAGTGCGGCTGGCACACCGTTGTAGACGGTTCCCAGCCAGCGCGGGGCCGAGCCCAGGGGCGCGCGCTGATGATCGGCGATGGAGACCACCGGCATGTCGCGGAACTCATTGAAGACAGGCTTGAGATCAGGCAGATCCAGACGCCCGTGCAAGGTGGTGAGCTGCGGCTCGGGACGCTCGCGCCATAGCGGAAAGTGCATGAAATCCGTATGGAAATGCAGGATATCGAAGTTCCCCGCCTCGCGCGCCACCTGGCCGAGCTGCAACAGATGCCAGGCCATGGGATCGCGACGCTCCTTGGACAAACGCAGCGCCTCTGGGACAATGGCGCGCAGCTCTGCGCTGGTGTCTGAGTCGCCACTGGCGAACAGGGTCACGTCATGGCCCTGACTCACCAAGGCTTCGGTCAGATAATGCACCACGCGCTCGGTGCCGCCATAGGTTCTAGGCGGTACACTCTCATGCAGGGGGGCGATTTGAGCGATTTTCATATCGGGAACCTCCAAATCGATCAGAAACAAGGGACTCCACGCGCACCTCAAATCGCGGGAGCCTAAAAATTATGGCAACGCTGCGCTCACAACATGCGCCGGACGCTGAGCGCCGGCGAGGACGCACAGGCGGCTTGTTCGGCAAATTCCATGCCGGAAGCCAAGGTAGGGATCGGAACCGAGATTTTTCAAGTCCCCAAGTTGAGAAACGGGGACAGCGGGGACATACCACATTTCTTTCTCTTAGCGGTTAGGTCGCGGATAACCCATTGCCGGAACCGCCAGCACTGCTCACTTCGAACCCCATCAGATTGCGGCTATGGTGTCGAGCAACAGCGATTTGCCAAAGCGACGTGGGCGGGAGAGAAAGGAATACTTGCCCTGCGCGATCAGCCTAAGAGCATGGGCGGTCTTGTCCACATAATAATGACCCTCCTCGCGAATCTAACGGAAGGTAGAGATGCAGACGGGGAGTTTCTTAGGCTGCATGGAGCCATCATAGCACTGGAACGAGTCATGATCGGCAAGACGTCGACGCCCATAGACGCGCGATTGCTGCCAGACCGTAGTCAGTTAGCCCCCTCATTTTTGACGAGACAATTCGGGGCGGAGTTAGCATGATCTGCCCCCCCATTGAATGCCGCTCCCCACTGACGCGACGCCCCCTCTGGCATGCTGCAATGCTCTGGCGGATAGCCCGCAAGCTTGGTGGCACCAGCGCCATTGTTCCAACCTGCCGGTCTCAGCAGTTCGGCGGCCTCGGCAGTTCGGCTTGTTTTTATCCTCGCTGCGCTCGATTTTTCGGCTAGCATGCCAGATATGACCAAGCGCGGAAGGTCCTAGCGGTCGTTTTTATCCTCTACCTGCTTTTATCCCTGACTCCCGCTACCCGCTGCATCTGGCTTTGGAGGCTATGCACCGCGCCAAGACTGCCAGCACAAACTGCATCCGTCGAGCCAATTCCTGGCAACCATCAGAATGAGCCAATCCAAACCCTTTCAGCTTGAATGCCCCTTTCAGCCGGCCGGTGATCAGCCCGCTGCCATCCGCGCGCTGACCGAGGGGTTGCGCGACGGCGAGGCCGGTATGACGCTGCTCGGCGTGACCGGCTCGGGCAAGACCTTCAGCATCGCCAATGTGATTGCCGAACTGCAGCGCCCGGCGCTGGTCCTGGCGCCGAACAAGACGCTTGCCGCCCAGCTTTATGGGGAGATGAAGGACTTTTTTCCGCACAACGCGGTGGAGTATTTCGTCTCCTACTATGATTATTACCAGCCGGAAGCCTATGTGCCGGCCACCGATACCTATATCGAAAAGGACGCCTCGATTAACGAGCATATCGAGCAGATGCGCCTGTCGGCCACCAAGGCACTGCTCGAACGCCCGGATGTCATTATTGTCGCCACTGTCTCATCCATCTATGGCCTGGGTGATCCTCAGGCCTATCTAAAAATGGTGCTGCATCTCTCGCGCGGGGATCTGGTCGATCAGCGCGCCATTTTGCGCCAGCTTGCCGCGCTGCAATATCGCCGCAATGAGATTGAACTGGCGCGTGGCAGCTACCGAGTGCGCGGCGACATTATCGATATCTACCCGGCGGAGTCCGAGGACGAGGCGCTGCGGGTGGCGCTGTTCGATGATGAGATTGAAGAATTGTCCCTGTTCGATCCCTTAACCGGCGAGGTGCGGCGCAAGGTGCCGCGCTTCACGGTCTTTCCTAAAACCCACTATGCTACCCCACGCGAGGTGGTACTCAATGCCATTGAGCAGATCAAGGTTGAACTGCGCGAGCGCCTGAACTGGCTGCACGATAACAACAAGCTGATTGAGGCCCAGCGTCTGGAGCAGCGCACTATTCATGATCTGGAAATGATGCAGGAAGTCGGCTACTGCTCCGGTATCGAGAACTACTCGCGCTATCTGTCCGGACGCGGCCCCGGCGAACCGCCGCCGACCCTGTTCGACTACCTGCCGACCAATGCCATGGTGGTGATTGATGAGAGCCATGTCACCGTACCGCAACTCGGCGGCATGTACCGGGGGGATCGCTCGCGCAAGGAGAACCTGGTCGAGTATGGCTTTCGCCTGCCCTCGGCACTGGATAACCGCCCGCTGCGCTTCGAGGAGTTCCAGGCGCGTCAGCCGCAGACTATCTATGTCTCCGCCACCCCGCGCGACTATGAGATCGAGCACTCCGGCGCCGTGATTGAGCAAGTAGTGCGCCCGACCGGCCTGGTGGACCCGGAAGTGGAAGTGCGCCCGGCGCTGAGTCAGGTCGATGATCTGCTCTCGGAGATTCATCTGCGCGTTGCCGCCAACGAACGGGTGCTGGCCACCACACTGACCAAGCGCATGGCGGAGGATCTGACGGATTATCTGTCTGATCATGGGGTGAAGGTGCGCTATCTGCACTCGGATATCGACACCGTCGAGCGGGTGGAGATCATCCGCGATCTGCGCCTGGGCGAGTTCGACGTGCTGGTCGGCATCAACCTGCTGCGCGAGGGGCTAGACATGCCCGAAGTTTCGCTGGTCGCCATTCTGGATGCCGACAAGGAAGGCTTTCTGCGCTCGACTGGCTCGCTAATCCAGACCATCGGACGCGCCGCGCGCAACGTCCAAGGCAAGGCGATTCTCTATGCCGACAAGATCACTCAGTCGATGGCCCGCGCGATCGAGGAAACCGAGCGCCGCCGCGCCAAGCAAATCGCGCACAATGAGGAACAGGGGATCACACCCCAGACCATCCGCAAGGCAGTGGCCGAGATACTCGAGGGCGCTCGCGTTCCTGGAGCGCCCGCACCCGTGCGGCGCGCCAATCGCGATGGCCAGGATGCCACCGCCGAGGAGCATTTAACCCCGGCGCAGCTCAGCAAAAAAATCAAAACCCTGGAAAAACAAATGAATCGCCACGCCCGGGAATTGGAATTCGAGCAGGCGGCTGCGGTCCGCGATCAACTCAAGGCGCTCAAGTCGCGGGTACTGACGGCGGCGTGACTGAGCCTGCTGCCTGTGAGGCAGGGGAACCCTCGGCCCCAGGAGCGCTCTCGTCCGAGCCAGAGGGTGCGACACTCGGGGGTTCTTCATTGGAAGGCTGGGCACTCGAAGTCTGATCACTCGAGGTCTGGGCACTTACTGGCTGGGCACTTGCTGGCTGGACATTCTGGGACTCGCTACCAGAGGGTTGTGCATTGCCGGAGGCCTCTAAGGTTTCTTGAGTCCCTGCAGCGCCTGATGCATCAGATGGCTGATCGCCGGTTGAGCGCGTTGCGCGGCGACCCGTCGTTTCTTCTTCCGAACCACGGCTGCTGGGGCTGCTGGCCGCTTCGGAATCACCACTGCTGGCCGGCGGCGGAAGATCCTCCCCACGCAATGCCGCGATCTCGGCATCAAGCGCGCCGAGCGGATCGCCATCCCGACGCGCCTGCGCCGCGGCACGCGCCGCGCGCGCCTCGCCCTGCTGGGCTTTGACCCGTTCGGCATAATTGCCGTAGCTTGGGCCCTGAGAGCCGATCACTGTTACCCGGGTTCCCGCGTCGACCTGCTTGAAAAGCCGGTCAGCGAGCTGCGACGGCATGCGAATACAACCATGGGACGCCGGACTGCCTGGTCTGGGGATAGGACCGGCGTGCATGCCGATGCCATCATAGGTCATGCGCATGAAATGCGGCATTTTGGCGCCAACAAAGCGCCCGCCAGAGGGGACGGCATCGCTCCCGGCACGCGCATTGCGCTTAACGAGTTTTCCGTTACCGTCATAAATCCGGCCGTAAAGATTGGAGCGTTTGTTCACCACCTTCTCAAGGATCGAGAACTCACCCGTTGGCGTGCGATGACTGGACACGCCAGTGGCCACAGTACTCCAACCCACCAGCTCCTTACCGTCAAAGAAGCGTGCCTGCTGGGTGTCGGTGTCGATCACAATGCGACTCACGCGACGGCCGTCGCCATGCCACTCGAACATCTTGCCCACCGCCGCGGCCTCCTGCGGTTGCGGGATATCGCCGTTGGGTGGCGGCCAGGGCAGCGGCGCGTCCTCTGCCTCGGGGTCGGTGGTGGCAGTGGCTGCGCTCTGTTCCGCGCTCTGCTCAGGCTCGGCATCGGGAGCCTTCTGCTGCGCACGCTCTGGCAGGCTCTGGGTGCAGCCGCTCAGGAGCGCACTGAGCAGACAAAGCCGCAGCACGTCGAGCAGCAGGCTCTTGCGATCGAATCCAATAGATGCGATTGCGGCAGAGCCGATCGCCACAGAGTGCGGCCTCCGAGTGGTCATGGCCGTTAGGTTGTTCATCCGTCAATCACCCCAAACCTGATCGCTGCAAGAGCAGCCAAAAATCAAACACCAGCGGGGCTTCACGTTACCCCGTTCATGCTTGCGAAATCAAAACAAATTTCCGCATCCTTGCGGTCTCCTTTCAGACGCACTCAAGTACTCATCAGAGGCGCTCAAGCATCCGCGACTCAGGGATCCGGGTCGATCTCCTTGAAGGCGTCACGCATCGCCTCGATCAGAAGCCGATTAGCGCGTTGTTCGTCTAGTTCCGGGACTTCCCAAGCCATGATGCGGGAATATTTTTTCACCAAATGGCGCAGGTCGAGCAGGAGTTCATGACGATAGCGCGACATTTCAATCTGTTCCAGCTCGGCCATCGGCGGATCTCCCCATTCATCCCGCGTTCATCCCGCATTCATCCCAAGGCTCAACGCGTGCGACCCCTTGACCACCCGCAGTGGGTCCGGAATAGCCCATACCCGATATGTCGGTGCATTGTGCTGCAAATGACCGCGCTCCGCCATCGCTTTGCCGTCAGTCCAAACAGGTACGGAAGACGTCAAGATGAAAAATCGGTAATGTGCGGGAAAAGCCGCGTTAAGGCGACTACCATGACAATCCTGCCAAAAGCAAACCAATACAAGTGACAATGCAGGCCATGAACACTATGACTCAGATGCGATTCTGCTTAACAACTGGCTTTACAACTGGTCTTACCTCAGGCCTTGCCTCAGGTCTTGGCGCAGCCAGGCCGCGAGCTGTCCGCACCGGCTGCAACTCGAGCCTTGCCAAACATCCACGCCCGTCGAACAAGGCGGTAACACTCGCCAAGGACCACCGTGCCGAACTGACAACAGCGGCTTTCCTGATGCTCGGTCTCCTTGTAATGGCCTTGATCGCCCCCGGCCCGGTGCGCGCGGCAGCGGAGTCGGAAGCAGTGATGCGCACCACCATGCCACCACCGGTCACCATGGCAGCGCCCAGTTTTGCGGACATTGTCGAACAGGTGGTCGATGCAGTGGTGAACATTAGCGTTGAACAATCAGTCCGCGGAGGTCACTCTGGCGCTTCCGGTCTCCCGCCCGTTCTGCCACCCGGACTGCCCGAAGACTCTCCGCTGTCGGAGTTTTTCCGCCGCTTTCATGCCGAGCCCGGCTTCTCCATGCCGCGCGAAGGGGAAGGTTCCGGCTTTATCATCGACCCAGCGGGCTATATCGTCACCAACAATCACGTGGTCGAGGGTGCCGAGCGCATCCGGGTCACTTTGAACAACGCCGATGAATACCAGGCAACCTTGATTGGCCGCGACCCCAAGACCGATCTGGCGCTGATTAAGATCGAGCCACAAACACCTTTGACCGCGGTTCAGCTTGGCAGTGCCGCGGGTGCCCGGGTCGGCGACTGGGTGCTGGCGGTGGGCAATCCCTTCGGGCTTGGTGGCTCGGTCAGCGCCGGGATTATCTCGGCGCGCGGACGCGACATCAACTCCGGCCCCTATGATGATTATCTGCAAATCGACGCGCCTATCAATCGCGGCAATTCGGGCGGGCCATTGTTCGACGCCAGCGGTCGGGTGATTGGGGTCAACACCGCCATTTTCTCCCCGAGCGGCGGCAACATCGGCATTGGCTTCGCCATCCCGGCCGAGACGGTGTCGAGCATCGTCGCGGATTTGCGCACCAAGGGCCATGTGGATCGCGGCTGGCTGGGCGTGCAAATCCAACCTGTCACCGATGAAGTCGCCTCCAGCCTTGGCTTGCCGGACCGCAAGGGTGTGCTGGTGACCGACGTCCTGCCCGAGGGCCCGGCCGCGGCCGCGGGCCTGCGCAACGGGGACGTGATACTGGGCGTATCCGGCCAACCCATGGAAGACTATCGGGATCTCACCCGCCTGATTGCCAGCCTGGAGGCTGGCACGAAGGCGCGGGTTGAACTGATGCGGGGCGGCAAAGACCTGACCCTGCCCGTGACCATTGGTCAGATGCCGGGCGATGGCCAACTCGCGGCCAGCAGCCCGAACAACGGCAGCGACCAGGCACGCCTGGGCGTGTATCTGACGCCAATCACGCCCGAGGGTCGGCGTCAGTACAACTTGCGCGCGGACACCACGGGCGTCCTGGTCGCGGAGGTCGAGCCGAACGGCCCGGCGGCTCGCGCCGGCATTCGCGCCGGCACCGTGATTTCAATGGTTGGGCAGCAACAGGTGAGCACTCCAGAGCAGGTCGTCGGCCTGATTCGCGATGTGGCCGCTCAGGGCCGCCCGTCAGTGTTGCTGCGCGTTGAACAGGACGGCCAGCAGCGCTTTGTACCCGTGCCTTTTCAGGGCTGACCCCTTCAGGGCTGGCCACTTCAAGTCCGACAAGACCGCCTCGGGAGAGACGAATGTCGCCCCACCCCGACTCCATCGCCGTGCTCGCGTCCTTTTCCGGCAACGGCGGGGTGGAGCGCATGCTGATCAACCTGTTGATCGCCTTCGATGCCCGTGGCATAAGGGTTGATCTGCTGCTGCTGCGCGCGAACTCAGCCTATCTGCGGGACCTCCCACCCGGCATTCGCCAGCGTCGGCTCGCCGGGCGCCACAGCCAGCTTGCCATCCCGGCCCTCGCGCTTTATCTGCGGCGGGCACGCCCCGCCGCCCTGCTGGTGGCCAAGGACAGGGCCGGGCGCAGCGCGGTCATGGCGCGCGCCCTGGCCGGGGTCGACACCGCCATCCTGCTGCGCCTGGGGACCCACCTGTCGACCGCCATGGCCGCTCGCTCGGCCGCGGAGCGCTGGTTGCGCTATGGGCTCATCCGCTGGCTCTATCCGCATATCGAGGGCATTGTCGCGGTATCCGCGGGCGTTGCCGAGGATGTGAGAACCCTTGCCCGCCTGCCCGCCGAGCGCATCCATGTAGTGCGCAACCCGGTGATCACGCCCGCGCTTGCCGAGCGCGCGCAAGCGCCCTGCCCTCACCCCTGGCTGCGGCACGCGGAGCGCGAACCGGCGCAAACGCCCGTGATCCCAGTCATCCTGGGTATCGGTCGCCTGCAGCGGCAGAAGGACTTCCCGACCCTGATCCGCGCCTTTGCCCAGCTCAGACAACAGCGTCCGTGCCGGCTGATCATTCTGGGAGAAGGAGCCAAACGCCCGGAACTGGAAGGATTGATTGCCGAACTTGGCCTGAGCGAGTCGGTCGATCTTCCGGGGTTTCTCGCCAATCCCTACCCCTTTATCGCGCGCGCCAACCTGCTTGCGCTCTCCTCTGCCTGGGAGGGATCACCCAATGCGCTGACCGAGGCCCTGGCTTTGGGCACCCCAGCGGTTGCCACCGACTGCCCGAGCGGACCAGCCGAGATCCTGCGGCAGGGTCGCTTTGGCCCCTTGGTGCCAGTCGGCGATGCCCACGCACTGGCACAGGCCATGGCCGCGACCCTGGATGCGCCCCTGCCCGCCGAGACCCTGCGCGCGGCAGTCAGCGACTATCAGGCGGACATCAGCGCCGGCCGTTATCTGGAGCTCATTCAGAGGATACGAGGTCAGTCATCCTCGCGCCGATAATCCACCTCGATGTAGTCCTGCCGGGAGCTGTGCACACTCACATCGCCGGCAGCTGGCGTCACCGCGATATAACGGCGGATTAACCAGTGACGCAGGGGCGGCACCAACAGCAGAAAACCCACGGCATCGGTCACAAAGCCCGGCAGCAAGAGCGAAAACCCGCACAGCAGCAAAATGGCGCCATCAAGCACCTCGAACGCCGGCATCACGCCCTGGTCAAGCATGGTCCGCACCCGCATCAGCACCGACAGCCCTTGCTCACGCACCAGGTAGCCACCCAGCGCCGCGGTAAAGATCGACAACAAAATGGTTGGCAGCGCCCCGATGATGGACCCCACCTTGAGCAAAAAATACAGCTCGATCAGGGGCGTGCCGACGAATAACAAAAAAAACCAAAGCACAATGGAGCTCACAAAGCAGTGGATGAATGAATGATCGCCACCATCACCGAAACCGGCGCCAAGCCGGCATCGGACCAACATCAAGACAAAATCGCGGCGGCAACGCTTGATCCGCGACCATAGACCGCGGAGCCGACTAGCGCAATCCCCCAACCCGGAAAGCTTGGCTCGCCTTCACAACTGCCTTAAGCCGGCGCGCGCGCACCGCTATGGTCTAGAATGCTCGGCCAATTGTCCCGACTCAACCAGCCGCCACAGGGATTCTCGCCAATGTCATCGCCACCCTGCATCGCCTACTGCACCTGTCCCGACGCTGCATGCGCCGAGCGCATCGCCACGCTGCTAGTCAAAGAAGGTCTGGCCGCCTGCGTCTCCCTGCTGCCGGGCGCAACCTCCTTTTACCTCTGGGAAGGGGATCTGTGCCAGGATGCCGAGACCCTGCTGATGATCAAGACAACGCAGGCACGTTTGCACGCACTTGAGGCGCGTATCTTGACCGAACATCCTTACGAGGTGCCTGAGTTTATTGTCGTGCCTGTTATCGCGGGATCGGATCACTATCTGGAATGGATTGACACATGCACCAAAAGCACGTGATGCCCAACCAAAAAGCACACCACAACCAAGCCCCACGCCCTGGGCGATCCTCATCCGCGTCTGGCTGGCTTGGCCTCTGGATGCTGGTCGCGGGGCTGGTAACGAGTCTGAGTGGACCGGCATGGGCGGATTTCCTGCCAGTTCAGCAGGCCTTTCAACCCGCGGCCGAAGCTCTTGGCCCCGACGAAATAGCCGTGCGCTGGCGGATTGCCCCCGGCTATTACCTGTACCAGGGCAAGCTCCGCTTCCGCAGCGAGACACCCGGGGTGAGTTTGGGCCAGCCGCGGCTTCCGTCGGGCGAAATCCGGCAGGATCAGTTCTTCGGCGAGGTCGAGATTTATCGAAATCAGATAGAGATACGAATTCCGCTTGAGCGCGCCGACAGCGCTGCTGGGCGCCTAACACTGCTCGCGCGCTTTCAAGGCTGCGCCGATGCCGGCTTCTGCTATCCGCCCGAGGAAGTCGCGCTCGAGCTTGACCTGCCTGCCCTTGATTCAGCCGCCCAGCAGGCGCCCAATCCGGCAACCAGCCCTGCCTCTGACTCGAGGCCCGCCTCCAACCCGCTCAATGCGCTCGTTACCAGTGCTCGTCGCGGCTTCGCTGGTGAGCACGACATTCTCCCAGCCGAGGAAGCCTTTGTTTTTTCAGCCGACATCAAGTCACCCAACCGGCTGGAACTGCGCTGGATGATCGCGCCCGAGACCTTTTTATATCGTGACAAGATCACGCTGGAACTCACCCCAGAGAGCGCCGAGGCCGCGGGCGTGCGACTTGGCGAACTCGCTTTGCCCGAGGCTGAGATCAAGGCCAACACCGTGCGCCCGGACGGCAGCATCGGCGATGTCGCCATCTACCAGGGCCTTCTGAGCGCCGAGCTACCGCTGCTGCGCACTCGCGGCGAGGCGAGCGACATTCGCTTGACCGCCAGCTTCCAGGGCTGCGCCGAACGCGGCATCTGTTATCCGCCGGTGACCAAGACCATCACCCTGGCCTTGCCGCCGACCACCGAGCTGGCTGATTCGCAAGCTGTGGCGGATGCGCGAACTCTGGCCAGCGCACAACCCCCCACAGCCACCGCGCCCCAGGCGGAGATAGCGCGTGTCTCCGAGCAGGACCAGATTGCCGCGCGGCTGGCAAAAACCGGCATCTTCGGTGCCCTGGCACTCTTCTTCGGTCTCGGGCTATTGCTGGCCTTGACCCCATGCGTCTTCCCGATGATTCCCATTCTCTCGGGCATCATTGCCGGTCAGGGCAAGGGCATCACCACCCGCCAGGCCTTCATGCTGTCGCTGGCCTATGTGCTGGCCATGGCGCTCACCTACGCCATCGTCGGCCTGATTGCCGGGCTCTTTGGCGCCAACCTGCAGGCCGCATTCCAGACTCCCTGGGTGCTGACGCTCTTCGCCGGCATTTTCGTCGCCCTAGCGTTGTCGATGTTCGGCTTCTACGAGCTGCAACTGCCCAGCAGCCTGCAAACCCGGCTGACGGAACTGAGCAACAAGCAACAGGGTGGCACCCTGATCGGCGCGGCCATCATGGGTGTTCTCTCGGCTTTGATTGTTGGCCCCTGTGTCGCCCCACCGCTGATGGGCGCGCTCATTTTTATCGGCAAGACCGGTGATGCGGTGCTCGGCTTTTTTGCCCTGTTTGGACTTGGGCTCGGCATGGGCGCGCCTCTGCTACTCATTGGCACCTCTGCCGGCAAGCTACTGCCGCGCGCCGGTGGCTGGATGGATGCAGTCAAGGCCGTGTTCGGCGTGCTGCTGCTGGCCGTGGCGATCATGTTGCTCGAGCGCATCCTACCGGCGGCCATGGCAATGGCGCTCTGGGGGCTGCTGCTGATTGCCTCGGCGGTGTATCTGGGCGCGCTCGAGCCCCTGCCCGTGCAGGCCAGTGGCTGGCGCAATCTATGGAAAGGCCTGGGTATCAGCCTGCTGATCTATGGCGCCCTGATGCTGGTCGGCACCGCCGCCGGCGGGCGCGATACGCTGCAACCCCTGCGCGGGCTGATGCCGGTCGGTGGCGCGCAAAGCAGCGCCCAGGCCGAGTTCAAACGCATCAAGACGGTCGCCGATCTGGAGCGTGAACTGGCCGCCGCCGCGGCCAAGGGCCAACCCCTGATGCTCGACTTCTATGCCGACTGGTGTGTATCCTGCAAGGAGATGGAGCGTTATACCTTCCCCGAGCCCGAGGTTCAGGCCGCCATGGCGGGTTTTGTTCTGCTGCAGGCCGATGTGACCGCCAACGATGCCGAGGACAGAGCCCTGATGCAGGAGCGCTTCGGCATACCCGGCCCGCCGGCGATACTGTTTTTCGACTCCTCCGGCAGCGAGTTGCGCGGTTTCCGCCTCGTTGGCTTCGTGCCGTCGGAAGAATTTGCCGCCCATTTGCGCGCACTTAAACCATGACCCTAGGGTCCATCACGGTGATCCCATGAGTGTGATAAAAGTCCTGTTCGTCACCCTGCTGGCTGGCACACTGAGCATCAGCGTTGCCCTCTTTGGTCAGCGCTGGATGGACGACCATCCGAATTTCGCCCTGATGTCCGGAACAGAACGGCAGCGGGCGATGGTCCTCCCGGACCTGCGCCTGACGGACATTCATGGCAATGAGATCGGCAGCCACAACTGGGCTGGCAAGGTGCTGATCATGCACTTCTGGGCGAGTTGGTGTGCCCCCTGCCTGTCCCAGATCGGCTCGCTTGAGCGCCTGCAGGTCGCCCACGACACCAGCGTGCTGCAGGTGGCGAGTATCGCCATCGACACACCCAAGGACATCAGCACCTTCCTTGCCAGCCGCCCGCTCAATTACCAGATACTCTTTGGTGGCTTGCCTGAGATCGAACTGGCGGCACGTTTTGGCAACCGGACCCGGTCCCTGCCCTTTACCCTAATGTTCGATCGCACTGGCCGCGCCGTTTTCAGCCAGGCTGGCCTCATTGACGAGGACAGACTCAAGCTGGAGGTTGAAGCGCTGCTGCCGCCCCTCTTGCCTGAAGGCAGCAGCACTGGAGGCGTCCGGGCCAATCAGAAGATCGCCGATACGCGGCGATTTTTGTAAATCGGCGCACTTTGCTTTAACCTTGCCGGTATTGACCTGGACGGGCTTCTTTTCCGCCTGTTATCGGCCAATGTCCGCCATTTTGGGCAACTGGGGTCGAAGTTCGCCACCCTGATTACAAGTGTGATTAACAAGCCAAGCCCGCAACCGCGTTCAACCCAGTTCGATCAACCCCAAGGTCCGGATTCCCCGGCAAAACGAGCATGCGCAGCCTATGTCGGCCATTCTCTGCCTCAACGGTCCCAACCTGAACCTGCTCGGCCAGCGCGAGCCGGGGATCTATGGTCAGATCACCCTGGCGCGGATTGAGCAGCGCCTGCGCGCGGCGGCCGAACCAATGGGCTTGGACTTAATCTTCGCGCAGAGCAATGCCGAACATGTGCTGATCGACCAGATACATCGAGCACCGACTGACGGGGTGGTGTTCATGATTTTCAATCCGGCTGCCTTCACCCATAGCAGCATCGCGTTGCGTGATGCCATTCTTGCCGTCAATCTGCCCTTCATTGAGGTGCATTTGTCAAACGTTCACGCACGTGAGCCGTTCCGGGCACAGTCTTATTTTTCTGACATTGCCATGGGCGTGATCAGCGGGCTGGGCGCCGACGGCTATGAACTGGCGTTCATCGCCGCTCAAAACTACCTGAGATCCACCAACACTATGAATTCCGGCGGCGTCTAGCGGTTGCCTACCCAGTCAAGCCGGTCATCATGGATAATCACAACAAGCTCGGGCAGCGGATGCGATTGGCACCAAATCGCCAGCCCGGCCAGCCCTTCTGAATTAGCCCCATCGAGAGATCCAAGCCGCATGGACATCCGTAAGGTCAAAAAACTAATCGAGTTACTCGAAGAGTCGAACGTCGCCGAGATCGAGATTCACGAGGGCGAGGAATCGGTTCGCATCAACCGTTATGGCAGCGCTCCGCCGAACGTACTCATGCCGGCCAGCATGCCGTCCGCTCCAGCAGCACCTGGTCTGGGGGGGGGCGCCACCCTGGAGTCACCCGCCGTCAGTGAACCCGAGGATGGCACCCTGGTGCGTTCGCCCATGGTTGGCACCTTCTACCGCTCACCCTCACCAGGCACCAAGCCCTTTGTCGAGGACGGCTCCGAGGTTAAGCTTGGCGATACTCTGTGTATCATCGAGGCGATGAAGATCCTCAACCAGATCGAGGCGGACGTCGCCGGTCGCGTCAAGCGCATCCTGGTCGAAAACGGCCAGCCCGTGGAATACAACCAGCCGCTTTTTGTCATCGCATGATCGAGAAGGTCCTTATCGCCAACCGCGGTGAAATCGCGCTGCGTATTCAGCGCGCCTGC
The DNA here is from genome assembly GCF_036208045.1 of Thiorhodovibrio winogradskyi. Taxonomy (NCBI): domain Bacteria; kingdom Pseudomonadati; phylum Pseudomonadota; class Gammaproteobacteria; order Chromatiales; family Chromatiaceae; genus Thiorhodovibrio; species Thiorhodovibrio winogradskyi. The sequence goes on along the minus strand of NZ_CP121472.1, from coordinate 1,791,459 downwards.
CGCGAGCTTGGCATTAAAACCGTGGCGGTGCATTCCGATGCCGACCGCGATCTCAAACACGTCCTGCTCGCCGATGAATCGGTCTGCATCGGCCCGGCGCCCTCGCGCGACAGCTACCTCCACATTCCGTCGATTATCAGCGCCGCCGAGGTGACCGATACAGTCGCCATTCATCCCGGCTATGGCTTTCTATCCGAGAACGCTGACTTTGCCGAACGCGTCGAGCGCAGCGGTTTTGTCTTTATTGGCCCCAAACCCGACACCATTCGTTTGATGGGCGATAAGGTCTCGGCGATTCGTGCGATGCAAGCAGCCGGGGTTCCCTGCGTACCCGGGTCCGACGGCCCGCTGAGCGAGGATCCCAACCGACTGCTGGAACTGGCGCGCGACATCGGCTACCCGGTTATCATCAAGGCCGCCGGCGGCGGCGGTGGACGCGGCATGCGCGTGGTGCATTCGGATGCCGCCCTGCTCAATGCCGTCTCCCTGACCAAGGCCGAGGCCGGCGCGGCTTTTGGCAACGACGTGGTTTATATGGAGAAGTACCTGGAAAATCCGCGCCACGTCGAGTTCCAGGTGCTGGCCGACAACCACGGCCATGCCATCCATTTGGGCGAACGCGACTGCTCAATGCAGCGCCGCCACCAGAAGGTGGTCGAAGAAGCCCCGGCACCGGGCATCACCGCCGAGCAGCGCCAGCGCATTGGCGAACGTTGCGCCGAGGCATGTGTTCGCATTGGCTATCGCGGTCTAGGCACCTTCGAGTTCTTGTACCAAGACGGCGAGTTCTATTTCATCGAGATGAACACCCGGGTGCAGGTCGAACACCCGGTCACCGAGATGGTCACCGGCATCGATATTGTGAAAGCGCAAATTCTGGTCGCCTCCGGCGAGCCTTTGCAATTTCAACAAAGCGATATCGAAATGCGCGGCCATGCCATTGAGTGCCGCATCAATGCCGAGCACCCGGAGACCTTCATGCCAAGCCCCGGGCGCATCGAGGACTTTCACGCCCCCGGTGGGCCAGGCATTCGCATGGATACCCACATCTACTCGGGCTACGTGGTGCCACCCTACTATGATTCCATGATCGGCAAACTGGTCGCCCATGGCGAGAATCGCGACTGTGCCATCGCGCGCATGAACAACGCCCTGCGCGAGACAGTCATCGAAGGTATACAGACCAACATCCCGCTGCATCGCCAGATCATGAAAGACGCCGCCTTCCAGGCAGGCGGCGCCAATATTCATTATCTGGAGAAAAAGCTCGGGCTGTAACGCTAATCGCCATCACGACTCGTCATGGCCTGGCTGCAACTGGCATTGATCGGCGCGCGCGAACAGGTGCCGCTGATTGAAGCCGCACTAGAGAGCGCCGGCGCCCTGGCCATCACCCTGGATGACCCGGAAGACCCGGGGCAAACAACACCATCGACCAATCTGGAGTTGCTCGAGCCCGCGCCTGGCGCCACCCCGCTGTGGGCGCTGGTGCGGATCACCGCGCTGTTCGAGGATGCGCCAGCCGCGCGTCTGCGAGCCGAGCAAACCGCCGACCAACTGCACGCCGCCCTGGCTGCGCCTCCCAGACTCGAGCCGCTCGCCGATCAGGTCTGGGAACGCGCCTGGCTCGCCCATTGGCAGCCACGACGCTTTGGCCGGCGACTTTGGGTTTGTCCCCATGGCCAAGCCCCGAGCGAACCCGAATGCCCTTCCGATCACGCTCTTGAGCAGGTGATCGTGGCGCTGGATCCGGGTCTCGCCTTCGGCACCGGCTCGCATCCCACCACCGCACTCTGCCTCGAATGGCTTGACAGCATCGACCTTGTTGGCAAGACGTTGCTCGACTACGGCTGCGGCTCCGGTATCCTAGCCATTGCCGCGCTCAAGCTCGGTGCCGCACGCGCCATCGCCATCGACCATGACCCGCAGGCACTGACTGCGACCACCGCCAATGCCGCGGCAAACGGCGTCGCCGCGCGACTCAGCTGCCTAGCACCTGATGCGCTCCCGCTTTTCAGCGCGGATGTGCTGATCGCCAACATTCTCGCCGGCGTTCTGGTCGAACTCGCTCCCATACTGACCCGCCTTTGCGCCACCAATGCACAGATCGCGCTTTCGGGTATCCTCGAGCCCCAAGTTCCGAGCGTCGCCGCCGCCTATGGTGGGCGCGTCGCCTTGCATGCGCCGGCCATTCGTGACCAATGGGCGCTGATCAGCGGTGATTGCATCCAGATACGCTAGCTCAGAAAAGCACGCCAAGAGATCATCATCTCCAAGGGACAGTATGCTGGAATCCACCGTATCGGCAAACACCGGCAACCGAGCAGCATCGCCATTACGGATTGGCTCTCTGGAACTCCCCTCGCGCGTGCTGCTTGCCCCCATGGCGGGCATCACCGACCGACCCTTCCGCCGTCTGTGTCGGGACTTCGGTGCCGGGCTTGCATTCTCGGAAATGCTCAGTGCCAACCCCGAACTGCGCCACACCCGCACCAGCGCGGAGCGACTGGATCATCGGGGAGAACCACGCCCATTCGCGGTGCAGATTGCCGGCGCCGATCCCGCGGCCATGGCGGATTTCGCGCGCTATGCCGTCGATCAGGGCGCGGACCTGATCGACATCAACCTGGGCTGCCCTGCAAAAACTGTCTGTCGTCAGGCGGCCGGCTCGGCACTGTTGCGCGACGAGCCACTGGTCGCGCGCATTCTCACCCAGGTTGTCCGCGCGGTCAGGGTTCCGGTCAGTGTCAAGACGCGAACCGGCTGGTCACCCCAAGAGCGTAATCTTGCAAGGATTGCACGCATCGCCGAAGACTCGGGAATCCTCATGTTAAGCGTGCATGGTCGCACCCGGAAATGTGACTTTCGTGGCCAGGCGGAACATTCAAGCCTGGCGGGCCTACGCGAACACACAAGCATGGTGCTCGTCGCCAATGGCGATATTGATACCCCAGAGAGCGCACATGCCGTGCTTGAACAGACGGGGGCAGATGCTGTTATGATTGGCCGCGCTGCCCTGGGGAATCCATGGATTTTCGATCGCATCAGGCGGTTTCTGACCTCCGGCGAACGGGTCGAGCCTCCCGGCCTGGACCAGATTCGGGATGTTCTGCTTTCCCACCTTGAGGCACTGCATGCGTTTTATGGCATGGGACGCGGTCCTCGCGTCGCCCGCAAGCACATCGTCTGGTACTGCCAGAACCTGCCCCGCTTTGCAGAGGTCCGCAAGGCCCTCCTGACAGCAACATCGGCAGCGGGGCAGCGCCACTTGCTCCAAAGCTACTTGACCAATCTGGTGACAGGGGAGATTGACGCATGAGGATCAACACGGCATCGATGACCGAGCCAGATGCCTGCCAGGATCAGCCCTGTCGTTCCATGAACCCGTCGGGGCCGGACAACGGCCCACCCTTGCACGACTGCGTGCGCACAGCCTTGCAATTTTATCTCGCGCGCATGGGCGATCATCAAATCGATAACCTGTATCGGTTCGTTCTCGACGAGGTCGAACGGCCGCTGCTCGAGACAGTCCTGCATCATGCCAGCGGCAATCAGACGCTTGCCGCGCGAATGCTTGGTGTCAGCCGGGGGACGCTGCGTAAGAAAATCTCTCAGTTTGGACTTTTGTCGGCCAACGATCCGAGGAACCCCTAGCATTTGACCCCTAGGGCACATAGATAGAACAAGAACCTAAGGAAACCTGATCGGCAGCGCTAGAATCCAGAGCGTCTCACCAGTGTGTTCTGGCAGCCATCTATCATCAACTTAACCACTGCCATTGAAATCCACCCATGCAAGCTGTTCGACGTGCCCTCATCAGTGTCTCCGACAAAACCGGCCTCCCCGATCTGGCCTCCGCGCTGGCCCGCCATCAGGTCGAGATCCTATCGACTGGCGGCACAGCCGCACTGCTGCGCGAACAGGGTCTCAGTGTCACCGAGGTAGCCGACCACACCGGGTTTCCGGAGATGATGAATGGCAGGGTCAAAACGCTCCATCCTATAATCCATGGCGGCATTCTTGGACGCCGTGGCCAGGATGAGGCTGTAATGAAGCAGCATGGCATCGCGCCGATCGACCTGGTGGTGGTCAACCTCTACCCGTTCGATCAACAAACCGCCGATCCCAAGTGCTCGTTAGCCGATGCCATCGAGCAGATCGACATCGGCGGTCCCACACTGGTGCGCGCCGCGGCCAAAAATCATGCCGCGGTCGCGGTGCTGGTCGAGCCCAAGGACTACGCGCCTTTGATTGCCGAGCTTGACGCGCATCAGGGCTGCATCGGCGAACAGCTGCGATTCGACCTCGCGGTGCGCGCCTTCGAGCACACCGCCCGCTATGATGCGGCCATCGCCAATGAGCTTGGGCGTCGCCTTGAGCGTGGCACGGTATCAGACCCAGAAGTCACCGCGGACGCCACCTCGAATGAGAGCACGCCAACCAAACCAAACCCCGCTGACGCCAGCTTTCCGCGCACCCTGACCTGGCAGCTTCGTCGCCAGCAGAGCTTGCGCTATGGCGAGAACCCCCACCAACAGGGGGCTTTCTATGTCGAGCCCAATACGCCGGATGGCAGCATAGCCAGCGCCAGTCAGCACCAAGGCAAGGAGCTGTCGTATAACAACATCGCTGATACCGACGCCGCGCTCGAATGCGTCAAGCAATTTACCGATGCGCCCACCTGCGTGATTGTCAAGCACGCCAATCCTTGCGGCGTGGCCGAAGGACGCAGCCTGCTCGAAGCCTATGAGCGCGCCTTTAGCACCGATCCGGAATCCGCCTTTGGCGGCATCATCGCCTTTAACCGGGAATTGGACGCGACCACAGTCAGCGCCGTGGTCGAGCGTCAGTTCGTCGAGGTGATGATCGCTCCCAGGATCAGCCATGAGGCACTGGAAGCCGCCAAGGCCAAAAAGAACCTGCGTCTGCTCAGCTGCGGCGACTGGTCAGTCGCCGGCGGTGTCAACACGCTCGACTTCAAACGCGTGACCGGCGGACTACTGATTCAAAGCGCTGATCGACTCATCGCGGCCGAACTGCGCCAGGTCAGCGCCCGCTCCCCGAGTCAGGCGGAAATGGCGGATTTGCTGTTCTCTTGGCGAGTGGCGAAGTTTGTCAAATCCAACGCCATCGTTTACGCGCGCGAACGCATGACCATCGGCGTCGGTGCCGGCCAAATGAGTCGGGTCAATTCAGCGCGCATCGCGGCCATCAAGGCGGATCAAGCGGGGCTTGCCGTCAAGGGTGCCGTCATGGCATCGGACGCCTTCTTTCCCTTCCGCGACGGGCTCGATCAGGCGGCGGAGGTTGGCATCACGGCGGTGATCCAACCGGGCGGCTCGGTGCGTGATCAGGAGGTCATCGCCGCCGCCGACGAGCATGGCATCGCAATGATTTTTACCGGCACCCGGCATTTTCGCCATTGATGGCGCGCCGGCCGCTAAACCACCCCAGTCGCGACTGAGGTTCCATCTTTCCCTGCCTATCTCCAGCTTGCCTCAAAGCCTTCGTCCGCCATGCGCATTCACCCCACCGCCATTGTCGCGCCCGACGCGGACCTGCATCCCAGCGTCACCATTGGCCCTTTCTGCATCATTGAAGCAGGCGTCAGGCTCGGCGAGGGGTGCGTGCTCGACAGCCATGTCCGCATCGAGGGCGGTACCCAAATCGGCCCCGGTAATCGCATCTGTCATGGCGCCACCCTAGGCACGGAGCCGCAGGATCTCGGCTTCCGCCCGGAGCATTCAAAACCGCTGGTCATAGGCGCGAATAATCACTTCAAGGAAGGCGTCAATATTAGCCGCGGTGTCAAAACCGACGCTGGTACCCGTATTGGCGACCACAATTACCTGATGGCCTTCTCGCACATCGGGCATGACTGCCAGGTGGGCAGCCATAACATTTTTGCCAATACCGCGACCCTGGGCGGCCATGTCACCCTAGGCAATCATATTTTTCTCGCCGGGCACGTGGCGGTGCATCAGTTCTGTCGCATTGGCGATCTGTGCATGATTGGCGGCGTGACCGGCGTGGCCCAAGACATTCCACCCTTCGCGCTGGCCAATGGGCAGCGCGCGCGCATTCTTGGGCTGAATACCGTCGGCCTGCGCCGCGCCGGTTTCGACCCTGGGGCGCGCAGTCGTATCAAGGCGGTCTATCGGCTGCTGTTCCGCTCCGGACTGCGCTTGAGTGCCGCCATGGAACAGGCCGCGGCCGACTTTCCAGGCCCGGAAACCGAGCGTATCCTGGTTTTTATTCGCGCTGGCGACTCAGGGCGCGGCATCGCCGCCTTCGGCCGCGAGCACGGCAAGCTGGGATGATGACCCAAGAAGGTCCATCGCTGCTAAACAACAGACTTAAGAACACCAGAGACTCTCGGGACTTCACGGACTGATCGGCTCAGTTGTAAACTCACCTTTGGCCAATTTCCACCAAACCATGAATCTGCTCATCATCGGCGGCGGCGGGCGCGAACATGCCCTCGCCTGGAAAGTCCGGCAATCGCCCCTAGCCGATCAGGTCTGGGTCGCGCCCGGCAATGGCGGCACGGCATGCGAGCCCGGTATCGAGAATGTCGACATCGACGCCAACAACATCGAACGCCTGGTTGCATTCGCGCGCGACAACGCGGTTGAACTCACCATCGTCGGCCCAGAAGCACCCCTGGTCGCCGGCCTGGTCGATGCCTTCACGGCGGCGGGACTGCGATGTTTCGGCCCCTCGGCAGCGGCTGCGCGACTGGAAGGGTCAAAGCAGTTCGCCAAGGACTTTCTTGCTAGCCATGGTATCCCGACAGCGGACTACCTGAGCTTTAGCGATCAGGCCGAGGCGCTGGCTTACCTGGATACGCGCGCCCCTTTCGCCAAGCCCGTGGTGATCAAGGCTGATGGTCTCGCCGCCGGCAAAGGGGTGGTGATTGCCGAGAGTCTGGACAGTGCGCGCGCGGCCGTGCAGGCCATGCTCAGCGGTGGTCAGTTCGGCGCGGCCGGTCAACGGGTAGTGATCGAAGACTTTCTCACCGGCGAGGAAGCGAGCTTTATTGCACTGGTCGATGGTGAAACCATTGTGCCATTGGCCAGCTCGCAGGATCATAAGGCGCGCGACGAGGGCGACCAAGGCCCCAATACTGGCGGCATGGGTGCCTATTCCCCCGCCCCAGTGGTCAAGCCCGATCTGCACGAACGCATCATGACCGAGGTAATGCGCCCGACGGTGCGCGGGCTCGCGGCCGAGAGCTTGCCATACCGGGGTTTTTTATATGCCGGACTGATGATCGGCGAGGATGGGCTGCCACGCGTCCTGGAGTTCAACTGCCGCCTCGGTGACCCCGAGGCCCAACCGCTACTGATGCGTCTGCGAAGCGACTTGGTGCCCCTGTGTCTGGACGCCTGCGACGGGCGCCTGCGCGATGGCCCGCTGGCCTGGGATCCACGCGTTGCCCTTGGCGTTGTCATGGCGGCGGCTGGTTACCCAGAGAATCCTCGTACAGGTGATGAAATTCTTGGACTGAAGGACGGGGATCAGTCCGACTGCAAGGTCTTTCACGCCGGAACCCGAATTGAAAACGGCAAGACCCTGACCAGCGGCGGGCGCGTTCTCTGCGTGACCGCACTGGGAAGCGATGTCGCGAGCGCGCAAAGGACTGCCTATCAAGGTGTCGGGCGGCTTTCGTTTGAAGGCGGGTTCTACCGGCGCGATATCGGCCACCGCGCGCTTGAGCGATAAAGCGGACTCACGATACGCAGCAACACCATGCAGACATGGCATCAAACAAGCTCAGTCCCCCACCAGGCGCAGATAGAGCGATCTTGGCTCCAGAAAACTGAACTCATAGCGCCCGAAGGCCAGCAGCCAGCCGTCATGAAGCTCCCTGAACTGCTCGCCCAGCGGCTCGCCATTGAGCCGGGTGCCGTTCTTGGAGCCACAGTCCCGGACATAATATCCCTGCTCGCGAATTTCGATCAGCGCGTGTTTTTTTGAAATCGCGAGATCTGGAATGACCAGATCGTTCCCGCTGATGCGCCCAATGGCAAAGATGTTCTGGACGCGAACGGCGTCTGGTGCCTTGACCAGAGGATAGACGGCATGCTTGAGCGCATCCGATAAGGATTCCTCGCCGGACGGCAGGCTCAGCTGAAACGCCAGGGTGGCATTCGGATCGGCAGACGCCTTTCCCCGATGCCCCTCCACCAAGCCGGGCCGCACCGACGAGCCCGCCAGCACCGGACGTTTGACAAAACGGCTAAAATCCGTGATCTCGCAAGACTTTGCAAAACGCACCAAGGACGCCAGATTGACACGACCAGAGGGTGTCAGCAGAGCTTCAATGACTCCAGCCAAAACGCATCTCCCGTGAGAAAAATCATCGGCAATGACAGAATAACGGTGTTATGGGCGCAGCGCCGTGACCGACCGCAGTCACAGGCACCCTTACGCCAACCCTCCCTTTTGTTGAGGTTCGGCGCTTGCCTCGGAGCGGTCAATCAGTTGAAGATACCACCATCAGACGGGTTAAGCTCTGGTTGGCTTTCGCGCCAGGCAGAAAACCGCTCAACTCAGGTTTAACAGGTCAACCTATGTCCAGAAGTAGCTGGTATCTTGAGGGCTATGTCGGTGCATCCAAGCGTCTGAGACGCGTGCATCTGTATCAGTTTCCCTACCAAGTTGGACGCCATCAGGAGTGCGAGCTGACACTCGACAGCACTGAGGTCTCCCGCCGCCACGCAGAACTCGACATGGTCGATGGGCAACTGGTGCTGCGCGACCTCGGTTCAACCAATGGCTCCTTCATTAACCACCAGCGTATCGACAAAGAACAGGCGCTGTTCGCGGGTGATGTGGTGCACTTCGCCGATCAGGAATATCGCCTGATCGAGCAGCAGCCTGATGACGAACACCTGTTCGACCGCACCAATGTCCGCGTTGGCTCGCTGCCAGAGAATCTGCCGCGTGGCGCGCGCGAATTCCAAATGCTGCTGCTCAAGGGATCGGTGAGCGCGGCCTTTCAGCCCATTGTCGACATGGATGGCAAGACTTTCGCGCACGAGATGCTGGGACGCGGCGCCATGGAAGACCTCCCAAACGCACCCTGGCCGCTGTTTCAGCTTGCCGAGAGCCTGGAAATGGAGGTTCACCTAAGCGAGCTTTTCCGTCAGAAAGGCCTGGAGATCGCCTACAACCTGCACCCGCATGGGCGCTATTTTTTCAATATTCACCCGCGCGAACTCAACGACCCGGAACGCCTGCTGCGCTGCGTAGAGCGTATTCGCACCAATTTCCCCCAGCTGCAACTTGTCTTTGAGATGCACGAGGCGGCAGTCACCAACCCAGCACTGATCCGCCGCATTCGCGATGATCTCCAGGCAATGAAGGTCGGCCTTGCCTACGATGACTTCGGCGCTGGCCAGGCACGGCTGCTCGAATTGACCGAAGTCCCTCCCGACTTTGTCAAGTTCGACATCGCCTTGGTGCGCGACATCGACAGCGCACCCGAGGCCAAGCGGCAAATGCTGGAGATGTTCCAGACTTTCCTGGTCGACATGGGCATCGCCACTCTTGCCGAGGGCGTGGAAACAGCCGCGGAATTCCACGTACTGCGTGACCTGGGTGTGCAGTATTATCAAGGCTATTACTTTGGCAAGCCCAGCCCGCACATCAGTATCGATACATAATCCGCGCGATCTCCGTGAGTTAGCGCTCACCGCTTGCTTCTCGGCCTCTCCTCCTGACGACCCCCAGCTCAAGCAACCGGATGGCTGATGGAGATTCCGGGCTATACCATCCTGCGCGAGCTTGGCCGCGGTGGCATGGCCATCGTTTACCTCGCGCGCCAAGATCGGCTCGGGCGCCAGGTAGCGCTCAAGGTCATGGAGCCAGTGCCAGGCGCCGGCGATGACTTTAGCGCGCGTTTTATCAAGGAAGGGCGTATCATCGCCCACCTTCAGCATCCGCGGATCGTCACCATCTACGATCTCGACAGCGTCGGCGATCTGCACTATTTCTCGATGGAGTTTCTGCCCAATGGCACCCTGGCGGACAAGATCAATGCCGGGCTGTCGCAAGCAGCCGCCATCGACATCCTTCGTCGCGTTGCTCAGGCCTTGTCGATTGCTCACGATAACGGCGTTATCCATCGCGACATCAAACCGCAAAATATTCTGTTCCGCGCCGACGGCACACCGGTTTTAACCGACTTCGGCATCGCCCGCGCCGCCAGCACCGGCGTCGATGCCACCGCCCTGACCAACGTCGGCATGATCGTCGGCAGCCCGCGCTACATGAGCCCCGAGCAGAGCATGAGCCGGCCCATCGACGCCCGCTCCGATCTCTACAGCCTGGGCTGCGTGTTCTACGAGATGCTGACCCGCGAGCAGCCCTACCAGGCTGGCGATGTCATCAGTCTCGCCATGCTGCATTGCTCGGCGCCGCTGCCGGAGTTGCCGCTCGGTCTGGCGCGCTTTCAGCCGATCATCGACCGTCTGCTGGCCAAGGCGCCAGAGGAACGCTTCGGCAGCACCCAGGCTTTGTTGCAAGCGCTGGAACAACTCGAACAGGGCATTGACCTCACCCAAGCGCGAGAGGATGAGGATGCGACAGCGCTCGCCACCCAGGTCCTGCAACGCGCACCGACGCCAACGCCTGACGCGACCCAGACCGGGTCAACCCCTCTCCCCCGACCATCGCCACCCGAGCCTGACACCACATCGGGCACGACAAAACGCCCACGCCTGGGCATCATTGTCATACCCTTGGTTCTGCTCGCCTTGGCCGCGGCTGTCTATTTTGGCCTGACGGCCAGAGACAGCTCCGATCCCTTGCACAAAATCACGCGCGAACTGCCACCGCCGGCAGCGGATCGCTCCCCAACCATCGAACGCTACGAACACCTCGCGCTTGAACATTTGCGCGCTGGTGAATTCGACCGCAGCAAGGAACTCATTGAACTCGCACTGGCCTCGCAGCCCGAGGATCCCCGACTCGATGCCATCGAAAGGCTCATCGAGGATCACCGCGCCGCCGGTGAGTCGCTTGAACAGGCACGCAGGCTGCTGGAACAAAACAAAACCGCCGACAGCCTGTCCGCCATCGAGCAGGGGCTAACGCGCGTGCCCGAGCAAAGCGCGCTCCTGGCCTTGCGCGCCGAGGTCCTGGAGGCGCGGCGGCAGGCCAGGCAAGCCACGGCCAAGGCGCGACACCAGGAGGCCCGCGAGGCGCTCGAGGCCGGACAGGCCGCCGAGGCGCTGCGGCTAGTGCGTGAAGGCCTGGATGCCGTGGCCGATGATCCTGAACTCAAAACACTCCAGACCAAAATCCAGGCCACGCTGGAAACTGATCGCAATGTGCGAGAAATTCTCAGCAGCGCCACCGACCTGATCGCCGAGGGCCTGTTACAAGACAGCCTGGCCCTGATCGACAAAGGCCTTGAGCTGGGCCCCAAGGATCAAGCACTCACCGACCTGCGCGCCACCGTGGAGCGGCAAATTCAGCGCCAGCAAGAACGCCAGGCGGACAAGCTACGACAGCAGGCGGAAGACGAACTGCGACAAGGCGCCCTGGAACAAGCACTCGCCACTATCGAGCGCGCGCTCATCCTGCAACCGGAAGAGGCATCCATCAAGAACACGCGGGCAAGCATCCTGGACGTTCAGGAACGCAGGCAGATCCAAGACCTGCTGAACCGAGCCAATCAGGCTCTGGAAGCTGGAAAAACCCAAGATGCGCAAAGACTGGTGGATTCCGTCTTGGACATGCGCCCGGATGACGAAGCAGGCATCGGGCTGCGCGATCGCATTCAAACACGCATCAGGGAAAACGATCTGATCAAGCAAACCGAGACCGACGTTCAAGCCTTGCGCAAGCAAGGGCGGCGCGACGCGGCTCTCGCGCGGGTCGATGCAGTGCTTGAAAAGCTTCCAGACAATCCAACACTTCTGACGGCGCGACAAGGACTCAAGGACGAACAAGACAGGATCAACCGAGCAGCCGCGCGGGCGCTGAAGGCCCAGGCTGAAGAACGCCTTGCCGCCGGTGACATCCAGCAAGCTCAGGTCTTGATCGAACGGGGCCGCCAGCTCGACGCCAATAATGCAGAACTCATCGAACTCACCGAGCGCATCACCTCACGACAAGCCGCGGCGAAAAAACAACAGCAAGCCATCACCGAATGCCTGCGCCTGAATCCGACTCGGGCCAACCCAGCGGTCAAACTGAACGCCATGACAGCCACCTTTGACTGTCTGCTGAGTATTCCCAAAATTGCTGAAGAGCCAACCCAATTAAACCAGCCACTTGGACAAGTACGCGCCGATCTGGACGCCTGGATGGCAGAGCAACCGTCTGCCGAACTGGCGATGAAGGCTTTCAATCTTCTAGAGCGGCTTGACTCCGTGTACACCAATGATCCCAATCTGCGCCAACTGCGCTCCCGTCTGGCCGCCCGGGCGGGTCTGCTGCCAGAGATGGTGGACATCGACGGCGGCTGTTTTTTGATCGGCTCACCGGAAACAGAGACCCCAAGAGAAGCCGACGAAACCCAAGGTGAAGTCTGCGTGGATGACTTTTCACTGGCCAAGGCAGAAACCCGCCAGCGCGATTTTGCCCGCTTTGTTGAAGCGACCGATTACCAGAGCGACGCCGAACGCGGTCTTGGTGGCGCCGATGGCTGCCTGTCCTTGGACCGACAGGCTGATGATGGTCAGTCCTGGGGCTATCACCCATGGGCCAACTGGCGTAGCCCCAACAAATACCAAAAAGCCGAGCCAGAGCATCCGGTCAGTTGCGTCAGCGCCAATGATGCCAGCGCCTATCTCAGATGGCTATCGGACATGACCGCTGTGTCCTATCGGCTGCCGACCGAAGCGGAATGGGAGTATGCCGCACGCGCGGCAACACAGACGCCAACCTTTTGGGGAACAACAGACGCGACGAGTTGCAAGCATGCCAACGTCGCGGATAGCGGGCATGCCTGGACCAACAGCTTTGAATGCGATGATGGCCACGAGTGGGTCGCGCCAGTGGAGACTTTCGCGCCCAATCCCTGGGGGCTCCACGACATGCTCGGCAATCTATCGGAATGGACCTGCTCGGAATACCGCGACCTTTATGACGGCACTCAGGCACAGTGCGCGCCTACCGACAGCCGTGCGCCGCTGGTTCTGCGCGGCGGCGGCTGGAACGCAAGCCCCATCAACCTGCGTTCCGCCTACCGTAACCGCAACTACCCGGAGTCACGCTTCAGCTTCGTCGGATTTCGAATCGCGCGCGACGGAAAAACCTCCGCCAATGACGCCCCCACACCCGCAATTGCCACCGCCGATTGATCGCATATCAACTCGCAAAGGCACTCTAGTGGGCTGTTTTATCATCCAGCCAGCAAGGACGCCTAAGGCACCATCGCCAGCCGTGATTGATTCTCCGCCAATGCGTTCGAACGCTGCCGCAGGGTCAGTTCAAGCTTGCCCACCAGGGCTGCCTTGCCGCCAGATCCATCCGCCGTCTGGTTTGCAGCCGCGGGGGCGGCTTGCTTGACTTGCTCAATGGCATGCAACTGCCTTCGTACTTGCTCCTGCTCACTCGCCGCCTCGCGCTGCAGGCTGGTTGCAACGGACTCCAGCCTGCGGCGATCAAGCGGCTGCAAACCCGCGGCCGCGACCTGTGCTGGCGTTGACTGTGGTGGGACAGATGTCTTGGCAGCCGTTTGGACCCTTGCCGCGGCCGACCCACTCGCGCTACCGGCAGCTTGGGCGCGCGCAAGCTGCGCGCGCAAGGAGGACGCCACCTGATTGCGCAGGGCAATCTCGCGCTGAAAAGCCGCCTGCTTCGCCTTGAGTTCGGACTCAAAAATCAAGCGGTCCTCGGTCACACCGGTGGCACGCCGATACCAATCCAGAGCCGCCGCCTGATCCCTGGGCACACCCAGCCCGCGTTCATAGAGCGAGCCGAGATTGGTCTGCGCCGGCCGATGGCCGCTCGTCGCCGCCTGTCGGTACCAATGCGCGGCTTGCGCATAATCCGGCGCGGATAGCCCCAAGCCCTTCTCGTGGATTTCCCCGACATAAGTCTGGGCCACGGCATCACCAGCCCGCGCCTTGGGCAGCAGACTTTGCAGCGCGGTGCCATAATCGGAGCGATCAAACAACACAAACTCGCCCCCTCGAATACCGCAATCGGACTGAGTGGTCTTGACCCGTCGCCGGGGTGCCAAATAGGTCATGCGACTGCCAAGCTGGCGAACCTGCCCCGGCAACAGACAATCCACCAGCACCAAATCGTCGATTTTTGCAAAAGAATTCGCGCCCGCGGACGCGAGCGCGGCATCCTGATTGGGCGTGGACTGACAACCAAACAGCCAGAGCGCAACTGCCGCGGCCGTAGCACACTTCTTACCTGACAGAATCTTGTCATGCATCGGATTCAGCTCCAATCGAACGCCCGTCAGCAGGCTGGTAAACACCGACACCAAGCTCGCAAGCATGGGCATTTCAGTATAGGCCAGACTGCATCGAAGCGCACAACACAATACCTGCGAGCAGCGCACCAAAGCGCGCGCCGACACCACACATTTGCATCCCGCGCATCCCTCCTTGCCGCCTTGCTGGCAGCCCTCCTGACAGGATGCACAGGCAGCTTTGAAAAGAGCGATATCCTGGCCAACCATCGAGATCTCACAGCCGGCGCCATCATTGCCAAGGGCTACCAGCTCAGAACCTATCGTCATGGCCAGGCGACCCCCGGCCAGTCGCTCCATGTTTACCTGGAGGGCGACGGACGCCCCTGGCTCAGCAGAACCCGCATCAGTCCAGACCCAAGCCCCAAGCGCCAGTTGGCGCTGGAGCTCATGGCGCTCGATCCCCTGCCCAGCCTCTACCTGGGTCGTCCGTGCTACTTTGGCCAAGCCCAGGCCCCCGGCTGCTCCCCGCACCTTTGGACCTTCGCGCGCTATTCAGAAACCGTCGTCGCCACCATGGCCGCGGCCCTGCGCCAAATCATGACCGAGGAGCACATTGAGCAACTCAC
The DNA here is from genome assembly GCF_036208045.1 of Thiorhodovibrio winogradskyi. Taxonomy (NCBI): domain Bacteria; kingdom Pseudomonadati; phylum Pseudomonadota; class Gammaproteobacteria; order Chromatiales; family Chromatiaceae; genus Thiorhodovibrio; species Thiorhodovibrio winogradskyi. Next base: position 1,776,444 of record NZ_CP121472.1, on the reverse strand, counting down.
CCTGATCGGCTACAGCGGTGGCGGCGTCATTGCCTGGCTCCTCGCCGAGCGTCTGCCAGAGGTTACTCGCCTCATCACCATCGCCGCCAACCTCAATGTTGAGGCATGGACGCGACACCATGGTTACAGCCCACTCACAGATTCGCTAGACCCTTCCACACGAGCCCCCCTGAGGGCGACGGTCGCGCATTGGCACCTCATAGGCACAAAAGACACTCAGGTTCCCGCCTATCTGTCCGACAACCAAATCGGCCCCGAACTCCAAAACGCGCGCATTTCGCGCCTCAACATCGATCACAACTGCTGTTGGACTAACCGCTGGCCTGACATTTTGCAGTGCATTCAACGCGCCCCATCGCAGCAGCGAATGGCTACAAGGCACCCATCCGATGCACGGCAAATCCGTTCTAACCAACAGGCGCGACACGGGCAGCGCGGGGCATTGAGTTTGCCGTCATGCCCAGATAATCGAAGACACGGCGGACTTTGCGCGCGAGCTTCTCGATGGTGGCTGCCACGGAATCCTTGGATTTCGTTTTGATCAGACCGGCGGCAAACCGGCGCAGTCGGGTGATGTTTTCTGGTCCATGGCCGGTGCGGATGGTGCAGCGATCCTCATCCCAGTTCCAGTCGAGGATCCAGTGATGGGCTTCAATGCCCCAATGCCCACGGTTGAAGGCGAGCAGGCGCTTAGGGCTTGCACTCTCAGGGGTATGATCCGTGACGCCGAAGACTGTCTCGACGGAGGTCTTGTCGGTTTTTTTCTCAGTGGTGGTGCGCTCAATGGCGAAGACCTGCCCGACATGGGGGAAATCGAGATAGTTGTTCAGCGCCGTGGAGGTCCAAATCGCGCGGCTTTCGATACGCCCATGCGCAAGGTCCGATGACTCGCGAAAATCCGGCTCGCCCCGCGCCTGGAAAAGCAGGCGGATGTCGGCAACCAGCGTGGGCTGATTCTCTTTGGCGATAAAGACGTAATGCGCGCCCCGTTCGATGAGATACTCAGCGAGCGAGCGCTGGGTGAGCAGGGCGTCGGCGGTGAGGGTCTTGTCAGTGAGGTCGAGGGAGTCGAGCACCGGGATGGCCATCCCGATCTCGTTGGTTTGCTTCAGTTCATCACTGCCATTGACAGGCAAAGCACCGACTTTTTTTGGGTGTGACAGACCTTGGAGTCATGTCCAACGACACCGAGGATGTGGGTCTGGCGTCCCTCGGCGTCGATGGCATTGCACATCGTCTTGCCATCAATGGCCAGGCCCTCGTCCTCGGCGCCCATCTGCGCATTCCAGCCCTGCAGCGCCCCATCAAGGGCGTCGGGATCGACCCGGGTGAGGACATCGCGGATGCGCGTGCGGCTGGGCACCTCATAGCGACCGTTGCGATAACGGCAACCAAAGCGCGCCCGGGCCGCCTGGCTGGGATCCTTCGCCCAAGCGGCGATGGCCTTATAACCACGCGCCCCGCACAGCACCGCCGCGGCGGAGATCGCAAGAACCACCGGCAAGGGATGACGCCGGCCTTGGCCGCGACGCGGATCAGGGACATCGGCAAAGAACGCAGGAAGCGAACGCATCTGTTGTGCGGAGATCATGAGTTTTGGGGCTCCATAGCGATACTGGGAATCGAGTCTTGGGTCGGACAAGCGTGCTTGGACCTGCCCGATCAAGGGGCGGACAAACACCCGCTTGGCGCCATCGGGCTGCTGGCTGTAGCCGGCGCGCGTGCGTCGGTACCCGCGCGTCTGCCCGACCTCCAGCCAGTTGGCCGCGCGATAGCAGGTGCCGGTAAAGCGGCGCGGATCGACGAAGGTCTCCAGCAACCACAGCGGATAACCGAAGCGGGTCTGCCAATCAGTGCTGACCTGGCGCTCGCACAGCGACAGCACCTTGGAGGCGAGATTGGGCACATGCCACTGGGGCAGAATGAGAAAGCGGGCGTTGTTGGCGATCAGATGCAGGCGGTCGAACTGGTAGCGGCGATCCCAGCCGATCCACTGATCGCGAGCCGCGCACTTCCAGGCCGCGGCGCTCAGCACCAGCAACGCCAACCACTGATCCCGCCAGATGGCGACATACCAGAGGGTGTGACCGATTTTTGCCGCCGCGCCCAGGTAGTGATACGCCTCGAGCAATGCTTTGAAGCGCGCCTCTTCATCTGGGGCGACCGCACGCAGGGTGATGTCGTGCAAGTTCAGGGGGCTGCCTCGTCAATCAACATAGGCAGGCAGTTTGAACGAGTCGGACGGAAATGTCCAGAATCGAGGGTAAATACTTCTACGGCTTGTCAATTAGGGCTAGCACGGTTTCGCCCTGCCATCCGATGCAGATTGACTCCACACGAAAAACGCATAAACTAATCTATTGTATGATTTTGATCTGATTGATCATTAGAATCACATGGGTTTTCATGATGCGAAGAGCATCCTGATTTCTTGCCGATTCAAAAACACAGAACGACATGAAAAAAGACTTGTTTTGATTGGAATATTCGGGCCAACTCGGTTTCATATTTCTGGATTGCCAGCACTAGGCGCATAAAACCGAATACCCAAATCCACACCCCAACAAATACACACGGTCGAGGGCTATCTTAGTGAAAAAATCAACAGGAATCATCATACCAGGCATTCTGGGAATTGGACTTGGGTGCGTCGGCATAAACGTGCATTCTGAAACAACAGACATACCCAATCTGCCCGACACAAACACACCAACAAGGCCAACCGAGAGCCCCATCACGGCGACAGCGACAACCGAGAGCCCCAGCACGGCGACAGCGATAACCGAGAGTCCCAGCACGCCGACAGCGACAACCGAGATTCCCAGCACGCCGACAGCGACAACCGAGATTCCCAGCACGCCGACAGCGACAACCGAGATTCCCAGCACGCCGACAGCACCAACCGAGAGCCCCAGCACGGCGACAGCGATAACCGAGAGTCCTAGCACGCCGACAGCGATAACCGAATACCCTGAAAGACCGGCAGCGCCAACCGAGAACCCTGCCACTCCAACACCCTCTCCGAAGCCCGGGCCATCGCCTGCGTCAGCGTTCGAGCAAACCAGCATATCGACTAGTAACACTAACTCGGTGGGCCTGTCGCGAGCAGTTCTCAGGGCTTGCGCTGGCGGCGCCAATTCCGGGACAGCGTTTCAGAATGATTGCGACACCCTTGTAGGCGGTTCCGTCACGGACCCAACTGGCGCGGCAGGCGGCGTTGCCGCACTGACAGCAGACCAAGTCATCGCGCAAAACAGCGCGGCCGCTCAACAGATTCAGAGTGCGACAGGCATGGTGGCATCCCGCATGATGCGGCTGCGCCTCGCCTCGCACACCGACACAAGCGCCCTTGACCCATCACTAGTCGCGGGACTTCTTTACGGACAAACAGGAGGTGCCGCGAGCGCCGACGCTCTGAATGGCAAAACTGGCGGTTTCATCACTGCCGAGTATGTCAATGGCTCTCAAGATCTGGACAGCTACACTTACGGCTACGACATGCATGGGTGGACGCTGACCGCTGGAGGAGACTACCGTTTTGGCGACAATTTCATCGCTGGTGCCATGATCAATTACCTTCAGAGCACCACCGACTATGACCGAAGCAAAGGCGACATGACCATGGACGGTTGGGGGCTTGGGGTTTACGGAACCTATTATCTCGACAATGGCCTTTTCTTTGAGGGGACCGCTGGCTACAACTGGAATGACTTCGATTTGAGTCGCCGCATCAGCTACAGCATCAATAATCCAGGCAGCATCACCAACGTCAATCAAACAGCAAAGTCAAATCCAGAAGGAAAAGTGTTCTATGCCACACTTGGAACTGGCTACACCATCAACCGGCAATCCTTTACCTTCACCCCGCAGTTTAGTCTTGACTACAGCCACAATCGTATCGGCTCCTACCGCGAACAGATGTCAAATCCCAATGCCGCTGGTGGCTCCTGGGCACTGGCCTATGATTCACAATCTTTCACCTCTCTAACATCCAGGCTTGGCTTGATGGCGGCCAAGGCTATCAGCACAGGATCTGGCGTTTTTGTCCCGCAACTCAGCATTCACTGGGTTCATGAATTTGAAAACAATCAGGAAGGCATTGGGGCACGCTTCATCAACGATCTGAGTGCGACGCCGGTGACGATCTGGACCACCAAGCCCGATCACAATTACTTTGATCTCGGCGTCGGTATTTCCGGGCAGTTTGCCAACGGCCGATCCGCCTTCATCAGTTACAACACCATTCTTGGATACGATGACGTGAGTCAATACGCCATCAGCGCCGGGGTACGCATGGAGTTTTAGCCTCAGGGGCCGTGAGTCGACAGCGACGCGCGGCCCCTTTTCGCCTATACAGCGCATTGAATCGGGCAAATCTAGCCACTAGCTGATTTCATTGCGCGTAACCATCGGCTTAACAAACCTATTGACTTAATGTCGCCCCGCTCGACCAGAATAATACCGCAGCGTGCGGCCTTTTCTTGCCTAAGTCAATGTAAATTTAAACTTTTTCCCTATCCACTATTAGAAGCTCAAAAATCCTCCCCGAGGTCTCGGGATGCCGACTCACTACAGTGAGGTGTACCGCATCTGCATGGCGACCTTGAATGAATCCCGCAAAATCCGCCGAGAAGCACCCGCCAACCTGTCCACCGATCGATCCCCTCGATCCCAAGTACCGCCCTCCCCTTTTACGTCACGCCCAAGCCACTGACTGGTTTGGCGATCAGACAATTCTTCAAGCCCCAACTGTACCGAGCACACTCTGACTGCCGCTTCCAAAAAAAATACACACACAAAAAGAACCTATGGTATGCTCACCGCAGATGTTGCAGTTTCGTTACAGAAACAGAATATCTAACACACTTTGAGTAAAAAAGAGGCGGTATTTATGAAGTCACATTATTTTCGGCGCGCAGCTTTCAGGCCGCTTGCCAGCGCCTGCCTTGGCACGCTTCTCTGCGGTCTACCGCTGGCTTCCCAGGCTCAGCCTACTTTCCAGCTAACACCAACCAGTCTGACTTGGGGAACTCCGACGGGGCCAATTAATTCGTCTTATCCAATTGGCGGTATCGGCACCAATGTTATGACTAGACAGCTCCCAAACGAGAGCCCCTACATAGGCACACTTAATCTCTCGCAGGATGTGGGGGGGGCTCTAATCCCCCCCCGACACCCCTGTCGCGATTGGAGGCTTTGTCATGCAGGGCGCTCTCGGTGATGATGTAACCGGCATACCCATCGTATTCCAGGTTGATCTAACAAGACCAACCGTTAGCACGGAAAACTTTGTTGTCAATATTACGAGAGAATTCCCGAGTGGTGGTAGTTCTATCGCCTATTTCGGCGAGGAAGGGCAAGAGCTTTTTGTCGTCTATGTTGACGGGCAAGCCTATCGTGCCGAGTGGCTTGGCATCTCCCCGGACAATGGGCAGACTTTCAGTTCAGCGTCTACTTCCAACGCGCCAACTCTGAGCGAAGACTTCTGGGTCGTCTTCCGTCTCATCACCGGCGAGGTCAATCAAAACATCAGCAATCTGGCCGCGACTCCCAGCACCGCAGCCGTCGCCGCGGTCATCCAAACCGCCTGTCCCGACAGCAATGCCGACCAACCCGGCAACCAGTTCACCAGCGACTGCAACACCCTGGTGGGCGGGGCGCTTGCGCCCGCCGGGTCTGAGTTAAACAATCAGGCCAAGGCGGCGCTGGAATCCATTACCCCTGAGCAATTCTCAACGCCGTTGTTGTTGGCCCGCGTCAATATGGGCACGCAACTCAACAATGTTACCTCCCGACTCTCCGCCCTGCGCGGCGGCTCTAGCGGCATGGCACTGCAGGGACTGCCCACGGGTGTCAACCTGGGCAATGACGCCTTTGGCAACGCGCTCGCCAGTCTCGCGTCAGGGCTCGCTCAGGCCTCGGGCGGCGCCGCGAGCGCGGATGCGAGTTCGGGCAATCTCCTCACCCTTGGCGATGGTCGCCTTGGGGTGTTTCTCAACGGCAGCCTCTCTAACGGCGACAAGGATCAAACAGCCAACGAGGATGGATACGACTTCGACGGCTGGGGTCTGAGCGCCGGCGTTGATTATCGCTTCACTGACAGTGCCATTCTCGGTCTCGCGCTTGGCTATAACAAAGGCAGCGCCAACATCGACAATCACGGCGGACAGGTCGACTCTCACGGCTATAGCATCAGTCTCTACGGCACCTATTACCCCGATGAACACTTTTACACCGATGCCGTCCTCACCTACGGGCGCAGCCGCTATGACCACTCGCGCAATATCGGCTACACCATCGGCACGGTGAATGTCAGTCAAGTGGCATCGGCGGATTACGACAGCAATGAGTGGTCCGCGACACTGAATGCTGGTTACAATATTCCCTTCGGCGCCTGGACTGTGACGCCGGTTGCGCAACTGCAATATCTGACCACCGATGTCGACGGCTATACCGAGCAAATGTCGGCCCCTAGTGCCCCTGGCGGTGGTTGGGCCACGCGGATTGGCTCGACCAATCAGGAATCCATGACCTCCACGCTTGGCTTTAACGTCTCGCATGCCATCAGCACGGGCATCGGCGTCATTCTGCCCCAACTTCATCTCGACTGGGTGCACGAGTACAAAGACGATGCTGTCAACATCAACGGATCCTTTGCCGCAACACCCAATTCCGGCGTGTTCGACCTGGCTGCTGATGATCCAGACTCCGACTACTTCAACGCACGTCTGAGCGTCGCCGCTCAGCTGGCTAAAGGCAACTCGCTGTTTCTCTATTACAACAAGGTCGCCGGCTACAAAAACCTGGATTTAGATACCTTTGGTGCTGGTGTGCGCATGGCGTTCTAGGTCAGCCGTCCGGGCGATCTCCTTACACTAAGGTCAAGGTCGCCCGAGACACTCGGGTAACCAAGCTTGTCTGCGATTCTCGGCATCCCTTCTGCTTGAAGAATCCATCCATCCGCCCTAATTCCGGAATAACCCTAAGTGTTACCGGAGAACCCCGATGCGAATGGATAAGCTGACCAGCAAGTTCCAGATGGCGCTGGCCGACGCGCAGAGTCTTGCCGTCGGCCGCGACCATCAGTTTATTGAACCCATCCACTTGATGATCGCCCTGCTCGACCAGGATGGTGGCAGCGTGCGGCATCTGCTCGCCCAGGCGGATGTGAATGTCAACCGCCTGCGCTCGGGCCTGGGCGAGGCACTGGAGCGTTTGCCCCAGGTCTCGGGCGCTGGCGGGGATGTGAGCATCTCCAACGGCCTCGGCCGGATGCTCAACATCACCGACAAACTCGCCCAAGCACGCAATGATCAGTACATCAGCTCCGAGCTGTTCGTGCTCGCCGCGCTTGAAGACAAAGGCGAGCTTGGCAACGCCCTGCGCGAGGCTGGGGCCACTAAAAGTGCCATCGAGCGCGCCATCGACAACATGCGCGGCGGGCAGAAGGTGGAGGATCCCAACGCCGAGGAGCAGCGCCAGGCGCTGGAGAAATACAGCATTGATCTGACCGAGCGCGCCGAGCAGGGCAAGCTGGATCCCGTCATCGGGCGAGATGACGAAATCCGCCGCACCATTCAAGTGCTCGCGCGGCGCACCAAGAACAACCCGGTGCTGATCGGCGAGCCAGGCGTAGGCAAGACCGCCATTGTCGAGGGCCTCGCCCAGCGCATCGTCAATGGCGAGGTGCCCGAGGGCCTGAAAACCAAGCGATTGCTGTCGCTCGACATGGCCGCCCTCATCGCCGGGGCAAAGTTTCGCGGTGAGTTCGAGGAACGCCTGAAAGCCGTGCTTAATGATGTCGCGCGCCAGGAAGGCAACATCATCCTGTTCATCGACGAGCTGCACACCATGGTTGGCGCCGGCAAGGCCGAGGGCGCCATGGACGCTGGCAATATGCTCAAGCCCGCGCTGGCGCGTGGTGAGCTGCACTGCATCGGCGCGACCACTCTGGATGAATACCGTAAATATGTCGAAAAGGACGCCGCGCTTGAGCGTCGCTTTCAAAAAGTGCTGGTGCAAGAGCCAAGCGTGGAGGACACCATCGCCATCCTGCGTGGACTGAAAGAACGCTACGAGGTGCATCACGCGGTGGAGATCACCGACCCGGCCATCATCGCCGCCGCCATGCTCTCCCACCGCTACATCACCGATCGGCAACTGCCGGACAAGGCGATTGACCTGATCGACGAAGCCGCCTCGCAGATCCGCATGGAGATCGACTCCATGCCGGAGGAAATGGACAAACTCGACCGGCGGCTGATTCAGCTCAAGATCGAGCGCGAGGCACTCAAAAAAGAATCCGACGAGGCTTCGAAAAAGCGCTTGGATCACTTACAGGAGGAAATCAGTCGTCTGGGGCGCGAGTTCTCGGATTTGAACGACATCTGGCAGTCCGAGAAGGCTGCCGTGCAGGGCACCGCGCACATCAAAGAAGAACTCGACCGCGCCCGGGTTGAGCTGGAAACCGCCCGCCGCGCCGGCGATCTGACCCGCATGTCGGAGCTGCAGTACGGCCGTATCCCGGAGCTGGAAAAGCGCCTGGCCAGCGCCTCCGATGGCGATCAGAGCGGTAACCAACTGCTGCGCAACAAGGTCACCGACGAGGAAATCGCCGAGATCGTGTCCAAATGGACTAACATCCCAGTGTCCAAAATGCTTGAGGGCGAGCGCGACAAGCTACTGCGCATGGAAGAAGCCCTGGCCCAGCGGGTGGTCGGCCAGCAGGAGGCGGTTAGCGCTGTTTCCGATGCCATCCGCCGCTCGCGTGCCGGGCTGTCCGACCCCAACCGGCCGATTGGATCTTTCCTGTTTCTTGGCCCCACGGGGGTGGGCAAGACGGAACTCTGCAAGGCGCTCGCGCAATTCCTGTTCGACACCGAAGAGTCCCTGGTGCGCATTGATATGTCCGAGTTCATGGAGAAGCACTCGGTGGCGCGCCTGATCGGCGCCCCGCCCGGCTATGTCGGCTATGAGGAAGGCGGCTATCTGACCGAGGCGGTGCGCCGGCGGCCCTACAGCCTGATTCTGCTCGATGAAATCGAAAAAGCTCACCCGGACGTCTTCAATGTGCTCTTGCAGGTACTCGACGACGGCCGCCTGACCGACGGCCAAGGCCGCACGGTGGATTTTCGCAATGCAGCCATTGTGATGACATCCAATCTGGGTTCGGACATCATCCAGCAGAAAGCCGGCGAGGCCAACTATGGCGAAATGAAAGACGCGGTGATGGAGATTCTGCGCCACGCATTCCGGCCTGAGTTCATTAACCGACTCGATGAAATCGTGGTCTTTCATCCGCTCGGACAAGAGCAGATCCGCGCCATTGCCCGCATCCAGCTTGAGTATTTGCGCGCGCGCCTGGCCAGCCGCGACCTCGGCATGCAAATCAGCGACGCCGCGCTTGATCATCTCGGTGAAGCTGGCTTCGACCCCGTCTATGGCGCCCGGCCGCTCAAGCGCGCCATTCGCGCCCAAGTCGAGAACCCGCTGGCCCAGCAAATTCTTGCCGGTCAGTTCAAACCTGGCGATCTGATCGACATCCATCTCAAAGAGGGGCAGCTTGGTTTTGATTCGGTCGTCGAAGGGGAGCTAGTAGACTAAACTTGGTGGACGGCGAGAACGCAGCCAAGGAGACAGTGGCCCGAGCGCGCTGCTCCCTTGGCGGCTTTTCGTTTTGGACTCAGATCGCATCCGACCCTACCGGCCCCTCTCGTCACCGGCCAATTGGGTCGGCCTCAATCAGCGCCACCCAATCCTCAACCTCAATTCGCAAAAAATGACCTTGTTTAGCGACACTTTCCTCGGACGTATCAGCTTTGTCTATCTCACGCTCACGCTCATGGGCCCAGCACTGGCGCAGGTCCGCCCGCCGGCCAAGGATGTAACGGGAACTCCCGATACAATGCCCGGGGCCACATTGGTCATGGCCAGCGAGCAGGAGACCCTGGATAGCCATGATACAAACAGTGCCGGTGAAATCGGCTCCAACCCACTCAACGACTTGGTTCGCATCTTTGCAGGGCTGGAAGTTGCCAAAACATCTCCCCACGCCGACCTGATGAACTCCGTCGCCTGGGCAGACTATCACCAGCGTATTCAACAAACCTGGCAGCGCTATAAGGCACAGCAGCATGATAGAGTCGAAGCCTTTCGTGACCAATGGTTGCCAGCTGAGGTCCACCAGGGTCGCGATTTGCTCTATCCCTTTGCCGGAGCCGATTTCCTTTACGCCGATCTCTTCTTTCCGCAAGCCACCAACACCTTTATGTTCGGCCTTGAACCCCTCGGGGACATCCCGGGGCGCGAGCGCCTGAACAGCGCTTATTACAACGGCGTGATTCGCTCCACCGAGGATCTCTTGCGGCTGACCTTTTTTCGCACCAAGGCCATGCGCGAGGACTTCCAGCACAATGGCACAGTCCCGCTCCTCGGTTATTTCATCGTCCACCGAGGGCATGTCATTCAAGACATCACTTATCTGCGCCTCGATGAAGCCGGCATTCCGCACCAAGCGCGGTTGAACGACGCCAGCGGAGCGCGCATCACCTTTCAAGACGGACGCAACGGACGCATGCGCTCCATCTGGTACTGGCGTGGAGATCTCAGCAACCAAGGCTTGGCCAGCGCCCCCGGACTTGCGGCCTATATCGCGGGATTGCCGCCATCAAACCTGTACATGAAAGCAGCCAGCTATCTCTGTCATCATCAGGGTTTTGAAGATGCCTGCACACTGTTCCGTGATCGCGCGGAGCTCAGCCTGCAAGAAGACTCGGGCATGCCGCTGCGTTTCTTCCCCGAGGAGGACTGGAATCAGACTTTCTTTGGCCAATATCGCGACCCAATCTCCATCTTCACCGACCGCCTTTACCGCCAGCAGGGTGCCTTAAAACAGGCATTCGCAACCTCTGATAGCGTCCACTATCTGCCTTTCCCGCTAGGCTACCATGCCTCGGCCCACGCCGATAACTTGATGCTGGCAATGCGCAAGCAATCAACACAGCAGCTAGTCCCAGGCCTGTCGCCGGAACTGCCACCTAACCCCACCCCCGCGGATCAACCCAATGCACCCATGGTTACCGCCCAAACGGACGCATCCGATAAAACGCCCACGACACCAGCATCGCGGTCAATGATCGCGGCAGTGACTTCAGAGCCCGCCACGCCCACGCCGCTCACTTACCCGGCTAACACATTATGGACCCGAGACTCCTCCGCACAAGCGAACTCCGAGAGCACCTTGGATGCAGCGCTCTCCAACTCCGAGCCCCTATCGCCACCCGCCAGTCTTCAACAACAACTCGATGCCGCCGGCCTAGTCTATAAGATCAACGACAGCGGCACCCTCTGGTTGATTTATTCCGTCGACAACAGCCGTACCCAGCTGACCTTTATTGCTCCGGAAACAAAAAATATCAACGGACAGGAGACACACGAGATCTGGTCCGTGGGTTTTTTATCTGAAGACGACACCCTCTCTGTCGACGCCACCACACAACTTCTCAAAGACAACGCCGCCACTGATGCGGGCGCGTGGGAACTTGGGCGCTTTCTTGGCAAAGCCGCTGGCATCTTCCGAACCAGAATCCCTGCCAGCGCGAATTGGCAGACGCTCTCAAAGGCCGTGGAAACTGTGGCGACCACGGCTGATCAACAAGAACGCGCGCTGATGGGTGCCGACGAACTCTAGCCTTGAGCGGAACCAAACAATGTTTTTCAAGCCATCGTTCCAAGGCCTCGCCCATCGGATCCGTCGGTTTGCTTGAGAGCAGGCAGCCCTTAACAATGGCGAAAACGACATTATCTCGCCTCAATTGTACACGAATAATGCATTAAGAGGAAACTATCGTGAATTTTTGTTATATTGCTTCCAGATGACGGGATACGAACCTTGCTTCGCCAAGTCCACAGATCCCGCATCAAAGGGACAGTTCTCCGACTGCCGCACCAGCACAGACCGTCGGCTCATGCTAAAGAAAATTCATATTGATCAACTCACAACCGGCATGTTTCTCCAGGAACTCTGCGGTTCCTGGATGGAGCACCCCTTTTGGCGATCAAGCTTTTTGCTGACGAACGAAAAAGACGTTCAGAGCTTGCGCGACAGTAGTATTCGGGAGGTCTGGATCGATACCAGCAAAGGCATTGATGTCCCGGATGGCGTGGCAGCCGTCAACGAATCCGAAAACAAAGCCAGGGTAGAGCAGAGTATTCGGCAGGCCGCATTCAGCTCCGGCGATCAAGAAAAAACGCCGATCAGCGAGGAATTGAGCCGGGCCGTGAAAATCTGCGCGCGAGCAAAGGAGGCTGTCACCGCTATGTTTTCCGACGCACGTATGGGCAAGGCCGTGGATTCCGCTCATGCACGCGTGCTGGTCGAGGAGATCTCTGAATCAGTCAACCGCAACAGCGCGGCATTACTGAGTCTGGCGCGCCTTAAAACCGCGGACGATTACACCTACATGCACTCGGTCGCAGTGTGCGCGCTTATGATGGCGCTTGGACGACAATTAAATTTGAACGAAAACCAAGTCCATCAGGCCGGCATGGCTGGCTTGCTGCACGATCTCGGCAAAGCCAAGATGCCACTGGAGGTTCTCAACAAACCGGGCAAACTGACCGACGCAGAATTCGCCATCATGAAGAGCCACCCGGTTGAAGGCCATCGCATGCTGCTGAAAGCGGCCGAATCAATCGGCGCGGTCACGCTCGATGTCTGCCTCCACCACCACGAGAAGATTGATGGCTCCGGCTACCCGCACAAGCTGACCGACAAGAAGATTAGCCTGTTTGCGAAAATGGGCGCTGTCTGCGATGTCTATGATGCCATCACCTCCAACCGGCCCTACAAAAGTGGCTGGGATCCGGCCGAGTCCATTCGCAAGATGGCAGAGTGGGCGGATGGGCATTTTGATCCGCGCGTGTTCCAAGCCTTTGTCAAAAGCCTCGGGATTTATCCTGTCGGCTCTCTGGTGCGGCTCGCCTCCGGAAAACTGGGCGTAGTCATGGAGCAGTCGCGGACATCCCTGCTCAAACCCAAGGTCAAGCTGTTCTATTCGACCAAATCCCGCGCCCGCATCGCCCCAAAAATCATCGATCTGTCCTTAGCGCATTGTAACGACAGCATCCAAGCCCGAGAGAACCCCGAAGAGTGGGACTTCCCTGATCTGATCGAACTCTGGTCTGGCATGTCCACGCCTTTCGGCTAAAAGGGCAAAAAACACCAGAGTAAGCAGATGTCACACCTCTGCTCCTTTCTTGGCTTACCAAATCGCCTTGATGTCATCCATCAGCTGATCAATCACCAACTGTTGATCCTGATCCAAATGTTCAAACATCACGCCACATTTTGGGCTTTTTTCTTTCGTCAAGCTCTTGATCTTGCACCGAACTGTCTGACAACCAGCGGTTGCGGTTGAGATATCGAGCAGAATCTCCTGTTCAACCTCCACCCCAAGCTCGGCGGCTTCTCCACCCTTGCTAAAGGCAATTCGGCAACCACCGGCGGAAAGATCCGTGATGACCACATCACGTCTTTGATCATTGCAGGTCATACCTGCATTCAAAAAACACGGGACCCGCTCATGCACACGAAGCTTAACTGATTTAACATCGTCAGGCCATTTCACGAAGACCACCGATGGGTTCTCCAGGGTGCCTAAGATTGGAGACTTGAACCCATAAACATTGCCTTCAACCGCGAACCTCATGATCACATCGGGCCAGTTGTCGCGGATATCCCTAAATGTTTCACTTGGCGCCACCCGCACCATGATCACCTCGCCATCGCTAACGCCAACGATTCGACCCATCACACGCTCAGAGTCGTTTGAGATCTGAATCGTCGAGCGAATGCCACAGGACACGGATAATTCCTGAGGGCTCTTTTGAGTGTCAGACACGCTTTCAAGCCTTGCGCGAGAACTTCTCCGATCCCCATCCGTCATGTCAACACCTACTATCATTTTTTCATTTTCCAGTCATCATAGCAGGGATTGTGCGTTGTGTTGAACCGCTCGGGACAGACTCCGATTCGTCCGCGCCTAATGTTCGATTATCGTCGTTTACATCCAGACTGCGCCTACTCCCAGGCCGCGGCTGGCCCGCCAATCGTTTGCATGACAAATCGCAATCACTAACACAGAAGGTCAGTTCCCTGTGCTCGACTATCCCAGCCTTGAAATCCTGCGCCAGCATCATCCCGCTTGGCGGCTGTTACGCGCGGATCATGCACCGCTGATCGCTAGTTTTTTGTATCTTGTGTTCGTGCAGCCGAATCAGCGCATCATCGTTCAGGCCGAGTTGGTCGAGGCACTGGAGGATCATCTGTTCGCGCTGCGCCAGCAGCAGGAGTCACCCGTCTTTCCCAAGCCTGCACTGGATTATTTGAATGAATGGGCGGCGCCGGAGAAAGGCTGGTTACGCAAGTTTTACCGTCAGGGCACGGACGAGCCTTATTTCGACCTGACCCCAGCGACCGAAAAGGCCATTGCCTGGCTGGGCAGTCTGAGTGAGCGTCATTTCATAGGCACTGAATCGCGCCTGCTGACACTCTTTGAGCTGCTGCGGCAAATGACCGAGGGCAGTGAGACCGACCCGGACGCGCGCACGGCCGAACTGAAACGCAAGCGAGATGCCATCGACGCCGAGATGGCACGGATTCGAGATGGCGATATTCCGCTGCTTGATGACACTGCGCTCAAGGATCGTTTTCTGCAATTCATGGCGCTGGCGCGTGAACTCTTGGGCGATTTTCGCCAAGTCGAGCACAATTTCCGCCAACTCGACCGCCGGGTGCGCGAGCGCATCACCCTCTGGGACGGTGCCAAGGGCGAACTGCTAACCGAGATCATGGGTCAACGCGATTCCATTACCGACTCCGACCAAGGGCGCAATTTTCGCGCCTTCTGGGATTTCCTGATGTCCAGCCGGCGCCAGCAGGAGCTGACCGAGCAGCTCGAGCATGTGCTGGCGCTGGCACCCGTCGCCGAACTCGATCCCGACCCACGCACCCGCCGCATCCACTACGACTGGCTGGATGCCGGCGAACACACGCAGCGCACAGTTGCCGACCTAAGCCGTCAACTCAGGCGCTTTCTCGATGATCAGGCCTGGCTCGAGAACCGCCGTATCATGGACATTCTGCGCGGTATCGAGAGCAAAGCCCTGGCCCTGCGCGATGCGCCACCCGGCGGCACCCTCATGACCATCGACGACACCGCCGCGAGCATTGAGCTGCCTCTAGAACGCCCGCTGCACCAGCCCAAGGCAAAGATCCCCATCACCGCTTTGATCCAAAACGCGAAAGAACCCGAAATCGACGCCTCCGCGCTCTACTCCCAAGTGGTGGTCGACCGCTCACGCCTGGCGCGTCAGATTCGCCAGGCCCTGCAACGACGGGATCAAATCAGCCTGCGCGAGTTGACCGAGCACTGGCCCCTGACTCAAGGACTGGCCGAACTGCTCACCTACCTGCAACTGGCCGAGGACAGCTTCGATTCAGCCGTGCACGAGAACAAGACAGACGAGCTATGTTGGACAACCACCAGGCCAGACGGTACGCGACTGACCCGCCAGGCGAAGCTACCACAGGTGGTTTTTCTGCGCTCGGCACCATCGCAGCGCAAAAGAGCGACAACATCCTGAAACCCAGCATCCGCATCAATCAGGCAGGGGTCAAAAACTCGCAACCATCTCCTAACACTTGGTTTTTCCCGTCAGTCCTTTAAAGCAAGCATCCAGCGGACTGCGCACAAGGTCTGCATCTGCGGGTTCCTCACCCATCAAATGAACGACCGCGATGGTTGGTGTTAGCTAAACATGAGACACTGGTGGCCCTGACACATAAGACGGTGCCCGAACCACAAACCATTCTTCGGGCCTGGATGCCGCTCAAGGAAGTGGTCGGCGTTAGTCACCTCGTTTCACTACGAGGGAGACTAGATGAGCACCAGGCCGAGCAGGCTAGGCGCCAAGCCAAGGAAGAGCGCCGGGCGCGGGAACTCTCCGAGCAGCGCGCCTAACACTACCTCGCCTTGCTGAAGCAAGCGGGCATCGAGCCTTTAAAGGCCGCCGGCGCTCCTTAGGACCCTTGCACCCGCGGATCCAGCGTGCGTGTGGCCGGCGGCGTGCGTGGCCGCAATGGTGCGCTGTTTCCGGGCGTGTGACCCATGGTCTCGAAACGGGCCAGGCGCCGGCCCTGGGCTTTGAGCAGATTGACCGGGCTGGTCTCTTAGGCCTTGCCACCGGGATGCATCACATGATGGGTCGCGCTGCCGAGGGAGCGGCCCTGGGGCCAGATCATCAACCTCGATCATCAGCGGTGAGTGTATGCCGATGATCGGGTGCAGGCAGGCTGGGGCTGCCAAGCGAATTAAAGAACTACAGGGACCAGCTATAATATCATTCCGAGGAATTGACTTTACCGAATGATCGCTTAAGGACAACCGTGTAACGTTTATGGCGCAGGGTGCCATTAAAAACGTGGTCTGTCCTTGAGCTCCCCCCACAACTTTTCCTTTTAAATAAAACTAATGACGAGCCGGGCATTGCTGAGGCCTTGCTTGATCAGGATCTCCTCGCCAAGCAATTGATGATGCGTGAGATTTCGTGGGGATACCTCAGGGTCTGTCCCGATTTTCAGTCAGATTTTCAACTCTATTTCAAAATTCAAAGAGGAAATTAAATGCAAACAATTGAAGCGTTATTCACAAAACTAGGTGAAGACGCAGAGTTAAGCCAAAGATGCAACGAGCTTGTTGAACAAAAAGACAAAGCTTCTTTACTGGCTCTTTTAAAAGACAATGGTGTCACAGTGGAAGACATAATAGCCGCCCATGAAAAAGTAAAACAGATGGCTGACAATGGTGAACTAAGTGATGAGGCGCTTGAACAGGTGGCAGGAGGAGGGATATTTGACCCATCATTTCCACTATTTCTCATAGATTTAGCTTCTCAATCTATGCAAGGGATTCTGGATGTAACCACTGAACTAGGCTCTAAAAGTGTAAGCGAACTGTCGAAGAGGTTGAGTTAGCGAGGATACAAATAATGTTATAAAGCAAACCCAGGTCAGACCACAAAATTAAAGGAAATCAAAGTAAATCAAAGGAAAAAATTAAAGAGGCCTGGTTCCTGAGGTAAATTAAAGGAGTCTGGTTCGTATTAATTCTGAGGATTTGAGTTAACCTAATTAATGCCTAACACGGTGCTCCAGCCGAAGCCGGTTTCGCTCTAGCTCAAACGGCACAGCTGAGCATGGCGTTAGACGGACAAAGAATTAGCATCGCTTTTCGTTGTTGCCATACGCGGGGGGTATCAACCATCTCCGTAATCCTCAGTCGGCCTGGTTCGCTTACTTCGAGCGCTGGAACGAGGACGATGTGATGAACAATCTAGCCCATTCCCCAGTCAGGTGGATCCCAAAATCCAACTAGGAATACTCCATAAGAATGATGACTTCTCCAGAAAACCATTCATTGATCCTGAACCTCTCGGACAGCACCTGCACCATTGACGGTCAGGGACATTTGATCGAGGTGCGCGTCTGCCCAAACCCAGTGTGCCGGTGCCAGGAAATCCGCGTTTCGCTTTCGCCACAGACGCCAGACAAGGCTTGCGCGACGGATCAATCAGCGCTGGATGGCCAAGAGATTCAATTCACCCTCGACCTCGCGCGCCGCTGCCTTGACACCCGTGGCTTGTCCAAGGCCAGCCGAGCAGGACAGGTCGGGGCCATCTTTGCCGACGCATTGAGTGAGGACCAGTGGCAAGAATTGGAAGCCGATCTACATGCGCGTAAGCGGAAAATAACGGATGAAACACCGAATGAGAAGATCCAGGCCGAATTCCCAGCGGACGAGATCGAGCAACGATCCATGATGGTGGGCTTTTTGAAGATTCTGCCCTATGGGGAGATCAAACAGCTGAAAATTGACGACCGGCTTTTCTATCTCAGCGATCATTACTGCGTCAAAGCCGATTGCTCTTGCACCGATGCCTTGGTGGATTGCATGGAAATTATCGGCACGCGGGATACAGAGGACTCCATTATCAACGGCCCAGCCGTCTTTCTGGACTATCGCAAGAAAACCGCGCGCATTGAAAACGCCGCCGACGCTGACCAGCACCTGTTGGACGAAATCATCGCGGCACTCAAAGCCAAGAGTTTCACGAACTTTTTCAGCGCGCGCCATGCACGACTCAAAGCACTCTATCGCGATTATCTGCGGCGCAATTTCTCTCGCACCGGCCGCAATGATGCGCACCAGTCGGTAGGACGCAACGATCCATGCCCCTGCGGGAGCGGCAAGAAGTACAAGAAATGTTGCCTCGATAAACCGGCCGCATCCGAGCGATCCGCGCTGCGCTCCAACCAAAACCCCAATGCACAACAAAGATCTGAGAATTCGCCTGCCGAACTGCGCCGGCTCGACCCGGCCAGGCGCGGGCTGCTCGGGCATAGCCTGTGGCAAGGTGTCTGCGTGACCCGACAGCCGACTGGGGCAAGGGTTGGTAGAGCTTCCAGATAGAGCCGATTGATGCCTTTCGATGTCCAAACCCATGTGCTGATCCAACAACTCAGCTATAGTTGGGCATATCTCAATCCCTGGCCCGGGATGAGCGACAGGCAGCGCGCCGCCTCGTCAGTCGGACGGCGACCTGAGCGTGGATCACCCACTTGGACTCAGCCAGGGTCATTAAAGGACTTCTCTGCGCGAGCTGTAATCTTGCTAGCCGTTATCCAAGTCGGAGTGATCGATGTCACCCAATCCATCGCGCCCGGGCCTGCTGGGTCTGGTCCTGCATCAAGCCGAGGTTCGGCGTTGCCTGGATGACGCCTGGGACCTGCGTCTCGACGAGCGCATCCTGACTGCCCGCCAGGCAGCGTCCTGCCTGTTGCGCCCCGAGGTTGGCGACCTGGTGCTGCTCAGCGTCGCCGAGTCCGGTGATCACTACATTTTGGCGGTGCTGGAGCGAGCCGCCAGCGAGGAAGTCGCGCATTTCAATCTGCCCCAGGATAGCGTGCTCCACAGCTCCGGCCGGCTGACCCTGGCCCCTGAGCAAGAGTTGCTGTGCGTCACGACACGGATCGGCCTCCAGGCCGCTGGGGCCGACGCCAACATCGGCCTGGTTGAATTGACCACGCGCGCTTTGCGCACCCAGGCCGAACGCATCGTCACCCTGGCGCGCCAGATGGATGCCACCATCGGCGAACTGGTGCAACGCCTAACCCGATCCCAACGCTTTGTTCACCAAGACGAGGAGTGTCAATGCGCCAACCTGCGCCTGCTGGTGGAGAAGACCGCCGTGCTGCAAAGCCGGGAAACCTTCATCCAGGCCCAGGAGCAAGTCAAGGTGGATGGAGAGACCGTGCAATTGGGCTAAGTCCCAAGCGCAACCACGATAACCAAGGGAGCGACCTCCAGGAGTCATCGCCATGTTCGCGCTATCCATGGGTTCCGGCATGGACCTCGGCTTTCCCGACGTGTGCCTGACCCCGACCCCGCTAGGACCACTCCCCATTCCTTATCCGGACATCGCTTTTTCCGCGGCCTCCGCGCCGGCGGCCTACAACGTGCTGACCAGCTGCACACCCAGTCTCAACCAGCTGTCCATGGGACTGGTCAGCGTGGGTGATCAACCCGGCGTCATGCTGGGGCTGGTCTCGCACATCGAGGCCGGACAGACCGACTACGAGCTGGGCAGCCTCACCATTTTCGCCGACGGCACCCCCATGCAGCGTCTAACCTCCATCACTGGCCAGAACGCCATGGGCATGCTGCCAAACGCCCCAGGTGTCTGCATCGTGCCCAGCCAGATCACTGTCCTGAACCTTGGGTAGCGCGCTCGGGATCCTGGCGCTTGGATCCCACCCAGACCACCCAGGCATTCGCACCTACAATCCAAAGATCCTCCGGAGACCAGCATGCCGCGGCTTTCTGAATACGCTTTCCATTTCCAGAGTCAGGCAGTTGCTCAAGACACCTTCACGGTGGTCAGCTTCCAGGGCGAGGAAGGGCTGTCCGAACTCTACCGCTTCGAGGTGCTCTTGGTCTCGGAGCAGGCCGACCTGAACCTGGAGGCCATTCTGCAAGCCCCGGCCACCTTGACCATCAAGGGAAACACAGGCAATGGCGACAAGGGCGACCTGCCCTTTCACGGCATTTTGGCATCCTTTGAGCAATTGCATCAGGCCGACTCCTGGGTGTTTTACCGTGCCGTGCTCAGACCCAAGCTTTGGTGGCTAACCCTGACGCACCACAATCAGGTGTTCCTGGACCAAAAGATCGATGACTTTCTGGGTGATGTGCTCCAGGACGGCGGACTCTCGCCCGGGCTGGATTTTGATTTCCAACTCAAGGGCTCCTATCCGAGCTGGGATTATCTCTGTCAATACAACGAGTCACATTTCGCCTTCGTCTCGCGTTGGATGGAACGCGATGGCCTCTATTATTGGTTCGAGCAAAGCGACCAGGGCGAGAAGATGATCGCCTCGGATACCCTGATCGCCCACGGCCCCCTGCCTGGGCACGACAGCTTCCTGTACGGACCGCCCACCGGACTGGACGCGCCCCTGGCCGACCAGGTCATCAAGACCTTCACGCTCAAACGCTCACCCATGCCGCGCAACTTGCTGCTCAAGGACTACAACTACGAGAAGCCGAGCCTGGATTTGACCAGCCGAGCCCAGGTCGCGAACAAGGGCCGGGGAGAAATCTACATTTACGGCGAGCACTTTCTGGATATCGCCGAGGGCAATCGGCTCGCACAGGTGCGCGCGGAGGAATTCAAGTGCCGCGAGCAACTCTTTCAGGGGTTGTCCACGGTCCCGGCTCTGCGCCCTGGCTATGTCTTCACTCTCGAGCGTCACTATCGCACGGATTTCAATCAGCGTTATCTGACCATTGGCGTGCGCCACGAGGGCAGCCAGGAGAGCTACCTGCTCTCGGGTCTAGGGATTTCCGGCCTGGCGGAGACGGACAATCTCTTCTACCGCAATCACTTCGAGTGCATCCCAGCATCGGTGCAGTTCCGCCCGCGGCGCGTCACCGAACGGGCGCGCATCCATGGCAACATCTCGGCCAAGATCGACGCCAGTGGCTCGGGCAAGTACGCCGAACTCGACCAGCAGGGGCGCTACAAGGTCAAACTTCCCTATGATCTGTCCGGGCGCGGCGATGGCAAGGCCTCCGCCTACATCCGCATGATGCAACCCTACGCCGGGCAGGACATGGGCATGCATGCCCCGCTGCATAAGGGCACCGAGGTATTGCTCGCCTTCCTTGAGGGCGACCCCGACCGGCCCGTGATCGCCGGCGCCATTCCCAATCCCGAAACCGCGAGCCCGGTCACCAGTGCCAACCAGACCATGGTTCGGCTGAAATCCGGCGGCGGCAATGTGATTCACATGGAGGACGAGGAAGGCAGCCAGCGCATCCTGATGCACTCGCCCACGGCCGGCTCCTTCATTCGCGTCGGCTACAAGAACGACCCGGACGATCCGCCAGATAATTCAGAAGACCCAGAAGACCCGGAAGAGCCAGTAGAGCCAGAGGAGCCGGAAGAAGAGAACAACAAGAAGGAGGTCGATGATCCCCAGGGCGACTGCATGCACGACAACACCCAGGGCATCAAGATCAAATCCGAGAAAACCCTCACCTTCGAGTCTGGCGACTCCTGCACCATTGTTCATGGGGATGAATTCACCCGCATAAACGGTGACGAGCGATACATTATCGACGGCTCCACCGAGGAAATGGTGGGTGGATTTGACACCACCATGGTTGGCGGCAATGTGTTCGAGGGGATCGCGGGGGCCAAGGAGGATGTGACACTTGGCTTTGTTGTCGGTCTATCCCTGGCCGGTGCCTTCGAGCTGGAATCCATCGTCAAGGGCGAATGTGGTCTCGGCTGGAAATGGACCTTCCATGAGATGAAGGAAAAATTCCACATTGAAGAGGACAAGGTCGGCGCGCTGAAAAATGAACTACAGGGGGAGATCAGCGCCCTGATTGGTGATCACAACAAACTTGTGGCCAACATGACAATGTTGTGCGTCTCCACGGAACAACTGGCGGCCGAGGTCTCGACTCTCGCGGTCAATTCCGAGGCACTGTGCGCCGCGGTGAACGAGATCAACGGCGATAAGAATGAGGTCGCAGGCTCCATCCTCGAGGCCGTCGGTGAATCAACAAGCGCCATCGGCAGTCGCACCTCCGTCCTTGGTGAAGCCATCCAGATAGCCGGCGACAAGACTCAGATTCTTGGGATCGAAGAGAAGATCTGAGATGAAAATTTTCAAGGAACGGCGGCACGCGCTGTTTAATCGCCCCATCCAAATCGCGGGGGTGGATTATCTTTCCATCGGCTTGATGCTCTACTTCGACTTGACGGCGCCCGAGGATCTCCACAACGAGCAAGATCTGTGGAAAGACTTGGTCGCCTTGATGGGCGCCGATTTAGTGCTGGACCAGGGTTGGCCTAAACCCCACGGGGAGATCCTTCTCGCGGGCGCGGCGGTGGCTCCCGGCGGCCATCCCACACCCGCCACCCAGGTACGGCTGCGCTGCGGCCCGATCGACAAGACCCTGCGCGTCTTTGGCGACAGATTCTGGCTGACGGCCGCGCTTGGCCGACACCGGATGACGGAGCCAAACCCCTTCACACGCATGCCCATCGACTGGAAGCACGCCTTTGGCGGTCCGGACTTCGCCGACAATCCACTCGGCAAGGGCGTCGCGGCCAACAAACCGTCCGATGATGGCACGCCCATCGCTCTGCCCAATGTCGAAGGGGAACCCTTGGTCGCCACGCCGGATGATCGGCCCAGGCCGGCCTCCTTTGGCTCAGTCGACATGATGTGGCCGGCACGCGCGAAGAAACACGGCACCTACGACGACGCCTGGCTGCAACAGCGCTGGCCGGCCTTCCCCGATGACATGAATTATGCCTTCTTCTGCATGGCTCCCGAGGACCAGCAGCTTCCTGGTCATTTCGACGGCCGGGAGGTCATCGAGATCGAGGGCATGCACAAGGAAAGGCCCGTGATCCGGTCGCGTCTTCCCCATCGCCGCGTCCGCGCCTTTGTGACCCGTCGCGACATCGCACACCCCAAGGACCTAAGCAAGGCGGTCTTTGAAGAGGTTGGGCTGAAACCCGAGACGCTGTGGCTGTTCCCTGACATTCTGCGCGGCGTGATCCTTTGGCGCGGCCTCACACGCGCAAGCGATGATCAATACTCGGACCTTGCCCGGCTCCTGGTCAAGGACGAGGACAGCGCCACCGAGCCCACACCGGTGACGGCTTACCGGGACGAGCAACTGCGAAAAGCCGATCTCGGCGTTCCTTTCGACCCCAACTTGCAGACGCTGTACGCCGACAAAATGGGCGAAGCGGCCAAGAAAACACTGAACCTTCCCAAGAAGATCAAAGCCCAACTGGCGGCACACCAAGGGCAGGTTCCAGTGCCGCGCTACCAGGCGGCGGATCTGGAGCGACTCATGGGCGCGCAGCTGGTCCAGACCCGCGCCGCCATCGAGACCATCGAGGCGACGGCCAAAGACCTGCATGCCCGCTTTGGACACATCGCGCCAATCAACTTTGGCGCCATCGCCAAAGCCCGCGCCCAGGCCGACAAGATGCAGGTCAAGCTCGCCGACCTGGTGGCGCGCGGCAAAGCCATTGAACAGCGCAAGGCCGAGATGCTGGACAAGGCCAAAGGGATCATGAAACGCCCGGAACTCGAGCCACTCCTCGCCAAGGCTGGCATTTCGGACCCAAACACCTTGCTCGCGAGACCCCCCGAGCCACCCTTCCACGCGCGCGCTTTCCCCCTCCTCACCAGCTGGCGGCTGGATCTTCTCCTTGACGCGTCACGGCTGCGCGCGCTGACCGATCTGGGCCTGCGACGCGAGACGATCAAAAACCGCTGGCTAGCATGGAACCCCCAACCACGCCAAGAGCAGAGCCGAGACTGGGGGATCGAACCCAAACCCGGCGCGGAGACCCTAAGCATCCCGGCCGGATTGGTCATGCCGCGTTTCGACGGGGCAAAACTCGTGGGTCTGCTGGTGCGCGACGGCGAGATGACAGACCCTGGCGTCGATGTGTCGATACCCGGCTCGCTGAATACACCGTTGTTTCTGGAAGCCGCCAGCGAACAAGGAGTTCTTGTTCTGGTCGCCGACGAATTGTCCGCCGCTTACGCCGAACAGGAAGCTGGGGATTTCGCGCATGTCACGGTGTGCCGCACACCCGCCGGTCCCTTGGCCAAAGCGGCCAAGGAGGCCTTGCAGGCCGGCGCTCTGGCTGTGGTCGTGCTCCCGGAAGCTGGCGCCTGGGCTGGCAAGGAGCCCCAATTCTTGGCGACTTTTCGCGGATGCCGTTTCGCGCGCCTGCCCGATGTCAGGGACGTCTTTTCCGCGCACATCAAAGGGCTGGATCTGCGCCAAGCGATTGTTGAGCAGCTCCCTCCCGAGGGGGCGGGCAAGCACGCGCTGATTTTCGACAGCCCGGGACAAAAACCGCGCGAAAACGCGAAAAAACTCACCGACATTCTCTCCGCGGTGTCCATGGCGGCCTTGATCAAGGATGGTGTGAATCAAGGCATCGCCGCCAAACGGGCCAGCATGGACGAACGCATTGCCCCCTTCATGAAACAAGCCGAGGAGGCCAAGGCCCGCATGGCCGCCGCCGGCTTCACAGGTGCCGCCCCCGACGCAAAGGGGCCGCGCCCCATGACGGAAGAGTTGAATGAACGCGCGGATCAGGTCAAGGCCGTTCGCGATAAGATGAAGGCCAAGGGCGCTCTCCCTCCCGACAAGGAAGCCGAGTTCGACAAGGCCATCGCCCGCATGCGCGACCTGGGACCCCAACTCGATGCGCAAAAGTCGCAGGGCATGGCCCAGCTCAAGGCGTTCCAACCTCCAGCTGAAGCCAAGGCCGCTTTTGCCAAGGCAGGAATCGACCCGGCCAAGCTCCGGCCGCAAGCACCGGCATTCGTGATCGGCGCGGCCAAGGGGCAAGGCGACGTGCGCGGCGCCACCATCCAGGGCGAGGACTTTTCCGGCATGGACCTCGCGGGCATTGATCTCTCGAACGCGCGCGTCAGCCACTGCCTGTTCAAGGGAACCAATCTCTCTGGCGCCCGCTTTGATCGGACCATGGTGCAGCAATGTGATTTCACCGGTGCTGATTTATCCAAGAGCGAACTATTAAGTCCTGTGTTCAAGACCTGCGTTCTCGATCACGCTGTCTTGACCGAAGCACGGGGCAACATGCCTGTGATCCAAGACTCCAGCCTCAAGCAGGCCGATTTCTCGCATACCGATTTCTCCCAACTGGTGGTGCAGAAATCCGTCCTGGATGGCCTCATCCTGACAGACGCTCGGGTGTTGTTAAGCATTTTCGCCGAAGGTCAGGCAGAAGGACTCAAGGCCGATGGGGCTCGGTTCGAGAAAACCGTGTTCAAAAAACTGAGCCTGGACAAGGCCTCCTTTCTCGGCCTGACCACGGATGCCTTGCTGTTGCACGGCTGCACGGGAGCGCAGGTCAGTTTCGCTGGCTCCGAGCTATTTAAGTTCCGCATCTCCCATGACTCGGCCTTTCCTGGGCTGGTGTTGCGCGGCGTGACCTGGAAACATGGCTACTGTCGCACCTCGAACCTGGCCGGAGCGGATTTTCAGGGCGCCAACCTGGAACGCACCATTTTTGAGAGCTGCGATCTCAGCTCCGCCAATCTCGCCAAGGCGCGGCTGTTCCGCTGCCGCTTCCCCAAGTCCAACCTGGAGGGCGCGACCCTGCGCCATGCCAACCTGATGCTGTCATCCCTGCGCCAAACGCGCCTGGTTAAAACCGATCTGCGCGACGCCAACTGCTACGCGGTGGACTTCTTCAAGGCCGTGTTTGGCGAGACGCGCATGCAGGGCGCCAATCTGAAACGCAGCTTCATCGCCGGTCGCGAGGACGTCATGCGCCGCGAGGGCATGATCGCATGAGTGATACACCCATTCGGCTGTCGCGAGAGGAGGTTCTCGCCGCGCTCGCGGCCAACCGCACTATCGAGAACGCCGATCTCTCCGGGCTTGATCTCTCGGAGATGAAGCTGCACCTCGGGCGCTTCCACGGTTGTAACCTCGACCGGACCAACTTCTCCGCCCTGACGCTGGAAAAAATCGGCTTTCGCGATTGCAGCTTTCGCGCGGCGCGCTTCGAGGGCTGCGCCTTCACCGACCTGCTGCTGCGGCGCATGGACTTCTCCGGCGCCTCCTTCACCGGCTCGCGCTTTCTGCGCTGCCATCTATCAGGCTCCAACTTCTCCGCCGCTCGCTTCGACGGCGCGACCATCCACTGGTCGTTTCTGGACAAAACCAGCCTCGCCGGAGCCCGCTTCACCGGCGCGAGCTTTTTCAAAAGCGTGCTCCTGGATGCCGACTGCGGCGAGGCGGATTTTTCCAACGCGCATCTCGAGCGTGTCACCTTTCGCAAAGCCAAAATGGACGGCTGCAAGCTGCGCGGCGCGGGCTTCGATCACGTCAACCTCTCGGCCGCCCAACTCGCCGGGCATGATTTCTCGGGTCAGACGCTGCGCTCGGTCAATTTCTCCGGGGCCAATTTGGCCGGCTGCAACTTCGCCGCCGCCGATGTCTCCACCTGTGTGTTTCAAGGCGCCATCCTGACCGGCGCCCGGCTCGAGCACATCATTGCGCGACAATGCATGTTCGCCGGGGCCAAGCTGGACACCGTGCAAGCCAGCCAGGGCGACTTCGGCATGGCCTTTTTTGGCGAGGCGGACCTCGCGCGCGGGGATTTCCGTCAGGCCAAGTTGCGCGGCGCACGTTTTCTCAAAGCCAAAATCCGTGACGCCCTTTTTTTGGACAGCGATTGTTACAACTGCGACTTCAGCCATGCCGACCTGTCCGGGTCGGACTTCAGCCAGGCAAATCTTTTTCTTGCCTGCACCCATGGGATCATCGACGAGAAAACGCGCTTCGATGGCGCGAATCTGCTGCATTTGCGTGGCCCCGATCCGGACATGGCCGAGGCGGAGCGCTTTCAGCCACCCCAATAGCCCCAATCCAGCAGCCAAGGATCAAAATCATGCATTCAGCGACAACAACAGCCCAGGACAGGGCATCGGGCGCCCCAGACAAGGCCGGCGCGGACATGCGCATGGTCCGCTGCCGCCTGCTCGCCGCCGGCGAGGATTTGGCGGTGGCTGACACGCCGCTCGGCATCCTGTCCTGCCGCCCCGCCGCCAGTTGCCTGCTGCGCCCCGAGCCCGGCGACTGGGCCCTGGTGGCGCTCCCCGAGGGCTCCAAGGCCGACGCCTGGGTGCTCGCGGTGCTGGAGCGTGGCGACAGCGATGCTCCCGCCATGCTCGATCTGCCCTCCGGCGCCCATCTCCAAGCGCCACATGGCGCGCTGAGCCTGGAGGCCAGCCAAGGCATCAGCCTGGCCACGCCGGCGGAGTTCTCCGCCTCGGCGGTGCGCATGTCCTTCGCGGCGGACAAGGTCTCCTGGCTGGCACGCAGCTTCTCCTTTCTCGGGCAGGCGCTGGAGTTCGTCACCCGCCGTTTCACCGAGACCGCCGAGGAACGCGACACCCAGGCCAAGACCTGGACCCAGCGCCTGGGCGACTCCTTCCGCCACGTGGAAGAACTCGACGAGACCCAGGCGGGCATGGTGCGCACCCTGGCGCGCGACACCGCCCTGCTGCACGGGCGCGTGACCTATATTCAGGCCGAGGAGTTCGTGAAGGCCGATGGCCAGGAAGTGCATCTGGGCTGAGCAAGATCGGGTCGCGCGGGGATAGACAACCGAGGAGCAAAGACAACAATGTTTCAATTGAACATGGGCTGCGGCATGGATCTGGGTTTTCCCGACGTCTGTCTGACGCCGGTGGTGGTCCCCGTGCCCATTCCGTATCCCGACATGGCGTTTTCCGTCACCTCGGCGCCCGCCGCCTACAACGTGCTGATTGATTGCATGCCGGCACTCAATCAGCTCTCGGAGGGGCTGGTCAGCGTCGGCGACGAGCCTGGTGTGTTGCTCGGGGTCGTCTCCCACATGGAATCAGGCGAGGCGGAATATCTGCTCGGCTGCTTTACCATCTTCGTCGATGGCCCGCCGGCGCAGCGCTTGACGTCGGTCACGGGTCAGAACGCGATGGGCCTGCTGCCCAACGCGCCCGGCATCTGCCTGGTGCCCAGCCAGTTCACGGTGCTGACCCTCGGCTGACAGCCCCGCCGCCATCCCCGTCGGTCGCGCCACTGGTAGCACCACTGGTAGCACCACTGGTAGCACCACTGGCGGCAGGAGCAATGGACGCACCGCTCGAGATATTCCCCGGTTTGAATTCAGAACCACACAGGGCCGCCGTCGCCGGAATGCTGAGCGTCGGGTAGCGCACCACCTGCATGATGGGCCCGGCGTTGTTGATCGCGTAGTTGACCTGGATGTCGGTGACATTCAAGCCTTGCAGAATGCTCTGTTGCGCGGGGAACTGCTCGGGTGTGAAACGGACATTGCCATCCTTGAATTCACGCAGGAAGCGCAGAAAACCCTCGGATCCATCCCAAGTATGCACCAGGGTGGTCTCCGGGAAATAAATTGTCAGGGAAACATCACCGCAATCCTGCGGCCCCCAGGAAAAGCTCAGGAAATTGGGGAAATTGAAATTATCCAGCACCTGGGTCTTACCACCGCAATTTAACAGCAGTCGGGTCTGGAATGGCTCGGATTTCGCGTCCCGATTGACGTTTGTGGGCAGAGTATTGATGGTGACCTGGTAGGACGAGCGCGGTTGTTCACGCCGCACCTGCCCCTGACCGAGAAAGGCCAGGAATTCATCCGTCAAGGGAAATTTCACTCCCTGCCAGACGTCCGCCTGCCAGCCCGCGCTGGTTTGGGTCAGGAAGGGCTTGGCCGGTCCGCTGGTAAAGGCCTTGACCGCGCCTGACTGGCCGAACAGAGACTCCCACAGCTGGTAATCGGGCAAGCCGGCAACCTCGCCCACCACCTGAACGCTCCACAGTTGGTTCAGGGCGCAGGCGGCGTCGCCGGTGATCTGGTAGACCAAAAAGTACAGCGGCCCCTCAAGGAGTTCGGAAAAAACCCGTTCGTCTTGGTTATTGGTAATGATCTGTTGAATGATTTGATTCGCCGTCGCCGCGGCGGCCTCGGGAGGCGAAGTGTTCTTGCCATCGGGCAGGGCGCCAAAATTCGCCGATGCCAAGCGGAAGGCCGCGTCCAAGGAGTTGGTCGCCGGCAGTATTTGCGAGAGTTCATCGAGGTAGCTCCCTAGCTCCTTGGCCGTGGCGGCCGTATCGAAGCTGCCGGGCAGGCGCGAACCGACCTTGGCCGCGGTTCCGCTGATGAGCTCCCCGAGGTTAGCGCCCTTTTGCTGGCCCTGGTACGCCACCACCGCCTCATTGAAGCTGGCCAGTTGCGTCAACACTGGCAAGGCCACGCCACTGCCCTCGATGGCCTTGAGTTCCTGGCGCATGCGATCCATCAGACGAAAGTAGGGATTATTCAGCGTCGGCATGGATGCGGCGGCATTGAGCCAATCACGCTGCGTCAGCAACAAAGCAAAACCACCCGAGAAGTCACGCGCGAAATTGCTCCAGGCCGCCGCATACTCGGCGGCATACCAACGCCAAAAGGCATCAATGCGCGTCCGCAGGCCCTCGTCCACCGGAACGACCCGCTTGAGTTGCCCGAGAAACTGTTCAATGCGCGCCTTGCCCTTGGCGGTATAGGCGGCCAGCACCCGAATGCTTGGATCGGGTTCGCCCAAACCCTGCCAGAAGCGATCCAGGGTGACATCGTCAAGTGCCATTCTGGACTGGACCCAACCGACCAACCAACGCAGATCCGGGGCCTCGGTGTTGATCAGGCGCGCGGCCAAGACCTTCATCTCCGCCTCTTCGCCCTCGAGAATGGTCTGATTGGTCTCCCAGCGCACATAGGAGCGATACATATCGGGGAACAAACCCACCACGAAGGATAGACGCCCACCAAAGGCGGCAGCAAGCACTTCCACCGGGTCGCTCGCCTGTTCACTGCTCGCTTTCCGCCGACTTCCGCGCTCCTGAATGACCTGCACGCGCCAGATCAGATACTCTATATAAGGCGCCAGGGATTCGCGCTTCTGCCCGATCTCGTAGCTCCAGAAGCGTTCCGCCATGACCTTGTCGGTAGGGGCCAGGACATACTCGCGGAAGGATTCGACATAGCGCTCTTTCAACTCGGCAATGGCCAGGTCGCCCTGCGGAAACAGAAACTTCGGCCAGGCGCCTGCATCCAGTACGCGTTCGGAAGTCAGAATGTCGCTGCGCAGCGTGGCGAGATTGGCCAGGTCGGTACTCAGATCGGTCCCAAGATTCTTCTGCATGGTGACTGTCTTGAGCAGGGGATTCAGTGCATCCCGGACATGCAGATAGGACAGGGTGGCAATACCGCCAGCGCCCAGCACGAATAGCCCCCAGGTGGCCATCGCCAGGCCCATGGTGGTGGTGCGCCAGCGTCGATACTCGCGCAACCGTCGAAAGGCGCGCCGATCACGCGGTAGCAGGGTTGCAAACAAATCGCGCAGGAACAACCCCAGTTTGGTATCACCTAGTCGCCAGGAAGCATCATCGATACTCTTGGGTCCAGCAAGCACCAGGGAGCGTATCGACCCGCTTTGGCAGGCACTCGAAAGGAAAAGCCCGCGCAGAAAGGGCGTTTCCAGGTAGGGCGTCTCATGAAAGGCCGCGGTGACGAAGGTCTTGAGCCGGGACGCCAGGCGCTGTAGTTCATCCGGCAGCAAGGCGGCTGGCACGCTCTCCAGTCGTCCGTCGCTTGCCCCCCTGAGCCGCATCTCTTTCAGGCGCTCGACAATGCCCTCGACCGCCGTCATGGCGAAGTGCTCTGGACTTTCCCGCGGCGATGGGTTCAGAACGCCCAGGGGTTGGTTCAGACGCTCCGGCGGCAACACCTCGCCCAGCCCGACCAAACCGAGGATGAGATCGGCCTTGGTCACCAGCAGATAGACCGGAAAGCGGGTGCCCAGGACACGCATGAGCTGATCGGTGCGCCGCCTGATCGCACGGCCGTAGTCGGCTAGTGCGTCCTGGTCGTTGGCCAGCAGCTTGTCCGCCGGCAGGGCGACGATCAGACCATTAAGGGGCTCCTTGCGCCGATACTTGGCCAGCAGCGTCAAGAAGCCTTCCCACTCCAAGCGGTCTTCCTCGTCGCTGGAGACGACGTAACGCCCGGCGGTGTCGATCACCACCGAATTCTCAAAAAACCACCAATCGCAATTGCGCGTCCCGCCGATGCCTTTGGCGGGACCGGCATCGGTCAGTATGGTCGGCAAACCAGTGCCAGCGATGGCGCTGCTCTTGCCCGAGCCGCTCTCGCCCAGGATCATGAACCAGGGCAGGCTGTAAAGTGGGTTGCCACGCTTGCGCAATTGGGGCGAGGCGCGCAAGGTCGCGACCGCCGCGGTCCAGCGCTCCTGGAGTTGAAGAAAGCGCTGCCGTTCCTTGGCCGGCAGGGCATCGATCACCGCTTTGTCTTGATCCACCACCCGCTTGACGAAGGCTTTCTCGCGCCGGCGGAAGAGATAGCGCCGCAAGAACAGGACCAGCGTCATGAGTGCGAGCGTGATGGCCATGGCGACCAGCGCGCTCCATTCCGGCCAACCCTCGTGACGCGCCAGCAGCAGAGTGCCGAAGCCGATGGCGGCGATCACCACCAGCGCCAGCAGCACCTTTGCAATCGCGATAATCAGTTTGGCCATGCCTGCCTTCCCGGAAGTCGCAAAAGAGGAAACACGAACATGCGCTTATGAAAGCGCGCCAACAAAGAGGGTCATATTGGCGAACAGCCCCGCGTAGAGCAGCACCCCAGCCACAGCAGTGAGCAAGAAAAACAAAAAGACCGCGCGCGCGTTGAACCAGCCACCAGGTTTGCGAACATGGCCCGAGGCCTGCTGAAGCTCGGGGAACAGAATATCAGGCGCCTCGCCTTCTGGCTTGCCGAGCCGAAAGAGCAGCTCGCGCACATGGGCGCGAATCACCGATTGGTCGTCACCACGAAAATAACGTCCCTTGAACCCGAGTGCCAGACAGGTCAGATACAGCTCAAGCGTGTCCCGGAGCGCCGGATTCTCGCCCTCGCTGGCGGCGGCGAGGATCTGGGGATCGCGCGTATCGACCAGTTCATCGAGACCATCGAATTCCTGGCCGGGCAGGCGCGCGCGCAACTCGGTGAGGCGCTGGTAGAACTCGTCACCGGCGTTGGTGGTGTTGAAATGCACCTGCTGCAGGGTTTGACGCAACCATTGCCCCCGGCCCGACCAGGACGACGCCAGCAACACCTCGTCGATGAAGGCGCAGGCAGCAAACAGAGCGTCCTGGATGTCGCTCGGATCCCGCTGGCGGGCGGCATCAAGCGCCTGACGCAAGAGTGTCTCGACATCCTCGCGCAACCCATCATGGGGGGTGGCGGCAAGTTCCGGATCTTTCGCCACCACCGCGGCCAAGGCCAGAGCGGGCATGAAGTCGTCGGTCAGAGACACACCTGTTACCTCGACAAAATCGCCAGTTGGGCGTCAAGATCAGCCGGGGCATCCGACCAATGCAGCGCCAGGGTATTGGATTTGATGACCTCCTCCCATTGGGTGTCATCCAGGGTCAGTTGGAAATAGCAGGTACCGCCCCGCCGCGGAAGACCCGCTGGAGGCCCATCGGAGGGGATGAGCGCTATCCCGGGCAAGGCCCTCACCAGCAGCGAACTCATGGTCGTGCCAGGTGCGACCTTCAACGACTGAAAGACCTGCTGGCGCAGCACCTCGGGCGTGACCGCGTCGGAATGCAGCACCAACCAGAATCCACCATAATCCGCCGGAGTCCCGGCCGCGAGTTCCGCCGGCAACCTGAGGGTCCAATAAGATTCCGCGAAGATAAAGCGCAGCACATAACGCGGCGCGGCGGTGATATTCTCGAGCAGGGAAACAATGACCGCATGCACACTGGCGAAGCAATGCCCGATGTCCTCATGGGCATAGGATGGAATCACACGTTTATCCTGCCAATGGCTGCCAGTGGCATCCGTGTCCACCGAGAACACCGACAGCTCGGCCGCCAATTCCCGCAGCAGCCCGAAGGCCTCCCAGGGCGACTGACAGGGGGATTCAAGCATTTGCTCCAGACGCGCGGCATTGCGCGACAAGGAGCGCAAGGCCATCAACAGCAGCGTGAAGTCAGCGGAAATGAACTCCCGGCTGGAGAGATTCTTGTACCCCTCCAGCTGCGCCGATTTCCCTAGGATGCGATCAAGCAGATCACGTACCAGGGCACCGAGCACGCTCGACACCGACAGGCACAAACAGGGGGGAACATAACCGCTGTCGAGCTTGATGTCGCCATCCTCCTGGACCAAGCGCGCCACTGGCATGAGTTCCAGGTTACCGGCATGCTCGAGTTCGTGCTCGAACACAAAATTCAATACATAGGAGAGAGAGCGCACCTGCGCGGGCGGCCCATCCCCATAGAGGTCCGCCACATCCTCGGGCTCCACTGGGGCGGCAAGCCGGGTTGGCGCATTGGCCATCTCAGTGATGCTCGGAGCCAGGGTCAGGTTGGGCTCACCCGCGCTCGGGCAACGAAGGCCGAGATAGACCAGGCAGGACCCTTCCGCTGGAACCGTTTCTGGCGCGATGATACGGGGCGCGCAGACCGCGTTGCCCGGGCAGCTGAGAAGCACGGCCGAGTTGGGCAGCAACAGGCTGGTCTCAAGCAGATCAAGCCGACGCGCCGCAAGGGCCGAGGGATCCAGGCCGCCAGCCGCCAGCCCCCAGAAATAGGGTCTTAGCCGCGCAAGCAGTGGCACCAGCATCTCCGGGAGCTGCTGATTTAACAATTGGAAATGCTGGGGCTGTAGAAACAACCCCTGATGCCAGTAAATTGGCCCACGCAACATTAGTCGAGCCCCAGGTTTTGGATGGAATCCGGACCAAGCATCACCGTCAGTGTCAGGGTTCCGGGGTTATAGACATGTCGCATCGACCAAAGGTGTTTGCGCCTGCGGGTCACGGGAAAATCCGCCTGCACGGTCGCGGCCCCGGGCTGAAGCTGTTGGAAACCGGCCACCAATCCGACGTGGCTCGCACCCTCGGCGCGATCGAACACTTGGGTGGTCTTTTGCCCTGGGGTGATGAACAGCCGATCGGTTTTTACCGCGGTGGGATCGAAACGCTCGCATTGCAGCAGCTTGACCAGTCCGCCGATATTGCCGCTCAATTCCTGAAAAGCCGTCGGCGCGGACAACTGATAAATGCACAGCAAGGTGGTATGCGAAAAGCCGGAATAAGGATTCAGGTTCTTATCGGCGGTGATGTCGAGCGTGAGCCCCTTGGGGTGATAGGTCCATTTGATCTGATCCGGTGATTTGGCATCTTGCGGCACCTCCCAGGGCTTTTTCTGCGGCGGCTTGCTCGCGCAGGACGAAAGACCACCAAGGAGCAAGCTCGCCAGGGCTATCACCAGTAATGGAAACCCTTTGCTGACCCCCTTGAAGGTTGCACTGCCATAAGCCGCCCGAGCTGCGCAAGAACGAATGACCGAAGAAAGGCATTGCCCGGTTTTCATAAACTCTCTTGCCTTTAAACAACAGCGGTAGTATTAATAATCATAAACAACAGGCGTGGAAGGTGGCATCGATCACACCAGCGTCACGGAGAAAACCTCCGCCGCGTCATCCTCTGGAAAGGCGCCAAAGATGAGGTTGTCCGGCGTTTCGGTGACACGCACGAAAAGAGACTCCGCCGGAGAAATGGCATTTTTCGCCCCCCAGGTCAGATATTCTCTGTCCTGCATTTGGATGCGCATATCCCGCACCGGATATTTCAAGGTCGAGCGATTGGGAACACTGCCAGCCAAGCCAACGCCCTGGGCATCGGGCCGGGCGTCCTTTCCGCCTTGACACCCCAGGATGGCGCCCTGCCATGGATCGCGCGCGGGCCCTACCTCGAACCAAAGCCCGAGACCCGGCATCGGGTGGACAGCCAGCCGGTAATCCGCCACGGGCGAAGCCGCCTTGGCATTGGCGCGCACCGCCGCCTTGGCGCCGAGACCACTTTGTACGCACTCGGCCGAGCGCAGCGGCGTCGGCAAGCTGAGCGGATCGACCTTGGCGGCGGAGGGCGAGAGCAGAATGGGAAAATCCGGCCCATGCGCCACTTGCGCGGCGAGCGCAAGCAAGGCCAAGCCTTTGCGGGTCACCGGGTCATCAAAGCGCGTGGCGGCGCCCGCGATGATCCAGAGCGCGCAATCTGCCCTAGTTAGATCGGGGATGGCCCCCGCCCAGGCAAACTGAGCCAAATCGTCTTCCCACACATGTCCCTGGGCGTC
Source organism: Thiorhodovibrio winogradskyi (assembly GCF_036208045.1). Classification (NCBI taxonomy): domain Bacteria; kingdom Pseudomonadati; phylum Pseudomonadota; class Gammaproteobacteria; order Chromatiales; family Chromatiaceae; genus Thiorhodovibrio; species Thiorhodovibrio winogradskyi. The sequence goes on along the minus strand of NZ_CP121472.1, from coordinate 1,741,042 downwards.
CAGGCCATAACGGCGTAACTCATCGGCCAGCAGCCGGCCCAGATCCTCATTGTTTTCCAGCAGGCTCAACCAGACACGCTTTTTCATGGTGATCTCCTAGCTGTTCACGCAAAGGTGGTGATAAATCCGCCATCCCCGCCCACATCGAGCGACACCGATGATGGCGGAGAACTGCCGGTCATTTGCGCAAGTACCGCCTGGGATAATTGCGGCATGATGGTACCGGCGATGACATATTCGATATTTCTTGCCCCGGTTTCCACTTCGGTACAGCGACTGGCTATCTGCTCGATCACCTGCTCCGAATACGACAGTACCATCTTGGTATTGCAGGCCAAATGGGATGCAAGCACATCAAGCTTGAGCCTAGTCACACGCTTGATGGCATCATTGGAGAGCGCACGATAGGGAATAATGGTCATTCGGGCCAGGAGCGCGGGCTTGAAGTGCTCAGACAGAATGGGCCTGATGGTATTCATCAGGGTCTCCTGATCGAATTCCGTTCCATCCTTGGTCATCTCCTGAATGACATCGGCGGCGAGATTCGAGGTCAAGATAATAATGGTATTGCGGAAGCTGATATTCTTGCCTTCCCCATCGGTCAGCATGCCTTTGTCGAACACCTGGTAAAACAAGTTCAGCACATCAAGGTGCGCCTTTTCCGCCTCATCAAGTAGCACGACAGAATAAGGCCGTTGCCGGATGGCCTCGGTCAGCATGCCGCCCTCGCCATAGCCGACATATCCGGGCGGTGAGCCGATCAGGCGCGATACCGTGTGTTTTTCCTGAAATTCGCTCATGTTTATGGTGACAGCGTTTTTTTCGTCACCAAACAACAAATCCGCCAGCGCCAGTCCGGTTTCCGTCTTGCCCACGCCGGACGGACCCGCCAACAGAAAAACCCCCTGGGGTTGATCAAGCGAGCGCAGTCCAGCGCGCGAGGCCTTGATCGCGGCGGTAATCAGATCGACGGCGACATCCTGCCCTTTAATACGCTCACGCAGTCGCTCGCCGAGCGTGGCCACCAAGGCCGCTTGTTGCCGAGCCATCTTGCCAACGGGAATCCCTGTCCAGTCACTGACGACACGCGCGACCATGTCGGGCGTGACCTCGGTTTCGATCAGCCCCTCTCCGCTGCGCGCCGCCAGTAATCCGGCTTTCGCTTGCTCGAAGGTCTCGCGCAAGCTCGCCAAGTCCGAAGAGTCGGCATCGGAGGCGGTCTCCGTTGTCGCCGACTCGCTAGCCGCGTTCAGCGCGTCACGCGCGGCAATCAGCACCTTGGCCGCGTCCAACTCCTTGTGCCAGGCGGTTCTCAGGCGATCAGCTTGTTCGCCAGCTTCGGCGATCCGTTGCTCGAGTGCCTCAACCCGACCGGACTCGAGGGTCTCCCCATCGGCGGCGTCACGCACCAGCGCACGGCGTTCTCGGTCCATGGCTTGCATGGACCTTTCCAAATCCTCGAGCGCGGCAGGTTTGGATGACAGGTTGACCTTGACCCGCGCGCAGGCAGTATCGAGGAGATCAATCGCCTTGTCGGGCAGAAAGCGCCCTTGAATGAAACGATCGGCCAACTCGGCGGCGCTGGCCAGGGCGTCGTCGCGGACAATGACCCCATGCGCCTGTTCGTATGACTCGCGCAGACCGCGCAGAATCAAGGTGGCGGTCGTGACATTGGGTTCGTTCAGGCTGACGAGCTGAAAACGGCGCGCCAGCGCGGGATCCTTCTCGAAGTATTTCTTGTACTCGACCCAGGTGGTCGCCGCACAGGTCTTAATCTCGCCGCGCGCCAGCGAGGGCTTGAGTAGATTTGCCGCGTCCGAGCCTCCCGCGGTATTCCCGGCTCCGACCAATGTATGCGCCTCGTCGATGAACAGAATCATCGGCTTCTCGCTCGACTTGACCTCATCAAGAACACCTTTAAGACGACGCTCGAACTCGCCCTTCATTCCTGCGCCGGCTTCCAGCAGTCCCATGTCGAGGGCCAGCAAGCTGACATCCCGCAAGGCATCAGGCACATCGCCCTGCAGGATGCGCAAGGCCAGCCCTTCGATCACCGCTGTCTTGCCAACACCTGGCTCACCGACCAGGATGGGATTGTTCTTGCGCCGCCGACCGAGAATATCCACAATCTGGCGGATTTCCTGGTCGCGACCAAAAACCGCGTCGATCTTGCCTTGTCGTGCCTTGGCCGTGAAATCCTCGCAAAATTTCGCGATGAAACTCTCGCCGCCAGTCGCGGCGGCTGGCGCGCCAGCCGCATGCCCGCCGGCATCCCCATCGCTTTCTTTCGAGGACTTGGACCAAGTCCAGAACTCCTGCTGCAGGCTGTCACGATTGATCGCCTGGAGCAGATCGACATAGCCGCCCTGCGCATAGACAGCCGGTTTGCGCAGAAACGCAAGCAAAACGGCGCCGGAGCGAATCCGCGGCACACCCAGATCGACCGAAGCAACCAGCCAGGCTGACTCCAGCAACTCTCCCAGAAAAGGAGAGAACACCGGGCGCGACGCATTGCCCGCGCGAAAGTCCTCCAGGCAGGTATTCAAGGCCGCCTGAAGTCGTCCGGCATCGACACCAAAGCGCGCGAGCGCGACTGGCAGATCCGTGTCGGGCGCCTGCAAGCAGGCAAGAAACAGATGCTCGACAGAGACCTCGTAATGGGTTCGATTAACCGCGAGCCCAGCCGCGGTGGTCAGCGCCGAAGTCATGGATAGATTGCACTTGTTCAACAGCGCTTTTAATTCGACGGTCATCATGGCCCGATACCTCAGGAAGAAGAGTAAGACAGGTGCTGGCGGCAATCTTTGTAACAGGCAGCGACGCGAGATCCTGCCGGTGGCGCCATCCAAGTGGCACAACCCAAAGTCGACCAGTCCCCAGCGCCCAGGCATGCTGGTTCCGCTTCATCGGCGGCAAGAATAAATTCCAGATCGAATTCGACCGGTTGCGTACAAAAAAAACAAATCACCGCCAAGAGTTCCTGATAGTCCGAAGTCCCGAAGCGATAGCGGCGAAAAGCGGTGGCACCCATGTCGCCAATGCGAAGTCGGATTTTGCTGTTCACATCAAGCGCCTCGCTTCCGAGATAGCTCGAAGCGCCCAGAAACCCCGTCTCGGTTCCCAGCGCGCAGCGTTGGTCGGTTGGAATCCGCGCCTTGCGCGGCTCGCATTGCACCACCTCGACCGGTACGCCGATGCGATCGGCAAGCAGATGCTCCAGCCCGGCCGCCGAGCGCGGAAACTGGGTCAGCAGCCCGATCGCACGCATTAACGCGCCAGGGTCGCGCAGCGGACGCCCCAGCATTTCCTCATGCCCAAGACCGGCTAGTCGATAAAAGAGTTTGACAATTTCATCGTCGTTTTCGGTACAGACCCGACGCACCAGGTTGTAATGGAGATCGGCCAGACAATACAGCACGAAAAAACCATGATTGACGATATCGAGAAAATCCCGCGCCGCACTTTGGTCTTGCCGCTGCTCGTCAAGCAATTCCTCGGTATAAAAGGTTGGCAGCGGTGAGGAGGGGCCATACAACCCAAGAAAGGTCGCGGTGATCTCAAAACGCCGTTCCACTTCCCTGTCTGTTTTATACTCCTGGTCTGCTTGTTGGGCGCCTTCCTGCTGCGCATCTTTTGGGTCGGGTTTGACAATTTCCCGAATTGCGGTCATATCGGTCGCGGGAAAACCCAGCGACAACTCCGGGCGAACTCGGAGCTGATTGTGCAGAAAACCCACCAGGCCCGGCATCCCCGGTGACCCGTGAGCCTGGCGTAGCACCTTCACCCCTTGCACGAAAGAAAAGGCGCGCGGGTTCTCCAACAGGCGCTCGAGAACCCTGACTTCTTTCCCCTTTTTGGTCGACGCCGTTTTGATTAACGCCGTCTTGGGAGAGGCTTTCTCGGCCGACCCGGGGGGGCTTAGAGTAGCGTTCGATCGCCCAGGCGTGTCGGCCACGTGAAGCGCTCCTTATGAGATGGGTCTTGAAGACTCAAACGCGTGAAGCAATTGAGTGCGGCATAGTTGGCGAAAAAGACATCCAGCACCGAGCCAAACAGGTAGAGATCCCCGCGCCCAACAAAACCCTGTGGGTCGACCTCAACAACAATCTCCTGTCCGCGCAATAAGGCGCCGTGAAAAAATCGATCCGCCGCCTTGAGCTCAACCGATTTAATGGATTCAATGCGTTTGGTATTGGCAAGCACCGCCGCCCGATTGCGGGTTTCTTGAAAAATATAAACCTTAAGCAGCGCTCTTAAATTGTCGGCATTGGCAATGGAATGATAATTGAGGAACAGATGCGACAGCACCCGCCACAACACATCCTTGCCAAGCGGAGGTAAGACTTGCGCGGTTGGTGCCGTGATGTTGGCAAAGTCCGCCAGTACCGGAGAGCTTTCGGTCGGGATCCGAATATCGCCGGCCCGCAGGGTATCAGGGACAGCGCCATTCGTACACAATAAATCAAGCGACAAGGTTTCTGTCGTCGTTTCATTCTTGGCCGTTGGATGCGCCACCGAAATAAAGAGTTCCGCCTTGCCACTCAGCGGGGATTGGCGATGATGCAGCGAATACACTGCCATCGCCTTGGCTTGCGGGTTAAAAAGCGCGAACGGAAGATACTCACGCGGATTCACCGAGCCATGCACAAAACCCATCACCTGATTGATCGTATGAACCTGGTAGCCTCCGGATTGCCCAGAGCTCGGGCGCACTAGATAATCCGCACGGGTATGATCAAGCAGAATCGGATCGGCATCGTGCTGGAAGAGATTCACCGCCGGCGTCACGAAAAGCTTGAAGTGCTCCGCGCGCATGCTGGGCATGTCCGCTGGCAGATCACCGAACTCGAATTCCAGGCTAAAGCTGCCGCCAAAGTCCTGGGTCCGCAGCACATCGAGCCCAGTCACATCAAAAAATAAGAATTTCTCCGGTAGACAAAAAAGCTCCTGCAGGATTCGATAGCCGGGAAAAGAACGTGTAGGATACGGAAAGAGCGCCTGTGATGCGTGAAACCCGACTTGCTTTATTGCACTCGGCGCCAGGGAGAGGCGCAGACCATTGGCCCCGACAAGGGTCAATTTTCGGGTCCGAGTCATAACAACCCAATGGCGCTCCGCCGCGATGTGATACTCACCAGCCAGAAAAAACCGAATTTTCGTGAGATGAAGCTGTTTCAGCTCGGCACCAGGAACAGAGAGATCGATTCGCAGCAGTCCAGTGGTTTTTCCCGTGCTCTTGAACTCTAGGCTACTGATCGAAATCGGCGCAATATCGACATCCTGGCAGGTTGTGAAGGTACAACGCACGCCCTCGGATTCGACCGAGTTGACGGTGATCCCCCGCGGAACCCGAATTAGCTCCCGCAACCCCTGCTTGGGTTTGAATTCAATGAGAGTCGCCGCCGGAAGCGGGCGTAAATAATGTGGGAAAATAAATTCCAGCAACCCATGCAGCAATTCGGGGAAGTTACTATCGAGTTTCTGCTGAATGAGCCCGGACAGAAAGGCGGACCCTTCAAGAATGCGTTCGACATCGGGGTCGGTCGACTGGCCAGCGAGGAGCGGAGCCAACCCCGGATGCAAAGCCGCGAATTCCGTGGCTAACTCGCGCAGATAGGTTAGTTCTTGCTGGTAGTACTTGTCGAGCAAACCCGGCTACTCCATGACTTCAATGCGACCGTCGGAATTCAAAACCGCCTCGAACAGAATCGGACTTTCCCGTCCATCCAAGCGAATGGTGGCCGCTAACTGAAAGGCGACCTCGAATGGACTGTCTGCCTTGATCTCGTGGCGCACCGCGACATTGACGAGTCGAGGTTCATACTTGGCGATGACCTTGCCGATGGCATCCTCTACCTCTGGCCAGGCACCTTCATCGAAAGTACCAAGAACACCAGTAAAATCCGGAATCCCGAAGTCGGGTGCGATAGGTACACTACCTTGCCGGCAGTTCAGTATCTTTGCCAAATGGCTAAGTATCGAGGCAGTGGCGTTTTTTGGATCTGTCGCACCGCGCCAATCTGGTTGATGTTCAATCGCGGAAAGCCGCTCAAGTAGTCGCTTTTCTTGCAGTGTATTATTCCTATTTCAGGCCCACATCAGGAACAAAGCCTTTGGGCGCACCGCACAGCCGTGCGGTACGCCAATCCTAGAGGCACATGAAACACGTCAGGAATGAAGCTCGAATCCAAGCCTCAGCTGATCGCGATCGGATTCATGCCAGGCAGATCAGGACCCCTTCCAGCTATCGGTGTATTCAATATTGCCATCGTTATAGGTCCAGGTAATCTTTGAGTAGGTGAAGGAGATATCCTCCATGTCATGATAGGGCTTGTTATCTGGCAAAAAGGTGACCGGCGTATACTCGCGCATGTTGACGATAATCGCCTCCTCCGCCTTGATTGTGTAGTATTTTTCCTCGGTCCCATCGTCTTTGATGCGATAGAAATCAATGGTGACCGTGCATTGTTCTCCGGTACAACAGGATTTGAACAATTTTGGCGATGACTGATCCTTATGTTTCGTGACCGTGAGCGGCTGATGAATGCGTTGTCCAGTCGGCAGTCCGGTATGGGTATCTTTTGGGATCTCGACTTGGTGGTCGACGGCGTAGATCAGAATTTTATCTTTCTTATCGCCGCTTTGGGTGCAGTCACCCTTGATGTCGCCCTGACTTTTCCCATTGACCGCCATGTATGCTGTTAGTGCCATTTGCGTGCTACCTCATTGAGTTATCGATTCGGATTGCAAACCCAGCGTCCGAGCTAAAAAAAAACTCCTACCAGGATCGCTCCCACAATCCGTTAATGAAGCGCCCTGTTCGTCCTCGCCATCATCAGGTGATTCTCTCGAACCATGATGAACATTGACGCCGCTCTGCCAGAGTATCGCGATGGCTTGCGGCCGGCCGATGCCATGCTTCACAGCAATGGTTATTCTTTATCCAGCTTACCCACCAGAGACAGAGTGAAACTCGCCCCCATGTACTTGAAGTGCGGCCGTGCCTTCAATGACACTGAGTACCAACCGGGGTCGCCCGGAACGTTTTCGACATTGATTGACGCCATGCGTAGCGGCCTTTTGCTGCGCGTCGCCGGATCAGGGTTATCCATTTCCGTGACGTATTGACTGATCCAGGTATTCAATTCTCGCTCAAGATCTTCCCGCTCTTTCCAGGTGCCAATATTCTCGCGTTGTATCACCTTGATATAATGCGCGAGGCGATTCATCACCATCATGTAGGGCATCTGCGTCGAGAGTTTGTAGTTCATCTCCGCCGCCTTGCCCTCCGGCGTGTCGGGGAAGACCTTGGCCTGCTGGGCCGAGTTCGCCGAGAAGAAGGCGGCATTATCCGAGCCCTTACGCATGGTCAGGGCGATGAACCCTTCCTCGGCCAGTTCATACTCGCGGCGCTCCGAGATCAGTACTTGGGTTGGGATTTTTGTCTGCGTCTGGCCCATGGCCTCGAACTGATACAGCGGCAAATCTCCGACTTCACCGCCACCCTGCGGACCGATAATGTTCGCGCACCAACGATACTTGGCAAAGCTGTCGGTTAACCGAGAGGCAAAGGCAAAAGCGGTATTGCCCCAGCAGAAATCCTCATTGTCTTGCGCTTGCTCAAAAAAATTGAAGGATTTGGTCGGCACGGTATTGGGCGAATAGGGCAAGCGCAACAGGAACTTGGGCAGTGTTAGACCAACATAGCGCGCATCCTCGGATTCTCGGAAGGAGCGCCACTTGATGTATTGCGGCATCTCGAAGATGGAATGCAGATCTTTCAGATTGGGTAGTTTTTCCCAAGAGTCGATGCCGAAGAATTCCTTGCCCGCCGCGGCGATGAAAGGCGCGTGAGACATGGCCGACACCGATGAGACGTATTTCAGTAACTCAATATCTTGCGGCCCGGGGCCAAAATCGTAGTTGGCGATCATGCCGCCAATGGGTTGGCCACCAAACTGACCGTATTCCGCGGTGTAGACTTGGCGATAGAGGCCAGATTTGACGATTTCCGGCGCGTCTTCAAAGTCAGCCAGCAAATCTTCCTTTGAGACATTGACGAACTGGAGTTTGATGTTTTGCCGGAAATCGGTCCGATCCACCAGAAATTTCAATGACCGCCAGGCGCTTTCGAGCTTTTGAAATTCTTCTTGGTGAATGATGGCATTGACTTGGGCTGAAAGCTTCTGATCCAGATCGGAAATCATGTCGTCGACCACGGCACCCGAAATCTTGACGCCAGGGCGCTCCGAAACCAGCTCCTTCAGGAAGGCCTGAAGGCCGGCCTTGGTCATATCAAACCCCTCGTCCGTCGGTTTGAGCTTCGAGGCTTCGACGATCTCGTCGAGCAGGCTGGCCGTTTCGGTTTGCTGTTCCGCCGGTGCTGCCTCGGTCGCTTGCGTTTGTTCCTCGGTCATGCTGCGATTACCTGTGCTTTAGATATGAATCGGCAAAATCTGAACAATCAGATGCGCGGATGAAAGATGGGCGGATGGGAATGCAGGAGCGCATGGAATCCGGAGGCATCAGCTCTCGATGCCCAGTTCCTTCATTAAGCGCTCGCGCACGCCCTCATCCTTGACCAACTCCTGGACCTTTTTGCGAAACTCCGGCACATTGGCCAGCGGACCCTTGAGTGCCTTGAGGGCATCGCGCAATTCCATGAGTTTGGCAAGTTCAGGAATTTTGCGCACAATGGCATCGGGCGCGAAGTCACTCATGGACGTAAAGTCAAGCTCGACCGCCATTTGCGCGTCTTCCTCGCCAGAGAGCTTGTTTGGAACATTCAGCTTGAGATTGAGGTTTTGGCCACGGAGAACATCGTCGAAGGTATCCTTGTCAATCGAGACCGGATCACGGTCTTCCAGCATGCGATCATCCGCTTGCTGGGTAAAGTCCCCGAGCACCAGCAGTTTAAGGGGTAACTCGACCTCCTCTTTCGCATCGCCAGTCGCCGGGCGATAGACAATGTTGACGCGTTCTTTTGGGGCCACTGAGCCTTCGGTTGGCATGGGCGGTTTCCTCTTATGCGGATGTTGAAGACCGGCTGGTGTGCCGCGGGCGGCTCGATATTATCACATGGTCAGAACAACAGATGGCTTGAGATAGGCCAGTTTTTCCAGGATGTTTTTTGCCGTGATGGGGTCAGCGTTCTCGCCCCGCCCAACATAGCTGTGGTAACAGCCAATCAGCAATTCCGCGGCAAGCTCCGGGTCCCAATCCGGCAGTTGCCGGGATTCCAGCTCGCGCAGCAACTGCTCGGCCAGAGCAGCGGCTGCGTCGAACCTTTGGATGCGGCACAAGATGGTCATTTGCGCCCGACGAATGCGCAGTCTGGAGGGTCCATCGGCGGCTTCCCGGATGGACTTTGTCAGGCAGTCGAGCGCAGCTGGCGCATTCTCTCCGGCCAGGAGTTGCTCGGCCTCGGCAAGCACGGCCAACACCGAATTTGACGGCTGCCGAGGACCGCCCGCGCCATCGCCCGCTGACTGAATCTCCTCGATCCAGCTTGTGGTCCGGGCATCGGCGAATGCGGTGCCGTCCTCGAACGACAGCTTTTCAAGCCCTGGCAGACGTGCCAGCAACCCGGTCAATTCGCCACGCAGAGCATCGCGCGCGGCCATGAAATCCTGCCCCAGGGCGCCCAGGGCTTGGTCGATGACATACTGGAGATCCAACCAAAAGATCGCGGCAGTAAAGTGCTCCTCGGCCGCCATTGCGGCTTCAAGATGGCGCCCAGCCTTGAGTTGAGCTTCCAACGCGGTCTTAATGGTGCCTTCGGGCGCGGGAAGCAGGGTTTTTCCGCCTTGGTTTGGCGGCAGCTGCTTGATGGCGACCCAGGCCGCGAGACGGTTGGCTTTCCAACTCCAGGGATTGCTAGGCGCGAGGGTTCGACTCAGATGCGCGAAGTCGAGCGCGGCTGAGCGCAGCGCGCTTTGGGCGGCGTCGACTCCCTCCGCGGACAGCTGCCCCGAATCATTTTTGGATGCTGGAGCGACCTTGGTCGAGGACGACGCGGGCGATTGCCCTGTTTCAGCAGGATTCTTATTGGCGACATCCTCGGCTCCGTCGCTCCCATCGCCCTCGGCACCTGCCCGCAACGCGCTGGATTCCGGCGCTGGTGGCGCCTCGACCGGCAGTCGCTCGAGTTGCTCGATCAGTTCGTGCAATGGTGGAAAATCGGGCAGGCAGTCCGCCAGGCGCTGATCAAGCGCGCGCGCCCGCGCGCTGAGATCCTGATGCAGCGCTGGCGGCAAGGGATCGGGACTGGACTGCGTTTTCAGCCAAGTGGTTGTCGCGTCCCGCCACCAGAGCATGGCATTGAGGCGCCCACGGATCCGCTTGAGCGGCGGGAAGCCGTCATCCCAGTAGGTGGTGGTGAAATCCAGCAGAATCCGCAGCGCATCGGCGATTCCCTGGAAACCCTTGACTTGGGCAAGGCCAACGCTGAGATAGGCCGCGACAAGGAGATCTTTGGACTGCGCCGAGAGGATCTTGGTGCCGAGTTGAACAACCCGCGCCCAGTCGACCTGCTCCGCCTGCGAAATGGAGGAGAGCTTTTCAATCTCTGACTTGAGGTCGACATAATCGGCCTCAAGCCGAGCGTCTTGGCCAGCCGGAGAAGCCCCCGGGATGGAAGCGCGACCGAGATCCGAGATGCTCACTGGCATGGTTTCAAGCGGCCCCAGATAGCTTGACTGGCAACATTGCTCTCGGCGCCCTTTCTAAACAGAATGCCAGGCAAAATGCCAGGCAAATTCGGCGTTTGGGCTACATCGGAACCTGTTGCCCGATTCTATCGCCCTCTTGATTGCTGAGTTTAGCACAGGAATTTAGAACCATAACTCTCTTTGGCACAAATTTTTTCACAGAAGTACCAAATTCTTAGTAGGGCATCCTAATAAGTAAGTTTAAGTCAAATTGTCATCTTATCGGCGAAGTCCGCCAGACAGGACAGAGACAAATGGACGATGACGTCGGATGCCTCTGTCAGGGATCAGGCAGGGAACGCACATCTGGCACTCGGCGATAGTGACGAAAATCATCAAGAATTCGCAGCATCTCATCCGCGGCCAGGAAGCCGACATGGCGATAGAAGGTTCGGCCATCGGGACCAATCAGCAAATGTTGTGGAATGATGCGCGTTGCCTCTTCCGTGAGGACATGACCAGGCGCCAGCCCATAAGAACCCGCCCACGTGCGGGCATGATCCACAGTCGCTGGTGTAAAGGGTTCATTGCCAGCCGTGAGCACGGTATAGACAGCCACATCCGAATCCGCGCTCTTTTCAAAGGTGCGAACCTGCGGCGCCTGCGAACGGCTCGCGCTGCACCAGGGCGCGACATAAGTCACCCAAATCCAGTCATACTCACCGACCAAATGACAGACCTCGACCTGGGTTCCAGCGGCACTCGCCCGCCCATTTCCACCTTGATCAGAGGCACAGCCGCCGGCAATGTCCCAGTTCGTATACCATTCACCACTTCCGCCGCCACTATCACACCCGCTCAGACTGACCAAAAGGAGTCCTGCAAGACCCCAAAGGACTGTGCGCACCCAATGCTTTACTGCCGAACATTTCATCTTGTGTCCTCAGCATACCTTTAAGAGAATATTCGCTAAACCAAGGCACCATAGATCCTTTAGATCCTTTGCGGACTGATGGCGCCATCAACAAGGTTTGACGCGAACCGGCATGACTATTCACCATCTCAAGGCGATCTCTGTTAGTCATCGGGAACTGATCCGTGCTTAATGGAGGTCGCTGCCGAATCAATGCGTCACTGATCACCCGCACCAAAGATCGCCACCTGGATAAGGCACCATGGCTCAAACCCAAGCACCTCAATGCGTCCGCGCCCCCTGGCCTTGGCTTCTGGTTTTCATTCTGCTCTGGCACGGGGCGATTCACCCGGAAGAAACTACCATGAATTCAGATCAGATGAAGATGGACGCTGCGCGGCAGCGGCTCGTGGCCGAGGTTGAGCACGAAGTTCTGCACACTCGGGAATACCTCGGCACCGATCAGCTCGATCCAGCGGTAATTAAGGCCCTTGGCAGGGTGCCGCGACACCGGTTTGTTCCCTTTGGCCAATGGTCCCAGGCTTACGACAACCATCCCCTGCCGATTGGTCGTGGCCAGACCATCTCTCAGCCCTATATCGTCGCCATCATGAGTCATCTGTTACAGCTTGCCTCTGGTGAGCGGGTGTTCGAACTGGGCACGGGGTCTGGCTACCAGGCTGCGGTGCTGGGAGCCATGGGTGTGAAAGTTTACAGCATCGAGATCGTTCCCGAACTTGCCAAGCGGGCCGCCGCGACCTTGGCCGATCTAGGTTTTGACCAGGTCAAGGTTCGCGCTGGCGACGGCTATCGGGGTTGGCCGGAAGCCGCTCCTTTCGATGGCATCATCGTCACCGCTGCCGGCCCCGAAGCTCCGCCGGCATTGGTCGAGCAATTGGCTATTGGCGGTCGTCTCGTGATTCCCTTGGGCGGCGAGGACGAGGTGCAATACCTGACGGTGCTAACCAAGCAAGCCGATGGGAGCTTGAACCAGCGCCCCGTGCTGCCGGTGCGCTTCGTGCCAATCACCGGATCCATGGTTCCGGATAGCTGACCTTGGCACCTGTCGGAGAATCCGGCCCAAGCGGGTCCGGTTACCGCATAGTGTGTAATCTTTGGTTGGAAACCACGCTTGGGTATTGGTCTACAGTCCTGCTAAGCTAAATCGGCGCACTAGCTAAGTATCATAATCGCCAGTTCAGAATCATCGCGCGGATGAGGTTGCGCTAACCGAAAAGCCCTTATCCTTCGTATAAGTAAAAAATGCGATTTTTATTGGGTAAGAAATATTTAAAATCAGATGCATAACAGTATATTGCTATTACAAATAGGCTATACGGAGTAGCATCGGTTTTTTTTCATCGGATTCTTTACATGCAAGAAATTAGAAAAGAAAAACGTGACACTTTCGCGGCGATTGTGCTGAGTCTCTTCTTCGGCACCGGACTTTTCAGTGCCACCAAGGGGGTGGCGGCAGAGGGCTGGTACCTTGGCAGCGAATTAATGGTCACTGGGATTGAGTTCAAGCCCAAGGTTCGTTTCGCGAATGGGCGCGCCTCCGAGCACTTCGAGGACGATGCCTGGGGGCGCGGATTCGCGTTCATCGCCGGGCGGCAGTTCAGGCTATTGTCGGAGCTTTCGCTTGGCGCGCAGGCACGCATTGCCTTCAACGATGGAGAGTGGACGAAAGAGACGACAAATACCAGCATCCGCTACCAAGCGCCACGATCTATCGCACTCAGTCTGCTGCCGGAGTACCGCCTGACATCCGCGCTCTCAGCTTTCGGCGAACTGGGGGTGGCGCATGGTCATCTAAACTATCGCAAATCTTCGCGCAAGCCTGACAGCATCACCAATTATGATCATGAAAGCGATACTTGGGGCTATGTGCTCGGCCTTGGTCTGCGATGGAAGCTGAACTCGCAGCTTGACATGCATGCCAGCTATAGATACACAGCATACGAACGGCAGCATTTCACTGGCCGCGTTCTGTCTGGCTTTGGGAGTGAATCCTTCACTGACAGTCCTATTACATCGGATATCGCACTGGGTTTTCGCTGGCTTTGGTAGCCGGCTTGACTATGCGACTGTGGTGGTTTCCTCTACCGTGAAACAGCAGTGTTCAGACTACCATTAATCCTCAAGCATGAAACATGCTAAGCTCCCGAGCACTCCCATTAACGCGTTATCCGACAGACCAGTGGGACGGGCGTGAATGACCAGATTAACCATATTCTGCGTATTTTCTGCAACTTTATCGACATCCCCCTCGGCTTCGATCCCGTCGCGGCCATGGCCGCAGTCATGACTAAGATTGGAACCCCGGACATTCTTGCATCCTCCAATCCAATCAGTGCGCCTGGCCGGGCGGTCGCCCCAGGTCTTTTATCCATCGCCCCGATGCTCGATTGGACTGACCGGCATTTCCGGTTTTTCGCACGTCTCATCAGCCACCACATATGGTTATATTCGGAGATGGTCACCACCGGGGCGCTCATTCATGGCGATAGCGCGCGCTTTCTGCGCTTTGATCCTGCCGAGCATCCGCTTGCTCTGCAACTTGGTGGCTCGGACCCGGCGGAGCTGGCCTGTTGCGCGCGCATGGGCGCGGAATGGGGCTATGATGAAATCAATCTGAATGTCGGCTGTCCGTCTGATCGGGTTCAGAACGGGCGTTTTGGCGCTTGCCTGATGGCGGAACCCGATCTAGTGGCTGAGTGCGTCGCGGCGATGAAAGCGGCGGTCTCGGTACCGGTGTCGGTGAAAACGCGTATTGGGATCGACGAGCGCGACAGCTATGAACAACTTGCCGATTTTGTCGCACGGATTGCAGCCGCTGGCTGCGATCTGCTGATATTGCATGCACGCAAAGCCTGGTTACAGGGTTTGAGCCCGCGCGAAAACCGCGAGGTGCCGCCGCTGCGCTACGATGTGGCAGTGCGGCTAGGAGCGGATTTTCCCGGGCTGCCCTTGGTGCTGAATGGTGGCATCACCACCCTTTCGCAGGCACGACATTGGTGCGAACGGCTCCATGGGGTGATGATCGGGCGCGAGGCATACCAAAATCCCTGGCTGCTGGCGGCGGCGGATTCCGAGTTGTTTGGCGATCATCACCCGGTGCCAAGCCGCCATCAGGTGCTGGAGGGGTATTATCCTTATGTCGAGCGTTGCCTGAGCGAAGGCGTGCCGCTCAATAGCATCAGCCGGCATTTGCTGGGGTTGTTCAATGGCTGCCCAGGGGCACGGCGCTGGCGGCGTTATTTGAGTGAACAGTCGCATCGGCACGGCGCTGGCGTAGAGGTGCTGCGCGCCGCGGCGGTGCTGGTGCCGGTGGATGTTGGCCAGAGCGCCCTCCATGAGAGTCTGTCCTGATATCTTAAAAAAGTTATTATCGCGACGCCCGCATCCCGGCGCTCACCCGCCCCGCGCAAATCCAGCCAGCAGCGCCTGAGCACCCTGACCGTTGACTGGCTACTCAAACTACTGATCGAGCCGGGCTTCTGGAAGCAACTCCCCGGCCATCCCAAAACGCTGATCCGCGACGGTGGTCAGGTCGTAGTCGAGATCTGAGTGATGGACCCGGTGCAGCCGCCACAGCGCCGGCACCGCATGAAGAGCACATGCTGCACCCAGATGGCGAGGTCGAGCACCAGCAGCGCGAGCAGGACCTCGAGCCAGACGGGCCAGGCCAGTGCGTTAGAATAGCCCCCAACCGGCACTGTTGACATACAGCTCTATGCCAAAGCGGCGGCCAGGAATAGCAATCGTAGCAGCACCGTATTCAGCACCACCAAGCGATGTCGCTGCTCCAGCGTTGCAGCCGAGTGAGCATCCGTGAGCGCGAGGCCTGGATCAACGGCACTGGCACCGCCGCGCCGTTGAGCTTCATCGGGCTCTATGCGCTGGCAACGCTGCTGTTCCTGCCCGGCGCGGTCCTGACACTCGCCGGCGGCAAGCTATTCGGCCCACTCTGGGGCACGCTCTACAACCTCCTTGGGGCGACCCTTGGCGCGACCATGGCCTTTCTGATCGCGCGTCATCTCGCGGGCGACTGGGTGCGGACACGCGCCAAGGGCCTGATCGCGCGTCTGATGCAGGGCGTCGAGGCCGAGGGCTGGCGTTTCGTCGCCTTCACCCGACTGGTGCCGCTGTTCCCGTTCAACCTGCTCAACTACGCACTGGCCTGGCCCGTCTGGCTCGAGGCCATGGCGGGCAGCGAGGGGTTGATCCGCAACGGCTTCAGCAATTCCAAATTTGGGTGTTTCATGTGGTATGGAAGCGGCTTCCAGCCGCTTCATGACGCGCTAAGATGGCGCGTCTACTAATAACCGGGCCGACAACCGGACGCTGGAAAACAAAATTTGGAATTGCCGCAGAAAGGCTGCGAGCCTGATGTCGCGCTCGTGGTTTGGTATAAAAGTACCCACGCCAGTCGCTCTCCACAGGCGGGATCCGGGGTTAAAACCCCTGAAATGGATTGAAAATCATGATGTTACTTCGTCATCCGCGTCCCCTGGTCGCGCAGTCGGTTCCGTGTCGTCCTGACTTTTCTGACTTTCGGGGTTTTCCGGGCTCTCTGTCCCGGCTATCTTGCGCTGGCGCTTGGCCTCTTGCTTGGCCTTTTTTGCCAAATCGCGCTGGCGTTTCTCAAACGCATAATTGGGTTTTGCCATCGGCTCGTTTTCTCTTGGAATTGTTGAAAACCTCGATTCTACGCGACTCTTCATCGCAATCGCCGGATGCTTTCACCAAACAGGTAGCATCCAGATAGCATCCGGCTCCCGGTGGCCGAAAAGAGCCCGGTTCCCGAACTCAGCGTTGCCCTGATGCGCTAGCAGAGGTTTCATGCAGAAGCCTTTCTCCGCGCCAGTGTCACAAGAGAAGCAGCCGTTCGATCTGTCAGCCGAACCTTACCACCCTCACAGGGTAACTGACTTTATTATCAAGGTATTAAGGGTCATTGACAGGTGGTGACCAGCCTTTCCATCCTTACATCTCGCTAAAACCAAGGAACATTCAGACCGAAAAGAGGTGATCCCATGCCAACCGCCATTGTCCAGATACAGGTCATTCCCGAGCAGCGCGAGGCCTTTATGGCCGCGACCGAGTTGAATCGGCGCGGCTCGCGCCAAGAGCCTGGAAATCGCCGCTTCGATGTGCTGCAATCGCTCGAAGATCCCAACGCCTTCGTGCTCTATGAGGATTTTGCCACCGAGGCCGATGCCCGCGCGCACAAAGAAACCGCGCATTATCTGCGCTGGCGCGAGACGGTGGAACCGATGATGGCGCATCCACGCCAAGCAAGCCACTACCAGCGCATTGGCGAGGATTAAGCCAATATCCACCTAACACTCGTTCCAGGAACAAGCGGAAGACAGGTCATGGCTTTAGCCGCGATACAGTCATCGCGGCAAAAACCGCTACCACAAGTATGAGCGAGGATTTCTCATGGAGCCCATGATGCCGCCTTTTCGCATTGCCCGCCTACCCAGCATTGAGTTCGGCGCCGGAACGCGCGCGATGTTGCCAGCGCTCGCCCGTCGGTTCGGACAACGAGCGCTGCTGGTCACCGGCGGCGCCTCCCTGCTTGACGGGCCCTTCTGGCCCGAACTCGCGCGGGGCTTCGCCGAGGCTGGGGTGTCGCTCGGCGAATGCCGGATCGCCGGCGAACCCGCGCCCGGCCTGGTCGATGACAGCGTGCGCGCCTGGCGCGACGCCGGCATTGAAGTCGTCATCGCCATCGGCGGTGGCAGCGCACTTGACGCCGGCAAGGCCATCGCCGGGCTGCTGCCCGGTGGCGGCTCGGTGCTGGATTATCTCGAAGGCGTCGGCCCCGAATTGCCTTATCGCGGCCCGGCACTGCCGCTAATCGCTGTGCCGACCACCGCCGGCACCGGCTCGGAGGCGACCAAGAACGCTGTGCTGAGCGTCCAGGGGCCGGATGGCTACAAGAAATCCTTCCGCGATGAGCAACTGGTGGCCGCCGTGGCGGTGGTCGATCCGGATTTTCTCGTCACCTGCCCGCCCGCGGTCATTGCCGGCAATGGCATGGACGCCCTGACCCAACTGCTCGAGGCTTATATCTCGGCGCGCGCCAATCCGCTGTGCGACGCCCTGGCGCTCGACGGACTGCGCCGCGTGCGCGATGGCCTACTGCCCCTGGCACGGGATCCAGGTGACGCGGCAGCGCGTGCCAACATGGCCTATGCCGCGCTGCTCTCGGGCATGGTGCTGGCCCAGACCGGTCTTGGTAGTGTGCATGGCCTGGCCTCGCCCTTGGGCGCTCTGTTCCCGATTCCCCATGGTGTGGTGTGTGGCACCCTGGTCGCCGCCGCCACTCGGGTCAACGTTCAGGCCTTGCGCGAACGCGACCCCGCGCATCCGGCGCTGGCGAAATACGCCCAACTTGGCCGGCTGCTGAGCGCGGTGCATCATGGCCCCGATCATGCCGAGACTCCGGCGGAGGACGATGCAGCGGCCGCCGACACTTTGGTCGCGCTGCTCGAGGACTGGACCGAGCGCCTGGCGCTGCCGCGCTTGGGCGCGCTGGGCGTGACGCGGGCCGATCACGCGCGCATCGTCGCCGGCAGTCGCGGATCGAGCATGAAAACCAACCCCATTGTCCTGAGCGACGCCGAGATCGGCGCCATTCTGGGCGCGCGCCAGTAACAGCGGGTTTCCGCCGGCATTCCCTGTCAGACTAACGCACGCTCGAGTGTCCAACACCGAGTCGGCGCGCTTCCAGGATGCAAACACCATCAACGCCATCAAACAGGATAACGGAGACCGTCGCGATGCTGTCCATTGACCGATCAGGACGTCTTGAGGGACTCGAGCAGGCCCTGCGCGAACAGGCGGCGAAGCCCCAGGTCGCCGGACTGCTGGTGCTGGCCTGCCATGACAATGGTTTCGCCCCGGCAGTGCTCGATCCACTGCTGGGTAGCATCGGCAAACCGCTGTTTGGCGGACTCTTTCCGCAGATCCTCCAGGGCCGCGAGCGCCTGACCCGCGGCTCCATCGTCCTCGGGCTGGCGCGAGCGCCGCGCCTGCGGATCTTGAAGGATCTCAGCGACCCACGGCGCGACTTGGCGCTGGCGCTCGAGGACGCGCTCGATCCCGATGGCCCTGGACGTCCAACCCTCTTTGTCTTCGTCGATGGCTATGCCAAGCGCATCGCCGGGCTGATCGATGCGCTGTTCGAGAACTTCGGGCTGGAGGCCAATTATCTCGGCGGCGGTGCCGGCTCGCTCGCCGCTGGCGCCTCCACGCCTTGCGTCTTTACCCAGAACGGGCTGCTGGCCGATGCCGCCGTGCTGGCGCAACTCGACTGGCCCGCCGGCATTGGCGTGGCGCATGGCTGGACGCCTATCTCGGAGCCCATCAAGGTCACCCGCGCGGAACATAATCGCCTGATCGAACTCAATTACCGTCCGGCGTTCGAGGTCTACCGCGAGGCCATCGCCGAGCATTCGGCACAACCGCTGGATGCCGAGACCTTCTTCAGCGTCGCCACCGCCTACCCCTTCGGCATTCGCAAAATGGGCGGCGAGGTGGTGGTGCGCGACCCGATTTTACTCGGAGAGGATGGCAGCATCCTTTGTGTCGGCGAAATTCCGCAATCGTCCCTGGTGCATATTCTGCACGGCGACACCGACAGCCTGATCGCCGCCGCCGGTCAAGCCCAGTGGCTCTCGGGCGTGGCACTGGCCGCACAGGATCCAAGCAAGGGCGCGCTGCGTATTTTCATCGACTGCATATCCCGGGTGCTCTTTCTCGGCGATGACTTTGACCGCGAACTCGCCGTGGTCGATGACGGCCTGCCGTTAGTCGGCGCGCTGACGCTTGGGGAAATCGCCAACGCGGGCGAGGATTTTCTCGAGTTCTACAACAAGACCTCGGTGGTGGGCCTTTTCGCTAGCGCCGAGGGATGAGCCGCCCGCGCGCGGAGACCGACATGAGCCTGGCGCTCGAAACCGAAGTACTCTTCGAATTGTCGCTGGCCATAGACGCCAGCGGCGAGTTGCAGCCCATGCTGCGGCGCTTTCTCTCCGACCTGCTGCGGCTGCTCAATGGCAGTGGCGGCGCCATCCTGCAATTGCCGTCGCATGCTCCTGACATGACGAGCGGCGAGGAACCGCTGTGTTGTCTACTGCCGCGTTCGCTGCCGCGCAATCCCTGTTACGCCGCCTTCAGCGCCGAATGGCCGATCAAGCGCCTGTACGCCAGCCTGTGCGAACGGACTGACGACCAGGCGTTGCTGCTGCCCCAGGAGAGCTGCCTGATGCATGCCTTCTGCCTACCGGACTTCGGTGTCCTCATCCTGGCCCGTAGCCATGCTGTCGGCGCCCTGTCAGAGGCATTTCAACGCGCCTTCGCGCCCCTGGTGCTCAAGCTCGCGCACGCGGCGCGCGCCTGTCTGTTCGAGACCGAGTTGCGCGCACAAAAACAACGCCTGGAGCTGGCCAGCTACTCCGCCGAGATCGGCGTCTGGGAATGGGACATCGCCCGCGAGCGCTTGCGCTGGGATGACCGCATGCTGGATCTGTTCGGCATCGCGCGCGCGGACTTTCACGAGCGCTTCCAGGACTGGGCCGAGCGCGTGCATCCGGACGACCTGCCGATCGCGCGGCGGCATTTGACCGCCGCCATCGAGCACGATGCCCTGTTCGACATCGAGTTCCGCATTCGCCGCCCGACGGGCGACATCCGCTATCTGCGCGGTCGCGCGGCGGTTTCCCGTACCCCCGATGGTCGCCCCGAACGGATAGTCGGGGTCAATTTCGACATTACCGCGCAAAAGCTCGCCGAGGAGGACATGCGCCTGGCGCGCGATCTCGCCGAGCAAGCCAATCAGGCCAAGAGCCAGTTCATCGCCAACATGAGCCATGAGATTCGCACCCCGATGAACGGCATCATCGGCATGGCCGAGCTGGCGCTGGACACCGAGCTGACCAACACCCAGCGCAACTACATCAACATCGTGCACTCATCGGCCGAGGCACTGCTCGGTATCCTCAATGAGATCCTGGATTTCTCCAAGATCGAGGCCGGTCGTATCGAGCTGGAACAGACCCCCTTCAATCTGGTCGGCTTGGTCGCCGAAACCCTCAAGGCGTTGAGCATTCGCGCGCGCAACAAGGGCGTGACCCTGGCCTATGATTTGTCCGCCGATCTGCCACGGCAGTCGCTCGGCGATCCCGGACGTCTGCGCCAAGTGCTGGTGAATCTGTGCGACAACGCCATTAAGTTTACTCCCAAGGCGGGCGAGGTGAGCGTCTCGGTGCGTTTGCTCGCGGACGCTGGCGCCCGGATCGACCAGGTGCGCATCGGCGTGCGCGATACCGGCACCGGCATTCCCGCCGCCAAGCTCGAGCGGATCTTCCAGGCCTTCACCCAAGCCGATGCCTCCACCACCCGCGAGTACGGCGGCACCGGTCTGGGTCTGACCATCGCCGCCGGTCTGGTCGAACTCATGGGCGGACAGATGCGCGTGACCAGTGAGCAGGGCGTCGGTAGCGAGTTCTTTTTCACCCTACCGCTCGCGCGCCCGCACCAGCCCCCAAGCCGCGGCGAGGATGTCCTGCGCCCCTTCGATCTATCCACATCCGTGCTACTGATGGATCCGCATCCGCTCAGCCGCGCGACCCTGGAAGCTTGGCTGCTTGATTGGGGACTTGATGTGATAGCAGTCGTGGATCTCGCGCAGGCGCGCGCCCGACTCGCCCAGGCGCCACCTATTGGCCTGGCGCTGCTGAACGACCCGATGACCAGCCTGTCGGCGGATGACATAGACGTATTGTTAACCGGGCTGACAAAGAACCAGGATGAGGCAAGGGCGCGGTCCGTCGATAGGCATTCAATGCCGCTGTTGCTTATCGGGCCCCATGCACGCACCTCAAAATCAGTTCCGGCCTCGAAGATAGAGCGGCTGACCAGCCCGCCAACACCCTCGGAGCTGTGGAACGCGATCACCCACCTGCTCCAACCAGAGTTCTTGCCTGCGATGCCCGGCACCAATCACAAGCTCATTGATGACGCAGCTGATCCCGGGCCGACGACCAGTCTGCGGGTGCTGCTGGCCGAGGATAATCCAGTCAACCAAAAACTGGTGGTGGCGCTTCTCAAGCAATGGGGTCATGAGGTGGTAGTAGCCGAGAACGGCCAACGCGCGATCGAATGCTATCAAGCCGACTGCTTTGACTTGATTTTCATGGACATGCAAATGCCGGTCATGGGCGGCATAGAGGCCACTGAGAAAATCCGCGCGCTGGAAAGCCAGCACGCCAGCGCACGCACCCCGATCGTAGCCATGACCGCCAACGCTCTGGCATCCGATCGCGAAGCTTGTTTGGCCGCCGGCATGGACGATCATCTCGCCAAACCCATCCGCCGCGCCATGGTGCGGGAACTGCTCGAACGCTTGGCGCGGAGAACCCAGTTCGCTGGTCGCTAGCGCTGACGCTAGCGACCAGCAGAAACAGGGGGATAGTCGGCAGTGACGCGGTCAATCCGGTGCTTTGCTCTCGCGAGAAATCGCCGCTTCCAGCGCCTGGCGCATCGCTTGAATTGCCCCACCGATGCGCTCGCCATGGCGTAGCAGGCTGCCGCCCAGCAGATAGACCACATCCTCGCCATACATGGCGTGCATTTCCGCGGCCCGTTCAACGCTCATGCCGCCGCCCGGACTTGGCAAAATAGGCCGGCCGATGCCATCGGTGTCGCGGCACTGCTCGGCAATGTCCAGGCAGTCCGCGCGACTGAAACTGAAACGACCGCCGATATTAGGAAAAATCGAAATATCCGCGCCGGCGAGCCGCATGATGGCGCCAAAGAGTACGCCGTGGCTGAAGCCGCTGTCAGACGACAGCACATGGGAACCGAGCAGGCTCGGATGGGCCATGAGTGGCAGCTGAATCTCCGGGTCTTGCGACAGGCGACGCAGCAGATCGAAGCCCAGGAGCCCCGGCATCACCAGCAAGCCACCCGCGCCGGCGGTGCGGGCGAAGCGGGCCTGCTCCATCAGGGTCTCGTGCGGGCCATTCAGATTGGCGAAATACAGGCTCGCGCCGCCGGTCTCGGCATTGGCACGCGCCACCGCTCGGCCGATCTGCTCGCACCGCGCCTGAAAGGGCGCGCTTGGCTGATTGGCTAGACCATGGTCCTCCTTGATGATGTCGGCGCCGGCCAGGGCGCAGCGATAGGCGATAGCGGCCAGGCTCTCGGCCGTTGCGCCCTGGGGCTTGATCACCGCCGCGATCAGCCCGCCTCTTGGTCGCTTGACCAGCGCCCGCAAGCCCGTGATGCCAAAGGCCGCGCCGGGAAACTGTCGGCTCAAGGTCTCGCCGAGCCTGAATCCCACCACCTTGAGCCCGGGTTGCAGCGAGGAATTGCCAAAGATCACATTCAGCAACTGCGGTAATTCCCCGCCGATGCTGTCTGGGCTGTAGGAAAGGGTGGCGCGGAAGCGGCCCCCATTCCCGGCATTGGTTTCAGTATCGGCATCGGGTTCGAGCGCCTCGATCCGCCCGACGATGGTCTCGGCGATGTAGCCCTCGGGCACGATGTCGGCCGGAATCTCAACCGTCTGCTCCAGCGCGATGTCGGCGGCGCGCGCGCGCGCCTCCGCGAGGCTGGCGGCGGCGATCCCATAGGTCACTGTCAAGCGCGTGTTTATAGGGCCTCCGCCTTGGCGTCGGAATGCACCGCATCCACTCGCGCGGCCTCCAGATCGGCCTCGCTCACGCCAAAATGCTCGCCAAGCAGTGACTCGACCGCGCCGACCAGGGCCATGGCGTTCAGGCCGTAGTAGCGCAGCAGATAGGCCCGCGAGCCGCCGTGGGCGAAGGTGTCGCGCAGTCCCAGGCGCCGCAGGGGCTTGCCAACGCCATGATCGGCCATGATCTCGGCGCACAGGGAGCCGATGCCGCCCTCGATGACATGGTTCTCCAGGGTAATCACGCCATGCTGAACCGAGGCGATCTGATCGAGCAGGGCGTGCGCGTCGAAGGGCTTGATGGTGTGCAGATGCAGGTGGCGAATGGACACGCCGGCATGCGCAAGCGCCGCGCGGGCGCGCAGGGCCTCCTCGGTGGCGATGCCGGCGGTCAGGACCAGGATGTCGCTCCCTTCGCTGAGCACCCGCATCTCCCCGACCCGAATGGGCGTGGCGAACAGCCGTGGTACCAGCCCGCGCAGCACCCGGCAATAGACCGGGCCGTCAATCGTGTCGGCCGCCGCGCATAGGCTTTCGACCTCTGTGGCATCACCGCTTTCCAGGATGGTCATGTTCGGAATGGAACGCATCACGGCGATGTCTTCGATCGCCTGATGGGTCATGCCGCCAGGCGTGGTCAATCCGGGCAGAAAACCCATGAGCCGCACTGCCCGGCGCGGGTAGGCGACCGAGGCGATGAGTTGATCATAGGGGCGGCGATAGAGAAACACCCCGAAGCTGTGAATGAAGGGCCGAAAGCCGGCGAGTCCAAGCCCGCCGGCGAAGCTCATCAGGTTTTGTTCCGCCATGCCAAGAGATAGAAAACGCTCCGGGTGGCGGTCACGAAAGCCGTCGATCTCGCACGAGGAGGTCAGATCGGCCGACAGGCAGAGCACCTCCGGATGGGCAAGCGCGTGGGCCTCGAAAGCGGCGGCATAGGGGCGGGCAACCATTTCGACCATGGCGTCAGTCTCCCTTCGCGGCGGTTGTCGCAGGGCTGGTCTCCTGCCGCCCTGGCTGGCTGGAGGCCGGCTCAGCATTGAGTCCAAGCTCGGCGGCAATGGCCCGGCGCATGCTCTCGCGCTCGTCCTCGCTCTTGAAACGCACATAATGCAGGCGTGGAAAGCGGCTCTTCAAACTCGGCATGCCTTGATAGGGGCAGGTGCGCGCGAGAATGATCAGCGGGCGCCCTGGGTGCGGTGTTTGCGCCGCCACGCGCATGGCGGCGAGATCATGGCCATCGATCTCCACCGCCACGGCGCCGAAGCTTACGAATTTCGCCTTCAGGTCACCGACATCCATGACCGCGCTCATGGCGCCATCGCACTGCTGGGCGTTGACATCCATGATGGCGTAGAGGTTGTCGATGCCATGATGCACGCAGCTCTGCACCGCCTCCCAGGTCTGGCCTTCCTGCACCTCGCCATCGGACATGAACACCCAGACCGCGCCGGTCTCGCCCTTGCGCCGCCGACCCCAGGCCAGCCCGGCGCCGGTTGAGAGCCCGATGCCCAGGGTTCCATTGTGTACCTCCATGCCAGGGGAATGCTCGGCACCGATCATTTCCACCGAAGAGCCGTCCTGGTTGAACTGATCCAGAGCTTCCGGCGCCAGGCGGCCAACTTCGATCAGAGCGGCATAGGCCACCAGCGCATAGTGGGCCGGAGCGATGAAAAGGCGATCGAGAGAGGGCTCGGCGGGGCCATGGTAGCCCGCGCCGGTGCGATAGGCATGGTTGCCGGGCGCCGGCACCC
The DNA here is from genome assembly GCF_036208045.1 of Thiorhodovibrio winogradskyi. Lineage (NCBI taxonomy): Bacteria > Pseudomonadati > Pseudomonadota > Gammaproteobacteria > Chromatiales > Chromatiaceae > Thiorhodovibrio > Thiorhodovibrio winogradskyi. The sequence goes on along the minus strand of NZ_CP121472.1, from coordinate 1,716,013 downwards.
CGGCAAAAGGCAGCGGTACCGGTGGCAGTGTGGGCGCGCCGAGCCGAAGCTGTTCGTTATACAGCCAGGCGAGTTGTTCGGCCGCCGAGCAGGCCTGGCTCAGATAGCCGCCGTTGTTACGGATGCTGTGTTCAAACACCCGGCGGCGAATGCCAAAGGCCAAGGCTTCGGTTGATTTATCTGTGTTCATACAGACAGATAGAGGATTAGTTGTTGGTTGTTGGTTGTTGGTTGTTAGTGAGTTACCCTGGTTTGCGGGCGGCCTGAGTGACGATCAAGGCCTAACAAAACCGCAATTCGCTCAGCCTTCCTTCCGCAAGGCGGCGATGGTTTCGCTGTCCAGACCAGTTTTACGCGCGATGGTGTCATCATCAAGCACATCAAGCAGGTTGCGCGCGGTGTCGAAGGAGTTTTTCAGATCGCGATAGTATTTCAGGCTGTCCTCGTAGCTTTGCAGTTCTTCGCGGGTGAAATTGGCGATCTTGGCGACCTCGAAGAAGCGCTCGAACACCTGCTCGCACAGGGCGTCGGGCACAAGGTCGAGGCGGTCGAGATGCTTGATGGCATAGAGCCATTTGTCTGTGTCTTTCTATCCTCATCAAACACAAAATCCAAAATGCCGATGGTATAGACGGCATTGAGGCGAAAGTCCCTATCGCCTTTCTTGGCTTGCTGCTGGATGGGGAAGGTGGCATGGAAAATACTGCGGTCCTTGAAAAAGTTCTACTTGGCTTTTTGCAGTTCGACGATGAATTTTTCACCGCGTTCGTTCTCGCAGTACAGATCGAAAATCGCCTTGCGATCCACCGGCGTGCGGCCGAGTTGCTCGTCTTTCAGGTAGGTGAGATCGACAATCTGGCCCTGTTCATGCTGCAGCAAGGCATTCAAAAAGTCCCGCAACAAGTCCTTGTGCGATTCTTCGCCAAACAGGCGTTTGAAGCCATAGTCGGTGAAAAATTAACGTAGTGATCCGTCAAATAGGTCATCCAGGCTCGCTCCTGATTGAATCTGGTGCCACATCGGGCCGCGCCGGCTCATGGCGCAAGTCAGAATGCGGTGACTGAGGCGACAGATAGGGCAAGGCTCACCGACTTATGGGTAATGGCATCTGAATGCATCGTAAAAACTGGCCTGCTAAAGCGATCATCGTATCGATAACGACTAATGCTCCACCGAGCGGACCGCTCGTGGCTCAATCGACTGGCGGCGGGAAGCGCTCCACCACCCAGACCGGCAATTTGGCTTGATTGGCATGGTAGAGCGCGTCGGATTCCACCAGGATCAGCACCAGCACAGTGACCATCACCGGAAGGATGCCAGCACCGATGATGAGTGCAATCACAGCCTCCTTCATCATCCCGGCATAAAAGTAAGCGACCCAGCCAAGCACGCAGACCACTAGCAACAGGCTCAGCATGATAATGAACAGGCGGCTGCGGCGCGCACAGAGTTGCCAGTGGCACATCACATACCAGGGATCGCGCGTTCGTGACAACCTTGCGCGCCATAGGGTATAGCCGAGAAGCATGAAAGAGATGGCCGGAATCAGGGCCATGACCCAGGGAAAGCTGCCGGCAATACCGCCTGCGGCAATCGCCATGAGGATATGGTTGCCAATCAGGTTGGTCAAAAAGATTTCGTGCGGCACATTTGCCCGCTTAATCTCCGCGCGCGAGATATCAAAGGTCTTCATTGAAAATGATGCCAGGTCCGAATTGTAGAAATGCAATGATAAAAAACACCTAGACAGTGTTTTAAAATCTTTTTTATGTGTAAATTAATCCTCCCTCCAGCCACATCAACAAGGGTGTCACCGCGAATATCTTTGGGTCGGTCAGGAATCACCAGCCTAGGCTCCCGCGCGCTATCCTCCAAGAGTCTCAGGATGAGCCCCTCCGGCACTGGCATCCCCTCCACGGCCAGCGTCCCGGCTGGATCGGCCAGCAACCGCTCGTTAAAGATGTGGGTCAAAATCGCCGTGAACCTCCAGTTTTACTAGTGAATGCCAAGGCAATACAAATCGAGAATCTTCTTCAGACCTGCACCACTGATGGGTTTGACCAAAAAGTCATCGACACCGAGTGCCTTGGCTTCCTTCAGGTTATCACGGGTCGCGACGCCAGTTACCAGCGCAACGAAGGTGCTTGGCGACCACTCTTTGATCTGGCGTAAGGCGCCCAGTCCGTCGCGACCAGGCATGTCGACATCGAGCAGCACCAGATGGGGCCGATGCTGAAAGAATTGAGTGATCGCCTGCCCACCAGAACTGGCGAGCAGGACGGCGCCGACCCCAAAACGGTAGAGCAAACGCACGATGGCTTTTTGCGTCGGTGGCATGTCGTCCGCGACCAGTATTTCGGCATCGCACAAAGGCGCGAGTTCGCGCGGCGCCATTTGCATGCCGATCGCATCCTGACTCGCGGGATGCACCGGCGGTTTTGCCTCCAGGCCGGAAATGCCTGCCGTTGGAAGGCGCTCATCGCCACCGATTTGACGCCAACCACAGCGGTGAAGAATATCGATGCGATCAGGTTCATTGATGATCTGACCACGGAAGGCCAAGGGCGTGCGATCCGCCAAGTAGAGATGGTAGGGCAATGCGCGCCCGCGCACGATATCCTGAGGCTGCGCGGGCTTTACAGCGAATTTCATCATCAATGACTCCTCCGAGGATCTTGACGGTGGCTTCAACCAAGGGCTGGATCCTGGTTGCTTGGGGAGACCCGAGCGTAGTCCTTCCCATATAACCCTTGGTCTTTTGCCTTGGACTGTGGCCCAAGCCTACTGGGCTGGCCTAAACTCAGGGGTAAATTTCTGTAAAGATCACGCGAGGCGGACTCCCGACCAGACATCACCTGAGTCATTTGCGGCGAGCCCAGGCCACGCCCTCATGTGGTGCGCAAGAATCATGAAAGCCAGGATCCTGATCATTGAGGATCATCCGCCATTGGCACGTGCCATGCGCCGAGTGCTGCTTGCCGATGGCTATGGGGTGGAATGGGTCTCGAGCGGCGCGGAATTCTGGCGTCGCTACCGCGCGCAAGGTGCCGATCTGGTGTTGCTGGACCTCAATCTCGGCGCCGAGGATGGGATGGACATCGCGAGGGATCTGGTCGCGAACACCCCGGTTGCGGTGATCATGGTCACGGCACGCGGCAAGACCGAGGATCGCATCCAGGGACTCGACACCGGCGCCGATGACTATCTGGTCAAGCCGGTGGTGCTGGATGAATTACGCGCCCGCATCCGTGCCGTGCTGCGACGTCAATTCGGCGCCGGTGAGGATCGGATTCAGATCGGTCCGGCCATCCTGATGCTCACCGCCCAGACCCTGCTTTGCGAGGAGTCCGCGCGGTCGCTTGAGTTGACCGCGGCGGAGACCAAGATCCTCGCCCATCTGATGCGCCGTGTCGGTCGCGCGGTCGACCGCGATACCCTGCTCGACGGCCATGTCTGGGAGCCAGGTAATCGCACCGCCGATGTTCATGTCGGGCACATTCGCGCCAAGCTGCGCTCCGCCGGCATCGGCTGCTTGCGCATTCACCCGGTTCGCGGTATCGGTTACCGGCTAGACGTTGTCAGAAACTAAAAACCCTTTTTTGCATCTAGCCCATCATTTGCCGCCAGGGCGGCGGCCGCCTTTACCCTTCTTTACTTGTCTCGGCCAGCCACTGATGGTTCCATGCCGGGGACCGGCAGGATTGACTCCGTGCCGCCAGTTGTCGCCGTGCCGTCAACCCTTTGACGTCAAACCCGAGACGCCCCAAGACCACGCGGACCGCACGACCGGCGCGATTCATTGCACTACCCGGGACGGGTATCCCCGGATATTGGACAAGGGGCCATCAGGGTCCAGGAAGGTTGAGATGCGAGTCTTGTGCCTTGACGATGATCCGCGCATGGCGCGGGTACTGACGCGTATGATCGGCGCGCTCGGCCATGAGTGCCGTTTTTGTTCATCGCTACCAGAGTTCAAGGCCAGCGCCATGCTCTGGCTGCCCGACCTGCTGGTGCTCGACCTCGGTCTTGGCCAGCACACGGGACTGGATGTCATCGCCTGGCTGACGCGGCTGCCGGTCGCGCCTCCCGTGCTACTGGCATCCGGTTTCGGTACCGATGTGATGGACACCGCGCGGCGCTTTGCCCGCGACAGCGGTCTTCAGGTGATTGGGCAGGTCTCCAAAGCCAACCTGGCCAAGGAACTGCCTGAAGCCTTGCGCGCTGACTGGCCATCCACCTCCCAACCAAGCACGAAGACAACGCTCGACACGCCCATCAGCGTCGAGTTACTTCGCGACCGCATTTTCGCTGGCGCCATCGAGCCGCGTTTTCAACCCATCGTCGACCTTCAGACCGGTCACATCCGTGGCGTGGAAGTCTTGTCCCGCTTGCGACTCGCGGACGGAGGCTTGCTCCCGCCGTCGCGGTTTATCCCACTGGCGGAAAGCAGCGGGCTAATATCTGCTTTAACGCAGGCCCTGATCGCGCGGCTGATCGAGATGAGCGCTCGGCTCGATGCCCTGTCAGTTCAACATCTGGGGCTCAATCTGTCCTGGAACAGCCTCAATGCCGGGGAGGCCGAGGCGCTGATTTCACCCCTAGTGTCCGCCCTCGCCGACGGATGTCATCTTGACATCGAACTGACCGAGACTGTCTCGCCCGCGAACCTGCAGATGTTGCGGCGCACCGGCGCCGAACTGCGCTTGCTCGGCGCACGCATCGCCATCGACGATTTTGGCACCGGCTACTCCTCGGTGCGCAATCTCGCCGAACTCCCGGTCGATGTGCTGAAGATCGACATGAGCTTCGTGCGCGAGATGTTCGATTCGGCCAAGGGCCTGGCGATCCTGCGGGGCATTATTCATCTCGGCCATGATATCGGCCTTGAACTCATCGCCGAAGGCGTCGAGAACCAAGACCAACGCCAAGCTCTGGTCAAGGCCGGGGTCGGGTATGCCCAAGGGTTTCTATTCCACCCACCGATGAGTCTTTCACATCTTGAAGAGGTTCAAGGGCCGCCATCCCGAGTCCAGCCTGCATCAGTCGGCGCGGCCCTCTCCCGCGTGCTCGCGGCATGAGCCGCCCGTCACCGGCACCCGAGGTCAGCCGCTGGCGCCAGCTCGGTTTGCAAGGACTGGCCACGCTCGCGCTGGCCCTGGTCGCGGAGGGCGCCAATTCCGTGCCCATTCCACTCTTCTTTGGCGTTGACTTGCTGCCGGGTTCAATCATCGCCTTGATCGCCTTGGTTTGGCTTGGCACCCTTCCCGCGCTGGTGGTAGTAGCGGCCGGCGGGCTGATGACGCTCCCGCTGTGGGGCCACCCCTATGCCCTGATCATCTTTTCGGTGGAGATTGCCTGCGTCGCGGCCGTGCGTGATCGCATCCACAGCCGCGGCGGCAAACAACCACCGCTGCCAGTGATTGATCTGGGGTTCTGGCTGCTGCTGGGCATTCCCATGGTGCTGTTTTTTTACCACCAGGCGCTTGCGCTGCCCTGGGAGCAAACGCGGCTGATTGCCATCAAGCAAAGCCTGAATGGCGTGCTGAACGCGGCTGTGGCGGGGATTATGCTGTTGCTCGTCGATGTGCTGCGGCGCAAGCGCGCCTCTGTGCGTTTGGCTGATCTGGTTTTCAACGGATTGCTGGTCGCCGTAGTGCTACCCGCCCTGTTGCTGGTGCTGGCGAACAATCGTCAACTGATCAGCGAGCTTGAGGACCGCGTGACCGAGCATCTCGGGCTCTTCGCGCGCTTGAGCGAGGCGGAGTTGCGCAGCGGCCACTCCACCGCCGAGTCGAGCGGGCAACAGCTTGGCCACCTGACACGGGCACTGGAATCTACCTTGCCGGCTGGAAGCGCGCTCGCCGTGGAACTGGTGCCGCGTCGCGAGGTGGATGCCGCAAACGAGACCCCGGGCTTGCACTTGCAGCCCGCAACGGACCCGACGCGGTCGCGGATGCAAAGCTTCCGCGGCGGACGCTACCACTGGATTCAGCCCTTGGCGACTGACTTGCCCTGGTCGCACCTGCGCGTCAGCCTCAATGCCGCGCCGGTCATTGACGAGGCGCAGGCACGCACGGCCGACGCCATGTTGTTGCTGGCGCTGATCGTACTGTCAACCCTTGTCTTGACTGGTCTTGGCAGCCGTTGGACGGATCGCGCCATCGAGCGCTTGCTAAACGCCATTGCCCGGGTTCCGGTGGCCGCGCGGCATGGGGCGCCTTGGCAGCTTCCACCCACCGGCTCACTGGAGGAATGGGATCGCCTGCGTGACAGCATTCGCGGCATGGCCAGTTCGCTGCAGCAGATGCTGCGCGAGGTGCGGGATGAACATCAAAAAGGCCTGGAGACACTCGCTCGCCTGCGGGAACAGGATGCCTTGCTAGCGCGCGCGGAGCAGATCGCCGAGTTGGGAAGCTGGTCGTTTTCGCGCCAGGAGCATGAACCCCAGGACGCTAAGCGCCAGTTGCGGTGGTCAGAGCAACTCCATGCCATGTTGGGTTACGCGCCCGGTGATGTCGAGAGAAGTTGGCCGGCACTGTTCGCGCGTCTGACCGATGTCGACCGCCAGGCATTGAAACGCGGTCTGCGCGCCTTGCTTGATCAGAGTCAGGTGGTTCTGCACTTGGATGTCCGGGTTGCCGCTCCAGGACAGTCTATCCGCGTTCTCGAGACCTATACCCGGGCGGTGCGGAATACCGCGGGTCGGTTGCTCGGACTCGAGGGTGTCGGGCTCGACGTGACCGAGCGGCGCGCGATCGAACGGGCGCTTGCCGAGGAGAGAAGATTCATCGCCAATGTGATCGCCGGCACCCGCCTGGGCACCTGGTCCTGGTACGTTCAGATCGGCAAGGTCAAGTTCAATGAGCATTGGGCCGCGATCTGCGGCTATACGCTGGCGGAATTGATGCCCCTGTCCATTGCGACCTGGCGCCGGCTCGCGCACCCGGATGATCTCGAGATCAGCGATGTGCTAATGGACTATCACCTTCGCGGCCATGTGGATCGCTACGAATGCGAGGTGCGCATGCGCCATCGCGACGGACACTGGGTCTGGGTGCTGGATCAAGGGCGCGTAGTGGAGTGGAGCAGTGACGGCGAGCCCCTGATTGTCGCCGGCACCCACACGGACGTCAGCCAGCGCAAGGGAGTCGAGCAGCGCATCGCCGAGCGCGAGGCCTTGGAACAGGAATTGGTGGCCCTGGCCGCGTCCTTGGTGAATACCACGGCGAACAACTTGGATGCCGCCATCAATGCTGCCTTGCAGCGCATTGGCGCCTTCTGGCGGATTGATCGCAGCTATTTGTTCCTGCTCGACGCTGCCGAGCAGCGCATGAGCAACACCCACGAATGGGTGGCCGATGGCGTCGCCCCCATGATCGACATGTTGCAGCAGCTTCCGATTGATCTCTTTCCAGCTGCCATGAACCGGCTGGCAACGAACCAACCCGTGGTCTTGCAGGATATTCACAACCTGCCAGATGAATGGGCCGGCGAGCGGGCCATTCTTGAACCTCAAGCCATTCAATCGCTGCTGCTGATGCCCCTGCATTCGGCCGGTCGCTTGCAGGGATTTGTTGGCTTCGACGCGGTGAGCGCGCCGCGCCGCTGGTCCGAAAGCGAGTTGCGCTTCCTGCGGGTGTTCGCCAATCTGCTCGCCAGCGCGCTCGGGCGTGAGCAATTCTACGCCGCCTTGCGTTTAAGCGAGGAACGACTCGCGCGCTATAGTCGGCAGCTAGAGGAATTGATCGCGGTCTCGCTGCATCAATCCGAGGCCGCCGATCAGGGTGAGCGACTGCTCGAACTCGGTCGCGTCAGTCTCGGCGCGGTGGCCGGCAGTTTCGGTACGCTTGACACAGAAAAGCACTATCATCCCCTTTTCATGGCCGGCACCCAGGCCGCGGCGACTGCCACCGCGCTGGGCGCGGCCTCGCTGTCTCCGGATAACCGGCAAGCTGAAGCCCTTCGTCTGCTGGGTGCGTCGGAACTGCCCGCGGCAGCGCGTGCGCATGGCATCGACAGCGCCTTGGTGCTGCACATCCCGACCAACCCGGATACGAAAGGCGAATTTTCTTACCTATTGGTACTCTGCCACGCCGATGCCCGCGCGGGGGTGGCGAAATTGGAGCGCCAGTTGCTGCAACTCATCGGGCAGCGCCTGGCGGGAATTGAACGCCACCGGCGCATTCAGCAGGATTTGGTGACCGCGCGCGAGCGTGCGACCATCGGCCATCTGGCCAGCGGCATCGCGCATGATTTCAATAACCTACTCGGTGCCATCGATGCCAACCTCTGGTACCTCAATTCGCATCTGCTCATGCCGGCGCCGGATTCCGAAACGGCCGAGATCCTGCAGGAAACCATCAGCGTCCTCAATCATGCCAAGGTAATCACCTCCGGCCTACTGTCGCTGAGTCACCACGGCGGCATCCCGCTCGCCGAGGTCGTTCTGAGCGAGACCATTCCCGAGCTGGCGCGCATTCTGAGCCAAATCCTGCCACCGAGCATGACCCTCGAGGTGGCGGTGGAACCGCAGCTGCGGGTACTGTCGAACGGCGCCTTCCTGCAGGCTGCCTTACTCAATCTGGCGATCAATGCCCGCGATGCCACCGGCGGTGATGGCCACCTGCGACTGATCGCGCGTCGGCTTGCCCCTGGGACCGAGCGCGCGGTTCGCCTTGGTCAACGCCCAGTGGGTGATTTAGTCGAGATTCTGGTCGAGGATGATGGTTGCGGCATGGACGCGCCGACACTGGCGCGCATCTTTGAACCATTATTCTCCACAAAATCCGCGCAACGTGGTCACGGCTTGGGCCTATTCATGGTGCAGGAATTTTTCACCCGCACCAAGGGCGCACTCGCGCTGGAATCGACGCCGGAGATCGGCACCGCCTTCCGACTGCTGCTGCCGGCGGTGGCTTCCCCCAGGCAAGCGGCTGTTGATTGCGACAATGCCTTACCCAAGGCATCGCCTCAACAGGAGATCCGCTCGATCAATGACATCGGCATTCCGCGCGTGGTGGTGGTCGACGATGAGCGCTCTGTGCGCGAAGCCGTCGGCCGGCTGCTAACGGCGCATGGCATGGCTCCGGAACTGGCCGAGCACGGCGCCGCGGCCCTGGAGCGTCTCAAACGCGCGCCGCCCGTCGATCTCGTCCTCACGGACTACGCCATGCCCCGGCTCGACGGGATTGGTCTGCTGCAACGCATCGATCAGGAACACCCGGACCTGCCGGTGATTTTCATGACCGGGGAGACCCTGGAAAGCCTGCGCGAGAAGGCGGCCAGCGCATCCTCGAGATCTCCACGCATTCTGGCCAAGCCGCTAGACGCGAACTTGTTGTGCCAGGCCATCCGTGCCGCGACCTCGGCACGGGTCGCCGACTAATGACACAATTGAAGGTTTCGCTCGGTCTTTGGCCGGACGCATCTCGGCTCGCGGCAGCCAGCAGGCCCTGGTCATCTCGGTGAGGATGATGGGCCGGAGCGCCTAGTACCGAGGGCCGCTGATCGAAGCGGGAACAGATCGCGCCAGATCGCACATTGGCACTTGACAACAGGGCCGGCGCTTATGAACAGCCCTCAAGGGAAACACAATCCGCGCCAAATTCAAACTTTCAACCACTTACACCCTGTTAGAACAAGCATTAAAAAAATTAAAAACAGTGACTTACAGGCCGTAAGAATTCTGACCAATCGAAAACGAAGCGCACCAGGACAAGGGTTTAGAGGCTATGTGGCAGCTTTGTCCACAGGGTTATCCACAGCAATAGTGGATAAGGAAAAATCATCATGTCGATTCGGGTGTTACCGACCATTCCCGCTGATCATCGACAAGTTCCCGCGACAACTGCTCCGCTCCGCCGTTCTGATGGGCTGCATCAAGATGGATCCCTTCTTCAACCGGCCCGCACCCGGGGCAGCGCCTGCCAATCGGTGGGACAGGCCGAGGAGCGTCGCTCGGCACGCAGCCGCCAAGTGTCGCCGCCCAATTCGGCGGCGAAGCGCAGCGCGCCGCGCCCAAAGCGGGCATTGACGGCATCCAGGGCTTGCATGCGCTGGCGCGCGTGATCGGCCCGTTCCGGTGCGTCGAACAGGCCCGGAACAACCTGGCCGGCGGGCATCAGGTCGAGCAGCATGATCCCAGCTTTGCGGTAGATGCTGCCATCACGAAACCGCTGTTGTGCGCCCCAGCAGGCAGCGCGCACCAACGTGGCACTGTCCGCCGTCGGTGGCGAGAAACTCAAGGTCAGTGACTCGGGCGGAGGGCGCGCTTTCGGATCGCCGTGCTTGCCGTCGGGACTTGTCTCCAGAAACACCGTCAACGCCTGGGCCAGCAGCCCCTGGGCGCGCAGTTTCTCCCCGGCGCGGCTGGCAAAATGGGTGATGGCCGCGCGCAGGACGGACCACTGGGTGACGGGCTGCCCGAACGAGCGCGACACCATGATTTGCTTCCGTGCTGGCGGCTGGGTCTCAAGCGTCAGGCAAGAGAAGCCCTGTAGCTCACGGCCAAGGCGGACCAGGACCACGCCGAAGTGCGCCTGCAACCAGGCGCTTGGGGCCTGGGCCAGCGCCAGGGCATCGGTGATGCCCAGTGCGCGCAGCCGCTGGCCCCAGTGCTGGCTGATGCCCCAGAGGTCTTCGACCGCCGTGCGTTGCAGCACGGCGGACGGTTCGCTCAATGCGCGCCAATCCAGCACGCCACCTTGTCCCAGGCCTTTTTTGGCCAGGCGATTGGCCAGTTTCGCCAGGGTCTTGGTCGGCGCCAGGCCGACGGAAACCGGGATGCCGGTCCAGCTTCGCACCTGTTGCACCAGCTGCTGGGACAGCGCGTCGGCGGTGGCGATGCCCGTCAGGTCCAGGAAGCATTCGTCGATGGAGTAGACCTCGCTGGCCGGGGCGGCACTGGCCAGGATCTGCATCACCCGCCGCGACAAATCGCCATAGAGCGCGTAGTTGGAGGAGAACACCGCGACCTGATGCTGGCGCAGGGTGCGGGCGACCTGGAAATAGGGCGCGCCCATCGGCAGCCCGAGTGCCTTGGCCTCGTTGCTGCGTGCGACCAGGCAGCCGTCGTTGTTGGACAAGACCACCACCGGTCGGCCCTCGAGCGCGGGCTGAAACAAGCGTTCGCAGGAGACGTAGAAGTTGTTGCAGTCGACCAGGGCAAAGAGTTTGGCGGGACTCAAAAGGCATGCACCACATGGGTCACCACGCCCCAGATGACCAGATCGGTCTCGGCGGTAATGGCGCGCGGGGGGTAGTCGGGATGCGCGGATTCCAGCCAGACGTGCTGGGTACTGGAATCGCGCTGGAGAAACTTCAGCGTCAACTCGCCATCAAGGGCGGCCACCACCACCGAACCCGCGCGCGGTTCCTCGGCCCGATCGACAATCACCAGATCGCCGTCCTGAATACCGGCACCGGTCATGGACTCGCCTTGCACGCGCAGAAAGAAGGTGGCCGCCGGATGGCGAACCAGGTGGGTGTTCAGATCGATGGCGTCATCGAGATCATCATCGGCCGGGGACGGGAAGCCGGCGGGAATGCGGGCTTGGAACAGCGGCCAGCTCTGTGGTGGAGCCTTGGGATCCGGCAGATGCAAGGATGGGCTGTTCATTGGACGTTTCAGGGTCTCGAGCCAGTGCTGAATGGTCGGAACCTGGGAGCGGGGAATGCGCACCGGGACCGTGGACTCGCCATAGGAGTTGCTGCCGGGTTTGCGCCCGGCGCCGGGTCTAGCGCCGCCCCTACTAGCCACGGGTTGAACCAGGGCGGGAATTGGGCCGATTGGCCCCTTGATGGTGAAAAGAGTGCGGATTCGTACTTGGAAGCGGAAAAGTATTGGTCGGCATGTCAGACAGCCATCAAAATGAAAGCAGTACGATAATCAAAATGCGCGTAAGGGTCAAGTGATCGCCAGACCAACCAACATCAATTCAGATGCGCCTCGACCAACGCCGGAAAGAACGCCGATTCCAGGCATCATTGCCAGTTTCATCCATCTGTAAACTAATTAGCCAACGCCATGACCCCAGCGATTGACACCCTGAAGCGCCTTGGTATTCCCCCTCAGGTTCATGCCTACACCCATGAACCGGGAACCAGTGCCTTCGGACAGGAGGCCGCCGACAAGCTCGGGCTCGACTCTGGTCGCGCCAAGATTGGCAAGCCGGCGATTTCACCAGGCAGCAGCGGGTATTCCCACGCCCAATCAATCCCCATGTTCGGTGGGAACAGGCCCGCACCCAAACGCCCTCCCCCGCCGCGAGAATTCCATGACCAGCAATGTCTCTCTACAGGCTGCCTACCGCGCCAAAGGCCCCGGGTACCAGTCACGCACCCGGCATCTGGACACTGATGGCCAGCCCCGTTTCATCAACCGGCTGATCCATGAGAACGCGCCATACCTGCTGCAGCACGCCCATAACCCGGTGGACTGGTATCCCTGGGGCAAGGAAGCCTTCGCCCAGGCGCGCGCCGAGAACAAGCCGGTGTTTCTGTCCATCGGCTATGCTACCTGCCATTGGTGCCATGTGATGGAGTACGAGAGCTTCGAGAATCTGAGCCTCGCCGAGCGGCTCAACCGTGATTTCGTGGCCATCAAAGTGGACCGCGAGATGCACCCGGATATCGATGAGACCTACATGCGCGCCCTCCTGCTGATCAGCGGCCATGGTGGCTGGCCGATGTCGAGCTTTTTAACGCCAGAAGGCAAGCCCTTCTTCGCCGGCACTTACTATCCGCCCGCTCGCTTCGATGCTCTGCTCGCGCACATCGCCGAACTTTGGCGCGACCGCCAAGCCGATCTGCTTTCGCAAGCCGAGCAACTTAGCCAAGCCATTGCCGAGCCACGGCGCCAAACGGGCGCCAAAGACCTGTTGGCCGCGGATGTCACCGCTCGCGCGCTGGATGACTGCCTCGATCTGTACGATCCCGACAACGGCGGCTTCTCGCGCGCGCCCAAGTTCCCGCACGAGCCCTTGCTCTTGTTTCTGCTCGATCAACAGCGGCGGCAAGCGCGCGCGGATGTGCTCCAAGCCCTGGTGCATAGCCTGGAGGTCATGGCCCGTGGCGGCGTCTATGATCAAATCGGCGGCGGTTTCCACCGCTACTCCACCGACGATCACTGGATCGTGCCGCACTTCGAGAAGATGCTCTACAACCAGGCGCAGTTGTCGCGGATCTATGTCCAGGCCTGGCAGCTCACCGGACAGGCGTCCTTCCGCCGCACCGGGGAGGATATCCTGGATTATGTCTTGCGCGAGATGACCGACAGCCAGGGCCGCTTCCATTCGGCCACGGATGCCGACAGCGAAGGCGCCGAGGGGAGCTTCTTTGTCTGGACCCCGGCACAGATCGATGCCGCCCTTGGGGCTGACGACGCGGCTTGGATCAAGCCGGTCTTGGGGATCACCGAGGCCGGAAATTTCGCGGGGCGCAGCATCCCCTTTCTGCCGGTCTCCCTGGAGACCCTGGCCGAGCGTGACCGCCAGCCGCTCGCCGCGGTGCTGGAGCGGTTCGCGCGCTGCCGCGAGCAACTGCGCTGGATGCGGGAGCAGCGGCCCAAGCCGCTATGCGATGACAAGATCATCCTCGCCTGGAATGGCCTGATGATCACCGCCCTGGCCGAGGCCAGTCGCTTGCTTAAACGCGCGGATTACGGTGCTGCCGCCCAGCGCGCGGCCGAGGCGTTGTGGCAGGGCAACAGCCGCGCGGATGGCGGCCTATTGCGCATCGCCAAGGGCGACAACGCCTCGGTACCGGCGAGCCTGGAAGATTATGCCTATTTTGCCGAGGCCTGCCTGCACCTGCATGATCTCAGCAGCCATGCGGTGTGGCTGGAACGCGCACAAGGGCTTTGTGATCAGGCCGTGCAGCGCTTCGGTGACGGCGACGGGGGCTTCTATCTGAGCGAAGCCGGGATACATCCGACCGGGATGGAACGAGCGCGCGAACTTGGCCATGACGGCGCCACCCCGTCCTGCAGCGGCGTGTTGTTGCAGGTGCTGGCGCAGCTCGGCCAGCGCAGCGAGCAGCGGCATGACCGGCAGCAGGCCGGGATCCTGCTCGGGCGCCTGGCCCAACAACTAATGTCCGCGCCGAGCCACTACCCGAGCCTGCTGATCGGCGTCGAACTGCTCAACCACGGGCGTTGCGACAGCCTGGACTTTGCCGCGGCGGGCAAGATTCGCCTGCTGGCCAGTCGTTGCGACGCGCAACGGATCACATTGCAGATTAACATCGCCGCCGGGCTGCACTTGAACGCGGCCACTGGTCTGAAGATCGAACCGGCCGGAAGCGACTGGCATCTGTCCGACTGCCGCCTGCCGGAACCACGACCATTGGACGTTGCTTTTCAGGACGCGCCGCTGTTAACCCATGCAGGTCAGGTCCAGGTCAACCTGATCCTGGACGCCCAGTCCGGCACCCTGCTGACCCGGCTAGCGCCAATTCGCGTCAAGCTTCAGGCTTGCACCGACCAGATCTGCCTGCCTGCGGAGACCCTGCGCTTGGCGGTCTGAGTGATGCCGCGCAGTCGTCTGCACACCCGCGGATAGGTTCAGGACGCATCCGCCAACGATCACAGGCTCAGGTTTCAGATCTAACATCGAGCTGGTGTCAAAGGCATCGATCCCGTCGATCTCAATGCGGTTGCCTGCGACACCCAGCACCCGGATCCGGCTCATTGCAATGTGATTCAGTCGCATCGGGGCGCGAGTCGCGAAAACACCGCGCAGAGGGATTGTCGGGATTTCCACGCGGCTGCACTTGCAGCATGGCGCATTGCCTCGGCATTTCGTTGCGGTCGAAACAATAGAGCACCCAAAGACTGTCCAGTTCGTCGACGCCAAGCAGCGCCAGACGATACTGCTCATAGAGGTCGATGAGGACGCGGCCATCCTGCTTGCGAATCCAACCAACCGGCTGAACCTGGTAGGTCGGCGAAGGATTGGGCATGGCAAAGCTCGACGGCCCCCTTCAACTGGCGACGCGCGGCCGCGGCAAAGTACTCTGCATTGGCTTGATTTGCTCCAGGGCAAGAAGCCCTTGCAACTGGTCGCAGTGGAAGACGCCGGAACCCCATTAAGCATACACTAGCGGATCGCATCCTTCAGCCTATTCTATTTGTTGAACAAACCGGCTCAAGATGCCGTTGGCCTTGATCACGGCGCTAGCCACCCAACAAACCAACGACCCGCTTTCCTCTGATTTCTCCGATTGGAAAAAAACAATGTCGAAGAAAAGCCACGCGAAGGGTGAAGCCTTGACCC
Organism: Thiorhodovibrio winogradskyi; assembly: GCF_036208045.1. Taxonomy (NCBI): domain Bacteria; kingdom Pseudomonadati; phylum Pseudomonadota; class Gammaproteobacteria; order Chromatiales; family Chromatiaceae; genus Thiorhodovibrio; species Thiorhodovibrio winogradskyi. The sequence goes on along the minus strand of NZ_CP121472.1, from coordinate 1,700,741 downwards.
AATGCTGGGATGCGCTCGACGATTATGGACGAAGTCTCGCCTGCATCGCGTTTGGACTCCTGGGCGCGCAGGATGCGGCGGAGCGGCTCTGGTCCTTTTTCCTCCAAACGCGCGCATCCTAAGGAAGCGCTCTTCGTCGGCTCGCTTTGGGGGCTAATCGACTTAGGTGATCGTCGCGCGGCTGACACCTTGATCGCCTTGTTCTTAGATCAGATAACCTACTACGAAAAGTATGGGTTTCTGTCGCGCGCAGGCGATGATCGCGCCGTCATCCCGTTATTGGCGGAAATCATCGAGGGTCCGGACCAAAACAAAGCCGATGCGACCTGGGCGCTGACCGGGATTGCACAGCGTTTCGGTGCTGATGCCTTTGGTGACATTCTGCGCGCCGGTGACCAAGGACAGCACGAAGATGACATAAAAACCTTTGTGCAACGCAGCTTGCGCTATTCCCAGGCCGACGTGGAACACCATTTCGAGATCTTCTACGCCACCGATGCCGGCGGTCTACCGAGCAGAATCGAACCGGCATTCTTAAACCGCTAAACGACAAAGGACTCTCGAATGCTTGGCGCAAGTACCGCTTTTGTCTTGCTGGCAGCGATTTTCTGGGGATTATCGGGCGGGATCGGCGGCATCCTGATGGCTAGTGGTTGGGATGCCTTCGTCGTTTCCTTCTACCGCGGCCTGATTGGCCTGCTATGCGTCCTCCTCTGGCTTGCGCTGCGCCCCGGCGGGAGCGGTCTGGCAAGCCGTCGAATGTGGCTCTGGTCCACCCTTGCCGGCTTGGGCGTGGCTGGAAACTTCTCTTTTTATTTTGTCAGCATCGCCCATGGCAGCGTCGCGATAGCGGCGACCTTGATGTACTGCGCACCGGTCTTTGTTTATCTGGTGTCCTTCGCACTGGGGTTGGAGCGCCCCACGGCGCTAAAGTGGGCGGCGATCGTCATGGTCATGCTCGGCGTCGTGCTGCTGACACAGATTTACGATCTCGACAACAGCGGCATCACTCCGCTGGGAATCGGCGCTGGACTGCTAGCCGGGTTATCCTACGCCCTGTTCATTTTCGGCTTCAAATATGCTGGCCCGCACGGCAGCCCGCAGGCGATTTTGTCCATCGCCTTTGCCGTCCTCGCCACCATCCTGATTTGGCCGAGCGATAGCGACCAGATTATTGCCGTGCCACACACACCAGACTGGCCGCTGTTCGCCACCCTGGGCGTGTTTGGCGCGGGCCTATCTTTTGTGCTCTACATTATTGGCCTCAAGCATACAGCTCCCGCCGTGGCATCCATCATCGCCATGGTCGAACCCGTGACCGCGTCTCTCTTTGGCGTGGTGGTGTTGGACGAACGTCTGGCGATTGCGCAGATGTTGGGCGCGGCACTGATCCTCATGACAGTAACGGCGCTGAGCCTGTTTTCACGTACCCCACAGCCGGCGTCCGATGTGAGTTAAGAAAGACCAGGACACGGATCTGTGCCGGCTGAAATCAGATACCAGTTTTACAGGAGAACGCCAGCATGCAAGAGACCGAGGTTTTCACCGACCACCCGGCTCCACACTGGGGCGAGCCGCATCCGCTGCACGATCCCTGGGTGCTCGCCCACTTCCGCGCGCGGCCAACAGACGTACTCATCACCACGGCACCCAAGGCCGGAACCACCTGGATGCAGCAGATCTTGCATCAGCTGCGCACCGGCGGGAATACGGACTTTGACGACATCGACCAGGTTGTCCCTTGGCTGGAACGCCAGCGCCCGCCGCGCACCTGGCGCGAGGTGCTGGCGGATTTCCACCAGCGCGCCGATCCGCGCCTGTTCAAGACCCACTGCACCTGGGAGCAAACGCCGGGGCGAGAGATCGCCCGCATCATCCTCACAGTGCGCGACCCGCGCGACTGCTGCGTCAGCTTCTATCATCACCTGCTGGACATCTCGGACACCGCGCGAACCCAAGACGGACTAGAGCGCCCGCCGAATCTCGATGCGCATCTCGACACCTGGCTCGCCTTCGGTGCCTGGTTCCGCAATGTCGCAAGCTGGTGGCCGCGGCGAGAGCGCGACAATCTCCTGATGCTGCGCTACAGCGACCTCAAAGCCGACCTTCCCGGCGCCATGGCACGCATCGCAAGCTTCCTCGGCTGGTCGCTGACGCGAGAGACCCTGGAACATGCCGCGCACTACGCCTCTTTCGCCTGGATGAAGGCCCACAGTGAGCGCTTCGCCGGTCGCAACGCCGACGGCAGCCCCATGTTCCGACCCGGCGGCTTCATCCGCAAAGGGGAAACCGGCGACCACAAGATCCATCTCAACCCGGAGCAGGAAGCGCGAATCCTCCAGCGCTGCCGGCAGGAACTGCCGCCGGACTGCCTCGCTTATCTGGATCTGCCAGCGCGGGACTAAGCAGCCAGCAATCGGCAATCCGTTCCTACCCAAGGGTCAGCTGGTGGACAAACCAGCTTCACCTTGGCTGATAGCCCCGTCATTTTTCCGGTGCTATCCTGATACCCTGATTACTGCCACTAACTTTTTTCGATCAACCAAGACAATCAATCTCAGGAGGCAAGATGGCAAAGTGTCCAATATGTCAGTCAAGGAAAGGCAAAAGAAAGTGTCTAATCGTGGATAACCTCATTTGCAGCCAATGTTGTGGAGACACAAGAACGGAAGAGGCTTGTGTGGGATGTATTTTTTATCAAAAACCAAAAAGAAAATATAGTGATGTCCCCGCGTATTCTATTATAGAAATGGATAACAACATGGAGCTTGCGTCATACAGCAATTCCATAGAAGGCGCTTTGTGCGCATATGATATTAAACACGATGGCAAACTGAAAGATAGTGACGCAATCAAAATCATTGAGTTGCTGATTGATAAATACCATTTTCAAGATCAATCATTTGATCAAGAAAATAAGCTAATTACAAATGGCTTTCGCTATGTCGATCAATCAATCATCGAAGATTTGAAAGATGTCACCAACGATATAATCGTCAAAGTACTAGGGGTCATCCGGTTTGTTGCCAAGCGCAGAACACAGCTTGGAAGAGAATATATGAATGTGATTCATCAGTATGTCGGGCAGCGAGTTGCATCGGGCGTTCGTATTTTAAACCGATGACTATCCCTCAATCGTCTAACTGGCAGCTATCCCAATCGCAAATTGGTTGTCGGTTTTAGGTCGGGTTATTGTTATCCACTAACCACTGACGCACGATAAATCACACATTGAGTCTCAACAGCACGGATACTTAGCTATGGCCGCACCTTCCCACAGATCGATTTTTAGCATGATTCGTCTTGGCTCGATCCTGCTTGTGCTGGCCCTACTAACAGCCACAATAGCGGCCTGCACCGGGCCAGCAGCCAAGCAGGCATCAAAGCAGGCGGGCGCGACCGAGAGCAGGATCGCGCGATGTGAATCCCGAAGCTGTTTTATGGGACTGCTGGAGTATGGCGGGCAGATCCTGCTCGACAAGCAACATCCGGATGGGAGCTTTGAGGAGATCTATCAGGTTCGGCGCAAAAAGGGCTCCAATGTGCGTTCCTTCACCCATGGCATCCTCTCGATTGCGACCCTTGGCATCTGGAATCTGGTGGGCTCACCGATCGAGGGATTCATATCGAGCGCTGATTTCATCGTGTTCCGGGTCATCTATGATCCGCACGGACAGCCAACGAAGATTGAAATTCAAGGGGGGTAACTCGTTGACAATCGATCAATGGCGCAACGGATACAGACCGGCAGAAGCGAGAAACGCACCCAGCGCACCCAGGATTGCAAATGCGTCAATCGATTTAATCCTGCTGGCCATCCAATCGAGGTCGCACGAACTCTCTGATAGATTGAGCATTAACGGATATTTTCTGGTGTCTTCATGGCTGATGGCATGGAGTATCTCTAGATTGCAGGATCACGAGGGCAATTCACGTTGGCTGGATTGCGCGCGATTTCAATGTTCTGGAATATCAATCCCCAACTGATCCCAGATCGCGTCCACTCGCGCTCGCACGCTCTGGTCCATTTGGATCGGCCGCCCCCATTCGCGGCTGGTCTCGCCTGGCCATTTGTTGGTCGCGTCCATTCCGATTTTGGAACCGAGGCCCGAGACGGGCGAAGCAAAATCCAGATAGTCAATCGGAGTGTTTTCGATCAGCAGGGTATCGCGCGCAGGGTCCATGCGCGTGGTCATGGCCCAGATGACATCCTTCCAATCGCGGGCGTTGACGTCAGCATCGACCACGATCACGAACTTGGTGTACATGAACTGACGAAGGAAAGACCAGACGCCCATCATCACTCGCTTGGCATGCCCGGGATATTGCTTGTTCATGCTCACCACCGCAAGTCGGTAAGAACAGCCCTCGGGCGGCAGATAGAAGTCAACAATCTCCGGGAACTGCTTCTGCAGCAGGGGGATGAAGACCTCATTGAGCGCCACGCCTAGAATCGCGGGCTCGTCGGGCGGGCGACCGGTATAGGTACTATGGTAAATGGGGTCGCGGCGGTGGGTGACGCGCTCGATACGAAAGACCGGGAAGCGATCAACCTCGTTGTAATAGCCGGTATGGTCGCCAAAAGGCCCTTCATCAGCCATATCCCGCGGATGCAAATGCCCCTCAAGCACAATTTCGGCGCTGGCCGGCACCTGCAGATCCGAACCCAGGCAGCCGGCCAGCTCGGTGCGACTGCCGCGCAGCAGTCCAGCGAAGGCATATTCCGAAAGACTGTCGGGCACAGGGGTGACGGCACCCAGGATAGTCGCCGGATCTGCCCCAAGTGCGACGGCAACGGGAAAAGGCTCGTCGGGATACGTCTGCTGCCAGTCGCGATAGTCCAGGGCGCCGCCACGGTGCGCCAACCAGCGCATAATGACACTATTACGATCGAGCACCTGCATACGGTAGATGCCGAGGTTCTGCCGTGATTTGTTCGGCCCGCGCGTGACCACCAGCCCCCAGGTGATCAAGGGGGCTGCATCCTCCGGCCAGCAGTGCTGAATCGGCAAGCATCCGAGATCAACATCCGCGCCTTCTAGCACCACCTCCTGACAAGGCGGTTGTTTGCGCACCCTGGGCGCCATGTCGAGCACCTTCTTGAATACCGGCAGGGTGCGCCAGGCATCCTTCATGCCCTTGGGTGGATCGGGTTCTTTCAAAAAAGCCAGCAGTTTGCCGATCTCACGCAGCGCATCGGTGGACTCCTCACCCATGCCGAGCGCGACCCGCTTGGGTGTGCCAAACAGATTACCCAGCAATGGGATGTCAGACCCCCGGGGTCGCTCAAACAAGAGCGCCGGCCCACCAGCGCGCAGGGTGCGGTCGCAGATTTCAGTGACTTCCAGATAAGGATCGACCGGGATATGCACCCGCTGAAGCTCGCCACGTACCTCGAGTTGTTCGATAAAATCTCGTAAATCTCTGTATTGCATCTGGTCAATTCTACCCGAGAGAGACTGTGCCACGCCCGCTAAGCACAGGGTGGGCAATCTCAGGCGGGGCTGCCTTCGTCAAACAACTCCACCAGAGGCCTCGGTCGCCCAAGCAGGTAACCTTGGCCATAGTCGACGCCGATCGCGCTTAAAGCGGCAAGTTGAGCCTCGGTCTCGACAAACTCGGCAATGGTACGCTGATCGCGCAGACGGGCGATCTGATGGATATAGCGAACAGTTTCATAATCGACCGGATCGGTCAGCATGTCACGGATAAAGCTGCCGTCGATCTTGATGCGGTCGAACGGCAGGGATTTGAGATACTCGAAGGACGATAGCCCGGTGCCGAAGTCATCAAGAGCCACCCGCACACCGGCGGCCCGACAGCGCGAGATGAAGTCCGATGCCTGCGGCAAATTGCCAACCGCGGTAGTCTCGGTCACCTCCACCACCAGCTTGTACCATGGAAAGTCCCGCTGAGACAGAACCTCGCCGAACCAGGCTTGGAAATCCGGGTGCGTTAAGGTACTGCCGGACAGATTGATGCTGGCGAATCCGAGGGCGTCAAGATGCGCCGGATGCTGCTCCATGGCATCGAAAAAAGCGGCGAAGACATATTGATCGATGGCGCTCATGAGTTGATAGCGCTCGGCGGCCGGCAGAAAGAGTCCGGGCGACATCAATTCGCCATTGCCAGTGCGCAGGCGCAACAGGATCTCGTAGTTATTTGTTGACGTGGAAAACCCCTTAGACACAGACTCAGGGGATTCGAGCGGCACAATCGGCTGCGCGAACAGCTCAAACCGCGCCGGTCCGGCCCGCAACGCCTCCTTGATGGCGCTGGCCGCGAAACGTTCGGCGCTTTCGCGTCGCTGGCGTTCGGCATCCGCGCGATGACAATGGAGTTGGTGATGCCCGCGCATCTGCGCCTGCTTAAGCGCGGAATTGGCGGCGGCAATCAGATCATCGCGGCGATACTCATAGGGGCTGAAGGCCACCAGACCAGCGCTTGCCGTGATATCAAAGGCCGACTGCTCCCAGCGAAAACGCAACTCTCCAATGCGTTCGAGCAGTTCCCAAGTTTCCCGCCGTGCCCGATCCTCATCGCAATCCGGCAACAGAGCAAAGAACTCATCCCCGCCGATGCGCGCCAGCGCCGCGGGTGCCGGCCAATGGTCGCGACACAGCTGCGCGACCTGTTTGAGTAGAAAATCGCCGGCAAGCTGACCGGCGCTATCATTGACCAGCTTAAACAGATCCAGGTCGATCTGCACCAGGACGTGTGAGATAGTGACATCAACGCGCTGCTCCGCTGCACCCGTCGCGCCGAGACAGTGCTCGAGCGTCTGATCGAAGCCGAAACGATTCAGCAGCCCGGTCAGGGTGTCATGGCGGCTGAGATAGCGCAGTTCATCGGTCGCGCGCACGATCTGGTCGATCATCGCGTTATAACCGGTATAGAGCGCGCCGACCTCATTGCGCGCCCGGGTCTGCATCAAGCGATACCTGTTGGCGCGCGGATCGTTCGAGCGCATGGTGCTCGCCAGCGCGGTGAACGGGCGGGTATAGAGGCCTCCGATCCAGAACGCCATGGCCAACGCAACCGACAAGGCCACTGCGTACAGCATGGAAAGGGAGATCAGGCGTTGACGCAGCCCGGTGTGATAACGCGTCAAGTCGAGCGCGTAGCAGGCCGAGCCAAAGCGGGCACCGCCGGCCGCAAGCGGCTCGCAGAGCGACAAATGGCCGCGGCCGATGGCAGGCGCGGCATTGCCTGGGGCCTTCACTGGCGTATTTATTTGGGAACGAGTGAGCGCGGCCGCGTCGACATCTTCACGCTGGTAATGGTAGACCGGCTCATGGGCACTATCCCAGAGGACTAGCCCGTCCAAGGGTCGGAAGCCCGCAAGTCGAAAGCTAAGATCGGCATGGCCTTCGACGCCGGGGTCGATCAGCGCCTTGAGCAGATCCTGACTCAAAGCCCGGTGCAGGGTCGCGGCCTGCTCGATTGCCATGGTTTGACGGTCGCGAACATCAAGCCAATAGGTCAACCCCAAGACCAAGGCCGCGACCAGGGTCAGCAGAAGCCCAACCAGTACGATCAGCTGGGTGCGAATGCCGAGTCGCTGCCACATGATCAAGCCCGTGCGCATGCGTCCGGGCTAGGGCGCGACTTGCCCGTCTGGCCCAAGAATAGGGAGATCCGGATCATTACCCCATTCCAGCCAGGAGGCGTCGTAATTCGCGACCTGATAACCAAGCTCGCGCAGCGCGATGTAATTAATCGCCGAGACCCGACCCAGATCGCAGTAAAGCACCAAGCGCCTGTCCTTGGGCACATCGGCATAGATGGCCGCCAGCGCAGCGAGATCGCGCAGTTCGGAACCATCCGCGGCCTCGTCCAGATGCCGATGCACGGGCACATTGATGGCCGATGGAATATGGCCAAAACGACGGGCCTTGGAGACCCGCCCCCGGTAGGCGTCTGGTGATCGAGCATCAATGATTTGCTGTCTCGGATCGGCCATCGCCAGCCGAGTGGTGAAGCGGGTGGCGATGCGCCTGGGATCGATTTCGGCGACATAGTTGCTGGGTTGCGGCCGCGGCAGGGTCGTGGTGGTTGGAAAGCCGGCCGCCTCCCAGCCAAGGTAGCCGCGATCAAGCAGGCGCGGATTGCGCAGACCATATACCTCGAGCGCCCAAAAGACTCGCGCCGCCGCGAGCAGGGCGCCGTCATCGTAGACCACTGTCAGGGTATCCCGCGTCAACCCGAGATCGCGCAGCCGCTCCTGCATGGCCGCGGGCTCCACCAGGCGCCCATCGCGACCCTGGTCGCGATAGGTGGCAAGTTCCGGAAAATTTACCGCACCGACAATGTGCCCCTTGGCAAAATCCGCAGGCGCACGGGCATCAACAATGACCACGTCTGGCTGATCCAGGCGCGCTTGCAGCCAGGCCGGCGACACCCGCAGGTCTGCGGCCAGGAGCGGCAGGCACCAGAGCGCAAGCGCCAGGACGAATACTGTGAGCTTGAGCGCGCGCGGAGCGCGAGACATGGCGGCGGATAACAATCGCATTGAGACGCCCTCCTCTACCCTTTGATCAACTAAGGTCGCTTAGCGGCGAACCCGCGGCCTTCATCCCGCGCGGCGGGCAGGGGCCAGCACACCTGGCTACAACCAAGAAACCACCGCCCCATCGGTCATCCTGGTTGGGAATCTTGCAGCAGCCTGCCTCCGGTGGCAACTCGCGCGCGACCATCGGAACCTAAACCAAGGTTGTCCCTTGGTTCAGAGGCACGCAAACTCAAAGCAATGAGCCGTGCCAGGCGCAAGCGCAACGAGACCAAAGGCGAAGTTCAGTCCGAGCTGAACTGAAAGGGCAAGGCTATGGCGACCTTTGAGCTTGAGAAGCCCGCAATCACAGGTTTTTGCCACCACCAGGCTCCGAGACCTCCGGCAAACCCAGGGCCAGCGCGGCGGCGATGAGCGCGCCAACCCCCAGCACCAGCACCACCAGTGCTGGCCCATGGCGGTCGCCCAGCAATCCGACTGGCCCCGCGACCAGCATCGCCACCCCGATGACCGTGTTGCTGACCGCCACCATGGCCGCGCGTTGCTCGGCGCTGGCCATGTCGACCAGATAGACCTTGCGGCCGATGCGCACGCCGGCATGGGCGATGCCGAGCAGCAGAAAAATCCCCGCGAAGGCGAAGGGATGTCCCAACCAGACTGCCGCCTCGCTGCGCGCCAGCAACCAGGTAATCAGCCCCAGCGCGCCGGCCATGGCCGCCGCCAGCACCATCACCCACCGCGCCGAGTGATCGCTGAGCCCACCCCACAGCGGCGCGCTGATGCTGCTGGCGAGCCCACTGGCAATGATCAACAGCCCCAGCCCCGCCAGAGCGCCGTCGCTGTGCTGCTGCGCCAGCAACACATAAAAAGGCGCGGTCAAGGCCACGCTTAACAGGGCAATACGCACCAGCACAAAGCGCAAAAACCGCGGATCGGTCTTCAGCAAGCCGATACTCTCAAGCGCCGTTTCCAATGCATTGCCGCCACCACCGGTTGCCCCGGGCTGTTCAAGAATGCCCTGAAACACCAGTGCACCCAGCACAAACAGCACTGCGGCGCCGGCAAGCATGACCACGAAGATGCCAATCCCGGCATTGGTCGGCGCAAGAAATTCGAGATAAACCCCAACCGCCAGGGTCAAGGCACCCGCAATGCCCGCGGAAAGCCCCATCAACCGGCCGCGCCGGGATTTGGACACCGTCTTGCCCAGTACATCCTTGGCGGAGACGGAACACAGCCCCCGCGCCAAACTAAAGAGCACCAGCAAGCCGAGAATGATCCATCCCGCCGCGGCACCGCGAAAACTGGCCGCGGTCACGGCCATCAGCCCCAGCGCCAGCGCCGAGAGCAGCGCGCCAAGAATCCACACCGGCTTGCGCAGCGGGCGCCGGCGGATCACCGCCGCCACCGCCAGTTGCGGCAGCAGCACACCGGCCTCACGAATGGGCACCAGAAAGCCGACCAGCAGCGCCGGTGCACCCAGGGCACCGAACAGCCAGGGCAACAGCAGCTTGGCACTGGCCAGTTCATCGGCGACTTTGCTCAGCAAATTGGCGAGCAGATAGGCGAAGAAATTGCGCGGCTGGTCATTGCAGGATTCCGCCGGGATGTCTTTGCAAACGCGCGCGTCCTCATCGCCGGTCACCAGATCATAAAGAGAATCAAGGGCATTGGCCTGGAGCATGGACGTGACTTTTAGCTGGGTTGAGATCTGAAAAAGGACTGCCGCGGCAAATCCCTGGGGCCAATGGCTCTGTCGCTACAGACCGGGAGGATTCCTGCTGGATTCATCCGGTTTCAGCGGACGGCCAAAGGTCTCGGCATAGTCCCCCGCGTAGGGCGCGAGTGCCTGGTAGACCGCCGGATGCACCACGCGCGGCTCAAACCGCGGAAAATGGGTGCGCAAATACTGCAGATTGCGTAACAGTTTCATTTCAATCACCGCGCGCGCGAACTCCAGCCCGCGCGGCCCGCGATGCCGCTGCAGGAAGGCGATCAGACGCCGGATGAGCTTGGGCGGTTTGCCGGGGGGCCGCGCCAACATGGAGATGTAGCGCGGCATGCCGCGAGCGCGATCACCGGCGCTGTCGAGTTCGCGAAACTCCAGTCGCGGTTTGATCAACTCCAACATGGCCTGCCCGCGCTCGGTGCGCACCAGCACCCACTGCCAGCCCAAACGCGCGCCCATGTAGCCGATGGTGATATCCGCCAGGCTGTTGGCATAATCAAAGCAGGACAAACAGGCCGAGGGGAAAACGCCGTCGAGCTTGTCCATCGGGAAATCGATGAAGTTCACCCGCTCGATCTGGCCGTCGTCATGACGCATCCACAGGCTGTAATCCTGCATGAACTCGTAATGCACAATGGTCTCGGGCGAGCGCGACACCTGCGCGAGAAAGAACTGCAAATCCGGATAGGTGACATTGTCACTGCAGGGAATGCCGATCACATCCAGCTGCTCAAGCCCCAGCTCGGCGCGCAGTCGCGGCTCGGCCGCGCGCAAAATCTGCACCTGACAACCGGTGCCGATGAAGGCCAGCCGCTTGATGCCAGCCGCGCGCACCTCATCGAGCAGCGCCAAATTCGGCGACAAGCAGGGCTTGTTGCCGGCACTCGCGCGCACCGCATCGGGCGTGCGCGCCAGCACCGGGCGCGGCGCGAACCGGGTGCCCGAAGCGGCCGCCGCCGTGATGACGCCCTCCACCTGCCCGGTTTCCAGCAATGCCGCGCCCAGGCTGGTGACCATGCCAGACCACTGAGCACCCGAGGCTGGCTGGCGCATGCGCGCGGCATGCATCTCCCGAAAAATGCCAAAGCGCAGCTCGTCGCCCTCCCGACGCCCGCGCCCATGCAAACGCTGCTCAATCTCGGGAATGTGCTGACGCACAAAGGTACAGCTCGACGCCATCAGCGGCTTGAACTGACTGTCGCACAGGCCGCAGTCGCTGCACAGCTTGGGGCGCCCAAGCAACCGCTCGTCCTTGCTCAGCAGGGTCGGCGCGCGCAGGCCCTTGGACGGGCCGAGATCATCAAGCGCAAGCCCGGTCAGCGGATCCCTTCCTGGCTGGTCCATGGAAACACCGCCACCGGCGGCGGAACTGGGGTCGGATGCCATGCGTCAGGCCTCATGTACGGAGTGAAAAGCGGAAAGATACCAGAGGAAGGTATTGAGTCCCAGTCAGTCACTGGCCAAACCACGAGCGCCACCCATTCGGCGCGGGATTAGGCGCCTACTCGAACCCCATGTTTTAACACGGGGCGTTAGAATCCCAACTCTCGCACGAGAAGGGTCGCCGCGCCGCGGGCATACTCACCCAACCAGGATGCGCGCGCGCCAAAGAGGAGCAGCTTGCCGCGCTGCAATTGCACCCCTTCAGGTGTCTGCCCAGGCTCCACCGCAAGCACAACGCGATAGACAGCCGACTCCGGCACCAGGCCATACTCGCTTTCACGCACCGGCAGCTGACCGCCCCGGGTTGCCGCGAGCAGTCCATCGTCGAGCACGCGAGTGGCATCGAGATCAATGCGTGAGACCTGCGCCGACATCGGCCCGCCTGCGGCCGACTCGGGATAAAACAACCCATGATCACCCAGGCTCACGCGCTTGAGTGCGGATTCTGGCAGGTAAGTCATGACTTGCCACACAGCGGGGTCGATCAGGGTGCCAAGTCGTTCGTTACGCCCCACCCAGGTATTGGGCCGCAGATTGATATTGCTTGGAAAGAACTGACCGGACATCGGCGCCTTGAGCTGAAAACGATTCTTTTCATCTCGCACGCCAACCAGCTCGGCTTGCAGCTCGGCACCCTCAGCCTCCAGTGTGCGAAGCTGCTCGAGCAGTTCCGGCGCGACACCGGCCGCGGCCTTCTGCCAGCCAAGGCTTTGCTCGCGCACCTCCATCATCCGCTGGCGATAATCCAGATCGGGCGAATCCAGCTCCAGGATAACCTCGCCCTCCTCCACCCAGTCGCCTGACTCCACCGCAAAGGCAGCGAGCCGGGCTCCTTCGGGCGCCACGAGAGGGAAAGAATCGACCGGAATCAATAGCCCCTGCGTGTGGATGCGTCTATCCCAAGGCACCAAGGCAACCGCCAGCGCCAGCACCACGGCGACCAGCACCCAGCGCGGACGCCGGTTCCGCAACATCTCAGGTCTCCGCGCTCCCCACCGCCCCATCTCTTTCACCACCGGTAGACAAATGAACCACCACAGCTCCAGGGCAGCCAGCAGCGGGCCAAGCGGCTTGGGCACCTTGACATAGACCAGCACGGCGATACCGACAAAGACCACCAACCGGTAAAGCCAGGTGGCATAGGCAAAAAGGATCAAGCCACGCTGGCGTCGCCTGGGCAAGATCTCCGGCGGCTCATCGCCCAAGCCGAACAGCAGCTCGCGCAAGCGCCATTGCCCCAGGGCTGAGGCCCGCTGGTGCAGATTGGACATGCCGAGCCAATCCATCAGCAGAAAATACCCATCAAAGCGCAAGAAGGGCGAGGCGTTAATGATCAGGGTAGACACCCAGGTGGTTGTCGCCAAAACAAAGACCGCGCCGCGCAACAAGCCATCCGGCAGCAGGCCCCAGAAAAACGTCGCCCAGGCGGCAATTATCAGTTCGGTGAGGATGCCCGCAGAGCCCACCAACAAGCGCTGGCGCCGCGATGGCAGCTTCCAAACCTCGTTGACGTCGGTATAGGCCATGGGAAACATTACCAGAAAGGCCACACCCATGGTCGGCACCCGCACGCCAAACCGCTTGGCCGTGAAGGCGTGGCCAAGCTCGTGCATGAACTTGACGAACACCAGGGCGATAGAGAAGCTGACCAGACCGCTCCAGGAAAACACGTCCACCAGGGTGGCGACAAAGGGCTCCCACTGGCGCGAGACCTCGAGCAAGCCCAGGACCAGCACAACCAGGGTCAGCCACAAGAACCCCGGCCGATAGAAAAACGCCACGGCCCGCTGGGACTTGGTCAACCAGGCATCGGGTTTCCACAGCGGAACCCGAAAGAACAGATAGCGATGCATCAGCCAGGTGGTCAGACCAGAGCTTCGCTGTAAACGCTGTTGATGCAGCCGTTCGATGCTTTGTTGATCGCGCGCCTGCAAGAGTTCATTGTCGAGCAGAAACCGCAACACAGCCTCAATGTCGTCGACCTCGGCTTGGAGCAAGGTCCGTGTGTTGACATCCTGCAGAATGCGCTGCGGATCGCCCAAGGACCAGCGGGAGAGGATCTCAAAGGCGAGCCAATCGAGGCGAAAGAACAGGTTGCGCACCGGATCATGCAAGGACCAGGACGGCTCTCCCGCATAGCTCCGAGGCCCCGGGTACAATGCCAGCTCCTGGCGTAGCGGCGGCAGCACCTCAGATTCCCAACCAGGCGCGCAGCGAGGCGACCGGGCGGCGCATCACCCAGTAGATCAGCGGCACGCGCCCGCCTTCGAGTTTGGCAGTTCCCTTCAGACCAATCCGGGAGCGCTCGTCGACTCGGCTGAGGCTGGCGCGCACCCGATAGGCATAATGCCCATCGGGTCGTTCCGTTGCTTCGTGACTCACATAGCGCAAGCTCGCCTGTACGGGGCGCAGCGGATCGGCATTCAGGTAGACCCTGACGCGACTGCCCATCGCCAAGGAGATGGCATTGGCGGGAGACAACCAGGCCTCCACCTCGGCCTCGCGCTCATCGGCGATGACCATGACACGCTCCCCGGTCACCACCGGCCGCCCCACCCACTCGGACGGATCATCATAGAGCACGATGCCCGCGCGCTCGGCGGAGACCAGGCTGCGCTGGTCAAGCTCGCGCAAGTACTCAAGCTCGATCTGCTTTTCCGCCAACTGGCCCTGCAGGAGAGCCAGTTTCGCCTTGCTCGACTCATCGAACAACGCTTGTTGGGAGTGCTGGCGCAATTCCGCCCGGACCGTCTCCTTGCTGCGCTCAGCAATCAGCAATCTGTTGCCTATGCTAGTGCGATCAAACTCAAACAAGGGCCGTTGCGCGTCAACCGCCTCGTTCGGCATCACGTGCACCCGCTCGATCACACCGTCGATGGGCGCGCGCACCAAGGTCGGGTTCAGCGGCACCAATTCGGCTGGCGCCAGCACCGTCAAGCGCACGGGCAGCAGCAGCAACAGGCACAACAGCAGCCAGCCCCAGGTGCGCGGGCGCTTCAGCATGGCGCCCAGACGCCCGGTTGGCTTGGCTGGTGCCAGCGGCGCGGGCCGACCGTGCAGGCGTTGCCACAGCCGCGTGAGCCCACTGCCCTGATCCACCAGTACCCGCACACTCGACCAGATGGCCGCCCACTCGGCGAGCAAGGCCAGTTCGCCATCGGACCAGGCCAGATCCCTCGCCAGCAGCAATAAGCCACCGGCGAAGTACCGCCCCACGGCGGGTAAGGGTACGCACAGGGCCTGCGCCGGCAGCCAATGCGACCACTCGCGCACATCCTCGGAATGGAGATCGGCGGCCTGGATCACCCAGGGCTTGTCCCGCCCTGCCCTGCTCCACTGCTCACACAGGCGCGAGAGCCATTGCACATAGGGCGCGTTGGCCTCGGGCATCACCACGCCAGAGAGCGTGACCACGCCTTCACCAGGCAACCAGAGCGCGCCCTGTCGATAGGGTGCGAGCTGGTTGGTTTCATTCACCAGGATGAAGCCCAGCTCGGCTTCATCCTCCGCCTGGCGCGCACGGCGTCCGAGATGCAGTAAAACTGCCAGCAGGTCCGTGCTGGCAGGCGTCGAGCTGGTTGCCACTAGGCGGCC
Source organism: Thiorhodovibrio winogradskyi (assembly GCF_036208045.1). Taxonomy (NCBI): domain Bacteria; kingdom Pseudomonadati; phylum Pseudomonadota; class Gammaproteobacteria; order Chromatiales; family Chromatiaceae; genus Thiorhodovibrio; species Thiorhodovibrio winogradskyi. Next base: position 1,685,466 of record NZ_CP121472.1, on the reverse strand, counting down.
TTGGCCAGCTCCCAACGCAGAGCCGCCTCACGCGCCTGCCGCACCAACTCGGCCTGCTCGGCTTGCCAGACCAACGCGGAATGGGCAGCCAACTGTGTGTCGAGTTGCGGGCGGCCTTGCAGCAGCGTCTGCAGCCCCGGATTCTGCCCCGGGCGTACGATGCGGAGAATGGTTTCTGCCGTGCGCCCTTCCTGGTCGCGAGCGATCACGCGAATCTGCAACTCGCCATTGAAGTCACCCGGTACCTCCCCTCTAAACTCGCCCTTGGCGGCATCGAACACCAGCCAGGGCGGCAGTTGACTACCATCAAGCATGATCGCGCTGAGTTCTACCTCGGCCGCCGCGTCGGTGTGGGCGAAGGCGTCAATGGGAATCTGATACTGCACCAGGTCCGCATCCGGCCCGAACTCGACATCCGGGATGCCCTTATGCACTCTCAGGTCATGCTCGTCATCCTCTCCCGAGGCGATGCTGACAATGGTCTCGGCCTGACGCCCCGCTTCATCGCGGGCGATGATACGCACCTGAATCTCGCCCTTGAAATCCGCAGGCGGGGTGCCAGTCAGCTCGCCGGTCGTGGGCTCGAAGGTCAGCCAATCAGGCAGCGGCGATCCATCGTTCATGGTCGCCGTCAAGCTTAGATTCGCCTGCGCATCGGTATGAGCGAAGGTATCGGTCGGAATAGTGAGACGTAGCTCGCCCCCATCCGGATCGACTCGTTGCCGAGGAATATCGCGCTCGACCCTGATCTCGTGCTCACGCGACCCATTATCCAGGTTGACGTAATCCCAGGCATTCAACTCCTCGACGCCGCCATAGAGGCTCCCAACCTGTCCCGTGGGATCGGGCGGGGGGTTGCCGATGCCGTCTCCGGTTGACGGAGTAGAAACCGGGTTGGTCACTCCAACGGCCTGGCTGTTGGAATCCATTTCCGCCCCGGTATCCGGCTCCGTTTGGCTGTCTGGTTTCGGCGTCGGATCCAACTCGGGCGCTGGCACCTCCTGTCCTTCCGAGGTCGGTTTTGTTTCCGGATTGGTCTCGGATTGCGTTTCGGGTACTGGTTCCTGCTCAGGCTCGGGCGCGGGCCCAGGCTCGGGCTCGGGCTCGGGCTCGGGCTCAGGCTCAGGCTCAGGCGCGGGCTCAGGCGCGGGCTCAGGCTCAGGCGCGGGCTCAGGCTCAGGCTCAGGCGCGGGCTCAGGCTCAGGCACGGGCTCAGGCTCAGGCGCGGGCTCAGGCTCAGGCACGGGCTCCGGCTCAGGCTCAGGCTCAGGCTCAGGCTCAGGCGCGGGCTCGGGCGGCAATTCGTCACCTCCGCCTGAAACAGGAGGTGGGGTCACGGAAATGGTCACGGTTGCCGTCTCAGTCACGCCGCCACTGCTCACCGTATAGGTGAAGCTCGCCGAGCCGCTGTGGTCGGCCGCCGGGGTGAAGGTCAGCACATTGTCGGCGCCCAGACTGACCCTGCCTTGGGCAACCGCGACGGGCTCACCACCGACGGTGATAGCCGAGCCGTCGATCACAGTGATATGTGGCGCTGGTCCATCAAAGCTGTCCGCCGTGGCGCCGTTGGTGCCCGTGATCGGGTTGAAGCTGATTGGCGTATCTTCGGCGGTCGTGAGACTGTCATCGGCGATGTCTACCACCGAGGTGACTGTGACGTTGATCTCTCGTGAGCTGGCGAAGCCCTGCGCGTCGTCCACGCTAACCATGAAGCTGTCGCTGCCCCTAAAGTCAGCGTCCGGGATGTAGCTCCAGGCACCGGTGGTGGCATTAATCGTGGCCGTGCCGTTGCTGGCACCATCGCCCGCTTCGATCCGGAAGTTGGGCGTGCTCATCCCGTCCGCCGTATCCGTCACCGTTAGGCTGCCGGTGATGGCGGTGTCTTCGTCGCCCGTGCCGCTGGTATTACCGCCGAAGCTCGCCGGGTCATCGACCTGGTTGACGCTGACGGTGACGGTGGCCGTCTCGGTGACACCGCCGCTGGTGACGGTGTAGGTGTAGCTGTCGCTGCCATTGTAGTTGGCGTTCGGGGTGTATTTCACCGTGCCGGTGGTGGCGTCGATGATTTCCACTGTGCCGTTGCTGGCACTGCCGAGCGCGGTGATGGTCCGTCCAGCGTTCTCGAAGCTGTCGTTGATGAGCAGGTTGGTGGTGACGCTGCTGTCTTCGTCGACCGTCTGGGTGTCGTCGGCGATGTCGGCAACTGCGGTGACTGTCAGGTTGATGACCTGGGTCTCAACATTGCCGTCGTCATCGGTGACGCTAACGGTGAAGCTGTCGGAGCCGTTGTAGTCGGCGTTGGGCGTGTAGCTCCACGCGCCGGTGCTGGCGTTGATGCTGGCGGTACCGTTACTGGCACCATCCCCGTCTTCGATCCGGAAGTTGGGCGTGCTCATTCCATCCGCCGTATCCGTCACCGTTAGGGTGCCGGTGATGGCGGTGTCTTCGTTGCCGCTGCCGCTGGTGTCGCCGCTGAAGCTCGCCGAGTCATCGAGCTGGTTGACGGTGACGGTGACGGTGGCCGTCTCGGTGACACCGCCGCTGGTGACGGTGTAGGTGTAGCTGTCGCTGCCGTTGTAGTTGGCGTTCGGGGTGTATTTCACCGTGCCGGTGGCGGCGTCGATGATCTCCACTGTGCCGTTGCTGGCACTGCCGAGCGCGGTGATGGTCCGTCCAGCGTTCTCGAAGCTGTCGTTGGCCAGCAGGTTGGTGGTGACGCTGCTGTCTTCGTCGACCGTCTGGGTGTCGTCGGTGATGTCCACCACCGCCGCCACCGTCAGGCTGATAACCTGGGTTTCGACGTTGCCGTCGTCATCGGTGACACTGACGGTAAAGCTGTCGGCGCCGTTGTAGTCGGCGTTCGGGCTGTAGCTCCACGCGCCGGTGGTGGCGTTGATGCTGGCGGTGCCGTTGGTGGCCGGTGTGCTGACGCTGAAGTCGAGCGGATCGGCCAGACCGTCGGCGTTGTCGGTCACCGTCAGGGTGCCGGTGATCGCTGCGTCGTCTTCTGTTCCGTTACCGCTGGTATTACCGCCGAAGCTCGCCGGGTCATCGACCTGGTTGACGCTGACGGTGACGGTGGCCGTCTCGGTGACACCGCCGCTGGTGACGGTGTAGGTGTAGCTGTCGCTGCCATTGTAGTTGGCGTTCGGGGTGTATTTCACCGTGCCGGTGGCGGCGTCGATGATCTCCACTGTGCCGTTGCTGGCACTGCCGAGCGCGGTGATGGTCCGTCCAGCGTTCTCGAAGCTGTCGTTGATGAGCAGGTTGGTGGTGACGCTGCTGTCTTCGTCGACCGTCTGGGTGTCGTCGGCGATGTCGGCAACTGCGGTGACTGTCAGGTTGATGACCTGGGTCTCAACATTGCCGTCGTCATCGGTGACGCTAACGGTGAAGCTGTCGGAGCCGTTGTAGTCGGCGTTGGGCGTGTAGCTCCACGCGCCGGTGCTGGCGTTGATGCTGGCGGTACCGTTACTGGCACCATCCCCGTCTTCGATCCGGAAGTTGGGCGTGCTCATCCCGTCCGCCGTATCCGTCACCGTCAGGGTGCCGGTGAGCGCGGTGTCTTCGTTGCCGCTGCCGCTGGTGTCGCCGCTGAAGCTCGCCGGGTCATTAGCCTGGTTGACGGTGACGGTGACGGTGGCCGTCTCGGTGACACCGCCGCTGGTGACGGTGTAGGTGTAACTGTCGCTGCCATTGTAGTTGGCGTTCGGGGTGTATTTCACCGTGCCGGTGGTGGCGTCGATGATTTCCACTGTGCCGTTGGCGCCTTGGGTCACCGACGTGATGACCGGCGTGCCCTCGAAGCTGTCGTTGGTGAGCAGGTTGGTGGTGACGCTGCTGTCTTCGTCGACCGTCTGGGTGTCGTCGGCGATGTCGGCAACTGCGGTGACTGTCAGGTTGATGACCTGGGTCTCAACATTGCCGTCGTCATCGGTGACGCTAACGGTAAAGCTGTCGGCGCCGTTGTAGTCGGCGTTCGGGCTGTAGCTCCACGCGCCGGTGGTGGCGTTGATGCTGGCGGTGCCGTTGGTGGCCGGTGTGCTGACGCTGAAGTCGAGCGGATCGGCCAGACCGTCGGCGTTGTCGGTCACCGTCAGGGTGCCGGTGATCGCTCCGCCGTCTTCTGTTCCGTTACCGCTGGTGTTGCCGCTGAAGCTCGCCGGGTCATCGACCTGGTTGACGCTGACGGTGACGGTGGCCGTCTCGGTGACACCGCCGCTGGTGACGGTGTAGGTGTAGCTGTCGCTGCCGTTGTAGTTGGCGTTCGGGGTGTATTTCACCGTGCCGGTGGTGGCGTCGATGATTTCCACTGTGCCGTTGGCGCCTTGGGTCACCGACGTGATGACCGGCGTGCCCTCGAAGCTGTCGTTGGCCAGCAGGTTGGTGGTGACGCTGCTGTCTTCGTCGACCGTCTGGGTGTCGTCGGCGATGTCGGCAACTGCGGTGACTGTCAGGTTGATGACCTGGGTCTCAACATTGCCGTCGTCATCGGTGACGCTAACGGTGAAGCTGTCGGCGCCGTTGTAGTCGGCGTTCGGGCTGTAGCTCCACGCGCCGGTGGTGGCGTTGATCGTGGCCGTACCGTTGGACGCACCATCCCCGTCTTCGATCCGGAAGTTGGGCGTGCTCATTCCATCCGCCGTATCCGTCACCGTTAGGGTGCCGGTGATGGCGGTGTCTTCGTTGCCGCTGCCGCTGGTGTCGCCGCTGAAGCTCGCCGGGTCATCGAGCTGGTTGACGGTGACGGTGACGGTGGCCGTCTCGGTGACACCGCCGCTGGTGACGGTGTAGGTGTAACTGTCGCTGCCATTGTAGTTGGCGTTCGGGGTGTATTTCACCGTGCCGGTGGCGGCGTCGATGATCTCCACTGTGCCGTTGGCGCCTTGGGTCACCGACGTGATGACCGACGTGCCCTCGAAGCTGTCGTTGGTGAGCAGGTTGGTGGTGACGCTGCTGTCTTCGTCGACCGTCTGGGTGTCGTCGGCGATGTCCACCACCGCCTCCACCGTTAGGTTGATGACCTGGGTTTCGACGTTGCCGTCGTCATCGGTGACGCTGACCGTGAAGCTGTCGGCGCCGTTGTAGTCGGCGTTCGGGCTGTAGCTCCACGCGCCGGTGGTGGCGTTGATCGTGGCCGTACCGTTGGACGCACCATCCCCGTCTTCGATCCGGAAGTTGGGCGTGCTCATTCCATCCGCCGTATCCGTCACCGTTAGGGTGCCGGTGATGGCGGTGTCTTCGTTGCCGCTGCCGCTGGTGTCGCCGCTGAAGCTCGCCGGGTCATCGAGCTGGTTGACGGTGACGGTGACGGTGGCCGTCTCGGTGACACCGCCGCTGGTGACGGTGTAGGTGTAACTGTCGCTGCCATTGTAGTTGGCGTTCGGGGTGTATTTCACCGTGCCGGTGGCGGCGTCGATGATTTCCACTGTGCCGTTGGTGCCTTGGGTCACCGACGTGATGACAGGCGTGCCCTCGAAGCTGTCGTTGGTGAGCAGGTTGGTGGTGACGCTGCTGTCTTCGTCGACCGTCTGGGTGTCGTCGGTGATGTCCACCACCGCCGCCACCGTCAGGCTGATAACCTGGGTTTCGACGTTGCCGTCGTCATCGGTGACGCTGACGGTGAAGCTGTCAGCGCCGTTGTAGTCGGCGTTGGGGCTGTAGCTCCACGCGCCGGTGGTGGCGTTGATGCTGGCGGTGCCGTTGGTGGCCGGTGTGCTGACGCTGAAGTCGAGCGGATCGGCCAGACCGTCGGCGTTGTCGGTCACCGTCAGGGTGCCGGTGATCGCTGCGTCGTCTTCTGTTCCGTTACCGCTGGTGTCGCCGCTGAAGCTCGCCGGGTCATCGACCTGGTTGACGGTGACGGTGACGGTGGCCGTCTCGGTGACACCGCCGCTGGTGACGGTGTAGGTGTAGCTGTCGCTGCCGTTGTAGTTGGCGTTCGGGGTGTATTTCACCGTGCCGGTGGTGGCGTCGATGATTTCCACTGTGCCGTTGGCGCCTTGGGTCACCGACGTGATGACCGGCGTGCCCTCGAAGCTGTCGTTGGCCAGCAGGTTGGTGGTGACGCTGCTGTCTTCGTTGACCGTCTGGGTGTCGTCGGCGATGTCGGCAACTGCGGTGACTGTCAGGTTGATGACCTGGGTCTCAACATTGCCGTCGTCATCGGTGACGCTAACGGTGAAGCTGTCGTTGCCGTGGTAGTCGGCGTTGGGCGTGTAGCTCCACGCGCCGGTGGTGGCGTTGATGCTGGCGGTGCCATTGGACGCACCATCCCCGTCTTCGATCCGGAAGTTGGGCGTGCTCATCCCGTCCGCCGTATCCGTCACCGTCAGGGTGCCGGTGAGCGCGGTGTCTTCGTTGCCGCTGCCGCTGGTGTCGCCGCTGAAGCTCGCCGGGTCATCGAGCTGGTTGACGGTGACGGTGACGGTGGCCGTTTCGGTGACACCGCCGCTGGTGACGGTGTAGGTGTAGCTGTCGCTGCCATTGTAGTTGGCGTTCGGGGTGTATTTCACCGTGCCGGTGGTGGCGTCGATGATTTCCACTGTGCCGTTGGCGCCTTGGGTCACCGACGTGATGACCGGCGTGCCCTCGAAGCTGTCGTTGGTGAGCAGGTTGGTGGTGACGCTGCTGTCTTCGTCGACCGTCTGGGTGTCGTCGGCGATGTCGGCAACTGCGGTGACTGTCAGGTTGATGACCTGGGTCTCAACATTGCCGTCGTCATCGGTGACGCTAACGGTAAAGCTGTCGGCGCCGTTGTAGTCGGCGTTCGGGCTGTAGCTCCACGCGCCGGTGGTGGCGTTGATGCTGGCGGTGCCGTTGGTGGCCGGTGTGCTGACGCTGAAGTCGAGCGGATCGGCCAGACCGTCGGCGTTGTCGGTCACCGTCAGGGTGCCGGTGATCGCTCCGCCGTCTTCTGTTCCGTTACCGCTGGTGTCGCCGCTGAAGCTCGCCGGGTCATCGAGCTGGTTGACGGTGACGGTGACGGTGGCCGTCTCGGTGACACCGCCGCTGGTGACGGTGTAGGTGTAGCTGTCGCTGCCATTGTAGTTGGCGTTCGGGGTGTATTTCACCGTGCCGGTGGTGGCGTCGATGATTTCCACTGTGCCGTTGGCGCCTTGGATCACCGACGTGATGACCGGCGTGCCCTCGAAGCTGTCGTTGGTGAGCAGGTTGGTGGTGACGCTGCTGTCTTCGTCGACCGTCTGGGTGTCGTCGGCGATGTCGGCAACTGCGGTGACTGTCAGGTTGATGACCTGGGTCTCAACATTGCCGTCGTCATCGGTGACGCTAACGGTAAAGCTGTCGGCGCCGTTGTAGTCGGCGTTCGGGCTGTAGCTCCACGCGCCGGTGGTGGCGTTGATGCTGGCGGTGCCGTTGGTGGCCGGTGTGCTGACGCTGAAGTCGAGCGGATCGGCCAGACCGTCGGCGTTGTCGGTCACCGTCAGGGTGCCGGTGATCGCTCCGCCGTCTTCTGTTCCGTTACCGCTGGTGTCGCCGCTGAAGCTCGCCGGGTCATCGACCTGGTTGACGCTGACGGTGACGGTGGCCGTCTCGGTGACACCGCCGCTGGTGACGGTGTAGGTGTAGCTGTCACTGCCGTTGTAGTTGGCGTTCGGGGTGTATTTCACCGTGCCGGTGGCGGCGTCGATGATTTCCACTGTGCCGTTGGTGCCTTGGGTCACCGACGTGATGACCGGCGTGCCCTCGAAGCTGTCGTTGGTGAGCAGGTTGGTGGTGACGCTGCTGTCTTCGTCGACCGTCTGGGTGTCGTCGGCGATGTCCACCACCGCCTCCACCGTTAGGTTAATGACCTGGGTTTCGACGTTGCCGTCGTCATCAGTGACGCTGACCGTGAAGCTGTCGTTGCCGTGGTAGTCGGCGTTGGGCGTGTAGCTCCATGCGCCGGTGGTGGCGTTGATGCTGGCGGTACCGTTACTGGCACCATCCCCGTCTTCGATCCGGAAGTTGGGCGTGCTCATCCCGTCCGCCGTATCCGTCACCGTCAGGGTGCCGGTGAGCGCGGTGTCTTCGTTGCCGCTGCCGCTGGTGTCGCCGCTGAAGCTCGCCGGGTCATCGAGCTGGTTGACGGTGACGGTGACGGTGGCCGTCTCGGTGACACCGCCGCTGGTGACGGTGTAGGTGTAGCTGTCGCTGCCGTTGTAGTTGGCGTTCGGGGTGTATTTCACCGTGCCGGTGGTGGCGTCGATGATTTCCACTGTGCCGTTGGCGCCTTGGGTCACCGACGTGATGACCGGCGTGCCCTCGAAGCTGTCGTTGGCCAGCAGGTTGGTGGTGACGCTGCTGTCTTCGTTGACCGTCTGGGTGTCGTCGGCGATGTCGGCAACTGCGGTGACTGTCAGGTTGATGACCTGGGTCTCAACATTGCCGTCGTCATCGGTGACGCTAACGGTGAAGCTGTCGGCGCCGTTGTAGTCGGCGTTCGGGCTGTAGCTCCACGCGCCGGTGGTGGCGTTGATCGTGGCCGTACCGTTGGACGCACCATCCCCGTCTTCGATCCGGAAGTTGGGCGTGCTCATTCCATCCGCCGTATCCGTCACCGTTAGGGTGCCGGTGATGGCGGTGTCTTCGTTGCCGCTGCCGCTGGTGTCGCCGCTGAAGCTCGCCGGGTCATCGAGCTGGTTGACGGTGACGGTGACGGTGGCCGTCTCGGTGACACCGCCGCTGGTGACGGCGTAGGTGTAACTGTCGCTGCCATTGTAGTTGGCGTTCGGGGTGTATTTCACCGTGCCGGTGGCGGCGTCGATGATTTCCACTGTGCCGTTGGTGCCTTGGGTCACCGACGTGATGACAGGCGTGCCCTCGAAGCTGTCGTTGGTGAGCAGGTTGGTGGTGACGCTGCTGTCTTCGTCGACCGTCTGGGTGTCGTCGGTGATGTCCACCACCGCCGCCACCGTCAGGCTGATAACCTGGGTTTCGACGTTGCCGTCGTCATCGGTGACGCTGACGGTGAAGCTGTCAGCGCCGTTGTAGTCGGCGTTGGGGCTGTAGCTCCACGCGCCGGTGGTGGCGTTGATGCTGGCGGTGCCGTTGGTGGCCGGTGTGCTGACGCTGAAGTCGAGCGGATCGGCCAGACCGTCGGCGTTGTCGGTCACCGTCAGGGTGCCGGTGATCGCTGCGTCGTCTTCTGTTCCGTTACCGCTGGTGTCGCCGCTGAAGCTCGCCGGGTCATCGACCTGGTTGACGGTGACGGTGACGGTGGCCGTCTCGGTGACACCGCCGCTGGTGACGGTGTAGGTGTAGCTGTCGCTGCCGTTGTAGTTGGCGTTCGGGGTGTATTTCACCGTGCCGGTGGTGGCGTCGATGATTTCCACTGTGCCGTTGGCGCCTTGGGTCACCGACGTGATGACCGGCGTGCCCTCGAAGCTGTCGTTGGCCAGCAGGTTGGTGGTGACGCTGCTGTCTTCGTCGACCGTCTGGGTGTCGTCGGCGATGTCGGCAACTGCGGTGACTGTCAGGTTGATGACCTGGGTCTCAACATTGCCGTCGTCATCGGTGACGCTAACGGTGAAGCTGTCGGCGCCGTTGTAGTCGGCGTTCGGGCTGTAGCTCCACGCGCCGGTGGTGGCGTTGATCGTGGCCGTACCGTTGGACGCACCATCCCCGTCTTCGATCCGGAAGTTGGGCGTGCTCATTCCATCCGCCGTATCCGTCACCGTTAGGATGCCGGTGATGGCGGTGTCTTCGTTGCCGCTGCCGCTGGTGTCGCCGCTGAAGCTCGCCGGGTCATCGAGCTGGTTGACGGTGACGGTGACGGTGGCCGTCTCGGTGACACCGCCGCTGGTGACGGTGTAGGTGTAACTGTCGCTGCCATTGTAGTTGGCGTTCGGGGTGTATTTCACCGTGCCGGTGGCGGCGTCGATGATCTCCACTGTGCCGTTGGCGCCTTGGGTCACCGACGTGATGACCGGCGTGCCCTCGAAGCTGTCGTTGGTGAGCAGGTTGGTGGTGACGCTGCTGTCTTCGTCGACCGTCTGGGTGTCGTCGGCGATGTCGGCAACTGCGGTGACTGTCAGGTTGATGACCTGGGTCTCAACATTGCCGTCGTCATCGGTGACGCTAACGGTGAAGCTGTCGGAGCCGTTGTAGTCGGCGTTGGGCGTGTAGCTCCACGCGCCGGTGCTGGCGTTGATGCTGGCGGTACCGTTACTGGCACCATCCCCGTCTTCGATCCGGAAGTTGGGCGTGCTCATCCCGTCCGCCGTATCCGTCACCGTTAGGGTGCCGGTGATGGCGGTGTCTTCGTTGCCGCTGCCGCTGGTGTCGCCACTGAAGCTCGCCGGGTCATCGAGCTGGTTGACGGTGACGGTGACGGTGGCCGTCTCGGTGACACCGCCGCTGGTGACGGTGTAGGTGTAGCTGTCGCTGCCGTTGTAGTTGGCGTTCGGGGTGTATTTCACCGTGCCGGTGGCGGCGTCGATAATCTCCACTGTGCCGTTGCTGGCACTGCCGAGCGCGGTGATGGTCCGTCCAGCGTTCTCGAAGCTGTCGTTGATGAGCAGGTTGGTGGTGACGCTGCTGTCTTCGTCGACCGTCTGGGTGTCGTCGGCGATGTCGGCAACTGCGGTGACTGTCAGGTTGATGACCTGGGTCTCAACATTGCCGTCGTCATCGGTGACGCTAACGGTAAAGCTGTCGGCGCCGTTGTAGTCGGCGTTCGGGCTGTAGCTCCACGCGCCGGTGGTGGCGTTGATGCTGGCGGTGCCGTTGGTGGCCGGTGTGCTGACGCTGAAGTCGAGCGGATCGGCCAGACCGTCGGCGTTGTCGGTCACCGTCAGGGTGCCGGTGATCGCTGCGTCGTCTTCTGTTCCGTTACCGCTGGTATTACCGCCGAAGCTCGCCGGGTCATCGACCTGGTTGACGCTGACGGTGACGGTGGCCGTCTCGGTGACACCGCCGCTGGTGACGGTGTAGGTGTAGCTGTCGCTGCCATTGTAGTTGGCGTTCGGGGTGTATTTCACCGTGCCGGTGGCGGCGTCGATGATCTCCACTGTGCCGTTGCTGGCACTGCCGAGCGCGGTGATGGTCCGTCCAGCGTTCTCGAAGCTGTCGTTGATGAGCAGGTTGGTGGTGACGCTGCTGTCTTCGTCGACCGTCTGGGTGTCGTCGGCGATGTCCACCACCGGCGCGACGGTGAGGCTGATCACCTGCGTGCTGGTGAAGCCTTGGGCGTCGGTCACCGTGACGGTGAAGCTGTCAGCACCAAAGTAGTCGGCGTTAGGCGTGTAGGTCCAAGCGCCGCTGGTGGCGTCGATGCTCGCGGTGCCGTTGGCCGGCTGGGCTGTGACGCTGAACGGGTTGGCGGCCAAACCGTCGGGATCGGTCACCACCAGGGTGTCGGTGATGAGGGTGTCTTCGTTGCCGCTGCCCGTGGTGCCGTCGGTGGCTACGCTCGGGCCATCGTCGACCGGGGTGACCGCCACCGTGCGCGTGTCGCTGCCACTTTGTTCGCCCACCGCATCCGAATTGTTGTCCACCACTGTGAAGGTGATGGTGCGGTTCAGCGGATGAGTGCTGTCGTTCGCGTTCGGGTTGTCCGAGGTATTCGCGTACGTCACGCTGCGCAGCACCGCCTGGTAATTGGCCAGGGTATCGACGCCGCTGAGGGTGAGCAGACCCGTTGCGGCGTCATAACTGGTAACGGTGATGCTGGTGCCACTGACCGCATCACCAATCGCGGTGCCCGCCACCGCCAACACATCGCCCGGGCGCAAGTTGGCCGTGATCTGCACCGTCGCCCGATTGATATCGGTATCGTCCGCATCGGCCAGCGTCAGACCACCGTCCACAGTGACTGCGGCGCCATTCTCGGTGTAAGCCGTTGTGCCAGACACTGTCGTCACCACCGGCGCGTCGTTGACGGCGGTCACGTTGACCGTTGAAGTCACCGCCACACTGGTCTGGGCACCCACCGTATCGCTGTTGGCATCGGTCACCGTCCAGCTGATCGTGCGGCTGGGCTGGGTGGTGTTGTTCGTCAGGTCTTCTGAGGTGCTGCTGTAGGTCACCGAGCGCAGCGCCGCCTGGTACTGGGCCACCGTTGCCGTGCCGGTCAGGGTCAGAACACCCGTCTCCGCGTTGTAGCTGCCACTGATCCCGTTCTGGTTGGTAAAGCCCAAAACATCGCCGGCCAAAAAGCCTGCGGTGATGACAACCCTCGCGCCCACCAGATTGGCATCATCGGCATCACTCAGCGTGATGGTGTTATCAATCACTTGCGCGGTGGCATTCTCGGTGTACGTCAGCGTCGCACCGGCTGTTGCCACCGGCGTGTCATTGACCGCATTGATGGTGATCGTGCCCGTGGCAAGCGAGTCAGACAGCGCCGCCGGTCCACCAGCCAGGTTGTTGTTGTTGCCGTCATTGACGACAAGGGTGTAGCTGCGCGTGGTCGCCGTGTTGTTGACCGTCGGGTTGTCCGAGGTGCTCCGATACTGCAGCGCATTCAGCACAAAGCCGATGTTGCTCTCGTTCGCCGCCGCCGTCAGGTTGATCCGCAGGGCCTTGTCGGTGCCTGTGCCGGTGGCATCGATCTCGCCCACCTTCGTCCAGCTCGAACCATCGGACGAGTATTCAACGTCGTTGCCATTCAACTGTATAGCATTGACGGCAATCGTCTCTGCACTGGCAACCGTCAGCACATCGCCGGCCTGGTACGCCGTAAAGCTGACTTCGATGTAGCCGCCACCAAAGGAGGCATTCACAAAGTCAACATCCGCGACCGCACCGTTAGCGAACAGGAACACCGACGGTACGCCCGTGCCAACGCCCGCCGCTTCCGTGACCGAAGGATCCGATAAGGTCGTGCCCGTCAGATCCGGGGCGTCGTTTCGAGGAAAAACTGTAACAATCGAAGTAATCTCGTAGGAATTCAGGTTGGTCGCGTCGTTGTTTTCGTCCTCGTCGCCATCGTCGGTGAGACTGACCAGGGTTATCGTCCGTTCACCAGCAGTTGGAGCATCGCTGGTATGGTGATAGGCAAGGCCATTGATCAGCGTCTGTGTAGCTATCTCGCTGAGGCCTGACGTGGGCGTGTAGGTGACCGTTGCTGTGCCGCTTATGACCTCTACCGTCACCGACCCGCCCGTCGTGCTGGTGGTACCATTGACAAGAGCGATTTCGGTACCGTCGACGGTCAGCTTCTCTGCGGCACCATCTTCGAGGCCTCCAACGGTAAGCACAAATGTGATGATGGTCTGGTCGGGCTGAATCGTGTCGACGTCAGCGTCAGTGAACAACGTGAGGGCGGTATCATTCTCGATGAAATTCTGGGTTGCGCCAGTCGCTGACAACGAGGGCGGGTCGTTCACACCCGTGATGGTGATACTGCCGTTCAGCGTGTTGGAATCAAGCGCCGAAGACCCGCCTGCGGTGTCGCCGTCCGCATCGAGGTTGTTGCTGTCGTTGAGCACGACAGTGAAGTTACGCAGAACGGTCGGCGGGTTATCCGCAGTATTTTCGTAACGAATCGCCTCAAGGATGCTCTGCACCTGTGCGAGTGTCGCGCCAGTCGTCAGGTTGATGACGTAACTACCAATCGCGGCGTCGCCGCCGGACGTTGATGCAACACCGGCAGGATTGCCGTTGAGCGAGAAGATATCGCCAGAAGCGCGGTCAATAAGTGTCAACGTGATGCTACCGGACCCAAACACATCGAGGTCTTCAGTGGTGTCGATGTCGAGGTCTTCGACAGTGACACCGGTCAGCAGCGGCTGCGGTGTGGTGCCCTGGCCCTGGATGGACGACTCAATGACTGTGCCGGTAAAGACGCCGTTGGTGAAACCTTCAGCGGAGCCGCTGGCGGCAATGATCGGCGCATCATTGGTGGCGGCGATGCTCGCCTCAATCGCCACTCTGGTCTGGGCGATGCGGGATTCAGCAGTGTCGGTAGAAATGTTGCGGCGAACCTCGCCATCCGTGAAGTTCGTGCTGAAATCGATTTCTTCAGCAATGTGACTATCCGCAGTGTTGGCTGCACCGCTCGGCGCATCCTGCTCGACACCGAACACAGTGATGCTGGGCTGAGTAGAACCCTGGGTGTTGACATTGGCGTTATATGCAAAGCGGATCTGGGTGTCGGCAGACAGCGCCAGCGCGCTTGAAGCGGAGATCGCCGAAGTTGTGATGAGCGAACTCAAAGTCGTCCAATTCGTATCATCCAGACTGACTTCCCACTCACCAATTCCCTGATTGTCGAACGCGGTGACCAACACACCGGAAAGTGTGTTTCCATCCACCCCGTCGGGATCGCTAAAGTTAGCCCCCAGAAGCGCAGTAATGGTCTGCGCCGCCGTGGTTACATTCGCGTCAGACTCAGCCGCCGCGATGGTCGCGCCCGCAGTCAGCGAGGGTGAATCATTGGTTGGGGTGAGTTGAATAACAATCTGTGCGGTGGCTGACAGCTCGCCGCCTGTGCCTTGAGAGTCCGAGCCGATACCATTGCCATCGAAGAATTTGACATCAATGGTCTTTTGTACGTTGTTAAGCGTGGCATCGCTGTTGGAATAGGCGATGTTGCGCAGTACCTGATTGACAGCCTCCGGCTCGGCGTTGGCGTTAAAGGTAATAACCAACTGACCAGTGCCTGCACTATTTTGTGTCAGCCGACCAATGAAAACCCCGTTGTAGCTGATTGCTGAGCCATTATTGAATAGCACGATGCCCGAACCCGGCTCGGTGAATCCACCGTTGATGCCGATGCCGTTGCCGATCTGCAGGACGAACAGATCCTTGGTGTCGGCACCTCCTTTTTGGGCAACGACAAAACGCGCGCCCTCGAAGGTGGCCTCGTCACGGACGGTCAATTCGATGTCGGTGATCTCTGCCGGTGTGGCGCCGTCGGCACCACCATCGTCCGTTAGCGAGTCCAGCAAGACGGCGGTTCCGGCGACGTTTACACCAACGGCTTCAGTGAATTCCAGGAAGGAACTGCCGGTACTGGAGAGATAGCTGATCTCCGGGGCGTCGTTGACCTGCGTGACGGTCAGGCCAATGACTGCAGGATCAGCAGTACCGATATCGGACGTCGAGGCGGTAATTGCCTCATCCGTCGTGTTGACGAACTCGCGTGTACCTCCTGCAGTGAATGCCCGGCCGCTATTGCTGTTGTCCACAGCCATGACAGACAGCGTGATCGCCAGATCTGGAGTCGGGACGGTGGTAAAGTCATCGACAGGCACGAAACGAAGCTTAGTCGTATCACTCAGCACCAGCCCAGTTGTCGTGGTCGGCTGGGTGCCCGATTCAGGGCTAACCTCAAACCAGTTGGCACCGTCGTCGGAATACTGCCAGTAACCCTGGGTTGCACGATTGGCATTGTCGCCATAGATGACAATGCCCGCTAACTCGTCGAGTGCTCCGTCTGGATCTGTGTAGAGGCCACCCATGATGTCGGCAATGGTGCTGCCGGCATTGGCTTCACTGGTACCGGCATCCTCAACTACCGTGAGGTTGCCATTGTTATTGAAGCCCGGCTGGTCGTTGGTGTTGACGAGCGTGATGGTGAAGCTCAGCGCATTGCTGTTCTTTCCTTCGCCGGAGCCTTGATCGCTGGTGCTATTGCCATCGTTGAACACCATGGTCGCCGTGAGTGAGGCGCTGGGTTCGTCGGCGACGCTGGCGTATGTGACGGCGCGCATCACGGCTTGGACATCTGCCTGCGATGCACTGGCGTTGAAGGTGATGATCAGGGTGCCGGTGCCGGTGCTGCTGTTGTTGGTGATGGTGCCGATGGCGGCGTCAGACACACTGACCGTGCCACTAGCCTCTGACACCGAAACGCTTGAATTGAGCGCAAAGCGATCGGTAGACACCGGGTCACCCGAGCGCGTAACCGTCAGAGTGGAATCCGCGAATGACGCATTTTCCGTACCCAACAATTCGACATCAGCGAGGGTGGTATCGCCATTGGCATCGAGCACCACCGGCGTGCCGGGCTGACCAGCGCCCGTCCCCTCGGTGTAAGAGACGCTATCGCCACCACCCGCGAGTACCGGCGGATCATTGACGGCATGGACAACGATCATTGCTGTCCTGATTGAGCTTTCGGCGTTGGCTTTATCGATTGCGGTAAAGGTAAATGTTGGGTTCCCGCTTATGCCGCTGTTGTAGTGGGCAGTGGGAGTAAAACGCAGGTTCTCGCACTGGGCCTTGGTCAGCACCTGAGCGGCTGTTACAGCAACCCAGCCGGAACCATTGTGATATTCCAGCGTACCATCAGCCGGCAGCGTATCGATGCGATAACGATCCACAACCGCATCCTGGGCATCGTCGGTTCCGCTATCTACATCAGCACTTGCAAGGACAATCGCGATGCTGTTGTCCTCATCGCCGCTAAATTCCATGTTCTCAGCCGTGGGCAGGTCATTGACCGGATTGACGGCAATGGCCACGGTTTCCTGCACTTCCTCTGGATTGCCCAGGTCACCGTTGTTTTTCTGGTCATTGACGATGAAGGTCAGAGTATCGGACCCGAAATAATTCAGGTTGCCCTTGTACTTCAAACCATCCAGCGCGGCACGAATGTCTGCTTGCGATCCGGTGAAAACCAGCGTTGCATCACTGGTGCCGTCACCAGTGCTAAAGGTCAGTCCCGTGGTCTGTGCCAGGGTCAACGTGCCTTCAGTGACGCTCAGGGTTACGCGCAGCGGATCGGCGGCGGCATCCACATCAGATACGCTCAGGGCATTGCCGCTGCCTGTGGAGAAGGTCAGTTCCACATCCTCATCGACAGCCTGAGCCTCCGGTACAGTGAGTACAGGTGCATCATTGACGGAGCGCACCAGAATGCTCAAGTGCTCCGTCGTGGATTCACTGTCGGATACACCATCTCCAGTCAGTCCATCAATGTCATCAGGATCGGCGCCGTTTTGGCCAAGGTCATTGACGGTAACGCTCAACGTGTCTTCACCATTGAAGTCCGGATTACCCTGATACACCAAGCTTGCCAATGCCGTATTCAGGTCGGCCTGGGTGCCGTAAACCGTAATGCTAGACTCAGTCGGGGCCGTTGAAAGTGCGCTGTTTTTGTCTGCATCGGAATACAGATTAGCAAAACTCGACAGCGTTACCGTGCCGTTAGC
The DNA here is from genome assembly GCF_036208045.1 of Thiorhodovibrio winogradskyi. NCBI lineage: Bacteria > Pseudomonadati > Pseudomonadota > Gammaproteobacteria > Chromatiales > Chromatiaceae > Thiorhodovibrio > Thiorhodovibrio winogradskyi. The sequence continues at coordinate 1,668,364 of NZ_CP121472.1, read as the reverse complement.
GGCAGTGAGAGTCAGTTCAAGGATATTGTCAGACAGTGCATCACTGTCGGAAATACTGATACCAGTTACCGTCAACGGCTGATCTTCCGTGCCCACCCGTTGCGCAGGCAGGGTGATTTCCGGAGCATCGTTGACGGGTAATATCGTGATGGTGAAAGTGCCCTGAGGCTCCCGACCGCCGCCGCTATCCGACAGCTGGAAGTCGAAGCTATCCTCCAATGTTTCGCTGCCGTCGTGGAGGTAGCTGACACGATTATTATTGATATCGTCTTGGGTGAAGCGGCTGCCTACACTCAGCACTTTTTTCACGCCGGACACTTCGAGCAAGATCTGACCATGTGCAGGATTGGTCTCGATCCGGAATTGCAACTGGGTATCGGTATTATCAGGATCGTAGCTGTCAAGATTGCTACTGGTGATAACTTTTTCGGCACCCTCGTAGGTTGGAAACGTTTCAGTTGTAAATGCTGGCGGCTGCGGAATGTGGGTTATGCTGCCGTCGTTATCGGCAATTTCATTATCCGTATTATTGGTAACTACCGGGTCATCATTGACGGCCAGCACAGTCACGTTCAGGGTTCTAGTTACCGTGCTGTTCGGTTGCACGGTATTGTCATCCAGAACCAGATCAAATGTATCCGCAAAGTTCTCACTATCGTCGTGCTGATAGATCAAGCGCGAACGATCAGCGAATGCGACTGAACTTCCTGCCCCAATAACAGTATAAGTTTCGATATCAAAGCGGTTATAGGTAGCTCCGTCGTTGATCAGACGAATCTCGCCATGAGTGGGCTGAGTTGGAATCCGAAAAGTAAGCTCATTGACTGCGGCTAAAGAATCGCCGTTTTCAAGACCCACAATAGCCGGATCTTTGTCGCCGCTACCATCGTTGTCATAAGCGAGCAGAATCCCCTCTTCAACTATGATCGCATCTGCAATAAAGTAATAACCACCCTCCGTGACATTGAAGCCGGATTCCGTCTCCAGCACCGGCTGGTCGTTTACTGGCGTGATATCAATATCAAACGTATCTGTGTTGAAAACGCCGCCACCATCGGTATAACGAAAATCGAAGCTTGAGACGAAATCTTCGCTACCGTCATGCACGAAAATCAAGCGATTGCTCGCGATATCGGCCTGGGTGAACGAGTCCCTCACATGCAACTGATTCTCTATCGCCACACTACCCAGGTACAGTGTGCCATTAGTCGGCAGGCTGGTCAGCGTGATAAAGACGGAATCGGTGTCGGCGTCTGTAATCTTGAGAAGACTTTCAGTGATGGTGATGGTCGCGCCTTCATCGCCTGTTAGAGGCGCGTTCACGTCGACCGTTGGTTCAGCGTTCACGAACAATGTGTTTACGTAAACCGTGGCCGTGGACGTGCGTACAGGATTATTGTCATCCATCAAGGTGTATTGAAAGCTACCCTGACCGACGAAATTTTGGTCCGGAGTGAAGACGAACGTATCTGTGACCGAATCATAGGTCACAGTACCATTGACGATATTTCCAGTACCGCCGGTCAGCGACAACGTGCGAGTACCCTGCCACCTGTCATTAGCTGTAAGCGCTTGGCCCGTTACTGTCAGGGAAGTGCGATTGGCTGCCGTATTGCGATTGATTTGATATTGATCATTACGGGCATAGGGTTCGCCGGTCCAGTTGCCTCCTGTACCCGTACCGCCACTGCCTGTCGGATATGACAGAGCACTTGTGCTGATATCAAATCTGATTGTTTTCAGATCACTACCATCGTAAAGACCACCAGCCCGGTCATAAATGATGTGCCAGTCACCGTCACGCACTTGAACATCAAAGCCATCCACTACGCCGGCGGAATAGGAACCTCCGCGCAAGGTATAGGTAATGCGATTGGCATCGATATCAGCCTGGGTAAAGGTCGCCGTAACTCCCAAAGCAACGCCATCTTTGAACAGCGTGCCATTGGTCGGCATGGCCGTTACCGTATACACTAACGAAGGGTCGGAGGTATCTACATCATCCACCTGCAACATCGCAGTGGTGATGATTGCTGTGAAAGTGTTGCTGTTGTCCCAATCTGGATTGAGCGTAAGACCTGTATTGGCTTCCAAAGTCGGATCATCATTGACGGCTCGCACCTCCATTGCGAAGGTGTTGGTGACGGCAGAAACAGCCGTCGCTCCTCCCGACTTTTCGCCGGATACATCCAACGTCACCCGACTTGGCGATGAGCCACTCGTCGAAAAGCCCGGAAATTCACTCTGGTTATACAGACTATTCGTATCATTGTAGGTGGGATCCAGCACCCGGATTTGCAGCGTCGGCGCCATGCCGTTGTAGTGTTCGACAGGGTCGAAGCGCACCAGGGTATCCGCGCTTAAAATCAGCGCAGCGGAATCGCTCGCCTCCCCCATGTCAGTCCAGCCGGTACCTGTGTTGAACTGCCAACTCCCCGCCGCATTACTGGTGCCGCCTACAATCGCGTAGCCACCGACGGTATCTGAATCATTCGGATCTTCAAAGCTGAAGCCCCAATCGACAAGGGTTTTACCATCATTGCTTTGGGCAAAGCCGGTATTGTCAGTCGCCGCCGAATAGCTATCCGCATCCTCCCACATCCAGGACAGCACATTATCCATACCGGTAGGCGCGTAATTGAGACCGCCGACGGTAATCGTGATGTCCGTGCTGGCGACAACACCGCCGGCACCGTCACGCAGGGTCACAGCAAAGTCATCGACACCATCAGAATCGCCGGTGTGGATGTAACTCAGCTTGTCGATATTCCCATAATTGAACGTCGACCCCACCCCCACGGGATTCCCGTCGTAGCGCAGTAGACCCTGGCTGGGCAAACGTTCCAGACGGAATACCAATTGTTCGTTAGTATTATCCGGATCATGAACAAAGATGGCGTCGGTGCTGAAATTCAGCGTGCCCTGCACATCCACTTGAGCGACGAGGGTTTTATCCGACCCCGCAATTGCCGCCGACACCGTCTCGCCTGGTTTGTACAACACCGGCACATCATTGATCGGAGCAACCTTGATGGTTAGGGTGCGCTCCTCCGTGGTACCGCCACCGCCCTCAACAACGTCAGTGACGCTGTACCTTAACTGCTCTGTTCCCAGTGGCTCGGCTCCGTTATGAAAGTAACGGACATGACTGGCGTTGATATCGGCTTGCGTGAAGGTAGTACCGAAACTCAAAGTCTCCCACTGCGAATTTCCGGTATTGTATTTCTGGAAAACACCATCACCCAACTCAGATCCGCTGTCCAGCAGGGTATAAACGATCTGCTCCGGACCGGCTTCCACATCGACGATGCGTAGAATGCTGTTGGTTAATAGTGCTGCCGAACCGCCGTTATTGCCCTCCACCGTCACCAGATTACGATCTTTTTCGATCACGAAAAGATCATTGATCGAGTTGATCTGAGTGACGAGAGTGTTGCCGGTATTATCGACATCATTGGCGGGAGTATCGACCTTCAACCGCTGAGGACTAGCCGCATCCGTGGTAAAGCTACGTCCGCTGCCGCTGTTGTCCAGCGCATAAATGTCCAGAGAATCCGGAGTGCCGTAATAATTCGGCTCGGGCAAAAAACGCAACCTGGACGATGCTGAAAGCAGCAAAGCCGATTCGGAACTCACGCTGCCGACGTCATGCCAGGTGACGCCATTGTTGAACGAATACTGCCAGGCTCCGTGACTGATGTCGGCATCGTTACCACTGATCGCGATACCGATCAAACTATCATTGTCGGCATCAGTGTAATGGGTCAGCAGAGCGCTGATAAGAGCGCCGCCAGGTGCAAGGGTGTCTTCATTGACGGCGGCGAGTTCAGCACTTCCGGTAACGGGCGAATCAGGAACATTTTCAATAGTGATATCGATGGACTGCGTTGCTTCTTCTGCCTGTGGTCCGGTGTTACCCAGGTCATCGATGGTGACGACTATTCGAGCGGCTCCGAAATAATCGTCCGTAGGTTTGTATTGCAGGCCATTGAGCGCCGTCTGGATGGCGTCGGTCGTGCCGTAGAGGGTTAGTGTGGTGCCGGAGATATCACCGGCAGTTGCGGCGGTAGTCGCTAATTGGTCGGTGAACAAGCCGCTGATCTCTGACAGCGTAACGGCGCCCTTATCCGTATTGGGCGTACCACCGCCCAAGGCATTCGCTTCCTTCGCCCTGATGGTCAGCTGAACAATCTTGCTTCCGGCATCGGGATCGGTCACGGCAAAGCCGCTGCCCAGAGTGAGGATCGTGTCCTCATCCATGGTCTGCGATCCAGGTACAGTGATCTCAGGCGGCTCGTTTTTTTCGTTTACCGTGATGGTGTAGGTACTTGACTCGCTTTCATCACCTGCTGCGTCAATGGCCAGGAATGTGAAGCTGACATCACCGGCAAAATTCGTGGTTGGTTCGAAAGTCAGCTGAACTGAAGGGCGGGTGTTGGATGCCGCTCCAGTAGCATACACCGTAGAGTCAGCAGTCAGTACAGTGTCTCCATCCTTCAATACACCATTCACAGGAACAGAGACAATACGGTATTGAGTCACCTGTGCATCAGAAGTGTCATCTGTTCCGGAATCGGGATCAGAAGATGTCAGGTCAAAAGTCAATGTCTCGTTTTTATTGACGCTATTCGAGGCATCCTGAGTGATAGGAGAATCATTGACCGCGGTAACGTCGAAGGTGATGGTGTTCGGTGTGGGGTCGAGGTTGGCCCCACCCCTGTCAAGATTGTCGTTGCCGTCGTCCTGCACCTGGAAGCTGAAGCTGGCGTAGCCGGTGCCGAAGGCGTTTGTCGCTGGGGTAAATGTCAGGTTTCCAGCATTGATGTCGGCGATGGTGATGGTGTCGTCAGCACTGACCGCCGAACCGTTGAGCTTTAGGGAACCCGCTACCGGCAGCGACGCAATGCGCACGCCCGTAAAGGTGTCGTCCGGATCATCATTGGGATCGCTGAAACCAAAATTGGCGGCACTGAAGACGTGAGGCGTGTCTTCAGCAGTGGTCAGCGTGGCGTTGGTGCCGTCAGGCGCATCACTCACCGGCGCAACCGTCAGGTTGAGCGTAAAGCTGGTCTTATCACCACGGTTGTTATAGTCAGTCTCGACCTCGACCAACAGATCGACATCGCCCGTCCAATTGGCATCAGGCACGAACTTGAGGCGATAGAGAAAGGCGTTGACCGCCTCACGATCACCCTGAACCGCCAGAATCTCGCCACTGACATTGCCGTCATCCAGCACCCCAGCGCCCGAAGTCACGGAAACGCGCGCCTCCATGGTGTCGCTCTCCGGCGCGGTAACCGCACTGGCCCCGAACAGCTCGATACCCGCGCTGTCTTCAAGCCCCGCAATGGGCGAGCCATCCGGCCCGGGGTTGTTGATCGTCGGCGCATCTGCCAACACCCCCTCAAACCCACTCACCTCCCCATCCGCAAAGATCGACTCGGCCTCCACCGGCCCGCTCCGGTACTCCAGCTCCCAATCGCCCCCCGCCGCCGCGTTACCTGTGGCATCCACCGAAGCGGCGATATCGGCATCAGTGATGCGCGCCAGTTCATCGACCAGCAACCGCCCGCTGCTGTTCGCGACCTCGCAACCGTAGAGCAGCAGATCGCCGTCGCTTGCAAGAGCGGCACCGATCCGGCTCAGTTCATCTTGATAGAGTGAAAGAGAGTCGATATTCAGCTCAGCTAGACCGATACGCTGCTCACCCTCCCCGCCATGACCGAGAATATGGATGGCGTCGATGTCGCTACGACCATCCAGATAGGCCGCAATCTGCTCCAGACCTTCCTGCCCGGCATCGATCAGCACCAGCTCATAGCGATCCCCGGCGGCATCGAACAGCGACTGATAGCCCTCGATGGCGCTATCGACGAAAACCACCGCGGTGTTCGGGTCTTGCACCAAGTCATCGACGCTCAACACCGCCGACGGCTGCTCGTCGCTGAGAGTGAGACTGCCGTTGTCGCCCTGAAGCGCGGCGGTCAAGGCGCCCTGGTCGTCACTGTCAGCCGTATTGTCTGGTAAGACTGCCGTGACCGCATTGGTGTCATCGGTGCCTGCGCCGTCATCGTCTTGAGCCTCTGATGCCTCAAGCCCAAGCTCGGGCTCCGAAGGCTCAGACTGCAAAGCCTCCGACATCGCCTCAACCGCAGAGTTTTCAAGAGTCGACTCAGCCTCGGAATCCGGCGTTGCTTGTGGTCCATCCTCCTCCTGAATCGCCGGCGGTGCCATCAGCGCGGCAATATCAGCAGCCAGCACGTCGGCGCCTGGGCTGTGGTTGCCAGATAAGGCGGCGTCTGCGACTGTGTCTACAGCTGCACCGTCGAACATTAAGCGTGGCTCGAGTCTGAACAGCGCTGGCTTGTTGCGTTTAAGGCTACGAAACATTGGGGCGGTGTTGGACATATCAGTCTCTGGCGCGAGGCGCAGTTGATGTGTCAGCCTGGGTGTGTTCAGGCGACTGAAGAATAACGGTGCCGCTCATGCCGGGGAGGAGTTCGGGGAAGTTCCCGTCTACCTCCGCGAGTGCGCGAACGGTTTGGCTGATGGGGTCGACCCGCGCGGCGGTGCGCAGGAGCTTCATGGGGTAGGTTTTGTTGGTGTCTTCGATGTGGACTTCGAAGCGGTAGCCCGGGGTGAGCCAGGTCAGCCAGGGTGATGGCACGATGAAGTCGAGCGACAGGATGCTGTCGTCGATAATTTCGATCAGTTCTTGATTGGCTTTGACGCTCTGGTGCTCGCGCACGGCGTAGCGGATGACCCGGCCATTGTAGGGCGCATTGATCTGGCAGCGCTCCATGAGGACTTGCAGGTAGGTGACATCGGCTTTGGCCTGTTGTACCTCGGCCTCGCTGTTGCGCAGGTCGACCAGGCCAACGGCGTTGAGTTTGACCAGACGTTGCTGCCCTTGCAGGGTATTTTCGGCAGCGCGCAGTTGGGCCTGTGCCTTGGCGAGTTGGGCATCTTGCAGACTACAGTCAAATTCCAGTAGCCGTTGGCCTTGCTCAAAGGTGTCGCCGTCTTTGAGCGGGATGTGATTGACGCGCCCGGCCATCTCGGCGGAGAGCACGACGCCTTGTTGCGAGCTGAGTTGAGCGCGCGTTTCAAGCGGCTGGTCGGCAGCCAGGGCAATGAGGCTGATCGCCGGGGCCAGTACCAGGCCGAGTATTGGGGCCAGCCTGGTGGCAAACCTGGAGTCCAATAGGGCTGCCCAGAGCCAGGGAGGTGCCAGAGTGTGCAAGCGCGCTGGACTGGACAGGCACATTGGCAAGGGTATGGGCATGGTTAGCGGGGTAGAATCTGTGTACTAGGGCGCGCGCACCTGGACGGGTGGGTCGATCGGACAGTTCCATTGGTGCAAAATTCCAACAGGGAGTTGTTCATAACTGCGCGAAACCTGGCGTCTGAGGTCGGCCAGAATGGTTTCATCCACCCTGCCGATTTGTGGTTCCAGCCCCATGGTTGCCTGAATACGCCCGGAGGCCTCGTTCACTCTGGCCATGGACTGATACATGCGCACGGAGCTTAAGATTTGGGTGACCTCTCTTGAGATGCGCTCGAGCGGCGCGCCCATCTCGGTTTGCTCCTCGCCGATGGCCAATTTGCTCAGGCGGCTGTCGACCTGGAAGATGGACTCGGCGCGGCGATATTGCCGTATCGCATCGTGATATTGATTTTTCGCCAGATGGAGTTGCGAGAGCACCGCCACCTGCACGGCCATGCGTTCGGAATCGGCCACTTTTCGTTCAAAATCGCTCACGCGTTTGCGCGCCGGGGTAGCGAGGATATTGAACAGATTGTAACTGGCGGTCAGGCTGGCCTGGTTCCATTCCTTGTTGATCAAATAGCTGTCGCTGTCATAGTTGGTCCCGTAGTTGAACTTGAGCCCCGGCACCATTTTCAGCAGGGTCTTGCGCGTCTCTTGCGCGGCGATGCGCGCGTTGTAGCTTTTTTCCTTAAGGTCGGCGTTGTTCGCCAGGGCAATTTCCTCGAGCTTTTCCATTGCCAGGGAGACGGGGCGCAGGTCGCTGCGCTTGGGTTCCACCAGCTGGATCTCGCTACCAGGTGGCAGGCCGAGCAAGGTATTTAGATCAATGGCGGCGAGTGCGAGTTCCCGGTCGACGTTCTCGAGCAGGCGTAGGTTTTCCAGGAGGTTGCGTTGATAGCGCAGTGCCTCCTCGGGATCCTGGAGCTTGGATCGCAGGATCTCGCGCGAGTCGGCCAGGGCGCTTTCGGCCTCGCGGATGGTCTGACTGACTTGCGCCCTGAGTTGCTGCCCGGCCAGGGCACGCCAGTAGGTGGTGGTGACGTTCTGGATGAGCGTGTGCATGGCCTTGCGGCGACGCTCGTTGGCCACCAGCAGTCGGTCGGCGTTCTGCTTGGCGTTGTAGTAGCCGAGGCCGAAGTCGAGCAAGCTCCAGCTCAGGCCCAAATCGGCGGTGAAGGTGTCGCGCTCGGAGGAAATGAAGGGATTGGCCAGCGAGGGCTCGCCAGTGACCGAGTCGGTGGAGTTACGGATGAGGTCTTTGTTGCGCCAGTTGTAGCCCGCGTTGGCAAGGAGCTGGGGCAGCATGTCGAACTGGCCGGCGTCGAGTTGGGCCGCCGAAAGGGCCAGCTCCAACAGGCGCACGCGGTGGTCGAGGTTGTATTTGAGCGCGCGGGCGATGGCCTCATCCAGGCAGATCGCCCCGGAGACGGCTTCCATCCCGCCAAGCCAGGCGGCGCGATCCGCCCCGATGATGGCGCGGTACTCGTCCTCGGTGAAGGCGACGGGTTTCACAGCGCAGCCGCTGGTGACCAAAAGAGCAATAAATAAAAGAGCTGAGGAGCCCAGCGACGTGGATACAGCCTTCATACAAGTTCCATTTGACTGGTTACTTAGGGATACAAATCAACCTTTTATTCTATCGCAAACTAACATCACACAATACAAAAACTTGCATGTGTTAGCAGCGGCACCAAAAGGTGGCCACGCTATTTGTAAGCGAATACACAGTCAATAAGAGCGCACGGGTACGGCACGGTTAAGCACCCTCAACCCGCACCGGCACTCCAGCGATATGTGCCTGCCAGGCGCGCGGGCCGCTTTTGTGGATGGCCTCGCCGCCACTGTCGACGGCGACTATCACGGGCATGTCTTTGAGTTCAAACTCGCGCATGGCTTCCATGCCCAGATCTTCGAAGGCCACCAGCCGTGAGTGGCGGATGGCCTTGGCGACCAGATAGGCCGCGCCGCCGACGGCCATGAGGTAGACTGCGCCATGCTCCTTGATGGCGGCGATGGCGGTTGGACCGCGTTCGGCCTTGCCGATCATGCCAAGCAGCCCAGTCCGGGCTAGCAGTCGCGGGGTGAATTTGTCCATGCGGGTGGATGTGGTGGGGCCGGCCGGGCCGACGACCTCATCGCGCACGGGGTCGACCGGACCGACGTAATAGATGAAGCGGTCGGTCAGGTCCACGCCCGGCGGTAGCGGCTCGCCGCGTTCGAGCAGCTCGAGCATACGCTTGTGCGCGGCATCGCGCCCGGTCAGCACCCGCCCGGACAGCAGCAGGCGCTCACCGGCGCGCCATTGCCGAACCTGGTCGCGGGTGATGGTGTCGAGATCGACCCGCCGCGCGCCGGCGCTCGGGTCCCAGTCGATGGCGGGCCAGTCCTCAAGCCGTGGTGGCTGGAAGTTAGCCGGTCCCGAGCCATCGAGGGTGAAATGCAGATGCCGGGTGGCCGCGCAGTTGGGAATCAGCGCCACCGGCAGCGAGGCGGCATGGGTCGGAAAGGTACGAATTTTCACATCCAGCACAGTGGTCAGCCCGCCCAGTCCCTGGGCGCCGATGCCCAGGGCGTTGATCTTTTCGTACAACTCCAGGCGCAGCCGCTCGATGTCATTCGCCGGGCCGCGTTCGCGCAACTCGTGCAGATCAATGTCCTCGAGCAGTGCCTCCTTGGCCAACAACATGGCCTTCTCGGCCGAGCCGCCGATGCCAATGCCGAGCATCCCGGGTGGACACCAACCGGCGCCAAGCTTGGGGACTGTCTCGAGCACCCAGTCAACCAGGCTGTCGCTTGGGTTGAGAATGGCGAACCGTGCTTTGTTCTCCGAGCCGCCGCCCTTCGCCGCCAGCCGCACATCAACAGTGTCACCCGGCACCAACTCGACATGCACCACCGCCGGGGTGTTGTCGCCGGTGTTCTTGCGCTGGCCGATCGGCGGCGACACCATGGAGGCACGCAGCGGATTATCCGGATGCTGATAGGCGCGGCGCACGCCCTCGTCGATCAGGGCTTGCAGGCTGACATCCCGGTCCCAGCGCACCCGCATGCCGACCTTGACCATGACCACCACCATTCCGGTGTCCTGGCAGATGGGCCGCTGCCCAAGTGCGCACAGGCGCGAGTTGACCAGCAACTGCGCCATGGCATCCTTGGCCTGTGGCGAGTCCTCGCGCAGATAGGCCTGATGCAGGGCATGCAGATAATCCGGTGGGTGGTAATACGAGATATATTGGAGCGCATCGGCAACGCTGGTAATCAGGTCATCGGCGCGGATTTCAGTGGCCGTATGGGCTTGTGGCATGGATCATCGCTCGGCGGGTTGTCGTGGCGCTCAGTATAAACGACCCACCCAGGCCCCATGCCAACCCTGCAAGCTTCCCAGCAATTCAAACTATCGTTTTTCAGCGCTCGGTTGTTGGCCCGGTGATCAGGGCATCTCAGAACTAAGCAGAGGGCTTGGCGACATCGGATCCTCGACCTCGCCTTTGATGATCTCGGCCGCCGTCACCTCACGTCCGTAATAGGCCCTGTTCGCATCCTCATCCCTGAAGATATCCGAGACACTGGCGGCGAAATCGCCATAACGGCCCCTCGGTCGCGGACCAGACGGCGATATCGGTGCCCTTGCCGATCGAGGTTTGCGTGCGCTCAGAGTCATCAACAAGGGTGTAGCCGGTGTCCGAGTTGAGCGCGAAATTGTGCCTCTCGCCAAAGCTCTCCACAAGATCGCCCGACATGATCATGAAGGCAATCTCTCCAGCCTCGGCGCCCGCCGCGGCACCAATCTGGCGATGCGCGCCTCGTTCGCGGGCGAGTCGCAGACTCATCGCTTGTGCCAGATGCAGTGAATGTGCCACCTGTCTAGATGACTTAGGTGCCTGCTCTGGGCTGTGCGCACAGGCAGAGGGCTCGGTGGAGATACCGCTAGAGATGCGACGGGCGCATTTGAGCACTCGTGGCACCCGAGGGTAACCGCGTTGTTCTTGAGCCGCTGGGGCATAGCCACCACCAGCGGCTCAAATCACCCGTTTAAGGCCGATCGCGGACGCTGTCGTGGGTCAATGCCGCCATCGAGATCACACCATTTAACCCGCGGCAACGGCCGATGGCCCAATCAAAGCAACTAGTACTCAATTTGCTTGGCGCAAAGGAGCCAGCTTGTCCTTCTCCCCCGTTCCTTATTCGCCGCTTAGCACTTCGTTTGCCGATGTCCAACCACGACCCTGTCGATACCGGTCCCAACACCTTGTCAGACGGCGCTCCAAACACTGCGGCGCTGAATGACAGTGCAGATGAGCGCCGCGATAGGCGCTCGGATGCGCTTTCGGATGGGGCCGGCAAGGGCCGTGGCATCGCCGGACAGATCGCAGCCTACTTCATCGACTCGCCACTGACGCCCTTGCTGCTGCTGACGACGCTGGGGATCGGCATCCTCGGCCTGCTGACCACCCCACGGCAGGAGGATCCAGATATCTCAGTGCCGATGGTCGATATCAAGCTGCGCTATCCGGGCGCCTCGTCCGGGCAGGTCGCACGCCTCGCCGTGGAGCCGCTGGAACGGCTGATGAGCGAGCTGAGCGATGTCGAGCACGTCTACTCGGTCAGCCGCCGCGAGCAAGCACTGATTACGGTGCGCTTCGAGGTCGGCACATCGATCGACGCCGCCGTCGTCGGCGTCCACGACACCATCGAGTCGAACCTGAATCAGGTACCGCCAGACCTGACCGAATGGCTGGTGCAGCCGAAGACCATCGATGACGTGCCGGTGTTGACCCTGACCCTTTGGTCCGACCGGATCGACGATGCCCGCCTGCGAATGCTCGCCCTACATCTGTTGCAGGAGCTCAAGCAGGTCGAGAACACCGGCAACGGATTCGTGGTCGGCGGACGCCAACGCGAGATCAGCATTGAGCCGCAGCCGGAGCTGCTGCGAGGCTATGGGATCAGTCTGGATCAGCTCGCCGAGACCATCCGCGGCGCCAATGCCAATGCTGGGCGCGGTACCGGCAGCGTCGAGCAAGGCGCAACCCACCGTTCGGTCTCGGCCGGCCACGACCTTGAGGGCGCCCGCGAGATCGAGCGTCTGGTCATCGACACCAAGGGCGGGCTCTCCGTTTACGTCGGCGACGTGGCCAGCGTCAATGCGGGCGCTGAGCATCCCGACCATGCGGTGTTTTTCTACACCGGACCGAGCTATCCGGCGGATGACTCGGCCAAGGCTGCCGGCGCGGTCACCATCGCCATCGCCAAGCAGCCCCGCGCCAATGGTGTGACCCTGACCAACGACCTGTTGAAGCGGCTCGAGCAGCTCAAGGGGTCGATGATCCCGGAGCAGGTGCAGGTCGCGGTCACCCGAAACTATGGCGAGACCGCCGACCGCAAGGTCAACGAGCTGCTGCTGTCGCTGGTCGGCGCCACGGCCGCCGTCGCGCTCTTGTCGTTGATCGCCATCGGCCTGCGCCCGGCGCTGATTGTGCTGGCGGTGATCCCGGTGGTGATCCTGCTGACGGTCTGGTCGGCCGGGGCACTCGGCTTCTCCATCAATCGGGTCAGCCTGTTCGCGTTGATCTTCTCGATCGGCATCCTGGTCGATGACGCCACCGTGGTGGTCGAGAACATCTTCCGACGCTGGCTCGCCAAGGGCGCGACCGCCAAGGACGTCGCCCTCGACGCCGTCGGCGAGGTCGGCAATCCGACCATTATCGCGACTCTGACCGTGCTGGCGGCGCTGCTGCCGATGGGCTTCGTCACCGGCATGATGGGTCCCTACATGCGCCCGATTCCGATCCTGGGCTCGGTGGCGATGCTGTTCTCGCTGTTCGCGGCCTTCGTCTTCACGCCCTGGCTCGCCTACCGGCTGCGCCCGAAGCTCGCGGTCTTGGAGCGCTCGGCACAGCGCGAGCACCGGCTGCAGGGCTGGATCGACCGCGCCTACCGACCGCTGATCGAGCCGCTGATCGAGCGACGACAGACCCGCTGGCTGTTCCTGATTGCCATCATCGTCGCCTTCATTGCAGCAGTGGCGATGCTACCGCTGAAAGCGGTGACGGTGAAAATGCTGCCCTATGACAACAAGCGGGAGATCGACGTTGTCATCGACCTGCCCGAGGGGAGCTCGCTACCGACCACCGCCAATGCCACTCATCAGCTCGCACAACAGCTGCGCGGCATCCCTGAGGTGCGCTCATTGCAGGCCTATATCGGCACCGCGGCACCGTTCGACTTCAACGGCCTGGTCCGGCATTACTATCTGCGCCAGGATCCCTGGCTAGCCGATATCCAGGTACGGCTGCTGGACAAGGACGAGCGCAAGCGCAGCAGCCACGCCATCGCGCAGGTCGTCCGCGAGCAGCTCACACCGCTGGCGAAAGAGCATGACGCCCACATCAACGTAGTCGAGATGCCGCCAGGCCCGCCAGTACTGCAGACCCTGGTGGCCGAGGTCTATGGCCCCACGCCCGGGGCACGGCGCGGCTTCGCCGAGGACCTGACCGAGATGTTCGCGGCCGCCGACGGGGTGGTCGATGTCGATAACCGGCTGCAGGCGCCGCACAGTCGTTGGCACTTCCAGGTTGACAATGAGAAGGCGAGCCGCAACGGCGTCGATGTCGACAGCATCAGCCGCAACCTGGCGATGGCGATGGGCGGCTACAGCCTCGGCGACATCGCCCAGGAGCGCTTGCTGGAGCCAGTTGAGATCAAGCTCCAAATGCCGCTGGCCACCCGCACCCAGCTCCATCGTCTCGGCGAGCTACCGATCCCCGCCAGCAGCGGCGAGGGGCGCATGGTGCCGCTCGCCGAGCTCGGGCGCTTCATCGAGGTGCCGGCGGACCAGCTGATCTATCACAAGGATCTAAGACTGGTGGAATACGTCACCGCTGGCATGGAGGGCCGCCTGGGGGCGCCGATCTACGGGATGCTCCAGGTCGAGCAAGCCCTCGAGGACTCTGTCGCGCCGGATGGGACTGAGGCGCCGCGCGGCACCCTTACCGGCCCACCGAAGCCCGGCACCACCGCCTTCGAATGGTCCGGTGAGTGGACCGTGACCTACAAAACCTTCCGCGATCTCGGCATCGCCTTCGGCGCGGCACTGCTGCTGATCTACGTTCTGCTGGTGGCCGAGTTTCGCAACTTCATCCAACCGGCGGTGATCATGGCGCCGATCCCGCTGACACTGATCGGCATCCTTCCGGGCCACTGGCTGCTCGGCGCCGAGTTCACCGCGACCTCGATGATCGGCTTCATCGCGCTGGCCGGCATCGAGGTGCGTAACTCCATCCTACTGGTGGACTTTGCCCAGGATGCGGTGCGCCGCGGCCTGTCGGTGCGCGATGCGGTGGTCGAGGCTGGCCGCACTCGCCTGCGGCCGGTCTGGGTCACGGACCTGACCATGATGGCCGGCGCCTTTGCGATCCTGTTCGACCCGATCTTCCAGGGTATGGCAATCTCGTTGCTGTTCGGCCCCATCGTTGCGGTACCGCTGACGCTGATCGTGGTGCCGCTGGGCTGCATTGCCACCGGTTGGGCATTTCATGGGGCCAAGCAAGAGTCCGAGGCCTCCGCGACAGCAACGCACTGATCATCAATCCGCATGCATGACGACCAACAAGACACCGACCAAGAGCGCTCCGCACCAACGAGCGCTTCCTCCCGCGAGAGTTGCCCCGCAAGTCCTTCCCTCTGAGAGTTCTGCCAATGAATGATCCCTACCTAATCTTCCATCTGAGCGACATCCATTTCGGGCTCGAGGACAATCGCGCCCTGGACTGGGTGAAGCAAGAGATTGCCGACAAGCAACCCGATGCGGTGGCCATCACTGGTGATCTGACCATGCGCGCAAGACAGCACGAGTTCGACGCGGCTTGCGCCTGGATACGCTCTTTGGAGGCCTCGGTCACGGTCGAGGTGGGCAACCACGACCTGCCCTATTTCAATCCGATCCAACGCTTCTTCGACCCGTACAAGCGGATACGAGCCATTGCCGACAAGGTCGAGGTGGAGATCGACCTGCCAGGACTTGCGATCGTGCCACTCAAGACCGTCGCCCGCTGGCAGCCGCGCCCGAACTGGTCCAAAGGCTGGGTGACCGAGGCAGCGCTGGAGCGATGCCTCGCCCGGCTCGATGCGCTACCCAAGGGGACGCGCGCACTGGTAACCGCCCACCACCCGCTACGGGAAGCCGGCACCCAGGGCACCGCATTGACCAGACACGGCCAGAAGGCACTGACCGAGCTGGCCAAGCGCGAAGTGCTCGCCGTGCTCTCGGGTCATGTCCATGATGCCTTCGACCTCACCGAGGAGACGGAACAGGGGGCGGTGCGCATGATCGGTGCTGGCACCTTGTCACGGCGCCTGCGCTCAACACCACCGAGCTTCAACGAGCTGCGCTGGGATGGCGAACAGCTCGCGGTCTCTGTGTGCAATCTCGAAGGCTACGACACAGCGGAGATGATGATCAACGAGGTTCCCGAGGACGCGATGCCACCGCGCAAGCCCGATGAGCCGGTCGCTCCGGTCGATCAGGTTCCGCGCACCGATCCGCCGGTGCATTGAGGCCCTTGAGGATCTTGCAATAGTCTGTCATCCCTCCTCAGGCGGCGATGTTGCACGGCCGACACTCGGCATAGGCGGCCAGGTTATCGACCGGCGTCTCCAGGATGCGCTTAACCGCCTCACGGGTGTTGAAGGCGCTGTGCGGTGTGACCACGACATTGCGCAAATGGATCAGCACCTGCCCGGCAAGCAGGTTGCTCAGATCATGGCGGCTCTCATAGACGGAGCGCAGCAGCTCGGCCTCCTCACGCACCACGGGCTCCTCCGGCAGCACATCCAGACCGGCCGCCGCGATCCTGCCCTCCACCAGGGCACGCGCCAGCGCGCGGTGGTCGACGAAGCTGCCGCGCGCCGTGTTGATTAGAATCGCGCCATCGTGCATGCGATCAAACTGCTCGTTCAAGATCATGTTCCGGGTCTTGTCATTGCCGGGCACATTGGCCACCGTAACGCCGCGCTCGAGACAACAGCGGTTGGTGTCGATATAGTCAACGCCGGTCGAGCGCGAGGCAATCACCTCGAGCTTGGGCATTGCCGCTAACACATCTCGGTTGATCGACGAATAGATAAAGGTGCTCACCGCCTCGGCGTCGGCATAGCGCGCGGCATTCGTCGGCCGCAGGGGCTCGCTCATGAACAGGATCTCGTGCTCACCATCCAGGCGATCAAAGGCTCCGGCTTCCCAGTTCTAAACACCAAAGACATAGATTTTCATGGTAGAGAATCCACAACCGGATCGATCAAGCCAACCAGCCCAAGCAGTTGGAGTCCTCCGAGCTCACCCGCTTCGAGCCGGCGCGCCGCCTCGTCCGCATCACCTTCAACGGGCCCCGTGGTCAGCGCAAGCACGCGGAAACCGCGACCACTCAGGTCATCGACCTGCGCTTGCAGGTCTTTGGCGTCAGCACAGAACGGCAGCACGGCCTCGGCAGCGCCCTTCACATAGGCTTGCAGCCCCTCATCGCCCTGATTGAAGGTGGCTGCCGGGCGGCGCTTGGACATGAACGGCACTCGCGCCTGCTCGGGTTGACGCTCCAGCAACTGCGCACGCGTCAGCCCCAGACGCTGGCCGAGCACGAGGAAGGCCACATCGACGGTGTCACCATCGGCCTCGAGATCACCCTCATCAGTCTCGCGTAGCTCAGCCTCGTTGCAGAGCACGCCGGTGCTGGCCAGGCGCTGCACCGCCGCTTGCGTCGCCTCGTCGGGTGTCTCGCCGCCGTCACCCTCGCCGCCATCGTCGGGACGCAGCCGGTCACCCTCCGGGTTCTCGCCGACATCGACCCGAACCCGAGCGCTGCCCGGCAATGCGATGCGGGTGATGGTGAGCTCGTTGGCGGTCAGGGTGCCGATCTTGTCGCTCGCGATCAGCGTACAGGTGCCGAGTCCCTCGACCGCCGGCAGCCGACGCACGATGAGGTTGCGCTCGGCCATCCGATGCCGCCCGATCGACAGGGCCACGGTGATGGCAACCGGCAGCTCGGCCGGGATGGCCGAGACGGATGTGCGTGCATGCTCCTGCCCAGCGGTCAGATCACGCACTTTGCCAGGCAGCATGTTGGCGATGGACTGCGCTATTCACCGAATATGCGCAGATTTTTGGCACTATCTACACCAAGGCTGACCTCGTCGAAGTGATCGTCGAGCATGCCCTGGAGATACTGATGGCCGACGTGCTCATGGCAACTGACACAGCCCTCGCCGAGTTCGCCCTCGGAGTAGATAGGGAGTCTCCTTCGATTTGGACAATCATTGGATCAGGTTCCGATCTGATAGCTGGTCGCGAGGCGATGACCTGACGCGAGGTCCAGTCGATCTCGGTGGTCGCGCAATGGAAGCAGAAGCTTCTTGAAGGCAGGCAGAAACCGGGCCAACTCGGAGAAGCGCGCCGCTGCGTGCCTTTTGGATGCTGTGGTCTGGGCGCAGTGACCCAAGCGCTGCCAGCTGTAGTGGTTCATAGGCCCCAGGGATGCGGCATTTGAACCACTCCTTGCCACCGCGGTGACTCAGCATCGGTCCAATCGGAACTCCAGATAGCCGGCCCGATTCCTGCTTAGCACAACCGGCACGATGCCTGCGGGATGTCTGCCAAAAGAGCCGTAGAGCGATCCAGATAAAACAGACAGCAACTGCACGAGAGATTCAATGTCTAGCGTTGAACAACAGTCCGGCGCCAAGCCTAGGCTCCGCGAACGGCTCAAGGCGCTGCGGCCGAATTTCGGCCGGCCCACCAAGACCAGTCCTACTCAGCCCGGCGGGACACCGCCTTGGCGGAATGCCCTCTATGCCTTGATCGCGATCTTTGCGCTGTCGGCGGCCCTGAGCTTGTTCCGCTCGCCGGGGCCGCAAGCGATCTCCTATACCGAGCTAAAAGAGGCCGTGCGCGATGGCCGGGTCGCGCAGGTGACCTTCGAGGGCCAGCGGGTCAGCGGGCGATTCATCGAGCCCGAGGAGAGCCAGCGCACCACTGACAACGCGAAAGATGGCCCCCCAGATGGCCACCCAGGTGAAACTTCTGGCGAGACAGAAGACGAGACGCAGCAGGCCAGCGCGGCGACAGCCGAAACCGGCGGGCGTTTCATCAGCACCCTGCCCCAAGTGCAAGATCCGAGGCTTTTAGATCTGCTCGAGCAGCATGATGTCGAGATCGATGCCGAGTCGACCGAGACTGGCCTGTTCAGCCGCGTGCTGATCACTCTGCTGCCTTGGCTGCTGATCCTCGGCCTGTTCTTGTACCTCAGCAACCGCATGCAGCGACGCATGATGGGTGGCGATGGCCAAGGCGGCGGCCTCTTCGGGATCGGCAAATCCAAGGCAAAACGCGTCGAGTCCGAAGAGGTCGACACCAGCCTCGAGGAGGTCGCGGGGCTTGCGAACGCCAAGGCCGACCTGCAGGAGATCATCGACCATCTGTCCGACCCGCAGCGCTTTCGTGCCCTGGGAGCCAAACTCCCGAAGGGTGTCCTGTTGGTCGGACCGCCCGGCACCGGAAAGACCCTGCTGGCACGAGCCGTCGCCGGCGAGGCTGGCGTGCCCTTCTTCAACGTGAGCGGCTCCGAGTTCGTCGAGATGTTCGTCGGCGTCGGCGCCTCGCGCGTGCGCAACCTCTTTGACGATGCGAAGAAGCAAAGCCCCTGTGTGTTGTTTATCGATGAGATCGATGCCATCGGCCGCTCGCGCGGCACCGGCATGGCCAGCGGCGGTGGCGGTAACGACGAGCGCGAGCAGACGCTGAATCAGATCTTGAACGAGATGGACGGCTTCTCGCCGCACGAGGATGTGGTGGTGCTCGCCGCGACCAATCGGCCCGACGTGCTCGATCACGCCCTGCTGCGCCCAGGGCGTTTCGACCGCAAGGTCTACCTGGAGCGACCCGACCGCGATGCTCGCCACGCGATTCTCAAGATCCACGCCGCCAAGGTGGTCTTGAGCGAGGATGTCGATCTAGAGCGCGTGGCCGAGCGCACCGTCGGCTTTTCCGGTGCCGATCTCGAGAACCTGGTCAATGAGGCAGCGCTGCTCGCCGGCCGTGCCAAGCAGGACGCAGTCGAAATGTCACAGTTCTCGCAGGCACGCGACAAGATTGTACTCGGTGCCGAACGTGAGCAGGCTGTTGATGACGAGCAGCGCGAGCTGGTCGCCTATCACGAGTCCGGCCATGCCCTGTTGGCCTGGCTGCTGCCCAATGCCGATCAACTCGACAAGGTCACCATCATCCCCCGCGGACGCGCCCTCGGCGCGACCGAGCAGGTGCCGCCCGAGGGGCGTCATACCTATCGCCAGAGCTACCTGCGTGATCGCATCGCGGTGATGTTGGGGGGGCGTATCGCCGAGCTGGTGATCTTTGACGAGGTCACCACCGGGGCCGAGGCCGATCTCGATCAGGCCACCGAGCTGGCCAGACGGATGGTCAGCCGCTGGGGCATGAGCGAGGCAATCGGGCCGGTCGCGTTCAAGTATCCGGATGATCAAGGCGCGCCTGCGTTGGCGATGGGTGCACGCAAATTCAGCGATGCCACTGCCCAGAGAGTCGATGCCGAGATCAAATCACTGATCGATGGGATCGAGCAGCATGCGCGACAGCTCGTCGACGAGAACCGCGACCGCCTCGAACGCTTGGCCAAGCGCCTGCTCGAGGCTGAAACCCTCAGCCGCGAGCAGATCGATGTGGTGCTGAATCGCTAGCACAGGGCGAGATCCATCCTATCCTTGGCTTGGATTTCTTATCCGTTCGCCAGTCGGGGCCAAGTCCCAGCACCAGGCCGTCGAGAATTTTCACCAACCTCCATGCCCCGCGCCTCGGCGCAGGTGCATGAGCATCCGAATTGCGGGAAATCGGTCTTCTAGTGAGCACGATATTTGAAATCACCTTCCCGTCTTTCCCGTCTTGGCGGCTCCGCCGCTCGTGGGCTGAGCGGCCAATTACAACAGCGCATCCATATCGGTTCTCTTGATCCTTCAATCAAGGCGGCAGAGCCGCCAAGACAGCGTGCCGAGGCAGAGCCTCGGCACGAGGAACCCGGCGACATGCAGATGGACAGCTTCAACTTCTCGCTGGTCTTCGGCTGGCATCCACTGGTCGAGGGGTCGCGGCGGTTGAAGGAACAACAGCATTAGTCAGGGCTGGAGTTGCGGCAAGCGGATTTACTTGCCGCGGATTTCATGGCGCTTCCAATCGGGCACATGAAGCCTCAGCAGCGCCTTGAACAGCTTGCCATGATTGGGCACGCGCAAGTCATCGCCGCCGACGAAACCGAAGAAGTAATCGAACCCCATGCCGATGGGCCATTGGGTGAAAGGCCCAGCCTGGCTCGCCTGGTAGGTGGGCGTGTTGTGGTCCTTGCCGAACCAGCTGGTGGCGTAGACGTTTTCGCGCAGGATGCGCCCAATGGTGGCGTTATCGGCGCCAATCACGCTGTTGTAGCCAGGGAAGCCGGTGGCCTGTTCGGCAATGACGCCAAAGCCCGCCGAGTGGTGGTTGCGCCCGGTCAGCAGCGCGGCACGGTTCGGCGAGCAGAGCGCGGTGGAAAACATGCGGTTGTAGCGCAGCCCTTCGTTGGCGATGCGATCCATACTCGGGGTCGGGATCACGCCGCCAAAGGTGCTCGGTACGCCAAAACCGGAGTCATCGGTGATGATCAACAGGATGTTGGGCGCAACCTTGGGCGGCACCACGGTCGGCGACCACCAGGGCGTCGATTGCAGCGTCTGCTGCTTGATCTCGCCCTGGAAGGGCGCTGGCGGCGGCGGCAACTGGTCGCCAGTGATGCTGGCCTTGGCGGCTGGTGAGCCGGCCTCGCCCAAGACCGTGATACCGAGGATGAACGCCCGATTATTAGCCCTTCGCACCCGCTTGAAAAACACAATTCGCGACAAATTGCGATCCGTCACTCCCCGATCTCGAAAACCCTGGAGAAACAAGAACTCAGGTTCTCAGCGATCAATGCCTATCGGCGCGGCCCGGGTCAGTCTCGGTGGGTTGCGCTTTCCGCCACGCCCCTGCTGTCATGCCGGACCAGTGACGAAAGGCGTGCGAGAAGGGCCCGCTGCCCGCATAGCCAAACAAATAGGCAATCTCGCTGACGGGCAACTGGGTATCGCGCAACAACTGTCGCGCCAGATCATGGCGCGCCTTAGCCAACAACGCCGCGAAGGTCACGCCTTCTTCGCGCAATCGCCGATTGAGGGTTCGCGGATGCATGGCGAATAGCTGCGCCACATCCGCCCGCTCAGGGCCAGCGCGAGTCCCGCAAGATCCGGCCACCAGCAGGCGCAGCAGCACAAGGCGCACCTCGTCGGCCAGGCCCAGATCGCTGATTGCACCCAGGGATTCGAGATCCGACTTGGCCTTGGCATAGGCGGGCGCATCCGCGTCCAAGCAAGGGCGCTTGAGATCGGCGGCCGGAAACACCACCGCCGCCTGCTGCGCGCCGAAACACAGCGGCGCGCGAAAGTGCTCCCGAAAAGACGCACTGTCCGCGGGCGGTTCTCGAAACAAGCGGACTTCGCTCGCCTGCCAGTCCGGGCCGGCCAGCTCGCGGATCATGTTCCAGGCGATGGCTAGGGCGCCATCGTAGAAATGATCTGTATCGACCACATCCGAGCACCACAGAGTGTAACCAAAACGCGCCTGTTGTCCGTCCACACAGAGATAGGGAATGGCGCCCCGGTCATGCAGGTGCAAGTGCAGGATCAGGGTGCGCAAGGCCGCGACCACCGTGGGCGCCAACCGCATGGCGCGACCAACAACGCCGGCCACATCCAGTCCCGACCCCTGACCGAGCGCCAGCCCCGGATAGGCGCAGGCGGTATTCGTCGCGACATACGCCAGCAGGCGACCCACGGCGCTAAAGGCAATGGTGTTATCCGGGTCGCTGAACCACTCCGGACGGCAGCCACAGCCGCGAATCACCGCGTCTGGATCCAGCACTCGCGGGCCATCAGTCGCGGCAAATCCCGCACCACGGATGCGCACCATGCCGTTGCTCGCCAGGCCCAGTGCCGCCAGCCGGCAGGCGGGGGAAATCGCTCGTCTGGGCATCGCGTGAATTCCGCTTCTTTGATCAGATGACGGTAGAGGTTCAATGACGATGAGATTGCGCAAACGGGCCTGCTGGACAGAGAATGACGGAGCAACGCCGCTTTATCACTTGAATCTTATTGTTTAATCCCGCGACAAATCCACCTTTTCATGCCGTCAGTGCTTTAATGCATGAATCTAAGGCGCCAAGCCCCCCTCACCGCCGAGAGACACCCGCATGAAATTCTTCAACACCGAGGGCCCAGTACGCTCCGAGATGCACTATGTGCTGCCACCACTCGGGCGCTGGGACTTAGACGAAGTGCTGCGGATGATCGCGCAGCAAAAATATTTCCTGCTCCACGCCCCGCGCCAGACCGGCAAGACCTCCTGTTTGCTGGCGTTGATGGAACGGCTCAACCGCGAGGGACACTATCTGGCGGTCTATGCCAATCTCGAAACCGCCCAGGCGGCGCGCGAGAATATTGAACTCGCCATGACCGACATTGTGCAGACCATCGCCGCCGAAGCGCGTTTAGAACACGGCGACACCGGCCTGTACGCACTCGCCGACGAGATACTGGCGCGCAATGCTCCCACCCGTGCCCTGCGCGAATTTCTCACCCAATGGTGCGAACGCAGCGACCGCCCGCTGGTGCTCTTTCTCGACGAGGTCGATGCCCTGGTCGGCGACACCCTGATCTCGCTGCTGCGCCAAGTGCGCGGCGGCTATCGCCAACGACCGCGCTCCTTTCCCAATACCATCGTGCTGTGCGGCGTGCGCGACCTGCGCGACTATCGCATCCACGCCAGCTCCGAGGAGGAAGCCATCACCGGCGGCAGCGCCTTTAACATCAAGGCCGAATCCCTGCGCCTGGGCGATTTCAATGTCGACGAAGTCAATGCGCTACTCTCCGAGCACACCCGAGAAACCGGGCAGGTTTTCACCCCCGAGGCGCTGGCGCGGGTCTGGACGCTCACTCAGGGGCAACCCTGGCTGGTCAACGCCCTGGCCTACGAGAGTTGTTTTCGGATTCCCACCGGGCGTAATCTTAGCCACCCCATTGATGTCGATCTGATCGACCAGGCCAAGGAAAATTTGATCCTGCGCCGGGTTACCCATCTCGACCAGCTTGCCGATAAGCTGCGCGAACCTCGGGTGCGGCGCATCATCGAGCCGATGATGGCTGGCATGTCCCTGGATGAAGTACCGGTGGAGAGTATCGAATACCTGACCGATCTCGGCCTGTTGCGGCGCGTGAACGGCAGCATCGCCGTCGCAAACCCCATCTATCGCGAAGTGCTGCCGCGCATGTTGGCCTTCACGCCAGAGGCCTCGTTGCCGCAGATCCGCCCCACCTGGCTGACCGCGACGGGCGCACTCGACCCCGAGGCGCTGTTCGCTGCGTTCATTGCCTTCTGGCGTCAACATGGCGAGGCGCTGCTCGGCAGCGCGCCCTATCATGAAATCGCGCCCCACCTAGTGCTGATGGCCTTTTTGCAGCGGGTGGTCAACGGCGGCGGCAGCCTGGAGCGGGAATACGCCATCGGGCGTGGGCGCATGGATCTGTGCCTGAGATATGGACACCTGACCCTGGGCATGGAGCTGAAAGTCTGGCGCCCCGGCGCCGCCGATCCGCTCACCGAGGGACTCACGCAGATCGATGAGTATCTGGCCGGCTTGGGGCTGGACAGCGGCTGGCTGGTGATCTTCGACCGCCGGCCCGGCATCCCGCCGCTGGCCGAGCGCCTGCACAGCGAGGACACCCAGACCCCGAGCGGGCGCGCGGTGCGGCTGGTCAGGGCTTAATGCTATCGCACCGCGCGAGCGGGATTCAGGCCGCCGCCATCATCGCCATCGGCGGTTCTGATTCATTCGTCGAAAAACGCGGTTCCCTGCGCTGAAAAGATGTTGACCAGCACGGAGCGATCTAGGTAGCGGTTACCGCGCTCGCAGGAAGTTTCTGGCGCAAACAGGCAAGCATGGCAACACGCGCCCTGAATGGTGCGTCCCATTAGATCCGGTCGATGCTCGGCGCAGAGTGGGTCGGATGCACACAGGCGCATGCTCTCCAGCGCCTGGGAGAGATGGCGTCCGAGGGTCAGGGGTTCGCCGAGTTCCACCAGCCCGCCGAGGGTGCCTTCGCTATCGGGAGCTGCGGTATAGAGCAGCAGGCCAGCCATGGGGCCGCCCTCCTCGTCGGGGCGGCGCGCATAAAGCCGTTCGCGCACGCTGGCGGCGGTGTAGCCGCTGTCCAAGACGATCTGGCGCATCAGGCGGATCTTCCGCCGTGTACGCTGCAAAATTACCGAATAAGCTGTTGATAAAAATGAATAAAAAAGCCTAACCCGCGGATGAGCTTACTGACTACATCGCCGTGGTGGCGGTGTTACTGCAGCGCTTTGGCGGTTTGGCGGGGGAAGCGCAGGCCGAGTGCGTCGAGGAGATTGCATTGCTCCTCATCGGGTTGAATGAGACGCGCGTAACGGTGGCCTTTGACCTCGTGGATCAAATAGGTCAATCGATTGAGTGCCGCTAACGCATCATCGACTGTCATGGCATGGGGATCCTCATCGGTGGTGCCAAAGGCCCGATGTAATAGGGATTGAAACAGGCGGGTGATTATCAGTGCCAGCATGGCCACGAAGACATGGGCTTTGGTGCGCTAGCCATTGCGGAGAAAAATCGGACGGATCTCCAGGAAATCCGTTTTCTTGGTTCTAAAATTGCGTTCGACTTGTTGCAAGTCGCGATAGCGCTCATCGACCGTCTGGCCATCCATGACAGCGACCGGCACGGTGGTTTCCAAGACATAGCAACCATCCAACAGCGCGGCTTGCGCCAATTGCTCTTGATCGATGCTGAAGTGGAGTTGATCCCCCTGCAGCGTCAAGCTCACAAAGCCATGGAGTTTGTAACGCTTGATCCAAAGCTCCAGCTGGCGCAATCCTGCCGCTGGATCGGCACGTGTGGATTCACTGACGAAGGTATTACGATCATTGATGCGTCATTCGGCTTGATTTAAATGGTTTCAAGGCAAGGGGGTGGCACCGTGCCGAAAGTTCGCTCAGCGCCACGCCGCAAGCTGCGCATTCCAGCGCTCAGGGACGCGGACGAAGCCGCGGGCGTCGAAGTCTTCGGCATTCAGGTGGCGCAATACAGGCATCGGGCTTCTCCCTCGGGTTGGGTTCAGGTCAGTCTGACCCAAGTGCAGCAAATTCGGGGCCGCATGACGGGCGGCACTGGACGCTCTTGCTGCGACCGCGCGGCCGCAATGCCACGGGCTGCCCTGCAATGTCAGCATTTCACTGCCCAAGGTCCCAGGGGATCGAGCCCCCACAAAGGTCAGGAGTTTGATCAGAATCCAAGAGAATCCGCGTGCAAGGACGCGGCACAGGTCGCACGGCTCCGCAGTGCAGATTCCATTCGTACTGGAAAGTGCCCGGGGCATTTGCGCCTCCGCCGGGGCAATTGCACCATCCAGCGCCATCGGGTCTGGCAGTGGCCCATGACCTGTGACTTTGGTCGTTGGAAAGGCGGTGTGCGCTTCCCCCTTCAAACTTCCCCTTCACACTTCAAACTTGCGCCTCCTGGCGCAATGTTTGCTTGATCCTCCGCATGGACTGCTCAACCGCCGGTCGCCGTGCTGGGGATTTTCACATGCATGCTCTCTCGGATATCGTCTCGCGCCTGCTCGCGCACATGCAGCCGATCGTCTTCCTCGGCTCGGCGGCACTGGTGTTGTGCTTTGTCAGCTTTGGCACGGGCTGGCCGGAGGCGGCGCAAAACGTCTTCGGCACCCTTCAGCGCGGGATCATTGCCAACTTTGGCTGGCTCTATATTCTCGGTGCCTCGGGGTTGTTGGTCTTTGTGCTGGGGCTCTTGATCAGTCCCTATCGCCACATCCGCCTGGGCGGCGACCAGGCCGAGCCGGAGTTTGGCTACCTGGCCTGGTTCGCCATGTTGTTCAGCGCCGGCATGGGTACCGGGCTGGTATTCTGGGGCGTGGCCGAGCCGCTGACCCACTGGAGTCAGCCGCCGTTTGCGCCCGACCCGGCGGAAGGCGCGCTGCGCGAGGCGATGCGCCTGACCTATTTCCACTGGGGGCTGCATCCCTGGGCGATTTACATCGTCTTCGGGCTGTCCCTGGCCTATTTTCATTTTCGTCACGACCTGCCACTGGCGCCGCGTTCCCTGCTCTACCCAATGATTGGCGAGCGCATTCACGGCCCCATCGGGCATGGGGTGGACATTCTCGCCACGGTGGGCACGCTGTTTGGCGTGGCGACCTCGCTCGGGCTGGGTGCCATGCAGATCAACGCCGGCTTGGAGCAGACCGCCGGCATTGGCCAGAGCACGGCCACCCAGGTGGGCCTGATCGCGCTCATCACTGCCATCGCCACCGTCTCGGTGGTGAGTGGCGTGAGGCATGGCATTCGCTGGCTATCGACGGTCAACCTGGCCTTGGCCGGCTTGCTGATGGGCTTTGTGTTGGTATTCGGCCCGACAGTTTTTCAAATCAAGCTGCTGATTTCCTCGACCGGCGCCTACCTGCAGGAGTTAATCGACGCCAGCCTGTGGCTGGAGCTGCGCCCGGACACCGACCCCAACAACCGCTGGCAGGCGGACTGGACGCTGTTTTACTGGAGCTGGTGGATTTCCTGGTCACCCTTCGTCGGGGTGTTCGTGGCGCGCATCTCGCGCGGGCGCACCATCGGGGAGTTTATTCTGTCGGTTCTTCTGGCGCCTGTGGCTGTAACCTTTCTGTGGTTCGCGGTCTTTGGCGGCACGGCGCTTTATCAGCAGGTACAGGGCGGTGCCGAACTCGCCGGGGTGGTGGTGGAGGATGCCGCCGCCGGGCTGCACGCCTTGCTCGGCACCCTGCCCTTGAGCGCCATCACCTCGCTGCTGGCCACCCTGATGGTGGTAGTGTTCTTTGTCACCTCCTCGGATTCGGGCTCGCTGGTGGATGACATGGTCACCTCCGGCGGCGATCCGCATCCGCCACGCGCGCAGCGGGTATTTTGGGCGGTTGCCGAGGGGCTGGTGGCGGCAACCCTATTACTCTCGGGCGGTCTGCAGGCGCTGCGCACCGCATCTTTGACCTCGGGGCTGCCGATGACAGTGCTGCTGTTGATCACGGCCTGGGGGCTATTGCGTGCTCTGCAGGCGGACGAGACCGCACGCGGGATTCCGAGCAAGTCAGCGCTGCGCGGACACTAATACCATGCACAGGGCCTATCTGATTCTCTCGCGGGTGCTCTATGCTTTTTCCAGTCTGGTACTGACCAGTATCAGCCTGGCCTTGATCGCGGTGGCCGTGGTGGATGTCTGGGAAGCACTGCGGACCGGTAGCAGCCTCAAGCCATCGATGCTCGATGGCATCGGCCTGGTGGTGGTCGCGCTCGCGGTGTTCGATGTCGGGAAGTATCTGATGGAAGAGGAAGTCCTGCGCAACCGTGAACTGCGCTCGGCCACGGAGGCACGCGAGACCCTGACCAAGTTTCTGGTCATCATTGTGATCGCGGTGAGTCTGGAAGCCTTGGTGTTCATACTGGGCGCCGCGAATGGTGGTCTGCGTCTGCTGATCTATCCGTCCATCCTGCTGGCCACCGCGGCTGCCATGGTGGCAGCCTTGGCCCTGTATCTGCGCTTGAGTAGTTCCGCTGAAAGGCGTCTGCCGCGAGCCTGAGGGCACGGCAGGAGGAGGTTGAGGATCGACAGGAGCAAGACACCCGAGCGCTGTTTGATCGGACGTGACTGGTTTAAATGGACCACCGCTGGTGCTTATGCACCCGTCCCGCGAGGCTCGCTTTTCAACAATCTGGCAGAGTGCCCAAACAGCTTGCTGAAGCTATCGGACCAGTCATGGCCGGCTTCCAGCACATGGTCCCGGGCGACGGCGCCCAGGCGATCGCGCTCGCGCGCCACCGCGAGGATGTTCTTGGCCATGCTCCGCGCATCGCCCACCGGACCCAACCGGCCCCAGGCCGGTTGGACACGCTCGCGCAGCGCGCCGGCATCGACGCCGACCACCGGCAGCCCGGAGGCCTCGGCCTCCACCACGGCCAGGCCGAAGGTCTCATAAGGCCCGGCGGTCACATAGATGTCCGCCGAAGCCAGGCGTTCGGCATAGCGCCCAGGGTCGCGTTCATAGGGCAGCACATGCAGGCGTTCCCTGGCATCGGCCTCGGCTTCGAGTTGCTCACGCAAAGGCCCCTCGCCCATCAGTGCCAGGTGAAAGCGCGGCGACTCGGGCAAGCAGATGAAGGCATCGACCAGCACCTTCACGGCCTTTTCGCTGTCGAGGCGCCCGCAGTAGAGCAACAGCCACTCATCCTCGGCGACACCCAGCGCTCGGCGCCAGGCCGGGTCGCGCCGGTGCGGGCCATAGTGATTCAGATCGACGCCCAAGGGGATAATCGCGGTGTCGCGCACCCCATAGCGGCTCAGACGCGCGGCCTGCGCGGGCGTGGCCGCCAGGGTGAGGTCACAGCGGCGAAACACGGAGCCGAAGGCGCTCTCAGCGCCCTCCTCCGCCCAATCGCCGACCCGCTCGCCCCAATGCGCGAGCAGCTCACTGAACCCGGCCAGTTCCCCCGCCAGCCAGCGGCGCAGCGGCGCACCGACGTAGGTGTGGGCGATGTCGGTATGAAAGTAAGCGGTCACCGGGCAGCGGCGGCCAGACTCCTGGCACTCCGCGCGATAACGAAAGGCCGCCCAGGGAGCGACGAACACGCTTCCCAGCTCGATCAGATCAGGCGTCTGCTCGACCAGGGCTTGGTGCACCGGGCCGGGGCCGGGAAAGATGCGGTAGGGCGCGGCGCCGGGAATCACCGGGCTCTTGATCTCAACCTGGGTCAGACGCCCATCGCGTTGGACGAGGTCGCGCTCGCCAGGGACGATCAACACATGCTCGTCGGTGGTGTGCTCGGCTATGAAACGGCGCTTGTGATCGATGTAGGTGCGAATGCCGCCGCTGGTGTCGGTGTAGGCAAAGGTGAGATCGCAATAGCGCATGGGGGAATTCTCGCGAGTGGGAAAGATGCGGGCGCGCTCAGGTGCCCGCGGCAGCCGGGCGCGGCGTCACGGACTGATCGAAGCCGGTGCGAAAGGGCCGCTCGCCGCGACCGTCGCGCCACACGCCTTCGATGCGGTCGGCTTCCGGCATGACCAACCGCGGGGTGCCGCCCAGACGCGGCCACGAAAGCTCGACGCGCACACCGAGGCAGCGCGCCGGCAGGCGCGGGCGCGGGCGCGGCGCCCCGTCGCGCTCTTCGAGCCCGAGCAGCACCTCGATCAGCAATGGATTGACCAGCCCGGACCAGCCGACGAAGTCGCGCTGCGGCCCGGCGCCCAGGGTCAGGGTCTTCCACCAGTTGCCGCGTTTGCGCCGCAGCGCGCGTGTGGGGCAGCTCGGGATCGTAGAACTCATAGATCTGCCGCTCGTGGTCGAACACCCGATAGACGCCGGCGCACAAGCGCAGCGCCAGCTCGCCGGCCGCGCGCGTATAGCCATGGCGCAACAGGCCCTGGATGACCGCGTAGGCGGTGTTTAGCCACACCGGCCCGCGCCACATGTCTTTCTCGAAGCGGGCGTCAGCGCGATCCACCGAGGGCAAGGGTATTGGGGTACCAAAGTGCGCCGGTGCGGTGATGCGCGCAACCAGCCGCCGCGCCTGTTTGGCATCGGGAACCCCGGCCCACAGCGGCAGGAGCGAGGCGATGGTCGCTACCCGCAGCGGTTGACCGGCGGCATCGCGGTCATAGTAGAGCCCGTCGGTCTCGTCCCAAAGCAGGCGATTGATCCGGGCGCGCAGAGTCTCTGCCTGCTCGGCATGCCGCTCGGCCTCCGCAGCCTTCCCCAGGCGTTGTGCCATGGCGCTCAAGGCCTCGAGTTGTAACACCACATAGGTGCTGAAGTCCGGCGCCGCCAGCGTCCCTCGCGCACCGCGAGCACCGCGAGCACCGAGGCCAGCACCTCGGCGGCGACGTCAGAATCCAAGTGCTGCCAGATGGGCGCGATAAAGGCCGAGTCCCAGAGGTAAATGCCTTGAAACGCCGGGCCAGGGCGCGCCGAGCGATGGGGCGAAAGCAGCCCGGCGGTCTGCAGGTTGGCGAACAGCAGCGCATGGACCTCGGCGAAGCCGGCCGCGAAGTCCCTCAGCACGCCGTCACGCCCAGCATCGAGCACACGTGGGCGCGGTGGGGCTTCTTGCACGCCTTTTTTCCGCACGACCGCCGGCGGCAATTCGATCGGGGTCAGACCGGCCCGGCCGGTCAGGATGCGCGAGAACACCATCAGATTCAGCCCATAGCGCAACGCCCGCCAGCCGCGTCCGCCATAGAGCGCCACAGCGCTGGTGTGGGCACGCAGATGAGGGATTCGATCCTGGATCGGCGCGCGTGGAGAAGTTCGGTTGGGCATGCGGACTCCGGCGGGAAAGGCGTTGGGATCTCCCCGCGTCGGCTGCAACCGCCGTGCCACCGGATTGGCCCCGGCAGAGGGTGGTTTTGAACCAGGCGCTGACTGACAACCGCGATGGACTTAACCTTCTCGGGATCTCAAAACTGGCACAGCTCATGCTAGCACTGTCGTCAAAGGCGTTCGACTGAATCGAGTCCCCGACCTTCAGGCTACCGAGCGCGAAGCATTCCATCTCGCAACGCTGCGCGGGAGATCGCTACAGTAGATCACTATCAGGAGATCATTATGACAAGGCGCAAACAGCAAATCCTCGCCATCGCAACTCTGATCAGCTTGCCCCACTTGGCCACGGCCACCTCAGTTCCTCAGTTCGATCCGAACTATTTCACCCAAGGGCAATACCAGGGGCATGCCTGGGTGAGCGGCGGCATTGGCACCCATGAGCGGGAGCAGCTCAGCAAACATTTCGGTCAGGACTACAACCTAAAACTGGAGTTTGCCCGCGTCGATGGGCACTACCTGGGCGATGTGGCTGTGACCATCATGGATAGGCGCGGCGATCCGGTGCTTTCGGCGCCGTCGCCAGGGCCCTGGTTCCTGGCGAACTTGCCCGCCGGGGAGTATCGGGTGATGGCCAGTGTCGATGAACGCAGCTTCGAGCGTCCCGTCTCCATCCCGGAACAGGGCTCGCGCACCCTCGTGTTCAACACTTGGCATCGCGACGAATAATCCAACAAAAGTGGTCGCCGCCGAACGACGGCGGCACGGCCCAGCCAACCCCGCGCGCAAGCCCATGCCTGGCAGCACCCCAGAACACAGATTGAGTCAAACACCAAGATCGCATATAGATGCAAATATTGGTGTCGAGCAAGATCATGGCGCAATGTCGGTGCGCATTTGATCCTCGGGCTGCTCCCGCGTGAGTGCGAAGCCGGGCTCAACAGCTTCCAGGCCGGCGGCAAGTATTTGCCAGGGATCATCCATGGGTAACAAAAACACAGCAGTCGTGCGGTATCCATGGGAAACTCCATGACAATAATGACCAAATTTGATCGACCGTCCAAGTCATTTGAACCACTGCGGAAACGCTGAACAAACCACCATTTTCCTGCAATCTGGTGTATGGTCTCGGCCGCAAAAAGTCCATCGCTTCCGTGGCCCTAAGTTCGGCCCCGAACGATTGCGGATTTCAGGGCAAACAGCCACCCGCATGGTTCTGCTCCACGAGCAGACCCTGCGCGTTGAGCGGCCTTCCATCGGCGACTTTTCGTGGAGCTAGTGCGGGGTAACAGCAGCGCAACAGTTAAGACGGGAGAAACCGCCGCAATGAGTTGCAACTAGTTTATCCTATACCCCATGTTTACCGATTGCAGGGAAGAAGTAAGGCTATACGAATCCGCGTTCTGCTAGGGAACTGGTCATCACGCGTGCCAAGGATCAGAGACGCCCCGCCGATGAGAAAACTCATCAAGCGGGAGCGCCCTGCATCCTTCAATCATGTCCCCCAGATCGAAATGCCGCCCCTGATCCCTAGCGATGAGGCGATCATCGCTAGTCGTTCGATCAATAGGTCAGATCTGGATTGGGCTTCGCTTCCTCATAGATCTCGGGGTTCTTTTCAGTCGGAGCCTTATCCGTCTCGCCTTGGTCGACCAAGTCCGGATTTTCATCGGCGAGACCTTTATAGACCTTGGCCTTCGAACCCGTTTCCTGCTCCGTCTCCTGGGGAGTCGCCGGTAACGGGTTTCCGGTTAGATCGGGGTTTTCCTCGGCAAGCCCTTTGTAGACCTCCTGAGCCATAGCACCCGATACAAACAGCAAGGTTGCAAAAAATGTTGTGGCAAGTGCGCATCTTTTTTTCATATGTTAAGCCCTCGTGCTAATTGATTGGCAAGAACAGGGAAAGCAGAGAGCGTGCCAGACTGACAACAGCGGACATCGAATCGTTGGTCCTAAAACCATTCGACGGCGGGAACTCGGACAGAGGGCGGGAGCACAAGGTTTTTCAAGAAACCAATGCTCGCCACGGATCTGAATCCTTACAGATGGCGAGACTTGGAGCATCTCTCGACTCACATCGGTGGAATTGAGCCATAAGCCGGGCCAAATACACCGGGGCCAAGCCTGTGGTTGTTCACCCTAGGATTCCTGGGATGGATCGCGCCGCGGACCGGCGGTTCCTCGACGGCTTAAGAAACTACAATCTGAGCTAGACCGAACCCAGCGAGGCGAATCAGGCTCATGGAGCTGGCATCCGTATTGCTTCGCCGAGAGTCGAGAGTCGCGGCACTCTTGCAGCGGATGACCGTCCAACCCGGGTCTACCCAAATAGCTGCCGCACTTCTTGCAAAAGACTGCTCACATCAGGAGAAACACCAATGTTGCATCCCATCATCCAACCCCTGATCGCCCTGATCGCCGGCATCCTGATTCTGGTCCGGCCCGCGTTGCTCAATTTCATCGTTGCGATTTATCTGATCGCCGTCGGTGTCCTTGGCTTGCTTGGGCTGTCTGGACTCTGAACGGGAGCCCAATGCCCCTCTGTCCGGTCGATCAGACTCCCGCGCCCCGTACCCGTTTGACGTAGTCGGGCTCCGGCCCATGGGCTTGTTGAGCGGGTCGGCGCAACAGTGCCGCGATCTCCACCACGCCGAGGATGCTGGCATCGGTCGGGTCTTGGACCACCAAGCCCGGCTGATCGCTGTCGGCCAAGTGTTCGGCGACCTGATCGACCGGCGTCTGTGGTGCGCAGCGGTGCGGGCGGCTCATCACATCCGCCACGGTCAGCCGGGCGGGATCACGCCCGGTCACCAGGGCCTTGATGACAATGTCGCGCGCGCTCAGCATGCCGACCAGCTGGCCGCCATCGGTGACCGGTACCAAGGTCGTGGCGCCCTGGTCCAGCGCGCGCGCGCCATCGAGCAAGGGCGCATCGGCCGCGACCGGCGCCACATCCGAGCGCAGGACTTCAATCAAGCTCATAGCCTCACCCCTGTTTGGTTGGTGTCGGATGCGCTTTGGCGCCTGAGCCGAGGCGCTCAAGCGCCTGCAGCACGGCGGCGAGCTGCTCGCTGGCCTGGCAGGGGTCGTCCGCCGCCAGGTCACTGGTCATGGCTTCTTCATCGGCCACCAGTTTTTCGCGCAGATCGAGCTCCCATTGATGCAGATGACCGATTTTCTCGTCCTGGCTCAAGTCCTGCCGAGCCAGCAGCACGGCAGGATCCGGGCAGGGCATGGGTGCGGTGGCATTTCGGGGTTGTTTAGCGTTCATCGCCGTCATAGGTTCTCCGTTGCGTTGTGATCTGATCCGATCCGATCCGATGTCGAGGCCGCCACCATCAGGCCGCCATCGCGAGCGCGGCCTGTTCAATCGCTTTATTCGACAAGCGTTGACGGCGGCGCAACTGTGCTGGGGTGCCATAGTGCGGTTCGCCGGTCACACCGAGCCGAAACACCCGCGTCTGGCGCCCGACCCGCGCGGCCACGGCATCGCCGAGTCCACCATTGAGATGATGGTCTTCCACCACCAGCAACCCAGCGGTCTCGCGCCCGGCACGCAGCAGGGTCTCCACGTCCAAGGGCTCGATCGAATAGGCATCGATTACTCGGGTGGGCACCCCGCTCTCCAGCAGCTGCACATACGCATCCAGGGCTTCGGAGACGGCCACGCCAGCGGCCACCAGGGTCAGGCGGTCCTGCTCGGAGGCGATCAAGGTCTTGCTGCCACCGATGGGAAAGGGCTCCCCGGGGCCATAGAGCACCGGGGTCTTGACGCGGGTGGTGCGCAGATAGGTCAGACCGGGTTGCTCCAGAGCTTGTTCGGTCAGCCGTTCGGCGCTAACGGCATCACTTGGGTAGAGAAGGGTGGCGCCGTCGAGCGCGCGAAACATGGCGATGTCCTCCAGACCAATTTGCGAGGGCCTATCCTTGCCGACGCTCACCCCGGCATGGCTGCCGACCACCAGCAGATGCGGCGGGCGTGAATTCGCGGCCATGCGCAGGAAGTCATAGCCGCGGCTGAGAAAGGCGGCGAAGCTCGACACGCAGGGTCGTTTGCCGCTAACAGCCAGGCCCAGGGCGGTCCCGATCATGTTCTGTTCGGCAATCCCCGCCTCGATGAACCGCTCCGGATGCTGTGCGGCGAAATCGTTTGTCTTGGTCGAATGGCGCACGTCGCCATCCAGCACAATCAGGTCCTTGCACCGCGCACCAGCGCGCGCCAAGGCGGTGCCGAATCCGCTGCGCGTCGCTGTCAACTCACCGCGCTGATCGGGCGGCGTGGGCGGGTTCGTCGTGGCCGGGGCCACCGCGGGCGGTGGCGACACCGGCACCCGCCGCGGTGTGATATGAACCCCCTGGGCAGGCGCTTGGATTTCGGCCAGCGCGGCCTCGCATTCCTCGGCCGACAGCGCCTTGCCGTGCCAACCATCGGCACCAGCCAGAAAAGACACCCCCTGACCTTTGACGGTGCGGGCGATCAAGGCCCGTGGCTGGGCGTTATCGAGCGGACGCAAGGCCCGCACAATGGCGTGAAGGTCATGACCATCGATGACCTCGGCTGACCAGCCGAAGGCACGAAACCGCTCGGCCAGGCGCTCCGGTTGGGTCGCGGTCGGGGCGGGTCCACTCTGTTGCAGCCCATTGGCATCGACCAGGGCGGTGATGGCGCCCAGGTTTTGGGCGGCGGCAAACTGGGCGCTTTCCCACACCGCGCCTTCGCTGCATTCGCCATCGCTCAGCAGACAATAGAGCCGGGCGTCGATGCCGTCGAAGCGGTTGGCCAGGGCCATGCCATTGACGATGGACAGCCCCTGGCCGAGGGATCCCGTCAGAGCGGGCACCCAGGGATTGCGCGGCGAGAGATGGCCTTCGAGTGTGCTGTCGAGTTGACACAGGATCTCGGGGGCTTCATCAAGGGCGCCGGCTTCGTGCAAGGCGGCCCAGAAGATGGGTGTCGCATTCCCCTTGGAGAGCAGAAAACGGTCCTGATCCCGTCCACCGGGTTCACTGGGATCCCAGCGCATCTGCTGGAAAAAAAGCGCACTGACCAATTCCGCCGCCGAGAGCGCGGAGGTGGGATGGCCGGACCCGACCCTGGTAGTCATGCGCAGGACATGGGCGCGCAGGCGCGCGGCAGTGGCGGGAAGCGCCGGATCGACGACCGCATCGACCCGGGCGGACGCGCTCACCTGCGCAGGGTGCGGACCCGGATCCTTGGAAGCGTGGTGGGCTGTCATGACTCCTCCGTCTTTTGACTGATGCTGGATGGCGAATTTGAGGCGTTGCCAGTGCACGACTTCGCGCGGCAGCAAGCGCCTTTGCGACCGCCTTCACTCCACGATTAAGCAATCGCAGTACCAGCTCGGAATTGGATGGGATGTGCAAGTCCGTGAAACCGCGCCAGCAGCGGACGTGGGTTCGGAACCGCGCCATCTTCAAAGGTCTTGGGTGCGCCTTGACCTTAGCTGGGGCGCAACCAGGGGCGCAACCAGGGGCGCAACGGGACGCGGGTAGCCGGTCCATTTGAACCGGTATTGGGTCAAAGCCCCCACGATGGCGACACGACACAACCCTGCGAGTCTCGTGCCATCACCGTTTTCTGGCGTTGTGGCGAGTAACAGGACATTTTTTACTCTTTCCATGTTCAATCCTGACGGAAAAACATTGTCTTTCATTTTGTTTTTCTCAGGTGTCTGCGTCGGAAGACGATCAGCGGCTTACCACTGAGTTCACAGGCGGTGATTGGTTCTAATCAGTGACTCGACCCGCTCGACCTCGCGCTCGACCTTTGAGCAACCGATCCAAATGGCGCTGACCGGCGCTGATCTCGCCGAGATCCATGGGCTGGCCCAGCAGGTACTGGCCGATGCACGGAAGATGCCCGGGATCGCCCAGGCGCGCCTGGATTATCAGCCAACCAACCCACAGCTGCGCATCCGCTTCGACCATGAACGCACGGCTGCGCTGGGGGTGTCGCCGGCCGACATCGGGCGCAGCCTGCAAATTTTGATGGGCGGCGAGGACATCACGGATTTTGCCATCGATGCCGAGACCTATGAGGTCATGGTCCGTGCGGGCGCGCGCGGCGGACCGCGCGGTGCCGAAGGACCTGGATCGGGTTGAAGTGCGTGCCGACGACGGCAACCGCTGGAGTTGCTGGCCGGGGTACCCTGGCCCTGCTCGGCGCCCTAGTCGCGCTCTGGCTCGGGGGCGGGTCGATCAACCTCCATGCCCAGATCGGCTTTATCCTGGCCATCGGGCTGATGGCGAAGAATGCCATCCTGCTGGTCGAGTTCGTCAATCAGCTGCGCGATCGCGGCGAATCACTGGAAGATGCGCTGACGCAGGCCGCGCGAGTGCGCTTTCGGCCAATTTTGATGACCTCGATCACGACCCTGTTCGGCGCCCTGCCCTTGGCCTTGGCGGTCGGCCCGTGGGCCGAAAGTCGACGCATCATCGGCCTGACCATTCTCGGCGGAATTCTGGCCTCGACGCTGCTGACGCTCTTTCTTGTGCCGGTGCTCTACCGGCTACTGGCCCGGCATAGCCGCCCGCGTGCGGCGCTGGCACGGGAGCTGTCGGCGCAGCGGCAGGTGGCGGAGAAAGGCTGAATGGATGTTGCCGAGAGCGCACCTGCGCTGTTGCTGACCTTGCTGATACTGACTTTGCTGGCCGAGTTGGCGATAGCGATCAGCAGGGCGCTTGGTCTGCTGGCACCCTGAGCTGTGTACACTAATCACTTTGCTTTGATCACAGGAAGCAATGCAGCTTTGACCTCGCAACGGCCAGAGCATGCCATTATCCATAAGTCGGTGAGCCTTTCTTTATCAGAGGGTTACGAGGGAGGTTTTCCGGCCACTAGACTATGTTGCGCCACGCTTGAACAATCACTTGCACCATACTGCAACCATGGTCGCCGGACTTATGTGTAATGGTATGGTTTGAGCCTGGCTTGATGAGTCAGCCACTCCGTCATCTGTCCTTCACACCCTGCCCTGGCGTGGCCCGACGCGAACCTCTCTCACCGGGAAGCCGGTCGGCCACCTCCGCGCCGCGCTTGCCGCGCGGGCGCGGGGCGCCAACCGTGCTGTCCCGCGCGGTTTGCCGCTCGGTTTCCGCATTGACGCAAGCCCCGAGGATCACCGCCAGCGCCGCCAGATAGAGCCACAATAGCAGCACAATCACCGCGCCCAAGGAACCATAGGTGGCGTTGTAGGCGCCGAAGTTGGCGACATAAAAGGAGAACAGCCCGGAGGCCGCCAGCCACAAGACGCCCGCGACCGCCGACCCCACCGGCAGCCAGCGCCAGCGCGGAGCCCTTCGCGACGGCCCGAAGCGGTAGAGGATCGCCAGCGCAAGCACCAACACCAGCGCCATCAACGGCCAACGCAGCCAGGCCGCGAGCACCTCGGGCAGGGTACCAAGACTCACCAGATTGATGATGATCGGCACGGCCACGATCAGCACTATCGCCAGGGCCACCACGACCACCAGGAACAGCGTCAGCCCGAATGCGAACAGATTGAGCACGACAATGTTGCGCTCCTCTGGCTCGTCGTAGGCGACGTTTAGCGCGATGATCAACGCGCGCGTGCCACGGGTGGCTCCCCAGAACGAGAGCAGCAGCGCGCCGGCAAGTCCGAAACCAAGCGTTTGATGCTGGCTGTCGGCAGCGCTCGCAAGCTGCCCGGAGATGAGTTCATACACCTGTTCGGGCAGCAAGGCGCGCAAGGATTCGAACTGCTGCTGAATCTGCGTCGGGTCGAACACCAGGTCATAGGTGGTCACCAGCGCGGCGATTGCCGGAAACAGACCGAGCAGACTGTAGAAGCCGACGCCGGCGGCAACCAGACCCAGGTTTTCGCTGGCGAAACGGCTAAACACCCGCCGCGCGATTTGCCACCAGCCGCGCAGCGGAATTTTCATGGGCGACTCGGTCTCGCGCCCCGGCGCGCGGCCAACATTGGCTTCATCGGCATGCTCCATTGTGCTGACAGGCATGAAACTATCCTCCACGGGTTTCGCGTGGCAACCCGGCATGGGCCGAATCACGGCCAATGACGCCGTGCGCCGCGGGTCGAATCATGCAAGCGTCAGGCAAGAGTCATTCCGACGCGCCTTCGCCAAGAATGCCAGCACACAGCCGGCCTCGACGGGCTGACCATGCCGGCGACCGGCCAGCCCTATTGTGCAAACCCTTGTGGCATTACCAGGCGGCGCTGGCCAGGCACCGGGATCATGCTTACAGCGGTGGATTTACACCAGCACCGAGGCAAAAGCCCCGATCACCCCTGCGTTGGGCGTCGTCCTGCGCGACGGGCGCACAGCACAACCTGCCCGAGGGGCTGGCCACCTTCCTGACCTCACTCGAGGATCTGCATCTTGGCTTACACTCCGGTAGGGCGTCGCTGCAAGCTTGGCGCCCTCCTTAAAGAATTTTAGCCACCGCTGTTCCTCGGTTTCGACCCGTTGGGCGTCGAACTTGCTCAATTCCAGCAGCCAAATGCCGCCGTGGTTTAACAAGACATGGCCCTCGGCATCGCGCAAGCGTTAGTCGTGCGCATAGCCGGGGCGCTCGGGCAGCAGGGTTTCGCCCAGTAGCCAGATCGAATAGACAGGTTCGAGGCTGTCGTAATCGTCCCCGCTGCGCAGTTGAGCCTGATAGATGTCGGCCCAGGCGCAGAGAATCCGCGCGCGCAGATCGGGGACGTCGAGCAACTGGATCTCGATTTGATACAGCCATCCCAAGCCATCAAGCGCTTTGACATCGACGATCCTGAGCTTGTCGTCGGGAAACTACCGTTCGTTGTAGGGATTGAGAATCTTCACCGCGACGATGGGCGCGGACAGATCGGCGCAGAGTATGGCGTTGAGAAAATGCACCAGCAGCGCGCGATTGTGCTCCGCGCCCAACAGGGCCTTGAAAAAAAAAGCGATCTTGGGATCGATGGGGTGGCGCATGGCGGTAGTTTAGCCTGAACACGACCGCTTGGGGCAGCCGTACTGTGGGATTCCGCCGGCTCGCTTGGAGAGAAAATCGGACTCACGCAGATTTTTAATGGGTTTTTCCTACTTTAGTTTGAATGCTCGAGCCGAGCGCCACGTGCATTTGCCGCCGGTACGAGCGATATCGTCATAGACCTGGTATCGCGTTTCAAGCGAAGTTGCGATTTTGTTGGTTGAAGCGGCTTTAGCCGCAAGGAATCAATGCCCGAGCCGCGATAAATTAAAGCCTTTGCCGCGAGAAGCCGCAGCTAAAGCCGCTCCCACCGTCAAGCTGCGGCTTCCAGAAAAAAAAAGACTGAAAAGCTATCCCAGTGGCAAGCGCGAGCGTTGCAGTCGCTTGTTTCGCTCTCATGTAACGGTCTTGGCTGAACGAGATATGAGGAGACAAGGAGAATGAACAAAACCGTCTTTTCCTTCTTGCTTGCCATCAAGAGAGGGAACAATCTCCCACCCGTTCACTCAACCCCATCCTGGCCACCTGGTGCATCGCCCTCTTTACTGGCATGGTTTGCGGTTTTAATACGGCCCTTCAGAGTGCCGTGCGATGGCTTTTGAGACATCTCAACCCAAACGTCCCGCCTGGTGGGTTTACGCCCTGGTCTGCGCGCTGTCCTTGCCCGGCGTCTGGCTGCTCGGAACCCTGAGCAACACCTTTGAGGGGATTGGAGTTGGCGCTCTGGCCGCTTGGCTGGGAGCGCTGGTCGCCGGTATCTTGCTCGCTGCCTTGGCCTTCGCTGTCGCCTCCCGTTGGCCACGACACGGGGCGCTCTGGGGTCTGCTGCTGGCCGCGCCGACCCTGTTCACCATCGGACTATGGCTGGTGGTTCATCAGGCGCGGGTCGATGCGGCGCTGCTGTTTGAGAGCCTGGGTAATCTGTCGTTATTGACTGTGCTTGCCATCATCGGCGGTCGCTGGGGCCAGCGGCGCCGATCCAAGCGGTTGACGCTAGCCAAGCGACTATCCAACAACGCGCTTGCGCCCATGACCAGCGTGCCACCCACGCCGATGCCCGCCTCATCGCCAGACTGGCTCGCGTCTTTGCTGATTCCAGTACTGATCGGGCTTGGCTGTTTAAGTCTACTGATCCTGACCGGCCGGGTTCTGTTGGCAGGCGAGGACGAGGCACTGACCATGGTTTTCCCGCTCGTGCTGACGGGCGGCTGCCTCTGGTCGGCATGGCGCACGCGGTTGGCATGGAACCAGCGTCGGGCCTTGCTGGTGAAGCGCCCCGAGGCGCTAGCCATCGGCGCGACCATCCGCCTCTGGTTACCGAGCATCGGACTTGCGCATGGAGCGCTGAATTTGGTCGTGCTGACGATCCTCGGACTGGCCGTTGGGGTCAGCCTGCTGTTTGGCCCCTTGACCGGCGAACTGACGGGCTTCCTCCTCAGCGCCCCTCAGTTTCTCGTGTTTGGCTTTCTCCTCCAAGGCCTCTCCACGCGACTGCGTCCGGCAGTTCCGCGCAAAATGAAAGGTTGGGATCAGGGAGCTGGTTACGGTTTCCTCTTGGGATTCGCGGCCATGTGGCTGGGCATCCTGGGTTCCATGCAGGCGGTCGAGATCGGGATCTTGCAGCGCGCCGAGGTGTTCGATGGCGTGCGCCTGGCCGAGTTACCCGCCTACGACGGGCGCAATGCGCTGATCGGCGTCGAGAACCTGGTTCCCGCGCGGCTGCCGGTCCAATCCCATGGCTGGCGCAGGCAAGGTGAAGGATCCGAGCGGTATGATCGCGTCTATGTGGTTCCCTTGACCGAGCGCTTGGGCGCTGTTGGCGCTGACTCGGTGACACCAGATAAAGCCTGTGTCTGGCTGGGTATTGGCACCGCTGATCGCGGGCATCGCGAGCAGGTACCGGGTCTGCGCGAACAGCCACGTTGGTTGCGCGAGGTAACTTGGGGGCCTCTGACGACCCGCGAACACAAAGACCGCTACCGTCGCGCCATCGGTGGCCCAAGCGACGCCGAACGCGGGTGCCGACCGGTGGTGTTCCAGTCCGTCGCCGCACCAGAGAAGCTGCAAGTCGCTGCCTGGCGGCAATTGGCGCTGTATTTCGGTCTCGGTAATCTTGTCCCACTGCTGATGCTGCTGGGCTACGGACTCTGGCGGCTCGATCAACTGGGCGCGGATGAAATCCTGATCGCGACGAGAGCAAACCGTGGCACGACATCCCACCAGCCGCACCCACTCCAACGCCTGTTCCAATGCAGCAACGAGGATCGCGAGCACTACCGGGCCGGACGCCTGAGCCAGCGACAGCACCAGCGGATCCAACAGCAATTATGGCTCGCCGTCGGCGGAACCATCGCCGGCATGGTCTTGGCCGGGCTCTGGATCTTTTTGGCCGTCATCATGGTCGGGCATGTTTGGAACACTCCCGAGGCCGGCTGGGGAGCGCGAGCGGCCACTGCCGCCGCGCTGCTGTTAGGGCTGTTTTTCCTGATCGGCATGCCGGTCGAGCAGTGGCGCAAGCACCGTCTAGCCCGGCAAGATCTAGGCGAAGGGCGTGTCGAACGGTTAACCGGCCAGGTGCACCGGCAGATGATCCGTCACCACAAGTCCGCGAACGAATACTGGATCATCATGGATGGGCAGCGCTTCAGCATCACTGATAACATCCACGCTTTGCTAAAGGAAGGCGCCCTCTATGATCTTTATCGCTTACCCCGCACCCGGCGGTTGCTGGCTATCCTCCCGGCGGATCGGCCGGCACCGCGCTCAAAGCTGTCAAAATCAGCTGGCCATGCATGAATTAAACACTATGGACTGAAAGTCCATGGTATAGCTTACGACTGAAAGTCGCGATTTCGGTTGAAACAGGCTGCAAGTATATCCTGACTGAAGTCAGTTTAATCATGACTCAAAGTCATTCAACATTGAAACCATCATCCTGGTGATTTGGGTGATCTTCGTGATGCTTCAAGTATTCCCGTATCATCTTATCAGTAACATGACCGGAACTGAAAGCCGCATAGCCTATTCCCCAAAATGCTTTCCCCAGTAGCGATTCCCGAGTTGCGGATATATTTCCTGAAGCTTCCGGGAGCTACGTCCTTTGAACCATATAACCAAATCGCTTACTGCGTATTTTGGTGGATATGAGATGTACAAATGCACATGATCCTTACTAACGGCCCCACTGATAATCTGAATATCATGCCATGCGCAAACATAACGTATAATTTCACGCATACTAAGCTCGACTTCCATTATTAAAACTGCGGAGCGATATTTCGTGATCCAGATCAGATGCACCTTCAAGTCGTGCAGTGTATGTGATGATTTTCGAAAAGACCTAATGAATGAGAGTTTAGGAAAAGTCTTGCACTAAAAGTGCATAGTTTTGGAGAATTAAAGGAGCCAGCTCGGTCTGGCAAGGCCGCGTGTTCTAGCGGGTTAGAGTCCCGCCTGGGTAATCGTGAGCCGCGAGCTCAGTATTGAGCCTTGGGGCGCAAAGGGTAACTGACGCGTCGATGCGTAGGCACGAAAACAGGCAAGGTGCAAAGGTAGCGGGTGAAGCCGCACCTGAAGGTCTAGAGCCCCGAAAAGAATTTGTCGAAGAGTGCCGACGGGTTTGTCCCCCCGGCAGGCAACAATGCATGTCGCGTCATGGTCAGTGGCATGGATACTCCCCGGGGTCCAAGACCGGATCGAGCCTTACATTGAGAACACCTGGTAACCAGGGAGATCCAACAGCCGGTCTGCGGGAAGTGGGCACCGATGAACAAGTCTCATCAACGAGGACATCGGCGGTGGCTGTTGGAAGTCGGAGCCACTCATATGAGCGACGATGCCCGGTAATGCGGGTCGAGCAAAGGAGTGGCCGTTTGGGGGATTGCGACGGTACAACACGCCACTACACAGAGAGGACGAAGTGCGTGAAAACGCGAGCCGAAGCAATTCACACCAATGGAGCGAAGAGCGAGAAGCATGGGCGGTCTGATGGAAGGAGGGCCTTCTGTGTTGAAGGGCGAGAGCCTATCCCTTGGTGAATGCCCCGAACTAGGAGCCGGATGGTGTAACACTCCAAGTCCTGCTGCTCCGAGCCGGGTAACGAAGCTGCGCATGGTCAAAATAGTGTGGCACCGCCGGGAAACCAGGCGGAAACAGAGAAAACAAACCTTGACCTAAACGCGGACAAGTTCCCGGCTTACTCTCCGAATCGAATATTTTCTGCACTCTCTTCATGCACTTCATTCTCTTCGGGCCGGCATCGCCAAACCAACCGATACGCGAGACACCCGCCGCTGCCTATTCGCCGCGCAATCTCGTCAACTCGGCAAGCAGCGCATCTTTCTCGGCGCGCTCTCGTTTGGCGAGTCGCTCGCCCGCGACAGCCCGCTCTTCAGCCATGGCGGCACGCTGTTCGGCTTGCTCGCGCGCCTGCCGGTCTCGCTGCCAGCGCGGTAGCACAAAGGGCGCGTAGACCTGATCCTCGATCATCGCCTCCAGATGCGGCTGGCGGGTGAGATCCTCCAGGCGGAAGCGAAAACCTGGCACCACGGCGAAGCGAATGATGCCATCCTCGCAGGGGATGGGTTCATACAGCCCCCGGGCATTGCGCCGGTAGAACAGTAGCCAACGCGCGTCATGATGGATGATGTAGTACTCGGGCACGCCGGCGGCCTGAAGGTAGAGTCTCAGCAAACCAAGCAGCCATTAGTAGATCCAAGCGGTCAACACATCGGACACTGGCTTGAC
Organism: Thiorhodovibrio winogradskyi; assembly: GCF_036208045.1. Lineage (NCBI taxonomy): Bacteria > Pseudomonadati > Pseudomonadota > Gammaproteobacteria > Chromatiales > Chromatiaceae > Thiorhodovibrio > Thiorhodovibrio winogradskyi. The sequence goes on along the minus strand of NZ_CP121472.1, from coordinate 1,623,884 downwards.
CTCCAGAATGCCATTGTTCCATTCGTAGCCGTTTTCGTGCTCGTAGTAATGGGCCCAGTAGTCCTCCTCGCTGACCGGGGTGCCTTCCGGCGGGTCGATGGGCGCAGGGAGATCGGGGGCGCTATCCCATGGGGCGGTTTGCGGCGACGGGTGGTGGAGAGCGAAGGCAGGCGAGGACATGGTCGGACTCCTGTGGATGCGGGCCTGGGGCGAAGTCTAGCCTCCCCCCGCGATGGGGGACAAGCGCAATCCCGGGCTTGAGCGCCGAGGCGGTGGCGGCGTCGGCGATGGCGGTGATGGTGGCTTGTTCGGCACAATTCCGGCTCAATTCCGGCTCAATTCCTGGAACGTGGGAGCCAGGAGGCAACTGGCGAACTTATGGGTAATGGTATGTGCCACGACTGGTCAAGGCGCGCCCTTCGTGGTGACATAGGCGTCCCAGACCGAGCGCGAACCCGATGATGATGGACCCATGCCTTGGCAGAGAACGTCCAGGATCTGATCGATCCGAAGAAAGATTACGTGTACTACCTGGAAAAGCTCATGTTTGAGCCTCCCGAACCACTGCGTCGGTGCTCTTCATTAGTGAATTCGATTTAGCCGAGTTGCATTATCGCTTCAGCCAGTGGCTTTCAGTGGACGAACATCGGCGCTGGAGTTGGGGCCCTCTTTTCCATCATGGTCCTGATCGTTCGCCGGAGACTGGCTCCCGGTGGCATTGGCGGAGCGTCGCATGGCTGGTTCGGTCTCCTTACCCTTGAGGATGCGCTCCACCACGCGAGCATTGCGCGCCAGATGGATTGTCAGTTCCTCCAAATCCTCGTCAGCCAGTTTGGGCACCACCTGTTCATCACGCAGCCACTGCCCGAGTCGATCAGCGACCTCCAATGCCTTATCGTAGGCATCCGCTTCTTTTTTGTCCGCTGTCCGCAAGCGCTCAACCCCCTGGTTGTCTTTTACGATGTATTCAATTTCAATCACAGTCGATTCTCCCGGTCAATGCTTTAGCTTCAACCTTGTCGGTTCGTCTCAGCGCTTCGAGATGGGCACATAATCGCGGACCTGCGGGCCGTGATAGATCTGCCGCGGTCGACCGATGCGCATGCTCGGCTCGCTCATCATCTCCGCCCAGTGAGACACCCAACCAACAGTGCGCGCCAGGGCAAACATCACTGTAAACATATTGCGCGGAATGCCCAACGCCTGATAAATAATGCCGGAATAGAAATCCACATTCGGGTACAGCTTGCGCTCAACGAAGTATTCATCCTCCAGCGCGATGCGCTCAAGCTCCAATGCCAAATCAAAGAGCGGATTTTTCGCATCCGCTAATTCCTCCAGGACTTGATGACAGACCTCACGGATGATCTTGGCGCGCGGATCGTAATTTTTGTACACCCGATGACCGAAGCCCATGAGCCGAAAGGGATCATCCTTGTCCTTGGCTTTCTCGATGAACTTGGCGACATTCTCCACACTGCCAATTTCAGCCAGCATATCCAACACCGCCTCATTCGCGCCGCCGTGTGCTGGGCCCCAAAGCGACGCCACGCCGGCGGCAATACAGGCAAAGGGATTGGCCCCGGAACTACCCGCTAGCCGCACGGTGGAGGTGCTAGCATTCTGCTCATGATCGGCATGCAAAATAAACAGCAAATTGAGCGCTTTCTCAGCGATCAACCGCGGCTCATAGTCAGCGCAAGGAGTGGCGAACATCATGTAGAGGAAGTTGGCGCAATAACGTAGATCATTGCGTGGGTACATGATGGGCTCGCCAACATTGTGCTTGTAGGTCGCGGCCGCGATCGTCGGAATCTTGGCGATCAGGCGATGCGCCGAGACTTCGCGGTAGCGCGGATCATGTACGTCAATGGAGTCATGATAGAAAGCCGACAGTGAGCCAACCACACCACAGAGCACGGCCATGGGGTGTGCGTCGTAGCGAAAGCCATCCAAAAAGCTCTTGAGATTTTCATTCAGCATGGTGTGCTGCATGATCACCCCTTCAAAGTCATCAAGCTCCTGCTCGCTCGGCAAATTGCCGTAGAAGAGGAGATAGGCCACCTCCAAAAAGCTCGCCTTGGTGGCCAGTTGCTCGATCGGATAGCCGCGATACAGCAACACACCCTTTTCGCCATCGATAAAGGTAATGGCACTGTGGCAACTGGCGGTTGCCATGAAGCCAGGGTCATAGGTGAAGAACCCAGCATCGCGATACAGCGAGGAGATATCGACCGCCGGCGGTCCGAGAGTTCCCTGCTTGAGCGGATACTCGTGACAGCTGCCATCGATATTGTTGGTAATGGTGATCGTCTCGTTGATCATGGCTGACTCCTTGGGACGGTCTGCTCCGAGGCTAACGCTCAAGAGACAGATTACGCTAGGGGCAGACCCGCAAGCGCGGCGCCGGATGACATCGGGGTGCGTCGGGAAGGATCAGGCAAAGGCTTGGCAGGCACCCAAGCCACAATGCCACAGGGCAATGCTAAGCCATAAGACGAATTGGCTAAAGCGTCTTTTTCACGCACAAAGAAGAACCGGCCGACACAGCCATGCCAGCTCAAAACGAAAAGAGTAGAGCTTGGCCGCTATCGCGGCGAACCAGCCAGAGATAACCGAGAACTGTCTCGCATGCTGTTTACCAATTGACACAACCCTCTGCCAGGGATTGCCAACTGTCCTTCAACGACCGTACTTACGCCGGAACTTATCGACCCGCCCAGCCGTGTCGACGATCTTCTGCTTGCCCGTGTAGAAGGGATGGCACGCGGAACAGACCTCGATATGCAGCTCCTTGTCGAGCGTTGAGCGGGTGGTGAACTCGCTCCCGCAACTGCAAACGACCTTGATGTCCTGATACTCTGGATGAATTCCCGCTTTCATGAAACACCTGTTTAATAAGGGATCGGCGACGCTGGCCGAAACGTCAGTAAACCGCGCAGTATAGCCCTGCTTGGCTTGCTTGAAAAGCTCTAAATCGGACCAGGACGAAACCGTACTAGCCGCGCAGGCGAGACATTTGCGCTGTCCCGCTTCTTGGACAATCAAAGGGCGAAACCGGCGGTGATGGCAGCTCGCTTGCGCAGTCCAGCAAGCGCATCTGCCCGCGCCGGCCCTGTTTGATGTGTCCCACGGCTACGTCCAGCATCACTGCGGGGGCCAGCCCGAGTCGGGTGGTCAGCTTGGCGATGCCGCGGATGAAGTACAGGTCAAAGCCGAAGTGGCAGCCGAGAGCCAGTTGATTCGCTCCGAGGCGCTGTGCGCGTTGCAGTTGCGCTTCCAGCTCGCACTGCCATGCAGAGAGGATGGGTTAGCAGGAGCATCGTCCGGAAGGAAGCTGCTTACTTCTTGGTCGGAACCGGCTTCCGGTGGCGGAAAATCGAGTTTTCGTTCAGGCACAAATATTCGGGACCTACCTGAATCTGCCACACTACTGTTTTTATTTGTCTTTTTCTGCAATTTAAAAGGATTGTCCCCAACTACCAAACCCCCAAGATATCGTACTTCGTCTTTTTATCCACAAATCGATCATCATCGGGAATTGCCTTTAGAGCCACTCGCAGGAAGCCTGCTGCCGCGTCATAGTCGCGTTGTTGTTCACATACTTGCACGAGTCTCCTGAGGACATTTGGATTCATCGGGTTGCCTTTGTTCAGCTCGACCAACTGCTCGCGCGCCCCCTTAAAATCGGCCTTCATCCCTGCTATCGAAGCGCGACAAAGCGCGTGCTCGAAGCCTTCCTCGCCATAGTTGGCTGCTCGTTTCAGTTCTGCTTCTGCTCGCTCCAACTGGCGCAAATGCATATACACTTTAATTCCTAACAGGCGAATCGCAGCGCCGTCGATGCTTTGTTGTCCCACGGCATCCCTTGCAGATTCGTATACCTTCGCAAAATCAAACCAGCGTTCGGCTCGGTGCAACGCATTGAGCTGGTGGAAGAGTGCATTAGTATCAGAAGATCTCTGGAATTCCAGGCCCGCCAGCCTTGCCGCTTTTTGATAGTCCGCACCCTCCAGGGCTTCGATCACCGCAGTGGACCAGTCGGTCGCGGGTGACTTATTGCTGACCAAAGAACTCAGCCCTATCTTTTCGCTCTGCGCCTTGCGAGCCCTCCGGAAAGCATCTTTGAGAAGCACAACAGACTGAAACCGCGAGGCCGGATCCTTGCGCAGGCAGCCGAGAACAACCCCTTCCATGGCCTCGCATATCCCGGAATTTATTTCCCTGGGTTTGGGAAAAGGCGCATGAGTTCTGACCTGTGCTTGAGTGTTGTGCGGCAATCTTCCGGTGAGCAATTGGTAAAGGAGTACGCCGAGGCTATACATATCGCCGGCAAGCAGTTGCTCGAAGGAACCTTTCCTCGTCGCGCAGTCTGAATACTCGGGAGCGGCATAAAGAACGGTTCCGCCATTCTCGCGAGTGCGAACATAAAAGTCCTCCGGCAATGCGGAACTGCCGAAGTCTGTCAATTTAACTTGGTCAGCCTGCCCCACCAGGATATTGTGAGGCTTGATGTCGCCATGCGAAATCGGCTTCGACAGCGTGGCAAGATAGTTAACGGCGTCAAGGACCTGCTCATAGATATTGAATAGCCGCTCATAGGTATTGCCGAAATGATGCGATCGATTTTCCAGCTTTTGCGCCAAGGATTCGCTCGGAAAGTATTCCATTTCGATCGCGAACCATTCCTTCTCGGGCGGAATCCTGCCCATACGATAGATCTGAATCACATTGGGGTGCGCCGCTAGCCCAACCAGTTCCTTGCCTTCGGCCAGGGAGCGATCTTCTTTCGAGAGCTGTTTCGGAATCTTCACGGCAACGATGGCGCCGTCCTGAAGACGTTCTGCGCGCCATACCCAACCATGGCTGCCGTCACCCAAGCACTCCAGCAGCAGGTAGGCATCCCCAAGCCGCTTATTCGCGCCCGGCAGAAAATGTGCCGATTGAATCTTCACAGACCCTCCCAGCTCGCCAGACGCTCCAGCTTCAGCAGGCCAGACCGGTCTTTATGGAAGATGAATCTGTAAAACAACAGCAACTGACATGCTGTATAGGCTCCTCTCGTATCCGCCACGCTTTTTACCGTCGCGCTTGTTCTGGCGAGCATCGTCGAAATATCTGGGGCCGAAACCACACCCACGCTCCAGGCCGACAACACCAGCAAATCGGGCTTTCCATCCCAGCGGGCATGCGCGGTCCTCAAGTTCGCCAGCTTGCCTTCCAACTTGTCTTTCGCGCGGTGGCTGCCGTCGTATCGCTCAAACTCGATGAGGACAGCGGGATCCCCGGTTTCGCGACGAAACCAGACCGAGTCCGACCGGATATCATTGCCGACCGCGAACGGGGCTGGTGCTTCGACGACCGCCATATAGCCCGCTTCGTGGCCGAGCGAATTCCACAGGCTGCAACCGAGGCTGTGAACGAATACATCCTCATCGCGCAGCCCCCACTGTCGCAGCGCCGGAAACGCACGATCAATAAAATCGGTCGCTTCCAGGGTCTGGCGGATCTGCTGCGCGAGTTCATTCATGGAAGCTGTCCCAGACCTCCAGCACCTGGGGAGATTCACCACCGTGAATCAGGGCCTTTGTACCCACCTTGACCAACAGCGGAGCCGGGATCGAACGCCCGCAAACCAACGCCTCGCCCGTCGAAAGACTGGGTAACTCGTCAAGGTCTGCTTTGCTGACCATGTCCGACGCCTTCGCGATGAAGCGCTGATCGTCCGGGTTTTTCAGTCGCATGGTGATCAGGGTGTTGCACTGCGAGGTCACATCTGGGTCCAACTTCGACGGGCGTTGACTAACGATGCAGAACCCCACACCAAACTTACGGCCTTCGCCGGCAATTTTTTTGATCACCCTGTGGCTGACTGCATTTCCGCCGCTCGGTGCAAAGCTGTGTCCTTCCTCGTACACCAAGAAACTGGGCCGCAAGGGATCCGTCTTGCTCGCTGCCGCTCTGAGGATCTCGCTTGAAAGCAGCGCACAGACCACCTGCTTTGCAGTATCGCTTAACCCTTGCAAGTCAACCACCACCATGCGGCCCTTCCGATTCGACGGTCTCCCGACCAAGCGATAGATATCGGTCGGCTCGGCCATGGTCGCCGAATAGAAGCTCTGCGCTTCGTTGAGCACCCGGCTGAGTTTCATGGACGCCACCGCCGCGCTGCGTCCATTCAAGGCGTTGGCTTCGGCATCCGATAAGTCATCCCAGCCGCGCAGCTCATCAAGACCATCGCCCAGAAAATAGCGCAACCGGTTGATGTCACGCGGCTCTTCCTGGTCTGTTTTGCGCCAATAGCGGATGGCGACATCGAGAACACGCTGTTGAGGCTCCGTGAGCCCCGGAAGAATTTCGGCCACGTCGTCCATCTCGAAGCGGTCGAACTGTAGCGCCAGCGGCTGGTTCTTCCCGGCATACTTATGCCGGAAGGAGTCATGCTGCGGTGTATAAACCTGAACACCCGCATCAGCCGCCTGCAAGCGTTCAATTGTTTCCTGAATCCGCGGCAGCAGTTTTCGATCACGGACATCTTCAACCTGATCGAAACCCGTGGAAAAGTTCAGCTTCCCCTTGGCCAGCGCCTTGCCGTACTCACCATGGGGATCGAACACCACCACGGTTCCGTTGTTGATCGCCACCAGGCGCTCGATGATCCGCCCGACGGTGTAGCTCTTGCCTGACCCGGTCATCGCCAGTACGGCAAGGTGCTCTGTCACCAGATTGTTTACGTCGATAAAAACCGGAACGGGGTTTTTACCGCGTTCGTATCCCACTAGGTTGCCCAAGTGAAGACTGGTGTGTTCGTTAAATTCATAAAAATCGCACAGGAACTGGAAATCCACCGTCTCAACGCTTGCGCCGGGATCCAGCGGACGTCGCGGTATCTTGATCTGGCGCGTCACCGGATCCCGGTACCCGACGAGTTCCAGGTTGGCATAGAGGTGCTCCCCTGTGACGCTGGCCCCCGGTAGCAGTTCCAGTTCCGTAACGCTGTCACCGAACCCGGCGTTGAACAGCATGTTCGAGCGATGCATCTTCGTCACCCTGCCCAATACGGGAACGTGCGATTCATCCTCACGCTCTTGGTGCATGATGCGCACAAACTCGCCGCGTCTGACAGCGAATGATCCCCCGACAACCATTGTCAACTTGGCGGAGTCCCCGGTGTTGCCGACCAGCTTCCCTAGCACCTTGTGTTTCATCGCTTACAAATCCTCATTCAGTCCGGAGAGCCAGACATCATCGACTTCGTTCTTTTTCAATGCGTCGCTCAGTCCCTGGCGGTAGTAGTCAACGAATTGATCTAACACCTTGAGTTGTTGATCGCCCAGCACCTGAGGGAGTGGCTTGGTCTTACGCTGATTCTGCAGGTCCAGGACCATGAGCTTCCAAGCGACAGCATCCAATTGCTCGGCAGTCCAGCCCGGCTCTTCGCCCGCAAGCTGAACCATGTGGATCTGGCTTCCGCGGCCGCCCTTGTAGTGGAACCCCACCACGCCTTCGCGAACGGCCTCGGCAGGTTCCATGCGGGAGCGGTTCTCTGTCATGCGGAATGCGATGGTTCTGGTGAAACTGCCAAGGATTCCGTTGATGAAGCGCAAATCACCGATACCGGATAGCTTTTCGTCCAGATCCTGCAGTTCCGAAACCCGCTCTGAACGGAAACCGTCGGAAACGAGAATGTGCTTGCGACCTTCGTCGCTGCGCAAGTCCTGGCGGGCGATGCTCACCACGGCGCTGAACCGTTCGGCAAGCACACTGGCCAGTACCGGCCCCTCGGGATTCCAGGGGAACAGTTTGGATCGGTACTTCTCCCAGAATGTGTTGATACCCTCTCGTGCCCGATCATACTCATAGAAATGTTTTTGGTTGCGCTTCAGCGGCACCATCTCCCGACTGATAAAAAGCGGCGTATCCAGAAGAATCAACTGGGCTTTCGATTCAGATTCCAAAAGACGCTGAACCAACTGATAGCCATGCCGCATCTCCACCAGATCGAGCCGCTTTCTTTGCGCCTCGAAGTCGATATCGTCCAACTCCGAAACTGAATCCGTGCCACGCGTGCTCACACGATTTTCGTCGATCAGCATGTCGGTACGGACGCCTGCTGATGCATAGATGAAGCCACCGAGCGCCTTCTTGATGCGGGAACTGGTCGTTACCCCAGACACCGACACATTGATGACACTGGGCCGGGCCACTGGCCGAACCAATCCAAGGTCACGAAAAATCGGTGCAACAGACTCGATATCCCGGATCTGTTTGAGCAGTCGGCCCGCACTGCCCGGCAGCCGGATCTGACTCTCGATCGCCAGCGTCTGGGCCAGCGTCGAAGGCGTCATGCCACCTCCTCCCGTAGCCCAATCGCATACCCCCAGAAGGGCGAGCGTTGCAGGGCCACCACGCCACGCTCGGTCAGTCCCGAATCACCCAGAAACCCCATCTCCCTCAACGTCGAGACACCCTTGACAAGGGTGTCTTCGTCGAACCAGAACAACGGAACCGGGGAGGTCTCATTTGCACGGATCAACACGTCGGGATCCGACGTTTGCCAAGCATAGAGAGCCACGAGGAGTCCATAATCCATGCGACTCAGCGCCGCTTGCTTAGAATCCACGACACCAGCGTTATCGTCAGCCGCCGTTTTACCCGCGTGCTCATGCAACGCCCTCAGCCAGCCATCCAGGTCTGCGGCCTTGTCCAGGAGTGATATCGACCACAACGGCAAGCAGGTCACAGCGAATACCCCGGTGCCGGAATGCTGCTTGGCGTATCGCGTGTTGACAGACCCATCAGGCCAACGGTGTCCCTCGGCTTTGTCGGCCTCGCCCGCCTGGCCGGTTATCTCGAAGCTGACCTCTTCGCGAAGTCGGTCTGGAACACTGATGCCAGAGGGTGCCGGCGCCTCATTGCGATACACCAGCTCCCAATCCAGAGTGTCGCAAAGTCGTCTTGGTTCGAACGGCGGGACCAACAACAGTGTTCTTCCTGACCGGCTGAACCAAGTCCGCCAGCCCGCCTTGGACTCTGCGTCAAGGCCCTGGTACCGGCTTCCAGTCATCATGACTACACCGGCTTGAGGAGGTTGCTCACCCACAGGAATGGCGTCGAGATGGGTTGCAAAGAACCGTCCTCGCCTGTGATCCGCCAACGTATTGTCCAGAAAAATCTTCATTTCACACCCGCGAAGGTGATCTGAACCTGAAGAATCCCTTTCGACACCAACGAGCGTTGCTCGTCGTCGTTTAGTGCAGGTTGCTTCCCTTCCAGAAGCTCAGTCGCGATGGCCTCCCACCGGGCCAGATCAATACCCGTCCCCTCCAATATCGATCCTGCTTTTTTGAACCAACTCTGCTCACGCAAATCAAGCTCAACGTTCATTTCATGCAGCGAAAGGTCGTTCACTTCACTTAATTGAAGTGCAGAGATGGTGGTCTCGCCCACCGACCTGAACAGCGGGTTCAGAATAACGCGCTGTCCGCTATTGATTGCCTCCAGCTTGCGGATGCGGTAATCGCACACGGCGTTCTCGATCGACAGCAGCTTTCCCCCAAGCGTGCTGGACTGCTGCTGTATGGGCTTGAGCAGCCGCTCTGGCTCGTCACGCAATGCGGCGAACTGACCCTTGCGCGCCTGCTGACTCAGCTTGTCGCGGATCTCGTCTGCCTTTTCATCCAGTTCAGGGATGCTGTCTTCGATCTGTCTTATCCCCTCCCTGAATACGAGCAAGTCCTTCACATGATCTGGCGTCGGATAATCCGAAGGCAGCGGCTCCATGGCGTTCGACGCGGCATTGATTCGCCTCTGAAGTTCTCCGAGATGATTGGTCACCGCTTGGAAACGGGACTTGAACTGCCGGAAGGTCTGCATAATGTAACCATCCACTTCCGACACTGGCTTGATGTTTTCGCTGTAGATGTCATAGCCGACCTCTCGCCCCAGCAACTCCAGCCTTTCCAGCACCCGGTCCAGGCGCAGTGAACGCAGGAAATGCAGCAGGGTGTCGGTACCCGCTTTCGCCTCCGCGGCTTGCGTGGCGGTGTCATCGGTCCTGTTGAGCGCCCCGGCCAGAATGTTGTGGATCGTTTCCAGCGACAAGGTAAAAAGCTTTCGCGGAAATGGGTGTTGCGCTTCCGGGTCAGCGCTGATTTCGCTGATCAGCAGGTTTGACCGTTCGGTGATCTTGGCGCCGCAACGATCGACATGCTCGGCGAAAAGACGCGCCCGTTTGACCCGCTCGTAGAGGGAAACCGCGTTATCCTCCAGTTGCACCGTCTTGTAGTGCTCAATCCCGTCGTCGGGCGGCTCCACAAACTTCACCTTCGACACCAACCGCCGCACTTCCGAACGCTGTTTGAGCAGCGCTGGGAACGCGTCAAGCACCGGCTGAAGAGCGTCGTCGCCCTTCTCGGTCAGGGCCTCTTCTTCCGTCTTGAGCTGGTCGAAGGTTTTCTTTCCTTCGGCCAGATGATCAGTGGCCTCGACGGTGTGAGTCCCCTCGGTCGCCGAACCGGGCGGTGCAAAAAGGTGGCGAATCCGGTCACTACCATAGACTCGCTCCAGCACGCCCACGGTGGCCGGGTAGTCCATCTCATCAGTGCCGTGCAGCCAATTCTCGGCTTCTTGGAGATCGTTACCCAACTCAGCCCTCGGTAAAGGTACCCAGCGCGGCGAGCGCGCCTTGGCATCTTCCAACTTCAATAGCAGCAATTCCTGGCACCACCACATCCAGTCATCGAAGACGGATTTCGGCGAGAGCGCGGTTCCCGACCAGAGATAGCCCCAGTACCATTCTTCCTTTGCCTGCTCCACGGTCCAACTCCTGAGCCTGCCGGGGTTGGCCATTCGCGCCAGGAAATGCGGGATACGGGCTTGCGCCTGGGCCGGTTGATCCAGGTCGATGAACAGTCCGCTGTGCTCGTTTCTGTCAAACCCCTGCGCGACGACGCGATTGCTCACGGCGAGCCGTGAAAACAGCCCTGAGAGTTCCTCCGCATCGAGACCATGCTCAGGTCCCAGTGCATGCAGTCCGCCGAGCTTGGGCTGCTCGATCGCAAACAGTTTCCACGCCTTGAACAGCAAGGCCCTGTCCTGCGGGCTAAGCTTCCCACTCGGACGCAACGGCCAGGCGATCAGACCCCGCGCATCAAGGCGCTGACGCCAGCGATGGATGGCCGCATAGGCAAAGTCGCGGATGCTGTTCAGGCGGCTCTTGAACTTGGTGGTGAATGCCTCTTCTTTGAGCTCGAAGCCCTTGCAGTGCACGGGGAGCAATCCGATCCGCTCCAGCACATCCAGTTCCGAACTGTTGAGGTGATAGAGCAGGATGTCGTCCTTCAGCGTCTCGGCCACGCTGCCCTTGACGTACTCGTCCATCACGCCGACCGATCCGGTAAACGCCATGACCGGGATGCGTCCACCGTCACGACGCAAACTGGTCACCAGCTTGTGCAAGTCGGTCAGGTCTTTCTTGTTGCTGACCCAGGCGAACCAGGCCTGGTTGTTGGGGTGGAGCTTCAGCCCATCGCAGAACATCAGGCCGCCTTGTTGCCCGCGGCCCTGTCCGCGCGGCGCCATCTGGATGACCATCTGGTCGCCCTTGGCATAGGGTTCTTCGGCGTACTGCCAGTTCTTATCCAGCAGCCGGAACAAACCCGCCAGCCGGGTCCGCGGACGGAGATTGGGGTCGCTGCCGCAGGTGGCCTCGAACGCCTTCATCCCCTTCTCGTGGGCATCCGCGAAACCCGGATCGCGGAAGATCATCGAGTTCTGCTGCTGGCTGCGGTAGCGCAGATCGAGGCGCAGCAGCATGGCCACACTGGGGCCGATATGGGTGGCATCGTCTTCCGACAACTGACGCTCGTCACCCACCAGCTTCTGCCACAAGGCATCGGCGGCGAACTCGGCCGCCGGATGATCGTAGAGCAGCCCCACCAGGTGCTTGAACTCATCCTTGGCCAGGGGGATCAACAAGGCCTCTTTATCCGGCTCGTTGATGGCAAAGGTGCGCAGGTTCTGCAGCAATCCCGACAGGCTGAGCCCCTGCTCGACCGAGGGATAGAACCACTCGTCCTTGTTGCGCTGAAACTTGGCCTCTTCCAGGGCGCGACGGCAGGTTAAGGGATCCCAGTGAACCTGGCGGTAAAGACTCGCCACCAGCTCGCTATCCTCGTTCTCGTGCGTGAGCAGTTCGCGGGTGCGCGGTGGGGCATCGGCGAGCGCGATCGGTAGCTGACCGAACAACAGTTTCCGCGCGGTGGCGAGCAGATCCTGATCGCTGGTTCTGATGCCCTCGATGGCATGATGATCCAGCACATGCTCGGCCACCCGCCCCGAACTCGCCAGCACCGCATCGAACAGATCGCCCACCGGCGGCACCGCCTTGCCAGCCTGAGCATACTGATCCAGCACCGCGTCGACGTTGGCCATGACCACGTTGAACCAGCCAAAGTTGGCCCCGGACATGGCATAGGCGGCCTCGACCAGCCCGGTCGGGTAGTCGAAGCGCAGCTTCTTGTCGGCGCGCAGTCGCGAAACATAGTCGGACACATCGGCAAAGGCATTGTGCTCCAACTCCACCAGTTCGAAGCGTCTCGCCGTGGACTGGATCTCCCGCAATTGCTGGCCGAGCAACGGCGAGCACAGCGCCACATAGCGCAACCAGGGCAGCTTGCGGCGCGGGTCTTCCTCTTTGATCGCCTTGCCGATCAGGCGTATCGCCTGTCCATCCAGGCGCTTCGCGTCGTCCACCTCCAAACCGAAGGTCGCTGTCTCGGCGACGGTTTCCAGCTCGTCCAGGACGACCAACAGGTAGCGGATACCAAAGGTCTGGAAGTACGCGTAGGCCGCGCTGACCAGCCGGGTGACCAAGAAGGGATCATAGTAGAGCGTTTCATCGCCGTGTTTCTGATCGAGCTCCAGTAGATCGGCGAGTCTGTCCGACTCGAACCCCATCGGTTCCAGGCGCCTTAGGGCCTGGCGGGCGATCTCCGACTGGATGGATCTGTCGAACGCCTTGGTGGCCAACGGCAATAGCGCCTTGAACAGACCAAAACCGAACCAGTTGTCGGAGTTCTGGTAGTCCGATGCAACCTGTGAGTAGCGGATATAGAGCCCGAGGTACTGGTCCCGCTTCTCCTCGCTATCGAAGAGCGCAGCCGCTTCCAGTTGCCCGCCATCCGCTCGGACATACCAGCCTCGCGAACAATCATTGATCTGTGCGACCAGCTCGTGTCCGAGGCGCGACTTACCCCGGCCCCACTCGCCCTCGACCGCGAACACATGGGCAAAGTTGTCGGCGTGCTGATCGACGGTGTGGATGAAGGTCTTGTACTGCCGGAAGAACTTGCTCTGCCCGACCAGGGGATCGCGCGGCGGATAGTCCGCGACACCGGTGGCCGCCCAGGCGTGCTGATTGGCCAGATTCACCACGTATTCGGGTGTGAGCGCCATGTCCTGCACCTCGTTCATGCGACCATCCTCTCTCTCACGGCGCGATGCTGGCGATCAATTCGCCACTGTTCGGCCTGTTCACGCACGGCTCGCCGCAGTCCGCGCCCGTACAGATCGAAGCTCCTGGCGCCTGCAATCTGGTAGCAGGCATCGGAAAACTCCGGGTGAAGCTGATAGAACCCCTGTTCGCCGGACAGCCCTTCGCGATAGCGCCACACCTTGCGCCGCAGCAACTCGCCGATCAGCGGCGACAAACGGGTGTTGATCTGCGACTCACCCGGCTCGAACGGGAAAATCGCCATGTTCAACCGGCTGATCACCCGCAGCAGGAAGCCGCCAAGGCTGCCACATAGCACCTCGGCACCATCCGGGTCTGCGACCAGCACCTGGATCTCGGTGGGTTGGAAAGCCTGCTGGCCCGCGGGCAGTTCGAGCAACAGGCCGCCGCGCCCCTCCGCCGTCCAGGCATCCTGCACATAGCCGACGACCGCCAGCAGGAAGGCCCAAGGGGTTGAGAGCACCCAGGGCATCACGGGCAGGCCGTCATCACCACCCCAATCGCCGGACAGGATGTAGTCCGGGCTGGCGGATGGGATTCGGGGCATCGCCAGCAGGCGTCCCTTGCACCAATTCCGGTCGGTCTTGATGCCCGCCGGATCCAGCGGGTTGAGCGAGACCAAGGCATCGCCCTGCCACTCGGCGAGACGGCTTGCCTCAGCCAGCACGCGGATTAATAACGGCGTTGCCTGGGCTTGCTCGGCGGTCATGTCCCACAGTGCGCGCTCCAGCGGCGCCAGCCTGGTTGGCGCGAGGCTTGCGCCGTCCGCTGCCGCTTCCACCCAGGCGGCGGCGCCGTTCAGACGCGTTACCAGTTGCACCAGCGCCTGCCGGTCGGACAACAATCCGGCCTCTTGGCAACGCGCCGCCGCGATCCGCGCCCAGGGGCGACGCGACTCGGGATCCGTTGCCAATACCGCCGCCACCGCCTCGCCGTCGGTGCTCAGACTCGCGCGCGCTCGCAACAGCCGCTGGCTGATGATCCAATGCCGCTCGTCCATGCTGGGATGCGCGAGGCCATGCAACAGGCGGTCGTTCTGTTTGTCGCCCGCGCGGCAACAGCCGCTGGCAAACAAGTTCAGCAGGGGTTTGCAAGCGACGCCGGTCATTGCGCATCCCCGCCGTTGTGCCGACGACGGTTGCGCTTGGCTTGTTGGTCGCTCGCCTGTTTAACCAGGTCTCGCGTCGCCTGGTAGGAGCGCTGACAAAAGGCCCGAAAAGGCGCCTCCTCGGCCTCGGCGGGCCAAACCCCAGTTTTGGCGGTGAGCTGCCCACTTGCCAACTCGTATCGGGCCAGGATGTCGATGTATTCTTTGCGGTCGCGCACCTCGATCACCAGCGGCAGATGGCCGGAACGCAACACCGGAATGTTGCTCAGCAGGCGGGCCAGGCGTCCATTGCCGTCCCAGAATGGGTGCACATGGACAAACCCCAGGTGCAGCCGGGCATAGGCATCGACTGCGTCCGTCTCGCTTAATTGCTCGCCAGCGAGCCGATTAAGCTCGGCCAGCCACTCGGTCATCAGCGCGGGTACGTCTTCGGGTGAGGCATATTCGATGAAGGTCTGCCGCCCCTCCTCGGTGACGGCATAGGTTCCGTTGGGCTCCAGCTTCCAGGCCCCGTAGGGCTTGTAGATGTCTGTAACGATTGTTGATTGCACCGCCCGGTGCAGCTCGAACAGGTGCGATTCGGTGACTGTCTCGCCCAAGCCCTGGTAGATCAGCTCGATGGCCCGTACATGCCCCATCACCTCCTGGTGATCCTTCAATGGCTTGCCGGAGACCGTCAGCCCCTCCTCAATGACGAACTTGGTCTCGCCAAGGGTGAGGGTGTTGCCCTCCAGCGCGGTAGAGCTATGCGTCCAGAGGTCGCGGATCTGGGCCAGCAGGGCCGCGCGCAGGTCGGGGTCGAGGCATTGGAGTGCTTTGAGGTTCATGATGATTCACCACAAAGGCACGAAGGACACGAAGGACACAAAAGAAAGCAAAGAAAAAGCTTTGCTCTTTTTGTGTCATTGTGTTGAGTATTCATTCTGCGACCTCCTGGTCCCTCAGTGGTTTGCCTGTTCCAGGAGTTCATAGAGACGGTCGAGGTCGGGGAAAAGAGGATCGCCTTTGCCATCCATGCCTTCAGTCTTTAGGCGGGAGAGGATGGCTCGGTCTTGGGAGGTATCGCCGAATTCGAGAGCTTTTTGTGTTGCGATGAATTGGGACTCTGTTACATTTCCCTCGATCAGCGCTTCCACTAAGAAACTCGCCGACTTACTGAGTTTATTGGCGATCCGTAACGCAAAATGCGCATCCAGGATCTTCGCCCCCATCATCTCAACAAACTTTGAGTCAAAAGTCGGGGCTAATATATGCAAAGGAACTTCATCATCTATTGCTGGATATGCGCTCCCAGAATTCCACCTCATGAGTTGCATGGTTGCATCATCAGAACGCAACCAAAGACCATAGAGTGCAGCCTCTTCATTAGAACGAAAACGCAGAACACTAAAGCCTGACGTGGCAACCATGTCCAATGGGGAATGATCATCAATAATAAGCGCCACATTCTTACGATTTGGCCTAACCGTAGATACAACCACATCGCCAAATCTGATGGTGGTCTTTGCTCGGGTTGGCGCATCACATGCTCGAATAAGATCTGCGTCTATTGTTCCGGTCGAAACATTAATCCCACCAATTTCATAATAATAAAAATAGCTGTCGGACTTTTTCCAGCCAGCATTTACTCGTTTACACAAATCACCCAACTTGACATAACCCACCTTCCTTAGAAGTTCCTCGAGCTTCAGGTAGGATGACTGATAGAACCATCCGTCCAATCTAGACTCAGTTAAAATTTTAGTAGATACGAAGCAAGCCTCCTTTATTATGACATCAGTTTCTTGATTGACAACAGGAAGCGTACTGGCAACTTTGGCTTTCCTATTGCGAGACCAAGCAAATAGCATTTCGGCTTGGCGAATTTTGTCACCAATATATTTCTGCACTTCTCTACAAGGCAGGAACACCTTTAAATATTTTACCGCATCCGTTGATGTCGTTGGCTGAGCAACCTCTTTCAATTGTCGCTTTAACTGACTAAGGCCATAACGTGAAGAAGAGAAAGCATACAGATAATCAGGATCAGCTTTTGCTGAATCTAAACGAGCAATGATGATATTTGGCGAGATACTAGTTTCAGCATTAATAACCGAAACACATGGCATCCCCACCCTACCAAAATACAAGTTTTTACCCGAATAAACCTTCAATCCATATTTTTTTAGCAACTCCTTGGGTACCTTGACAACAGAAGCATCGTCGAAAGTATTCGATGTGATATTTAGAGGGCGGACAAAAATAACGCCTTCTTCTGCATAAAGATCGTCAGCAATAGCGTTACCACCAAACGGCCCGCATGACACACCCTTAACAAGCGTATATAGGGACACGGCCCCAAACGAATCCAGGCGATCATCTAGGGACAAATATTCAGGATGGTAAAAGCCAGCATCTAAACGTTCGTTTAGATTCGTTGTTGCTACCCTTGTGGCAAACATCCCCCCTCCAGCCCTTTTAAGGTGCATGAAAACTACAATCAAGATCAAGCGGTTACGATTTCGAGTGAATCTGGCAATCACCGAACCATGCTACCAGCAGTAAGCACCTTGACGAAAAATTAGTGACTTACAGTCAGACGAATTTCGTCACCTTAAAAGGGCTGCCCCCCTCTTATACGCCCCAACGATCTTATCCAGATCATTGGAAACCCCAGCCGAGTAGTCCTCGATATTGTTCTTCACCAGGTAGCCAAGCGTTTCGGCGACGGCCATGAACACGTCCGTCTGCGGCACCGGCAGAAACTGCTCGGGGTTATCCTCTCGCGCATGGTGTTTCTGCAGGTAGAGGATCGAGGTCTTGGCGCCCGTACCGCTGAGCTTAAAGGTATCGGCAGGCAGGGAGATCAAGGCCTTGACGATGGCCTTGCCGTCAACGAACTCACCGGATTTCTTGTCCTTCTTGCCCTTGATGTACTCGCGGACATAGCGGTCACCCAAGTTGCAAAGCACGCCTGGCAGTCTGAATGGCTGCTAGCAGCGGTGCGTAGAAAGACTGATCATGAAATGAACTCCTGCATCGCGATTAGAAAGGCAGCGGCTTGGTCGATCGTCCACTGCGTCTTTTCCCGGTCGATGGCCTCGCCGGTGTAGTCAGAACAGTCGAATCCGTTCCACTTGATTGATGGATCGGCCAAGATCAGCCGGGATCAGCCCTGTCATGACCAATTGCTCGCCAAACGCGGCAATCAGCCCGCGGTGGGTCTTGGTCGTGGCGGGATTCAGGCCAGGGTCGGCATGCAACAGTGCGGCGTGGGCCGCATCAAACATCGCATAGTAGGCGCGGTTGCAGGCGCCCTCGGTATCACCATCGGCGAGCAGCAAACATGCCGATGCCAAGGCACGGCGGGCCTTGCTGAGGTAGTCTGCCGGTGTCACAGACGCACCCCATCGTGCAGGACGTTCTGAATCAGCGCTGGATTACCGAAGCGCTCGGGGTGCGCCCATTCGTCTTCCCAGAATGGCAGCGCATCGACCAGGATTCCGGTCTCCAGCATCACGTCGAACGCAATGGCCGCCATCTCCACTGCCGTATCCGCGCGGCTGCCGGTCGTGCCTTTCAGTAACAACGCGATATCGGCATCACTTTCACTGCCTGGCTGCTGCCTGGCACGACTGCCGAACAGATAGGCCTCGCGCAACGGGTAGTGCTGACGGATCCGATCCAAAAACAGCTTCGTGGTGTGCTCGGTTTCACTGTCCATGGCCAACTCCGAAATAGATTCATTCACCACGCTTGTAGGCTCCCACGATCTTATCAAGATCATTGGAAACTCCGGCCGAGTAATCCTCGATATTGTTCTTCACCAGATACCCAAGCGTTTCCGCCACGGCCATGAACACATCCGTCTGCGGCTCCGGCAGGAACTGCTCTGGGTTGTCGTCTCGCGCATGGCGCTTCTGCAAGTAAAGGATCGAGGTCTTGGCCCCCGTGCCGCTGAGCTTGAAGGTGTCGGCAGGCAGCGAAATCACGGCCTTGACGATCGCCTTGCCGCCGACGAACTCGCCGGATTGTTCGTCCTTCTTGCCCATGATGTACTCGCGCACATAGCGATCACCGGAATTACAGAGCACCCCATCCGGCAGCACGATCAGCAAGCGACCGCCGGGTTTCAGCAACTGCAGGCAGCGGTCGATGAACAACACGGCCGGGTCGATGGAGCCGCCCTTTACCTGCTTCCAGTTGCCCTTGTTGCCTGGCTTGCTGCCCATGGCCAAGCCGCTGGTCGTGGGAAACAGCTCATATCTTGGCTTCTTGCCGGTGGAGACATTACGCAGGTCGGTGCGGAAGCCGGCCCAGATGGGATTACCGTCCTCGTCCAATTCCAGATCGCCGGTATCCACCCAGGTCATGCGCACATGATCATAGTAGGCATTGTAGGACTCCATCACCTGCTTGGCGGGACGAAAGCCGCCCAAGACCTGCTCCATGTTGGCCTCCTAATGCTTCTTGGACTCCGAGCCTTTCTTGTCTGATTTGAATTTCGGGGTTCCGAAGGGCGGATTGGTGCAGATCAGGCTGAAGCTGTTGGGCTTGAGGGCGCGCGTGGTCAGGGAGTTGTCGGTGTAAAAGATCTTGGCCTTGTTGGCGCCCTGCAAGGCCATGTTGACCCGTGCGAGGGTGACCATGCGCGGCGCGGAGTCAGCGCCGACGAAACTGTGCTCCAACAGCTGCTCTTTTAGCTTTTCTCTCTCCGAATCAGGCATGTTGCCCAAGTTGTCCAACATCGAATTCAGCCGACTAAGCGCAACCGATCCGAAGCCGTAGGTTCCGCAGGCAGGATCACAAAAGCGGAATTGCCCGGCGGCCAACTCTTCCACGGCCTTGAAATCCTTGGCTATGTCATAGCATGCGATTTCCAGCATCGCCTGCTTGACGGGGTTGGGCGTCAGGTAAACCCCAAGTCCGCCCTTGCTCTCGAAGTTGGCGCGGAGGAAGACATCAAACACGCGCCCCAGCAGATCGGCCTGCACGTCGGACAGCTTGCCCTGATCCTTGACGCGCTTGCCTTCGTTGGTGGTGACCGGCCCCAGGTCCTGAATCGCCTCCAGCAAGGTTGCATAGTTCTTCGGCTGCATCAGCCGCAGGTGGGTCTTGTCGTCAAAGATGGCGTTCCTGCTGCCATCGTCGGTGATGACCACATAGTCTTGGTGCGCCTTGAGCTGATCGAAGGCGGTCTGAATCTGCTTGACCGCGAGATCGCCGTGTTGGCGCACGTAGCGGTAGTCGAAGACTTCCGGGAAGTTGAGCTGCTTGCCTTCGTACTCGAAGGTCAGATCCTCATCCTGATGGCAGCGGAAGGACTCCAGGAACAGGATTTTGGCGACCTCTTCGATGATGTCGTTCTTGTCCGACACCCGGTCCTTGACCGTCTGGTACACCTGCTCGTGAAACGCATCGAGCTGGTGCATCAAGCGGGTGTAGATCTGCATCGACCACTTCAAGGTGGTGTATTTGTTGAGCCGCTCGTATTCGCGGATCAGCTCGATGCCCGGGATCTCATCGACCGAGTGGGTACCTTCGGTGCCGTCCAGACCGAACAGCGCATAGCAGCGGCTGTTGGTATCGTCTTTCAGATGCGCAAAGACCGGCCAGTCGTCTTCCAGCGAAGCCAGCAACTCGTACGCCAACTCATCGAGCTTGGCCTCCTGCGAGTATTCCCAGTGGCCAGGGTCGAGCGCGATCAGCAGGATGCGGGGCGTTTCGTTACCCTGGACTTCGCCCCAGACGACTCCGGCATGGACGAAGTCGTGGGCCTTCTCCAACGGCAATTCCGCGCCAAAGGCGGCATAGTGATGTCGCAATGCCTGGTAGCGCTCAGCCAATGTTCGATCACGCATGTCTTGTTGTCCTGCCACGGGTTACTCCGTCTTGTCGCGTCTTGATCTGTGCCTAAGCGTTGGCTAACCGAACCATCGGCCCGGTGATCATCAATACCGGATGGCTTTCAATCGCCGCCCGCAACATGGGGTCCGTTACCACCGTTCCCGGCGGCAACTTGGAGCGGAGCTGCGCGATCGGCACCGGACGCCCCAGTTCCGCCACCACTTTGGCAATGGCGTCGCCAAGATCCACTGGCGCATTTGCCTTGGTGCCGAGACAATAGCTGGGGTTGTCCGGCTCTTGTTCTTGCTCTTGAATCTGCATATCCGGCAGGTTGCGTAGCCACAGACGCGTCTGGGCTGGAGTCCAGGCCAGTTCCTGCCACAACAACGGGTTTCCCTGGCGCATCTGTTCCAGCGACTGCGGCGCGCTTGCGAGCGCCTTCTCAAGCGCCCGAAGCTCATTCAAAACATCCATCACCACCCCCCTTCCGGTTCTGCTTCGCGGCCCTTATCGTCAAATCTCGGATGAATGCTTCGGTAGCAGTCGAACATTGTCTCATTGGCGGTTAGTGTGCGTGAGCATCCAGATCACAGATCCTGAGCACCCTGCAACCCCATTCCTGTTCGACGGTCGGGTGACGCGAATTCACAGTCGCCAGCTTTGTCAACGGCACAGCCGTCCCCTCCTGTTGCAGGCGGCGCGCCAGATGCCGTTGCTCCATCACCGAGATCCGCAGCCTCACCGAGAGGTTTTCGGGCTCGAAAAGACGCCAACGGCACGCATCCAAAGCGAGCGATATGAAGTCCTGGTAGCGTCAAACTTCAAGCGAGCATCAAGATTTTCACGCGGGCGATCAGCCAAACTAGCGCTGAAAGATTTCTCGAGGTGTGCTGGAAAAGAAAATATGCGGGATCGCGGCGGCACATGGCTTGTTGAGGCCGATTTAGGTTGGAAAACAGACAGGCGGGCGGGGTAAGGTACTGAACGATTGAACTCCCTGATCCTTTCATCGGACTTTTAATCCGTGGGTCGCTAGTTCGAGCCTTGCTCGGGGAGAAAATAATAAAAGTGTTAACGTGAAAGCGTAATCCCTTCAGAGCACGACTCAAGAGCATCACACGCGCGCGCCCTTGGGCACCACCACCACCCCCTGGGGTGAGACTGAAAAGCGCGCGCGATCCTCCTTGCGATCAACGCCAATGCGCGCGCCCGGTGAGACCACCACGTCTTTATCGAGAATGCAGCGGTTGAGTTCGGCGCCAGCTCCAACCTGGACTCGATCAAACAGAATGGAGCCATCCACTATGGCGCCGTCATCGATAGTGACACAGGGGAAAAACACCGAACGGTTCACCGCACCGCCACGAATCAGGGTTCCAGCAGCCAGCATGGAATTCACGAAAACCCCCTCGTTTCCCGAGCCTGGTCCCGGCACGGTGCGCGCCGGTGGATGCTGCCCCTGATAAGTCAGTATGTTCCAGCACGGCTGATACAGATCGATCGCCGGGCGCGATTCAAGCAGTGACATATGCGCTTGGTAATAGGCGTCGATCGAGCCGAGGTCGCTCCAGTAGCGATCCTGCGACACCCGCCCGCGTTCGCCCCCAAATCGATATGCGCTCACGCGCGCCCCGGCCGATGATGTGAGCAATGACGCCACAAAATCGGTATCACAGTGACCATTACTGGCCCGCACCAGTTGGTCGAGTTGCTCGAGCAGGTAGTCTTTGTCAATGACCACGACACCCATGGGGGCGAGCCCTGTTGGCGGATGGTCGGTTGCGGGGCCATGGACAGCAAGGACTTGGTCATCCTCGCTGCATTCAACTCGGTAAAGGCTAGGGGCAGACTCGTCGGTCACCGGTCGCAGCGCGGCGGTGATCTGGGCCTGCTGCTCATCGTGCCAGCGCAGCATGGCCGCGTAATCCATCCGATAGACAGCCCCCCCGTCGAGCAACAGCAGACGCCGCGCGGGATTGCGCTCAATCAGATAGCGGTTTTGGCGCAAGGCATCCACAAGGCCAAGATACCAACCTCCATCGACGCGCATTTGCGGCGGCAGGGGCGTGATGAACTCGCCAAGCTCCGGGTTGAATAGTGACCAGCCGTCACGCAGATGCTTGTGCAACGAGTGGGACTTGTACTGCGTCAGCACCAAAATCTGCCGCAGCCCGGAGTGCAGGCAGTTGGCGAGACTGAAATCAATCACCCGGTATTTCCCGCCAAAGGGCACGGCGGCTTTGGTACGTTCTTCGGTCAGTTCCGCCGGCGTGCCACGCTCGGTGGCGATGAGGAAGGTCAGTGTCTGGGTTGGCATGGCAATCTCTCCTTGGGATGGTCTCCCTTGAGGACCTTGCGCGCACCCTATCATGGGGACACGCGCCGGCCGGACTCTCGCGACCCGGCATTCAAGGCGCGCAAGGATAGCATGCCCGCCTTGCCCCGGAGGGTGCCGCCAAAACAGGCGAAGCGCTATCATGCCGGGATGCCCTCGGCACAGCACGCACTTTCGACTCAGGATGCGCGTCCATCACCGAACTTATCGCAGACTTTTTCGCAGACCGCATTATCAACAGGAAATTTTCCGCATGAGCGCACAGCTTCTCGATGGCAAGCGAATCGCCGCAAAGATTCGCTCCCAGCTTCAGTCCAAGGTTGAGGAATTGCTTCAGCACGGCAGCCCACGGCCGGGCCTGGCCGTGGTGCTGGTCGGCAACAATGCCGCCTCCCAGGTCTATGTGCGCAACAAACGCAAGGCCTGCACCGAGGTCGGATTTTACTCCGAACTGCATGAGCTACCAGAACACAGCAGCCAGTCCGAGCTCCTGGCGCTCATTGACCGGCTTAACCATGATGAGCGCATTCACGGGATTCTGGTGCAATTGCCGCTACCAGAGCAGATCGATGACGAAGCGGTGATCGAGCGGATCGACCCAATCAAGGATGTCGATGGCTTCCATCCCTACAATGTTGGGCGCTTGTCACTGCGGATGCCGCTGCTGCGTCCCTGCACCCCCAAGGGTGTGATGACCCTGTTGTACCAAACCGACCAACCACTTGAGGGGCTGGACGCGGTTGTGATTGGCCAGTCCAATATCGTCGGGAGACCGATGGCGTTGGAGTTGCTTGCCGCGCGTTGCACCATCAGCGTCTGCCACAGCCGCACCCGCGATCTGGCCGCGAAGGCCCGCGCCGCCGATGTGCTGGTGGTTGCCATTGGCCACCCGCGCTTCGTTGCCGGGGATTGGATCAAGCCAGGTGCAATGGTCATTGACGTGGGCATGAACCGCGACCAGGACGGACGACTATGCGGCGATGTCGACTTCGACAGCGCTCGCGAGCGCGCCGGCTGGATCACCCCTGTACCCGGCGGGGTGGGCCCCATGACCATCGCCAGCCTGCTCGAAAACACACTCCAGGCCGCGCAACTGGCCTCCAAGGACCCATTGTCCAGTCCCATGAGAAAACTGCTCTAATACCCCCTTCAAGCGGACGCTCCGCGCCTTGTCGCAAATGTTGCCATGGTCGCGAATGGAGCCAGCGCGAATAGAATCCCCGCCCGCCTGCTCGCGCTCAACCTGGGGCGAGCGGCACCCATGACCAGCAAGTCCGTTGTCTTGCATATCCGAGCGCGACATTGCTCGTTCTTGGCACCGCTTACATTGATAGTCTGACTTTTCACCATGTCTGAAACTCCCATCATCCGCGCCATGACTCGCACCGAAGTCGATCAACTGGTCGACTGGGCGGCACTTGAGGGCTGGAATCCCGGCCTGCGGGATGCCGACATCTTCTGGCTGACCGACCCGGACGCCTTCATCGCCGCCGAGTTTGAGGGTGAACTCATCGGTGGTGGCGCCATCGCGGCCTATGGCGATGGCTTTGGCTTCCTTGGCTTTTTCATCGTCCGGCCGGAATATCGAGGTCGCGGCTTCGGGCGAAAGCTATGGCGGGAGCTGCGCGAGCGTCTCGCGGCGCGCCTGCGACCGGACGCGACCAGCGGACTTGATGGCGTCTTTGCCATGCAGCCGCATTACGCCCGCGACGGCTTCGTCTTCTCGCATCGCGATATCCGCTTTCGCGTCGAGCTTTCGCGGGCTCCCGAACAGCAGGACGAAGACGCCCAGCCGGACTTGCTGGTCCCGCTTGAGCAAATCCCTGTCGATGAGATTCTGGACTATGACCGCCGCTGTTTCCCGGCTCCGCGTGAACGCTTTCTGCGTGCCTGGATTCGGCAGCCCGGGGGATATGCCTTCGGGTATCACCAGAACGGAGACCTGCGCGGCTTTGGCGTCGCGCGCCGCTGTCGCGAGGGGTATAAGATTGGGCCCTTGTTCGCCGACAATGGCAAGATCGCCGACGCCCTGTTGCGGAAGTTGATCCAGTCCGTTGCGGTGGGGCCTATTTTTCTCGATGTTCCGGAGAACAATCCGGCTGCCGTGGAACTCGCCCATGCGCACCAAATGGTCGAAGTTTTCGGCTGCGCACGCATGCATGAAGGTCCCACGCCGCAAGTGGATCATTCGCGCATCTTCGGCGTCACCACCTTCGAGTTCGGCTGATATCGGCATCCACTACCAACTGCCCACCATCGACCGCCCACTGTCCACTGGCACAAGATAAACCACAGAATCAATCTCAACAGCACGGATACTGAGCCATGGCCGCACCTTCCCCCAAGATCGAAATCTAGCGTATCGCGTCTTGGCTCCATCGTGCTGGCGCTAGCCCCATTGGCAGCCACAATGCCGGCATGCACCGGACCGGCGGCCAATCAGGCAGCGAAGCAGGCTCCCGCCACCGAGCAGGTTAAGGCTGGTCTCGCGGAGCTTGACCTTATCAAGCACAAGCCCGACGATGATCTTGCCATCAGGATCTGGGGCATCCAATCCAAGCCGGTTGTGCTCTCGTCTTGGCCTCAGGCGAGCTGATCGAGAAAGGTAATGACTGCCTGTTGAAAGGCAGTGGGCGCCTCGATGTGCGCGAGGTGGGAACAGCCCTTGAGCAATTGCCACTCGGCATGGGGTAATTTATCGAGCATGGCCTGGTTGATGCGCGGTGTCGACTCGTCGAATTCCCCGGAGATGAGCAAGGTAGGGCACTGAATCTCCTGGAGCATCGGCGTGCGATCCCAGTCCTTGAGATTGCCGGTGATGTAAAATTCGTTGGCGCCCCACATGACCGTATAGGGTTGACCGATTTCCATGAGTGCGCGCTGGATCACCGCGGGCCAGGGCTCCAGTCGCAGCAAATGGCGGCGGTAGAAGGCCAACACGGCCTTTTGGTAGTCAGGGTGATGGGTACTGCCCGCGGCCTCGTGCTGATCGAGCACGGCGCACACATCGGCATCGAGCTGCGTACGCAGACGATGCGTCTCCTCGCCCCACAATGGCGCGCTCGCCGTGCTGTTGGCCAGTACCAGCCCATCCAGCCCCGCCGGGCGCGTCAATGCATATTCAATTGCCAGCATGCCGCCCCAGGATTGGCCAAGGATCACGACCCGCTCCAGCCCCAGGGCGGCACGCACCAGGTCGATCTCGGCGACAAAGCGCGGGAGTTGCCAGCGCTCGGGCTCATCAGGCTGGTCGGAGCGACCACAGCCGAGTTGATCATAAAAAATGACCCGTTGCCGTTCGGATGCCAGGGCATCCAGATTCCGCAGGTAGTCGTGGGGCAATCCCGGGCCACCGTGAAGAATCAGCAGCGGGGTGCGCTCGCGCTCCGCGCCGCCGCCAATGCAACAGGTCCAAACATGATTCCCGTGCTCGACAGCGACCCGACGCTCCTCAAGCAGTCGCTCAGTGATCGCTCTAGCTGTCTGGCCAGTGGTTGCGTTTGTGGTCATTCTCTTGACTTCCTCATGACGGTGATTTTGCACCTGGCCTTCGCCTTAGATCATCAACCGAGCCACTGGCGACCGCACCAAAGGTAGTCAGGTCTGCCATCCCTGATGTTGAAGACCAGGATGACCTGTCCACGCAAGCGGTGATTCCAGGAGGGTGGCTCGGATTATGGTCAAAACCAATCTAGCTGGTGGCGACATTGCGCACGCCCCCCCCCGCACGGTCAGTCCACGGCCGAGTGGTGCGATATTTCAGTTGGTTAGCCAATTTTGGCAGGCGAGCGTCTGCTCTTTCCAGGGTAAACGCCTGATGCGTGTATCATGGCCAGCACCGAATCCGGCAGCAGGTAACGCGGACTTCTTCCCTGCGACAGGGCGGCGCGGATGGCGCTGGCGGAAATGGCCATCTGGGTCACCTCTTGAAACCAAATAGCGCCGGCCGGAGCTTGGCGCAGGCACTCCGGATCACTGCCGCGATGCCTTGCAAGCAGGTCGCGCAAGCGCGGATCGGTGGATGTGCGCGCTTGCGGACGCCGCATCACAATCAAATGCGCGAGTTGCAAAATTTCCTCCGGCCGATACCAATCGGCAAAGCTCTCGAAGGCATCACCGCCAACCAGCAGGCACAGGGACAAATCCGACCCAAGCTCGCCGCGCAAGGAGATGAGTGTATCCAAGGTCCGCGATAGCCCCGCGCGGTCGAGTTCTCGCCGGTCGGCAATCAACCCCGGCTGGCCAGCGATGGCGGCCTCGAGCATGCGCAGCCGCTGCTCGCCGGAGGCCACCGGCTGGGGACGATGCACGGCCTGATTCAGTGGAATCAGCCGTAACTGCTCAAGCCCCAGACGCTGATAGACCTCGAACGCCGGTCGCAGATGACCGAAGTGAATCGGATCGAAGGTCCCGCCAAATACGCCGATCATGCCGGTGCCCGCGCGCAGTCTCACCCCCGTACCTGGCCATCCCCAAGCACGATGAATTTCTGGCTGGTCAAACCTTCGAGCCCGACCGGACCGCGGGCGTGGAATTTGTCGGTACTAATGCCAATCTCCGCACCCAATCCGTACTCAAAGCCATCGGCGAAACGCGTGGAAGCATTGACCATCACCGAACTGGAATCCACCTCGCGCAGAAAACGCCGGGCGCGACTGTAGTCCTCGGTCACAATGCTGTCGGTATGGCGCGAACTGTGGCGCTCGATGTGGTCGATGGCCGCGTCCAGGCCGGAGACCACGCGGATGGACAGGATGGGCGCCAGGTATTCGGTATCCCAGTCGTCCTCCGTGGCGGGTGTTGCCTTTGGTACCAGCCGGCAGGTCTCGGCACAACCCCGCAACTCGACGCCCTTTTCCGTCAGTGCCGTGGCGAGTCGCGGCAAGACGTTTGCGGCGACCCCTTCAGCGACCAGCAGAGTCTCCAGGGTGTTGCAGGTCCCAAAGCGCTGGGTCTTGGCATTCATGGCAATGGCAAAGGCCTTGTCCAGATCGGCCTGGTCGTCGATGTAGACATGGCAGATGCCATCGAGATGCTTGATCACCGGCATGCGCGCCTCGCGGCTGATACGCTCGATCAGCCCCTTGCCGCCACGTGGGATGATGACATCGACGTATTCGGGGCAACTCAGCATGGCGCCCACGGCGGCACGGTCGGTGGTGGCGATCACCTGCACCGCCTCCAGCGGCAAGCCGGCCTGCTCCAGCCCCAAGCGAATACACTCGGCAATGGCCTGGTTGGAGTGAAAAGCCTCGGAGCCGCCGCGCAGCAGACTGGCATTGCCGGACTTAAGACACAAGGCGGCGGCATCGGCGGTCACATTGGGGCGCGATTCATAAATGATTCCGACCACGCCGAGCGGCACCCGCATGCGCCCGACCTGAATGCCAGAGGGTCGATAATTGAGATCGGTGATGGCGCCAATTGGATCGGGCAGCGCGGCGATTTGGGTCAAGCCCTCGATCATGGCATCGATGCGCGCCGGGGTGAGTTCCAGGCGATCAAGCAGCGCGGCGTCCAGACCCTTGGCCTCGCCGGCCTCGAGATCGGCACGGTTGGCCGCCGCGAGTTGGACGCGCGCCTGATCGAGCGCGCCAGCCATGGCGAGCAGCGCCTGGTTCTTTTGCGCCGCGCTCGCGCGCGCCAGCGCCCGCGCGGCGGTGCGCGCGGCGGCCCCGGTTTGATCCATGTAGTCTTGAATGTCGGTGATGGTTGATTGCTGCATTGGCTTCAGACTGGCTCCCGTCAATTGATAGAGGATTCACGACCCGAGGGCTGTTGATTCCCTGCTTGCGTAATCACTGATCTCGTCGTCCCCTGATCTCGTCATTCGGGCTCGCGTGATTCAGGGCTGGCGTTTCACACCCCGCGCCAACCCGTCGGCGATGCGCGCGAGCATGGTCCAGGGATCGCCCTCGCCGCGACCTTTGATGGCGAGATCCACCGCCGCGCATTCCAGCAACAAACGCCACAGATAGGGCAGCGAATAGCGCTCCAGCGCCTGTATCACCCCCGCGCGGCGGGACTCCCATACCTGATGGGTTTGAAAGACGGCGTTTAGGTCAGCCCGCGCGCGGCGCGCAAAAGCAACCGCGGCCAGCATGCGCACTTCGCGCGCCAATACCCAGAGCACCAAGGGCTCGGCCGTGCCCTCCCCCGCCAAGCCATGGATGATGCGCTGCGTGCGCGCGCGATCCCCGGCCAGGGCGGCACCACTTAGGTCGAAGAGATCATAGCGCGCACTGTCGGCCACGGCGGCGCGCAGGGCCTCGGGATCAATGGGACCGGGCTCCAGCAACAACGCCAGCTTGCTGACTTCCTGATCAGCGGCGAGCAGATTGCCCTCCACCCGTTCGGCCAACAGCGCGGCGACCTCGGGCGTTGGCGTGAAGCCCTTGGCGCGCAAGCGCTGATCCAGCCATTGCACCAGCGCACCACCTTGCAGGCGACGAACTTCGAGAATCACGCCCACCCGGTCAAGCGTCCGCGCCCACTTGGTTTTCAGCTCCTTCCAGCCCAATGCGGGGGCCTGGATCAGCAGCAGCACGTCTTGCGCGGGCTTCTCGCAATAGGCGCGGATGGCGTCGGCGCCCTCGCGGCCGAGCTTGTCGCCGAGGCGCAACTCGATCAGGCGCCGGTCGGCAAACAGGGACAGATTGCCAGCCTCGGCGGCCAGCGAGGACCAATTGAAATCTTTGGTGTGCTCCAACACTTGTCGTTCGCTAAAGCCCTGTTCGCGCGCACGTGCGCGGATAGCATCCACGGCTTCCTTGAATTGCAGCGGCTCCTCGCCGCACACCAGGTAAACCGGCGCCAGCGCTTTGCGCAGTTGACCCTGCAACTGTTCCGGGCGCAGCTTCATGGGACCTGTGGAGTTAAAGCGGCCCGCAGGCTGAGCAGAATACGGTCGGCGACATCAGCAACCAGATCCTGGTAAATGATATTGGATTCGAGTTGCTTGCCGAGCACCGCCACATCAGGGTTGTCGTCGAAGGTGCGCACCGCGCTTAGAGTTTGCGGCGGCTGCACAACCTGGCCCCGAGCATCCAGGGCATCGAAGGTGACGGTGTAGGTCAACCCATAGGCCAACGCCAAACCGCTGCGATCCACCGCGACAACACGCGAGCTGCGCTGCTGTCCGAGCACACGCAGGATCAAGCCGGCCTCGGACGCGACCTGGGTGATACTGAGACCACCGCTCTGGAGCCGTTCTTCCATCGCCACACCAACTGCACCGCCGGACTGGATAAAGATCGGGCTATACTCGCTGGGAATATCCAGGGCGCCGCGCAATTGAAAACCGCAGCTGCTCGCGAGCAACGCCAGCGCCATGATCAGCCCCCAGGTAGAGAAACCGCGCCGGACCCATTTCCTAGCGGTCGCTCTGGGTCGCGGACCTTTGATGCGCATCATCCGCCACCCCTCCAGATCGCTTTAACCCACCACCAGATTGACCAGCTTGCCCGGCACCAGTATGACCTTGCGCGGAGTCTTACCCTCCAGGTGGCGGCTGACGTTCTCGTTGCGCAGTGCGCTGGCCTCGATCTCCTCGCGCCTGGCCGCCGCCGGCACCTGAATCTTGCCGCGCACCTTGCCGTTGACCTGCACCACGTATTCGATGCTGTCCTGCTCCAGCGCCGCCTCATCCACCTCGGGCCAGCCGGCGCCAAGCACATCCTCGCCAAAGTCCAGTTCCCGCCACAAATAATGGCTGACATGGGGAGCAATGGGCGCGAGCAGCCGCAGCACCAGGGTGAGTCCCTCACGGAAGACCGCTCGTGCCCGCGATCCGTCCAGCGACAGCTTGTGCAGCACATTGACCATGGTCATGCAGCCGGAGACCACGGTATTGAACTGCTGGCGTTCGTAGTCGAAGAGCGCCTTTTTCAGCGCCAGGTGCAATTCGCGCCGGGCGTCGGCGAGTGGCTTATCAAGATCGGCCAGGATGATTGCATCGGGCGACTGCGCGCGGACCATCTCGGCCTGGGTCGCGGCGAGATGCCAGAGTCGCTTGAGAAAACGCGCGGCACCCTCCACGCCCTCGTCGTTCCACTCCAGCGACTGATCCGGCGGTGCGGTGAACATGGTGTAAAGCCGCACGGTATCGGCGCCATAGCGGGCGATGAGCTGCTCGGGATCGACGCCGTTGTTCTTGGATTTGGACATCTTTTCGATGCCACCGAAGAACACGGGCTCGCCATCAGCCTCCAGCACCGCACCCACCACCTGGCCCTTATCATCGCGACTGACCTTGATCTCGGTGGGATTGAACCACTGCTTGCGCCCCTCGGCATCTTCCCGATACCAGGTCTCGGCCACCACCATGCCCTGGGTGAGCAAGCGCGCGAAGGGCTCGTCGCAGTCAACCAGGCCCTCGTCGCGCATCAGCTTATGAAAAAAGCGCGCGTAGAGCAGATGCAGCACCGCGTGCTCAATGCCGCCGACGTACTGATCGACCGGCAGCCAGTAATTGGCCCGCTGATCCAGCATGGCGCTGTCGCAATCGGCCGAGCAGTAGCGGGCGTAGTACCAGCTCGACTCGACAAAGGTGTCGAAGGTGTCGGTCTCGCGGCTCTCGCCATTGGGCAGCTGATAAAACTCGGGCATTTTTTTCAGCGGCGAGCCCGAGCCATCCACCACCACGTCCTCGGGCAGGCGCACCGGCAGCTCGGTCTCGACGCGAATGCCGCCGTCGGCCGCGCGCACGATGGGTAGCGGACAGCCCCAGTAGCGCTGGCGTGACACGCCCCAGTCGCGCAGACGATAATTCACCCGCTTCTCGCCGCGTCCGCGCTCGGCGAGCCAGTCGGCGATGGCCTCGATGGCATCGTCCGAGGCCAGGCCATCGAAGGGGCCGGAGTCGGTCAGGATGCCTTTCTCGACATAAGCGCCCTGTTCAATGCCCGCGTTCTCTCCATTGGAGGGCGCGCCATCGGCCGGGATAATGACCTGTTTCTTGGGGATGCCATGGCGCTCGGCGAATTCCCAGTCGCGCTGATCATGCCCCGGCACCGCCATGACCGCGCCGGTGCCATAGCCCATGAGGACGAAGTTGGCGGCGTAGATGGGCACGGCTTCTCCGCTGACCGGATGCAGGGCATTCAACCCCAGCGGATGCCCCTTCTTCTCCATGGTCTCGATCTCGGCCTCGGAAATACCGCCCTGGCGACAGTCCTCGATAAAGGCCGCCAGCCCAGCATCTTGAGCGGCCATGCGCCGCGCCAGCGGATGCTCGGCGGCCACGGCGACATAGGTCACGCCCATCAGGGTATCGGCGCGAGTGGTGTAAATACCCAAAGTCTCTTCGGAGCCCTCGATGCCAAAGGTCATGGCAACGCCCTCGGAGCGCCCGATCCAGTTGCGCTGCATGGTGCGCACCTGCTCCGGCCAGCCGTCCAGGCCATCCAGGGCATCGAGCAGTTCCTGGGCATAATCGGTGATGCGCACCGACCATTGCTCGATCTCGCGCTTCTCCACCGGAGCGCCCGAGCGCCAGCCGCGCCCGTCGATGACCTGCTCGTTGGCCAGCACGGTTTGATCAACGGGATCCCAGTTGACCATGGCGGTGGCGCGATAGGCCAGGCCCTTCTCGACCAGTCGGGTGAACAGCCACTGCTCCCAGCGGTAGTAATCAGGATCGCAGGTCGCCAACTCGCGCGTCCAGTCGTAGCCAAAGCCGAGCTGCTTGAGCTGGGCTTTCATATACTCAAGATTCGAGCGCGTCCATTGCGATGGCGGTATGCCATGTTTGATGGCGGCGTTTTCAGCCGGCAGACCGAAGGCATCCCACCCCATGGGTTGGAGCACATTCTTGCCCAGCATGCGCTGATAGCGCGAAATCACATCGCCAATGGTGTAATTTCGCACATGGCCCATGTGCAGCCGTCCGCTTGGGTAAGGGAACATGGACAGGCAGTAGAACTTCTCGCGCGCCGGGTCCTCAATCGCGCGAAACGACTGGTTGGCATCCCAAAACGCCTGGGCCTCGGCCTCGATGGCCTGGGGATCATAATCGCTGTGCATAAATTGGCCGATGCTGGAACATCGCGAGCAAAACTCGCCTAAGATTGAAGTGACCGCAAAGGATAACGCAAAACCTTCACCAACCGCGCGAGCGCGCGCTTTGAGGAGACCTCTTATGTCCGATCATCCCTCTGATCACTCCACGAGCCACTCCGATCAGTCCAAGCCAGAAAGCGTCGATCGCCTGGTCGATGCCTATGAGCGCATGCTCGAGCGCACCCGCGAGCGCCTTGATGCCGCCGAGGATGCGACGCCCAAGCTGCGCGACTGGCTGGAAAAAGCCCGTGACCACATGGTTGAACTTGGCGAACTCACGCGCGAGGAGGCCAATCGCGTCGCCGAGTACATCGAGCGCGACATCGAGGATGCCGCCCACTATTTGGTCGACACCGGCGAGGAGCTGAAAACCTGGTGGCGTTTCGATTTGGAACTGATCGAGGAACGGCTGCTCGAGGTCTTTACCAGCGTGGCGGATCAAACCAGCCTGCAACTGCAAGCCTGGGCCGAACGCGCCGAGCAG
Organism: Thiorhodovibrio winogradskyi; assembly: GCF_036208045.1. NCBI lineage: Bacteria > Pseudomonadati > Pseudomonadota > Gammaproteobacteria > Chromatiales > Chromatiaceae > Thiorhodovibrio > Thiorhodovibrio winogradskyi. Next base: position 1,590,556 of record NZ_CP121472.1, on the reverse strand, counting down.
GCCCGAACCCAGCGACGCTACCACAGCGGCGAGATCACCGGCCCCGGCACACTGGTTTGCAACCACTGCGGCGCTCGGGTGCATTTTCAGCGTGCGACGCGCATATCCGACTGTGCGGAATGTCAGGGCAAGGAATTTCGCCGCGAGCCATCTTGAACATCCGCTCGGCGCTGTCACCCGCAGCCTAGCGCCAGCGCCATCCTTGACGCCAACTCTGACATCCACTCTGACAAAATGACGCACCCGTGCCGCGCCAGCCATCCGAACTCGCGGACCAACGCCGGCGGGCCATCATCCAGGACCAGTTTCCCTGGCCCGTTGGGGAAACAGGCTTCAGCGAAGCGGCCTTCCAGCAAGAAAAACCCTGGTGCGCCAGGGCACGCGGTGCCAAAATACCGGCAGTTCCAAAATACCGGCCACCCCGAAGGATGAGCCCCATGCAAGAATCCCCGTGATGCCGAGTAACCGTCATCACCTCGACCGGAACACGAATTCGATGGATATTTTAATTGAAAAACAGTCTGATGCACTTGTCTTTGTCATCAAGGGGCGGCTCGATGGCAGCACCGCTCCAACGTTGCAAGAGCAGCTGATCAGCGAGCTTGCCGCCGCGCCCCTGGTTCTCCTGGATTGTGCCGCGCTCGATTACATCTCCAGTGCCGGACTGCGGGTGCTGTTGCTGGCCACCAAAGAGTGCAAAAAAGCCAAACGGCCATTCGGCATCTGCAACCTTCAAAACGAGGTACGGGAAGTCTTCAAGATGAGTGGCTTCAGTTCGATCATCGACATCTTTGACTCGCGCGAACAGGCACTCGAAAAACTCGCCTCGCCTGCCTGAGCCGAGCCGTCAAACCCGTGATGCTGGATCCGCGATCTTTTGTCCTATGCGCGGCACTGCTCGCCTCCTCAACGGGGCTCGCCGAGGCGCCCGTGCCCTTGCCGATACCAGAGTCGATACCAGAGTCGATACCAGAGTCGATACCAGAGTCGATAACAGAGTCGATAACAGAGTCGATACCAGAGTCGATACCAGAGTCGATACCAGAGTCGATACCAAGAGCGGAGGACGGGGCCAATCCACTGACGCCAGTGCGCATCGCCTTGCAATGGAGTCCGCAGAGCCAGTTCGCTGGTTTTTATCTGGCCCGAGAGCAGGGCCTTTACGCGGCGGCCGGGGCGGATGTGCGCTTCGTGCATGCCAATGCCAACCGCTCATCGCTTGATTGGCTGCAAAAGGGCGATGCCGAGCTTGCCACCGCCTTTCTCGCCGATGCCATGGTGGCTGCCGCCAACGCCGATGCCGCTAGCAACAGCGCTGGCGAAGCCACTAGCGATGCAAGTGGCGACGCAAGTGACGATGACGGGAGCGATAACAGGACAGGGGCCAGGCGCCCGGTGCTGATCGGCCAATTGGTTCAACGCTCCAACCTGATGCTATTGGCATGGAAGGATCGCGGCATTGAGCATCTTGAGGATCTGAATGGCCAGCGCGTCAGCCTATGGCCTGGACCTTTCACGGCGTCCGTTCACGCATTGCTTTCGGCCCGCCGGATCGCACCAGAGCTCATCCCACAATACGGCACGGTGAACTTGTTTCTGCACGGCGGTGTCTCCGCCTGCGCCGCCATGGAATACAACGAATACCATCGCATTTGGCAGGCGGGCGTCGATGCGGACCGCCTGACGGCCTTTCTGCTGCGCGATTTTGGATTCGATTTCCCCGAGGATGGGCTTTACGCCCGCGCCGACTGGCTTGAACAGCACGGCGCCCTGGCGCGGCGCCTGTGGCAAGCGACCCTTAAGGGCTGGGAATACGCGCGCGCCCATCCGCCGCAGGCCATCGACCTGGTGATGGCCGAAGCCGAACGCGCCCAAGTCCCAACCAACCGCCCGCATGAACACTGGATGCTCAAGCATCTGCTCGCATCCATCTTCCTTGATGACATCGAGGAACCGCGCACCTCGGCACGCCTTTCGGCCGCTGCCCATGCCGCCACTGCCAAGGCATTGGTCGCGGCTGAGCGAATCGACAAAGCACTGCCCCTCGCGGTCTTTTGTCCTGGATGTGGCGAGAAGGATCAACAGGGCCCCAACAGCACCCATGCCCGAGCGCGGCCGAGCGGGGTACCGAACGACAACACCGATGCCAAGCTCGATGAAAACCCCTAGGTCCGCGCCTGGAACATGAACCAGGCCAATCTCGACATAGGCCCCGTGCCGCCACTGGCGCGGTTGCGCAACCGCCTGCTGTTGTCGACCGTGGGCGTCGCGGGCCTGATTCTGTGCGGCCTGTTACTGTGGAATTACCTGAGCTTCCGCGACCGCCTGACCGAAGACGCGCAAGTCCGCGCGCGCTTTCTGGCCAATGGCGCCGCTGATCGCATCGACACCACCCTGGGCCGCCTGCAAAGCCTGGTCGACGGCATGGCGATCAGCCTGAATGCCGCCGGGCTCGATCTGACGCTAAAGCAAGTGCGTGCGCTGCAGGAACAGGCATTGCGCAACCAGCCAGCGCTATACGGCATATCGTTGTCCTGGTTACCGGAGCACAAACCATCAAAGTGGGCCGCCTGGGCGCCTTTCAGCTATCGCGTGAACGGCAACCTGGCCTACAAGGACCTGGGCGCGGAGAACCAGGATTACATCGCACAGGACTGGTTCGCCCTGCCACGTTTTCTTGACCGCCCGGTGTGGACAGAACCCTATATCGCCACCACCGGTGTGCGCATGGTGACCTACTCAGCGCCTCTGCGCCTGCCCTCCCCAGAGGGGCCGGTTTTCGTCGGCGTGGTGACCTGCGATATCGAGCTGGCCTGGCTCGACCGGCTTCTGGCCAATCTCCCGTTGGATGACAATGGCTACGGCTTTTTGCTCAGTCGCAATGGCGTGCACATCAGTCACCCTGTCGCCGATTTCACCATGGACGAGTCGGTTTTCAGCGTCGCCGAGGCCCGCGAGGATCCCGAGCTGCGCCAGGCCGGCCAGACGATGCTCTTCGGCAAGCCTGGCATGCGACCCTGGATCGGCTGGGCCACGGAGGAGAAAAGCTGGCTGGCCTGGGATCGGCTGTCGACCACCGGCTGGATATCCGGCGTGATGATTTCCCAAACCCAGCTCAATCGCGAGATTGCCCAGCTCACCCAATTTCAGGCGCTCGCCGGCGGCGGCGGATTGTTGGTGCTGGTGCTGGCGGTCGGCTGGATTGCCCGCTCCATTACCCGCCCCATCACCGCACTCAGCGAGGCCGCGCCCAGTATCGCCGCTGGTCGCCTTGATGATCCACTCCCACTGCCGAGGGGCCGCGACGAAATCGCGCGCCTCACGGCCATCTTCCGCACCATGCGTGATCATCTCAAAGGCTACCTGGCCGACCTGGAAGCCACGACCGCGGCGCGCGAGCGCATCCAAGGCGAACTGCGCATCGCTCGCGACATTCAGATGGACCTGGTGCCCAAAACCTTCCCCGCCTTTCCCGAGCGCGAGGACATGGATCTCTTCGCCATCATCGAGCCGGCGCGCGAGGTGGGCGGTGATTTCTATGATTTTCTGCTGCTTGACGAAGATCAGGTCTTTCTCGCCATTGCCGATGTCTCCGGCAAGGGCGTGCCGGCGGCCCTGTTCATGGCCGTCACCCGCAGTCTGTTGCGCGCCGAGGTCAAGGCCAACCCGGACCCAGGGCAGATGCTCGCGCGCCTGAACGACGCCCTGGCCGAGCACAATGACTCCTGCATGTTCGTCACGCTGTTCTGCGCCCTGGTCTCCTTGTCTGACGGCAGCATGCGCTACGCCAATGCCGGACATAATCCGCCACTGTGGCTACGCGCGGATGGCCGCATCGACTGGCTCGACTCCCCGGCCGGCATCGCCGCTGGCCCCGTCGCCGATCTCGACTACACCACCGGCCACATCCAGCTGGCCCCCGGCGAGAGCCTGCTGCTCTACACCGATGGCGTCAACGAGGCCATCGACATTAACAACCAAGCCTTTGGCAACCAACGCATGCTTGAGCGCCTGCATGCCAGCCGGTCGTTGAATTGCCGCGAGACGCTCACCGCCCTGCTGGCGGACATTCGCGAGCACACCGGCGAAGCCGAGCAATTCGATGACATCACCATGATGCTGTTTCGCCGCGAGGGGACAAGGATGAGCCAAGCAAGCACACTCACCCTCACCAATGACCTGTCCGAGCTGACCCGGCTGGCATCCTGGCTGGAGCGCTTTGGTAACGAGCAAGGCATTGATGAAAAAACACTTTACCAGCTGAACCTGGCCCTCGACGAGTTGGTCACCAACATCATCCACCATGCCTATCCCGACGGCCAGGCGCACAGCTTCAACCTGCTGCTGCAACGGCTAGAGGATCGAATCGAGGCGGAACTCAGCGACGATGGCATCCCCTTCAATCCGCTGGAGATGCCGGAACCTGACACCCAAGCCGCGATTGACTCACGCCAAATCGGCGGACTGGGAATCCATTTTGTGCGTCAAACCATGGACGAAGTCCATTACCGCTTTGAACAAGGCCATAACCATCTGCGCTTGATCAAATACCTGACCACTTTGCAAACCAGCTAAACCGGGACCCTTGTCCACGGCCCGGACAGGCTCATTCAAGGCGACAGGGATGGGAAAAAAGATGTCTAATCTCATTCTGGGATGATCGATACCATGGGCTATCGGGTACCCATGATTGCCTTCGCGTCAGACCCTGCGGTGTTTACCGATGCTGGACGAAAGTGAGCGCCAAGGGCTGCCATGCTTGGCCACTGACTCTTGTTTCGCCGGAGCACTGTCAAGATGCGCTATTACAATACCGAAGGGCCAGTCCACTGCACCCAGCATTACTGCCTGCCGCCACTCACGCGCTGGGATCTGGACGAGATTCTCGGGCTGATCGGGCGCCAGAAGTATTTCCTGCTCCACGCCCCGCGCCAGACCGGCAAGACCAGTTGCATGATCGCGCTGATGGAGCATCTCAATCGTGTCGGGCCGTATCAGGCGCTCTATGTCAACATCGAAACGGCGCAGACCGCGCGTGAGGATGTGCCCCGCGCCATGCGTGCCATTTGTGGCGCCATCGGAGCCTCGGCACGGGGCATTCTCGGCGAGGAGCGCCTGTTTACCTGGATTAACGAGGCCCTGGCTGAACAGGGCGCCGACGGTGCGCTGAGCGGCATGCTCACCCGCTGGAGCGCGGTGGCCGAGCGCCCCATCGTGCTGCTGCTCGACGAGGTCGATGCCCTGATCGGCGATACCCTGGTGTCCCTGCTGCGGCAACTGCGCACCGGCTACACCCAGCGCCCGGGGCTGCCCTTTCCCCAAAGCGTGATGCTGTGCGGTGTGCGCGATCTGCGCGACTACCGCATCCACGCGCGCTCCGAGCCGGCGCCCATCACTGGCGGCAGTGCTTTCAACATCAAGGCCAAATCGCTGCGGCTGGGCGACTTCTCGGCGTGGGAAACCCATCGGCTGCTGCAAGAGCACACCCAGGAGACCGGTCAGGCCTTCACCCCCGAGGCGCTCGCGCGCGTGTGGGAGCTGACCCAAGGCCAGCCCTGGCTGGTCAATGCGCTCGCCGATCACACCTGTTTTGAACAACCCGAGGGGCGGGATCGCCGCCGAGCCATCAGTGTCGCGATGATCGATGCGGCCAAGGAATCCATGATTGTCGAGCGTGTCACCCATCTTGATCAGCTTGCCGACAAGCTGTGCGAGGAGCGGGTGCGGCGCGTCATCGAGCCGATGCTGGCCGGTGAGACGCTGGACAGCGTGCCGCTGGATGATCGCGACTACCTGGTCGACCTTGGTCTGCTGCGCCGTGCCCAGGGTGGCGGGCTGGAGGTGGCCAATCCCATCTATCGCGAAGTGCTGCCGCGCATGCTGGCATCGGGGCCGCAAGATTCGCTGCCGCGGAGTGCTCCCATCTGGCTCGATGCCCAAGGCCGGCTCGACCCCGAGCGGTTGCTGAAGGCCTTTCTCGACTTTTGGCGCCAGCACGGGGAGCCACTGCTGCGCAGCGCACCCTATGCTGAAATCGCCCCGCACCTGGTGCTCATGGCCTTTTTGCATCGGGTCGTGAATGGCGGCGGCAGCCTTGAGCGCGAGTATGCCATCGGCGCCGGGCGAATGGATTTGTGCCTGCGCCATGGCGAGACGACCCTCGGCCTGGAGCTGAAAGTCTGGCGCGACGGTCGTCCCGATCCACTCACGCAGGGCTTAATCCAGCTTGACGGCTATCTGGCCGGCCTGGGACTGGACAACGGTTGGCTGGTGCTGTTCGACCGCCGCGCCGGACAGCCGCCCATCGCCGAGCGCACCAGCGTCGAGCAGGTGCGCAGCCCGGGCGGGCGCTGTGTGCAAGTGATTCGGGCTTGATGCAAGAAGATTCCGGCGGACTTCGCGCCGCACCGCGCGGACGACCGATTAGCGGCGGCAAGCGTGGTTACAACCGGCACTCTTTTCCGGGTTTTCCCGTCCCATCAGGTCGTGGGGTGCTGTGCGTGGCAGATGACCCTCCCGGTGGGTGACTCGAAAATTAATTCGAGCAGCCCGTTCTTGATGATGACATCCAGTTCGATCTGTTCAGGCTTGCCGAAGACCTCGCCGGAATCGTCATAGCCGTTGTAGTTGATCACCTCAACGCCGAAATTCTCTTCGAGAATTCCGGCCAGGGCATCGCGAAAGGCTTTCTCCGATTGTAAACCCCAGCGTGCACCCAAGGCGCCAATACTGCGGTCATGCTTTTTCGCCATGGCCGTCAATGCTTCATTGAGCTAGCGAATTTCAGACTGGTTCTCGTCCCACTTGCGGTTTTGCTCGTCCCACTTGCGGCTCTGCTCCTCGCGGTCGCGGAGATAGGCTTCCCAGCGCTCATCGCCTCGTGCACGGCCCTCGCGTAATTCGGCCATGGCCTGCTGGAACCAGTCGGTGGTCTGGGCGCGATCCGCATAGGCCTCGCGCGTCAATTCCAGCACAAAGGCACGAAAAGTCGGATCCTCGCGCAGATAGCCGGGCAGTTCCCGTTTGATGGTGTCTTTCAGTTCGCTCTCGGTCATTGTGATGGACTCGTCACGGGACGGTGTGGCATGGGTGGTTCGGGGTGAGTATGGCCGATGCAAGCCAAGCGAGCGTGGCGATTGTGCGCGCAATCGGCCACGGTAGCACGCTTATTACACTGCGCTACTTAACTGTCGGACACTCTTTAACCGACCCTCCGCCATCAACCTTTTGAAGAAGACCTCTGGCTCCAGCCGTTCGCCGAGCGGGCGCGCATCGCGGAGTTACCCGGGCTAACGCCATCAACTAACTGGCGGCGTAAAGTTTTCGTTGCTGGACAACCGCGGCAAAGTATTAAGTGGCCTCGTTCTCTCCGCATTGTCGCCACAAACTTCTTGCTTGATGGGTTAATCCATGTGACGGGTTACAATGTCGTGCGAAAGCGACGGAAGTCGGCGTTCGCGACATGAGGAGACTGACAAAAGGATGGCGAATCAGTGCCTTCGATTCGGCCCCGAGAAGGGTTGTGATCCCAGCCCGCAGAGTCTGGAGACGCGAGATCTGGTGTTTCTGGATGCATCCCAAGCCGCCGAGGCTCAGTTCTGGGTACCCATCAACTACCGCCAGCTCAGTGCCGGAGAACTCAACGGCCGCATGGAGGTGGTTGATTTACCCGATATGACGGTGTTTCATGAGTGTCACGACCAGAGCCTGAACAAGTCCGGCGTCCTCCCGCCGGGGCAATGCACGCTGTCATTCATTGATCGCGGGCATCGGGACGCGCGTTTCTGTCAATTTTATGGCGCGGATGGGGTGTTCTTTCAGCCCGAGCAGCATGAATTCGACATTCTGATGCCAGGCGGTCAGGCCAATACCTATGCGCGCATCGATCAGCAGCAACTCATCCGCGCGCTGCAAATCCTGGATGTCGCGCTGGCCGAACAGCTTGCGCGGTCGCGCTCCCTGCAATACCTGGGGTTTAACGCCAAGGCGCGCCTGTCAAGGGCCATGCACCAAGTCCTCGCCTTGGGTCAGGCGCCGGGTACTGGCCGCGGCGGGGCCGATCCTGACGGGCTGCGCGCCACCCTGATGGAGCAAATTCTGCTGGCCATCACTGCCTCGGACGGTCCCTTATCCGGGGATGCGCCCCAGCTGCATGGGCGTCGACGCACCTGGCGCATGGCGCGCGCGGCACGGGAGTTTTTGGAGGATTGCTTGCACCGGGGCATCACCCCGGGCATGGTTGATTTATGTGCGCATCTGCGCGTTTCAGAGCGCACTTTGCGTTATGTTTTTCGCGAGTGGATGGGCTGTCCACCCGGCGCCTACCTGCGTCGCCTGCGCCTGAACGGGGTGCGCGCCGAGCTTCTGGCTCCTGGGCCGGCGACCACCTCGGTCACGGCCGTGGCGACGCGCTGGGGTTTTTTGGAGATGGGGCATTTTTCCCGCGATTACCGCACGCTGTTTCACGAGAAGCCATCGGTGACTCTGACACGTGCGCTGACGGCCTGACCCGCCGCCTGCGCCAGTCCGACCGTCCCCTACCACCGGGTTAGGATCACAGCGACCAGACGGAGCAGCGATCAGCCACCAGGGCGCTTGGTCGACGCCCTGGTGAGCCTTTACCCCGTTTCAGCCAACCATGCGACTGCTCTTTCTTTGTCGTTGTCGTTGTCGAAGGGCAACAGGCTCGATCCGAGGCTCTTTCGATTGCGATTACGACAACGATTCGAGATTCGCAGCTTCGACTGTAATAGGGTACTAGCCTCTGTTGTGGTGCGTCAGCCTTCCTTGCCCCACGCTTCAGACGCGACGGCCGAGGCGGCGTACGTGGCGGCAGCCGTGGCGGCAGCGCTTATTCCCATCACGGCAGAAGCGCTGACTGTGACGACAAGCGTGGTGACGGGCTCAATCCCCCCCGCGATTCTCTCTAAATCCTCGTCCGACAATTCATCAAGATCGACGGCGGGTTTGGCGGGAATGACAAAGTGCAGGTGATCGGCATCTTCCTGATGCGCTGTCATCACCAGGCTTTCGGGCAGCTTGGTCCCCATGTAGTCCTCGAACATCGCCTTGGGATCAGCCAGGAATTTCTGATGGAACTCCTCGTCCTCCCAGGCTCGGGCGACGATCTTCGCCTCCAGTTCGGCCCGGCTCATGGGCGCTGCCTGGGCTTCGGTTGCTTCGGTTGTCATCACTTACCTCCGGTTGCACTGTGTTTTCATGAAAAGCACGACTTGCAACAACCCGCTGCTGTCGCTGTCGGTCGCCAAGTTTGCACAAACGATCATAGGCACCAGGCCGCGGGTCCACTATGCAATTTCGGCAAGAACCGCAAGAGAATCGTCGAATGTGCGAGATCTGTCTCATGCGCCAGGTTGGACGCCGATGGCGCTGGACATTCTGGGAAACCGCGCAGTCTCTGTCGTCAGCTCTTTGTCAGCGCGGCTAGCCCTTGCCCCAGCCGCCGATGCCATCATCGACAATCTTAAAGACCTTATCCACGATTTTATTCAACACATCCCATTCGTTGGTCCCTCCGGCCCCGCCAGCGATGCGCTCCAACTCCTCGTCGGTCAAGGCGTCGAGGTCCCGCTTGGGCCGGGGCGGGATGACAAAATGCAGGTGATCCTGGTCTTCCTCGTGGACCCGCACCTTGAAGCCAGGGGGCAATTCAACGCCGATCTCGGCGAAGCAGGCTTCTGGTGTGGCGACGAATTGACGGCGGAAATCCTCATCCTCCCAAGCTCGCTTGGTAATTAACGCCTGTAATTTCCGCCGCGGATTCTCAATTTGTGCTGTATCACTCATCACACTTGCCTCTGTTGCAGTCCTCTGTTGCAGTGCATCAGGTTTTCTTGCCCCACACATAAGCGCCGGCGGCCGTGGCGGCGGCCGAGCCGGCCACCGTGACGGAAACACTCAATGCGCTCACGACAGAGGCGCTGACTGTGACGACAACCGTGGTGACGGGCTCAATTCCCCCCGCGATTCTCTCTAAATCCTCGTCCGACAATTCGTCGAGATCGACGGCGGGTTTGGCGGGAATGACAAAGTGCAGGTGATCGGCATCTTCCTGATGCGTCGTCATCACCAGGCTCGCGGGCAACTTGGAGCCCAAGTAGTCCTCGAACATGGCCTTGGGATCGGCCAGGAATTTCTGATGGAACTCCTCGTCCTCCCAGGCGCGGGCGACGATCTTCGCCTCCAGTTCGGCCCGGCTCATGGGCGCTGCCTGGCCTTCGGTTGCTTCCTTTGCTTCGGTCATTATTTTTCAACCCCAAGTGTTGGTGACAGTCAATAAGCTCTTATTTCCACGCATCTTTTGCCGCTACACTGGCGGCATAGGTGACGACTGCGGACGCCACAACAGTGACGCTCACCGCGGCTGTGCCAACGGTGACAAGACTCGTCACTAGCTCAACCCCTCCGGCGATTTTCTCCAAATCCTCGTCCGACAATTCGTCGAGATCGACGGCGGGTTTGGCGGGAATGACAAAGTGCAGGTGATCGGCATCTTCCTGATGCGCCGTCATCACCAGGCTCGCGGGCAACTTTGAGCCCAAGTAGTCCTCGAACATCGCCTTGGGATCGGCCAGGAATTTTTGGTGGAACTCCTCGTCCTCCCAGGCGCGGGCAACGATCTTCGCCTCCAATTCGGCCCTGCTCATGGGCGCTGCCTGGCCTTCGGTTGCTTGGTTGGCCTCGTCCGTCATTTTTCAACTCCTATTGTTGGGCACAGTCAATAAGCTATTATTTCCACTGATTATTTGCCTCTTCCTCTACAGCTAGGACCAAGGATAAGCTTGCGGTGGTGAATGCTTGCAACGTAAGGGTAACGCCCACCACAACACTCGTCACTGGATCAACTCCTCCCGCGATCTTCTCCAAATCCTCGTCCGACAATTCGTCGAGATCGACGGCGGGTTTTGCGGGAATGACAAAGTGCAGGTGATCGGCATCTTCCTGATGCGCCGTCATCACCAGGCTCGCGGGCAACTTGGCGCCCATGTAGTCCTCGAACATGGCCTTGGGATCGGCCAGGAATTTTTGGTGGAACTCCTCGTCCTCCCAGGCGCGGGCGACGATCTTTGCCTCCAGTTCGGCCCGGCTCATGGGCGCTGCCTGGCCTTCGGTTGCTTCGGTTGTCATCACTAACCTCTGGTTGCACAATGTTTTCATGAAAAGCACGAGCTGCAACAATCCGCTGCTGTCGCTGTCAGTCGCCAAGTTTGCTCGTGCGATCATAGTCGCCAAGCGGCGGGTCCGCTATGCGATTTCGGCAAGAACCGCCGGGGAACGATCGAATGTGCGATACCTGTCTCAGGCACCGGACCGGACGCCAACGGCGCTGGGCATTCTGGGAAACAGCAGACTTTGCGGGCCATCGGCCAGTCCGCGCAAAAGCGCAAGCGCGATGCCCGTGCTGCCGTGGCACAGGGTCGCGGGACAATCGCCTGGGATGTCGTGACGGAAATAGCGCAAGCACCCATCCCGCACGCCTTGCACCAGGTCCGCGCGCACCTCCTCCGCCAGTTGCCGCGGATCCGGTCGGTCAAGGTCATCCGAAACCAGGTCGAGCACCTCAACCGCGCCCGCCCGCCCGTGCAATGCCGAGTCGGACAGGGTTGCGAGATCCGATCGCGCCGCCGCTGGCAAGGCGCTTGAACCGGGCGGCAACACACCCAGGACTTGCGCAAAGGCGCGGACAGCCAGGTCCCCACCGCCGCCGGCCAGCCGCCAGTCGGGCGCGTCAGTGGATTTGGGGGACGCGGGGGCTGAGGCCATGGCACGACGCGCGAGATCCCCCCAAGCGCCGTCGCCATTGCGCGCGAGCAGGCCGAGGGCGGCCAGGGCTACCCCCGTCGGCCCGTGAATGGGCCCAAGCGCACAGCGACCGTTCGCCAGGCCGCCCAGCGCCGCCGGCGTTGCACCGGTCGCAAGCCGACTGCCCGCCACGACCGCCCGCTCCAGCCACCCGCGACCGGGCGACATCTCATCCATCGCCAGGAGCGCGACGACGGCGCCCGCGAGCCCGCCGTGCACCGACAACTCCTCGGCGTCCCGGAGCGACTCCTCGACCAGATGGCGATCAGCGAGGCGCGCGGCCGCCTCGCTTGCCTCCTCCCAACCGATGCGCACAGCGGCCAGCAGCAACGCCAGCGTGATACCAGACACACCCGTGTATAACCCCAGATCCGGGCGCACCCGTCGATAGTGCTCGGCCGGCGCGGTCGCGTCCAATCCGGCGAGCAGGGGTCGCAAGGCCGCTCGGCAACGCGCGTCCCAGCCGTCACCTGGCGCGACGCCATGCAGGGTCGCGAACAGCAGGCCCTGCCCCGCGTTGCCATACCCCAAAGAGACATCGCCACCGGCAAGCTGAAAGGCGTCTTCTTGGGGGAGATGACGCAGGCTGATCCAGGCCAGCTCATCCCCATCGTCAAAGATGGCCTGACTGACGAGCTGTTCGGCCAGTCGGGTCGCGGCGGCAATCCGCTCGCGCGCGCTGGGTGGCGGCGCCTCGGCGAGCGGTCGCGGCGGCAACAGATCACGGGTGGCGGCCAACCGCGCCCGCAAGGCCCCGCGCAGCACGCGCTCCTGGCGTTCGAGGTCTGTCGGCGATAAAGATCGCAACCGCGCCTGGGCGCCTTCGTGAGCGGTTGCCGCGATGGGCACTTCCCCCAGGGGCGCGCGCTGATCGAACAGCCGCCGCCCATCGGCGGGAATTTGAAAGCGCGGGATGTCGAGCGCGGTCAGCGCCCGGATCTCGGCATCCACCAGACTGGCATGGGGCGGGCGCTCCTGATAGAGGCACAGCACGCGCGCGAGTTGCTCCAGCGCAAGCGCGCGCTCAGCAGCGTCACCGGTCAGATCGGCGGCCAGCGACCGGTGCAGCAACCGGGTATAGATCGCGGTATCGCGAAAGATGAAGCGCAGCGGCGCGCCACGCAGCCCAGCCAGGGGGCCCGCCTCGGCCAGGAGGGCGTCGCGATGGGCGAGGATCAGGCGATAACTTGCGACGAAACCGGCGCTGATCAACGGCGCATGGCGCGCGAGTATGGGTTCAATCGGACCATTGCTTGGGCGGTGTTTGGGCACCTCGCTAGGCGTGGTCTGATCGCCAAGTCCGCCAAAATCCACCAGGGTCTTGGCCGAGCGATTCCACACCGGCAGCAGACAGGTGTGGAGCACGCCGAAGGCCATGAGATACTGGGCGCGCGCCACCGCGCTCGGCGCTGGACCTGTAATCGCGGGGCCATCCAGCCTCGGCACCAGCGCGGTTTCAAGATCAATGGGCACCGGCCAGGGGCCATCCGCGATCAGGTTCTCATAGTGCAAATCCGAGGCATCCAGGGCATGGGCGAGCGCGATGAGTTGCCCGGCGTGGCGGTAAAAAGCCTGTTCTTCGGCGTCGTCGGTCGCGCAACGATGCTCGATGAAGGCGCACCAGCCGTATTCATCGCGGTCGATCACCCCGGGGGTCTTGATGTTAAAATCCGGCTCGCGCCGCGCAAGCCAGGCGACAAGGCGCGCGAAAGCAAGATCCACCGCCAAGGAACGCGGTTTGTAGACAATCCGCTGACCATGTTCAAACCTGAGCAGCAGGACGCGGCGGCCGCCTTCATGGGGATCGGCGTTTTCGTCGCTGATGTCGGTGACAGCGCCGGGGTCAAGCCCGCCGAGCAGCTCGCGCAGGATGTCGCGGCGGTCGGCGGCCAGCCGTTCCATCATCTCGGTCGTGGCATTCGTCCAATCATCTAAAGCTTTCACCAACAGCCGCGCGAGCACCGGACAGCGGCGGAAGAAGGCCGCGACACCCTCCGCGCCTGGCCTTGGCTGAATGCTCTGGGCCGCCGGACCAAGCAACCCCGCGACCAGCTCAGCGCAGCGGCCTTGCAGCCCGGCCAGCGCTTCGGCGCTGAAACCCGCCGCCGCCGGTGCTTCCAGCTTGCGCATGGCATGCGCGGCGAGTGTCTCTGCCGTCGCCGTCGGCGTCCCTGCCCAAGCGGCACCCGAGGTTTCCACCAGATCGAGGAAGCGATGAATCCACTCGGGCAAGGGAGCATCGGGGGCCAACCGCACGGGTGCGAGCCTGGCCGCGCGCGCTTGCCAATCAATGCCGCGCCAATCCAGCACCCGGCGAAAAACGGCATCATTACCCTTGGCGACGGCTTGGCGCCAGCGCCCGAGGCGAGAATCCGCGTCCCCGTCCGGACCCGCGTCCGGATCGGCAATCCAGCAGGCAGCGGCGCGCTCCTCGGGCAGGCTCGCACGCCCCGCGATCAGGCGTAACTCCGCATCCGTGAACAAGACAGACCGGGCGGGCGAGCGCGGATGGTTATCGGGTTTGACCTGGGTCATGGAACAATTCCAGCGGTGCTATGCGATCATGATGGGGAACCAGGCGGGAAACATGGTGTTTTCCCGCCGCCAAGGCGCTTTTTTTTTTGCGGAGGTGACATGCGCAACTTTGCCATTTGTGGAACAGAAGCCGTCCAAGCCCAAGCGACCAACGCCAGCCTGGGGTCGGTGACCATGGAAGGAGTCGAGGTGTTGTGCGGGATTCTTGAAACACCCGAGCCGAGCTTCGATCCAACCGGCGAGCACCGCGCGCATGTGCTGGTGCGGACGCTGGCCTTCTCCTGCAACTACCGCGACAAAGCGTTGATTCTGCGCATGGCCACCAGCGGGCAGACACGCGGCTTCTACACCATCGGCTCGGAATTCGTCGGCGTGGTGGAGGCGGTGGGCGCGGAGGTGACCGACCTCGCGCCTGGTGAGCGGGTGATGGGCGACAATGCTTATCCTGATTCTGGCGTACCGGGTCTCGCCCCCGGTATTCCGACCAACCACGGCTCGCGTGAGCGGCAAGTCTTGCATCGGCGCAAGCTGGCGCGGGTGCCGCCTGAGATGAGCGACGAGGTCGCGGCGGCCTTTAGCATCGGCGGCCAGACCACCTACAGCATGATCCGCAAGCTTGAGCTGCCCGCGGGCGCGCGGGTGCTGGTCACCGCGGCCAAGTCCAATACCTCGCTGTTCGCCCTGGCCGCGCTCGCCGGACGCGGCTATGAGGTCTACGCGCAGAGCACCTCTGATCGTTTTGCCTCCGAGCTGGAACAATTCGATATCGCCGAGCTGATTGTCGCCGACCCCCGCCAGGCGCCGCTCGGCGAGCACCCCCGCATCCGCGCGGTGCAGGAGGCGGGCGGCTTTCACGGGGTGATTGATCCCTTTTTCGATCTTTACCTGCCGCACATGCCGCCGGTGATGGCCCCTGGCGGTCGCTATGTGACCTGCGGCATGTACGACCAATATCTGGCCATGGTGGGACGCGAACCGCCCGCCATGCCAGCCGCGGCAAGCACGGTGATGACCCTGACCATGCTCAAGAACCTCTCGCTGATCGGCAACTGCATTGGGCTGACTTCCGACCTGGAACGGGCGCTCGCCGATCAGGCCGCCGGGCGCTTGCCGGTGCTGGTGGACAGGGTGCTCCGCGGAAACGACACCGCCGCCTTTCTGGAGCGAACCTATCTTTCGCCAGATCGGCTGGGCAAGGTGGTTTATCGCTACGACTGACAACCGGATGGCTCTCCTCGCTCGCCCATCTCAACCACCGATGCCAGCGGGGGGGATCCCCGAGCCGGCCAGCCCCGGCACGATCATCTTCACCACCGGAATACCAAGTTCGGGGCGGGTCAGATCGACCCGCAGCACCCGATCATAACCGGCCGCCGCCAGTCCCCGGCACACCAATGCCAGGTCAAGGCCCAGGTCATCAGTGGCGTGATCGGCCAAATCATCCCAGGGCAGATCGCCCTGACGCTGGGTGAAGAATGCCACCAAGCGCTCGTGCGCCGGGGTCAGCCGGTAGGACTGGGCATCGAGATCCTCGCGCGCGGCATGGATGAAGGTCAGACGCGATTGCGCCGCCTCGGTGATGGCGCGGGTGGCGGCGACCGTCGGGCTGAGATGGGCGCCATGGCCCATGTTGATGCGCGAACAGGCGTGGGGCGCGGCCGGATCGAGAATCACCGCCCACATGGTGGTTGTCGGCGGTGGCGAGGCAACCCGGATCAATGCCAACTCCACCCCGGCGGCGGCAAGCAGGTCACGCAGCGCCGCGACCGGAGCGGGCAGTGGCCGTGACAGATCGACCAGCCGGGACTCATTATCCGGCAGGCGCAGCCCGCCCCGTGCCAGGCGCATGATGGCATCCCGCTCAATGACCTCGAACAGCGCGTGCAAGCTGGCCTCGACCAGGTGATTGCCCGAGGCCATGCCATTGGTTGACAGCGGCGCCAGCATCGGCTCGGTGAGATAGACCGCACAGGCCGGCAGCAGGATGCGCTCGCCCACGCTGGCATCGGCGAGAAGGAACCGCGAGTCAATCCACGCCAGCCGCCGGTGGTCGCTCAGGTGCCGTCCGGGGACATAAATCGGCAAGGCCTGAACGGGGAGAAAGGGCACGCCTTGCGCGGTCAATTCGGCCATGGAGGCGAAGCACGCGCACGGAGGCCTCTGCTCGACATGGGCGTGCTCGACGGCTTCCATGATCGCCGAAACCCGCGCGGCGATGTCACTTAGGCCTTTGCCGTTGGTGACCTGGATCAGGCGTCCGTAGGGTCGCACGGCGCAGAAGGTGGGAATGCCGAGACGATCAAGACCGGTGATCTCCGCCACCCGCGTGACCCCAATCCGCTTAAGGTGCGGCGCGACCCGGGCGAGCGTCACCTCTGGCGGAACCAGTCGATGCGTGCCATCCGCATAGCCCAGGGCCAGCGCGATCATGGCGAAATTCCGCGTAGATGCAAATCCAGAGCCGTCTCGAAATGCCAACTGGCATAGCCGAAATGCGGCGGTCCGGCGGCGATCACCCAGTCGCGCAACGCACGCTCGTCAAGACCGGCGCGGCGGATGCCCTGGCGGCGAATCCAGGCCGCGAGGTCGGCATCGCCCTCGGCGGCGGCGCGCTGCTCGAAAAAACGGGCGGACAGAATGCGAAAAAATTCTGGCAAGCGCGACGGATCAAGCCCGTGCGCGCGCGCGACCTGCTCGGCGCTCAGCGCGCTGGACGAGTCCAGACCCAACTCGAACGCCAGCCGCGCCCGCGCCCAGTCGGGATGAGGCTTGCGCGCCAGGCCGGGCGGGTCGGCAACGCCCGCTGCCACAGTCAGCAGCGCCTGCTCGGCGTCCAGGCGTTTCTGGTCGACCCAGTGTTCATTGAGGCGCGCGCCGAGCGTGGCATCCGCCCCTGTCGCCATCAGCGACGCCAGCAGCGCCGCGCGGGTGCGCTCGGGGAAGTAAAGGCCGCGCGCCGTCGCCAACACGCGCTCGGTCTCGGCCGGGGTGAAGACCGGGCCGGCGTCTTCCAGGGTGGCGCGCACATTGACCAGCGGCTCGGACAAAGCCGGCCAGCCCAATTCGGCCGGGCCGTGGATGAGCGCGACCTCGTCGTCGGCCTCGATGATCCCCTCGCGGTACCAGTGGAAAATCCGGCCCACACCCAGCATGCCGAAGGGATGCAGTTCCGCCGCGCGCAAGGCACCCATGCTGGAAGCACCATACACGGGGACACCAGCATCGAGCGCATCCAGGATTTCGCGCGGCCAGACCGAGGGGCTGCCGTGGAACTCGCCATCAATCAACACAATGCACCGCGTCCCGGCGCGCACCGCGCGGTAGATGTCACCACGCCGCGCCGGGGGCTGATAATCCGCTGCCAGAATGGCCTCGGCGCTGGCGCGTGCCAGGCTCGGCCCAAGAAACACCACCGTCCGATCCACCCTCACGCGCTCCCCCCGGCCAGTTGCGCTTTCAGCGCTTTGTCGTCAACCCAGGCGAAGCGGCAGGCCAAATAGGCCTTGGCCGACATGGGCGCGGGTGGATCCAGGGTGAGTTTGATGTGGTGGATGGTGCGCAGAAAGACGCCACTGTGCCTGGGGCTGGGGCGTTCACGGCGCGCCAGGTCCGCCGGCCAAAGCGCCGGTCGCCATTTCTCGTGGGTGATGCCATACCAGGCTGGCAGCGCGTTTCGCTTGGATGCAACCACCAGGCCGTCCTCATCCAGTCTCTGCAACAAGGCTTGCAGCCGCGCCGGTTGCTCGGGTCCGGTATCGAGGTAGCACTCCAGCCCCAGCTTGGCATGAATCCCGCTGCCGGCGTCCAGATCAAGGAAGATATCGTCCACCAAAGGCCCATAGCGATCGAGTAGCCGCGCAAGCTCTTGCGGGTCGCCGGGCCAATCGATGGCATTGAGAAAGGGCATCAGACCTGCGCGGGGGATTCCGCGCAAACACAAACGCAGAATGGGCCTGGGACGCGACAACATCATGCCGAACTGAAACAGATCGGCGCCCTCCGGCAGGGCGGCAAGCACAGGCGCCAGGGTCGCGCGCCGCGCGGGCGTCATGGGCGACCCGGTCAGCGCCTCGGCGGCCTCAATCAGCCAGGCGTGGTCAGCGGGGGCGGCCTGGCCTCGGGCGAGTGCATCGGAGCCGAGGAACAGACTGGGAATGGCCGGCGTCGCTGGCGGACGGTCGAGGTCGAATTCCAGCCAGATGTTGTTGACCGCCGTGTTGATGGACTCGCTCGGATCCGCCCACCGGCGACTGAAAACAGCCAGCCGTTCCCAAACCGGATCGCCACCTTCTGGCGCGCCTGCCGCGGCCCAATGTGATCGGTTTGGGTCGGCACCGGCGATGCAGGCAAGGAAATCGGCCTCGTCCGCCGCCTCGCCCAAGCGGCATTCAAAGCCGAAGAAACTGCACGCGGCGGCGGGAATGAGGCGCGCGACCACCGCGGCCCGGTCGCGCGCCTCGGCGCCGATCAAACCTTGCACCCGCAGCGGTCCGAGCGCGGCGGCGACATGATCATCAAGGCTGGTCATGGCAGGTCGCCGAGATAGGGCGGGAGCGCGTGGCGGGCGACATAGTCCGCCACGCCCTGGGCTCGATACCGCGGATGCGGGCGCTCGTCCGGGTCTGGCATATCCCCGATCCTGGGATCGCAGGGCGCGCCCAGCGCCAGTGCCGCCAGCGCGGTGCCGATCAAGGCATGGCTGTCCTCGTAGAGCGTCAGTGCGTGCCAGTCGCGACCAGCGCGAATCAGACCCGGCACCCGCAGCGCCTCGCCCCCAAGGGCCAGGGTGGAAAAGAAAGGCGTCGCGGCCGGTCGCTGTCCGCTGTCATCCACCAGCTCAAGCAAGCGCACCTGGGCGCAACGCACCAGCCGTCCCCGCCGACCGGTCGCCGCCAGGGTGAGGATCGCCAGCGCGGTGGACAGAGCACGGTCATAGCCGCCGAAGCTGTGATCGGCGTTCATGGACGCGGCGACCTCCGCACCGAGGCGGTCGCGCAGACGGCTCGCCTCCTCTCCCGACTCGCCCTCCAATGCCAGCGCCGTCGCCCAGTCGGTGAGATAGGGATTGGCGAAGTACAGCCCCGCGCGCTGCTCAAAGCGCGTGGCGATCCAGGACAGCGGCGTGCGCGCCTCCAATCCCTGCGCGCGGCGCAACGCGCGCACCAGGCAGGTGGTGGCATACTCGGCCTGACACCAGTGGCGGGTGGCGGGTGAGCGGCGCATGTGGTCCGGTCGCTGGGTGTCGCTGGCAAGCTGCGGCAGATAACCGCCCGCACCGTCGGCGAAGCGCTCCAGCGCCCGCACCGCCGCGCGGTCATTTAGGCCAAGCAGCACCAGCGCCGAGTCGGTGGCCGTGACCAGCAGGTCGGTGTGAAAGGCCCACAGCCCGTCGCGCGCCCGACCGCGCAGATGGCGCCGCAACAGTTCGGCGGCCGCGCGCGCTTCCCGGCGTGGCACCGCGGCCAGGGCGCGCGCGAGAAATCCCAGCGGCACCAGATCGCCGTAGGGATGCGGCGCCTCGGGCGGTGGCGGGCGGCAGGTCATCGCCAGCGTCTCAGTGCGCGCTAGCTTGGCCATCTTCATCAGGATGGCGACCGTCAAACGCCGACCCGCCTCGACCCGCGCCCGACCGGCTTCGATCAGACCACGCTCCAGGGTTGCGTCGATGTCGCCATGGCGGAGAAAAAACAAATTGCAATGCGCGGTGCGGGAGAAACCCGCCAGCAGGCCGTTGATCAGATGCTCCGGCAGCGCGTTGCCAAAGCGCGCCACCACCTTCTCGCCCACTTGCTCGACCCCCAACGGACGCACACCACAGGCGCCCAGAAGCTCGAAATGCCGCATTGAGGGAAAGGACTCGAACACCGCGGTGCCGATCAAGGCCTCCCCTGTCCCGCTGACCACCAGCGCCACCGGCGGAAACGGCTCCTGACGCCCCAGGCCGATACAAATGGCATGTTGGCAATCAAGCCGGTCAAGCAAGCCGCGATAGCGCTCGGCCAGAGACGCCGCCCCCGGTTCGGGAGCCGATACCTCGCTTCCGTCAACAGCGACCAGCGGGCCATCCCTTTGCGGCGCCGTCAGGCTGCCGGTCGGCGTGAGAATCACCTGGCCAACCCCTTCGAGTGGATACCCCTTGGGTAGGCAAAACATATCCCGAATCACCAGGGGATCGGCCACGGAAAGAACCTGGTGAAGATCAAAAACCACCGCCCAGTCATGTTCGCCCGAAAGGCAGGCTAGAATAGCGTCAATCTTCATCGCGCAGTCTCGCGGCTGGCCGGGCGGCACGCGCATTCCACGCGGACCGAAGTCTGATGGGGGGCTCAGTGATAATCATGGCAGCTCAGTGGCACGGACGAAACGCATGGGGAAAACGCTACCACAATGCCGTCGAAGCCGACTATGCAAATCCGGCAAGCGCAAGTCTTGGCGGATTTGCATGGTCGGCGGCGGTCCGGGCGCCAAAGACTTCTGGAGTTCCAGGACAGGATACTCACTAGCCGCCGAGACTCTGAGGCTCACACCGCGAACCATCAGGCCCTCTGGTACCCGAGAGCGGTCAGTGCCGCGTTAGATCGCGCTGGCCGGAATCCGCGGGCAGGCGGAATCCAAGCCTGCCTATTTCTGAAAAATCCAACCACGGAACCTTAATTAATAACACAAAAAAACCCGCCCCGATGACTCGGGAGCGGGGTTGTCTTGGGCGGTGGAAATCCGGGCCGGAGGGGTCAGCCGCGCCGCGTACACCGCCCACCGCGCCAGCTAGCCCGCGCCACGCCGGCCGGAAAAACAACATTGGCAGTGGTAAAGTCGATGCACTAAGCTTGCGTGACAAGCAACACTCCCGCGCATGCAAGCCAAGGATGCCAGGCCCCGAAACTATCACCATCCGCCTGCGCCCCTAGATCAAAGCCACCCAGTGCCAAGCCGGCGCTGGGAAATCGATGGATTGCGAACCCATGCCAACGGACTGATGCCCGCCGCGAATCGCCGAGGGCGCAAGCTACAAACTGGCTTTTGGAAGGATGACCAAGTGAACGCCGTCGAAATTGAAGAAGCCATCTCCGCCCTGGCCGAGCAGCCGTTCGCGGCCGAGGAATTCCCCTTCGCCTTCCTGGAGGCGTTCGGCAACAAGGCCACCACCTTTCTGCTTTTTCGCCGAGGATACCGACATTTTCTCGTCTGATGCGGGGTTTACCAAGACCATTGAGCAGATGAGTGATCGCGATTCCGCGAACACCCACGAGGTGATCAGCGAACTGTTCCGCGCGATGAACACGCCGACCGACCAGCGCGCGGCGGCCAAGCTGCCGCGCTGGGCCGACCGCTTCCCCTATGTCAACGGCGGTCTGTTTTACGACAGCGTCGAGGTTCCGCGCTTTAGCAAGATCGCGCGTTCTTATCTGATCCACATCGGTCATCTCGACTGGCAGAAGATCAACCCGGATATCTTCGGCTCCATGATCCAGGCAGTGGCCGAGGATGAGGAGCGCGGCGCGCTGGGGCTGCATTACACCAGTGTGCCGAATATCCTCAAGGTGCTCAATCCGCTGTTCCTTGATGGGCTGCGCGAGACGTTGGAGGAGGCGGGGAACAAC
The DNA here is from genome assembly GCF_036208045.1 of Thiorhodovibrio winogradskyi. Classification (NCBI taxonomy): domain Bacteria; kingdom Pseudomonadati; phylum Pseudomonadota; class Gammaproteobacteria; order Chromatiales; family Chromatiaceae; genus Thiorhodovibrio; species Thiorhodovibrio winogradskyi. The sequence goes on along the minus strand of NZ_CP121472.1, from coordinate 1,568,597 downwards.
AGTCGTAAGCTACTGAATTTGCGCCACCGCATCGCCCGCATCCGGGTGTTCGACCCGGCTTGTGGCTCGGGCAATTTCCTGGTCATCGCCTACAAGGAACTGCGCGCGCTTGAGGCGGAGATCAATCGCCGGCGCGGCGAGGCGGATCGGCGCTAGGAGATTCCGCTGACCAATTTTCGCGGCATTGAGATTCGTTCTTTTCCGGCGGAGGTGGCGCGGCTGGCGTTGATTATCGCCGAGTATCAGTGTGATGTGCGCTATCGCGGCAAGCAGTTGGCGCTGGCGGAGTTCTTGCCGCTGGAGAAAATGAATTGGATTGTCTGTGGGAATGCGTTGCGGCTGGATTGGTTGAGTATTTGTCCGCCGGTGGGGACGGGGGTAAAGCTGAAGGCGGATGATTTGTTTGAGACGCCGTTGGATCAGGCGGATGAAGCAGCGCAAAAACTCGCTGAAACGCCTCACCGCTTCCGCGAGCAGATAACGGCCAAAGAACGTGTGTTGGTAATTCCGCGCGTTAGTTCCGAGAATCGGCCATATTTGCCTGTCGGCTTACTTGAACCTGCCAGCGTAATTCAAGAAAAAGCATTCGCCCTCTACGACGCCCCTCTCTGGAATATGGCGCTCATTGCCTCCCGTCTTCACTGGGTCTGGATCGGAACCGTCTGCGTGCGCATGAGAACCGATTTTTCCTACTCCAACACCCTCGGCTGGAACACATTCCCCGTCCCCTTCCTCACCGCAAACAACAAAACCGACCTCACCCGCTGCGCCGAGAACATCCTGCTCGCCCGCGAGGCGCACTTCCCGGCCACCATCGCCGACCTCTATGATCCCAACAAGATGCCCGCCGACCTGCGCGCCGCCCATGACGACAACGACGAAACGCTGGAGCGCATCTACATCGGCCGCCGCTTCAAGAACGACACCGAGCGGTTGGAAAAGCTGTTTCAGATGTACACCGAGATGACCAGTGCCGAAAAGACCAAACCGCCCGCGACCAAGAAGCCAAAAAGAGCCAAGTCATGAATTTCCCTATCCAATACATTGTTGATGAACAATTAAACAAAAAGGCGGTGATCGTGCCTTATGCCGAATGGCAAAATATTCTTGAAGCCATAGAAAAACTGGATGATATTCACGCTTACGAACAGGCAAAAGCCGATCATAACGATGACAACATGCCATTTGAACAGGCTGTTGCGGAGATTAAATCAGGAATGATCGAATGATGTTTACCATTGCGATTCGTCGTTCCGCGCAGAAATCGCTCGCTCAAATATGATGAGAGTCATCGCGCGCTAGCAACACTCTAGGAGAAAGCCATGGAACAAGCTGAATTGCTGGAAACCTTGGAACAACTGCCGGTGGCAAAACAGGCCGAAGTGCTCGATTTCGCAAGGTTTCTTGTCGAACGCGCGCGGAAGGATTCGGTCGCGCCCAAAACCCTGCGGGAGTCTTCCCTGGCGCAATGGATCAATCAGCCGCTGAACGTCAAGGATTTTCAGCCGCTGACACGGGAAGAGGCCAATGCCCGCTAGGCTATTCGTTGACACCAATATCTGGCTCTATGCGTTGGTTGCCGACGATGGAAACCTCAAGCATCGGCTTGCCGCAGAGTTCGTCCTCGGTCTGACGCGGCCATTGGTGAACTCCCAGGTGATTCGCGAAGCGAGCAGCAATCTGCTCAAAAAGGCCGGCATCGAGGAACCGCGACTGCGTGCCATCGTTGGCGACTGGTATCGCGACTGCGAGATTCACCCCTCCAATGCGACGCAACACCTGTTGGCCTCCAAGTTACGGCAAAGCCACAGGTTCAGCTATTGGGACAGTCTGATTGTGGCAGCCGCGCTTGATGCCGGTTGCTCGGCGCTTTACAGCGAAGACATGCAGCACGGGCAAATCATCGACGACCGCTTGACTGTCATCAATCCATTGATCAGCCCTTGAAGCGAACGGCTCGAACAAGCCATGACCCAATCCGTCCCTTCCGTCCCACAAAAGATGGTTGCTTAGAAGGGTAAATCGGTTCATTGGTATCTGAACTGCGAAAGTAAAAAAAGATGATGAATCCTGCACAACAGCAAAAACTTCCAGTCGCCGACTACCTCCGTGGTGAAGACGGCGCCGAATGCCGACACGAATACATCGATGGCGAGGTTTACGTTATGACCGGCGCGAGTCGCGCCCATGGCCTCATTCTCGGCAATCTGCATGCCAGGGTGCATGAGCGCGCACGCGGCAAAAAATGCCAACTCTTCATCAATGACATGAAAGTGCGCCTGCAAATCGCCGGACAGGACATTTTCTACTATCCCGACCTGCTGCTGACCTGCGATCCCAACGACCGCGAAACCTACTATTGCACCGCACCCTGCCTGATCATCGAAGTGCTGTCAGACTCGACCGAGCGCATCGACCGGCGCGAAAAACTGCTGGCTTATCAAACCATCCCCAGCCTGCAAGCCTATTGGCTGGTAGCACAAAACCAGCGGCGCGTGGAAATCTATCGCCGACGCGACCAATGGCGCCCGGACATCTTCACCAGCGGCGAGGTGGCCTTGGATTGTCTTGATGGGACGCTCTCGATGGATGCGATTTATGAGGATGTGATTGATGACCACGGCCATTGACTGAAGGAGATACTCCAACGGAAATTTGTTTAAAGATTGAACCGCGCGGTGTTAATACTGTTCAGCCTTTGCAGCGACCGACATAAGCCATGACCCAATCCGTCCCGTCCGTCTCCGTCACCTATGCTCGCAATGGCCGCTCCACCCGCGCCAATGAACTCGGCATGCGCCCGATGCAGGAGCGCGCCTATGCCAAGCGCGGCGAGCAATATCTGCTGATCAAATCCCCGCCGGCTTCGGGCAAGAGTCGGGCGCTGATGTTTATCGCCCTCGATAAGCTCCACCACCAGGGGCTGAAGCAGGCCATCATCGTGGTGCCGGAGCGCTCTATCGGCGCCAGTTTCAACGACGAACCGCTGTCGCAATTCGGCTTCTTCGCCGACTGGCAGGTGCCGCCGAGGTGGAATCTCTGCAATGCCCCCGGCGAGGACGGCGGCAAGGTCAAATCGGTGCAGGCGTTCCTGGCCAGCAGCGACCGGATTTTGGTCTGCACCCACGCCACCTTTCGCTTCGCGGTCGATCAGGTCGGGGTCGACACCTTCGATGACCGGCTGATCGCGGTCGATGAGTTCCACCACGTCTCGGCCAACCCGGACAACAAACTCGGCGCCCATCTCGGCCAGTTCATCGCCCGCGACCGGGTGCATCTCGTCGCCATGACCGGCTCTTACTTTCGCGGCGACGCCGAGGCGGTGCTCGCCCCCCAAGACGAGGCCAAGTTCGACACCGTCACCTTTACCTACTACGAGCAGCTCAACGGCTACCAGTATCTGAAGCAGCTCGACATCGGCTATTACTTCTACACCGGTTCCTATGCCGAGAGCATCCTCAAGGTGCTGAATCCGCACGAGAAGACCATCATCCATATCCCCAGCGTCAACTCCCGCGAGAGCACCAAGGACAAGATTCGCGAAGTCGAACACATCATCGAGGAACTCGGCGACTGGCAGGGCCGGGACCCCAAGACCGGCTTTCAGCTGGTCTTGCGCCCCGACGGCCGGTTGCTGCGCATCGCCGATCTGGTCGAGGATGACCCGCGCAAGCGCGAGCCGGTGTCCGCCGCGCTGAAAGACCCGAGCCAGAAGAACAACCGCGACCATGTCGATATCATCATCGCGCTGGGCATGGCCAAGGAGGGCTTCGACTGGATCTGGTGCGAGCACGCGCTCACCGTCGGCTATCGCGCCAGTCTGACCGAAGTGGTGCAGATCATCGGCCGCGCCACCCGCGACGCACCGTGCAAAACCCGCGCGCGCTTCACCAACCTGATCGCCGAGCCCGATGCCGCCGAGCAGGCCGTGATCGAGGCGGTCAACGACACCCTGAAAGCCATCGCCGCCAGCCTGCTGATGGAGCAAGTGCTGGCGCCGCGCTTCAACTTCACGCCCAAGACACCAACCAGCGGCCCGCAAGCCGGCTTCGACTATGGCGCGGGCGGCTATGATCCAAACAAAGAAAACATCGGCGTCAACGAGGACAGCGGTGAATTCCATGTCGAGATCAAAGGGCTGGCTGAACCTAAGACAAAAGAAGCCGAGCGCGTCTGCCGCGAAGACTTAAACGAGCTGGTCGCTGCCTTTGTTCAGGACCGGCCCAGCATTGAACGCGGCCTGTTCGACGAGGAACTGGTCCCCGAGGAACTGACCCAGGTGCGCATGGGCAAGATCATTCAGGAGAAATACCCGGAGCTGGCAGCCGGGGACCGCGAGGCCGTGCGCCAACACGCCATCGCCGCGCTCAATCTGACCCAAAAGGCCAAGGAAAGGGTGGCGGGAACAGCACTCACCGACGAGCCAGCGCCGAGCGAACGTCCCAACACCGCCTTCATCCAGGGTGTGCGCCAGTTCGTCACCGATTCACAAAATCGGCGTCACCGGCATGGACGTCGAGCGGCGCATCGCCGGCGCGAAGTTGGACCCGACCTTCCTCATGGCCGATGTCGAGATCATCGCCACCTACGAGCTTTACAACATCAACCGCGCCAAGCTTGAGCACTTGATTCACCGAATTTTCGCCCCCGCGCGCCTGGAAATCGAGATCAAGGATCGCTTCGGAAATCCGGTGGTACCACGCGAGTGGTTCCTTGTGCCGCTCCATGCGATCCAGGACGCAGTCACGAAGATTCAGGACGGGAGCATTGTCAAGTATCGCTTCGATCCGAAAAGCGCGAAGCTTCTCGAACAGTGAAGGCGTTATGAAATTCAGTTCAACACACGAAAAACCTCAAAGAAAAGGCGAAGAGACGGACGGAGATTCAGGCTCTTAGCTGGGAGGAGAAATCTGGGAGGCCTGGCATAAGATGTATGACTCATTTTTGAATTGTTACCAAGTCTTGCCGGATTTGCATAGTCGGCGGCGGCCCGGGCGCCTAGACTTGCCGCTGACCGGATTGGCGCAGCCGCGCGGAAACCGCGACTCTCTCCACGAGCAGCTCGACACCGAACTCAGCAACAGGAGCCAAACACCATGTCAAACGCCGCAGCTAAAGAGTTCTTCGACTATATTGGCGCTGATCAAGCCCGCATGCGCGAAATTTCCACCAAGAGTCCCGAGCAGTTAGTTTCCTACGCCAAGGATAACGGCTTTGATGTCACCCTGGAGAGCCTGAAATCCAGTGTTCAGGAAATCCAATCCGCATCACCATCAACGCAGGCACTTGAGGATACCGAATTGGAAAAGGTCGCCGGAGGTGTTGGTGAGAATGCCGTCGTTGGGATTATTGGCGCGGTAGGAATCGTTGGCCAAATCCTCTTCCCAGGCACCCCCCCGGCCTGGCGAGACCCCTTGTACGAGCCTTTGCCGGGAGACATCATCCGAACACTCTAGTCCAGTTTCACCTGGAATCCACTTTGACCTGAATAAGGCAATTCCCGCTTCCCGGTCAATGCCCGGCCTTTAGTTCTGGCATTGACCCATCGCGCCTGACTGCGAGCCGTCATGTCGACTGAAAACGTCAAGCTGTTTTTCGCTGCCCTCGCGGCTGATCCGGAGCATCGCCTCCAACTCCAGCAGTTGAACAACACTTACCGAGGCCGGGCGCTCGACGAGCAGCGCCGATTGGCGCTGGTGCGGGAGCATGTTCTTCCGGTCGCCGAAGCAATGGGGTTCCCGTTTACGGCCGATGATCTCAAGGACTACGAAGCCCAGACGCTCGCGGATATACACCAATCCGGGCAGCTGTCGAGCGAAGAGTTGGATGTCATTACTGGCGGTAGTGGCGGGGACGGACTCTGCCACCTGCTCGGGGTGGCCCCCAATATCTCGCCCTACTGGCTAAACGGCTGTCCTCTTGGCATTTAGCACAGGCACGGGACAAGACCCTGGGTGCTCACGCAATAATGTATGCGATCATCTCTCCCCGCTTTGCGCTAAGAGGCTGGCACGGGCTACCTTTTGGGCTCGAGGATCGCGCGAACGGAATCAATTCGCCCCTTGATGCCGCGAGCTTTCAGGCGCTGTCCCTGTGCGACGGCAAGACACCCATCGCCTTTCCGCTGGTTTCCTCATCCTTGATCGAGCGGGTTCATCGGCTGATTGACGCGGGCGTTGCCCAAGCCTGCGATCCTGGCGCCAAGCTGGCCGGGGAACAAGCGTATCGCCAGACGCAAGCGCGCTTTATCGATTTGGTGCACTGGTCCATCACCGGCAAATGCAACCTACGCTGCCGCCACTGTTATATGGAAGCGCCGCGGGCCAAATACGGCGAGCTGTCCACCGAGCAATGCCTGCATATTGTCGATCAGCTCCATCAGGCCAATGTCAGCCGGGTGGCCATCACCGGCGGCGAGCCGCTCATCAGAGCGGACTTCTGGCGGATTGTTGATGCACTGCGGGAAAAAGGGATCATACTGGCAGAACTTTTTACCAATGGTGTTCTGCTGACTGACAGCACCCTCGCCGCGTTGCGCAAGCGCGCGCTGAGCCCGACCCTGGTTCTCAGCTTCGACGGCCTGGGCACCCATGATTGGGTCAGGGGGGTCGCGGCGGTCGAGGAGAAAGTCATCGAAGCCATTCCCCGCGCGGTCAAGGCTGGTTTTCGCGTGAGCATTGAGACGGCGGTCTACAAAGGGAACCTCAACCGGCTAATGCCCACATACGCGCTTCTCAAGGGGCTCGGTATCAGCGCCTGGAAGGTCGCGGGGATGATGAATACCGGTGGCTGGAGACGCGAGGGGCGCCATCTGACTGCCCCCCGCACCGCGCTCTACGCTGCCTACCTGGACTTGGCCGCCCGTCATCGGCGCGACGGGGCGCCCTTCACGCTGGCGCTTGGCGGGCTCTATTATGGCGCCAAGGGCGGCTCGCTGTGGATGAGTCCGTTCAACAAGCTCTCGGGGCAGCCGGACGCTGTCAGCCAGGCAGTTTGTCTCAGTTGCCGCATCCGTCCCGCTATCATGGCCGATGGCAGACTCTTGCCCTGCATTCCGATGACGGACACGGGGGTCGAACGCGAGATGCCGAGGCTGAGCGAGACGACTTTGTCACAGGCCTTGCGCGACTCGGCCTATTTCGACCGCATCGACACCCGGGTGGAGCAACTGTTTTCCAGGAATCGCCAGTGTCGCGCCTGCGCGCACCGGCTAAAATGCGGCGGTGGTTGCCGCGCCTCCGCGCTCGCCGCCGGTCATGGCGATTACTTCGGGGCTGATCCGGATGCCTGCTTCTTCTTTAAAAACGGCTATGACGAAAAGCTCGCACGCAAGCTAAACGCCAAGCCGGCTTCCGCGCTGGAGATTACCCAGGCGCGGACACGGGCAGATCGGACGCAAGCGGCGCGGATGGCGGTGGGATGACGACAGAGCAGGCTTGACTGGCAAAACGAGGGAGCCGAGACATTCATGGGACAAGAGATTTTCCGCAAATCGGCGCTTGAGCGCCTGTCTTCTCCTGAACAGCTCGATCGCTTGGTCACTGTGGTCAGCCCGAAAAACTGGCTGGCACTGCTGACCATCACCCTGCTGCTGGCGGCGGTGGTGGCCTGGGGCATCCTCGGGGCCCTGCCCACGCTGGTGAAGGGCAACGGCATTCTGATCAGCAGCGGCGGGCAGATCACCACCATTCAAGCCCCGGCGGCGGGCACCCTGACCGAGATCCTGGTCGACTTGGGCCAGGAGATCGAGGCGGGGCAAGTTCTGGCGCGCCTGTCGCAAACCGATGCCATGCAACGCCTGCGCAGCGCCCAGGGGTTGCTGGAGGAACGTGAGCGCGCCCTCGCGCAATTGCAGGCGCAGTTCGAGGACGAACTCAGGCTCAAGCGCGCCAACATGATGCTGCGCCGCGCGGCCTTGCAGGATCAGATCGACGCCGGGGCCAAGCGCGGCGACTTCCTGCGCGAGCGCCTCGCCAACCAAGAATCCATGCAAAAGCGCGGGCTGGCTTCGCGCGATGAGATAGAAACCACGCGCGATGAGCTCAATCAGGTGGACGAAAAGGTCGCCCAGGTGCGCACCCAGATGGCCACCATTGAGGCCGAGGAACTCGATTTGCTCGCGACCCAGGCCAATGAGCGCCGCCGCGCCGAGGAGGCCATCCATGACGCCGAACGCCAGATTCGGGAACTGGAGGCCAGTCTGGCCGAGGCCACGGTGGTGACCGCGTCCGCGCGCGGCATCCTGGCGGAGATCAAGGTCAATCCGGGCGCCCGGGTCGCGGAAGGCCAGTCGTTGTTCGCCCTGCAATCCGGTGGTCAGTCGCTCGAACTCATCCTCTATATCCCTCCGCAAGATGGCAAAAGGGTCAAGCCCGGCATGTCGGCGCAAATCTCCCCCGCCACGGTGAAACAGGAGGAATTCGGCACCATCAAGGGCGCGGTCGACTGGGTCTCGGACTTTCCCGCCTCCATGGACGGCATGCGCGCCGTGCTTGGCAGCAATGAACTCGCCCAGACCTTCGCGCCAGCCGGGCCGCCCTATGTGGCGCGGGTGGCGCTTGAGCAAGACCCCGTGAGCGTCAGCGGTTATCGCTGGACCTCGCGCAAGGGCGCCAATCTGCCGCTGTCGGCGGGCACCCTGTGCAGCGCCGAGATCACCATCGAGAGACGCGCGCCCATCACCCTGGTGATTCCGCTGCTGCGCGAACTCAGTGGCATTTACTGAGCAGGTTCGATCATGTCCGCGACTGCCACGACTGAAAGCCTGAAGCCGAACGCGCCCAAGGGCGGCAAGCGTTTTAAAACCCCCACCCTGCTGCAAATGGAGGCGACGGAATGCGGGGCCGCCGCGCTGGGAATGATCCTCGCCCGACACGGCTGCTGGGTTCCGCTTGAGCAATTGCGCGTGGCCTGCGATGTCTCGCGCGATGGGTCCAAGGCCTCCAACATGCTGCGCGCCGCGCGCCAGCATGGCCTGGTCGCCAAGGGCTTTCGCAGCGAGCCCGAGGGCCTAACCAATTATCCCTTCCCCATGATCGTGCACTGGAATTTCAACCATTTTCTGGTGCTGGAGGGGATGGATCGCAAACGCGGGCGGGTGTGGATCAATGACCCGGGGACCGGGCCGCGCACCATCGGCATTCGGGAGTTTGACGAGTGCTTCACCGGGATCTGCCTGGTGTTCGAGCCGGGCTCCGAGTTCCAGCGTCGCGGCGGGCGGCCCAACCTGCTCGCGCCACTGCGCAAACGCCTGGCCGGTTCCAGCAATGCCCTGTCCTATGTGCTGCTCGCCACCCTGCTGTTGGTCCTGCCCGGGCTGGTGATTCCTGTCTTCAACAAGGTTTTTATCGACGAAATCCTGGTCGGCGGCAGTGATCGCTGGCTGATGCCGCTGCTGATCGGCATGGGACTGACGGCGGTGCTCAATGCCGTCATCGTCTGGCTGCAACAGATCAACCTCTCGCGCCTGGAGATCAAGCTCGCGCTCAATTCCTCGGCGGTGTTCTTCTGGCATGTGCTGCGCCTGCCGGTGCAGTTCTTTGGTCAGCGCTATCCTGGCGACATTTGCAATCGGGTCTCCTCGAATGATCATGTCGCGAGCCTCCTCTCCGGTCAGTTGGCCACCAACATCATCGGCCTGGTCACCATTGTGTTTTATGCCGTGGTGATGGCCTTCTACAGCTTGCCGCTGACGCTGATCACGGTCGCCTTGGCGCTGTTGAATTTTCTGGCGCTGGCCGCCGTCGCCCGCCAACGCGAGGACAGCTCGCGGCAATTGGTCAATGATCAAGGCAAGCTCGGCGCGGCGTCCATCAGCGGTTTGCAATTGATCGAGACCCTGAAGTCGAGCGGCTCGGAAAGCGATTTCTTCACCAAATGGTCGGGCTTGCAGGCCAAGTATCTCAACGCCCAGCAGAGCCTGACGAGCGCCACCACTGTCATCTCATCGGTGCCGACGCTGCTGGCCGCGCTCACCACCGCCAGCATCCTCGGCGTGGGCGGGCTGCTGGTGCTTGATGGCTCCCTGACCATCGGCGGCCTGGTGGCTTTCCAAGGCCTGGCGAGCAGCTTCGCCGGACCCATCGGCGGCCTGGTGGATTTGGGCGGTGAGGTGCAAACCATCAAGGGCGAACTCGCGCGCATTGAGGACGTCCTGCACTACGACATGGATGAGCGCATGCAGGACAACGCGCGGGTCTTTGCCGTCACCAGCCCGGCCCGTCCCTTGCCGCCGAAATTACGCGGTCAGCTCGAAATCCGCGATCTGGTGTTCGGCTACAACCGTTCCGATCCGCCAGTGATTCAGGGGCTCAACCTGCTGGTGGAGCCGGGTCAGCGCATCGCGCTGATCGGCGGCTCGGGCAGCGGCAAGTCGACGGTGGCCCGGATTGTCAGCGGATTGCATCGCCCCTGGTCGGGACAGGTGCTCTACGACGGCATGCCGCTCGCGGAGCTGCCGCACGCATGGTTCGCCAACTCAGTGGCGACGGTTGATCAGGAAATATTTCTGTTCTCCGGCACGGTGCGCGAGAACATCGCGCTTTGGGATCCGACCATCACCGAGGAGGCCATCACCCAGGCGCTGCGCGATGCCTGTGTGCTGGATCTGATCGAAAACCGTCCCGGTCGCTATGAAGCCCAGGTGGCCGAGAACGGCGCCAATTTCAGCGGCGGTCAACGCCAGCGCCTGGAAATCGCCCGCGCACTCGCGGCCAATCCCAGTGTGCTGATCCTCGATGAGGCCACCTCGGCGCTCGACCCGACGGTGGAGAAGCAGATCGATGAAAATCTACGCCGCCGGGGTTGCACCTGCCTGATCGTCGCCCATCGCTTGAGCACCATTCGCGACGCCGACCAAATCCTGGTGCTGGAGCGCGGCCAGGTGGTTGAACAAGGCCGTCACGAAGAATTGGTCGAGAACGACGGCCCCTATCGGCGACTCATTCAGTCCGGCGAGGCCTGATGATGCAGCAGTCCATGCAGGCGACCACAGCACCCATCCACGACAGTTTCGACGCCGAGTTGCTCGCCAAGATTGACGGCACCCGGCTGTCGGTTGGCTATCACAACCCCTTCCTGATTCAGGAACCCGATCTGATCTGGCTGGTGCTCAAGGGCAGCGTCGATATTTTTGCCGTGCCGGTGGTCGCGGGCAAAATCGTCGGCACCGGCCAACATCTGCTGCGCGTGGAGGCCGGAGAACTCATTTTCGGCATGTCCCCGGCCCCCGGCATGATGCCAGTCGATACGCCGACCCCGGACCCGGAAGCAGAGATCGAACATGGCCCGATGGAGATCGCGCTGCGTGCCGTGGCCACCATGGGCACGGAACTTTATCGTGCCCGACGGCGCGACATCGAGGATGAGGATTTTGACATCATCGTGGTGGACTGGATCGACACCTGGATCACCCAGCTCGCCAATGTCCTGATCCCAGTGGGCGGCCCCCGCGCTGACGGTTTTCTGGAGGCCGAGCCGGGGCTGGAATACCCGGCCAAGCGGGTGTTGCTGCCCCAGTCCCGCGATACCATCTGGGTTCAGACTGATCAGGGCGAGGCCAAGGCCGCCGGAACCTGGCCGCTTCCCACCGCGAGCGATGGACGCTGGTTCCCACTCGCGGGCAATCTGTGGCTAACCTGCGAGAACGCCTGCACGCTGAGCGGCATTTACACGCCAACGGCTCTGTTTCGCGGCACTCTATGGCAGAGCCTGGATGCTTTTCACATCGTCTTCATGAGCGCGCTGGCCGCGCGGCTTGCCGAGACCCGCCAACGTGACGCAGGTCGGCTTGAGCGGCGAGCAGCAGGTGATCGACTGGTCTTTGGCGGCGCGCTGCGGCGCATTGCCGGGATTTTGCTGCCCAAAAGGCGCGATCAGGGCTTGGCCGACAGCCCTATCGCCACGGATGACCCGCTGCATGAAGCCATGCGTCTGGTCGCCGCCGCCTCCGGCATGACCATTGCCCCGCCGGCGGAGCGCATCAACCCGCTGGCGCATCCGCTCGATGAGATCGCGCGCCGTTCGCATCTGCGTACCCGGCGGGTGTTGCTGCGCGATGATTGGCATCGGCGCGACAATGATCCCCTGCTCGGCTATCTCGGCGAGGACCAGCGCCCGGTCGCGCTGATTCCGGACGGACCCAAGCGCTATCGGCTGATAGACCCCGGCGCCAAACCCGGTACCAATCAGGAACAGCCGCTCACGGAAGCGCTGGCCGAACAACTCGCTGGCGAGGCCCAGGTGCTCTACCGCCCCTTCCCGGCACATCCGCTGAAGGTGCGCGAGGTGCTGCGTTTCGGGCTGGCTGGTCTGCGTCTCGACCCTGCCACTGTGCTGGCCATGGGGCTGCTGACCGGTCTGCTCGCCCTGGCCACCCCCATCGCGACCAGTCAGATTCTCTCCGACATCATTCCCCGCGCCGACATCTCCATGCACCTGATGCTGGTCGCGGGCCTGGTGCTGGCGGCCCTTGGCTCGGCCGCCTTCGCGGTGACCCGCGGCTTTGCCATGCTGCGCTTGCAAACCCGCATGGACGCGCGCATTCAGACCGCCGTGTGGGATCGGCTGCTGAGCCTGCCGGTGAGTTTCTTTCGCGACTACATCGCCGGCGATCTCGCCGATCGCGCCAACGGTATCAATGCCATCCGCGAAGTCTTGAGTTCCACGGTGCTCCAGGCCGCGCTCAATCTGGTGTTCTCCCTCTTCAGTCTCATCCTGCTGTTCTGGTATAGCTGGAAACTGGCCTTTGTCGCCCTTGGCGTGGTACTGGTCATCCTCGGGCTGTCTTTTCTGGTCACCCTGATGCAATTGCCGCTGCAACGGGAAATGATCGGTCGCGGCGGCAAGATCGAGGGATTGGTGTTTCAACTCCTGGTGGGCCTGTCCAAGCTGCGCAACTCCGCGAGCGAGGCGCGCGCCTTCGCCCGCTGGGCTGAGCAATTCAGCATCACCAAGGATCTCACCTATCGTATCCGCCGCCTCGGGGCCATGCAGCAAGTGCTCAATACACTCTTTCCGCTGATTGCCTCCATTGCCTTTTTCGCCGTCATCAGCTTTGTGCTCAATCAAGCATCAGAAGCCGACAGCGCGCCCCTTGCTTTGGCGCAAAGCGGATTCGGCATCAAGGAGTTTCTCGGCTTTTTGCCTGCCTTCGGGCAATTCAGCGGCGCCATGATCGGACTCCTTGGAACCCTCACCACCCTGATCACCATTGTCCCGCTCTATGAGCGCGTGCGTCCCATTCTCGAGGCCATCCCCGAACGCTCCGAACTCAAGGCCGACCCGGGCGCGCTCGACGGTCGCATCGAGTTCTCGTCGGTGGTCTTCCGCTACGATCCGCAAGTGCCACCGGCGGTCAATCAGGTCTCACTGCGCATCGCCAGCGGCAGCTATGTGGCCTTTGTTGGCGCTTCAGGCTCGGGCAAGTCGACCCTGGTGCGTCTACTGCTTGGCTTCGAGCAACCGGAATCCGGCGGCGTCTATCTCGACGGGCGCGACATCTCGGGACTCGATATGCAGGCCGTGCGCCGGCAAATCGGCGTGGTGCTGCAAAACGGCCGCATCATGTCCGGCTCCATTTTTGAGAATATCGTCGGCAGCCTGCCGCTCGCCATCGAGGACGCCTGGCAAGCCGCCGAGATGGCCGGTTTTGCCGAGGACATTAAACAAATGCCCATGGGCATGCACACCGTGCTGCCCGATGGCGCGGCATCCCTGTCCGGCGGCCAGCGTCAACGCCTGATGATCGCCCGCGCCCTGGTGCACAAGCCCCGCATTCTCATCCTCGACGAGGCGACCTCCGCACTCGACAACCGCACCCAGGATGTCGTCAACCGCAGCCTGACGAAATTGAACATGACGCGCATCGTCGTGGCCCATCGCCTGAGCACCATTGAGCGCGTTGATCGCATCTTCGTCATGCAACAGGGCCGCATCGTCGAATCCGGTACTTTCCACGAACTAATGAACCTAAATGGCGAGTTCGCGGAATTGGCGCGGCGACAGATGGTTTGACCGATGCCCACCAAGAAAGCAGTGGGGTTTTACTCATTGGACGACAATCCGCGCAGGGAGGTGTGATCGAACTCAATAGGCGTTTTCCCTCAATCAACAATGGCAATCAACAATGGAGACTCATCATGTCAGCCAATGAAAACAGCTGCTCCGCGGACATTCACAAGAAGGTCGCCGAAACCTTGGACAAGATTCTCACCAAGGCAAACGAAGACGAAGCCTTCGGCGCGCTTTGCGTAAAGGACTTTGGCGCCGCTTTCGCGCAATTGATTGGCAAGCCAATGCCAGAAGGGGCAGGGTTTTCCTGCGAGAAGAAAGGCGGGCGCGTCTTGCTCAAGGTTCCAGCAAATCAAGACAACCAAAGTGACGAGCTAACGGATAGCGATCTTGAGAAGGTAGCTGGCGGCTTTACCAATCCTTTTACCCTGTTGCAGAAATTTCTGGCTCCTGGAGAACAATTTCCAGTCGCTCCTGCCTATGCCGCACCAAGTTGGTTTGGCAACCCAAATTCTTGGTGAGCTTCAGTGAAGCGCCATTGACAACTTGACAACTTGATACCTTGCAGCCGAGCCGCCTTGGTCGCAATAGGCAGAACATTGTCCCCGCTCATTAATGACCAAGGTGGCAAGCGCGTGCCTCGCAATCCCTCCACCACGAAAGGTCAGGCTATTGATCCACCAATCAAGCGGTCCCCCCCTGAAGATTCATGGCGAGTTTCAAGACATGAAGGTTTCAGCGACTCACGGACCTCCGCGTACTGCGGTATGGGAATTGACACTGGCATGCAACATGCGGTGTCGACACTGCGGCTCCGCATGTACCTACAAAGCATCCGACGAACTGGATACGCAAGAAGCCCTTGATCTGTGCGATCAGCTCGCGGGCCTTGGAATCGAGTTGGTGACCCTGTCCGGTGGGGAGCCTCTTTTGCGGGACGACTGGCATCTGATCGGTGCTCGCCTGGTTGAACAGGGTGTTAAGGTCAACATGATTTCCAATGGTTGGCTGTTTGACGCCGACGCTGTAAATCGCGCACTCGAGGCTGGTTTCAGCAACTGCGCGGTCAGTCTCGATGGCACCGAGGAAGTGCATGACGCTCTGCGCCGCACAGGCGCCTTTAAACATGCATGCAGTGCCTTGCGGGCGATGCAGCAAGCTGGGATGGGCTCCGCGGTCATCACCACCCTGATGCAAGACAATCTTGACCTGCTGCCGCGAATGCACCCCCTGCTTGAGGATTTGGGAGTACAGCATTGGCAATTACAGCTTGGCATGCCCATGGGCAGCATGACCATGGATCGAGTCATCGCCCCCAGCCAGGTCGAGACGATTGTGAGCTTTGCTCACTCACTCCTCAATCGCGGTCCGATTCAGCCGGTTCTGGCCGATTGTGTTGGATATTACTCCCATCACTATCAAGAGATACGTGCTTCCTACTTTGTCTCCGACCTTCCGTGGAATGGATGCAATGCCGGAAAATCCAATATCGGCATCCTACATAATGGCGATATCCTTGGGTGCACTTCAATTCGCGCGCCTGAATTCGTGGAGGGCAACATTCGGCAGACCCCGCTGCGTGTCATCTGGAATAGACCCGGCGCTTTCGCTTGGAATCGTGATTTCTCTGTCGAGGATCTCGGCGGCTTTTGCGAGAAGTGCCGTTATGGTGAGATTTGCCGAGGGGGATGTCACAACGTCAAACTCACCATGACCCGATCACTTCGGGACAACCCTTACTGCACCTACAGAGCGCAAGTCGAAGCACTGGTGCCAAAAATTCACCAGATGCGCGACATTGACAAACTCTTGGACAGGGCACGCAAGGCACTTGCATTGGATATGTACGAAATCGCGGAAACCTGTCTGGAACGAGCCAATACCCTGTCTTCCGACAACCTCGACATTTTGCAAATGTTGGGTTATGCCCACTATCAATGCCGCCAGTACCAAAAGAGCCGCGACATCACCGAGCAGGCTCTAATGATCGCCCCGAATGATGCCTATTCCTGGCATGGCTTGGGCAATGCGCTCGCCAAGCTCGGCCACATAATAGAAGCCGAGCAGGCCATGCTGCGCGCGCGGGACCGAGCCACCAATGACGAACGCCTCATGTGCGACCTTGAAAATGACCTTCGCATCCTCAAGAGCGGTGACCGCGGAATCGGCGGCATGCGGCCCAGTCGACCACTTACAGATAATCCCCGATCGAACAACCACTCATCCGCTTTTCGCCACATCGGACTGTCCCCTGACAACCCGTGAACCAATCCTTACGCGACTATTGTCAAGGTTTTGCCAATACGCATGCCCCTTGGCCAGGGTTACCGCTTCCCGAGCCGCCAACCTTGGCCTGGTGGCGCGCCCTTCTGGCAGACCGGGATGCAAACAGCCTTGTCGATACACTGCGCGAGTCTCTGCCGCAGTTGTGCCTGCCACAGTACCCTGGCATCTCCCAGTCCGATGAATATCGACGATCTGTGCTTCTCGGGCTACCTATACATACAAGCTTTGACACCGAGATGCCCGGTCTGCTGGCCCCCGAGGAACTGCGCATTGAGATTGCCGAGCATTTCGCCGTCACCCTGCCTGTGCTTTGTACGGCGAATCGTGAGGATTTTCTGTTTCTGGTGCGCGCACTCGCTCACCGCTGTGAGCCGGCACCCGTCGCCGCCGGCGTGCATGCCCAGGCCATTGGCGGTCTGATTCACTGGGGCTTGATTCGTGCCCACGGACGCGAGACTCGGGCGCGGCTCATCCTGCTGCATGATGCGCCCTATGGCTCTGTCCCAGCAGATCAGGTGCCAGGCCACCCGAGTACCGCGGACTGGCTCGCGCGCTCCGGCGTGCTGAGGCTCGAGCATGAGCTGACCCATCTTGCCACCAAGGCGCTGTGCGGGGAAATGCGCCTGAATCTGCTCGATGAGCTTATTGCCGACGCCATGGGAATGCTCCGCGCCCTTGGAACCTTCTCGGCGGACCTATATCGGCGTTGCCTTGGCATTGAGGGCGATGGCAGCGCGCAGCCAGATGCACGGGTCTGGACCTATCTCGCCGAATTGGAGCAAAGCGATGCCCTTGCGGCGATCCAGCTTGTGCTGGAGCGGGCGCGGGAACTCGAGCACTTGGTGCAAGCCGAGCGGCTACCGGGCGATTCGATTCAACGCCTAAAATGGCTCTGTCAACAGCGACTCGATCAGCCTTGGGGATGAGTTTGATGTCTCACCACACCGAGGATGCGGGTCTGGTATCCCTAGACATCGCTGGCATTGCACATCAGCAAGCGGCTACTTTTGACCCCGCTGATCTAACGGGCCGACTCAAAGACCAGTCGGGCCAGGCCGTAGACGCCCTCAGCTGGGCGGGATAGCACAGGCACCGTCTGCAGGACTGGTGCATAGGCCCCCAGGCGAGCGGCATTTGAACCGCTGTTGCCAACGCATCGACGCGGCATCGGCTCGATCGCCATATCCGGCGGCCAGCCGGACCACGGCTTAGAGGATCGCGAATGCCCGCTTCATCAGTCCGGCAAGGCCCTGGCCTGATCGCCCCGGCATAGCCTTTGCTGCGATCAAGATAACGTTGAAGTCGAGGAGGCCAATCGCTAGACGACTGTCAGCGTTCACAGCATCCCACATCCTTGACTAGAAGCGGAGGAGCCATCATGAACACCTATGACTTCAACCCCAGCCAGATTCCGCAGCGCCGCTTTACGATCCCGCGCTTGCCTAGCACTCAACCCGCGATCCTGATCGCCTTGTTGGTGACCGTCGGCATACTGACCTACTTCGTCGGCCTGATGATGGTCACGCCCATCCTTGGCTATGCCAGCTGGCACGCCTATCGCGAGACCTTGATCCCGGAATCTAGCGCAGAGCAAGGCGTTGAGACGGGCATCTAAGAGTCCGCGGCATGACCAGCTTGATCTCAGGCGACGAGTATCAGATCCTCCTCCAGCTCGGCATCGCGCTCGCGATTGGTCTGCTGTTCGGTCTTGAGCGCGGCTGGCACGGGAAGCAGGACGGCGATCACAAAAAGGCTGCTGGCGTTCGGACCTTTGGCCTGATCGGTCTGCTCGGCGGTGTTGGCGGCGTCATGGCCCAAGTGCTCACCCCCATCGTCCTCGGCCTGCTGTTCCTGGCGCTGGCCGCGGTCGCGCTCGGCAGCTACCTGTTTCATGCCCACGAGACGGACGCAACCGGCAGCACCACCCTGATCGCCGAGCTGCTCGCATTTGCTCTAGCCGCCCTCTCAACCCTGGGGCATCAAGTCGAAGCCGCATCGGCCGCAGTCATCTCCACCCTCCTACTCGGTTTCAAGCCGCAACTGCACCACTGGCTGGCGCGGCTTGAGCAAGCCGAGCTACAGGCGACCCTCAAGCTGTTGCTGATCACGGTGGTGCTGCTGCCGATCTTGCCAGATCGCGGCCATGGTCCGGCCGAGGCACTCAACCCTTACGAGATCTGGTGGTTGGTGGTCTTGATCGCCGCGATCTCATACCTTGGTTATTTCGCGGTCAGGATATTGGGGGCCAATGCCGGCGTTGTGCTAACCGGCCTGCTCGCCGGACTCGCCTCCTCGACCGCGCTGACGCTGCAAATGGCACGCCTCGGGCGTGATCAGCGCGAGCGCGCCAACCTGATCGCGACCGCGATTCTGATCGCCAATATCACCCTGTTTCCGCGCATCCTGGTCATTGTCGCGCTGCTCAAGCCCGGGCTGGCGCTGACCTTGGCCCCACCGCTGACTGGCATGATGCTGCTGACGCTCGTGCCGACCTTGTTGTTCTGGCTGCGCCGCGGGACTCCGCTCGATCAAGGCGCGCTGCAGGTCAGCAATCCGCTATCCTTGGGCCAAGCGATGCGTTTCGGGCTGCTCTTGGCGGGGGTCATGTTGGTCGCGCGCGTCAGTGCCGATGCCTTCGGCGGCGCCGGCCTGCTCGGCGTCGCGGCAGTCTCTGGCCTCGCCGACCTGAATGCGATTACCCTCTCCATCGCGCGCATGGAGCTGAACACGATCGGGGAGCGCACGGCAGTCATCGCCATCTTGGTGGCGCTGACCTCCAACGCCCTCTTCAAGACCCTGCTCTGCGCAACCATCGGTGGTCCACGGCTGGCCTGGCGCATCGGACTGCCGCTCAGCGTCGCACTGCTAGCGGGCTTTGCGATGGTGCTGTCCGATTATAACGTCCAGCAGTGGATCGCCGGCCTGCCGCTAAAACGGGTTGAATGGCGTTGACGGGATGAGATCGACATCTGTTGATGGCGACCCGGCAGCTTTGCATCGGGTACGTGTTTAAAGTACTTGGAGGCCAGCCTGTAAAGCAAGAGGGATTCCCCTTCTGTGCTCTGTGCATGAAACCTAACAATGACATAATCAAGGAGGTGAATTCGATGAACTGGGACACAATCCAAGGCAAGTGGAATCAACTGCAAGGCGAGCGAAGAACCGTTGGACGAAGCTAACCGACGATAATCTACTGGCCGTGGAAGGCAGTCGTAACTGAATACGGCTGAGAATACGCACAGCATCAGCCCGAGCCTGCTGATTTGCCGGCGCGAGCCGGGTTTCAGTGCGTCCAGTGCTCAACGGAGGGGCGTTTCAAACAGCCGCTCCGGCAGATGAGCCCGCACGCCTGTTGCATCGTCGCGCGTCAAGTTCTTGTCGATCTCGAGCACGGCCTGACGCGCCGTCTCATCCGGCAGACTCTTACGCAGCAAGCCAAGAAAGGCCGGCGGCGCGACTAATCCGAGCATCTCCAAGCGCCGTTCGATTCTGGCTTGATCCAGGATCTCGGCGAGCGATTTCGCGAAACGCTGGGCCTCGAGCTCACCCGGTTGCGTCCTCGGTTCGAGTGCGTGCCGTCCTTCTCCACCCGAATCAAAGGCACGACGCGGCTTGTCGGTGACCAAGTCTTGGTCTAGCAGCCGGTTCTTGTCACCGATGAAGTGATTCGTTCGAGCAGGAGCAGCGAAACCTCTTCCTCTTGAACCCGATGGCCTTTGACCTGAAGATCTTCCTCGTGTTGGTCCGGCCCTATCCGCCGGCCAGCTTGGCTTTTGGCCGTCCTCTGCAACCGCCGCGAATCGCCCGGAGTAGAGGCCGAACCCCAGGAACAGATGTCACGTCCCGAGATGGCCACTGCCTGATCATCCAGCCCAGCCCCTACCCAGTCCCCATCCATTAACGGAAGCCCGCCTCATGGACGCCTACAGCCCCGACGCCTACGACCTCATCGGCGATCTCCACGGTCACGCCCAGCGCCTGCGCAAACTGCTTGAGCAGCTCGGCTACCGCGAGACCGACGGCGCCTATCGTCACCCCCAGCGCCAAGCCCTCTTCGTCGGCGACTTCATCGACCGCGGCCCCGCCCAGCGCGAGACCGTCGCCATTGCCCGCGCCATGGTCGAGGCCGGTAGCGCCCGAGCCGTGCTCGGCAACCATGAATTCAACGCCATCGCCTACGCCACCGAAGACCCCGAGGCGCCCGGCACCCATCTGCGACCGCGCAGCGAGAAGAACCGCCGCCAGCACCAAGACTTCCTCAACGAGGTCGAACATCAGCCCGAGATCCATGCCGACATCATCGACTGGTTCCGCTGCCTGCCGCTCTATCTCGAGCTGCCTGGCCTGCGCCTCATCCACGCCTGTTGGGAAGAGCAACAGCTTGCCGCGATCCGCCCCTTCCTCGATCACAACAACCGACTCACCGAGGCCGGCCTCATTGCCGCCAGCCGTCGTGGCCATTCCGCCAATGCGGCACTCGAGAGCCTGATCAAAGGCCTTGAGGTCGCGCTGCCAGACGGCTATCGCTATCTGGACAAGACCGGCCACTGGCGCACGGAAGTGCGTGTGCGCTGGTGGGATGAGACCGCCACCGACATACGCGATGCCGCCTTGCTCGACGCCGAGCAACGGGAGCAGTTGCCGAGCGTCTCTGTCCCTTCCGCTGCTCGGCCTGGCTACAGAAATACACGACCACTTTTCATCGGCCACTACTGGCTCGAGGGTATACCGGCACCCTTAACCCCAAAGGTCGCCTGTCTGGACTACAGCGGGGCAGAGCCCGGCGTGCTTTGTGCGTATCGCTGGCAGGGCGAGACGCAGCTCAAGGCCGAGAATTTCTGCTGGGTCACTTCAGAGTAACCATCCGGCCCGACCATCAGGGCGGCGCATAGGCAAGGCCGAGCGTGTCATGCCCGGTTTCATCGATGGCGCGCACCAGACCTTTGGTCAGCCGCTCGCGGGCATCGGGATTGCGCCAGCAGCCGACCAGGCGAATCTCGCGCCCGATGCGTTCGACCAAGTCGAGTGTTGCCGCAATGAGGGCATGGCGCTGGCTGTCATCGGCATCGACGTTTGGGAAGCAGAGCTCGAGCATCAGGCGCACGAAGGGCCGGCTGGCGGCGACCACCTGCGCCTTTTAGCCCTCGGGCAGGATCACCTTGGCAAAGTGCCGCATCATGTCTCGCGCCTTCTGTGCGATCAGCAGCGGCGCCTCCAGCACAACGCTGTCGGTGCCATAGCGGGCCTTGATGACGGCCAGCTCCTCGGGCTCGTAGTCCTTGAACATGTCGAGGAACAGATCGTCCAGGGTCGTCGCGTCCTTGACGAATCCGTCGGCGGTGCGGCCCTCGTAGCGGATCGGCACCGTGGCGCCATCCAGCTCGGCGTCCTTGAGCACATAGCAGTCGATGAAGTCGCCGAAGATCTCCGCCGTGCGCTTCTTGTGCTTGGCCAGGATCGGCGTCCCGGTGAAGCCGATCATCGCCGCGTTCGGCAACGCTTGGCGCAGATTGCGATGCAAGCTCAGCGAGTGGCCGCGATGCGCCTCATCGACCAGCACCAGGATGTCGCGGGATTCGTTCAGCAGGGGAAAGCGTTCTTCGCTGACGTCTTGCGTGAGCCTGATCTCCTTCTCGACCACCGGCTGCTCGCGACCGGGTTTCTTCTCCTTGCGCCGAATGGTCATGGCGACCCGATCGGCGTCATCCACGCGACGCTCCTGATACTTTTGCAGCATGGCAAAGACGATATCCGGCGTCGGCTCGCGGAGGATGGCTTGCGTCAGCGCGGTTGGCGTCAGCCGGCGCTCCAGATCCTGCTGATTGGGGCGCACTGTCTCGCCGGACAGCCGCGCCGTCGCCTTGAGCTGACCTTCAAGGTCGGTGCGATCGGTGACCACGACCACCTTGTACTGTTGCAAGCCCGGCGTCATGCGCAGCTTGCGCACCAGAAACACCATGGTCAGGCTCTTGCCGGAGCCTTGTGTGTGCCAAACGATGCCGCCGCGGATGGCTTGGTCGTTCCATCCCGCCGCGCCATCGTCCAACAAGCGGCGAATGATCTTGTGCACCGCGCGAAACTGTTGATAGCGGGCGATGATCTTGCGCGTGCGGCCATCGACCTGCTCGAAGACGGTGAAATTGCGCATCAGGTCGAGCAGATGCGCGGGGCGCAGCATGCCCGCCACCAGCCGTTGTTGGCTCGACAGCGCCGTCGCGGCATCTTGCGATGCCGCTGGCCGCTGATCCTCGTCGCGGAAGAACAGCGGCGTGCCGGCGCGCCCGGCTTGCTCGGGGCCGAGCGCCGCGAGCTGCTCGGCGGCAACCGGGGCGAGCGTCGCGCCTGTTGCATGGGTGGATGCGGGTTCCTTGCTGGTCTCCACCGCCCCAGTCGCTTTGTTGCCTTCGTCGGTCTCGGCGTCGTCCCGCGCCTGCTGGATCTCGGCCAGCACCTGCGCGGGCGCGACCGGGCTGGTCTCGCTCCATTCCAGATAGGCCTCCGGCGGCGCGCCAAGGGTGCCGGCGCGGGCCTCGAAGAAATCGCTGGCGATCAACAACTGATTGGTGCGAAACAGGCGCTCGACGCCCTCGTGCTCTTTGAAGAGTGTCGGCCAGACCTCGCGGCGTTGATTGGAGTAGCGCAGCAATTGGTTGATCGCCGCGGCCATGGGGCTCTCGATGGCCGGGCTCTTGAACTCCGCCACCACCAATGGCAGCCCGTTGACGAAGAGCACCGCATCCGGCAGCACATGGCCCTGTCCGCTGGTCAGATCAACCTTGAACTGATTGATGACCAGGAAGTCGTTCTGGTCCCAGTGCTCGAAGTCGATGTAGCGCACCGGTTGCGGCCGGCCCTGATCCCAGTCCGGCAGCCCCTCGACCACCGTGCCTTTTAACAACAGCTCGGTGATCGCCTGGTTGACCTCCATCGGCCGATGCCCCGCTACCTGCTCCAGGTCGCGGATCATCTTCTCGATGCGCGCATCGTCGAGCCAGGGCTGACCGTCGCGCCGATTGATCGTGCGCAGGGCCGCGACCAGGCGGCCCCTGAGCAAGACCTCTCGTGAGCTGGTTCGCTGGCTGGACTCGGGCAGGTCGGGGTCCGCCTTGATCCAGTCCCAGCCCATGGCTTGGAGCTGCTGGCAAAAGGGGCGCTCCACCAAGTCCCTTCCCATTCGATCTTGCTCATTTAGCGGCGCTCCTTGTTTCGGGTTGCCTCATACCCAGACCAAGCGCGGCGGCCTGGCTTGGGAAAGTGCGTTAACCACCAGGCCGCACTTGTGCTAAATCGGCATCATCTTTCGGTTAAGCCCTTGTTTTTATGACGAGACGCCATTTTTTCCAGGTTTTTACTTGTGTTAACGATTGTGCTAAACCTTTGCGACCGGGTAGTTAGCCATCCCGCATTGTCCAGCTGCTTCCAAGCGGCTGTAACGTGCTCAGGCTTGAACAGGCGAGCCTGGCGGTGGTTCCAGGTCCGCACCCGCTCGCCGGCATCATCGATGCTCGCCGCGGGCGCTCCGGCGCCTCCGCTCGGATGGTGCGCGACCCAGTGCACGGTGGCGAGCAATTCCATGCCATAGGGCGTCTCGAAGCCTTCGATTAGGTCCACGACCTGCTCTAGGCGTTGCCGAGATTCCGGCTTATCGGCAAGAAAGGCTGTCGCCGCCTCAACGGCGCCGGGCAGCAGCTCGATCTCGGCATCCGGCTTCTGGCTGTTGCCATAGCCGCGGATGAAGTGGCCCTCCATGACCTCTAGCACCTTGTTTAGGTTCGCCGCATAGGGGCCGTAATGTCCCGCCTCGTAGCGCAGCCGCAGCGGCTCACCGGCGGCCTGAAGGAAGTAGGCCAACTTCTGAACCTCCAGCAGCGTGCGGCTGTAGTCGAGAGCGGCGTAGGCGTCCATCAACCGGATGAACAGGGCCCTAGCTTGGGTCATATTCGGCCGCTTGGTGCCCACGGGCATGGATTTCGCCTGCGGCGCCCCGCTCGGCTCGAACAACAGCACCCGCACGTCGGGCAACCGCGCGAATGTCGCCTCGATCATCGGCCGCACCACGCCCCAGTCGAGCCCGCCAAGACCACAGCCAAGCGGTGGCACAGCGATGGAGCGGATGCCCAGCCGTTGTACCTCGGACACAAGGGCCGTCAATCCGGAGTCGATGTCCTCGATGAGCGTCACCGAGTGTCTTCACATTCCAGCTAGTTGGAACCCTGCCTGAATTAGATTCCTGGAAGTCTTTCGGACTTGAGTTTGGATCACGCAGCTCGCCGTTCTCGTCGATGCCGCAAGTCAGAAAGTTTTTGAGTAGACCGGTGCGGAGTTGCTTGAGCTTGGCAATAACCGCCTCGGTGCGCGTGATGGCTTCGTCGACCAAGCGGAGATGCTGTCCGATGACCCGCTGCTCCTGAATCTGCGGCAACCAGATCGGTGTTGCGCTGACAGCGGCGTGAGGCAGACCATAGCGCGTCAATCCATTTGCGTGCTCTGCGAAGTAACGTGCAATGCGGTGATTCCCAAGCTGTTTGCAGAGGAAGGGTGGATCAACGCGATCAAGATCTGGTCGTATCAAGCCCAGATGATATCCGCATACAAGATCCGGCGCTGTGTAATCCGCGATGGCAGGAACCCCAATATCGTATGGAGTTTCCGAGTCCTTGGTCAGCATAACGTCGCCTACGCGAATCCCAAAACGATCAATCTCGGCCAGACTTGCGGACGCCTCCATGAATTCACGTTCCACAAATCCAATGACAGCCGAGCACCGCTCCCCCAACGCCGCATCCAACCCTGCTTGCAGGTCTTGCGCAAACAGCATCAACACCAACTCATCCTTGTCGTCCTCGCTCATCACTCCGCAGCGTGACTTGAGCTCCTCCAAGAAATCGGCGAGCAGGGCGCGGTAACGTTTCCGGGCGTTGGCAAGATCGTCGAGGATTGCCTGGTAAGGCTCCAGTGCCTCATTGATCCGCTTCAGCTCGGCATAGACCGGCGGGAGTTGCGTTTCGAGCGCCCCGTGCCGCGCCTCGGCGTCCCGGAGCTGTTCTTCGCGCTTGCGTGCCGCCGGGCGGGCGCGGGCATTGTCGGGGACAGGCTGCTGAAGCTGCGCCTTCAACCGTCCGATCTGGGTTGCCAGCTTGCCAATCGCCTTCACCGGTTCGCGATGCTCGGCGCGTAGCTCCTTGGCCTGGCGCTCCAGATCCTTGGCCTGATTCCAGTTGCTCAGCTCCTCCTCGTCCAGTTCCTCTGGCGCGTTGTCGGCCTCGAAGGCGGCCTTGTCGGCCTTCAGGCGCGCGACCTCGGCGCGGGTCTCGGCGATCCGCTCCAGGTAGTCGCCCATGGTCGCCAGCACCAGCTTATGGCCGAAAGGATCGAACGCGGGGCCGGTGTTATCCTCATCGTCCAGGGCATCGGCGATGGCGTCGATCCAGCCGTCGATGACGCCGGCAAAGCCACGCTCCGTCAGGATCTTGAGATCGGCGAGGCTATCGGTCCACCAGGCGGCGATCACGCCAGCGAGCTTGAAATAGTCCAACACCGCGAGCGGGGCGAGGGCATCGGCGAAGCTGGCCAGCATCTCGGCGCGAACGGCATTGAGATTGCCGCGCTCGCTCAACGCACTGAGCTTGGGGGCATGCTCGCGCCACCAGTTGGCGAGCTGTTCCTGGACGGTCTGGAGGCGGGCCTGAACGCCGGGGTCTTGCTCGATCAGCGGTCGGATGGCCGCGCGTTCGGTCAGGGTCGGGGCGAAGTCCCGATAGGCGCCCTGGCCAAGCCCAAGCCCAAGCCCAAGCTCCAGTTGTTTGGCCGCCGTGATGGACTCGGCGGTTTCGCTGGCTGGCTGGATGCGGCCGCTGTCGGCTGTCTTGGCCGCGGGATGCCGCTCATCGCGGCAGACAAAGAGCTTGCTCGGGTCCAGCCCAATCGCGTCGAACAGAGCACGCTGGGCATCGATCTCCGCCGCGGGCACGCCGCCGTGCAGGTGTGCGCGCACATCCTGCGGCTCGGGCGGTGGGGCGTTGTCGACATAGCGGCGGATGTTCAGGTTCCTGTCGTTGGTCGGGTCGCCGATCTCGGTGATCGACACGACGCGGGCGTAGGCGGGCAGGTCCTCGAAGCGTTTGTAGGTGGTGACGATCTTCTCGATGTCCTCGGGCCTGAGCGCATTCTGCGCGCGGCCGGCGTGGTACTCGGCATCGGCGTTGATGAACAGCACCCGGCCGCGACGTGCCTCGGGCTTGTTGGGATTCTCCGGCTGGCCGCTCAGATTCGGGCGCATCACCAGGATGCAGGCCGGGATCGCGGCACCGTAGAACAGATTTGCCGGCAGGCCGATAACGGCCTCGATTAGATCCTGTTGCAGCAGCTTCTGGCGGATCTCGCGTTCGGCGCCGGCGCGGAACAGCACGCCATGAGGCATCACCGTGGCGACCATGCCACCGGCCGGCAGACCGCGAGCATGTGCTGGGCGAACATCAGGTCGGCCTTCTTGCCGGTGGTCGGACACCAGCCCCAGCGGAAGCGCTCGGGGTACCCATGTTGGTGCGGCTGTAGTTCTGGCTGAAGGGCGGATTGGCGATGACGCGGTCGAAGCGTTCCAACTCGCCAGCCTCACGGTGCCGGGGATGCAGCAGGGTGTCCTCGAGCTGGATGTCGGCGCCCTCGACGCCGTGCAGCAGCATGTTGAGCTTGCAGATGGACCAGGCGCAGGCATCGTTGACCTGGCCCGCGAGCACCAGATCGCGTGGATCACCGCCGGATTGCTCGACGTATTCGCGACTGATGATCAACATACCGCCGGAGCCGCAGGTGGGATCATAGACGCGCATGCCGGCCGCGGGCTTGAGGATGCGCACCATGAGCCGGATCAGATCGCGCGGAGTGTAGAAGTCCCCGCCCTTCTTGCCGGCAGACTCGGCGAACATGTTGATCAGGTATTCATAGGCGCTGCCGAGCAGGTCCGAGAACTGGAAGTCTTCGTTGCGCAGCCGGTGCTGGCTGAAGTGGCGCACCAGATCGGCGCAGGCATCGTCGCTCACCACGCGCTTGTTGCCCTGCATGCGCTGGAACTGGATGTGGTCGAGCACATGGGTCAGGGAGTCATTGCTCTCGGTGAGCGCCGCGAGCGCCTCGTCGAGCCGGCTGCCAAAGGGCTTGCTAGCGTCGTTGAGCTTGGATTGCAGGTAGGACCAGCGCGCCCGTTCCGGTACGAAGAAGCTGTCGTAGAAATCCGGATTCTCACCATAGCGCTGCTCGGCGACGTCCTGAACGATCCCTTGCGCTATCTTGCGGTTGACGATGCGCTCGCGCTCGGCGTCGTATTGATCCGAGCAGCGCTTCAAAAACAGCATGCCGAAGATGTAGTCCTTGTAGGTGGCGGCATCCAACCCCTCCTGGCGCAGCCGGTCGGCGGCGGAGAGCAGGTGGCGTTCGAGCTTCGCAAGGGAGAGCTTGGGCATGGGGCTGAGACTGCGTTGAGATTGGGCTAGCTGATGGGATCCATGCTTCGGCAGGCTGCATGTATCCCCTTGCCGAGAGGCACGAAGTCCGCATTCTGGGGATACCCAAGCCAATCCGAGGATCTAACATACGGCGCCGGGATTAGATTATCGGTCGTGAGCTGGGAGGTCAACGCCGTAAATGCAGCTGATCGACCATCGAGAGGGGCACGCAATGCGCTTGGTTATGCGGTTTCTAGCGATCTTGGGCCGCAGTGAACAGGCTCAAGATGAATGGCTTCAGTTTGCTGTCTGTAGCAAAAAAATCGTGGACGACGGCGGCTACCAAGCAGCGCGTTGATCGAACTCGAAGGCTCGCGGATGATCGGGACTATAGGGACGGCCGACGGCGTCGTGGCGCACCACTTCCAGCGGGTGTTCTGCCCCAGTGACTGGGGCATTGACACCAAGCCGAAGGGCTGACCCTTGACCATCTGACCCTTGGCCATCAAGAAGCAAGACAAGTCACCCCCCCGCGCCGCCGGGGTGCGCTCGGTGAAGAACGCCATCGAGGTCAAGCCTGAAGCCGACGCATCGGCGCCGACTGACCAGTCACACTTGACGCTCGACAAAACCGATGCCGGCATTGCCCAGCGCTTGCGCAACAGTCTGCGCTTCGACACCCGCATGCTGTCCCTCGACATTGACGCCGAGGTGCGCGATGGCGCTGCCATCCTCAAAGGCCAGGTGGACACCGAGGCCCAACGCGAGCAGGCCGGCAGCATCGCCAGCCATCTGATTGGCGTCAACAGGGTGGATAACCGGCTGTTGGTTAAGACCCAAAGTTAGAATGAGGCCTCAATCAGGAAAGACCATGTCGACTCAAGACGCTCAACACCCAAGCGTTGACTCCCTCAAGGCACTGGAATTGCGCGAAGCCGGAAGACTGCACCGTGAGTGCCTTGATGACATGCCTGAACCCGCGAGCTGAGTCGATCAAGCAGCCGCCACCGCCGCGGCGGCTAATCCCCCCTCCTCCACTTCACGAGGTTCCCATGGAATTCATCACACTCGCCGACACCCCACTGAACGTCTCCAGAATCGGCCTTGGCACCTGGGCCATCGGCGGCTGGATGTGGGGCGGGACGGATGCGGACACCTCCGTTCAAACCATCCTGCGCGCGACCGAGCAGGGCATCAATCTGATCGACACCGCGCCCGTCTATGGCTTCGGGCGCAGCGAGGAACTGGTCGGCAAGGCCATCGCCGCACATGGCCGCCGCGACGAGTTGATCATCGCCACCAAGACTGCCCTGGAGTGGGACAAGGATCAGTCGAGCGTCTGGCGCAACGCCAGTCACGCGCGCATTGAACGCGAAGTCGATGAGTCCCTGCGCCGCCTGGGCACTGATTATATCGATCTGTATCAGGTGCACTGGCCAGACCCGCAAACGCCGATCGCCGAGACCGCCGAGGCCATGCGCGCGCTGCTCGAAGCGGGTAAGATCCGCGCAATCGGCGTCAGCAACTTCACCCCGGCCCAATGCGAGGAATTCCTCGCCGTGGCGCCCCTGCATAGTGTGCAGCCGCCCTACAATCTATTCGAGCGTCAAATCGAGGCCGATCTGCTGCCCTGGGCACGCGAGCATAGTGTCGCGGCGCTTTGCTATGGCGCCATCTGCCGCGGCCTGCTGTCCGGGCGCATGCGGCCCGACACCGCGTTCGAGGGCGATGACTTGCGCCTGTCCGACCCAAAGTTCCAACAACCGCGTTTTGGGCAATACCTCGCCGCCGTCGAAGATCTCAAGACCCTGGCGAGCGAAGGCGGTGGCCATTCGGTTCTCGGGCTGGCGCTGCGCTGGCTGTTGCAGCAATACGACCACAACATCGCCCTCTGGGGCGCGCGTCATCCCGGACAACTGTCCGCCATCGACGAGGTCTTCGGCTGGACGCTCGGCGAGGACGATCTGGCCGAGATCGAGCGCATTCTGGCAACCCGGATTCAGGATCCCGTGGGACCGGAATTCATGGCGCCGCCGCAGCGCCAGCCCTGAAGCCTGACGCTGAGCCAGTGCGCCTTTGGCACCAGCACGACAGTTCAGCAAAACAACTGTTTGAAAACAGCGCGGGCCTCCTTTTGGCTGGACCAATTGCACCGGCGGCTGGGGCAAATGCCCCAACCGCCGGTGCCGATGATCTCAGCGGGCGACACCGAAACCCTCGTCCTGCGTATAGGGCGGAATCGGCAGGCCGGCGATTGTTAGCCCCTGCAACACCGGTCCCTGTGGGAACAGGCGGCGCAGATACCGCCGCCCGCCCTGATCGGCGAATTCGGCGTCGAGGTGGTCGGACAAATCCCTCCCGTTTGCCGGCATGCCTTGTTCGAGATAATGGGCGCGCAAGCTCGCCACCACCTGCCAATGGTCGTCGCTTAGCGCGATGCCGAGCGACTCGGCGATGCGCTGGCCCTCGGCGGGGGTCCAGTCTTCGAGTTCAATCTCGCGGTCGGCGCGACGCGAGCTTGAGGTGTCAGGGTTGTCAATGACCTTTCGCGCATCTGTCATGTGTCGTCTCCTCATTCTTTCTGGAACAATCGGACTCCCCAAGCTGCAATCGCCGTGCCCTTTCTCGAACGCCCATGAGGATGAGATCCGACGATCAGATCAGGCAAGGAAGGCGCTTGGGGGTGAAGACACCCGTCAGGCATGGCACTAAACGCTGGAAACTCAGCAATCGTGCCACCCGGCTGATGCCACTCACTCATCACTCACACGTTCTCATCACTCACAGGTTCCAGCGTGGGAATGCAGAGCGGCCGCTCCAGCGGCCCGAGTCAGCAGTCGAAGCACCATCAAGGCCAATTGGGAAGGCCGATTGGACACACCTTCGGCAGCGGCGGCGGGTGCATTGAACCAGTGATGGTGGATATGCCCCACCCTCAGGGTGTCGCGTTGCGCGGTTTGAGTCCTGATGGGTACTGGCACGGCTTCTGCTTTCCTTGCCTCTATCCCTGATCCATTCCGCAGCGAGTGCGATTGCCTTCCATCCCACCAGAACGAGGTTCCAGGCAGGATAAGGCGCAAGAAATGCACTCAGGGCCCGCGGCTTTCGCCGCGCAACATCCACCATCGGGAGGTCGCTGATGAGTACCTATGTTCTCTCCACCGCTCACCTGCCCCAGCGCAGATTTGAAATTCACCACAGGGCCTGGCGCCGGCCCTTCCAGTGGCTCGAGCGCGGCTGGCAGGATCTACGCGCCGCGCCGGTTATCAGCCTGCTCCACGGGCTGGTGATTGGCCTGCTGGTGGCCGCGGTCGGACGCTGGCTGGGCGCGAGCGAGCCGTTTTTTCTGGTGCCCTTCGCCTTTGGTGGGTTTTTGATCATCGCGCCGGTGCTGGCGCTGAGCTTGTTGGCGCTGGCCAAACAACGCGAGCATGGACCACGCGTGGATGGCCTGGGCGAGGATGCCTCCAAACCACCACTGTCAGCGCTCGCGCTGCTCTCCCGCAATGCCTCATCGCTTGGTTTATTTGGCCTGTTTCTGCTGCTGGTGTTCATCAATTGGATCATGCTGTCCAATCTGCTGTTCGGCGGTGTGTTTCATGAGCTGATGCCGACCTATGACCAGGTGCGGCCGCTGCCGGTGATGTTCGCCGAGAGTTGGCCTTTCGCGCTGATCTTCGGCGGTTTGGCGCTGCTCCTCGCGGCCTTGGTGTTTCGCGCCAGCGCCCTGGCGTTGCCGCTGATGGTGGATCATAAGATCGATCCATTCAATGCGGCTTTCGCCAGTTGGCGGGCGGTGGGCGAGAACGCGGCCACCATGGCCCTGTGGGCCCTGCTTCTGGCGCTGCTCACCGGCCTTGGCCTGCTGACCTTTGGCCTGGGGTTCATTGTGCTCATGCCTTGGATGGCCAATGCATCCTGGCACGGATACCGCGATATCCTCAGGCTCCAGTCAGAAGACGATGGGAAGCAGCATGGTGTTTCCGATGCCAGTTAGCATGACCTCGCTTCTCTCCTATCCCGCCGTTCTGACCGGTTGGCTGCTGCGTGGTCTCGGCCACCGCTAATGCGGGGCTCTCGGCGGGCCTGACCAGTCCCGAACTCCACCCGGCGCTGAAACTGGTGCTGTGCGCCGACATGCTGTTCGGACGGGTGGAGATTCTGGCGCTGCTGGTGGTGCTCTATCCACCAACCTGGCTGGCGCGCAAACGCAACCTCCAAAGGAGAGCGAAAAGGCCATGCGAACCGCATTGATCGGCAGCAACTCACTGACCCTGTCCACCGCCGAGTTGCTGCTCGAGGAGGGTCATGAGGTCGTGATCATTGAACGCGACCGCAACCGCATCGACGTGCTGTCCGAGCGGCTCGACGCCGGATTCGTTCACGGCGACGGCACCCTGCCGGACGTGCTCCGCGACGCCGAGCCCGAGAACACCGACGTGCTTTTCTGTCTGATGGAAAGCGACCAGATCAATATCCTGGCGGGGCTGATCGGGCGCTCGCTCGGATTCGCGCGAGTGGTTCCGCGCGTGAATGACCCCCAGTTTCAACGCATCGCCGCGGAGCTTGGGCTTGAGGACACCATCATGCCCAATCGGGCTGTCGCCGCGCACTTGAGCCAAATGCTCTCGGGCGGCAAATCGCTGGAACTTTCATCGGTCATCCGGGGGAACGCGGCCATTTTCAGCCTCATCGCCAAAGCGTCCGAAAAGGGCCCCATTGACAACCTGAAGTTGCCAGAACGTACCCGGATCGTCTGCCTTTATCACGACGAGCAGTTCTATTTGCCACGGGAGGTCAAGGCGCTAAAAACCGGCGACGAGCTAATCCTGATCACCAGCCACCAGCAGCTTCCCGAACTCGAGCAGCGCTTTGAGCGCGGCGAGGCCGGAGACCAGCTCAAGGCCGACTGACCGGGGCGCGACTCATGGCGCGGACCGGCAGGGCGCACCGGAGACGGTAGCGCGCGACCCCGCGCAAGGGCATCAGCGGCGGGCTTTGGGCAAATGCCCCTATCACTGGTGCACTTGCCCACCCCCAGCATCAGGTCCTAACCTCCTTGGATCTGAACAGTCGCACTCACCAACACCAGCCCCGAGGCATCAAGCTTCCATGCCAGCGCGGCGGATGAAGAAGACCTGTTCATCACCGTCACCACGCCCATTGTGATTGCCCAAACCACGGTGATCGGCACCGTCGAGGACGTCGGAGACAATATGTTCCGCGTCGATACCGGCCAGCAGGATGTCAATGTGATGACCGCGGCCATGGGCTATGACCCGCTCGACGATGAAGGCTACCAAAAAGTCGAGGCCGGCGATCGCGTGCATGTCACTGGCCAGCTGGACGAGGATTTCTTCACCGCGCCGGATCTGATGGCCGACAGCATCGTGGTGCTCAAGGATTCCAGCAAGCAGCAGAGCCAGCAGAACGCGTGGACCACGGATAACGGCGGCGATCAAAGCTGATCGGCTGCTTGTCGGGGCGCGGCGGGCGGCCAAGCGCCGCCGCGCGCCCCGCGGCTCAGGAAAACAGGGGCAGCGCTGGCCAGAGGCGCCGTCCCTGATACATCCGCATGGATTCCGCCACCTTCTCCTTGACAGGCTCCTTGACAGGCGCCCTGCTATGGTTTGGCCTCGGCACCTTGACCATCGCCCTGCTCGGCGCCAAGCTCACGCGCCTGGCCGATCACCTCGCCGATCACCCGGTCTGGGCGAAGCGGTGTTCGGCGCCCTGTTGCTGGGGGCGACGGTCTCCTTTCCGGGCAGTGTCGCCTCCCTGACCGCGGCCCTGGCCGGTCACCCGGAGCTGGCGGTCAGCAATGCCGTCGGTGGGGCATCGCCGCCCAGCCAGAGTTGGTGACCACGGTCGCCGCCGTGCGCCAGTGCGCGCTGACCCTGGCGGTGAGCGGCATCATCGGCGGCAACACCTTTGATGTGCTCTTTCTGGTGCTGGCCGATACCGCCTATCGCAAGGGCTCCATCTACCACGCCATCGGCCCGGCACCCTTGTTCCTGATCAGCCTGGCCATTCTGCTCACCGCCACCCTGCTGCTCGGGCTGATCCAGCGCCAACGCCACGGACTGGCCAACATCGGCTTCGAGAGTGTCGCGGTGCTGGGCTTTTATTTGATCGGTCTGGCCGTCCTGGTCTGGTGGCCAGGGTCTTGACCATGTATGCGATTTGTGCTAAGTAAATCGCCTTAGTAGACGGTGCATTTGCACGGCTGACAGGAGCATTTGAACCAGCGTGCCGGCTCAACGGGGCGGTTTTAGGCGCAAAGAAAGCACTGGCATCACCTTTGCTTTGATTTATGTGAACGAGCCTATCGCAGGTTTCCGCTTGAACCCGCACAACCACTCCTCGGAACAACAGGAGAACCAGCCATGCAAGTGCAAGATGTCATGACCCCAAATTTCCGCGTCATTCCCTACACCGCCTCTATGGGCGAAGCCGCCACGCTGATGCGTGATGAAGATGTCGGTTTTCTGCCGGTGACCAATGAGAACCAGGTGGTCGGTATCCTGACTGACCGCGATATCACAGTGCGCGGTCTTGCCGCCGGTTTTCCGCCGGAGACGGCCGTCAGCGAGGTCATGAGCCCCGGGGTGGATTTCCAATACGCTGACGCCGATCCGCAGGCCGCCGCCCAACTGATGGAAGAACGCCAGGTGCGCCGCCTGGTGGTCTTGGATCAGTCCAACCGCTGTGTCGGTGTGGTGTCACTGGGTGATATCAGTGTCGGCAGTGGCAATCCGGTGCTCGGCGGGGCCACGCTCGAGAGGATTTCCGAGGACAGCCCCGCGTCCTCGGTGTCCGGGGAGCCTAACCCGGCGGCTTGACCAGCCACAGCGAACCGCTCAGTCTCGCTGCGCGCCGGTTCGTATCGTCCGGCGGCGCTTGCCCCTTGCCTACCCTCAGGAGTCCGTTATGTTTATGAAGGACACCCCCAGCGACAAGCTTGTCGAAGTGCTCGGCTTGCGCGACCTGTTCAACCCGCTGCACCCCCAGGTGATTGGCCGCTTTTTACGTCGGCGAGGAAGCACAGGATCCGGAGCCCTTCAACTAAGAAACCCTGTGTTTTCTCTCCGGCGAGCCCTCCCCGCGCTGCTGGTCCGATTCCCATGACCGCAATGCGGAGGTCGAGCCCCAGTTCCGCGGACGCGAAACCATCCGAGGCAAGCGCGTCGAAAGCGGATAACATGACTGCAGGATGATCTCCGCACCCGCGCGCACCCGGCGCGGGTCTTCACCCGCGCTTTTGCTGAACAATGAACCAAGCCGAGTCCAACAACAACAAGATAAGGGCGAACCCGCCCCCACCGACGCGCAGCGGTGCAACCGCTGCTGAAGAGTCCAGTTTTTGGTCCCAGTGGGCCAGTGGCGATTCCCGATCCGGGCGGGTGCTGGCGATCTTCAATCCAACCGCCGGCGACACCCCGGCCGCACGCGACGCGCAGACCGCCCTCCTCGAGCACCTGCGCATGGGTCTGACCACGCACGGGCTGGAACTCGAGCACATGGCCTTCGAGCCCATGCATTTTCGCCAAGCCCTGCAAGCGCACCTGGGCGATGATCTGCGTGCCATTTTCGTACTCGGCGGCGATGGCACCGTGCTAGCCGTTGTCGAAGCACTGAAAGGCGCCCAGGTTCCGCTAGGCATTCTGCCGCGGGGCACCATGAACTGGCTCGCACGCGACCTGGGGCTCCCTCCCGATCCCGAACAGGCGTTGGCGGAGCTCATGAATCCCGTCCTGCGTTGGATTGATCTTGGTCGGGTCAATGGCCACCCCTTCCTCTGTGCCTGCATGGTCGGCGTTGCCGCATTGCTGGCGCGTTATCGCGAGCAGCGCCGTCAACAATCCCGCTGGCGACGTTGGCCGGCACTCTTGGTCAAGGCCCTCAGGCTGTGGGGACGTTATCCGCACTTGCGCCTGCACCTGGTCACGGAGGACAAGACCCAGCGGCTGTGCTCACGCACCCTAGTGGTGGTCAACAACCGCCTGGAACCGGCGTTTAATGTGTTGCCGGCTCGCCCGCGCCTGGATGAAGGCCTGCTCGCGCTTTATGCCATGCGCCGCGCCACGCTGAAGCGCCTGCGCTCGCTGCTCGCGCGTTTGATGTCCGGCGCCTGGAGCATGGAGGATGTGCTCCTGACCGAGACAAGCACCACTGTGCGCATCGAGTTACCCGGCACCACAAGCCTGCCGGTACTCTTGGATGGGGAAATTCGGCGACTCAACCCACCCTTGAATTTCAACATCGAGGCCAGCGCGATACCCGTGCTCGTACCCGCCGCTCCAAACTCGACCAATCATCTGAAAAATGACTTAAACGCTCGTCCTCACTGAAAAAAGGCCCACTAGACTAGACAATGGTGCTGATCGACCTGCGCGCGCAAGCGGCCTTCTGGCAAAACCAACATGCGCGCCAAGGCCGAACGCCAGTTGGCGCATCAGGGGCGAACTCAGGTCAATCGGCATCATCGGTCATCAGCACCTCGCACAAAAAACTGCGGCAGCTTGGACAGATTCTTCCACGCAAGTGCGCTCAAAGCCCCCAGGGATCCGTTGCCAGGCAGGCCACCCCGGTCCTGCCTGCGCAGAATCTGATAATCCTCCCGTGAGCGTCGGATCGAATCGCTTTCACCGAGCCCCAGGCTGGGGTTCAGGGGCGTCAATTCCCTTTAATGCACATCAACAGCCAGCCAGCCGTCCCGGATGGATGCAGCGATCCGTTGCGCATCGACCCCCTCGGCCACCAAACCTCGGCCACCAAAGATTCGTTCCGCACCGAGGCAGTGATACAGTTCCCCGAAAACAACGCCCGCAATTGGAGAACATTTGCTCGCGGATTGCGGCAACCGCTGCCGACGTTAAAAATTCTGTCTGGTATTGCGCAAGATCAAGCTCATCAGCAAAGGGTGGCATTTCTTCGTCACCCTTTGGTTGTGTCCGAAAAGACGTCCTGAAACTCCCGCACCAATCCGTGACCGCGGTAAAGGCC
The DNA here is from genome assembly GCF_036208045.1 of Thiorhodovibrio winogradskyi. Taxonomy (NCBI): domain Bacteria; kingdom Pseudomonadati; phylum Pseudomonadota; class Gammaproteobacteria; order Chromatiales; family Chromatiaceae; genus Thiorhodovibrio; species Thiorhodovibrio winogradskyi. The sequence continues at coordinate 1,531,854 of NZ_CP121472.1, read as the reverse complement.
GAACCTGTTAGAACACCAGGTTCGGATTCAACGAGTCCGAAAACACGACTTATTTAGCGCTCCGCCGCACGGCACATGACGCGCGCAGTTCATCGGGCGAGTGATGACCGTATTGCACGCGTGCTCCCCGCAACCGCCATCTCCCCTGTCGCGGCTGCGGTCGCTATTGCGGAAAACCAATGCCCCTGCATCAGATCGGGACTGGCCCAGGACGATCCTTTTCGACAATGAAAGACGCCTGCACATGGCAGGATGGTGCGCGCACCTTGACCGACGGCACCGCGAGAAGATCGGCGCGGACGCGCTCCGGGGTGACGTCCAGCCGCAGATAGCCGCGCTCGGTGCCGTTGGCGTAGCGCAGATGCGGATTCTCACGCACGGTGGCTTGAATCCGGTCCTCGGGGAGTGATTGGGAGGTAATCGAGGTCGTCACGAATTCACTCGCCACGGTCGCCGAGCGCGGGTCATCGAAATTCTTTTTCAGATCGGCGACCCAGAAAGCATGCACATCTCCGCCGAGCACCACCGGATTGCGCGGTTGGGGTTCCGCGAGAATGTCGAGCAAGCGTTGGCGGGCCGCCGGATAGCCGTCCCACCCGTCGGAAAAGAACGCCTGACCCGGCCCCGGGGCACTGTCGGCCTGGGCCATCAGCGTCTGTTGACCAAGCAGATTCCAGTGCGCGGTCGAGGCGCGCAGATTGGCCGCCAACCACTGCTCCTGACGCGTGCCAAGCAGAGTGGCGGCTGGGTCTAGCCGTTGATTACAGTCGCGGATGATGGCCGCGCCCGCGCGCCCCGGCTTCGGGCAGGGCTGCGGACTACGATATTGGCGATTATCGAGCAGATGCAGATCGGCGAGCGCCCCATGGTGCAACCGCGTATGAATGCGCATGGACGGCCCCAAAGGCACCATGGTGCGCGGCAGCGGCATGTGCTCGTAGTAAGCGCGATAGGCCACGGCCCGGCGCTTTAGGAACCACGCCGGATCGTCATTGTTCTGGGAGATCGCGCCGGCATAGTCGTTCTCCACCTCATGATCGTCCCAGACCATCAGCCATGGGCAGCTGGCATGCGCGGCTTGCAGGTCCGGGTCGGTCTTGTAGAGCGCGTGATGGCGCCGATAATCGGTCAGGGTGACGGGTTCCTGTCCCCCTTGGGAGCGCACGAGGTCATCGCCCCAGGTCGATTCGTAGATGTAATCCCCGAGGTGGAGGAAGAGATCAAGCGCATCGGCGGCGACGTAGCGATAAACGCCAAACCACCCCTGGGCATAATGTTGGCAAGACCCCACACCCAACCGCAATCGCGAAACAGGCGCGTATTGCGCCGGCGCGGTGCGCGTGCGCCCGACCGGACTGGTCGCGCCGAGGGCGTGGAAGCGGTACCAGTAGGTTTGCTCGGGCTCAAGCCCCTCGGGCTCGACATGCACCGAGTGCGCCCAGGCGGGCTCCGCATAGACGGTACCGCTCGCGGCGATCTGACGAAAGCCAGGATCGCGCGCCAATTCCCAAGCAACCTGGATGATTTCCGCCGGCAGGCCACCGTCCGGCGCCAAGGGCTCGGGGGCGAGCCGCGTCCAAAGCACCATCGAGCGCGGTTGTGGATAACCGGAGGCAACCCCCAGGGCGAAGGGATCGCGTTCACACCAGAGGTCCGCCCGTAATGGTGCCACGCAAGTCGCAGCGCTCAACGCACCGCAGGCTTGTAGAAGCCCTCGCCGCCGCGGGGAGAAGCCGCGATTTGGGACAAGCTGTTTGAACCGATATTGCTCAGACATAAAGCGGTGCCATGCGTCGCCAGTAGTAACCGCTGTGGGCACGGTCATCCCATTCATGCAGCGCATGCCACACGCCCTTCTCCCACAGGATGCGACTGACATGGCGATTGTTGTCGAGAAAGGGATCCTCGCGCCCGATCACGAAGATGATGTCCATGCGGCGCAAGGCGTCCAACCGCCAGCCATCGAGTCCAGGAAGGTAGTGCGCCGGGGAGTGGTAGTAAATCAGCTCGCTGCGATGCCCATCCAACAAATCCCGAAAGTTCTCGACATTCAAGGTCGGGTCATAACGCCCGGAGAAGGCGCTCAACTTCTGGAAGAGATGCGGATGCCGAAAGGCGATATTGGCGGCATGGAAGGCACCGAAGCTGCAGCCGTGCGCGATGGTACAGGGGTGGCTGTTCTTGCTGGCCATCAGCGGGAGGACCTCGTTGAGGATGTAGTCCTCGAAGGCCTGGTGCCGGGCAATACGCCCTTCCGGATGAGCCCAGTCACAGTAGAAGCCCTCCCAATCGAGGCTGTCGACGCAATAGAGCTGGAGCTGGCCGGCATCGATCTTGGGTCGCAGCGCCTCGGTCATGCGCAGGTTTTCATACTCGAAAAAGCGTCCATCGCGGGTTGGAAACACCAAGACCTTCGCCCCCGCATGTCCGAAGACCAGCAGCTCCATGTCCCGGCCGAGGCGTGGGCTATACCAACTGTGATATTCCCGATTCATGGTGACAGAAGAATCTCCTCAGGGCATCCAGCAGGTTGTGCTCCTGGGCGCTGCGTGCCGGGTTTTCGGCATGGCCAGTCGCCAGGACGAATAGCTGTTTGGGGCCTGCCAGCGCGTTATGGATGGCAAACTGCGTCGGCGGCGCGACATAGGGATCAAACAGCGCCGCGGCGACATGAACGGGCTGACGAATGAATCGCGCAGCCGAGCCGGCATCGTAGTACGCCAAGGTTTCCAACAGGTGACCATGGTGGCGTTGAAAACGCTGATGGGCGGCGGCCGAGCCAAGCGTTGGCAGTTGCAGGCGCAGTGGCTGATGACCGAAGGTGGGAACGTTAAGATGGGCGCGCGCGATCCGCTGATCCCAAGGCAGCGCCAAGGCGCCGATTCCGGCGCCGAAACTGATGCCCATGTAGCCAATATGGTATTCGCACTGCGGGAAGCGGGCCAACAAGGCACTGATACCGATCCAGAGATCCTGCACACAACCGCCGATGATGTAGCGGTCGCGTTGGTCGATGTCGTGCAGAACATGCCACCGAGGATCCTCGGAAATCGGTGCTCGGCGGCTACGCCCGATCCCGCGAAAACAGGGCATCAGATAAACGGCATCGGCACAAGGCAGCGGGAAATCCGGTTGATCAATGCCCCCGTAGCCGTGCCCCACGAGAAAAGCCTGGGTTGCCGGACGCTCGGTGGGTTCGAGCAGCCAACCGCCAATCGCAAAGCCCTCCGTCGATTGATAGCAGCAGTCCCACACCCGCCACCCGGTGCGTTGGTTCGCGGATCGGGTTAACTCCAGTGCTGGGTCGACGCCCAATGCCTGGCGGTAGCGCGCCTGCCAAAATGCGGCAAAATCCGCTGGCGCTTGGGGAGGCTGGATGGACAACAGGCCGTCGAGCGTGTAGCCGTAGGTTGGATCGAAAGGATAGGAGTGCGTCACGGCCAAGCATCAGTAACGCTGCGGCACCATCAGCTCGGCGGGCAGGGTGGAACGCTCATAGTTCGGGTCGAACACCCGGTCAGGCAGGCTGATGGACTCGTGCTCAACTTCCGTGTAAGGAATTTGTTCCAGCAGGTGGTGAATGCAATTGAGACGGGCGCGCTTCTTGTCGTTGGCTTCGACCACGTACCAGGGCGCCTCGGGGATGTTTGAGCGCGCGAAGGTCTCTTCCTTGGCTTTGGTGTAAGCCTCCCAGCGCACGCGCGATTGCAGGTCCATCGGGCTGAGCTTCCACTGCTTGAGCGGGTCATGGATGCGGATCAGAAAGCGCAGTTGCTGTTCTTCGTCGGTGATCGAAAACCAGTATTTGATGAGCCGGATGCCGGAGCGCACCAGCATGCGCTCGAACTCCGGCACGTCCTGAAAGAACTGCTCGACTTGCTCGGGGGTGGCGAAGCCCATGACCCGCTCGACGCCGGAACGGTTGTACCAGGAGCGGTCGAACAGGACGATCTCGCCGCCGGATGGCAGATGCGGCACATAGCGCTGAAAGTACCACTGAGTGCGTTCTCGTTCCGTCGGCTTACTGAGTGCCACCACCCGGCAGACGCGCGGATTGAGCCGCTGGGTGATGCGCTTGATCACACCACCCTTGCCGGCGGCATCGCGGCCCTCGAAGATCACGGCAATTTTCTCCCCGGTGTGCTCCACCCAATCCTGCAGCTTGATTAGCTCGGCTTGCAGCTTGAGCAGGGCGCGAAAATAGGTGTTGCGATCCAGTGTTTCCGGATGGCGCCGCTTGTAGAGTTTGCGGAGCTCGAGCGAGAGCGCCGGCTCGGACAACTCCAGTTCGAAGTCCTCATCGAATGAATCCTGGAGTTCCGCCTGGATCCAGTCCATGCCGTCGAGATGGGTCATTGTGGGATCCTCGAATGCTGCTCAGTTTGCGTTTCCAAAGGAGCGGATCAGCGCTTGGCGGCACGATGTCCGTCTCAACTCCGACCAAACAGGAACCGGACAAGCCCGGCGAGGAGAAATCGCGCCCGCCTCGGTTCAGTCCTGTCCTGGCCAGAGCACGCTGTGCTCTCGCAACCAGTTAATGAAGCGCTCGTTCTTGATATCCATGGAGCATGTCGGCGACAAGCTGTCCTGATAGTGGCCAAAGGCCTCGAGCAGTTCCGTTCGCTCCCAGGGGTCGAGATCCTCCCAGGCGCGCAATGCCGATGACTTTTCAGGCTCGTTGATCACCGCTTGTTCACTGGCGTCATTAACGTGTCGCGCTAGCCAGCGGGGGAGTAAACCGCGGAGTCTCATGATTCGACCGCCCCAGCCCCCCCGACGGACCGTTGATTGATGCTACTTCGCATGGATGACAATGTCATGACCTCGAAGGCCGTTTGTGTGATGACAGATCCCCCCATGCTTGCAGATTTTGCTGCAGCGGTCTAACCTCAAAACACCCTCAATCACCGCTGACGCCACCGCTGGACTCAGGGAGTCAGGTCGCTTTCCAGCCGACGTCAATCTCCGTCCCCCAACGGACTCCCCGTTGTGCGGACTGCCCTGTCGCAAGAGGCGTCAGATCCTTGTGCTGTTACGCAATCGCATTTCGCTCGCGGCCACTGTCATCGTGGTCGTCTCCGCCCTGTCCATTTCCATCGTCGACCACGTCGCTCAGCGCCAACTCGAAACCGGGATGGCCGAACCCGTCAATGTCGGCAAGACCTACGCCTGGCAGGCGTCAATTGACGAGCAGCTGACCCGCATGCGCGCTCAGGCCGATGCGCTGGCCAATGATTTCGCGATCAAGACCGCGCTAAAAGCCCAAGATCGCGCAGGCTTGCAGAAACATGCCGAGGCGCTGTTCAATCTTCTGAAAGAGCAGGATGTCTTTTCCGTCATGCAGATTCGCGGCACCGACGGCGAACTGCTCTACTCGGCGCCGGAGCAACCAAAACCTCCCAATCTGCCGCGGTTGACCGCACAAGCACTCGACGAAAACGAACAGGCGTCGGGACTGGAGCTGGGCTCGGACGGACGTCTGTATCTCGGCCTCGCCATCCCTATCGGCGGGCGTCGCGGTCTCTATGGTGCCGGATTGTACTTGATCGATTCTCAGGTGCTTGCGCGGTTGATGGCTGAACGCGATGGCGGTCAGGTATTCGTTCTCGGACCACAGGGAAGCGCGCAGGCCGCGAGCAGCGGGATTGCGTTCGCCGCGCTGGGCCTCAAGCGCCCTGCCGACAAGGCGCAATTGCAGACCGTCGCGGTCGCTGATCAGGTGCTTTCCGTAGCCAGTCAACCCATTGCCGACAGCGACGGGACGGCTGCAGGTTATCTGGTCTCGGCACGGGATATCACGGCCGATTATCGCGACGCCAAACGGCAAGCTCGGCTCCTGCTCGGCCTTACCACATTGATTCTGTTCGCCGCTGTCGCAGGCTTGTGGTTCTACATCCGCGCGGCCTTTCGCCCGCTCGGCGAAGGTGTGAACAGCCTGGAGGCCTTGGCCAACGGCCAGTTGCGCTTGAAGCTCAAGCCCTCCGAGCGCCAAGACGAAATCGGGTCCCTAACCGCGTCCCTGATTTCAACCAGTACGCGTCTGCGCGACGTCGTTGGTCAGGTCGAGCAGGCCGCGCGTGACGTCGTACAGCATGGCTCCCACCTGAACGACTTGTCCGAGACGGCTCAGCAAGGCACCGCCGAGCAGCAAGTCAAAATCGAGCAGATTGCAGCGGCCGCGACGCAAATGACCCAGACCATGGAGGCGTTGTCAGCCAGCATCGGCGAGATCAGCGCCTATGCCGTGGACACGCGCGAGCTCGCCACCAAAGGCTCCGGGATCATTCATACGGAAATCGCGGACATCCAAAGCATCGCCGCCGACGTCAAGCAGCTTGAGCAGGAAGTTGCCGAGCTGCATGTTCAGGCTGGGCACATCTCCGAAAGCGTGGCCGACATCGAGCAAATTGCTTCCCAAACCAATCTGCTGGCCCTGAATGCTTCAATCGAAGCCGCCCGCGCCGGTGAGCAGGGCCGAGGCTTTGCCGTGGTGGCTGAGGAGGTACTCGCGCTGTCGCGACGCACGCAGCAATCGAATGCACGCATTGCCGAGATTGCCGCGAGTATTCAGACCCGCGTCATCGCGCTGGGCAAGGCCGCCGGCAAAGCATCGGAAAAGACGACGGCGGATGCCAAGCTCGCCCAGCGCGCCGATCAAGCCCTAACACGCATCGAAGAGCACATCGAATCCCTCGAGCAACGCATCGAACAAGTTGTCGCGGCCTCCGAGCAGATTCTGAGCGCTTCGCAAACCGTGGGTCAGGACGTCCATGTGGTCGAGGCCAATGTCAATCGGATCGCCACGAATGCCCGCGAGGTGGCGGATGCATCGATCAGCCTGCGCCGGCTGGCAGAGAACTTGCAGGAACGGATTGGGTTTTTCATGCTGAAATAGACGCGGGCGGCAGGTCGTGCGACACGCGAAATCGCAGCATGGCATGGCTGAATGAAGGATCGGGAGAAATCGAAAAAACTGTGGTTCGCCATGGGTTCCGATGGACAGTTACGCACAGAAGCAGAACCATTCTGAATTGTGCTGTATCCAACCTGCCGCCGCATTCGGACCAGATCAAACCAGCCTGGGCTGCTGTTGCCGGAGCCTATCTGCTTGCCGCGGCGACGTTGGTACTCAAAACACCCGTCTATCTGCAACGTCCGGTAGCCTTAACCCTGTACATCGTTGGTTTGGTGATCGGCCTCTGGATCCTGCCTACACCATCAGGGCTCGAATGCTTCTTGCCGGTGTTCTACCTCAAGCTATTAGTCAGTCTCCTGCCGCACGAGGAACCTTACCGACCCTTGACTAGCGATAGAAGGTCATCGCTCGGCTGATTTATGTGTCTTATCGTGTAAAATTGTTAAGCCGGGAATTGGCCGGTATGCGCTATTGTTGGGCGTCATAGAAGGCTGCAGGAGCAAATGGATGGGGGCCAAGGCCAGCGCCTCGGCGTGCTCGAGATAATCCGGAGCATAGCGGAAATCCCCCCTGCTGAAGGCCGCCAGCGGTTCGGTGCCGCGATGCGCAACTCGCCCGCGAGCAATAGCGCGCCTGCCGGGGTGCGACGCCAGACTGAAACTTGCATCAGGGGTTGCCTGGTTTTTTCGTTCATTGACAACGCGGAGCACGCTGGCGACTGAGGTCAGAGTCGAACAATGACTCGAGTATTGATGAGCCGGTCGACCTCTTCAAGCGCGCCATAGAGCCGAATGGCGCGCAGCCAGGCACCAATTTGCGCGCTAGGATCACCCTGCTCCAGTTGCGATAGGTCGGCACCGAGAACCCGATGCGGACCGCCGCGCGAAACTGTGGTTCCTCGGCCAGCAGGCGGCGACGTCGCAGGCGCGCGCCCAAGGCCGTCAAGGCGGTTTGCTCGGCCTCTGTTAATGCAAGCATCTTTTCTTTTATCTGGCTTTTTGAACTGAAAAGAAAGTTTTATTGCTTTTATGCCAAAACGCAATCTCGCCTTTGGGCGCGTAACGAAATTGGCTGAGGGACAAAGAATCGACAGGTATCGATATGATCAGGATGAGTAGCAAATGGCAGTCAGAATGTCTGGCTTGGGCCAGGGAAACCCCTCGTTCGCGGATCCGACTTTAAATTTCCTGGTTCTTCACTGGCCCTGGTTTTTAACTGGTCCTGGTTTTTAACTGGTCCTGGTTTTTAACCGGATTGAGGACAAAACGCTGCGCGGCGAAAATCACCGCGGCGACGCTCAGGCCGATGAGATCCGACTGCCAGCCACCGCCAATCATCGCCAGCGCCGCACCCAATACCAGAATGCGCAGCGTCCAGTGAATCTGCCCGAAGAACCAGCCCTGGATGGCGGAGGCAAAGAGGAAAATGCCCAATCCCGCGCTCAGGAAGGCATGCAGGTTCTGATACCAGGCGCCCTGCATCAGCATGGGCGGCGAGTAAAAGAACATGAAGGGCACCACAAAGGCGGCCAGGCCGATTTTGAAGCTCTCAAGACTGGTGCGCATGGGATCGGAGCGCGCTATGGCCGCGCCGGCGTAAGCCGCCAGCGCCACCGGCGGCGTGATGGCCGACATCACCGCGAAATAGAAGATGAAAAAATGCGCGGTCAGCGGATTGATGCCCATTTGGATGAGACCCGGCGCGATCACGCTCGCCGCCACCGCATAGGCCGCCGTGGTGGGCATGCCCATGCCGAGAATAATGGCCACCAGCATGGCGAACACCAGCGCGATAATCTGGCTTTGTCCCGCCAGCGCCAGCAGCAGCGACGAGAACCGCACCCCGACACCGGTCAGTGCAATCACGCCCACGATGATGCCCGCCGCCGCGCACACCGCCACCAGTTGCAGCGACATCCGCGCCGCGATCTCCAGCGCGTAGGCGATCTCTTTCCCGCCCATGCGATGGGGCGTGAGCCAGCTCACCACGGCGGCGGCCGCCATCGCCAGGGTGCCGGCACGAATCACCGAATAACCCATGAACAGGGCGCCCATCAGGATAACGATGGGGATGAACAAAAATGCCTGCCGCGCCATGGCGGCGAACTGGGGCAGCTCCTCGCGCGGCAGGCCGTGCATATCGAGCTTCAATGCCTCTTTGTCCACCATGAAATACATGGACAGAAAATACAGCGCCGCCGGGATGATGGCCGCGATCACAATGTCGGTGTAGGCGATGCCGGTGATCTCAGCCATGATGAAGGCACCAGCGCCCATGATCGGCGGCAGGATCTGCCCACCCGAGGAGGCCGCCGCCTCGATCGACGCCGAGGTCTGCGGTTTGTAGCCGACCCGCTTCATCAGCGGAATGGTCAGCGAGCCAGTGGACACCACATTGCCGGCCGAGGTGCCATTGATCATGCCCATCAGCCCGGAGGAGAACACCGCCACCTTGGCCGGGCCACCGCGCGCGCCGCCGGCGGCGGCAAAGGCGAAGTTCACGAAATATTCCCCCACGCGACTCGCCTGCAGAAAGGCCGCGAAGGTAATAAACAGAATGATGTAGGTCGATGACACCGCCGTGGTGGGTCCAAGAATGCCGTTGTCGGTGTAGATAAAGGCAAAAAAGCGTTCCGGCGCATAGCCGCGATGCTCCAGCACCCCCGGCAGCCAAGGGCCGACGAAACCGTAGGCGATGAAGATCGCCACAATCACCACCAGCGCCACGCCCGCCAGCCGTCGCGTCATCTCCAGGATCAGCAGGATCCCGGCAATGGCGGCGTACATGTCATTGCCATGCGGGAAGACGCTGGCGCGAAAGCGCAGAAACTCGGCATGCGAAATGATGTACAGCCCCACGGTGATGGCGGCCACCGCGAGCAGCAGATCCGGCGGTGGCAGGCGGTCGCGTGCGCCCAGCGGCGAGACCCAGGAGGCGAGAATCGCCAAGACCGTCCCGAGCAGGATCGGGTAGCCGAAGGTCATCAGCATCTGCTCCGGCGGGGCGCCCGTGGCCACGCGGCCGTCGGTGAAAATGGCCCAGATGATTTGCACCAGCGCGGTAAAAATAGCCACCGCGGCTGGCAGCAGCAGGATCCATTCCAGCCAGCTTGCCGGGCGTTGGCCGCCATCCGGCGCGGGGAAGGCGCGGGCGGAAAAGAAAATAAAACCCAACGCGAGGCCGCAGGACACATGGATCAGGCGATAGACCCAGGTCTCCAGCGGGTAGAGGTTCATCACTCCGACATGAAAAGCGGTATAGAGCACACAGGCTCCCGCGAACAAAAGACCGAGCAAACCGACGAAAACGCGCTGGTTGGAGGTCACCACCTCGGCATCGACGGAACTCGTTGCTGGCGCGACGGCTGTGGTGGTTGACTGCCCTGTTTTCCCTGGGCTTTTCCGCAAGCTTTTCCGCAAGTCATTCTGGGGTGCGTCTGTGGTCATCGGTTTCCCCTTCGCGAAGGATTTCATCGGCGCAAAAAAAAGCCAGAGCTGCGCTCGATGCAGTCTCTGGCTTGCTTGGTCAAAGCTGAGTCAGCCTCAGCCGCGGAGGTTGTCAGGGATGGTGATGCCCTGTTCCTCGAAGTAGCGCACCGCACCCGGATGGAAAGGCAGGAAACTGTTGTTGACCCAGTTCTCAAGCAAGGTGGCCTTGGCCGCGGCATGGATCTTGAGCATGCGATCGTTGTTTTCGAGCACCAGCTTGGTGATCTCGTAGGCCAGACTCTCCGGCATGTCGCGGTGCACGACGGCGAAGTTCCACATAGCCACTGTGTTGTCATCCTCGGTCTGTCCCGCGTAGGTGCCGGCTGGGATGGTGTAGGCGGCGACCTCGGGGAACTCCTTCAGAATGGTTTCGAGTTCTTCCGGCGTGAAACCAAAGGTCTTCACATCGGTTTCAGCCGCGAGTTGCGAGAAGGCACCAATGGGCACGCCGGCTGCGAATGTGAAGCCATCAATCAGGCCATCCTTCAACTGGCTGGCGGCATCCGAAGCGCCGGTAAAGGACGGGCGCACCGTCACGCCGAGCGCCTCAAAAAACCTTGGCCAGTAGGTTCCAGCGGTGCCACCGGCCGGTCCGACGCTCACGCGCTTGCCTTCCAGGTCGGCAACCGATTCGATCTCGGAGCGACTCAGCGCGATTCCGTGGAAAGGGGTCTCGTACATCGGGAACAAGGCCCGCACATCTTTGTGCTCCAACCCAGGCGCCAGTTCGCTCTTGCCAGTCCAGGCTTCGTACATCGGCCCCATGGTGACCAGGCCAATGTCATGTTCCTGCATTTGCACCAAGGTCACATTCTGCGACGGGCCCCCAGTGATCTCGCCGCTGGCATTAACGCCGAGCGCTTCCCCAATGTAGCTGGCAAGGCCGTTACCGTAGACGAAATAAACACCACCAACACTTGCTGTCCCAATGGTCATGCTGCTTGGCCAGTCGGCGCGATCCTCCGCCATGGCAGCGGTCGCGGTCAGCGCCAGTCCGGTCGCCGCCGCCATCATCCAGCGAGTCAGTTTGCCATTCATGTTAATTCTCTCCTGGTTCGGACCCTGCACTTGGCTCGGCCCCTTTATTATTCCGCGGGATCAGGTCATCCAGTCCCGCCCCTTCCCGCCGGGCTCCCACCCAGCAATTCCTCAGTCTAACCGGCAAGGGATCCCCCCGCCTGATTTCGGATGAGTCTAAACAGTCGCGAAATCACGTGACTGACATCCGCGATTTGGGCACCCAAGCCGCGGACGCGGCATGCGCCCAAAGGGTCATTTATATCACTATGCTACTCGGTCTGTTCAAGCTGATTGGCGAGCAGCCAGTGGGCTTTGAATCCGAGCGACATCAACAGCGGTGGATTAAGCAGGTTAAACAGCAACTCGATGTGCTGGCAACAATGGATCATCCGAGGTCCGATTGATTGGGTTCAGTCCTAATGGAGCCCATTGGCTCCACCTCGCACAGCAAGGTCTTGTAGATTGGAAAGCCACTAATGGGATCATAGCGGGCGATATCCGTCAGCTCGTTGATGTTGGCCTCGCGCCAGGCGTCCGGGCCAACTGGGGTGCCCCCGCCCATGTTCGCGTCGATGGCACCCGCGACCATGTCATCGGTGACCAAGGCGCGCATTTCGACCGCGCCGCGGGGCGAGCGAATGCGCACCTTGTCCCCGTCAGCGATCCCCCGCGCCTCGGCATCCCGGGTATTGATGGTCACGGTCGGCTCCGGTCGCTTCGCGAGCAGCCCGGGAATGCCATGATGCTGGGAGCGGAAGTCAGTCGTCACCCGCGCGCCTGAGTTGAACACCAGCGGATAATCCTTGGCCAGTGCCGGATTGGCCAAGGGTCCCTCGGCGGGCTCGGTATAGACCGGTAGCGGATCATGGCCGTGCTCGGCGAGAATACTGGAGGCGATCTCGAGCTTGCCCGAGGGGGTATCGAAGCCGGGCTGGCCATCCGCCCGCAACAGACCTGCTTGCCATTTGCGATAGCGCATTTCGGGGGTGTCGCGCTTGACCCAGCCACCGGCGGCGCGCACATCCTCCAGGCTGTAGCCACTGCCCTCGAGCGCGAAACGAATAATGGCCTCCTCGTCCCGCGGAAAGCATTCACCGTAACCAAGCCGGCGGGCAAGCTCGGCGAGAATCAGAAAATCGCTGCGTGATTCACCGACCGGGTCGATGACCTGCTCGCGCAGGCGGAAGATGGGGCCATAGCGCATGTAGCTGTCGATCTCAAAGCCCGTCGTGGCCGGTAGCACCAGGTCGGCGTAGGCACAGTCGGCGGTAAGCTGGCGATCGATGCTGACCAGGAAATCCAGCGCGTTCAGGGTCTTTTTCCACACCTCGGGCTGCGGCCAGGAGGTGATGAGCGAGGCGCCCAGGATGATGAGGCCGCGAATGCGATAGGGTTTACCCGCGAGGATCGACTCCGGGAGGGCAATGGCGTGAGACTCACCGCGATACTGGCTGTAGATGGGAAAACGCTCGCGTCCCAGGGCTTTCTCCAGCGCAGGATTGGCGAGCAGCCGCGAGCGATTGGGTGGGAAGTCGCTATTCGGCATCCTGAAGCAGCGTCCGCCCGGTACGTCCAGCTGGCCCGCCAGTGCCCAGAGCACCAGCGTGGCGCGGATGGCCTGCACACCTGAATCGCTGTACTCAAGGCCAGTGTACATCACCGGACTGGCGCCCCTGGCCTTGGCCAGGCGCCGCGCCAGGCCGCGGATTCGCTCGGCCGGCACCCCGGTGATGCGCGCGGCCTGCTCCGGGCGAAAACCCTGGATGTACTGGCGAAAATCCTCGAAACCCAGCGTCCAGTCGCGCACAAAGGCCGGGTCGAACAGCGCCTCCTCAATGATCACCTGTGCCAGCGCCAACGCAAGCGCACCGTCGGTACCGGGTCGCGGCGCGATCCACTCGGCCTCGGCCAGGCGCGAGGTGCGGGTGCGGCGCGGGTCAATCACCACCACCTCGGCCCCGCGCCGCTTGGCCGCGAGAATACGCTCGAGATCGCGCGGCGGACTATCGGTGGCCGGATTGGCACCCCAGACCACAATCAGTTCGGCGTTCTCGATATCCGAGAACATATTGATGAACATCCCGCCCATGGTCACGTGGGGCGCGATCATCGCCATGGAGACATAGCAGAGCGCGCCCACGCCCAGAGTGTTGGGCGAGCCGAAGGGAAAGAGCACGCTGGAGGCCGAGGAGACCGCCACCCCTTGGGGTTGAAACAGATCGCACATCGCCAGCTCAAAGCTGCCGCGCCCGGTATAGATGGCGGTCGCCTCCGGCCCGGACTCGGCTTTAATCGCCTTGAGCCGCGCGACCATCAGCTCGAAGGCTTCGTCCCAGCCAATGGGCTCGAACTCCAGCGAGCCCTTGGGCCCCTTGCGTCGCAGTGGCTGTTTGAGCCGATGCTCGGAGTAGATAATCTCGCGCGCATGCTCACCTAGAGTGCAGAGCGCGCCCAGCGGATGGTCGCGGTCCGGCCGCAACCGGTCGAGGCGGCCGGCGGCGTCATAATCCACTTCCACCCAACAGCCTGCCGGACAAATTCCGCAGATAGCTTTGCGGCGGTTCTTTCCGTGATCGGTCTGTGCGGCCAGAGCAGACATCAATCCTCCAGTCTTTCGGGTTTCATCGGGATGGCCATGGTCAAAATCACCTTCAGGCGCGGCATCAACCGGGCGTCCGGGACTTCTCCAGTGGCGCAAAAAGCCTTGATTATATATGTGACTTGCGTTGCAAGGCTGCACAGGCCTCGCATCTTAACCCCAAGGTGCCGAGCCGGCCGATGTCCTGCCAGGAAAACACCTTTGCCTAGCTGTGGCTTTGACTTGAAACCCCGGCATACACCAGAATCTGATTCAAGGTCTGCTACGGGCACAGATTGCTCGCAATACGTTTGGCATAGTCATGCCGGTTTGCAAAAAAAATAATCCGCCACAAGCCGCTGCTCGAGGCATTTCTGAAGCTGAGGATTTTGCTTGCCAATGTGATTGGATTTGGGCATGCACGTTAACCAGGAATTTTCCATGTCTATGAAAATGCAATTTCTTGCGCACGCTCGCCGCGACGCGAAAGACCAGTGGCATTACCATTCACTTTCCGAGCACCTTAAAGCCGTTGCCAACTTGACCTCAGCTTTCGCCGGATTATTCGGCTCTTCGGATTGGGCCAACGCCGCCGGACTCTGGCACGATCTTGGCAAATTCAGACCAAGATTTCAGCGCTACATCCGTGAGGCCGTTGGGCTGGACCCGGAAACCGCCCATCTCGAAGCGCGACCGGGACGCGCACCCCACTCCACGGCGGGCGCCTTGCTGGCGGAGCGGGAACTGGGTCTTGCCGGCCGCGTGCTGGCCTATGTGATCGCCGGGCACCACGCCGGTCTGCATGACTGGGATGGTGGACTGAGTACGCGCATGGCCGGCGATGACGCGCGCGACGAACTTGCCGAAAGCCTCGCCGCCCGTCCACCCGATGACAGTCCGCATCCGCTGCTGCCGCCTGCCGATTTGCGCCAAGTGCCTGGCGGTAAAGCGGGCTTCGCGCTCTGGGTGCGGATGCTGTTCTCCTGTCTGGTCGATGCGGATTTCCTGGATACCGAAGCCTTCATGGCTCCCGAGCAGGCCGAGCGGCGCACCGCTTGGCCGGAACTTGCCAGCCTCGCGCCGGTTTTCGACCAGTCCATGCAGGCGCTAGTCGATCAGGCGCCGGCGACCCAGGTCAACCGCCTGCGTGCGCAGGTGCTGGAGCAGTGCCGCGCGGCAGCCGAACTGGCGCCTGGGGTGTTTTCGCTCACCGTGCCGACCGGCGGCGGCAAGACCCTGGCGAGCATGGCTTTTGCGATATGCCATGCCCTCAAGCACGACAAGCGCCGGGTGATTCATGTCATCCCCTATACCAGCATCATCGAACAGACTGCCGCCGTGTTTCGCGGCATCTTCGGCGATGCGGTGTTGGAGCATCACAGCGCGGCGGACGCGACGCCGGATGCCGAAACGCTGCGCAGCCGGCTTGCGTGCGAGAACTGGGATGCGCCCATTGTGGTGACCACCAGCGTTCAGTTTTTTGAGTCGCTGTTCGCCGCGCGCACCTCGCGCTGTCGCAAGCTGCACAATATCGTCAACAGTGTCGTGGTGCTCGATGAGGTGCAACTACTGCCGCCGGCGCTGTTGCAGCCCATCGTCGATGCCATGAATCTGCTCGCCAAGCACTATGGCATGACCCTGGTGCTGGCCACCGCCACCCAGCCGGTGCTGAGCACGCGACGCTACTTCGACCGCGCGCGGAATTTTGACGGACTCGACGATGTTCGCGAGATCATCCCCGATCCAGATGCGCTCCAAGACCAACTGAGGCGGGTGCGGGTGCGCTTGCCGCGAGACTGGCATGCCCCCGTCGCCTGGGAGGCGCTGGCCGAGGAACTCGGTCGCCACGACTCGGCGCTGGTCATCGTCAACAGCCGCCGCCATGCACGCGAGTTGTTCCGCGTCATGCCGGCCGGAACCCTGCACTTGTCGGCGCTCATGTGCGGGGCACATCGCTCGCGGGTGATTCGTGCCATCAAGCAGCGTCTGGCCGCCGGCGAGCCAACCCGGGTGGTCTCTACCCAACTGGTCGAAGCCGGCGTGGACCTGGACTTTCCCGTCGTCTATCGCGCCCTGTCCGGGCTGGACTCCATCGGCCAGGCCGCCGGGCGTTGCAACCGCGAGGGGCGACTGGATCAGGGCGAGGTGGTGGTCTTCATCCCGCCTGAGCCTTCCGCACCGGGCTTGCTGCGCACGGCCGAGGATGCCTGTCGCTCGACCCTGCATGACATCAAAGACGGCGATCCGTTGGCCCGCCTCCGCTTTGCCGACTATTTCGAGCGGCTCTACTACAGTCGCGATCTCGACGCCCAGAGCATCCGCCGCCTGCTTAGTATCGATGACCCCAAGGAACTCAATGTGCAGTTCCGCAGCGCCGCCGAGCGCTTTCGGCTGATTGAGGACGAGGACAGCGTCCCGGTAGTAGTGCTCGACCGCGATGCCGGGGATCATGATCTCGATATTCTGCTCGGCACTCTGCGCAAGAGCGGCCCGGATCGCTGGTTGATGCGACGCTTGCAGCGCTATATAGTCAACATTCCGCGCCGTGATGCCTTGTGCCTGCTAGATCAGGGCGATGTCGAAGAGCAGGTACCGGGACTCTTCGTGCAGATCAGCGATTGGCTCTACGATCCTGATTTGGGCCTGGTCATCGATGGCGTCGCGCCCCGACCGGCGCAAACCATTGTCTGAGGGCAACATCTTTAGAGGGCCGCATGAACACCTATTGCCTGGAAGTCTGGGGCGATTTCGCCTGCTTCACGCGCCCAGAGATGAAGGTCGAGCGCGTCAGCTACGATGTCATCACGCCATCGGCGGCGCGTGCCATCTTTGACGCCATTCTCTGGAAACCCGCCATCCGCTGGCAGGTGTGCCGCATCGAGGTACTCAAGCCCATCCGCTGGATGACGCTCAAGCGCAACGAGGTCGGCGGCCTGGCAACGGATCGCGGCGGTGGCGAGGGCTATCGCGGCTTGTTTATCGAGGATGGTCGCCAGCAGCGTGCTGGGCTGTTTTTGCGCGATGTCGCTTATCGACTGCATGCCGAGCTGCATTTCGATGCCAAGCGCGACCCTGGCGCGAACAGCGAAAAGTATCGGCAGATGTTCGAGCGACGCGCTCGGCGCGGCCAATGCGTCAACCAGCCCTATCTGGGCTGTCGCGAGTTTGCCGCCGCCTTCGAGCTGATTGATCCCGGCGCCGCCACAACCGCGCCCATCGCCGACAGTCGCGATTTGGGCTTCATGTTGTTCGATTTGGACTTCGGCGACCCGCAAGACCCCCAGCCGAGATTCTTTCGCGGTCAGATGCAAGCCGGCGTGATCGAGGTGCCGAATTGGTCCGACCCGGAGGTGCTGGCATGATTCTGCAAGCGCTCGCGGCTTACTACCAGCGACTACAGGCTGCCGAGACTGGCGGCGAGTCCTTCGCACCGGCTGGCTTCGAGTACAAAGAAATCCCCTTTGTTATCGAACTCGACCCCGAGGGCAGTCTCATCGGGCTCACGGATACGCGCGGTCGCGATGGCAACCTCAAGTCATCTCAGCGTTTTTTAGTGCCGCAGGCGGAAAAGCGCACGGTTCAGGTCAAGGCCAATCTGCTCTGGGACACGGCCGAGTATGCGCTCGGGATTCCCGATCCAAAGAAGCTTGATGAACGACAAAAGAAAGGCAAGGCCGACGACTATCTTGATCGCGTGCAAGAGATGCACCGCGCCTTCATCGCCCGCCTTGATGAACTGCCGGACGACACCCGAGCGGATGCCGCTATTCAGGCCATGCGCTCTTTTCTGCGCGAAGCACCGCTTGGGGCCATGCAGGCATTGCCTGTATGGGAGGACATCACCAAGACCAACCCTTGCATCGGCTTTCGGCTGCGCGGCGATCTCGACCTGGTCTGCCAGCGCCCATTGGTGGTGGACGCGCTGCGACAACCTCCCGCCGCATCCGAGGACGGCGCGATCTGCCTCCTCAGCGGCGAGCGCGGCACCATCGAGCGCCTGCATCCGCCGATCAAAGGCGTGTGGGGTGCGCAAACATCGGGTGCCAATATTGTTTCCTTCAATCTCGGCGCCTTTCGCTCCTACGGCAAACTCCAGGGCGCCAATGCGCCTATCGGCAAGGCGGCAGCGAGTGCTTACACCACGGCGCTGAACCATTTGCTGCGCAAGGAGTCTCCGCAGCGCGTCCAGGTCGGCGACAGCTCGACCGTCTTCTGGGCCGAACAACCCAATGCGCTCGAGACCGCGCTGCCCGACCTCTTCGGCGAGCCGCCGAAAGATGATCCTGACCGGGGCACGCGCGCCATCGCCGAGCTGTATCGTGCTGTCGCATCGGGTCAATTCGCCGTCGGCAAGGGCGAGGATCGCTTCCATGTGCTTGGCCTCGCGCCCAATGCCGCGCGCATCAGCATCCGCTTCTGGGAGACCGCACCGGCGCTGGAACTGGCGCAACGGATTCGCCGGCATTTCGAGGATCTGCGCATCGCGCGCGGGCCGAACGATCCCGAATACCTGTCGCTATTTCGGCTATTGGTGAACTGCGCCCAGCAAGGCAAGGGCGACAACATTCCGCCCAATCTTGGCGGCGATGTAATGCGCGCCACCCTGAATGGGCGGCCTTACCCAACCACCCTGCTGCACGCCGCCGTGCAGCGCTGTCGCGCCGAGCAGCGCGTGACCTACCCGCGCGCCGCCGTCATCAAAGCCTGGCTGTGTCGCGACCAGCGCCGCGCCGGTACAAATTCGCTCAATCCCGCCCCGGAGCCAACGCCCATGCTCGATCTCGCCAATCCCAGCCCGGCCTATCGGCTCGGGCGCCTGTTCGCTACGCTTGAGCGCATCCAGGAAGAAGCCAGCCCCGGCATCAACGGCACCATCCGTGATCGCTTCTATGGCGCCGCCTCCGGCACCCCGGTAGCGGTCTTCCCGACCCTGATGCGACTCAAGAACCACCACATCGGCAAGCTCGCCAAAGGTCGCGCCGTCAACATGGAGCGCCTGATCGCCGAGATTCTCGACGGGCTGGCCGATTTCCCCAATCAGATGGCCATGCCCGATCAGGGGCGCTTCGCCATTGGCTACTACCATCAGCGCCAAGCCTTTTTCACCAAGCGACCCGCTAAACCAGACGACCAGAATTCCCAGGAGAAAGACGCATGAGCATTGGCCATCGTTATGATTTCGTGCTGCTGTTCGATGTCCAGGACGGCAATCCCAATGGCGACCCGGACGCCGGCAACCTGCCGCGCCTTGATGCCGAAACCGGTCAGGGGCTGGTCACCGATGTGTCGCTGAAGCGCAAGGTGCGCAACTTCGTCGGCCTGACCAAACAACAGGACGATGGGCTATTCGCGCCCGGCTACGACATTTATGTCAAGGAAAAGGCCGTGCTCGGCCATGCTCATGTCAAGGCGTTCGAGAAACTCGGCATCAACCTCGGCGAGACCAAAACCATCGAGGTGCCGCTTGAGCTGGAAGATGCCCTGGCGGAAACCGCCTTGCCGCCCGGCATTGAGCGCATCAGCGATGACGAAGGCCGCGCCCAGCTTGCCTTCTCGGCGGTGCTCGACAAGGGCGAAGTCAAGGATTGGCTCAAGGACACGCCAGATCTGGACAAGAAACTCGCCAAATTGATCGAGAAAGCGCTCAAGGACACCAAGTCACGCAAACCCAGCCGCGACGAGACCGAGCGCGGTCGCGCCCAGATGTGTCAGGACTTCTATGACATCCGCACCTTCGGCGCTGTGTTGTCCTTAAAAAGCGCGCCCAACTGCGGTCAGGTGCGCGGCCCGGTGCAGCTCACCTTCGCGCGCTCGGTCGATCCCATTGTCGCCGCCGAGCATTCCATCACCCGCATGGCGGTGGCGACCGATGCCGAGGCCGAAAAGCAATCCGGCGACAACCGTACCATGGGACGCAAGCACACGGTCCCCTATGGACTCTATCGTGCCCACGGCTTCGTCTCCGCCTTTCTCGCCAAACAAACCGGCTTCGATCAGGGCGATCTCGATCTGCTTTGGCAAGCGCTCGGGCAGATATTCGAGCACGACCGCTCTGCCGCGCGCGGGCAGATGGCGACGCGCGGGCTCTATGTCTTCAAGCACGACTCCGAGTTGGGCAATGCCCCGGCGCATAAACTGTTCGATTTGATTCGCATCGAGCGGACCAATCCGGCGGCTCCGGCACGCCAGATCGGCGATTATCGCGTTCATGCCCCACAACCGGGTCCGCTCGCGGACTTTCCCGGCGTGGAACTGCTGATCATGAATCCCTGAGTATCGAGGCTGTGCGTGAGATTTCTTTCAGGTGCCCACCTGAAAGCCTGAGTCCGACAAGGGATTCAATGCGCCGAATGCGCGGCAACATAATCGCGCAATGCTGCATCGATGCGCGTCTGCCAGCCGGGGCCGCCAGCTTTGAAGTGCTCCAGCACCTCGGGAGAGAGCCGAATCGAAATCGCTTGCTTGCGTTGCGCGCGCAGCTCGGCCAACGGACGCATCCGCGCCAACTGCGCATCGGTGAATTCCGTCGCATCCGGATCGGCCTCAATGCCGTCGCGAATCTGCCTGGCTTCTTCTTCGTCAGGCACATGGAAGGTTCGGCCATGCCTATCTTCGACGTACATAGTCTCTCACCTCTTTTGGTGTGGCTTTACGAAGACTGAAAATCCGATAGTGATCATCGTCCTCGGTCAGTGCGACGCAATAGATCACCGGCCCAAAGGGCGCAAGGCATTTCAGCCGCAACTCGAAATAATCCTCACGGTCGTCTTCCCAGCATGTCATCAAGTTCCATTCCAGTTTTTCCGCCAACGCCAGTGACACACCGTGCTTGGAGATGTTGCGGCGGTCTTTGCCGGGATCGAAAATGACCTTCATGCTTGCAAGTGTATATACAACAGCGGCGTCCGACAAGGTCGGGACACCAGACCCCATCGCCATCTCCGCGCTCCAACACTGGGCCTACTGCCCGCGTCAGTGCGCGCTCATTCACCAGGAGCAGTCTTTCGCTGACAATCTGCACACCGCGCGCGGACAAGCGGTGCATCATCTGGTCGATCAGCCCGGCGAGGCCATCAAGGCCGGCGTTAAGATCGAGCGCTCCCTGCCGCTGTGGTCCGAACGTCTGGGGTTGGTTGGCAAGGCCGATCTGGTCGAAATCCATCCCGACGGCGCCATCTTACCGGTCGAATACAAACATGGTCGCAAACGCCAGGCACGCCATGATGATATCCAGCTCGCCGCCCAAGCACTTTGCCTTGAAGAAATGTTCGACCGACCGGTTCCGCATGGCGCCATCTACCACGCATCCAGTCATCGCCGCCGTGAAGTTGCCATCGATGCCAGCCTGCGCGCCGCCGTCAGCGAGGCGCTGACCGCCATCCGCACCATGCTCGCCTCCGGGCGCCTGCCGCCGCCGGTCAACGACCGCCGCTGCCGCGAATGCTCCCTGGCCGAGCTGTGTCAACCTGAACTCATCGCAGAGCGCGAACGCTTCAAGCGCGCCCTCAGCGGACTGTTCGATCCGGACTCCGAGGCCGCCTGACATGCCCGCTAGCCAAACCACCTATCAGGTGCAAAACAGCCTTTACGTCATGACCCCAGGCGCCTATGTGCATCTGGACAACACCACGGTGCGCATCGAGATTGAGCGCGAAACCCGACTTCGGGTGCCCCTGCATCATGTCGGCAGCCTGGTCTGCTTTGGCAACATCATGGTCTCGCCCGCCCTGATGCACCGTCTTGCCGATGAAGGCAAATCGCTGATTCTGCTTGACAGTTCAGGGCGTTTCAAGGCGCGACTGGAAGGCCCGGTGTCTGGCAACATCCTCCTGCGGCAAGCCCAATACCGCGCGAACGAGAACAAGAACGGGAGCATCACCATCGCCCGTGCCATCATCGCGGGCAAATTGCGCAACAGCCGCTCCGTTTTGCTGCGCGGCGCCCGTGAAACCCAGAACGCCGACGAGTCCGCGCAACTGACCGCCGCCGCCGAATCCCTAGCCGCCTCCCTGCGTGCAGTGCCCGGCAGCCCAGATCTCGACAGCCTGCGCGGCACCGAGGGCGAAGCCGCCCGCCGGTACTTCTCTGTCCTCGGACTCATCGTCAAACCCGCCATGCGCGAGCATTTCAGCCTGCCGGGCCGTTCGCGCCGCCCGCCGCGTGACCGCTTGAATGCTGTGCTGTCGTTCCTGTACTCCATGTTGATGAATGACTGCCGCTCTGCACTCGAATCCATCGGACTCGATCCTCAACTCGGCTTTCTGCACGCCGTGCGCCCCGGGCGCGCCGCGCTTGCCTTGGACATTCAGGAAGAATTTCGCAGCATTCTCGCCGACCGCTTCGCCCTGACACTGATTAACCGGTCGCAACTCACCGTCAAGGACTTCGACCAGCGTGAAGGCGGCTCAGTCTTGCTTAACGACCAAGGCCGCCGCGCGGTGGTTGCCGCCTGGCAGGAACGCAAGCTAGAAGAGATCACCCATCCGCTACTCGAGACCAAAGTACCCATCGGCATTCTGCCCTTTGTGCAAGCCCGCGTCCTCGCCCGCTTCCTGCGTGGCGATCTTGACGGTTATCTGCCTTTTCTTGCAAAAACTTGATTAACCGAGAAAAGCGACGAACTAACCATGCTCATCATCGTCACCTACGACGTATCCACCGAAACCTCCGCTGGCCGCCGCCGTCTGCGCCGAGTCGCCAAGGTCTGCGAGCGTTATGGCCAGCGCGTCCAAAAATCGGTGTTTGAATGCCTGGTTGACCAAATGCTCTACGAACAGATCGAGCGCGAACTCCTCGCGGAAATTGATGAAACCGAGGATAATCTCCGCTTCTACCGCCTCACCGAACCCCACGATTTGCGCATCAAGGAATATGGCCGCTTTCGCTCAACCAATTTTGAAGGCCCATTAGTGATCTGATGCGCGAACCCCAAGCGAACTCCCGTCCCCCACGCTTTCGCGCAACCCATAACCACCTGATTGTTAAGGTCAGTGGCATTCTTCTCATGCATCAGCCGCAACGGCAGCAGCCTTTGTTGACCAGGTTCGCGCAAGCTCGCCGCAAGGACATTGTAATACAAGGACTTGCACCAGCAGCGCATCGCCCGGCCAATTGGCCGGGCGCGGATTGAAACCGCATAACGACCAAGCTAAGGCGCGCGAGCGGGAGCGCATCGCCCGGCCAATTGGCCGGGCGCGGATTGAAACCTTGCAGGCGAGCTGGAAAAAGTCGGCGTTGCCGCGGCATCGCCCGGCCAATTGGCCGGGCGCGGATTGAAACTTGCTCGCCGGCCCCTACACGGGCGCCACAGACCAGCATCGCCCGGCCAATTGGCCGGGCGCGGATTGAAACCGCGTAAGCGTGGCGCATGGCATCGGCAGCCAGGGCATCGCCCGGCCAATTGGCCGGGCGCGGATTGAAACCCGACGTGCTCAGCAAAGCCGCCGCCAGCGCCAAGGCATCGCCCGGCCAATTGGCCGGGCGCGGATTGAAACAACACCGCCACCGCCGCCGTGGGCGAGTTTTTCGGCGCATCGCCCGGCCAATTGGCCGGGCGCGGATTGAAACACGATCCCCGCGCGCGAAGTCCCGCCAGAGGCGCGCGCATCGCCCGGCCAATTGGCCGGGCGCGGATTGAAACCATATAACGCCATCATCAGCCGGCGCGAAGCGCTCGGGCATCGCCCGGCCAATTGGCCGGGCGCGGATTGAAACCGCTAACAATCTGGCTGGCGCGACGTTCCTTAACGCGCATCGCCCGGCCAATTGGCCGGGCGCGGATTGAAACTATACCGACGTTGCGGCCCTGTGCGGCCTTGGTGAGCATCGCCCGGCCAATTGGCCGGGCGCGGATTGAAACTGGATCAATTTCAGGCCCGCTCGGTGCGCCAGCGCTTGCATCGCCCGGCCAATTGGCCGGGCGCGGATTGAAACTTGAACTGGCTGGACGAAAAAGACCCGGACTGTGACGCATCGCCCGGCCAATTGGCCGGGCGCGGATTGAAACTTGCAGGCGAGCTGGAAAAAGTCGGCGTTGCCGCGCATCGCCCGGCCAATTGGCCGGGCGCGGATTGAAACCCGCTGCGCCGCTCCATCGTCCTGCCCGACTACCGCATCGCCCGGCCAATTGGCCGGGCGCGGATTGAAACGATCAAGTGCGACAGGACGGCGGTGCGGCGCATCAGCATCGCCCGGCCAATTGGCCGGGCGCGGATTGAAACATCAACAGCCAGGTATCTTTCGCTGAGCCACATAATGCATCGCCCGGCCAATTGGCCGGGCGCGGATTGAAACCCAGGCCCAGGCGGTGAGTGGCGATGCGCTCCAGGCATCGCCCGGCCAATTGGCCGGGCGCGGATTGAAACATACCCGATCACAAAGTAGATCGGTGCGAGCGTAAGGCATCGCCCGGCCAATTGGCCGGGCGCGGATTGAAACTCACCCAGACATGGACTGCCAGCGCATTGCCTGGGCATCGCCCGGCCAATTGGCCGGGCGCGGATTGAAACTGGTGATTAAGCCTAACAGGTAACTAGACAGAAAAGGCATCGCCCGGCCAATTGGCCGGGCGCGGATTGAAACCCGGCAAGGGTTACGGCAAATCCATCTGGAGGCTGAGCATCGCCCGGCCAATTGGCCGGGCGCGGATTGAAACTGATTAGAATACTTGACGCGCGCAGTTTAGCGCGCGCATCGCCCGGCCAATTGGCCGGGCGCGGATTGAAACGTTTTTCATTGTCTTAATCTCCTTGCCGTTGTTAGTAGCATCGCCCGGCCAATTGGCCGGGCGCGGATTGAAACCGCCAAATCGCGCGCCAAATCATCAGCAGCACGCGGCATCGCCCGGCCAATTGGCCGGGCGCGGATTGAAACTAGTGTGTGTTTGGCGCGTCTAGTGTGACGCGCGTGCATCGCCCGGCCAATTGGCCGGGCGCGGATTGAAACAGCTCGCGAGCTTGATAACATCGCCCGCGCGGGCGCATCGCCCGGCCAATTGGCCGGGCGCGGATTGAAACTCGATGGGCGCATCACAGACGGGGCAACGATTAGGCATCGCCCGGCCAATTGGCCGGGCGCGGATTGAAACGGCTGGCGCGCTATAGCACTGGCGTAGCACCAGAGCATCGCCCGGCCAATTGGCCGGGCGCGGATTGAAACAGGAGCGTGCTTAGCTCGGTGGGCAGCGCGGCAAGGCATCGCCCGGCCAATTGGCCGGGCGCGGATTGAAACTCCGGCAAACAAAGCATCGACATCCATCTGTGCATCGCATCGCCCGGCCAATTGGCCGGGCGCGGATTGAAACCAAGCCGACATCGACGATCTCTACCGCCTGTTCGGCATCGCCCGGCCAATTGGCCGGGCGCGGATTGAAACACCGCATAAGGAACCACCATGGCAACAACCAGATGGGCATCGCCCGGCCAATTGGCCGGGCGCGGATTGGAACGAGCTGCCGCGCATGTGATTGCAGGCCTTGATCATAATCCGGGCCAAAACCTAGCGATTTAGTCGGGCAGTCTGCTTTTACCTCTATGTAAAACAGTGTCTTATTCCTTGCGACTCCAGACCAACAAATACGGGTGGCCCGACTTATGGTCCAGGCCGTCTCTCTCGCATTTTTTGCCGGGTCTTTTCGGAATCGCCCTTTTTGGTGTAAACCTCACCCCGTTTTGAAAAACGCCACGGTCTCATGCAGGCGCTGGGAGTGCTCGCTGACCTGGTTTGCCGTGGCGGCGAGTTCCTCGGAGACGGCGGCGTTTTGCTGAGTGGCGCGCTCCAGATCCGACATCGCCGTGGTGACCTGCTCGACACCGCTGGCCTGTTGTTGCGAGGCGGCGGCGATTTCGCGCACCAGCGTGGCGGTTTCGCCGATTTTCGGCACCGTCGCTGCCAGCTTGCGCCCGGCGTCATCGGCCACCGCCAGGCTGTCCTTAGCGAGTTGGCCGATTTCCAGCGCGGTCTGGCGGCTATTCTCGGCGAGCTTGCGCACTTCCGCCGCCACCACGGTGAAACCCTTGCCGTGCTCGCCGGCGCGCGCGGCCTCGATGGCTGCGTTTAGTGACAGCAGGTTGGTTTTGTAGGCAATGCCCTCGATCAGGCCGATCTTATCGGCGATGCCTTTCATCGCCGTGACCGTGCGGCTGACCGCCTCGCCGCCTTTCTCGGCCTCATGCGCCGCGTCCATGGCTTTTTCCTCGGTAGCGTGGGCCTTGCTGGTGTTGTCATGCACAAGGGTGTTGAGCTGGGCCATGGTCCCCGCTGTCTGCTCCACGCTGGCGGCCTGCTCGGTGGCCGCCTGGGCGATGGACTGAGAGGCGGCATCAACCTCGCGCGAGGCGGCGCCGAGCTGTTCGGTGCCATGTCGCACGCCGCTGACCACCTCGCGAAAGCGCTCGGCCATGTGGTTAAGCGCACGCGCGAGTTCGCCGAGTTCATCGCGGCTATGCAGGTCGATGTTGGCGCTCAGATCGCCCTCGGCCATGTGGCGGGCGAAGGCGAGCCCCTGATTGACCGGCGCGATCACGAAGCGGCTTAGTACCAGCAGCCCGAGCACCGTCGGCAGCGCCACCAAGAGTCCCAAGGTCAGCAGGGTGATGAGTTGCGCCGTGGCGATAATGGCGCGCGGGCCGCTGACATCGTAGCGCAGCACCATCACGCCGAGCGACTCGCCTTTGTAGTCGCGCACCGGGAACAGCGCCAGCGCGGCCTCGCCCTGAACCTTGGTGATAGGTGCGGACACCGCTTGTCCCAGCAAATTGGCGTCCACCGCTGTGCTGATGGCGCGATGTTCCTGACCAGCTATGAGCACATAGCGATCATCGAGCACTGGGTATTGTTGTGGATCGCGCAGCCGGGTGGTGATGGGCAGCAGACTGGCATTCATATAAAGCTGCATCGACAGCCCCGCCTGCTCTTGCAGGCTGGTGAGGACCTGATCGAAATCAGCGAGCACCTCGACCGAGCCGAGCCGCTTGCCATCCGGCCCGATCACCGGCGCCAGGCCGCGCACCGCGAAGCCGCCACGCCCGGGCTCGATTCCGCTCAGGGAGCGGCCGTCGCGGTTGACATCGATCACCGTCTGGCGAAAGGACGACAGATCATCGGAGATGTCGACCCATTCGCCATCGCGCCTGGCCTGCTTCTCGCGCCACAGGCGCAGCAGGGAGCGCGCGTTGGGCAGGTGGAAGTGCAACTGGAGCTTCTTGCCGAGCAGAGCCGTGTAGCCCGCTGCCATCGGCGCCAACTGGGCGCGCAGTTGCTCGCGCGCAGCCTGCGCCCTGGGATCGGCTTCGTCCTCAAACCGGCCATCGCCTGCCAACTGATAGGCCGCGATCACCGCGTCAGCCTGGCTATACTGCGCAGCCTGCGCCAGGGCGCCGCGGCCGGCGTCATTGATGGCCCGCTCCACATCAGCGATTTTCGCCTTGACCAGCATGTCGATGAAGGCGGTTTCCAGTTGGCGCAATTGCGTATTGAGGGCAATGAATCCACCGATGCCCAATAAGACGCTGCCAATGATCAAGGGCAGCAGGAATTTGGAGCGAATCCGCATGACAGCTTACTCCGGCGCATCCTAATGACTCGCGCACACTGACTCACGCACACTGGCTCGCGCACACTGGGGTTCATCAAGTCATCATCTGGCGAATTGTTGAAGACAAAACACAGAGGCCATACCTCGCCCAACTCGGGTGCCAGGGCGCGCGCATGCTATAATATGCATCCGCGCGCATAAGTATAGCGCCCGGCAATCAAAAGGGGCCTGTTACTGCCGCGTAATGATGAAAAAATATAAATAATATGATTGAAAAATATCAATGCTTTTTCATAACCAATTAACTGCAAAGATATTTTTTTATCAATCCATGCGCCACTATTGGAGCCCGAATAGTCTGTATGCATTGTCATGCGTTGCATTTGTGCTATACCAAAGTCTGTCGCTCGCGCCAGCAGCCGAATCATGCTGCTCGTTTGCGGCCTAATCGGATGCTATGTGCAACAACCCGGTTTTGTGTTGATTGTCTTTGTTCTCTGACCCTTGGTTATAGCTGAACACGACACGGCAATCCCAATGAAAATTCAACATCCTGGTCGCTCCGATCTTCCCGGCACCGAGCGCCAGGAGCAAAGCGACCACCTATCCCGGCGAGTTCCATCCATCAGGTTCCGACCGACGTGGCTCGCCGTGGCCCTGCTGCTGACCGCGCTGCTGCTGGCAGGCTTCGCCCGCTTCTGGTTCTCTTTTTCCGTCGCTGTTGTTCCCCCCCCAAATCTGTTGAACGGCCTGGCGCTGGCCAGCGCGTTCTGCGGCGTCTTTTTTGCTGGCATTGCCCACGCAACCGGCGCACGCGCCTGGGCTACCTTGGCCGTTACTGATGCCGGTAACCAAAGGCGCGCCCTAGAAGCCGAGCGAGCGCTCCTGGTGAGTGAACGCCGCCTGCACGCGGTACTCGATAATCTTGACGCCCTGGTCTATGTCAGCGATCTGGCGAGTGAAGAGATTCTCTTTGTCAATGCCCATGGCCGGGCGCTCTTTGGCGATATCGAGGGCGAAACCTGCTGGCGCGCGCTGCACGGGCACGATGAACGCTGCGCCAACTGCTCGCCTGAGCAGCTGTTCGATGCCCATGGCCAGCCCAGCGGTATCCGCCACTGGGAGGTCTTGAACGCGCGCAACGGGCGATACTATGACTGCCGCGATCAGGCGATCCATTGGACCAACGGCCAGTATGCGCGCCTGCAGATTGCCTTCGACATCACCGAGCGGGTAGAAAACGCTGAGCGCCTGGCGCGCTCCGAGCAGGCGCTACGCGCCGAGCGTGATCTGTTTTCCGCCGGGCCGGTGGTGACCTTTGTCTGGGGGCTGGAACCCAGCTGGCCGATCCAGCGGGTGTCGAGCAATGCCAAGGCCATTCTTGGCTACGGACCCGAGGAACTGTGCGCGCCGGGGTTCCACTTCATCGACTTGATTCATCCCGAGGATCGCGCGCGCACTGAAGACGAAGTTGCGGTTCATCTGACCGCGGGCAATCAACGCTTCGAGCAATCCTATCGGCTGGCGGTGCGGGAACAAGACACTGTGCGCTATCGCTGGTTCTATGATGTCACCCAAGTCGTGCGCGCACCCGATGGCGGCCCTAGCGAGATCCGCGGCTACCTGTTCGATCAGACCCATCTCAAGGAGTTGGAGAGCGCGCTCGCGCGCGAGGCCGAGGATCGGCGCATCTTGCTCGACACCATTCCCATTCAAGTTTGGTACCTGAGCGATGAGCGCACCTATGGCGCGGTCAATCAAGCCCATGCTGATTTCTTCGGCGTGCCCAAGGATGCCATGATAGGGCGCGATCTGAGCGATTTCCTGCCTGGAGCCGTCGTTGAGGTGTGTCGAGTCAGCAATTCGCAGGTCTTCACCGGCGCGCGCACCCTGGTTACCGAGGAGTGGGCGCCCGATGCCAGTGGCGAGTTACGCCTGCTGAGCATCGCCAAATCGCCCAAACTGGGACCGCAGGGGCAGGTGGAGTATGTGGTCGGCTGCGCCATCGACATCACCGAGCGCAAGCGCGCCGAGCAGGCACTTGAGGCCACCACCGCCCAGGCCCAGGCGCTCGCCGGGCAGGCCGAGAGCGCCAATCGCGCCAAGAGCGAGTTTCTCGCCAATGTCAGCCACGAACTGCGCACGCCGCTCAATGGCATCATGGGCATGACCGAGCTCCTGCTGAGCGGCGGTTTGACGACGGAACAACAGGGCCAGGCGCGCATCTTGCAGCACAGCGGCGAGACTTTACTGGCATTGATCGAAGATCTGCTGGACTTCTCCCGCATTGAAACCGGTCAGGTCAAGCTCGAGCGGCAGGCCTTTGATCTCGGCCAGTTACTTGATCAATTCAGCGACGCGCAGGGTTTTCGCGCCCAGCAGAAGGGTCTTAAGCTGATCTGTGCCATGGCGCCCGAGCTGCCGACGCAGCTATGGGGCGATCCAGGGCGCCTGCGCCAAGTGCTGACCAATCTGGTCGACAATGCCATTAAGTTCACCAGCCAGGGCGAGGTACGCCTTATGGTGGAGTTGATTGAGCGACGCCACGACGCGCTTATCCTGCGTTTCGCGGTACGCGACACCGGCATTGGTTTGGCGCCCGAGACCAGCGCACACCTGTTCGAGAAGTTCACCCAGGCCGATGGCTCCAGCACGCGCGAATACGGTGGTATCGGGCTGGGGCTGGCCATCGCGCGCCAGCTCACCGAACTCATGGACGGCGAGATTGGTGTCAACAGCCAACTGGGGCAAGGCGCGGAGTTTTGGTTCAGCGCGCGTTTTGGTTTGCAAACCCAAACCACGCGCTCATCCGCGCGCGGATCGAGGATGAAGACAGGCGACCGCCATGATGAGCTGTTCAAGAAACCGCCGCGTCTTGATACCCATGCTCGGGTGCTGGTGGTGGACGACAATCTAACCAATCGTCAGGTCGCACTGGGGTTGCTCGCGCGTTTCGGCATCAAGGCCGAGGCGGTCAGCGATGGCGAGGAGGCCCTGGCAAGGCTCACGCGCGAGGCCTTCGATCTGGTGCTGATGGACATCCAGATGCCGGGACTCGATGGTCTGGAGACCACCAAGCGGCTGCGCGGCCGAGGAACTGGTTTCGCGCCGGCCAGCCCGGCCTTGATCATCGTGGCCATGACCGCGCACGTGCGCCCCGAGGATCGCGACCGCTGCCTGGCCGCCGGCATGAATGATTACCTGGCCAAGCCGCTCGACCCCGCGGCCGTGGCGGCGATGCTTGGCAAATGGCTGGCTGTCGCTCCCGCCCTGGCTCCGCTCGGCAGCCAAGCAACAACTGGGCACTAGGAAAATCCAGGATGTTTAACCGCAATGTTATCGGCCTTTGCATTGCCTTCTGGTCAGGCTTGGCGGCGCCGGTCCAGCGGGGTGATCACCGGAGCACATCAGGAGTCCTGACCTGGCTGTGGTTGTTGCTGCTTTTGGGCCTGTTCTGGCAGCAAGCGTCTGGGCAGCCGCTGGTGTTTGCCCCGCTGCCATTGGAAAACCCGTCCCTAACCCAGATGCGCAACCAGCCTCTGGCCGATCTGCTCGCCCAGTTGCTCCAGCGCCCAGTGGAGATGCGGCTGTGTCGCGATCATGCCTGCCTGATTGATGCGCTGGCCCAGGGTGAGATCGATCTGGCCGAGCTTGGCCCTTTGCCCTATCTGCTGGCGCGTGATCGGCTGCCCGCGCTGCAACCTGTGGTGAGTGTTCGCGAGTCCGATGGCCAGGCGAGTTATCGCTGCGTGCTGGTCGCGCCAGTCGATGGCCTGCAATCCCTGGCGCCGCTCGCCAGCCCTGACTCACCACCCAAGGTCGCGTTCACTCGCGCGGAATCGACCTGCGGCCCCTCCGCCAGTTTCTGGCTGCTGGCCGAGCATGGCGTCGAACCCGCATCCATCGCGGCAACCTATGCGGGCGGGCATGATGAAGTGGCGCTGGCGGTGCTGCGCCAGCTTTTTTCCCTTGGCGGGGTCAAGGACAGCGTGGCGCGGCGTTTTCACGGCCTGGGACTGCGGGTACTGGCCACTTCCGAGCCCATGCCCGGCTTTGTGCTCGCGGCGCGGTTGGAGCGGCTGACGCATGCCGAACTGGCGCGGTTGCGCACCACCCTGATGCAGCTGCCAGACATGCAGCGCGACCGCTTGCAGAGCGGCCGCGCCGGCTTTACGGACTTCGATGCCAGCCTGTTCGAGCAGGTCGAGACCATGCGCGCCTTTTCCGCCCCCTATCTGCAGCGGATCGCGCCATGACGCAGGTGCCCTGGTCGCGCTCGGCCGGCGCCCGTCGCCGCCAGGGACTGGCGTTGCTGATTGGCGCCGTGGTGCCCTTGGGGCTACTCGCCACCGCCATTCTGGCCAGCGAACGCGACCGCGCGGTTGCGAGCCTGCTGGAGCGCGATTTGCTGACACTGCACGTGAGCTGGCGGGCAACCCAGACCCTGCAGCGCAACAGTGTCGCGACCTATTTCGAGGAATATGTCGATCAACCGCGCACCCTGGAGCTGCTCCAGGCGACGAGCGATCCGGCGCGGATCGACCTCGCCCGTCTGCAACTTTTCCGGCACCTGAGCCCAGCTTACGAACGCATGGTCGAACGCGGCCTGCGCCAATTTCATTTTCATCGCCCTAATGGCGACAGCCTGCTGCGCTTCCATCATCCGGCGCGCTTTGGCGATAATTTGCTTGATGCGCGTGACTCCATTCGCCTTGTCAATACCGAGCTAAAACCGGTTTTCGGGTTTGAAGTGGGCCGGGTGGTCTCAGGCTATCGCAGCGTCTATCCCATTCTCGACGCGCGGGGCAGGCATCTGGGCAGCGTCGAACTTAGCCTGCCATTCAAGGTGCTGATGGAGGAATTGCAGGCGCTGATGCCGACCTATGTGTTCCAGTTGCTCTTGGATACAGAGCGTCAACGCGCCATCCTGTTTGACGAACAGCAAAGTCTCTACGAACCCTGGCCAGCCTCGGCGCGGTTTCTGATCGAGGACCCCCACCGCCTGCGCCCGGATTCGCCGCCGCCCCTGCCGGACTTCATGGGGCCAGTGCTCGCGGCCCTGCGTGACCAGCCTGAATGTCTCGATCATCTGGAACAGGGCCGCGAGGGCGCCTTCCGTCTGCGCGCGCAGGGGCGCGACTATGCGGTGCTGCGCACCCCGGTGTTTGATCCGGGGCAACGTCAGGTTGGTTTGCTAGTGGCCTATGTCGAGGAGCCTGAGTTCCGCGCGCTTGACCGGGCCTTTCACCTGCGTCTGCTCGGCATGGTGGCTGGATTGGCAACGCTGTTCATTGTCCTGTGGCTGCTGCTGCGGGCGCTCGAAGCGCGTCTCGATGAGCGCAACCGGCTCAAAGTCATCGCCGACACCATGGGCCAGGGGCTCTATCTGACCGATGGCGAGGAGCGTGTTCTCAGCATCAACCCCTATGGTCGCGAGCTGCTGGGCTACGCCGAGCCGGCCGTGATCGGCCAGGGGGCCCATGACCTCTTCCATCGCCACCAGGACAACGCCTTTACCTCCAGCGCGACCTGTCCCATCGTCACGGCGGTGCGCGCCGGGCGCGAATACCGCGAGGAAACCCGCTTTCGCCACGCCGATGGGCGCTTGATCGATGTGTTGGTGATCAGTCGACCGCTGCTGCCGGAAGGGCGCTATGTTGGCGCGGTCACGGTGTTCGAGGACATTTCCGAGCGCAAAGCGGCCGAGGCCAAACTCGCTGCCTATGCCCAGGAGTTGGAATGCAAGACCATTGAGCTCGATCTGGCCGTGGCGCTGGCGCGCCAGGCCAACCAGGCGAAAAGCGAGTTCCTCGCCAACATGAGCCACGAAATCCGTACCCCCATGAATGGCGTCATTGGCATGACCCATCTGCTACTCGACACCGAATTGGACGAGCGACAACGCGCCTATGTCGACACCATTCAGTCCAGCGGCGAGAGCCTGGTGGGACTGATCAACGACATTCTGGATCTCTCCAAGATTGAAGCCGGTCAAATCGAACTGGAAAGCCTGGCGTTCGATCTGCATGCACTCTTGGATGCCGTCACCGCCACTCTGGCTCTGCGCGCCGCGGACAAAGGGCTGGAGTTGATCTGCTCCGCCGCCCCCGATGTTCCCGTGCAGCTGCGGGGCGATCCCGGGCGCTTGCGTCAGATCCTGCTCAACCTGGCCGGTAATGCCATCAAGTTCACCCATGAGGGCGAGGTTGCCGTGCTAATTACCCTGGCCGAACCCCTGACCGAACCCCAGGCGGCAACCCCTGGCAGGGTGCGCCTGCGCATGGTGGTGCGCGACACCGGCATTGGTATTCCGGCGGCAAAACTCGACCGGCTGTTTCAGAAATTCAGCCAGGTGGATGCTTCTACCACTCGGCAATATGGCGGCACGGGTCTTGGTCTGGCGATTTCGCGCCAGTTGGTCGAACTCATGGGCGGGGAGATCGGCGTGACCAGCGCACCGGGTCAGGGCTCGGAGTTTTGGCTAACCCTGCCGCTTGATTGCCTGGAGAGCGCCAAGAGCGCGCCCCCCGCCTTGCCCCTGGATTTACCGGCACTGATCGTCGCTCACAATGATAGCCTGTGCGATGTGCTCGACACCCACCTGGCCGCCAGGGGCCTGGCGCCCAAGATCGCCCGCGACGCTCCGGGCGCGCTGACGGCCTGTTACCAGGCGTTGGAGGCAGACAAGCCCTACCAACTGGCCGTGATCGACCAGCGCCTGCCAGGCATGGACGGCCTGGCCCTGGCGCGCGCCCTGCGCACCGACACGCGCTTTGCCCACATGCCTCTGGTGCTGCTCAGCACCTTCAACACCCAGTTGGCCGCCGCGGACTTGCCGCCCGGCACCCTCCTGCTGAGCAAACCCATCCGTCTGAGCGCCATGCAAGAGGCGCTGGTCCAATTGCTGGGCCAAGCTCCCGATGCCAGTCCCACTGCGGCGTCAGCCAGTCCCGGGAGTGATTCAGCAGCTGATGTGGGAATTGATTTGGGAGCTGATTTGGGAGCTGATTTGGGAATAGGATCGGGAACTGAACCGGGGACGGATTCCCAGCCCTTCGCCGCGCGCGCGGCGCGCATCCTGTTGGCCGAGGATAACACAATCAATCAACAGGTCGCTCTCGGCATCCTCAAAGGCTTCGGCCTCGGCGCCACAGTTGTCGCCACCGGATACGAGGTGCTCGCGGCCCTCCGCGACCAGCCCTTCGATCTGGTGCTGATGGATGTGCAGATGCCGGAACTCGACGGCCTTGAGGCCGCGCGCCGTATCCGTGCCACCATGGACGGAAGCCTGCCGCGCGAGATTCCCATCATCGCCATGACCGCCCACGCCATGCAGGGCGACCGCGAGCGCTGTTTGGATGCCGGCATGAACGGCTATCTGACCAAACCCATCAACCCACTGCGTCTGCGAACCATGCTGCGCACCTGGCTGCCGCTGATCGCGGAGACCCCATCCGTCAACCCAAGTAAAGAAGCATCCGCATGACTGCCATCATCGCCACGGGGTCCATGACCCAGGCATCGGCCACCGCCGCCAAACCGCGCCCGCGTCGCCCCCGACGCTTGGGTGGCGCGGTGCTATTGCTGGTATTGCCGGTTACCCTAGTGGTGTTCGCCGTGCTCGGCGCATCGGTCTTCACCCTGGTGCGCCACACCCTGGACGCTCGGCTCAACGCCAACGTGCTGGAGCTGGCCCACCACAGCGAGGACATTTTGCGCGACACCCTGAACATGTTACGCAACCAGGCCCGAGCCCTGGCCGGCAACAATCTGGTCATCAACGGCCTGATCGACACCCAGGATCGCTACCGCTATCTGCCCACGCTGTTTCGCTCATTGGAGCGGGTAGCGGGCACCGAGGCCAGCGGCTACTTTGCCATGCTTGATTTTCAGGGCCGGGAGATTCTCTCCAACCAACAGAGGACGCCCGCTGCGTTGCCGGTGTCGGAGATCGCGCATGCGATCGATGCGGGCGTTGAGTTTTTGCGCTTCGACCGGGAGGGGCTGGTCTTCGCCACCCCCATTCTTGTCCATGGCGCCCCTGAGGGTGCGGTGGTGATCGCGCTGCCGTTCGCGGGTCTACCCGAGTTGCTGGCCAGTTGGAATCGACGCGAACACGCTATTTCCCTTAGAACAGCGACTGGTGAGCGGCTATTCACCAACCGCTATCAGCACGCGCAAGCGGATGCGGCGTCCATTTTGGCACAACCCGGCTGGGTCGCGGTGTCGACCACCGCGAACATCCTGGGACTCGCAACCCTAGTGGTCGAGGTGGGGCTGCCACGCGCCCAGGTCGACACTGGCCTGCGCACCCTGAAACACTCCTGGTTGTTATTGATGGCACTGGCGCTGATGAGCGTGACGAGTGCCATTTTGCTTGCCACTCACCTGACCGCACGGCCAGTTGTGCGACTTGAGCACGCGCTGACCGACTTGGCCGCGCGCATGGACCGGGATCTGCCGGCTTGGCTCCCGGAGCCCGACGGGCCGCGCGAGGTCTATCGTCTGGCGCGGGCCTTCAATCGCGCGTTGGATGCATTACGCCGCTCGCGCGCCGATAGCGCCGCAAGCCGCCGTCTGGCGGATGCCGCCGAGCAGGCCAGCCGTGCCAAGAGCGAGTTCCTGGCCAACATTAGCCATGAGTTGCGCACCCCCATGAATGGCGTGATCGGCATGACCGAGTTATTGCTCGACACACCGCTGGATGCGGATCAGCGCGACAAGGCGAAAACCGTGCTGGAAAGCGCCGAATCCTTGCTGGCGATCATTGACGACATTCTGGATTTCTCCGCGATTGAAACCGGTCGGCTTACACTGGAACCGCGGGATTTCGATCTCCAGGATCTGCTCGGGGAGTTGAGCGACGCGCTGGCCTGGCGTGCCGCGGAAAAAGGCCTGTCGTTTCAGTACGTGATCGATCCGGCGCTTGCAACCTGGCGCCACGGCGATGACAAGCGTCTTAGCCTGATGTTAACCAAGCTGCTTGACAATGCCATCAAGTTCACCGAACAAGGCGAGGTATGCCTGACTCTGAGTCCGGTCCGGCATGCGGGCGCTGACCAGCACTGGATTGAGTTTAGTGTGCGTGATAGCGGCATGGGTATCCCGGCCGACAAGCAGGGTCTGTTGTTCCAAGCCTTCAGTCAGGTGGATGGCTCGGCCACGCGCCGCCATGGGGGTACCGGACTGGGGCTGGCCATTGTGCGCCAGCTCGTCGCGCTGATGGACGGTGGACTGGGGTTTGAAAGTGCGCCTGGGGTGGGTTCGACCTTCTGGGTGCGCCTCACCCTGGCGCCCGGGGTATCACCGCCGCCCGCGCGCGATGTCCCCCGGGGGCTACGCGGACAGGGCGTGCTGGTTGTTGACGATCAGGCTGACCAGCGCGCGCGACTTGGTGCCTTGCTCACAGCCTGGGCACTGCACCCGCTCCTGGCCGGAGATGCCGCCGCAGCCCTGCAACTGCTCTATGGGGCCAATGCCGGCCCGTCACCGCTCGGAGCATCACCTACTGTGGCGCTCATCAAGCAACAACTGCCCGGCATGGACGGCGCTTCGCTGTGCCGCGCCCTGCGCACTGACAACCGTTTTGCCGCGCTGCGCTTGGTGTTGATGACCGACTCTGGCAGAACAGGGAGTAATGCTGAATCACCCCAGGCTGCCACGGCCCTTGGCTGCGACGCCACCCTATCCGCGCCGGTTCGCGGCCGCGATCTGCACGCCTTGCTCGTGCGTTTGTTCAATGCTAATGGAGAGCCGCCCCTTGATGCCTAAAGCGCTTCGCTTCCGGTTGGCCCTTGGCCTCATCCTGTTTCAGCTCCTGCTCCTGTTCGCCGGTCTGGCGCCGGCGGCGCCGCCCATCCGTGTTGGCCTAAATGCCGATTTATCGGGCGCTGACCGCCAATCCGGCGAGGCCATCCGGCGCGGCGCCTTGGTGGCCATGGCTGAAATCAATGCCGCGGGCGGGGTGCTCGGGCGCGAACTCCAACTGGTGGAACGCGACCACCGGCGCAACCCAGCGCGCGGCCGCCATAATGTCGAGCAACTGGCGGCCGATCCCGCGGTGATCGCCATCCTCGGCGGCAAGCACACCCCCGTGATTCTCGCCGAGCTTGACAGCATTCATGACCGGGGCATCCCCTATCTGGTGCCCTGGGCAGCCGGTTCCGGGCTGATGACCCATGGACACCAGCCCAATTATGTCTTTCGTCTGTCACTCAACGACGCCTTTGTCGGCGAACTATTGGTGGAGCATGCGCTGGAGCGCGGTCTGGTCCGACCCGGCCTGCTGCTGGAACAAACCGGCTGGGGCCGCTCCAACGAGCGCGCCCTTCTTGCCGCGCTCGATGCCCGGGAACTGCGTCCGGCGCGGGTGGAATGGTTCAACTGGGGTGAGCGGGACTTTGCTCCGGCCCTGGAACGTCTGACCGCCGCCGAGGCCGACAGCCTGATCTTTGTCGGCAACGCGCCTGATGGCGTGCATCTGATTGACGCGCTGCTGGCGCGGCCCGCGTCCGCGCGGCTGCCGGTCATTTCCCATTGGGGCATCGCCGGTGGTGATTTTGCCGCGCCTCTGGGCGCGCGCCTGGACGCGGTGGATCTGGTGTTTCCCCAGACCTTCTCCTTTCTCGACCCGCCGCGCCCGCCGCGCGCCGAACGGGTGCTGCGCCGCTACCGCGAGCAATTTCCGCCCCTGGTCGGGCAAACGCTGGCCAATGACCCAAATGACCCAAATGACCCAGTGAAGACCCCCACCGGCTTCGCCCATGCCTACGATCTTGTCCATCTTCTCGCCCTTGCCATCACCCAGGCGGGGAGCACCGATCGGAAAATAGTGCGCGGGGCGCTCGAGCAGCTGCCGGCTTATGCCGGTTTGGTGCGTGACTATGACCCCGCCTTCAGCGCCAAAAGCCATGACGCCCTTGGTCCAGAGGATGTGAACATGGCGCGTTTCATCGCCGGTGCGATTGTGCCGCTGCGCCACGCGACTGCCGGAGGAGCATCTCAATGACGACCACGCCCGTTGCCGCTTCTCCCAAGCTGGCCAACCCTCCCCACGAACACGATCACCTACTCGGCAATCTTTCCCGTCTGGTGCCGGGCGTTCTCTATCAGTATCGCCTCTATCCCGACGGTCGCAGCGCTTTTCCCTTTGCCTCCGAGCATATCCGCGATATCTACGAGGTCACCCCCGAGGAAGTGCGCGAGGATGCCGGTGCGGCCATCGCCCGCTTGCATCCCGAGGATGTTGATCGGGTCATGGCGTCGATTCATAGCTCGGCCGAGCAACTCAGCCGCTGGGAATGCGAATACCGGGTGCGCCTGCCAGGCCGGGGGGAACGTTGGCTGCGCGGCCAGGCCAATCCGCAGCGCCTCAAGGATGGCAGCACCCTGTGGCATGGGCATATTGGCGATATCACGGACTATAAGATTGTCGAACAGGCGCTGCGCGTGACTAACGACTCGCTGCAACTCGCCAAGGCCGAGGCCGAGGCGGCCAATCGCGCCAAGAGCGACTTCCTCGCCAACATGAGCCACGAAATCCGAACCCCGATGAATGGCGTGATCGGCATGACCGGGCTATTGCTCGACACCGAACTGAACGCTGATCAGCGCCACTACGCCGAGAGCGTGCGCATCAGTGCCGAGTCCCTGCTCAGCTTGATCAACGACATTCTGGATTTCTCCAAGATCGAAGCCGGCAAATTGGAACTTGAGACACTGGACTTTGATCTCGAGGAACTGCTCGATGACTTCACCACCACTCTGGCCTATCGGGCGCAGGATCAGGGGCTGGAATTTCTCTGCGCCGCCGATCCCGAGGTACCCACCCGGCTGCGCGGGGACCCCGGGCGGCTGCGCCAGATTCTGCTCAATCTCGCTGGCAACGCGCTCAAGTTCACCAGCCAGGGTCTGGTGAGTGTGCAGGTATCTATCGGCGAGCCGCCGGCGGCCGCCAATGGCGCGGTTTTGCTGCGGTTTCGCGTCACTGATACCGGCATTGGGATTCCGCCAGACAAACGTGAGCGACTCTTTCAAAAATTCTCTCAGGTGGACACATCCAACAGCCGCGAGTACGGCGGCACTGGCCTGGGATTAGCCATTTCCCGGCAACTGTGCGAACTCATGGGTGGTGCCATTGGCGTGGACAGCATCGCGGGTCAGGGTTCAACCTTTTGGTTCACCGCGCGCTTTGAACTGCAATCCCAG
Source organism: Thiorhodovibrio winogradskyi (assembly GCF_036208045.1). Classification (NCBI taxonomy): domain Bacteria; kingdom Pseudomonadati; phylum Pseudomonadota; class Gammaproteobacteria; order Chromatiales; family Chromatiaceae; genus Thiorhodovibrio; species Thiorhodovibrio winogradskyi. The sequence continues at coordinate 1,492,111 of NZ_CP121472.1, read as the reverse complement.
GCCCGCAACGAACCACCGCCAGAGCTTGCCCGGCAGCGGGTTCTCATTGTCGATGACCATGCGAACAATCGCGAGATTCTGGGCCGACGGCTGGAGGCTTGGGGCCTGCGCCCGAGCGAGGCAACCGATGGCCCCGGCGCGCTGCGTCTGATCTACCAGGCCTTGGATGCCGGCGAACCCTTTACCGCCGCCTTGCTTGATCTGCAACTGCCCGGCATGGATGGGATCAACCTTGGTCGCGCGCTGCGCTCGGACCCGCGTCTGGCCGAGCTGCGACTGGTCCTGCTGCCTTCCCTGACACTCGCTGGCAAGACGGCGGATTACCTGGACATGGGCTTTGACGCCTGCCTGCCCAAACCCATTCGCCATCAGGATTTGCGCCGCCTGCTTGGCGAGTTATTCCGTCCCGCCGCGCCCGCCCAACCCGAGTCTCCAGCGGCGGAGCGCGCACCGCGGCGCCTGGAGCAAAGCGCGATCTCCGGCGGCCTAAGCGGTGGCCTAAACAGCAACCGAGGCGGTGAGCAAAGCCACCGTGGCCGGGTGCTGTTGGCCGAGGACAACCAGATCAACCAGCAGGTCGCGCTCGGTCAGCTCCGCCGCATGGGCGTGCGCGCCGATGCCGTGGCCAATGGCCTGGAAGTGATCGAATCCCTGCGCCAGATCCCTTACGACCTGGTGCTGATGGATGTGCAGATGCCTGAACTCGATGGCCTGGACGCCACCCGCCGCATTCGCGATCCGCGCACCGGTGTCCTGAACCCCGGCGTACCCATTGTCGCCATGACCGCGCATGCCATGCAGGGCGACCGCGAGCACTGCCTGAGCGCTGGCATGGATGACTATCTGACCAAACCGCTCAATGTCCCGGCACTCACCAAGGCCCTGGCACACTGGTTACCGGTCGCGGAATTGCTCGCGCCGCAAACGCCAGCCGCCGAGGCTCCAAAGGCACCCGCTATCGATTCACTGATTGATCCAGTAATCGACCCGATGACCACCCCAGCGCTCGACTGGAGCGAACTGCTCGCGCGTCTCGGGGGCGACCGCGACTTCGCACGCGATCTGTTGACCCAATTCCTGGCTGGGTTACCCCCTCAAATCGCGCGCATCCGCCACGCCCTGCATGCCGAGGATGGCGGAATCTTGCTTCGCCATGCCCATAGTCTGCGCGGTGCGGCCGCCAATATCAGCGCCACGCGCCTCCGCGACATTGCCGACACTATCGAGCAGGCCTGCATGCGCGACGACTTGGATTCCGCGCGCGCGGCCAGCGACGAACTGGAAGCTGCTGCCGAAGCGCTATGGCAAGCGAGCCGCGAGGAGGCAGGGGTTATCCCGCTCACGCGGATGAGTTGAGGATGCTTGATTCAATCGCCCCAAAGTGCCAGAGCTGGTATTCCTCGACACCTTGCTGTGCGCCCTCACCTCGCGCTGGCGGCGGATCAGGCACGCGCCCGGGTGGTGGCTGATCGCGAGCTTCGAGGATCGAATCAGACTTGTTAACGATAGGATTCCTTAAACATAATGAAAAATTGTGATTGTTTCTATTTTGTAGTTCAGGTTAGCCAATGAAAAACCAGGGATTCCCGGCCTCAAGTTCATGGATGCTGTGTATTGGGTGGATTCTCATTACCGCCCTTGCCTGCATGCCAGCCGCCGCGCAGCCCGGTGATGCCGCCCGCTACCTGGCAGGACTGCCGTTACCCGAACATTCGACTTATCAATCACTCGTCGATGATGAGTGGCAAAGTTACCAAGAGTCCTTTAATACGGCTTGGCAGGCGCTTGAACAGGACCGCTTTCAGCCCATGCGCGATTGGCAGGCGCAGGTCTTGGCGTCGGAGATTCTTCCTGACTTGCCGGTCTATTATCCATTTGGAGGTCCGGACATGATTCATGCGCTGATGCTTTATCCGCACAGCCAGGATTACCTCTTGTTTGGGCTTGAGCCACCCGGCTCGCTTGAGCTTCACCCGGATGCAACGCCCGAGGAGCGACATCAACTCCTCGACGCCGTGCAATGGGCGCTGCGTGATATCTATCAGCGAGGCTATTTTATTACCGGTCGCATGTCGAGCGACCTGAACCGGCGCGAGCTTGATGGAGTGTTGCCGCTTCTGTTGGTCTTTATCGCCCGCGGCGGCTATGAGGTGCTAGCGATAGAGCACGGGTGGCTATTGCCCGATGGCCGTTTTGACACCAACACATCCGAGCATTTATCGCGGGGCCTTGTAACCGACGATGCCGATGCGTCGCCTGACGAATCGCGCGACCCAAGGCCAGCGGACTGTGCGAACATCCCAGGGGTGCGCGTTCGATTTCGGGCCAACGACAACAGCCCGGAAAAACAGGTAACCTATCTGCGGCTCGACGTATCTGACGCCGGTCTTAAGGATTGTAGGGCACTGGAGACCTATGTCACGGGCCTGGGTCCAACCAATACCTTCATTAAATCCGCATCCTATCTACTGCATTATGCCACTTTCAGCCGCGTCCGGAGGCTAACGCTCGCGGTCAGTGACTCGGTTTTTCAAGATGATACCGGAATACCCTATCGTGACTTCGACCAGGCCGACTGGGATATTCTCTTGTTCGGCCGTTATACCACGCCAATTCGTGACTTCAGCGGTGTCTTTCAGCCGGATCTGAATCAAGCTTACATGACAAAAGCCCATTCCATCGACAATTTACCCTTCAGCATGGGATACCACTGGTGGACATCCGCGCAGAATCATCTTATTGCCCGCCGCCGCCAGCCCTTGGCCAAACCCGCGTCCAAGGAGAACGCAGGATCCCTCTCCCGCCCTTAAAGGCAACGCATCGCGCCTCCCTGTGCTAACCTCCACGTTCTCTCCATTCGCCAGCCCCATCACTTGACATGCCTTCGAAACCCGCCATTGGAGTCTCCGCGGCCGCCGCGGTCGTCGTAGCCAATATGATTGGCACCGGAGTCTTTACCAGCCTCGGTTATCAGGTCATTGACATTCAGTCACCCCTTGCCGTGCTGGCACTCTGGATCATTGGCGGTCTGGTCGCGCTATGCGGCGCCCTGGTATACGCTGAACTCGGCGCGCGAATGCCCCGCTCCGGTGGTGAATATCACATGCTGTCGCGGATCTATCATCCCGTGATCGGTTTTCTAGCTGGTTTTATCTCAATCGCTGTCGGTTTCGCGGCGCCGGTCGCGGCGGCCGCAATCGCAATGTCGAGCTATTTGACGTCAGTTTTGGGGCTAAATACCCATGGCCCATGGATGACGAGTATCGCGGTGATCGCGGTCATGGCGGTCACATTCATTCATCTTTTCCCACTTCGTACCATTGGCCTGTTTCAGATCCTGGTCACCACGCTAAAGGTGATCTTGGTGCTGTTGTTCATCTTGTTTGGCTTTGCCTTGGCAACACCACAACCCATCTCCTTTGCTTATTCACCAGCAGTAGTTCCCGAAATCCTGTCCAGTGAGTTCGCCGTGTCCCTGGTCTATGTCATGTATGCTTACTCTGGCTGGAATGCGGCCATCTATATTGCCTCTGAAATTCACGAGCCAAGACGCAATTTACCCATTGCATTGATTGGCGGCACCAGCGCGGTCATGCTGCTCTATACGCTATTGAACGCGGTCTTTCTCTACAGCGCCCCAATCTCGGAAATGGCCGGACAAACAGAAGTTGGCTATATCGCCGCGCGCCATATCTTTGGCGAGACAGCCGGAGTCGCGATGAGCTTGCTGATCGCTTTTGGACTCATTTCGACCATCAGCGCCATGACCTGGGCCGGACCTCGGGTCTTGCAAACCATGGGCGAAGACTATGCCATCTTCGCCGCTTTTCAACGCGCTAATCGTAATGGTGTTCCTTACCTTGCTCTATTGTTCCAGTTTGTGGTCGTCTGTTACCTGATCCTATCCTCTTCCTTCGAGGCAATTCTCATTTACATCGGTTTTACCCTGTCCTTGTCCGTTTTTCTAACCGTCATTGGGCTATTCATCGTGCGGGCGCGCGATCAGCAACGACCACAGCATTACCTAACCTGGGGCTATCCCTGGACACCCCTGATCTTTCTCATCATCACGGGCTGGATGTTGGTGTTCCTGTTGTGGGAGAAACCTATTGAATCCATTGTCGGACTGGCAACCGTCCTCAGCGGACTTTTGTTGTATGCCTGGAATAGTCACCTGAATTCACGCATGACGCGAAGGGTCGCAGCCGCGCTGACTGACTAGCTTTCACGGCGTACCAGTGTCACTCACGATTGAGTATTGAGCCACCTTTTATTCACAATGTCACAGAAGGCTTGCGAGCACCAACACATCATCATGTTTGCACCCTGCCCAAAAGCCTACCTGCCACTGCTCGCTTTGATTGCCTTGGTGATCTACGGATTTCCGCTACTTCAGGGCTGCTCCATGTCATCCGCGAAATCCGACCACAGTGCCAGTAGAAACTCGGGTTCCCATACCGACCCAAGAATGACGCTCAGGCAGGCATCTTTTCCTTCCAAGGAATCCGAGGTGCTAATGCAAATCCTGCAAACTGATCCCCTGCTACGCGATTACATTGAAAATTCCGAGAGATATCGAATACAAATAATCTTTACCCAGATCGAGCGCAAGCCCTCGAATCGCCCGCGCTTGATCAATTCAAGCTTTCACCAGGACGAGCACTACTATTATCCAGCCAGCCTGGTGAAGTTGCCCATCGCGCTCTTCGCACTCGAGCGACTCAAGGAGCTGGGTTTAAGCAAAGAAAATCAGTTTAAAATTGTTCCGGCAAATCAATGCAGTCAGTACCCGGCCGATAGCTGCAATAGCGTCCAGGAGTGCATTGAACAGATCTTCATCTACAGCAATAACGACGCTTATAATCGGCTGTTTGAATTCTTGGGACAAGACAGAATCAATAACCGCCTGCGCACGCTTGGTTATCAGGGCAGGATTCACCGCCGCTTTAAACCCGGCTGCGGTGGCGACCTCGGCGACACAACTGGCGCCGTCACCTTTTTTGATCAGGCTGGCAATATCCGCCACCAACAAGCATCGCGGACAGCTAGACACGTGGCGACGCCACCGCGAGGGGACATGCGCGTCGGACGAAAAACCCGCACGGCACTGGGAACCTTGAATGAACCCATGGATTTTTCGGACAAGAATTATCTTCCGCTTGGCGATCTCCATCAGATGTTGATCGCCCTGGTCGAGCCATGGGTTGCCGCGGAACAACATCGCTTTTCGATCAGTGAGAAGGATCGCGCTTTCTTGCTAAAAACCATGGCAATGCGACCGAGAGATGCCGGAGGCAGCCAACCGGACAGCTTTCGCAAGTACCTTCTGGTTGGAGGACTGGAGCGAATGCCGCATGATCTCCAGATTATGAATAAAGTAGGTCTGTCCTATGGCTTTGTGTCCGATGTTGCCTACATCCGTGATATGTCACAGGGTGTCGATTTTTTTCTATCGGCGAGCATCTATACGAATAAAAATCAGATCATGAACGATGGCCAGTATGAGTACGAGACCATTGCCTATCCTTTCATGCGTGCTCTCGGTCAAGCTGTCCTTCGCTATATGCGCGATAGCGCGAGGGATACTTCCGTTGATCACTAACGCCAGACCTTTGCTTGACTCTAGTGTGCCTCGAACTCTAGTGACCATCGATTAGATCTCGAGCCTGGTTTCATGGCCAGCCGCAACGAAATGATGACATCCGAACCAAACCCGAGGCTTTGCCAGGAGCTGAAAATATGAGTCTGTTTGACATCATCGCGGTATTGATCTCCTTGTCGGCGGTCTTCAGTTGGATCAACGCCCGCTTTCTAAAGCTACCGACAGCGATCGGTCTGATGATGATGGCGTTAGCGCTCTCGCTGGCGCTGCTGTTGCCATTTCCGCTCAATGAGCATATCGCACTTGACGCACGAGTGTTGCTTTCAGGCGTTGATTTTAATGCCACGGTTTTGCATGGCATGCTGAGTTTTCTGCTATTCGCCGGTGCTCTACATGTCAATATTCATGACCTGGCACAACACCGCAATACCATCGCCGCTCTCTCAACACTGGGCGTTGTCCTGGTCACGATCATTGTTGGCCTTTCCTCTTATCTGGTCTTTCTTTTGCTGGGGTTCGACATTCCCCTGCTCTATTGCTTGCTGTTCGGGGCGCTGATATCGCCAACTGACCCGATCGCTGTCCTGGGGGTGCTGAAAAGCGCTGGTGCACCGAAAAGCCTTGAGACCAAAATCACCGGTGAGTCACTGTTCAATGATGGTGTAGCAGTGGTGCTCTTCATGGTGCTCTTTGATATTGCCATTGGAGGGCAGCAGATTCACTTGGACCATGTGCTGGTGTTGTTTGCGCAAGAGGCGATTGGTGGGGCGCTCTTCGGACTGATGGTTGGACAGATTGCTCTCGAAATGCTAAAGCGTATTGACAACTATCAGGTGGAAGTCTTGCTGACGCTTGCCGTCGCTAGTGGTGGCTATGCACTGGCCGAGCATGTTCATCTATCGGCCCCCATTGCCGTGGTCGTTGCCGGCTTGATGATTGGTAATCAGGGACGCCATGGCGCCATGTCGATGAAAACGCGCGAGCACCTGGATTCATTCTGGGAACTGGTGGATGAATCCCTTAACGCTGTGCTTTTCGTGCTGATTGGGCTTGAAGTCCTTGCCTTGACGCTTGGGGAGAACTATTTGCTCGCCGGCGCACTGATTATCCCATTGGTGTTGATGGCTCGCGCGCTGAGCATTGGTGTACCACTTGGGCTTTATCGCGGATTTCGAAATCTCTCCCCTGGTACTATCGCGATACTGACCTGGGGCGGCATTCGAGGCGGCATCTCTGTCGCCCTGGCGCTCTCCTTGCCACCTGGCGGCATCCGTGACCTCATCCTCACCGTCACTTACATGATCGTGGTGTTCTCCATTATGGTTCAGGGACTCACCCTGACCCCGGTGATTCGCGCATTTGAGCACAAGGCAAATCGTGAGTTTGGTGCCCCGGCGCCAGAGGAAAACAAGCTACAGCCGTGACCCCGGTGCCGTACTTTATGCTTGAAGTTCATTCTTTTGTGTTTGAGTTAAACCTGAGCACAAAAAACGGGGCCCGAAGGCCCCGCTGCCAGCATGATGCGGTCTTAGCGCAGCATCACTTCCCAGCCTTGACAAACTCCGGATAGGCCTCAAGCCCACATTCGCCAATATCGACACCTTCGTACTCTTCTTCCTCGCTGACGCGCAGCCCCATGGCCAGCTTGATCAGGAACCACACCAGCAATGAGCTGGCGAACACCCAAGCCAGGATGCTAAAGAGTCCAATAAACTGCGCGACAAAGGACGCCTCGCTATTGGTCAGAGGCACGGCGATCAGGCCCCACATACCGACCACGCCATGGACGGAGATGGCGCCGACTGGATCATCGACACGCAGCTTGTCCATGGTGACGATGGCATAGACGACGATCACGCCACCAACACCGCCAATTAGGGTCGCGGCGATGGGAATTGGCGTTAGGGGTTCGGCTGTGATGGCCACCAGGCCAGCCAAGGCACCGTTGAGCGCCATGGTAAGATCGGCCTTGCCAAACATAATCCGCGCCGTGATCAAAGCCAGCACCAGCCCGCCAGCAGCTGCCATGTTGGTATTGACAAAGACAGCCGCCACCGCGTTGGCCTCGCCGATGTCGGAGATTTTTAGCTCCGAGCCCCCGTTGAAGCCAAACCAACCCAGCCACAGGATAAAGGTACCCAGGGTCGCCAACGGCAGGTTGGAGCCGGGGATTGCGTTGATGCTGCCGTCCTTGCCATATTTCCCTTTACGTGCGCCGAGCAGCAGAACACCGGCCAGAGCCGCGGAAGCACCGCACAGATGGACGAGGCCAGAGCCTGCAAAGTCATTGAAGCCGATCGCGTCGAGCCAGCCACCGCCCCACTTCCAATAACCTTGCACCGGGTAGATGAAGCCGGTCATGATCACCGCGAAGGCCAGGAAGGCCCAAAGCTTCATGCGCTCGGCCACGGCTCCTGAAACAATCGACATTGCCGTGGCAACGAAGACCACCTGGAAAAAGAAGTCCGCCATCAAGGAGTAATAAGTCTCGCCATCGCTCGCCAGCACCTCGGCCACTTCATGATCGCCACCAAACATGAAGCTGAAATCGAAATGCGGCAGCCAGCCTCCGGCGAAATCATCACCCGGGTACATGATTCCATAACCCATCAGCATGTACATGATGCAGGCAATGGAGAAGAGCGCGACGTTCTTGGTCAGAATTTCGGCCGTATTCTTGGCGCGAACCAGACCGGCCTCGAGCATGGCAAAGCCCGCGGCCATCCACATGACCAGCGCGCCCGAGATGAGAAAATAAAAGGTATCCAGCGCATAGGCGAGCTGTACAGTCGGTTGTTCCACTTTTGGTTCCTCCCGTGAAGTTCGCTTAAAGCGCGTCTGGACCGGTCTCGCCGGTACGGATGCGGATGACCTGATCAACTTCAAAGACGAAAATCTTGCCGTCTCCAATCTTGCCGGTGCGGGCCGCGTTGGTGACCGCCTCGATCACCTGCTCGACCAGTGCGTCGTCGACAGCGATTTCTACCTTGATTTTGGGTAGAAAATCGACGACATATTCAGCGCCGCGATAAAGTTCGGTATGGCCTTTCTGCCGACCGAACCCCTTAACCTCAATGACGGTGATGCCAGACACGCCGATGTCGGCCAGCGCCTCCCTCACGTCATCGAGCTTAAATGGTTTGATGACTGCTGTAACCAGCTTCATTGCATAAGCTCCTTAGTGTGTTGTTTTAGGGTGACCACCAGGGGCGGCCACCCCGCGCAATTAGCCTCTTGAGAAGATCAGACTACTCGGGCAGCTTAGAACTCCTTGTTCCAGCCCACCCAGACCTTCGCATCTTGGTCCCACAAATCTCCGGCATTCGTGGATTCACCGTCGACTTGCTCATAGGTCAAGCTGAAGGTGCCAAAGTCACCGGCCTCTTTGCTTATGGACGCACCCCAGTGCCAATAGTCGTAACTCGCCGTCCTGAGGCGACCGGCTTCCCGGTAGACCTCTTCGTCATGCTTAAAGTCGTAGTAGCCACCGAAAACTCCGAAACTGAACTCTTGGGGAAGAGGGATATCCAAGGCGGCGTTGTAGTAAAAGTCGCCATCATAGTAAAGTGCGTCTTTATTTGCCTTGCCACCCCAGGCGGTATATTGAATACCGGCAGACACGGCTGCCGCGCCGAAATCATAGCCGCCGGAAATACCAATTTCCCAGAAATCAACCTCATCTTTGCTGTCGGGATAAGCGTAGTAAATGGTATTGATGCCCAGGCTGGCGTTCTCATCGGGCAAGGCAAAGTCAAACCCGGCATAAAAGTCAAGCTCATAAGTCGGCGAATCGGCATTGGAGCCGGATGTGGTGCCCTGGACCAGCCAGCCATTCGGGGTATTGATTGGCGCCCCGGTATTTGGGTTGATTTGTACAAAACCCGTCACGCTTTGGCTGCCATCGTCCCAGTCGATGTTGGACGCCCAAGTGCCTGCCGAGAAACCACTCTCATGGGCAGCATCAACCCCACCCTGCACAGCCGCGCCATCACCTGTCTGCGTGACACCACGCCACATGTAGTTGGAAACAGCACCGATATTGGCACTGAGAGACCAAGGCCCTGCCGCGAAGGCAACACTGGTCCCGGCCAGTGACAGCGCGACCGCGGCTGCAAGACTGCTGAGTTGACGCGGCGACGGCTTGGTCGATTGAGTGTCTTTCATAGCGTCGATTTTCATGCGCTTTTCATCCTTACATTCGTTTGCGAGTTAAGAAAATGGGCACCAGGCTCCGCTTTGAGCTCCGCAAAACGGGAGCAGTTGAACCTCGATCACTGGATAAGCATAACGCATGCCAACCTGAAATGTTACGAAAAGACAACGGTTTTCAGGCATTTGTTGTAAAAACGCACCGTCCTGACGCACTATCATTGGGCGAGTGATGGGTGCAAGCAGGGCATCGACGCACCGATACGGTGCATGAATCCTCCGGCGACGCGACACCTGATCAGGCTTATAATGACCGGTATTTCCTTATGCCAAGAACAGGTAGCCTCGATATGATGGATCCAAAACAACTCGACGACCTCGCCCGCCGTCTCAGCGCCGCGATGCCCAAGGGAGTGCAGGTGTTGCAGGAAGACCTACAGCGCAGCATGCGCGCCACGCTCGAAGCGGGCTTGAGCCGGCTTGACCTTGTCACCCGTGAGGAGTTCGATATCCAGGCCGCGGTGCTGGCACGCTCCCGCGCCAAACTGGAAACACTCGAAGCACGCGTGGCCGAGCTCGAGGAAGCGGCTCGCGCTGCCAAGACCTGAGCCACTCGAGCATGATGTGCGGCAACATTCTCGCCAGATGGCCAAAACACCACCAATGAGTGGCGAGCGAGTGGCCTGTGGGTCTCAGTATTCTTTATAGCCGCGCGCCCTATGGCATACAGGCACTCGAGGTGATCGTCGAGGTACAGACCGCCGGCGGTCTGCCCGGTCTGTCCATCGTTGGATTACCGGAAATGGCGGTGCGCGAGAGCAAGGACCGGGTGCGAGGAGCGCTGCGCAGCGGCAGCTTCAAGTTTCCGGACGGTCGCGTGACCATCAATCTGGCGCCGGCTGATTTGCCCAAGGATGGCGGTCGCTTCGATCTACCCATTGCACTTGGCATTCTTGGCGCATCTGGGCAATTGCAACCCGAGGCCATCGCCGAGCATGAGTTCTTGGGCGAGTTGGCCCTCTCTGGCACTCTGCGGCCAGTTTCAGGCGTATTGCCCTCGGCACTGGCCGCGCGCGCGGCCGGGCGCGCACTGGTGCTGCCGGTTGAAAACGCCGATGAAGCTAGCCTGGTGCGCGATTTGCGCATCCTGCCCGCGCGCCATCTGCTTGATGTCTGTCAGCACCTGAACCAGATCGAGGCGCTGTCGCCTCACCAACCGCAACCCGCTTCCAAACCGACCGGCGCCCCGCTGCCCGACCTGGACGAAGTCCGCGGCCAGCCCCAGGCCAAGCGCGCGCTGGAAATTGCCGCCGCAGGCGCTCATAGCCTGCTGTTCGTCGGCCCGCCCGGGACCGGCAAATCCATGCTCGCGAGCCGCCTGCCCGGGATTCTGCCGCCCCTGAGCGAAGAAGAAGCCCTGGAAGCGGCGGCCGTGCGTTCAGTGGTGGGACGCCAGCAGCCTGATCGCAGCCGCTGGCGCGAACGGCCCTTTCGCGCACCCCATCACACCGCGTCCGGGCCGGCCCTGGTCGGCGGCGGCAGTCATCCGCGCCCAGGCGAGATCTCGCTCGCCCACCACGGGGTGCTCTTTCTGGATGAACTGCCCGAGTTCGACCGCCGGGTGTTGGAGGTGCTGCGCGAGCCGCTTGAATCCGGGCGTATTCATATCTCGCGCGCCGCACGCCAGGCCGAGTTCCCCGCACGCTTTCAGCTCCTGGCCGCCATGAATCCCTGTCCCTGCGGCTATCTTGGCGACCCGAGCGGGCGCTGTCGCTGCACCGCCGAGCAGGTCGGGCGCTATCGTGCCCGTATTTCAGGTCCCCTGCTTGATCGCATCGATATGCAGCTCGAAGTTCCCAGGCTAAGCACGGCCGAGCTTGCTGGCCCGCGCCTTCCCGGTGAATCCAGTGCCGCGGTGCGCGAGCGGGTGTGCGCCGCACGCGCCCGGGCCGAGGCGCGCAGCGGCGCTCCCAACAGCCAATTGCAACCCGCCGGCATCGAGCAACATTGCCAGCTCGACGATACCAGCCGCGCCCTGATTGGCACCGCCATACAGCGCCTGGCACTCTCGGCACGCGCCTATCATCGAATCCTGAAGCTCGCGCTCACCATCGCCGATCTCGATCAGAGTCCGGCCATCACACCAGCGCATCTGAGCGAAGCCATCGGCTACCGCCGCCTGGATCGCGGCGACGCGCCCGGCGCAACATCGGGCCAGAGATGGAGCCAACCATCAACTGGGCCAGCAACTGGGCCAGCAAGCGCGTCATCAAATCCGAAACCCCAAAGGCCATCGCGGGCATGATCGAACTGCGCGCGCTCAGTCTCAGACGCGGCCACATTCTGCTGTTCGAGCAGGCCGATCTGCGCATTCACCCCGGCCAGCGCCTTGGCGTGGTGGGCCCCAACGGCTGCGGCAAATCCAGCCTCTTTGCCTTGCTGCGCGGCGAGTTGACACCCGACCATGGCGAACTCAGCCTACCGCCGACCTGGCAACTGGCGGCGGTCGCGCAGCAAACCCCGTCAGGCCAGCAAAGCGCCCTGGACTTTGTGCTCGACGGCGATGCACCCTGGCGCCGCCTGAACAATGAGATGGAGGCGGCAGCCGGCGCGGCGGACCAGGGCCTGCACCTGGCCAAATTGCACGATGCCTTTGAGGCCATTGACGGCTACCGCGCCGAAAGCCGCGCCGCGCGATTAATGCAGGGACTGGGCTTCGCACCGGGCAGCGAACAGCGCCCGATCGACAGCTTCTCGGGCGGCTGGCGTATGCGCCTGGCCCTAGCCCAGGCACTGATGTGCCGTTCCGACCTGCTGCTGCTCGACGAACCCACCAACCATCTCGATCTTGACGCCGTGATCTGGCTCGAGAGCTGGCTGAAAGACTACCCCGGCACCCTGCTGCTGATTTCACATGATCGCGATTTTCTCGACGCCATTGCCACCCATATCTGCTACTTCGAGCAAGGCCGACTGGGACTGCTCAACGGCGGATATTCCGCCTACGAACGCCAGCGCGGCGAGCGACTGGCGCAGCAGCAGGCGGCACACGCAAAACAGCAGCGCGAAATCGCCCATGCGCGCAGCTTTGTTGACCGCTTTCGCGCCAAAGCGACCAAAGCGCGCCAGGCCCAGAGCCGACTCAAGGCGCTAGAGCGCATGGAGTTGATCGCCCCGGCGCATATCGACTCGCCCTTCTCCTTTGCTTTTTTTGCACCGGCGCGCGCGGCCAATCCGCTGCTCAGGCTCGAGGGCGCTGGGGTGAGCTATGGCGAAACCCCGGTGTTGCGGGAGCTTGATCTCAGCCTCGCACCCGGCGCCCGCATCGGCCTGCTTGGCCCCAATGGTGCTGGCAAGTCCAGCCTGATCAAACTTCTCGCTGGCCATCTGGCGCCGGCGAGCGGCGAGCGCCTTGCGTCCGAGGGGCTGAAGATCGGCTATTTCGCCCAGCATCAACTCGACCAGCTCAATCCCGATGATTCGGCCCTCGGGCATCTGCGCTGCCTCGACCCGGAGCGTCCGGAACAGGGGTTGCGCGACTATCTCGGTGGTTTTGGCTTTGGTGGCGAGCGCGTCACCGACCCCATTGCTCCCTTCTCGGGCGGCGAGAAAGCACGCCTGGCCCTGGCATTGCTGGTCTATCAGCGTCCCAATCTGCTGTTGCTTGACGAGCCGACCAATCATCTCGACATCGACATGCGCTTGGCCATCAGCCGCGCGCTCCAGGCCTTTGCCGGGGCTCTGGTGCTGGTCTCGCACGACCGTCATCTGTTGCGCCTGAGTTGCGACGAGCTATGGTTGGTCGACCAGGGCCAGGTGACTCATTTTGACGGCGACCTCGACGACTACCCCGCTTGGCTCGCCGCACGCAACCAAACACCAGCCGCAACCAAATTCAATGGAGCGGCCGCTGCCAACATCGGCACTGACTCCCAGGCTGGCGCCAATGCCAGTCCAAATGCTGGCGAACGCGATGCCCGCAAGGATCAGCGCCGGCGCGAGGCCGAGGCCCGTGCCCGCACTCTGCCGCTGCGCCGGCGCCTGAGTAAGCTTGAGCAGCGTCTGGATCATCTCGGCACACGCCAGGGCGAGCTGGAAAGCGCGCTCGGCGACAGCGCCCTGTACCAGGAAGACGCCAAAGCCCGACTCTTGTCGCTGATTTCCGAAAAGCAGAAAGTGGACACCGATCTAGCCTGTGTTGAACAGGACTGGCTCCTGGCCAGCGAAGCTCTGGAAAAGGCCGAGGCGGCCGCATGACCCAGGTACCGCCCCAGCATCGCTGGCAGTGGTGGATGAGCGAATTCCACGAACTGCGCGACCGACCTCTGCGCCTGCCGAAATGGACCTGGCGCGCTCTCCTGAGCCTGGCGCTGATCGCGGCGCTGCTCTTCGCCTCGCCCTACTGGACCCTGTGGCGCATGAGTCGCGCGGCCAGTTCGGCCACGCCGGAAGCGCTGCGCCCCTTCATCGACCTGGCGGCGGTGCGCGATCAGATTCGCCGCCGCCTCAACAAAGACCTCAAGAGCCGCATTGGAGAGGTTTCGGATCCCTTCATCGAATGGATCGAGCAGGGTCTGCAACAGCGGGGAACCAAAGCCCTTGAGCACCTGGTCACGCTCGAATGGATCGCCGGACTGCTGCGCGATGAGAGCAGTCAGACTCAGCTGTTAGAACGTGTTCGCCATGCCTTTTACGCCCCTCCCCATGGTTTCCTGATCAAGCTTGAACAGCAGAACGGACAACCCATCAACCTGCTGCTGCGCCCGGCGCCGCTGCGCTGGCGCATCACGGCTGTCTCTTATTGAAGGTGCCGAGGCAACTCAAGCAGCGCGATCCATCACCAACAAGTTCGGACGCTTTTGCTACACTGCCGCCATGCCGCGGGCTGGGTCCGAAGGGGCTCCGCACGCAATCCTAACGGGCGCTGACAGGATGACGCCAGTGCTCGAGATGTCTTATTCCCTGTTTTTTTCTTAAGGTTATTCCATGTCTCCGTTCAAAGACCTTCGCGAGAGCTCTCCTAACGACAGCCTGTTCGACCTGCCGCCCCTGGCGATGGACGGCCCCGGGCTAGCCAGAGATTTTCAGCACTATTACGCGCATAATTTTGGCCGTGATCGCGATTGCCGCTCCAGCTACTACCCCTACAAGGCTCTGGCCGTCGCCTTGCGTGATCGGCTGATGGAGCGCTGGAAAAGCACCCGCGCCGCGCAGGATGTCGCCAACTGCAAGCGCACCCACTATCTGTCGCTCGAGTTCCTGATGGGCCGCGCCATGAGCAACGCCCTGATGAATCTGGGCCTGGCCGAAGGTGCCGCGAAAAACCTGCACGACATGGGGTTGATCCTGGAGGAAATTGAAGCCGCTGAAATGGACGCCGGCCTCGGCAATGGCGGCCTGGGTCGACTCGCGGCCTGTTTTCTCGATAGTTGCGCCACCCTGCAACTGCCAGTAAAAGGCTACGGACTACGCTACGAATACGGCATGTTCCGCCAACTGATCGAAAACGGTCATCAGGTCGAGGAACCCGATCATTGGCTGCGTGATGGCGTTCCCTGGGAACTGGAGCGCCCGGAATACACCCAGCGCATTAGATTCGGCGGCCGCACCGAGGACTATACCGACGAACACGGACGCCCGCACAAGCGCTGGGTCGACACCAACAATGTGCTGGCTGTGCCTTACGACATTCCTATCCCCGGCTACCTGAACGACACCGTCAATACGCTACGCCTGTGGTCGGCCGCCGCCACCGATGAATTCGACCTCGGCGAATTCAACGCCGGCAGTTATCCGGAATCCGTCGCGGCCAAGAACGACGCCGAGCACATCACCATGGTGCTCTACCCGAACGATGCCAATGAGTGCGGCAAGGAACTCCGGCTGCGCCAGCAGTATTTTCTCGCCAGCGCCAGCATCAAGGATGTGATGCGCGACTGGATTCGTCTACACGGCAAGGACTTTACCCACTTTGCCGAGAAGAACTGCTTCCAGCTCAACGACACCCATCCGGCAGTCTCGGTGCCCGAACTGATGCGCCAGCTGATGGATGAGCATTACCTGGAGTGGAAGGACGCCTGGGCCATCACCAGCCAGACCATGGCCTACACCAACCACACCCTGCTGCCCGAGGCACTGGAGCGTTGGCCGGTGCGGCTGTTCGCACAATTGTTGCCTCGGCTACTGGAAATCATCTACGAGATAAACGCCCGCTTTCTGTCCGAGGTGGCCGGGCGCTGGCCGGGCGACATGGATCGCCAGCGGCGCATGTCGCTGATCGAGGAGGGAGATGATCCACAGGTGCGCATGGCCTTCCTGGCCATAGTCGGCAGTTTCTCGGTCAATGGCGTGGCGGCGCTGCATTCGGAGCTGCTGATTCGCGGGCTGTTCCGGGATTTTTATGAACTCTGGCCGGATAAGTTCAACAACAAGACCAATGGCGTCACTCCGCGCCGCTGGCTGGCCATGTGCAATCCCGGTCTGCGCGAATTGCTCAACGACACCATCGGCGAGGACTGGGTCAATGACCTCTCCCTGCTCGAACGCCTGGCACCCTCGGCCGAGGATGCCGCCATGCGTGAGCGCTGGGATAAGATCAAACAAAGCAACAAAGAGCGCGTCGCGACCATGGTCAAGGCCGCCTGCGATGTCGACTTCCCGACCGAGTTTTTGTTCGACGTGCAGGTCAAGCGCATCCATGAGTACAAGCGCCAACTGCTCAATGTCCTGCACTTGATTTATCTCTACGCGCGCATCAAGCGCGGTGAAGACCTCGGCACACCGCGTTGCACACTATTCGGCGGCAAGGCGGCGCCCGGCTATGAAATGGCCAAGCGCATCATTAAGCTGATCAACAATGTCGCCGCCGTGGTCAATGCCGATCCCAAGGTCAATAAGCAACTGCGCATTGCTTTCATTCCGGACTATCGCGTCTCGGTGATGGAAGTCCTGGCCCCGGGAACCGATCTGTCCGAGCAAATCTCCACCGCCGGCAAGGAGGCCTCGGGCACCGGAAACATGAAGTTCATGATGAACGGCGCGCTCACCATCGGTACCCTGGATGGCGCCAATATCGAGATTCGCGACAAGGTGGGTGATGAAAACTTCTTCCTGTTCGGCCTTACCGCCGAGGAGGTCGAGCGCACCCGCGGCCACTATGACCCCAATGGCATCATTGCAAGCTCCCCCGCCTTGGCCGAGACCATGGCCTTGCTCGAATCCGGCCATTTCTGTCAGTTCGAGCAGGGGATTTTCGACCCCATCATCCACAGCATCCGCGATCCCAACGACCCCTGGCTGACGGCGGCCGATTTCGACAGCTACCGCCAAACCCAGGAGCAGGTGGCCGAGGCGTATCAGGATCGCGAGCGTTGGTTGCGCATGAGCATGCTTAACACCGCCCACAGCGGCTATTTCTCCTCTGATCGCACCATCGCCGAGTACAACCGCGATATCTGGCGGCTTGATCCGGTGCGACCACCGGCGCCTGGGAAACGCTAGCGAGTTCGGATGGAACAGGATGGGGCGGAATGGGATGGGATGGCTGGCCGAGAGCTTGCCCTCCAAGTCCACCCGGGGCGGCCTGAGGGTCGCCCCGGCCGGACCGCCCCAATTTCCTCAGGTCGGATGACGTTTGGACAAACTCCATGAGCGACACACAACAACCAACCGCTGAAACCACTGGCCCGGCCCCGCGCGAACTCGATCCCGAGCGCATCATCGATGTGCAATTCGCGCGCGCCTGTGCCCACTTCAGCGACATTGACCCCGGGATGATTCAGGTGCTGCGCCACCCAAGGCGCACCATTACCGTCAATGTGCCCATTCAGCGCGACGACGGCAGCCTGGCGAATTTCGTCGGTTACAGAGTCCTGCACAATCGGCTGCTCGGACCCGGCAAGGGTGGCATCCGCTACCACCCCCGGGTGTCCCTGTCCGAAGTCGGTGCCCTGGCCGCGCTCATGACCTGGAAATGCGCCCTGGTGCGCGTACCCTTCGGCGGCGCCAAGGGTGGTGTGACTTGCGATCCCAAAGACTTGAGCGAGCGCGAACTGCGCCACATCACCCGCCGCTTCATCTCGGAACTTGGCGACAACATCGGTCCTTATACCGACATTCCAGCGCCGGATCTCTACACTAGCTCACAGACCATGGCATGGATTCTGGACACCTTCGACGCCATGCATCCCGGTAAGAACAATCTGCCGGTGGTCACGGGCAAGCCGCTGGAACTCGGCGGCTCCGAGGGACGGGACGAGGCCACCGGACGTGGCTGTGTCTACAGCGCCGAGCGCCTGGTATCCCTTGGCGCGGTGCCGGGCCTGAGTGAGTTGGCCGGCGCGAGGGTCGTCATTCAGGGCTATGGCGAGGTCGGCCGGGTGGCGGCACAACTGCTGCACGAGCGCGGCGCGCGCATCATCGCCATCAGCGACTCGCGTGGCGCCGTTCTCGACCCCGAGGGGTTGGATCTGGCCGCCCTCGCTCGCCACAAGGCTGAAACCGGCAGCGTGCTGGGCTTTGCCGAGAGCCGCAACATCACCCCCGCGGAGCTACTGGCACTTGAGTGCGACCTGCTGATTCCGGCCGCGCTTGGCGGGCAGATTCATTCTGGCAATGCCGTGCAGATCAAGGCCCGATTGATCGTCGAAGGCGCCAATCGGCCCATCACGCCGGAGGCCGATGACATCCTGACCGACAAGGGTATTTTGGTACTACCGGACATCCTGGCCAATGCCGGCGGCGTCACCGTGAGTTACTACGAGTGGGTGCAAAACATCGAGCACCACACCTGGCCACTCGAAGAAATAAACAGCAAGCTGCGGGTACGCATGAACGATGCCACCGACAGGGTGGCTTCTCGCTGGCGCCAGTTCTCGCCACCCACGGATACGATGAAAGGCGATTCAAAACGCCACGATCTGCGCACCGCCGCGCTGGTGGAATCCCTCGAACGCCTGACCCATGTCCTGCGGCAACGCGGCATCTGGCCCTGATCTTTCGCATCGACTCGGGCCAATGGCAATATCCGACCTATCATCTCGGACTCTAACCTGCTTTAATTCGCGGTCGGGGTCGGCGCCTGTCTGGTTAGGCCACCCGCGCATGGGCCCCGAGCCACCCAATCCTTCCATCTTGAGGAATCAGCGCGATGCTTGACAGTACCATGATCGAGCTATCGCGATGGCAGTTCGCCGCCACCGCGATGTATCACTTCCTCTTCGTGCCCCTGACATTGGGGCTCTCCTGGATGCTGGTCATCATGGAGAGTGTCTATGTCATGACCGGGCGCGAAATCTACCGTGACATGACCAAATTCTGGGGCAAGTTGTTCGGCATCAACTTCGCGCTCGGGGTCACCACCGGACTGACCATGGAATTTCAGTTCGGCACCAACTGGTCCTACTACTCCCACTATGTCGGCGATGTCTTCGGCGCCCCGCTGGCCATAGAGGGCCTGATGGCCTTTTTCCTTGAATCCACCTTCATTGGCCTGTTCTTCCTCGGCTGGGAGCGACTCAGCAAGCGTCAGCATCTCACCGTCACCTTCCTGACCGCGCTGGGATCCAACCTCTCCGCGCTCTGGATTTTGATCGCCAACGGCTGGATGCAATATCCGGTTGGCGCGGAGTTCAGCTACGAGACCATGCGCATGGAAATGACCAGCTTCTGGGAACTCCTGATGAACCCAGTCGCACAGGTCAAATTCGTGCACACCGTGGCCGCGGGCTATGTGACCGCCTCCATGTTCGTGATGGGCATCTCAGCCTGGTACATGCTCAAAGGCCGCGATCTGGCCTTCGCCAAGCGCTCCTTCTCGGTCGCGGTGGGCTTTGGCCTGGCCTCCATCCTGTCGGTCATACTGCTAGGCGACGAATCCGGCTACGAGGTGGGCGACGTTCAGCGCGTCAAGCTGGCCGCGATCGAGGCCGAGTGGCACACCGAGAAAGCACCCGCCGGCTTCACCCTTTATGGTGAACCCAGTAACGAGGACGAGGAAACCCACAACGCCGTTAAAATCCCCTGGGCACTGGGGCTGATCGCCACCCGCTCGCTCGACAAGGAAGTGGTGGGTCTGAAGGATTTGATGCGCGATCATGAAATCCGCATCCGCTCCGGGATGATCGCTTACAACTATCTGCAAAAACTGCGTGGCGGCGAGGATACCGAGGCCAATCGCGCGGTCTTCGAGGAACATGTCGATGACCTCGGCTACGGGCTGCTGCTTAAGCGCTACACCGACAATCCCGCCGAGGCCACCGAGGAGCAGATCAAGCTCGCCGCCAAGGATTCCATCCCCGAGGTAGCGCCCCTTTTCTGGAGCTTCCGCGTCATGGTCATGGCCGGCTTCTGGATGCTGCTGTTGATCGTGCTTGGTTTCTACTACAACGCCAAGCGGGTCATCCAACAGAAACGCTGGCTGCTGCGTGCCTTCCTGTGGAGCATTCCGGTCCCCTGGATCGCGGCAGAGACCGGCTGGTTCGTGGCGGAATTCGGCCGCCAGCCCTGGGCCATCGGCGAAGTGCTGCCAACCAGCATCGCGGCCTCGAGCCTGACAGCGGATCAAGTCATGACCAGCCTGACAGCCTTTATCATCTTCTACACCGCGCTCTTCCTGATCGAGATGTTCCTGATGATCAAATTCAGCCGTCAGGGTCCGAGTTCACTCCATAGCGGGCGCTATCACCATGAGCGCGAGGCCGGAACTGGAACCGGAAGCGGATCAGGTACCGGAGCAGGCACCGGATCAGGCACAGGCGGCGGCGCCATGCCCGCGAGCGCACCGAGCAAGGAAAACACGGGAGACTGATACCATGATCCTCGACTACGAAGTGCTGAAACTCATCTGGTGGGTGCTGGTCGGCGTGCTCTTCATTGG
The DNA here is from genome assembly GCF_036208045.1 of Thiorhodovibrio winogradskyi. NCBI lineage: Bacteria > Pseudomonadati > Pseudomonadota > Gammaproteobacteria > Chromatiales > Chromatiaceae > Thiorhodovibrio > Thiorhodovibrio winogradskyi. The sequence continues at coordinate 1,471,484 of NZ_CP121472.1, read as the reverse complement.
CTTTGCCGTCACCGACGGCATGGACATGGGGGTAGGCACCCTGCTGCCCTTCCTGGGCAAGAACGACCTGGAACGCCGGGTGATCATCAATACCGTTGGGCCGCACTGGGACGGCAATCAGGTATGGCTGATCACGGCCGGCGGGGCGATCTTCGCCGCCTGGCCGCTAGTCTATGCGGCGGCCTTCAGCGGGTTTTATTTCGCCATGCTGCTTGCCTTGTTCGCCTTGTTTTTCCGACCAGTCGGCTTTGACTATCGCAGCAAGATCGAAAACCCGATGTGGCGCAGCGCCTGGGACTGGGGTCTGTTTATCGGCGGCGCGGTGCCGGCACTGGTGTTCGGCATTGCCTTTGGCAACCTGCTACAGGGGGTGCCCTTCCACCTCGATGAACTGCTGCGGCCTTACTACACCGGCAGCTTCTTCGGGCTGCTCAACCCCTTCGCGCTGCTGGTCGGTGTGGTCAGCCTCGCCATGCTGACCATGCACGGGGCCATCTGGCTGCAGCTGCGCACAGGGGAGCCGGTCGCCTCGCGCGCCAAGGCGGTCGTCAAGGCACTGGGGCTGACGACCATCGCCACCTTCGCGCTGGCCGGTATCTGGCTGGCAATCGCTGGCTATGGCTACTCAGTGGTCGAAATGCCCGGCGCCGACGCCATCCCCAATCCGCTCACCAAGGAGGTGGTGGCTGATCGCTGGGGCTGGCTCAACAGCTACAAGGACTGGCCGCTGACACTGCTCTTCCCCATCCTCGGCTTTGCCGGCCTGGGCGGCGCCATCTCCATGTCCATGCAAGACCGCGCGGGGCTGGGACTGATCCTGAGCGGCCTGGGGATTACCGGCATCATCATGACCGCCGGTTCCGCCATGTTTCCCTTCATCATGCCCTCAAGCACCAACCCCAACAGCAGTCTGATTGCCTGGGATGCCGTCTCTAGTCATCTGACGCTGACGGTGATGTTCTGGGCGGCCATGATCTTCATCCCCATCATCCTCGCGTATACCACCTGGACTTACGCCAAGATGTGGCGACGCATTACCACCGAGGAAATCGACGCCCAGAAAACCCTGGCCTACTGAGTCGCCCAATTAAGTCGCTCAACCGCTCATTGGTCAATCCATCACCGGAGGACAAAGCATGTGGTATTTCGCCTGGATTCTCGGCGTCCTGCTGGCTATCGCCTTTGGCATCATCAATGTCATGTGGTATGAGTCCGAGCAGTACCTCGGGCCTGCCAACGACGATGACTGAGTCGCGCGGAGTCTGCTAATCCGCATTTAGGGGCGCTGAGCGCCCCTTTTTCATGTCCGCAATCCCGATTCTGTGTGACCAAGGTTTGGGCGCAAACTGGTGCAACCGCCAGCATGCCTGACTGTCCGTCAAGGACGTGCTGGGGCTCCGTTTTAGTTCCAAGCTGAATCTTGGCCTGAGTCTTGGCCTGAGTCTCGCCGGAGTTCAGCCAATACCCGCTCCCAGGGGAAGGCCGCGCCTGGATCCTGCTTGCGCTTGATCGCGACGCCCTTGCAAACAATGGTTGAATCATCAAGCTCGGCATGGGATTTAATCGCATCCCCGTCCAACCGATGACGCTCAAGCAGCCCGCGCAGAAGTTCCACCAAGCGATCAATCTGCGCTGGGGGAAAAGGATCAACACCATCGCCGTCATTGACCAGCTCAATGCCGATGGAGTCCTGATTATGCCCGCGCACATGCCAGGCGACCTGGGACTCAGGCACCATACTCACGACCCGACCATCACGGCCAATGACGTAGTGGATGCTGATGCGGCTACGGTTGCGCAGAAAATGCCCCAGGATGCCATCCAGCGTGCCGCCGCGAAAACTGCGCGAGTCAATGCAGTCCGGCCCACCAGTGGCATGCAGAACAATCATGCGCACCCCACCCGGCCGCGGTTTGCCCGTCACCAACACCTGATCATCCAAGGCCAAGACGGGCGGCATGGCAAGGCCCAGAAACAATAACAAGGGAAAAATACCTTTCATCACAGCAATTTTCATGACAGCACCTCGGCTAATTTGCCAGAACGTGCGCGTCGGCTGCGTCACATTTGGGCCGCGCGCTGCTACAATGACCATGAGCCGCCGAACATTTCAGCCGCCCCGGGGCGAGGCTTGACTTCAGGGTTTGAACGGAATTTCAAACTCTTTTATCACCGGCCGCGAGCCACATTCTGTTCCACCCAAGAGAACCAGAAAGCCCACCATGTTGCTTCGAATGCCACATTGCGACCCATGGCTGAGAACCACCTGGCTGAGAACCATCCTAGCTAGCTGCCTTGTCCTCTGTTATCAGGCTTTCTGTCACTCGGCGTTCGCGCAACCCCGCTCGGTCGTGCATATCTCAGACCATCCTAAGGAGTCGGCGGCATGGAGCGCCTGGCAGAGGCTCGCGCGGCGCCATCCTGATGCCGTCGCAGGACTCCAGCCCCAGGTGGTCGAGCGCGACTGGGTCTTTTCATTAATGGCAACGACAGCGGGCGGCGACGCCCAAAGTGGCTGCCAGAAGCTGCGTCAGGCCGGTCATCAGTGTTTCTTGACCCGGTTGGATGTCAGCACCATCCCGAGCGAATCATCCGACATTCCAGGCACTGAACAAAGGCAAAACGCCGTTCCAGATGCCAAGCCAATCGCGGAGCGGACCGCCGAGCCAATTGCCGAGCCAACCTCCAATCAGGCCGCCAAGCCAATCGCCAAGCCAATCGCCAAGCAGGCCGATATTCAATCCCTTTCTCCACCCACAGCTTCGCCCGTCGCCGCGGTCAGCACCCAGCCAACCACTGAACAGCCCGGCATGCAGCTCGCGCTTTACCATGACAGATCCATGGCCGAGCAAGGCTGGCAATTGCTCCACGCGCGTTTCCCCGATCTGCTCGGCGATGTGATACCGGTCTACACCCAGCTTTATCACTACATCGCGCTGCGCGCGGTTGCCGGTGACGCGCTCGAGCGCGACAGAATCTGCGCCAGTTTGCGCCAGCGCGGCGCCGAATGCCTACCAACCCCAGTGGCCTTCTCTGGCAGTCTGGCGACACTGCACACACAGACCGACAAGCAGCCGCCTAACTCTGTCGACACGGACCGCAGCGAAACAAAGGCCGGCAACACAGATCGAGCCCCTGATGTCCCGTCTAGCACAGCTCCAACCGATGCGGAAGCAGACGCCTATCCGGTGGAAGATGGCACTGAAGATAATCGCCACAATGCAGATCGCGAAGAAAATGCCGAGGCTACCAGCGGCGAACCCCTTGATGCAGATTCCGCACCAGCGGATACCGAGACACAAAGCACTCCACCACCGCCTCCACCAAAGCCACCCGCGCGCTTTGGACAGGGCGGTGCCACGCTGGATTATTCGGCATCCCCCTTGGGGCCGGATTCCATCCTCATCTCCATTGCCGACCGCAAGCTGCTCTACCATGCCAAGGATGGCACCATCTATGTCTGGCCGGTCGCGATTGGGCGCCACTGGTCCTATCACATTTTCGGCGATACCCAAATCACCGTGAAACGCCCCAACCCGACTTGGACACCTCCACCGGACATGCGCAAGCGCAACCCAAAATTGCCAACCAGCATGGGACCTGGCCCGCGCAATCCGCTCGGCGCCTACGCGCTCAATCTTGGTTTTCCCTATATTCGCATCCATGGCACCGACCAGCCGCGGACTGTCGGTCGAGCGGCTTCCTCCGGTTGCTATCGCATGCACGCCGATGCAATCAAGTTTCTGTTTCAGTCGGTCTCCGTTGGCACGCCAGTGCGCATTACACCCGAGCCACTGGCTTCGCTGATGCCAAGAACTGCCGCAAGATAAGGCCCCAACTGACTCGCGTCAGTCCCTCACACCGCGATAGCCCGTTCTGGCGCCGCACGCCATGGCACCCTGGACACAAAAATCCGCTCACTGAAATAATGCTTGCCTTCACTTCCGTCATCGACTTGTTCCGCGCTGCCGGCTGGCTCATGTGGCCGATTTCCCTGTGCTCGGTCGCCACCCTGGCCATTGTGCTCGAGCGCTTTTGGGCGCTGCGATCGCGCGCGATCATGCCGGGGGATCTGGTCGAGAGCATCTGGCAACTGCACCGACATGGTGACCTCACGGATGCACGCATTGCCGAGCTACGCTCGGGTTCGGCGCTCGGGCGCATGCTTGCCGCCGGTCTGGTGAACCGCGCGCATTCGCGCGACATCATGAAGGAAAGCATCCAGGACACTGGCCGTCAGGTGGTGGCGGAGATGGAGCGCTATCTCGATATGCTTGGCACCATTGCCTCGGTCGCGCCCCTGCTCGGGCTGCTTGGCACCGTCATTGGCATGATCGATGTCTTTAGCGTCATCATGCAAGCCGGCGTGGGTGATCCAAGGGTCCTCGCCGGTGGCATTTCCAAAGCCCTGCTGACCACGGCGGCCGGTTTGTCGGTTGCCATTCCAGCGCTGCTGTTCCACCGCTATTTCAACAGCCGGGTGACGCACCTGGCGATTGGCATGGAAGAACAATCCCTGCGCCTGGTGGAAATCATTAAAGGCGAGCGCGAACCGAACGAGGAAGGCACTCCGGCATGAACCTGCGACCTCATCCACCGCGGCCAGCCGACCTCAACCTGACACCTTTGGTCGATGTGGTTTTTCTGCTGCTGCTGTTTTTCATGATTTCGACCACCTTCGAGCAACAACGGGAAATTCCCATCGCCCTGCCGGAGGCGAAAGGCCAGCCTGCTCGGCAATCCGACAGCAAGCCACTGGTCATCGTCATCGACAGCGACAGCCGCTACATCGTTGCCGAGCAGCCAATCGCGCCTGGTCCGGAGCAGGATACGCATGAGCTGCTGGTGCAGGCCTTGCGCCAAGCCACAGCCAAGTCTGCAAATCGCACCCTGCTGATCGAGGCCGACGCCCACACCCCTCATCAGGCCGTGATGCGGATGCTGGATGCGGCCCAAGAGGTTGGGCTCACCCGGCTTGCCTTTGCCGCCACGCACATACCAGGGGCGCAAGAGAAGAGCACGCCGCCAGCGCCAGCCATATCCGATCCCGCCGCGACAGCCCCAGTCGAGCCTGACGCCTCCTCCCCTCGGCCACCCCAATGACTCAATCAGAGCTCAATACCAGCGCGCGGGCCATCTATGCGCGCTTGCTTGGCTATGCCAAGCCCTACTGGGGCATGTTCACCCTGTCGATTGTCGGCATGCTGGTGTTCGCCGCCACCGAGCCACTGTTCGCCGCCATGATCAAGCCGCTGCTCGATGGCAGCTTTGTCGAGCGCGATCCAAACACGGTTCGACTCATGCCCTTTTTGTTGGTCGGGCTTTTCGTGGTGCGGGGTATCGCCGGCTTCACCAACACCTATTGCCTGAAATGGGTCGGCCGGCGCGTGGTGACCGATCTGCGCCAGCAGATGTTCGACCATCTGCTGCGTTCGCCAACCCGCTATTTCGACACCCATGGCTCGGGCCAGATTCTCGCCAAGCTGACCTACAACGTCGACAACGTCGCCAACGCCAGCACCTCGGCCGTCACCACCATTGTGCGCGATGGCTTCACCGCACTGGCGCTGCTGGCCTACATGCTGTACCTGGACGCCAAGCTGGCGGCCATTTTTCTGTTCATTGGCCCGACCACGGCCTTTGCCATCAAATACGCCACCAAAAGGTTCCGCCGCTACAGCAAACGCATTCAGGAGCGGGTCGGCTCCCTGACCCATGTCGCACAGGAAGCCATTGACGCCCACCGGGTCATCAAGGCCTTTGGCGGGCAGGACCGTGAGCGCGAGCAGTTCCAGCGGATGAACGAAAAAACCCGCGCTCTGCAGATGAAAATGGTCGCCACCGAGGCCGTCAGCGTGCCCCTGGTGCAGCTTATTTCGGCTGTGGCCATTGGGATAGTGGTTTATTTATCTACTATGCAAGGCCTGCGTGAAAACATTAGCGTGGGCAGTTTCATGTCCTTTGTGGTGGCCATGGGCCTGCTACTGCCGCCGGTCAAGCGCCTGACCTCGGTCAACTCCCATCTGCAGCGCGGCATCATCGCGGCCGAGAGCCTGTTCGAGCTGCTCGACACCGCTCCCGAGCCTGACAGCGGCACCCGCACCCTGGCACGCGCGCGGGGACAGATCGATTATGTCGATATTAGCCACAGCTACGACAAAAACAACGGCCTGGTGATCGAGGGCTTGAACCTGTCCATCGCCGCCGGTGAGAGCCTGGCCCTGGTCGGGCGCTCCGGCAGCGGCAAATCAACGCTTGCGAACCTGCTCGCGCGCTTCTATGAGCCCTGCGCCGGCCGGATTCTGATCGATGACATCGACATCCGCGACCTGCGCCTGGCCAGCCTGCGCGCGCAGATTTCGCTGGTTACCCAGGATGTGGTGTTGTTCAACGACAGCATCGCCAACAACATCGCCTATGGACGCATCGACCAGGTTTCGCGGGAGGACATCGAGCGCGCCGCCGAGGGCGCCCATGCACTGGATTTCATCCGTGCCCTGCCGCAGGGCTTCGACACCCTGGTCGGCGATCGCGGCGTGCTGCTCTCGGGCGGCCAACGTCAGCGCCTGGCCATTGCCCGCGCCATGCTCAAGGACGCGCCCATTCTGATTCTCGACGAAGCCACCTCGGCGCTCGATACCGAAGCCGAGCGCCACATCCAGGCCGCGCTCCAGACGCTGATGCGCGAGCGCACCACGCTGGTGATCGCCCATCGGCTCTCGACCATCGAGCAGGTTGATCGCGTGGTGGTCCTGGAACAGGGACGCATCGTCGAGCAAGGCTCGCACGCGGAGCTGATTGTCCGTGACGGTTATTTTGCCCGCCTGCGGCGCTTGCAATTTAGTCAGTCGACCCGCGCATGACCGACCTGCTCCACCCAAGCTCCCCCTTATCCGGCCGGATCGCGGCCTTGCTGTTGAGCCAATCCGGTGCGGCTTAACCAGCGCTCGGCCCAACTTGTGGCCAAACTGGCGGCCCAACTGGCGACCCAGCTTCAAGCCATCTGGTATGGCCCAGCGCATCCGGTGGCCTGGCTGCTGGCGCCCCTGGGCTGGCTTTACTGCGCCATCGCCCAGGCGCGCGCCGCCCTGTGGCGCCGGCGCTGGCGCCAGCCGCCAGAGGCGGATCAACGGATACTGGCACCGGTGATCGTGGTCGGCAACCTGACTGTCGGCGGCACCGGCAAAACACCGCTGGTTCTGTGGCTCGCCCAACATCTGCGCGAGCGCGGTTGGAGGCCCGGCATTCTCACCCGCGGCTATCGCGGTCAAGATCTGAGTCAGCCTCGGCGAGTCCCGGCCCGGGGCGACCCGCGCGATCATGGCGACGAGGCCGTGCTGCTGGCCAACCGCTCGGGCTGTCCGGTCATGGCGGGAGCCGATCGGGTCGCCGCCGCCAGGCGCCTGCTCAGCGAATGCGACTGCGATCTGCTGCTCGCCGATGACGGCTTGCAGCATTACCGGCTCAGGCGCGACCTGGAAATTCTGCTGGTCGATGGCCGGCGCGGCTTTGGCAACCGCCGCTGCCTGCCGGCCGGTCCATTGCGCGAGCCGGTTTCGCGCGCCCGTCGCGCCAACATCCTGCTGACCAACGGCGGCGACGACAATCGCCCAAACATGGCACTGCGACCGCAACGCGCCGTCAACCTGGCGGACCCGCGTCAAACCCGCGCCCTGGCGCAGTTCGTTGGTCCCCGGGTCGCCGCGGTGGCCGGCATCGGCAATCCCGAGCATTTCTTCAGGCTCCTTGAGTGCCACGGGCTGCGTATCACCCGCCTCCCCTACCCTGACCACCACGGATTCAGCCGCGCGGACGCCCGCCATTGGCCCGCCGGGCCGGTCCTGATGACCGAGAAGGACGCGGTCAAGTGCCGCGCCTTCGCCGAGTCCCGCCACTGGTATCTACCCGTGTCGGCGGTGCCCAATCCGGCGTTCATCCAGGCATTGGAGCCCTATCTCGGCGCACTGGAACAAGCTCGCGCGCAATCCCCCATCCGCCCAGCTCCCTCTCAAGCCTCGGAGTCCCCCGCGTGAATCCAAGCCCTTCCGCTCCCTCCAGTTCGCCCTTCAAAGTGGTCATTCCCGCCCGCCATGGTGCCTCGCGCCTGCCCGGCAAGCCCTTGGTCGACATTGGCGGCAAGCCGCTGATCGCGCATGTGTTGGAACGCGCCCGCGAAAGCCAGGCCGCCGAGGTGCTGGTCGCCACCGAGGATGAACGCATCGCGCGCGTCTGTCAGGAACTCGGCGCCGAGACGGTCATGACCTCCGACCAACATCTCAGCGGCTCCGACCGCATTGGCGAGGTGATGCGTCTGCGCGCCTGGGCGCCGGAGACCATCATCGTCAACCTCCAAGGCGACGAGCCCTGTGTGCCAGCCGCCCTGATCAACCAGGTCGCCGCGGCGCTCGAGCATCATCCAGAGCTTGGCATGGCGACCCTGTCAGCGCCCATGGACGCGACCAGGGCACTGAACGACCCCAATGTGGTGAAAGTGGTGACTGACGCCGAAGGCCGGGCGCTGTATTTCTCCCGTGCCCCCATTCCCTGGCAGCGAGATGCTTTACTGGGTGATGGCGCGCGGCTTCCGCCCAACCTTGTCTTTCAGCGCCACATCGGACTCTACGCCTATCGGGTGGACTTTCTGGCCCGCTTCCTGTCCTGGCCGCCCGCGCCACTCGAACGCATCGAAGCACTCGAGCAATTGCGCGTGCTCTGGAATGGCGAGCGCATTCAGGTCGAAGAGGCCTGCGCCCCCCTGGGTCCGGGCGTCGATACCCGCGATGACATCCCCGCCGTGCTGCAGTGGCTGAACCTTAACTAACAAACCCAACGAAAAGTTCGGCGAAAAGTTCGGCAAAAAAATGCCCCGAGCTTGCGCCCGGGGCCATTCACCACTGAGGAGGTTGAGAGACGGAGCTCGGCGGACAGAAAAAAGCGCCCCTCGCAATGGAGTAAAGCAAACCCTATGCCAGAGTTCCTCAGCGATGCTTGAAACAGTCTTGGCGCTCAATCCCGGCGAATCTCTTGCGCCTGATCAAGAAAAGCCTGAAATTCGCTTCTGGCAAAGGCGGTCACATCCACAAATGTCATGGCAAATGGTCCTTCATCATCATCTTGCGCCTGCTCTCCGCTCATCCCGGCGCACCATTCTAGTGCTCTCTCGGCTAAACGCTGCAATAAGGTGCATCACTGTGGATTGCCCGTCAGCGCACCCTCGGGAGTGAGCGCGATTGACTCCATCCAGCCTCTCTTGCAGGTCAAGTCAACATCTGGCGACCTTGACCCGTGCCACCCCGGTCAGATCCCGGGCCAGATTCCGGGCCAGATCCCGGGCCAGATCCCTGATCAGCCTGCGCGAAGTCCGGCTTATCGGATCCAATTGCTTCGCCACGCAGGCGATTCTGGAGCACGCCCAAGGCCGCCAAGCGCGGTTTGCAGGGACCAAGGCGGGCCAGGCGACAGGATCGCCGGTAGCAGTTTCCGGGATTGAGATCGACCCGTCGTCGACAGCAATTCCATGGTGGGTCGACAAGGGATAGACTACCGCCTGGCACGCGCGCCTCCAGGCATGAAAAAGACGCGTGCCGGCGGCATGTTCGGGCGCCGCCGCAGCCCCGGATCCGGCACGGCAGGGACCATGCGTATACGTATCCCTCCTCCGTCTGCTCGGTTTTTATCCGCTTGGACGGAATCCTCATGCAAAAAAAGGAGCGAGACCATGTTCGCATGCTGTAAATCCAGTGGCATGGCATTCGCCTTCCCGGATGTCTGCAAGGTGCCCACCCCGGGTGGCCCGGTGCCGACTCCCTTACCCAACACGGCGCAAATGGCCCTGGCGCTGCCTGGCGCCAACAAGGTCCTGATCACAGGCGCACCCGCGGTGAACAAGAAATGCAAAATTAGCCTGAGCGAGGGCGACGAGCCCGGCGTTGCCATGGGCGTTCAATCCAACACCATCAAGGGGCCGGCGAAATTCACCAACGGCAGCGCCAAGGTGCGCATCGAGGGCAGCCCGGCGCAGCGCATGGGCGACCCCACCAGCCAGAACAAGGACAACGCCCAACTCGGCAACGTGCTGGCGCCCAGTCAGACCAAGGTGATGATCATGTCCTAGGCAAGGCACCCTGTTTGGCCCGCCGAAAGGGCCCGCCCCGCGCAAGCGCGTTGCGATTCCTTTTTACACAATCCAAGCCCGCGAGAATTATCCATGCCTGTTCTCAAGGAAAACGCCTTTACCTTCGTCAGCAAAGCCTTGCCCGAGGATACCTTCGTCGTCGCCCGCTTCAGCGGCGAGGAAGGTCTGTCCATGCTCTATCGCTTCGATGTCCTGCTGGTCTCGGAGCGACGCGACCTTGACCTGGACGCGGTGCTGCAAAACCCAGCCACTTTCACCATCAAGGGCCTGCTCGGTGGCAAAGAGGATCTACCCTTTCACGGCATTCTGTCCGCCTTCGACCAAATGCATCAGGTTGATGGTTTGGTGTTCTATCGCGCCGAGCTGCGCCCCAAAGCCTGGTGGTTGACCCTGACCCGGCACAACCAGGTGTTTCTGAATCAATCACCAGAGCAATTTGTAGCGGCGGTTCTGGAGGACGGCGGACTGCGCAATGGCCTGGATTTCGACTTTCCGCTCAAGGCCAGCTTCCCCGCCCGCGACTATGTCTGCCAATATGGCGAGTCACATTTTGATTTTTTCTCCCGCTGGATGGAATTTGGCGGTGCCTATTATTGGTTTGAACAGGACGACAAAGGCGAAAAGCTGATCTGTTCGGACTCGCTCATCGCCCACAAAACTCTTCCCGGCTTTGAAACCCTGATCTATTCCGAGCCATCGGGTCTGGATGCCACCAAGGCCGGACAGGTCATCACCTCCTTTCACCTGCGCCAGACCCCGATGCCAAGGCAGGTTCTGCTCAAGGACTATTATTACGAGAAACCTAGCCTTGAGATGAAGGGCCAGGCCCAGGTCGCGGCCAACGGGCGCGGCGAGATGTATCTTTACGGGGATCACGTCCTGACCCAGGCCGGCGCCGCACAGCTCGCGCGCATCCGTGCCGAGGAAATCCGCTGTCGGGAAAAGATTTTTCACGGCCTGTCATCCGTGCCCGGACTGCGCCCAGGTTTCAACTTTAAACTCAACGGCCATTATCGCCAGGATTTCAACCAGGCCTATCTGACCACCCTGGTGCGCCATGAAGGCAGCCAGGAACGCTACCTGGTCGGCGGCCTGGGTTTTAACCGGGTGTCGGACCAAAACGCCTTGTTTTACCGCAACACCTTTGAGTGCATTCCTGCGACCACCCAGTACCGCCCGCCGCGCAAGACCCCAAAACCACGGATTGCCGGCACCCTGTCGGCCAAGATCGATGCCTCTCAATCCGGTCAATATGCGGAACTCGACGACGCCGGACGCTACAAGGTGATCCTGCCCTTCGACCTCTCGGGCCGCGAGGATGGCAAGGCCTCCGCCTGGCTGCGCATGGCCACGCCCTATGCCGGCGAGAATTACGGCATGCACTTCCCGTTGCTCAAGGGGACCGAGGTTTTGATCAGTTTCGACGAAGGGGATATTGATCGCCCGACCATTGTCGCCGCCATTCACAATCCTGAAACGCCCAATCTGGTCACCAGCAAGAACCACGCGGTCAATGCCATCCGCACCGCCGGCGGCAACGAGCTGGCCTTGGGCGACGAACATGGCAAGTCTTACATCGGCATGAAGCTGCCCGCAAGCAAAGGCAGCCTGGTCATGGCCGAAAGCGGCGAGGGTGAGAGCGACGAGGGCAAGTCCACCTTTTTCAATGTGGTGGACGGGCACTTCGAGGGCAGCTTCGATCATAAAACCGAGGTTACCATCGGCACCTCGAACGAAGCCGTGGGCGGGGTCAAGAACGAGGTTTTCGCCGGCGGCAAGGGCGAGGTCCAGGCGGGCCTTGCATGGGAAGCTTGCATCGGCCAGTCATTTGGCTTCACCAAGGGGGACAAAATCGAGTTCGGCTCCGAGTCCTTCTCCTATCACGACAAGAACGAGATGCTTGGCGAGGACAGCGTGGAGATCAAAGCCGGCCTGAACCTCGGCAGCCGCGCCGCGGTGCAAAAGCTCAAGAAAGCCTTCCTGGCCGCCATCGCCACGACACTAGCCGGCTCGGCCTCGACCATGACCACCATGCAGGGCATCCGCAATCCAAAAGACATGTATTCCGAGGGAACCGCCAACACCCTGAAATGGGTCGGGGCCACGGGCGTGGGCCTGGCATCTTTGTTCGGCGCCGGTCTCATGGCCTACATTCGCAGCACCATGAAGGGTATCGAAACCGCCCAAAGCGGTGACTACGCGGCCGTCATGGAACTGTCCAAGGACCATGGCGTGAAAGTCGAGGTGGACAATAGCGTCGGCCCCCAAGCCAAATTGACCATGAAAGTCGGCAATGCGGGCAACTCATCATCGATCGAGATCGCAAGCGAGGGTGAAAAGATCACGCTCACAAACAAAAGCGCTCTCAGCATCGTGCTGGAGGACGGCAAGACCCTGACCGCAAAGAAAACCACGCCCCAAGGTGATGTGGTCATCACCATTGGCAGTCGCAATTCCATTCTCCTGAAATGCCCCGATGGTGGCTCCTTTGAGGTCAGCGCCCAAGGTGTGTTGATGCAAAAACTCAAGGGCGGCGGTTTTTTCCAACTCGATACGAACAAAATCATGATGCAAGCCTCGGCCTCGGAAAATCTCACACTCAACAAGACCTCTGGGATTTCCCTCAAATCCTCGAAGTTCGCGGGCAAGACCACAGGCCCCATGCAACTCGACGGCGGCATCATCAAGCTAGGATAGTGCCCGACCAAAAACTCGAATTTTCGGGCAAACCAGACCCTTATCATTCCAGAAGGAAGGCTGCCGAGGTCTCGATGGCGTTGCGCAGGTCATCCTCAAAGCAGGCGGATGTCGGTTGGGTACGGCACCTTGGTGGCGACGGCGAAGGAAGCGCGGCACGCTTGAAGCGGAACATGAGCGAGGATGGCAAAGACTGCATCGCGCACCCGCTCACTGGTGTGTCATTAGAAATTCCACATCGATTGCCCATAGGCGATTACACTTCGCCGAAACTTTACGCATGAACCCTCCTTTGGGGTGGAGGCTTTTTTTTTCGCTTTAAACAGGAACCTTTGCGATGTCCAAAGCTGTATTCCCCGGGAAGCTCCCGACGAAATCCTTCAACTCCTTAACCTGCCTCTTTGGGACCTTACTCTCCTGCCTGCTGCTTCTGTCCGCGGGGACCTTGATGTTCCCCTCGCCAGGGCTGGCATGGGCTAAGCAGCTGCCCCCGGACGAGGAGACAACTCCCTCCGTGTCGGGTGTCGAAACCGTCACTATCCCTGGTCTGTCTGACTTTCACACCCACACTTCGCTCTACATTGCCTTAATGGAGAGCACCTCCTTCTGGGAAGTTTCCGAGAAAGAAGCGGCCATGGAAATCATTGCCAAACTGCCGGCGGATGACTTGACCCTGATCCAGGGCTGGAACGAGTCTCTTTTCAGCTTCACAGAAGAAGAGCTGGCGTCCATGCCGCCGGTCATCATTGTTCACTATTCCCTCCATAGCATGGTCATGAGTCCGGCCGCGGAAGACATGTTACGCCCGGACTATCCCGACATCGTGGCGCGCTATGGCGATTTTGCCTGGTACCAACGCCACATCAGCGACATCTTGCCGTTCCTGGGTCGCATCCCGAAAATCACCCCGGAGGCAACGGCGGCGCATTTTGAGGAACTGGCGGCGAAAGGCGTGATGCATGTGCAAGACATGCTTTTGGTCAGCGAGGATGCCTTGCGGATCATCTCCGCCTCGCCCATGGCGGATCGGATCAAGTTTTGGGCCGGACCGGACATGTACGCGCGACTGAGTCCCGGGATGCGCGCCAAGGTCTGGGGAATCAAACTCTTTACCGATGGCGGCTTGGGAACGAACACCGCGGCCATGCATCAGCCCTATGCCGGCGAGGAGAACAAGGGTTTGCTGGTGTACGAAGACGATGCCTTGCTGGGGCTGATGCGGGACACCGCTCGCCAGGAGCTGCCCATTGCCCTGCACGCTGTCGGCGACCGGGCCGTGACTCAGATTCTGGACGCGCTCGGTGCGCTAAGCGCTGAAGGGCTTGGCTTTCCGGAAATCCGGGTGGAACACGCACAGTTCATCAGCGAGCAGCAGGCCCGCCAGCTCAAGGAAGCCGGGGTGGTGCTCTCCATGCAGCCCAACTTCTCGCTCGATTCGACCATCTACGCCGAGACCTTGCCCTTAGGCTATGCCGAACGCAACAACCCTTTTCGGATGCTGATCGACCAGGTCGGATATGTACCCGGAAAAGATCTTTTTTTGAGTTCCGACGGCATGCCTCATGGGGTCGAACCGGCGCTGGAGTCGTCCTTGTTTCCGCCGCATTCGGGCCAGCGGCTAGCGCTGGAGGAATTCATCAAGGGCTATACGCGCCCAGACGAGCCGACCCGTCTCGTTGTGGATATCGATACAGAACAGCAGGAGGTGTTCCTCAAGGAGATCCTGTCTGAGGCCAACGCGGACAACCTGGATTAAGTTGACACAAGACAAATCATTCGAGGGTAAAGCCGTGGGCACAATCTCCAACAGCCGCCAGGAAGGAAGCCTGGCCTGGGTGATTTTCTTGTCCTTCGTGGCCACCATTGGCGGTTTTCTGTTTGGCTTCAACGGGCGTGCTTTCCAAGCTGGATGATAGAAACGTCGTGCTCAAAGCCACAGCCTCGCAAAAACTGACCCTGAGCAAGACCTCGGGGATTTCCCTCAAATCCTCAAAATTCGCAGGCAAGACTACAGGCCCCATGCAACTAGATGGCAGCATCATCAAACTAGGTTGATACCACTGCCAGATCATCCATGTCCCCTATGGCGCTTATCTCCAGCTCGCCGAGCGACTCTCGGGTGCCTTCAGAATTCCACGGCGAGTTGGGCAACCAGGGCGATGGCGTTTTCACCGGAGCCGCCATTACGCTCTCCATAGTCGCTGTCGTGGCGAAATACAAAGGACAGATCTGTGTTATCCAACACTTCAACCGACCATCCAAACAACCAGCTGCATCCCGGCAGTTCCAGCGCAACAGCTTCCTCGGTGCCTTGACACCCGCAGGGTGTCGGAACCTTGTTGTCACCATTGAAGGCTTAGAGACTGCCATTGAAGCCCTCATGGATAAAGCCAAGCTGGGCGGCGGTTTGCATGCCGCGCCGATCTTCCACATCAGCGCATCGGAGACCAGGTTGGTCACATAGGCGCCGAAGGGCAGTTAGTATTGACCGGCGGTAGAGAACAGCAGCGAGACGTCCGGGTTGTCAATGTTGATAAAGGCTAGGCCGGCCGGCTGCGATAGTATGATAAAATAGTTTTTTATAATACTGTTGCCAGAACACCTGACTCGGAGGCCCCTCATGCATCACCTAAGCTTGGAATCTAACCCCATCCAGCGGCTTGCCCCAACCCTGGGGATCGCCCTCCTCCACTTCTGCCTGCCAGCGTCTGCCCACTTCCAGGAACTCATTTCCTCAACCGAGATCGTCGATCAGACCACCGCCGAAGAACTCACACTCCAGCTCAGCTTCACCCATCCGATGGAGCAAGGACCGGCAATGGCTATGGGCAAACCCGAGCGTTTCGGGGTCTTGACAGGCGAGGGGCAGCAAGATCTACGCGAAAGCCTGCAGTCCGTCGAGGTCGATGGTCAGCTCGCCTATCAGGCGGACTATGTTGTGCGCGCGCCTGGAGATTATGTCTTTTTCGTCGAACCCGCCGCCTATTGGGAGCCGGCCGAGGGTGTGATGATCGTCCACTACACCAAAACCGTCGTGGATGCCCATGGCGCCGGCGATGGCTGGGATCGGATGGTGGGTTTCCCGGTTGAGATCCAACCCCTGACCCGACCCTATGGGCTCTGGGCGGGGAACCTCTTCACCGGAGTAGTCAAGAGAAATGGCGAGCCAGTCCCTTTCGCCGAGGTCGAGGTGGAATGGCGCAACGATGGCAGTCTTAAGCCACCCGCCGATGCCTTTATCACCCAGGTGGTCAAGGCCGACAGCCAGGGAGTCTTTAGCTACGCCATGCCGCGCGCGGGTTGGTGGGGCTTCGCGGCACTCATCGAAGGCGATCAACCCATGCCAAACCCGGATGGCACGCCGGTTCCGGTTGAACAGGGCGCGCTCATCTGGGTGCGCGCGCGCGACATGCGCTAGGATGCGCCCACCATGGCCCATATCCCTGATGGGGTTCTCAGCGCCCCCGTCCTGACCTTGGGCGCCGTGGTCACGGCCGGCATGCTGGCTGTGGCTCTGCGCCGCCTGGATGACGAACGCCTGCCCCAAACGGCCGTGCTGGCAGCGACCTTTTTTGTCGCTTCCCTCATCAGCATTCCACTGGGACCAAGCAGTGTGCATCTGCTGCTCAATGGGCTAATGGGCTTACTACTGGGCTGGATGGCCGTGCCGGCGCTCTTCGTCGCCCTGATGTTGCAGGCGGTTTTTTTTGGCTTTGGTGGCCTGGTGGTCCTGGGTGTCAACACCATGAACCTGGCGCTGCCAGCGCTCTTCTGTGCCGCGGCCCTGCGCGCCCCGCTGCGCCGCGCCGATCCGCCCCAAGCCTGGCTGATCGGCACCCTGGCGGGTGTTGCCGGAGTACTGCTGACCGGCGTCGCGGTAGCCCTGAGCCTGGCGCTAAGCGGCAAACCCTTTGTGCCGGCGGCCAAGACCCTGGTGGTCATCTCGCTGCCACTGGCGGTGGTGGAGGGACTGATCACCGCGACCATTGTCAGTTTTCTGCTGCGGGTCGCTCCGGAGCTCGTGTTTCACACCGAGACCAACCACGATGAATCACATGATTGAACTTGTCCCTGAAGCCATCCCCGCAGCCGCCTGGCATCTGCTGCTCCGGGTTGGCGCGGGTGCTGGGGCATTGATACTCCTGCTCAGCGCCAATCCAGTCCTCGCCCACAAGCTTCAGGTATTCGCCGCGGTTGAGGGCAGCAGCCTCTCGGGCACGGCCTACTTCACCGGCGGCAGCCCGGCCAGCGGCGCGCGGATCATCATCACCAATGCGGCCGGTGAGCCCATGGCCGAACTGGAGCCGACCGCAGATGGCCGCTTCAGTTACCAGATCAACGCACCGGTGGCGCATCGGGTGATCGCCGAGACGGCGGACGGTCATCGCGCCGAGTGGCAAATCCCGGCCGCGGCGCTGGCTGGCGCCTTTTCACAGGCAGCCGCCGATACACCAGCCATTGCCGCCAAGCAAAGCCCCGAGCCGACCGCCGAACGGGGACCCGCCGCCGGCGAGTCACAGGCACCCGCTCAGTTACACCAAATGCCCCCTGCGCTAGAAGCTGCCCTCGCTCGCCAGCTGCGTCCCCTGCGCGAGGAACTGCTGGCAACGCGCGAGGCGCTGCGGTTGCAGGATATCCTCGGAGGCATCGGCTATATTTTTGGCCTCTCTGGCCTAGCTCTGTGGTGGCGCTGTCAACGCTCGCGGTCGGACCAATGACCGCCGCAGCTCCGCTACTGGCTCCGCGCGGCGGGGGACGTCTCAAACATCACGATCCGCGCGCCCTGGTGATTGCCACACTGCTCTTCGCGCTCATCACCCTTAGTCTGGATTCCCTTGTGACTGCTGGCCTGGCCCTCGCCCTGGCGGTAATGACGGTCATGCTCGCCGGCTTGACCTTGCGTGAACTGATTTGGCGTCTGCTGGTGTTTGAAAGCCTGATGCTTGTACTGCTACTAACGCTGCCCTTCAGCGTGCCAGGGGATAGGCTGTTCGCACTCGGGCCAATGACCGCCACACAGGCCGGGGTCACGCTCGCCGCCCTGATCGTTCTCAAGGCGCACGCCGTTGCACTAGCAGTCATGGGAATGCTTAGCCGCCTGGAGCCAGCCGTGCTAGGCCATGCGCTAGCGCGCCTTGGCCTTCCCAACCGGCTGGCACATCTACTGCTCCTGACCCTGCGCCAAATCGCGCTACTGCACCAGGAGTTTTCGCGTCTGCGCCTGGCGATGCGCGCGCGCGGCTTTGTCGCACGCAGCAACCGTCACACCTGGACCAGCTATGGCCAGCTCATCGGCATGCTGTTGGTGCGCAGTCTCCACCGCGCGCGGCGCATTGAGGCGGCGATGCGCTGTCGCGGCTTTCGAGGCCGCTTTTACCTGCTCGACAGCAGCCGCTGGCGCGCCGCGGACACCCTCTCACTACTGGGATTGCTGGTGATGCTGGCAGGACTGCTGGCGCTAGATCAGTCGACATAAAACTTGTGAACATCGACGGGGTGGTCTCGATAGAAAATTTCCGCGACGGGAAAGATTGGGGCGTCGATTACCACCGAATCGAGCATCTGTAGTCCAATCAGACTAGCCACCCTGTTCCATCTGGTTCAAATGAAGCCATTGTAGCCAGGGGCAGGCTGAAAGCGAAAACTGCATCAACGCGAGGCTCCCCGGCTACATTGGCTGCAATGGCTTCAGGAAAGCGGCGCGCCTGGGGCATCTTCATGCCAGGACTTTCCCCAGTTACTCCACCCCAACGGCCTTAAAGGCGGCATCCACCGGATCGGCATAAAACGCGATTTGGAACCTGGCGAACAGCTCACCGGGGACAGCGAGCCGCCTTCGGACGCACCATGGCGAGCGTGCGATATCGGAAAAGTCGGTTGAAGAACACACTGATCAACAACGCGAGAAGATCAGACTGCTTGTCTTCAACCAAGCGGGGAATCACAACGGCGGGAAGTAGAGTTGTCTTGACAATATAGGCTAGGCGGCGGGTCTTTGTTAGCTCCCAACTGGGTCGGCAGCAACCGCGACTTTCCGAGCTCGACCGCCCGGTGACTCCACGAACCGACCCTTGACCCCATTCACGGCATCCACCAATAATTGCCCACCCGAAATGCATCCAGAACTCAACAAAACCGTCGACATGACTTGGTTGTCCGCATCGCGCTTCGTCCTACGCTTTTTTTCCGACCGCTTACCCAGGCATTCGGGCTGGATTCCAATGCTTAAGTTGCTGCTCGGTATCCTGATCCTGAGTGCAGCATCCTGTGCGTCAAATCACGAAAACCGCCCAGATGATGTGCCGCGGCCGGCGGCAGCTCCGGTGATCGAGGCGCAAGACTGGTCACAGACAACGGGTGGCTCGGCGCTGGATGAGTGGATTGCAGCGAATCTGCGGCCCAGAGCCAGTCGCTGGACGCGGCTTGACCCGTCACTTCTGAATCTGCATTCCGCCAGTGCACTGATCGTCGATGAACACGGCAACCGTCTCTACACTAAGAACGTTCAGCAGATCAAACCCATCGCCTCGATTACCAAGCTGATGACTGCAATGGTGGTGCTGGATGCGGGAGTGCCAATGAAGACACCCATCAAAATCGTCGAGGATGATCGCGACCGGCTGCGTAACAGCCGCTCGCGACTGCGTATCAATGAGGCGACCCTGTCGCGCGGGGAGATGATCGCTGTTTCGGTGATGTCATCTGATAATCGAGCCGCCCATGCCCTGGCCCGGACAACCTTTCGCGGTGGTACCCCGGCTTTTATTGCGGCAATGAACCGCAAAGCCAAATCACTGGGGATGTCCAACACCCATTTCGCCGATTCGAGCGGACTCAATGGGAACAATCGCTCCAACGCCGAGGATCTGGTCAAGTTAGTGAGGGCAGCGGACACTTACCCCTTCATACGGGCAATCACCGCGAAAGGTGAAATGACAGTGCGGCCCTTTGCCGACGGAAGTCCACTGCATTATCGCAACAGTAATTCGCTGGTCAGGGATCCCACCTGGCAAATCGATGTTAGCAAGACCGGGTTTATCAGAGAATCCGGTTATTGTCTGGTGATGCAAGCCCGTATCGACAACCGCCGGGTCATTATGATTTTTCTCGATTCACCTGTCCTATGGGCCAGGGTTAGCGACTCGACACAGGTGCGCGACTGGCTCCTGGGCAAAAACTAGGCTAACAGTTTGACAACCCGAGCGAAGCGAATCACCTGCTTGATTCCCATCCCGCAACATCTTGGAAAGTCCGGGCCAGGCTATCCATGACGCCTTTGGGTATCTTTCACTAGGGTCCGCGGGTTCCTCGTCACAGCGAGCGCGACTTTGTCGCTAATGCCTCGCAACATGTTATTGGGTCGATGACCGCGGTTTTACGCAATCACCACAAGCGAAAATCCAAGCTGTCCCCGACGCTCTCATAATAGGTGCCATCAATGGCGAATTGGTCGGTGTCTTCTTCTTGTAGAATTATCCAGCCGGTCTCCCTGTTGTCACCGTAATAAAGCACATACTTCAGCCGGACTTCGCGTTTTGTTGAGAAAAGATTGTAGATAACACTATCCCTGATCAACTCGTTCGCCGAGATGACGCCCTTTTCTTGTTGTCGTTTCTCATGTCCCGCGGAGAAGGTCTCCAGCGGTACCTCCTTGCGATAATCCTCGCTCAGCAAGTCATAGGCGCGATCATACTCATCCGCTGCCACCATGGCGATGTAAGGTTGCACGATTTGCTTGTCCAAATCGGCCAGCATGACCATTTCGCCACCACGACTGCGAATAAAAAAGACCAGGAAAGCGATCAGGAGAACGACCACCAATCCGGTGACAAGCCACTTCATACCGCCTCCTAAACTAAGGATAGTCCAATATTCCAGTACGATACGCTTGGTTATTGGCCTTGATCGAACCGGGACATGAGATCATGCGCTCTTTGCTGGAGGTCTCTTGCGTTGTCCTTGAACGATGAGGACTCCGCGACCATGACGTTCCTGTCATCATCGAGCCAGCGAATCATCCTGTCATGCTGAAAGTAAAAGCGATCTTCCGTGATGCTTGTCTTCTCGGCGTCGAAGGCTTCCAAATCCATGGCATCGGCCTCTTGCTGGCCAAGATAAAAAGGCGCGTTATATTGATGCCTTGCCCGTAGTACAAAAATCAAGAAACCCTCGCTGAAGTAAAACTCCTCGCGTGTCATTCCGGTATCGAAGTAAAGCTCGAGTTCAATTAGGCGAATACGCCCATCAGGATCGCGAAACGCCTTTGCTTCACCTCCCTCGGTCGATAAATCGAGAATGTCTGCTTGCTCGGTCGCCAGTCGCGGCAATGCCTCGCGGATCGACTGATATTCACCACGAATGAAAGGGATGCCCAATTTCCGGTTCGCGGGTTGGGTCGCTTGCAGGGTCGATTGTTTGATCAGGCCGACCGTGGTTGCCTTGGGGCCGATGTACCGCGCCAGGACATAGTCGTGGGCCTGCTCGTGCTGTATCGGAACGCTTTGGACCAGATCGCCTTGAACGACATAGGCTTGCCTCAGGATCGGCGGCGCGGGCATAACCACATAAAAACGCGACACGGGCGTGATGACGCGAAACTCCTCGACGGCAGTAAAGCCATCCCGGCTGAAGCGCGCACCCGGCCAGTTGGCTCCGCAAAATGACAGGACGCCCGCCACCTGCTCCATGCGCACCCCGCCCTCGGCCACCTGGATGGCCAGGGTGCCCTGACCATCCTGGTAGTGATAAAGGCCATTGCCCACCAAGCCCGCCACACCAGCGCCGTCGCAGATATGTGCTGCGGGCCCGAAAACCGAGGAATAGGAAAACGACAGGGCATCGCCCGCCAACATCAGCGAAAGCGACCCCTGGGCATTGCGCCAGCTTCCGCTTGGGTCAATGGCATTGTCCAGCCGCGCAGCCCAGGCGGTGGACAATGCCGGGTATATGACGGCGAACGCGGTCAGAACCGCGACAAGATAGGAAGTCCGCGGACTGAGCTGCGTTGCCTTTGTCATCATGATGACCCCAAGCGGAACCGTGCTTAGCAGATAGGGCTTAGAAGATGGGTGTGCTCTTCGCGAACATGCCACCAGGTTTGACCGTGACAATACGGTAACCCGATGTCGCGCCATAGGCGGTGCCATCCTCGGAGATGGCGAAATCCTTGAAATACTCGGGCCAACCCTGGAGTCGGTCGGGACTGAAGGTCATCATGCTGACAGCGCCAACCTTGGTGTAAGTCCCTTTCGCCAGGCCACCGGTCAGGAGAATGCTCTGATCATGCGAGAAACCTGTTCCGTAGTTGAATCCATTGTCCAGCTTGAACAAACTCACCTCGCCCTCTGGGGTGATTTTTGCGTTCAAGTCGCTGTAATTCACCGCAACGCCGGCTTCGCCATCAAAGAGAACTTTCATCCCTGTCATGCTGGGTGAATAGTAGGTCTTTTGTTCCCACAGCGGCTCCCCACTGGGAACCTTGAACACCAGGAATTGGGTCGTTTTCCCGTCATGCTTCAGCCTGAACTCATCCCCCTCCAGACCGCGCAGATCCGCTGGCTTGGGTTCTTTTGGTTCTGATTCGTCATTGACGCTTTCAGTCAGAATGCCAAGGCGTTCTCCCGCGGCATCGAGCCCTAGGGCCGCGACCTTCTGCCCCTTGGGCAAGGTGACACGGCCTTGCTCGCTAAGATCGCTTATGTCGAGAAAGCTGATGCTATGCCCGTTGTGATCTGGGTTTAGCACCGCGACGCGATTCACTGCCCGGGCGACGCTCATTTTCTCGGACTTCGGCCGATTTCCCGCCACCTGCCAGCTTGTGGTATCAATGGATAGCAGGTTTCCATCGGAGGCCTCCGCCAGAAGAACCTTGCCATCCTTGTCGAAATCCAGCTTGACGATGCAGGTTCCAAGCCAAACCCGGTTGACGATCTCCATGTCCGCCGCATTCAGCACATAGAGCGTGCGGTTATCCCCGGCCGTCACCAGGGTATCCTCATCCGGGGAAAGCGCGACAGCCAGGCCGCCGAGAGGTGTACCCGCCATGGGCGCGCTGGCAAACACCGAAATCATTCCCACAAGACCCAGAATCGTGATTTTTTTCATTGGTTTGTCTTCTCATGTTGAAGCGCTGGCGACCTGTGACCCGCCTTTTTCAGCGCCTTGGATCCATCGGTTACCTTTCTCTTGGCGCGCCAATCTTAGCCCAAACAAGAGTGCCAAAGCCGGACTTTTCGGCGCTGCTCTCTTGCAGGCTCATCAGCCTGCGTGTTCCAGAGAGATAATATGCCGACTTGATGACTTGGTTTTTGTCCCGCTTATGATCAAGGTCGCCTCGCTCGTTAGCATGACCCGGCGCTGCCTTCGCCTTAGCGATGCGGACGATAAGGGGAGACAACAAAAAGCACCGCGAGCGCGGCAAGCGCCAGCACCGCCAAGGCGCTGCTCAAGCGGTGGGCCCGCCGCCAGCCTGGGTTGGATTTACGCACAATGCGGAAATCTTGAACATAGACGGTCTCACAGGCGCCGTTGCCAGTGTCGGTGCGCGAGGTGCTGGTGCCACGATGAAACCCGCCATCATGGGAATAGCGTGCGAGTTGCCCGGAGAACGCGATCTGATCACCGATTTCGGCTTCCTTGATAGCCTTGTAAAGGTCGGACTCATGCGCCAGGAGATGGTTGTTACTCAGTTGCCGCCAGTCGAAACTGGCCGCGGCCCTGGGGTCGCGGGTCGAGATCCAGCAGGTCCAGGTGGTGTTCTTGTAGTCCATGTCGCGGAACACACCGCTGCTAACATTCTCACCCCAGACCACGCATAGGTCGCGGATATTGAGGAAGTCCTTCCAGTCCTTGAAATGGTAGACATCGATAAAGGCATCACTATCGTGCAGGCTGACCACCACGCCATCGAGTTCATAATCAAACAGCGGCTCGATCAGATAGCGGATGCCTTCCGCCTCCACATGGAAGGGCTCAAGTTCCGTCTTGCTTTGCCGAGGCTCCTGCAGTCGGCCAAGGTCGTAGAACTCGGCGGGCGGAAACTGGTCCTTGCGCCAATTGCTCCACAGGGCGATGGCCAAGCTAGTCAGGAAAACGAGCAGCATCAACTGGCTGACGAGCCTAAAGGGAAAGGTTTCGGCAGGTGCCACGGCAATGGGGTCGCCACCAGCCACGGACTGGCGGCGACGCTCGGCCGCCTCGTACTTATCGAAGACAATACCGCAAAACTGGCAGATGTCGCTTGGCGGTTGTGCCTGGCCACATTTGGGGCAGGAAAACCCGGGTGTGGTGAGCTGCAGATTGGAGGCTTTGGTAAACGCCTGGGCGGCCGGAGCCAAAGCCACGAAGATAGGTTCCAACCGGCAGCCGATGCCAGCGCGTTCGAGTCCACGACGCAGATGTTCGGCGCGCTCCGCGACCAATGGGTTGCGAAAACGGTGGACCCTGCCCTCCAAGAGGTTGCCCGCTTTATCAGGTGTGGTGCCAAGAAGTTTGGCGAGCACCGCCGCTGCTTGCTGGGCATCGGCACCCGGCAGCAAGTGGCCTGTGAGTTCAAGGTGATAGCGATTCATCCGTCAAAACCCGCCCGCTTGACTTGCAACTGGGTGTGACATTTCGGAGCCTGCCATAGGATTCGGAGAGACAACCCAATTCTTCTTGGTCTACTGAGTTGGTCAGGTTGCCTAGGAATTCGTGCGGTTGGCGCTCAGTCTCATTTGTCTTCCGTTCAATTTCCCGCGGTCACCACCTGAGAGACGCTGTACTGTGCCGGTGGAGTCTAGATTCCGGGCTATAATCATGGCTATCGCCACCTCGTTCAACCGCGGCCATCCCGCTTTCTGGGAGGGCTTTCTGGCAGGGAATCCATGGCGAACAAAATGACCTTGTTCAGACGGCAGCCCAGACTATCGGAGGACATCATGCCGCGGCTTTCTGACCATGCTTTTCATTTCCACAGTCAGGCGGTTGATCAAGACACTTTCATGGTGGTTCGCTTCCAGGGCGAGGAGGGGCTGTCGGAACTCTATCGCTTCGAGATCCTGCTGGTCTCGGAGCAGGCCGATCTCGATCTGGATGCCATCCTGCAAAGCCCGGCCACCTTTACCATCAAGACCACCACGTCCCAGGATGGCAAGGGCGACCTACCCTTTCACGGCATCCTCGCCTCCTTCGAGCAACTCCACCAGGCCGATTCCTGGGTGTTCTACCGCGCTGAACTCCGGCCGAAGCTCTGGTGGCTCACTCTCACCCACCACAATCAGGTGTTTCTAAATCAAAAACTGGATGCCTTCCTCGGCGCGGTGCTGAAGGACGGCGGACTCTCGCCAGGGCTGGATTTTGACTTTCAGCTCAAGGAAACATACCCGACCTGGGATTATCTCTGTCAGTACAACGAGTCCCACTTCGCCTTCGTGTCGCGCTGGATGGAACGCGACGGGCTGTATTATTGGTTCGAGCAGAACGACCAGGGCGAGAAGATGATCGCCTCCGATACCCTGATCGCTCACTCCACACTTCCTGGGCATGAGACGTTCGACTATGCCCCGCCCACGGGACTGGACGCGAGCCTCGCCGACCAGGTTATCAAGCGGTTCACGCTCAAGCAAAGTCCGCTCCCCAAGAACGTCCTACTCAAGGGCTACAACTACATGAAGCCCAGCCTAAATCTCAGCGGCAAGGCGCATGTTCAGGACAAGGGACGCGGCGAAATCTATCTCTACGGCGAACATTTCCTCGACACGCACGAAGGCAATCACCTCGCCAAGGTGCGGGCCGAGGAATACCGCTGCCAGGAGAAGGTCTTTCATGGCATGTCCTCCATTCCGGCCCTGCGCCCTGGATATGTCTTTCGCATGCGGCGGCATTTTCGCGACGCATTCAACCAGGATTACCTGACCACGCAAATCCGGCACGAGGGCAACCAGGCGCGCTACCTGTTAAGCGGCCTCGGCCTTGGCGACGAGGAGATGACCGATGAGCTGTTCTACCGCAACAGCTTCCAATGCATTCCCGCGACAACCCAGTTTCGCCCGCCCCGGACCACGTCCAAACCCCGCATCGCCGGATCCCTCACGGCGCGCGTTGACGGCGCCGGCAGCGGACAGTACGCCGAACTCGACCCCCATGGCCGGTACAAGGTGATCCTGCCCTTCGATCTCTCCGGTCGCCATGATGGCAAGGCCTCCTGCTGGCTGCGCATGATCCAGCCCTATGGCGGCCCGAATCACGGGTTGCATTTTCCCCTGCATAAAGACTGCGAGGTGATGCTGCACTTTATCGACGGCGATCCGGACCAGCCGATTATCGCCGGCGCCGCGCCCAATCCGGAAAACCCCAGTCAGGTCAGCAGCGAAAGCGCCTCCATGTGCAAATTAACCACGGCTGGTGGCAACAAGATGCACATCGAGGACCAAGCGGGCAATCAGCGCATCCACCTGGCCTCTCCCATGGCGGGCAGTTGCGTGATCATCGGCGCCTTCCCCACTGGTCCATCCGACCCATCCGGCGGCGGCAATTCCGGCCAATCAAGCGCGGACCATGACCGAGCCGAGAGTGATCATGCACGGGCGGAGACGGATCACTCCACCGCAACCGAGGATCATTCCGCCGCCGCCAGCGACCATACCCAGGCCGCCACGGATCATTCGACAGCATCCAACGATCATTCCACCGCCGCCAGCGATCACACCCAGGCCGCGACGGATCATTCCACGGCGGCCAGCGACCATACCCAGGCCGCCACAGATCATTCCACGGCATCCAGCGACCATGCCCAGGCCGAGACTGACCATGCCCAGACCGCGGCCGACCATGAACAGGTCGAGGCAAATGAACAGCAGATCGACCAGTTGGAAAAGCAAATGGCGGAGAACAAGAAGAACAGCGATGCTGGCAAGGTCTGGGGCGTTCACATCAGCACGAGCAAATTGCTTAAAGTTGATGCCCAGGTTACTAATAAGGCCATTCTCGGGAACGATTTCACCTTCGTCGGCGGTGGCATGGAAAAAGTCGTCGTGGGTGTCGCCGCCGACGCCTTCTTGATCTCCAAGTTCGCCTTCACGGCGGCCATCAAAGGCGAAATGGCTCCCCAAAAGTTCAATATGAGCCTAAACGAAAACAAGCTCGCCACCCAAGTGAATCAGCTCCAGACGCAAGTCAATACCATGCGGGTGGACCACACCAAGCTAAATGGCGCGGTGACTGAGTTGGCCGGAGACATCACCGGCGTATACGCCGAGCAGTGCAAGCTCGCGGGCCAGACCAACAAACTCGCGGGAGAGTCGGCGAAACTGGCCGGACAGGTCAGCACCTTGGCTGGCGAGACCATGCGCCTTGCCGGACTGCAATCCCATCTCGCGGGCTCGGTTCAGGAGTTGGCGGGTGACGTGACCAAACTCGGTGGAGAACATTCCGAACTCGTCAGTGCTCGATCAGAAATCGTTGGGGTTTCCACCCGCATTCTCGCCAAGAAATCCACGGTCGCCGCCCAAAGCGATACCATCGCCACGGAAATGAACACCATCGCGGGACTGATCAATAACTTCTAAGCATTCAGTCCGCGACCATGAAAGTCTTCAAGGACAAAACCGTCTCGCCGCTGTTCAGGCCCATCGGTATCGACGGCGACACCTGGTTGTGCCTGGCCGGACTGGTTTATTTCGATCTGCTCGATCCGGACAGCCTGGACACCGAGCAGAATCTCTGGAGCCAGGTGCCCGGCCAACTGGGGCAGCCGGCGATCATCGATCAGATCGTGCCCAAACCACGTGGCGAGGTGCTGGTTTCCGGGGCTTGCTTTCACCCCGGTGGCGTGGCGCGCGTGGCGCACAAGGCGGGGTTTCGCGTGGGAGAGATCACCAAGGAGGTGGCGGTCTTCGGCGACCGATTTTGGAAAGCTGGCGGGATCACCGATCCTCAAGCCTTCGTCTCCCTGCCGCTGACCTGGGAGCACGCCTTTGGCGGCGAGGGCTTCGCGCGTAACCCGCTGGGCAAGGGCGCTGTGGAGGTGACCGGCGCGGATGGCGTGGCCCGGCGCCCATTGCCAAATATCGAACACCTGGGGCGATTGATCGGCGCGCCCTCGGACCAGCCCGAACCCGTCTGCCTCGGTCCCCTGGATCAGACCTGGCCGCAGCGCAAAGCCAAGGCGGGCACCTATGACGATGTCTGGCTCAAGACTCGCTGGCCCTGGTTCCCCGACAACATGAACTACGAATACTTCAACCAGGCCCAGGACGACCAGTTCCTGGCCAAGGGCTTTTTTCACGGCGGGGAGCCTTTGGAAATCACCGGGATGCACCCCGAGCACCAGCGCATCCAAAGCCAACTGCCCCGACTGCGGCTGCGCGCCTTCACCACGCTGGACAAAGCCTGGAAACCGCACCAATGGCCGCCCGCGCCCCTGCCATCGGAGCCGCTGCGAGAGACGGAAGAATTCCGCGAAATCACCACCCAGATAGACACGGTTTGGCTGTTTCCCTCCTTGCTGCGCGGACTGCTCCTTTTCCGCGGCATGACTCGCATCCAAGATGAGTCCATGGGCGACGCCCGCCGACTACTGCTCGCTCTGGAGCACCAGGACGACCCGCCCAAGAGCATCGAGCACTACCGCGACGATCTGGTCCGCCGCCTGCACCGTGGCGCCGATATCGACATGGCGCCCTTCGAGCAGGCCAAGGAACAACTCACGCCCCTGCTGCGCCGCCTGGGCTCCATCCCCAAGGAAATCGACGATGCGCGGCAAAAAGCCCTGGGCAACCGCCCCTCCATGCCCCTGCCCTCCACCGCTCACTTCGCCCAACTGTCGGCGAAACTGCTGGCCGACGGGCACGGCACCATCAACAGCCTGGAAGCCAAGGCGCGCGAGTTGCAAGCCCGCTTCGGCCACGCCACCGAGGTGGATCTGAGCGTTTTCGACCAGTTTCGCGCCAAGCTCGGCGCCATGGAACAGAAGGTCAAGGCGGCCCTGACCAAGGCCGACCAGACCAAGGCCAAGCTGGAGCAGACGCGCGACAACACCATCGCTCAAATGCGCGCGAACCTGCCGAAATCGCTCAATGACGACCAGCGCAAGAAGCTCGGGCAGATCCCGGATGATCTCCTGAAACCCACATCCCTGGGGCTCTGGCACGACGCGGGTTTCCCGCTCCTGGTCGCGGCCCGCCAACAGCTCGATCTGGACGACGCCGTTCGGGCGGCGCTGAAACAACTGGGTTATGAAAACCTGACATGGAAACGGCACTGGTTCGGAACCTGGCGGGACCCCCTGGCCTTTCACGCCCGCGACTGGGGTCTGGCCGAGACGCCGGCGCGAACGCTGCCCGCCGGCCTCTGGCTGCCGCGCTTCGACGGCAAGACACTCACCGGCCTGTGTCTGCGTCCCATCGCGGCGGACGGCCGCCTGCCCGAGCACCCGGACCAGGATGTCGTCGTGCCCGGCTCGGATGTCACGCCGCTCTTCCTGCCCGCGGCGACCTTGATCGACCTGCCCGGCCTGCCCGCCGCCGCCTCCGCGCCCCTGGTGGTGGCGCCGGACCCCTTCGCGGCCATCTTCCTGGAGCAGGAAATCGGTGATTGCTGCTCCATTCTCGCCCTCGCCTCACCGACCGAGCAACCCGGCGCCGAGGCCGCCCAGGCGCTGAAAACAGCCGACAGCGTCCTGGTGGTGCTGCCCGCGACGGCGCAAGGGGACAGCCGCCTGCTCGCCGCCTGGACAGCCGCCCTGCCAAGAATGGTCCCGGCCATCCTGCCCCAGGGAAGCACGGTGTTCGAGGCCCATGGCCGCAAGGAGGATGTGCGCGGCTGGCTGCTCGACCTGCTGCCCCCGGCCCTGGCCGAGGCCCACCGCCGGGAGATCGTCCTGCCCGCGCCGGGCCAAGCGCCCTCCGGCTCGCCGCTGCGGGGTTCGCTCGCCATGCCGGACCTCAAGACCATCATCCCCGGGGTCATTCAGGAAGTCCGCGCGACCATTGAAGCCCGCATGCAGCCACTCAAGGACGGGATGCAGGCGCGCCAAGCCGAGATGGTCAAGCAAAGCAAAGACATGCTGCGCCGCGCCGGCCAGGATCCGTCCGCGGTGGACAAGGCCCTGTCCGCCAAGCCAGGCGGTTCCTTTCAGGCCTCCGGCGCCCCCTTCGCGAGCGCCCTCAAGGGGCAAAAGGAATCCTTGCGCCAGGCCGGACAACTCACACCGGAACGCGCCGCCCATTTTGACAAGGCCATCACCGACATCACCAGCCGAACCCGCGAGGCAGACGCCCAATTCGCCGCCGGCAAGGAGCAACTGGCCGCCAAGCGCCAGGAACTGGAGCAGGGCCTGGCCAAGCTCAAGGCCATGGAACCGCCGGAGGAGGCCAAGGCGAGGCTGGCGGTGCACGGGCTCGATCCGGACAAGATTCGGCCCCTGACCCGCGAGGAGGTCATCGCGCGCCACGCCCAGGGCGAAAGCCTCGCCGGCGCCATTCTCTCCGGCGTGGACCTGTCGGGCCTGGATTTATCCGGCGCGGACCTGACCATGACCCAACTGAATAAGACCAAGTTCACCAAGACCATCCTCGACCAGGCCCAGTTGGTTCAGTGCATGGCCGGGGAAACGGACTTCGCCGGCGCCTCCCTGCGCGGGGCCAATTTGGACCGGGCCATGCTGCGCCAGGCCTCCTTCGCCGGCGCCGACCTGCGCGATGCCCGCTTGCGCCAAGCCGCCCTGCGCGAGCCCGACCTAAACGGCGCGAACCTGACCGGCGTGGACGCCGAGATGGCCATTATCGAGCAAGCCAAGCTGATCAAGAGCTGCCTGGATGGCGCCAATCTGCGCATGTGCATCCTGGCGGACGCGGACCTGACCGACGCCAGCCTGCGCCGGCTCTCGGCCACGCGCTGCCTGATCAATCGCTGCGTACTCGACCGCGCATCCTTTGTCGAAGCGACCCTGACCCGCACCCTGCTCCAAGCCTGTCGTGGCGAGCGGGTCGCCTTCACCGGAGCCAACCTGGATCATCTGCGCACCTCCAAGGCCACCGACTTGCGCGGCGCCGACCTCACCGGCGCCAGCCTGCGCCAGGCCTCCTTGCGCGACACGGATTTCGCCGGCGCCTGTTTCACCGGCGCCCGGCTCGATGAGGCCATCCTCGAGAACTGCCGCCTGACCGAGACCAAGCTCAAGCGGGCATCCGCCCGCAAGACGCGCTTCCAGGGCTCGAACCTGGAACTCGCCGACCTGCGCGGCGCGAACCTGATGTCCGGTTCACTCAAACGCAGCCGCCTGGTGCAGACCGATCTGACCCTGGCCAACCTCTTCGGTGTGGACTTTTACAAGGCGGTGCTCGGCGAGACTCGGCTGGACGGCGCCCTGCTCAAACGCTCGCTGCTGGAGAAGGGGCGCGAGGACTTGCTCCCATGAGCGCCTTGACCCGCGACCAAGTCCT
This sequence comes from Thiorhodovibrio winogradskyi, assembly GCF_036208045.1. NCBI lineage: Bacteria > Pseudomonadati > Pseudomonadota > Gammaproteobacteria > Chromatiales > Chromatiaceae > Thiorhodovibrio > Thiorhodovibrio winogradskyi. The sequence continues at coordinate 1,440,230 of NZ_CP121472.1, read as the reverse complement.
AAAGGCCATCGCCGATAACCGCACCCTGGACATGGATCTGTCCGGCATCGATCTATCCGGCGCCGACCTGCGCGGCGCGCGTTTTTTTGGCACCGACCTGCGCGGTGCCAAGCTCGCTGGGGCGGACATCTCGCGCACCGGATTCAAGGACAGCGATCTGCGCGGCGCCGATCTGTCGAACACCTCCTGGGTGCAGATGAACATCCAGGGCCTAAACCTGGAAGGCGCGTCCCTGCGCGGCGCGACCATTCACATGTGCCTGATGCAGCAAGCCCGGCTGGCCGGAACCGACTGCACCGGCGCGCGCATCGGCTGGTCCATGGGCCAGGAGAGCGATTTCACCGGCGCCGACCTGCGCGGCGCCCATCTGGAAAAAATGGTTCTCTCCCGCGCGATCCTGACCCAGGCCAACCTCGGCCAGGCCGTGCTCGACCGGGTGGTCTTCCTAAACGCCGTGCTCGATGGCCTATGCCTGGAGGGCGCGCGCCTGGAAAAAGTCCTGCTGCGCGACTGCCTGCTGACAGGGTTTTCCTTCGCCGGCATGACGCTCAATCAAGTCCAGTTCGACGGCTGCGATCTGCGCCAGGCCGATTTTCGCCAGGCCGAGCTGAACATGAGCAACTTCTCCGGCGCCGATCTGAGCGCGGCGAACTTCGAGGGCTGCCAGGGCCAATATGTGATGTTCCTCGGCGCCACCTGCCGCGGCACGCACTTTGTCAAGGCCAAGCTGCCACAGGCCATTTTCAACCAGGCGACCCTGGAGCGCGCCGACCTGTGCGAGGCCAACCTGGTCAATGGTCAGTTTGAGCAAGCCATCTGCCGCACCACGCGCTTTACCGCCGCGTCCCTGCACCACGCCAATTTCTCCCACGCCGAACTGCTCGATTGCGACTTCAGTCAGGCCACGCTCTACATGGCCCGACTGCACCGGGCGAGAATCACCGACACCCGCTTCAAGGACGCCGTCACCCTCTTGATGCGGGAAACCGACGAGGAACTGGCCCAAGCCGAGGACTGGGCCGCCGCGCCCTCATCCTAATCGTCATCCTGATCGCTATCCGGGCCGTCATCTGGGCTCTGCATCTTCGCGGCCCAGTCCCAAATCAACCGAACAAGTCGCCTTGCACTGGCACACGCGCGGCTCCCGCCTTCCCGGTCGAGGTCGCCGGTGGCGCCCGATACCGACCCAGCAGCGATTCCGACGCGGGATCATGCGCCTGCCGATGGCGCCGGGCGGTGGCAAAGCTGCGTGTCGCATAGCAATAAGCGCAACCAAAGGTGCAACTGTCATACATGTCGATGTCGCGGCTTTCGATACAGCCGCAAACCCTGCGCTGGCTCCTGTCCTTGCGTGCCGGAGCCGCCAGGCCGAAGACGCGTCGCATCAGGTCATTGTCAATGCATTTGCCGGGCCGCACACCCCAGAGCCGCAGATCAATGGTTTCGGCACAGCCTTGGATCTCGAAGCACAGTTCGCCCGCCATCCGGGCCAAATCCGCGATCAACTGACCATCTCGAAGCTCGATCCGCGAGACCTGTTTGGCGTTGAAGGGATTAGGCACCGCGAACCATCCTGCCCGCACCCGCTTGATGAACCACTGGCCATAAAAGGCGGGAATGTCAGTGCGCCGGCTAATGCTCAAGATGCGAATGAACATCGTCTCCCGATGACTGAATCGCCCGCGCGGCCAGGGTGCCGGCAGGCTGACCGACGATCTTGATCAACCCAGGGACCACAAAACCGATCAAGACCAGAAACAGAAACAGGAACAAATCGCCTTCATTGTCCAGTAACAGTAACACTATCGCTCCCTATCTGATCCAGGGTCACCACTGGCCTCTAGGCACGAAAAGACAATGATGGCCGCAAACCGAAGAACCCGCGCCACATCTTCGCGCACCTGACTATCCGAGAATGCATCGGGCGCATGCTCGGGCTCAAGCACGAAGTCAACAATTCGAGCCACTAAACGCAGAGTCCCTTGGCGCGTACGCGTGCGCAACCAAACCAGTGGTCGCCCCAGGAAAGACGAACGCGCTACCGCGCTCCGTCCCGAATCGGCCTGCGCGACGCCACCATCCCCTTGCCACCGCGAGAAGGCCCGCACCTCCGGCTGACGCGCGAAATAGTCCACTGCGGCAACCGCGCCTGTCGCCCCAACCAGGGCCAACAGCCCGGTCCCTACCCCGCTGCCACCGCCCGAGAGCCAGATGCCAAGCACGCCCCCGGCGATAGAGGCCGCCGCCCAACGATAAGGCCGCGTGCTCGGCACCGAGACGGGCGATGCGCGTGCGGTGCGCAGCGACACCGTCTGCTTGATCGCGATCTCCAGCATGGACAAGCACTGCCCCTCAATGACTACGCCATCCATCCCGCGCCACTCCAGGTAGTCCCGGCCCAAATCCTCGATCAGCTGGACGTCAAACTGCGAGGCAATCAGACTCCCAAGTTGGCGCGAGTCCAAGACCCTGGTCTCGGCATCCGCCGCCTCGGCGCGGACCCGATCCGCGATCCCATCCAGCCGGTTAGCCCAGCGCAAGCTAAGCTCCTCCAGCCATTTGGTGACATCCAAGCGCGCATCCCTCTCCTCCTTCGAGGAGGCTGCTTCCTCTCCAACCTCCGCAGCGGACGCTTTGCGCTGCGTTCCAGCCTTGTCACTCATCATGATCTCTCTCCATCCCGGTTGACCCAACAATGGCAATTCTCACGCGCGCTGAACCAAGCTGCAAGAAAAGCCAACACCTCGGAATGGAATGATTTCAAACGCCACCCGCCTTCGCCTAGTCAACCCAATACATGGCACTGTCGCAAGCATGACTGGCGCCATATTCGCGGCTATTGAGGATTTGAAACGCTCGCGGGTCATCGACGGGAACCACGCACTCGCGGAAAGCCAATTGCAGGAGTTTGAGTTGTTCCAGTGAGCAAGGTGAATTCCTCTTCCGAGCGCAGCAGCGGCTGCACCTGCTGGCCACCTCGTGCGCGCGGGAGATCGTCAATATCACGCAATAGTTACAGACTCGGCTTTGACGATGTATTCTCCCGCCCGCGCCGAGACAACCACCCGATTGCGCCCGGCTTCCTTGGCGCGGTAGAGCGCCTGATCCGTGGCGATCAGCAGGGCATCGAGGGACTGCTCTGGGTGCGCGTGGCAGGCAACACCAGCGCTGATGCTGAGTTTGACGTCCAGATCGCCGCAACGCACCGGCCGAGCCGTCAGCGCCAGGCGCATGCGCTCGACAACCTGGTAAGCCAGGGCTTGGTCGGTTTCTGGCAGGAGCAGAGCGAACTCGTCGCCACCTAAACGCGCCAATAGATCAATCTCACGGATGCTGTCGAGGCAGACTCGCGTCAAGGCGACGAGCGCCTGGTCCCCGACCGCATGGCCGTGGGTGTCGTTGATCTGTTTGAAGCGGTCGAGATCGATCAACGCAAGGGAGAAAAGCTTCCCATGGCGCTGCGCGCGTTTGAGTTCCCGGCCGGCCTGGTCCATGAAGGCGCGGCGGTTGGCCAGGCCGGTGAGTTCGTCGGTCGTGGCCTGGTGGCGCAGCAGATCCTGCAAGCGTTTGCTCTCGACTGTCTCCCAGGCCAGATCGGCGAGTCCGGCAACAGTGCTGACATCCTCTTCGCGATAGTCGTCGGGCTTGTTGCCAACACCCAGGATGGCGACGACACGCTCGACACGGATCACAGGCACTGTGAGCATTCGGATAACAGGCGCATGTCCGGGTGGCAGTCCCTTGCGATGTGGTAGCCCGAGATAGTCGTTATGAATGATGGCACGGCGCTGGCGCACGCTATCGACCCAAACCCCAGCCTGATCAATGGGATAATGCTGCCCCTCGCCCTGGATCTTGCACATGTCGCGGAGGGTATTGGTCGACCAGGCTTGGAGCGACACGGTGCGCTGGTCGAGTCCAATGAAATGGTAGAAACCGATGTGACTATCGGTCAGCGCTTCCACCTCATCGAGGGTGGCACGCAGCAACTCGGCCAGGCTGTGCGAGTCAGCCAGGGCAATCAGTCGCAGACGTGCCGCCATGATGTCCTGGGTGCGTTGACGCTCGCGGATTTCCCGTTGCAATTGCGCATTGGCCGCGTGCAACTCGGCGGTGCGCGCCTCGACCAGCGCGGCCAGATGGTGGCGGTGTTCGTGCAACTCCCGCTCCGCAGCCAGCCGAGTCGCGGCGGTTCCGACCAGCCCTGCCACCGCGAGGTAAAGGTTCAGCCGCTCATTGGACGGCGACTCGGCACGGCGGTGCCCAACGACCAGCACGTTGGTAACCCGGGACTCGCGCGTGATCGGCAAGCAAATGAGCGTCATTGGCTCCGGCTCGGGTTGACTTTGCCACCAGCCAAGGAAGCCAGTATCGAGGGTTTCAGCGATGCATTCGCGCAGATCTCGATCCTGATCCCGAACTCGCTCAGCCTCGGCCTCGGCCTCGGTGGACCAATACGCCGCCAAGGCCGGATCAGCATAGGCCCAAGCCTGGAGTTGGATCGCCCCGCTCTTGTCACGCTCGCCGATTGCACACAGTTCAGCGTCAAAGAGGCTGATCATGGCGCCGGTCACCTCGCCCCAGATATCCTGCTGAACTGTGAGACCGGTCAGATATTGGGCCAGCGCGATCACAGGCGCGCCCACCATGGATTGCGCCGCCATCATGTCGGATCATCTCCCCTGGCTCCCGGGCCCAGCGGACGCAGATAAAGATGATCCAGGAAAGTGGCTTCGAACTCGGGCTCAAGCGCCAAATTCATCACCTGGGCAGCAGCCCGCAGCGCGCTCAGGTGTTCAAGCCGCTCGGGGCTCAGCAGCAGGGCTGCCGCGCCGGCAAGCGCCGTGTTGCCGCACAGGGCGATCCGCTCGGGCGCCACCGCCGGCAGCAACCCAATGGCCGAGGCATTGGCGATATCAAGCCCCTGGCCAAAGGTGCCGCCAACAGCGATCCGCTGAAGATCTGCGACGGCCAGCCCGGTCCGGTCCAGCAGCAGCGCGATACCGCAACCAATGGCGGCTTTGGCGGTTTGAAACCGATCCACATCGGCACCGCTCAAGCGCGGTACATCGCCCGCGGCAGCGAGGGCGAAACCGCTGGCCGACCATTCGGGCGTTAAATGGCCGCGCTCACTGAGCCAGTCCGCCTGGCGCAAACCGGCAATCAAGTCAACCAGACCGGTGCCGCAAAAACCCCGCGGTGGGCCACCGCCGATCACCCGCCATTCCGGTAGACCGTCACGGAACACAAGGCGGTCGATGGCGCCCGGTTCCGCCGGCAAACCGCAGCGCAACCCATTGGCCTCGAAGGCCGGCCCGCCAGCCGCCGAGCTGACCCATAGGCTCATGCCATCCCACAGAGCGATCTCGGAATTGGTACCGAAGTCAATCAGCAAACCAGGGCCGCTATCCACGGTCAGGTTGGTTGCGATCAGCCCGGCCAGCAAATCTGAGCCAATGAGTCCCGACAGGGGCGGCACCAGGTTAATCCGGCTGGCGGGGTCGATGCCCCAGGCCTGTGCCCAGTCCCTTGGCTCATCAAGCGACCAGTCGACAGGCTGCCACCAGCTGACCGGATCCAACAGGCGCGCGATCCGGTCGCCGGTCACCAGGGCCAACATAGCCGGATTAGCAACCAGGGTCACAGCCGCGATGTTCTCGCGCCGTGCCGCCGCGCGCCGCCCGAGACCGTGGAGGCCGGTGCCAATTGCCGCGATCACCGACTGGCGCATCTGGCACGCTCGCGCCGGCGAATCAACGGCCATCGTCAGCCGGGTGAGGATATCCTGACCAAAGAGCCCCTGCGGATTCGCGCCGCGACAGCCGCCGCGCCACTCGCCAGTGCCCAGGTCGAACAGCGCCAGCGACAAGGTGCTGGTGCCAAGATCCACCGCAAGGCCGAGCTTTCCAGCGGCGGACGCGGACCAGCTAGTGGCCAGGGTGCGGGTCGGCAAACCGGCCTGGTCAGGCGGCTCATACTGCAAGGTGGGACGCGCGGCAAGCGCCAAAATCTCCAACTCAAGATCGCCGCGCGGGACAATCTGGCAGGCTAGGCGCACCCCGGCGGCCAACTGTGGCTCCTCGAGATGCAGCGCCTCGACCGGCGTCGGCGCATCGGCCCTCCCCGCGATGACCCGCACCAGGCACAGCCCACAACCACCGCTGCCATTGCAGCCCACGCGCAGCGGGATCTCGGCGGCCAGCAAGCCTGCCAACAAGGACTGACCCGGCTCACAATCAAGGCGATGCGTCTGGCCGGTGGTACGGACGATCAGAGAAGACACAGAATCAAGACTCACACATCGCCGCTGCGACCAGCGCCATGATGTTCTCGGGCCGCGCCTCGGGCGGAATCTCGCAGCCAGACGACAGGATGAAGCCACCGCGCGGGGCAAACAGATCCAGTAGCCGCGCTGACGCCTTGGCAATATCATCCGGAGCACCGTAGACAAAATCCAAAGGCTTGAGATTGCCATTCATGGCAATCCAAGAAAGCCCCTGCATGGCAAGCTCGGGTTCGACGGCATAATCGAGATTAGCCAGCTCCACCCCAGCCAGCGGATAAAACGGCAGAATGGCTCCGATTGCACCTGTGGTGTGCAGCCAGTTGAAGCGGGCACCGGCGGCTTTCAACGCGCTAAAGAGACGCACAAGGCGCGGCACCAGGAACTCGCGATAAAAGGGCACGGGAATGATTTCCGGCGAGGCGGCGGGATCGAACACCAGTGGCAGATGCACACCGGCATTGATTTGCGCGACACCGAAGCGGATGAGCACCTCGGTCGCAAAGTCCAGCAGTTGCATGAACTGCTCCGGTTCATCGATCGCCAGATAAAGCGCGGCTTCCAAACCCAGTAACTGAGCGCACAGTGACATAGGACCTAGCACGCAGCCCACGACCGCCACCTCGTCACCAAGCGCCTCGCGCAGCAGATGCGCCGCCCGCAAGAGTTCCGGCATGCGCCCGGCGCTCTCGGGATCGGGCAGCCGCAATGGCTCCGTGGCGAGCAATTCAGCCGCCAGGGCATGGGCCTGGACCGTTGGATAGCGGTCGGCCGCGAAATTCAGCCGCAAACCCAGCGCTTCGGCTTCCACATTGACGTCCATGAGGGCGAAAACCGCGTCATAGCGGTAATGCGCCAGGGCTTCCAATTGGCAGCGCGCTAGAAGCGCGCCGTCACACACATAGTCCTCCAAAGGGACACCAGAAAGCACAGCAGCGTGGCCAAACACCTGAGGTATCACCGGCGTGCGATCTGTCGCGCGAAAGGCTACAGTAGCGACAATGCGTTCCAGGCTCTTCATTACCGCTGTCCAGGATTCAGGTCGGCCATTTCTTGCAAATAATGCAGGCCATCGAAAGCGGTCTGGGCGACGTAATCAACATTCAGGCTGGCGGTGGACATCTGTTTCAGCGCCGCGCCACCCGCCAGCACGGGAACCCCTGGTAGATCTAGGTTGTTGAGGATCTCGCGCAACCGACGCACCTGCGGCACCACCGGCGAGATCAGACCGCTGATGCCGACCGCGAAGGCGTTTTCCTCGCGGATGGTGTCGATGACCCGATCAAGCCGACAATCCTTGCCGCAATCGACGACGCGATAGCCCTCGACAGTGAGAATCATGCGCAGGATGTTTTTGCCCAGATCATGCACGTCGCCTTCCAGGGTGGCGAGCACAACAGTGCCGCGGGGCGTCGCCGCGACCGGCGCTTCGGACGGAAAGAGCACCTTCATCACTGCTGTCACCGAGCGCCCGGCGAGCATGATCTCCAGCAGATTGAACTGCTGCAAGGTACATTTGGCATCGAGATGCGCCATGGCCGCCTCAATACCATCGGCGATGATGCGCCCGTTATCGACGCCCGCCTTATGCAGCACCAACGCGGCATCGCTCGCCCGCGCTTGATCGCCATCAAGCAGCGCCAGCACCAGTTGGCGCATGGTCTCCTCGTTGTGATCCTGGGCTGTCGGCATCACCTGAATTACCGCGTTGGAGCGCGTGGTGGCGTGATTTCGGTGCAATCACAAGCCGAGGAACTTGGGGAAGCAGCCTAAATTATAGGCCTTCATCCAGCCTCTGCAACGCCACATCCCAGGGTCCGCCCCTTAAGGTTTCCGGTGGGGTTCACCTCGATTCGAGCAGACGCCGTGGAATACAACCACCTAATTGCTAGCGACTTTCGCCCCTGATCCAGCCGGGAGACGTCGCGGGCGCCAGCTTGAACCCATCAGCGAATGGCACAGATATCGCCTTTCCCGCAGCAGATCGACCGAGCCTGCCTTGACTGCTCGTTTCGCGCGGCCAAGATCTTGATTAAGCTCTCGGCTGGAGATCCTTGTAGCGGTCATGGCAGCTTCTCCATGGATTGTAACTAGGTTACCACATGCTCATCATGCGCTCTGGAAGCAAGCAGCAATTCCAAATTTCGTTTTCCAGCTCCCGGTTGTTGTCCCGGTTCTTAGTAGACGCGCCATCTTGGTGCGTCATGAAGCCGCTGGAAGCCGCTTCTACACCAGATGAAACAACGAAATTTGGAATTGCTGGGAAGCAAGGCAGCCAATTTCAACCTGGACAATAGGTGAAGCGTCATGCTTGGCAGTGATCGAAACGTCGAAACCGCCAGCGCAAGCGCCAAGCAGCTGCGTCAAACGCGGACCAACCCCAGGACTGATTGCAACGCTTGGTGGCAAGAGGATTGATCGATGCACAGTAGATTTGGCCTGATGACCCTTGTCAGCCTCTTGATTGGCACCCTCGCCTTTCCAGCGTCGGCACAATCCTTCACCGCGGAGCAGTCCAGGGATCTTCCTGGCTGGCTGCGGGCCCATGTCGGCGAGGGCGAGGATCAAATCGCACCCTTGGTCTTGCACCGGGCGCGCGCGCTCTATCAGCGCAAGGTCGCCGCCAGAGCCGTGCGCAATCCCTGCTACTTCGCCATGGACGCGACCCGTCCACACGGATCGGAGGATGGCGGACAGGGGCGGCGCTTTTACATCATCTGCGAGTCCGAGCGGTCATTTCGTGCCATCTCCTCGGGTCACGGCGGCGGTCGCACCCTGGACGGCATGGCGGACTTCAGAAACGGCAGACGCTGCGCGAAGCATTTTAGCAATGCCTTGGGCTCCAGGCTGACCGCCGGAGGGGTCTATGTGACCGATGAGACAAGAACCTCCTTTAAAGGGTATTACCAGGCTTCCTCGGGGCGGAAGGCGGCGCTGGTGCGTCCCTTCATTCCTTTCGCGGGCGAAGGCGAAACCGCGAACGCCGAGCAGCGCGCGATCGGGGGACATGCGGCGGTCTTGATCAAGGGCGCCTGCCTGTTGCGCGACCCGAGCAGCCCCCATGCCAATGCAAGCGGTTATGTTCCGCTCGGAGAGCTGGTGGACTACTCCTCGGGCCGCAGCAGCGGCTGCACCAGCTGGTCACCACGGGGCGCGCGGGAAATCGTCAGTATCACGCAACAGCAGCCGACCAGCTTGTACATCTATCCCGAGGCCGCCGACATCGAGGCCGTCGCGCGAGCGGTCGCGGCCGGCCAATCCTTGTCTCGGTTGGGGCTCTATTGGAATGCATCCTGTCTGAAGGAAATCGGCGAGCCTCGGTTTTGGCCAAGGCAAGGACTCGAGCCGATGCTTGCACGCCACCAGCGCAAGCAGCCCCCATCCCAGCCTGCTTCGCTGCCGTATTGTGACGGGCAATAATGGATGTCCTTGGTGACGGCGGACGCCGTCACGCCAGAGCGGGGGCGCCAGGCACTTTCAATCCACGCGGAATTGATTCACATTACAGTCGAGGTCAACGCCCGAGCACTAGCCCAGCGCCAACAGCCAGTGAAAGACGCGAGTGGTCAAATTCCAGTCAGGACTTAGATCAGAGCCCAGATCGGGAACCGGCGGACCGCGGTGATTGGTTTTATCACCCGATCATCGCATTCAATGAGAAGGGACAGGCACTGCCACGACCCTCACCTGGGTGCCGGTGGGCATCGGATCTGGCTTGGGAAGCTGGACGAAAAAGTCACTGAAACGCGCCTGGCGATTGGGCCGCATGGGCCGGATTGTGCGCGTTGCCAGGGTCTGGCCCGAGGGATCGTGCAGACTCACCTGAACGGCACCGGGAATGAAGCCGCGCCGGGCGATGGGCCGGGAGGCGCGCCCGCGCAGCGTCAGCTGGTCATTGTCCTGGCTCAGACGGACAGCGGACAGATGCACCCGCTGCGAGTCCCTTACCTCGAGCACGGGTCGGGAATCGCGCACTTCGGCGGCTGAAACCACCGCAACGGGCGCAAGCAATACGAGCAAGCTCAAACCGTGGATAATATGGGGCAAGGGTACGGTCAATGATGGAAGCAGGCGGGTCATGGTCAATCTCTCCTGGAACACTGATCAGGGTGGATAAGCGTGCTAAGCAGGCGCAATGTGCGGAGAGATTAGCCTGCCGGGCTGAATTCAAACTGAACGCCGCGTCCGTTTCTTCACCCCGCGCCGCAGGCCATAGTCACCTAATCTTCAAGTGCCGCACCCGCTGGCGAATGCCATAAGCATTGGCCGCCTGCCAAGATCAGCAGGCGTTGCAGCAGATGCTCCGACATGGGTTGGCATGACAATGGTTTGCAAACAGCGCTACCCTAAGTCCTCGTAGCTTCTTCATCGCGATATCGCCGCCAAAATCAGGCTGTAGGCCTGTCGCAATGGCCAAACCATCCGTCATGATTCGTTTGTAATTATCCGCACCAAGGCGATGCCTCAACCTGCCTCAATGCACCAGACTGACTCTAAGACTCATGCGCTACTATAAACACAATATGAATAAGACACTGAAGCGAAGGCTAACGCACCGCTTGCTGCGCTGGACTGGTGGGACGTCCTTGCTGCTGATGGCCGCCTTGGCTCTTGCATCGGAAGACGCCGAACAAGTCCGAACCCTGACCGAGCAGGGTCGCATCCTGCCCCTGGAACAGCTGATCACGGAGGCGCGCAAGCGCAAACCCGGGATACTCATCGAAGCAGAGCTGGACTGGGAACCCGAGCAGGGCATTACCATCTATGAGCTCCTGATGCTCGGCGCTGACGGTGAACTCTGGGAGCTTGAATTCGATGCCCTCACTGGCGAACTCCTGGAGCTAGAGCTGGAGCACGAGCATGATTAGCCCGTCAGCGCGCAATAGCAGCGGTCACGGCCTCATACAGTCGGCTCTCTCGCTGGCCCCATGGGCTTTTTTCCTCGACTCGAAGCGACAGGATCTCACCTCCACAGCCTCTGGACCCTCCCGTCAGGGCTGGCTCTGAGCCCGGCTCTAACCCATGCGCCTGCTGCTGGTCGAAGACGATACTGCCCTGGCCGATCTCTTGGCCAAGGCGCTCATGCGCGCCGGTTTCGCCATCGACCTACTCCACGACGGACTCGAGGCGCAGCCGGCCCCCTTATTTACCGAATATGACGCCATCGTGCTCGATCTCGGTCTACCCGGTCGCCCCGGACTCGAGCTGCTTCGCGACTGGCGCAAACAGAGGCTAACAACTCCCGTGCTCATCCTGACCGCGCGCAATGCTTGGCATGAACGGGTCGACGGGCTCAAGGCGGGAGCCGATGATTATCTCGGCAAGCCGTTTCACACCGAGGAACTGCTCGCCCGCCTGCAAGCGCTCCTGCGGCGCACGGCCGGACAGATGCAAGCGCGGCTCAGCGTTGCCGGCCTGACCCTGGACGAGGACCGCCAAGAGGTGGCCCTTGCCGATGGCACCATTGTCGCGCTGACCGGCATGGAGTTTCGCCTGCTGCGGTATTTCATGTGCCACGCCGGCAAACTGCTCGCCAAGGAGCAACTGACCGACCATCTCTACGATCAGCACAACGAACGCGGCAGCAACTTGATCGAGGTCTATGTGCGGCGCCTGCGCGAAAAAATCGGTGCCGGTTTCATTCGCACCCAACGCGGGCAGGGGTACCGCTTTGGGCCAGTGTCGGACGCGGCTGCCGATGCCCCTTCCAACCAATGACCTCGCTCGAACGCCGCCTGAATCTCGGCCTGTCGCTCAGTCTGCTGTTGCTGATCCTGGGTGCCTGGTGGCTCGGCCATGCCGCCCTGCATCGCAGCGCCGATGCCCTGGTGCTCAGCCGACTCGAGCACGATGCCGACACCCTGCTCGCAAATCTGCGCTTCCTCCAAGACGGCCAGCCACGCGTTGCCGAGCGCCATCTCCCGCCTGTCACCAGGCGTCCTTACTCAGGCCATTATCAATTGCTGCGCACACCAAGCAGCATCGCCTGGCGTTCGCGCTCAGTGTGGGATTTCAACCTGACAGCACCGCTGCTGCCAGTCGGAGAGCGGACCAGCTGGACGCAACCCGGACCGGATGGCCAAGAATTGCTGGTATGGAGCGCGGGCTACCGCCGCAATGGCCAGGAATTCACCCTAACCCTGGCGGAGGACGTGCGCCCGATTATGGGCGAGATTCGTGGCTTTGAGCACACAGTAGCGCTACTCGCGCTCTTGGGTTTTTTCGGCATGCTGCTGATTCAAGGTTGGATACTCAAGCACGTGTTCGCCCTGCTGGCGCCCCTCTACCGCGACATCGACCGTCTCGAAGCCGGCGCCACTGGACAGCTGACCGAATCCGTGCCCCGGGAATTCCTGCCGCTGGTCCGCAAGTTCAACGGTCTGCTCGCCGTGCAGTCCGCGCGCCTGATGCGCTCGCGCCAGGCCGCTGGAAATCTGGCCCATGCGCTCAAGGGACCACTGGCGGTGCTCCTGCGCGCACTGGAATCCGATACAGCCACGGTCTTGGATAGGGACAGCGCACGCGCTCAATGCGCACAGATCGAAAAGCTGCTCGAGCGCGAGTTGCGCCGCGCCCGCCTGTCCGGCGCGCCGGCCGCCGGTGCCTGGTTCGACGCCGATGCCGAGCTCGGCCCGCTGATCCGACTGCTGCGCCAGATCTACGCAGACAAGGATCTGCGCATCGACTGGACAACCACCCACCCCGATCCACTCCCCTTCGACCGCGAAGACATGCTCGAACTTCTAGGCAATCTGCTCGACAACGCCTGCAAATGGGGACGAAGCTGGGTACGGATCATGCTGGGAGTCAAGGATGGAGTCTGTCGGATTCAGGTCGAGGACGATGGCCCAGGTTGTCCCCAACCAGCACTGAGCAAGATTCTCGCGCGTGGTTCACGCCTTGACGAGCGCACCGAAGGCCACGGATTGGGACTGTCGATCGTGCGCGAGATCCTTCAGCTGTATTGCGGCGATTTGCATATTGGACGCTCTGAGCTTGGCGGCCTTGGAGTCTCCGTCAGTCTGCCACTTGGCGCGCGCGAGTTGACTAAAACCCGCTGATGCCATGGGCATGAAATCCTCGGCGATCTGTTTTCCAATTGACGGGATAATCTAGGTAGTTCAATTTGACCAGATTTGTCATGTTCCGGCTCACGCAACTTTCCTTCAGCTAAAAACTCAACTCCTTGGCACGCGCCGTCGCCGAATTCGAGCATAGCCTCGATGCTTGCGGTCGCTTGTCCGAGCTGATCGGGGAGTCCGAGTCGAAGATCGAGAACAACCTGCCGCGGCTTGAGCGGCTCTGCTGAGCGGCTCTGTTGAGTGTCAGCGATAAAAGAGCACCTTAGAAACAAGCTGATCGAGCTCCAGCGAGCCATGATCGGCTTGGGGACCGAGCTGGAAGCCCACAAGCGCGAGGCCCAGGATCGCGAGGCCCAGGATAAGGAGAACGATTTTTTCTTGGAGCTGGTGGTGAGGGCGCTGGACGCTTTTGAAAATCTGTTCAACAAGCTGAACCAGGATTCCCTCGATAAGTCGACCAAACGCGCCTTCAACAGTTTTGGAGCCATTCAACGCAAGCTCAGGCGACTGTTGGAAGCACAGGGTATCAAACAGCTCGAGTTTCCCGCTGGCCGCGCCGAAATCGGGCGCTGCAAGGTGATCGAGACCCAGGCGACGGACGAGGTGGAAGAAGGGACTATTCTGGCGGTGGTGCGCGGCGGGTATCGCCGTGGGGAGCAGATTCTCAGGCCAGCGGAGGTCATCACCGCGTCGCGCGGCCAGGCACCGGCCGCCTTCCCAAAGAGCGATGGCCCTGACGCGAATGGGACAAAAGCACTAGATCGCGGTTGAGCAAGCCTATTGCCATTGGGCAAGGTCCATCGGCGGCGGTGCTGCGCCCGAGCGCACGCCATTTCTGGTTCTGCATGGCGGACCTGGGGTGCCGCACAATGATCTGGAGAAGCTTGCCAACTTGGCCTCCGCGATCCAGTGCGAAAAAAGCGCGGGAACAATGTTAGACTTAGGAGCTTTGTGTTGCCGTACCTGTTCATTGTGATTCTGATTGCGATCCGGGTTGAGATCCGGTAATGCGGCATCTCAAATCCCATTTCGCCCCCATATCGCCCCCCATTTTTGTAATTTAGATCCCCCGACCCATGCCAACTACCGAAACATTGATGCCCTCGTCGCGCCAGAATCCGCGCACGCACGAGCGCGGGCGCGACAAAGTCGCGCGCATTCCGGTTCGGGTCGAGTCAGACGGCCCCGCGTTGCGCAAGCCCGCCTGGATTCGCGCCAAGGCCCCGCTCGGTGCCGGGGTGGCGCGCATTCGCCGGTTATTGCGCGATTCCGCGCTCGCCACGGTGTGCGAGGAGGCGCAGTGCCCCAATCTGGGCGAATGCTTCGCCCATGGCACCGCGACCTTCATGATCCTGGGCGATCTTTGCACCCGTCGCTGCCCCTTCTGCGATGTTGCTCATGGGCGCCCCGAGCCGCCTGACCCCAAGGAGCCCGCGCGCCTGGCCGAGGCCATCGCCCGCATGGGTCTGAGCTATGTGGTCATCACCTCGGTGGATCGCGACGATCTGCGCGATGGCGGTGCCGGGCATTTTGCTGATTGCCTGCGAGCGATTCGCGTGCGATGCAAGCAGACCCGGCTTGAGGTGCTGGTACCTGATTTTCGCGGCCGCGAGGCGATGGCGCTGGAGCAGTTTTCCGCTGACTCGGTGCCTGATGTGTTCAATCACAATCTTGAGACTGTACCCAGGCTATATGCCCAGGCGCGCCCAGGCGCGGATTATCAGGGCTCGCTCAACCTGCTGCGGGCGTTCAAGGCACGTCACCCACGGGTGCCGACCAAGTCTGGACTGATGCTTGGACTGGGCGAGACGCGTGCCGAGGTGCTGGCGGTGATGCGCGATCTGCGCGCGCATGACTGCGACATGCTGACCATTGGTCAGTATTTGCAGCCAAGCGCGGAGCATCTGCCGGTGCGTGAATACTGGACGCCCGCTGCCTTCGCCGAGCTTGAGGTCGAGGGTCGCGCCCTGGGCTTTGCCGCTGTTGCGGCGGGGGCCATGGTGCGGTCGTCTTATCATGCCGACCGTCAGGCGCGCGGACTGCTCGACACTGGCCAGGAGCCGGTAGCGGCAAGGCGATGACAGTCGAGATTGACATCAGTCCTGAACCCAACTCTGGCCCCAACTCCGATCACAACTCCAAACAGGCCCCAGAACAAGCCCCAAACCTGCCCCATGTCCATCGAGCTTAAGACCTACGTCTTCATCGACTCCCTGCAGCCGCAGCTCGCGGCCTACATGGGCAGTGTGTCTCAAGGCTTCCTGCCGGTGCCGGGCGATGCCTGTCTGTGGCTTGAGGTCTCCCCCGGCATGGCGATTCACCGGTTGACGGACATTGCACTGAAAGCCACCCGGGTGCACTTAAGCCAGCAGGTGGTGGAGCGCGCCTTCGGCACCATGGTCATTCATCAACGCGACCAGAGTGATGTACTTGAGGCCGGGCGCACGGTGCTGAATCGTCTTGGCGTGGGCGAGGGCGACCGCCAGAAATGCCAGGTGGCCTGGACCGAGATCATCCGCGCGGTGACGCCGGATCACGCGGTGCTGATCAACCGCCAAAACCGCCGCGGCTCCATGATTCTGCCTGGGCAAAGCCTGTTCATCCTGGAAACCGAGCCGGCTGGCTATATCGTCTACGCCGCCAACGAAGCCGAGAAGGCCGCCAATGTCACCCTGGTCGACGCGCGCGCGGTCGGCGCTTTCGGTCGCCTGACCATGGCCGGGCGCGAGGCGGATGCCGATGTCGCCGCCGCGGCGGCTGTCAATGCGGTTGAAAGCCTCAGCGGGCGTATCCGTTAGGCGATTTTTTCAGGCACGGGATCGATCGGTCAGGGGATCTATCGACTGGCTATGTGACGAAGTCGCTACCGGCAAAGAGCCGACAGGCTGGGTTGTCGGTCTCGTCCCAAAAGGGATAACCGAGCCTCTGCAGACTCTGATTCAGCTCCCCCGCGTCAGCCGCTGGAACCTGAATACCCATCAGCACCCGTCCGTAGGCGGCACCATGGTTGCGATAATGGAACAAGCTGATGTTCCAGCGTCGGCCGAGGTTGGATAAAAAATTCAGCAGCGCGCCGGGGCGTTCGGGAAATTCAAAGCGCACCAGGCGCTCGTCCGTCAGTCCCGGTGCATGGCCGCCGACCATGAAGCGAATATGCAGCTTCGCGGTCTCGTTCTCACTCATGTCGAGCACGCGAAAGCCCTTTTTCTCCAGGCGCTCGGCCAGTTCGCGCCGCTCTTGCGCGCCACCACCAAGCTCGATACCAACGAACACCTGAGCCTCGCTGGCGTCGCTGTAGCGGTAGTTGAACTCGGTAATTTGGCGCTTGCCAATCGCCTTGCAGAAAGCGAGAAAACTGCCGGGACGCTCGGGGATGCCGACCGCGAACAGCGCCTCGCGCCGCTCGCCGAGTTCGGCGCGCTCGGCGACGTGGCGCAAGCGGTCGAAGTTGATATTGGCGCCGCTCTCGATGGCGATCAGATGTTCGTCACGCAGGCCATAAACTTCCACATAGCGCTTGAGCCCGGCAACCGCCAGCGCGCCGGCCGGTTCGGCGATTCCGCGGGTATCATCGTAAATGTCCTTGATGGCGGCGCAGATCTCATCGGTATCGACCAGAATGACCTCGTCCACGCATTCGCGTGCCACCCGAAAGGTCTCGGCACCAATGCGCCGCACCGCCACGCCATCGGCGAACAGCCCCACCTCGGGCAGATCGACAGGCTCGCCGGCGGCCAGCGCCCGATGCAGGGTTGGCGCCTCGGCCGGTTCAACGCCAATGATCAGTACCTCCGGGCGCAAATACTTGACATAGGCGGCAATGCCCGCGATCAACCCGCCACCGCCGACGGGCACGAAGATGGCCGCTGGCGGATCCGGGTGCTGGCGCAGCAGTTCCATGCCGATGGTGCCCTGACCGGCGATCACGTCCGGGTCATCGAAGGGATGGATGAAGGTCAGCTTGCGTTCCTCGGCCAACGCGAAGGCGTGGGCGCAGGCCTCGTCGTAAGAGTCGCCATGCAGGAGCGCGCGTCCGCCAAGATTGCGCACCGCCTGGACCTTAATGGCGGGGGTGGTGCGTGGCATCACAATGGTCGCCTCGGCCCCGAGTCGCGCGGCACCGAGCGACACCCCCTGGGCATGATTACCCGCGGAGGCGGCAATGACCCCACTCGCCAGGGCCTCGGGCGGGAGATGACGCAGCTTGTTGTAGGCGCCGCGCAGCTTGAAGGAGAACACTGGCTGCAAGTCCTCACGCTTCAGGAAGACCTGATTGGACAGCCGACGCGACAGCAGGGGCGCGGGGGTTAGCGGGGTTTCGGTCGCGACCTCATAGACGCGGGCTTTCAGGATGCGTTCGATGTAACGATGAGGCATGCGAGAACCAGGAGTTAAGCAAAGGCGGGGGATAGTGACGGCGACAGAAGGTCGGGGCGGGTTTGGGGCCGCTCTGTTATGATCGGTGCCTGACTTATATGATTCATGCCTGACCATGGCGTGAAACAGCGGATTCATTTTCAGGGATGGTGCCGCGCTCAGCCTTGGCCATTGCCAAGATGCGCAGCCCAGGCCTCAATGCCGACGCCATCATCCTGACAACCCTTATCCATCAACCATCATCTTACCCCAGGAGCTTGCGCCCCATGACTCAGGACGAACTCAAAAAACAAGCCGCCGAGGCCGCCCTGGCCTATGTGCAGGGTGGCATTATCGGCGTCGGTACCGGCTCGACCGTGAACCACTTTATCGATTATCTTGCCCGGATCAAAGGCCGTTTCGAGGGCGCGGTCTCGAGTTCCGATGTCTCGAGCGAACGGCTGAAAAGCCATGGTATCGAGGTGTTTGATCTTAACAGCGTTGGCGATCTGTCGCTTTATGTCGATGGTGCCGACGAGGCCAATGGTCGCCTGCAACTCATCAAGGGCGGAGGCGGGGCGCTGACGCGCGAGAAAATCGTCGCCGCCGCGAGCGAGACCTTTGTCTGTATTGCCGATGAAAGCAAGCGCGTCGATGTGCTGGGCGCCTTCCCTTTGCCAGTCGAGGTCATCCCCATGGCGCGCAGCTATGTGGCACGACAGTTGGTCAAGCTCGGTGGCACGCCGGTGTGGCGTGAAGGCTTCGTGACCGATAACGGCAATGCCATCCTGGATATTCAGGGCCTCGAGATTCAGGATCCCATGGCCCTGGAGCAGCAGATCAATAACATCGCCGGCGTGGTCACCGTGGGCCTGTTTGCCTTGCGTCGGGCCGACATGCTGATTCTGGGCTCGCCGAATGGGGTGAAGACCTACGAGCCTTGATGACGCCAGTGGATTGGTCCCAGTCGCCTGGTTGGGGCATGGTTGGAGGCAGGTGGTCAGGCCGAAGCAGTCGCGGGTTTGGCGCTGGCGCGGCGGGATCGGCTGTTGGCAGTGTCCTTGTCGGAGTTGGCATTGTCCTTGTCGGAGTTGGCATTATCCTCTGCCTTCTCGGCTGCATTCCCTGATGTTCCCGAGCTTTCCTTGAGGGTGACCGTTTCCTCGAAGTGGCGTCCATCGTAGGTCAGACGCTGTAGTTCGGCCGAGTCGCAATGCACCAGCTTGCCGTTGACCTCGGCACCCATGGCCATTTCCAGTAACTGGTAATACAGAGTGCCGGCAATACGGGCATGGGCACCGAGCTCAACCCTGTCGCGTGCATGCACGTCGCCGACAATGCTGCCGTCGGTAATGAGCTGTTCGACTTTCACGTCGCCTTCGATGGCACCCTGCTCGCTGATGATCAAGGCCGCATTGGTTTCGGGTTCGGCAGTGACTTCTCCCTTGATTTTACCGTCAAGGTGGAGCGCGCCCGAGAATCGGATATGACCCTCGACGATGGTGCCCTGTCCGATAACAGTGACGACCTTGGGCGGCTTCACTCTGCGAATGCGTGACATGAAACGAACCTCCTGGTTCCTGTGTTGGGTCATGGCCCGTGGATCTTTATGAAACATGGTACGAGTGGGACTCTAGGCTCTATCTGTTGTTCAGCGAGACGTTCCGCTAATCCGCATCCTCACCGAGCTTCCACTCGAATTGACGGCGCGCGCCTCCCATCGTTGTATCATCAGGCACCACGATGACCAGTAACTCCTCCGGCTCGAAACCAGGTGGCAGTGTCAGGGTACCGTCGATTTCCTGAAAGTGACGGAAGCCAAGGCGATGGCCATCGCGCCCGTCAGCCGTCAACTCGGAGAGGCTGAAGTAGCGCTCACCTTCTGCCATCTGGCCGCGCAACTGCACGCGCGCCTGGCCTGTAATCATGTTTTTTTCCGCTTTGGTACGCGCGATTTTAAACCAGTAACGAACCCTGTTCTCGCCCGCGCTCGACAGGGCCAAATCGCTGATTTCGATCGGACCGTCATCTCCACCAAAGAGTTGCGACAGAAAGGCGATCTGCGAGCGTAGTTTGGCATTTTCGCTTTGCAACTGGCGGATCGTTTCCTGTGCCTCGCGCTCAGCGTTGCTTTCTGTCTGTTGATACTGTGAGAGGGTGCGCAATCGCTGTTCAAGTTCAGCGTTATTCTGCGCGAGCGCCAGGCGGCGTTGCTCAAGCTCTTGAAGCTCGGTGGCGTCCGCCTGGTCGCTTGGGGGTCGCGTTTCTCTTTCACTGGTCTCTGGTGATCCACTGGTCTCTGGTGATTGCTCGCCTGTGAGATCCAATAACAGATAAGCCCAGCTGGCAAAGGCGATTGCCACCAGGATGAGTGCGAGCCCCAGTCTTCCTGTCGGACGGGTATCGATGATGTGAGGCCGGCGAATTCGGCGCACTTTGACTTGTCCCATGCCTTTGTTGCAAACCTGCTCTGATGTCAGTTTAAACTGCTGGGTCAGCTGTTGGTTAGGCCGATCCCTAGGCTGATCCTTGGGCCAGTGCCTAGGATAGTCGGCTTTGATCGCTTGCGCAGCCGTTTTTGTGCCGACGCCAAGCTTGTTTATACTCTTGCTGTTTGAGGGTTGCCGACCTTCGTGCCTGTGCCGAGCGGGCGCGGACCCAACCCATGGCACCCCCATGACTTTCGATGCGCTCTTTTCGTCAATAACGTTCGACTACTGCGGCGGCTGCTTCGATCACCGCGCTGACTTGCCGTAGCAAACGGCGTTTCAAATGACCACAGCCTGCTCCACGCAGGGGGATTCATGCCAGATCGACCACCTCAGTCCAAACCATCCCCGGCCAACACTGATCATGGGCCCTTATCGACCCGCCAAACCCCCGGCGCTGCTTCGGTTAAACCAGCCGCCGCCATATCAAAGGGGCAGCGTGACATCAGCGCGGTGGCGGCTGATCTAGCCATTCAGCAGGAAAATGAAGGGCTGCGCTTGGCATTGCGTGAACAGGAGCGGATTGTTGAAGAACTGACCAACGAATGTCGCCGGCTCGAAGATCGGCTTGAAGATCGCTACCAGGATATCGACGCTCTTCGCCGCGAGTTGGACCGTGGCGAGCGGGCGTTGAAACAGGCCGAGGAACGTTCCTCGCAGCTTGTCGGCGACAGCGCCATGCCTGCGGCAACGCAACCAGGGATGCAAGCAACGGCGGACGCGAAGACGACCACCAAGTCTCCCGCCGAGTCCGCGCGCGCTGGCAGTGGCCGGCTCGGCTTTGCCTCTGGTCTGTTGACCGGGCTGGTGCTGGCAACCGTCGCGGTGATGGGTTTATGGTCCGCCGGCTTGCTGACACTTAGCAGCGATATGGCGATATCACCCGAGATCACAGCCCCTGTCGCGCCAACTCAGCCGCCAACGGCAACGACCGAGCAGACGCCGGCTGCGGATGATGGATCGAACACAGAATATGAACAAGAAGTCAGCAATACCCGCACGTCTAACCAGGATAAAAGGATTGCCGGCTCCAATAAGACTACGTTTGAGCCAGTTCAGGATGGGCGGGTGAATGAGCCATCAAATGGCGCCCCGGATAATGGATCTGATAATGGATCTGATAGTGGACCTGAAAGTGGGTCCCATAATGGGCTCAATGATGGATCGGCATCACCCGAGCCCGCCAATGTGGACTTACAAATCCCCGCCGAGCCTGTCGTCGGCACCCATGTGGATATGTTTCTGGTTGGCGAGGCGAAAGCACCAGAGATGGTAGTGCTTGAGCCAAGCGAATTCATGATGGGTAACCCCGTCGGCATGGCGGACAGCGACGCTCGGCCCGTGCATAAAGTCAGTCTCGATGGCTTTATGATCGGTACGCGCGAGGTGACTTTTGCCGACTATGATCGCTTTGTGCGCGAGACCGGTGCGCGGCGACCACTGGATTACGGCTGGGGTCGGGGGGCGCGCCCAGTCATTGATGTGTCCTGGGCCGACGCGCTGGCCTACGCGAAGTGGCTCGGCAAAAAGACCGGCCAGCCTTACCGCCTGCCCAGCGAAGCTGAATGGGAATATGCCGCGCGCGGCGGCACCACCTCTTCATACTGGTGGGGTATCGGCTCCCCTTCCAGCCGCGCGCTCTGTATCAATTGCGGTACCCGTTGGGATCGCATCTCAACCGCCCCCGTGGGTAGTTTTCCTCCCAATCCCTTTGGCCTTTATGACACTGCCGGCAATGTTTACGAATGGACGGCGGACTGTTACCACCACAGCTACCAAGGCGCCCCCGATGACGGCCGTGCGCGCGATGAACCCGACTGCAAGGTGCGCGTGGCGCGTGGCGGCAGCTTCAACTCGCCGGCGGGTGCCATGCGCAGTCATGCGCGCAACCGCTTCTCTGCCGATGCGCGTGCCGACATACTCGGCTTTCGGGTAGCGCGCGACCTCGCGCCCCAGACGCAAACCTCGCCTCAAGGCGCGCATGCGGACTGAGCACCGGCTGCTTGGGGTCGGCGTCGCCACCCTGGACATCATCAATCAGGTGGCGCGTTACCCGCACGAGGATGATGAGGTGCGGGCAACCGGGCAACGGATTGCGCGGGGTGGCAATGCGGCCAACACGCTATCGGTCTTGCGGCAGTTTGGCCACCAGTGCGATTGGGTTGGCTGCCATGCCGATGATCGTCAGGCAGACTTGATCCTCGCGGATTTGAAGCAGCGGGGCATCGGCACGGATGCAGCGGTGCGATGCCAGGATTCAGCCACGCCAACATCCTACATCACTCTGAGCGACGCAAATGCCAGCCGCACCATTGTGCATTACCGCCGACTGCGCGAGTTGACCGCCGCTGATTTCGCTGCCCTGCCGCTTGATTCTTACCACTGGGTGCATTTCGAGGGCCGTCATCCAGTTGAAACCGCGCTCATGATCGAGCGTGTGCGACGCGAGCGCCCGCATCTACCCATTTCAGTCGAGATTGAAAAAAACCGCCCTGAGCTTGCGCGCTTGTGGCAGCCGGTGTCGCTGCTGCTGTTTTCCCGTGCCTTCGTGGAGCCAGTGCTAGATGGCCCGGTGACGCCCTGGGATTATTTGGCCGAGCAGCAGCATCACAGTGGCGCAGCGCTCTGTGTCGCCCCCTGGGGAGCCGAGGGTGCTTATGGTATTGATCGAGCGGGCCAACGGCTGTTCGCGCCTGCCGAGACTCCCGGGCGACTGACCGATACCCTGGCAGCGGGAGATGTCTTCAATGCGGTACTCATCGACGCCCTGCTGCGCGGACTGCCGCTAGGGCAAGCCATGGCGTGCGCCAGCCGGGTGGCTGGTTATAAATGCGGATACCGGGGGATTGATGGTCTGATTGGCGCCGCCCGAGAAGCCGGAATTCTCTGACGGTCGCGACCCGTGACGGCTTGTTGCATCCTCACGTCAGTCAGGAGTGCCCAGCCAACGACTAAACGCTAGCCGGGCTCCCCATCAAGTCATCAGCCGGTCTCAAGCAGAACGCGCAGGTCGATGATTGCGGCATTGGCGCGCGAGATATAGGACGCCATGACCAGCGAATGATTGGCCAGCAGACCGTAGCCGTGGCCGTTCAGCACCATGGGGCTCCATTTGCGCATGGCCGCGCCGCGCAGGTCGCGCAGGATTTGCTCGACCGAGACCATGGCGTTTTTGCCCCGCAGCACGGATTCAAAATCGACTGAGATGGCCTGGATCATGTGCATGAGCGCCCAAGTGTAGCCGCGGGCCTCGTAGAAGATATCGTCGACTTCGTTCCAGGGTGTTGCCTCCAAGACCTGGGCGCCACCCTGGGTGAAGCTCGCGGTCAGTTCGGCGTCGTTCACGCTGGCGCTCAGGCGCTGTGCATAGCTGCCAAGACGCTTCTCCACCACCATCAGGTAGGCGCGCAGATTATCCGCGCGGGTAAAAAAACGCGCGGTCTGGTCGGTTCCGGACATCAGTGCCGCGCGGTATTCGATGAGTGCGTTGGTGCCAGCGCGGAACTGGGACTCGGTCGAGGGCAGCATGTAGGAGTGGGAATCGAAGTTAAAATTGGAATCCGCCACTTTCAGCAGGTCATTCTCGACGGACTGCGTCTGGGAGCGGCTGAAATCGTTGCGCAGCGAGCGGACCGAATCGCGCAGTTCGGTCAGAACGCCATACTCCCAATTGGGCATGTTGTCCATCAGGATGCCGGGTGGCGTGATGTCGTTGCTGAGGTAGCCGCCAGGCTTGCCAAGCAGGGTCTCCGCGACAGTGATGGCGGAGGAGACAGTAGCAACGCCCGGTGTCTTGAGTGCCTCCTCGATATCCACACCATCGATTTGGATCTGATTGACATCGAAGGGTTCCGGCTGCCGCGACCAGTAGGCGCCGAGCCCTCCGATGGTCGCTATAACCAGCACAACCAGCAGGGTAAGGATACGACCCAAAGGCCATGTGCGGCCCTTGGTGGAATTTGTGTTTGGCTGCTCGCCCGAGCGGCCGGTGGAGGGTTCCTTGGTCACAATGAGCACCTCGTTATTCGTGAAATGAACCGAATTGGATACTGACAGGCTGCATCTTTGGGCCTGGCGCCGATACCGAGCCTGGGCTGGCTGGTCGGGCCGGAGATAAGGCTGCGGGCCGGCCCCAGTCATCCGCCAATCAGCAAGTTGCAAACAGCGGCGCTGGGCCGCTCATATAGGTTATTGCAATTCTACCCGGAAACTGTGGGGCATTGGTGAAAGATTATGGCGGGCGGAATGTCCTTGGCAAGGGTTGGAACACCCGTGTGTCAGGAATGCGGCTGAGCACCGCTGGCAATCGCCCCGCGCGAGCGCTTCGATTTCGGCGGTTCGATTTCGGCGGTTTGAAGGCCTAGGATCCTGGTGTCATCCCTTGACCAAGGCAGCCACGCCTGGTTTTGATACACTCTGAATTTCCCGTTACCAACTGGTCACCCGTTCGCGTGAATGCCCGGGGGAATCTGGCTGACCAGCCCAGCCTAATCGGGGCAAATGCGACAATGGTGGCTAGACACAAGCATGGCTAAGCTTAGGATGACAAGGATCGCACTCGGTCGTTTACTGATGCGCGGGCTAATGTTCGCCGGCCTGTGGCTGATTTTGACCCGGGCCGACCCTTTCTCCTGGGTCATCGGTCTGCCCGTGGTGTTGGCCGCCACTTGGGCCAGCAGGCGCATGGAATTTGCCCGCCCGGATCCGGTGTCGCGTGGAGCTGCCGGTTCAGTGCCCGGGATGGTCTCGGTCGATCTGATCCAGTCTGATCGCGCGCGCCTGGGTGCCACGTGGGCTGTGAGCACGCACTGGCTGATCCTGGACATCCGACGGCTGCCGGCATTTTTAGGTTTTTTCCTCGCTACCTCGGTGCGTGGCGGAGTGGATGTGTCGCGGCGTATTCTGACGTGGCCGCTGGCCATCTCTCCAGGCTTTTTGACCTATCGCACCGCGCTGCGTCATCCCGGTGCGCGGATTTTTTTTCTTGACCTGATCAGTCTGCTACCTGGCACCTTGAGCGCGGATCTGGAAGTGCCGAACCGATTGGTGATTCATGTGCTGGATTTGGGCGCGGAGAATTATCGCGAGCTGGCTCAGCTTGAGTTGCAGGTCGCGCGCCTGTTTCGCGAGTCCATCCGTGCCGGAACGCGGTGAGCCAAGATATCCGAAACCAGATATGAAACGGCGATTTCTCCAATTTTCTTGGTCCCGTCCAGCCCATGAGCAAGCTTCCAGCAATTCCAAAGTTGGCCATCAAGCGCTGGCTTTTGCAGCTGGTTATCCTGTAGACCGCCAAGAGCACCAGCTTCGTGATCTCGTGATCTCGTGATCTCGTGATCGCTGGCAAGCTTTTCTGGTATTTCACACTCACATGACACCCAAGCTAAGATGACTTCCTGGCTACTTGCTTTTGCCTGTCTGTTGCTAACCACCATGGCCGTTGGCTTAGTGCGGGCGCTGCGCGGACCCACTCCGGCCGACCGACTGCTGGCGGTGCAGTTGCTTGGCACCGCCAGTATTGGCGTGCTCTTGCTGCTCGCCACCGCGCTCGAGATACCGGCGCTTGCGGATGTCGCATTGGTATTCAGTCTCCTGGCCGCCGTGGCGGTTGCCGCCTTGACCCGGCGATCCACGCCAGCCAGCACCGCGCGCAAGATGGACGCTCGTGATTTACCCACGCCGGCATCACCCACGCCGGCATTATCCAAACTGGCATTATCCAAACTGGCAGCATCGCCACCGGCCCAGACTGAGCCGGATGGGGGCGGGTCATGACCACCCTGCTGACGGTCTACTCCATCGTGCTGATCAGCGCTGGCCTGGGCTTTTTCTCCGCCGGCACCCTGGGCCTGCTGCGACTGCCGGATTTGTTCACTCGCCTGCATGCGCTGACCAAGGCCGATAATGTCGGTCTTGGTTTGGTGATTCTTGGCCTCTTGCCCTGGGCGCCAAGCCTGTGGTACGCGTTCCAGCTGGTGCTGATCTGGCTGCTGGTTCTGCTCGGCGGTGCCACTGGCGCCCACCTGATCGCCAAACGCGCCCTGCATGGCGATGGGGAGGATCGGCGATGACTGACAATCCTGCGATGTTCGTGTTTGATATCCTCATGATCTCCACCCTGCTCGGTCTGGCGATTGCCACTCTTAGCAGCAGAGATCCACGCCGCGCGGCCATTTTGTTTGTTGCCTTCGGCTTGTGGCTGTCCATCGTCTGGGCACGACTTGGCGCGCCAGATGTTGCCTTGGCCGAGGCCGCCATTGGTGCGGGCCTTGGTGGCGCCCTCATGCTTGCCGCAGCGCGCCGTACCCCGGGTGGCCGGGGACCGAGCGAGTCGGCGGCCATGGAGTCAAATCCGACTGGGCCGTCACTGGATTCCCCAGACCATGAACCCCTGCCTGAGCCTGAGCCTGAGCACGAACTCGAGCGCCAACCTGCCCACGAGCCCAAAACCCAATCGGAGCAAGAACCAGTGGCGCCTGACTCACCGCCGGAAAGCCCATCGGCTTGCGAACCAACAGCAGATCAGACCGGAACAAGGGGCGCGTCTCCTGCCATCCAGTCCAGAGATCCCGTGTCCAATCCCAGGCGCCGACCAAAATCCAAATCCAGATCCAAGTTCAAGCGACCTGGCCGGAGTCCATCGCAATGAGTTCACGCCTGGAGCCCAAGCCTCGGCAATCCGCCGCCATCCTGGTGGTGGTTTTCCTGGTGCTGCTGGTGGGCCTGCTCCAGTGGGTCTTCTTTAGCCATCAACTGGCCTCACCCACCACCGGACTGGCCGAACTGGCGCGGACCGAGCTTGGGCGCGCCGGAGTGACCAACCCGGTCACGGCCGTGCTGCTCAACTTTCGCGCCCTCGATACCCTGCTGGAGCTGGCGGTGCTGCTTGCGGCCCTGCTGGGCATCTGGTCGCTCGCGGCCGCCACCCCCGGCTACCAACGCGCCGGGCCTGTCTATGCCGGCATGGTCGCCTGGGTGGTGCCCTTGCTGATCCTCACCGCCGGCTATCTGTTGTGGATTGGCGCCAAGGCACCGGGCGGCGCTTTTCAGGCCGGTGCCCTGTTGGCGGCGGCTGGGGTGATTCTGCGTCTGGGTGGCGCCGAGGCGGCCGGCCTGCCGGGCGCGGTTGCCCAACGCTGGCTGGCGGTGGCGGGGATTGCCGTCTTTGCCCTGGTCGGTCTGGGAACCCTGCTGGCCGGGCGCGGGTTCCTCAACTATCCGCCCGCCTGGTCCGGTTGGCTAATTTTGCTGATTGAAATCTTCGCCACCCTGACCATCGCCACACTCCTGGCGGCGGCCTATGTGGGGAGCGAGGATGAACCCTCAACACAACCAGGGGGCGAGCATGACGGCTGAGTTCCTCTACGCTGGCGCCGGCTTTGTCCTCTTTGGGCTTGGCATCTGGTCTTTTCTGCTGCACCGGGCGCTGCTGCGCAAGCTGATCGCGATGAACATCATGGGTGGTGGTGTCTTTCATTTACTGATCGCGGTGGCCGGGCGCGACGGCCCGCCCACCGACCCCGTCCCCCATGCCCTGGTCTTGACCGGCATTGTGGTGGCGGTCAGTGCCACGGCGCTGGCATTGGCATTTGGACGCGCGCTGGACGCGGCCGCCGATGACTGAGAGTCTTGCTCTGGCGCTGGTACTGCCCCTGGGTGGCGCCCTACTGGCGGTGATCTGGTCCGCGCGGGCGGCTCGCGTCGGCTTGCTGGCAGTAATGCTGAACACCCTGAATTCAGCGCTAATGACCATGGGTGTGTGGCAACAAGGTGCCATGCGTGCCGATTTTGGCGGCTGGGGCGCGCCCTTGGGCATCGGTTTCGTCGCCGATGGTTTGAGCGTGGCCATGCTGGCCATGACCGCGCTGGTGACCCTGGCGATCAGTGTTAATGCCGGCGGCTATTTTCGCGATCCGGCCAAAGCGCGCCACTTCTGGCCGCTGTGGTTATTGTTGCTCACGTCCCTGAACGGACTGTTTTTGTCCGCTGATTTGTTTAATCTTTATGTGTCGCTGGAACTTCTGGGGCTGACCGCCGCGGCCCTGGGCGCGCTTGGCGGACAGCGCGCGGCCATTGAGGCGAATCTGCGCTATCTGCTGGTCGGACTCCTCGGCTCCATGACCTATCTGCTGGGCGTGGCGCTGGTCTACGCGGGTTTCGCCACCCTGGATTTCGCCCTGCTCACGGAGCGACTCAACGCCGGCCTGGCCGACGGCCAGATGCCGCGGCCCATCGCCGCGACCGCGCTGGGGCTCATGGTATTGGGGCTGGCGCTGAAGGCGGCGCTCTTTCCAATGCATTTTTGGTTGCCGCCGGCCCATGGCAGCGCGCCGGCACCGGTCAGCGCGGCCTTGTCGGCCCTGGTGGTCAAGGCGGCCTTTTACTTGATTTTGCGCCTCTGGCTGGAGGTGTTCGCGCCCCTGACCACCCAGGCCGCGGCCAACCTGCTCGGGTTTCTGGGCGCCGGCGCGGTGCTCTGGGGCTCCTGGCAGGCCTTGCGCGCCGAGCGCCTCAAGCTGCTGGCGGCCTACTCCACAGTTGCCCAGCTTGGCTATTTGTTTTTGTTCTTTCCCATCATGCAGTCGCTGACCTTGGGCGCGGCCCGCGACAATCTGCTGGTGGCCCTGACCTTGATGGCCATCACCCATGGCTTTGCCAAGTCAGGCTTTTTCCTGGCCGCCGGTTTTATCCAGCAGCAAGCCGGGCATGATCGCATCGCCGAGCTCGGGCCGGCCATGCAACGATTGCCGGCCACCACCCTGACGCTCGCCCTTGCCGGTACCGCCCTGATTGGTCTGCCACCAAGCGGCAGCTTCACCGCCAAGTGGTTGCTAATGGGTGGTGCCTTCGCCACCGGGCAGTGGTGGTGGGTGCTGGTGCTCTTTGCCGGCACCCTGCTGGCGGTGGCCTATGTGTTCCGCTTGCTGACCCTGGCCTTTGGACTGGAACCCACACCGCTGCACTTTTTTACCCAGCTCCGCGCCGAGATGCCAGCGCTACTGCTGGCCGTGATGGCGGTCGCGGTGCTCGGCCTGGCCACCGCGCCCCTGTGGCGCCTGCTCGGTGTTGCCGGAGGGGCGTCATGATCACAAACTTTGACCATCTGCTGCCCGTTGGCATTGTGCTGAGCTCCTTGCTGCCTGGTCTGGCGATCTTTCTGGTCGCGGAGGACAACCGCGTCCTGCGCACCCTGTTGAACCTGACCGGCGCCATCACTAAGCTGCTGCTGGTCGGGGTACTGGTGTGGGGCGTCTATCACGACCACCTCTATCGGGCGGAACTGCCGCTGGCACCCGGGCTGAGTCTGGTGCTCGAAGCCGACGCCCTCTCGGTGCTCTTCGTGACCCTGTCCTCGCTGCTCTGGCTGGTGACGACTGTCTATGCCATCGGCTATCTGGAGAACTCACCCAATCGGAGCCGTTTCTTCGGATTTTTTAGCCTGTGCGTCACCGCGACCGTCGGCATCGCCCTGGCTGGGAATCTGTTCACCTTTGTCATTTTCTACGAAATCCTGACCCTGGCCACCTATCCGCTGGTGTCGCATCGTGGCACGCCGGATGCCACCGCTGGAGCCCGGGCTTATCTGGCCTACACCATGGTTGGCGGTGCGCTGCTGCTAACGGGCGCGGTCTGGCTGCAGGGGTTGATCGGTCCGGTGAATTTCACGCAGGGCGGTCTGCTGTCCGCTCAGCCGGACTCTTTGCACCCACAGTTTTTCGCCATTTTTCTGCTGCTCCTTGCCGGGCTTGGCGTCAAGGCAGCGCTAGTGCCATTGCACGGCTGGCTACCGCGTTCCATGGTGGCGCCGGCGCCGGTCAGTGCCCTGCTGCACGCGGTGGCCGTGGTCAAGGCGGGTGCCTTTGGCATCGTGCGTCTGGTCTATGACATCTACGGGGTTGAGTTCGCCCATTCGCTCGGCCTGCTGAGCATTCTGGGCGCGCTGGCCTCCATCACCATCATCTATGGGTCCATGATGGCCTTGAGCCAGGACGGACTGAAAAAACGCCTGGCCTACTCGACTGTCAGTCAGGTGTCCTATATCGCGCTGGGCGCGTCCATTCTCGGGCCGGTGGCGACCATTGGCGGCATGGTGCATCTGGTGCATCAGGGCATCATGAAAATCACCCTGTTTTTGTGCGCGGGCAATTATGCCGAAACGCTCGGCGTGCACAAGGTCAGCGAGATGGACGGCATCGGCCGGCGCATGCCCTGGACCACCCTGGCCTTTAGCGTCGGGGCACTGGGGATGATCGGCATTCCACCCATCGCGGGCTTCATCAGCAAGTGGTACCTGGGCCTGGGCGCGGTCGAGGCCGGCATGCCCTGGGTACTTTTGGTGTTGGGCCTGAGCACCCTGCTCAATGCCGGCTATTTCCTGCCGATTCTGTTCCGCGCCTGGTTCCGCGAACCCCCAGCGCATTGGCCGCACGAGGAAATCCCGCGCCGACGGCTGGAAACCCACGCCACCTTGCTATGGCCGCCGCTGATGACCGCGGCCCTGTGCCTGGTCGCCGGTCTGCTGGCGGCGGCGCCCTTCAGTCCACTGGAATGGGCGGAACTGATCGCGCGGCGCGAGTATCGCGGATGAGCGCTTCGGCCACTTGGTTGCTGCTGTTACTCTGGGCCTGGCCCTTGCTCCTGGCGCCGCTTGCCGCGCGCTGGCGTTCGGCCTGGCTGCCGGCCTTGGGCGCGCTGCCAGCGCTGGGCGCGGCCCTGGTGCTGCCGGTCGACACTCGGCTTGCATTACCCTGGTTGCTGCTGGGCTCTGAACTGGGGCTGGATGCCACCGGGCGCGTGGTCTTGCTGTTCAGCGCTCTGTTGTGGCTGCTTGCCGGCGTCTTCGCGGCTGCTCTGATGAAACCCGGCTTGGACAGCTTTCCACGACGTCGCTTCGATGCTTTTTTTCTGCTGGCCATGAGCGGGCAGTTGTGGGCGGTGGTCGGGCTGGATGTAATCAGCTTCTACGTTGGTTTCGCCATCATGGGGTTGGCTTCCTATGCGCTGGTGGTGGCCGACGGCAGTGCACGGGCCCTGCGTGCCGGGCGACTCTACCTGGCCATGACAGTTGTCGGCGAGGTGGCGCTCTTTGCCGGTTTGGTCAGCATCGCTGCCCAGAGCGCGACCCTGACACCGACACCCGAGTTGCTGGCGCGCGTCAGTGGCCCGGCTCTCGCGCTGGTGCTGCTGGGCTTGGGAGTCAAGGCGGCCATCGTGCCTCTGCACCTGTGGCTGCCACTCACCTATCCGGCGGCGCCCGCCGCCGCCACGGCAGTGCTGAGCAGCGCCATGATCAAGGTCGCCCTGCTTGGCTGGCTGCGCTGGTTGCCGCTGGGGGCCGTGACCTGGCCGGGCTGGTCGCTGGCGCTGGTAATCATCGGGCTTGTCACCGCGCTCTATGCACTGCCCATCGGTTTGATGCAACGCGAGTCCAAGGTGGTTCTGGCCTATTCGAGCATCAGCAAAATGGGCTTTCTGCTGCTGTTGGTCGGCCTGATGCTGGGTCAGCCCGACTTGGTCGGGGTCGGGATACTGGCGGTGATCTTCTACGCCACCCATCATGCCTTGTGCAAGGCCGGACTCTTTCTTGGCTTGGGCCTGGGGGAGCAACAGACCTTCTCGAGCGCACGGCGGGCGCGGCCCTGGCTGCTGGCGGGCCTGGGCTTTTTGGCCCTGACCCTGGCCGGAGCCCCCCTGACCAGCGGCGCCCTGGCCAAGTATCTGACCAAACCCTTGTTACAGGAGACGCCCTGGGTTTGGCTCGACCCACTGCTGTGGCTGATGACCCTGACCACGGTGGCACTGATGGCGCGCTTTTTCTGGCTGGTCTATCGCGATGCTGGAGCGCGGATCGAGGATGGGGCGACACTAGGGCAGGCCGCTTCCGACCGCCAAGATGCGCAACCCGCTTCCCCACGGCCCGCGTTTATCGCGCCGCTGATCGGTTGGTGGCTGCTGGTGGGGCTGATCGCCGCGCTGCCCTGGGTCTTTGGTCCGGCCTCGGCCTGGCTGAACAATGCCGCTAACACGCTCTTTGCCCTGGCGCTCTGTGCTCTGGTGCTGGCCTTGGCCCGGCGCGGTTTCAACCCATTGGGCACGCTGGTGGGGCGGGTACCTCCAGGCGATCTGCTGCCCTTGGTGTTGCGCGCTTCCCATCGGCTGAGTGCCGCTGCCGCCTGGCTATGGCACGGCTGGCAAAACGGACGGGATCGGCTGGCACGGCGATTGGCCGGGAGCGGACTTGAGCAACCCGCGACAGAGGCGGCCGCCCATCCCGTGGTGGAGGCCCGGCTGCGCGCCTGGCCGGTGGCCGGGGCCCTGTGGCTGGCGCTTGGTACCCTGCTGATGTTCCTGCTACTGGCGGGTGAAATGAGGTGAAGGCGCGCGCTCACGCAGGCGACTGGACGCGCGCGTGGCCATCTCGGATTTGGACCTGGCGAGCGGCGACCCTGGCAGCGGTGACCATGAAACCGCCGCCTTCTCTTGCGAACTGGCACCGCGCCATGACGCTACTCGGGCGGTCGCCATGCTGAACGGCTTCTTGCTGCTCGTTGCCTGGCTCTGGCCGCTGCTGCTGGCCGGTCCGGCACTGGCGCGCCCCCTATGGTGGCTGCCGCCGCTGGGGGCGCTGCCAGCCCTCCTGATCGCCTTTGCCCTGCCGCCTGGGACCCGCTTTGAACTCCCCTGGTTGTTGCTCGGCACCCAGTTGGGTGTGGATGCCGCCGGTCGGATCTTTCTGATTTTTAGCGCCATTCTGTGGCTGGTTGCCGGGGTTTTCGCGGCCAGTCAGCGCTGGCGCGCCTTGGCGACAGCCGATGAGAATCGCGGCGGCGCGCGCTTCAGCGCCTTCTTTCTGCTCGCCATGGGCGGCAATTTCTGGCTCATCCTGGGGCTGGATCTGGTTAGCTTCTATGTTGGCTTCGCCATCATGGGGCTGGCATCCTACATTCTGGTGATTCACGACGGCACCCGGTCCGCGCTCCGTGCCGGCAAGGTCTATCTGATGCTGGCGCTGGTCGGCGAAGTGCTGCTGTTCGCCGCCCTGGCGATGATCGCCGCCGAGACCGGCACGGCGGCGCCCGAGCCGCGACAATTGGCCGTACTGAGCGATCTGACCATCGCTCTAGTCCTGTTGGGATTGAGCGTGAAAGCGGGCATTTTTCCGCTGCACCTGTGGCTGCCGCTGGCGCACCCGGCGGCCCCCATCGCCGCCAGCGCGGTGCTCAGTGGCGCCATGATCAAGGTCGCCCTGCTTGGCTGGCTGCGTTTCCTGCCAATCGGCGTGCTGGCGCTGCCGCACTGGGGCGCGGGACTTATCCTGCTGGGGCTCTTCACCCTTTTTTACGGCCTCGGTCTGGGCCTGCTGCAGCGCGATCTCAAAGTCATCCTGGCTTATTCGAGTATCAGCAAAATGGGTTTTTTGCTGGTATTGCTGGGGCTGGTGCTGTTACAGCCGGCGCTGGCGCCGGTCGGGGTGGCCGCCATCGCGCTCTACGCCGCTCACCATGGCCTGGTCAAGGGCGGGCTCTTCCTTGGCATCGGGCTGCGCAAGCATGCCGAGGCGATGCGCCAACCGCTCATTCTGGGCGGGCTTGGGTTCTTGGCGCTGGCCATGGCTGGCGCGCCCCTGACCACTGGCGCCCTGGCCAAGGATGCCACCAAGCCCCTGCTCGCTGGGCTGCCGCCGGGTTGGCTGGGCCTGGGGCCGTCGCTGGGATTGGCGCTGACAGTCTCCACCATGGTCACCACAGCCCTGATGGCGCGCCTGCTATGGCTGGCCAAGGGCACCCGCGCCCATCCCCTGGCCGGCGAGGGCGCCGCCGAGATTGCCTGGGCACTCTTGCTTCAGACCATCATCGTCCTGCCCTTCGCCTTGGCTGAACCCAAGGCCATGCTCGGCAATGGATTGCCGGTTGCACTGGGCCTCGGGCTGGTGGCCGCTGTTGCGTGGCTGGCCAGGCGCGGGCAGCGGCCGCTTGCTGGGCTGGCCACTGGATTGGCCGCTGGGCTGGTCGGTCGGGTACCGCCCGGCGATCTGCTGCAATGGCTGCTGCCTGTCTATCGGCTGTCGCGTCTGCTGGGCGTGCTGCTGTGGTTCCAGTGGCGAACCTGGGTTAGTGTTGGCACCACCTGGGCCTCGCGGATCCTGTGCCGTCCATTCGCCGGACCACCAGGCGACCCGGAGCGCGAACTGCGCGGCTGGCCGGTGGTGGGTGCGCTGTGGTTGGCTGTCGGGGCGGTGCTCCTGTCCTCACTGCTGTCTGAGCCCTTTACTCAGCCTATTGGGGCGGATCCCATTGGGGTCAGGACCGAACGCATGATGCCGACACAGGCACGGACAGACGCAGCCGAATTGGAGCCGCGACCTTTGGTGATTCGCCCCCTTGATGAGGCGGTGACCACAAGGACTCTGGCTGATCCTTGGGTCTCACCAAGGAGTACAGCAGGGGTGACTGCGGGGAAGACCGCGGAGTTTACAGCGCCTAGCGTACATTTAGACGCAGCGCCTCCGATAATGTCCACAGAGCGACGAGAACTCTCAGAAGTTAAGGCTGCGCAAGCTCAATCATCGGGCGAGGACGATCTGACCGGAAACGCAGAGCTTGCAGAGCAGCCCGTCGAATTGAACAGCGGCGCACCTAGAGCGCATGAGGCGACCGCAGGAGCCGAGACATCCCCTCCGGCTTGCCAGAGCGACGCGCCTTTCGTCTTCGTCCAGGCCAATGAACCCGATACATCCATCGCACTGATCCAGTGCCTGGCCGACGGTCAGGGCGGTTTTCAGCCACTCGCCGAGCCCGAACTCAGCAACAGGCTGGTCTTGCTGCTGCAGCGCAATCTTCAATGGCTGGGTTACGGGCCCGAGATTGCCGATGGCATGATCGGCCCCGCCACCCGCGATGCCATTCGCGCTTTCCAGGAGTCCCGGGGGCTGCGTTCAACCGGGGGAATCAGCTTCCGCCTGCTGCGGGTCATGCAGACTGAGATCGCACGGCGACAGGCGGCTGATGCTGGCTGATGCTCAAGTCGGCTCGGCCGGTGCGAACTCAGCACTTAGTGCCGCAAGCAGGGCACGCAGCTCGCCGGCCATGATGATGAACTCAGCATCCAGGCGGACCTGTTCATCCTCGGCATCCCCCTCCAGTGCGTCGTCGATCAACTCGTCGCTGAATTGCAGTCGCTTGAGCGCCAGATCCTCGCTCAACACAAAGGACAGGCGCTCGTTCCAGGTCAGCCCCAGGGCCACTACCCGCTTGCCCGAGTCCAGATGTGCCTTGATCTCCGGACTGGTCAAATCCTGCCCGCGACAGCGCACCACGCCACGGCTGTCGCCGGGGTCGCGCAGCTCGCACTGATCCTCGATATCGAAACCGCTGGGGGCCGCGTCGGTGGCGACCCAGGTGTTCAGGCGCTCGTCCACGGCGGTGGTCGCGCGCAGCGGCTTGACCGGCAGGGAGCCAAGACTTTCTCGCAGCAGGCTGACCAGTTCCTCGGCCAGTTTGTCGCTGGAGGCATCCACCACCAGCCAGCCGGCGGCCGGGTCGATGTAGGCGCGCAGCAGGCGCGAGCGGGTGAAGGCACGCGGCAGCATCTCGGTCAGCAGTTCCTCGCGCAACCGGCTGCGCTCCCGTCGGCCGACATCGCGCGATTCGCCCTGCTCGATTTCCGCGACCTTCTCCGCCACCGCCTCGGTCACCACCGAGGCGGGCAGCAAGCGTTCCTGACGGCGCGCGGCGATCAGCAGGCAACCGCCGGCCTGATGCGCGAGCGTCTCGGCGCTGGGCCCCAAGGGCGACGCCCAACCAAGCGTGGCGGTCTCGAGCGGCCCACAAGGCCGAAAGGCATGCGCGCTCAGGCGCTCATGCAGTTGTACCTGATCGAAAGCGATGCCGCCTTCGAGGCGAAAGACCTTGGCATTCCTGAACACGAGTTCTCCTTGGAAAGAGCGAAAAGGGACGCATTATGCGCGGCCCGCTTAGGGATGCAAGCCCAGAGGCTGCCTGCGCGCACCCCAGTCACCTGGAGTCGCCTCGAAGACACCAGCGCAAGGAGTGCCGCATGCACGGCAAGTGCCGCCTGGACTCAGTGCCCAGGTGCCGAGCTGGTACCAGTCGCGCTCGATCAGCAGCGCGTCGCAGCCACTGCACCAGGTACTAGCGCCAGCTCGATCATGCACATTGCCGGTGTAAACATAATGCAGTCCATGGTCGCGGGCAATCTGGCGCGCGCGCGTCAGGGTCGCCGCTGGCGTCGGCGGCAGCTGGCGCAGTTTGAAGTCAGGATGAAAAGCGGAAAAATGTAGCGGCACATCGCGGCCGAGATGCTCGCGGATCCAGGCGCACAGGGCGGTGAGTTCGGCATTGCTGTCATTGAGACCGGGAATCAGCAAGGTGGTGATTTCCACCCAGATGGTGCTTTCCTGCTTGAGGTACTCCAAGGTCTCGAGGACCGGGCCAAGCTGGCCGCCGCAGTGCTGGCGATAGAAGTCCTCGCTGAAGGCTTTCAGGTCAATGTTCGCCGCGTCCATGTCGGCAAAAAAGCGCTCGCGCGCGCCTGGGCTGATATAGCCCGCGGTAACAGCGACGTTTTTCACCCCCAGCGCATGGCAGGCTTGCGCGGTATCGCAGGCGTATTCGAGAAAAATCACCGGGTCGTTGTAGGTGTAGGCCACCGAGCGGGCGCCGTGGCTGTGGGCCGCCCGGGCGATTTGCTCCGGACTGGCCTCGGTGGCAAGGGTGTCGGCGGCGCGTGATTTACTGATGTCCCAGTTCTGACAATAATCGCAGGTCAGGTTGCAACCGGCGGTGCCAAAGGACAACACCGGGGTGCCGGGCAGGAAGTGATGCAGCGGCTTTTTTTCGATCGGGTCGATGCAAAAACCGCTCGAGCGCCCATAGGTCAGCAATTCCACCCGGCCATGCCTGGCGCCGCGCACAAAGCACAGCCCGCGCTGGCCCTCGCGCAGTCGACAGGCGCGCGGGCAGAGATCGCACTGCAGGCGACCATCCCCGAGCGGATGGCAGAAGCTCGGATAGCTGATGTCAGTATTGGTATCAGGGTTCACGGTTGAGGACTTTGTCGGTGTCGGCATGGCACTCGGGTGATAGCTGGTGGATCTTGTCCCTTGGGCGCAACCGGGCTGGAGGTGGTTCCGCTCTCTCCTGAATCACAACCATCGTCTAAACTATGAAATGCCGTCACGGATTTCAGCATCCCTCTGGCATTTTCCTGGCATTTGACCAGCATCGGGAGCATTTTGCATGAGGAATCTTCGCCACGCCTGCGTTGCCGGCACCTTTTATCCGGCCGAGCCATCCCGCCTGCGCGCCGAGATCGACGCCTGCTTCGCGCAGCGCGCGCGCGCCACCCCCGCCAGCACGGCTGGGCGGACCGACAAGCGCGTCAAGGCGCTCATTGTGCCCCATGCGGGCTACCTCTACTCCGGTCCGGTGGCGGCCAGCGCCTATGCCAGTCTGGAGTCCCAAGCGGACCAGATCCACCGCGTGGTGCTGTTAGGCCCCGCGCACCGAATGCCATTTAAGGGGCTTGCCCTCAGTGCCGCCGATGCCTGGGAGACACCCCTGGGTTCGGTGCCCGTGGCGCGCTCGGTCTGCAAGGAGTTGCTGGCTTTTGCGCAAGTGCGGGAATTGGACACGGCCTTTGACGGCGAGCATAGCCTGGAAGTGCAACTGCCATTTTTGCAACACTTGCTCGGGAATTTCGACTTGGTTCCACTGCTGGTGGGCGCGGCCAGCCCCACCGAGGTGGTCGAGGTGCTGGAGTCGCTCTGGGGCGGCGCCGAGACTCTGATTGTGATCAGCTCCGATCTCAGCCATTTTCTCGACGATGCCAGCGCGCGAGCGCTCGATGCCCAAACAGCCACAGCCATTTTACGCCTGGAGCCTGATTTGATTGGCCCCGAGCAGGCCTGCGGGCGCTATCCACTGCGCGGATTGCTTACCATGGCCCAGGAGCGCGGACTTAAGCCTGAGCAACTCGATTTGCGCAATTCCAGTCAAACCGCAGGAACGCCTGATCGGGTGGTAGGCTATGGGGCTTATGCCTTCCACGAATCGCCTGATTCCGGCTGCCACAAATGATCAAACCAGAGGATATAAGCCTTGCGTCAGGATAACAGCCAAGACATGCCGTCCCTGTCTGGCGAAGCCGGTGGCTTGCTCGCCGCCGCGGACCGCCAGCGCCTGCTGGCCATCGCGCGCGCAGCCATCGCCGAGGGGCTTGGCGACGGGCGCGCGGCGGGCGTCGATCCCGCCGCGGAGAGCCCCACCCTGCAAGCACCGGGCGCGGCCTTCGTGACGCTCGAGCTGCAGGGTCAGTTGCGCGGCTGCATTGGCAGTCTGGAGCCGCGTGGGTCGCGCAGCCTGGCGGCCGATGTGCGCGAGAATGCCCAGGCGGCGGCTTTTCGCGATCCGCGCTTTCCGCCACTCCAACAGCATGAGCTGGCGCCTTTGCACATCAGCATCTCGGTCATCGGCCCGCGCGAGCCCCTTGCCTGCGCGAGCGAGAGCGACCTGCTCGCGGCCTTGAGCCCTGGCGTCGACGGCCTGATTCTCGAAGCCGGCACGCGGCGAGGCACTTTTCTGCCCTCGGTGTGGGAACAACTCCCGCGCCCGGCGGATTTTCTGCGCCATCTCAAACGCAAGGCAGGCTTGGCGGACAACGAATGGCCCCAGCATCTGCAAGCCTGGTGCTATCGCACGCAATACTTTGGCGAGTGACCTCAAAAAAACGCCCCGCCTCAGACCTAAGCCCAAACAATCGTGAATGAACTCCCGCTGGCCGGACTCTTTCTGGCGCTGATCGGCCTGCTGATGTTGTCAGCCTTTTTCTCCGGCTCGGAGACGGCGCTGATGACCCTGAACCGCTACCGGCTGCGCCATCAGGCCGATCAGGGCCATCCTGGCGCCCAACGCGCGCAGCGTCTGCTCGAGCGGCCCGATCGCCTGATTGGCCTGATTCTGCTCGGCAATAATTTTGTCAATATCCTGGCGTCATCGCTGGCGACCGTGATTGCCTTGCGCCTCGGCGGCGAGGGCGCCATCGCCATCGCGGCGGGTCTGTTGACACTGGTGATTCTGGTGTTTTCCGAGGTGAGCCCCAAGACGCTCGCCGCGCTGCACCCGGAACGCCTGGCCTATCCAGCGGCCTTTGTCTATGTGCCCCTGCTGCGGTTGCTCTACCCCATCGTCTGGCTGGTCAATCTCATCGCCAACGGCCTGCTGCAACTGCTTGGCGTGCGCCCGGATGAACACAATGGTCATGCCCTGAGCCAGGAAGAACTGCGCACCGTGGTCACCGAGGCCGGCGCCATGATCCCCGAGCGCAGCCGCGACATGCTGCTGGCGATTTTGAACCTGGAACAGGCCACGGTGGAAGACATCATGGTGCCGCGCCACGAGGTGGAAGGCATTGACCTGCGCGATGACGAGGAGGACATCCTCAACACCATCAAGCGGTCAAGCTATGCACGCCTACCGTTGTTCGACGGCAGCATCGACAATGTGGTTGGTATTTTTCACGCCCGCAGCGCGCTTGGCGGACTGCCAGAACGCGATCAGCTCAAGGAGGGGCTGCGCGGGTTGGCGCGCAAGCCCTATTTTGTCCCCGAGGGCACCAGATTGTATCAGCAGCTGATCAACTTTCAACGAAAAAAGGAGCGCATTGCGCTGATTGTTGACGAGTATGGCGATTTTCAGGGCATGATCACCCTGGCTGACCTGGTCGAGGAAATCGTCGGCGAGATCACCACGGACCCCTCGGACTCCTTCCCCGACATCCACCGCAACGAGGACGGCAGTCTGTTGCTCGACGGTGGCATCAGCGTGCGTGAACTCAACCGCGCGTTGAGTTGGGAGTTGCCAACCGATGGCCCCAAGACGCTAAACGGGTTGATTCTGGAGTACATGGAAACCATCCCCGAGCCCGGCACCAGCCTGAAATTGCAAGGGTATCCGCTAGAAATCCTGCAGGCTGACGACACGGCGGTGAAGACGGTGAAAACCATTGTAGCGGAACAACAGGAACCCGACGCAGCCAAGATGGGAACGCCGGATCAGCCCGCCCAGCCTGTCTAGCCAGCGTCAGACCGCGTCCAACGCTTCGCGCAGGCTGTTCACCGCGCGAATCTCCACCCCCTCCAGGCCGCCCTTGGGCGCATTGGCCGCGGGGATAATGGCCTGGCGCATGCCATGCTTGACCGCCTCGCGCAGGCGCTCCAGACCATTGGGCACCGGGCGGATCTCTCCGGCCAGGCCAATTTCGCCAAAAACAGCCAAGTCGAGCGGCAATGCGCGGTCGCGATAGCTCGAGAGCACCGCCAGCACCAGCGCCAGATCGGCGGCGGTCTCGGTGACGCGCACGCCGCCGACCACATTGGCGAAGACATCCTGGTTGAACAGCGGCACCCCGCCATGGCGATGCAGCACCGCGAGCAACATGGCCAGGCGGTTGTGATCCAGCCCCAGGGTGACCCGGCGTGGATTGGCCAGGGGACTTTCATCCACCAGCGCCTGCACCTCGACCAACAGCGGGCGGGTACCCTCGCGGGTGACCAACACCACGGAGCCCGGTACCGGCTCGGCTTGGCGGGCGAGGAAGATCGCCGAGGGATTCTTCACCTGCCGCAAACCACGTTCGGTCATAGCGAAAACGCCCAGTTCATTGACGGCGCCAAAGCGATTCTTGACCGCCCGTACCAGCCGATGGGTGCCGCTTGGCCCGCCCTCGAAGTACAGCACTGTATCGACCATGTGCTCCAGCACCCGGGGACCGGCCAGGGCGCCTTCCTTGGTGACATGGCCCACCAAGAACACCGTGGTGCCGGTCTGCTTGGCAAAGCGCACCAGTTGGGCCGCGCTCTCGCGCACCTGGGACACGGATCCCGGCGCCGAGGACATCCCCTCGGTGAAGAGCGTTTGGATGGAGTCGATCACCAGTACTCCTGGCCGCTCCCGCTCCACGGTGGCGAGAATGCGCTCGACACTGGTCTCGGCCAGCAGGCGGATGGCCTCGCGTGGCAAGGACAGGCGCAGTGCGCGCAGGCTGACTTGCTCGGGCGACTCCTCACCCGTCACATAAAGCACCGGATGACGGCGTCCGGGTGCCTTGGCCTGTCCCCAGCTCACGCCGATGGCGGCGCAGGCTTGCAACAGCAGCGTGGACTTGCCAATACCCGGATCACCGCCGAGCAACACCACCGAGCCCGCCACCAGTCCCCCGCCCAGCACCCGGTCGAGTTCGCCAATGCCGCAGGGCGAGCGGGTTTCGACCTCGGGAGCCAGCTCCGCCAGATCCTGCACCAGCCCAGCCGTGGCCGCGCCAGCATAGCCCTGACCGGCAGGTGGAGGCAGCGGACGATGATGCTCCTCGATTTGATTCCAGACACCGCAATCCGGGCACTGCCCTGCCCATTTTGGCAGTTCGGCGCCACAGGCGGCACAGACAAAGAGGGTCTTGGACTTTTTTGGATTCGCGAGCGCGGACATGACGAACGATTGGGGGGCCTTGTTGGTGTCGAGTGGTTGCACACGAATAACAAAACCTCAGTCTACCACCAGCAAACATCATTGGCTCCACGCAGCAGACTGACCGGCAAGCGACATCTTGTTGCGCAAAATCGGATCGTCGCTGGACTGAAAACTCATCGTCATCACCGCTGCCGCCATCGTTTCCCAAACGGCTGTAACCGTCTAGAATCACTCTCGACCACCCAAGTTGCCGCGCAACAGCAGATGCATTGGCCGGGCAGATGACGTCGCAAAAGCCTGAAGGTTAACTGTGAAGGGACCACTCGCTACCGGAATGTTTCGTCATCTGACCGCACTGAATCTGGTGCTCACCCTGCTGGGGGGAATACTCCTTGTTCTGGCCAGTAGCACCCTCTGGTCGTCCGCGCTATCGGATAACCCTATTCGCGTCGGCCTCTACGAGAATCCGCCAAAAATTTTCACCGATAGCCATGGCCGCCCGGCCGGGCTGTTCGTGGAGCTGCTCGACGCCATCGCGCGCGCCGAGGGCTGGCGACTGGACTACCAAGCCTGCGAATGGCGGGACTGCCTGGTACAACTCGAGACTGGCAAGCTCGATTTAATGCCGGATGTAGCCTTTTCCGGCGAGCGTGCGGTTCGCTTCAATTTTAACGAGCTTTCTGTGGCCAGTAGCTGGTCTCAAGTGTACAGTTCGCAAAATCTGCGCGTGCATACCCTGTCCGACTTGGCCGGACATCGTATCGCGATACTAAGCGGCGGGGTGCAACAGGAATTTTTCGACCGCCTGATGCGCACCAGCGGACTGAGCTATGAGCCAATCCCGGTCGCTTCCCTGGAGGACGGCTATGCCGCCGTGGTCGAGGGCGCGGCCGATGCGGTCATTACCAACAGCTTTTAT
Source organism: Thiorhodovibrio winogradskyi (assembly GCF_036208045.1). Taxonomy (NCBI): domain Bacteria; kingdom Pseudomonadati; phylum Pseudomonadota; class Gammaproteobacteria; order Chromatiales; family Chromatiaceae; genus Thiorhodovibrio; species Thiorhodovibrio winogradskyi. The sequence continues at coordinate 1,397,616 of NZ_CP121472.1, read as the reverse complement.
GCCGCGCGCAATACCCAGCGCTATCGCTTGCGCGAGACGCCCATTCTGTTCCTGCCAGCCAATCTTTATTTCGCCACCGGCCGAGCCGAGAGCGCGAAGACCGAGGCAACAGCACTGCTGGCGGTGATCGACCGTCATCTGCTGCGGTGGCGCCAGGATCCGGACTCGATCTACTTTCGCGCCCTGCGCCGTGCCATGGGACCAGCACCGGAGATTCGCGCACCTGTGTGGATCTGGCGTGCCTTGGGGGCACTGGGCGCGGCCCTGTTGCTGGCGCTCGCCCTGGCCTTTTTGCTGCGTTGGCAGGTGAACCGCCGCACCCGCGATCTGCTCGCCGCCTCGCGCGAGCTGGAACGCCAGCGCGGCGATTTCGAACGCCTTGCCAGCGAACGCGGGGGCGAGTTGCAGGCGCTGTTTGATGCCGCCAATGTCGGCATTGTGCTCATTTCCGAGCGTGTCATCCAGCGCAATAATCGCCGTCTTGATGAGCTATTTGGCTACGCGCCCGGCGAGCAAGTTGGACAATCAACGCGCATCTGGTATCTGGATGACGACCAGTTTCAGCAGGAGGGCGCGGCCATTTACGCTGCCCTGGCACGCGGAGAAACGGCTCCGCGCGACCTCCAAATGCTGCGCAAGACGGGCCAGACGTTCTGGGCACGGCTGTACGGGCGCGCGCTTAACCCGGCCCAGCCGCTGGACGGCATGGTGGGCATTGTTGAAGACATCACCGATGAGCACGAGGCCGCCGAGGCGCTGCGCCTGGCCCACGAGGAACAGGAAGCCATTCTCGCCACCGCCAGCGTCGGCATTGTGCTGATGAAAAACCGCGTGATGGTGCGCTGTAACCGCCGGCTCGAGGAAATGCTCGGCTATGCGCAAGGCGAGCTGCTCGACCGGAGCACCCGGATGCTCTACGCGGATGACGAGACCTGGGAGCGCATCGGCCGCGAAGCCTACCTTCCAGTGTGGCGCGGCGAGACCGATGTGCGCGAGCAGATTCTGGTGCGCAAGGACGGCAGCCAACTCTGGGCGCGACTGTCGGCCCGGGCGGTGAATCCCCAGGATAGGACCAAGGGCGCGGTGTCCATTGTGCAAGACATCGGCCCGGAGCGCGCGCTCCTGGCTGAAATGCAACGCGCCCGCGCGCTGGCCGAGGAGGCCGCGCGCGCCAAGTCGGAGTTTCTCGCCAACATGAGCCACGAAATCCGCACGCCCATGAATGCCATTCTCGGCATGCAATATCTGGCGCTCAAACAAAACCTGCCGACCGGTGTGCGCTATCACCTGGAAAAAGCCCAGGGCGCGGCCCACGCGCTGCTCGGGCTGTTGAACGATATTCTGGATTTCTCCAAGATCGAGGCCGGTAAGATCGCGCTCGAGGAGGTCGAATTTGGCCTCGATACCCTGCTTGAGCGCCTGACCGATGCCGTGGGCTACCAAGCCGAGCACAAAGGTATCGAATTTCTGATTCGCCATGATGCCGCCATCCCGCCAGTGCTGATCGGCGATCCGCTGCGCCTGGGCCAGGTGCTGCTCAACCTGTGCGGCAATGCCGTCAAATTCACCGAGGATGGCGAGGTGGAATTGGCTTTTCACGCCCTGCGCACGGGCAAGTCGCGCATCGACATCCAGGTGTGCGTGCGCGATTCCGGCATCGGCATGACGCCCGAGGTCCAGGCCCATCTGTTCGAGCAATTCGAGCAGGGCGACCCGTCCACCACCCGGCGCTTCGGCGGCTCCGGGCTGGGGCTGGCCATCAGCAAACGCCTGGTGGAGCTGATGGGTGGGCGTTTGTGGGTGGAGGATTCTCAACCCGGACGCGGAGCCACGCTTTGCTTTACCGCCCGACTGCGCCCAGCCACTGACTCACTCAAGCGCCGCCAGGCGCTGCTTGAACGCGCGGTACCCTATCTCAGCGGCATCCGCGTGCTGGTGGTGGATGACAATGCCGCCGCGCGTGATATTCTGCTCGAAATTCTGGCGCGTATTCCGGTCGCCGCCCAAGGCCTGGCCAGCGGCCAGCAAGCACTGAACGTCCTGGTCGGCGCCGACCCGCCTTATGACCTGGTGCTCATGGACTGGCGCATGCCCGGCATGAATGGCGACGAGGCCGCTCAGCGCATTGCCTGCGAACTCGCCCCCGAGCGCCGGCCCAAGGTGGTGATGGTCACCGCCTATGGGCGCGAGGATGTCATCCGCCTGGCCGAGCGCGCCGGCGTGCATGGTTTTCTGATCAAACCCGTCTCGCCCTCCACCCTGCTCGATACCCTCTTGTCGGTGCTGGGCCATCAGCGCCTGCTAGGCTCCGCGCAAAGGCCCGCCGGCAGCGGGGCCGAAAGTCTTCCCGGACCGGCCAATCCACAAGCCAATTCCCAGCCCAGTCCCCAGATCAATCCCCATAGGCACGCGCTGGCCGGCGCGCGCATCCTGCTGGTGGAAGATAACGACATCAATCGGGAATTCGCCAGCGAGCTGCTGCGTGGCGAGGGATTGCTGGTCGATGAAGCCGAGAACGGCGCCGAGGCCCTGGCCAACATCAGCGCGCGCGATTACGACGCCGTGCTGATGGATATTCAAATGCCTGTAATGGACGGTCTGGAAGCCTGCACCCAAGTGCGCGCCCTGGCCGAGCGCGATGGCGATGAGCGCCTGGCGCGACTGCCCATCATCGCCATGACCGCGCTGGCCATGACGCGCGACATTGAACGCGCCACGGCCGCCGGCATGAACGACCATGTCGCCAAGCCGGTGGTGCCGGATCATCTGTTCGCGGTGCTAACGCGCTGGGTCGGCGCTGGGGCAGCGGGGGAGCCAGCACCACCCGGCGGGGAACCTGGCTCTTTGCCTAGGGCGCCCTCGGTCGGCCAACTCCTGGGACAAGCAGCCAGGCAAGAGCATCGGCCCGAGCTGCCAACCGACCTGGCCGCGCTCAAGAGTCTCGACGCCGCCGCCGGCTTGCGCCGCATCGGCGGGCGCGCCGATGCCTACCGACGCCAGTTGCGCCGTTTTCGCGAACATTATTCCGACGCGGCCGATCGGCTCCAGCGACTCTCGGCCAGGGCGGACCAGAAGTCCAACCCGGAGTCCAACCAGCAGTCCAACCAGCAGTCCAACCAGCAGTCCAACCAGCAGTCCAACCAGCAGTCCAACCAGCAGTCCAAACAGCAGTCCAACCAGGAGTCCAACCAGGTGGCCGAGCATTATTGCCACAGCCTCAAGGGCTTGACCGGGACGCTGGGCGCCACGGCACTGTTCGAGGAAGTCTCCGCGCTTGACGCGGAACTCAAAGCCGGGCAATCCCTGGACGCGACCCGCCTGGAACCCATGCGCGCCAGGCTCTCGGAGGTGCTGCAAGACATCGACAGCCTTGGCCGGCCGGTGTCATCCTTGACGGCTGTCAACGGGCACGGCAGCGGCGCCAGCGCGGACAAAGGCACCAGAACTGGCAATGACACAGGTACTGGCACTGGCACAGAAACCGACACTGGCCAGAGAGCCGGAGACGCGGATCTTGCCCCCTTGCTGGATGCACTGGAGCACAGCCTGCAGTCAGACCTGGGCGCGGTTGAACCCCTGCTGGTCCGTGTGCATGCGATAGCCGATACAGATGCACGCCAGAGGCTTGTGGCCATCGCCGAGGCGCTCGAGATTTTCGACATCGACAGCGCCCGCGCGCAACTCGCCGCGTTGCGCGCGGGTCAGTCCTGACAGCCGGACTCCTTGACTCGCGCGCGCATTTGCCGCGCGAATTTGCCAAGCATTGCTGGCATAATCTTGTGCATGCCGCTTCTCTCCTTATGGTCCAAAGGAACCGCAACAAGCAGCAATAGGCACGAACCACAGATGACGCCTCCCAATCCGGACCGCCCACGCATTCTGATCGTCGACGACGTGCATGAAAATCTCCATGCGCTCATGCAACTGCTGCGCGAGGACTATGCCATTCTCGCCGCCACCAATGGCGCCAAAGCGCTTGATCTGGCGGCTGGCGAGCCCCGCCCCGACCTGATTCTGCTGGATGTGAAAATGCCCGGCATGGACGGGTATTCGGTGCTGGCCAGACTCAAGTCCGATCCCGCCACCGCCGAGATTCCGGTGATTTTCGTCACAGCCTTGTCATCGCCGGGCGACGAGACACGCGGCCTACAACTCGGGGTGGCCGATTACATCACCAAGCCGGTGGACCCGGAGTTACTCCATCTACGCGTGCGCACCCAGCTTGAGCTTGGCCGCTATCGGCGCGCCAATGCGCTGCCGCTTAGCGCGCAACCCGAGCGCCCACCCAGCCTGCTGCTGGTCGACGACATCCCCGAGAATCTGCACGAGCTACTCGAAACCCTGAAACACGACTACCGCATCCGCGTCGCCAGTAGCGGCCCCAAGGCGCTGGAGATCGTCTCCGGTCCCGAACCGCCGGATCTGATTTTGCTCGACATCGTCATGCCCGGCATGGACGGCTACGAAGTTTGCCAGCGCATCAAGGCACTGCCGCGCGGCAGGCGAATTCCGGTGATCTTTGTCACTGTGGTCGACGCCAGTGCCGAGAAGGTGCGCGGCTTCGAGGCCGGGGCAGCTGATTATTTAACCAAACCGCTCGACATCGACGAGGTGCGCGCGCGAGTGCGCACCCATCTGGAGCTGGCGCGGCTGCGCGCGGCGCTGGAGGATCAGGTCACCGAGCGCACCGCGCTGCTGCGCCAGAGCGAGCAGAAATACCGCATTCTGGCGGACTACTCGCCAAACTGGGAATACTGGCTGGCACCCGATGGTGGCTACCTCTATGTCTCCCCTGCCTGTCAGGATGTCACCGGCCACCCACCGGCGGATTTTTTTACCGACCCCGAGTTGATGACAGGCCTGATTCACCCCGATGATCGCCCGCGCTGGCTCAAGCATGTGCCGGATGTCGCGGATGCCGATCCCGAGCCACTGCGTCTGCGCCTGCGCGCGCGCGATGGCGGCGAACGCTGGATCGAGCACTATTGCAAGCCGGTATTCGACGAGGATGGGCGTTTTCTCGGTCGGCGCGGCTCCAACGCCGATGTAACCGAACGCCATCACGCCGAACAACGTGCCGATGATCTCGCCCACCGCGATCCCCTGACGGGGCTGCCCAACCGCACCCTGTTCGCCGAACTGCTCGAGCATGCCATCGGCCAGGCACGCCACGGGCGCGGGCGCTTCGCGCTGCTGCTGGTGGATATTGACCGCTTCAAGACCATCAACGAGAGTCTGGGCCACAGTCTTGGCGACCAACTACTGGCCACCATTGCCAAACGTCTGATTGAACAGGGCCCCGAGGCCGAGGCCATCGCGCGCATTGGCAGCGACGAGTTCACCATGATCATTGAGCTGCCGGCGACCGAGCCCTCGGGTATCGATCTCTTTGCCCAGCGATTGCTCGACAGCCTGTGTCGACCCTGCACGCTGAGCGGCCAAGATGTCTACACCAGCGCCAGCATCGGCATCGCGCTTTACCCGACCGATGGCGCGGATACCGAGACCCTGCTCCGCCATGCCAACGCCGCCCTGCATGGCGCCAAGGATCGCGGACGCAATCAGATGCGTTTCTTCGCGCGCGAGCTGTCGCATCGCGCACGCGAGCGCCTGCAACTGGAGGCCGACCTGCGCCGCGGCATCGACCAGAACCAGCTGTGCCTGCACTACCAGCCCCAGGTTGATGCCCAAAGTCGCACCCTGACCGGCCTGGAAGCCCTGGTGCGCTGGAAACACCCCGAACAGGGCATGATCTCCCCCGGTGAGTTCATCCCCATCGCCGAGGAAAGCGGGCTGATCGTGCAGCTCGGCGACTGGGTGCTGCGCGCGGCCTGCCACCAGATGGCCAGCTGGCGCGCCGCCGGGCTCAGGCCGCCGCGCACCGCGGTCAATGTCTCGGCAGTGCAACTCAGCCATGGCCAGCTCACCCAAAGGGTTGCCGATGCACTCGCCGCCAGCACCCTGCCAGCCGAGTATCTGGAATTGGAAATCACCGAAAGCTTTCTGATGCGCGACCAGGAGCGCGCCCAGCAAACCCTGGCCGAACTGCGCGAGCTTGGGGTGCGGCTGTCCATCGATGACTTCGGCACCGGCTACTCATCGCTCGCCTACCTGCAGAAGCTGCGGGTACACAAGCTCAAAATCGACCTGTCCTTCGTGCGCGACATGACCAGCAACCAGGCCAATGCCGCCATCGTCAAGGCCATCATCGCCCTGGGCCACAGCCTGGGACTCGAGGTTCTGGCCGAGGGCGTTGAGCAGGAGGATCAGGCCGAGGAACTGCGCGCCCAGGGGTGCGACCTCATCCAGGGCTATCTGATCGCCCGCCCGCTGCCTGTGGCGCGGCTTCACAACTGGCTGGTCAGCTCCACGCCCCTCGCGCACGACCCTAGCATCCGCGCCAGTTGATAGTGATTCTTGATACGCTTCGCGACAGGGCGTAGCATGCGGCCTGTGGTTGAACCCTTTTGTTCCCATCAAACTTGTTCGCATCAAACAGGGGCAGCCTCTACTATCCTGTCGTTGCCCTGCCTTGGGCGTGGTTTTGGTCTTTGGGTGAATTGAGACGCTTTATGGATCAGGAATCTGGAAAACCAGAAAACTCAGGCGCAACCCCGGCGGTTGGAGCAGACTCAGGCGCGAATCGGCCAGGAGCGCCCGCGCCTCCGCTCACCCTGGCCCTGGCCGGCAACCCCAACTGTGGCAAATCGGCGCTCTTTAATGCCCTGACCGGCATCCGTCAGACCACCGGCAACTGGCCGGGGGTCACGGTGGAACGCAAGGAAGGGCGTTGCGAACTGGACGGGCGCGCGGTGCGGGTGATCGATCTGCCCGGCATTTACTCACTCGATGCCAGCTCGCTTGATGAGCGGGTGGCACGCGACTATCTGCTCGCGCGCGAGGCCGATGTCATCATCAATGTGGTGGATGCAACCAATCTGGAGCGCAATCTTTACCTTAGCGTGCAGTTGCTCGAGATGGGCGTGCCCATTGTGGTGGCACTCAACATGATGGACCTGGCCCGCCGCCGCGGGATCGACATCGACGCGGCGGCACTGGCACGGGAACTTGGCTGCCCGGTGGTGCCGGTGGTGGCGGTCAATAAAGAGGGGCTGACGGAACTCAGCGCGCGCGCGCTGGCAGTGGCCCGCGGTCAGGAGTCCGCGGGCTTTAGCCTGGCGCAGGATGAGTGTGTCGAGCAGGGTGTGGTGGCCCTGAGCGAAGCCATTTTGGCCACCGCGCGACCGCTGCGGCCAGACACCGAGGTGGTGGACGCCTTGGCACGTCCGCCCAATGCCCGCTGGCTGGCGCTCAAGCTGCTTGAAGACGATGCCTTTGCCACCCAGCAGGTGGACGCGCCCATCCGCGCGCTGGCCGCGCAATGGCGCGCGGCCATTGCCGAGCGCTCCGGCGAGGAGCCGGACATCTACCTTGCCGATTCGCGCTTCGGCCATGCCCACGCGCTAACCGCGCGCGCGCAGCGCTGTCGCGGTCAAGTCGGCGGCACCCTGTCGGATGCTATCGACCGTGTGGTGCTGAGCCGCTTCTGGGGCGTGCCCCTGTTTCTGCTGGTGATGTACTTGATGTTTGTCTTCACCATCAATATTGGCGGCGCCTTCATCGACTTCTTTGACGGCGCGGCGGCGGCGCTCTTTGTCGATGGCTTCGGCGCTGTGCTCGACGGACTCGGTACGCCCGAGTTGCCGCGCCTTCTGCTAGCCGAGGGTGTCGGCGGCGGGTTGACTGTGGTGGCGACTTTTATTCCGATTATCGCCAGCCTCTACATTTTTCTCTCGGCACTCGAGGACTCCGGCTACATGGCGCGCGCGGCCTTTGTCATGGACCGCTTCATGCGCTCCATCGGCCTGCCGGGCAAGGCCTTTGTGCCGCTGATTGTCGGCTTCGGCTGCAATGTGCCGGCGGTCATGGCCACGCGCACGCTGGAGAACGAGCGCGAGCGCAAGCTGACCATCCTGATGAATCCCTTCATGTCCTGCGGGGCTCGGCTGCCGGTTTATGTGTTGTTTGCCGCGGCCTTCTTTCCGCACTCGGGCCAGAATGTGGTGTTCGCGCTCTATCTGACTGGCATTGCCGTGGCATTGCTGACCGGACTAGTGATGAAGCGCACCCTGCTCGCCGGCAGCAGCACGGGGTTCATGATGGAGCTGCCGCCCTATCATCTGCCGACGGTTCGCGGGGTGCTGCTGCGCACCTGGGATCGGGTGCGGCTGTTTCTGCGCGAGGCGGGGCAGATCATTATCGTCATGGTGGTGGTGCTCAACCTGCTCGGTTCCATCGGCACCGACGGCAGCATTGGCGAGACCGACAGCGATGCCTCGGTGCTGAGCGCCGCCAGTCGCCTCACCACGCCCTTGTTCGCGCCCATGGGGATAGACGCGGACAACTGGCCGGCGGTGCTGGGCATTGTCTCCGGTGTGCTGGCGAAAGAGGTGATCGTCGGCACCCTGGATACTGTCTACGGGCAACTCGCCGCCGAGGAGCAACCCGAGCCAGAGACGCCTGAGTCTTTTGATCTGCTCGCGGCCCTGAGCGACGCCCTGGCCACTATCCCGGCCAATCTCGGCGCGGCGCTAGGCGGCCTGACCGATCCGCTGGGCCTGGGCGATCTGAACGGGGCCGCGGCTGATCCTGGCGTTTCCGCCGGCGCCTTTGGTGCCATGGAGGTGCGTTTTGACGGCCGCGCTGGCGCCTTTGCCTATCTGCTGTTCGTGCTGCTGTATTTTCCCTGCATCGCCACCATCGGCGCCATTGTGCGCGAGGCCGGCAATGCCTGGGCGGCCTTTGTGGCCGCCTGGACCACCGGCATCGCCTACATCACGGCGACGCTTTTTTACCAAATCACCACCTTCGCGCGCCATCCCTGGTGGTCGGGCAGCTGGATCGCGATCAGCCTGCTGACCCTTATTCTGGTCTTTGTCGGACTGCGTATCTGGGCGCATCGCGGTCGGGACACAGCTGCTTGACCCAGGAAGCTTGTCATGCTTACCGATGTGCGCGCCTATCTGCTCGAACGACCGCTCGCCAGCCTGAACGACATCGCGCTGCATCTGCGGGTGCCACCGGAGGTGGCGCGGGAGTTATGCGCGGTCTGGATACGCAAGGGACAGCTCGAGCGCATCGACTGCGCCAACGGCTGCGATCGCTGCCAGCTCTGCCAAGGACCGCCGGCGGAATTCTATCGCTGGCGGGCGGCCGCTGTCTCGAAGTAAATCATAAATTATTGTTTTAAAAAAATAATTCGGCGATAAGCCGCGCCATTGACCATCTGCACCCAGCTTGTCAGCCTCATCGACAGAAGCCAACCCATGACTCATACTGATTCCAATTTCCCCGCCTGCCGTAAGACAGACGCTTATTCGAAGAGGTCGCCGAAGGCCTTGGCGAAACCCTTGTAAGCATCCCAGCCGTCCTTGTCCATGATCTGATCGATCACCCACCGGTTTTCCTCCTGCTGTCCCATCAGGGTTTGGATCTCGAAACCGAGGTGGCGGAGGAAGGCGTAACTGGGTCCGTCGGTTCCGAGTTCAAAATCCGCATACTCGCCAGAGCGGGTATTGAGCCGCTCGACAAAGGCGTCGCCATACTGGCCGGGTCCCAGGAGGTCGACGCTGTTGTCCTGCAGGTGCTCGATGCATTTTTTGGCGAAACTGGTGATCAGCGCTCGGCGGTCGTCATCCTCAAAGCGGCCAAAAGCCAGGCGGTCGGCTACCTGAATCAGAAAGACCAGATATTCCTGAATGACTTGCAGCCGCTGGGCATCGTCGCGATAGACAAAGCGCTCGCAGTGGAGGTTAATCGCCTTGTCCACCGCGATGCGCCAGGCAATAAAAGCCAAGGCTGAGCCAATCTCCGCCAGCGAGCGCGCGTTGTCGTCGTTCCACCAATGACTTTTAATGCGTAGTGCCACGCCAGACTCCCTCTTGATGTATAAACTGTCCCGCGGCCGCGAGGGTCGGGATAATGGTTCAAAGCCTTATATTTGGCTCTCCGGGCGCGGGACAAGCAGGTGCGCCAGTGCTTTGCCCATGCCTTGCCAATGCCTTGCCAGCGTGAGTTGCTGTTAGGCCCTCCCGCGCGTCCTCCCTGATCAGCGAAAGTTTTCAGCATTCATGAACCAAACAGATCAGCATCCACCAATGAACGCTTTCACCGCCGAGCGCGGATTGCCACCCCTGCCGAGCATTCGCGAAGTCAAGCCGGGCAGCTTTGTGTTCGAGCGCCGTCATGCTCTGCCACCGGCTTTTTGCCAGGAGATGATCGCGCGCTTCGAGGCGAATCCACAGCAACAGTACGAGGGCCGCATCGGGCAAATCCAGGAGCGTGACCGCGCCATCAAGCAAACCATGGATCTGGTGGTCAGCAACAAGGACGACTGGAAGGACGCCGATGAGATGTTTTTCGGCTCCCTGGCCGCCGCGCTACGCGAGTTTCGCGAGACCTTTCCCTACTTCAAAGGCCCCTTCAAGGACATGGGCTACCAGATTCAACGTTACCGGGAAGCTGAGTTTTACCACTGGCACATCGATGGCGGCAGTCACGCCTTTAGTCAGCGGCAGTTGGTGGCGCTTTGGTACCTGAACGACGTGCCAGGTCCAGGCGGGGAAACGCAATTTCTTTATCAGGACATTAGCGTGCGCCCGGAACAGGGCAAACTGGTGCTTTTCCCACCATTCTGGACGCATGAGCATCGCGCGGTGAGTCTTGTCTCTGGCGTCAAATATATCGCCACAACCTGGGTGGTGTTCGCATGACGCGGACCTCCGGCCAACGCCCGCGCTTGCTTGCCATCATCGAGCTGGGCGGCTATCCAAACCTCACCGGCCTTTATCAGCGTCTGGGCTTCGATGCCGAGATCCTGAACTCGCAACGCAAGGCGCAAGCAGCGCTGAAGCGCCGACTGCCGGATGTAATTGTTGCAGAATACAATTTTCAATCCGATTTCCGTGATCGGAGCAGCAATCTAGAGACGCTCATGGCGCGCTTGCAGCGGAGTCCAGAGGTCAAGGTGATCTGTTTTTACCAAGCGGAGTACCAGCATAAGCTTGAGCAACTGCGCCAGCGCTTTCCCGTATTCGCCGCCTTGCCGCTGCCGGTGACGGAAGATCAGGTAGAGCAAAGCTTGCGCGCGGCGCTAGCCGAAGCCGCGGTTGCGGAGGTTTAAGCGCCAAGTCCCTCCGGCTGCAACCGCATGCAGCTCTGATTGTTAATTGTGCTTTCCTTTGCGACGTCGCCAAATCAGGGTGCGGTTGTTCACCGGCATGCTGCAGTCTTCTTCAAGATCCAAGCCTGCAGCCGCCGCGATGCGTTCCAAATCACGAATGTCACGCACCCCGCTTTCTGGGTCACGTGCGCGCAATTGCAGATCAAACATCGCATTACTCGGGCTATTATGGCGCCCATCGCGACTGAAAGGCCCGTACAGCGCAAAACAGCCACCGGCTTGCAGCACCCGGCCGACACCAACAAACATGGCTTTCACCTCCCGGAGCGACATGATGTGAGCAGTATTGGCGCTGAAAACGGCATCAAAAGGGCCAGCCGGCCAGTCCTGCTCGGATGTGACATCGAGTTGCAGTGGCGGTGGTAGGTTGGGCAGGGCGGCTTCGGCGATCCACTGTTGGATACCAGGGAGATTTTGCGCGCGGTCCGTGCATTGCCAATGCAGATGCGGCAATTGCTCAGCAAAAAAGACTGCGTGCTGACCGGTTCCACCGCCAATCTCGAGCACTCGGCTCGCAGTGGCGAATCGGGTCTCGAGCACCGTCAGAATTGGCGTCCTGTTTTCCTCGCTTGCCGCCGCGAACGGCTTTCCGCTCAGCATGCTTATACCTCCATTCCAAGGTTTGATTGCGAGATCGGCCGACATCCCGTATCCTACGCGACCTTGAACCTGCCCGCGGCAACAGTGCCCTTCCCAGGGGCCAGGGCCAGGTTGGCAGAATTTCCGGAGAGGTGTCCGAGTGGCTTAAGGAGCACGCCTGGAAAGTGTGTATGGGTTAATAGCCCATCGAGGGTTCGAATCCCTCCCTCTCCGCCATTAAAAAGATATAAACAACTGTTTAAATTAGAAATAATTCAGGTGAGCCAGAGTCAATCTACACTCTTAGCTACACTTTTGACGGCGACTGTAGAGCGTCTCTGAGCGGACGTTCATGCTTTTTGGTTCGAGTGGCCACCAGCCCCGGCGAAGCCTCCGCCGAGGCTTCTCCACCTTATCAGCTCTTCAAGCAACGCTTGGAAAATCAGACGTCGTACCCCGCCGACGAGACCGCGTTTGCCGGACTTCGTCACGTCTAATTTTGCCCCTCATGGTCCTGTATCGTCACTTCCTTTAGGCCTTGGCGGCAAGGGATAAGGCATGCGGTACTCGACATCCCCTTCAATGATGCGGAACCGCTGGGGGATGGCGACCAGGCGGAAGGCGTTCCTCGGCACCCGTGGCCGCCCCTTCCTGTCCGGGCAAAACGGGATACCGAGTTCGCGCAGATGCTCACGTTGTTTGTCGACGCGGACATAGCCGGTTAAGTCGGCAATGTCTTCGTCGGTCAGGAAGAAAGGTTCCTCGTTCATGACTGCTTCCTCCGGCGACGCGGGCGGGTGCGGATGATGATCTGCTGCCTGTCAGATGTTACCCCTGGTTCTTGGGTTTCGTCGTCAGTCTCGGGTGCTTCGACGCCAGTGTCGACGTACTCACCGCGCAGCTCTCCTCGATAGATATTCCAGTCGTTCGGCGCTCTGATAACAATTTTGACTTGGTTTCTGTCAATGGCCACGCAGCTGATCTGTACGCGATGGCCGCCGAGGTCCTCGGGTAACTCGAGCATTATCAATTCGCCGGGTCTGCGCGTAAGGATCAGCCCGACTGAGCGGGGTTTGTCGTTGGTTTGCGGTGTATTGGGCATGTGATGGCCCTCCATGGTGATGGTCTAACGGTGGGATGTTGCTGTGGTCCGCCTTCATGGCGGTGACCACAGCCTTTGCTGACGCCTGGGTGTCTTCCGAGACAGTGGCGCGATGCCACTCGGGTTACCCAGACGTTGCTGCTGACGCATCGCCTCGATGCGCAGCGACAATGGGGTGTGTCGTCATCAAGCTCGGGGAGCCCCACCCACCACGCGCCCAACGGGCGCTCTCCTGCGTGCAGCGAGGGTTGGTCTGCGGGCGCACCGGCGGGTTGGGTGCAGGCAGCCAGGCGATGGCTGTTGAGCGCTTGTTCTGCCTCCACTTTTCACGTCGCGCCCAGCGGGCGCAATGAGTCACTCAGTAGCAGCGGTTTGGCGCGCTGAGGCTGGCTTCGTTGCGGCCGGGCGGCTGGTGATCAGTCTGGTGGGAAGGGATGGCCGCTGTCCTCTGGGTCATCTCACCCTTGCTCATTGCAGGCGTGAGCCTGGTGGGGAAAGGGTGGGACTCTATTGCGCTTGGACGGAATCCGAAGTGGGGGGTGGGGTTTGAGTTCCCGGGTATGGGGGAGTTGACTCGGTCGGTAAACAACCCACCTTAGGATCAGCCGCACGCACCCTGGCTGCGGTCCCCTTCTCCGCGCCGACAGCGCCGTTACCTGAGCCCAACCCGCGCAACAGTGAAGTATTTGCCTGAGGACCTTGCCGATGATTCAGCTCGTCTATATCAGCGCGGCGACCGCGCCCATGTCGAAGCGGGACTTAACGGAGCTGCTGCAGTACTGCCGCCAGCATAATCCGCAGATCGGCGTGACCGGGATGCTGTTCTACGGCAACGGCACCTTCTTGCAGGTGCTCGAGGGCGAAGAGCGCGTTATCGACGAGTTGCTCGACACCATCGAGCAAGACCCGCGCCACACCGGCGTGCATGTCATCCAGCGCAAAGCGATCACCAAGCGTGAGTATGCAGACTGGAGCATGGGCTTTCAGCAGGTATCAGAGCGTGCGCTGCGCGCTGCCAGTACAGCCGAGTTGGACGACTTTCATGAAGGTGATTTTGAAACCGGCTACCTGCGTGAGCACCGCATTGTGGTACAGAGCTTGATGGATCACTTCCGCAAACAGCGCATTAAAGCCGCCGGACAAAGCGAGTTGGGCGTCGATGAAGATGACGCCATGATCAATGTGCTGCACCGCATCATCCGCCTGTCAGTGCGCGCACTGGCTATCATGATGGTGGTTACCATCGTCTGGGGCACGTTGGAGGTGGGGTATGCGCTCTACAGCCAGTTGTTTGTCCCTGCGGTGACCGAGCTTCGCATCAACGACATCGTGGTGATCTTCGGTGCCTTCCTGTCGGTGCTGATTGCCATCGAGATCTTCGTCAACATCACTCTGTACCTGCGCGATGATGTCGTCCATGTGAAGCTGGTCATCGCCACTGCGCTGATGGCCATCGCACGAAAGGTGATCGTGTTCGATTTCGAGAAGCTGACGCCAATGTACATCCTCGCCACAGCGGCCGTGGTCTTGGCGCTTGGTCTGATCTACTGGCTGATGGATCGCCAAACAGTCATCGGTGCGCGTCATCAGCGGCCAGACGCCTGAGCCCTCCACCCCAGCCCCCAGGCATCAGCCTCCACTCCCTCTTTATAGGGGCACACCGCAAACCCAGCCAGGTACTCGTAGTACCCCTGCCAGAAGGCAAGCGCGGCGGTTTGCGGTGTGCTAGGGAGGGGCATGTGGGTCAGGGTCGTTTCGGTCCGTATTAGAAAGCAGCCGATGTAGCCGTAGCCAGGGTCATCTGCTGCTCCATGGAGTAGCCGCTTCCAACTCAACCCGCGAGCGCGCCTAACGGGTGTCTTGTCATCCGCTGCTTTCTAATAAGGACGGCAGGGCGGGTGCCAATCTCCCGCAGTCCGGGTATTCGTCGGCGTACTTGCAGCCGATCCCAAGTCTCCCATTTCCCGGCGACGTGCCATTACCGCTGCTGACTGGCTTCAGCATTCCTGCCTTTCAACTTAGTCCAAAATCCTATTTCTGGGATTCTTCCCAAGCCAGGAAATCACCGATGATGTTGCGCGCCCGTCCGGCGACGCCCTTGGGCTGCTCGCCTTTGGCGGTGATGTAGGCCTCAATGCGATCACTGAACTTCGCCTTGGCGATGTGCATGAGGGCTTCGGCTTCGGTGGTGAAGAACTTGCCATCAGGAGTCTTGAAGGTGGCGACACGCTCGACGGTGAGCGGCATCTGCGTGACGTTAGTGGCTGCGGCTTCGGACTTCGTCTTCGTCTCGGTCTTCGTCTTCGACGTCATACTTCACCCCTCCGGACCGGTCACTGACAACAGTGGACCGACAGCCACCGCCCCGCCCCCAGCGCTCGCCGAAAAATGCCCGTGTTCGACTGCGCGGCTGCGCAGAATGCGGATGATCAGCAAACCGCCGCTGCCCAAGCGGCGGTAGTTGATGGGCTGAACGGCAAGTCGGCGACAAAAAGTTTTCTCAATAAATTATGCGGCTGGTCAATGCGCTCCAACAAACCACGAGATGGATATAATATCTCTAAAAAGAGTACATTTGTAGGGAATTTCCCTACAAATGGCGGGCGCCGTTGGCGATTTCCCGCCTTGTCAAGGGGGTAGCGCGACAGGAGTTGTCGGCACTCGCTGTGCTATTTTTCTTGCCGTCATGGGTTTTCTTCGCCTAGACTTTGGCTGGGACGTCGCGAAAAATGCTGGAGTCGCAGTGGCTCGGTGCTCTGAGTCTCTACCGCAACAGGAGCCACTCTGGTGTTGTTATGGACATCATCGAATCAGCAAAGCAGCGCATCCAGCGTGAAGTCACGGACATCGAGAATCGCACCGACCTGACCGACGATCAGAAACGTTCTCGCATCATTCACATCTTCTCGGCCACCTGCGCCGCTGTCGCGGTGCAGCCGATTCCCTTCGCTGACATCTTTGTGCTGACGCCTATTCAGGCGTACATGGGCACGCGGCTCAGTGCCATCCGGGGCATGCCGCTCTCCGAGAAGGAAGCCAAAGACCTGGTGGTTGAGATTGGCGGGGTCGTTGGTCTTGGCATGATTGCCCAGCAGATTGCGCTCGGTCTTTACAAGACCGGGCTACCCTTCTTGGCTGGGTTCACCACTATCCCCTTGGTCTACGGGCTGACATACGCCATCGGCCGGGTCATGGATCTGTACCTGGAGAAAAAGGAGCGCGGTCAGACCATGAGCCAGGCGGACATGCGCGCGGCCTGGGCCAAGGCGCGTGAAGAGGGCAAGCAGCAGGCCAAGACGGCCAAGGCCGAGGTCATGGAGCGCAAAGACCAGCTGTGAGCGACCGGTGATTGAGGTCAAGCACATCTCCCGGCGTTTCGACGAGGCGGCGATTCTCGCCTCGCTGGCGAAGGTGGCCTTTGATCCGTCAGCCTCTCTCACCGACCAAGATTTGGCGGTGCTCGCGGCCTTGCGGCGGTCTTCTCCCGAGTGGGCGGCGCTATCCGTCGAGGAAACCAGTGCCAGGCTTGCCGCTTATGACGAAGATCAAATTGCCGGGCTGGTGAACAACACCAAGGGCATCCTGCATGAGATGGAGTTCCAGCGCCTTGAGAACGAGGACGGGGACTCGGTCTTCGCGGCGCTCTATCCCGACACCAACCACCGCGCCGTCGATGTGCAGATGTTGGACCGTTCCTCCGGAGAGAGCTGGTCACTGCAGCTGAAAGCCACCGATGACGCCGGCGCGATCAACGCCTGGATGGCGGCCAATCCCGACACCGAGATTCTCGTCACGGATGAGCTGGCAGAGAAGATGGATCTGCCCTCATCCGGCCTGTCCAACGAGGACCTGACGATGCGGGTGGAGGACTTCGTCGACCGGATGCTGGAGTTCCAGGACGATCCCTCGCTGTGGGATCACTTCCCCGTATTGGTCGTCGCCTCCTCCGGGATCATCGTGTTTGAGGTATGGCGTCGGTATCGCAGCGGAGAGATGGCTTTCGAGCAGTTTCGCGACATGACGATCAAGACGCTCGGGCGGAAGGCTGCCAAGTATGTGACCTTGTTCTCTGCTCTCGCGGTTCCCGGTCTGAATGTGGTTGTTGGCGCTTATTTGCTCGCATCCTTGATCCTTAATGTCAGCGACTTCGCCGGGCGAGCATCGTCGTTCCGACCCTTTGCATTATTGAGAGCAGGATAGGGCGGCTGACTCTAACGGTTCCAAATCACCTTTTGCGCGCAACCACTGGAAAAACCTGCGGCATGTTTCTTTTTGAGTGATAAGGAGTAGAAAATGACTCTTCCGCAATTCTTGGCACTCAGCACGCTCTTTGCGTTTTCAGGGTTAGCTCATTCGGGTGCTTATCGCTGCGCACAACCAAATGGGGAAACCCTGTATCAACAAACTCCGTGTGCGGCGCAAGCTGACGAACAAGCCATCAGACTCGATAGCGCACCAAGAGCATCTGATGTACAAGCAGCACAGCAACGCGCCCAAGACATGATTCAACAAGTTAACGCCCCCGAATTACCCAAGCCGGCAGCGACGCCAGAGCCATCCGACTCACAACCAGTCTTAGCAGAACAATCCAATCAGGATCACAGAGAATGTTCTGACATGCGAATAATCGACTTCCGTAGCGACTATAAATCGCGTGTTTCCGGGACGGTGTCTGGAGGAGTTGTCACCGGCAATATTATCTCTGGGGGGCATTTGAGTGGCGATGTTCGCACTACCGCGTGCGCAAGAGTCAGATTCCACTTGATGGGCACTGGAAGTAGGCTGAGTTCAAACGACAAGTTTCGCGATGAGTTAGCTCAAAAGTTTGTGGCGACCTTTGCGGACGGATCGAGTAAGACTGGACGAAGCCTGAAATTTCTTTGGTCCTCTTACGTTTAGTATGGGTTTCGACCACCAGGCCCCGGCGCTAGCTGGATTCTTTGTGGGAATATTCATATTCAGCTAGTTGCAGGGCCTGTGGGTATGTGCGCGCGAGGCCCGAGAGTGTGGGCAACCCCGGTATTGCGCCGCCCTTCAGTCCAAAGCAGAACCAAGGCGCTGAAACGGCGCAATACCGGGGTTGTCCACACGTCCCGCAGTGCTCGGGCCGGTCCGCAGGACGCGTCCACATATCCATAGGCCGGCGTGTCCTTAGCAAACGTTTCAACCAATTATGCAAAAACCGATCTACCCACACCAGACGTAACAGAGCCATTTCTTTCGGACGGGCGCATTAATTTTGGTGAGGATCACTCAGCGCGCGTTTGCTTCGGCACAATCGATAGCGACGCCAATTCCTTAGCAAACGTTACCTGTCGCTGAGAGGCAAATAACGAAACCCCCTCGTTGTTCCCTGCTGTTCAAGGGTTCAGCCAATGCGATGATATGCGAATTTTTTGGAGACTTCGGCAATGATAATAAATGATAGTTCCAGCAATCTGAGCTACGCTGGTTTTTGGTTTCGTTTTATCGCTGCCATTGTTGACATTATCCTTTGTCAAATATTGATCATTGTCATTGTTTTTCCACTTGCCTATGTGCTCGGTCTGTATATGGCGGAAACCGCATCTGCATCTGACATTGAAAGCACAGGAGAAGCTTTAGGAACAATTCTGGGCATCTTTATACAGTGGCTCTACTTTACTGTTCAAGAGTCCTCCACTTGGCAAGCGACTGTCGGAAAGAAGATGTTCGGGATGACTGTTACTGATATGGGTGGCAAACGCATCAGCTTTGGGCGGGCTAACGCAAGGTACTGGTCGAAGATCCTCTCCGCATTAATTTTGATGATCGGTTACCTCATGGTTGCCTTCACGGCAAAGAAACAGGGTCTACATGATCTCATTGCGGGGACTCTTGTGCTTCGAAATACGCACAATGAGCAATAAACAAGCCTGGTAATTGAAAGAGTTGTTTTTCTAAGAAATAAGGAGATGGTAAATGGCTCGGCTATTTGGTTTAACTGTTTTTCTGATGATGGTTCCACTTGCAACAGTGCAGGCACAGAGCTGCCGATCAGACGGAGCCGGTGGCTACCGATGCAGTGATGGCATGGGAGCCCGATCAGATGGTGCTGGGGGATTTCGCCATAACGATGGAACCTACTCGCGCTCAGATGGCGCTGGTGGTTTTAGACATAGCGACGGAAGCTACTCCCGCTCCGATGGTGCTGGCGGATTACGGCACAGCGATGGATCTTGGTCGCGTTCAGATGGTGCTGGTGGTTGGCGAAATAGCAACGGTACACATTGCCGTTCAGATGGCGTGGGAGGATTTAGATGTAATTAGCTTAGCGTTGATGATTTGTGACAGATCAGGTCGGCTTTCTTTATGCTGGGCAGAGTCGAATTTCGGAAATAGTCAAGACCCTGGCCAGATATCAAGACTGAATTTTTCTTATGTTGCTACTGAAGCATAACTACGAATTACGGGGTTCGAACGTATGAATTGGAACGAATTGGTTTCCTATTTTCGAGAAAACTGGAGATTTATAACAAGAATTGGCGCTGTCGCTTCTGTGATTTGGCCAATAGTAATCGTGATGTTGAATCAGCCATGGGTAACGGGCACGGAGCTAGAATGGGCGCGATTTAACAGGTCATGGAAACACGATTGGATGAACACTTTTTGGGTTGGGTTTTTTCCGATCCTGATATTTTGGGGCGCTTGGTTTCTGCTAAGAGATCAGAACGATTAAACTAGACCTACTCTAATGGTGTTAACACTGAAGCTGCTCTGAAGTCGTCCTTGTTCAAGAATGAAACTTCTCGACAACACGAACGCGCTGTTCGGCGATGATCTAAAAGACAGCCTGCGGCCTGGTTCTCGGCTGCGGGTGGCGGCGTCGTGTTTTTCGATCTATGCCTTCGAGGCGTTGAAGGCGGAGCTTGCCAAGGTCGAGCGGCTGGAGTTCATTTTCACCGCGCCGACTTTTGTGGCTTCGGAGGTGACGGATCGGCTGAGGAAGGAGCGGCGGGAGTTTTATATCCCGAAGCTCGGGCGCGAGACGAGTCTGTACGGAACGGAGTTTGAGATTCATCTGCGCAATCAGTTGACTCAGCGGGCCATTGCGCGGGAGTGTGCGGACTGGATTCGGCAGCGGGCGCGTTTTAAGTCGAACCGAACGCAGGCTCCGATGCAGGGGTTCGCGCACCTCGGGGGTGCTGCGTCGGGCGGTGGCGGGGATGCGGTCTATATGCCTTTGAGCGGATTTACCCTGACTGACCTGGGGTACCAGAAAGGCAACGCGGTCTCCAATTTCGTCAACCGGCTGGATGAACCGGCCCATACGCAGAGCTACCTGCAACTTTTTGAGCAAGTCTGGTCCGATCCAGAACAGCTCGAAGATGTCACCGAGGCGATTTGCCGGCACATTGAGTCGGTCTACCAGGAAAACCCGGCGGAGCGGATTTACTTCCTGATGCTGTATCACATCTTCCGGGAGTTCCTGGACGATGTTGACGAGGACGTGCTACCGAACGACCGCACTGGGTATCAGGAAACCCAGGTTTGGCAGAAGCTGTTTAACTTCCAGCGTGATGCGGCCACCGGCATCATCAACAAGCTTGAGACCTACAACGGCTGCATCCTGGCTGACAGTGTCGGGCTGGGCAAGACCTTCACCGCGCTGGCGGTCATCAAGTATTACGAGTTGCGCAACCGCTCCGTGCTGGTGTTGTGCCCGAAGAAGCTGGCCGACAATTGGCTGAACTACAACGCCAATCTCAAGACGAATCTGTTCGCGGCGGATCGCTTCAACTACGACGTGCTGTGCCACACGGACCTCTCGCGCACCCAGGGGGAGTCCTTCGGTATCCCGCTGAACAAGATCAACTGGGGCAACTACGACTTGGTCGTGATCGACGAGTCGCACAACTTTCGTAACAACGATGCCTTCAAGGAGCGGGAGACGCGCTACCAGAGGCTGATGAACCAGGTCATCCGCGAGGGCGTGAAGACCAAGGTGCTGATGCTCTCCGCCACCCCGGTGAACAACCGCTTCACCGACCTGCGCAATCAACTGGCGCTGGCCTACGAAGGCCAGTCCGACCAGCTCAGCCGGCATTTGCGCAGCGACAGCAGCGTGGAGGAAATCTTCCGTCAGGCACAAAAGGCGTTCAATAGCTGGAGCCTGCTCGCCCCGGAGCAACGCACACCGGCCAGCATTCTGCGGGCGTTGGATTTTGAGTTCTTCGAGCTGCTCGATGCGGTGACCATCGCCCGCTCCCGCCGCCATATCGAGACCTTCTACGACACCCGCGACATCGGCTCCTTCCCCGAGCGTCTGAAGCCGAAGTCCTACCATTGTCCGCTCACGCACCGCCGCGACGTGATGGACTTCAACGAGATTTTCACCCAGCTCTCGGCGCTCAAGCTCGCGATCTACGCCCCAATCAGCTATGTCTTGCCCTCGCGGCTGGCCAAGTACGAGGCGCTCTACGATACCGACCCGGCCAGCGGCGGCGCGCCCCTGCGGCAGGTGGACCGCGAGCGCAGCCTGCAAGCGCTGATGACCACCAACCTGCTCAAGCGGCTGGAAAGCTCGGTGGAGGCCTTCCGGCTCACCTTGCGCCAACTCAGCAACAACCTGAGCAACACGCTAAAAGCCATCGAAACCTTCGAGGCCAACGGCGGCGGCAGTGTGCCGACCAGCTTCAGCCCCGTCTTCAACGACGAGGAGCTGGAAGACGAAGAGCTAGCAGGGCTTGAAGAGTTCACCGTCGGCAATCGGGTACAGATCAGCCTTGCCGACATGGACTTGCTCGCCTGGCAGCATGATCTGCGCGGCGACCTGGTGCTAATCGACGGCCTGCTGGCGTCGATGGATCGGGTCGCGCCCGAGGACGACAGCAAGCTGCAACAGCTCAAGGCGGTGGTGCTCGACAAGCTCGACCAGCCGATCAACCCCGGCAACCGCAAGGTGCTGATCTTCACCGCCTTTGCCGATACCGCGAATTACCTGTTCGCGCACCTCGCCCCGGTGCTGCGGCAGGAACGCGGACTGGAGAGCGGGCGCATCACCGGCACCGGCGCGCCCAAGACCACCCTGAACACCGGGCACAAGGCCGGCTATGACGTGCAATCGGTACTGACGCTGTTCGCGCCGCGCGCCAAGGACAAGGCGCTGATCCTGCCCGATGACCCGGCCGAGCTGGACGTGCTGATCGGCACCGACTGCATCTCCGAGGGGCAGAACCTGCAAGACTGCGACACCCTGATCAACTACGACATCCACTGGAACCCGGTGCGCATCATCCAGCGCTTCGGGCGCATCGACCGCATCGGCTCGCCCAATGCGCGCATTCAGTTGATCAACTTCTGGCCCGACATCACGCTCGATGAGTACATCAACCTCAAAGAGCGGGTCGAGAATCGCATGGTGATCGCCGATGTCGCCGCCACCGGCGATGACAATGTGCTCACTGCCAAAAGCAACGACATCGCCTATCGCAAGGAGCAGCTTCAGCGCCTGCAAGACGAGGTCATCGAGTTGGAAGACGTGAAGACCGGCGTCTCCATCACCGATCTGGGCCTCAACGACTTTCGCATGGACCTGCTTCATTATGTGAAAGCCCATGGCGAGCTGGACAAGTCGCCCAAGGGGCTGCATGCCGTGATCCCGGCCGACGTTGCGCGCGGGCTGCACCCCGGGGTCATCTTCCTGCTGCGCAACATCCATGACAGCGTCAACATCGACCAGCAGAACCGGTTGCACCCGCATTATCTGGTGTATATTGACCACCAGGGCGAGCTGATCGCGGATCACACCCAGGTCAAGCGCCTGCTCGATCTGATCCGCACTGGCTGCAAGGGCTGCGATCAACCCGTCGCGGACCTGTGCGACCTATTTAACCAACATACCCAAGATGGTCGCGACATGCGCCGCTACTCCGAGCTGCTCACCGACGCCATCCGCTCCATGATCGAGGTCAAAGACGAGCAGGACATCGACAGCCTGTTCAGCGGCGGTCACACCAGCGCCCTGGTCAACCGCATCGCCGGGCTCGAAGACTTCGAGCTGATCGCCTTCATCGTGGTGCTGTGACGCCGATCAGGGACGCCGACAGATGAACCCCTGTTTCGCCTACCCGCCCGCCACCCGGTTTGGCCGCATTATCCCCAAGAGCAAGATTTATCAGCACGCAAGCGCGAGTGCCGCGCTCAAACGCCGCTTTGTCGGCTTGGTCGATCAAATTCGCTGGGCGCATAAACTCGCACCCAGCACCCTGAACCTTAACCCCAGCCCGCAGGTGCCGGAGATTCAGGTCTTCCACCTGCAACTGCGCGAGCCAAGTGTCGATACCAAGATTCTGCGCGCCATTGACCAGGCCATCCCCTTCCCGCTGATCTTCGAGCTGACCTGCGGCGAGCGTCTGCTGGTTGCGGCGGCGCACAAGCGCCCGAGCGAGGCCGACAAGCACAAATGGGTCATCAGCGAGCATTTCCACTCCGACTGGCGGCCGCTGGAGACCGAACGCGCGCCCTTGCCGGTCGCGACCTCCATGGACAAACTCTACGAGCAGCTGCTCTCACCCCTGCTGCCGGTAGCCGCCGACGCGGAGGACAGCCTGCCGGCGCGGATTGACCGCACCCAGGCCATTGCCGCGCAACAGCGCGCCATCGACCGCCTGCAAGCGCGACTGCGACGCGAGCCACAATTCAACCGCCGGGTCGCCATCAATGCGGAGCTGCGCGACGCCATGCGCCACCTACACCAACTTACCGGCCCCACTGGTTAGAACAGAGAGATTCGATGGATGGATAAGCTCAAGATGCACAGCCCGGACCTCACCCAGAGCAACATCGCCAAGCTACGCGCGTTGTTCCCCGGCTGCGTGACCGAAGCGCGCGGCGAGGATGGACAAGTCCGGCTAGCAGTGGATTTTGACCTGTTGCGGCAAGAGTTGTCCGACGAACTGGTCGAGGGGCCGCAGGAGCGGTATCACTTGGATTGGCCCGGGAAAAAGGAGGCGTTGCTCGCAGCGAACGCGCCGACAACGAAAGCATTGCGCCCTTATAAAAATGAGAGCCTTGAGTTTTATCGAACGAAAAATCTATTCATTGAGGGCGATAATTTAGAATCATTGAAATTACTGCAAGAGTCATACCTTGGCAAGGTCAAAATGGTCTATATTGACCCCCCTTACAACATTGATAATGATTTAATTTACAATGATGATTTTGCTGAGAGCGCAAACGATTTCTTGCGAAGATCCATGCAAATAGACGAAGACGAAACCCGCCTAACAGCAAACACTGAATCAGCAGGTCGAATTCACTCTAACTGGCTCACAATGATGTACTCAAGAATAAGATTGAGCCGAAATTTATTAACCGATTCTGGGGTAATTTTCATCTCAATTAGTGATGAAGAAATACACAACCTAAGAAAGGTGTGCGATGAAATCTTTGGCGCTGCTAATTTCTGCGCGCAATTCATTTGGAACACTGAAGGGAATACGGACAATCAGTATGCCGTCAAAGTCAATCATGAATATATTGTGGCATACTTCAAAAACTCGGCGTTTGCCGAAGATGCGATAGGCAAAGTGGTTGACCCAAACACGCGCGAAGACAGTAATTTATGGAAAGGTTACGCAGACAATAACATCAACAAAAACAACCCAGAAAACCCGCCGTCCGTAATCGAGTTGCCAGTTGGATTCCCTTCCTCTGAAAAGGACCTTTTTTATCCGGCAAAAACGGTTGATCAGGACTTTTTTGAAATTACAGAAACAGAGAAGTTCATCTCAGACGAGGTGAAGAAAAGATATGATCTCGAGCATAAATCGGGCTTGCCTGTAAAATTGGATGACATGTTAGTAAAGGACTTTAAGTTAACCTCGCCATGCAGAATTTATGTAGGCATGGCCAATAAAAATAAATTGCTAGAATTTATTAATAACGGTTGTCACGAGGTTACTGAAGAAGGTCAGCCAATTTCTTTTTATATCAACTCAAATGCCGCAGTTCGGTATCGAAAAAAGAATGAAAACCCTAGAAATATTCTTTCTGTATTAAAGAATTTCGGGACAACTGAGCGAACAAAGACATATCTGAAAAACATGGGTATTTATTTCAACTACCCGAAGCCTGTACAATTACTCGAATACCTCGTCAAGATCGGCTGCTATCGCGAAGGAATAGTTATGGATTTCTTTGCGGGCTCTGGCACAACAGCCGAGGCAGTCTTTTCGCTTAATGCAAAGGACTCAGTTCAGCGACAAGTTATTTTGATTCAACTCCCTGAACCGCTCGATGATCAGAAAAAAGAACACAAAGCAGCTTATGAATATTGCATCTCAAATAATGTTGAGACTAATCTTGCTGAGATATGCAAAGAACGGATTCGACGTGCGTCAATAAAAATATGCGGCGATAGACAGGTCAGATTGGACATGGGCAACGACTGCGGTTTTCGAGTACTTAAATTAGACACATCCAACATGGCAGATGTCTACTACACCCCGAGCCAAACCGACCAGCGCGACCTCCTCGGCCAAGTCGCCAACATCAAACCCGACCGCACGCCCGAAGACCTGCTGTTTCAGGTGCTGGTCGACTGGGGCGTCGATCTGACGCTGCCGATCCGCGAGGAGACCATCCAGGGTCGCCGGGTCTTTTTCGTCAACGAGCCTCCCTATGACCTGCTCGCCTGCTTCGATGACGATGTGACCGAGGAGCTGGTCAAGGAACTCGCCACCCATCAGCCGTTGCGCGCTGTCTTCCGCGATACCGGCTATGCCACTGACGCCACACGGACCAATGTGGTGCAGATCTTCCGCCAGCTTTCGCCGGGCACGGAGGTGAAGTCACTGTAGTCGGATGACCAAATCCAACGGCGGATGGTCACTACCGAACCCGCGCTAGCCATAAAACTCAGAGAGCCAATCATCATGTCGCAAATCAGCATACGCGAAGCAGAGGTTCAGCTTTCCAGCCTCATTGAACGCGCCTGCCATGGCGAGGAGATTTTGATCGCCGAAGCGGGAGTGCCCGTTGCCCGTCTCAGCCCGATCAGTCAATCCCGAGTGGGACGGCGTTTTGGCGCTCTGGCTGGTCGCGCCCGTGTCGATGTGCGGTTTTTCGACCCCCTGCCAGAGAGCGAATTGCAGGCGTGGGAGGGCTAAGGCGTGCGGCTCTTACTGGATACCCATGCGTTGCTTTGGTGGCTTGATGGCGATGAACAACTTTCGGTCAGCGCACGCGCGGCCATGGGTGACGAGGCAAACCCGGTTTGGGTCAGTGCTGCCTCTGCTTGGGAGATTGCAACCAAGGTTCGCATCGGCAAGTTGCCACAGGCTGTCGAAGTGGCGGAACGGCTGCCTGAGATTCTCTCGGAGCAGTTGTTTACGCCGCTCCCAATTAGTATCGAGCACGCCCGCCGATCAGGGCTATTACAGAGCGATCATCGCGATCCATTCGATCGGATGCTTATCGCGCAGGCGCAGATTGAGGGTATGGCCTTGGTTAGCAACGAAAAGCTCTTCGATCAATTCGGGGTGCAAAGACTTTGGTAACCCGGGGAGTGTAAAGGTCCCGGGCCGCCGCGCATTCGGGAACTCTCGGAGGCTTCGTCGAGCAAGCAACTGATATGAAGATCAAATTCAAAGTCCAACCCTACCAGACCGAAGCCGTGCAGGCGGTGGTGGACTGCTTTCGCGGCCAGCCGAAGGCCGATCCGGCGCGCTATCGCATCGACCCCGGTCGCTTGGATCAGCTGCAACTAACCAGCGAGGGCTTTCGCAACGCCGAGATCGCGCCGACGGTGGATGTACTGGAAAACATTCGGGCGGTGCAAAAGCGCCAGAACCTGATTCTCTCCGACCATCTGGTCCCCAGCGCGGGCGGCAAGATCAACCTCGACATCGAGATGGAAACCGGCACCGGCAAGACCTACGTCTACTTGAAGACCATCTTCGAGCTGTACGAGGAGTATGGCTGGTCGAAGTTCATCATCATGGTGCCCAGCATTGCGATTCGCGAGGGGGTTCAGAAATCGCTGGCGATCACCGCCGAGCACTTCGCCCAGAGCTATCACCGCAAGGCACGGTTTTTCACCTACAACTCCAAGCGCCTGCATGAGATCGAGAGCTTCTCGAGCGACGCCGGCATCAATGTGATGGTGATCAACGTCCAGGCGTTCAACGCCACCGGCAAGGAGAACCGGCGCATCTATGATGAGCTGGATGACTTCCAATCGCGCAAGCCGATTGATGTGATCGCGCGCAACCGCCCGATTCTGATTCTGGATGAGCCGCAGAAGATGGAAGGGCCGGCGACCAAGAAAGCCCTGCCGCAGTTCCAGGCACTGATGGTGCTGCGCTACTCCGCCACCCACAAAAGCGAGCACAACAAGGTGCATCGGCTTGATGCGGTGGATGCCTACCAGCAGAAGCTGGTGAAGAAAATTCAGGTCTCGGGCATTCAGGTGCGCGGCATCGAGGGGGTGAGCGCCTATCTGCATCTGAACGATATCGAGGTGTCGAAAGACGCGGCTCCGGTGGCGCGCGTCGATATGGAAGTGCGCCAGAAGTCCGGCCAGATTCGCCGCCAGCCCCGGCGGCTGGAGCGCGGGTCCAATCTCTTTGCGCTGTCGCGCGAGCTCGACCAGTATCAGGGCTTCAGCGTCAGCCAGATCGACGCCCGCAGCGGCACGCTGGAGTTCAGCAACGGCGTGGTACTGGGGCTGGGCGAAGCGATAGGCGATGTGACCGAGGGCGACATCCGCCGCTTGCAGATTCGCGAGACCATCCGCGCCCACTTGCAGCGCGAGGAGCAGCTGTTTGCCAAGGGCATCAAGGTGCTGTCGCTGTTCTTCATCGACGAGGTGGCCAAGTACCGGGATTACAGCCAGCCGGATGAGAAAGGCGCGTATGCGCGCCTGTTCGAGGACGAGTATGAGCAGCTGAAGGCAGAGACACTGGGGCGGTTCGACTTCGACAGCCCCGGCTATCACCAGTATCTGCAAGGCATTCCAGCCAGCGGAACCCACGATGGCTATTTCGCCATCGACAAGAAAAACCGCCTGGCGGACCCGGACGTGGCCAAGCGCGGCACGGACAAGGGCCTGTCCGACGATGTGACCGCCTATGATCTGATTCTGAAGAACAAGGAACAGTTGCTGTCGTTCGAGGAACCGACGCGCTTCATCTTCTCCCATTCGGCGCTGCGCGAGGGTTGGGACAACCCGAATGTGTTTGTGATGTGCATGCTCAAACAGAGCGACAGCAGCATTTCGCGACGGCAGGAAGTCGGGCGCGGTCTGCGCATCGCGGTGGATCGGCAGGGTGAGCGTGCCGACCATCCGGCCGAGGTGCATCGCATCAATGTGCTAACGGTGGTCGCCAGCGAGAGCTACCGCGACTTCGTCTCCGGCCTGCAACAGGAAATCGCCGATGGGCTGAGTGCCCGACCGCGCCAGGCGAACGAGGCTTATTTCACCGGTAAACAACTCGCCACCGACGCAGGCGCAGTTGAGATGACAGCGGAGATGGCGCGCGAGCTGCACCGCTATTTGATCAGCAACGGCTATGTCGACAATGACGACCACATCGCCGAGCCCTACCACCAAGCCCGCGCCACCGGCACCCTGGCCGAGCTGCCGGCGAGCTTGCAGTCCTATACCGAGCCGGTGCTGGGCCTGGTTGACAGCGTCTTCAGCGGTGCCAGCCTGCCGATGCCGGGCGATGCCCGCAAGCCAAGTACCAACCCGCTGAACCAGAACTTCGACAAGCGCGCGTTCCAGGAGCTATGGCGGCGCATCAACCAAAAAGCCGTCTACCGGGTGGACTTCGACAGCGAAGAGCTGATCAAGAAGAGCGTGCCCATCCTCAACAAAGAGTTGCGCGTCACGCCCATCAAGTATCTGATTCAGCGCGGCACCCAAGTCGAGAGCATGACCGACGATGACCTGCGCGCAGGCCGCTCCTTCAAGGTGGGTGAAAGCCTGACCGAAACCGGCGCGAGCGCCCACTCAGCCATTGCCTACGATCTGCTCGGCAAGATTGCTGAAGCCGCCGACCTGACGCGCCAGACGGTCGCGCGCATTCTCACCGAGATCGAGCCCAGCGTCTTCGCGCAATACCGCCAGAACCCGGAGCAGTTCATCACCGAGGCAACGCGCTTGATCCGCGAGCAAAAAGCCACGGTGATGATCGAGCGTCTCACCTACGACGCCATCAACGAGCACTACGACACCGACATCTTCACCGCCGGGCAGACCGGCAACGACTTCTCCCGCGCCACCGAGAAGCTCAAACGCCATATCTACGATTATGTGATGCCCGACTCCGAGGTCGAGCGCGCGTTCGTCCAAGCGCTGGATACCGCGCAGGAGGTGACTGTCTACGCCAAACTCCCACGCGGCTTCCTAATTCCCACCCCGGTTGGTGACTACAACCCCGACTGGGCCATCGCCTTCGACCAAGGCAAGGTGAAGCACATCTACTTTGTCGCCGAGACCAAGGGCAGCATGTCGAGTCTGGCACTGCGCGGCATCGAGAACACCAAGATCGACTGCGCACGGAAGTTCTTCGCCGAGCTGGCCCGGCAGGTTGGGGACACCCCCGTGAGGTATGACGTGGTGACGGATTATGGGCGGTTGATGGATGTCGTGGGCGCTCGGCAGGTTGGATGATGGAGCTTTTTAGCCTCATGGCTCTGGTGAATTTTGCCGCCAACATGAGTGGCAAGTTCCAGGGACGACGGAAACAGGGCGAGCGGCACGAACAATCCCTATTACATCAGAGTTTTGACCGCGAGCTGTTCCGCGCCAGATGCGAGGAGGAGCGACACCAAGCCGCACAAAGCCGCGCGCATGACTGGGAACTTGCCGCACAGCAACGACAAAGCGCGCTGGACCTGCAGGAAAACCAGAAGGTTCTGGATCACTGGCCGCTGCGCTTGTTTCCTTCCCAGATTCTGAAAACGGCTGTCGCGAGCGGCCCAGTTCCGCTGCGGGTTTTGATTTCGCCTCCCAAGCATTTGATGTTCGACCTGGAAGGTTCGCTGCGGCCGGCTCTGCGCACCTTTGTCACCGAATACTATGGCTTTAACAGCTCGGAACGCCCGGTTGAGTTACTCGACGGGGCTTGGCGCGATGGGAATTTTCAGGGGGCTGCATCCATTAAGGCATTGCACGCGCGCCTCCAGTCCGAACCAACCCTGGTCCTTGAGATGCAGGCTCTATCGAACGGCGAATCCCTCTCGCTGAATTTGGCGGCATGGGGACCAGCGGATTCCCAGTATCGTTACGACACGGTTCTTCAATTCGATATTCGCTCCGAACTGGAAACATCCGCAAGGCGGCGAGCCACGCAGTGGAAGGCAGCCCGCGACAAGCTCATCAGCGCGGGGCTTGCCGACTCGCCCGAAGAGGCTGATCAACGCTTCGGAGGCATCCGAGCCAAGAATCTCAAGCGCATCGAACAAGAGGATGCCTTGCAAGCCGCTGGGGTGAATCTCGCCGATATCACACTCCCAGCCTTCGAACTGGAAGCAGAGGACTACGCGGAGATCCAAACGCCCTTGATCACCTGGAGCTGCCTCGCCATAGGCTGGGTCGCTGACCTTTACTTCGCGAGTTATTGGGAACGCACCCCGCAACTGCCAAATGCCTTGCCAAAGCTACTGACCGCCGAGAAAAACCTTGGACAAGGGTTAAACGAAATCCTCGGCCAGTATTCGACTACCTACCAGGCGTTGATCGCTGACCGCCCGATTGAGACGCCAATTCTATTGGCCCAACTTGCGAAGACGATGCTCGGCTTAGCTGACCGACGACCGGCACAGGAAGTTCTTGAGCGGGCAGTCAGTTCCTGGTGTGCGCTCAGGGAACTTTCTACCTCATCGCCAGAAGGATACAGCCTGATCCAACATTTTCTTTCAAACTTAGCGAAGGATACCAAGCTCAACGAAGCCTTTGAGGTCGACTCCGACTTTCGCCATCTACTGTGCGAACTGGTCGAAACGCTCTGTCCCGAGCTTGAGCTCAACTGCAGTAAGGCTTTCGACACCGGACTCGCCGCCCGACGTGAACGCGAGGCCATGTCTTTGTTGACCCGCGTATTTGAACAAGTGCCCCGCCGCTTTACGATTGCTGCTTCCTTGTACGCACCACTGAGTGAATCCCTTCTGTCCGAGTACAAAGATCGATGGGACTGGGCTGCCTTGGCGTTGAATAAACACATTTTTTGGTCGGAAAGTCTGCTTGATCGGCATATCGACCGTGTTTATTGGCCATTTATCAGCAGCAACCCGAATGTCGATTGGTCGGCCAATTTGCTGAAGAAATATCAAAAGAAACTGCATTGGTCAGCACTTTCCGAGAATGAACACCTGCCATGGGACGAATCCTTAATTTCAGAGTTTTCTAAGCTTTGGGACTGGGAGGCGCTTTCCGACAATAGAAACCTGCCTTGGAGCGATTCATTAATCTCACGATTCTCTGAACTATGGGACTGGCAAGTCCTTTCCGGGAATCAATCGTTACCATGGACTGCCGAACTTATTGAGCGCTACAAAGCCCGCTGGGATTGGTTTTGGCTCTGCAGCAATACGGCATTGCCATGGCGGGAGGATCTGATAGCTTTTTACCAAAAGCACGTAGACTTTTACGCACTGTCAGATAATCTCTCTGTGACGTGGACTTCGCACTTGATTGAAAAATACGCAGAGAAATGGGATTGGTGAATATCGCATGATCACTTCTCTTCTTAACGCAGGAAAGCCCCATGGCTTATCTGCTAATCCTGGCTTGCCATGGAATTCCGACCTTATTAAAAGATATCTAGACAACTGGGATTGGAGTTGGCTTTCGAGTAATTCAGCCTTGCCTTGGACAGAGCAAATTATCTCCGACTTCCAAGATGAATGGGACTGGACTGAACTTTCTAGCAATCCAGCGCTTCCTTGGACGAAGCGTTTTGTCATTCAATACGCCACGAAACTCGATTTCACTTTCTTGTCTGAAAACCTAGGGATTCCTTGGAGTCTAGATATTCTGAGGGCATTTGCTGAAAAATGGAGTCCCAAAGGGTTAATGGTAAATCCGCGTATCGTCGAGAGTCCTTCTATGAGGTCTTGGGTATTGGAGCAATACAGCAAAGAAACATTTTTGATAGGAGATTTCTTTCTTGAACACGCTCAAAATTCGCGTGATTTTTCCTATCTAAACCAGTTACTGAACATTACGCAGTTAGAGCCCAAACAATGGGGCAAATTTGCAACATCACAAATTTGCGAACTGGCACTCTCAAATATTAGTACTTCGCAACTTCGCGCACTACTCAATATGACGAAACCTAATAGTAAGGATGCAGGCTCAGAAGATTGGTATCAATGCGCTCAGTTCTGGGAGAACGAAAGGTATAAAACAGTCGCGCGGTACCATCAAGAAATTTATAATCCTCATTACTCAGATTGCGTTCACAGAAGTTACCTTCGCCCGGCAAAGTTAGGGCATCGCGAAGCGCAATACAAGCTTGCGGAGCACTATTTACGAAAAGGTGGCTTCAAAACATTGCCAATTATTCGGGAGATAGCCTCGATATCGACAGACCCAAATTATTTAAGGCACGCTATTGAATGGCATCGGGAAGCGGCAAAACAGGGACATCCTGAGGCCCAGGCTTTTCTTTGGAAGTCTTTCTACTTCGGGAAAGATGTTAGACAAGACAAAATAGAAGCCCTTACTTGGTTGGGAAAGCTCGCCGAAAAAGAACTCCAGAACAAAGAAATGGAGGAAAGTCTAGGATATTTTAACTTTCAGCTAGGGGCGCATTTTTATCTTGAAAAGAACTTCGATACTGCTTGTGAGTGGATTCAACAAGCATCCGACCTCGGATACGTTGATGGGATCGTTTTGCTGGGGAAGATGCATCTAGAGGGAAAAGGTGTAGAGAAAAACAATATTCGCGGTTTGGATCTTCTTCACTGTGCAGCGAAACATGATCATTATATTGCCCTAAGATGTCTTGGCGTGTTGTACGAATCCATTTACAGTCACCTCAATATGACCGCTGAGGCTCGTGAGGTATGGCGAAAACTGCTTAGAAGAAGACCTGAAAAATTTTACATTCCCAGGGATCAGTTATCACTTGAATATATCCTGCAACAGGACAGCACTTTTTCTGGGGCATTTTTGAATTTCGAATTTCATTAACCTCACTTATAACTGCTGGCTCAAGAATTATAATACATATAATTTGATTCCGATCTAGTTTAGCGGTACTCGACCGTGAAATCCAAGTACTCAGGCCAGTTCGCTCCGTAATCGCGATACTGCTGGTCCGCACAAACGACCGTCAAAAAACTTCCTGACACATGCCGCTTTAAACGAGTAAGCCCGGTATAGAGTAATGTGGCACCTTGCGGACCCTGTTGACTATCAACGAATATTACCAGAGCCCGTGACTCCCAGCCCTTGAAACTATGCAGGGTCGTTGCCTTGATTTTCTCCGCTCCCATGAAGAAATACTGCTTCCGCTGACGCTCAATTTTCCATTCTTCTGGTGACTTGGTAAAAGTGTGCGTGCACTTCACGCCTTTCATGCCAATCTTGCAGACAAAGTTGTAACCGAACTGTTTTGAATCACAGAGAAAAACAACATCGGTAATAGCAAGAACATCGGGCTCCGCTTTTGGGAATAGCGTGCGGAACTCCTCGATACATTGGGCTGCTGCATCCTCGGATCGAACTTGCACCCATCGGAGCTGACAGGGGTAAAAGTCAAGCTCGTCATTACCGTCAGGTATGTTATCCGGGAGATCAAGCAACTGGTGTGGCAGGTACCGTTGCGCGAAGTCTGCGGCATATCTCAAGGCAACAGGTGGTAATCGATAACTGAGCCCAAGACGCGCCCAACGGCCGACGAAACCTGAGTGATTCATCGCCTCCTCGGTCCATGCGCTTGCCGTACCATAGACGTCCTGACTCGTATCCGCTGAAAGCCACATCTCCCCGCCCGGCAAGCAGACTCGACGCAGCAAGTTCCACCAGTTGAGCTGGAAGTCTTGGCCTTCGTCAACCAGAACAGCGTCGAAATGCTCTACGCCGGCGCTGTTCTCATTCAGGGCTTTATCGACGAGCGCTGGCATCAAGATGGTGAGGATTTCGTTAAGGTTTCCGCTGTCCCAGAGTGCGTTGTACTCCTCTCGGAAACCCGCGTCGATACAAACCCGCTTGCACCAAGCATGAAAATTCAGCCATGTGGCATCAGTTCGAGAACGGCCCCGGTATTCCGGACAACGAACAGTCAGGTCCTGTAGGTAATTGAGCAACGTGAGATTGAAGGTTACGACGAGAACATGTTTCCCTTGCGATAAGAGTTCCCCTGTTCTTGCCGCGAGGACAAGTGACTTGCCAGAGCCTGCAGGGCCTTTAATCCGGCGATAGCCAGATGCTGACCGTGTCTTTGAGAGCCGTTTCTGATTCTCATCAAGTTCAAGCGGAAGCCTTTGCGTCGCAGCGAAATCCGGCTCGACCAGCCAATGTCGTAGATCCTTTGCAACTTCGCGCGTCATGAGTACCGACCAACTGCGTTTTGCCTCCGGAAAAACTCTACTGATCCCAGCCTTCTCAAGCGTGTCTCGACCTACAAGCGGGCATACCATTACCCATAACTCTCCCCGACGCTGCGGTAGGCCTCCAGCGCCCGCACAAAATCGGGGATGCGCTGCAAGCCGATCCAGAGCGTCTTCGGCCCCGGAAAGCCATCGCATTTGCGGTTGAGAAAGCCACCGAGGCTGGCGACCATGCGCACCATGGTATCGAGTGGGGGCGGCTGCTCGGGTGGCGCTTGGCGTTGGGTGACCAGATAGACCGCCTTCCATTCCTCCTCGGCAAAGACCGCATCGCAGGGCATCTCCGGGCACTCGCGTCCGAGCATGGTCAGGTAGAGCACCCGCCAGGCGATGATCAGTGTCTCGGCCAGCTCATTGACGCGCGCGTCGCCATCGACCCAGCGCACGCTCTCTCTTTCTTCCAGCGGGCGCAACGGGTCTTTGTCCTGACCCAGACTGCCGGGCTCGCGGGTGAAGGTGTGCACGTCGAGCAACCCCAGCGCGACGCGCTCGGGCGTGACCGCCAAGGTGGGATGGATGTACATCCCATGGCGGCTTTCGTAGTTCAGCGGACCCAGACCGGCGATGCCCTTTTTGGTCGTGAAGTCTCCCTCGCTGGTATCCTGGATGCAAAGGACCCGGGGATACTCGCGCACGCGTGCTTCAGTACAGGCGATATGAGGGGCGAGCACCTGCTTGGCGGTGACTTTTGGATGATTGAAAAACCGGTAGGCCGCGCGGGTCTCATACCAGCCGTTGCAAGCCCCGGGGATACTCTGTGTCGGCTTGGCGCCGAGGGAAGCGATCACCTGCTGGGCGCGCCGATTCAGGCGTTGATCGCCCAGGGAGATGGTGCTCAGTCCCGCGGCCAATGTCGATTCAGGCGCGCTCATGCCACCACCCCCAACGCGGCGCGGTACTCGGGCGCCAGCGGGTAGACATAGACCGCACAAGCGCTACAGCGCGGCTTGATGGGTGCGGTCGGTTTTGCCTCGTCCGGTGGTCTCGCCCAGATAGTGCCAGTTGGCGGCACGGTAGCAGGTCCCGGCAAAGCGCGGGGTTTCGACGAAGGTCTCCAGCAGCACCACGCGCTCGCCATAGCGGGCGGGAAAGTCGATGGTGACTTGCCGCGCGGCCAGGGCCAGCACTTTGGAGGCGAGATGCTTGACCTGCACCCAGGGCAGAATCAGAAAGCGGGCGTTGTTGAGCACCCGTCCCAGCTGCGCTTGGCGCTGGACGGGCGTCCAGCCAATCCAGCGGTCGCGGGCGGCGACTTTCCAGGCCGCCGCGCCAAAGCCGATGGCGCCGAGCAGGCCGCCATCGAACTGGATCAGGTAGCGCAGCTGCGCACCGGGCAGTGGGCTGTAGCCGAGGTAGTGGTAGCATTCGATGAGGCTATTCCAACAGTGCGAGGCACGTCGGTCACTGACGCTCACCAAGTGCAAGCCGCTGAGTGCCTGCACCGGGCAGGACACCGGGACCGGCTCGGGCCAAGTCTCGGGGCGCGCGCGGTATCGGCGCCCATTGCCATTGCCGCCGCTCGGCGGTGGCAGTTCGATGAGCCCGGCGCGATGCAGACGCAGCAGCCCCACGCGGGCGCTCATGAGCTTGGGGTGGCCTTGGAGATCGGTCCACTCCAACGCGCGACACACCCGCCGGGCGATCTCCGCGCGCAGCGGCGGCTGCGCCAGCGCAATTTCGTGGCGAATGCGCGCTAAGTCGGTTTCGTTGAAGGGGCGCCCACATAAGCGGCTTGGAATGCCTTGGTCCATTGTTTTCCGTCCCGTCGGTCATGATGATGGGACGGCACTCAGCAGATCTCGGGAGCTGTGTCCAGCCCTGGGCGACGCTGGGGGGCGGGAGATATGGGTAATGGTATGGATGGAACCTGGTCGCCGCCGACCCCGCGAAGGCGATGTCTACGCCCGCCTGCTGACCAAGCTGGAAATCGAAGGCCAGGCGCTCAATGGTCGGGTGTTCGACATCTTGGGCGAAGTCTTCGAGAACATCCGCCTGCGCGACCTGCTGCTGGAGGCCATTCGCTATGGTAATACTAAAGGCTTAGCGCGGTGCTTAGCCTTGCCTGAAAGGATCGAAGCGATGCCATCGCACACTCGGCGATATTTTTGTAAACAAAATTGCGCGTAGCACCTAAAGTCCGAGGCTACATAAGCTTAACGGTACACATGGATACGACGAATGCACTTATGAGACTCCAGCGACTGGGAACAAGAGGCCAACAAGCTAAGATCGGAAAACGAAGTCCTGCTCGATGGCTTCAAGGCCTGGCTCGCCGAAAGTGGCCTTAAGGAGAAGACAATCGACAAGCACGCCGGCAACGTGTTTTTTCTTCATTAATGAGTTTTTGCTCTAGGAGGACGCCGTACGAGCGGAAGACGGGCCGTCTTTTGTCAACGAGTATTTCAACTGGTTCCTCCCGCGCAAGGCGATGTGGTCGAGCGCGGAAAGGCGCGGACTCCGGTACGGAGTTGGACGCAGACGTTGATCCGCGTTAATTGTGCATCAATGCGTGGGTGATGAGATTGTAGCGCCGCTGAGCTGAGCCCCCGAGAATCCGCGCGAGCAGGGATTCGTTCAGGATGAACTCGCGCAGGTTTGTGGTGATGATGCACTTGGTGAGAGTTTGCATAAGATGCGCGATACTTGCGGATAATAAAGCCGAACGAAATGTTGTTGTAATCGACAACAGAGTTCTGCTTCGATACCGCTCTTGATCCTCTCGCTAGACCCCTCTACAAATTGTCTTCTGACCCCAGTTGCTTGGTGGCCTGCCACGGCAGCTGCCTATCCACACCCTGCTGAGGTGACTTGCTGCTAGGGGAGCCAATCAGTTCAAACCCCGGATCGATGCGCACCCCGACATAGGAGACATTCGCCGGCTTGTTCCGTCCGGACAGGTAATCCACCAACCAGGTAACGAATAGCGCACCGAGCAGGGACAGGCCGATGGCGATGAACAGATCCCTTCGATAATGCGGATAGACAGGACTAGTCGGCAGCGACGCGCTTTCTACGATCTGAATGGGCGGGTAGTCCTCGAAGTTGCGCATTTCGATTCGTGCCAGTCGCTCGCGATTGTCCGCCAGCAAGGTTTCGAGGCGGGCCAATTCTCCTTCGAGAGACTCGTATTCCTTGAACCGCTTGGAAAACTGCTGGACCTCGCGTTGCTGCACGTCGATCTCGTTTTGAAGCGCCGAAACGGCTTCAGTGGCGGCATCAAGTTCCTGAACCGCCTGGTCACGGACGCTCTCGCGGGCCCGCTCAATGGTCCGCTTCAACTCCCGTTCCAACAGCCGCACCTGTTCAGGCAAGTCGCGCAGCGTCGGATCGCGTTCAAGATACTTCAGGGTAAAGCGCCCAAGCAGTCCATCGAGCCGATCACGCGCGCGTTCATAATCCCGTCTCAGACGTGCCAAGTCGGCTTGCTGTTCATTTGTCACCACTGTGGTACCGCGCGCAATGGCTGCATCCACGGCATCAAGGTTCGCCCGCGCGTCCACCACACGCTCACGTGCC
This sequence comes from Thiorhodovibrio winogradskyi, assembly GCF_036208045.1. Lineage (NCBI taxonomy): Bacteria > Pseudomonadati > Pseudomonadota > Gammaproteobacteria > Chromatiales > Chromatiaceae > Thiorhodovibrio > Thiorhodovibrio winogradskyi. The sequence continues at coordinate 1,359,592 of NZ_CP121472.1, read as the reverse complement.
TTGGCCAGAGAATCGTTCAGACCCTTGAGCGCGGCCACCGTGCGGTTCTCTTCCCGCTCAAGGCTGACAATATCGAAGCGCTCGGCAAACCGGGCGAGTTCGGCGCGCGTGCGCTCAATGCGTGCGACCAAAGTGCCTTGCTCGGCTTCCAGTTCAGCCGTGGTGCGCCCGCTGGCAGCGCTGATCTCCTCGACCCGAAAAGCCTGATAGGTCTCGGCCCAGGTATTGGCGACTACTTGCAGTTGGCGCGGCTCCCGGCCCTCGGCGCGTAACTCCAGCAGATTGGTAAAAGGCACCTGCGCCACCGACAGCATGCCCGCGAGACCCTCGCGAGACAATGCCGGCGCATCATGCCCAAGCAAAGCCTCCCGCAACCGCGCAATCAGCGTCTCCCCGAGCAGGAGGCGCTCCTGAATGGCAACATGTTCGAAATCGGCATCCGCGCTGAGCGCATCCACCGCCTTGGGCTTGACCGTGAGCACGGAGACCGTAGCTCGATAAACTGGAGGACGGGCATAAACCACTACTAGGCCGATGACTAAACTCACCAACAACACCGACAGGAAGATTTTCCAACGTGCAACCCGCACGGGGGTCTCCGCCGGTGCTTGGCCGGAAGCTGTGTGGGCAGCAAAAAATTTCTGAGCGTCCATCCTGTCCCCCTTTCATATTCCCATGAACAGCTAACTGCCACGCTCAGCGGATGCGGCGCCGGTCGGCAACGGCTCTGACTCCCGGTACAGCGGTAACATGGCGATCCGTGCCTCGATATCTTGTGCCATGGCACGATAGCGCGTGTCATCAAAGCCCCCGAATTCAAGCCGAAACTCGCGCTCGTGAAGAAATTCCGGCAAATCTCGCACCTCTGGCATAAAGATATCCTCGCTCACACCCGCAGCGAAGATCCGCTGAATGCGCGCGGCCTGCGACGCGCTCACCGTTGCCAACTCCGCGAAGCGCACCCCGGCTCGATCAGCGGCCAGGTCGGGAAAACTGAACCCAGAACCACCGCGCTTGTCGAGAATTTCCTTAAACAGCCCGACCGCATCGGCCAGTTCGCTGTCCCCAGGAGTCGCCAAGAGTGCTGAAATAACAAAATGCTGCGCCAAATCACGCCGCCCCCGCAAGCGCAGATCCTGCTGAACAGGTTTTTCCACGGTTTTGCCCGCCCCTCCAACCCATTCCGCAGCGGACCGACCGCCAAGGTAAAATCCGAGCACCAAAATCAGCGCGCGATTTTCCGCCACCGCATCCCCGCCCCGAAGGCTACGCGTCTGGGCCAGCGCAAACAAGGGCTGTGCAAAAGACGCCAGGGACAGGGGCCCGCGATCATCCGCCGCGCGTGAGACCTCAGCGAGCTTGTGTGCATAGACCAGAATGCGGTCGCGCTCTTCCTGTCCAATCAGCTGATCGCGACCGCGCTCGCCGAGCCGCTTCACCAATACCGGATCCCAGCGGTATCGCACCCGCAAGGCATCTTCAGTGAAACGATAATCCTGAATCGAACCCACCGCCGCGACATAATCCGCATCCAGGCGTGCGAGCTGATCGACCCAAACCAGGCCAGTCTGTGCAAGCCATGATGGCAGGTGCCAGCGCCCAATCCGCAGATCGTGGATTGTTGGCTGTCCAGGCGTCTGCGCGACCTTGGCTTGCAGATTCAGGTAGCCGTGAGGCCAGGGAAGCGGCCATGTTAATGTGGCCCATAGCAGCACTCCTCCCGGCTTCAGATCGATCCTAGCCGCTGTCCCTGGCATGAGTCGTGCCAACCCCTGCTGCGCGAGCAGATTCAAATCCTGTTCCGAGATGACCACTTGTCCCATCTGCCCCGGTGTCAGGCGCCGCGGGTCATGAGCGCGCAGGCGGCTTCCGACATCTGCCCCAATTTGCGCCAGCTCCTCGGGCCGCGCAGGCGTCCCGCCGCTCAGCAAGGGATCGCGCTCGAGTGAGACAATCACCAACAAGATCAGCAACAGCGGCAACCCAATAGCCACTAACGAAATCAACCGAACCAATCGCATCAGGTTCAACTCCTTCGTGGCGGTGTCTCCACCCAAAGCTGAATCATCATGTTCTCGCAAAGCATGGCAATGGGATCCACCTCAATAAGCTAGATTTTTCGGTCATCTCCCCCGCAGCCAAGAACCGGAAGCGACGCTCTTGGACCTCGATCATATAGTGACCTTGATGAGAGCCGCAGCACAGGCAGGGCTTGATGGTGAACCCCGCGGTCAGGCGAGATCCGCGAATCTGCTTAAGCTCTTTGCCCACTGGTTCCTAATCATATTTCTAGCACGGCCCCATCCATATTCAAGCGACAATCACCATGCGTGCGGGCGGAACTCTGCCGTATTGAGAATACTTGCCGAGTCGCCGGTGGCCCGGATGCTGAAAAGCCCCCAGTTTTCCAACATGGCTTGCGCTCCCGCATCGGCACTCAGCCAAGCCATGGCACCATAAATCTGATTCTCGGTGTAGCGCGGTATCAAGACCTCGAGATGATCGAGTTTGTACAGGAAGTTTTTCACGTCCTCCGGGCGCAAGGTGGTCTTGACCTCCACCATCACGACCACGACCTCGTCACCCTTGTGGACGGTGATGTCGAGTTCGTATTGGAATGGCTGCAAGCTTCCCCAGGGATGGAAGATGCAGCCGACACGCGATCATTATGGATATCCGGCGGTATAATCGGCCCTGTTAAACCCCCTTCACCCCACCCGGCAGGATGATGACCATGCTTGATTCTCCCTTCGACCTTGACCACGACAGCGCCTATGAGCACTGGCGCGAACACAAGCTCGCCAGTGCTCCGCGCGATCTCAGCACGCTCATTGTCGAGATAAACGACCCGAGAGACCTAACAAGCGCCGAGCATCAGGCGGTCTTGGATCGCTGCCGGCTGGCGAACATGGCCATTTACGCGAGCCGCACGGGCGATGATCCGAGCAAAGACATTCCAGTGGCCATGGGTCGCGCCTTTGGGCTGAACAGCCTCGACCACAACCCAGGTGCCGATGAAGACGCCGTCACGGCGCTCACAGTGCAGGAAGACGCGCGCCATAGGGACTTTATCCCCTACTCCAACCGTCCCATCGCCTGGCACACGGATGGTTACTACAACAGCACGGACAAGCAAATTCGCGGCCTGCTGCTGCACTGCGTGCGCCCGGCGCAGGAGGGTGGCGAGAACGAGTTAATGGATCCGGAAATTCTCTATATCCTGATCCGCGACCGCAATCCCGCACACATTCGCGCACTGATGGAGCCCGACTGCATGACCATTCCGGCGCACACCGCTGAGGGCACAACCCTGCGCCCGGATCGCACCGGACCGGTGTTTTCCGTCATGCAAGATGGGCGCTTGCACATGCGTTTCACGCAGCGCTCGCGCAACATTCACTGGCGCGATGACCCAGGCACCCGAGCCGCGGTTGACTGCCTGAACGACTTGCTGCGCATACCCAGCCCCTGGCACTTCCGCGCCAAGCTCGAATCCGGCTGGGGACTCATCGGCAACAATGTGCTGCATACCAGAAGCGGCTTCAGCGACGGCGAGCACCCGCGCTTGCTGTATCGCGCGCGCTATTATGAGCGTATCAGCGGCACCTGATCGGGGTCAGCACGACGGACTCGATTGTTCCGGTTCCGGACAAAGAAAGGCGGCTTTGCCTGCTTTGAGCTAGGGCTCTATAGGCTAACGACTGGCCGCCATCGGCGGCGTGACTGGCGGTCAGGCTGACCGACAAAATCCCCCATAAAGCCGATGGATGAATGCCTGTTGGCACTGCGGGGTTTCGCGTGAAATATTGATCCAGGTCGTTTTCTTGTGCCGCCTGACTTGTTAGCGTCGCCAGACCATTCTTGATTAACAGGAGCTTTTGCCATGGCGCGAATCCTTATTCTCGGTGCGGGTCTTTCCGGTCACACGGTGGCCCGCTATCTCAGTCGCTGGCTTAAAGGCAGTGCGCACCAGATTACCGTCGTCTCGCCCAAGGCACTGTGGAACTGGATTCCTTCCAATATCTGGGTCGGCGTCGGCGAAATGACCAAAAAACAGGTCACCTTTGAACTCGGGCCTGTCTACCGAAAGGCCGGCGTTGATTTTCGCCAGGCCAAGGCGATATCCGTCCACCCCGAGGGCGATGGGGAGCTTTCCCGACCCTTTGTCACCATCGAATACACCGATGATCAGCGCGCCGGCCAGACCGACAAGATCGACTACGACTATCTGGTTAACGCCACCGGGCCCAAGCTGAACTTTGGCGCCACGCCTGGCCTTGGACCTGATGGCGGTTACACCGTCTCTGTTTGCACCCCCGAGCATGCGATCGAGGCCAACGAAAAGCTGCAGGAGAACATCAAAGCGCTAAAGCAGGGGGAAACACGCACCTTCGTGGTCGGCACCGGCCATGGTATGTGCACCTGCCAGGGTGCCGCCTTTGAGTACATCTACAACATCGACCACTGCCTGCGTGAAAATGGCGTGCGCGATAAAGCGCGCATTATGTGGATCAGCAACGAGTACGAGCTTGGCGACTTCGGCATGGGCGGCGTGCACATCAAGCGCGGCGGCTATATGACCAACGGCAAGGTCTTTGCCGAGTCCCTGATGGTCGAGCGCAACATGGAATGGATCACCCGCGCCCATGTCAGCAAGATCGAGCCGGGCAAGATCCACTATGAAACCCTCGACGGCACCGAGGCCGAACTGGACTTTGATTTTGCCATGTTGATCCCGCCCTTCGCCGGCGTGGGGCTAAAAGCCTATGGCAAGGACGGTAGCGACATGACCGACCAGCTGTTCGCGCCCAACGGCATGATGAAGGTCGATGCGGACTACAGCCCCAAGCCCTACGAGGACTGGAGCAAGGCGGACTGGCCGAGCACTTATCAGAACCCGCTGTACAAAAACATCTTCACGGTCGGCATTGCCTTCGCTCCGCCGCACCCGATCAGCAAGGTGATGAAAAGCCCCAAGGGCACCCAAATCAGCCCGACGCCACCGCGTACCGGCATGCCCTCGGCCGCCATGGGACGCGCGGTTGCCGCCAGCATCCGCGACATGCTCAACGGAGCGCCCGAGCCGACGCACCGTGCCTCCATGGGTGAGACTGGCGCCGCCTGTGTGGCCTCGACCGGCTCGGACATTCTCAAGGGCACGGCGGCCACCATGACGGTTTTCCCGGTGGTGCCGGATTATGAGACCTTTCCTGAATACGGCCGGGATATGGACCTCACCTTCGGCGAGATCGGCCTGGCGGGGCACTGGATGAAGTACATTTTGCATCATGTCTTCATCTACCAGGCCAAGCTTGGCCCTGGTTGGCATTTGTTGCCGGATTGAGTCGGCGAAGCAAGTCCCCTCACTTCAGGAGGCGAACGCACCCGCCTCAAGCGCCAAACAATTCATTAGGAACCCGCACCCATGACCACTGAATCCGACTCCCCCAAAGTCCCGGTGAAAAACCGCGAACCCTACCAGCAGGCCTATTACCCGCCGGTTCCGACCCGGTTCACGCGTTACTTTCGTACCTCTGTTGTCTGGCAGTTCATTCGCTTTTGGATTATTAACTTCAAAATCTTCAAGCTGTTGGCAAAATCGCATGGCTAGCCATAGCGGGGCCGCGCCATGGCTTTTTGGAGTTCAGAGTTTAGCGGGAGCGGAAAGCGCCCATGGCCTCAACCGCAATTTTGTGGTTTCGCCGCGATCTGCGGCTGTCAGACAATCCGGCCCTGATAGCCGCGCTCGATAGCTACGACCGCCTGCTGCCAGTCTATATCCACGCACCGGGCGAGGACGCCCCCTGGTCACCAGGGGCCGCCTCGAACTGGTGGCTGCATCACAGCCTGCGAGCCCTGGATGTATCACTGCGCGAGCGCGGCTCACGTCTGTTGCTCCTCAGTGGCGACAGTCTCGCATGTCTGCAAGCACTCATCGCCACCTCCACAGCAAGCGCGGTGTTCTGGAACCGCTGCTACGAACCAGTCAGCATTGCGCGTGACAGCCGCATCAAGCAGCAACTGCGCGCCCAGGGCATCCGCTGCGAAAGCCACAATAGCGGTTTATTGTTCGAGCCCTGGCAGATCAAAACCACCACGGATCAGCCTTTTCGGGTCTTCAGCGCTTTCTGGCGACGCGCGACGGCGAGACTCGCGGACATTCCAACGCCCACGCCAGCACCCGGGATCTTGCCGCCACTCCCTGACGGGATCTCATCAACCGATGGGCGCTTGTCGCAGTCGCTTCCCGAACAGCCCTTGGATGCGCTTGGCCTGCTCCCGCGCATTGGCTGGGATGCCGCCTTCTCGGACAGCTGGCAACCAGGTGCCGCTGGCGCCCAAGCGCGTCTTCGGCGCTTTTTTGACCAAGGCGCGCATGACTATGCCGTGGTCCGCGACCAGCCAAGTGTTGCAGGCACCTCCAAGCTCTCGGCGCATCTGCATTTCGGCGAGATAAGCCCGCGTGACCTGCTACAGGCCGCCAATGCCACGGCTGGCGATCATGAGGCTTTTGTGCGCGAGCTTGGCTGGCGCGAATTCAGCACCCATCTGCTGTTTCATTTTCCACAAACTGCCGAGTTGCCGCTCAACCCCATGTTCGACGATTTTCCCTGGCGCGATCCCATCCCGCCCGTGTTACTGCAAGCTTGGCAGCGGGGTCAGACCGGGATTCCGCTCATCGATGCCGGCATGCGCGAGCTTTGGCACAGCGGCTGGATGCACAACCGGGTGCGGATGATTGTCGCTTCCTTTTTGACCAAAAACCTGCGCATTCCCTGGCAAACAGGCGCACGCTGGTTCTGGGACACTTTAGTGGATGCTGACTTGGCCAACAACACCCAGGGATGGCAGTGGACCGCCGGAAGCGGAGCCGATGCAGCGCCCTACTTTCGCATTTTCAATCCGGTGCGCCAGGGCGAACGCTTTGACCCCGAGGGCGGGTATGTGCGCCATTGGTGCCCAGAACTGGCGCGTCTGCCAAACCGCTATCTGCATGCCCCTTGGACAGCACCAGTTGGTATTTTACAACAGTCTGGCGTGACACTTGGCCTTTCTTATCCTCACCCACTGGTCGATCTAGCGGATACTCGCCGCGAAGCCTTGGCATTTTGGCAACAGTTGCGTGATACTGACAGTCGTGCGAATGTCGGCTAAACTGCGCACACTTGGATGATGAATTTCCCCGCAACCTGCAACCACCACCGGCCATGAAAACAACACAGTCGCCAAATTTCAAGATCAATGATTCAATCACCAGATTCAGCTCCCTCGCACTGACACTTGCCGCTCATCTCGCACTCGCCGAGTCGGCAACACCGCCCGAACCGCCGGCCGCCCCGCCTCCAGCTGCAATTGAAGCATCTGAAGTTGTAGCAACTGAAATTGAAGCAGCAGTCCAACAGGCGCCCGTGCAACCGGCGCCCGTGCAGCCCCCTGCTCCTTCTGACGTCGACCTCGCCACATTGCTCCACGGCGTGGAGCACCAATGCCAGTACAACGACATGCTCGAGAGATTCTGGCGCAGCCTGGCGAATCCCGAGGCGGCGATGCGCACGCTCCATCCTGAACTGCAAGGAGCCATTGGCGCCATTCAGGTTACCGACCAAGCCGACTTTCGCATGTATTCGATTCCGGTGCGGGGATACTGGCACAAGGTGCCGGTGAGCCAGATTCAGTTTGGCCTGGGCAAGGGCAACGGCATTCATGTCCTGCTGGTGGAATTCGCGTCTCCGGCGACACAGGCAACAGAGGTGTTCGAGCCGTTGGTGAATAGATCCAAGCTTGTCATGGCCCAGGATCCAGACAATACCCTGCAGGCAACCACTGATCTGATTGTTGACGAGGGAAAGGCGCGCTTGATCTGCGATCTGTCCACTTGAGCGGGTTGCGCGCGCCCGCGAGTCACAGGTCAGTAGGAGGCATACCACGATTTAGTGGCGTCATGAGCGCTTTAATAGAGCAGATTCAGCACCCCAAGCGACACCACCAGGAAAAGCACCGTCATAATGCCGCCGGCACGCAGATAGTCGGGAACCCGGTATCCACCCGGTCCCATGATGAGTGCATTGACCTGGTGGGTTGGGATCAGGAAGGAATTGGATGTGGCGATCGCCACGGTCAGCGCAAAAACTGCCGGATTGGCACCGGCCCCGAGGGCAATATTCACCGCCAGCGGCACCAGCAACACAGTCGCGCCGACATTGGACATGACCAGGGTAAAAAAGGTTGCTAGCACCGCGACGGCGGCCTGTATCCCCCAGATGGGCATGTCACCCAGCACGCGCAGGGTCTCATCGGCAATCCATGCCGCCGTGCCCGAGGATTCCACAGCTATGCCGAGTGGAATCAGCGAGGCAAGCAGAAACACCGTCTTCCAACTCACAGCCTCGTAGGCCTCATCAATGCTCAGCACTCCGGAGAGCACCATCCCAACCGCGCCAGTCAGCAAGGCGATCGACAGGCGCAGATCGGTGAAGAGCACCAACCCCAGGGTGACCACAAAAAACAGGAGCGCCACCGGCACCTTGTGCGGTCGCAGTTCCTCGTGCGGGTATTCGGTGGTCACCACCACGAAATTGCGGTCGCTCTCCAGACGATGCAGACTGGCCCAAGTGGTGTGCACCACCAAGGTGTCGCCAGGTTTGAATGGCAGATTGCGCACCCCGCCGGTGCGGAATGTCAGGGTGTCATCTCCGCGACGAATCGCTAGGAGCGACAGCCCGTAGGTTTTGCGCATCCACAGATCGCGCGCGGTCTTGCCCAGCACGGCGGAACCGGGAGGAATGACGATCTCGGCAATGCCTGCCTTACCAGCAGAGAGGTGATCGGCAAAGAACTCAAGCTCCGGCTTTACCTCGATTTGGGTCTGGCGGACGAACTCGTCAAAAGTCTCGGTCGGAGAGATCAGCCCGAGCCGGCTGCCCGCCATGACCCCCGCGCCGCGGTCAACACCATCGGCGCCTAGGCGGATACCATCGCCCTTGTCCATGGCGATAACCCGGACGCGCCAGCGTTGCTCAAGATCATCGACACTGACTCCAAGCAGCGGACTCTGGCTGGGGATGACCGTTTCATGCACCGAGAAATCACTAAATCCGTAGGTCTCGGCAAAATACAACATAGGGTCACGCGCTTCGACGCGTTCGGTCCCGCGCACCGGAAGCACCAGGCGACCGGCAAGGACAAAATACAGAATCCCCGTGACCACCAGCGCCAGACCGATGGGCGTGACCGAGAACAGACCAAAGGTCTCCATGCGCTGATCCGGCGCCAGGGTTGCATTGGTGGTTAGAATGAGATCGTTAAGCAGAATCAGCGGACTCGATCCCACCATGGTGATGGTACCGCCGAGAATGGCGCAGAAGCCCATGGGCATGAGCAACCGCGACATGGGTAGCCCGGTGCGCGCGGAAATGCGGCTGACCACAGGCAAAAAAAGCGCGGCCGCGCCGACATTCTGCATGAAGGATGAAATCACGCCCACAGTGCCGGAAATCAGCGGGATAATGCGCGCTTCGGTCTTGCCGCCGATGCGCATGATAAAGGAGGCGACCTTGGACATGATGCCGGTGCGATCAAGCCCGGCGCCAATGATCATGACAGCGATGATGGACATGACGGCATTGGAGGCAAAGCCGTCGAACAGGGACTCGACCGGCACCAGCCCGGCATTGAGCCCCATGACCGGAGCGAGCAGACTGGTCAAACCCAGCAATAGCATCACGGTCAGGGCCGCGACATCGACAGGCACGACCTCGAAGACGAAGAGAAAAACGGTCAACATCAGCACGGCCATGACCCAGGCAATTTCAATACTGGGCACCAGGGTCGCAAGATAGAGTGCAAGTCCAGAAAATACGAGGGCCGTCAGCGTGCGTGGAGAGATCAACGACGAAAGAGCGCGCATCGGAACCCTCTTTGTGGATAAAACAGGGAGATAATAACGAGGAGATGAAACGAGGTCCGACCTTGCCAAGCTGACGGCGCCGCTGATAACGCGCCTCGGTCACTCTGGGGAATTATAACGAGACGGGAAGTAAAACGCCGAGACAAAAAAACGCCGCCGCAGCAGTCGGAGAAGACTGCTGGGGCGGCGAAGAGGCTTGCTACCTTGAAAAGATTGCGCAAGCGCTTGAACTGGAACCGGACAGCCGCCGATTCTCGGAAGTGTGCATTGGCAGCGTTTGACAGAGACTCAAGGCGAGATGACTCAAGTCAAGATTCGGGGCACCATCGGGCCGGAGCACCCTCTGGCTTGCGAAAAATCCGGGTGAGACAACACGCCCGGACACGGATTTTGCATCAGGCGTTAGGCTTAGCGACGGAGCGGCCGCTCTTTTGCGACTTGGCGCCGTTATGGCTGACGATCCCAACGAGAAACCCGCCGGACACAATCGCAACCAAAAGCCCGCTGATGGTTAAAGCGTCAAAAATCATGTTTATTCCTCCAAAACATGTGTGAAGCCGGGCTAACGCTCATCGTGCGGCACCACCCCGGAAGATGAAGCTGCCATTTCTGGGTGACAATGCGCTCGCAGCCAGCTAGGACCGAAACAGAGCGATTGATCACCTCCAGCAGATGTTTAGCATTGTGCAGAAAAGAGGTTACTCTGTTATTTCCTTATATACTAATATTGTAACAACTTGTAACCAGGATGCGAGGAAAGAAATCACATCTCCATGCCTGTGACAACAAATTGATTATTCTCAATCCGCGACATCCGTTTTCGACCGGACCGCGACAACCGCATTGGTCAAAACCAAAGCCTTGACCAATGCCACGCAGACGGATGCCATATCATGGACAAGGCGCCATCCAAGACCGCAGAAAAATCCAGGGTGCTCGTCGTCGATGACGATCAGGGCCTGCGCCATCTGTTACTCGACTACCTCGAACGCGAGGGATTCAATGTCATTGGGGTGGAAGACGGCGAGCAGATGTTCGCTTGCCTTGAGACCGAGTCCGCCGACATCATCATCCTGGACTTGATGCTTCCGGGCGAGGATGGACTCAGCCTGGCGCGACGCCTACGCCAAACCTACAGCACCCCGATCATTATCCTCTCGGCGCGTGGCGATGAAATCGACCGCATTGTTGGGCTCGAGGTCGGCGCCGACGACTATTTGCCCAAGCCCTTTAATCCACGTGAATTACTGGCTCGCATCCGTGCAGTGCTCCGCCGTCACAGCCCTGCCGCGACCGAGGAAGCCGAGGAGGACAGCGACGACAGCCATCACTTTGGCCCTTATCGACTGAATATCGGCTTACGCCAACTCGAACGCGACGGCGAGACACTCAGCCTGACGTCTGGTGAATTTGACTTGCTTAACGTGTTCTGCGAGCATCCTAACCGCTTGCTGGAGCGTGATCGTCTGCTAGACCTGCTCAAGGGTTACGAACGCAACCCCTTCGACCGCAGCATTGATGTGCAGGTCGCGCGGCTGCGCGCAAAAATCGAGCCCGACAAGAAACACCCACGCTACATCCGCACCGTATGGGGCCGCGGCTATATTTTCACGCCCAAGGGGCAAGCATGATCCTGAGGCGCCGTTGGCTGCCAAGCTCGCTATTCAGCCGCGCATTGCTAACATTGGTCCTGACCTTTGGCAGCTTCGCGCTGGTGACCTTTATTGCCATTGTGCACTACGCCCTACTTCCCGTGGTTGAGCGCGCCACTGGCGATCTGGCGGCGCTGATGGATCTCTCGGCCCGTACCCTTGCCAAACTACCACCTGAGCTACGCGAGGAATACCGCCAGCGGCTGCGTGACGAATACCAACTCGAGCTGCGCCCGCGCGCCGAGCGCCCACCCGATCTTGAGCCCTATTTTTTTCCCTACACCGAGCGCCTAGCCCAATCCATCCAGTCCCAGCTCGGACATCCAGTGCAAGTTGAAAGCAACCTGATTGACGGGGCACGCTGGTTCTGGCTGCGCATGGATACCGAGCAGGGTCCGGTCTGGGTCGGCTTTCCGCGTGATCGAATCAATACCAAACCGCTTGAGGGCGTGGCACTGGTCTCAATCATGGCGCTAGTGCTCATTTTGATCACAGCCACGGTCTTGGCCAGGCGTGTGACCACCCCTTTAACGCGCCTGTCGCGCGCGGCCGAGGAAGTCGCCCGCGGCCGCTCGCCCGAACCACTGCCGGAAACCGGCCCGCTGGAGCTGGCCAATCTGGCGCGCCGCTTTAATGAAACCAGCCAGCAGGTCCGCGAACTGCTGGCTGATCGCACCGTGCTGCTGGCTGGCATTTCGCACGATCTGCGCACCCCGCTGACACGCCTGCGTCTGGCAGTCGAAATGCTGCCCGGACAGGTCGGCGACAGTGAACGCGCTCGCATGACGCGAGACATTGAGGAAATGGACCAACTCATTCGCCAAGCGGTTGAGCTGGGACAGAGTCTGGGTGCGGGCGAGAAGGAGGCTCTTGATGTGGCGGCCATGGTGACAGAGGTTGTCGGCCAACGCCAACGCATTCGCTACCAGCCTGGCCCGCCCTGCCCCGCCAGCATCAACTCCATGGCGCTCAGGCGAATCCTCGGTAATTTGATCGAAAATGCGCTGCGCTACAGCGATCAGTCCGTAGAGGTCGATCTGAAAGGTTGCGCCGAGAGTGTCGAGATTCAGGTTCTCGACCGCGGCCCTGGCATCCCCCAGGACTCCCTGGATGCGGTCTTTCGGCCTTTCTATCGGCTGGAACAGTCCCGCAACCGAGGCACCGGGGGCACAGGTCTTGGTCTGGCCGTTGCCCGCCAGCTTGCGATGGCCAATGATATCGAGATCCATCTGCGCACCCGACCCGGTGGCGGCACCATTGCCAGCATCCTGCTCAACCCAGCCGCGGACACTGACCAACAGCCGATGCCGGCGCCCACCCTGGCTTCCATCCTGGCTCCTGGCGCTGGTAAGACTTGAAGAAACGCCAAAGACAGTTGACGCGGGCCAATGCGACCCATAAATTTCTCAGCAGCAGAAAAAACAACAAAGCATCTGCCGCGGATTCCGACGCGAGCGCATCGCCGCGGATCACAGTCTCCGCACAACACCGGCGTCATCCGCCATGCGAACTATGCCGCACAAGCACCACCTCAGCCACCGGAGCCTTTTGTTTATGTTGCAACCTGGCGACATCGCCCCCGACTTCTCCCTACCCGACGCCGATATGGATCTTGTGAGAAGCGCCAAGCTCTGGGCCGACCAGCATCTGGTACTGTGCTTTTACCCCAAGGATGATACCCCCGGCTGCACCATGGAAGCGTTGGAATTCACTGACTTGCATCCGGAATTTGAAGCCGCGGGCGCCAACATCGCCGGCATTAGCCGCGACACCTGCGCGAGCCATGGCGCTTTTCGCGACAAGCATGGCCTCAGCCTGCTACTCCTTGCCGACACTGAGGGTGAAGTCTGTGCGATCTATGATGTGCTGCGGGAGAAGGTAGTGAACGGAGTCACCCGCCAAGGCATCCTGCGCACCACTTTCGTCATCGAACAGGGCGGGCGCATTCGCCACGCACTCTACGATGTAAAGCCCAGGGGCCATGCGCAGAGAATGCTCGAGTTGGTTCGGACACTTTGAGCTTGCCGGATGTGCAGCCCGACAAATGGTGCATGAAACCCTGCATCCACAAAAGTAGGCTGCGAAAAGGATCGAAAGGACGAATGAATCCGCCATGAATCAGTCCTCGACATCCGCGCCAGGAAAGCGGCGCGGATCATCGGGCTTGATGTCGTCATCCATCAGAATACGCTGTCCGTCGCCCTCGAGATCGTCAAACTGCCCGCTGCGCGCGGCCCAGAAGAGCACGCCGACGGCGGCAAGTCCGAGCAAAAGCATACCAGGAATCAGGCCATAGATGACTTCCATTGGGGGTTTGTAGGTAGTAAGCAGGTAGTTGTGAGCAGGTAGTTGTGAGCAGGTAGTTGTGAGCAGTAGGTCAATGGCAACAGACAAAGGGCGGTATCTGGAGATGCCCGTAGGGGTGAATGCATTCACCGCGCCTTCTTTAGAAGACCACCTATCCGCGCCGAGTTGCCGACGACCGCGAGCGAGCTCAACGGCATCGCAATCGCCGCCACCAGGGGCGTAATCAAAGCCGCCATGGCCAAAGGCACCATCACCAGATTGTACGCAATCGACAGACCGATATTTTGACGAATTGTCACCAGGGTGCGCTGGGCCAGCGCCAATGCCTGGGGCACCCGCGCAAGCTCATTGCCGGTCAGGACGATATCGGCGCTGGCCATGGAAACATCGGTCCCGCTGCCAAGCGCGATGCCCACATCGGCACTCACCAGTGCCGGGGCATCGTTCACCCCATCGCCGACCATGGCGACGCGCTGCCCGGATGCGCGCAAGCGCGAGATCTCCGCGGCCTTGCCCTCCGGCAACACCTCGGCAATGGCTGTGATGCCGCCCAGGCGCTTTGCCATCTCACTGGCCGTCGCCTGACGGTCCCCGCTCAGCAGGGAGACCTGAAGACCAGCGGCAATCAGCGCGTCCACTGCCGTGCGCGCGTCCTCGCGCAAATCATCGCGCAGCAGCAAGCGCGCCACCTCCCGGCCGTCCAGTCCCAGATGCAACAGGGTCACGCCCGGCCAGTCGGTTGGCGATGCCAGTCGCTTGTCCAGTGCCATCCCCAAGCTCTCCAACCAGGCCGCTGAACCCAGCGCTAGGGTCTGACCATCCACCCGACCAACAATCCCCCGTCCGGGCTCCAGGCGGACATCCGTCACCTCCAGCGTCATGTCGGCCAAGCCATGCTCGCGGGCGAAGGCCGTGAGCGCGCGTGCCAGCGGGTGCTCGGAGAGCTGCTCCAGCGCGGCGACCCGCGCCAGCCAGTGTTGACGGGTGGCATCCAGCCGCGTTCCAGGTTCATTCGCACGCCACAGACCGCGTGCGTCTATCAGGGCAACCAGGCTTGGCCGACCAAGTGTTAGGGTACCGGTTTTGTCGAACACCACCTGAGTGACATTCGACAAGCGCTCGAGCGCCCCCCCCTGCTTGATCAGGATGCCATGACGAGCAGCGCTGCCGGTAGCCACCGCCATGGCCATGGGCGTGGCAAGCCCGAAGGCACAGGGACAGGTAATGATCAACACCGAGGTAGCCGCCAACACCGCCGTGGCTGGATCGGCCTGCCACCAGATCAGGCTAGTCAGGAGCGCAAGCGCAAGGGTGGCGCCGACGAACCAGGGCACCACCTGGTCCGCCAGGCTTTGAATCGGCGCCTTGCTCGCCTGGGCTTCCTCAACCAACTGCAGGATGCGCCCGAGCTGAGTCTGGCGCAGCACGGCGGTGACCCGCACCCGCAGTGCCCCAGCACCGTTCAGGCTGCCGGCCACCACTGGCTGACCGGGACCACGCGCGAGCGGCTCGGCCTCGCCGGTCAGCAGGGATTCATCCAGAGCGCTTGTGCCCTGCTCCACCAGACCGTCGGCCGGCACCCGCTCGCCGGGGCGGATCAGCAGCAGATCGCCAGGGCGCAGGGCGCGTATCGGGACCAGTGCCTCCTCGCCATCGCGCAGGACAGTCGCGGCCCGAGGCTGAAGATCCAGCAGGCGCTGAGTGGCCGAGACCGCCTGGCGGCGCGACATCGCTTCCAGGTAGCGCCCAAGCAAAATGACAAAAAGAAAATTGACCAGGGTATCCCAGTAGACATCGCCCCGGCCGCTCAGGGTCACCACCAAGGAGTAACAGTAAGTGATGGCCGCGCCAATGGCGATCGGCAAATCCATGTCAAGATGCCAGTGGCGCAGCCCGCGCCAGGCGCCCACAAAGAAGGGCCCACCGGCGTAAAGCAGCGTGGGCGTGGCCAGTAACCAGCCGACCCAATGAAACAGGCTGCGGAACTCGCCCTGATCGGCCCCGGCATAGAGCGCGATGGAGATCCACATTAGATTCATGGCCGCGAATCCGGCAAAGGCCAGCCGATAGAGCAGCGCCCGGTTGCGTCGCTGCAACCCCAATTCAGCCGCGCCGGGATCAAACGGCACGGCGGCATAGCCAAGCTCACCCAATCGCCGGAGGATGCGTGATAGGCGTAAGCGGCTGTTGTCCCAACGCAAGCGCAACCGTCGGCCAGTCAGGTTGACCCGCGCCTCGCTCACCCCCGGCATGGCGGCAAGACCGTTTTCGATCAGCCAGACACAGGCGGCACAGTGAATTCCCTCGACCGCCAACTGCATCTCTCGCTCGTCGCTTGAGATGTCGCCAAACTCCTGCTGGACTTCGTCGAGATCATAGAACTCGAGCTGGCGCGGTAGCTCCGGCGGCGGGCCAAAAATGTCACCATCCGGGGTACGCTGATAGAAGCCCTCGAGGCCGGCATCGTAAATGGCCCGACACACCGCCGCGCAGCCTTGACAGCAGAAGAGACGTTCGCCGCCACCAACCTGAGCGCGCACGGTGGTGGGCTGCGTGATCGGCAAACCGCAATGGAAACAACCAGAGGCTTGGCTCGCCGACATCAGGCATCAGCCAGGGCGACCGGCAAAGATCGGCAGCGCATTAGAACCAGTAACAAACCTAACTCGAAGCTTTGTTTCCAGACACCAGCCAAGGTCATCGCGCTTTCACATGGAGGCGCTCGTCGAGTCGGTAGATAGCCTCGCCCTCAGTAACCTCAACCAGACTGTCCCACAGTCCAGGGAGCGGAAAACTGACCTCGGCGCGATAACGCCCGGGGGCTTCTTCGATCATGGGCAGGGAAAAATCTTGTCCCGCATCCGAGGGTCGGTAGGCAAACAAGGTCACCGCATCGGGTCTGACTGGCTGCCCCGCCTTGTCCACCACGAAAAAGCGCAGCATTGCCCCTTGCCCGGCAGTCAAATCGGCCGGGATATCCACCGCTAGCATCCGATCATCGGCGACATCAGCGCGTGAACGTATGGCCTCTTCCATTGCGCGTCCGCGCTCATAGTAGTCCTCCACCACCAACCCCGGGCTGGTGACGAAGGCCAGGGTCACCATCAGAATATTCACAGCCAACACCACCGCGACCAGTGCGATCCAGCCGCGCACCCAGGGACTTTGCCAGGCAGATAAAGGGGCAGATGAAGGGCCAGACATGGACGCTGAAGCAGGCGTGGCAAGCGGTTCTTGGACTAGGGTCTTTGTCATGAGCCTTATCTCGATTAGTTCGTGGGCCGTGCTTGGATGCTTCGATTGTGGAGAAGGCCGGGCGTTCTAATCAGCGCTCACAAGCCAATGACCCGCCGGATCTCCAGTCAAGCTCTGCTATTAGGTTCCAGCAATTCCAAATTTAAGTATTTCATCTGGTGTAGATCACCGGGCCAACAACCGGGCGCTGGAAAACGAAATTTGGAATTGCTGATTAGGTTCTCTATCAGGTTCCCTATCAGATTCCCTATCAGATATCCGATCAGGGCTCAGGCGCGAAAAATGCGCTTTCCCGTTCCGCCCTGGCCTCAGTCCCATCAGGCAAGGTTGCGTCGGCCGTGAAAAAAATTGGAATGCTCTCGCCGGTCAAATGCTCGCGTTCGATGCGGATAAAGACCATCATCGGCGTCACCTCCCCATGGCGAATTCTCAGGTCATGCTCGATGCCCCTAACTTCAATCGGCACCGGGCTACTCACGGCGATCCGGGCCTGGAGATCATCATTGGATTTATTCAGCACCTTCAGGGTGTATTTGTTCTGAATTGAACCATCGCTTAACTCCACGAACAGGGGCGAACGCTCGTGCAGCACGTTCAGTTCAATACTGACCAGGGTTGAAAACCCATAGCCAATACCGAGCACCGAGAGCACTAAAATCCCCACATAAAGCCAGACACGCGCGCGCAGCAGCATGGGTCTGACTCGCTGGCCTTCGAGTTCGTCAAGCGAGGCGTAACGGATCAGGCCGCGCGGGCGGTTGATTTTGTCCATCACCTGATCGCAGGCATCGAGGCAGAGCGCGCAAGTGATGCAGCCCTCTTGCTGACCGGCACGAATGTCGATACCGGTGGGACAGACGGCAACACACTGATTACAGTCGATGCAGTCGCCCTGCTGCCCCGCAATAACATCCTGACCCTTGCGCAGGCGCCCGCGCGGTTCACCCCGTGTCAGGTCATAGGCCGGCACCAGGGTGGTGCGATCGAGCATCACACCCTGGATGCGCGCATAGGGACAGAGCCAAAAGCACACCTGCTCGCGCAGCCAGCCCGCAAGCAGATAGGTGCCGGCGGTAAAGAGCGCAACAAAGGCATATACAGCGCTGTTGGCCTGACCAGTGAAGAAGTCCCGCCACAAGGGCAAGGCGCCATAGAACCAGGCAACAAAGCTCCAGCCGGTGGCAAAGCCAATTAACACCCAGAGCAGGTGTTTGACGCTTTTGACGCGCACTTTGTACAGGCTTAAGGGCGCCCGATCAAAGGCGCGACGCTGGCGCGGATCGCCCTCAAGCCATTCCTCGATCAGGGTAAAAATATCCGTCCAGACCGTCTGGAAGCAGAAAAAGCCGCAATAGACCCGCCCGGCTAGCGCCGTGGCGACCGCCAGCAGAATGGCGAAGAACAACAACAGCAAGGACAGCATCCAGAAGTCCTGCGGCAGCACGGTCGCGCCGAAGAGGTGATACTGGCGGTTGGGAATATCAAAGAGCACCGCCTGGCGCCCATCCCAGCGCACATAGGGCCCCAAAAAAAAGATCAACCAAACGGATGCCGCCAGCCATTTGATGCGACGCCAACGCCCGGGTAGGCGTTTGGCATGGATGGTCTCGCCGCCGGCGTTGACCTGCCAGTGCTCGGACTCGGCGTAGAGTTCATCAAGCGTACCTGCTTTAAGGCCGGCTTGAAGATCGGTTTTTACATCGCCTTGTGGACTAGCCTGCGCTTTGCTTGGGGTATCGCTCAAAAACTACTCCCGAATGGACTCTAGCGGCTGACCAACTCTTATCGCCTGACTGGATAACGCCATCAGATGGGACGGCGTCTGGAACATGGCCAAACTCTGACCCGGATGCGGCCCCCTGCCCAGCTCAGATCCGAGGCGGATAACGCACTGTATCCGCCAGATTATAGACCCCCACCAAGCTCGTGCACATAGACAGCCAGCTTTTTGATTTGATTCTCATCCAGGCGTCCTTCCGCGCTGCCGGCACCGCCGAATTTCGGCATCACCGCATCACGGGTTTGCTCCACACCGCTTTGGTTCACGCCATAGAGAATGGTGTGCTTGGCGCTCTCGAAGCCACCCGGGCGAAAGCGCCACAGGCGGTCGGTCAAATTGGCCGCGCCCACGGTGATCACATCCCCAGTCGGCAGGGTGCCGAGCACACCGGTCGCATCGGGACCATGGCAGCCGGAACAGCCCTTGTTATTGAACAAGGTCCAGGCCTCGTCGCTCGCCTCCCGTCCCTCGCTCAGGTCGACCGCGAACTGGGCCAGGGTGTCAACCTCCTGCTCGCTGAGAATATTTTGGTGGCCAATCATGTTGCCCTTACGGCCCCCGGTGATGGTTTCGGTGATCTTGCCGAGAGAGCCGCCCCACAGCCAGTCATTGTCGGCCAACACCGGATAGCCGGGATTGCCCTGACCACCGCTACCGTGACAGGCCGCGCAATAGTCGCCAAACACCACCTTGGATGAGGCGATGGTGTATTGCAGCAGCCCGGGGTCGGCCAAAATCTCATCGGCCGAGAGTTGCGCGATACGCTCTTCGTACTGACCCCGTACCTGCTCGACCTGCTCCATGCCCTGTTTATACTCCTGGATTGACGTCCAGCCCAGCATGCCCCTGGTGTGCTGCTGCTCGGTCTGTTCGAGCTTCCAAGGTGGTGTGGGCCACATGGGATAGAGCAGACCATAAAGCACCCACCAGGCGATGGAGAGCCAGAAGGCAATCATCCACCATCGCGGCGGCGGATTGCGCAGTTCACGAATGTTATCGTCCCAGAAATGGCCAGTATTGTTCTCGCCCGGAAAAGGATTCTCGTCAGCCATGGCCACCTCCGTTCCGCTCCTCTTTGACCTCTGCCCGATTGGCCGCGCCCGGGTCAACCACAGGGTCAGCCTCGGGGTTAGCCACGGGGTCAGCCTCGGGGCTGTCTTCTTCAAACAATAGATATTTTCTTGCCTCCAGCCCCTCGCGATGCTTGGGGCGAAAGACCTGGAAATAGGCCAGAGCCATGAGCGCCGCGATGGCCACCGTCAGCAGAGTGCCGAACCAGTCGGTCGCGGTCATGGCCTGCCAGTCGGTATGAAAGTACTCGGCCAGACTATTCACGATAATCGACTCCCGACTTGAGATCGGCCATGGTGCCGAGCACCTGCAGATAGGCCACCAGGGCGTCCATCTCGGTTTTATCCGCCATCAGCGTCGGCGCACCCTTGATGTCCTCGTCCGCGTAGGGCATGCCAATGGCGCGAAGTCCGTGCATGCGCCAGCGCTGGCGCTTGCCCTTGACCAGGCGTTCATCTAACCAGGGATAACTCGGCATGATGGACTCAGGCACCACCGCGCGGGGGTTGCGCAAGTGCTGGCGTTGCCAGGCATCCGAATACTTGCCGCCAACGCGCGCCAGATCGGGCCCGGTGCGCTTGGATCCCCACTGAAAGGGATGATCGAACATGGATTCGGACGCCAGGGAATAATGCCCATAACGCTCGCGTTCGTCGCGGAAGGGGCGCACCTGCTGGGAATGGCACAGATAACATCCCTCACGCTGATAGATATCGCGTCCGGCCAACTCAAGCGCGGTATAAGGCCGTATGCCATCCCCCGATTTCCAGTTCCAGACCTCCCGGCCACTGTCATCGACAGTGACGATGGGCGTCTTGCCAGCCTGCTCCCAGACGATTTCCGGGAAGCGGTTCGATTCCTCGGTGTCCTTTAGGTAGAAAAGGGGCACGATCTCCACAATGCCACCGACCGACAGCACAATGGCTGTCATGATCAGCAGACCCCAAATATTGCGCTCGAGAAAGTCTTGCACACCGCGCGGTGTGTTATTGGTCTTTGCCATGGCATGATTCTCCAGAACCGAACTGTCAGACCGTCACCGGAACCATGGGCCCGCGCGCCTCGCGCAGGCTGCCCTCGGAGGCGGACTGCCACACCGTCATCAGCACATTGAAGAGCATGACAATGGCGCCGAACAGGAAAATGGCCCCGCCAACCGCGCGCATCGCATAGTAAGGATGCATGGCCGCGACTGACTCGACAAAGGTATAGGCCAAGGTGCCATATTCGTCATAGGCGCGCCACATCAGTCCCTGCATAATGCCAGCCACCCACATAGCGACAATGTAAATGACGGTGCCGATGGTCGCCGTCCAGAAATGCACGTTGATCAAGGTCTCGGACCAGATTTTGGTATGCCACAACCGGGTCATCAAATGGTAAATGGCACCGATGGAAATTCCGGCGACCCAGCCAAGCGCGCCCGAGTGAACATGGCCGATGGTCCAGTCGGTGTAATGGGACAGGGCATTGACCGTTTTGAGCGCCATCACCGGCCCCTCGAAGGTCGACATGGCATAGAAGGCGAGTGCGATAATCAAGAACCGCAGCACGTAATCGGTGCGCAGTTTGTCCCAGGCACCCGAGAGCGTCATCATGCCATTGACCGCTCCCCCCCAAGAGGGAATGATCATGGCAATAGACACAGCCGCCCCCAGGGAACCCGTCCAATCAGGCAGCGCGGTGTATTGCAGGTGGTGGGCGCCGAGCCAAACATAGCCGAACATCAGTGCCCAGAAGTGAATGACTGAGAGCCGGTAGGAGTAAACCGGCCGGTTCGCCTGTTTGGGCACGAAGTAATACATAATGCCGAGGAAGCCGGCGGTCAGATAAAAGCCAACCGCGTTATGCCCCCACCACCACTGGATCATCGCATCCTGCACGCCCGAGAACAGGCTATAGGATTTAAACAGTCCGACCGGAATGGCCAAGCTGTTGACCACATGCAGATAGACAATCATGACCATCATGCCAAGATAGAACCAGTTCGACACATAAATGTGCGAGCTTTTCCGGATGGCGATGGTCATGATGAAATTGAAGGTGAAGGCGATCCAAACAACCGCGATCAGAATATCAATAGGCCATTCCAGCTCGGCGTACTCTTTTGATTGGGTGAAACCAAAAGGCAGGGTCAAGACGGCTAGAAGAATGACCAGATTCCAACCCCAAAAGGTATACCAGGCAAGCTTATTGCTCCACAAGCGCACGCCGCAGGTACGCTGCACGGTATAGAAGGCCGTACCCATTAAAGTGCAGCCGCCAAAGGCAAAGATGACAGCGTTGGTATGGACCGGCCGCAACCGTCCAAAGGAAATGTAGGGGTTGTCGAAATTGAGCCAAGGCCAGGCCAGCTCCGAGGCGATATAAACACCAACCGAGGCGCCAAAGACCAAGTAGACCACCGCCATGATGATAAACCAGCGCACGACGTCAAAGTCGTACTTGCGCTCTGCCGCGCTGTCCGCCGTTGCTTCCATAAACTCCTCCACAAACCGCGGAACCGAGAATCTGGCGGATCGCGCGAGCGACCACCAGCCTGGAGCTGAAGGAGCGCGAAAGCATTTGGATCAGCAGGCCCGCCAAGCCCATACAAGCGCTCGTGGAACGGCGCGATACCTCAGGGCTTCAGCCTGAACAGCGTCCGAACCGGGGATTTCAGCCAGTGCAATGACAATTCATCGGCGCCTGAAAGTCAAGATGGCCGAGTCAATTAGTCAGACTTTGACGCGGGGACAAGGCTCGCGGGCTTGTCACTTATGTGTTCAACCGGTCTAAACCGCGCTAAATAGGATACGGCACTAACTTGGACGCGGAATGCGACCAACCAAAGCGAATTAGCGAAAAAAGGCCTCGGAGGAGAAACCCTCGCGCTCAAGCGTCTGGCGCAAACGCCGTAGGGCATCCATCTGAATCTGACGCACCCGTTCGCGGGTGACACCAAGCTCGTGGGCAACGCGCTCGAGCGTTGAGTGCTCGTAGCCGTGAAGCCCGAAGCGCCGCTCGACTACTTCCCGCTGTTTGTCGTTGAGTTTATCCAACCAACGCTCGAGCTTCTCATGCACCTCGTCATCCTGGATGTAATCGCTGAGGTCATCAAGCGAATCGTCCTCCAGCATATCGACCAAGGGCTTGTCAGCATCCTTGCCCAGCGGGGTGTCCACCGAGGCGATGCGCTCGTTCAACCCCAGCATGCGCTTGACCTCGGAGAGTGGCCGATCAAGCAACCCGGCCACCTCCTCGTCGGTCGGCTCGTGATCAAGCTGTTGCGACAGGGCGCGCGCGGCCTTAAGGTAGATATTGATTTCCTTGACCACATGAATCGGCAGCCTTACCGTGCGGGTTTGATTCATGATGGCACGCTCGATGGTCTGGCGAATCCACCAAGTGGCGTAGGTCGAAAAGCGGAAACCGCGTTCGGGATCAAACTTCTCGACCGCGCGAATCAGCCCCAGATTGCCCTCCTCGATCAAATCAAGCAGCGGCAGACCGCGATTGAGATAACGCCGGGCGATTTTCACCACCAGCCGCAGGTTGCTGACGATCATGCAGCGCCGCGCCGCCTCGTCACCCTGATTGGCCAGGCGCGAGTAGTGGATTTCTTCCTCGGCGCTGAGCAGGGGCGAGCCGCCGATTTCATTCAAATACAGCCGGGTCGCGTCGAAGTCGCCCCCCCCTGGGCTGAAACCGTTATTCACCCTGGACCCATTCACCTTCTCTTGATCCTCGACGAGCAACTCCTCGTCCTCCATTTCTTCCGGCGGACCGAGCAGCTCATCCTGGTCCTCCTCCTCGGTCAGGTCATCGGGCAGATCGTCCTCGATCTTTCTAGCGACCATGAGTGACTCCCGTGATCGCCGGGTTCATCCAAGTGGCCGCCATGCAAAACACTAGAAACATCATGTTCGCGATTCTTGTTTAGCGTTTCGGCAAGTAGCCGAGGGGATCGACAGTGGCGCCATCGCGGCGAATTTCAAAATGCAGCAGGTACTTGCCATTGGGCGCCTGACCGGCCTCGGCGATGACCTGCCCGGCACTGACAGTGTCACCCTGCTTGACGAGAAGCTGACGATTGAAACCATAGGCGCTAAGAAAATGGTCATTGTGCTTGACGATGACAAGATTGCCATAACCCTTGAGTCCGCTGCCGCTATAGACCACGCTGCCCTTGGCCGCGGCACCAATCTTGGCGCCTGGCGAGGTGGCGATACGAATCCCCTGACGGCTGCGATCGCCAGCCCGGTAGCTTTGCTCAACCGCGCCATTGACCGGCCATTGCCAGGTCACGCCGCCCGCGCTGACCTTTCCGGAAGCTGCTTGGGCCGGGCTTGAACTTGCCGTTGGTCTCGCGGTTGAGCTTGAGCTTGAGGCGGTGCGAGGTTTTTCATCCGAACGCGCCGCACTTGGCTTGGCGATCCTATCCCTTGCCGAGGCGAGTGGTGCGGGACGGGCGTGCAGCCTTTTGGGCGCCACCCGCAACAAGCTGCCAGCATGGATTTGGTACGGCGGCCCTAGATCATTCCAGGCCGCTAGGGTCGAGACCGAATGCCCGGTGCGCCTAGCAATGGCTGTCAGCGTATCACCACGCACAACGCGATAATAACCACGCGGCGCTGGTCCGTAACCATCCCTTGTTTCCACTGGAGCCAGCACGCCGCTACTACAGCCGGCGATGAGTGCAAACAACACCAGCATGATGCATCCCAGACCCAGGCGCCAGTTCGCGGCCATCCGCCGGCTGCCGGCACGGCTGACATGCGCCGACCCAACTCTGGCTTCGGCTATGGCGGCGAAGCACCCGTCCGCGCGACTGATATCAGCAGCCAAGGTCATGAGTCAAACCTTCGCGTGACACAACGGCTTTGATTGTCAGGACGTGGCGATGCCATGAGAATCAGAAAACCGTCTTGATGAGCACAAGCAGCCCAATGGCCAGTACCAGCAACCAGCCGAGCAAGTCGACATAGCGGCGCAGGTGCGCCTCCATGGGCGCGCCACCCCAGACCATGAGTGCCGCGACCATGAAAAACCGCAGGCCACGCCCGATGGCCGAGGCGATGGCGAAAGGAATCAAGGCCATACCGACCACGCCAGCCGTGATGGTGAAAATCTTGTACGGGATGGGCGAGAAGCCGGCCAGAAATACCGCCCAGATGCCCCAGTGCTGAAACCAGTCCTGTGCCTGCCCAAACGCCTCGGAATAGTGACCACCCGGGCCGACGATGGGCTCGACCAGATCGAACGCCAGGCGGCCGATCAGGTAGCCGAGCAAACCACCGGCAACCGAGGTCAGAGTGGTCAGGCCCGCGAACCACCAAGCGCGTTGCGGCCGCGTCAGGCACATGGGTGCCAACATCACATCGGGCGGAATCGGAAAAAAAGACGACTCCGAGAAGCTCAGGGCTCCAAGATACCAGGGCGCGTGCCGATGTTCCGACCAACGCATGACCCTGGCGTAAAGCGCGGAAAATAGCCGCATCAGCCGACACCTCCGAGTAGCGGGACAAACATGACCGGCTCCAGATCCTCGTGGCGAAATCCGGAGCGGGTCCGGGTCAGTCGCACCAGTCGCTGCCGCGCGCCCACGACCAGCGGCAGCAACATGCAGCCGCCAGGTGAGAGTTGCTCGGCCAGACAACGAGGGATACCCTCGGACGCGGCGGTAATCAGGATGCCGTCAAAAGGCGCCATTTCCGGCCAGCCAAGGCGACCATCGCCATGGCGATAGCGTACATTGCGCAATTTCAGCGTCCGTAGCCGGGGTTCGGCAAGTCCCCAGAGGGCCGCCAGACGTTCAATGGTATAAACCCGGCGCACCAACATGGCCAGCACGGCGGTTTGGAAACCCGACCCGGTGCCGATTTCCAACACGGTTGAACAGGGGCCGGATTCCAGCAACAGCTCGGTCATGCGCGCGACGATGTAGGGCTGGGAGATAGTCTGACCATGGCCGATAGGCAGGGCCGAGTCCTCGTAGGCGCGCGTTCCCAGCGCCTCATCAATGAACAGATGCCGGGGAATCCCGGCCAGGGTTTCCAGAACTTGCTGATTGCGAATGCCATCTTCTTCCAGTCGCGCCAGCAGGCGCTCGCGCCCGCGCAGCACCAGCGGCTCGCGCTCGAAGGCCGCCTTCCTTGGGGTCTCGATCACCGCAGCCCCTCCAGCCAGGCGTCCAACGCGGCCACGGCGCCGTGGCGGGTCAGATCCACCTGCAATGGAGTGACCGAGACGTAACCATCGCGCACCGCGGCGAAATCAGTCCCCTCGCCCGCGTCCTGTTCGGGTCCGGGCGGACCGACCCAATACACCGGCCGGCCGCGCGGATCCTCGGCACGGATCATGGGCTCCGACTTATGCCTGTTGCCCAGCCGGGTGGCGCGCAGACCCTTGATCTCGGCGGCGGGAAGATCGGGAATGTTCAGGTTGAGAATCATCTGTCCTTGAAAGAGCGCGGCTTGCCATTGTGCCACCAGGTTTGGGTTCAGTCCTGGGTTCGGCTTGGCTGCCGCTTGCACCCTGTTTGAAGGCACCTGACCGGCGCCCGCGGCGGCCGCAACCCAGGCTGTCTCGCCAAGGCGCGCGACCAGACGCGCTGCAATCTCGGCCGCGGTATCCAGATGCCGGGGCTCGAAGGCGCTGCTCGAGACCGCCACCGCTGGCAATCCAAGAAAACGCCCCTCGGTCGCGGCGGCCACCGTGCCAGAGTAGATCACATCATCGCCCAGATTGGGGCCGTGATTGATCCCGGCGACAACAAGATCGGGAACAAGATCTGGCACGAGAACCGACTCCGGATCGGCTGCCTGACTTGAATCTGGCTCGAGCAGACCCGAAAGCGCCAGGTGCACGCAGTCGGTCGGGGTGCCAAATACCCGGTACAGGCCAGGCTCGACCTGTTCGGCGCGCACCGGCGTGTCGAGCGTGAGCGAATGACTGGCCCCGCTGCGATCCCGGTCGGGGGCCACCACGGTGACGCTCGCGTAACGCGACAGCGCCCCGGCCAGCGCATGCAGGCCGGGGGACCGGTAGCCATCGTCGTTACTGAGAAGGATATTCATGGATGCCACCCATCGACAAGCCACCAAGCTGCAAGCCCCAAATCTGCCAGCAAGGCTACATGGCGCGGAGTCAATGACCCGCCCCTTGGTATACTGCCCTGGCCGAGAGCCTCAATCTATCACAAATCAGATGAAAAAAATCCTTCAAGAGTCTGATTCCGAGCTTTTTCGGCAAGCCGTCGATGATGCCCAACCGCTCGCGGTCGAGGCTCCCGTGCCCTATCGGGAACGCCCGCCACCCATCCCAAGACCGCGCCCGCCAGAGGCTGACGAGGCCGAGGAACGACAGCTGTCGGAGCATGAAATCGACACCCCCGAGTACCTGCTCTACGCCCAACCCGGCGTGCAGCACCGGGTACTTGGCGAGCTGCGGCGCGGGCGCATCGCGGTCGATCTCGAACTCGACCTGCATGGCCTGACCGCCGCCCATGCCCAGGCGACCCTGCGTGAATTTCTCGTCGACTGCCGCGCTCGGCGCGTGCGCTGCGCCAGGATTATCCACGGCAAGGGTGCGCGCTCACCCGACCGCCAGCCAGTGCTCAAACGCAAACTTAATTACTGGCTGCGACTGCGCACCGAGGTACTCGCCTTCTGCTCCGCCCCGCGCCACGATGGCGGCACGGGCGCGCTCTATGTGCTGCTGCGCAATCCGGCCAAGTCCCAGCGCAGGCGAGCATGAGCTGGCTGAAACAACGGCCAATGAGGCTTCAGAAATATGTGGTATGACTTGGTTTGAAAAAGTTGGACACGCCTCGCTTTGCCCAACCTACCCGGTATCGCGAATATCCACACCGTTACCAAGCATCAGGATAACGCCGTCATTCAATCCCCGCGCCTGGAGCGGCGACGGCCTTTCCCGAATCACTCGAATCAGCCGCCGCACGCGCGCCGGTTCCACCACCTGCCGGCTCCCACCAATCCCCCAGTTCGCGCACCACCGAGGTCGCATAAGCACCCGCTGGCAGACGAAAAGTCAACCGCAAGCAAGCGCCCTCCTCCATCTCCCAATCCAAATCCAAGGGCCGCAGGATCAAGGCGCGGCGCTCAGCACGCAAACCCGCGCGACCAAGCCCATCGATCCAGTCCGCCCAGGGAGCGAGAATCTCGATTTCCAGCGCGGCCAACTCACCGTCGACCAGGGAGTCGCCCGTTCCGCACAAGGGGCCGGTGGGCGACAGATCCCCGCTCGTCACGCGATTGGTGATGCTGTCATCAATCACCTCGGCCAGAAAATGCGAATGGCTGCCCGCCAGTTGCAGTCGCTCGCCTGGCAGAGCCTGGTTCCAGCATTCAAGCTCCACCCGGCGCGCCAATACCTGATTAAACAATGCCGAGCGCGCGGCCGACAAGAGCAGACCACGCTGGTACCGCGACAGGCGCTGGCCGCGCCCAGGACGCGCACTTAGCAGATGATGGGCGCGCGCCAGATTGCCCGCGTCGCGACCAAAGCGCTGCGGGCCGAAATAGTTTGGCACGCCACCGGCGGCCATGGCGGAGAGACGCGCTGGCAGGGCATCCAGATCACCGGACAGCTCGCGCAGGCGCAGCTCGAAGCTGTTCCAGGCGATGGCTCCGCGGCGCAATTTGCGGCCATGACGACGGCAAGCCAGCACCTCCATCCCCTCGGCGGCGAGCGGCGACCAATCCGGTACCGGACCCTCGCCCAGTGGGAGCGAAAACCACTGCGTCGCCACCGCCTGACGGTCCTTGAGACCGGCGTAGCCGATATCGCGCACCGCAACGCCGGTCAGCGCGGCCAGACGACGCGCCACCCACTCGGTATTGGCGCCGGTCTTGCGCACTTGCAACAACCAATGCGCGCCCTGATCGTCCGGCTCGAAACTCAGGGTCTCGGCAACCCGGAAATCCTCGAGATGTGCACGCATCAATCCCTTGATCAGCGCCAAACCATGCGCGCGCGGCAGTTGTTCAAAGCCGATCAGACGTTCAAGCTCTGGAGCAATGATTTGGCTTTCCATGCCGCGCATAACAAGCCGAACTCAGCCCGAAAAGCCCGGCGGATGATCAAGCAGCACCACCGCGAAGGTCGCGATGCCCTCGCCACGCCCAGTGAAGCCAAGTCGCTCGCTGGTGGTGGCCTTGACGTTGACGCGCGCCGGAGAGCAGCCCAGGTCGCCGGCCAGACACTCGCGCATGGCCGCGATATGCGGGGCCAGCTTGGGCGCCTGGGCGACAATGGTTAGGTCGGCATTGACCAGTGACAATTGATGGGCTGCCAGGGTTTGCATCACCCGGCGCAGCAGCACACGGCTGTCAATATCCTTGAAGGCCG
This sequence comes from Thiorhodovibrio winogradskyi, assembly GCF_036208045.1. Taxonomy (NCBI): domain Bacteria; kingdom Pseudomonadati; phylum Pseudomonadota; class Gammaproteobacteria; order Chromatiales; family Chromatiaceae; genus Thiorhodovibrio; species Thiorhodovibrio winogradskyi. Next base: position 1,330,269 of record NZ_CP121472.1, on the reverse strand, counting down.
GGTCATTGTCCGGAAAATGATGCCCGATGTCGCCAAAACCACCCGCACCGAGCAGGGCATCGCACAGGGCATGAATCACGACATCACCATCGGAATGGGCCTCGAGCCCGAAGTCGTGTCCGATCTCGACCCCGCCCAGCACCAGTCGCCGCCCCGATGCGAAGCGATGCACGTCAATTCCCTGCCCGATGAGCATGCCGACTCCTGTTGTGCCTGTTTGTCTTGTTCAGCCTGTTGGGCCTAATGAGACTGTTGCGAAAGATAAAAGCGCGCCAGGTCCAGGTCCTCGGGGCGCGTGATTTTGATATTGTCACCATGGCCTTCCACCAGGCGCGGGCGCAGTCCGAGGAGTTCCATGGCGCTGGCATCGTCAGTCACCAGGTGATGCTGCGCAAGGGCAAAATCCAGCGCCTGTCTCAGCTGCCCGAGCCTGAATGCCTGGGGCGTGAAGGCGCGCCACAGGTCGGCTCGTGGCACTGTCTCGGCGACGACCAGCGCATTGGCGGACGTGCCCGCGGTCACCCCAGCACCGGTCACGGCGGCATCATCGACGGCCTGGATGGTCGCGCGCTTGACGGTGTCGTGCACTGGCACCGCGAGCAGCGCACCCACGGGTTCGCTCACCAGCGCCGCCAACAAATGATCCAGGTCCTCGCGCCTCAGGCAGGGTCGGGCGGCATCATGCACCAGCACCCAGTCCCGCTCATCGGCCACGGCCGCCAAGGCGTCCAGCCCATTGCGCACCGAGTGACAGCGCTCCGCGCCGCCATCGGCGCGCAGCACATCGGGATGATGGGCGTGGGGACCTTCCGGCCAGTAGGGATCATCCGGGTGCAGCACCACCACACAACCATGAATACCGGGGTGCCGCAGAAAACGCTCAAGCGCATGGTCGATCACCCGGCGCCCGTCCAGCTCCAGATACTGCTTGGGCCGGGTGGCGCCAAAGCGCCGGCCAACGCCGGCCGCCGGGATGAGCGCCCAAGCCTTGGCGGCTGCATCGGCCTGCTTTCCAGCGGTTTGAACCACGGACGCCATCAGGGCTCCCTGTTCAGTTCGGGGACCGACTGGGAATGGGCGCCGGCGCGCTCAGTCGCTGATTTCTCGATCACCTGCAAAAACAACTCACCGTCCTGGATCATGCCCAGATCGAAGCGGGCACGCTCTTCAATGGCGGCCAAACCGGTTTTCAGGCTGTCCACTTCGGCGATCAATGCCTGATTGCGCGCACGCAGACGGTCAAGCTCCAGTTGCTGCTCGCCGGTCTGCACCTTAAGGGTATGCAGTTGCGCCAGGCTGCCCTCCCCTACCCACAAGCGGTATTGCAGCAGCCCGAGCAAGGCGAGCAAAACCAGCACCAACCAGCGCATGGCGGTCATGGGGCGCGCCTGCGTCCGACTCGCGTCGGATTACAGATGGCGGAAGGCCGAGCGTCCGGCATAGACGGCTCCCTCGCCAAGCTGATCCTCAATGCGCATCAGCTGGTTGTACTTGGCGACACGATCGGAACGCGACAGCGAGCCGGTCTTGATTTGCCCGGTGGCGGCGGCAACGACGAGATCGGCAATGGTGGTGTCCTCGGTTTCGCCCGAACGGTGGGAGACCACGGCGGTATAGCCGGCGTCATGCGCCATTTTGATCGCGGCGAGCGTCTCGGTCAGGGTGCCGATCTGGTTGACCTTGATCAGAATGGAATTGGCGATGCCCTTGTCGATGCCTTCCCGCAGAATTTTTGTGTTAGTGACATAGAGATCATCACCCACCAGTTGCACCTTGTTACCCAGGCGCTCGGTATGATCCTTCCAGCCGTCCCAGTCACCCTCGGCCAGGCCATCCTCGATGCTGATGATGGGATACTTGGCGCACCACTCGAGCAACAGATCGGTCATGCCGGCGGCATCGAGCGTGCGCCCCTCGCCCGTGAGGTTGTAGCGGCCGTTTTCATAGAATTCCGACGCGGCCACATCCATGCCAAGATAAATATCCTGCCCCGCTTTGAAACCGGCCTTGCCGATGGCTTCCAGAATCACCTCGATGGCCGCTTCGTTCGAGGGCAGGTCGGGGGCGAAACCGCCTTCATCGCCGACCGAGGTCGCCAGTCCGCGACCCTTGAGAACAGACTTGAGGGCATGAAACACCTCGGCGCCATAGCGCACCGCCTCGCGAATGCTCGCTGCGCCCACCGGCAGAATCATGAACTCCTGAAAATCGACACTATTATCGGCATGCTGGCCGCCGTTGATGATGTTCATCATGGGTACCGGCAATTGGTAATTGCCATGACCAAGATATTGATACAGCGGCAGGGCTTTCTCCTGGGCGGCGGCATGGGCGGCGGCCATGGACACGCCCAAAATGGCATTGGCGCCAAGGCGGCCTTTGGTATCGGTGCCATCCAAGGTGATCATGCGCTCATCAATGGCGGCCTGGTCCGACACCTCCATGCCGAGCACCGCCTCGCGAATCTCCCCACCAATGTTGGCGCAGGCCGTCAGCACCCCTTTTCCGCCATAGCGGGCTTTGTCGCCATCGCGCAGTTCCAGCGCCTCGCGCGAGCCGGTCGAGGCACCCGAAGGCACGGCAGCGCGCCCAATGGCGCCATCGGCGGTGATGACGTCCGCTTCGACCGTGGGATTGCCGCGCGAGTCGAGAATCTCCCGAGCGCGGACTTCGACGATTTCAGACATGATGAATACTCCATAAGATTAAATGATAAGGAATCAAAAAACGGGGTCGAGCGCCAAGTTGTCTTACAGCGATTAACCGAGGTCAAGGCGAGCGGCGCATTGATGCAAGCTACAGGCTAAGCGCCGCATCCGGCGTGATGGATATAAGCTAATCGCACTTGCATTCATGAACGAGCCGCGGCAGCTACCAGCAAAGATGTTTCAGCCAGCTCACCTCCCTTGACCAGCCGATCGATGCCCACCAGGGTCTCCAGCAGTTGGCGCATCTTGCCCAGCGGCCAGGCATTGGGCCCGTCGCTCTTGGCCTGCTCCGGGTTGGGGTGCGTCTCCATGAACAAGCCCGCCACACCGGCCGCGACCGCGGCGCGCGCCAGCACGGGCACAAACTCCCGCTGGCCACCCGAGGCATGCCCCTGCCCACCGGGCAACTGCACCGAGTGGGTCGCGTCGAACACCACCGGAGCGCCGCTCTCTCGCATCACCGCCAGCGCGCGCATGTCCGATACCAGATTGTTATAGCCAAAGCTCACGCCACGCTCACACACCAAAATCTGGTCATTGCCGGCATCGCGCGCCTTGCGCACCACCTGCGCCATATCCCAGGGCGCCAGGAACTGGCCTTTCTTAATATTCATCGGTTTACCCTGGGCCGCCACGCTCTGAATGAAATTGGTCTGGCGACACAAAAAAGCCGGGGTTTGCAGCACATCCACCACAGCGGCGACCTCGCCCAGGGGAGTATCCTCATGCACATCGGTCAGCACCGGCACCCGCACCTCGGTGCGCACCCGCTCAAGAATGCGCAGGCCGGTTTCCAAGCCCAGCCCGCGAAAGCTATCAATGGAGGAGCGATTGGCCTTATCAAAAGACGCCTTAAAGATATAAGGGATCCCCAAGGCATCGGTGATCGCCTTGAGTTCCGCGGCCATCTCCAACACCAAGGCCTCGCTCTCAATCACACAGGGACCGCTGATCAGAAACAGCGGCTGATTGATACCGACGTCAAAGCCGCAGAGGTTCAACATGGCTAGCCCCGATTTGAAACTTGAGCCCGATATGAAACTTGGGAATGAGGCATGGATTCCAATATCGCCCCAATGTTTTATTCACTGCCGTGGATGTCTTGAAGATTGCAGGATGCACGCGCGCGAATTTTTTCATCCGCGCACGCAGCGAAATTCCCGCGCTGCCTCGATAAAGCTGCGGAAAAGTGCATGGCCATCGCGTGGTGTGGAGGTAAACTCAGGATGGAACTGACAGCCAATGAACCAGGGATGATCCGGAATCTCGACAATCTCCACCAGGCGACCGTCCAGTGACCAGCCGGAGAAGCGCAAGCCGGCGTCCTTCATACGATCCAGGTACTGGTTATTGAATTCATAGCGATGACGATGGCGTTCACGAACCTGATGCTTGCCATAAATACCGCGGGCCAAACTGCCAGGCTCCAGCCGGCAATTCTGCCCACCCAAGCGCATGGTGCCTCCTTTGTCGGCGCCGGCATCGCGACGCTCGCGCGTGCCAGCCTCGGTCGCCCACTCGGTAATGAGCGCGATCACAGGGTGCGGTGTATCGCCAAAGAACTCGGTACTGTGCGCGCCCTCGAGACCGGCGACATTACGCGCGTACTCAATCACCGCCACCTGCATGCCGAGACAGATGCCAAGATAGGGAATCCGCTGCTCGCGCGCATGGCGCGCAGCGCTAATCTTGCCCTCGATACCGCGTTCACCAAAGCCGCCCGGGACTAAAATAGCATCCAGGCCGTCCAGCACGCCGTTTCCAGAGCGCTCGATATCCTCGGAATCCAGATAGCGAATCTCGACCTGCGCCCGGGTATGCACTCCGGCATGGGCCAGCGCCTCCGACAGAGACTTGTAGGCTTCGGTCAAGTCCATGTATTTGCCGACCATACCGATAACGACCCGGTCGCGCGGGGTCTCGAAACCGCGCAGCACCGCATTCCATTCCGACAGATCCGCGGGCGGCACCTCAAGCCCGAACTGCTTGACCACCAGTTCATCCAGGCCTTGGGCGTGCAGCAAGGAGGGAATGCGATAGATATTATCCGCGTCCACCGCCGAGATGACAGCCTCCTCGCCCACATTGGTGAAGAGCGCGATCTTGCGACGCTCGTCGTCTGGCAAATGCTGCTCGGCGCGGCACAGCAGGATATCGGGCTGAATGCCGATGGAGCGTAACTCCTTGACCGAATGCTGGGTCGGCTTGGTCTTGATCTCACCGGCGGTGCGAATGTAAGGCACCAGTGTCAGGTGCATGAAGAGCACATGCTCGCGCCCAAGCTCAACCCGCATCTGGCGGATGGCCTCAAGAAAGGGCAGCGACTCGATGTCACCCACGGTGCCGCCGATCTCGACCATTGCTATATCAGCCGGCGCACTATCGGCCGAGGCACCATCAGCGGACGCCATGCCCGCCCCCTTGCCGATAGAACTGCCCGCCAGGCTCTTCATCGCGTTGGCACCGAGGCGGATGCTGTCCTTGATCTCATCGGTGATATGAGGAATCACCTGCACGGTGCGACCCAGATAATCCCCGCGCCTCTCCTTGCGGATCACGGACTCGTAAATCTGCCCGGTGGTGAAATTGTTGTTGCGCCCCATCTGGGTGCGCAAAAAGCGCTCGTAATGGCCAAGATCCAGATCCGTCTCCGCGCCATCGTCGGTGACATAGACCTCGCCATGCTGAAAAGGACTCATAGTGCCCGGATCCACATTAATGTAGGGATCCAGCTTGATCATGGTGACCTTGAGCCCGCGCGCCTCAAGCAGCGCCCCCAGGGACGCCGAGGCGATTCCTTTCCCGAGCGAAGACACAACACCGCCGGTGATAAAAATCAGCTTGGGTCTCATGGGAGCCTGTATGGAGGGTAAATCATTGGGGCGGACGGCAGCCCTTGCCGCGTCGCGAGCCGCTACGTTATCAAATCCCTGCCCCAACGACAACGCGCCCGGCGCCGGATGCGAGGGCCGAGGAGCCAGGGATGAGGAACAGGCAGCGGTTGCTCGCCCCTGGCCCCGCAACCCTCGTCCCTCGATTAAGAACACAAATAAGCCAAAGGCGAACAGCCAGCCGAGCGCCACCGGCCAATGCGCCAGCGCCAAGCCGTCGCCCAACCGCGGCGGATACCACAAGCGATCCAGCAGCAGCATGGCAAGGCCAAGCAGCGGATAGCCCAGCACCCGCGCCAGGTCATAGGGCACCGGGTAGAATCGCCGCCCCAGCACATAGGACAGCACCACCATGACCCCATAGCAGACCAGATGCGCCCAGGCCGCGCCCTGGTAGCCATGGGTTGGCACCAGCCACAGTAGCATCCCCACGGTCACCCCGGCGCCCACCAGAGCCACGCCCGCCCCCATCAGGGTACGATCCGTCAGCTTGTACCAGATGGATAGATTCACATAGATACCGAGCAGCAAATTGGCCAGCAGCAGCACCGGCACCACGCCCAGTCCCTCGCGATAAGACGCACCGACAAAATACTGGAAAAAATCCAGATTCAGGCTGACCAGCAGGAAAATCGCGACACAGAAAATCACAAAACCATGCAGGACCAGGGCATAGGTCGCGCGCGCATTCTGTTCTTTTGCATAGGCAAAAAAGAAGGGTTCCCCGGCATAGCGAAAGGCCTGAATGAACAAGGCCATGAGAATCGACAGCTTGTAGCTGGCGCTATAGATCCCGAGCTGTGCCATATTGGTGGCATTGTCATGGGGCAGCAGATACTTGAGCGCCGCGCGATCAAGCATCTCATTGACAATGCCCGCCATGCCCACCACCACCAGCGGCAGCGAGTAACGCAGCAACCGCTTGAGCAAGTGCCGGTCAAAGCCGCCAAAAACACCCAGCAACTGAGGGCTAAGCAGCATCAACTTGAGCCCACTGGCCGCGAGATTGGCAATGAACACATAGCCGATACCAATCTCGGGCAACCACAGCCGCCCGAGTGGGGATTGGGGATCGGCCGCGAAGGCCTCGCGACACAGCACGATAAAGAACAGATTCAGTCCGATATTGGCGCCGATTTCGATCAGCTTAATGGTGGCAAAACGCCCGGCACGATTTTCCGCCCGCAGCCGCGCGAAGGCCGCCGCGCCAATCGAATCCAGCGCCACAATGGCCGCCGCCCACAGGATATACTCCGGATGTGCCGAATGACGCAGCAAATCCGCCACCGGCTGGCGCCATACCACGGCGGCGAGCAAAAACAGCCCATTGGCCACCAGCAAGGCCCGCGCCACAGTGGCAAAGACCACCCCAGCCGCGGCGGGATCAGCAGCGCGAAAACGGAAATAACCCGTCTCCAGCCCGAACACCAGCAGCACCGCCAAGAAGCCCATATAAGCATAAAACTCGGCCACCACCCCGTACTCCGCCGGCGCGAAACTGTAGGTGAACAGCGGCACCAGCAGATAATTGAGAAAGCGTCCAAAGACACTGCTGACACCATAAATGGCCGTCTGGGCAGCGAGGCGTTTCAGTGGATTCATAAAGTGTTAATATATCGGAACCGAGATAAAGCCCGCTATCTTAAACCCAAAGCATGCCTTTATCCTTAATCGATCACCGCCCGGATCCTCTCCCACTGGCCGAGCCCCTTGCCAACACCGCTAGCAAGCACCCCGAGCGGTCGCCAGCCGGGCGAGCCGAGAAAAATGCCATACCCCAACCACCCCAACCGGAGTTTTGATTGATGCAAACAAACGCCAAACCCCGGGCCAACTGGCCAGTTTTCGCCATTGCCCTGACATTCGTGTTCGCGGAGGCAGCCATGGCCAATCCACCCGAATCCGACCCAACCCAAAACCAAGCCCGCAACCAGGTCGCGAATCAGGCCCAAGGTCAGACCCAAGGTCAGAACAGGCCCAACCTGCCCGAAGTGCGCACCACCCTGGCCGACCAGACCGCGGTCGCCGTCACCATCTACAACAGCGACCTGGCGCTGATCAAGGACCAGCGCCAAATCAGTTTGCCAGCCGGTCGTCTGGATCTCGCTTTTCGCGATGTCAGCGCGCGCATCAAGCCGCAGACCGCCCTGCTGCGCCCGCCAGAGGGCGATCCAGCCCAGGCGCCAAGGGTCATTGAGCAGAATTTCGACTTCGACCTGCTCACCCCGGGCAAGCTGCTGGAAAAATACGTCGGGCGCGAGGTTGGGCTGATCCGCACCCATCCGACCACGGGCGAGGAGACCGAGGAAACCGCCAGGGTCCTGGCCGCCAACGACGGCGTGGTGCTGCAACTCGGTGATCGCATCGAGACCGGCCATCCCAACAGCCTGCGTTATCGCATCGTCTATCGTGACATTCCCGCGAATCTGCGCGATCGCCCCACCCTGGTGATGCGACTGGACAACCAGGCGACCCAGCCACAGGCACTGGAACTCAGCTACCTGACCGGTGGCCTGAGCTGGCAGGCCGATTATGTCGGTGAGTTGAACGACGAGGAGACCCGACTTGATCTCACCGGCTGGGTGACACTGGAAAACCGCAGCGGCACCAGCTACGGCAATGCCCGGCTGCAACTGGTCGCGGGCGATGTCAACCGCGCGCCCGAGCCGGTGAGCATGTTCGATGGCATGGCCGAGCGACGGATGATGGCAGCGGCGGCGCCGCCGATGCAGGAAGAAGCGCTGTTTGAGTATCACCTCTACAGCCTGGCCGAGCCGACCACCATTGCCGACAACCAGTCCAAGCAGGTCAGCCTGCTGAGTGCCTCCGGTGCCAAGGTGCGCAAGGAACTGCTGATTCAGGGCGGCGCCACCGGCGCCAGCAGCTATCAGCGTGCACTCGGCGATCTGGCCCAGGATCTGGACGTGCAGGTGTTTCTTGAGCTGACCAATGACGAAGACTCCAACCTCGGTCTGCCGCTGCCCGCCGGCACCCTGCGCGTCTACAAAGGCGACTCAGCCGGCAACGCCCAGTTCATCGGCGAGGATCGGATTGACCATACCCCCAAAAACGAAACCTTCAAGGTCTTGCTTGGGCAGTCCTTCGATGTCACCGCCAGCCGCAAGCAGACGGAATTTAGCAAGCGCTCTGGCACCGGCCCCTGGCAGTATGAGTTCGACAGCGCCTTTGAGATCCTGGTGAAGAACGCCAAGCCGGAAGCGGTCTCGGTGACCTTGCAGGAAAGTCTTCCCGGTGACTGGCAAATCCTCGAAGAAAGCGCGCCGCATCAAAAAGGCAATGCCCGCACGGCGGTGTGGACGCTTGAGGTACCAGCCGAGGGATCAACGACCTTGACTTATCGAGTCCGTGTGCGCTTATGAGCGACGCGCTTGCGGCCTATAAGGATCCAGCGGGACGATTGTGCATTGGGCTGCGCTGGGAGGACGACGGCTGGCGGGTGGATATCCGCTCATCGCGCCCACTGGCCGCCTCGCGGGTCTTTGCCGGTAAGCATGTCACCGAGGTCGCGCGCCAGATTCCGCTGCTCTACAGCCTCTGCGCCACTGCCCAGTCCCAGGCTTTTGCCACGGCGGCCGAGTCCATTCTCAAGCTGACTCCCGACGCATCGACCCGGCTCCGCCGTCAGCAGCTGTTGCAGGCGGAGTTGATCAAGGAGCATCTGTGGCGTCTGTTGCTCGACTGGCCGCCTATCCTCGGCCTGCCGCGCGAGGACAGCCTGATGGCCCGGATCATGGCCGCCTGGCAAGGGTTGCGTGCAGACCCGCGCGCGGGCAACGAGCCTTTCGCTCCCGGCGCGCGCATTGAACCGTCAAGGTCACCCAGCGCCGATCCCGCCTTGCGTGAGCTGATCACCCTTGGCGAGCAGGCCAGTCTGGGAACGGCTGCCGCCGACTGGCTGTCCACTTGCGACAGTCTCGCGCACTGGCGGCGCTGGGCCAAGGGCGCCCAAACACCAGCTGCCGCCCTCGCGCGAGCTCTGCACACGCAAGACTTGGAAGCACTCGGCCAGACGACCAGCACCGCCCGGCTCACCCAGCCCGACCTGAGTGCCATTGAGCTCCGGCTGGGTGGCAGTCTGGCTACTCCACCTGAAGGCATTCTGGCCAACAAACCGAATAGCACCCTGGACAGCACCAGCCCCAATGCCTTCATCGCCGCGCCAAGCATCGACGGGCGCTGTTACGAAACCACCCCACTGGCACGCATGGCCGAAGAACCCCTGATCACCGATTTGACCCGGATCCATGGCAACAGCCTGCTGACCCGCTTCGCGGCGCTGATGATCGAACTCGCACAGGCCCTGGTCGAGATCAGCGCGCCCCCTGAGCAGGCCCCCAGCATCCAAAGCCTGCATCCCAGAACGGACACCAGCCTCGCCGCCGTCCAGGCCGCTCGTGGCCTCTTAGTGCATCGGCTAGTCGTGCGCGATGGACGCGTCCAGCGCCATCAGGTGCTGGCGCCGACCGAATGGAACTTCCATCCGCGAGGAGTGCTGAGCCAGGCCTTGGCCGGACTGCCGCCGCTCGGAAAAGCTACTGAACGGACCAGTATTGAGCGGCTGGCCCGCCTGTTGGTGACAAGCATTGATCCCTGCGTTGACTACTCGATCGGCCTGGCAGCTGACAACGAATCAACGACATCTTAAGCAGAAGGCTGGAAAAACGGGCGAAACCAGACATGTTTCAGCACGCGAATCGCTAAGCAGACTCCTGTGGGGCGGGGAATCAATGTCTCCTACTCTTCACTGCTGCGATCTCGTGCTCGCTGGCAAATTCAATAAACTGTTCGCAACACTTGCCATCGGCCTCGCGCCGACCGCCCGGTGCAATGCTTGCTTGGTTCTAAGCTGGGACTCCACCATGATCGATGCCACCGGCAGCTTTGCGAAGATTCGCCATGCCCTGCACGGGATAGGATTGGCGACGCGGATCGGGTTAGCAACACGACCAGAGAATCAGCCCCACCCTCTCCAGCCATGGGACCGGTCATGGTTTCACGCAACGGCTAGTTCGTGGATGATCCATTGTTGGCGCTAGCAACACTGATCACCTCAAAGCCGACCAGATTTCGCTCTTGCTTGCTGAACTCGACACCGATGAGATGGATGGGTTGGTTCAGCGCTTGATACTTCTCGGCGTAATTCCTGGCCTTGAGTTGCTCCAGCGCTCGGCCCTCGGGTACCAGTTCGACCACCTTGAATTCGAACAGATAGACCTGTGCGTTGAACAAGAGCGCCATGTCGAGGCGGCCGTGATTGGTGGCGTCTTCCAAGCGAATCTCCAGCCCCAGAGCGGCGAAGTGGCTGTAGAAGACGCTGGCCCAGTAGCCTTCGTAGTCAGTGACGGGGTTGTTGCGGAACCAGTCGTGGGGAATGCTGGCGTAGAGACTGACGAAGTGCTGGCGCAGTTGGTCGAAATCGCCACTCATTAGGGTGTCGTAGAGCCGACTGCTGGCCTCACTAGCTTCGCTGGCGTCGCCATAGAGCCCCTTGAGCAGGGCCTCGTTGAGGGCGCTTTCCACCTCCAGATTCGGGTAGCCCAGGGTATATTCGATGCGGGCACCGAGCTGACGCTGACCGTGGAAGGTGAGGTAGCCGGTCTGCCACAACAGGGCCTCGGTGCTCATATCATCCACGTCAAACCGCGAGAGCAGCGCCTCGGTGGCGCGCCAGGCGTTCAACCTGGGGCTGAAGGTATGGCGTTGCGTGAGCACCTCGATCAAGAAGGTCGGTGTGCCGGTTTCAAACCAGTAGGAACGGAACAGCCGGCTGTCAAACAATAGCAAGAGATCAAAGGGGTTATAGACGGTTGCACCGGTCCAGTTGTAGCCGTTGTACCAATCCTTAATCTGCTGGCGGTCCAGGCCTTCGAGCTCGGGCGCGAAGACCAAATCGAGATCCGCCTCGGTATAGCCGCACAGCGCCGAGTAGCGCTGATCGATGGTGATGTCCTGGAGGTTATTGAGCCCGGAGAAGAGGCTGACCTTACTGAACTTGGACACCCCGGTGATGAAGACAAAGCGGATATGGCGGTCATGGTCCTTGATCACGGAATAGAGGTTGCGCAGGCCTTCGCGCATTTGCCGCGCAAGTTCGGGATCGGAGAGGTTATCCAGGATCGGCTTGTCGTATTCATCGACCAGGATGACCACGCGCTGGCCATATTGCTGTTCAGCTGCACGGATCAACTCGGCAAAACACCCGGGCGCCGTTGGTTGCCGGCAGATGATTCGCAGGGATGCCTGATTGATATCGAGCAGTTCGCGGAACTTGGCGTCCAGCTCACCGCGATCACGCATCACCCCACCGCCAAAGCTCAACCGGATCACCGGATAGGGGATGCTCCAATCCCAGCACCGCTCGGCATAAAGCCCCTGAAACAGCGGCAGGTTGCCCTGGAACAGCTCGGCTAGGGTATCGAGCAACAGCGACTTGCCAAAGCGGCGCGGACGGGAGAGGAAGTAGTAGCTGCCCGCATCAATCAGCCGCAGGGCCAACTCGGTCTTATCCACATAGTAGTAATCCTCGCCGCGAATCTTGGCGAAGGTGGAAATGCCAATGGGGAGTTTCTTCCGTTGCATGGGGTCATCTTAGCACCGGGTTGGCCTGGAGCAGGTGCTTTGGCAGCCCCTGCCAGCCGAGCCCCAGGCCTCCAGAAGTCTCCGCGCATCGGCTAGACTGCGGGCATGAGTGCCTACCATCGCATCCCTTGGCCCAAACTGCTCGGCAGCGCCCTGGCAGATGCCCTGATCTGGCCAAGCTCAACCTGCTGAGCTTCAAGGCCGCTGACCAGCCCTTTAATACGTTTTCGCCCGAAGAGCTGCTCAGTCATCCCGTCATCTACCGTAAAGTCGCCTTCCTGCGTGCACTCAAATAGGGCGCATAATGGAGCCAGCGTCATTGGACAGCCGCCAGCCGCGGAAAAGGATCCTATATACTGAAAGGCTATAGAACCGAATCAAGGCAAATCCCGCCACGAGCATTCAACCAGCCCCCAGTCGCGCGCTGCTGGCGACCAGATCCCCCGGAGTTTCCTTATGTGCCTCGCGATCCCCGCCCAGGTGCTCAGCATTGATAGCGCCACCGACCAGGCCTGTGTCTCACTTGATGGCGTGCGCAAAGAGATTTCTCTCGCCCTGGTCGATGGCGTCGAGGTCGGCGACTATGTGCTGGTGCATGTCGGCTATGCGCTCAATCGCATCAGTCCGGAGGAGGCCGAGGAAACCCTGCGGCTGATGCGGGCCTTGGGCGCATTGGATGCGGATGCAGCCCAGGGCGCATCCCAGAGCGCACCCGATCAACAGCCGCAGCCAACCCAGGCCGGGGCAGCCGAATGAAATTCGTCGATGAATACCGCGACAGCGCCCTGGCGCGGGATCTCGCCCGCGCTATTCTCGCCGAGGCGCGCCCGGATCGGGACTACCGGCTGATGGAATTTTGCGGGGGCCATACCCATGCCATTTTCCGTTATGGCGTGCAGGATTTGATGCCCGAGAATCTGCGCTTCGTCCATGGGCCTGGCTGCCCGGTCTGCGTACTACCCATGGCGCGCATCGACCAGGCCATCGCCATGGCCAGTCAGCACGGGGTCACACTCTGCACCTATGGCGACCTGATGCGGGTGCCGGCGAGCGAGCGCCAGAGCCTGCTCAAGGCCAAGGCGGCGGGCGCGGACATTCGCATGGTCTATTCCACCCAGGACGCGCTCGCCATCGCCCGCGCCGCGACTCAACAACAACCAGCGCAACAGGTCGTTTTCTTCGCCATCGGTTTCGAGACCACCACGCCACCCACGGCGGTCGCACTGAAGACCGCGCGCGCCGAGGGGCTGCGCAATTTCTCGGTGTTTTGCAACCATGTGCTGACTCCGCCCGCGCTGCGCGCCATTCTGAGCGACAGCGCGGACGAGGTCGCGCGCATCGACGGCATCCTGGGGCCGTCCCATGTCAGCACCATCATCGGCAGCGCGGCCTATGAGTTCGTCGCCCGGGATCATGGCTTGCCCTTGGTCATCGCCGGCTTCGAGCCGCTTGATGTGATGCAAAGCGCGCTCATGCTGGTGCGCCAGATCAACCAGGGGCGGCGCGATCTCCAAAACCAGTACAGCCGCGCCGTCAGCCCCGAGGGCAACACCAAGGCCCAGGCGCTGATGCGCGACACCCTGGTCCCGCGGGAGCGCTTTGAATGGCGCGGCCTCGGCTGGCTACCCGAGAGCGCGCTGAAAATCGCCGACGCCTATGCCGACTGGGACGCCGAGCAACGCTTCCCGGTCGCGGTGACTCCAGGGCGCGAGCACGAAGGCTGCGAATGCCCCAAGGTGCTGCGCGGGCTGATGGAACCGACCGATTGCAAGCTGTTTGGCCGTGTTTGTTCACCAGAGAATCCCCTGGGCGCCTGCATGGTTTCCTCCGAAGGCGCCTGCGCGGCTTACTGGCTCCACGGCCGCTCAAGAATCCCGCAACGCACCGCCAGCGCATCGGCGACCTGATCCTCGCTGCCAAGCCATGACCAACACCAAAGAAAGCCCACAAACCCATTTCCGCAGCCGTCTCGACATCCCCAACGGCCAGGTCGACCTCAGCCACGGCGGCGGCGGTCGCGCCATGGCGCAACTGATCGAGGACCTCTTCCGCCACCATCTCGACAACCCTCTGCTGCGCCAAGGCAATGACCAAGCCCTTTTTGGCCCGGTGCGCGGGCGCCTGGTGATGAGCACCGACGGCCATGTGATCTCGCCGCTGTTTTTTCATGGCGGGAACATCGGCAGTCTCGCCGTGCATGGCACCATCAACGATGTCGCCATGGCGGGCGCCCGACCGCTCTACCTGGCCGCTGGTTTTATTCTCGAAGAAGGACTGCCGCTGGCCGACCTTGAGCGTATTGTCATCGCCATGGCCGAGGCATCCCGGGCCGCCGGTGTGCCCATCGTCACCGGCGACACCAAGGTGGTGGAGCGCGGCAAGGCCGATGGCTGTTTCATCACCACCACTGGCGTGGGTGAAGTGCCCGAGGGAATCCATATTTCAGGGGAGCTTGCCGCGCCCGGCGACGCTGTCCTGGTCAGCGGCAGCCTGGGCGATCATGGCATCGCCATTCTGTCTCGGCGCGAGAATTTGGGGTTTGGGACGGATCTCCAATCCGACAGTGCCGCCCTGCATGGGCTGGTCGCGGACATGATCGCCGCCGTGCCAGATATCCACTGTCTGCGCGACCCCACCCGCGGCGGCATGGCGGCAACACTCAATGAGCTGGCCGCCCAGTCGGGCGTGGGCATGCTGATTCGCGAGGCGGCGATTCCGCTCAAGCCCGAGGTCCGCGGGGCCTGCGAGTTGCTTGGGCTCGACCCGCTGCACATCGCCAACGAGGGCAAGCTCATCGCCATCTGTCCGGCCGAGCGCGCCGCGACGCTGCTCGCCGCCATGCGCGCTCATCCGCTCGGGCAGGAATCAGCCATCATCGGCGAAGTCACCCAAGACCCGCAACGGCTGATCGAGTTGGAGACGCCCTTTGGCGGTCGCCGTCTGCTCGACTGGCTCAGCGGTGAGCAACTCCCGCGCATTTGTTAAGCAAAGGCCCACAGCATCAGGCTTAGCAAGACCGCGGCCAGGGTCCAGGGCGCCAGACGCGGACCACTCAGCCCCACGACCAGGCCAGCCAGCCTGTCGAGCAAGGCCACGAACAGGGGTTCGATCAAGGGCCGCCGATCCCGCCCCTGATCGACCGCCTGATCCCCCGCACGCTCCACCGCATGATCCATAGGGGGCCTCCCTGCCTCCGAGAGCAAGCCACCACCCGTCGGCACCGTGCCAAGCAGGCGCCACAAAAAGGCACGCACGCGTTCGCCAGATTCGGATGCGCTACGCCACACCCACCAAAGCACCGCCAGCAGCGGCAACAGCAGCAAGCCCTGCCACAGGGTCAACCACAGCATGTCAATACGGCCAGCAACGCCGCCCAGGGTCCAGTCCAGCACCGGCACGCCGAGCGTGCGCTGCATGGCCGCCACCCAACCCATGGCCGGCCCTGGCACCACCCCGGCCAGGAGCGTCAAAGCGGACAACCCCAGCACCGGCGCCATGATGGCGTCGGGCCGACCCGTGCATTTCTCGCCCGAGCGCGCGCGCATGATGGCCGCCAGCCGCAACAGCGCGAGCAGACTCAGCCCACTGCCAAGCAGCGCCAGCCAAAACAGTGGCCAGCGGCTCAGACCCAACAGGGGGTCGGTCAGAATGGCGTCATAAAGCAGCCACTTGGAGACAAAGCCCAGGGTTGGGGGCAGACCAACCAGGCTGGCACCAGACAGCAAAGCCGCGGCAAGCGCCAGACCTCTGAGCCCCGTCTCCACGCGACCCGAATGAGAACTTCGGGCTTGCGACCCAAAGGGCACCGATACCAAGGGCACAGCGACCAGACAAAGCCCGGCCAGCACCGCTTCCGCCAGACCCAGGCTAAACAACTGCAAAAGCCCACTCGCGGTGCCAAACTCCCCGCCCACCAACAAGGCCAACAGCACGAATCCGGTCTGGCTGAGTGCCAGCCAACTCAGCACGGCGCCAGCACAGCGTTGCCGCCAGGCCCGCCAACCGCCGAAAAGCACCAGCAGCAGCGCCACCCAGCACAGCAGTAGACGCGGATCGAGCCAGCCACCCCGCGCCAGCCCACCCATGCTCGCCAGCCACTCCACACCCACCATGCGCGAGAGCAACACAAGCAGAGCAAAAAACCCCACGCGCGCCGCGATACCATGCCAGAACACGGGCACCGGCGGCCGCACCTGCCCCGGCTGCCAGGCGAAAAGCGGCAAGGCGCCCAGTCTCAGCCCCAGGGCGACCAGCAACAACAACCCCAGCAGCAGTTCCTGCCCCAGGCCCAGGGTGGGCAGCGCGGCGCTGACCCGAGCGAAATCAAAAGATCCAGAGGCGCGAAACACCAGCGCCAGCGCACCGAGCAGGGCCACGCCACCAGCAAAGGAATAAGCGGCATAGCGCACGGCCGCGCCCAGTGCCAACCCGCCACCGACCGCCAACAGCAGGAAGAAGGCCCAGACCACCACCTCCCAACTCACATAGAGCGCCAGCAGATTGCCGCTGCCGAACAGACACAGGCTGCTTAGCACCGAGAGCGCCAATGCCACATGAAATAAATGCCAGAGTCCAGAGCCCGGACCCAATCGAGACGCGATACTGGCGCCCAAGCGAGTGACCAGCCGCTTGGTTTGGCGCGCGCCAAGTTCTGCGCCCAGGTAGGTGCCAGAATCCGCGCCGGGGTCGGCTTTGGCATCGGCTTTGGCGAACAGCGGCGCCCTCCCGTTGGACGCTGGCGCCAGTGCGAACAAAGTGCACACAAAAGCCGCGCCAATGGTCAGCATGGCAAAGAACCACGACAGACTGTCATAGCGCCACACCACCGGCTGGCGCAAAATGCGCAAGGCAAAGGAAGCCACCAGGGGCTGGCCAGTCAGCACATCGGCATGTGCCAGGGCCCAGAATTGCGCGCCATAACCGGCGGCAAACAGCGGCGCGAATACTCGCCAACGTCCCAGGACCAAGGCCAGCAGCAAGGTAACCAGGGCCGCGACGAACATCCAGTCGAGCGGCGAGAGCGCCTGCCATGACCAATCAGCGGACAGTGCCACGATGGGCGCCGTCGGCCAGGGCAAGGGCAAAGTGGCCGAGTTCGCTGTCATGGCTCAACCTCCCGCCACCAGACATCATCCTTATCCACCACCAGACGCGGCCCAGCGACCGAAGCCGTCGGCAAGGGCACCACCAGCCGATTCAGTCCCTCGGCCAGGGGCGCGATCGACAGAGTCGCCAGCAACAAGAGCGCCGCCACCAGCAGACTGTAGGCGCGCGCCAAGCGACTGGGTTCAAGCAACCGTGGCAAGCGATCAGCGCGCGTCAAGCCCAACGCCTTGCCATCCGCTAGCGCAGTCCCGCTCGCGCCTAACCCGGTGCGCGCATACAGCTGCCGCAGCAAGCGCAACCAGGCCGCTGCTTCCACCGCCGTGGCCAGCAGCAGCGCCAGTAGCACCACCAAAACGATTGCGCCAGCATGCTCGGCAAGACTCAACACCAGCATCAGCTTGGCCCAGAACCCGGGCAACGGCGGCACTCCAACCAGGGATGCGGCCAGCAACATCAGCACCGCCGCGGTCAGCGGCAAACGCCAGGCGATGCCGACTAGATCCGCATGGCGCCCGCGCCAGCGATGCGCCAGCACGAAAAGCGCGGAATGCACCAACAGAAAATGCAGCAGCAAGGCCAAGGCGGAGAAAGGCCCCGCTGGTCCAGGCAGGGAGAAGCCCACCGCCACGGCGCCCATGGAGGACAGGCTCAGGCCAATGAGAAAGGTTGGAAATTCCCGCGCCCACCACATGCCGAGCGCCCCGGCCAGCGCCGAGCCCATGCCCAGTAGCATGAGCGCCTCGGCGCCCTGGGCGGGCACGCCACCCGCGGCCAGCAGGCGCGCCAAATTCACCAGCGCCAGCGCCGGAACCACCCCGGTCAGCAGGGCCAGCACGCGCGCCCCGGCCGCCCAACCGGCCGGGGCCATCCAGGCATTGAGCGGAAAGAGCGCCGCCTTGACGCCAAAGCCCAGCACCAAAAGCCCAACGCCAAGCCGCCCCAGGGTAGTCGCCGCCGAATCGCCAGCGGCTAGGGATGCCGCCGTCAGCGTCAGCCCAAGCCCAGCCACCGCAAGCCCGGTTCCCGCCGCGCTCCAGCGCACAAAAGCGAGCATGGCGGTCAGGGAGCGCAGGGTGCCGCCAATCAGCAGCAAGGCTCCGGACGCCAGTGCGCAGACCTCCAGAAACAGCCAACTGGTGACGGGATCGCCCGCCAGGGCAAGTCCAATCAGACCGCCCGCAAGCAGCAGCAGGGCCGCGTGCATGCGCACCGGATCTGGATGATCCTCCCCCCGGGTCCAGCTCAGCAGCACCAGCGCAATACTCACGAGCGCCAGCACCAAGGCCAGTCGGTCGACCTTCAGCAGCAATTCAAGGGGCGCGTTCGTTGATCCGAGCGCGATGAGCAAGGGCCCGTCCGGGTTGACCACCAGCAGTCCGAGACCCAGCAGAGCGCACAACAACAAGGTCAGTGGTCCCAGTGCCCCAGCCATCCACCGTGATATGACAGCCAGTGGTCGCATCGCCAAGGCAGCTAGGAAGGGCAGCAACAGCATGACCAGAATCGGCATGAGCGGGCCGCGCGGCATTGCCGGCAACATTTCGGGCAGCATATCGGCAAGGGACGTCAAGACCGCATCCCCGCCACACCTTTGCGCCGCGCTGCCGGCCCCGCCTCCCGACGTGGCCCATCGCTGCGCGACACATCACGGCCCGATATATCGACGGCCGAGGGATCTTCACCCGAAAGATCCCTACCAAGCCATACCAGCCACTCCCGTCTGGCCAAATCATCGAGTGCTTGCGTTTGCAGCGTCCCCGCACGCTGATCAAGGGCAATCAACACCGCCGCCAGCATGGCGGCAAACAGTAGCCCCATCACCAGGACCGCCAATGCCAGGCCATGCAGGCGCGCAGCCAAACCAGCGCCGGAAAGTCCGATGTCACCGCCAAACCAACCGGCACCACCATAACGCGCGGCCAATTCAAGTAGTAGAAAGATCAGCCCAGCATGCAACAACCCCATGCCGGCAAGGAGTCGAGCCGGGCGCAAGGGCAACAGCAGGCCAAGCAGGCCAAGGCCAATCAGCACCCCAGCCAGGATCACCGGCAGGTTGATGACAAGCGCGGACTCAAGGATGGACATGGCTGAATCGGGGACTCATCGGATGATCGGTTGTTAAGATGAAACCGCATTGCACAGCCGTGATTCAACCCCGTCCGTCGCGATTCTGATCGCCGGGGGAGTCAAGCCGCCGCGCGGGCAGCCCATCCAGCAGCATGCCGGCGATTTCAACCAGCATGGCGCCAAAGAGCAAAGCCGCCAGCCAGACCGTCAGCGGCAAGGACAGCATCCAGCGCAGGGCGGTCATGAGCGCGCCCTGATCCGCCTGCGCGCCCCAAGCATGACTCTCAAGCAGGACACCAACCAGAGCAATGATCGCCATCAACACCACCAGCGACGCCAGCCACAGCGTCGGAGTCGCCGACAGGCGACCAGCCGGACGGGCGGATAGGTGCAGACCCCAGGCCAGTGCGAGCAAGGCGCCGCCTGCGAGAGGGGCGACAAAAAACCGATCGGCCAAGACCAGCAACGCCAATCCCGAGAGGGCCAGCAGAGCGACCAGCAGGCGGCGGCCGCCAAGCTTCGAGTTCCGACCCGAGGCGGGTTGATGATGCACGACGCCGGGCCGCTCACCGAGCATCAGCGCCACCGCGAGCGCCACCGCGCCCGTTAGGATCACCAGCAACCAAGCGCCATCAAGACCGACCACCCGCGCCCCCATGGCAGCGGACTCCGCCGCCACAGACCGGATCGACACGCCGATGAAACCAACCCCGAGCAGCAACTGACGCATGCCTGAGCCAATCATCTTGCGCGGCCCAAATATGGCACTAGGTCGGTTACCAGAGGATGCACAAGTGGGTGCACCAAGCTTGACCAGGGCCAAAATTTGCATTTAAGGCAATTAACGAAAATTCTCATATTAGGCCGACTCAATGCTTGGGATGCCTTCAGACCTGTCATGCTAACCCGAAACTGATCCGAGATCGGCATCATCGTCGAAAATGCCAGCCTCAAGCCGATCACTCTCACCACCCTGCTGAAGCACCAGATGTTAGAGCTCACGCGCGCCCCTGAACACAGGGACATGAAAAGGCTTAATACCCCGCCAGCCGGCACAAATGAGCAGAACAACTTGGCAGAGACCATGAAACTCAGGTGAAATAGCGCGGCATCATCCGACTGCCATGGTCAAGCTTACCTCGGAGCGAACGCGGCCAGGGGCGCCTTCGGTTTTGACCAGAGGTTGACCTGAGAGGTCGACCAGACCCAGATCCTGATCCCGGTCGGACGCGATGACCCTGATTTCAGTGACTTCTCATTCAATCACCCCAAGGAGAACCAGATGTCAACTCAACAAAAATGGGCTTTTGCCTTTGAAGACGGCGACGGCAAGAACAAAAAGCTACTCGGCGGCAAAGGGGCAAATCTGTGCGAGATGACTCAGATCGGACTGAATGTCCCGCCAGGCTTCGTGATTTCCACCGAGGCCTGCCTCGCCTATCTCGAGGACACAAGTCATGCACTGCCCACCGGAGTGATGGATCAGGTGCGCGCCGAGATGACCGCGCTTGAGCAGAAAACCGGCAAGGGCTTTGGCAATCCCGAGAAACCCCTGCTGGTGTCAGTTCGCTCTGGCTCGGCCATGTCCATGCCTGGCATGATGGATACCATTCTCAATCTGGGCCTGAACCAGGACACCCTTCAGGGCGAAATCCGCGCTACCGGCGACGCCCGCTTTGGTTACGACGCCTATCGACGCTTCGTTCAACTCTTCGGCAAGGTCGCGCTCGGCGTGCCGGATGAGAAATTCGATCACGAATTCGACGAAGTCAAGCGCGCCGCCCATGCCAAACAGGATGTGGATTTGTCCGCCGCGGATCTGAAAGACATCAGCGAGCGCTTCCTCAAGGTGGTCGAGGAGTTCACCGGCCGCCCCTTCCCCAGCGATCCCTACGAGCAACTGGAAATCGCCATCAAGGCGGTGTTCAACTCCTGGTCGGGCAAGCGCGCTGTCGACTATCGCACCCAGTTCAAAATTACCCCGGACATGGCCAATGGCACCGCCGTGAATGTGTGCACCATGGTGTTCGGCAACCGCGGCGATGACTCGGCCACGGGCGTGGGCTTTACCCGCAACCCCGGCACCGGCGAGAACAAGCTCTACGGCGAGTATCTGGTCAACGCCCAGGGCGAGGACGTGGTCGCCGGCATCCGCACCCCCAAACCGCTCGACCGGCTCAGGGTCGAGATGCCGCAAATGGCCAAGGAACTCGACGAACTGCGCGACAAACTCGAAACCCACTACAAGGAAGTGCAGGACTTCGAGTTCACCATTGAGCGCGGCCAACTCTACTGCCTGCAAACCCGCAACGGCAAGATGAATGCCACCGCACTGGTGCGCACCTCGGTGGAGATGGAACAGGAAGGCCTGATCACCAAGGACCAGGCGCTGCTGCGCATCGACCCCACGGCACTGGAGCAGATGCTCTTCCCGCGCCTTGATCCCAGCTTCAAGGCCGAGGCCGTGGCCACTGGCCTGCCCGCATCTCCCGGTGCCGCCTCCGGCATCGCGGTGTTCGACGCCGATCGTGCCGAGCAGATGGGTCGGGATCTGGGCCAGAAAGTCATCCTGGTGCGCGAGGAGACCAAGCCCGAGGATATCCACGGCTTCTTCGCCGCCCAAGGCATCCTCACCTCGCGCGGCGGCAAGACCTCGCACGCCGCCGTGGTGGCGCGCGGCATGGGCAAGCCCTGCGTGGCCGGGGCCGAGGGCATCAGCGTGGACGTCAGTCGGCGCGAGGCCATGGTCGGCGACACCCAGTTCAAGGAAGGCGACACCATCACCATCGACGGCTCCAATGGGCGCGTTTATCTCGGCGCCATCCCCACGGTCGAGCCTGAGTTCACCGAGGAGCTCTCTGTGTTACTGTCCTGGGCGGATGAAAAGGCACGATTGAAAGTCATGGCCAATGCCGACACCCCGGACGATGCGCGCACCGCGCTCAAATACGGCGCCGTGGGCATCGGGCTCGCGCGCACTGAGCGCATGTTCAACGATGTTGATCGCCTGCCGACCGTGATCGAGATGATTGTGGCCGAGACACCCGAGACCCGCCAGGCAGCGCTCGACAAGCTGCTGCCCTTGCAGCGCGAGGACTTCCGCCAGTTGTTCGAGGTCATGGCGCCGCATCCGGTGACCATCCGCCTGCTCGATCCGCCGATTCATGAATTCCTGCCCGACGAGCATCAGCTCGAACAGGAAATCGCCGATCTGCGCGGCCTGGCCCAATCCACCCGCGGCATGACGGCACTGGCCGGCGCCATGGGCCTGCTGCATGCACCTGAAGAAACCCGCCGGGAGTTCGATGCGCTGCGCCGCACCCTTGATCCGATGCTCGTCGAGGATGCCATCGCCAAGAAAGAGGCCATGCTGCGCAAGGTGCGGGTGCTCTACGAGACCAACCCCATGCTCGGCCATCGCGGCGTGCGCCTGGGGATTACCTTCCCGGAAATCTACCAGATGCAGATTCGCGCCATTCTGGAAGCCGCCGCGGAATGTCAAAAAGCCGGCATGGACGCACACCCGCAGATCAAGGTACCCCAGGTCTGCACCGCGCAGGAACTGCTCAAGGTCAAAGCCTATGTGGATGAACTGCACCAGCTGGTGCAGGCCGATTATGGCTTCCCGGTCAAGTTCAAGTTCGGCACCATGATCGAGGTGGTGCGCGCCTGCATGCGCGCTGAATCCCTGGCCGAGGAAGCCGAGTTCTTCTCCTTCGGCACCAACGACCTGACCCAGGCGGCCTTCTCCTTCTCGCGCGAGGACGCCGAGAACAAGTTCCTGCCGCTGTACAACCAGAGCAACATCCTGCACGACAACCCCTTCGAAGTGCTGGATGTGAAGGGCGTCGGCAAGCTGATGGAACTGGCGGTGGAATGGGGCCGCAAGGTCAAGCCGGACCTGCATGTGGGCATCTGCGGCGAGCATGGCGGTCACCCAGCCTCGATTGCCTTCTGTGATCAGGCGGGGCTGGACTATGTCAGCTGCTCGGGTCCGCGCGTGCCGGTGGCGCGACTAGCGGCAGCCCAGGCGGCATTGCAACAGGCTGGACGAAAGGATCTCTAAGCGACCTTGCCCGCCCATCCTGGCGATCAGCCAGGATGGGCGGGGCCGCCTTCAAGCGACATCTCGAATGCTCAAATAACACGCAAACACCCGCGCAACGCAGCTTGCGCATCCCCTCCGTGAATACCGCAGTCAGCGGTTCCACATTTGAGCTGCTCGAGTGTGAAATGGCTTCCAGCCACTTCAGAATGTGCCTGGCCAGAAGCCCGACACAGTTGCCGCGCGCGTAACATTCATCTCGCCTGCCTTGCCTGCAGACATATCAGGACACTTCGCGCCATCCAGGTGTCGAAATTTTTTACACCCTGTTCTAGCAAAATACAATCACCGAAGCGTTAATTAAAAGTCTTCAAAGTATTGCTTAGGTATCTTGATTAATGCCATCTTTCCATTCGATCCGATGTTATTTATACACATATAATGCTCTGAAACGAATTCGAAGGTTTCATGAAGTGTCAGATTTTTTTACACTGCGAATAACCGACGAAATCTATCGGACAACCTCCCCTTTTGGGTTGTTAAATGTCTGATTAAAGGTTTTTTTGTTGGCCTTCGAGAACTCCTCATGCTTCTTCACTACATCACAAATCGGGCATTTTCACCGATCAGACTGTCAGCTTTTTTTACAGTTTGGAGCGTCGATCTAGGTCGAAATTTTAACATCATTGTTTTTCATAGCAATTTATTAAAGGCATGTATTTTGCTTAGTGATTCTGAGAAAAGGTTAAGGCACGAGGTGATAAGGTGTCTTAGGGCCTAACCTTAACAGACGCCCCAGGTCACATTTCGCGCTTATCAGGAATGAGAGCCACCATGAGAAGGGAACACCATGACGCTCCAAAACCATGATACTCCGGAGCACGGGATCCTTAAGCACTTGTTGAGTCCAGCCCCCTTCCCACGCGCTTCGGATTCAGCCGATCCAAGCGGCATTCTCCCATCCGTTGGCGCGGGCGGCAGCATTGCTTCATTCGACACTGACTCGCGGCACCAGCAACTGTCGTTGACCGCGGCAAGAGTTGGCACCTACCAGCTCGTCTTGTCGGATGGTCTTGTTCATGGCGATGCTCAGTTTTTTCGCCTGCTAGGCCTGCCGCTCGATACGCGCCCCAACACGGACCCTAATCAGAGCACCAGCCAAAGCACAGTGTCGCTTGAGGCGTTTCAGCAACAACTCAATCATGACGACCGCTACCAGCTCCAGAACGCGCTTGACGCCATTCGCCACAATCACAGCAAGGCGTTCGAACTCTGTTTTCGGATCCCAAGCGATGCAGGCAAGACCATTCCTGTGCTAGATCGCGGACGCGTCTTTAGGGAAGATGGGCGGCTGCTCATCGCCGGAGCCCTTGTCGATCTGACAGGTTTTGTTGCTCCGGTACAGCAGTTCCAACACCTGACATCCCATGATCCCTTGACCGGCTTGCTCAGCCGCCACGGCATCTGGCGTCTTGTCGAGCAAGCCCATCAGCAGACGCATGAGACCAAACGGGAATGCGCTATCGCCCTGCTGGATGTCGATCATCTAAAAGACATCAATGACATGCATGGGCCGACCCTGGGTGACCGAGTGCTCTCCGCCTTGGCTGAACGTCTTCATGAGCGATTACGGCCAAAAAACATCACCATTGGCCGCTGGGGCGGGGATGAATTTCTTGCCGTCGCCGCCGACACCGATGAAGCGGCGCTGGTACAAGAGATCGACGGCGCACGTCAGATGCTGGCCGAAAAACCGCTGAACATCGACGGGCAGGATATCTCGGTGACCTTAAGCGCCGGCGTGACTTCCGCCCGTCGCCTGATGGACAGCACCGAGCAGGCCCTGGCGCGGGCCGACGTTGCCCTGTACCGCGCCAAAAAAGATGGCTATAACCGTGTCTACGGCGGTAGCACGGGCGCGGGCACCGACAACCGCACCCTGTCCCTGGCCATTCTGGTTCAGGATGCGGTGCGCACAGCCCGCGTGACTCCAGTCTTTCAGCCAGTCGTGCGACTGCGCGACCGCCAGCCTGTGGCCGAGGAAGCCTTCTCCCGTATCATGGAAAACGGCTCGCGTCTGTTGAATGCATCCGCCTTCATCGAGGTCGCGCTGCAGCTTAAACTCTTGCACCGCATTGATCACATGCTGTTTGAGGCAGCGATGGAACGCATCGCCTACCCGCCGTCGAACTCCGCCTTTCCGCCTAGGGACCGCCAATCAAGGCCTATCTTCGTGCATGTTTCAGAGGATTTAATCCAGCATCCCGCCACCCTGAACGACATGATCAATGCCCTCGATGGTGCCACCTTGCCCGAGCCACTGCCGCTGGTGCTAGTGCTCAATGAGCAAACGGCTACCGAGCACAAAAAAATGGTGGCTGACACCCTAAAACCCTTGCTAGACCTTGGCTGCAAACTCTCTGTTTCCGGTTATGGTACGCGCGGCCATTCCTTGCAGCTTCTGCACCAGGATCTCCCCATCAACTTTTTGTCCATCGACCCCTTCCTAGTGCAGAAAGCGCTGGAATCCGATCGTGCCCGATCAGTGATTGCCGAATTGCAACAGAGCGCGCGCGGCCTTGGTATCACCACCATTGCCAAGCAGGTACAAAACCCCGCCACCCTGAACCTGGCAATCGAACTTGGCCTGGATTGGGGACAAGGCTACCTGCTCGGCGTGCCAACAGATCCTTCCTGGCCGCTTTCGGCGCGCTCAGACTCCGGATAGCTGCCCCAAAGAGTTTGACCTGGACGAGGCGAATGAATTCGCCCCGTCTAAATCCATTTTCTTTCGCACCGTTTCAGGTGGAATTCAGACTTCGCCATTGCTAAGCAGGCTCGTCGCCATATCCCGCCGAGTTGGATTTGTTAGTCCAAGGGCCGACCTTTCGCCTCCGACTGCTCCCCCTCCTCACGACGATGCAGTTTCCTTCGGCTCGGGAGCCTCAGGCCATGAACGGCAGGAACTTTCTTCGTGCTGTTGAGGCTCCTTTGCGAGTGCACCACAAGAGCGGCTCAAATTTGGAAACGCTGATCTAGCCCTGCGCGCGATTGTGCTGCTATACTGTCAGGACAGATTGACATCCATCTGACTTGACACTTCACTTGGCTTGTCACGAGTTAA
This sequence comes from Thiorhodovibrio winogradskyi, assembly GCF_036208045.1. NCBI lineage: Bacteria > Pseudomonadati > Pseudomonadota > Gammaproteobacteria > Chromatiales > Chromatiaceae > Thiorhodovibrio > Thiorhodovibrio winogradskyi. The sequence goes on along the minus strand of NZ_CP121472.1, from coordinate 1,303,728 downwards.
CTACTTAACGCGTGACCAGTTGACTAAGGGAGCAGCATTTTGGCCGACGCCGCATCAGCCTCATCCTCGGCAAAACCATTAGCCGTCGTTATCGGCAGCGGCTTTGGCGGTCTCGCCGCGGCCATTCGCCTGGGCGCGCGCGGATATCGCGTCACTGTGCTCGAGAAGCTCGACGCTCCCGGCGGGCGCGCCTATGTGCATCGCATTGATGGCTTCAGCTTCGACGCTGGACCCACCATTATCACCGCTCCCTTCCTGCTGGAAGAACTCTGGCAGATGTGCGGGCGGCGCTTTGCCGATGATATCGACCTGCGTCCGATGGACCCCTTCTATCGGATTCGCTTCGACAACGGCGACACCTTCGACACCAATGGCGATGCCGAGGCCATGCGCGAGCAGGTACGCCGCTTCGCGCCCGAGGATGTTGAAGGCTATGAGCGCTTTCTTGAGGCAAGCAAGAAGATTTTTCAGGTCGGGTTCGAGGAATTGGGCCATGTGCCCTTCACCCACTGGACCGACATGGCGCGCATTGTGCCAAAAATGGTCGCGCTGCAAAGCTATCGCAGCGTCTACAGCATGGTCTCAAGCTTCGTCAAGGACGAACGCCTGCGCGTGGCACTGAGTTTCCATCCGCTGCTGATTGGCGGCAACCCCTTCTCGGTTACCTCCATCTACACGCTCATCTCCTATCTGGAGCGTCACTGGGGCGTGCATTCCGCCATGGGCGGCACCGGCGCCATTGTCGATGGCATGGTGAAACTGATTCAGGGCCAGGGCGGTAGCATCCGCTACAACGCCGAGGTGGCTGAAATCACCACCGTCAAAGGTCCGGGAGACCAGGACAAAGCCAAACCCCGCACCAACGGCGTGCGCCTGACCGATGGCGAGTATGTGCCCGCCGAGGTGGTGGTGTGCAACGCCGATGTGGCCTGGACCTATCAACACCTGCTACCGTCCATCAAGCGCCGCCATTGGACCGACAACAAGCTGAAAAACGCCAAGTATTCCAATGGACTCTTTGTCTGGTATTTTGGCACCAAATGCCAGTACCCGGAGGTCAAGCACCACAGCATCCTGCTGGGGCCACGCTATCGCGGTCTGCTCGACGACATCTTTCACCACAAGGTACTGGCCGAGGACTTCAGCCTCTATTTGCACCGGCCAACGGCGACCGACCCCTCCCTGGCCCCCGCGGGCTGCGACACCTTCTATGCCCTGGCGCCCGTGCCACATCTTGGCGCCAAGCTTGATTGGGCCGAGCGCGCCGAACCCTTCCGCGCCGCCATCGCCCGGTATCTGGAAAATTCCGTGCTACCCGGTTTGAGCGACAACATCGCCGTCTCCCGGGTCACCACGCCAAAAGATTTCGAACAACGCCTGCTCTCGACCATGGGTGCTGGCTTCAGCCTGGAACCTGTTCTGCTACAAAGTGCCTGGTTCCGTCCCCACAACCTGAGCGAGGAAGTCGACCGGCTGTATTTTGTCGGTGCCGGCACCCATCCCGGCGCCGGTGTGCCGGGTGTCATTTCCTCCGCGCGCGTGCTCGATAGGGTGGTCCCCGATGCCTCTGTTCATTCGTGATTCCAGCTTTGCCGATCCGGCGGATCTGCTTGCCTGCCGCAAACTTCTGAGCAACGGCTCCAAGTCCTTCTACGCCGCGTCATTTTTCTTGCCCAAGCGACTGCGCGAGCCGGCCACGGCCCTCTATGCCTTCTGTCGCTTGGCCGACGATGCCATTGACGACAATCCAGAAGACCATCAAGTCGCCCTCGCCGGTCTGCGTGAGCGACTCGACCGCGCCTATCGCGGCCAGCCCATCAACGACCCCGCCGACCGAGCATTCGCCGGCGCCATTGAGCGCTTCGACATCCCGCGCGACCTGCCAGAAGCCCTGCTTGAGGGCTTTGAATGGGATGCCGAGGGCCGGGTGTATCAGGATCTGTCCGGCGTCTATGCCTACTCCGCCCGGGTGGCCGCCGCCGTCGGGGGCATGATGGCCGCCATCATGGGCGCGCGTTCGCCCTCGGTGCTGGCCCGCGCCTGCGATCTCGGCACCGCCATGCAGATCACCAATATTTGTCGCGATGTCGGCGAGGATGCGCGCAACGGTCGCATCTACCTGCCGCTTGAATGGCTGCGCGATGCCGGCCTGGAGCCCGAGGCCTGGCTGCGACGCCCGGTTTTCAACGAGGTGATCGGCGACATCGTCAAACGCCTGCTCGACACCGCCGACACCCTATATCAGCGCGCCGAGGCCGGCATCGCCAAGCTACCCACCGCCTGCCGGCCTGGGATCTATGCCGCGCGCCTGCTCTATGCCGAGATCGGCCAGGAAATTGCCCGCAATGGCTATGACTCCGTTTCCCAGCGCGCATTCGTCAGTTCGGCACGCAAGCTGACCCTGCTCGGGCGCGCCATGGCGGTGACACCCCTGCCGATTAAAGCCGTCTGCACCGCCGATCCACTGGAGGAAAATCGTTTTCTGGTCGATGCCCTGGCCATCCCCGATCCCGTCACGATCAACGCCACCGTGGGCGACAAAGTAGTCTGGGTGCTGGATCTATTCCAGCAACTTGAGGAACGCGAGCGTGCCAATGCTGAATTTGGCCGAGCGGCAGCAGCAGTCAGCAACGGCTAACGCATCATGCCTACCTTCGTCGGTCTTGGGTTCACACTTGTTGGCGTCTGGTTTCTGTTCCAAGCGTTTAGTAGCCGTCGCGAAGCACTGGAACGGCAAGCGGCGGAAGCAAGCACCAGCCAGGCGAGCGGCTTGACTGAACACCACCACCATGACAGTCCAGCCCACGACAATGAGGCCCAAAACAATCAGGCCCATGACCATCAGGTGGTCGCGGAAGCACTGGTCGATTCGCAGTTAACCGCGGAACAACATCGACACAACCGCGAACTGCAAAAATTCGCGAGCGGGTGCGCTCCTGTGGTGGCCATAGGCGTGGTGCTGATGGCGCTTGGCGTGTCGGCCATCGCCCTGATGATGAATCTCACGATGAAGGAGACCATGGACAGGCCGGGCCTGCTGTCCATTTTCGACATCGTCAGCATTCTGTTCTTCGCGGGAGCCTTTGCCTACTCACTGCTGACCAGAACCTACTACAGCACGGTTGCGCTGACCGAAAGCAAACCGAATCACCTGATAGCCAATTCACCTGATAACAACAACCGCCCGTAGTGACTCGCGTTGCATAGGAATGTGAACTAACCTGCCTCCGGCGTGGAAAGGATGGCCCTTTTGCTCTCCATGCCGCCCTGCAACAGCCCAAGATAAGAACCCGCCCCAATCGAGGATCGAGCGCTGGGGGAAGCGGACTTGATGCGGGAATCTCGCAAGCTAGAGCGAAAATACCCGAGCCTTGGCGCAAAGACCAACGCCAGTCTCAGATCATCCTGATCCGAGGCCTGGCAAGGTTCAAGGCGCAGGCTAGCCGGGAATCACCAGCGCTGGCCACCACCACCGCCACCACCCCGGGGCGCACGCTCGGCACGGGGTTTGGCCTGATTGACCCTAATCGGGCGACCTTTCAGCGGGGTCTCATTCAAGGCCTTGATCGCGGCATCCGCCTCGGAGTTGTTCGGCATCTCAACGAAGCCAAAACCTTTGGACTGGCCGGTAAATTTATCGGTGATCAGATTCGCGCTTTCGACATCGCCATAGGCGGCGAAGGCATCACGCAGTTCGTCCTGGGTCACGCCATAGGCGAGGTTGCCAACGTAAATATTCATCAGTCTCTCTCATCAAAAATGTGCATTGCGGAACGGGCGCCTCCGCCCGGCCAATGCACTCACCGGACGAAGATCAGGCTGGCAGATACGCGCGCCAGCCTGAACACCAGACTGATCGGGCTTAAAACTCCGGTCCTGTTGCGCCCTGCACTCGATGTGTAAAATCCGCGATCAGTTCGAGCGGGCGAAGATCCGGCGACATGACGGCGCGGGGCCGGCAGCGACCAGGTCTGGGCGAGATCGGAACGCCTTACGAGCAACTTCACTCCCAGGGTTTGCACCCAAATGGTCACTGGAAGCTGACAACTCACAAGGCGGAGCGCATCGAGCAGGAGGGGAAGAATCAACTAGGCGGGAGAGTCAGTCACCGAATTAGCGGCAGGCGTTTCGGCCGTAAGATACTAGAAAACCATGCGGGTGCAAAGAGAAATCTGCCAAAAACCAACTGACCTATTGACGAATCGGTCACATCAGGATGGCATGCTATGACAGAGGCCTAGCCATAATCCCCCGGAGCACCGAAAAGCTCACTCGCAAAATCCGGACCTTATACCCAGTCCTTATTACCAATCCTTGCTTCACTTCCATTGGAACGCCACCCCTCATGCAGTTTCGTTCGCACAAAACCAAAATCGTCGCCACCATCGGCCCCGCTTCGGATCAACCAGTGATCCTGTGCCAGATGCTAAAAGCCGGGATGAATATCGCTCGACTCAACTTCTCCCACGGCGACCCCCAATCCCACGCCGAGCGCATTAGGCGCCTGCGCCAAGCGGCGCAAGACACCGGCCAACGCCTGGCCATCATGGGCGACCTACCCGGACCCAAGATGCGCATTGGCGACCTGGCCGAGGAGCCGGTTGAATTGGTGCGCGACAACCTCTTTACCCTGACCACCGAGGACATTCTCGGTAACGTCGAACGCGCCAGCGTTACTTTCAAAGGTTTACCCGCGGCGGTTAAACCCGGCGACCGGCTATTTTTGAACGACGGCTTCATTCTGCTCAAAGTCGTGGAGGTCAGCGCAACCGAGGTGGTCTGCAACGTCCGCGCCGGCGGCGAGTTGCGCTCGCGCAAAGGGCTGAACCTGCCCGGCATTGACCTTGGCATCAGCGCCTTCACCGAGGAGGACCACGACTGGCTGCGCTTTGCCGCCGAGCAGGGCGTGGATGCCATTAGCCAATCCTTCGTGGCCAACGCCGAGGATATGCAAGCGGTGCGCGCGGCGGCGGCGGAACTCAACTATCAGCCCTTTCTCATCGCCAAGATCGAGCGCGCCGACGCACTGGACAAGCTGGAAGCCATTCTCGAGGCCAGCGACGGCATCATGGTGGCACGCGGCGATCTCGGCGTGGAAATTCCCATCGAGAACATCGCCGTCGCGCAAAAGCGCATCACCGAAATTGCCAACATGCGCGCCAAACCGGTCATCACCGCCACCCAGATGCTCGAGTCCATGGTGCTCTTCCGCCGTCCGACCCGCGCCGAGGCCACCGACGTGGCCAATGCCATCCTCGGCGGCACCGATTGCGTGATGCTCTCGGCCGAATCCGCCATGGGTCGCTTCCCAGTTGAATCCGTCGCCATGCTGGCCGGTATCGCCGCCGCCACCGAGCCCGAGCGCGACAACCGCGCCCTGGCCCAGGCCTTGGGTGCCTATGGCAGCGGTGGCAGCCTGCGCGCGGTCGATCTGATTGCTCGCAGCGTCTACCACACCGCCGAGCGCAGCGCGCCACAGGTCATCATCACCCCCACTCGCAGCGGCAACACCGCGCGCAACATTGCCCGCTTTCGGTTACCACACTGGATTGTGGCCCTGAGTCCGCTGCCCGCCACCTCCCAGGCGCTGGAATTCTCCTACGGCATTCAGCCGATCGACGTGCGCGAGGATCGCGCCGAGTGGGGCGAATTCGTCCGCGCCTGGCTGCGTGACATGGGGATTCGCGATGGGCTGGTGTTGCTGACCCAGGGCCCCTCGGACGAGCACCCCTGCGGCAACCATCGCCTGGAACTGATTGAACTTGACCGAGCGGCCGCCCATGCCTGCCACTAGCCTCTTCTCCTGCCACGGCGCGGATGGCCGGCGCATCGCCTGGCACGAATTCGGTCAGCCAGACGGACGCCCGGTGGTCTACTGTCATGGCTTCCCCAGTTCCGGGCGCGAGGCCGCGCTGTTGCATCAGCCAGCATTGGCGCTCGGCCTGCGCCTGATCGCGCCGGACCGCCCCGGCTATGGCGGCTCGGACGACCTGCCGGGGCGGGAACTGCGCGACTGGCCGGCCGATCTCGCCACACTGGCCGATCACTTGCAGCTGGAGCGATTCGCCCTGCTTGGCCTGTCTGGCGGCGGTCCCTACGCGGTTGCCTGCGCCTGGCGCCTGCCCGAGCGACTCAGCGCCCTGGTCCTGGCCTGCCCGCTCGGCCCGGTGTACCGGCCCGAGGTGCTGGCCGCCATGAATCCACCGGCGCGCGCCAGTCTCGCCCTGGCCAGGCGCTTGCCCTGGCTGGCGCAACAAGTCTATGGCGGCCCCACGCCCTGGGTGCTCGCGCGCTGGCCCGGGCTGGTTGAGCGGGTACGCACCCTTAACCTCCCGCCCAACGACCTCATCGCCCTGGCCGAGGGCGAGAATCAAGCCATCCTCAACAGCACCATCGGCGATGCCATGGCCCTGGGCGCACCCGGCGCCCGGCGCGATCTGCATCTCTACACCCATGACTGGCGGATCCCCTTCGACGCCATCCAGGCGCAGGCGCCCATCCGCATTTGGCACGGCGCGGCCGACGCCACTGTGCCCGCGGCGCACGGGCGTTGGTATCGCGACCATCTGCCCGGCGCCACCCTGACCACCCTGCCCGATCAAGGGCATTTCTCGCTACCCATTCATTTTGGCGAGCGGATACTGGGCGATCTGCTCACGGATGATTGATTGCCCCCGCACTTGACGCACCGGCGTGCCTTGGGGTCAGATTATCCCCCGATCCAAACCCATCCACCCACGCCTGCCGCGACAGGCACAGGAGCATCTTTATGACCGAGATTCGCGTGGCCGTCGCCGGAGCTGGCGGGCGCATGGGGCGCACCCTGATTCAGGCAGTGCATGACACCCGGGGCCTGCGCGTCGGCGCCGCCACCGAACTGGCCGGCAGTGGCCTCATCGGCATCGACGCCGGGGAGGTCGCCGGCATCGGCCCGGTCGGCGCGCCCATTCGCCCCGATCTGGACGAAGTTCTGGCTGATTTTGACGTGCTCATCGACTTCACCTCCCCCAAGGCCACCATGCACCATCTGGAACTGTGCCGCGACGCCGGCTGCCGCATGGTCATAGGCACCACCGGACTGACGGCGGATCAGCGCGAGACCCTGAGCGAGGCCAGCCTCGACATCGCCCTGGTCGTGGCCCCCAACATGAGCGTTGGTGTGAATCTGTCGCTCAAGCTGCTGGAACTCGCCGCCCAGGTCATGGGATCTGACGCCGACATCGAAATCATCGAGGCCCATCACCGTCACAAGGTCGACGCCCCCTCCGGCACCGCCCTGCGCATGGGCGAGGTCATCGCCAACACCTTGGGGAGAAATCTCGATGAAGTCGCGGTTTATGGCCGCGAAGGCCATACCGGCGCGCGCGACAGTCAGACCATCGGCTTTGCCACCGTCCGCGCTGGCGATGTCGTTGGCGAGCACAGCGTCTGGTTCGCCACCGAAGGCGAACGCATCGAAATCACCCACAAAGCCAGCAGCCGCATGACCTTCGCCCGCGGCGCCACCCGAGCCGCCTTGTGGATCAGCGAACGCGAGCGAGGCCTGTTTGACATGCAGGATGTGCTCGGCCTGCGCAAGCGGGCCGCCGAATGATTCGCCTAATTCGTCAGGGTGTTCGCCCCACCGCCCAAACATCGACGCGCTCGACGCCTGCCTGACGCAGCACGCGCGCAAGCTCGCCGACCGTGGCGCCAGTGGTGACCACGTCATCGACAATGGCGACATGGCGCGCGCAAAGCGGCTGTCGCACACGAAAAGCGTCACGCACATTGCTCTGACGTTCCGCCCGCGCGAGCCTGAGCTGCGGCGGCGTCGCGACCACGCGTTCGATCCTGCCACCATCCACATCAATACCCAGTTCATGACTGGCAACCCGCGCCACTTCCAGCGATTGGTTATACCCGCGCTGACGCAGCCGCGAGGGATGCAAGGGGACCGGCACCAGCAACTCGGGCAGGGACACATCCGGCTGCCAGCGGGCCGCTTCGGCCAGAAGTTGACCGAACAGCCGGCCGAGATGCAGCCGCTGGCGGAATTTGAAGTCACCGATCAGCCGCGTCACCGCGCCTTGATAGCGAAACAGTGCAATGCATCGGTCGTAGGCCGGTGGCTGACGCTGACAGCCTCCACAGCGCATACCATCCGGCGCGCCGGCCGGGAGCGGCAGCGCGCAGCAGCCGCAACTCGGCGCAATGTCCGGCAGATCAGCCAGGCACCCAAGGCACAGATCCAATTCGCCAAAACCCGCGGCACCGCAGAGCACGCAAGTCGGTGGATAGGCGCTATTCAGCGCCAATTGGAGCAACGTCTTCCCCCGTCGCCGGGCCGCTGTCAACCACCAAGACGCATGATGGTTGACAGGGTCGCCGATAGCCTTAAGCTTATCTGCCTGTGCCGCGAGACGCGGCCCTTCCCACGCCGCCTGCTCTAGGCGCCTATTCACGGAATTTCCCGCCATGCCTTTGGATCTCGCACCCCACTCGCACCCTGCAGACTTGCGCCATGACTGGACGCGGCAGGATGCGGAAACCCTGCTAAGCCAGCCCTTCAATGATCTGATATTCGCCGCTCAGCAGGCCCATCGCCAGCATTTCGACCCCAATCGAGTGCAGGTCAGCACCCTGCTCAGCATCAAGACCGGCGCCTGCCCGGAGGACTGCGGCTACTGTTCCCAAAGCGCTCAACATGATACCGGCCTGGAACGCGAGCGCCTGCTGTCGCTCGATGAGGTCGTCGCGGCCGCGCGCGCGGCAAAAGCCAGCGGCGCCACCCGTTTCTGCATGGGAGCGGCCTGGCGCAATCCAAGCAACACCCATCTCGAGCAGGTCATCGCCATGATCGCGGCCGTGCATGGGTTGGGACTTGAGACCTGCGTCACCCTCGGCATGCTGAGTCTCGCCCAGGCACAGCGACTCAAGGACGCCGGGCTGGATTATTACAACCATAATCTCGACACCTCGCCGGAATTTTACGGGCAAGTCATCAGTACCCGCACCTATCAGGAACGGCTCGACACCCTGGAGCATATCCGCGCGGTCGGCCTCAAAACCTGCAGCGGCGGCATTCTCGGCATGGGTGAGTCGCGCGCCGACCGCGCCTCGCTGCTGTGCCAGCTTGCCAATCTGCCGGCGCATCCGGAATCCGTGCCCATCAACCTGTTGGTCAAGGTGGCGGGCACGCCACTGGCGCCCGCGCCCGAGCTGGACCCCTTCGAGTTTGTCCGCACCGTGGCCGCAACGCGCATCATGATGCCGGCCTCCTATGTGCGCCTGTCCGCCGGCCGCGCGACCATGAGCGACGAACTCCAAGCCCTGTGCTATCTGGCCGGCGCCAATTCCATTTTTTATGGCGAGCGCCTGCTGACCACCGAAAATGCCGGCACCAACCGGGATATGGCGCTTTTTGAGCGACTGGGGCTCGCATTCGAGGCCATGCCGCCCGAAGGACGCGACCAGCCCGGTGGCTGCTTCAAATGACAGTCCCACCGAGCGCGGAACCCGCGCCCTTTCATCGTGAGCGTGTACTCTGCTCGCAACTTGCGGAACTCGCCGACCGCCAGCTCTATCGGCGCCGGCGCTTGTGCGAGAGCCCCCAAGCACCGCTGATGCAGGTCGATGGGCGCACCCTGCTGACCTTCTGCGGCAACGATTACCTTGGCCTGGCCAACGATGCGCGAGTCTTCGAAACCTTTACGCGCGCGGCCAGCGACTTCGGCGTCGGCAGTGGTGCCTCGCATCTGATCAATGGTCATAGCCGCTATCATCATCAGCTTGAGGAAGCCCTGGCCGACTTCACCCAAAGACCGCGCGCGCTCTTGTTCTCCACCGGCTACATGGCCAATCTGGGGGTGATCAGTGCCCTGGCCGGGCATGGCGAGCAGATTCTGTGCGACCGACTCAATCATGCCTCGCTGATCGACGGCGCGCGCTTGAGTGGCGCGCGCATGCGCCGCTATCGCCATGCGGACCCGGCCGATCTCCGGCGCCTGCTGGCCAGCACCGGAACCGACAAAGCCACCGCGATGATCCTGAGCGACGGCGTGTTCAGCATGGACGGCGACCTGGCACCCGTGCCTGAGCTGGCGCAAGCGGCACAACAGGCCGGCGCCTGGTTGCTAATCGACGATGCGCATGGCCTGGGTGTGATCGGACCGGATGGACGCGGCACACTGGCTGGCTTCTCCGCTCGTGCCCGCTCCACACCCGAGTTGCAAGACCCATTTGAGCAACAACAGGTGCCTATTCTAATTGGCACCCTGGGCAAGGCCTTTGGTACCTTTGGCGCCTTTGTCGCCGGCAGTGAAGCGCTGATCGAGACCCTGATTCAGCGCGCGCGCAGCTACATCTACACCACCGCCCTTCCACCCGCCGTGGCGGCGGCTAGCCTGACATCCCTGTCAGTGATGCAAGCCGAGCCCTGGCGGCGCGAACATCTCGCCCGGTTGGTCCATCATTTCCGTCAGGGCGCGGCCGAACTTGGTCTGCCGCTGATGCCCTCGGTCACGCCCATTCAACCCCTCCTGGCCGGCGCCTCCGCGCGCGCGCTCGACTGGAGCCACCGGCTCGAGGCGCGCGGACTGCTGGTGCCGGCCATTCGCCCACCAACGGTCCCGCAAGGCCACGCCCGACTGCGCATCAGTTTCTCGGCCAGTCACCAGATCGCCGATGTCGAGCGCCTGCTCGAGGCACTGGCGGCACTACCGAACACTGATCACCCAAACAAGGAGCACCGGGCAGATGCATCCTGATCCCCTGGTTTTATTGCACGGCTGGGGCATGAACCCGGCCATCTGGTCCAGCCTGCCCGATCGCCTGGCCGCTGGACGCGAACGCATCCCTCTGGCTCTGCCCGGCCATGCCGGTGCCGACTGGCAGACCGACTGGAGTGCCCTGCCCGACTGGGCCGATGCCTGTCTCGCCCAAGCGCCCGAGCAGGCGGTATGGCTAGGTTGGTCGCTTGGCGGCCTGATCGCACTCCAGGCTGCGCGCCAGGCACCCAAGCGAGTCCGTGCCTTGATTCTCATTGCCACCAGCCCACGCTTTACCCGCGCCATCGACTGGCGGGTCGCCATGCCGGAGGAAACGCTGGCACAGTTTCACGCCGCTCTGCTCGAAGACACAAAGGCCACCCTGCAGCGCTTTCTGACGCTGCAGGTACGCGGCAGCGAGGAGGCGCCAAGACTGCTCAAGCAACTCCGCCAGGCGCTCAACAGTGCGCCTGACGCCAAGCCCGAGGCACTGCGCATCGGGCTCGAGTTGCTGCGAGACGAGGATCTGCGTGGCCCGCTGCCAGACATCCGCCAACCCACGCTGTGGCTCTTTGGCGAGCGCGACACCCTGGTACCAGCCGCCGTGGCCGAGCGCATCGCCATCCTGCATCCGCAAGCGCGCGTCGCATGTCTGCCCGGTGCCGGTCATGCGCCTTTCCTGTCCCATGCCCAACGCTTGAGCGATCTGATCCATGCCTTTCTTGCCGAGGTGGCCACTTGAGCCTGCCACCCAGTCCGCGGCTCCCCGCGCACTCGGGCAATCAGATCGACAAAACCGCCGCGCGCCGCTCCTTCGAGCGCGCGGCGGCTACCTATGAGGCCGCCGCAGTGCTTCAGCGCGAAATTGGCGAACGCCTGCTCGAACGCCTGGACTATGTGCGCCTGCAACCCGCCACCGTGCTGGACCTTGGTTGCGGCACTGGCCTGGCACTCGATGATCTCTGCCGCCGCTATCGCAACGCCCGGGTCATCGGCCTGGACTTTGCCACTGGCATGCTCGCACGCGCGCGTCGCCGTGGCCACTGGCGCAACCGCCCACGCACCCTCTGTGGTGACATCGACCGCTTGCCGCTGGCGGACAATTCCGTCGATCTGGTCTTCTCCAACGCCACCCTGCAGTGGTCAAACGACCTCAGCGGCTGCTTCGCCGAGCTTTACCGGGTGTTACGACCAAAGGGGCTGCTGATGTTCACCACCTTCGGCCCGGACACCCTGATCGAACTGCGCCGCGCCTGGGCCGAGGCCGACGGCGGCGCGCATGTATCAACCTTTATTGATATGCACGACATTGGCGACATGCTGGTGCGCGCACGCTTTGCCGATCCGGTCATGGACTGCGAGCACTTGACCCTGACCTACGCAACTGTCACCGACCTGATGGCTGACATGAAATCCCTCGGCACCCAAAACCGGCTGCGGGGCCGCCAACGCGGGCTCACCAGTCGCGAACGCCTGCGCCGGATGACCGCCGCCTATGAGCGGCTGCGCCAGGATGATCGCCTGCCCTCCACCTGGGAGGTCGTCTATGGGCAAGCATGGATGGCAGCAGAGAAAGCGCCCGCGCAGCGGGTGACGGATCAGGGCATCGCCATCCCCGTCAGCGCCATCCAGCGCCGCTCCCTTTCTGGATAACCTTACGCGGATGAGCAAAGGCCTTTTCATCACCGGCACGGACACCGGCGCTGGCAAAACACTGATCGCTGCCGGACTCTTGCGCGCCCTCCAAAGCCAAGGCCACAGCGCCCTGGGGATGAAGCCCATTGCCTCCGGCTGTACCCCCACCAAAGATGGCCTGCGCAACGCCGACGCCCTTGCCCTGCAGGCCGCTGGCAGCCAGCAAATGCCCTACGACCAGGTCAACCCCATCGCTTACGCCCCCGCCATCGCCCCCCATCTGGCGGCGGAACAAAGCGGACAGCCCATTGACACCAAGCGCATTCTGTCCGCTTACCGCTGGCTGAGCACGCAGGCCGACTGGCTGGTGGTCGAGGGCGTCGGTGGCTGGCATGTCCCCCTTGGCAAGCAGCTCATGGTGCGTGATCTACCCGTATTGCTTGGCGACACCAAGCCCCTGCCCGTGGTGCTGGTCGTCGGCCTGCGGCTCGGCTGCCTGAATCATGCCCTGCTGAGCGCCGCCGCCATCGCCGCCGACGGCTGCACTCTCGCTGGCTGGGTCGGCACCCAGACCGAGCCCGAGATGTTGGCCGTCGAGGCCAACATCGCCACGCTAAAATCCCGCATCACGGCCCCCTGCCTTGGCTGCATCCCTTATCTGCCAAACACCAAACCCGAGGCCGTCGCCAGCTATTTCGACTGTGCTCCCCTGCCAGCCAAGTGCTAAGCCAAGTGCTAAGCCAAGTGCTAAGCCAGGTGCTAAGCGAAGAGCGCACCGGATCTCTAGCGACCTTGGTTTAAACAGCGGGCATTCCCAGGGTCTGGTGAATCATCTGTACCACGCTCGGCTGCAGTTCGGTCTTGTCGGCAAACTGACGCAGGTATTCACGTTCCTCGTCGGTATCGACCTCGACCGCGAGCAGGGAGGCGGCATAGATCTCGGCGGCCACCTCCTGATTGGGGATCTCGGCAACAAAGGCATCGAGATTCAGCGGCTTGCTCATCTCCGCCATCATCCACGCCTGTTCTTCCGAACCCAGGCCAGACTCTTGCGCCTTACCCAGAATGCGCTGAATCTCCCCGCCGCTGATCTCTCCATCTGACTTGGCGATGTTCATCATGCCCTTGATAATCAACTGGGTTTTCTGCTCCACCACCTGCTCCTCGGCCGGCGTTTGCGGTGGCAGTAACCCCAAGGGCAGATTGCCGCCGCTGAAAGGCGCTTGCGCCCCCCCGCCCTGGTTGGCATTCATCAGCGCCTTGTAGGCCACGCCCGCGATCATGGCCAAAGCCCCGCCCGAGAGCGCGCCTTTGACGGACTGCCCGCCGCCACCGACCAAGGACCCCAGCACGGCGCCAAGGCCACCGGCCTGAAGCGGATTTTGCGACGCACCCGCCAGCGAATTGCCAGCCGCGCCGAGCAGGCTGCCGAGCACGCCGCCCATGCCAGCACCAGCCGCGCCACCACCGCTCAGTTGCCCCAGGCTAGCCTGCAAATCCTGCAACGCATTGCCGATACGCTGCTGCCCCGATGGGCCAAGGTTGTTCTGAATGACGGATCCAAGCAAATCAGCAAAATTGGCCATGCTGGCGATCTCCCGTGATGAAGTGTGGTATTGGATGATTCCGGCAACAGGCTTATACACGGTTTTTCCGATTGCAGCCACCGTGCAATGTCCACCTTGACCGCGCACGCCCTCACTCGGACCCCCGAGCCTAGAGTCACAGCCAATCCGAGCCGTGCTATGAAACCCCGGGCTCTTGCCGATACAGTGCGCGGTCAGCAGCAACAATGAGTTCGTCAAAAAACTCGACTTGATCTGACAATGCACACACGCCACAACTGAGGGAGATGTCGATCACAGCACCGTCGTGAATGACTGGCTGGCCTTGAATATCGATGCCAAGGCGCTCGGCAAGCAGGGAGGCGCCCTTTAAATCGGTGTGCGGAAGAATCAACAGAAACTCGCTCCCGCCAAAGCGGCCAAAGATATCCGTCTCTCGGATCGCCGCCAGGACAGTTGACACGACAGAGTTAAGCACCTTGTCGCCAACCTGATAGCCAAAGGTATCATTCACATCCCTGAAATGATCCACACCAATCAGCACCAAACTTAGCGGGTGGCCATAACGGGTGGCGCGATCAAACTCTTTATCGCCAAGATCGTATAGGGTTCGGCGATTCAAAATCCCGGTCAGGGGATCTGTCGTGGCTAATTTAACCAATTCCAGTTTGGCTGAATGCTGCGCAATACAATAGCGAATCGATCGCTCGACCAAAGCAGGGCTCAACTCAGAGGTTTGCAGACAATCCATCGCACCGGCATCCAGTGCCAACTGCTCAAGATCTGGGTTGGTCTGACGAGTCAACAACGCCATGGGCGGAAACTCAGAGTCCATGCTATGGGCTGAAATAAATTCAAGATTGTCATCATCACCAGCATCATCCGCAAGCAGACAGAGATCGAAGCTATGCGGCCCGGACTCCAGGATCAGGGTTTCAGCGCTCTCGACCGTGCGAACCCGTCGCAGGCGATACTCCTTCCCTGGTCTATCCGCGAGCAGCGCCCTGAAACGAAGAAATTCATCTTCCTTGCCCTCAATAAGAAGAAGCGAATAGCAAGTATTTGAAAGCATAATGCACTCAGCTTCGGGTCTGATGTTTCTTTAGTATCTGAGAATGGGACAATGCGATAATTCAAGAGCTCAATAACCAGTTCCTGACAAAGGCTCTCCATGACCATATCGCCTAAACGCAGAAATAAGATTACCGAACGACGAAACCAGTGCGCTTGTATTATTGTTCGGTAAATTACTCATGGCAGGAAGGAATCAGTTGGCACCGAACGACTCGGTTGTATACTTGTTCGAAAACGGTTGCAGCGCTTCCAACTCAAGCATCCAATCAACGTGCAACGGACCCAAGATCACTCCTAGACCCAAGATCACTCCAATTAGTGTTGCGCGCTAAAAGAAACTCGCACTTGCTCGATGAAAATGGCGGATAACAAGGTACCCGCCACCATTCGCCTAATCCGGACGAAGTGTTACATCTTTCGCAGGTTCTTTAGGATCGATCTGCCCCTGCGATCATTCGCCTGATGCAACCGGCGCTGAAGGTCTTTCCCAGTAGGGATTTCCATCAGGCAACGCCGGAATTTTCTGGCTCAAGCTCGATATGGCTGCATCGATCGCTGGAATGGGAGGCGGCTGAATAGCCTCGAAAGTGGTGTCGTCATAGACGTACTTTCCACTGCCACTCGGATACTCCACGCCGACTTTCAAGTTGTGCGCTTCACCATCCACTGGCACATAGGAGCGAAAAGTCAACACATAATCGCTCTGTAGGATGTTTTGAATCTCCTCGACCACCCGCTGCATGCGATTGCCGGTTTCATCGACCAGGTAGTAAATACCAAAGGAGTTCTTTGACAGCGCCTCAAGGTTCTTGAAATAAGTTGGCTCGACCTGAGAATAGGCCAGGGAATAAATGGGCACGGGAATTGGCAAGCTGGAAATGCGTGTCATCAGTTCGTCGCGCGTGATCGAGCTTCCCTCATCCTTGCCATCGGAAAACACAAGGATGGAGCATGACACAACATAACTGCCAGAACCGACCTCAGTGCCCTGCGAGGCCATACCACACATCTGCAGGGCGGCACCCACACTATCGTAGATCCGGGTCTGCATACCATCGGCACGAATATCGGCAATGCGCCGCGCAAGTGCCCGTTCGTCTCGCTCAAACTGCGAGATCACCTCATAGCCTTCCTTGGTGTCGCGCACAGCCAGCACGGCAACTTCATCCTGGGGGCGCTTGCTCTCAATGAAGCGAATCGCCGCGCGGAGCGTTTCCTCGAAGGGATCATCCGCCATGGACCCGCTCGCATCGATAATCAAAATGCTGCGAGTCGCTTCTTCGCGCTGGCGAATGGATTGAATGCCATACTGGCGCTTCATCGGGTCATAGGTGCGCCCCTTGACCATGAGACCGATGTTGCGTTCATTCAGATTAACCAGCGGCTGCATCTGGGAATCGAAGGTGCGCAGATAAACTTGTACAAATGGGTAGAGCGTGTAGTCGGTGCGATATATTTTCAGCCCATAACCTCCCGGTGCCGCAAAGCCATAGCCCAACCCTTGGGCATGGACAAAGCCTGCCCCCAAAAACATCCACATAAACAGCAAGACAAACGCCAGCCCCAGA
The DNA here is from genome assembly GCF_036208045.1 of Thiorhodovibrio winogradskyi. Taxonomy (NCBI): domain Bacteria; kingdom Pseudomonadati; phylum Pseudomonadota; class Gammaproteobacteria; order Chromatiales; family Chromatiaceae; genus Thiorhodovibrio; species Thiorhodovibrio winogradskyi. The sequence goes on along the minus strand of NZ_CP121472.1, from coordinate 1,287,138 downwards.
TGCGACGTGCGTCCAGGTAAAAAAGCCAAAGAGACAGATTTCACTTGATACCTCCGATCATCGCCTGTTGGAACACCTGTTGGAACACCTACTGGAAAACATTTGCAATTGCATCACGATTGAAGTCATGGTTAAGGGATACAAAGCGGGAAGGATCCGCGCCCGCTAAAGCTTACGATCCTTCAACTTCAAAGCAAAAACAGTCAGCAGCAAAAAGCCCACCGTTTGCGCGCCAAGCGCCTGCAGACCCGACGCCCAATCCGCGACCAAAGCAATCACTGGCTTGCCATTCTGACCAGACAAATCAAGCAACTCAGGGCTTAGGGTAGCTCGCATTGCGTCCAAAGCCCAGTAGGCAATGACGCCGATCTGGGCAAAGGTCTCTGTGACACCGGAGAGATCAACCACCGAATTCGACAAAATAAATTGAGGGATCAGCAGCAACGGCAACGCCGCGATCGCCTTGTCGTTGCTATTGACCAAGGCGCTCACGGCCAAGCCCATGGCGCTGGCACCAAGCCCAGCCAGGAAAAGCACGGCCAGACGATCAAGGAATGCGCCCGGAAAATCGATCATCGCGGTGACAATCGCCAGAAAACTCGCGCATTGCAGCAGGCAAAGCAGCGCGAGCGGCAACAGCTTGCTCATCAGATAGGCGGGGATTTGCACCGTGACCGAGCGCTCGCGCAAATAAACGGGCAACTCTTTGACGATCTCGCGCGCCGAGTTGATACAGCCAAACCAGATCGCCGAGAGTACCAGCACGAAAGCAATCTGGCTCTCGGCCGCGGCGCGTTCCGCGAGACTGCCCTCGGTGGTGAAAACCGCTCCGACAACCAGCGCAATCAGCGGCGCCTGCAGCAGCAGGACAGCCAGATTGAGTCGATCCGACAAAAGCAAATCGACGTAGCGACGCGTCAGAGTGACAGCCTGGCGCAACCCAAACCATCCGCGCGGACCGGCATGCTGACGCGCGGGCCGTTGATTTGGGTTGGCCGGCGACTGATCCGCATCGGACAACGTCTGTCGACTGGCGACATAGTCCCGGTATTGGGAAGATTGACGAAAACGAGCCTCCCAGGTCTTGGCATCTTCATTCTCAAGTCGCTCATACACATCCGACAGGCGCTCAACCCCAAAATAGGCGGCGGCTTGATCGGGGGGGCCATAGTACACAAGGCAGCCCGCATGCAGCAGCGCGACCAGATGACAGGCATCAATGTTCTCCAGCGAGTGTGTGACGCACACCACGGTCTTATTATCTTCGGCAAGCCCCTCGAACAAACGCATCATCCGCTTGTCCGTTCCGGCATCGAGCCCGCTGGTCACCTCGTCCAAGAACAGGATATTGGGGTTGGCGACCAGCTCGACGGCCAAACTCACCCGCTTTAATTGCCCACCGCTCAGAGGTTCAGGCGTATCCACCGAAAGCTCGGCCTTTTCAAGCAACCCAACCCGGTCAAGAACGCGTTCGATATTTTGGTCGATCTCCGCCCGGCTGGTATCCAAGGGCAACCGCAGCCGCGCGGTATAACGAAGTGCGGAATTGACCTTGATTTTGCGGTGGACAATATCCTGCTGAGGCACGTAGCCAATGCCAGAGCGAAAAAGATCGAAGGCGGAGTAAAGATTGATGCCGTTGTAGGTCACGGTGCCCGATGTCGCGGGTCTTCGGCCATTGAGCGCGTCCAGCAGAGTTGATTTTCCCGATCCGCTGGTACCAAAAATGACCACAAACTCGCCTGGCTCGATGCACAAATTGATATTATCGAGCAGTCGGCGCGGCTGTCCAGTCTTGCGGTCCTTGACCTCGCGCGTCAGACCCGCCACCTCTACACGGATGCGATGACCTTCCTCGCAAGGGTCCAGCGCCTCACCGGTAAACAGAAACACTAGGCTACCAAAACCAACACGATCTCCTGGTCGCAGCGCCACCGATTTTTTTATTCGATGGCCGTTGATGGAGGTGCCGTTGGTGCTTTTCAGATCCTCGATCCAGACCCGCCCGTCACGGATGGAAATCCGTGCATGACGTCGGGAAATTGCCGGTGAATCAATTGCAAACCCGCAATCAGGCGAGCGACCGACGATAATCTCCGTCGATTCGGCCGCCGGGGAGGATACACCGTGATTTGCAGAGGGGGCCGAACCAGCCATGACAGCTGGACAGGCAATTTGCACGGAGATCGCACCCAGCATCAGCCAATCGCCATGCCCAACGGGGACCGCCGTGGTGATTGCATCACCGTTGATCCGCACGGGAGCGCCCTGAAGGGGCTCAACGAAAAGGCCCTGGTCGCACCAAGACAGGCGGGCATGCCGTTCGGCAACCGAGTCGTCGAACAGCCGCAGACTCGCGTCTTGTCCGCAACCGATCACACAGTCATTCACGGGTGTCAGGACAACGCGCCCGATCGCGCTACGCCGGGTTCGAAATTCCAGCTCGAGAGTCCGCTGCTCCACGCATCCCCCTTTGCTAAACCGCAAGTCAGAGCACAAATTATCGCATGATGCAGCGCAGTAAAGAGAAAAGATCGAGGAGACTCCTCGACCGAATCTCGCGCACGAGGACGGGGAGTTTCAATTCCGTGCGCGCTCTGACGAGCGAATTCCGACAAAAAACTCTCGTTTAAAAGCTGCCGCTCGGCCAAGCTGGCGTCCGATTCGGACTGACCTTGGCGATCAGACCAGGATATTGAATTGCCGGTGGGGTTCTTCAGACTGAAGCGCAAGCCGAACGGCCACCTCGACGCAGTGGCGCATTGCACTGCTGGCAGCGGCCATCTCTTCATCGCCGCGACCGACTGCGGAGAAATTGAGGGATTGGTCTGATTCGTCGCCTGAGTCACCGCCAAATTCACGACTGGCAGCGACCCGAGCGCGGGCGCCAAGTTCGACAAAACTTCGGTTCGCTTGCGCGGCCTGCAGGAGGTTACCTGGCTGCTGCTGAGCGGCGTTTGAGTCGATGGCAGCCTGTCGCTCAGAGAAGGGCGCCTTTGCGCTGCCCTCCTCAGGAGCATTGAGGGCGCGGGCGGTTTCTGGGCGCACGGCAACCTGGCCGAGCCCGAGGCGTTCGGAGCCGGTTGGGCGCCCGGTTGGAGCCAAGGGTAGATAAATGGGCGCTTCTATCATCTTGAGGCCCTCCCATGCTTGCGACGGTCTGTTACTTCAATTATAGCCCAGAGCCGTTTGTTCATCATTAGACGGATTGCCAACACCTTGTCGCTTCAAGCGCTTGGCGTCGAGACAGGCGGTTGGAAGGCAGTCGCGGAGCAAAGAACGTCAAGGTCTCGACAGTCTCCGGCGCAGGCGCGCATCCGGCGCTGCGATCAGCACCAACAAACCCCTCCATCCCTCTGTTAAAAAGTATCTTTTCTTTTTTGGCACTGAAGCTGCTTGGCATCGACTAGAAGGCGCGAGACCACAGGCACAACCCCAAGCGCGAGTTCTGCAGAGGCCTGGTCTTTTCGCTGCATCTCACTGGCACCAGAGCGGGTTTATTATGTTTGATTCCATCGCCCTTGGTCTAATCACCACCCTCAATCAGCTCGATCCCATCGTGGTGATCGGCATCTTCACACTCCTGCTGTTAGCGATGTTTGCCGCTGCACTGGTCGCCACGGCGCGCGGCCATGCTAGCGCCTTCGCGCTCAGCATGCCAACACTGCTGACCACGCTCGGCATCCTTGGCACCTTTCTTGGCATTGCCATCGGGTTGCTGCAGTTCGATGTCAGTCAGGTGGAATACAGCATTCCGACCCTGCTCGAGGGACTCAAGCTCGCCTTCATCACCAGTATTATTGGCATTGCGCTGAGCGCCGTGCTGCGCTTGGTGCTGGTGCTGAGCGCCGGGTCCGTCACCAGGGCTAGTGGCGCACAGGTACAGCCCGGGCAGAACCTCGACCGGCGCCAGCTTGAACTGGCCGAGGCGCAACTGGCCGCCACTCAGGCGATCAATCACGGACTGCAAGGCTTGGATCAGCGCCTTAACCAGACCCTGGAGACCCATCACCTGCGCCTGATTGAGGGCATGGACAATTTTGCCGCGCAGTTGAGCGAACTGGGCTCGCGCCAACTGGTCGCCGCACTCGAGGAGGTCATTCGCGACTTCAACGACAAGCTTGGTGTGCAATTTGGCGAGAACTTCCGTCGCCTCGATGGAGCCGTGGGCAAACTCTTGCAATGGCAGGATCAGTATCGCCAACAGATGGAAAGCCTCGGTGGTCAGCTGGATCGCGCCACTGCCGGCGTGGCCAAATCCGAGGCCAGCCTGCAATTGCTCACCCAACAGGCACTGCAGATCTCGCAGCATGTCGCCGACCAGCAAAGCACTCTGTCCAGCCTGAGACGCGAAACCATGGAGCTTGAAGCCCTGCTCGGCGCCATCGCGGAATTGCGCGACAAAGCCAAGGACGCCTTCCCGGCCATGGACAAACGGCTCACAGCCATGCTTGAGAGCATCGAAACCGCTGTACTCGCCGCGCAGAACGCCGGGCACGCCTACTTCGATCCACCTCCGGCGCATCGCCCCGGCCGCCACAACAATCCTGGCTTCCAGGGTATTCCACTGGGTGAAAAACAATGAGCCTCAGCAGCCTTTCCAATCGCACCGCAATGGCGGTGGAACCCGACGGCGAGAGTCACTGGCTGGTCGTCTCGGACCTGATGGCCTCGCTGATGATGATCTTTTTGTTCCTGGCACTGTTACACATGGTCCAGCTCGAGCGTAGTCATCAGGTGGAGACCGAGGTACGAGTGACCGCCGCAGAGCTTCGCCAAGCGATTTATCTGGCGCTAGAGGAGGAATTCCGCGCCGACCTACCGCGCTGGAATGCTGAACTGCACCGTCCAACCCTGACACTGCGCTTTCGCGAGCCCGAGGTGCTCTTTGACCGCAACTCCGCGCGCATTAAACCCGAGTTTGAGACCATTTTGCGCGACTTCTTCCCGCGCTACGTGCGCCAGCTTGACCCCTTCCGCCAGGTGATTCGTGAAATTCGCATTGAGGGGCACACCTCCAGCGAATGGGGACCGGAAAGCAGCCCGCTTGATGCCTACTTTGCCAATATGGAATTAAGCCAGCAGCGCACCCAGGAGGTACTGCGCTATGCCTATGGGCTTGATGCGGTGGAGAAGGCCGGGTGGTTTCGCACCCGGGTCGCGGCGGTGGGTCTGTCATCCTCGCGGCTAGTCCGCGATGCCCAAGGCGCGGAAGATGCCGATGCCTCGCGCCGGGTTGAATTCAGCGTGCTGACTAACTTCGAGGCCAGTCTATTGGCGGGACGGCCGCTGGACAAGGTCACCGCAACCAGTGAAGGGCCTGTTATTCAATGAGACCAATCGGCAAGCCAGGCAATCAGCGTCAAATCTTTGACAGCTTATTGCCAAGCACGCCGTTATGGGAGCATCACCCTGCGCTCAGCGCTGGATCATGCAGTGCCTCAACCGAGATCACTTGGTACTGCGCCTGCTCAATCACCGGCAGTAGAGCATCGGCGCAGAGACCTAGCAGCGGCCAGACAGTCGGATCAACCGGGGGAGCATCATCCCAATCACGCGAATCCAATTCCGCCAGATGGGCACCCGTGTTGGCGATATGAACAAAGGCCACCGCTTTGCGGGAGTCCTCGGGCGCTGCCGCTGGATCATGGTGAAAATGCAAAATATCGCACAAAATCGGCGGCAGCCCCCAATGTTCCGCCAAAGCGCCGCCAAGTTCAGCGTGATCGAACCCGAGCTGATCATGCTCGGCAGTCTGGGGGCTAATTGATCGAGGTGCGCTCAGACTGTTCAAAAAAGCGCGTTGGGTTTCTTCCGGTACCTGGGAAAACAGAACCAGCTGCCCCAGATCGTGCAGCAAGCCACCAAGAAAAACGACCCCCTCAAGCGCACGATGGGAGTCCTCCGCCAGCATGCGCGCGATGACCGCGCAGTAAGCGGAATGACGCCAGAAAAACTCCAGCGGCAACAGATGCTGCTCCGGCAGGCGATCAGCCGCCCCGGTCACAGCGCCGGTGATGACCAAACGCCGCACCTGTTCGCGCCCGAGTAACGCCAGCGCTCGATCCACCGAGTCCACCGTGCGACTGGGCGAAAAAGCAGCACTGTTGGCGAGACGCAGCAGCATGGCCACCAACGCAGGATCCTGCGCCAGCGTCTTGGCGATCCGCGCCTGTGCGCTGTCCGGATTATCGAGCAGACGCATGACCTCGCCCACCACTCGTGGTATCGCCAGCAGCTTGCCGGTGGATTTAACGAGCGATTCAATCGTCATGGATGCCAAGATCAGAATCTCCCATAGCGCGCAAGGATTTGCGACTCTCACCGATCACGATGATCAATGTATTGGCTTTAGCTCTGTTCAGACAAACCGCAAGCGCAATTCAACGCATTGACAGGCAGAGGATCAACGACGCATCTAACCCGACTCCCGGCGACGACTGAATGCCCCTTCATCAGGACGCGAACATACTCTGCAAACGCTCAAGCGCGGCCTCACTGCCCGCAAGCTCGACCAAAGCTCCGTCGTCGCCTGGAATCTGCAGCTGCAGCGTCTCGAAAGCCGGTATTTCAGCCGCTGGCGGACGAGGCCGGCCGTGATGCGCCAGGGCCGCCCAACGGGCGACGATATTCAGGCAAGCATAGTCCGGCTCCGGTGCCTGATAGCTCCAGCTCGCACCATGCTCAGCAACGGTCACCAGATCCGAACCCAGCTCCCAGTAATTAATGACAAGAACACCGGTCACGCTCAGAAGTTTTTGCAGCAGGTCATCAAGCTCTTTGCGCTCCCCGGTTGCGCTGCCGCCCTGATCAAAAAACTGGATGATGGGCACGGCGCCAACGCTCGAGAGCAATCCGGCCAACAATGCGCGATCCGGATTGAGCAACTGCAACTTCTGCGACAAGAGTGAACAATAGGCCGAACGCAAGACACTGTCTTCCCAAACCTCGGCGATCGCCTCCCGAGCCACTTGATGCTTCGCCTTAAAGACCTGGCGCAAAGCCAGATTCGTTGCCAGCATTCGGGTATTTGAAAAACCGAGCCGTACAACGGCGTCCCGGACAGAGGTAATTTCCTTCGCGGCACGAAAACGGGGGCTATTGGTCGCAAATATCAACGCACCAGCAAGGGTTGCGTCGTTTTGTATCAGCTCTGTGAGCTCAGAAACGCCAACATCCGGATCAGCCGTGAGGCTCTGTATACGCAAGGCAACCTCTGGCCGCGCAGGCAACTCCAAGCGATTCGAGTTGATCTGCTCGTAGAGTTTGGCGAGAAAGCCCCCTTCAGCGTCGTCAAGATCCAGTTCATCGACCTGCGTGATAGCGCCGCCAGCTTTTGGGAGCAGAGAGGCAGGCACTCCAAGCAGAAGGCACCGGGCCTGAGTCACGATCGTATCGTCCTCGGAACCCGTCTCATCGAAAAGCTCCACCGGGTCACTCAGGCCGAGACAACTATCGAGCTCGCGCTCAAGCCCATTGCAGGCGCGAACCACATTGCCATCGACCAGGAACAACCGTTGGTTGCCAATCTGGCGTCGCGCCAAGCGTTTGCCCTGGTCTACACGCACCAGTTTTGCATGCGACGCCAGTTCAGTGCGCGCTTGGTCGGACAAGCTCTTGGTGATTTCCATCTGCGCAAGCACGGCAGATGGCGTAATGCCCTCGGACATCGATTCTTTCCCAGCAATCAAGCAAAGCCTCAAGGCTTATAGTCTAGCAAGAACGACGCTGCGAGGAGATAAAACAAGCCAAAAATTAGCAGGACTTAAAAAAGACGGCGGATAATGGATTGTAAGGAGGGAAAAAAGCTTAGCTGTCCAGCCGAGGGCGGCGCAAATCGCCGAGACTCCAGAACTGATCGCCGCGCAGATAACCAGCCGAGACTTGGTCAACCAGGGCCATGGGACGCCCATCATCGTCTCGCTCGGCCACCCAGTCAGTTGGCAGCGAATCGAGCAAGTGCACGCTTGCCAGTCGACCGTCATCCGTCAAGCACAGTCGCACCTGACCGTCGACTTCATGGCGAAATGCCGGCAGAAAACCAGCCGCGAGCGCCGGCGACCTAGCAGCGCTTACCGTGGCATGCGGCGGTGAGAAGATGAGTTGCCTAACGGCTTGTTGCAGCATCATGGATCAGTTCCTCGCGGTCTTCTTAATCCGAATAACGACATATCGGGTTAAAACTTGAAGCACCGCAGCCGATACAGTAAGGGATCGGACCGCCAGGTTCGCCTAAGCCAACAGGAGCCACCAATGGATATGTCTTCCGTATCAGGGGTCGCAAACCTAGCGACAAACGCCAACAACGCCCAGATTAAGGATGCTGTCGGCATCTCCGTGCTCAATAAAGCCCTGGATGCTCAGGTTGAGAGCGCTACTGCCTTGATCAAAAGTGTCGCCGAAAGTCCACAGCCTTCCGCGTTGCCGGACAATGTTGGCGGTAATGTCAACGTAACCGCTTAAATACGGCAGCCAACGATGTGACTTACTTTCATAGTCCCAAACACTTCGGTAATGAAAGCGATCTCTCACGGGGGGCGGCCCAGGGCACGCAAGATCTTGCCTTGGGTCAGCCTCCATCTAGTGAGTAAGCGCCTCAAGCAAATTGACTGAGTCCATGGCTCGCCGGCGCGGCAAAAAATCCAGCAAAGCGTTGCCGCAGGCGAGCACTGGCATCGGCGGTATCGCCCAGAGCCGGCTCTTCATCCTCCTTTTCTTCGGATTGCTCAAGCGACCCGGACATTTCGCGCAGATTCTCCTCCAGCATCTCGCCATGCGCCTGAGCCTCCATGCTCCGCGCTTGCGCGGCGACTCGATAATCCTGGGACGATGGTTCCGCCGGCGCAAGTGCCGCACGCAGGATAACCCGCGCTTTCTCCATGGTGGCCGCGGGATCGTTTGGAACGGGTGAGGTATCGATTGATACCTCGCCGCCGACCGCATAGCGATTGCCGTCAGGTCCGGTTTGGTAGTCGTAACTCGGCGCCTTGGTCACATAACTACCACCCGCAGCCGCATGCGCCTGCTCATGCGCGCGCACTTCCATATCGCGCTGGCGCAGTCCGCTGACCACGACCTCTTCATCGGGCGTGAGTTCCTGCGATTTCGTCTCATCGCCGGATTCTGTCTGTTCTTCCTCCCCTTGCTTGTCCTCGTCCGCCGCTTGAGAACCAGCGACCCGGGGCTCAGCCGAACTCGCGTTGGCCGCCTCGCTGTTGGCAGGCGAATCCCGCGACCATTGCGCATCTTGAGGGATCAGACGCCCGGCGGCCTGATTCAAGGCCGTCATTTTGCCAATGGCAGCGCCCGACTCAACCGCCGGGACAGATGTAGCGAGCGGGATGGAATTCGGGGTGGCAGCCGAAACCTTACTCTCGGTCTCGCCCACCCGACTCGGCAACGGCGCTGACTGACCCGCAGGCACACCTGCGCCTCCAGGCCTGCCTGGATACACATGATGATAGGACTGTACTGCGAAACCAATCTGCATGTCACTGATAACCGCGGTGTTAAAAAGGCGTGACCAATAACCGCGACGAAAATACCGGAAAACCGGGGGGACAGAGAAAATAACGACCGACTATGATGCGACTTGAGCGCGAATCTTGAGCGCCTGTAGACAGGCTAGTCTCGCAACGACTGGCGCACCGACTCGACTGACCTTATCCAGTAACCTTGCCCACGAAGCGCCTCAGGCAGTTTGGCAAGCGCCCGTTCAGCATCGGCACGCGCAGGATAAACGCCAGCGAGCACAACGACGAAATCCTGTGATTTGGTTCGCGTTGGAACAAATCGCGCATCGACTTCACCGAATGCCGCGACATGCTGGCGCGCCGCGCCAATCGAACGGGTTGCAACCAACTGAATCGTAAAATGCTGACCGGACTGCTGCAAAATCCAGTCTCGGTCAAGCCCATCGGAAGCCGACTCTGTCTCCTCATTGTTCGGTTCTGCGTCATCTTGCTGCCCCCCCGCAGTATTGGACGAGGCATTCATGATATCTGTTCCCGATGCCAACTCGGTCCTGGTGGACTGATCACCTACTGGTTCAGATATGACTGATTCAGACTCGATTGATTCATCCCCCATCGCACCGGCACCCGCAGATGTGGAAGCGAGAGGATTACCAGACAAGATCGAGGGTACCTCCAACTCCTGCCGCCGCGCATGCTCGAGACCAAGGGTTGGCAACTGCGGCCCCAGCGATGGGATACCCGGGGCGATCGGAGCTTGCCGCAGGCGCGGTGCCTCGGATCGCTCCCGCAACCGCGTTGGAGCATCTTCATCGTCAGAACCTGGCAGTTGCCAGACAAGCGGCAACAAGAGCGCAAAGAGGCTAAACACAGCCACCCCTGGAACAAACCAAGGCCGATTCCACACAGGCACAGGATCTTCACTTGGCGCTGTTTGAATCTTTTGGCGGGCTTTTCTCTGCCGAAAACTCTTTTCGCCCAGTCGGTTACGATCATGTCCCGCTGAAGGCTGATCATCCGTCGATGCAGCCTGCGTATGATTGGGGTGCGATCCAAGTAATGCCTTTGCGTCGGAGACACCCCGCTCGGGCATATCCAGTGCCTGGCTCGACGCGCTGCGCAACGCCTCCAGCGCGGTCATCGCCGAGACTATGGCATCGGCCGGTACATCCTGCCGTGCCGAAGTGGGCGTCGCACCAAGGACTCCAAACGCCTGCACCGGTTTCTCGGTTGGCCCACCAGCGGCTAAAAAGGCGCCTTGATCACAGCATTCCTCCAGCCAATCCTCCGCCAACGCATTGAGATACTTAGGTAAACCGCCACTGCCACGATGCAGGCGATCAACCAAGTCGCGTTTCAGCAGCAAATCCGGCTGCGCATGCCCGGCTGTGAGCAAGCGATGACGCAGATAACCATGCGTCTGCTCGCGATTGAACGCACGCAGATGCAACCTGAGCACCTGAGCATCAGCCTCGGCATCCAGCCCCGGCAGCGGATTGGCGGCGAAAGCGGGATCGCCTACCAGAAAAAAGCGCGTGCTAGCCCCCAGACGCTCAAGCAGCTGCCGACGCAGCGCAAAAAGCAGCTCCAGAACCGCCGCATCCAGCAGATGGGCATCGTCAATGGCCAGCACCAGCACCCGTCCAGCGCGCAGGCGTTCCCCAAACAGATGCAGCAGGGACGCACTTGGATCTTCGTGACCAAGCTGGCTCAGATGAAATCGAAGCGTTGCATCGACCGCATCGAAGCCAACCTTGGAGCGGGCACGAAAGGCGATCAGATCACTGTCATCAGCCAATAAACTCAAAACCAATTGCAGTTGGGTGCTGCGTCCCACCCCGCCAGCCCCAGCCAGCACCAGCACGGCAGTTGGTTCAGCCAGCGCGCGCAGAGCGAGATCGCCAAAACCATCGAGCAGCGCATCGCGGTAAAGCGCGGAATCTTCAGGCACGGGCCCGAATGGCTCAGTCTGCAAACCAAGCTGCGTGAGGCACTCTGAAGTCAGCGACATAGTGGCAAGGCATCTGTTCGCACACCGTCATCGAAACGCCCGGTCGTTTTATAAAAAGTGTGCGCCAAACTGGAATCAAAAGCTGAGGTTTCCGATGGACCCGAAAAAAAAACCATGACAGCCCACGGAAAAAGCAGCACTGCGAGGCATCTGCTGGTGCTGGCGACCACTATACCCCAATGGTCAGCACGCTGGCGGTTGCCATCATCAGGCTCACAATCAGCCAAATGCTATAGCCAGCGCAGCGTTGTACAAATCATTCGCTGATGTCAGATTCAGGTTTATGGCGGCCGACCCGTTAACCTGACAAGGAACCAACACCGAGACGGCGCACTTAGACCAGCGCCCATGCAAACCGGCCCGGCCCCTGCATCCCGCTTTATGACAGCAATCGGACCAAGAGTGATCCCCAATGAAAATAGCCAGTTCGGACATGCTGCTGCAAAGTCAGCACAAAGCCGTCAAAGAACACGAGCGTCACGAGCGCTTGGACATCTGGGTGGGAACTCGCCAAAATGACAATGCCAGGGCTCCTGCCAACGGCCAGGCCCGCATTGCCAGCCTGGCCGATAACCTAGAGCTATCGCTCACCGCCCAAGCCACGCAACCTAAGAAAAGTGTTGCTGCAGTGTCAAGTAACACGAAAGAGACCGATATCAGCGATGAGGACAAGCTTAAGCTTTCGTTACTCACAAAGATGATTGAATCCATCACTGGCAAAAAGCTCAAACTGGCGCCACCGGGAGACTTTGCCAAAAAGATGGAAGAGGCCAGGGGCCAAGCCGAGGCCACGGCCACTGAGTTAAACAGCCTTCACGCTAGGGCCACTGCAGCCTCACCTCAAAGCAGTGGCAATGAAAGCGCCGGCTTCGGCATTGAGTACGATTCCTATGAGCGTCATTACGAGTCAGAATCCACCAGCTTCTCCGCTCAAGGACAAGTCATGACCGCCGACGGCCAAACCATTGATATTTCTGTCGAGCTCAACATGAGTCGCGAGTTTCTGCGCGAGCAATCTGTGAGTATCCGCGCCGGCGATGCCGTCCTCAAGGATCCCCTTGTGTTGAATTTTGGCGGGAACGCCGCCGAGTTAACAACAACCCGCTTTGAGTTCGATATCGATTCCAATGGGCGCCCCGAGCAAATCGCCTTTGTCGGCCCGGACAGCGGCTTTCTCGCGCTGGATCGCAACCAAGACGGCAAAATCAATAACGGCTCGGAACTTTTCGGCCCAACCACCGGCGAAGGCTTCGCTGAACTCTCTGAGCACGACGATGATGGCAATGGCTGGATCGACGAAAACGACATTGTGTATAATAATCTACGAATTTGGTCAAAAACAGCAGAGGGTGAAGATCAACTTGTCGGGCTTGGTGAGCGCGGCGTTGGTGCTATCTACCTCGGAAATGTGACCAGCCCCTTTGCATTGAAAGATCAGGACAACGCGCTGCTTGGACAAATTCGCTCATCAGGGGTCTTCCTGTCCGACAAGGGTTCACCCGGCACTGTGCAACAGATCGATCTCGCGGTCTGATCCTCCTAATAGCCTTTCCCGCAGTCACCCTGCAGGACAGTCCAAACATCCGCCCAGTCATCCGACCAGTCATCCGCCTACACAGAACACCCGGCTCCAGCCCCCGGCTGACCGGGTGCGCCCTTTGGCGCCTTGCGCAAAACAATCCCTGTGCCACCCTGCCCCTTCGGCTTGGTTTGCGGGTATCATTGTCTCGGATCGGCAACCAATGGCCAGTCTGACTTACCGGTCACACGATTGTTTTAGCCCAGATCGGCGCGCGCCCGATCTGGATGCATCGAATTGAAATAGAGGACAGCTCCATGATGCAATACGACGACCGCCGCGGCTTCATGCGCCTTTCAACTGAAACCAGCGCCAGCATTACCCATCTCGGCAACCAATCTACGGCGGAAGTCAAATTGGTGAATCTCAGCGCCGGAGGCTGTAGTTTCTATACCGGCATTCCGCTCGCGGCGGATGACAAACTTGAGTTTGTTGTACATGGCGCAACTGACAGCATTGATCCACTGACAAAGCGCGGCCATGTCGTGCGCATCACAAAGGGTGAACAAGGCAAGCTCGTGGCCTTTGAGTTCGAGGATTAATTTCCGCGCCCGGCGCCTGCTAGCGCCGGGTTTGTTCTATTACTTTCCTCAAGCGACCACAGGAAAAGTCGCCGTGACCGTCAGTGCAAAGACACAGGCACTCGCAGCCGCACCAAGAAAAGGCTGCCACGTGCGGCGATAGGATAAAAACCCCAGCCAGCCGTAGACAAAAAACAGCAGTAAAATCGCTGGGACAATGATTACCAGGAAAAACAGTTCGTTTAGATTCAGTGCCACAGCGAGTACTAGAGAAAGCAGAAACAGCACTTTGGTAAAGAGCCCCGCCCCGCGCGCGCCCATTTGTCCATGCACCAGCCAGGCATCCGCGCTTGCGTATAGAAAACTGCCAACCAATAGCACCATCAAGCTCGGTAAACGCTCAAGTGGTGGAAAAAAACTTGCCACAAAGGCATCTGTTGGCCAGCCGAACCCGCCTATGGCATAGATGAGCCACACAGCGGAACCCATCATTAACACAACTGGCGTACTTGCGCGCGACGCCCGGGCCACCTCTGACCACTCCGGCAGAGCGCCGATCAGCGCCAAGGCACCCCATGTCACCAAGCCATAAAGGAGAAAATGCAGCGCCAGGTAATCGCCGATCAGCAGTGGCAAAAAGTCACTCGGCATTGGCCAAAGTAACAATGGAGTCAAGACCGCGGGACCCAGACCGGCAATGATCAGCTTGCGCCAACGCAAGCCCGCGCCCAAGGGCCGACTTGCCATCGGCGGCAACAGCAGCGACAGCGGCCAGGCCAGTAAACCAAGGCCGGCGTAAAGCCAGCCCAACCCCACACCCGCGGTCAGTATGGGACGCGCGGGAGGCTGATCAGGCGCGCGGCGACCAAAACTCACATCCAGCCAGTCGAGCGCCTCCCGCTGAGACTGACCGTTAAAAAGCACGCCGATGTGTTCCACTCCATTGGCAATGACCAAACGACGCGCCCCGCCGTCGCGGGGGTCGCCGTAAGTAGTTTCAGCTTTAGCACCCGAGGGAGCGACCTCCGCCATGGCCTGGCGCCCCTGTTGCTGGATCATTTCGGGCTCATAGGCGCCATAGACGAAGAGCAGATTGGGTGCGAAGTCCGCGTCAACAGGCTCGGACAGATAGGGCGAGACGGCCACGATAGCTGACACCGCTGGGTGCTCGCTGGCATAACGCACCAACACATCCCCAGCCATCGAGTGGCCTAGCAAGGCGAGCCCCGCATTGGGATTTTGCCCTTGCGCGAAGGCAACGGCCCCGCTCAGGGCATCGAGCAACGAGGTTAAGCGCTCCGGAGACCCCAGATTTCCGCCAAGCGGTGCCCGATGGTCGCCGTGACCAGGAAAATCCAAGCTCACCACCACATAGCCGTTACGCGCCAGGTTCAACGCAAAGGAGCGCATCAGCTGATGTGAACCAGCAAAGCCGTGCGCGATAACGACTGTCGGTTGGGCCGTGCTTTGGGATGAAGCATCCAGTTGCGGCAGGTAAAGCATCAGGGGCAAGTCCCCAAGACGCTCAGAGGAAACATCTACCCCAGCTGCCATGCCGTGCAGCAACAAACCGCCATGGATGAGCGCGGCCAAACCCAGCAACAGCGGCAGCCAGTGCCAGGGCCGCCAGAGCGGACGAACTGGTTGCTGGCTAGATGGAGTCGCGCTCAAGGTTCCTGTAAACGCGGAACCAGCCGCCCTAAACACCTGGAAAGTCGCCGGAGCACTGCCCACTACTCAACCGGTGCCGCGCGTTCCTCGTCGGTCAGCGCCTTCATGCTCAGACGAATGCGGCCCTGCTTGTCGACCTCCAGCACCTTGACCCGCACATGGTCGCCCTCGGAGAGCTTGTCGCTGACGCTCTGCACCCGCTCTTCGCAGATCTGGGAGATGTGCACCAGGCCATCGCGTCCCGGCAGGATGGTCACAAAGGCGCCAAAGTCCATCAAACGCGCGACCTTGCCTTCGTAGATCTTGCCGACCTCGACATCGGCGGTAATCAGGCGGACACGCTTTTTCGCCTCTTCGCCGGCGGATTTCTGCACCGAGAAAATCTTGACCACGCCCTCGTCATTGATGTCGATGGTGGCTCCGGTTTCCTCGGTGATGGCGCGGATGGTGGAGCCGCCCTTGCCGATGACATCGCGGATTTTTTCCGGATGGATCTTGAACTCAATGATGCGCGGCGCATGCTCGGACATCTCGGAGCGATGGTGGTCAATGACCTTGTTCATCTCGCCGAGAATGTGCATGCGCCCATCCTTGGCTTGGGCCAGCGCCTGTTGCATGATCTCGCGGGTAATGCCCTCGATCTTGATATCCATTTGCAGGGCATTGATGCCCTCGGCGGTGCCGGCCACCTTGAAGTCCATGTCGCCGAGATGATCCTCGTCGCCCATGATGTCGGTCAGCACGGCGAAGTCCGTTCCTTCCTTGATCAGCCCCATGGCCACGCCAGCCACGGAGCCTTTCACGGGCACGCCCGCGTCCATCAGCGACAAACTGGTGCCGCAAACGCTGGCCATGGAGCTGGAGCCATTGGACTCGGTAATCTCCGAGACCACCCGCACCGAGTAGGGAAATTCCTCGATGCTGGGCATGGCCGCCAGCACGCCGCGCTTGGCCAGACGTCCATGGCCAATCTCGCGCCGCTTGGGGCTGCCGACCCGGCCGGTCTCGCCCACGCAGAAAGGCGGAAAATTATAGTGCAGCATGAAGGCTTCGCGCCGCTCGCCATCTAGAGCGTCGATAATCTGCGAATCACGCTCGGTTCCAAGGGTGGTCACCACCAGCGCCTGGGTCTCGCCGCGGGTGAAGAGCGCCGAGCCATGGGTGCGTGGCAACACGCCGGTGCGAATACTGATCGGCCGCACGGTCTTGGTGTCACGCCCGTCAATGCGCGGCTCGCCACGCAGAATGCGCCCGCGCACGATTGCTTTCTCGAGCTTCTCAAGCGCGGCATAGACCAATGGCTGCGGCCACTTTTCATCCTCTCCGCACAACTCGGCATAGACGGCGTTGCGCACCTGATCGAGCGCGCGGTAGCGTTCCATCTTGTCCTTGATGCGATAGGCCTCGCCCAGGCCATCGGCGGCCTGGGCCGCGACCGCTTGCGCCAGCTCGGGATCGGTCGCCGCCGGGGTCCACTCCAAGGGTGGCTTATTGACCTCGGCAGCCAGTTCCTTGATGGTCTGGATAACAACTTGCATCTGCTCATGACCAAAGAGCACAGCCCCGAGCATGACATCCTCGGACAGGCCGCGCGCCTCGGACTCCACCATCAGCACGGCTTGTTCGGTGCCGGCAACCACCAGATCGAGATCGCTGTCCGGCGTCAGGCCGATCATGGCCGGATTCAGCAGGTATTCCCCATTCTTGTAGCCGACGCGCGCGGCACCGATGGGTCCATTGAAGGGCGCGCCAGAGATGGCCAGCGCGGCAGAGGCACCGATGAGTGCGGGAACCTCGGGATTGACCGCCGGATTGAGCGATTTGACCGTGGCGATCACTTGCACCTCACGACCAAAGCCAGCGGAGAACAATGGGCGGATAGGACGGTCGATCAGGCGCGAGGTCAGAATCTCGGCCTCGCTCGGGCGACCTTCACGCCGAAAAAAGCCGCCTGGGATGCGCCCGGCGGCATAGGTTTTTTCCTGATAATCGACGGTCAGCGGCAGAAAGTCTTTTTCAACAGTCGCACGTTTGTCGATCACCACGGTGACCAGCACCACGGTGTCATTCATATTGACCATGACGGCGCCATCGGCCTGACGGGCGATTTCGCCGGTTTCGAGGGTGACGGTCTGATCGCCGTACTGGAAGGACTTGATGATATGAGTCACAGGAAAAAAGCCTCGTTAAGGTCTGAAAGGGGGCTGACTGCGCACCGGCGGCTGCCATGCCGGTAACAACTCGACAATAAGGGATCGGCCATAAGGACCCGGCAACAAGGGCCCGGCAATCACGGGCCAGCGCGGCACGCCGGCCCGCGCTCGCGGGGCTTGGGGCCGGCACCAAGGATGACGCGCCATTAACGACGCAGGCCGAGCGTTTGGATCAGTGCACGATACCGGTCGACGTCCTTTCTTTTCAAATAATCCAGCAGCTTGCGTCTGGAGTTGACCATGCGAACCAGACCACGGCGGGAATGGTGATCATGTTTGTGCTCGTTGAAATGCCCGGTCAACTGCTTGATGCGCGCCGTGAGCAGGGCCACCTGCACCTCGGGCGAGCCGGTATCATTGGCGCCCCGCGCATGTTCGGCAATAATCTGGCTTTTATCTTCGGCGGTCATTGTCATTGTGTGTCTCCTTAAGTGTTGAAGTATTGGCCGCGAATGCTCCGCTGCGCGAAGCCCGCTGTTTCCCCAACAATGACTTCAGGGAAACCGGCCCAGTGACGCGATGATGCGTCATCGAATTCTGACGCGCAGTTTAGGCGATTTCCGTCGAATCTCATACCGCCTTGAACCCTGCACCCAGATAGTGCTCATAGATAGCGCGACCAAACAAAGCGCCTGGTTTGCTTTCAGACCAGTCGCTTTGGCTGCACCCGACCGTCGTCGAGAATACTGCCCACCCCAAGAAAACCCTCCGACTGGTCATAGAGTCGGACCATGCCCTCGGTCGGCGCCTGCGGCACCAGCACCGGTTGCCCCTGTGCCAGGTAAAAGGCCGCATCGGCGGACAGGCGCACTGCCGGACAGTGTCCCAGCGCGGTGTCGAGCGATAGCAATAAGGCGTCAAGCCCTTGCAGGCGCTCGTGCAAGGGCGGCGTGTCACCATCCCCGGCCTCTGCCTCCCGAGCCGCATCGGCCAGGGCTTGCAACTCATCCATGGTGACAAAGCGGGTCTGGCCCTCGATATAGGGACCGACGCCAGTCCGTCTCAAACCAATAACATGGCCACCACAGCCCAGGCAGTCGCCGATTTCCTCGGCCAAGGTGCGTACATAGGTGCCCTTGGAACAATGCACATCGAGTTCTATCTCCGGCAGGGCAACATCCGTCAGCTCCAGGCGGTGAATACGAATCGTACGGGGCTGACGCTCGACTTCCCGTCCCTCGCGCGCAAGCTTGTACAGGCGCTGGCCCTGGTGCTTGACCGCCGAATACATGGGCGGGAGCTGTTCGATGTCGCCGACAAAGCGTTCAAGACAAGCCAGCACATCCGCCTTGGTCACTCCATCGGTCGGCTTGCGCTCGAGAATCTCCCCCTCGGCATCCGCCGTGGTGGTGGTCTCGCCCAGGCGCACCCGCACTCGATAGTGCTTGTCCGCATCAAGCAGAAAGCTCGAAAATTTGGTGGTATGGCCCAGGCAGATCGGCAACAGGCCAGTGGCCAGAGGGTCAAGACTACCGGTATGCCCAGCCTTGGCGGCAAAAAACAAATGCTTCACCCGCTGCAGCGCGTGATTCGAAGTGTCCCCAAGGGGCTTGTCGAGCAACAAAATGCCCGCGACCTTGCGGCCTTGTTTACGTCGTCGTGCCATGAAATACTGTCGGCTATGGTAATTCTGGTGTGCAGTTCGGGTATTCTGTTCGACTATTCTGTTCGACTATTCTGTTCTACTATTCTGGGGGCGCGCCATACCCAAATCCGAGCTGGTATCCGCGTCGGCATCGGCCTGATGCTCTGGCGAAATCCCGGCGACCGCCTCGTCGATCAGGGCGCTGAGTTGCTCGCCATGGTGGATGGACTCGTCATGGACGAAGTGCAACTGCGGAATGGTACGCAGGCGCTCGGTGCGGGCGAGTTCGTGGCGCAGAAAGCCGGCCAGAGGGCCATTCAGCAACGCCTCGCGTGCCGCGGATTCCTCATCGAGCGGAAAGCAGGTGAAATAAACCTTGGCGTGGGAAAGATCCCGACTGACCCGCACCTCTTGCACCGTCACACTGCCGAGCCGGGGGTCTTTCACCTGCTCGCGCAGAATCACCGTGAGCGAGCGCATCAGTTCGGCGCCGACACGCTCGCTGCGCTGAAAATCCCGACCGCTGTCGCGCGTCACGGCATCACCTGGCGACTGTGAGAACGCCGGAGCGCACTCATAGCTCCCGCGCCCGCTCAGTGCGCTCGAACACCTCGATCTGGTCACCGACCTGCACGTCGTTGTAGTTCTTCACGCCAATACCGCATTCGGTGCCAGCCTTGACCTCGGAGACGTCGTCCTTGAATCGGCGCAGGGACTCGAGCGCCCCTTCGTAGACCACGACATTGTCGCGCAGCACCCGGATCGGGCTATTGCGACGTATCACGCCCTCAATGACCATGGAGCCAGCGATGGCGCCAAACTTGGACGAGCGGAAGACATCCCGCACCGTTGCCAGGCCGATGATCTCCTCGCTGACGATGGGACTGAGCAGACCCGAAATGGCCTTTTTGACATCGTCTATCAGCTCGTAGATGACCGAGTAATAGCGCAGATCCAGGCCTTTCTCCTCGATTGTGCGTCGTGCCGCGGCATCGGCGCGCACATTGAAGCCGAGCAAAATGGCGTTGGAGGTTACGGCCAGGTTGGCATCGGATTCGGTCAGGCCACCGACACCCGAGCCCACAATGCTGACCTTCACCTCGTCATTGCTGAGCTTGAGCAGACTTTCCTTGAGGGCCTCGAGACTGCCCTGCACATCGGCCTTCAGGATAAGATTGACACTCTTTTGCTCACCGGCCTTGAGTTGCCCGAAGAGCGCATCCAGACTGGCGACACCCTGGGCGTCGATCTTCGACTGGCGCTCGCGCGCGGAGCGCAGTTCGGCCACCTCGCGCGCGCGTTTTTCGTCCGCCACGCCGACCACGTCGTCACCAGCGTTGGGCGCGGCGGAAAGGCCGAGAATTTGCACCGGAGTGGAGGGACCCGCTTCCCGCACCGCGCGACCCTGTTCATCAAACATGGCGCGCACGCGGCCGTACTCGGCCCCACTCACGATCATATCGCCGGCCTTCAGAGTGCCCGACTGCACCAGCACGGTCGCCACCGGACCGCGGCCTTTCTCGAGGCTCGACTCGATAATGGTGCCATGCACCGAGCCGCCAAGCGGGGCGTCAAGCTCCAGCACCTCGGCCTGCAGCAACACAGCGTCGAGCAGGTCGTCAATGCCGTCTCCGCTTTTCGCCGAGACCTTGACCATCATGGTATCGCCGCCCCATTCCTCGGAGACCACCTCGTGCTGCGAGAGCTCCTGCATCACCCGGTCGGGATTGGCGTCCGGCTTATCCGTCTTGTTGATGGCGACCACCAGTGGCACCTTGGAGGCACGCGCGTGCTGAATGGCCTCAATGGTCTGTGGCATGACGCCATCATCGGCCGCGACCACCAGAATGACCAGGTCGGTCACCTCGGCACCGCGCGCGCGCATGGACGAGAATGCGGCATGACCCGGGGTGTCGAGAAAACAAATGGTGCCACGCTCGGAGGTCACATGATAGGCACCGATGTGCTGAGTGATGCCACCGGCCTCGCCATCGGCGACCTTGGTGCGGCGAATGTAATCGAGCAATGAGGTCTTGCCATGATCGACATGGCCCATGATGGTGACGACCGGGGCGCGCGGCACCCGCTCGGCCTTTTCGTTCTCGGCTTCAAGATAAGCGAGCAGGGTGTCCTCGACGTCGTGGTCCTTGGCTTCGACCGGCTTGTGGCCCATTTCCTCAACCACAATGGTGGCGGTATCGCGGTCGAGCAGTTGGTTGATGGTGACCATCACGCCCTGCTTGAACAGCTCCTTGACTACCTGCGAGGCCTTGACCGACATGCGTGAAGCAAGCTCGCCGACCGAAATGGCCTCGGGAATTTCCACCTCGCGCACCACGGGTGCGGTCGGGCGCTGGAAGCCGTGCTTGTCCTGGAGTTGTGCCTTGGCGGGTTTCTTGCGGCGGCGCAGCGCCGGGCGGCTGACAACCGCCTCCTCGTCACTGGTCTCCTCCTCGTACTCGACTTCAGCGTCAAGTCGTTTCGCCCGTCCAGGATCTTTGCGGGCGGCTTTCTTGGCCGGTTTTTCCTTGTCGGCCAGCTTGTCCTTTTCTTTCTCCCCGCGTTCCTTATCCCCGCGTTCCTTCTCCCCGCGATCAGGGCCTTTCTTGCCCGCCTTGCGCGCGCGGCTCTCCACGCTAGGAGTCTCGCGCTCTTCCGGAGTTACCAGGATCTCCTCGACAATTTCAACGCTGTCGTCGAGTTCGACCGCAAGGCGCGCCTGTTCGGCCTGCTCCTCGGCCAGGCGGCGTGCTTCCTCGTTTGCCCTGCGACGCTCTTCCTCGGCACTGCGGCGACGCGCCTCGGCGGCACGCTCCTGGCGTTCGAGCTCCTCACGCTCCGCCAGGCGCCGAGATTCCTCCTCGGCACGGCGCGCTTCGAGTTCGGCACGACGGCGTGCATCGGCGCCTGGATCGCGCCCGCCCGACATTTTACCGCCGCGCGCAGGCTCGGCACTATCGGCTCGACGCCGACCAACTGGCTGCTCGAGCGTTTGGCGCTCGCTGCCACGGAGAGTCGCAGGCGGGGTGGCGGGTGCCGGACCTTCAGGCTCGCCGCGGCGAACATAGGTCCGCTTGCGCCGAACTTCGACACTCACCGTCTTATTACTCGCCGACTTGTTACCAGCCCGCGACCCGGCACCCGGGCGTGCGCTGACCGTGGGCCTTGAACCACCAGCTGGGCGCTGAGCAGCCGGCGTCTGGCGCAACTCGCCCACCGACTTGCGCGTCAG
Source organism: Thiorhodovibrio winogradskyi (assembly GCF_036208045.1). Lineage (NCBI taxonomy): Bacteria > Pseudomonadati > Pseudomonadota > Gammaproteobacteria > Chromatiales > Chromatiaceae > Thiorhodovibrio > Thiorhodovibrio winogradskyi. The sequence continues at coordinate 1,264,853 of NZ_CP121472.1, read as the reverse complement.
AGTGACACGGTTGGGTGAGGCAGTCTCCTCCTCACCCTGCTTGCCATGGCTGCGCCGCAAAAATCCCAGCAGTTGAACTTTTTCCTGCTCGGTGATGGTCGCCTCGGCGTCGGCAGCGGCAATGCCGGCCTCATGCAGCTGCGTGAGCAACCGCTCTTCGGGGATACCAACAGTGTTGGCCAGCTGTCTGACCGTGACTTCGCTCGTCATTCGCACCTCCGCGGGCTAGTCCTGATCCGACCGGGTTTCTGGAATTGGGTTTTCCGAATTCGTGGCTTCCGAATTCGGCGGCTCCTGATTGGAAACATCCGGCTCGGGGTTCGAGTGTGCGAACCAGGGCTCGCGCGCTTTCATAATCAGCGCTGCTGCGCGTTCTTTATCCATACCCTCAATGTCCATGAGTTCATCGACCGACTGTTCGGCTAAGTCCTCCATGGTAATCACCTTGCGTCGCGCCAACTCGAAGGCGAGCGTCTGATTCATGCCGGCCATTGCCAGCAACTCGCCGCTGGGCTCGACTTCAATGTCCTCTTCGCTGGCAATGGCGCGGGTCAGCACCAGATCTTTGGCGCGCTGACGCAGCAGATCAATCATTTCGTCATTGAATTCCGCGATCGCCTGCAGCTCTACCATGGGCACATAGGCGACTTCATCCACCGTGGTAAAGCCTTCCTCAACCAGCACGGCGGCGACAGTCTCGTCGACATCAAGCTGCGTCATGAAATTATCGACCAGTCGTTGGCCCTCTTCCTCGCTCTTGGCGGCGGCGTCCTCTTCGCTCATCACATTCAGCTCCCAGCCAGTCAACTGGCTGGCTAGGCGGACGTTCTGACCGCCACGCCCGATCGCCTGGGAAAGATTTTCTTCTTTCACCGCAACATCCATGCTGTGGGCGTCTTCATCAATCACGATGGAAACCACATCGGCCGGAGACATGGCATTGATGACGAACTGGGCGGGATTCTCGTTCCAGAGAATAATATCCACCCGCTCGCCATTGAGCTCATTGGAGACCGCCTGCACCCGTGAACCGCGCATGCCAACGCAGGCGCCGACTGGGTCAATGCGCGCATCGGAGGTGCGCACGGCAATCTTGGCGCGCAACCCCGGATCGCGCGCGGCACCAAGAATCTCGATGGTACCCTCGCCCACTTCGGGCACCTCGAGCCGAAAGAGTTCAATCAGAAGATCGGGCGCCGTGCGGCTTACAAAGAGCTGCGGCCCTTTGAGTTCGGCACGCACCTCGTAGAGCAGTCCCCGAAGGCGGTCACCCGGGCGCACGGATTCGCGCGCGATCATCTGGTCGCGCGGCACCAACGCCTCGGCATTGCCACCCAAATCGAGCACGAGGGTATTGCGCTCGGCTTTTTTGACAATACCGGTGACCAGTTCGCCCTCGCGCTCCTTGAACGCCTGGACAATTTTGGCCCGCTCGGCCTCGCGCACTTTTTGCACGATCACCTGCTTGGCGGTCTGGGCAGCAATGCGCCCGAAGAGAACGGATTCGATCTCCTCCTCAATGAAGCCGCCGACCTCGATCCCGGGTTCCAACTCCTCGGCCGCCGAATAGGTAATCTGGCGCTCGGGCGCCTCCAGCGGCTCGCCGTCCGGATCGGTCACCACCTCCCAGCGTCGGAAGGTCCGGTAATCGCCGGACTGCCTGTCGATACTGACGCGCGCATCGATATCGCCACCGTGTTTTTTGCGTGTCGCCGAGGCAAGCGCCGCCTCCATCGCCTCGAAGATCACCTCCTTGGCAACGTCTTTCTCGTTCGAGACAGCCTCGACAACCAACAGTATCTCTTTGCTCATGCGTGATATCCGCGATCAACCTTTACCCAAGTGGGCGAATGCACCTGATGCCATTCTTGGCATGCATGGCTGTTGGCAGCCATGCTTCAATCTGGGCTTCAATCTGGGCTTCAATCTGGGCTTCAATCTGGCGTGCCACTCCCGCTGAAAACCTCACAGCTACCCGAGCATGCCCTGAGCCAGCTCCGACAGAGGAGCCATTCTCAAAAACCGGCATCATCTGAAACACATCGATACCACAAATCATCCAAACCTAATCGCAAAACTCTTTGTTTTGAAGATGTGCCAAGGCCATTCACTAAAATTGGGGCACCAAGCGCGCACTCTCGATGAGCGCGAGCGACAAAGACTCCATCTCATCATTGTCAAGCCGCAACTGCAGCGCATCATTGATCACGCCAGCCAGCACCCCCTCAAAGTTGCGCCGCCCGTTGCGCTTCTCAGCCAAGCGGACGCGCGCGCGCTGTCCCTGGAACCGCTGCATCTGCTCCGCCGTGAAAAGCGGCCGGTCCAAGCCCGGCGAGGACACCTCGAGCGCATATTCGCCGGGAATCGGATCTTCAACATCGAGCTGGCCGCTCAGTTGATGACTGACCAAGGCACAATCATCGACGGTGATACCCTCTTCATGGTCTATATACACACGCACAACGGACGACCGGCCAGTACCGCACTGCTCCACGCCCACCAACTCGAACCCCAGCGGCTCGACCACCGCGCCAGCGAGCGCGGTCAGCTTTGGATTAGCCTGATACATCGCCTGCCCTCGAACGGACGCCCGAAAAGGTCGCCCCACAAACAAAAAATGGGCGCAAGGCCCAACGCTCGGCAACCGCAAGGAAATCATTCGAGACATCCTGCCAACAGCCGCAAAATCACAAAAAAACCCCGATCACGGGGTTTTGAGGATCGCCCTTTTCAAGATCGCCCTTGGCTAGCATTCCCCTGTTGCGGAATCCCGAAATGGCGAGCGACATATGGAGAATGGCTAAAGGCGAGGAATGCTCTTGCAAGCAAGGAATGACCCTGCGGACAAAAAACTCTTGCCAACCACCTCAAGCCCGTGGTGTTGCGCCACCCCCGAATATGCAAGACTTATCTCAGGGCAAGGCCCAGCGCCTAGGATTCAGGATCCATCGCCAAGCACTCTGCTTTGCTTAAGCCGACAGAATATACAGACAACACCGCTTTCGCGCAAGATAATCGGCCTGTTTCGCGCATGGACCGGGGGGTTCCGGATGCCATTTGCTAACTGGGCGCCAACAGGAACCAAGCACAACCGAAACCTCAGCAGAGAGATCCCATGCCCTTTACGCCCGATGAAAAAGCCCGTCTGAAACATCTGCAAACAGTGGTCGAGCAACGGGTGCGGCAACTGCTGGCTACCGCTCGCCAAACTCTTGGGTTTTGTGCACCCAACCCTGATCTGCGCTTCGACTTGCGCGGCCAAAGCGCCGGACAGGCGCGGTTCGACGCACGAGGTCGCGGCCTGATTCGCTTTAACCCCTGGCTACTGCTGCGCCACGGCGAGGAATTCATCGATCAGACTGTGCCACACGAAATTGCGCACTGGCTAATTTTTTGCCTGTACGGCCGCAACGCGCGCCCACATGGAGTGGAATGGCGCCAACTGATGACGCTATTTGGCGCTGAGCCCAAGCGCTGCCATCAGTATGACCTCGACGAGATCCCGCAACGCCGGGTGAGCAGTCACAGTTATCATTGCGCTTGCCAAGATCATCAACTCAGCGCAGTCCGCCATAACCGAGTGCGCAAAGGTCAGACCTATCTGTGCCGACATTGTGGTCAAGCGCTGAAACCCGGCCTGTTCGGCACTTGATCCTATTGGCATCAGAGCACAGGGAGACTGCAATAAAGGCCTTGATCACAGCTTGGGCCACCCCAGACTCGCCGGCGGTGACCCAGCAGGCTAAAGCGCTGTTTTTTTGATATCGGCGCACAGCTTATCCGAGTGGATCGCAGGGTTTTGGTCCGACTTATGATCAAGGCCCTGCAAAAAAAAACCGGCCGATCAGCGCGAAGACCAATCAGCCGGTGGTCAAGGCAACCGCTTCCCCAAATTTCACCGAGAAGGCGGCCGCGCTGGGGCAGAATCGCTCAGCGATAGTAGCCCGGCGGGTAGTAGCCGGGATAACCACCATAAGCAGGCACTTGCGGAGATTGCCCCTGCGGGTATTGCCGGTAGGCCTCTTCCCAACGTTTGCGGGCGGCCTCATAGGCTTCGCGCTGCTGACGCATATAGTCCGCGTATTGATTCTGGTACGCTGCGCCCGACTGTACAGGTGCCACTGGCTGCCCATAACCCTGAGCGGGAGGTTGCGGATAACCTGCCCGTGGGGGCATCGCCTGGGACGGCGCACCGCCAGGTTGCGCCTGGTTTGGTATTTCCGCGCTTGCCGCGGCCTGGGATCCTTGCGCCTCTTGAGTCTGAGCCTGAGGTTGGCTGGACTCGCGCATCACCCGTTGCGCGAAGGCTTCTGACTCAGTGGCCTTGATCTTCCCCTGACTAGCATCGGCCGGCTCGCTCGACACCGTCGAGGATGGCTTGCTCGGCTCTGGCGAGGGTTTTGCTGGCGGGACTTGTCTTGGGGGCGAGGCGGTCTGGACATGCTCGCTCCGCGGCATAACCGGCGCCGGTGACGCAGCTGCCCGGGGTGGCACAGCCGCTGAAGGAGACTGCGCCTGCTGGGGAGGTGCCGCCGGCTTGGGCGCTTGAACCTGTTGTTGCCCCTCCGAGATAGAATCCTTTGCAGGATAATCGAGGGAACGCAGGTACAGGAAACCGAATGCGAGCACCAGACTCCAGAGCAACAGCTTGGGCCAGACTCTGGGCGATTTGGTGGCCTTTTCAGGCGCGTCATCAGGGGCAGTTTTTGACATGAGTGCGACTCCTGTTTGCAGGGATGATGAAGGTTTAGGGAATTTTTTCCCGTGATTCAAACGACTTAGATTGACCGCGGGGATGGTCTAACGAAAATTCAGCATCAGGATTGTTCACCAAGAATTAATCACAAGGGACTGTGACTGTTCAGAGACTTAAGTAATGCCGGGCTATCCGTGCGTGATCCGTTGCCGAGCCAAGATTTGGAGCAAGCGCTCAACCGACGCCGAGCAAAGTCCGAGATTGGTGGTAATTTCAGCCATGGTAACAGGCCCGTCGGAACAACCAGGTGCGCGATTGACCACGAAGCAAAGAGCGGCGTAGCACAGGCCAAGCTCACTGGCCAGCGCCGCTTCGGGCATGCCTGTCATACCAACTAAATCGCAGCCGTCACGCGCCATGCGGCGAATTTCCGCCGCTGTCTCAAGCCGCGGTCCCTGGGTCGCACCATAGCAGCCCTGGGCGCGGACCGACAGCCCGGCAAGTCCCGCGCTCGAGATAAGCTCGGCGCGCAACTCCTCGCAGTAGGGCTTGGTAAAATCGATGTGATCAAGCGCAGGATCCCCGGGCTCACCTTGGTAAAAACTGCCGAGCCGAGCCGAGGTGTAATCAATGATCTGATCAGGCACGCATAGCAAACCTGGGCCGCAGTCCACCGCGATTCCGCCGACAGCGCCCAGGCCGATAATTTGTTCGGCGCCAGCATCCGCCAATGCGCGGATATTGGCGCGATAATTAATCCGATGAGGCGGGATGCCATGCACCTCGCCATGACGGGGCAAAAACAGGAGCGGGCAGCCAGCGAGACGACCCCAGATCAGAGGCGCCGAGGTCTCCCCATAGGCTGTGCTGACCTGTTCGCGCCTTTCAACCTCCAAACCGGGCAGCGCACAAAACCCGGAACCACCAATCACTGCCAGGCGCGCCATGCAAGCCCCCTCTTGTTCGTCGATGATTGCGATGAAGGGGGATTTTACTGAAGAATCGTCAATCGCGCCCGACTTGCGCAAGCGGCCTTCTGGCCGCCGCGCATTAGTCATGGAACGACTGGGGAGATGGGACCGCTGAGGATAGGCGACGACCGTGAAGCGCTGAATGGTTTACCAGACTCTCGGGCACCTTAGACGCGGGCGCGCTCGACGGTGGGGAAGATCCCGATCTCAACCAGCTTGGGCAGCAACACCTGCTCCTCGCGATCAATGCGGCAGGCCACCATGTCGAAAATTTCGTGCGTTTCCTCCAAAAATTCAGGCGTGAAGTTGAAATCGCAGTCCTTCAGCCATTTGCGATGATACTCATCGAAGGATCGCCGCAAAGGTTTCTCGCCACTAATAAAGCCCCAGGCGATGGACTTTACCCGCGGATCCTCGTGCGTGAGCAGATTGGGATAGAGACGCTTGTCCTCCTCGGCAAGATGCGCTTTCACCTTGGTGGCGAGATCACACAACAGTTGATAGGCCGTTTTAGCGTTGGGACGGATCTTCAACATCTCCGGCCGCATGAGCTGGCGCAGATCATCGATCATCTGACGCAAATCCGTGTGACTATCACGGTAACCGGTAAGTGTTTCCATGCGACTCCTCCGAACCTCATTAGGTAAAATTGGTATAACAGCATTCTGTGCCCGAAAACATGATCCAGGGCAGGTGGGGATCAGCCAATTAACAGCCAAAGCATCAAAGCCAAAAATGCTATTCATCTGGCCACGCCAATAGAACGACATCCAGCCCAAAAGTCCGGCCTCATCAAGCTACCCTGACACCAGCCCTGCATGAACGAGGTTTAATACATAGCCGCTACAATGTCAAAAAGTGCTTAATTATATTCAATTTTTCTAAATAATCCGACGCGCCGGCCAGTTGCTGTTCAGATGTCCCGGTCAGCCGCGGCATAGATACCCTCAGCGTTGCGAAAATAGCTCTTATAGTCTAATCCGTAGCCCATCAGGTAACGGTCCGGCGTGGTCAGTCCAACCACGTCAGGGCGATAGTCGCAAGCACGATCACGCTCTTTTTCCACCAGCACCGCACTCGTCACGGATGCGGCACCGTCATGCTGACAGGCATTCACAACTTCCTGCAAAGTGATGCCTTCGTCAAAGATGTCATCGACCACCAGCACATGCTCACCACGGATGATATCCGACGGACGGTATTTCCATTCCAGGGCTCCGCCTTGCGTGCCCTCGCGATAACGGGTCGCATGCACATAGCTCAGACGTAGCGGAAAACGCAGCCGAGGCAGCAGAAGACCAGCCGTCACCACACCACCGGTCATGACACTGAGCACAATGGGGTCAAGCGTCGCCAGTCGCTGGTCCAGCACCTCGGCCATGCGATCAAAGGCAGCCTCGACCGCCAAGCGGTCAAACAGGCATTCGGCACGCTCGGCAACGCCCTGGTAGGTCTCAAGCGTCATTTTATTCATTCAGACTTCTCCGTTAAGGCCCGGGGTGACAAAAAAAGGTGACAAAATCCGGGTCATCAAGTCAGGAAAGGCAGCTCTCAGGCTGAGGTTGGCGTCTCGGCGTCGCTCAGCGGGCGCAGCCGCGCCAGCGCCTCTGCCGCCCGCTCGCGCCGCTTGGCAGACAGGCCGCCAGACGAGAATCCAACACCCAGCTCACCCGAGCTCGGCTCACGGGCCCTCAGGCGCGCCAGGCGTCGGGCGCTAACCGGGTCTTCAAAAGCGACCAGAGACTCGACCACGGACATAGCCGCCAGCCGGTTGTTGCACAGAATCACCATATCGCAGCCAGCTTTTAGTGCCAGGCGCGCGCGATCCGGATAGCTGCCAGCCACCTCGGCGGCGGTCATGCTGAGATCATCGCTAAAAATCACACCCTCGAACCCAAGTTCCTCGCGCAAAATCTGCTTCAGCCACAGGGCGGAGAACCCGGCCGGCTGGGTGTCGACTGCTGGATAAACCACATGCGCCGGCATGACCGCATCCAGCCCGGCGGCAATCAAGGCCTTGAAAGGTTGCAGATCGGCTTCGCGCAAGAGCGCGGCCGGGCGGCGATCAACCGGGAACTCCGCGTGCGAATCCTCCACCACTCCGCCATGGCCGGGAAAATGCTTGCCGCAAGCGGCCATGCCCACGGCGTGCACGCCGGCAACCCAGGCGCCCGCAAGTGCGCTAACAGTATCGGGATCGGCCGCGAAGGCACGATCACCGATGACCGCGCTCAACCCATGATCAAGATCGAGCACTGGAGCAAAACTGAAATCAACCCCCACCTCGAGCAACTCATTGGCCAGCAGCCAGGCCAGATCGCTTGCTGCCTGACAAGCAGCGGCGGGATCGCTCGCATGCAGTTGGCCAAAAACCCGAGCTGGCGGAAAACGCGTGAAGCCATCACGAAAGCGCTGCACGCGCCCGCCTTCCTGATCCACCGCGATGAGCAGTGACCGCCCGGAAACCGCGCGAATCTCACCGACGAGCGCCCGCAACTGTTCCGGGTGATGGTAGTTGCGCGAAAACAAAATCACCCCACCAACAGCAGGATGATCCAGCAACTCGCGTTCCTCGCCACTGAGGGTCTCGCCTTCCAAATCCAACATTACGGGTCCGATTCGCGCGGACATGAAAATTCCCCCATAGCAAGACTGTGCCAAAGCATTAAACCACCCTTAACCCAATCTGGCTCGCACATCCAGACGATCGCGCCAGGCATCCCCGACCCGATTCACCGCCAGCACCACCAACAGCAGGGCCATGCCAGGAGCGAGCACCAGATGAGGCGCCACCAGCAAGACTCCAACTCCGTCACGAATCATGCTACCCCAGGATGCAGCCGGTGGCTGCACACCAAGCCCGAGAAATGAAAGCCCGGCCTCGGAGATCACCGCGGCGGCAATGCCAAAGGTCGCCTCCACCAACAAGGGAGCCGCGGCCAGCGGCAGCAGATGACGCAGCAGAATACGCCCGTCGCCAACGCCCAACGCACGCGCGGCCAGAACATGCTCGCGCGAGCGCAGCGACAGCACCTGCGCACGCGCGAGACGCGCATAGCCGACCCAACCAACGGCCGCCAGGGCGATGACCAGATTGCCCAAGCCGGGGCCCAGAATACCAGCCAGCGCAATGGCCAGCAGGATTCCTGGAAAGGCCAGAAAGATATCGATGAGCCGCACGATCAGCATATCCCACAGCCCACCCGCCAGAGCGGCAACACCGCCGATCAGCGAGCCAATCAGGGCTGAGACCACCACCACACCAAGCCCGACCGCGAGCGCCGTGCGCGCGCCCATCAGCACCCGGTCAAGCACCGGGCGGCCAAGATCGTCAGCACCCAGCCAGGCGCCCGCATCCGGTGGTGCCAGAATCCGCGGCAAGTCGATCTGGTTGGGTGACAACGCCAGCCAGGGCGCGAACAAGGCCGCGAGCAACCACAGCGCCAGAATCATGATGGCAAGCAAGAGCAGCGGATCTCGGGTCGATCCGAATCTTCTGGCCCCAGTGTTCATGGTGTCATCAATGAGATTGTGGAGCGCATGACAAAGGCTGATCAATCAATGGGGAAAACACCCAAACAATTAGCCGTAATCGTGATCCAGGCGATAAATCAAGAGCGTCATCATCAGCGCGCCGACAAAAAACCAGATTGGCCCCAGTAACCACAACATCACCGGAATCGAAATGTAGTAAGCACGCATGCCGAAGTTGTAGGCGCCGGCGCCACGGCTGATCGCGCGAATGGCCAGCCTCGGATCCAGCCCCGGTTGCTGGATCTCCTGCTGAGCCAACTGCAGGACTGGTTGTTGGGCTACTTGTTGGGGTAACGATTTGGATGCAGCCTCCGCAGATAGGACCGGTGATGGCGCCAGCAATGGTTCGGGCGCTGGCGCCGGCAGGTTCAGCAAAAAAGCGGCGTGATTGTAGAACCGGATGCATAGTGAAAAGCTGACAAAGCCAATCAGATAGATAAAGACCGCCAATAGCGCCTTGCTAATCGCCAGCGTGTGGCTGCGCACCCCGGCGATATGCACAAGACTGTTGAGCTGATCCACCCCATCGGTACTCAACGCAAAGCTCAACACCCCCAGCGCCAACACAATGGCGGTCGAGGCCAGCAGGGTCGCCCCCATGGTCCAGTTACGCAAGGTTTGCACTGCCAGAATATCCGGCCCCTTGCGCATTACATGGGTCGCCCACTGCGCCCGCGCGCGGGAGTTGCGCCCAAAGGAGGTCCGATCCGGGCGCACGCTTACTTCCCAAGCATGGTACAGGTGATAAAGCAGCAAGAGGCCAAAGGCCGACCCAGACAGCGCCAATTCGAGCGTTTCGGCCGAAATCACGATGGAAGACACCTTGAACATTACCACGCAGATCAGGAGAGTGAGACCCAAGAGGTAGCACAGCCTAAGGCAAGCGTCCATCCTCGCGAACCAAGGCAGCGAGTCCAAATTTTGCTTTTCAACACCCGATGTTGGGCTGGTTTTTTGAAGACGCGCCATCCTGAGGCGTCTTCAAGCGGCATGAAGTCGCTTCTCCACTCCTGAGCCAGCTCATCCATTGAGCGGAGGGATCTGGGCGACGGGCGCATTGCCGCAACCTAAGCCGACCGGGTTAGACTGATTCCATGCTGCCCCATCACCCTCCGTTATGACCATGTCTGACCATCCTGATATCTCCCCACGAGCCGCTTTGCTCCTGGCCTTTGCCGCCTTGGCACAAAGCTGGTTAGCCGGGCTATGAGCGCAGCAGAAGGACAGGACGGTACTGGACGGGGCATTACAACCGATAGGCCAACGCGGTGACCGCGATGAAAAGCGATGCAAGCGCAAAAACAATCCACAGGAGGAACATTCACAATGAATCGACGACTCTATCTCGCCGGCCTGGTCGGCGAAATCATGGAATGGTACGACTTCACCGTCTACGGCTTTTTCGCGGTCGTGATCGCGTCGCAGTTTTTCCCCAGCGAGGATCCTTTTGTTTCCATGCTCTCCGCCCTGGCCGCCTTCGCGGTTGGCTTTCTGATGCGTCCAATCGGCGCGCTTGTCTTTGGCCCCATGGGCGATCTCTTCGGACGGCGCCGGGTGCTGACCACGGCCGTATTCCTGATGGCATTTCCTTCGCTCATCATCGGGTTACTGCCAACCTACGCAAGCATCGGTGTCTTGGCGCCAACAATGCTGGTGCTCATGCGCATGCTGCAGGGCATGTCGGTCGGCGGCGAGCATACCGGCTGCGTTGTTTACTTAAGCGAGCAGGGTTCCTCTCGCCACCGCGCCCTGACCGCTGCCGTGCCCTTCATTGGCACCGTTCTCGGAGTACTGCTCGGCAGCCTGGTTGGGGTTTCCATCTACGCGCTCTTCGATGCCGCCACTGTCGCCGCCTGGGCCTGGCGGATCCCCTTTCTGCTTGGGGTACTGATCGCCCTGGTCGGGCTGATGGTCCGTCGCCACCTTCCGGAATCCTTTCGCGCGGCCGATGATGCCGCGCGCCCATCCTTATTCAGTCAACTGCTGAACAACCATTGGCGTGCCTTTCTACAGGTATTTTTTCTTAACATCGTCTTTGCCAGCGGTTTCTATACCGTGTTTATCTACAATCCAATGTGGCTGCAACATTTTGTCGGCGAAAGCAAGGATCTGACACTGCAAATCAACTCCCTAGCGCTCGCAATGGCCATCCTTGGCATTGTGATCAGCGCATTGCTGGCCGACCGTGTTGGTCGCAAACCGTTGTTGTATGTATCGACCATCGGGATCACCTTGATGTCCTATCCCATATACGCGCTCATGCTGCATGAATTTCCCTTATATGTGCTGCTCGGGCAGCTCAGCTTCGGGCTGTTGATCGGCCTGTTCATGGGGGTGGTAGGCAGCGTCATGGTCGAGTTGTTCTCCGCCGAGGTCCGCTCAAGCGCGGTCAGCATCTCCTTCAACCTATGCTTTGCGCTTTTTGGCGGCACCGCGCCCATGCTCGCAACCTGGCTGGTGCACACCACGGGTAATCCGCTGAACGTCGCTTGGGTGTTGAGCGCGGGTGCGCTGGCGAGCCTAATCACCGTGGTCACCTTGCCGGAGACGCGCGGGAGGGACACGCGGCTACTTGACGCTAGGGGTGGCACACCCGGCTGAGCACCAATGTTCACAGCACCAAACTCCGTGGTCATATTCCATTGGACAATAAAACCAATGCTCCAAATGCGATGCTACGACAATACACATTAGGAGTTAACATGTTCCGCACCATTACTCAAACCCACCTCCTCGCCGTCGCCGCATGTCATTGCCCTTGACTCGGCAACGGCAGCGGAGACTTCCCCAGCCTCCCTGCACGTCTCCCAGGTCTGGCAGGATGGCCAGGCGATCACCGCCTATCTGGATGTACGCGACCAGGCGGATCGGCCAGTGAGGGTATTGGGAAGTCGACCGGGACTGATGAATTCGATGCGGTCGGAGAACAGAAACACCCGAATGCGAGAGCCGTGAATGGCATAGTTTCGATGCACGCAGGCATTGACGAGGAGTTCGCGAAAAACCTTGTCGGAGTAACAATAATCCGTTGGTTGAGTGCGAGCGCCAACGACAGTGGAACCCTCGCGCTGGTTCCACACCGAGAAGCCAAATCGGCTATCCATGGCCCGGGTGATGGCGTCTGGATGACTCACCACCAGACCGATACCAAGGGTGAGCACCCCCAGGTTGATCCAGGTGGCGCGACGGGGCTGCCCAGGATCGACAGCTTCAAGGCGTTGCCCAGGGTCAGAGCCGTGAACAAGGTCGCGCTGGCAATCATGAAGCGCGGCAGAGTGCGCGCCATCCCAAACAGAAAAGCGCCGAGCAGCAGGTGGGCGCTCAGGTCACGCGCATAGGTGGAGGGCCAGGGCTTGACTTACCACAGCAGCTGCATTGCTGTCTGAGCCAGGACAGACCAGAGCACCACGAAGAGTAAGGCGGCAGCCCAGAAAAGCGGAGCCCGGCTGCGGAACAAGGGGCGAAAAATGAAGCTTCACGGCTGTTGGCTAGCGTTGGAGAAGATCACCTTGGATGGCAGACCCAATGACCAACAGCAGATTAGCGGATTGTCACGAAAATGTCATATCGTCGTCACAAAACGCTACTGCTCCCTGCTCATGCGAGGAATTCAAGATAGAATCCCGGGACGCCCCTAGAATACTCCGCACCACACGCAATCAATGCTGCCTCATGCCTGACATCAACGACATGCCTGGTGATCAACAACAGCCCCGCATGGTAAAAATCGCACTGGTCCAGGACCAGAACCACGGCGATTCCGAGGCCAATCGCAGCGCGATTTCTCGCCAGATCGAAGCGGCAGCCGAGGCGGATTGCATGCTGGTCCTGCTGCAAGAATTGCACAACGGGCCCTATTTCTGCCAACGGGAAACCATGGCTGAATTCGACCGCGCCGAGCCCATCCCAGGACCGAGCACCCAGTGGCTGGCGCGCCTTGCGGGGACTCACAGGATGGTGATCGTGGGCTCGCTGTTCGAGCGCCGCGCGGCGGGGCTCTATCACAACACCGCCGTGGTGCTGGATGCCGATGGCCGCCTGGCCGGGTGTTATCGCAAGATGCACATCCCGGATGATCCGGGCTACTACGAAAAATACTATTTCACCCCCGGGGATCTTGGCTTCAGCCCCATCGACACCGCCATCGGGCGACTTGGCGTCTTGGTGTGTTGGGATCAGTGGTTCCCGGAGGCCGCGCGCCTGATGGCACTGGCGGGCGCCGAGCTGCTGCTGTATCCCACCGCCATTGGCTGGGATCCGGCGGATTCGCCCCAGGAGCAGGCACGCCAGCGCGAGGCCTGGATGACGATTCAGCGCGGGCATGCCATTGCCAACGGATTGCCGCTGCTGGCCTGCAATCGCGTCGGCTTCGAGGCCGACGCCAGCGCGCCGGGTGGCGGCAGCCAGTTCTGGGGCAGCTCCTTTGTTTGCGGTCCCCAGGGCGAGTTGCTGGCCAGGGCACCCGAGGACGCGCCCGCGTTGCTGATCGCCGAGATCGACCTCAACCATGGCGAACAAGTGCGTCGCGCCTGGCCCTTTCTGCGCGACCGCCGCATCGACGCCTATGGCGATCTCAACCGCCGGTTTCGCGATTGCGCTTGAAGCCGCCGCCCGCAACCCTGACAATTCGTCCCAACAAGGGCCGCGCCCCGGCGCGCCAAGTCACCAGCGGCGGTATCACAGGCAGGATTTTGACCCATGAACGACACCCAGAAAACCATGCGCTCCATTATTCAGCGCATTGCAACCGGCCCAGAACTCTCAAAGGATATCTCGCTCGAAGAGGCGCGCACCGGCATGCGAGCGATTCTCGATGACGACATCGACCCGGTGCAGGCGGGGCTCTTTCTGATTGCGCTGCGCATGAAACGCGAGACCGATGATGAAATGCGCGGCGTGCTGGAGGCCATTCGCAATGTCACCAACAGCGCGGTCGCCGACGTGGACGAGGTGGTTGACATTGCCGACCCCTACGACGGCTACAACCGCTGCCTGCCCGCCGCGCCCTTTCTCGCGCCCGTACTGGCCGAATGCGGCGTGGCGACAGTCAGTCATGGCGTGGACGCCGTAGGGCCAAAATTTGGTGTCACCGCCCGGCATATCTTCGAGGCCGCCGGCATTCCGGTCGACCTCTCGCCCGACGACGCGGCTCGGCGCCTGTCCGACCCCGCCATCGGCTGGACCTATGTCGACCAGCGCGCCTTCGCGCCCAAACTGCATGACCTGATCGGCCTGCGCGCCACCATCGTCAAACGCCAGGTCATCACCACCACCGAAGTCATGGCACAGCCTATCCAGGGCCGACGCAAGACGCACCTGGTCACCGGTTATGTGCATAAGCCCTACCCGCGCATCTATGCCCTGCTCGCCCGCCATGCGGATTTCGACTCGGCCTTGATGATCCGTGGTGTCGAGGGCGGAGTCATCCCCTCGCTGCGCCAGGCCGGTGTGTGTTTTAACTACCAGCAGATGGGCGAGGAGCAATCCTTCGACATCAATCCCACCGCGCTGGGCATTGAGCAGTCGGCGCGCGCCGTGCCCCTGCCCGATGATCTCCCCACCACCAACCGCCCGGGCGATGACATTGCCATCGCGGTGGATGTGCGGGCCACCGCCGCCGCCGCCGCCGAGGCCGGTCGGCGCGCGCTGGCGGGCGAACCTGGGCCGACCTACGACAGCCTGGTATTCGCGGGCGCCCTGGTGCTCTGGCATTTGGGGCGGGAGAAGAGCCTGCCAGCGGCCGCCGACCGCATCCGCGCGGCCTTGGATTCCGGCGTGGTCACGCAGCGCCTACGCTAAGAGACCCTCAAGGAGAAGTGAACCCAGGAGGAACTGACAAGATGCAAGCGCCCTATATTGCCGTGGCCAATGCCGAGGATCTCGAACCCGGTCGCTTCCTGAAGGTCGAGGCCGAGGGCCGCGCCTTTCTGATCGCCCTGGTCGGCGATGATCTCTATGCTGTTGAAGACTTGTGCAGCCATGAGGACTATCCGCTGTCCTACGGCTGCCTGGACGGTGATCGCATTAAATGTTCGCTGCATGGCAGCCGCTTCAGCCTGAAAACCGGCGAGCCACTGAACGAGCCGGCCGATCAACCCATCGCCACCTTTACCGTGGTCATTGATCAGGGCCAGATCTGGCTTGACCCGAGTCGGGCCACCAATGCGGTTGGTTAACGGCGGCTGTGCCGCACCGATATTCCCGCCAGCAAAGCGCAGGAAAAAACCCTATGAAGGCAATTGAATTCAGCGCACTCCCAACGCGGCGGCTGATTGAAGTTCCCGCCGGAGTTCCAGACGGCGTGCAACTGCGCGTGCTGCTGCTGTGGGAACCGCCCGCGAGCGTGGAGACTGACCTAAAAACCCTGTTTGCCAGCGCTACCGAAGGGCTGACTGACCAGGATTTGGAGCGCTCTGTCGATACGGGCCGGATCGAGCCTTCATGGGATATCTGATCGACACCAATGTCTGGTCCGAACTGCAAAAGGGTCAGCGCGCCCATGCGCGCGTTCAGCATTGGTATGAGGGGGTTCGTGCCGAAGATTTATACTTATCCACACTGGTGATTGGAGAGGTCCGTCGTGGCATTGAGCGACTGCGTCGCCGGGATACCCATCAGGCGCAACGATTGGAGCAGCGGCTGGAACGACTGAAGGTCGCGATGGCGGGGCGGATTCTTCCTGTCTCCAGCGCGGTTGCCGAACGCTGGGGACACCTCGGTATCCCCGACCCGATGCCAGCAATCGATGCGCTGCTTGCCGCCACCGCTCTGGAGCATGATTTGATCTTGGTGACCAGAAATCTTCAGGACATGAGACGCAGCGGTGCGCGACTTCTCAACCCCTTTGACGATGAATGAATGAAAGGCTTTCGCCACGCTGATGACCCCAGGTCGATTTGCAAATGCGCGATAGCGAAGCAAATGCTGAAGGCTCATTAACGCCTGGATGGTCGTTGAGCGACACTGCGATCCCGCATCGCGGCGGCCAGAGCGGCCAGCAGGGCGTCTTCGTCCTCGCTGGCGACGGGGTGACTTGAGACCAGGGACTCTTCCAGCGGCCAGATCAGCTCTTCCAGACGCGCTTTGAGTGTCTCGGGCGCGTCCTGCTCGCTGCCGGAGAGGGTCAGAACCGGCAGATCCGCCTGTCGACATAGACTTTGAACCCGCGCCTGCTCGCGGCGCACCCGACGCGCCTGCTTGCCGCTGGCGGTCAGGAGAATCGCGCACAGTGGTTCAGTGCCATCGGCTGACAACACCGCCAGATCGGCGCTGAGATCCGCGACCTCGGCGCGCCATTGCCTGGCACGGCGCACGCCCACCTTGGGAGACGGACCAATGAGCCGATACAGGGGTACTTGCGCCTGAACCCGACGCTGCGTGCCGAGCAGTTGCTCGAGCAACCGAAGGCTGCGGGCTTCAAGCGCGTTCAACATCGGCCGGCGTCGCTTGATCGTCACCTTGGAGCCGCGTGCGCCGCCGGTTGAACGACCTTTTGAAGCCAGGCTCAGCAGCAAGTTGATCAAAGCCAGCGCGACGAGAGCCAGCAGAAGGTAAAACTGGGTCATGGTGATCTCTGGTGACAAAAACGATAATTAGGGTCGCCTGGCGATAGCGGCCAAGGCCGCCCCCGCCAACCGCCGCGGTTGTCGAAAGCCGCCACAGCGGTTAAGGTTCATGGCCCGCCGCGGATGCATCCCGCATGGATCCCAGGCGCCATCGCATCGCAAGGAGTGTCTCTTCCCCATCATGCTTGAGGTTTCCGCACTCAGCTGCCGGCGTGGCGAGCGTTGTTTGTTCAGCGCGCTCGACCTTCAACTGGCCCCTGGGCAACTGCTGCACTTGCAGGGGTCGAACGGCAGCGGCAAGACCACCCTGTTGCGCGCGTTGTGCGGGCTGCTGCATCCGGATGCCGGGCAGATTCGCTGGCACGGCGAGCCGATCGAGCGTCTGGCCGAGGACTATTATCGCGATTTACTCTACCTGGGGCACCTCAACGGCATCAAAGGGGACTTGACGGGTCTTGAGAATCTGCGCATTGCCTGCCGCCTGAGCGGACAACCCGCAAGCGATGGCGCCATTGCCGGGGCGCTTGCGCGCATCGGTCTCGGCGGCTTTGAGGATCTACCCTGCCGCATGCTGTCGCAGGGACAAAAAAAGCGCGTCGCCCTGGCGCGGCTGTTGTTGAGCAAGGCCCCGCTGTGGATTCTCGATGAGCCCTTTAGCGCGCTGGACCTGGGCGCGGTGGCCTTGCTTGATGAACTGATCCGCGTCCATGTCGAAGACGGCGGGCTCGTGGTACTGACCACCCATCAGGCGCTGACACTGGCGGTCGGACAACAATTGAATTTGAATCTGGACGCGACCACGCCAAGCCTGGTGCCAAGCCTGGTCCCGGCCCTGATGCCTGGCCCGGACCCGGCGGCCACTATCATGGAGCCAGCATGCTAGGCACCTTCATCTCCATCCTCGGCCGCGACCTGACACTGGCGCTGCGCCGGCGCACCGATGTCCTGACAGTGCTGTTTTTCTTTCTGATCGTCGTCAGCCTTTTCCCGCTCGGCGTGGGCAGCGAACGCGCCCTGCTGCGCGAACTCGGGCCGGGCGTGGTCTGGGTGGCGGCGCTGCTGGCCTCCATGCTGGCGCTGGAGCGGCTGTTCGCGGCCGACCATGAGGATGGCACCCTGGAGCAAATGCTACTGACCCCCCAGCCGCTCGGGCTACTGGTGCTGGCGAAAGTGTTGGCCCACTGGCTGCTAACCGGCCTGCCCTTGGTGCTGATCGCCCCGCTGATTGCGATGCAGTATCATTTGCAGGATAGTCAAATGCTGATCATGATGGCATCCTTGCTCCTCGGCACCCCGACGCTGGGGCTGATCGGGGCCATAGGCGCGGCCCTCACGCTCGGCCTGCGCGGGGGTGGAATCCTGCTGTCGCTGCTGATTTTACCCCTCTACATCCCGATCCTGATCTATGGCGAGGGGGCGGTGACCGTGAGCGCCATTGCGCTGGCCGATGCCGAGCCTTATCTGATGTTGCTTGGTGCCCTGCTGCTGCTGGCGCTGTTGTTGGGTCCTTGGGCCGCGGCGGCGGCGCTGCGGATCTCGGTGGAGTGAACAAACGAAGACCCTCATCCGTATGAACATCAATTGGTTCAAATACGCTTCTCCGGCCGCTTTCTATCCGCTTGCCGGCCGGATGATTCCATGGTTCGCGGGCGTCGCTGCCGTGCTGGTGGTTCTCTCCCTGCTATGGGGCTTTCTCGGCACCGCCGATCAGCTCGGCGGCAGTAATCCGCAAAAAGAGTATTACCGCATCATTTACATCCATGTCGCCGGCGCCTGGATGTCCATGTGGCTCTATCTGGTCCTGGCTGGCTGGTCGGCCATTGGGTTGGTCTTCAACACCCGGCTGAGCTTTATGATGGCCAAGGCGGTCGCGCCGACCGGGGCAATCTTCACCTTTATTGCTTTGTGGACTGGCGCTTTCTGGGGTCGGCCAAGCTGGGGCACCTACTGGGACTGGGACCCGCGCCTGACCTCCGAGCTGATTTTGTTTTTCCTTTATATTGGCTACATCGCCCTGCATTCGGCCATCGATGACACCCGCCGCGCTGATCGCGCCGCCGCGCTGCTGGCGATTGTCGGACTGGTGATGCTGCCGGTGATCTACTGGTCGATCAATTGCCCGGACCCAACCCAATGCGCGGCGCTGCACCAGCGCTCCGCGCCGGGCTCGATTCATCCGAGCATCCGCTGGCCCATGCTGGGCGTGACCCTGGGTTTCTGGAGCTATTCCTTCGCCGTGGCTTTCGCGCGCTTGCGCGACATTATTCTGCTGCGCGAGAAGGACAGTGCCTGGGTCCAGGGTCTGCTGCAAGGGGAACCCAAGCAATGACAAGCTTTCTGAACCAGGGCGGTTACGCCTTTTTCGTCTGGGGCGCCTACGGCATGACCTTCGCGCTGATGGCGGCGGAAGTGATCGCGCTGATGCTTAATCGGCGAACTTTGCTCGCCCGTCTTGGTCGCTGGGTACGTGGGCGCGATCAGACGCCCGGGGAACCCAAACATTAACGTGGACTTCTTGCCGCCGGACAAGCCGGTTCGGCGGAACCCCCTTTTTGAGGATCGAGGATGAAAGCCAGACAAAAACGCATCCTGTTCGTGGCCGTTGCCGTGGTCGGCGTCAGCCTGGCCGCCGGACTTGCCATCAGCGCGCTGCGCAGCAATATTTCCTATTTCTTCAGTCCCACCCAGGTGATGGCGAACGAACATCCCACCGATGCCGTCTTTCGTGTCGGCGGTTTGGTGGTTGAGAACAGTCTGCGGCGCCAGCCGGACGGGCTCACTCTGAAGTTTGACGTGACGGACAATGCCGCCGTGGTGCCAGTCAGCTACACCGGCATCCTGCCCGACTTGTTTAGCGAGGGTCAGGGCGTGGTGGCCAGGGGACGCATGGGGCCGGGTGGTGTCTTCATGGCCGAGGAAGTGCTTGCCAAGCATGATGAATCCTACATGCCACCCGAGGTGGCCAATACCCTGCAGGCCGCTCACGTCGATGGCGTGGTGGAGTCAGTCACTCAATGATCCCCGAGCTAGGCCATTTCGCACTCATAGTCGCGCTTTGCTTTGCCTTGGCGCAGGCCGTCGTCCCCCTAGCGGGGTCCTTCAATGGCAACCGTCACTGGATGACGCTGGCCCGGCCTTTGGCCTACGGGCAACTGACCTTCATCGCCATCTCCTTTCTATGCCTGGTCCAAGCCTTTCTGGTGAGCGATTTCTCGGTCACCTATGTCGCCACCAATTCCAACACCCTGCTGCCGACCATTTACAAAATCTCGGCGGTCTGGGGCGCGCATGAAGGCTCGCTGCTGTTATGGGTGCTGATGATGGCTGGCTGGGGCGCGGCCGTCGCCTACTACAGCCGCAATCTGCCGCTGGCCATGATCGCGCGCGTTATCTCCGTCCAGGGCATGGTGACCATTGGCTTTCTGCTCTTCACCCTGCTGACATCCAATCCCTTCGACCGCCTGTTCCCGGTGCCGCCCGAGGGCCGCGATCTCAACCCCCTGCTGCAGGACTTCGGCCTCGCCATCCATCCGCCCATGCTGTACATGGGCTATGTCGGCTTCTCGGTCGCATTCTCCTTCGCCATCGCCGCGCTCATTGGCGGCAAGCTTGACGCCGCCTGGGCGCGCTGGTCGCGGCCCTGGACCACGGTGGCCTGGATTTTCCTCACCATCGGCATCGCGCTCGGCTCCTGGTGGGCTTACTACGAACTCGGCTGGGGCGGCTGGTGGTTCTGGGATCCGGTCGAAAACGCATCATTAATGCCCTGGCTCATCGGCACAGCGCTGATGCACTCCCTTGCCGTGACCGAAAAGCGCGCCGCTTTCAAGAGTTGGACGGTGCTGCTCGCCATCTCCGCCTTCTCGCTCAGCCTGCTCGGAACCTTCCTGGTGCGCTCGGGCGTTCTGACCTCGGTGCACGCCTTCGCCACCGACCCGGCGCGCGGCGCCTTTATTCTGCTGTTTTTATGCATTGTCATCGGCGGCTCCCTGGCACTCTACGCCTGGCGCGCGCCCAGTGTTTCCTCGGGCGGAAACTTCGATCTGCTCTCGCGCGAGAGTTCCCTGCTAATGAACAACCTGCTGTTTTCGGCCTTCACCATTCTGGTGTTGTTCGGCACCCTGGCGCCGCTCATCTACGAGGCCTTTGGCTGGGGCAAGATTTCCGTCGGCTTCCCCTGGTTTAACAAGATGTTCGTGGCCCTGGCGCCTTTCATGGCGCTACTGCTCGGCATTGGTCCGCTGGTACGCTGGAAGCATGACGAGCCGCTGCGACTGCTGGGCAAACTGTGGCCAGCCATGGTGCTGACGGTCGCCGCAATGTTCTGGGTCGCCAACGCTGAGTTCGCCGCCAGCCACCTGTGGGTCACCATTGGGCTCGGGCTGGCCGCCTGGCTGCTCTTCTCCCACCTGACGGCCCTGCGCGAGCGACTGAAAAACCGCCCCGGTGGCCTCAAGGCCGCCATCGCCAACGATCTGCGCGGCGCCGGACGGAGCTTCCATGGCATGCTGATCGCCCATCTCGGCGTGGCGGTGCTGATCGTCGGCATTACCATGGTTTCCACCTTCGACGTCGAGCATGACGTGCGCATGTCTCCGGGCGATTCCGATTATATCGCCGGTTATCGTTTTGAATTCCAGGGCGCCAAGCCGGTGGATGGCCCCAACTACAAGGCGGATCAGGGGCATTTCATCGTCTATCGGGGCGAGAAGAGAATCGCCGAGCTGTTCCCGGAAAAGCGCGCCTACCTTGGTGGTGGCATGCCGATGACAGAGGCGGCCATCGATGCCGGCTTCCTACGCGATATCTATGTCTCCCTGGGCGAGCACGTGGGCGGCGGCGACTGGGCACTGCGGCTCTACTACAAGCCCTATGTGCGCTGGATCTGGCTGGGCGCCATCTTCATGGCCATCGGTGGCCTGCTGGCGGTGACGGATCCGCGCTACCGTGCCGCGCGCGTCCAGGTCAAGGCGCCGAGCGCAACCGCGACCGGGGCTCCGGCCATGGCCACCTGAAAGCCCGCCTGAAAGCCCACCTAAAGCAATGCTAATGATCGGAGCGAGTGAACCGCGGTGGGTCAGACGCCCCCCCTTCGCCCGCTCCGCGCTTCTCCGCACGCGCTTCTCAATCCTTGGGAATTAAGATGACTGACGACAAAACAACGCCCTCCAACTCCAAGCTGCGCTTTCTGGTGCCGCTGATCATCTTCGGCGCGCTCGCCGGCTTGCTGCTGTTTGGCCTGGGCCAGGATCCGCGCGAAGTGCCCTCGCCGCTGGTCGGCAAAGCCGCGCCTGAATTCAAGCTGCCGGACCTGCTCGACCCCTCGCGCACGGTCTCCAATGCCGATCTCGACGGCCAGATTTCGCTGATCAATGTCTGGGCCTCCTGGTGCAACGCCTGTCGTGCCGAACACGGCATACTGATGGAACTCGCCGGGCGCGACGATTTCCAGATCATCGGACTGAACTGGAAGGACGACAAAACCGATGCCACCACCGTGATCCGCATGACCGGCAACCCCTACAAGCGCATCGCCCATGACCCGGACAACGAATACGGAATTGACTGGGGCATCTATGGCGCTCCCGAGACCTTTGTGGTGGATCGCCAGGGCATCATTCGCCACAAGCACATCGGCCCCATCGATCCGCCCACCTGGGAGCGGGTGCTCGCGCCCCTGATCGAAAAACTCAACGCCGAACAACCAGGCAAGGAGAGCTGAGATGTCCGCGCAAAGCCCTTTCACCCAGCCACGGCCGCTCTCCGTGCCGCGACCACCCTTGCTCATGGCCTTGCTGACGGCGTCGCTCATGTCCTTTCTGGTCCTGGCCACCTCGGCCAGCGCCTTTACCCTGGATGAATTCAAATTCGACACACCCGGGCAAGAAGAAGAATTCCGCGACCTGATCAGCAAGCTGCGCTGCCTGGTATGCCAGAACGAATCCCTGGAAGGCTCCCAGGCCGAACTGGCCCAGGACCTGCGCGAGGAAGTCTACGGCATGATGCGCGAGGGCCAGTCCAAAGAAGAAATCCTGGTCTTCCTGACTGATCGTTACGGCGACTTCGTGCTCTACGACCCGCCCCTCAAACCCTCAACCTATGTGCTCTGGTTCGGCCCCTTCGTGCTCATTGGCATCGCGGCTTTTTTCATGGTGCGCTCCCTGATGCGCAGCCGCGGCGGAGCGCCCTCGACCCTGTCTGAAAGCGAACAACAGCGCCTGCAACAACTGCTGAATACCCAAGCTGGCAGTGAGGATAAATCCGCATGACCCTGTTCTGGACTCTGGCCGGCGGTCTGATGCTGCTGGCGGCTTTCTTTGTGCTCTTGCCCCTATGGCGCGCGCGAACCCCCCATGCCGACCAAGCCAAGGACGCGCCACCCACACAAGACGCGGTCAATCTCGGTCTGTTCCGCCAGCAACTGGCCGAGCTTGATGTCGACCTGGCCAACGGTAAAATTGACCCCGAGCAGCACCAGAGCGCGCGCCAGGAACTGGAGCGCGAACTCCTGCATGACCTGGACGACGCCGGCGCCTCGGCCACCGAGCACGGCACCCGTGGGCGCTGGCTGCTGCCACTGCTGGCGCTGACCATTCCCGCGCTGGCGGTGGCGCTCTACCAAACAACCGGCACGCCCGAGATTATCCCGCGCCTGGCCGACGCCGGCGCCGCCAGCCAGGGCATTCCCGGGCATGGCGGCAATGGCGAGATGCCGCCACTTGATGAGTTGGCCAATCGCCTGGCCGCGCGCATGGAGCAGAATCCAGGGGACATCGAGGGCTGGATGATGCTCGGGCGCACCTACTTCGCGCTAGGCAATGCCCCGGCCGCCTTGAAGTCACTGGAACGCGCCTATGCACTCGATCCCAATGACCTGGATGTCAAACTCACCTACGCCGAGGCACTGGCCGCCAACAACAATAACAGCCTGGAAGGTCAACCCGCCGCGCTCATCAGCGAGGTGCTTGCCGCCGACCCCAACCACATCAACGCCCGCTGGCTCACCGGCATGCTGTCCTTTCAGCGCGGCCAGTACAGTGCCGCCATCCAGTCCTGGCAGCGCATACTCAATCAAATCGACCCTGGCAGCGACGATGCCGAGGATCTGCGCGGCTTGATCGAGGAAGCACGCAAACGCGGTGGCGTGGTGACGGCACCTGCCTCCGACCAGGCCTCCGACCAGGCCTCCGACCAAGCCTCGGCTAGGAGCGAGTCGCCTGCGACCAAGCCCGAGGAAGACGCACAGGCGCAAACGGCAGCGGCCAAGCCCCAGGAGAGCGTCATCACGCCAAAGGGCCAAGGGGAGACCGGCACAACCAGCGCGTCGGCGCAATCATCCCTCGCGACCGACTCCACCGCCGCGCCTGGTGCGCGCATTCAAGTCAGCATCTCGGTCACAGCGGAGCTGGCCGATCAGGCACCACCAGCTGCCGTGGTCTTCGTCTACGCCAAGGCCGCCGCTGGTCCGCCCATGCCCCTGGCCGCGCAGCGCCTGCGCGTTGGCGACCTGCCCGCCACCCTGACACTGGACGACAGCATGGCCATGAACCCGGCAATGACCCTCTCGAACTTCCCCGAGGTCATCCTGGGCGCGCGCATCTCCCTCGGCGGCCAGGCCATGCCCATGCCAGGAGACCTGCAGGGTGAGACCGGCCCCGTCACCGTCAGCGCTGTCCAAGCGCCGGTAGAAGTGGTCATCGACCAGCGATTGCCTTAGGCGCGCGTTTCACTACGCCAGCAGCGCTGTTAAGGCTTCACGTGGGACGTATAGAGTGACGACACTTACTATTTGACAACCCGACTGATCTGAAAAACACGCATCTTGGCCTATTGGGTAACAATTTGACCCTGGTATCTTCTATGAGGAGTACCAGGGACAGTCAAACCCTAAAGCAAACCACGCTCGGCAAAAGAGGTTCCATCGCCTTCGCCAATGATGATGTGATCGAGCACGCGCACGTCGATATAGTCGAGTGCCTGGCGCAACCGCTCGGTAATGTGAATATCGGCCTGACTGGGTTCGGCCACACCGGACGGATGGTTGTGCGCGAAAATCACCGCCGCGGCATTGCACAGCATAGCCGCGCGTATCACCTCTCGCGGATGCACGCTGGCCCCGTCGATGGTGCCGCGAAAGAGCTCCTGGTATTGAATGACGCGATGGCGGTTATCGAGAAAGAGCCCGGCAAACACCTCGTAGGGATAGCCGCGCAAGCGCATTTTTAGATAGCGGCGAGTGACCTCCGGACTGGTGATGGCATCGCGCTCGACCAGCTCCTCGCGCAAATACCGCCGGCCCATCTCCAGCACCGCGCGCAGTTGCACAAACTTGGCCACTCCCAGTCCCTTGGCGGAGCAAAAATCATGTTGCTCCGCCGACAACAGACCCACCAGACCACCATGGGTTGTCAATAATTCCCGCGCCAGATCGACGGCGCTCTTGCCCGCTACCCCGGTTCGTAGAAAAATGGCCAGCAGTTCGGCGTCCGTCAGCGCCTCGGCCCCGAGATCCAGCAGTTTCTCCCTCGGTCGCTCGTCCGCCGGCCAGTCAAGAATCGACATATCGCCCCCTCCTGGTAACCCATGGTTACCCCTGGTTTGGGTCACACGAAGCCACCACAGTCGCAAAGAGTAGACGAAATGCCATCAACAGCCAAGCCCCCATCAAGTTCCCAACCGAGCTGCCAACCTGGCTGCAAAAGGGGCTCCCAGCCGAACCTCCCGCCGAGCCCCGCATCGACCGACACGCCATGACCAGCCAAGACCGCCCGCGAATTCTGCTCGGGGTCAGCGGTAGCATCGCCGCCTACAAATCCGCCGAACTCATCCGCCGTCTGCGCGAGCGCGGAGCCGAAGTGCAGGTAGTGATGACGGCGCACGCGCGGGCCTTTATCTCGCCACTCAGCCTGCAGGCCCTGGCGGGTCGTCCGGTGCGCTTGGAACTGTTCGATTCCGCGGCCGAGGCGGGCATGGGTCATATCGAGCTTGCCCGCTGGGCGGACTTGATCATCATCGCCCCGGCCAGCGCCAACCTGATCGCGCGCCTTGCCCACGGACTGGCCGATGACCTGCTGACAACCCTGGTGCTCGCCAGTCAGGCACCCCTGACCATCGCACCGGCGATGAATCAACAGATGTGGGCACACCCCGCGGTACGGGAGAATGTCGCGCGCCTGCTCTCTCGCGGCGCGCGTCTGCTCGGACCAGACAGCGGCGATCAGGCCTGCGGCGAGATCGGCAGTGGGCGCATGCTCGAGCCCAGCGCCATCGCCGAGGCCGTGCTTGGAATCCAGCAGCAGCCCTTTGCCGGTGTGCGGCTTCTGATCACCGCCGGGCCGACACACGAGGCTTTGGACCCGGTGCGCTTCATCGGCAACCGCAGTTCCGGAAAGATGGGCTATGCTCTGGCCCAGGTGTTGACGGAACTGGGAGCCCAGGTCATTTTGGTTTCCGGGCCCACGGCATTGCCGGCGCCACCTCTCGCGCGGCTGGTCAGGGTTGAAAGCGCCGCCGAGATGCATGCTGCAGTGATGGAGCGCGTTGGCGAGTGCGACATTTTTATCGCCGCCGCCGCGGTGGCTGATTACCGACCGGAACTCCAGGCATCACGGAAGCTAAAAAAACACTCAGGCAACATCGATCTGCGACTGGTACCCAACCCCGATATTCTGGCCGAGGTCGCCGCCCGCAATCCCGCACCCTTTACCCTGGGATTTGCCGCCGAAACCGAGGCACTGGAGGCCAACGCCCGCGCCAAGCTGAACAACAAAGGTCTGGATATGATCGCCGCCAATCTGGTTGGCGGCGCAGAGGGTGGTTTTGATCGCGACGACAACGCCTTGCTGTTGCTCTGGGGCGACGGCCAACGCGAACTGCCACTGATGCCCAAACACCAGGCCGCACGCGAAATTGCCCGCGCGCTCATGCAACGCTATGTCACATCCACTTAAGCTCAAAATTCTCGATCAGCGCCTGGGCGATGCCTTTCCGCTGCCAGCCTATGCTACCGAAGGCGCTGCTGGGCTCGATCTGCGCGCGATGCTCAAGGCCCCAATCAAGCTGGCCCCCGGCATGGCGGAGCTGATTCCGACCGGGCTCGCCATCCATATCGCCGACCCTGGCATCGCCGCGATGATCCTGCCACGCTCGGGCCTGGGTCATCGCCATGGCATTGTGCTTGGCAATCTGGTGGGCCTGATCGACTCCGACTACCAGGGCGAAGTCTTGGTATCCTGCTGGAATCGGGGCCAGGACAGCTTTGAGATTCAGATCGGCGAGCGCATCGCGCAATTGGTGCTGGTGCCAGTGCTGCAGGCAAGGCTCGAGATCGTTGAGGATTTTTCGCCATCATCCCGCGGCAGCGGGGGTTTCGGACACAGCGGACGGCATTAACTCGGCAAGCTCCCCTATTTCCGCACGGGGGCGCCTTTCTCGCATGGCGAGGTCAGACGGGGAACCGACCTTACCCGACATCCTAACGGACAGGCTTTGACATCATGGCTTTTGGAAAAAAATCCACTATTAGTGGAAATAAACCCTCGCAACTCAAGCCTCCTCAGCCCCAGCGTCTGATTCACTATTGGGTGGTTGCAGCGGCTGCGTTGGTCATGGCCATTGGTGGCGCCTTTGCTGGTGCCATCTGGCTTGAATCCGGCATTGAGCGCAGGCTGCAAGAGCAACACCTGCGGGAATTGGTCACCAGCCTGGCCAACGCCTTGGGAGAGCGCCAGCAGGGGCTGCGCGAGCAGCTCAAACTAATCGCCGCTGACCAAAAGTTGCAAACCACCTTTGAATACGCGGATCAGGCGGACTTTGGCGCCGAGGCCGCGCGCTTGAAAACGCGCGCGCCCCTGGCCATCGCGCTGCATCTCATCCGCCTGGAATCGGGCCCCTCGGGCGTGCGCATTATGAATCAGGACCAGCTGTCTCTGAGTTACGCGGGCCTGGACCTGATCCGCAAGGTAGCGACAAGCGGCGACATTTCCCGACTGGAAGCGCACCAGGTTGGCACGGCGGATGCGCATCTAGCCATTGCCGGTCCGGTCGCGTCCGACAATGACAAGACTCCGCTCGGCATTATCTATGTGGCACTCCCGCTCAATCTGCTACCCCAGCCACATGCTGACATTGCGCGTGACCGTCATTTTCTATTTCAACAGGGCTCCGGCCGCTCCAAAGCAACCATCGCTCCCAAGTCCGCGCTCCAGCCTCCGCCCGGCGCCCTGACCGCAAGTGCCAAAATTCCGCAAACCGAGATTGAGCTGCTAGCCTGGCAACAGCCGCCGGAGCTGCTTGACACCGTCATGCTGTGGCCGAACCTGATCGCCGGTGGCGCACTGGTCGCCGCCAGCCTGGTCATTCTCCTGCTCGCCGGCGGTATCCAGACCAGGCGCCTGCTCAAGGAAATCGGTCAACTGAACGCTGGCCTCGCCCAGCTTGATCTGGGGCAAGTTCCAACCAAACGCAGCATTCGCCTGCGGGAACTGCTCGCGCTTGACGAAGGCATGAAGCACATGTCCCGCAAGCGGGCGCACACCGCAAAGGGCAGCACGGGCATGACTGGGGAGGATGACTCCGCCATGCATGCCGACATAGGCACGGCGGGTCCGGAGATGGACCTGGACTTCACCAATGCGCCCAGCCAGGTGGCCCCGGCCTCCGATGGTTCCACCAGTGCACTTGCGGAGGACAGCGTCGTCCGGGTTGATGTATCAAAGGTGCTGGGCACCATCCCGTCTCGCGTGTTCCGCCCCTATGATATTCGCGGGCTGATCGACACCGAACTCAATGATGACTTCATGCGCCTGCTTGGCCAGGCGATCGGCACCGAGTCGCAGAAAAACGGCAGTAAGGCGGTCCTGGTCGGACACGACCACCGCAGCAGCGGCGCGCGGCTGACTGCAGCTCTGACCGAAGGTCTGCGCGCCAGCGGTTGTGATGTGATTGACCTCGGCATTGTGCCGACGCCAGTGCT
This sequence comes from Thiorhodovibrio winogradskyi, assembly GCF_036208045.1. Classification (NCBI taxonomy): domain Bacteria; kingdom Pseudomonadati; phylum Pseudomonadota; class Gammaproteobacteria; order Chromatiales; family Chromatiaceae; genus Thiorhodovibrio; species Thiorhodovibrio winogradskyi. Next base: position 1,236,113 of record NZ_CP121472.1, on the reverse strand, counting down.
GTATTTCGCCACCCAACTGGCCGGCGACATTTCCGGTGCCATGGTGACCGCGAGCCACAATCCGGCGGAATACAATGGAGTAAAACTCGCGTTTTCGGGCAAATCGGCCACGGCGCTCAATATTGCCAAGCTCAAACAGCGGCTGCAGCGCGGCGAGTTCCAAAGCGGCGAGGGCAGCTACCGCGAACAGTCGGTGCTGGCGGATTATTTCGATGAGCTCGAGCAGAACATCACCTTCGCGCGCCCACTGAAAGTGGCGGTGGACTGCGGCTTTGCCACCCCCGCGCTGGTGGCGCCACAGCTCTTCCGCGACCTGGGCTGCGAGGTCATCGAGGTGCGCTGTGATCTCTCCGACCCGCGCGCCGGCACCGAGCTTCCCAACCCCTCGGCGCCTGAAAATCTGCGCGATCTGATCGACGCCGTCACCGGGCAGGGTGCCGATATCGGATTTGGCTTCGACGGCGACGGTGACCGCCTAGGCGTGGTCGATTCGACCGGACAACTCATACAGACCGACCGCGTGCTGATGCTGCTTGCCGCCGACCTGCTCTCGCGTGCGCCCGGTAGCAAGATTGTCTTCGACGTCAAATGCAGTCGCCTGCTGGCGCAACAGATCAAAAGCCTGGGCGGCGAGCCGGTGATGTGGAAATCCGGCCATGCTTTTATCAAGGAAAAACGCGAGGAACTCAATGCACCGCTCGCCGGCGAATACAGCGGACATATCGTCTTCGGCGACCGCTGGAACGGCTTTGATGATGCCTTCTACGCCGCGGCGCGCCTGATCGAGGTGCTGGCCATCGACCCGCGCCCGACACAAGAGGTTTTTGCCGAACTGCCCTCCGCCATTGGCACGCCGGAACTGCTGGCACGAGTCGCCCCTGGCCAGGAAATCGAAATCATGTCGCAGGTCATGGACGCCAAGAGCCGTCTCAGTGGCGTCAAGGCCATCACCATCGATGGCCTGCGGCTCGAGAGTGATAAAGGCTGGGCACTGATCCGCGCATCCAATTCCGAGGCTGCGCTGGCGTTCCGCTTCGAGGCCATCAACGAGTCCACGCTCGAGAAACTCAAGGATCTGGTGCGCCGCATCATGAAAAGTGCCGCTCCCAACCTAGAGCTGCCCTTCTGAGCACCCTTTTCTTGTGATCCCCCTGTACCAGCAAGCATACATCAACCACCAGCCACCAACCACCAGCCATCAAGAACCATGTCTCTTCCCGCCGAACGCGCCCAGAATATTGCCCACGTCCTGATCGAGGCACTGCCCTATATCCGCCGCTTTAGCGGCAAAACCATTGTCATTAAATATGGCGGCAACGCCATGGTCGAGCAAAGGCTCAAAGAGGGTTTCGCGCGCGATTTGGTGTTGATGAAACTGGTCGGCATCAACCCAGTGGTGGTGCACGGCGGCGGGCCGCAGATTGGCGATCTGCTCAAGCGTCTTGGCAAGGCCACGGAGTTTGTGCAGGGCATGCGGGTAACCGACAGTGAGACCATGGATGTGGTCGAGATGGTCCTGGGCGGCCTGGTCAACAAGGAGATCGTCACCCTGATCAACCGTCATGGCGGCGCGGCCGTGGGTCTGACCGGCAAGGACGGGGATTTCATCCGTGCGCGCAAGCTGCTGTTAAAACGCGACGCGCCCGAGCTGCACGCGCCTGAGATCATCGATATTGGCCATGTCGGCGAAGTCGAGAGCATCGACCCCGCGGTGGTGGACATGCTGGTCGGGGGCGATTTTATTCCGGTGATCGCGCCCATCGGTGTCGGTGCAGATGGCTTTTCCTACAACATCAATGCCGACCTGGTCGCCGGCAAGGTGGCCGAGGTACTGCATGCCGAAAAACTCATTCTGCTGACCAATACCGCCGGGCTCCTGGACAACACGGGCGAGCTGATCAAGGTCATTGATGCCGCCAAGGTCGATCAACTCATCAAGGATGGGACCATTCAGGGCGGCATGCTGCCAAAGGTGCGCTGCGCCCTGGAGGCGGTGCAGATGGGCGTAGGCGCCGCCCATATCCTGGATGGACGTATCGAGCATGCGGTGATGCTCGATCTTTTCACCGATGAAGGCATCGGCAGCCTGATCCGTCGCCGCTAGTCCCCGCTCCCCGAGCGCGGCGGTCCCGACTCTCCGGCCGAAGGAGTGGAGCCCGTGGCGTCGGTCTCGCTGGCATCGCTATCTCCATCGGCATTCTGGCCGGCTTCGTCCACAAGCAAGGCGGTGCGGAAGCCTTCAAGAACCGCGTTGCGCGCCGGTGTGCGACAGGAAGATGCCGTTTCGGTATAGCTGCGGCATTGCAGGTCCAAAAAGAGCACGGCCCCGGCATTGGGGTTCTTGGGATCATTCGGAATGCGCGAGACGATCAGGCTGATATCCTCCTCGTCCTTTGGCGCCGCCGTGATCACCACATTATCGCTCAGGCTTTCGACCGGCTCGGTGGAGTGCGTCTCCACATAGCCCACGGCCTGCCCCCAGAGCAGATCGCATTCGCGATCATCGGCGCACAGCACCAGGTTCTTCAGTCCCAGGCGGACTTGCTCACCGGTGGTATCCGCCACCGGCTCGCGGACGTCCTTCAGACGCCGGAAGCGCTCAAGATCCTCGGCAAAGTCCTCGTAAATCCCCTGTTTGGTGCGCTCATGACGCAGGATCAGCGCCAGCTCATCCTCGATGCTTTCTTTTGTCGACTGCATGTCACGCTCAAGCGTCGGGTGAACCGGCTTGCCCGCGCGCTCAAGATCGGCGGCATCTTCCTGTAACCGATTGATGCGATTCTGCAACCGGCGAATATTGCCCTTGATCTGCTGCACCATCACATCGATGGCGGCAATCTTGCCATCACGCATCATCATCAGATCGTCCGAGGAACGATACGAACGCAGCAGAATCTCATCCTGCTTGCGTTGCTTCTCGATCAACGCCTGTTGCTCCTTGCGCAGTCGCTCAATTTCCTGCTCCTGGAGCCATTCCTCGCGGGTCTTGGCCCGTTCCACCTCGCGGACCGGAATGCCGTCATCGGAGAGCTCAACACGCGCCTTGCCGCTCGCCTCGGGCGGCAGGCGATCGGAGAAATGTGTCTTGCCGTCATCGTCAACCCAGCGATACAGCTGCTGCGCCGGCGCGGACAGGGCAACGACCCCCAAGCCAAAGGCGAAAAGGATCGTGCCGAGTCCGCGCGGTCCGGCGTGAGACCTCCCCGCGGGGCGATCCATTGAGGGCTTGCTGCAATGATCGGAGAAAGTCTGCCGACGGATCATCATGTTCCTCCCCTGTCAGTCACACCGAACTGCAGCCGATAGGTTTGCATCGCGCCGCGCAGTTCGGGGGTAAAGTCACCATACTCTGGATTTAGACTCATGAACTCGATGAGGGCGTCGAGCGAGGCGATGCTGATCACCGGCACGCCATGGCGCGCGGCGACTTCATCGGTCGCCGACAGGCCGGCCGTGCCGCGCTCGCGCCGATCAAGCGCGATCAACACGCCGGCGAGCCGAGCTCCGGCGCCCTCGATGAGCTCGACCGACTCGCGCACCGAGGTGCCAGCCGTGATCACATCGTCAATCACAAGCACCCGCCCCTTGAGCGGACTGCCAACAATCCGCCCGCCCTCGCCGTGGTCCTTGGCTTCTTTCCGGTTGAAGGCATAGGGCAGATCGCGATCATGCCGGTCCGCCAGCGCGATGGCGGTCGCGGCGGCGAGGGGTATTCCCTTGTAGGCCGGACCAAAAAGCATATCGACCCCGAGCCCGGATTCCACCAGGGCGCGCGCGTAGAATTGGCCCAGCCGCGCCAGCGCGGCGCCGGAATTGAACAGCCCCGCGTTGAAAAAGTAGGGGCTGCGCCGGCCGGATTTGAGCGCGAAATCACCAAATCGCAACACCCCGGCCTCAATCGCGAAGCGGACAAAATCCTGCCCATGCATCTTTTGATCTTGCGTCAAGCCAGCCTCCGTTAGCAAACCCGGTCGAACTCATGAATCCTTGCTTTATGATAGCCTCTTCAGGCATCCACTGCCGCGCAAAACCCACTTGTCACCCATGACAACTTCTCTGATCACCGCGTTTCTGGTCGGCTTCCTCGGCGGGATGCATTGCCTGGGCATGTGCGGCGGCATTGTCACCAGCCTGACGTTAAGCCAGCCGCGCGCGCACACGGCTCTGGAGCGCCTGCCGCTGCAGCTCGGCTACAACCTCGGCCGCCTGCTGGGTTACAGCCTCTTGGGCGCGCTCTTTGGCGGGTTGGGCGACTGGCTGCTCGCGTACCTCCCGCTTGAGCACGCCCAGCGTCTGCTCTATGCCGCGGCCGCTGTCATGATGCTGCTGCTCGGGCTCTATCTCGGGCGCTGGTGGCAGGGTCTGGCGCGGCTCGAGCACCTGGGCGCTCGACTCTGGCGTTTCCTCGAGCCCATCGGCCGGCGCTGGCTGCCCATTCGCCACGGCTGGCAGGCGCTAGGCGTGGGTTTCATCTGGGCCTGGCTGCCTTGCGGGCTGGTCTATAGCGTGCTGATCTGGTCGCTGGCATCGGGCAGCGCCCTGTCCGGCGCGCTCCTCATGCTGGCCTTTGGTTTGGGCACGCTGCCAAATCTGCTTGGCATGGGCCTGCTCGCCGGCGCCGCGGCACGGCTGCTCGAGCGTCCCTGGCTGAATCAATTGGCTGGGGCCCTGGTCATCGGCTTTGCGCTCGTGGCCTTCTGGCAGCTTCTGGCCACCTGAGTCAGCACAGCAGCGCCGGGTGCTCAACCCGGATAGACAGGGAGGCGACAGGGCTGTATCACTGAGGTTCGATACCGGCAGGCAATTCTCGCGGTTCCCGGATACGCAGGCGCTTCGCTCGGCTGTGCTCGCCACCGAGCAGAGTCACCCGCGCGCGCGGCACACCAAAGGCTTTAGCCAAAAAAGCCGTCAGGCTGACATTGGCGCGCCCCTCCACGGGGGGCGCGCGCAGCTGGACTTTGATGGCATCGCCGATAGGATCGGCAAAGCCGTCGCGACGCGCCCGTGGCTGCACCCGCACATTCAGGATCAGATCCTCGCCATCCCAGCGATACCAAGTCATGCTCCAGTCATGCCCCAGTCGCTTGACACCCCATCGCAACTACCCAATTTAGAACCCGGCTCAGATCACCAGTTCCGCGGGGGCCAGGGTCAACGCGAGCAAGGGCGGCAGCAGCAGCATCTGCAGCACCACCAGCACAATCATTACCACCATGGGCGAGAGATCAATGCCGCCAATGGGCGGCATCAGTCGCCGCGCCGGCAACATCAGCGGATCCGTGAGGCGACCGAGCAAGGACACCGCCGGGTTGTAGGGATCGGGATTGACCCAACTCAAAATCACGCGAATAAGAACCGCGAACAAGAAGAGATTCAGCACCAGCTTCACCAGCGCCGGAATCGCCCACAAGGGTGCCAGCCAGGCCAGGCTCGAGGCACCGAGCAACAAGGCAATCACCAACAACTCAATGCTTTTGACCACCCAGGCAACCAGCAGGGAGGAGGTATCCATGCCCTTGATACTTGGCACGAATCTGCGCACCGGTTGCAACACCGGCCCAGTCAGCTTGACCACGAACTGAGAAATTGGATTATGGAAATCCGCCCTCGCCCACTGCAACAAAAAACGCAGCACCAACAGGGTGACGTAAATACCGAACAGCGTTTTGACCAGAAAAATAATTGGATTGGTAAAATAACTCGCGCCCATGACAAAGTCTCCGGCAGATGTTCCCTGCGATTTCCTATTATGTTGGGGAGCGGGTCACTCATCAGCCCCCTAGATGGCATCTCCTGACCTGCAACACCGCTGCAAACTCCAGGGTGGCCTGGACTATGCGCCTTAGACGAGCTCGCCAGACAGTTCGGTCGCGCGTGCCCGCGCCGCCGTGATTGCCTGATCGACCAGGAGGCTGAAGCCGCCCTCCTCGAAGCGGGCAAGCGCGCGCTCCGTCGTACCGCCTGGCGAGGTCACACGGGCGCGCAGCTCAGCCGGCGACTCATCGCTCTCCATGGCTAGGCGCGCGGTGCCGAGCGCGGTCTGGATGGTCAGCAGACGCGCGGCCTCCGCGTCCAGCCCCTGACGGATACCGGCCTGCTCCATCGCCTCCATCAGCAGCAAAAAATACGCCGGCCCGCTGCCCGAGAGCGCCGTCACCGCGTCGATATCAGCTTCGCGCTCGACCCACTGCGTCAGCCCACCGGCCCGCAGGATCTCCTCGGCCAGATTGCGCTCCTGCGCACTGGCTTGTGCGTTGGCATAGAGGCCAATGGCACCTGACTGCACCAGCGCAGGGGTATTGGGCATGGCGCGCACCAGGGGCACCGACCGGCCCAGCCACGCCTGAATGCTGGCGTCGGTGACGCCCGCCATGACCGAGACCACCAGCGGTGTCTCGGCCGGCAGCAGATCCGCCAGCGCGCGGCACACCTCGGCGGCCACCTGCGGCTTGACACTGAGCACCAGCACGCGCGCGCCTTGCAGCATCGCCTGGGTGTCCGCGCTGGCCCTGACGCCAAAATGGCGCGAGAGCTGCTCTGACTTGTTGACATCAGGCTCGGCGACGCGAATGGCTGCCGGCTCGTGGTCATCGGCGATCAGACCGGCAATCAGGCTGCGGGCCATGTTGCCGCCGCCAATGAAGGTAATAGCTGTGTTCGACATGACTTTTGAACGCTTGGTTAGGTCTTTCCTCTTTGCTCCCGGTCGCGGGAGCAGCTGAAAACAATTCTTCAGGACGGCGGCAAGACGGATGGAACCGCGACCCTGGCTCCGCTCCACCAGCCCGGACGGTACTCAGACTGGTGCACGCTCGCCGAAGAGCGCGGTACCGACACGCACCATTGTAGCGCCCTCGGCAATGGCGGCCTCAAGGTCTCCCGACATCCCCATGGACAGCGTGGGCAGAGCCCCGAAGCGAGTGGCGAGTTGATCGCGCAACGCCCGCAAAGCCGCGAAGGGACGCCGCTGAGCGGCGACATCATCGGTCGGCGCCGGCAGGGTCATCAAGCCCTCCAGGCGCAGGCGCTCCATGCCTTGAATCTCCGCGACCAAATCAGCCGCGGCAGCGGGCTCAATGCCCGCCTTGGACGCCTCGCCGCTGAGATTGACCTGCACGCAGACATGCAGTGGGCCGCGCCCAGGCGGACGTTGGTCCGCGAGGCGTCGCGCGTGGTCCGCGCTGGTCAGCCCATGCACCCAGTCGAAATGCTCGGCGATCAGGCGCGTTTTGTTCGACTGCACCCGGCCGATGAAATGCCATTGGAGATTCTGTTTGGCGAGAGCCTGCTGTTTCTCCACCCCCTCCTGCACATAACTTTCACCGAAGGCGCACTGACCGGCGGCATGTGCGGCCAGGAGCTTGGTCAGCGGCTGACGCTTGCTAACCGCGAGCAAGCACACGCTACCGGGCTCGCGCCCAAAGCGCTGCTCGGCCGCCTGAATACGCGCGCGCACCTGCTGAAAACAGATGGCGATATGGCTGTCCTGATCCGTGCTCATGGCGAGCATTCTCCAGCATGTCTATCGCTCAGGGCGCACAGCAAGCGCGCCAGCGCCTGCCCGCGGTGGCTGAGCGCGTTCTTGGTGCCGGGGTCAAGCTCGGCGGCACTGCGATTTTGCCCGGGCACCCAGAACAGCGGATCATAGCCGAAGCCCTTGTCACCGCGCGGTGCGGTCAGAATCCAGCCCTCCCAGGTGCCCTGACAGATGATCGGAGTCGGGTCCTCGGCATGGCGCAGATAGACCAACAGGCATTGAAAGCGCGCCTGGCGATGTCCCTGGGGCACCTCGGCCATGGCATCGAGCAGTTTGGCGCAATTGGCCTGATCATCTGCTTGCGGACCCGCATAGCGCGCCGAGTGGATGCCGGGAGCGCCGTTCAGTGCATCGACCTCGAGCCCGGAATCATCGCCGATGGCCGGCAGGCCACTACCCGCCGCGGCATGGCGGGCTTTCAAAATGGCATTCTCGACAAAAGTCAGTCCGGTTTCCTCGGCACTGCCAATGCCAAATTCCGCTTGCGTGTAAAGACGCACCGCGGCCGGCTGCAGAAGTTGCTCGATTTCGCGCAGCTTGCCGGCATTATTGCTGGCAAGCACAACCGCATGCTGATGATCGCTCATGCCGCGCGCTGCAAGTTGAAAATCTCATTGAGTCCGCCAGTGGCCAGGTCCAACAGGGCGTCGAACTCGGCGCGGCTAAAGGCGCGCCCCTCGGCCGTGCCCTGCACTTCAATCAGGCCGCCATCGGCATTCATGACCACATTCATGTCGGCTTGCGCAGTCGAGTCCTCGGCATAATCGAGATCGAGCACCGGCGCTCCCTCATGGAGACCGACTGACACGGCCGCGACCTGCGCCAGCAGGGGTGACGCCTTGAGCGCCGCGCTAGCCACCAAGCCATCCAGGGCATCGCGCAACGCGACCCAGGCTCCGCTAATGGCGGCGGTGCGGGTGCCACCATCGGCCTGCAACACGTCGCAGTCGAGCGTGATAGTGCGCTCGCCCAGGGCCTTGAGGTCCACGGCGGCGCGCAAGGAGCGCCCGATCAGCCGCTGAATTTCCAGCGTGCGCCCGCCCTGGCGCCCGCGCACGGCCTCGCGGTCGCTACGCTCCGAGGTGCTACCGGGCAGCATGCCATATTCGCCGGTCAGCCAACCGCTGTTCTTGCCGCGCAGAAAAGGTGGTACCCGCTCGGAGACACTGGCGGTGCAGAGCACCCGGGTCTCGCCAAACTCCACCAGCACCGAACCAGCCGCATAGCGGGTGAAATGACGGGTGAAACGCACCGGGCGCAATTGATCAGGACGGCGAGCGGAGGGGCGCATGGGAGAAACTCCTGGATTGTTTGATAGGCGGCAAGAGCATAGGAGGATCGGCCGCGAGCAGCCACGGAGAAGCCCGAGCCCAGGGGAGCGGGACTCAGAGATCCTGCGTCAGGGTCGAACTTGTCGCGCCAATGCGCAAGCCGGTGGTGGCGGAATTGATATCCCCTCCGGCCTGGAAGGACGGCAACAGCTCGCGCAGGGTCGACTTCGGTAGCGCGTAGTCCTGGCTCTGCAGCACCGTCAGTAACTCCCCGGCATCCTGCGGGCGCTTCTCGGGTTCCAACTCCATGGACCAGTCAACCGCCTCCAGCAGCCCTGCAGGATAGCGATCTTTCATCACCTCCGCCAGGGGCACCATGACGTCCTTTTCGACCCGTTCGGGCGATGGCTGCGGCGTCTTGGCCTCAATGCAGGAACGCATGGAGGCACCCACGGCGTAGACATCCGTCCAGGGGCCGATATTGCCGCCGCTGGTGTACTGCTCGGGTGGCGAGTAGCCGGCCGTGATCACCTGCCCACCCAGGCTGCGCCCGGAGGACATGACCTGCACCGCCCCCAGGTCGAGCAGCAGCGGATCATGCCCGTGGCGCAGGTGAATATTGCCGGGCTTGATATCCAGATGCAGCATGCTACGCGCGTGAATCAGCATGAGCGCATCGAGCAGGGGCAAAAAAATGCGTAACAGTAGGGTGGTACTAAGCGCGCCGCCACGCTCGTGCACGAACTGCGCCAGATTGCGCCCGCGCTCATGCTGCATCACCAGGTAGCCGGTTCCGTGGGCCAGGTAGAGGCCACGCACGCCGACAATGTTTGGATGCCGCAGCGCGGCCATGGCCTTGGCCTCCTGAAAGAACAGCCGCAGACTGCGAATCATGCTCACGCGGCTGTTCTCATCAATGGCTTCCACCCACTTGTTCTCGAGACGCCGGGCAATCTTTTTCGGCATAAACTCCTTGATGACCGCCTCATCGCCGGTCTCGTCATCCTTGGCCAGATAAATCAGACTAAAACCGCCCTTGCCGATGGTGCGCACAATGCGGTAGCAGTCGATGAAGGTGCCGGGCTCAAGGGTGTCGCGGTTGGGCACTGCCATGGAAAAATGTCCCGCGTTAAAGCAATCAAAGATGTGTGCGCGCAACATCTCAACACGCGCGGCCAGAGCTGGCATCCGCCGGCCCAAGTCTGGTAGTTCGCTCTGGTATATCATAGACCCGAAACCGAACCAAGGCCGCCGCCCAAGACCAGAACCCCATCGGTAAGCTCGCGCGCCACCAACAACTCCGGCAAGAAACGCCCACAATGATCAAAAGCATGACCGCCTTCGCCCGGCGCCAGACCCGCGACACCTTCGGCGAGCTAAGCTGGGAAATCCGTTCGGTCAACCACCGTTTTCTCGAGCCAAACCTACGTCTGCCCGAGGAATTGCGCGGACTTGATCCGGGCGTGCGCGAGCGTCTGTCCGCGCGCATCGGTCGCGGCAAAGTCGACTGCACGCTCAGATTCGCGGCGGCTGCTGGTGGCGAGGCCAAACTGCACATCAACGAACCGCTGCTGAACCAAGTACTCGACGCCGCCGAACGCATTGCCGCGCGCCTGGGTGAGTCTCGCTCCCCCTCCGCGCCCTCCGTCACGGACCTGCTGCGCTGGCCCGGCATGCTCGCGGAGCCAGAGCCAGACCTCAATCGGCTGAACGCGGCCGCGCTAGCGCTCTTTGACGACACCCTGAGCGAACTGCTGGCCGCGCGTGAGCGCGAGGGCTCCCGCCTGCGCGTGCTGATCGAGCAACGCAGCGAACGTCTAACTGTGCTGGTCGCCGAGGTGCGTGAGCGCATGCCGCGGCTGCTTGAGGAGATGCGCGCGCGCATCGGTGATCGCTTGGCGGAAATTCGCGGCGAACTCGACCCTAACCGCCTTGAGCAGGAGTTGGTGCTTTTTGCCCAGCGTTGCGATGTCGACGAGGAAATGGACCGCCTGAGCGGTCACCTCGAGGAAATCCGTCGGACGCTTGCCGACACGGGACCAGTTGGTCGTCGACTGGACTTTTTGATGCAGGAACTCAACCGCGAGGCCAACACCCTGGGATCAAAATCCAGCGACGCGGACGTTACCCGCATCGCCGTCGACATGAAGGTGCTGATCGAGCAGATGCGAGAACAAATTCAAAATCTGGAATAAACAGGAAGCCCCGCATGAGCCACAGCCCCGCTTTTGAGCCACCATCATCCGCCTCCGGTCAGCCCGAGCAAGCACAGGGTCGCGGCGATGACCCAAAAGGCACGCTGTTCGTTGTATCGGCCCCCTCTGGCGCCGGCAAGACCAGCCTGGTACGCGCCCTGCTTGATGGCCACCCCAATCTGCGCCTGTCGGTGTCCTACACCACCCGGACGCCCCGAGCGGGCGAGGTCGACGGCGTGCATTATCACTTTGTCAGCCGCGAGACCTTCGAGCACATGGTGCGTCAAAACGCCTTTGTGGAATACGCCCAGGTGTTCGATAACGCCTATGGCACCGCGCGCGAGACGCTGCGCCAGGCGCTCGACGACGGCCAGGACCTGCTGCTTGAAATCGACTGGCAGGGCGCGCGTCAGGTGCGACAGCACTTCCCCGAAGCCGTGTCCATTTTTATTCTCCCGCCATCGCTCAGGGAACTCGAGCGGCGCCTGCGCGAGCGTGCGCAGGACAGTGATGAAACCATCGCCCGGCGCATGGCCGAGGCCCGCGGCGAACTCTCCCACTATGGCGAATACGATTACCTGATTGTCAATGATCGCTTCGAGGCTGCCTTGACTGAACTGCGCGCCCTGGTCTGCGCCTTCGGACTGCGCCGCGCCAGGCAGCAGCGCAAGCTCGGCGGCGCCCTGCACGCCATGCTTGAGTCCGATGCCGAAGCCGCCCCGGGCGGCTGCTAGCCAGATATAAAAACGCGGCAACGGGCTTAATGACGGGCCCGATAACCGGCCCAACCATGGAAATCCAGCATGGCGCTGATGCTTGAGCGGCGAGAGGACATTCGGGGTTTCCGGCCAAATTGCGGAAATCCCTTATCGAACGCGCAAAAGTTTGCTATTTTCCGAGATAACTCATGTTCTTTAAACAAGACACCACAGGTAACAGCAACCCATGGCCCGTATTACTGTCCAAGACTGCCTAGAGCATGTCGACAATCGATTTGAACTCGTCCTGCTTGCAACCAAGCGTGCGCGACAACTGAGCAACGGCGTCGAACCCTTCCTGCCCTGGGCGAAGGATAAGTCGACAGTGCTGGCATTGCGGGAAATCGCCGGCGGTTACATCAACCCGGCGCAGGTCGCGGAACAGGCCGCCGAGCCCGAGAACATCTCGAAATCGCTTGAAGAGGCCCTGGCCGAGGAGTTGGCCGCCTCGGTGGCCAAGGATATTTGAGACCCCAACCGCTCAACATGAGCGATACCGCGCTCGCGCCACCTGCCCGCGGAGTCGCCGACCCCGCGGTGGCGGGCGAACAAGCCGTGACAAATCCAGACCCGGATGTTTTAGCCACTGCGGTCACAGCCTCAACACCGGTGTCCCAGCCAATCCCCCCAAAGAAAGTGACCGGCACGAACGCCGCTCCGCGCTTTCTCATCAGCGATCTGTGCAAACAGCTCGAAAGCTATCTGCCGCGCGAGCAGATTAGCGAAATCTACCGTGCCTATCTCTTTGGTGCCGAGGCACATGAAGGACAGGCACGCACCAGCGGCGAGCCTTATATCTTCCATCCCATCGCGGTCGCTCGCATCCTCGCCGACCTGCGTATGGACCACAAGTGCCTGATGGCTGCCATTCTGCACGATGTCGTCGAGGACACGCCAACAGCCAAAGAACAGATCGCCGAGGTGTTCGATGATGAAATCGCGGAGCTGGTCGATGGCGTCAGCAAGCTCACGCAGATCAAGTTCAAGACCGATGCCGAGAAAGAGGCGGCGAATTTCAGCAAAATGATGCTGGCGATGACCCGCGACATTCGCGTCATCCTCATCAAACTCGCCGACCGCCTGCACAACATGCGCACCATGGGAGTCATGCCGCCGGAGAAGCGCCGGCGCAAGTCGCGCGAGACACTCGATATTTACGCCCCCATCGCCAACCGCCTGGGGATTAACAGCATCCGCCTGGCGCTGGAGGACTTCGGCTTCAGTCACCTCTGGCCATGGCGGCATTTTGTGCTGGATAACGCCGTGCGCAAAGTGCGCTGCGGTCATCATGAAATGATCGCCAGCGTCGAGAGCGCCATCCGCCGCCGGCTCGAACAGCAGGGCATCGCCGCCGAGGTGACCGGGCGCGAAAAGCACCTGTATAGCATTTATTGCAAAATGCGCGACGAGGGCAAATCCTTCCACGATCTGGTGGATGTTTTTGCCTTCCGCGTCATCGTCGACTCCATCGACACCTGCTACCGGGTGCTGGGACAGGTGCACAATCTTTACAAGCCGGTGCCGGGGCGCTTCAAGGACTACATCGCCATTCCCAAGTCCAACGGCTACCAGTCCATACACACGGTACTCTTCGGCCCCCAGGGCGTTAAAATCGAGATCCAGATCCGTAGCACCGATATGCACCGGGTGGCGGAATCCGGCATTGCCTCGCACTGGCTATACAAAACTGGTGGCGAACATGGCAAAACGCCGGCCCTGGCCAGCGACTGGCTGCAGAATCTGCTCGAGTTGCAGCGCGACTCGGGCGATCCGCGCGAGTTCTTGGAACACGTCAAAATCGACCTCTTCCCGGATGACGTCTATGTCTTCACACCCAGTGGAGAGATTAAAGTCCTGCCCCGCGGTGCGACCGCCATTGATTTTGCCTACGCCATCCATTCCGACATCGGCAACACCGGCGTCTATGCGGTGATTGACCGCCGTCCCGTGCCCATCAACTCCATCCTGCGCAGCGGCCAGACAGTCGAGATATCGACCATTCCCAGCGCCACGCCCAAAACGCACTGGCTGAAGTTTGTTGTCACGGGCAAGGCGCGCGCGAATATTCGCGGCTTTCTCAAGAATATGCAGCAGCGCGAGGCGGCGCGGCTCGGGCGCGACCTGGTCAACAACGAGTTGAACAACCTCGGGCTCAGTCTGGATGACATCAGCGTCGAGCAAATCGCCGCCTATGCCCAGCAAACCGATGCCAGCTCGGCCGACGCCATGTTTGCCGATATTGGCCTTGGCAACCGCATGCCCATGCTGGTGGCCCGGCGCCTGGCCAGCGCCGAGGGCGCCGAGCAACCCGAACCCTCCACGGTCGCGCCCAGTTTGTCCGCTTCCAAACAGCAGCTCGCCATCCTGGGCACCGAGGGCATGGTCATGACCTTTCCGCGCTGCTGCCGGCCGATTCCGGGCGACCAGATCGCGGGGCTGTTCAATCCCGGCAAGGGTATCGTTGTACACCGCCTGGAGTGCCGCAACCTGGGTGACTACCAGAGCAAGCGCGGGCACTGGGTGGACCTGCAATGGGCCGAGGCACCCAGCGGAGATTTCATCACCGAGATCCGCCTTGAAGTGGAAGACCAGCGCGGCGCCCTCGCCAGCATTGCCACCGCCATCGCCGAGGCCGGTTCCGACATCGCCAACATCCAATCACGCGACAAAGCCGGCGGCGCCTCCACCCTCGACTTCCAGATTAAGGTTCAAAGTCGCCGTCATCTCGCCCGCATCCTCCGCCGCCTGCGCCAGATCCCGCTCGTCCTGCGCATCACCCGCCTGTGCCGCTGAGCCCTCCTTTGCTGTCTTAGTTTGCCAGCGTCCTTTAGTTTGCTAGCGGATTGACATGAATCAACCCGGAAAACCGTTTGAAATCGTTGTCAGCCGAATAAAGCGTGCCCCCTTGCTCGATCGCCAGTGCGGCCAAGTGGGCGTCCGTCGTCAGGTTGCCGCCGGTACCGCTCTGGATGAGTAACGGCTGCAAAATCTGCCAGTGCAGATGGCCGGGAGCAATCGGTTTGACGCCCGGCACAGCGAGCCATTCATCCACATAAGAGCTTGCCCCTTCAATGCTTAGTGGGCACTCAAAAATACGCGGATGGGTACTGATGCGCAAAAAGGCAAGCATCACCACCCATGCCAGCCCAACCGAAGTGTTGCGGGATAACAGGCTCTCCCACCACACACGTGCCGCGTTATGTTGCGGCAGGTCGCGATTGACGGCATACAGCAACAAGTTGGCATCAACCACAATCACTTGCGCGCTTCCAGCTTGTGCACGATGGCCTCATCTTCCAATTCCCCCGCCAAATCAAGCACCTTATCCAGGTTGATCCCCGCACGGGGCTTGCCCATCGAGGCAGCAGACAATCGATAAGGGCGAGCTTGGCTCGGCTGCTCCATCAAGCCAAGTCCCAGGCTAAGTGCTTGATTGACCACATCCTTGAAGGATTGGCGGGTCTGGTGTGCTTTTTCTTGCAAACTCTTCGCGATCTGGTCATTCAGGGTAAGTGTGGTACGCATCTTGATGCTCCTTCATTAAACATCATGATGCATGATCGTTTCCGACGATCATGATGTCAAGAACAATCAAGCCGCCGAGAAACAAAACGACTGTCCTTTTCTTTTTCCGGGTTTGCAGGGGTTACCTCTTGTGGAGGTTAGGGGTGGGGTTGGAGATTAACCCCAACCCCCTTAATTCCTACTTGAATACTGGGATTTAGGATGTCATCATGAGCGTCATGCAAAGCCGACCCTTGGCTTGCGTGATGACAGTTTCAAACCAAGAGCAAGATGCCGGGATTCAGACCATGACCAGTATGACACGCGACGAACGCCTGCTCATGACACAACGCACCATGAACCTGCTTGAGGCCTGGGGCCTGGGTGCTAGCGACATCATGCACCTGTTGCACCTGCCAGAAGGCGTGAAGGCACGCAATATCGGGCGTTTTCGTGACGAGGAGCCCTTCCCCGATGATCCGACCGTCAACCGCCGGGTCGGTTATCTGCTGCGCATCGAGGAAGCCCTGCACACCTTCTTCCCGCGCAATCCGGAAATGCGCGATCTTTGGGTCAAGCGCGGCAACAGGCAGTTCGGCAAAAAAGCCCCAGTCGCGGTAATGGTTGAGGATGGAGAAAGCGGGATGATCTCCGTGCTGTCGCATCTCGACTGCACCTTCGCGTGGGATCTGACCGGCTCCAAGACCGAATATCGCGCCGCCTGAATGCCAAATCCCGCCTTAATACCAAGTCGGATCGCCAGCGCTGGACCCTGACTCCGCCCAAGGGACCAGAGCACCGCTGCGCGGAGCAACTCATCGCAACCCTCAGCCCTCAGTCGCGTATCCCTTGGGGTTGCCGAGTTGCCAGCGCCAGCTGTCAGCCGCCATCTCTGGCAGCCCACGCCGGGCTCGCCAACCAAGCTCCCGTTCCGCCTTGCCGGGATCGGCATAGCAGCTTGCCACATCGCCGGGCCGGCGCGGATAGATGCGGTAGCTGAGTTCCCGTCCGCAGGCATGCTCAAAGGCCCTGAGCACCTCGAGCACTGAATAGCCCTGACCCGTACCCAAATTAAAGACCCGCACTCCAGGGGTGGCGAATTCCTCGCGCAGCGCGGCGAGATGCCCGAGCGCCAGATCGACCACATGAATGTAGTCGCGCACGCCGGTTCCATCTGGCGTCGGGTAGTCGTTGCCAAACACCCGTAACTCTGGTAGCTCGCCGATGGCGACCTTGGTGATATAGGGCACCAGGTTATTGGGGATTCCGTTGGGGTCTTCCCCGATCAGACCGCTGGCATGGGCACCGACCGGATTGAAGTAGCGCAGCAGGGTCATCTGCCAGCGTGCGTCCGCGGCAGCCAGATCGCGCAGAATGTCTTCAATCATCCATTTGGTGCGCCCGTAGGGATTGGTCGTGGAAAGCGGTGAATCCTCGGTGATGGGAAGTTGTTTCGGGTCGCCATAGACGGTGGCCGAGGAACTGAAGACCAGGCGGCGCACACCGGCTTCCTCCATCGCGCGACACAGATTCAGAGTCCCGGCCACGTTGTTGTCATAGTACAACAGCGGCTGCTCGGTCGACTCGCCAACCGCCTTCAGACCGGCAAAGTGCACCACGGCATCGAAGGCGTGCCGCGCGAAGACCTGCCCAAGCGCCTTGGGATCGCGCAAGTCCAGGCGATGAAAAGCGAAATCCCGACCACTGATGCGCCGCACCCGCGCCAGAGCGTCTTCTTTGCTGTTATAGAAATTATCCACCACCACGGGCTCATGCCCGGCAGCCAGCAGCTCGACCAGGGTGTGACTGCCGATATAGCCAGCTCCCCCCGTGACCAGAATCTTCATGGCGCGTACTCCCAGGTTATGCCGCGAATGAACTTACTGTCTCGGCACCGAATCAGCACTCCCGTGCTGTCTCGGCATGCCCCGTTATCGCCCGTTTGTTTTCTTTAGAACAGCTTTTTTCGGGATGGTCCCAGCGCGCAGTTCAACACGCAGCCGCCGCATCAACTCGGCATCCAGACTATCGGCAGCCAAGGGCAAGGACAACCGACGCCAGCCGCCGAAGGCGAAGTTCAGTACCATCAGGCGTTGCCCCCCCATGGTGCTCGACCCAAGCAGGCGCGCTTGCACCGGCTCCCCGGTAGCCAAGACCAACTCCCAGCCATCCGGGCCAAGACCAACCTCCATGATTGACCAGGGCATGCGCCGCCACCAGTGGGTCGCGAGGTCCAAGACTCCAAGGCCCATGACCAGCACAGTCAGCCCACCCCGGGCAGTCCAGGAGAGGGGCAAGACAGCCACGATGGCCAAGGCCGCGACATGCACCAATGCGCAGTAAAGCAGCAACTGCCGCGACCATGCAGGCCGCAGCAGTAAGGGCGCGGGTGCTGAGTGAGACATCATAAGGAAACCCCTTGCCCGCTCGGATGACTGCTGGAGCCTAGTTGCCGCTCAAACCCGCACCCGCGCCGGAGCGAGCATCAAGGGCCTGATCTTTTGCAAGATACCGATAGGCCAGGGTCAAGCCAAGCCCGGCGGGCATCAGCTCGAATCCCTTGGGCTGGTCTGAGTGGTTACCGCTTCCGAGCCCGGGGTCTTGGCAATCACCGGGCGCATGTGCGGAAACAGCAGCACATCGCGAATGGATGCGGCATCGGTCAAGAGCATCACCAGACGGTCGATGCCAATGCCCTCACCCGCCGTCGGCGGCATGCCATGCTCGAGCGCGCTGATGTAGTCGGCATCGAAATGCATGGCCTCCAGATCACCGGCGGCCTTGTCCTCGACCTGGCGGCGGAAGCGCTCGGCCTGGTCCTCTGCGTCATTCAGCTCCGAGAAACCATTGGCGATTTCGCGCCCGGCGACAAAGAACTCGAAGCGATCCGTGACCAAGGGATTGTGATCATTGCGGCGGGCAAGCGGCGAAACTTCCAGCGGATACTCGGTGATGAAGGTCGGCTCCATCAGGCGCGACTCGACGGTTTTTTCGAAAATCTCGATCTGCACCTTGCCCAGGCCATAGCTTTCCTTGAGTGGAATACCAAGACGCTCGGCCAGCCGCCGCGCCGGCTCCAGTTCGTCGATGTCGGCGGCGGCAAGCTCGGGATTGAAGGCCAGGATAGACTCGCGCACCGTCAGGCGCTGGAAGGACTTGGCCAGATCGTAGGTCTCGCCCTGATAACGGAGCTCGGTGCCGCCAAGCACCTGCCGCACCAGGCGTCGCAGCAGATCCTCGGTCAAATCCATCAGATCATGGTAGTCGGCATAGGCCTGATAAAACTCGAGCATGGTGAACTCGGGGTTGTGCCGGGTCGAAAGCCCCTCGTTGCGAAAGTTGCGGTTGATCTCATAGACCCGCTCGAAGCCGCCAACCACCAGACGCTTTAAGTACAACTCGGGCGCGATGCGCAGAAAGAGCTGCATATCGAGCGCGTTGTGATGCGTCACGAAAGGCCGCGCCAGGGCGCCGCCGGGAATGGCCTGCATCATGGGCGTCTCGACCTCAAGGAAATCGAGCCCGTTGAGATAGTCGCGGATGAACTGAATCACGGCGCTGCGCACCCGAAATGTCACCCGGGTGGCATCGTTCATGATCAGATCCAGATAGCGCTGGCGATAGCGTGTCTCCTGATCAGCCAGGCCGTGAAACTTCTCCGGCAGCGCGCGCAGGGACTTGGTCAGCAAGCGCAGCTCCTCGACCTTCACCGACAGCTCGCCGGTCTTGGTCTTGAACAGCACCCCCTCGGCACCGCAGATATCGCCGATGTCGAGGTCTTTTTTGAACCAGGCGTATGCCTCATCCCCGATGCGGTCACGCTGCACGAACAGCTGCATGCGCCCGGACATATCCTGCAGATGAGCGAAGCTCGCCTTGCCCATGACGCGGCGGCTCATCAGACGCCCAGCGAGTTTGACCCGCGGCCCGAGTGCTTCCAGTTCCGCGTCGCTTTTGGATTCATACTCGGCCAGCAATTCCCCGGCCACCGCGTTGCGGCGAAAATCGTTCGGGAAGGCCACGCCCTGCTCGCGCAGGCGCGCGAGCTTCTCGCGACGCTGGGCGATGAGCTTGTGTTCTTCAGTGTCGGGCGCGCTTGGATTGGACATTGGAAGTTTGAAGTTTGAAGGGTGAAGGGTGAAGGGTGAAGGGTGAAGCTTGAAGGTAGGCAGGCAGGCTGGCTGGGCGGCAGCTGGTTTTCAGTCTGGATGGAAACAGAAACCTTTGGAAAAACAGACCACTAACGAAGAAATGATCACAGGCCGCTCTTCAGGCTGGCTTCGATAAAGGGATCAAGCCCGCCATCAAGAACCGCCTGGGTATTGCCGGTCTCGATATTGGTGCGCAAGTCCTTAATGCGCGACTGATCGAGCACATAAGAGCGGATCTGACTTCCCCAGCCGATGTCGGACTTGGTGTCTTCCAGCGCCTGCTGTTCGGCGCTGCGTTTTTGCATTTCCAGCTCATAGAGCTTAGCCTTGAGCTGCTTCATCGCCTGGTCCTTGTTTTTGTGCTGGGAACGATCATTCTGACACTGCACCACGATTCCGGTCGGGTTATGGGTGATGCGCACCGCCGATTCCGTACGGTTGACGTGCTGACCACCAGCGCCGGAGGCACGATAGACATCAATCCGCAAATCGGCCGGGTTGATGTCGATTTCGACCGAATCATCGACCTCGGGCGCGACGAAAACGGCCGCGAAAGAGGTATGGCGACGATTGCCGGAGTCGAAGGGTGATTTGCGCACCAGCCGATGCACGCCGGTCTCGGTGCGCAGCCAGCCAAAGGCATAGTCACCCTGCACGGCGATGGTGGCGGATTTGATGCCCGCGACCTCGCCCGGGGAATATTCCGTTAGCTCCGTTTTGAACTCATGGGTCTCGCACCAGCGCAGATACATGCGCAGCAGCATCTCGGCCCAGTCCTGCGCCTCGGTTCCGCCGGAACCGGCCTGGATGTCGACGAAGGCGTTGTTCGGGTCCATGGCGCCCGAGAACATGCGCTGGAACTCGAGTTTAGCGATATGCGCTTCATGGCCGTCGAGATCGGTGACCACGGAATCGACCGTCTCGGCGTCTTCCTCGGCGACCGCCATTGCGAGAAGATCGTCGGTATCGTCAAGCCCGGCGCGCAGTTCCCGCAAGCCCAACACCACGTTCTCCAACATCGCCCGCTCGCGCCCGAGCTGCTGCGCACGCCCGGGGTTGTTCCACAGATCCGGGTCTTCCAGCTCGCGCAACACCTCGGTCAGGCGTTCATCCTTGCCGGCATAGTCAAAGATACCCCCAGAGGGACTCCAAGCGTCCCCTCAGATCGCCAAGGCGGGCACGTATTGGGCTGATATCCTGCATGAATAGTCTCCGCTTCCAGAAAAACATATCAGTATACTGGAACAGTCCAGCGAATCCCGAGTCAAAATCGCAGCCGCCATGGGAGGCCGGGAGGCGAGGCCTCCTGCGCGCCATCCCCAGAATGCGACCGGACACTCCATTGTCGGCATTGACCTTGCCATGGCTTCATCCCTATTTTTCAGACACATCCCCGCCAAGAGCATCCCCCGCGAGATCCCATCATGACGAACCCCAGCATGCATCCCAGCATTCATCGCCCGGACGAAGCCGATTCCTACAGCTTTCGCGAGGGCTGCGACATTCTCGAGACCTGGAACAGCCCGAATGATCCGGCGCTGTCCATCGCTCGCGCCACCGTGCCGGTGGGCGTGACCACCAGTGTTCACTGGCTAGAGGGAACCACCGAACGCTACCTGATTCTCTCGGGTCATGGTCTGGCCCGCATTGGTGACTTGCCGGAGACCCAGGTCCAACCCGGAGATGTCATTCACATCCCGCCCGATTGTCGGCAGAGCATTCAGAATACGGGATCCGTGCCCCTGGTCTTTCTTGCCCTTTGCACCCCCAAGTTTGATCCGGCGGTCTACCACCAGATCGACGACTGAGACCGCTGCTTTGTTCATCCACTCTCAATGTCCATCTCCAAAGCGCAGCCGCGCCAGCCTTGCGGCCAATGTTCAGCGCGCATCAGCCCAGCCCGCGGCCGCCAAAAGCGTGACTCGCCTCACAGGCAAGATTGCGGGACTGGGATAGACTCGCTAGTAAGACCCGCGCAAAGGGATGCGCTATGCGATGCCTATGCGCCATGCAATGCCCAAGAGGGATATCGAGAGTTGCGGGGCACGCGAGAATCCGCCGCTTGCCTGAGCCTTTCCGATCCAACCGGGGTCAGTCCAAACCCAAAAGGAGGCCGTTGTGCTCTTTGCCCAAAACACTGCCGCTGCCTCTCTTTCCGAGCCCAACCTGCTCGCCGGTTTGCGCGAAGGCCTTGAGCCACCGAGTCAATGGCGCGCCACGCGCCTGCTGCGGCCAACCTCCTTGCGGCTGATCAAAGGCGGGCGCCCCTTGGAAGAGGCTTTGCCCGAGTTATTGTCCGAACTGCAAAACGCCAATCGCACCCGCATCGGCGCCGCACAACGACTGCAGGAGACGGAATCCCTGGGCACGCTGCTGTGGTCCGAGGCCGGCATGCTGCTTGAGCAGCAAGCCCGCGACCGCCGCGGCCTGCCTGAGCGCCCGGCCCAGGCCAGCCGCCTTGATCAGCTCAAGGCCTGTATCGCGGAATTGGTGAAAGCCTATCAACTGGCACTGGCCGATGCATACGCCGCGCCCGAGGCACGCGACAGCCAGGCGTCCCTTTGCCTGAGCGCCCTGCGCATTCTGGAATGGACCTGGCGCGAGCTGGAACTTCACCATCTGCGCTTTCAGCCCCTGCCCGGCGCATCCTGGCAGCGGGTCAATCGGATTTTTTTCGCCCTGCTCGCCCGTGCCACTCCGGATGATCCGCAACCCGCCAGCACCGCGCCAGATTTCCTGGCCGACACCGAGGGCCACACCACCCGCGCGCGCCTGTACCTGAACCTTCAGCTCCAGGGGCTGTTCGACCCCTTTAGCTGGCCCAAAACCACCCAGAGTTTCATCGCCCGATACTGCGCCCTGGTGCCAGATGCCGCGCAACTGCAAGCCACCTTGGCACCTGGCCCCTGCCAGCGCTTCATCCATGCCAATCTCAGTGGTCCACCCCAGACTTCACCCGTCGCCGCGGACAGCAGCAGCCTGACGCTTGACTACAGCGGCCTTGCCGAGGCCATCCGCGCCGATCATCAGGCTTTTTTTCGCCGCGACCCAGCCGGCACGCGCACCCCCGAGCGCCTGCGCGGCTTGCCACCCGCCGCGCGTCGCCCAAGCATCCGGCTGCTCGCGCGTGACATGGACAACGACGCACCCGAGCAAAGCCCGGAGCAACCGCTAAGCGCGCCTGAAACCCTATATCTCAGCGCTGGAATGACCACTATCCGCGCCCTACTGCACCAGGTCTTTTCGCGTTTTCCGCACTCAACATCACCTGGCACGCAGCCTCGAACCAGACGCGACCCTCTGCATCAACCAAGCAACCTGCGCACCGATGGCGATCCCTGGCAGCTTGTGCATCAGAGCGCGCGTCTGTGGCGGGTGCAAAATCCCAGTGTCCAAAGCAGCACCGCGCTCAGCGTCGGCACCCTGGTGGCCTTTGGCGGCGGTCAATCCGGCATGGCCCGCCCGCGCATCGGGCGCGTCGCGCGCATCCTGCGCGGCGCGGGCATCCTACAGATCGACGTCCAGGAACTCGCCTGCTTCGCCGTGCCTGCCTCGGTGCAAGCGGTCACCACGGCGCTGACCGAGGCCCACTCGAGTCAGACAATGGTCTCCGGTGCCTTGCCGTCAATGTCCAAACCCTTTCTCCACACCCATAGCGACTCGAAGGACAAGCAACTCCCTGGCCTGACAGAGGAATCAAGCACGGCCAGCCCGCATCGAAAAGAAACCGGCGAGCAATCGCTCCGCGCCCTGCTGATCTACGACCAGGACTTTGGCTGGGGGCTGCTGACCCCTCCGCAACCGCCGCTGCACGAAGGGGACGCCATCGCCATCCGCACCGGCCGCCATGAGATCAGTTCACGTCTGCGCAGCATTCGCGACGCTAGCCAGGATTTTCTGCTGTTCCAGATCAATCCGAACGATCCGCGTCTAGGCGTGCCGAGCTACCCGCGGGCTCACAAAGCCCGCCGCCGCGCTGCCGCCCAGCGACTGACCGCCAGCCCACTGGATGCGCACATCCAGAGCGATTCATCCCCCCGCCCGCCGGCTGTGTGAACAACCGGACCATTCATTCAATACAGGGCTTCATTTCACGGCAATTGAGCCCCCTTTGAAAAGCTTTCGCGCAGCAGCCCCTGACCTCCTACCCCACCCAGACCCGCGCATTGCGAAACAGCCGCAACCAGGGGCCATCCTCGCCCCAGCCGCTCGGATACCAGGAATGCTGCACGACGCGGAACAGACGCTCGGGATGAGGCATCATGATGGTGACCCGACCATCGGTGCTGGTCAGAGCGGTGATGCCATCGGGCGAGCCGTTGGGGTTGGCGGGATAGCGGCTGGTCCCTTGGGCTGGCGCTGGGTTGCCGTCGGGCTCGATATAGCGCAATGCGACCAGCTGGCCTGCCTGACGCTGGCTCGCGTCACTGGCAAAAACCGCGCGGCCCTCGCCGTGAGCCACCGCGATGGGCAGGCGCGAGCCAACCATGCCGCGCAGCAGCACCGAGGGTGACTCGGTCACCTCCACCAGACTCAAACGCGCCTCGAATTGCTCCGAGCCATTGCGCGCGAAGCGCGGCCAGTGGTCAGCACCGGGTATCAACTCGCGCAGGCTCGCCAGCATTTGACAGCCGTTGCACACCCCCAGGGCAAAGGTTTCCGGGCGGGCGAAGTAGGCCGCGAATTCATCGCGCGCGCGGGCGTTATGCACAATGGTCTGGGCCCAGCCCTGTCCGGCGCCGAGTACGTCGCCATAGGAGAAACCGCCACAGGCGGCCAGGCCGTGAAAATCGTCCAGACTGACCTGGCCGCTCAAAATATCCGACATGTGCACATCGATGCAGGCAAAGCCGGCGCGATCAAAAGCCGCGGCCATTTCCAGCTGACCATTCACGCCTTGCTCGCGCAGAATGGCCAGACGCGGGCGAGCGCCGGTGTTGATCAAGGGCGCGGCAATGTCCTCGGCCGGGTCGAAACGCAACCGGATTGCGTTCAGGCCAGGCCCCTCGACGCCAATGCACGCGAATTCCCCGTCGGCGCATCCGGGATGGTCGCGCAGGCGTTGCATCTGGTGACTGGTCTCAGTCCACAGGCGCTGCAGCTCGGCCCGCTCGGCTTGCAACAACAGGCGCTCACCGCAGCGCAGTTCGAGTTGTTGATCGGCGCGTGGGCGGCCCAGGCGCTGCACGCAAGCGGCCAGCCCCGCCGCCACCAGGTGCGCGATGACTTGTTCAACATCGCCGGCGCGAACCTGCACCACCGCACCCAGTTCCTCGGCAAAGAGCGCGGCCAGGAGTTCGGAGTCCGCCGCGTCCGACCCCAGCCAGTCGCTCAGATCAATCACCAGACCACAGCAGCCAGCGAAAGCCATTTCGCACAGGCTGACCACCAGGCCACCGTCGGAGCGGTCATGATAGGCCAGCAGCAAGCCCTCCCGGTTGAGCTGCTGAATGGCGGCGAAAAAGCCGCGCAGCAGCGCCGGATCATCGACATCGGGCACCGCTTGCCCAAGCTGTTCATACACCTGCGCCAGGGCCGATGCACCCAGGCGGTGCTGACCTCGACCAAGGTCGATCAACAGCAGCTCGCTGGGTCCCTGGTCGACGCGCGGCATGGGTGTCAGGCACCGCCGGGCATCGGTGACTGGCGCCACGGCGGAGATGATGGGCGACAGGGGCGCGGCCATGGCGCGCTGCCCGGGGCCATCCTGACCAGCTGGGCCATCCACCTGCCACAGAGTCTTCATGCTCATGGAGTCCTTGCCGACCGGAATGGCGAGACCGAGTTGGGGGCAGAGTTCCAGTCCGATGGCGCGCACCGCGTCATAGAGACGCGCATCCTCGCCTGGATGCCCTACCGCGGCCATCCAGTTGGCGGAGAGCTTGACATCGCTCAGATCCGCCACTGGCGCCGCGGCCAAATTGGTCAGCGCCTCGCCCACCGCCATGCGCGCGGCGGCCGCGGCGTCGAGCAGGGCCAGCGGCGGGCGCTCACCCATGGCCATGGCCTCGCCGGTATAGCCCAGGTAGTCGGTCAGGGTGACCGCGCAGTCGGCCACCGGCACCTGCCAGGGACCGACCATCTGATCGCGCGCCACCAGGCCGGTGACAGTGCGATCGCCAATGGTGATCAGAAAGCTTTTACTTGCAACCGCCGGCAGGCGCAGCACCCGCTCCAGGGCAGCGCGCAGCTTGATGCCAGCGAGTGCCAGCGGCTGACCTGGCGTTGGCAGGCGCTGGACCTCGCGGGTCATCTTGGGCGGCTTGCCGAACAAGAGCCCAAGCGGCATGTCGATGGGCGTGTCGCTGAAGTGGGTATCGCTCAGGCGCAACTCAGGTTCCGCGCTGGCATGACCGACCACGGCAAAGGGGCAGCGCTCGCGCGCGCAGATGGCGGCGAACTCATCGAGTTGTTCGGCGGCCACGGCCAGCACATAGCGCTCCTGGGCCTCGTTGCACCAAAGCTCCATCGGCGACAGGCCGGGGTCGGCGCTGGGGATGGCGCGCAGCGCGAAGTGCCCGCCGCGCCCGCCGTCCTTGACCAGCTCCGGCAAGGCGTTGGACAGACCACCGGCGCCGACATCATGGATAAAGAGGATGGGATTGAAATCCCCACGCGCCCAGCAACGGTCGATCACTTCCTGACAACGCCGCTGCATCTCCGGGTTGGCGCGTTGCACCGAGGCGAAGTCCAGCTCCTCGGCCGAGGCGCCACTGGCCATGCTGGAGGCCGCGCCACCGCCCAAGCCAATGAGCATGGCGGGTCCGCCAAGCACCACCAGGGGCGTGCCGGGCGGAAATTCCTGCTTGGCCACCTGTCCGGGACGAATGGCGCCAACACCGCCGGCGAGCATAATGGGCTTGTGGTAGCCGCGCAGTTCCTGCCCGCCATCGACCAGCGGAATTTGCTGCTCGTAGGTGCGGAAAAAGCCGGCCAGGTTGGGGCGGCCAAATTCGTTATTGAAGGCGGCCGCGCCGATGGGCCCCTCCAGCATGATGTCGAGCGCCGAGACAATGCGCGCCGGGCGCCCCCAGTCCCGCTCCCAGGGCTGCTCGCCACCGGGAATACGCAGATTGGACACCGCGAAACCCGTTAAGCCCGCCTTGGGCTTGGCGCCGCGCCCGGTGGCGCCCTCGTCGCGGATCTCCCCGCCCGCGCCGGTGGCCGCGCCCGGATGCGGCGCGATGGCGGTTGGGTGATTATGGGTCTCGACCTTGAGCAGAATCTCCAGGCGCCCGGCATGTTCGCGATAGCGTCCATCGGCGGCCGAGACCACCAACCCACGCGCGGGCCAGCCGGCGATGACGGCGGCGTTGTCCTTGTAAGCCGAGAGCACGTCACGCGGTGTCGTCTGAGTGGTGTTGCGGATCATGGCAAAGAGGGTGTGCGCCTGTGCTTCGCCGTCGATGATCCAATCGGCATTGAAGACCTTATGGCGGCAATGCTCGGAGTTGGCCTGGGCAAACATCATCAGCTCGACATCGCTTGGATCGCGCCCAAGCGCGCCAAAGCTCGCGACCAGATAGTCGATTTCATCGCCCGAGAGCGCCAGCCCCAGTTCGGCATCGGCTCTCAGCAGGGCCTCGCGCCCACCGTCCAGCAGCGGAATGCGCCGCAGTGGGCGCGGCTGCAGTTGCTCAAAAAGCCTTGCGGCCTCGCTCTGGTCGAACACCAGGCTCTCGGTCATGCGATCATGCAAGATGGCCGCGGCACTCCGCAGCGCGTCCTGGTCAATGGCATCATCGGCGGACAAATAAAAGGCCGTGCCACGCTCAATGCGCAGCACCCGCGTCAAGCCGCAATTGCGCGCGATGTCGGTCGCCTTGCTGGACCATGGGGTCTGGGTGCCCGGGCGCGGCAAGGCCAGCAGGAGCTGACCCGCGGGCGCCGTCGCACTGGCCTGACCATGCGGATCAAGTAACTGAGAGAGCCGCTGGCTGTCTAGCGCGGAGAGACCCGCATCGGGCGCGGCGCTGTGCTCGTCGAGCTGCACAAAATGCAGATACTCAGCCGCGAGCCGCACCGACGCCAAACCGACGCGCTCCAGACGTTCGCGCACTTTCGTCAAGCGGAATTCAGACAGCGCCGGAGCGCCGCGCAGACACAGCATGGTGGAATTTCCTTTAATGTTCAGTGGTCAGGTCGCATCTTAAGCGCATTATCACCAGTGAGCGAAACCGAAACCAGTCAAGGAGCCAGTGGTTTGGCCATGAATCATGGGGTGACGCATCCGCCTTATCGGGGAGAATCGCGACATCCTGCCTGACCAGACCCTCGCTTAAACCCGACCACATGCCCATGCCCCCGATTAAACCCATCCCTGAAAGCCCCCCGGATTGGCCAGGCGAGGTCCACTTCCGCCCAATTGGGCGTGTGTGCTCGCCCTTTCGTGAGAAATTTGGCATTCCCCGTCAAGCACGCCTGGCGCCCGCCGCGCGCGCGCGGCTGGAAATGCTACCGCCCTATGATCGCGAAGAGGCCTTCAGCGGCCTCGAGGGCTTCTCGCACCTGTGGCTGTTATTCGTCTTTCATCAGGACTGCCTCGCGGCTGGCTGGCAACCCATGGTGCGCCCACCCCGTTTGGGTGGTCGTGCCAAGATCGGGGTTTTTGCCAGCCGCTCGCCTTACCGACCCAATGCCATCGGCCTGTCGGCAGTGGCCTGGCATGGACTGACCCGCGACCAGGCCGGCCTGAGCTTGTCTCTCAGCGGCGTCGATCTGCTCGACGGCACTCCAGTTCTAGACATCAAACCCTATGTGCCCTATGCCGACGCCCTACCCGATGCCAGCCCCGGATTCACTGGCAAGCTCGAGGATCGGCGCTGGGCGGTACAATTCAGCGATGAGGCCGAACAGCAACTGGCAGGCGCCGACCCCGACGGACGCCTCGGGCTACGCGCGCTCATCGAGCAGGTCATTGGGCTCGATCCGCGCCCAGGCTACATGGACCGCTACCCGCGGCGCGACACCTTCGCGCTGCAGTTGCACAATTACGACGTTCAGTGGCAAATTGCCGGGAACCACGCCAGAGTCATCTCCATCACGGGCGCCGCCTCAGCGCGCTAGCACGGCGGTCGGCTATACTCGGGTTGTGATTAGCAGCCTATCAAAGTTCAAAACGGAGACATCATTGCAGATTCCTGAATTTCGTTGGGAGCGACTGCGTCAGGTCAGCCTGGCGTTGATTATCAGTGGCGTCTTCTTCCTGCAAAGCCTGTTCATCCCCGGTTTGCTGCCGGGTTGGCTGAGCCTATTGCTGGTGGTCGGCGTCTGGAGTGTCCAGGCTTGGCGACAAAGGCCAGCCCCGCACAGTCTTGCCGGCTCGGCCAACACCGACGTCGCCACCCTGGCCGAAACCCGCCGCTGGGATCATGAACTTTGGAGCCTGGTCATTGATGTCGATCAGCTCATCAAAGACGAGATTTCCGAGCTGCGCGAAATGGTGAATCAGACATTGGGACTGATCGCCAACGCAGTCAGTGACTTGCAGGACAGCTTCTCGGGCATGTTGGCGGAATCCGAGACGCAGCAGGGGTTGGTCAACACCCTGATGCAAGGCGACAAGGGAAGCGGCTCCCCGGGCGCGGACCAGCACATCGACATCAATGATTTTCTGCAGGAAAACAGCACGCTGCTTACGGAAAACGTCGAGCGATTGATCAACATGGGCAAAAACAGTGTTGAGGTTGCCCATCAGGTCGATGATCTTTCCGCGCAGATGGATGGTATTTTCACCCTGCTCGACAGCGCCAACAGCATCGCGCGCCAGACCAACCTGCTGGCGCTCAATGCCGCCATCGAGGCTGCCCGCGCGGGCGAGGCGGGTCGCGGGTTCGCCGTGGTCGCGCAGGAGATTCGCAAGCTCTCGCAAGACTCCGCCAAGTTCAACGAAGAGATCCGGGATCAGGTGCTTGAATCGCAGCGCATTTTCACCGCCACACGCGAGATTGTCGGCCGCATGGCCTCGCAGGACATGAGCACCTCGATCAACGCCAAGGGCAAGATGGACGAGATGACCGAGAAGGTCCATGCACTCAATAGCATGGTCGCTTCAGGCCTGGACGAGATCGGCGCGGTTGTTGATCGCCTGCGCGATAACGTCAACTCTGGACTGAGGCTGCTGCAGTTCGAGGACATCACCCGCCAGGTGCTTGAGCGCGCTGACAAGCGCATCGGTTTTCTCGAACGCTTCACCGCCGAACTCAACCAGCTGCCGCTCGCCCAGCAGGACGAAACCGGCGAGCAGGTCGACGCCGCCAAAGCGCGGCTCGAGGCACTACGTGCCGAGGTCGCGGAGGCAGCCCATCGCGCCGTCAGCCAGCAGAATATGGCTGCCGGTGAACTCGAGCTCTTCTAATGCATGGACTGCCACAAAAGGATCGCATCAGCGTAAACTGATCACTTTGCCAAAGAGCATCCGCAGCAGGTACCCGGAGCAAAGCAAACCCGCGCCGGCCACCATTGGATGTCTCACTGGGCGTCCGACAAGACGGCAATACCACTGACCACCCAGATTCCGGATGCGCGTCAGCCAAAACTCCGCGCTCCGGCCAATGATTTGGAGAATCCCATGAGCATCACTCGCCATATCGATGAGTCCAAACAGCAAGTGATCATCAAAATCGATGGTCGCTTTGACTTTGCGCAGCACAAAGCTTTCCGCGATGCCTATCGCGACATTTCCCCAGGCAGCAAGACCTATGTGGTCGATCTGTCCGCCACCTCCTACCTCGACAGCTCGGCGCTAGGCATGCTGCTGCTGCTGCGCGAGCATGCCGGTGGCGATGCCTCGCCGGTCAGAATCCAGGGCTGCGGCGAGGACGTCCAGCGCGTACTGAAAATCGCCAACTTCGAAAAGCTCTTCCGCATCGAATGACAACCGGGCGCCCCAGCCCAAGCTTCAATCTATGGAGGTTCAACCCCGCACAGGAGTCATCCGTGATTCTCGCTAAGATTCCACTCCGTGCAAGCACCCTGAGCGCCACTCAGGCTGATCGCCGTGGCAGCCCAAGCTCATCCGAATAGATCCGCCAGCATGCGCACATTCAACAACCAGGCGCAACCGGATACCGCCCTGCCTGCCGCCCCGCGCGGCAAGGCTCTGGTGGTTGACGACGAGCCGACCAACTGCCGCCTGCTGACCCAAATGCTTCTGCGCGAGGGTTTCCACGCCGTCGAGGCCCACAACGGCGAGGAGGCCATCGCCAAATTCGAGGCCGAGCATCCGGACATCATCTTCATGGACGTAATGATGCCGGGCATGGACGGATTTGAAGCCACGCGCAACATCAAGAGCCGCAGCGGCGGGGAATTCGTGCCGGTGATTTTTCTTACCGCATTACGCGACGAAAAATCCTTGATTCAATGCACCGAGGCTGGCGGCGACGACTTTCTCTCCAAACCCTTCAGCTTCGGCATTCTCAAGGCACGCATCCGCGCCATGGAGCGCGTGCGCGATCTCCAACGCGCCATTGCCGCCAAGAACGAGACCCTCTCGACCCTGATTGAAAAAGACCAGGAAGAGCAGAAGCTCGCTGAGCGATTGCTGAGCCGCGCTGTCAACACCCGCAATGCCGCCACTGGGCGCTATCGTTATGTACAGCGACCCGCGGCCACCTTTAGCGGCGATCTGGTCCTCTCTCAGTACCTGCCAGACGGCGGACTGCGCATTCTAATTGCCGACTTCACCGGCCATGGCCTCGCAGCCGCCATTGGCGCCATGCCGGTCTCGGACATTTTTCACACTATGACCCTAAAGGGGGTCGACGACGACCGTGTGCTGTCCGAGATCAACCGCAAGCTCTATCAGTTGCTGCCCGCGGATCGCTTCATGGCTGCCTGGCTGATTTCCATTTCCCACACTGGAACCACGCTGCGCTGGTGGAACGGGGGCATGCCAACCGGCTGGATGCAAAGCCGTCATGGGCTCAATCAGCTCGAGTCTCACAGCCTGCCCCTGGGCATCATGCATCCCCTGCCCGAGCAAGAGCATACCAATTACCTGCAAGTAGAACCCACGGATCGCCTGCTATTGATGAGCGATGGCCTGCTTGAGACCAATACGAAAATCG
This sequence comes from Thiorhodovibrio winogradskyi, assembly GCF_036208045.1. Classification (NCBI taxonomy): domain Bacteria; kingdom Pseudomonadati; phylum Pseudomonadota; class Gammaproteobacteria; order Chromatiales; family Chromatiaceae; genus Thiorhodovibrio; species Thiorhodovibrio winogradskyi. Next base: position 1,204,626 of record NZ_CP121472.1, on the reverse strand, counting down.
ACGGGAAGATGTTCGAGGATGCAGGCTTTCACCAGGTACTTGATCGCTGGAACTACGGCGAGCCGGTCATGGAGTCCCTGATCCAAGCGCTTGACGAACTGCGCAGCGGCGACCCCCTTGATGACATTACCATTGTGGAAATCCCGCTTGGGAGCTCGGGATATACCGGCTCCAAGATTCCCAAGAACGCGGTGTATCAATCTGGATGGCACTGGTCCATTGAGCTGGCCGACGCCCGGCTCGACGCACTGCCATCGCTTGAGGACCTGCTGGGGCCCATGGGGCTGCTCGCGGGCCTGCACAATCATGTTGGCGCGCTTCAGACCATCATCACCGAGCTCTACACAAATGCACTTGAGCACGGGGTTTTGCAATTGGAATCCAACATGAAATCCACGCCGGACGGATTCGAACTCTACTATCGCGAACGCGAAAGACGCTTGGCCGTCCCCACGCTGGGCTGGATCAGACTCAGCCTAAACTACCTTCCTGGTTCGGGGCCCGACGGGAGCATCCGCATTTCGGTGCGTGACAGCGGCCAGGGATTCGATGAACAACAACTTGCGCAAACCGATGCCTCCCAGCCCTGGGGCCGCGGCATGAAACTGGTGCGCGACCTATGCGAATCGGTCCGCTACAGCCGTGGTGGCACCGAGGTCGAAGCCATTTACGCGTGGTAACCTCTTTGCCCCCCCATCGCATCAACACCCTTCCGGCGCCTCGCACGCTTTTGAATTCAAATCTCTCAAGCACACACGCACATGACCGAACTCGAATCGTCAGAGACCAAAGCCGCGCTGAGTCAACGCATGCTGCAAGTGATCGATGCTACGCCCGTGGGTATCTGCATCACCAATACGCAGGGGATTTACGAATTCGTCAATCCGGCCTATTGCCGCTTCTACGGCTATAGTTCCACCGAACTGCTTGGACAGCACTTCACTCTCGTGGTCCCACCTGAACACAAGCCATTGCTGAAGGATCTGCATGAACGCTTCATCGCCGGGTATAACGAGGTGCGTGGGGAATGGGAGGTGCTTGACCGCCAGGGCAACACCAAGCAAATCATCGCCGACGCGACGCGTGTCATAGGAAATGACGGACAGCCGCGCAAAGTCACCTTCATCATGGATATCACCGAGCGGATTCGTCACGAACGCATGCGTGAAGACGTCGAAAGGTTGATGCGCCATGATCTCCGCACACCCCTGAATGCCATCATCAACATTCCAAGCTTAGTGCGCGACGATAACAACCTGACAGCCGAGCAACTCGATTTACTTGAGATAATAGAGCGCTCGGCACGCACCATGGTCGAGATGATCGACGCCTCGCTCAACCTTTACAAGCTTGAGGCCGGAGGCTACCCCTTGCAGGGCGACACCATGGATCTCATCGAGCTGCTGTCCCGGGTACTCTCGGATTGCCAACGCTCCGCTGCCCGCCAAGGACAACAGGGAGTGTTAATCGTTGGTGACCAACCGATGACCTCGACCGATCGCTGCATGCTGCGCGGTGAGCCGCTGCTGTACTACAATCTTTTCGCTAATCTGACAAAAAACGCCTTCGAGGCGTCACCTGCCGCTGCCCGGGTCCGCGTGCGCATTGAGCAGCAGGGGGATGGCGCACGGGTTGAGATCCACAACCAGGGAAAAATCCCAGCCGAGATTCAGCCGAAATTTTTCGACAAATATGTGACGCAGGGGAAAAACACTGGCAGCGGCCTTGGCACTTACTCGGCCCGACTGATCGTCGATGCCGTGGGCGGAAACATTGGCTTTCACAGCTGCGAGGAGACTGGCACCCTGCTTTGGGTCGAGCTGCCGGGCGACAGCCGCCAGGCCAAATCCCTGCCCTAGGCGTTGCCCGCTCAGGATGCATGGTTGGCAGTGGGTGGGTAGTGTTTGCCGGGCGCTGTTGCCGATAGCGAGTTACACACCGAGCTCCTTGCGCAACAGCGGCTCAAGCAAAACATACTCCTGCTTGAGATCCTCGACCAAGGCTCTGGCCAGGGTCAGGGTCGGGGCTGACTTCTCCAGTCTCTCGGCCAAGGTTTGCAGACGTCGCGCCGAAACAGCACCGGCCAGTCCTTTCAGGCTGTGCGCCTTGAAATGCAGCTGGTCGAGATCTTCCGCCTCCCAGGCCGCCCGCATCTCCTCAAGTCGCACCGGCGCATCGGCCAAGAACTGCTCGATGGTCGCATCGGCAATTTCCCGATCATCCCCCATGCGGCGCATCAGCTCCGTGACATCAAAGTGACCCAGATCCGCATTCTCGGAAACCCCTGGAGGCCACGAAGGCGACAACCCCTCTGAGCATCCTGCCCTGGCCCCAGGCGAGGGACCAGCGCAGACGGCTGCTGGCTTCCCGGGGGCCACCGATGCAAGGGTCGAGTCGAGGCGAGAGGGCTCCGCCGGCATGACCAGGGCATGGGCATGGAGCCGCTCAACCAGATCGCTCGCCGCATCATAGAGACTGTCAAGCTCCGCGTGCAACTCGGCATTCAGCGGCAGAAGGTAGAGCGCGCTCAATGCCTGCAGAACCTTTTCGGGTTGCGACAGGACTTCAGCCTCGGCCGAAGTCCCGCCATGGCGCCGCCGCTCCGGCATATCTTCGAGGCTCTCGACATCCAAGTAGGCAGGTTCCGCCGAGTCCGTGGCACCCTCCACGCTCACCTCGTCCCTCGCCAAGGCGTCGTCCGAGCGCTGGGGCGCCGCGATCACCCCTTCGTCGAGTTCGGCATCCATGACCTCATCCATCAGCACCACCCGATCGCGTCCCAAGGCTTTCGCGCGGTTAAGGGCACGGTCCGCCAACTCCAGCAGATAGGTGGCCTGATGCTCTTCGCTTGCTTGCACGGCTGCCACCCCAAGGCTGACGGTGACATGTGAACCCGCCGAGGAGTACTTGTGCTCCAACTTGAGTGCATTGACCGCGGCGCGCATGGCCTCGGCCGTGACCCTCACGCCCTCCATGTCTGTCTCGGGCAGAAGCGCGACGAACTCCTCGCCACCATAGCGCGCGAGCAGGTCTCCCTGGCGCTTGAGCGCGCTACCCAGCGCCGCCGCGCCCTGTTGCAGACAAACATCGCCGGCACCATGGCCATAGTGATCGTTTAACGCCTTGAAGTGATCGAAGTCGATCATGATCAGTCCCAGAGGCTTGCCGCTGTGGCGCGCACGCTGCCATTCCTTGTGCAGCAAAGTATCGAACTTGCGTCTGTTGTAGACGTGTGTCAGGCCGTCGATATAAGACATGGCCTCGAGCATGTCCGCTTTCAGGCGCATATTGATCTGATTGCGCACCCGCGCGCGCACAATCGGCAGGCTGATGGGTTTGGCGATATAATCCGCCGCGCCAAGGTTCAGGCCAACCTCCTCGGCCGCGCTGTCGCCAATGGCGGTGACAAAGATAACGATAATGTCCTTGGTCTCGTCGTCGGCCTTGAGACGTCGACATACTTCAAAGCCGTCAATCTCTGGCATCATGACGTCGAGCAGGATCAGGGCCGGCTTATCCGGGCCACGGGCAATGGCCAGCGCCTCCTCGCCACCACGCGCCTCGGCAATGCGGTAACTATCGCGCAGCATGCGGGAGAGCAAATAAACATTTGCCGGTTCATCATCGACAATGAGTATGCGGTAATCCTGCCTGTTCACGATACTGTTACTGTCAACTCCCGCACGAAATCCAAAAGCACCATCGCCACTCCAACCTTGTCTCAATCCTAGCCTGCCAAGGGCTTTGTTACCAGGGCCAGGCTTGCCACATCTGTGATGAAAGCCCTACCCCAGTGCTGGCAGTTTCAGCTCAAAATGACCACCACCCAGCGAACCAGCGTTGCTGAGCTCAATGAACCCGCAAGAGCCATCGGACCTGCGGTGCCGCTCGGCGACCAGGGCGCAGAAGTGCAGCCCCAAGCCAGTGCTGCCAAGCTTGGCGTCAGGCTCGGCGCTATCCCGCAGGCGTCGCCGCCCGAGCATTCCGGCAGGGAAGCCGGCACCGTCATCATCCACGCTCAAGCACAACCAGTTGCCGTCCTCGCGTGCGCTCAGGCGAATGGCTCCTCGGGTATATTTGATTGTGTTAGTTAGCACGTTTTCAATCAGAGATGTGACCAAGTAGTCATCAAGCGTCCAGATCAGTTGTTCATCGCAGTCAATGACAAAGGATAACTTGCAATGCTCCGTCATTGGTTTATTGTTGAGCCAAGCATCCTCCAGGAGCTCAAAAACATTGGTCTCGGCAAAGTTGGGCTCATACATGCCGTGGTCGTGGCGATAGATGGTCAGCAACAGGGTTAGATTATCCTTCATCCGCCGCGCTTCGTACTGAAGCTGCGCGAGCGACTCCTGCTCGTCCTTGCCGCATTCGCAGCCGGATAACGCATCAACGGCGCTCAGCACCCGGTTCAGGGAATTTTTCATGTCGTGAATGCCAATGGCCAACACGGCACTGAAATCAAGCTCGCTCATGTGTCAGTCTCCTTTACGCGCAAGGCTGCCAATGCCGGATAACGCGCCAGCTCACCAATGCTTGCCACGGCATCGGCTAGCGCGGCGCCCACGCGTTTGGGCAGCGGTGCCTTGTCAAGCAGGCCATCAAGCTCTTGTAGCAGAGATTTGTGCTCCGCGCCATCACTTAGTTGCAAACATAGCACTCTGGCCGCAAGTTCCCAGTAACCCAGCTGTCTATCATCGGCACAACGCCGGCTCATGGTCTTGGTGCGCTGCCGCGCCTCACGCAGGTCACCACGCACCACCAGCACCTTGATCAAACCCAGATAATCAGCCGCGTCTGGCAACCCCATCTGCTGCGCGATTTGAATCGCGCGGCGCCACGCCGGCTCAGCCAGTTGATAGCGCTGCAACCGGGTTGCCAGCCGTGCCAAAGCGCGCTGGCGACGTAACGACTTGGGCGAGCGTTCCAGTGCCGCCACCAGCACCTCGAGCGCTTCCTCCGCTCGACCCTGCTGTTCGCAAAGCGCGGCCAGGCGGTCATGCGCCGCCATATAGTGCGACGTCAGCTTGATCGATTCCCGATACAGCGTCTCGGCAGCAACCGTATCTCCTCTCGCTTCGGCAATCTCGCCACGCCGCGTTAGTGCCCAGGCCAGAGGTTTCCCGGCCATGGCCTCGGCACAGGCGGCCTCGGCGGCATCAAGATTGCCCGTGGATAGTGCCAGCTCGGCGCGGATACGCAGCAGATCAAGACGATTGGGTGGATTGTTGCCAAGCAACACCTCAAGCGCCTCCAGTGCCGCGACTGGCCCCTGAGAGCCTAAAGCAGCCGCCACTGGCGCTAGGGGCTCGCGTCGCTGCAACGCGCGCCCAAGACGCACGCGAAACAGGTCTTTGGTAAAGGGCTTGGAGACATAGGCATCGGGCGCGAACTCGAGTGCGCCCATCACCATCTCGTTGGAGTTTTCGGCCGTCACCATCACAAAAACAGTGGCAAGATTGATCACGCCCTCGGTGCGCGCCTGATCAAGCAATTGCTGGCCGTCAATCCCGTCACCGAGATTGTAGTCGCACACAACAACATCGAAGCGTTTGGCGCGCAGCGCCGCCAATGCCTCCTCACCGGTGGCCACGGGCGTGATTCGCTCAAAGCCGATCGACAACAGCATCTGCCGCAGCGTGCTGCGCATATTCTGGAAATCATCGACGATCAGCACTGTTTTCTTCGCCAGATTCATCGCCACACTATACCGAATGGGCGCGCAATCTGCAGGCAGAGTCAGACACAAACACGCAAGTTCGCCGAAACAAGAGGTCAGACGTAGATGTCCACACCGAAGACAGCGCGCACATACTCGCGCTCCTGATTGGTGCTCACATCATGATAGGCATCAAGTGCCTGGCGGGCCCTGGGGCTGTTTTCCTCGACCGCTAGAGCCGAGGAGCGTGCGTGACGACGGCTGAAGCGCTCGGCTTGCTCGGGCTCGAGCACAGGTCGCGGCGTAAAGGGCCTTTGCTCGGTTTTATCATCCGCCGGATGGGTTGCCGCCGGCTGCGCGGCCTCACGCTCCGCAAGCGAGGGCTGATCCCACTGACGGTTAAGAGGAAGGAGGTTAAGATGGCCGGAAATCAGCATAAATCTGGGCAATCCGGGTTAGGTCTGGTCCACTTACGCCGACCGACACGCAGGTGCAACCTCGAGCATGGGAGCAGTGTCAACAAGAGTGATGCTGGCAAGATTGATGCTGGCAAATCTCGCCATGAAAGAGCTGATTTCTCTTCCGGGGTGGTGACGCCCCATAAGCCATAAGTATAGTTGAGACAGCCACAATCGCATAAAGGTGCCTGCGGCTGATAGGGTTATCCTGATTTGAACTGGATTTAAACTGGGAGCAGAAGCGACCGATGCAAGACCCACAGCCCGGTTTTCGTGACCTGCCCTCGCGTCTGGGCCAGATCATGCTATTTGCTGCCTGGATTGGTGGACTCGGGCTCTTGGGACTGTTTTTCCAGCAGTATATCGAGGCTGCGCACAACCCTAATCGAAACCTGCGGGTCACGGCAAGCAGCGATGGGCGCGCGCGGGTCGTTCTCAAACCCAACCGCCTGGGCCATTATGTCGCGCCAGGTACCATCAATGGGAGCCCTGTCATTTTTCTGGTCGACACCGGCGCGAGCGCCGTCGCGCTGCCGCTTGATCTTGCGCGCGAACTCACACTCCCATTGCGACCGGGTGGACGCAGTAAGACGGCCAATGGTCTTGTTGACACCTGGACCACGCGTATCGACAAACTCACCATCGGTGCGCTGCACGCCAAGGACATCCATGCGATAGTCATGCCCAACATGCCTGGCAATGAGGTACTACTCGGCATGACCTTTTTGCGTCATGTTGAACTGCTGCAACGCGATGATGTTTTGACTTTACAAGCCCCGCGGTAACACAGGCGTCGATGGTCTCTCCCCCCCCAGTGAGCCCAGTGATCCCAGTGAGACCAGTGAGACCAGTGAGACCAGTAGACACCTAAAACCGGGTTATTTCTGAACCACGCCGAGAATGCCCGAATCATCCACTACAATCAGAGATGTAATCCGCCGTTCGGCCATGATCTCCACTGCAGCGCTCATGCGGCTATCGGGGCCAATGAGCATGGGATTGGGTGTCATCATGTCATCGGCTCGAGATTGAAAAAAACGCTCCTGATTGGTCTCGAGCGCGCGCCGCAGATCTCCGTCGGTAATCACGCCCAAGGGAGTGACGCCATCCTGACTGACAATGGCAAGGCCCAGCCGACCGCCGCTCATGGTTGCCACTACCTCCGCGGCCATAGCGTCCGGTTTGATAAAGGGCAGGTCATCGGTGCGCATTTCATCGCGCACCAAGGCAAGCATGCGCCGTCCCAGGTTTCCGCCGGGGTGAAAGCGCGCGAAGTGATGGGTCTGAAAATCGCGCGCCCGCATCAGGGAGACCGCTAGGGCGTCACCCATGGCTAAAGCCGCCGTGGTGGAGGCGGTTGGCGCAAGCTGCAAGGGGCAAGCTTCTCGCGCCACATGCACCCAGAGATGATGATCAACCTGACGCGCAAGCGTGGAACGAGTATTACCTGTCAGCGCAATGGTGCAATTGCCATTGTCCCGCAGAAAAGGCAGCAGACGCAGCAACTCCTCGGTCTCTCCCGAATGCGAGAGCGCAATGAAAATATCATTGCCGTCGACCATCCCAAGGTCACCGTGGTACGCCTCGGCCGGGTGCATGAAAAATGACGGGGTACCGGTGCTGGCCAGGGTCGCGGAAACCTTCTTGCCAATAATGCCAGACTTGCCCATGCCACAAACAATGGTGCGACCGGTGCTTGCCAGAATGGCTGACACGGCGGCACTGAAGCTCCCATCGACATGGGCCGCGAGCCCAGCAACGGCCTCTGCCTCTATGAGGAAGACCTCCTGCGCGATAGCCGCATAATCCAGTGGGTCCGATGATACAGACATGGTCAGTCGATCCCCATGGTGACGGCGAGACACCATCCCCGCGAATGACACGGCTGTTTAGGGTCATCTTGCGCAGGGCGCGCCTGACCTCCGACAACATATTTGGCACCCACCATCTCAATCCTTATCGTCATTTGTTTGCGGGATATTGGTCATTAGCGAAGCAGAAGGCTAGCCAAACAACTGTGCCACCAAATGGAAACCGGCGATATAGGTACCTAGGGCTGAACCTATTGTACTGAAAAGAAAAACCAACAAAATACGCGCCACACGGTTACGCCACCAGCCCGTCCAGCGTGCGATCTCATCGCGCAGACGATGGAAGTCACCAACCCGCGGGCGGCGCAGCGCAAGCTCGATCCCAGCGGCCACCATGCCAGCACCAATGGTGGGATTGAGCGACGTCAGGGGCGCGGCACAAAAGGCGCCTAGGACCGTCAGCGGATGCGCACCCGCCAGCGCGGCCCCGAACGCGGATAGTCCGCCATTGATGAGCACCCAGTCACCAATCACATTCCAGCCAACATCGGGACCCTGTGTGAAACCGTAAGCAAAAAGCCCAACAATGATCACAACCACCAGCCAGGGGAATGCGCGCCAAAGCTTGCCGGGAGGTGGCACCGACTGCAGCTCGGTGATGAGCTCATCCGCGGGACGCGACTGCTGTCGAAGCTCGCGCGCCACCCCCTTGCTATGTCCCGCGCCTATGACCGCAAGCACCCGCGGATACCGGTGTTGGCTGATTTCCTCGCGCAGCCGGGCGGCCATGAATTGGTCCCGTTCGCTGATCAGGGGCGCAAACAAATCCTGACGGTTCTCGGCAAACTCGCTGAATGCGGTTTCGAGCACATCTCCCTGCTTCAGCGCCTCAATGTCCTCTTCGGTGACTTGATCACGCGAGAGCAAACCCGCAACGAGTCCGACAAACAAGTTGAGCCGCTTGAAAAAGCCCATGTTGCGGGCTGCTCGCCTGAGCGTCACACCAATTTCTCGGTCAATGAGCAGCACAGGCAACCCAAGGCGCCGCGCCAGCATGATCGCTTCCCGCTGTTCAGCGCCTGGTTCGACACCAATTTGGTCCGCCAAGCGCTGCTGGTAGGCGGAAAGGGCAAGGTTCGCGGCAACCATGTGCGCTCGCTTTTGGCGAATGACAGCAAAAAGATCAAGCTCCGCGAGGGCATCCGGGTCAATCAGTGCCTGATACCGACTCTGGCAGAGCTCCACGGCCACAGCCTCATAAGCACCGGGCTCCCGTAGAAGCTCCCTGACTTTTTCAACGCTGGCACGCGAGACATGGGCAGTGCCGAGGAGAGTCACACTCGCATCACCAACAGACAGCGTCTCCATAGGCTCTTCACCAGCGCCGGCAGCAGCCCTTGAATCTCGCGCCAGCGTCATTTCAAACTCCCAGCGCGCAACAGCGCCCCGCGGCAAATCCCCGCTAGTTGACAAAAGAGATCTTGACGAACGCCAGCGGGTTGGGTTCCATAGCTAGACTGAAAGCCTTTTGCCAATCCCGAGAATCGATGTGCTTCAGAGTCATGCACATCGCAACGCGCCCACCCGGAGAATAAAGCGGTTGATTCACGGCAAAGCAACCGAGTTAAAATAACCCGGGTTGACACAAAGAAGCCAAAACTCGCCCGCTGAATCCTTGCCAATCCAACCTCGCGGAAAATTCGCAACATCATGCGCCCTCATCGCCCTTTGATCCTGGTACTTTGTCTCGCGATACTGTCATCCCTGCATGGATGCATGCAAGTCAAGGAGGAGCGAAAACATCGGCTGCTTGAGAGCGCGACCAGTGGCTACCGCCAAGCCATCCGTTGGGGCTACCATGATGCAGCACTGCAATTTATCGCACCAGAAAAGCGTCCTGAAGAGCCATCCAAACTGCTTGAGAATATTCGCGTCACTGGTTATGAGGTGGTGCGTGCACCGGTGATCCTCGAAGATAACAAGGCCGAACAACTTGTTCGTATCGAATATGTGTTAACAGATCGCCAGCAACTCAAGACTCTCGCCGACCGCCAGCATTGGCGCTATGATGAAGACACTTCAAACTGGTGGTTAGCTTCTGGCATGCCAGCATTCCAAACCCAATAGGCATTGGATACCAAGACACATTGGCGAGAGCGATTCTCGATGATGTCTGGGTGATGTCTGGGTGCTATTTTGACGTTATTTGGGCAGAACCGTATTTGGGCAGGGCTATTTGGGCAGAGTCGGGGTCGATTTTTTCCGAACTTGAGCAGGACCGCATCGCCCTGTGTGGGCCTGTCTATTTCACCACGCGAAGAGCCGGGCGCTTGGATTTTTTCTCGTCTTTGGTGTCTCTCCCTCCTTGTCCACCAACACTGGCCCCTTCTTGATCTCCCGATGCGCGGCTTTCAAGCTCATCTTCTTGCGGGAAGATCATGCCATGACCATTTTCGCGCGCGTAGATACCGAGCACGGCGCTTGGCGGCAAAGCGACTGCCGAAGGAACTCCTCCAAACCGGGCTGAGAAGGTGATCATCTCGTTGGAAATCAGCAGATCTTTAACCGCTGTTGGGGCAATATTGAGAACAATACGTCCCTCTTCAACAAACTTACGCGGCACATCGGCACCTGGATGCATCGCATCCACCAGCAAATGCGGCGTCATGCCGTTATCCAGTATCCACTCAAACAGCGCCCGTATCAGGTAAGGTCGGTTAGATAGCATGTTGTAGTCCTCCCGTGTCTGCCTGGGCCGACACAACCGGATTTGAACCCTGTTGTTCTAACGCGCGGGGCCCAAACCAAGCATACAGCCAAGGTAGATTGGCCCGACCAACGGGCGACGTGGGGATCAATTTCCCAAAAATTGTCATTTAACGGAAACGCACAGAACTGTCAACGCGCATCCGCCACCATATCACGCTCAACCTGAGTCAGGCTTTCCTGGAACGAGGGCCAGTCAAACAAGCGACGCGCGTATTCCTTGGCCGCATTCGCGGCCTGGGGAAGTTCGACACCCAGCACAGGCAGCCGCCACAAGAGAGGCGCGACACAGCAGTCCACCAGAGAGAATTCCGGGCTCATAAAAAACGCATGAGCACCAAACACCGGCGAGGTTGTTACAAGGCTATTGCGCAACTGTTTACGCGCGTCAGCGGCTTCAGCCGCAGTACCCTTCATGATGCGCGCCATCAAAACGGACCAGTCGCGATCAACCCGATACATGTAGATCCGAGTATTGGCCCGAGCAACCGGATCGATTGGCATGAGCGGAGGGTGCGGAAAACGCTCGTCAAGGTACTCCATGATGATCCGCGACTCGTACAGCCGCAGATCGCGGTCTACCAAGGTTGGCACTGAGGCATAAGGATTGGCATCGAGAACCTCTTCCGGGAGGTCGGATGCATCGACATCAAGGATATCGACCGTCATTCTTTTTTCGGCCAGAACCATGCGGACCCGATGGCAATAGGGGCAGGTGGGATCTGAAAACAGAGTCATTACTGAACGTCGAGGTGAGACCACGGCGAGCTTTCCTCATCGAGGCCGCGCACCGCCTAGCGGGAACACTGCGGCGGAGAAGTGGCGGAGAGACCAACACATCAGCAGGTCTTTCCGGAGTACGCCAACCCGGTTTGGCAGAATGCCAGCCCCGGGGAGCACAGAAAAAGAGCAGGTTGACGGACTAAAGAACAGAGGGATTACCCGCGCCTGATGGATCCGGCTAAATTGGGGTCACTTCGGGGCGGGCAGAGTGAGCCCATATGGTTATAGACCCACCCTGCGCCAGGGATTGACCGAATGGGGATCACCCAAGGATCGCACCGCCTCTAATGAATGTCTTTCCAGTACTCTTTTTTCAGGTTGTAGGTCAAGAAGAACATCAAACCCAAAAACAAGAGGACGTAAATGCCAAGCCGCCTGCGCTCGAGCTTCATCGGTTCACCGACATAGGTCAGGAAATTGGTGATATCCCGCGCCATGTTGTCGTATTCCTCTGGCGTTAGCGTGCCTGGCTCAACTAGCTTCAGCCCGGCGATATGGCCGTCGTCCTCGTGACCGCCGCCCTTGTAGACTGCTTCCTGCACCCCCTGCAGCCCGGCCAGCACATGCGGCATGCCGACATCGGGGAACACAAGGTTGTTGACTCCATAAGGGCGGGAGTCATCAACATAGAAGGACTTGAGGTAGGTATAGACCCAGTCCGGCTCGCGCCAACGGGTTGCCAGCGTGAGATCGGGAATGGCCGTTCCGAACCATTTTTCTCCGTCCTCGGGACGCAGCGCGTTGGTCATCAGTTCGCCGGATTTGGCGTCACCGAAGATGAGGAACTTCTCGAGTTGCGCCTCGGTGATGCCGATATCCGCCGCGACCCGGTTATACCGGGAGTACTGGAGTGAATGACAGCCCTGGCAATAATTCACGTAATACTTGGCGCCGCGCTGCAGCGAAGCCTTGTCTTTCAGATCAATGCCCGAGTGCTCCAGCTCTGGCCCATGCCCACCAGAGGCCATGACCAAGGCAGGGGCCAGCAGAGGCGTGGCGATCAGCAAAATTGCAAATAGACTCTTTCTCATGAGGTTACCCTCTCCGGCACCGGCTTAACCTTATCGAGCTTGCTGTAGATTGGCATCAGAATGAAAAACGAGAAGTAAACCACGGTGAATATCTGCGCCAGTAGCGTGTAGAGGTCACTCGATGGCTTGAGCCCGAGGTAGGCCAGCACCACAAAGGAGACCACGAAGGCACCCAGCATGAACCTGGAAATCGGGCCTTTATAGCGCATGGACTTCACCGGGCTGCGATCCAGCCAGGGCAGCAGGAAGAGGATCGCGATGGCGCCAAACATCACCAGCACGCCAGGGAACTGCGAACCCCCGATGGGCGGCACCGCGCGCAGCATGGCGTAGAAGGGCGTGAAGTACCAGACCGGAGCAATGTGCTCGGGCGTTTTGAAGGGGTCCGCGGGCTGGAAGTTGGGCGCCTCGAGGAAGAGACCACCAAAGTCCGGCGCGAAAAAGACCACCATGGAGAAGAGCGCCAAAAAGACCACCACACCAACCAGATCCTTGACCGTGTAATACGGATGGAAAGGAATGCCGTCGAGCGGAATGCCATTTTCGTCTTTCTTTTCCTTGATTTCGATCCCATCCGGGTTGTTGGACCCAACATGGTGCAGCGCGACGATGTGGATGAACACCAGGGCCGCCAGCAGGAAAGGAATCAGAAAATGGAAGGCAAAGAAGCGATTCAGGGTCGCATCCGAGATAACATAGTCACCACGCACCCAGGTGGAGAGTTCCTCGCCCACTTCTGGCACGGCGGCGAATAGGTTGACGATGACCTGCGCGCCCCAGTAGGACATCTGTCCCCATGGCAGCAGGTAGCCAAAGAAAGCCGTCGCCATCATCGCCAGGTAAATCACCACACCGATAATCCACAGCAATTCTCGCGGTTTACGGTAGGAACCCCACATCAGCCCGCGGAACATGTGCAGGTAGATGACGATGAAAAAGGCCGATGCACCCGTGGAGTGCAGGTAGCGGATCAGCCAGCCCCAGTCGACATCGCGCATGATGTACTCAACCGAGGCGAAGGCATCTTCAGCCGAGGGCTTGTAGTTCATTGCCAGCCAGATACCGGTGACGATCTGCAGCACGAGCACCGTGATGGCCAACACACCGAAAAAAGACCAGAAGTTTAGGTTTTTTGGCGCGTAGTAGCGCGCCATGTGGTCGTTCCAGACGCTCAGAATTGGGAAGCGCTTGTCGAACCACCCAAGAAGACCGCTGGGTTGCGCGTGTTCAGCACTCATTAAGCCTGTCCTCCATCCTCACCCACCAGGATGGTGGTATCAGTCAGATAGGTATGTTTTGGGATGACCAGGTTGGTCGGAGCCGGTACGCCCTTGTAAACGCGACCGGCAAGGTCAAACTTTGACCCGTGGCAGGGACAGAACCAGCCGCCTTTCCATTCCGCACCCAGATCATCGGGTGCCAGCTCCGGCCGGTAGGTCGGTGAACAGCCGAGGTGAGTACAGATGCCAATGGCGACAAAATAATTCGGCTTGATCGACCGAGTTGGATTCTGGCAATACTCAGGCTGTTGCGGCACGGTCGATTGCGGATCGACCAGTTTCGCGTCAAGCGTGGGCAGATTCTCCAGCATCTCGGGCGTGCGATTCACCACCCAGATCGGCTGGCCGCGGAACTTGACCCGCAGCAACGCGCCGGGCTCGAGTTTGCTGATGTCTGCCTTGACAGGCGCGCCAGCCGCACGCGCCTTGGCGCTTGGATTCATCGACGCGATAAAGGGTACAGCGACGAAGCCAGCGCCAACGGCACCGACGACGCTCGTGGCGGCGACGAGGACCCGCCGCCGCGTCTTATTAACGCCTTGTGCGCTCATTTGATCAAAAGACCCCCGTAGGCTCGTCCGGACGACGCCTCGGACCGGAGGCGTTCGCACAGTATCGAAAGAAAAAGGAAAATAAGAATATCGCGAAGCACTTCACAAAAGATCGCGCATTCTGGCCGATCATTGCCATGGCGGTCAAGCCGCTGGCAAGATTTTGACGCAGATACGGGGCTTAACCCGCGTTTGTGCGGTCTCTGACGCCAGACCCAACGCATGCCGCGGCCAAACCGACTGCAGCCAACCCGGGGCCCAGCCTGAGTCCAAGCGGGATCCTGGCTGGAACCGGACTGGAACCGGTTTGGAGCCGGGCTACGATCAGACTGAAACTGGGCCAGCTGCTCAGGTACCGGAGCAATCCCGGTGGCTCCGCGAGGTCCGATCACCCCGGCATTAAATGCTGCTGAGCCAAGACCCGGCCACGACATTCCGCAAATACCCCTGGAGTTTGATCGGATTTACCACCGCGCATCCCATATCAGGATCCCGGGACACTGATTAACCGGATCGACTGGTTTCAATGAAGCCAGGCCCCAGGAATCCCACACCAGAGGTATCGATCAAGCAGGGTTGTCAATATCAATGAAACGATGCCCTATTGCAAAGCGCTGGCTCAAATGCTCGCCAAGCGCCCGAATCCCCGCACGCTCGGAGGCATGATGACCGATGGCGAAATAATCCACCCCGGACTCGCGCGCCTGGTGCGTGGTCGACTCAGAAATCTCACCGCTTAAAAAGGCATCCACTCCCAGGCTCGCTGCCTGTTCAAGGTAGCGCTGACCACCCCCAGTGCACCAGGCCAACATGCGAATTGGTCGTTCGGAGGCGGGAATGTGCAATGGCAACCGTCCGAGCGCCTGGGCAATGCGCGCGGCAAACTGCCGCGGCGACTCCGCGGCCGCCAGATGCCCGCGCCACAGCAAGGGTTGCGCAGCCGAAACCGGCCGCGGTTGCTCAATGCTCAGTAATTGCGCGAGGCCACGATTGTTGCCAAGCTCAACGTGAGCATCCAGCGGCAGGTGATAGGCGAGCAGGGAGAGCCCGGCCGCATGCAGCGCCTTGATCCGGCGGCCCTTGATACCAACCACGCAGGGGTCTTCCCCTTTCCAGAAAAACCCATGATGCACAAACAGGGCATCGGCCCTATCCTCCGCGGCGGCATCAATGAGCGCCTGACTGGCCGTCACGCCCGTGACAATGCGCCCCACGCGCGCCCGACCCTCGACCTGCAGCCCATTTGGACAGTAATCCTGAAACTGCTCAATGGCGAGAATATCAGCACAGTAGTCAACCAGTGTTTGCAATTCAACCATTTTTTGGCATCCGTTTGTGCTGCATGGGTCGCCTGCATGGGCACCCATAGGGATACTTACAGCTGTGGGTCAGGGAGATTCCCAGCCCGCTCGGACGGAATTCGCGGGAGGACTGGAAAACCCGGGCCTCGCCGGTAAATCTGCTTCGCTGAGAAATCCGGAGCGGAGCAGAATCCCGGCCAGCGCCCATGCAGCGCGAGCCAGGTCATGGACATCGCCAAGCGTCGGCTGGATCCCCTGCGCAAGGCGCGCATCCCAATCAGCCAGTGTCTGCTCGAAGTGTTCGACTCGCTTGATGATGCAATCACCGCAATCGCCATCACAGTCCAGATCATCCAGGCGCGCCCGCGCAAGCAAGAAACGCGCCTGCGCGATCAGTCCCCGCATGGCACTGCGCGAATCCGGTTTGCGGGCACGCATGAAATAACTGGACATCATAGATGAGAATTTTGCATCTTCGGGAGCATTGTCAAGTATCCCAGCAATTCCAAAATTGGGTGTTTCATCTGGTGAAGATAAACGGGCCAACAATCGGGCGCTGGATAACGAAATTTGGAATTGCTGCTGCAAGCGCCAATTGAACGATGTCACAGCAACGGGCAACTCAAGGTAATGAACGCTTTGCGCGCAAGCGGGGAACCTGCTCCGGCTCCCGCTAAGTCGTTTGCAGGCAGGCCGAGCAGATAAGTTCAGGACACCTTATGTGTATGACCCAAGCCCGGAATCCGCCCCTGCCAGTCTCGCCGGTCTTCAGGGTTGGAGCGCTTCTCAGCCACTTAGTATAGGACTTGGCTGACATCATAGAGCGTGCGCGCCGGATTCGGCGCTCCTGGCACCTTCAACTCCGGCACCCAAGGTTTTTCGCTCGCCACGCCTTTCGCGAAGAGATCAACAATCTTGCCGTCCTCGCCAGACTGGCAGACGCGCAAGACGCGACAGGCGGCTTTATTACCCCAATCCTGAGAGAGCGGCCCATTGGCCCAAGCGGTCACGTGCTCAGCGGACACTTCTGTCAGTTGCCACAGATCAGGCGCCCGATGTCCTGCACGACCATGCCCATGTCAACCCTGATCGCGGGAGGAATTTTGTTCAGGTTCAGATGCTGGTCATGGATGTCGCGGAACTCCTGCTTGGTCTCGCCAATGATCATGCCGTTGGTGCAAACAAACCGCAGCCAACCGAGCAACAGTACCAGCTAGCTTGTCCCATCGACAGAGTTGAAGACATCAAGCCATATGTCGCACGAAAATTGGCTAGCCCAAAGGTTGGAATTAGCTTACTGACCTCCGGCCAAATACCGCTCTAGTAGCTGACCGGGCGAGCGCGCCAGCGCCAGTTTCCGTCAAGGGCTTTAAGGTTAGTAGTGCGAACGTCACCACTCAGATGCTTTCCACTCTACCCAGCTCTAATCCAAGCGCCGATCAGCGCCGCCTGCTGCCGCCAAAGAGCGAGCCCATGGCGCCGCGCACCAGTTGCCGACCAAGCTGGCTGCCGACTGAGCGCAGGGTGCTCTTTAACATTGCCTCCATGGGGGTTTGGCGGCTGCTCGAGCGGCTTGTGCCACGCGATTGCCTGGTTGTGGGCGGCGGTGGCTCATCCCCACGCTGCTCGGCGGCCCTGGCGGCCTGCTCGGCCATGGCCTTGAGGCTTTCATAGGCCGAGACGCGGTCGATGGCCTGGTCATACACACCACTGACCAGCGACTGACGCATTAGCACGCTGCGCTCCTCGGCGCTGATTGGGCCAAGGCGGCTGCCGGGCGGGGCGATCAATGCCCGCTCGACCGGGGTGGGAATGCCATCATCATCCAACACCGAGACCAGTGCCTCGCCGACGCCAAGCGAGGTGATGGCGCTTTCGGTGTCAATGGCCGGGTTTTGGCGGAAGGTCTGGGCCGCCGCGCGCACGGCTTTTTGGTCGCGCGGGGTGAAGGCGCGCAGCGCGTGTTGCACCCGGTTACCAAGTTGACCGAGCACTGTGTCTGGAATATCCAGCGGGTTTTGGGTCACGAAATACACCCCAACCCCCTTGGAACGAATCAGCCGCACCACTTGCTCGATTCGCTCGACCAAGACCTCGGGCGCGTCGTCGAACAGCAAATGCGCCTCGTCGAAAAAGAGCACAAACTTCGGCTTATCCGGATCGCCCACCTCGGGCAGTTGTTCGAACAACTCCGAGAGCAACCACAACAGAAAGCTGGCATAAAGGGTACGATTGTGAATCAGCGTCTCGGCAACCAGGATATTGACCACTCCCCGCCCGTCGATATCTGTCTGCATTAGATCGGCCAGGTCCAGCGCCGGCTCGCCAAACAGCGCCTCGGCGCCAGCCTGTTCGAGCCGCAGCAGCCGTCGCAGGATAGCGCCGACCGAGGCCTGGGACACATGACCAACGGTGGTGCGCAGTGCATCGGCCTGCTCGGAGGCGAAATTCAAAATCGCGCGCAGGTCCTTGAGGTCTAGCAGCAGAAGGCCTTGTTCATCGGCGAGATGAAAGCAAATGTTGAGCACACCCTCCTGGGTGTCATTCAGCCCCAGCAGGCGCGCGAGCAGCATGGGGCCCATTTCGCTCACGGTGGTGCGCGCGGGATGCCCGAGCGAGCCGCCGATGTCCCAAAAGCTGACCGGGTTGTGGTCATAGCGAAAACCCAGTGCTTCCAAGTCTAGCTCGCGCACCCGCTCGGCGACCTTGGTATTGTCGCCGCCCGCCTGGCTGATGCCGGCGAGATCGCCTTTAACATCGGCCATGAACACTGGCACGCCGATGCGGCTGAATTGCTCGGCAAGGGCCTGCAGGGTGACGGTCTTGCCGGTGCCGGTGGCCCCCGCGATCAAGCCATGGCGGTTAGCCTTGTCCGGGCGCAGCCAGATGACATGCTCGCTATCGCCAATCAGACTTTTGCCAATGAGAAGTGGCTCAGGCATGGGATGACTCCGTGGATGAGACTGATGTGCCAATGATCGGTGCAATCCTATCGCGCGTCCAGCCTCAGCAATTCCAAATTTCGTTTTCCAGCGCCTGGTGATTGGCTCTGTCATCAGTAGACGCGCCATTTTGGCGCGTCATGAAGCGGCTGGAAGCCGCTTCTACAGCGAATAAGACACCCAATTTTGGAGTTGCTAGTCCACAGCATTGGTTGATGCTTGGCTGAGTGACTAAGCCTTGATGTAAGGTGTCCGGGCGCGACGCCCCAATGACGAGGGTGCATCCGGGGTCCACCTCGGGAGGATCCAGATTGCCAAACCGCAGCCGTGCTTCGACAATGGCGCGCCGGCACGCGTTGGGAATCAAGGTTCTTTTCATTTTTCATTCTTCATCATCCTTTTCAACCTTGTTGCAGGAGACGAAATCCCCATGACGATCACAATCATAAAGCCTTCGCTGATTTTTCTTGCAGCCTCGAGCTTGGCGATCGGGCTGGCCTTTGCCGAGGACGACACTGAGCAGGCGGGCGAGACGGCGGCCAATCCGAAGGTGGCCATGGATGTGAGTATCGGCGGTGAGCCGGCTGGGACCATTGCGTTCGAGCTGTTCGCCGATACCGTGCCCAAGACGGCGGAGAATTTTCGTGCGCTCTGCACCGGACAGAAGGGCGAGGATCTGAGCTACGCCGGCAGCCCCTTCCACCGGATCATTCCCGGCTTCATGATCCAGGGCGGCGACTTCACGCGTGGCAACGGCAGCGGTGGCAAGTCGATTTATGGTCGCAAGTTCGATGATGAGAATTTCAAGCTCAAGCACAGCAAGCCTGGATTGCTGTCCATGGCCAATTCCGGACGTGACTCCAATGGGTCGCAGTTCTTCATCACTGTCGCGCCTACCTCTTGGTTGGATGGCAGGCATGTGGTTTTTGGTGAGGTGATCAGCGGCATGGAAGTGGTCGAAAAAATGGAGGCCACCGGCTCGCGTAGAGGTGCGACCAGCGCGCCTGTCGTGCTGGAGAGTTGCCGGGAACTTTGAGGGCGTCTCGGGCGCGCATTAAAAGCTGATGCCGATGCCGCCGCCGCTCCAGCCGGAACCGGCGCCGATGCTGATGCCGATGCGGGGACGGTGGCGGACCTGATCCGCGAGGGAAAGGAGGTCAAGGTTTGCTTGCGTTATCAACGGAATCCGCTCGCCCGCGTCAGCGCGGGTTTCCACCGAGGCGAGGCGCCCGGAGACGCGCAGCGGTTGACCTGGGAGAAGGTGTGCGGTTTCAACATAGCCTGGGTAGCGCACCCGAAAACGTCCGAGCGCCGGGGCATTGCCTTGGATCCGGCAAAAGGTGTCGAGCGGTCTTGCACTGATGTCGAGCTCGGTTGCCTTGGCCAGATGACGGGTTTCGATCAGGATGCCAGCCCAGGTGAAATGTTCTCCGAGCGGCAGGGTCTCGGGTGGCAACCCCTGCATGGCCGCCGGCGATGGGTAGGGATTGTCGACAGTGGCTGGACAATGTCCGCCATTGCTGGCACAGCCGCCGAGGATGATTCCTGTCAGCAAAATCCCTGCCAGCAAAACCCCTGCGGGTAGCATTCCAAGAGGTAAAGAATGCCCGCTCGAGCCGATGCCGGCCAGGCTTGACTGCTTGGATCTCTTACCAGATGCCATAACCGAAGCCTGTAGGGTACCAGCGGGGACCACAACACCAAGGGCCGCCAAAAGGATCGAACCCCGGCCCCCACCAGCCGTGGCCGTAGGGATAACTAATGACCACAGGATCGGGCACGGGCCAGAGGTAGGCTGTCAGCGCCGCGACCACCGGGTAGGGATAGGAGTAGTCGCCGATGGCATGGGGCTCGACGGCGATGATAGGACCGGCCACCGTCAACAAACGCTTGGCTGGATACAGGGTGGGGTCGATAAAACCCTGGAATTCCGCGATGAAGCGCCCGGTTGAGGGAGATCCCTCGCTGGGGCGTCCATCCTGCCCAAGCTGGCTTGCGAGGACGATGACGCGGGTTTTGTTGGCGCCATTGTTGACTTTGAGAATGCGCCCGCCCCAACGTGCCGACCGACCAATAAAGACCTCTGGCGTCTGTTGCACCTCGCCGAGCTGGATACTAGGCTGCACGGGGTCGCGAATCGCCACGGGAACCGGGCTGGCGCAGGCAGTAAGCAGCGCGCAACAGGCGACCAGGAGCGTGCCGCGCACGCCAGGAGGGTTGGAGTGAGCTGGCTGGCAGTTCGGGCTGGAGGGCACGGATTTTCACCATTGACCGTCGATCATGGGCCTGTACAACAGTATACGTCAGTGTCACCCAGGACATGGAAGGTCAGTTTCGCGAGGGGCTGTTGCGCCTGGCCGGGTGAGCCTTGTTCAAGGAAAACGAGGGCTTTCGCCAGACCCGCGGCCTAATGCAATTCACCGCCCGCTTGCTGCGCAGCGTCTGGATGCGCGACACCAACGATGTCTTCCTGATCGGCACCCAGCATCTCAATCTGAACGCTGTCGAGATGGGTGACGAGATCCAGCGCTTCAACGCCGCGCTCCTGCCCGCCCTGGTCAACGACATCGCCGACCATGGCAACGCGCGCGCTGAGGAAATCGACGCCGATCTCGGCTGCGATGCCGCCGGTCAGGTCGCCAAGTTGGTGCTCTCGGCCTCGCTGTCGCGAGCCGTCGGCGCCCGCAGCGGTCTGACGCAAGAAGACATCATCGAATACCTGGTCGCCCCGCACCCCAAGGCCGATGAATTCCTGGCCGGACTCGAACGCCTGCGCAAACGCGCCTGGTACCTGCACCGCGAGAACGAGCAGTTTTATTTCAAAGAAACCGAAAATCTTGGCCGGCGCATCAAGCGCGATGCCCGACAAGCGCCGCCGCCCAAAATCGAGGCGGCTTGACTGTGACGCCTCACCGGCCTGTTTCAGTCGCAGAGCCACTCGCGCGCCGCCTACCAAGACGTCCAGATCATGCCCCAACTGGACGAGGTGAAGCTCTCCGGCAATCGCATCCCGCTGGTGGTGCAGCCGGATGGGCGCACCCCGCCCGAGGCGATTCGCAGCTTCTACGAATTCCAGCAGGAAACAAACAATGTCCTGATCCTGTCTGGCAATGACAGCCACCTGGCCGACGAGGTCGAGGCCTGCCTGCGCGAGCCTTGGATTCTTAATGCTGATGTGGCCGTCAAGCCCCTCCCCTGATCTCAAGCAGGGGTCATCAGGAACGGGCGGTTAAAGGCTATAACCCACACAAGCCTGGCCGCCCATCGCATACCTACCACACCTATTTCATTGCCGGTTTGCGCTTGGTGTTGGAGGTCGAGGTCAAACCAGGCAACGAAAGTAACTCGAAATACAGCGCACCTGGCTTGTGGGAACTCCTGGGTCGGTTGCCTCGCGCATGATGGCCATCGCTGATCCGGGGGGATCGCGACTGGGCACCGAGGTCAACCCCTCTTTGGAATCGGGGCGCGTGCCGAGCAGGAAGGTGTGCCATTCCTGTTTAAGCCTCGCATGACCAAGGGCGTCAAGCAAAGCATCGAGCGACTGATGCGCGAGGTAGACTGGTGCGATGCCGGCGACGGTTGCCAAGGCGCGGAAACTCCGCTGCGCTTGCAGGGCTGGGGCCACCACCGCCGTGCCATCGTGTTGCGCCGACGGATCAAGACCGACGTCGGCGTCGTCGATGAGCGCAATTCCGATCAACTGCAGCTGAGCTTCGCTGAATTGACCGAGGAGAAGGTGGTCTATGAGCACGACTTGTTTATCACTTCACTCGCCAATGAGATCCTCACCGTCGCTCAGCTCTATCGCCACCGCGCCGATGCCGAAAATCCGTTTGACGAGCTGAAAAATCACTGTCGGCGGCCTGCCCGACACCATCCGCGACGACTGGATCGACGACCTCGAAACCCTGGGCGAGAAGATGGACCAGTACATCGCGGAGCACCGCCAGGCCACCGGCTTTGACCTGCGCTACAACGACAACATTAAACCGAGCGATGCCGCCCGTGCTGCCAAATGTCGCGACTGCCGACCGTGCTGGCCCGCCGTGATGTCGAGAATTTGATGCGGCAGGGGTGGGGTGGGTAAGCGGGACCAAGTGACAACCCGAGGATGAGACATTGGCACCACTTCTGCAAAGAGACAGGCCAAGCTGCGCGAGCGAGTCAAGGCGCTGCTGGCTAGCACCGATGCGACTGCATTCGCATCCGCGAGCAAGGCACAACTGATCGATGCCATCACCCGGGCGGCAGGCAAAGAGCCGAACCCAGTTGCTCTGGAATTGGCCGCTCGGGCGCCGCTGGAACGCATCGGCGGCATGCTCGAACCTGTTACCGTGACAACGCCTGCCCCCGCGTGGCGCTGGTTAATGCTGATCTCAGTCAGACCAACAAAGAGCTGGCCGCCCCAGACGTGAAGATTGCGCGCATGGAAAAGGCTCATGCTCACGAGGTCAGGCGTCTTGAGGATCGCGCTCAAGAGCTGGTCACGGTGAATGACAGCCTCGGAGATAAATACAGCGCCACCGTCTTGGAACTGGACAGGCTAAAGCGTCACGATCCTGTCACAGTAACGACCAAACCTAAGTGGGCACCGCGCCACAAAGCTGCTGCGGGCTGATCTTGGGCGATGGACAAATCCGGGCATCGGCAAGCACTGGTCGAGCATGAACTAGGACCATTGCCGGTTTTCGCTAGACGCGGTGAAAAGGATTAGCAGCGGTTTTTCCCGTTTTGGGGAATTGCAACGATCATTGCCTTTACCGCTCGGACATGGGGAGGACGTTGGAATAGCCATCTTGCCGCTTGCACCCAGGCCGCGCCGGGAGAGCTGGCTAGAAAACCTTAGTCTCGATGCTTCTCTGCAAGCATCGCTCGCGCTGCCGGGCCGAGGCTACAAAAGGCTACATCTCACTAACTTCAGCGGATGCCTCCTCGGTGGTTTCCTGGCTGCTGGAGCAATGCAAGAATCAGTTTCGAACGACGCCTAAGGCTTCCAGAATGTTACCCCCAGCGTTACCCCGAGGCACTGAAAAACAAAACGGCTTAACCCCGATTGAAGCTAAGCCGCTGATTTTCTTGGTGGGCCGTGAAGGATTCGAACCTTCGACCAAGGGATTAAGAGTCCCCTGCTCTACCAGCTGAGCTAACGGCCCTTTAGGTGCATTTTTTTGGTGGTGGGGTGGACGATGGGAATCGAACCCACGACCACAGGAGCCACAATCCTGTGCTCTACCAACTGAGCTACGTCCACCATTGTTACGCTGAAAAGGCCGCATCAACGACCGTATTGGCACGCCCGGCAGGACTCGAACCTGCGACCCACGGCTTAGAAGGCCGTTGCTCTATCCAGCTGAGCTACGGGCGCCAGCTGAGCCTTGGGTACCTGCCCAAATTTGTTAATTAGCGGTCTGATGATTGCCCCGCGTGGGGAGCGAAAAATGCAGGGCCTGCGAACATGGTCGGGGTAGAGGGATTCGAACCCCCGACATCCTGCTCCCAAAGCAGGCGCGCTACCAGACTGCGCTATACCCCGGTTTTTCAACCCGGCGAAAGTTCCAGCGCATTCAAGAGCCGTCCTATTTGAACGGCTTCGAGAAGTCGCGAAAGCTAAGAGCGGAGATGATACGTGCGAGCAAGAATGGCGTCAATACCTGAAATCGCATCTTCCGTGACGGGACTGGGTGTTAAAGGAAAATACCGCCGAGTCCGCTGGTGCCAGATCGGACCTTAGCTAGGTAGGATCTGGGCCAGGTCGGAGGTTGCGACAGGCCTAACCAGCGGTTGCAGGTTGAGGTGAGTCCACCAGGGCGCGAACCCAGGATTCCATGGCATTGTTGGCAAGTGGCATGGGCGCCTCCAGAAAGCTGATGACGAATTCGTCGCCCTGTTCAACAACGCCAATCGAACGGGGGCGCACCGCCATGACATGAGGATTGGGCAGGTGAGTGCCAAAGCAGAAAACAATGTGCTTGGCCGCGGTGATGTCCTTGGCAATTTCCCCACCGGGCATGTTGCTGGTGTGCTGGTGGTGATCGAAAATCGCGATGAAGCACGCCTTCGGGTGCTCTTCAACGCGGGTTTTTAGGTTGTCGATAATTTCATCGACATTTTGAAAGGGAGTTTCGCTTTTCTTGGTTTCAAGGGTGTAGACGGGGTATTTTTCCTGCAGCAGGGTTTGTTTCATGTGTCAGCCTCCAATGCGGTGAATTGGTTGAAAACGCCGGTTTGAAAATTGCCGGCTTCTTTCAGTAAAGAACGAAGGTGTCAATGCCCAGGCAAACAGATGCGATGCTTGCTGATAGCGACGATGGTTTTGATCATTAACAAGCAGACCACGCTGCTGACAATGAGCAGAAGACCCGCGCCAATATAGCCGAAAGCAAGTTTGTCTGTCATTTCATAGAACACTAGACTGGCAATACAGATGGCCGCCAAGGGGAATGAATAGGCCCACCAGGACAGAAAGAATTCCAGCTTGGCAAATCGACCCACCTGGGTGAATAGCAGCAAGGTGAGAAAAAGTCCGCTAAAGTAGAGCAGCCGTGCAATGGTATCGATATCACCAGTCAGGCGAGTGTAGGCAATAAAGCCAACCGCCGGTGGCGCGATCAGAATGAACAGCGTTGGCATCAGACGGTCGTCGATTGGGTTGTGAAATAAAATGCGATAAAACACAATGGTCATCAGCATGCCCCAGAAGACCATGCCGGTGCTGAAAAAGAACCAGGATACATCAACAAACCCAAGCGGAACCCCTGCCACTGGCACCAGAACATTGCCGACGGCGGGAATAAACCAGGCTGGGTTCATGTGATGGACCTCGAAATGCTCGTGGTGCATCCAAACGCTGACCACATAGAGCGTGAAGAACAAATGCAGTAGAGTGCCTGCCATCCATAGTGGGCGGCTGATGGCGGGATTGATGGCCAAATAGGCAATAGCCAGCAACAGCAAGCTGATTGAAATGGTCGGGAAAAAATTCAACTTGACTGGATGACGCAGTTCGGAAACCACGGCTTTGCGATAAAGTATGAGCTTGGCGGTATAAAACAGGCCAATCACCGTGAAGGCAATTGAGCTTAATACAACCAGCCAGATAGTAATGCCGATATCACGTGAGAAGACATGTTGGGCTTTTTCCCAGGCAATGGTGAGACCGGTCAGGCCCATGACAATAGCAAAGAATGAAATTGGCATGAAAGGCAGCCGACCGGAGGCCTGCCGCGCGCTTGCCTCCGCCGTTGGCTTTACTCTTGATTTTGCGGTTGTCTGTGTTGGCAATGGCCGCGAAGACGAAGCTGCCGCGGAAGCTGGTGGTGACATTGGGATGGCAGTCATGGCGAACATCCAGTTGGAAGGCTTTAATAATTGAGCGTAATTGTAGGGATTGGCGGTGGCGTGGCAATGAAGATTCGCAATCGCGCGGCATCGGCGGATCTCGGTAGCCTAAGAGACTCGGGACGAATTGAGCGAAGAATTTGGCCGCGGAGTTTGGCGTGGATGAATCAGAACTCCGAGCTTTATCCCTAGCCATGGGCTGCGACTTCAAGCGACCCTATGACTCAGGTGCGAGTTCTGGTGTGCTAAGATCGGGCGCTTGAAGCAAGCTAGGGATGTGTGGCGTTATGTCTGTCGGTACGTGCGACGGTTCGGCTCGAGAGCCAAGTATAACCAGGCTGAAGGCGGGCTGGGGTGATTCGCGCATGAGCGTTGATGCGATCGCCGAAGCCAAGCATGGCTTGATCCATGCGTGGATCGTCAGACGGGCATTGGGTATTGCCCCGGCAGCCTTGTTGCTTGCCCTTGCTCTCCTTGGCGGTGGTTGCGCAACAACGCCCAGCAGTTCTGGCGCTTACAGTACCATGAAGGGTCAGCCCAGCACTGTCCTGCAAGGCGCCGGGATTGACGCAGCGCGCTCGATCGCGATGGCCTCGGCACGCAGCAAAGGCTGGACCCTTGTCTCTGTTGCCGACGAATCAGAATCCGCGCAGCAAGGCTTAAAGTTGGAACGGGGCCTTTCTCATACTTCGCCGCAGGCGATCGCGCTTGGTGCTTTACCTGACGGGCCAGCGCCAAAGGTACAGGTCAGTGTCGACTTTGAGCAGCACGACCTTGGTACCGAGGTTGGTTTGCGTGCATTTGTGATTGTGAACCCCGGCACTGAGAGCGAAAAACGCATTGAGTATACGGATGATTACCAGGATGCTTTGGCCATCTCCTTGAGTTCATTGCAAAGCGCTTGGCTGGCGACCGGGCATCGACTGGCCTCGGCCGCACCGGTGCCGGAAACACCGCGGCCCGCGCCAGATGACATCACTGATCCCAGTGCCGCGGAGCAGGCGCAGGTTGCAAGAGTTGCGACTGAGTCCGCTATCGATGGAGCTGAGCGCGCGGAGGTTGCATCCGAAGATGGAGCAACTGCCGCCCCAGATCAGAACCTGCATCTGAATCAGGAACAGGAGCCGGAGCCGGAGCGAAACCAGCCCCAGACCCAGCAAGTCGCCGATGCTTCTGCTGAAACCGTGGAATCGACAATCGTCAGACGCGCGACAGATGACAACAGCGCAGCCGGACAAAATCAGATGCTGGTGCTCAATACTGGTGCTCGCACGGGCACTTGGGCTTACTATGCCGAGGGTTTCGCGGAACGACAGGGTTGTGAAGTGACCAGCAATGGTGCTGTCTTGTTGCAGAAGAACCCCACCTTTGAACTGCACGAGGTTGCTTGCCGCAATGGTCCGAACCTTCTGCTGAAGTGTCAGGACGGCGTCTGCGGGTCGATTCGATAGCTTGGGCTTGCTTTCGCGATGGCACGCTGTCTCCCCACTCTCCTGTGGTTGTTGCCTGTCCTGCTGCCTGGGCTGTCAAGTCATGGCGCGCTGGCGAATCCGCCCCTGTCTACCTATGAACCACCGCGCGTCTACCTGGATCAGGCCAATGTTCCTCGCGCGAAGGGGCTGGCGCTTGATGCCGCGCTGACCAAAGGCTGGCAGGTGGCGGTGAGTCAGCGAGACCACAGCGTTTTTGAGACCCTTATTCACGAATCCCGAGACGTGGGTGGTGGTGCCGATGCGCCGCCCGTTCCGGTGCTGTTGCGTATTCGTGCCGATTTCATACGGGATGCGGGGGGCGTGCTTGTCTCCTTGGCGGCAACGGAGATTCGCTCGCCAGGGACCAGAGCCGAGGTTCAGCGCGATGTAACCCAAAATTACCGTGTCAATCTCGAAAACGCCCTGGGTTCACTGCGCCAACAGTGGGAAGAATTTGCCTTGGGTGGTCGCCCTAGCCGCCAGCCACAAGCTCTTGAAATGAGCATCCGGGGAGGTCGGAGACAGGCTCCACGCCGGCCAGCGGTCGCGCGCGCGGCTGCCTCCGAGCAGGCATCGCCCGTGACTGGCCAGTGGTCTTACGAGGCGGAAAGACTTGCCGGTCAGTACGGCTGTCAGGTATCTGAACGCGGAGCCACACTTTTCGGCGACCGCGCTGAAAGCGACGCGACTGGCCATGAAGTCCATCGGGTCAGTTGCGACAACCGCTCGGCGCTTTTGGTGCGTTGCGATAGCGAGGGCTGTCGCATAGCACAGTGAGCCGGCTGCAGCGGCCGCAACCCGCCAAGCCAGCTTGGACAGGTTGCGGTTCAGGCAGAGATTAGCGATGGCGGCCAGGCGTCGTTGCGTTCCATCATTGCCCGGCGAGGCGCAAGCGGGCAGTCTCGCGCTGATGAAACACAAGACTTTTCGCTTGCCAAAGCGCGTTTTACTCGGGTGTGCTCTCGCTGCTGTTGCTGGCTGCGGTGACAATACAACAGAGTCAGGCGCGGAACTCCTGCAGCTTGCCGAGAGCGGCGATACTCAGGCGCTGAACGCCTTGCTCGGCCGGCGGGCAGAGCCCAATTACCGCGATGCCTGCCAGTGGACGCCGCTGATGAAAGCGGCTGTCAATGGACACTTGGATGCAGTGCGCTCTTTGCTGGATGCGGGAGCCGTGGTGGACGCCGCCGATACGGGTGACTATACCGCGCTCCTGCTTGCGGCTTCCAACAACCACGCCCGGGTGGTCGAAGCCTTGCTGGCGCGGGGTGCCATGATTGACCATCAGGAAAACACCCAGGGTTTTACCGCGCTCATCTGGGCAGCCAAGCGCGGTCATGCGCAAGCCGTTGATGCCCTGGTGCGCGCCGGCGCGGACAAAACCCTGCCGGATCATGAGGGACGCACCGCGGCCGACTGGGCTGCTGCCGAGGGACATGACCGGGTGCTGGCGCTGTTGCGGGAGGATTGAGAGGCGCGTCATCCACGAAATAAATCATCTAGACACGAAGACGCCGGCGATCAGTTCAGTCGCCCACTGTCTGACCTGGCCGCAGCAGCGGTGGAACTTCTTTGGCAAGTCGCTCGGCGGCTTGGGAGAAGGGGATGAACCGCAACCCGGGCAGAGGTTGTCGCCTGAGGCGCTCACTCAACGGACCGGTTTCGGTTAGCAAGATGGTGGGGCGGCCACTGGCGAGGCTGGTCGCTATATCGCGTTCAGTAATGGCTCCGCCACCAATGGCAAGGGTGACCGAGCCCGCGTCACCGGCGATGGTGGTTGCCAAGGCGCTGATCCAAGGTACCTCATCACCCCAGTGGTTGCCCGGTACCAAGAGATAACCGCTATGGTCTGGGTTGAGTCGCGCGCCCTGTGCGGCGTCTCCCGCCGGCGGGGCCAGAGTCCCACTGGCTGCCACGCCAAGCAGCGGGAAATCAACTCCCGCGCGACCTCTGGCACGCCCGAGCAGTGCCATCACACCATAATCCGTGCCACCGTCAATGGCAAGGGCGCCGCATTGCGCGATGATGGGCACAACCGTCTGCGTAAAGAGTGGCAATACGCACTCGGCAAGCTCTGGGTCAAGGCTTGCTGCCGCGCCGACCAGCACCAGCACCGGACGCGGCGTTTGAACGCCAAGCTTTGCGCTGGCCGTGGTGAGCTCGGATTCTTCCGTCACCCGGACGACAGGGATTCGGCTGGAAGACTTCAATTCGTCTTCTTAGACACAATAATTTAGCGACAGACCCAAAAAAAGCGCATTATTCCGCCCTTCCAAGTCGACTGCTGGCGCTAGGGACCGGCCTTGGCGCGGCATGCCTTGATGCAGGCCTTCATGGACTCGAACGGACGTGCTCCGTCGCAACCGCCGTAGGTAAAACGCTGGCAGCGATTGCTTTCATAATCGTAAAAAAACCCGGGGAAGGCGCCCTTGCAAGGGCCTGGATCAGGCGGCGTCATGCAATCCACATGAATTAGATCCTTCTGTAGTCCGCTGTTCATGCAGCCGCTGAGGAGGAAGGTCGCGGCAAAGGCTGGGACCAGATAGTTTGGATGGAAAGCGCGGAAAAGTGCCAAGTGTTGCGGCTCCGAAAAACAGTCAATGAAAAGACGCGAGCTTGCAGTCGTTGCTGCCCGGCGCTAATGTGGGACAGATTATCACCCGTTTCCATCTGGCGGAAGTTTTGAGCATTGGCAGCAAAGGTTAAATCATCCCCTCCCCTGACCGCCGAAATGCCTGTGGCCGCCGCCATTCGGGTCATTCTGCGGCACAATCTCGAGGCGCTGCTCGCCCATCAGGAAGTTGCACGCCACGGGACGGACATTGAGGGCGTTCATCAGATGCGCGTGGCTTTGCGACGCATGCGCTCGGCGTTGTCGCTGTTTCGCGCGTTGCTTGATCGCGAGCAGACGCGCGCCTGGCGCGAGCAAATGCGACAGCTGGCCGGGCAACTCGGGCGGGCGCGCGATCTGGACGTTTTTATTGATGAGGGCTTGGCCGATACCGCCGGTAAATTGCCATTGCCGGGAGAGACCGCGCTGCGCGAACTGGCCTTGGCTCGACGAGAGCAGGTATATGCCAGCGAAGTTCGGCCGCTGCTCGAAAGCGAGGCCTACCGGCACTTTTGCACCGAATTCCCGCGTTGGATAGAGCAGGGTCTCGATCTGCCCGAACCCAAGCTCGCACAGCCAATCCTTGCAAGGGCACGCAAGCTGCTCGATAAACAGGAACGCCGGGTGCTGGATGCGGGCAGTGCGGTCAATCGCCAAGACGCGTCGGCGATGCATCAATTGCGCATCGAATGCAAGAAGCTGCGCTATGCGGCAGAGTTCTTCCGGCCGCTGTTCACCGACATGGCAGAGTTCATTCGCTGCATGAAAGGCATTCAGGACCTGCTTGGCGTGATGAATGACTTGGCACTGACCCAAAGCCTGCTCGACGATCTGCTAGGGAACACTCCACAGGATCGCGATCTGCAGCGCTTTGCCGGCGCCCTGATTGGCTGGCGTAGCTATCATTTTCAAGGGTTGCTCGATGACTTCGACAACCGCTGGGAAGCGTTGGTTGCCGCTCGCCGTCCCTGGTGGGATTGATCTTGATTTTGCGCTGGGATGGGAGCTGGAGATTGAACTGGCTAGATTCGGCGGCAATGGCGCCTTGGTTTTGGCCCATCAGAGCAAAGGACAGCGACGGCAGGCGGAGTCCCTTATCACGGCCTGACCTCTTGACCTGGCTCCAGCTGAACGCTCCGGATGCGCTCAACCAGCGCGCGCAGCGCGGCATCTGATGGTTCGGAATGGCCAATCAGCCAGTCGTGCAGACGTTGGTCCTGACATCCAAGCAGACGCGCGAAGTCCGCTCTTTCGGTACTTGAGAGTTGGGCGTAACCCTGATCGATAAAGTCGCTGAGCAGCAAGTCGAGTTCAAGCATTCCGCGCCGGCATTGCCAGCGCAAGCGGCGCAGGTCGGCATCGGCTGAAAGAGGCTCGGTATCGTCCATGTATTGCTTTAGGGGCCCGGGTGGATCACAGCGGTCGGTGAAACTGGCCGGTTGGCAGTAACAGCAGCCGCATGATTTGTGGGAGCTGCATGCTTGGCGCCTAAACCGCCTTCTCGAGCATCAACTCTTTGATCTTGCCGATCGCCTTGGTCGGGTTGAGCCCTTTCGGGCAGACCTCGACGCAGTTCATGATGCTATGGCAGCGAAACAGCTTGTAGGGGCCCTCGAGTGCATCCAGGCGCTCATCGGTGGCCTGGTCGCGGCTGTCGGCGAGAAAGCGCCAAGCCTGCAGGAGCGCGGCCGGCCCATGGAACTTGTCCGGATTCCACCAGAAGGACGGGCAGGCGGTCGAGCAGCAGCCGCACAGAATGCACTCATAGAGACCATCAAGGCGGTCGCGCTCGGCCGGTGTCTGGCGGATTTCTTGCTCCGGCAGCGGTTCGGTGCGAATCAAGTAAGGCTTGACCGCGCGGTATTGCTCGTAGAACTGACTCATATCGACGATCAGATCGCGAATAACCGGGCGGCCGGGCAGGGGGCGGACCTCGACCGGTTCCTTCAGATCAGCCAGGGGGGTCACACAGGCCAGGCAGTTGACGCCATTGACATTCATGCCGTCAGAGCCACAAACGCCCTCGCCACAGGAATGGCGAAAGCCAAAGCTCTCATCAAGCGCGCGAATCTCAAGCAGCGCCTCGCGCAACATCATGCCCGGACGCGCCGCGACCTCAAAGCTCTGCATGCGCGGCTTGGTATCGCGCTCTGGGTTGAATCGATAAACCCGAATTTTCATCCCAAGTGCTCCCCACGAAAACTGCGTGCTGTCACCAACGTCCCCCAATCAACCCTTAAACTTCACCCTTCACCCTTCAATAAACCCGCGCCTTGGGCGGAAAGCTGTCCACCGTCAGCGGCTTGGTGCGCACGGGTTTGGCCTCGACCCGATCGCCTTCGCGCCAGAACAGGCTGTGCTTCATCCAGTGGACATCGTCGCGTTCGGGGAAGTCGACGCGCGAGTGGGCGCCGCGGCTTTCCTCGCGTGCCAGCGCCGTGGCCAGGGTGGCCATGCCGACATCGACCAGGTTGTCGAGTTCCAAGGCTTCGATGCGGGCGGTATTGAAGGTTCGGCTGTGATCCTGCAAGCGTGCGCTCTCGACCCGTGCGCGCAGCGCACGCAGCTTCTCGATGCCCTGCGTCATGGTGTCATGGTCGCGAAAGACGCCGCAATGATCTTCCATCAGCTTGCGCAAATCGGCTTTGACCACATGCACGGGTTCGCCGTCGCCCTGGCGCTCCCAGCGCGCGAGCCGAGCCAGGGCCGGCTCGAGATGGTTGGCGGTGAGGGGACGATGATTGGGGTTCTCGCTCAGATAGCGTTCGATGTCCTGCCCAGCGGCGCGGCCGAACACCAGGATGTCCAGCAGTGAGTTGCCACCCAGGCGATTGGCGCCATGCACCGAGACACAGGCGCATTCACCGGCGGCATAGAGTCCGGGGACGTATTCTTCCGGTCCATGGCGAGCCGGCGCCACCACCCGGGCGGCGCGGTCGGTCGGGATGCCGCCCATGGCATAGTGCGCGGTCGGAAACACTGGAATGGGTTTTTCAGCCGGATCGATGCCCTGGAAGACCCGGCAGATGTCGACGATACCGGGCAGGCGCTGATGAACAACATCGGCGCCGAGATGATCGAGCTTGAGCAGCACATGATCACGCTGCGGGCCGCAACCCCGGCCTGCGCGAATTTCGGTCACGATAGCGCGCGCCACCACGTCGCGGCTGGCCAGATCCAGCGCCTTGGGCGCATAGCGCTCCATGAAGCGCTCGCCAGTGGCATTGATCAGATAGCCGCCTTCACCACGCGCGCCCTCGGTGATCAGCATGCCCTTGCCAGCGACGCCGGTTGGGTGGAATTGATAAAACTCCATATCTTGCAGCGGCAAACCGGCGCGCAGTGCCATGGCCATGCCATCGCCCGTATTGATGAAGGCATTGGTGCAGGTGCGAAAGACCTGTCCATAGCCGCCGGTTGCAATCAGGGTGGTTTTTGCCTCGATCACCAGCGGTTCGCCGGTGGCGATATCCAGCACCAGGGCGCCGAGCGCCACGCCATCCTCGTCGCGCAGCAGGTCGACCGCGAAGACCTCATCGAAAAAATGGGTGCGTGCGCGGATATTCTGCTGATACAGGGTGTGCAAAATGGCATGCCCGGTGCGATCAGCCGCGGCGCAAGTCCGCGCGGCTTGCTCGCCACCAAAGTTTTGACTCATGCCGCCAAAGGCGCGCTGATAGATTTTGCCATTCTCGAGCCGGGAGAAGGGCACCCCGGCGTGTTCCAGTTCATAGACGGTCGGAATGGCCTCGCGGCACATGGTCTCGATGGCGTCCTGGTCACCCAGGTAATCAGACCCCTTGACTGTATCGAACATGTGCCAGTGCCAGTTATCCGGCAGCACATTCGCCAGGGCCGCGTTCACGCCACCCTGAGCCGCCACCGTGTGGGAGCGGGTCGGAAAGACCTTTGACACCACAGCGACGCGATAATCGGCGCTGGCCAGGCGCAGGGCCGCGTTCAGTCCGGCGCCGCCGGCGCCAATGATCAGGGCATCGAAATGCCGGTGCTGTAAATCCATGTCTTACCCCATGCCTCCCGATCCGATCACCAGAGCGCGTGCCAAAACCACCGCTTGCGCGGCCCAAAGTCCAGAGGCAAGCAGCATCAGGGCGAACAGGCTGAGTAACCCCATGCGCAGTCCGGACGGCTTGACATAGTCAATCAGCACATCGCGCACGCCGACCCAAGCATGCAGCAGCAGCAGCGGGATATAAAGCAGCAGCGCGAGCGCCACCAGCGGAGAGGCCAGCCAGCCGACGAAGGCTTGATGATCGACGGGGGGGGCGAACATCAGGCGAATAACCAGGTAGCTGCCGAACAGCGCGATATAGACCGCACTCAAGCGCTGTATCACCCAGGCTTTGAGGCCAGAGGCTTGACGGCTCATAGCAACACCCCGCCGAGAATGAGTGTGATCACCAGTCCCGCGCCCAGCGCGAGGGCCGCCGTGAGCCGCGCTTGCTTGAGGTCGATCGCCTGACCAAGGTCCATGACAAGGTAGCGCAGACCCGCGAACAGGTGATGCAAAAAAGACCACAGGAGCACCAGGAGCGCGAACTTAATCAGTGGAGCGCTTAATAGACCAGTGATGCGGTCATAGCCCGCTGGCGTCACCACGGCCGCCCCCAGCGCCCAAGCACCGACTGGGATCGCCAGCACCATGAGCACGCCGCTGATGCGATGCAGAATGGAAACCACCCCGGGCATAGGCAGGCGGATACGCCAAAGCTCGAGAAAGACGGGACGCGGCTGGGCCGTGGTCAGAGGCTGATGGGGGCTCATGTGCTAATGATGGGATCAGAATCAGCAAGGGTTCATTGTGACAAGGGGACCGAACGAAGGCCGACTAGTATAAGCGCGCTCAGGGCGTCCGCGCAGAAAGATTGATCGCTTGCCTTGCCCTGAGTCGGCAAATCTGGCATATCTGTGCGCCATGACATTGCCTCCAAATATTTTTTTGGTCGGACCCATGGGTGCCGGCAAAAGTACCATTGGGCGCCAGTTGGCCGAGACGCTGGGATACGAGTTCCTCGATAGCGATCAGGAAATTCAGCAGCGCACGGGTGTTGATATTCCCACGGTGTTTGAGTTCGAGGGGGAAGCTGGCTTTCGCGCCCGCGAGCGCCAGGTGATCGAGGATCTCACTGAACAGGACGGCGTGGTGCTCGCCACCGGCGGTGGTGCCGTGATGGTGGCCGAAAACCGTCAACGTTTGGCCGCGCGCGGGTTCGTGATCTACCTGCACTGCAGTGCCGAGCAGCAGCATGCGCGCACCGCGCGAGATCGCAACCGCCCCCTACTCGCGAACGAGGATCCCTTGACCACACTGAAAGAGCTGATGGCCGTCCGTGAGCCGGTGTACCGTCAAGTCGCTGACATGGTGGTCTCGACCGAGCGACGGGGAACCGCATCCGTGGTCAAGGAAATCGCCCGTCGGCTGGAAGATGAAACACCCTAAGGTGAGGTTTCAAGAACAACCTGGACGGGTAGGATCGATGAAGCGAAGCGGATCCACCCATCCCACTATGCTCCAGACCAGTCCTTACTCAACCAGCCTCATGAACAAACGGCTCGATATCAATCTTGGCGCTCGCTCCTACCCCATTTTCATCGGCCCCGGACTGCTGCGCGAGCCGGATCTGCTGCGGCCTTGGATCGGCGCCCAACAGGTCATGGTGGTCAGCAACACCACTGTCGCGCCGCTCTATCTGGAGTCGCTGCGCGCTGGGCTGACGGGTCTGCAGGTCGCCGAGTGCATTCTTCCCGATGGCGAAATTTACAAGGGACTGAACACCTGGCATGGCATTTTCGACGCCTTGCTGGCGCGGCGTTTCGCCCGCGACTGCACTCTGATCGCCCTCGGCGGCGGGGTGGTCGGCGACATCACCGGCTTTGCCGCCGCCTGCTATCAGCGCGGGGTTTCCTTCATTCAGGTGCCGACCACCCTGCTCGCGCAAGTGGATTCCTCCGTCGGTGGCAAGACCGGCATCAATCATCCGGCCGGCAAGAACATGATCGGCGCTTTTCATCAGCCGGTGGCGGTGATCGCCGACACCGACACCCTGAGCACCCTGCCCGCGCGTGAACTCGCGGCTGGCTTGGCCGAGGTGGTCAAATACGGGCTGATTCGCGATCCGGCCTTTTTCGACTGGCTTGAGGCCCGGGCCGATGCCTTGTGCAACCGCGATGCCGTCGCGCTGATCGAGGCCATCGAGCGTTCCTGCCAGAACAAAGCCGAGGTGGTCGAGGCCGATGAGCGTGAACTTGGCCAGCGCGCGCTGTTGAATTTGGGTCATACCTTCGGCCATGCCATCGAGGCCGGTCTGGGCTATGGCGACTGGCTGCATGGCGAGGCGGTCGCGGCGGGCATGGTGATGGCGGCGGAACTCTCGCGCCAGCTGGGCTGGCTGGATGCCGCTGCGGTGTCACGCATCCGCCGGCTGCTCACACGCTTCGGGCTGCCGGTGGCGCCACCGCCCGGGCTTGGCGGCGAGCGCATGCTGGAACTCATGGCGGTGGACAAAAAGGTGCGGGCCGGCGCCCCGCGGCTGGTGCTGCTGCAAGGCATTGGCAGCGCCCTGGTCACACGGGATGTCACCGCCGAGCAGATCATGGCCAGTATCGATGCCACCCGTGATCAGTCCGCTGGCGGCTGAGAGACAGTGTGCGAGGGCCTTTTGATCAATCCGCGCGTTGCAGAGCCTCATAACGACTGCTGAAGACTTGTTCGCGAAGCCGCTCGGCTTCCTCCTGGGTTTTCAGCAGGGGGCCGTCCCGCCAGCTTTGCGCGCTGTGATCGAACACCGAGAAACGGTAACCCTTGCCGACCTTGAACACCTTGGTCACATCTTGTCCGGCTTGCGCCATGGCGGCAAGTTTGCTGAGTCCGCGCGGAGCGCCGCTGCAATCCCGCGCGGTGGCCTTGAGCTGCTCGGCAGCCGGGCTGACGGCGCTCTCGGCCTCATCGCCAGCAGCCTGCACCGGTGGTTTGTTTGAGCTTTCGCTCTGTGGTGTGGGTTTAGCGGTGGTCATGTTGTTCGCCGCCGCCGGATGAAAAGAAAACTGATTGTTCTGAATCTCGCCCTGGATGTCGAGTTCCACGGATTTCAGCCCCGGCAGGCGGGCGAGCAGATAGCCGGCCATCAGCATGCCGAGCTTTTCGTTCTCGTTCTCCAGCGCGGTGAGCAGCTTGTCCGCGACAATCTGCCCGCGCTGCAAGCGGTCAGGCGCGGCGACCCAATCACGGCTCATCTGCCAGCCCTGATCCATATCGCGGTCGAGTTGGTCAAAAAATCCGCTGGCCTGGCTGAGCAGGCTCTCGGGGACGTTCAGGCTGAACACCTGGTCGTCAACAATGGCTTCTAGAATCATCAATAATTCTCCGGGCGGCCCTGACATCAGTGTTGCGTCGATCATAAGGACCGGCAGGCACTTTGACCACCGTGCCAGCGCAAAGAACCACCCGAGGTGATCCATTTATGTTGCTGACCATCCCTGAACTCCTCAACCAGGCGCAGCTCGAGAAACTGCAGCAGCTGCTGGAGGGCGCCAACTTTGTCGATGGCAAACTCAGTGCCGGCTTCGCCGCCGCGCGCGTCAAGCACAACCAGGAGCTGGCTGGAGAGCCCAAGCGCATGGACTTGCTCGCGCGCATCTTGATGGCGAGCCTCGGGCATCATCCGGTGTTTCGTTTCGGTGCCCTGCCGCACCGGGTGGCGGAGCCCATTGTCGCGCGCTATGCGCCGGGCATGACCTATGGTGCCCATATCGATGATCCCGTCATGGGCACCAGCGGCCCGCGCTTTCGCACCGATCTGTCGCTCACCGTGTTTCTGAATCCGCCCGAGTCCTACGCTGGCGGCGAGCTGACCATTCGCACCAGCTTTGGCGAACGTGCCATCAAGCTCGCGGCGGGCGACGCCGTGCTCTACCCATCATCGAGCCTGCACTGGGTCGCGCCCGTGACTCGGGGCGAACGCCTGGTCGTCCTGACCTGGATTCAAAGCTATGTGCGCGATCCGGCCCAGCGCGAACTGCTCTACGAACTCAACCAGGCCCGCGAGCAGTTGCTGAAAGATGCGCCCGAGGCCGGGCATACCGCCTATGTGGATCGCTCCTACAACAACCTGCTGCGCATGTGGGCGGAGTTGTAAAGGCGCCGCAATTCCAAATTTGGGTGTCTTATTCGGTGTAGAAGCGGCTTCCAGCCGCTTCATGACGCGCCAGGATGGCGCGTCTACTGATCACCGGGTGCTTGAAAACGAAATTTGGAATTGCTGGTAAAGAAGTTTCTATTTGTGAATGAATTGTGTTGGCAAAATCCAATCTCCGCGCGGAAGAAAGACGGCGCGATCGGGTAACGCAGCAGCCGATGGCGGATCAGTGAAACATCGCTTCCGACCTGTCCGCCTGTTGCGGCAATCATGAACCCGGGTGTAAACTTTAAATAAGCGGATACCAGTCTATTGTGTTTTCTATCCTGCCTGTTACCCATCCGTCTGGAGTTATCGATTTGTTGCCGGACAAGGATGGCACTGAAAACAGCACAGGCCAACTCCCGTTCAAATCCAGTTCAAATCCAGTTCAAATCCAGTTCCGGACATCAAGCATTGCAACCATGCGTGAAGTGTAATAACACAGGGTAACGTACTAAAACACGCAGCCCCATATCGGCTAAAATTATTTCTTAAATCCATGTTTCAATGATATCTAACACAGCCAACACAAACTTTTATGACCGCGCCACCGACTTGCCCAACCGGGACTTTTTTCTCGAGTCTCTGCAACGCCTGCTTGATCAGGGCGACACCACCAATGTCAACGTCCTGGCGGTGGAAATGGATGCACTCAAACGGGTCGGCATGAGATAGGGGCAGGCGGTGACCGAACCCCTGGTGCGCGACATCTCACGACGACTGCTCACCGAGCTTGGCATGGAACCGCCCAGACCGCCGCTCAAAGCTCCACTTGCAGTGAATCCCCAACAACCGCTGCTGGCGCGCATCAGCGACTCGGCCTTTGCGCTCCTGACCATGGGGGAGACGGGAGAAACCCTGGCGCTCGGGCAACGCTTGCTGACGGGACTCAACCACCCGTTGGAATTGGCGGGCATCGACCTGCCGATCAAGGCCAAGGCCGGGCTGGCCGATGCGCGCGGGACCGATCTCGATGCCGATACCCTGCTGCGGCACGCGCTCGCCGCGGCGGCCAGCGCGCGGCATGAATCAGGTGGCGTACAGCCTTACCGGTCCGATCCGTTGGAACGTGACACCTTTTTGCATCTGCTCGACACCAACTCATCGCCACGATGGAGGGCTCTGCCATGTCCACCACTTACCGATTATTGATTGTTGATTGTTGAGGATGACCCGGTGGATACCGAAATCATCCGCGAATACCTGAAAGAAACACCCTACCTACTGGAGTGCGCCAGCGACGGCGAAGCCGCTTGGTACCTGCTCGATGCCGAACCGGAGCGCTTCGACGCCATTATTCTTGATCGCGTGATGCCGCAGCTCAGCGGCATCGAGGACTGCTGCGCCGGCTTTGATTGGCGGCGCTATCTGGACTTCGACCCCGAGCGGATGTTTCACGCCGGCATTGCACCCGCTGACACCGCGGAGAAGCGCCAGAACAAAGCAGTCAACCCCGAGCCGCCCTTGGTTGATTGGACCGCGCTACGGCAGCGTTTCGAGAGCTCACCGGGCTTTGTACCGCGCCTGCTTCAAACCGCCATCAACAGCCAGCGAGACACCCCAGGGCGGATTCGGGCAACGGCGGCCAGTGGGGAGCTTGATGCCTTTTTCCGGCTCACCCACGCCATCAAGGGCTTTGCCGGCAACCTCTGCGCCGAGCCGCTGCGCGAGCAGGCTGACCGTCTGTGCGAACAAGCCCGAGGCGGTGACCATGGCGCCCTCGACAGCGCCGACGCCCTGGCCAGCGCGCTCGAGTGCCTGCTCAAGGAACTCGCGCGCCAGGTCGAGACCAGCACAGCTGATCGCCGAGATGCCGTGGGCCAACAGAGGGCCCGCGAAGGCGATAAGGCACCCAGGCATTCAGATGAAACCAGCCCACCGGGATGATGTGCCCATCAACAAAGCGGAAAATCAAACCGGCTCATCAAACTGGAGGATCAAAGCAGGCGCTCGCACAACGACACAAACGCCTCTGGCGCAACGGCCGGGGAGCATAAATAGCCTTGATATTCATCGCACCCGGCGTCCAACAGGAATTGGCGCTGACGCTCGTTCTCGACACCTTCGGCGATGACGCGCAAATTCAATGAGTGCGCCAGATTGATCACCGCGGTGGCAATGGCCGCGTCGCTGTCATCATCGGGGATATCGCGCACAAAGGATTGATCGATTTTGAGTTTATGGAGGGGAAAGCGTTTGAGATACCCCAGGCTCGAATACCCCGTCCCGAAGTCGTCAATCGCGAGCTTGACGCCCAGATCCGCCAGCGCCTTGAGTCGCACCAAGGTGTCATCGACGTGCTGAATGAGAATCGACTCGGTCAGCTCGAGTTCAATCTGCCCGGGCGGCAGGGTGCTGGCGCCAAGAAGCGCCACCAGGGAGTCAACAAAACCGGCATGGTGAAATTGCACGGCGGAGACATTGATCGACAGCGTCAGACGCATACCGCGCGCGTTCCACGCCTCGCCCTGCCGCAAGACCTCGCGCAGCACCCAGGCACCGAGAGGAATAATAAAGCCCGTCTCTTCAGCTATGGGGATGAACTGAGCGGGTGAGACCGCGCCCATGGTCGGATCGGTCCAACGCAGCAGCGCCTCGGCGCCGATGAGCTGACCGCTGCGCAGATCGAGTTGCGGCTGATAGGCCAGGTGAATCCGCTGATGATCGAGCGCCTCGCGCAGGGCATGCTCGGTCTTCACGCGCGTCAACAGATCGAAATTCATCTGTCGCCGATAGAAACGAAAATCGCCGCGCCCGCGCTCCTTGACGTGGTACATGGCGCTGTCGGCGTTCTTGATCAAATCGTCCAGGGTCTCGCCGTCCTCCGGGTAGATAGCCACCCCGATACTGCACCCCAGGGAAAACTTCATATCTTTGATTTCAAAAGGCCGCGACATGGCCTCGAGCAACCGCCGCGCGATTGTCTCGGCACCCGCGCCATCGCTTTGGTGCAGCAGCAGGACGAACTCGTCTCCACCGAGACGCGCGGTGGTATCGACCCGACGCAGAGTGCAGGTAATGCGCCGCGCCACTTCAATCAGCACTTGATCGCCGAAGACATGGCCAAGCGAGTCGTTGATCTGTTTGAAACGGTCGAGGTCAATGAAGAGCACGGCAAAGTGGGAGCGCTCGCGCCGGGCAAGACTGATAGCAAACTCGATGCGCTCGCTCAGTTGCGCCCGGTTGGGTAGCCCGGTTAGCGCATCCGTATAGGCGAGTTGTTCAATGCGCTGGCGGGCAGCCACGGTTTCCGACAGGTCTTTGGTAAAACCGACATAGTTCGCCGGCTCGCCATCGCTGCCAGCAACTCGCACCAGAGAAACCAGGCAGGGAATAGCGCGACCGTCTTTTGTGCGTTGCTCGGTCTCGCCCTGCCAGAATCCATCGCGCTCGAAGGCGCGGTCCAATTCCAAGTTCAAGGCGAGCTCACCAATCAGCGGCTGCAAGCGCTCCAAGGGGTGGCCAGAAAGTTCAGCCGCTGCAAAGCCTGTCAGACGCTCACAGGCAGGATTAGCCGCTTGCACGCGAAAATCAGGACCAGTGATCATGATGGCATCGAGACTGGCATCAAAGACACGAGATGCCAGCTTTAGCCGCTTTTCGTCCGCAAGACGCTGTGTAATATCGCGAAAAGAATACACCCTACCAATGGGATTGCCGCGAGCGAACTGCGGCAAGGTGACGCGCTCCAACACCCGCCCGATGCTCAGGCCAATAATATCCGTTGCCTCGCGCAGGGGATCGCCGAGGATGGCGGCGAGGCGCCCGGCATAGGCATCGGCGTCTAGCACCTGATCCGCCATCCAGGCATGCACGGACGCATCGTTGCGCTCGGTCAACAAGCTCTCTGGCAGAGCCCACAACTCAGCGAAACGTTGATTAAAACCGCGAATACCACCCTCAAGGTCCGCCACCAGAATGCCATCGGCGGTGGATTCGAGCGTGGCGCGCAACTCCGCGACCAACTTTTCCAACTCTGTTTCAGCCGCCTGACGGTCGCTCTGATCACAGAACCCAACAAAATAGTAGGTGATGTGATGACGGCAACGAACCTGGCTAATTCGTCGTTGCACGTTTACAAGGGTACCATCCGGGCGGCGGACCATGGTCTCGGAGTGCAAGTCCTGGGCGCGGCCAGCGGCGACTTCTTCCCAGAAAATGAGATCTTCGGGAACGTCCGCCAGATCGATCACCCGCTGGCCAATCAGCTGCCGCACCTCCCTACCGTGCAGTTCCGCCGCGACCCGGTTTGCCGCGACAATACGCAGTGCCCTGGGCTCAACGACCAGCACACCCTCAATCAAACCCTCGATGGCACCCTGCCACAGCTCAATGCAATCAGCTGCATCAGCACAGCCAAGGGGGTTGGGGGCCATGGCATCGTCCCGCGAATGATGTGGCGGTCCCATCAGCCGCCAGCCCGCTGCTCGAGTTGCCGCGCGCGCTCAAAGAAATAGCACATGCGTTGGCGCGGCGAGAGATAGTCGAATACCGCTCGCGGGAGCTGCACAGGTTTGATGCTGGCGCGAATGCCCAGGTCGTCGTGTTGTTCCAAGTCAATCACAGGGGCGTGCCGCGCCGGCACCCGCGGCTCGTGAATCAATAACCTTGGTTTTAGCGGTCGCGCGGCATTGACTGACACCACTAGGGCATAGCGGCTATCGGTTAGCTGCACCACGGACCCGGGAGGATAAACGCCCATCATGCGGATAAAGG
Organism: Thiorhodovibrio winogradskyi; assembly: GCF_036208045.1. Lineage (NCBI taxonomy): Bacteria > Pseudomonadati > Pseudomonadota > Gammaproteobacteria > Chromatiales > Chromatiaceae > Thiorhodovibrio > Thiorhodovibrio winogradskyi. The sequence continues at coordinate 1,161,706 of NZ_CP121472.1, read as the reverse complement.
CCCCGAGAATGCCCGCATCAAACTTTTCTCTGGATTGCGCGTACATCAAGGCCAGCGCCCGATGCGGCGTGGCCGCTGCCCCCGGATTGGGCGGGTTGCACAGACTGTCGTAATGGTTGACCAGCGCCACGATGCGCGCCCCGACTGACTGCGCCTCGCCGCGCAGGCGTCCAGGATAGCCACTCCCGTCGGCATATTCGTGATGCTGCGCGATAATGGTTCGAACCTCCCCGTCCAATTGCATGGCGGCGGCCATCTCGGTGCCAAATTCAACATGCTGCCGCAGCAGACCACGTTCGGCCGACGACAGCTCATGCTGCCCCCAGCGAATGCGCGAGGGCAATTCCATTTTGCCAATGTCATGCAATAGCGCCCCCACCCCCAGCCGCTTGAGCGCATCGGCATCCAAGCCAAGGCTCTGGCCAAGCAACAAGGAAATCACTGTCACATTGACCGCGTGCAGGGAGGAGGCTTCGCCGGCATTTTCAGACAGCAGGCGAATCATGGACTCGCCTTGATCGAGCAGACTGTCAACCACGCCGCCCACCATGGCGTCGGTTTGCGCCCGCGCCGCCAGCGGGTCGGTCTTGACCTGCGCGAGAATCTCCCGATAGGCGCGCGAGGCTTGATTGAACTCCCGATCGCAGCGCGCCAGACTTGCATGCTGGACCAGCAAGCGCTGTTCGGCCGCATCGACCTTGGTCTGGGGCGCGCGCGCGGGCGCCTCGGTCGCGGGTGGTTCGGGGAGGTCACTGCGCTCCGGTGACCAACGCAGTTGCTTCAGCCCCAGACCGCGAATGGTATCGATCTGGCTGTCCGAGCTGATCTTGAAGTTATTGACCGAAAACGGATGGGCCATCCAGCCGAGATCAAGAAAGACATACATGCCGACCCGGAGCTGATCAACATCGATGAATTGTGCCTGGCTCTCACTCATCGCCTCACTCGATCTGGCTCACGTTCTGCCTGCGGATGATCCCAAGGAAGCGGACCGGTATGGCCGAAGTATATCGCAGAAAACCCAGCCCACCTGGACCACGAACCTAACCGATAAGATGTGTTGCTCGCAGTCACTGCCGCAGCTGTGAAGACCCATGTCAACAAAGATCGCCAGACCGACGTCACCGATGATGATGACGGTCCAGAACTCGGTCAAGCGGATCAAGCAAAACGCGCCCACAGCGGGCGATGGTCCGAGGCCTGGCTACTCACTGGACCGCGCTCGACGCCCCAGGCCCGCAACTGCAAACCGCCGGCGTAGAAGATCCGATCCAACGCCAGCAACGGCCAGCGGGCCGGATAGCTCGCCCGCGCGGGCACGGCTGACAGACGCATGCGCAGGGGCTTGAGACCCGGCGCGAAGGGAACCCAATGATTAAGATCGCCGAGCAGCACCAGCGGCGGGCGCGGGTTCAGCGACTGCCAATGATCGATGCGCCGGGCGAGTTGGGCCACCTGGAGCCGCCGCTCGCGCATCCCCAGGCCCAGATGGGTCGCCATCACCCACAAGGTTCGCACGCCCGCATGGAGTTCCGCCTCGATCAGCCCGCGCGGCTCGCGCCCTGGCACGCTCAGATCCTGCCGCTCGCGCGCAACGACCGGCCAACGGCTGAGCAGCAGGTTGCCATAGTCGGCATCTCCATTGCGCAACGTGGGATCAAACAGCAGTTCATAGCCAAGCGCGGTCAGGCGCGGCAGCAGCGCCAGGGTGTCGGCCGAGGGCGCCGGTTCGGCCGGTGTTTCGACCTCTTGCAGGGCCAGCACATCGGCATCCATGGCGGCGATCACCTGGAGTATCCGCTCCCAGTCGCGACGACCGTCCGCCCCCAGGCCGCGATGAATATTGTAGCTTGCCACCGAGAGCACGCCGCGGTTAGTCCCCCTTTTCTTTCTCATTCTCACTGGCGCTGGCCAGCACACGCCGCCCCACCCAGAACAAGCCGCCAAGCGCCAGCACCCCGACCAGCAGCAGAGCCAGGGCACGCGGATCGGCGCGACCCAGCACGGCGATCAGCCCCTCGGCAAAGACCGTCAAGGCCAGGATGCCGGGCAGCATGCCGATCAGGGTGCCGAGCAGATAATCGCGCCAGCGCAGCGGCAGCACACCGGCCACCAGATTGAGCACCGCGAAAGGCGCGACAGGCACAATGCGCACCGTGAGGATAGTCAGCAGCCCACGCTGGCCCAGACGGTGCGCGATGCGCGACACCGAAGGCCCGGCCAGGCGTTCGAGCAGACCACGCCCGAGCCAGGCGCCGAGTTCACGCCCGGTCGCCGCCGACAGGGTCGCGCCGGTCAGGGACACCAGCATGCCGGTGAGCGGATCGAACAAAAGCGCACTGGCCAGAATCAACAGGGTCACCGGCACCGCGAGCAGGCTGGCGAGAGCAAACCCCAGGGTGGCCAGGGGCGGCCCCCAGAGGGTGCCTTGCATGCTCGCGGTCGCCGTGGCCAGCGTCCGAGGGTTCAACCAGCTGCCGAGCGGTGTCCAGCGCCAGAGCGCGGCCAGCGTCAGAAACAGCGCCAGGATGCCGAGCGCCGCCGTCAGCCGGCGGCGCACCGGCGTGGCCTCGGGATCCTCGGCGATCAGGCTGGTGACCCGCGCCGGATCGAGCGGTCGGTCGGGATCGACCAGGCGCTCATCGGGCATTTGACGCTGCCAGTCAGGATCGACGCGGCCATCAAGCGCGACCAGATGCGGGGCGGAGCCATCAGTGAGGCGCGCGCGCAGCTGTTCGATCGTAGCGATCAGTCCCCTACCCTGCTCCCCGTCCTGTTTCCGGTCCTGCTCCCACATGGCGGCCTCCTGCCGCTCCACCTCGGCCGGTGTGAGTCCTAGCCAGGGCGCCAGCAGCCGATGGCGCAAGGCGGCGATGGCGCTCTGCTCGGCGGCATCACGCGCCTTGACGCTGAGATCGCATTCACTGTCCAGACCCATGGAGCGGTCACTCAGATTAGCCGAGCCAACGCGCAGGATCCGATCATCGGCTATCAACAGCTTGGCGTGCACCATGGGCGTGCCCTCGACCAGGCCGGGCACTTCCGGGCAGTAAACCTTGAGCCGCCCATGGCGATCAGCCCGGCGCAGACTCGCCAGCCGGCGGGCGCGTATCACATCCATGGTGCGCTGTTGCAGCCAACTGCCGGTCTGCTTGGGCAGCAGGATCACAATCTCAGGCCCATCCGACCGCCGCAGCGAGCGGCACAGGTCGGCCACCGGCACACGCGCGGTCAGATATTGGTTTTCAATGTACAAAAAGCGTCGCGCGGCGGCGATCTGGGTGCGATAGAGCCGCTCGACCTCGCGCACTTCGGGCATATCCCCATGGGCTGGGAAAGTACAGGCGATGGTCACCGGAATGTCGCGCAGCAGTGGCTCGACACCAGGTGGCCAGGGGTCCGCCGTCGCTGGTCCGGTCGCGCAGGCCTCGGCCAAGCCGGAACCTGCCCCGGCACGTTGCCAGCGTGTGATCAAGAGCTGCTCGAGCGCCTCGGCCGCGTCCCCATCGACCAGCAATTGCACATCATGAAAGGGCGGATAGGGCGCGCCCTTGGGATCGCGTCGATGCGGCTCCTCGGCCCGGTGCGCCGGGGTATCCCAGCGCCATTGCCCGAGATCGAAGCCGCCGTTATAGGCGATGCGACCATCGACAGCGACCAGTTTCTGATGTTGGCTGGCTGCCAGAGGATGGGCGGAGTCCTTGCGAAAATACAGGCGCGGATGCCCTTCCCAGGGATCGTGACCAAAGAACAGCGGTTCGCGCTCCAGGGCGTAGATGGGGGCATAGTCCCACAGCAGGATGAAGACTTGCAGATCAGGCTCACGCGCAAGCTGATGAATCAGCAACGCGCCGAGCTCGCGCGGATGGCCGTCATCGGCGCCGCCGCGCTGTAACAGAATGCGGCTGTGCAGATCCCAGGCGGCGATGATGATCCGCCGGCGCGCGCGCAGGATGGAAGCGCGCACGGCGGCGAAATAGGCCTCGCCATCGACCAGGGCCGCCAGACGCGCGGCCTGCGCCGCGCGCGGCTGTTCGGGCAAGTGTTCAAGCATTTCGGATAACCTGATGCGCACCGAGCGCGGTGCCCTGATTTATGCCAGATCAAAACGATCCGCGTTCATGACTTTGGTCCAGGCGGCGACAAAGTCGCGCACGAACTTCTCGCGATTGTCATCCTGGGCATAGACCTCCGCGTAGGCGCGCAGGATGGCGTTGGAGCCGAACACCAGATCGACCCGGGTCGCCGTCCACTTGACCTGATCGCTCTTGCGCTCGCGGATCTCGTAGAGGTTGTTCGCCACCGGCTCCCAGCGGTAGGCCATGTCGGTGAGATTGACAAAGAAGTCGTTGGTCAGGGTGCCCTCCCGATCAGTGAAAACGCCATGCTGGCTACCGCCATGATTGGCGCCCAGCACCCGCAGGCCACCGATCAGCACAGTCATCTCGGGAGCGGTTAGTCCCATGAGCTGAGTGCGATCGAGCAGCAGCTCCTCTGCACTGACGGCATAGTCTTTTTTCAGCCAGTTGCGATAACCGTCGTGGATGGGTTCGAGCGGCGCGAAGGAGTCTGCATCTGTCATGTCGTCGCTGGCATCGCCGCGCCCGGGCGCGAAGGGCAGGCTGATCGAGAAACCTGCTGCTTGGGCGGCCTGTTCGATCCCGAGATTGCCGGCCAGCACGATCACATCGGCCAGGCTGGCGCCGGACGCGGCGGTGATGGGTTCGAGCAGGCCCAACACCTTGGCCAGACGCGCGGGTTCGTTGCCCTCCCAGTCTTTCTGTGGTGCCAGGCGGATGCGCGCGCCATTGGCCCCGCCACGCATGTCCGAGCCGCGGAAGGTACGGGCGCTGTCCCAGGCGGTGGCGACCATCTCGGCGATGCTCAAGCCGCTGGCGGCAATGCTGGCCTTGACGGCATCGACATCGTAGTCGGTGCGTCCCGCCGGGATGGGATCCTGCCAAATCAGGTCTTCGCTGGGCGCCCAGGGGCCGAGGTAGCGCGCTTTCGGACCCATGTCGCGATGGGTGAGCTTGAACCAGGCACGCGCGAACACCTCGGAGAGGTAGGCGGGATCCTGGTGGAAGCGCTCGGCGATCTGGCGATACACCGGGTCCATTTTCATCGCCATGTCCGCATCGGTCATGATGGGGTTGCAGCGAATCGAGGGATCCTCGACATCCAAGGGTTTGTTTTCGTCCTTGATGTCGACCGGTTCCCACTGCCAGGCGCCGGCGGGGCTCTGTTTCAGCTCCCACTCGTGGTTGAGCAGCATGGCGAAATAGCCGTTGTCCCACTGCGTCGGGTGGGTGGTCCAGGCGCCCTCGATGCCGCTGGTGACGGTATCGCGACCAATGCCGCGCTTGGTTTTATTGACCCAACCAAACCCTTGATCCTCCAAGGGCGCCGCCTCGGGCTCGGGGCCGAGCAGAGCCGCGTCGCCGTTGCCATGGCATTTGCCGACCGTGTGGCCGCCGGCGGTCAGGGCCACGGTCTCCTCATCGTCCATCGCCATGCGCGCGAAGGTCTCGCGCACATCGACGGCGGTCTTGAGCGGATCGGGCTTGCCATCGACGCCTTCCGGGTTAACGTAAATCAGCCCCATCATCACGGCGGCCAGGGGGTTTTCCAGGTCCCGCTCGCCAGCGTAGCGGCTGCCCTCGCTGTCGCTGGGCGCGAGCCATTCTTTCTCGGAGCCCCAATAGGTGTCTTTCTCGGGATGCCAGATATCCTCGCGGCCGAAGGCGAAGCCGAAGGTCTTCAGCCCCATGGACTCATAGGCGACAGTGCCGGCGAGAATGATCAAATCCGCCCAACTAATCTGGTTGCCGTATTTCTTTTTGATCGGCCACAGCAGCCGGCGTGCCTTGTCGAGATTGGCGTTATCCGGCCAGCTGTTGATGGGCGCGAAGCGCTGGTTGCCGGTGCCAGCGCCGCCACGCCCGTCGGCGATGCGATAGGACCCGGCGGCGTGCCAGGCCATGCGAATCATCAGGCCGCCGTAGTGGCCCCAGTCGGCCGGCCACCAGTCCTGACTGTCGGTCATGAGCGCATGCAGGTCGCGCTTGAGCGCCTCGGCATCGAGCTGCTGGACGGCGGCGCGATAGTCGAACGCCGCGCCCAGAGGATCGGTCTTGCGATCATGCTGATGCAAAATATCGAGATTCAGTGCCTTGGGCCACCAGGCCATGTTGCTGCTGGCGGCTGTTGTGTTGGCGCCGTGCAACACGGGACACTGGCCAGGTGAGGTGGTTGTGTTCTTGTCCATATGTTTTTCCTCGCATCGTGATGATTGCGGCTTTGCTTGGGTGATGTATCCAATGATGAGTAGGACGCATCTTAGGTCGCGCCCGACTAGTCGGCTAATCGTTTGAGGATATCGCCGGCAGCGCGTTTGGCTCCGCCGAGCACCACCGTCAGGCGATCAAGCGGACAGGGTTTTTCCAAAAAGTCATAGGCGCCCAGGCGCAGGGCGCGCACTGTGTCGGTCACCCCGCCATAGCCGGTGAGCAGAATCCATTCGCCCGGCACACCCTGCCCGCGCATGTCCTCGACCAGATCGAGCGCGTAGCCATCGGGCAGGCTCATGTCGGCGAGGATGACCAGCGGCTCGAAACCGCGGCCGACCAGAACGTCGCGCGCCTCGGCGAGCGTGCCGGCGGTGCGTGTCTCCCAGCCCTGACGGGCGAAGTGACGCGCCAGCTCATCGGCGAGCAAGCGTTTGTCTTCGAGAATTAGCAGTGGGTTGGCCATTTAGGTCGAGACACGCGCGGCCTCGTCTTTCGTCGGTGCTTTGCGACAGCGTTCGGGCGCGTCGATGGAAACGGCATTCGGGAACATGTCGAGCCAGGGAATACGAAAACCATAGCCGTTAACGGTGACCGCTTCCCGCGGGCATTCGCGTGTCACGCGACTGGCGATGGATTGCAGACTTGCGGAGTTGAATTTGAAATACGGCGGCGCAAAGCCGGCGTCGGCATTCTTGAAAATCAGGGTATCCGAGGTACCGGCCTTGACGGTTTCAATGCGGTACTGCACCTCGCGCCCGTCGCCAGTCACGCCGGTAATCTGCACCTCCCAGGAACTCGGCCCCCAGCGCAGCCACAGGAAACAGAGAATAAGGGCAGCGACAGTCGCCGCGCCGATGCCGAGTTTGCGTTTCATGGTCATGGTATTCCTCTCCTGTGTGATTCAAGCGCTCGCCCAAGGCTAGTTCCACGCCCGCCGCGAATGATCGGCGGAGATGGATCTGTTTCAGTGCAGCGGAAGCTTAGGAATAGTGTTTTTTACTCTTGCGTTCGCACCGATCCGCTCCACAGTCGGTGCCGCGGCTTTTGTCTCTGAAGTCATTGGTTGGTCTATGATCGCTTGACGGTCTGGCATATTAGCCTCCTGCTGTTGGTTTCTTGAGTTGGATGATTGAACATCTGGTGACACCACGCGCAGGCGCAGCAGCAGCCGGGTTGGCTCGATCTCCAGCCCTCCCCCCTGCTCGGCAGCGAAGCGGCGCAGCCGTTTCAGGCGCAGTGGAGCAAGTCCCTGCGCTGGCAGTTCGACATCCAAGTAGCGGTCGAGGGAATCGAGCGGTTGTTTGGGGGTGAACGACAGTTCCACCTCCTTGGCGGTCTCGACCAGAGACAGGCGCACCTGCCCGTTGCCACTGCCGAGCCGCGCCAGGGTCAGCGCCTGGCACAGCGCCAGTTCGCAATCGGACGCCGCAGCGGCAATCCACACCGGACCGCCCGGCCCGCCTTGATCCTCTCGGCTTGGCTGCCGGCTTGGCTCCCGGTCTGGCTCCCGATCTGGCTCCCGATCTGGCTCCCGGTCATGTTTCCGACGGTTTTCCTGATGGTTCTCCGGTCGTTCGCATTCGAGTCCTTCGGCGGCCGCCAGGCGCGTACAGACAAGGTTCAGATCTAGCGGACGCGGCACAGGCCAGCGCGGCACCACGGAACCTAGGGTGTCATCCAGTGCATGCTTTAGCTTGGCGGTGGCGCGCAAGGCAACTTGCACACGTTCTGCGATCTCGGAATCCGGATGTTCCAGCACCAGGCTCTCGCACACCAGGTCAATGGCCCCAAGCGGACTGCGCAACCGGTGGGCCAGTTCCCGCGCCTGCTCGGCGACCAGTGATTGGCATTCGAGATCGGCGAGATGACCTATCCTCTGACATCCGCCGCGCTCACTCGCGCCACCCGACCATTGGTCGTTTGGCCGGTTGCGAGCGGCCGACCCCAGTTGATCGCTGCTATCGCCGCTCGCTTGCGCTCTACTCTGCATCGGTTCCGCTCCTGTGGCCCCATCGGTTCCACTGCCAATGGATTTCAGTTGCCAATGGGTTTCAACAATCCAAGCCACTCAAACTTGGGCGCACTGTCCAGGATGCGCCAGGATGAGCCAGGATGCGCGCGCCCATCGGCTTGCAATCGGCTCACGCTTGGTCTCAGTATTGAAAGGAATTCGAGCAAAGATAATACCAACACCGCCGCCCCCCCCGGACTCCAAGTCTGGGCTGCACTTTACTAAGGCTGGAAAGGCCGATGGGCGTCTGACCCCTTTAGACCTAGCCATAAGGTTTGGGTGCAGACGGTTTAAATGCACCGCTTCCGGTGCTTATGCACCAGCCCTCCCGGTTCCCGGTTCCCGAAAGCGAAGCGCATCCCGCCAAAGCAGCCCCGATTGTGACAGGCGAGAATGGCCTGTCTACGCAAGCGGCAAGTTCAGGTGACCCGGATAATGATCAAGGCCCTTGAGGTAGTTTGCGTCATTCAAGGCTTGTTGGCAGAATCCGCCAGCCATGCAGCCTTAGGAATCATGCGATGCCCACTCGCAATGTCGTGCTGACCGATGTTCAAGCCAAGTTCGTCGAACAGATGGTCGCCAGCGGCCAGTACCAAAACGCCAGCGAAGTCCTGCGTGAGGGCTTGCGCCTGGTGCAGACCCGCGAGGCGGAGCAGGCGGCCAAACTCGCGGCCTTGCGCGAGGCAGTGGCGGTGGGCATCGCGGATATCGAGGCTGGGCGCTACACGGACTTCGCTACTGCTGAGGCACTGGATGCGCATCTCGCGACTCTGGCTGATGTTGCCATCAACGGCGCATGATGAGCTGCTGGCGTGTGCGTCTCTCGGAACCGGCCGAGAGCGAATTCTTTGCCATTTTGCGCTGGATGACCGAGCACTTCGGTAAACAGCAGGCGCGCGTTTACGACAGTACGCTGCTCGCGGCCTTGAAAGTACTGATCGAGGGACCGGGCGTCCTGGGTAGTATCGCTCGCTCGGAGCTGGGACCAAAGATTTCGACCTTGCATATAGCGCGCAACCGCCGCAAAGGCCGGCACTTCATCCTCCATCGCGCGCATGAAGTCGATCAACAGATTGAAGTGCTGCCTATCCTTCACGACAGCACGGACCTGGCACGGCATATCCCGCCGTCTTAGGCTAACAGATCATCAAAGCGCTTCTCCATGGCCTCGAAGTTTGCTTCTCGTTTTTCATCGGAATCGGTGTAGGACAACCAGGGTAGTGGCTTCGCGCCGCGAGCAACAAGGAGACACCATCATGGCTCTCGCGCAGGAAGACCTTCAACAAATCGGGGAATACGTCAAGGACCACATCAGTGAATGGATCGCCGAGCAAAGCCTTGGCAAACCGCCGGTGGTCTAAGAAATCGAACTGCGCGAGCGCATGGTGCGCGTCGAGGAAGAGCTCAAGCACCAACGGGAGCTGATGCGCCAGGCTTTGAGCAAGTCGACAGGCGTTTGGAACAAATCGACAAGCGCTTCGAGCAAGTCGACAAACATTTCGACGAGATGCGCGAGCGCCATGATAAGCACTTTATGTGGCTTGTTAGCTTTATCGCCACTGGCGTTGGCCTGGTGATTACCGCGATACGCTTTCTCTAACGTCATGGATCCGGCCTCGGCGCTAGCGGCGCACTCCGCCAGTCGCGGTTAAGTCTGGAGCGCCACCACATTGGTCACTCTCATTGTTCAGCAGATAGCGACAATTCAGGTCGAAGATCGCCTTGCGACCCAGAGTGCTGGCGCCTTGGTTCTCGGCACTGCAACACTGCAGCTCCTTGATCTGGTGCCGTTGTGAACTGACTGAGTCAAATTCTAGCATTCACAGCTTTATTGTTTTCGTGGTCTGCCCCGGGTTTTCGTCCCGGGTTTTCCCTTCTTCGATCAGTGAGTTGGGCTAACATTTGCCCAAGGAACTGGTAGATGCCTTCGGACCACTGGATGAATGGATCGCGAACGATCATGATGGGACTTCCCGCAGCTTGATGTCGTAGACCTCCGGTGGCTTGCTTAGGCCCTGGTGTTCTGACAACCAGCGCTGCCCCGTGCTACCAATCACGCGGAGTAAAATCCTCCGGATTAACGATCCGGGCTGAATCCCCGGTCGCGCGGATGCTAAACAGCCCCTGGCTGACCGCCATGGTGTCCGCGCCCGCGTCGGCCTTCAGCCACGCCACGGCACCATAAAGGCGATTCTTGGCATAACGTGGCAACCAGGTTTTGAAATGATTCATCCGTTCGAGAAACTTGCGCACATGCCCGGGTCTCAGCGTGGTCTTCACCTCCACGACCACCACCACCTCACCATCGTGTGCCAGGATGTCGAACTCATAATTCCCGCCGTCGGGTAACTGACCTTTCAGCCGCGTGGTGGTGTCGGAAATCGCAATACCCCGCGCCTGGAGCAAATTCACCAGATCACCCTCGACCAGGGACTCCATCAGCTTGCCCCACTGGCTCTCGAACAAATCCTGCAGCTCTTTCATGCGCCGGTCGGTTTCCTTCATCCGCCGATCCGTTTCCTGAGACATTTCCTGATATTTCCGGTCAGTTTCCTGAAACTTCCGGTCGGTTTCCTGAAACTTCCGGTCAGTTTCCCGGAACAGCTCCAGCACCTCTTCATAGGTTACACTCATTGTAAAACTCCATAACTTTCAGGACGCATTGATTATGGTATGACCACCGATGGCAGAGTCTGTTGCCGGTGATTACGGGATATGAACGCAGGAAGCCTGCTCAACATGATGGCCCTTTCCTATTCTCTCTGGAGGTAGGAGGGGAAAATCTGCCAGCAGGTGGGATCAGCGAGAACAATTCAGTAAACTCCCTAGCAACTCACTAAAATCATCAAAAACCCCAGCAGCCAAACCCATATACATGAGCCTGACAACTCGGGAAGAACCTCAATGCCCAACGCCACCAACACCCCCGCCGCGCTCACCGACTGGCGCAGCCTCCTCGGTAACGCCCAAGTGCTCGACGGCGCACAAGCCCAGCAAGCCTATGGCGCCGATACCACCGGCGTGCGGCGCACCCTGGCCGGGGCGCTGAGGCCGACCGATGCCGAACAAATCTCCGAGATTGTCCGCATCGCCGCCCGCCATCGCCAGCCGCTCTATCCCATTAGCACCGGCAACAACTGGGGCTACGGCGGCGCCCTGCCGGCGCGCGATGACTGCGTCATTCTGGATCTCAGCGGGCTCAAGCGCATTCTGCACTTCGATGCCGAACTTGGCGTGGTCACCGTCCAGCCCGGCGTCACCCAGGCCATGCTGGCGGACTTTCTCGACCAGGGCGGCCACCCCTTCCTGGTGCCGGTCACCGGCGCCGGGCCCCATTGCAGCCTGCTCGGCAACGCGCTTGAGCGCGGCTATGGCATCACCCCGGAGACCGACCACTTCGGCGCCGTCTCCGACCTCGAAGCCATCCTGGCCGACGGCACCCGCTATCGCAGCGCGCTGCGCGAAGCCGGCGGCGAGGACATCGCCCGACTGTTCCGCTGGGGCATCGGCCCCTACTCGGCGGGGCTCTTCACCCAGAGCAACTTCGGCATCGTCACCCAGGTGAGCATCCAGCTGGCGCGCCGGCCCGATGGCGTCTGCGCCCTGCTGTTCAGCCTCAAGGACGACAGCCTGCTGGAAACAGCCGTTGAGCGCGTGCGCACCATTTTGCAGCGCCTGCCGGGTGTGGTCGGCGGCATCAACCTGATGAATCAGCATCGGGTGCTGGCCATGACCGCGCCCTTTCCAGCCGACCGGCTCGACGCGCACGGACTGATTCCGCCCGAGGTGTTGCGGGAGATGGGCCGGGACTATCATGTCTTCCCCTGGACCGGCTTTGGCACCCTTTATGGCAGCAAGGGCTTGATTGCCGCCGCGCGGCGCGAGATTCGCCAGGCGTTGAAGGGCATCGCCTCGCGGCTGCTGTTCCTGAGTCCGAGCAATGCCAAAACCCTGGCCGGTCTGGCGAGCCTGTTGCCCGGCGCCTTCGGCCAGCGTCTGGGCAAAACGGCCGCCACCCTGGGTCGCTCACTGGAGCTGGTTGCCGGTCGGCCGAACGAAACCGCGCTGCCGCTGTGCTACTGGCGCCATCCGCGAGGGATGGGGGAGGGGCCGCTCAACCCAGCTCGCGATGGCTGCGGGCTGCGCTGGTACGCCCCCTGGTGCCCATGCGCCCGACCACCGTCCGCGCCTATGTCGAGATGGTCCGGCGCGTTGCGCCCCAGCATGGCATTGAGCCATTGATCACCCTCACGTCGCTCAGCGCGCGGGTGTTCGATAGCACCGTGCCATTGATTTTTGCCCGCGATCAACAGGCCTCGGTCGCCGCCGCCGAGCCTGCTATTGGGATCTGCTGCAAGCCGGGCGCGAGGTCGGCTGCTTCCCCTACCGGTTGGGGGTCGACAGCATGGAGCGGCTAGGTGCCGCCTGCGGGGAGTCGCGTCGTTTTCATGCGCGCTTGCATAATGCGCTGGATGCGGAAGGCCTCTTGGCACCTGGGCGTTATCTGGCACCTGACTGATGTGGGCAATGCTTCCAGCGTGATTCGGCAGGTGGAAAAATTGTTTTTAAAAACTGAACTGAACCAGTGCCCCTAAGCTGGTGACCTAGGTATTCCCAAGGAGAAAGCCCATGTCAACCATGACCCTCTCTGCCAAACGCCAGGTGGTGCTGCCGTCTGCATTGTGTCGCCAGCTCGCGCTCACCCCGGGAACTCAGGTGGAGGTTCAGCTCGCGCCTGATGGTGGGTCGATTATAATTGCGCCCGTGCGTAAGGGGGGAAAGAAACCGGCTACCGTGCTGTTTAATCGGGCGATTCATCGCGGCAAACCGGTTGTGATCGAAGACATGGATGCTGCCGTTGTCGCGGCGCGGCTGGCGCAGTCTGAAGCGTATCCAAAGGCCTCATGATTGCGCTTGATACCAATATTCTTGCGCGCGCCATCATTCAGGAGGCCGAGCCCGACGAAGCAACGCAATGCCAGCAGGCTGCTGCACAGGCGCTGCTCACATCTGGCCAGGCGTTGTTTTTGCCGGTCACCGTTTTACAAGAGCTGGAATGGGTGTTGCGTGGCGTGTACAAGCTGCCCAGAGACCAAGTGCTTGGGGTGATTGAAGACTTATTGGTGATCGAACATCTGGTGATTGATCGTGCTGCCGCCATGGCAGAGGCTGTTGAGTAAAAACAGGGACAGACCACCTTTTCAAACGGGAAGCTCACCCTGCTGGCTGATGTCACTCTCTTTACGCGGTCGCCCCGGCGATCCCCTCCAGGTTCGCCGCCCCACCATGGCGGCGATCTGCCGCTCGAATTGCTGACTACCGACCACGAAGCCGCCGTTGGTGCCCTCGCGCAAGCACTCCAGCAACTCCGTGCTGAGTGCATCTTCAAACAACCGCCGATAGGCGGCCAGGCGTTCGCTCTCGATGTCCGCCAGTTCCATGTATCGCGCATGCGGGCGGACGATCGGATCCGCGCTACCCAAGGCATTGGCGCGATAGCTTGACCAGGGATAATCGCCGGGCGCCACCACCAGCGACGCCCGCATCGGATTGAGTTCAATGTAGCGATAACAAGCCAGCAGGTAGCGATCCGCCTCGATCAGCGCGGAGCGGTAGCGCCCCTCGAACAAGCCTCCAGTTCTGCGGTAACGGCGATTAATCCGCTGTGCATACCCTTGTGCAACCTGCTTCATTACCTTCGGTATCCCTTCGGTCCGCTCGGCTGTCATCAACAGGTGAAGGTGATTGGTCATCAGCACATAGGCATGCACCGCCACCGAAGCCTCTTGCGACGCCATCCCCAAGGTGTCAAGGAAAAACCGCCGATCCTCGTCCTCAAAAAAGATCGCCGCACGGTCGATCCCGCGCAGAATCACGTGAACCGGGTAGCCGCCGGCGAGAATACGCGCGCGTCTGGGCATTGACAGACAGGCACTGAACAGATCAAAAGGACGAAAGTCTAGCAAGAAAACATGGTCTGTCCCGGTTTTCCGCTCCCAGCTATGGTGTTATGGCCTGAAAACCTCAATGTCAAGTCCGTCGACCATGCGGTAATGCTTGTCGTTGGCGGTGACCAGCGTGGCGCCAATTGAGATGGCGGTGGCGCCAATCAGTGCGTCGGCCATTTGCAGACCGTGACTGAGGGCGAAGGTCTCCATCAAAAAGATCGCCCTGGTAGAGATCTCCGGATCCAGCGGTTGTACATTCGCGCCCCAGTATTGTAGGGACCTGCGTAAAACCCCCAGCTCTGGTTTATCGCGAACGCCCTGAATCAGCTCCATATAGCTGACTGCGGACAAGACAAATCCACCTGCATTATCGAGCAGTTCGGCGGCTCTTACGTTGCCGCGAAGGTTCCAGATCAGGACATCCGTGTCGATGAGCATTAGCCGAAACTCCGAGGTGTGCGCAGCACCCGGACTTCTTCGTCAACGCTGAGGCTTGTCGCATGGCTGGCGTCGGCCCATAGACCAAATGCGGGATTGCGCTCTGCCCGACGCGCAGTCGGCGCTTCAAGCGCAGTCAGCATCGCTCGGGGCTTGCCGCGGAATGTGATGATCACTTTCTCACCGCGTTCGGTGGCGGCGATCAGCTCGCCTGCACGCAAACGAAGGTCTTTAGTTGTAGCTTGCATCGCCGATCCTCAGAAAGTTGCCTCTCTTACGTCTGGTATGGATTTTGGCTTGAAAGCCGGGCCGCGAAGCGGCATCTTTCCGAGAAAATTAATGTTCAACCAGTTGTAGGGCCTGTGGGTATGTGGGCGCGAGGCCCGAGAGTGTGGGCAACCCCGGGAGCGCGCCGCCCCCCGATCTTGCAGGTTTTCGGCGATGCTTGCTCGGCGCGATACTGGGGTTGTCCACACGTCCCGTAGGGCTCGGGCCGGTCCGCAGGACGCGTCCACATATCCACAGGCCTCGGAGGCCTGATCATGGAAACCACGTCGCTGTTCTCTGTTGCCCTGGGCTTGTCTGCTCCCTGGTTTGTCGATGATGTGCGCTTCGATCCAGTGGCTGGACGCATCGACTTCGCGCTCGGCTATCAACGTGGGGCGCACTTTCCCTGCCCGCATTGCGGCACCGAGCA
Source organism: Thiorhodovibrio winogradskyi (assembly GCF_036208045.1). NCBI lineage: Bacteria > Pseudomonadati > Pseudomonadota > Gammaproteobacteria > Chromatiales > Chromatiaceae > Thiorhodovibrio > Thiorhodovibrio winogradskyi. The sequence goes on along the minus strand of NZ_CP121472.1, from coordinate 1,146,322 downwards.
TCAGCCGGTTCATGACACCCAAGCGCGCGAATGGCGGCATCTGAACTTCTTCCAATACGAGGCGTATCTGCAGGCGAAGGTGCCGCGGGTGCGTTGCGCGCAGTGCGGCAAGACAACGCAAATTCCCGTGCCCTGGGCGCGGCCCAACACCAGCTTCACCCAACTGATGGAAGCCTTGATTGTGACCTTGTGCCGGGCCATGCCGGTGGCTGGGGTCGCGCGCTTGCTGCGCGTGAGCGACATGCGTGTGTGGCGCGTGCTGGAGTCCTATGTCGATGCCGCCCGTGCGCAGGAGGATTTCTCCAGCGTCAAGGACATCGGCCTCGATGAGACCGCCGCGCGGCGCGGACATCACTACATTAGCTTGTTCCATGATATGGAGGCTGAGCGACTGGTGTTCGCCACCGAGGGGCGCAAGGCGGAGGTGGTCGATCAATTCGCCGAGGATCTTGAGGCCCATGGCGGCTGCGCCGAGAACATCCGCTCGGTCTGCATCGATATGTCGACAGCTTATCAGGCCGGCGTCGCGGAACACTTGCCCTGGGCCGACATCACCTTCGATGAGTTCCATGTCATTCAAATGGTCAACAAAGCCGTTGATGAGGTGCGTCGCGCGGAGGTGAAAACCGAACCCGGTCTGAAGCGTTCGCGCTACCTATGGCTGAAGGACAAAAGCGACTGGACGCGCCGCCAGATCGGACAGTTTGCCGACCTGCGTCGGCTCAATCTCAAAACCCACCGTGCCTGGCGAATCAAGGAGGCACTGCGCGAGATTTTCCGCACCGCGACCTCCCGTGAAGAAGCCGAACCCTTGCTAAAAGCCTGGGTCAGTTGGGCGCGTCGCTGCCGCCTTGAGCCGATGAAGAAGGTCGCTCAGACAATCAAGGACCATTGGGAAGGCGTGCTTAACGCGTTCGATTCGCGCCTGACCAACGGTCGTGTCGAAGCCATCAATGGCCAGATCCAGGCCGCCAAAGCCAAAGCCCGTGGCTACGGCACGGTGAAGCATTTGATCACCATCGCCTACCTGATCGCCGGCAAGCTCACCCGACTGCCCGCTTGTCCCTTTGATGCAGCAGCGTGTGCCACCCTTTCGGCTTAACCTGCTGTGTAAAAAATCGGTTACCCATACCAAACGTAAGAGAGCCAGAAAGTTTCACATTGAAGTGTGACTTCAAAGCGCGTTTTCTACAAGCAGCGAATATCGGTTGGTCTAGCTGGCGATAGTCCTGGGGAAAACGGGGGCGGACCCCCGCGAAAACAGGCGCGTGAAAAAAGGGACTGAAAAAAGGGGTGGAGCACCTTTTTAAACTCGCGACGCCACCCCCAAGGTGTCAAGGGAAAACCGCCGATCCTCGTCCTCGAAAAAGATCGCCGCACGGTTGATCCCCCGCAGAATCACTTGAACCGGGTAGCCGCCAGCGAGAATACGCGCGCGTCTGGGCATTGGCAGAAAGTGACTGAACAGGTCAAGAGGACGATAGTCTAGCAAGAAAACGTGGTCTGTCCCGGTTTTTCCGGTTTTTCCGGTTTTTCGCGTGAGTCAGGCGGCGTTGGCGCAGATCGAATCGGGCAAGCACAAGACACGACAAGCCACACTGACTAAACTTGCCGAAGCGCTCGGCGTGAACCTCGAGCAGCTGGCCTTGGATTGATGTCGCTCTCGCATCACTGAGCCATTCGAGTACGCTGATATCGGGACCACCTTTTCAAACTGGAAGCTCACCCTGCTGGCTGATGTCATTCTCTTTACGCGGTCGCCCTGGCGATCCCCTCCAGGTTCGCCGCCCCACCATGGCGGCGATCTGCCGCTCGAATTGCTCACTGCCGACCACGAAGCCGCCGTTGGTGCCCTCGCGCAAGCACTCCAGCAACTCCGTGCTGAGTGCATCTTCAAACAACCGCCGATAGGCGGCCAGGCGTTCGCTCTCGATGTCCGCCAGTTCCATGTATCGCGCATGCGGGCGGACGATCGGATCCGCGCTACCCAAGGCATTGGCGCGATAGCTTGACCAGGGATAATCGCCGGGCGCCACCACCAGCGACGCCCGCACCGGATTGAGTTCAATGTAGCGATAACAAGCCAGCAGGTAGCGATCCGCCTCGATCAGCGCGGAGCGGTAGCGCCCCTCGAACAAGCCTCCGGTCCGGCGGTAACAGCGATTAATCCGCTGAGCATACCCTTGTGCAACCTGCTTCATCACCTTCGGTATCCCTTCGGTCCGCTCGGCTGTCATCAACAGGTGAAGATGATTGGTCATCAGCACATAGGCATGCACCGCCACCGAAGCCTCTTGCGACGCCATCCCCAAGATGTCAAGGAAAAACCGCCGATCCTCGTCCTCAAAAAAGATCGCCGCACGGTCGATCCCCCGCAGAATCACGTGAACCGGGTAGCCGCCGGCGAGAATACGCGCGCGTCTGGGCATTCGCAGAAAGGGACTGAACAGGTCAAGAGGACGACAGTCTAGCAAGAAAACGTGGTCTGTCCCGGTTTTCTTTGACGAGCGCCATGATAAGCACTTTATGTGGCTTGTTAGCTTTATCGCCACTGGCGTTGGCCTGGTGATTACCGCGATACGCTTTCTCTAACGTCATGGATCCGGCCTCGGCGCTAGCGGCGCACTCCGCCAGTCGCGGTTACGTCTGGAGCGCCACCACATTGGTCACTCTCATTGTTCAGCAGATAGCGACAATTCAGGTCGAAGATCGCCTTGCGACCCAGAGTGCTGGCGCCTTGGTTCTCGGCACTGCAACACTGCAGCTCCTTGATCTGGTGCCGTTGTGAACTGACTGAGTCAAATTCTAGCATTCACAGCTTTATTGTTTTCGTGGTCTGCCCCGGGTTTTCGTCCCGGGTTTTCCCTTCTTCGATCAGTGAGTTGGGCTAACATTTGCCCAAGGAACTGGTAGATGCCTTCGGACCACTGGATGAATGGATCGCGAACGATCATGATGGGACTTCCCGCAGCTTGATGTCGTAGACCTCCGGTGGCTTGCTTAGGCCCTGGTGTTCTGACAACCAGCGCTGCCCCGTGCTACCAATCACGCGGAGTAAAATCCTCCGGATTAACGATCCGGGCTGAATCCCCGGTCGCGCGGATGCTAAACAGCCCCTGGCTGACCGCCATGGTGTCCGCGCCCGCGTCGGCCTTCAGCCACGCCACGGCACCATAAAGGCGATTCTTGGCATAACGTGGCAACCAGGTTTTGAAATGATTCATCCGTTCGAGAAACTTGCGCACATGCCCGGGTCTCAGCGTGGTCTTCACCTCCACGACCACCACCACCTCACCATCGTGTGCCAGGATGTCGAACTCATAATTCCCGCCGTCGGGTAACTGACCTTTCAGCCGCGTGGTGGTGTCGGAAATCGCAATACCCCGCGCCTGGAGCAAATTCACCAGATCACCCTCGACCAGGGACTCCATCAGCTTGCCCCACTGGCTCTCGAACAAATCCTGCAGCTCTTTCATGCGCCGGTCGGTTTCCTTCATCCGCCGATCCGTTTCCTGAGACATTTCCTGATATTTTCGGTCAGTTTCCTGAAACTTCCGGTCGGTTTCCTGAAACTTCCGGTCAGTTTCCCGGAACAGCTCCAGCACCTCTTCATAGGTTACACTCATTGTAAAACTCCATAACTTTCAGGACGCATTGATTATGGTATGACCACCGATGGCAGAGTCTGTTGCCGGTGATTACGGGATATGAACGCAGGAAGCCTGCTCAACATGATGACCCTTTCCTATTCTCTCCGGAGGTAGGAAGGAGAGTAAAAACAGGGACAGACCACCTTTTCAAACGGGAAGCTCACCCTGCTGGCTGATGTCATTCTCTTTACGCGGTCGCCCCGGCGATCCCCTCCAGGTTCGCCGCCCCACCATGGCGGCGATCTGCCGCTCGAATTGCTGACTACCGACCACGAAGCCGCCGTTGGTGCCCTCGCGCAAGCACTCTAGCAACTCCGTGCCGAGTGCATCTTCAAACAACCGCCGATAGGCGGCCAGGCGTTCGCTCTCGATGTCAGCCAGTTCCATGTATCGCGCATGCGGGCGGACGATCAGATCCGCGCTACCCAAGGCATTGGCGCGATAGCTTGACCAGGGATAATCGCCGGGCGCCACCACCAGCGACGCCCGCACCGGATTGAGTTCAATGTAGCGATAACACGCCAGCAGGTAGCGATCCGCCTCGATCAGCGCGGAGCGGTAGCGCCCCTCGAACAAGCCTCCGGTACGGCGGTAACAGCGATTAATCCGCTGTGCATACCCTTGTGCAACCTGCTTCATCAGCTTTGGTATCCCTTCGGTCCGCTCGGCTGTCATCAACAGGTGAAGGTGATTGGTCATCAGCACATAGGCATGCACCGCCACCGAAGCCTCATGCGACGCCATCCCCAAGGCGTCAAGGAAAAACCGCCGATCCTCGTCCTCAAAAAAGATCGCCGCACGGTCGATCCCGCGCAGAATCACGTGAACCGGGTAGCCGCCAGCGAGAATACGCGCGCGTCTGGGCATTGGCAGGAAGGGACTGAACAGGGCAAGAGGACGAAAGTCTAGCAAGAAAACGTGGTCTGTCCCGGTTTTCTTGTGAACTGACTGAGTCAAATTCCACCATTCACAGCTTCATTGTTTGCGTGGTCCGTCCCGGGTTTTCCTTGGAACGGCGAGATGGTGCAGCGGGGAGGCGCGTACCTTATCATGCGCGCTTGCATGACGCGCTGGATGCGGATGGACTTTTGGCGCCGGGGCGTTACGCTGTGCGGGACTGAGCGGGCGCGACGGCATCCTTCCTTTATCGAGGTTCCGCATCGCATTCAATCTGACGACCGAGGTGGATCCATGTCATCGCTCCCTGCATTGAATCCCGAGATCACCTTCGACGACTGGCTGACCGGTGAGCGTGTCAGTCCCGACCAGCGGACCGAATTCGTCAGTGGCGAGGTCTTCGCGATGAGCGGCGGCACTGCCGAGCACAACGCGATTCTCACCAACATCAGCGGCCAGCTTTGGAGCCAGACGAAAGGTCGCCGCTGCTGGGTCTACGCGAGCGGAATGAAGCTCCGTATTCAGCAGGCCGACGCCGGCAAATACCCAGATCTGATGGCGCTCTGCGGCGAACAAGCCTTTCATGACGAGCGCCGCGATCTGCTGCTTAACCCGAGCCTGATCGGCGAGGTGCTCTCCAAATCCACCGAAGGTGATGACCGCGGCGAGAAATTCGCCCTCTACCGGCGCATCCCCTCATTGCGGGACTACCTGCTGGTTTCCCAACACCGGGTTCTCGTTGAACTCTACAGCCGCGAGAGCGACGGACGCTGGATTCTCGGCAGTTACGAGCATCTTGCCGACCGGATCAGACTTGAGAGCATCGACTGCACCTTGGCCCTGGACGAGGTGTATGACAAGGTTGATTTTTGCTCGCGGTGATGCGGTCAAAAAGCCGATCACTCTTTGATGATCCGACCACTGGAAACTTGATGATCCGACCACTGGAAACGCCTTGGCCTGACAATCTGCTCTTCACCCACGACTTTCTTAAAGCCAACATCAGAGCATCGAGAAACTCCGCAGAACGCCGGCGAGCCGCTCGTCTTCCCTGGCCAGATTGCGCAGCACATTCAGCAGGCGAGTCGGCAAGGAGCCCTGTTCGTGGCGCAGCTGGAGGTCCCGCTCCAGGTCTTGCTCCAACTGCGCCAGGCGCGCTTCCAAGGGACGCAACGCGGTGCGACGGTCCCATACGATGTAGCCGAAGAGGGAGACAATCAGCAGTGTCGTGACGGAAAACATGGTCAGCATCATCGCCAGCAGGTCATCAAAGCGCTTCTCCATGGCCTCAAACCGCTGATCCATGCTTATTTCCATGGCCGCGAACCGCTGGTTCATGGTCTGCTCCATGGCCACGAACCGCTGGTTCATGGTCTGCTCCATGGCCACGAACCGCTGGTCCACGTTTTCCTCCATGGCCGCGAACCGCTGGTCCATGGTCTGCTCCATGGCCGCGAATCGCTGGTTCATGGTCTGCTCCATGGCCGCGAATCGCTGGTTCATGGTTTCCTCCATGGCGGCGAACCGCTGATTCATGTTTTGTTCCAACGCCTTTTGTCCAACATCCAGACGCGTCAGCGACTCGATGATCTCGCGATCCGAGATGCGCGGTGCCGTCTCGATCGCCGGGGCATCCAGGCTTGCAAGGGCACATGCCAAGGTGCAGCACAAGGACATCCGGTAGCGCATGAAAGACCTCCGGCTCATTGACCTGACTGACGCAAATTCTACCAGCGCCCCGCGCACCTTTCAGCCATCGGTTGGCGCCCCTGTTAAATCGTTCGAAGCCCTGTGAGCTGACGGGGCAGCGAGTGAGTCAAATTCCACCATTCACAGCTTCATTGTTTTCGTGGTCCGTCCCGGGTATTCCCTCCAGCGAGAATACGCGCGCGTCTGGGCATTGGCAGGAAGGGACTGAACAGGGCAAAAGGGCGAAAGGCTAGCAAGAAAACGTGGTCTGTCCCGGTTTTCTCGATAGGCGGCCAGGCGTTCGCTCTCGATGTCAGCCAGTTCCATGTATCGCGCATGCGGGCGGACAATCGGATCCGCGCTACCCAAGGCATTGGCGCGATAGCTTGACCAGGGATAATCGCCGGGCGCCACCACCAGCGACGCCCGCACCGGATTGAGTTCAATGTAGCGATAACACGCCAGCAGGTAGCGATCCGCCTCGATCAGCGCGGAGCGGTAGCGCCCCTCGAACAAGCCTCCGGTACGGCGGTAACGGCGATTAATCCGCTGTGCATACCCTTGTGCAACCTGCTTCATCACCTTCGGTATCCCTTCGGTATCCCTTCGGTATCCCTTCGGTATCCCTTCGGTCCGCTCGGCTGTCATCAACAGGTGAAGGTGATTGGTCATCAGCACATAGGCATGCACCGCCACCGAAGCCTCATGCGACGCCATCCCCAAGGCGTCAAGGAAAAACCACCGATCCTCGTCCTCAAAAAAGATCGCCGCACGGTCGATCCCGCGCAAAATCACGTGAACCGGGTAGCCGCCAGCGAGAATACGCGCGCGTCTGGGCATTGGCAGGAAGGGACTGAACAGGTCAAGAGGACGACAGTCTAGCAAGAAAACGTGGTCTGTCCCGGTTTTCTCCTCATCGTCCCAAGGGCCGCCCCTGCCCGCTTTTCTGGTCCAGTCCCTGTTTCCCCTCTGACGCTTACTGCAAACTCCGAGTATTTCATCGATGGACTGTCAGGTTTTTTTACAGTTTAGATTTCACCCAAGCTAACACGGTGCGGATAGTTGCCAGCCTAGAATGCAAGATTAAATCAGTTGGTTATTGCGTTTTTTGGCCTTTTTGTCTGCAATTGATGGGAACAGCAGCACAGCTAGCGTGCCATGCTGTTCTCGGAATGCTCAAGATACACGCGCAACCCGCGCGGGAAAGTGTCAGGTTTTTTTACGTTCTCTAAATGAGAAAAATTCTACGTAGCGCGCAAAGTTAAATCATTATTTTTTAAAAAAATCAACATTCTAATGGAATGGTTATCGGAAAATATATTGAAAAAATGCTTTTTTGAAGCCAAAAAGAGAATTTTTACGAGTTTCGACAGCGGCTCTGGTCCTGTGAAACTGTCAGTTTTTTTACACTTCTGGCCATTGCTGCTTGTCCTGTGGTCGGCATGACCAACAACGCTGGTCTTATATAAATAAAAAAGCCTTTAAAACCAATATCAAAATATTTTCTCTGTTGTGTTGGCGCGAACTTTGCTTGAAAATATTCAGGTGCTGTATCGGAGAACGGGGGCTGTCCTCGAGTAGCGTTTTGCACAGATTTACAGCTTAACTAGAGCAGAAGGCACGCAACCTTCAGTTCGGTCGCCGTATTCAATTGAATAGGAGATTTCAGATGAGAATATTAACAATTTTAAGTGCAAGTGCTGCTGGCGCGCTGCTACTGAGCGGGCCTAGCTATGCGACTGTTTTCCCTTACACGCCGAGTGTGACCGGCGCGATTGAGGTTCAGACAAACACGCTTGCAGCTAATCACCTTAGCTCGGTTCAGATAACCGGGATCTATAAAAATGACGGATCCTTGGATCTTAGTGACCTGAGTTCGGCAACCAACATCATTACCGGTTCCCCACTTGATTCCACGGGTGCCCTGGGTTTCGTAACCTCGCCAGATAACGACTGGGGTAAAACGCCGTCGCCAAACATCGGTGAATTATATGACGGTCTGCTAAATGGTGAGGTTGGAGGGCCAGGTCAAGGGGATTATTATGTCGATCCCAGTTACTTTCTCACGAATCAAAACGATTCTTGGGTCGACGAAAATACCCCCGGCTGGATTTCTCTGGCGACATCTGATTACGAAGGCGAAAATGCAGGAGAGTGGTTCTCCGCTGACGCTTTAGCAACTGAGGATGAAAATGGCGATCCCATCGATCCCATCAGCTCTTATGGCTCAGTCAATGGCTATGATCTGAGCCAAGTATTGGACATTTCATTTACTTCGGAGGGCACATGGTCGCTACTTGTGGACCCATCTGCGATTCAAGCAGCAACGATTGAGCTTGGTCGACCAACAATTTTCGACCACCTGGCCTTCGTGCTAAAGGGTTCAAATAACGCAGACGCTAGTTGGGCGATTTTCGATTTCAATTTCTGGGATCTCATCGATAAGGGACTTGACATTAGCCTCGGTGATACCGTGTATTACTTTACTGGAAGATGGGACACAGGTGTTATCAACAATCAAGATCTGTCGCATGTCACGATCTGGGCACACGATCCTCCCGCAGGTAGCACTTCCGTCCCGGCCCCAACTCCCCTCGCACTGCTTGGTGTCGGCCTTCTGGCCATGGGCTTTTCGGGTCGCCGAGGGAAAAGGCGCTGAAGGAACTTGGCTAGCTAGCTTGGCTTCGGCCTAAAGCTGGCCACATCGTCTCGAACCCGCGACAGTCGCAAGCTGTCGCGGGTTTTTTTGTTCATCGGCATGCGCGCCTGCTGTGTGCCGAAAGATCCATTGTCCCCTTTGTCGCCGTTATCATGTGGCGGGCATGCGCGAGGTGTTACCGCGCATGCGTGCATACCTTTCACAGGCACGAGCTCATGAACCCTGTCTCTTCTTAATCCGCAAGTCGTACGGGAAGCCCCAATGAAGCCCTTTCTCCTCTCAGGGCGCACCGCCCTCATCATTCTCATCCTGGTGGCGCTCCTGGCCAACACCGCCCTTGTGCTGATCCGCCTGGACAACGCCCCAGAAGCCTACTTCCCCACCAGCTCGCCCACCGTGCAGTTCGAGAACCAACTGCGCGAGACCTTTCCGCTCGATCAAGTCCTGGTCGCGCTGTTTGAAGGCGAGGGCGATACCCTGTGGCAAGACGCCTTTCTCGCGCGGTATTTCGCCCTGGGCGAGGCGCTGGCGCGCGACCCCATGGTTGATCGGGTGCTGTCGCTCGCCAATCAGGACCACATCCGCAGCACCGAGGACGGCTTTGCCATCGAGCCCCTGCTCGATCAAGCCCAGGCGGATCAGCTCGATAATCCAAGGGAGCGCCGCGCGCGGGTGCTCGGCGACCGCTTCGCCGGCGGCATGCTCGCTAGCGAGGACGGCCAGGCCCTGGCCTTGGTGGTGCGCCCGCGCGCGCTAAACAACAGCCTGGAGCGGTTGGAGCTGGAAAACACCCTGCGCGCCGCCATCAGCGCCCACCAGCTTGATGATCATCTCACCGCCGTCGCCGGCCAGATCGCCCTGGATGTGGCGCAACTGCGCGCCATGATTCACGACACCCTGGTGCTGGTGCCCGCGACCCTGGGGTTTGGGTTGCTCATCATCTGGCTGATGTTTCGCCGCTGGCTGGCGGTGGCGGTCAGCGCCCTGGTGATTGCCGCCGTGGTCAATGTCAGCGTGGCGCTGCTGATTCTTGCGGGTAAACCCTACACCCTGATTTCCGCCATTCTGCCGCCGCTGATGTCCGCGCTCACCGTGGCGGCCTTGATTCATTGGCTCAACGCGGTGGCGCTCGCCGCGCGCCAGGGCCTGAGCGGGCCAGAGCGCGCCGCGCGCGCCGCCCATCAGGTCGGCAAGCCGATTCTGTTCGTGGCGCTGACCACTGGTGTGGGGCTGCTGTCGCTCAGCTTCAGCTCCATTCAGCCCATCGCTGCTTTCGGACAAGTGGCCGCCGCCGGCATGCTGGCCCAGGCTGCCATTATGATCTGGCTGGTCCCGCCCATTTTCGCCCGCTGGGATCGCGGCGCCTGGAGCCACCGTCGCCGGGGTGTCTCCTGGATTGACCAGAGTGTGCGCGCGCTGCGTCGCCAAGGCATGCGCCGCCCCCTTTGGGTGCTGGGACTCTCCGCCGTCCTGCTGGGCATCGGCCTGCCGCAAATCGCGCGCATTCAGACCGAGACCGATCTGCTGCGCTTTTTCCCACCCGCGCATCCCATCACCCAATCGACCGAGCGCATCGGCGAGCGGTTGGTTGGCGTCACCGCGCTGGAACTCGTCTTTCAGGCCAAGGGGCAGCGCGATGCCTTCAAGCAGCCCGAGGCGCTGCGATCCATCCAACGCACGCAGCAGTGGCTGGAGGCGCAACCAGAGGTGGATCGCGCCCTGTCGCTGGTGGATTTTATCGAGGAGATGCACCTGAGCTTCCATGGGGGAGACCCCGCCTACCGCGCGCTGCCGGACAGCCAGAACCTGATTACCCAGTACCTGCTGGTCTATGACGGGACCGATCTTTACGAGCTGGTCAACCGCGAGTTCGACCAAAGCCGCCTGGTGCTCAATCTCAACGTGCGCGGCGCCCGCGCCATTAACGATCTGATCGCGCGCATCGACAACCAGCTCGCCGACCAGAATCTCGGCGACCTGCGGGTACGCGTCGCCGGCTTTGGGCGCCTGTTCGCCGACCAGGAGCAACTGCTGATTCAGGGCCAAGTACGCGGTTTGGCCGCCGCCGTGCTGCTGATCGCGCTGCTGATGCTCATCCTGTGGCGCTCCCCGGTGCAGATGCTGGTCAGCATGATCCCCAACCTGGCCCCCATCGCGCTCATCTTCATCATCATGGGGCTGCTCGGTGTCTGGCTCGACATGGCCACCGCCATGATCGCCAGCGTCACCGTGGGCATCGCGGTCGACGATACCATCCATCTGATGCACAACTACCGCCACCGCCTGGCCGCCGGCAGCGCGCCCGTCTGGGCGCTGGCCCGCGCCTACCAGCAAACCGGGCGCGCCATCGTCGTGACCACGCTCATCCTGGGCGGACAGTTCCTGCTCATTGGCACCTCCGCCTTCAACCCCACCGCCGCCTTTGGCCTGCTCACCGCCGTCGGACTGGTCGCCGCGCTCTTCTTCGACCTTCTGGTGCTGCCGGCGCTGCTGCTTCTGACAACCCGGCGCCGGAAACCAAGGCCCCAACGCCAAGCCGAGTGACGCCAGCGCCGCCCGCTGGCCGGGGCAAAAGGCCAGCGGCTGGCGCGACTGTCAGCTTTTTTTACACCTGGCTTTTTGGCCCTTGGCGACATCCTGTTAAGTGTCTTCTTTATTCATAAAAACAGGTAGTTAAGTGATTTTTTCGGCCCTTTTCCCGTGCTGTGCGGCGCCTGTTTTGACCTTGATTGGGCCGTTTTGAGCCTGTTTTTCCGCTCAAATCGCGTCCACGGGTGTCAGGTTTTTTTACAGCTGGGCCATGCTGGCGTTTTCAAAAATAATGCGATAATAATCAGAGCCTTGAGAAGGTTTTTCGCCGTTAGCCCGCTTGTCATCAGGCTCTTCGGGGTGATTTTAGGCAAATCGAGTGTCAGCTTTTTTTACAGTCACGGCAGGGGGTGAAAAAAGAAGTCTTTTGAAACAATATGTTATAAGTTGGCATCTGGATTGCTTTAGAGATTTGCGTGGAGGGTTGGTGAGATCGGTCCTGTCCATGAACAAATTCAACTTACTGGGGAACAAAGAAATGAAATTGCACAAGAAGCATTTTGTGGGGTTTGCGCTGACGATGGCGGCTGCGCAGGCGGGTGCTACTCCATTTTTCGTCGATACCGACGGCACAGGGGTCGGGATTTCTGGAACCTTCGATGCAACGGTCTGTGCTACCTGCTCTGGCTTAAAGACGCAGATGGATTTCAGCTACAACTCTGAAACGACGATCACCCTGGACGACGCGAACCTGGTTGGTGACGCGATTACCACCATTGGCGGTCTTGGTGTAGATGGCTTTAATGACATCGGCTATGGCTATAACCGCATCAGCGGCTTTTTGCCCGGTAACGCTTCAGCTGGCTTCGTAAATGATTCCATTTTCTTTGATGTTTTTAGCGGCAGTTGGGGGTTGTCCTTTGACTTCGAACTCCAAGGGGAAATTACCGCCGCTTCTGGCAGTACAGTCGAGAGCTTGAAATACAACTCCGGCCTCATTGAGGTCTTTCTTGTCCGAGACGCCGATCCTCTTACTTCCGGCGGCGGCCTTGAATTCATCAATATCTTTGACATGACCGTGACCGGAAGCGACAACAGCAATAACCAAAACTTTATCGTAAACGGCTTTGTTTCCTTCAGCGGTGACGAAGACCCGCTTTTCCAAGACTTCTTCAATACCACAGGGGCCTCGTGTGCCGGATCTGGCAGTAGCTTCTATGACCTTGCAACCTGTGTGCCACCCGTTGAGGTGCGCTGGGTGCTTGACCAGAATCTTGACGACGAAGAAGTGACGTTCACTGCAGATCCGACGGTGGCAATGCTTTCGGGCAACCATAACGGGAGCATTAAGTTTGACGTACCCGAGCCAGCATCACTCGCATTGCTGGGCGCTGGCTTGCTGGGGTTTGGCGCTTTCGGTCGCAAAAAGGCCGCTGCGTAAATGCTTAATCCATGGGCTAACTGATTAGTCCGATATGGAAGGCGCCCTAAAAATTAGGGCGCCTTCTTTTTGCGTTGTTTTTTGGTGTAAAAAAACAGCTTATCCCGTCAGTCAATCAAGCAGGAGCCGCCGGATATACCAAAACATCAACCGCTGCATGGGGTGGCGATTGCCCCATGGCCGATAGGTTTTGATCAGCTTGTTGCGATAGGCATCAAAATGCAGCCCGTGCGGCACGCTGACCACATCACCACGCTGGAGCAGAAATTTCACCGCATTGGTACAAGCCACGCCAGCGGCCAACTCAATGCCAATGGCGGTGGAAGGCACCTTCTTCTTAAACAGATTTACCGAGCGGCGATCGACCAGATAATGCCGCTGCTGCATCGACGGCGATACGCCGACGATAAACTTTAAAATCTGATCCTCGAACGCAAAACCGTCCAGGCAGAAATACTGCTCAAAGCTCATGCCCTTGGGGTCGAAGGCAAGCATGGAGGTGCCCATTCCCATGGGCGCGGCGGTCACGGCGGGAATGCCGCGCTCATGACAGCGGGCGAATACCTTGCGGCGAATCTCCAGCGCGAACATATCCAGACTGTCCATGTACAAATCAACGCCGTCCAGAAAGTCATCGATATTCTCCAGGCTCAGTCCATTTGGCATCAGTGACAGTTGCACCTCCGGGTTGATGTCCCGCACCTGATTGGCCAGCACATCCAGCTTGGGCTTGCCCATGGTCGACTTCATCGCGCCCGCCTGCCGATTGATATTCGCCCACTCAAAGGTATCCAGATCTGTGATGGTGAACTGTCCCACCCCAAGCCGGGCAAGGGTCAGCAAATGGCTGCCGCCAACCCCGCCCAGGCCCCCAACAGCCACCCTGCAGCCGCGCAAACGCGCTTGCTCGGCTTCAGTAAACCACCCAATATTGCGCGAAAACGCAACCTCATAATCAAAGCGCTCTTGCTGAGACATTCCACACCTCTTTGTTAGCCGGCATTTCAAACAGCTCCCGCGCGTTCCGGTGAACCTTTACTGGGGAGTTTTTCGCGAGAGTTCTGGGAGTTCCGGGAACAGAAAACGAGCAAAAGGGGTCAGGATCGAATTAATTTTCGAGCCGCCCACCGGCTGCGGCACTTACCAAGCCCGGCACCCTTGACCCTGATGAAGAGCACGGACGCACAAACTCCCATCCAACCCCGCACCCGAGCCCTCGATGCGGGGTTTTTCATGTTTATCTCTGAGCATGAGCGGAGCCTGGGGCGCGGTTGCGCAGGTGTTTGCTCAGCCGGATGGCTTGAACTTGGGGTTGACTGCTTTTAGATTGTTGGCCCCGAGCTGGGCACCCGAGGGGGCGGAGGTTTAGGGGGAAAACCGGGACGGAAAACCGGGACAGACCACGTTTTTTTGTTGAGTTCCGGTGGCAGTTACTCCATGGTTTCGGCGCCGCCCTTCGGCGACCGCGCCATGCCAAACCGAGTTCTGGTGACAGTTTACTGAATCGAGCAGTTCCGGTGACAGTTTACTGAATTGATCTCGTTCATCTTGGCTTGTGCAATGGCAAGTTCCGGGTAATCAAAGGAATCAGGTTTGAATTATTTTTTGCTAAAATCTAGGCATGCAAAGACGCCCCGGTTGGGGGGCATGAGTGGCTCAGGGTGGTTGTTTAAAATCGCGTACAAAAACCCCACTCGCTGGCAGTGGTTTCCTTGAGGTGATGGTCTGGCTACCAGAGCCAGTGCCATTTTCGTTTCTTATCCGCTGCGCGGTAAAGCTCACGGCGAGTGATCCCAGCTTGCTTGGCCATGGAATCAGCAAGATCAAGCGTAAATGGCTCCTTCGGACAATCAACTGTGACCTTATGGAACTGTTGACCGTCCTGCTTGATCCACTGTTCGTGCGAGGTGCCAGTGCGTTTGGCAGGAGAGAAACCGAGTGCCTTCAGTGCGCGCTTCACCTCCGCGCAACTTAGATTCGGCCAGCGACTCATGCGTGGTGGGGTGCCACCGACGGCTGTGCGCTGCGCGCGAAATCGCACGCCTGGTGACGCAGTAAGAAGCCGGCAAGGCGCAAATGGATCAAGTAATACTTCAGTCGCTGCCGCCATGGGGCCATGCGTGGGACCAGTTGATCGTAATAAGCGCGATCAACGGTGTTGGCCTCCTCAATATAGCTGTCGATCTGCACGTCGAGCTTGCATCTGGCGTCCTGAGCGCTCTCGCCTTGGGCGGCCAGGCAAAGATCAATGCATACAGCGACCCACATTCGGGGAGCTTGCTGTTCGGCATAGCAGCGCAGGTGCAGCGGCGCTGGTTGGGTGAATTTTTTCATTCGCCACCACTCGATGTTGTGCTCGCAGCATCGTGTCTACACAAGACCCGGTGTAGGCAACGTATCGCGACCAGCAGATTTTCTCGTTACTCCTGGTTTAGTCTAGCAGGAATTGCGCTTCCAGCCTCCAAAGTTTACTGTTCAGGAGCATTTTGTGTTGTCTTGCAGGGGAATTAGGAATTAATGGGGTCAGTGCGGCCTGGCAAGGCCGCGTGTTCTAGCGGGTTAGAGTCCCGCCTGGGTAATCGTGAGCCGCGAGCCCAGTATCAAGCCTTGCGGCGCGAAGGGTAACTGACGCGACGATGCGTAGGCGTGAAAACAGGCGAGGTGCAAAGGTAACGGGTGAAGCCGACCCTGAAGGTGTAGAGCCCCGAAAATTGAATTGAGCAAAAGTGAGCAAAAGGGGTCAGGATCGAATTAATTTTCGAGCCGCCCACCGGCTGCGGCACTTACCAAGCCCGGCACCCTTGACCCTGATGAAGAGCACGGACGCACAAACTCCCATCCAACCCCGCACCCGAGCTCTCGATGCGGGGTTTTTCATGTTTATCTCTGAGCATGAGCGGAGCCTGGGGCGCGGTTGCGCAGGTGTTTGCTCAGCTGGATGGGTTGAACTTGGGGTTGACTGCTTTTAGATTGTTGGCCCCGAGCTGGGCACCCGAGGGGGCGGAGGTTTAGAGATAGCGTATCGCGGTGATGACCAGACCAACGCCAGTGGCCATGAATCCGACAAGCCACATGAAGTGTTTGTCATGGCGTTTGATCATCTCGTCGAAGCGCTTGTCGACTTGCTCGAAGCGCTTGTCCATGTCGGCTTTCATCAAGTCTAAGCGCTTGTCGACTTGCTCGAAGCGCTTGTTGATTTGGTCAAAGCCTTCGCGCATCAGCTCGCGTTGGTGCTTGAGTTCTTCCTCGACGCGCACCATGCGCTCGCGCAGTTCGATCTCATAGACCACCGGCGGTTTGCCAAGGCTTTGCTCAGCAATCCACTCACTAATGTGGTCTTTGACGTACTCGCCGATTTGTTGCAGGTCTTGCTGAGCCAGAGCCATGTGCCGTTCTCTGTGTTACCGGTGGGGCTGTTCCGCAACGGGTGATTTTACCAGGGGATTTGCAGCCGCGCGTAGTTGACCTGAAAGCTCATTTCGCGCCCAAATGCAGTGCGGTTGAAATGCTTCAAGGATGCGTTGCAGTTTAGTCCAAGGTGCGGCGGATTGGAAGACAAAGGGTGGAGTTCCAGGGACAGTTCCGGGGACATATATGGTCCGCCCCGCGATGCAAGGGGGAAAACCGGGACAGACCACGTTTTTTTGGGGAAAACCGGGACAGACCACGTTTTTTTGTTGAGTTCCGGTGGCAGTTACTCCATGGTCTCGGCGCCGCCCTTCGGCGACCGGGCCATGCCAAACCGGCGGTCATGGAGTTCTGGTGACAGTTTACTGAATCAGAAGCAAAGGGGGCAGGGTCGAATCGGCCAAATGGGGCCAGGCTCGAATTAATTTTCAGTTCTCCTGACCTGAAGGTCACGGACGTACGCACCCACTTCCAACCCCGCTCCCGTTTATACGGGGCGGGGTTTTTCGTGTTTGGTTGGCAAGGCAGGGCGCGCTGTTCGCGGCTAAAGACGGTCACACCCGAACGCTGAACCCTAGAATCGGCCAAACTTCAACCAAGAGAACAAACACACTCGAGAGGCTTGAATAGGAGTTAATGGCAATGCAAATGACCGTGCAAACTGAACGAGAAAGCGATGGTCGTTGGTTGGCTGAGGTCATCGACATTCCGGGCGCGATGCAATATGGCCAGACGCGCGAAGAGGCTGTGGCGCGCGCCGAGGCGCTGGCCTTGCGGGTAATGGCCGAGCGTATCGAACAGGGCGAGCCACCAATCGAGCCGATTCAGGTGACCTTTGCCGCATGAGGAGCAAATGGTGCGAGGCTTGAATTCATGTCGAGCCACCGACCGAGTGAAGCGCAGCCCGAACCCGGCTTGACTGAACGGGCACGGATGCCCGAGACCCTCATCCAACCCCACTCTCGATCCCTCGGGGCGGGGTTTTTGGCGCGTGGGTCAGCGCATGAGGCACTGTTCGCGACCTAAAGCCCTTCCCAATCTCGCCACCCAATCGGCTAAACTCCGCCCATCACAGCCGACACCGATATACCCCGCCCGGCCCGCGATGAAGACCGACCACCCGATTTATCTTTTTCTGCGCAGCGGTCCCGAAGCCTTCCGGGTCCTCACCGGCGGCCTGGAGCTCCAAGGCCCCTATACCGCCTGCTCGCTGACGCTCAAAACCATCGAGCGTCGGATCGATGGTCTGCTTGAACCCATTCATCACCCGGGGCCGACCTATGTGGTCGAATTCCAAGCCCAGCCGTCGGCCAAGGCGCTGTACAATCTGAGCAGCAAAGTCGGCCTCTACGGCGAGGAGCATCCAGAGCGGGAAGTGGTCGGCATCGCCGTGTTTCTCCATGCCGCCGACATCCCGAAACACCCACGCTGGGTCCATGCGCCAGGCTCGCCCATTCACTGTGTTGCCCTCGACAGCTTCCTGCGCGCGTTGCTTGATCGCGAACCGCACAACCCCTTTGTGGCGGTATTCGCCCCGCTGGTGATCGAGCGTGACGCCGAACTGGCCGAGCGCGCCCCGGCGCTCTGGCAGAGCATCCAACAAGCGCCGCTGGGAGACGAGATCCGCGCGACGCTGTCGGACGTCATGGAGTTTTGGTTTTTTGAGCGCTACAAAGACAAGTCAGCAAAGGAGATTTGGGCCATGTTGAACCTGATCACCCCGATCCAAGAAACCAAGGCGTATCAATCGATTTATGCCGAGGGATTGGCGGATGGCGAGGAGAAGGGCAAAGCGGAGGGCAAAGCGGAGGGCAAAGCCACAACATTGCATCGGCAACTGACCCGGCGCTTCGGCTCGCTGCAACCCTGGGTCGAGCGGCGGATCGCCGCCGCCTCCGAGGCGCAGCTTGAAACCTGGCTCGATGGCATTTTTGATGTCACCAGCGTTGAGGATTTGCTCGGAGGCGAGGACCGGCACTGACGCGCGGAAGCGAGCAAAAGGCGAGCAAAAGGAGCAAAAGGCGAGCAAAAGGAGCAAAAGGCGAGCAAAAGGAGCAAAAGGGGTCAGAGGAGCAAAAGGGGGCAGGATCGAATGGCAATTAATGTGGCCATATATGGTCCGCCCCGCGATGCAAGAGGAAAATCGGAATTATGGGGGCTCAATTCCTCACACTGATCCCTCCAGACCGCTGGCCCCACCATCTAGCCCCTGGGTTCGCGCCTCGCGAGTTTTTCCTGTGGCAGCCAACCATCACCACGCCATCGCCTCCCCCACCCCCCCCGGCAGATCGACTAAACTGCTACCATGCGCCGCCGCGACCAACGCATCCCCTGGCACAAACTCCTTAGGCCTTGCCCAGGCCGATGCCCTGATCGGTTTGCGCTATCAGGTCAGCACCGAAGAAGAACTTGCCCTGCGCAGTCAGCGCCTCGATGTGCTCATCATCGAACAGGGGCAATCCCCGGAGACAACCAGCAGACCCGCCGACGACAGCCCGGATGGACTGGAAGACCTGACCAAGCACAACCTGCTGAGCTTCAAAGCCGCCGATGCGCCCTTCAGCGCCTGGTTTGCCGAAGAATTGCTCAGTCACTCCGTCACCTATCGCAAAGTCGCCTCCCTGCGCGCCCTGGGCAAACGCCAGTCAGGCAAAGACCAACCGCTGGAGGAGCCCAAGGAAGGCTACCGGCTGTTACCGGCCGAGGACTTCCGCTGCTACGCCATCGCCACCCGCTTTCCGCGCCAACTGGTCAAACAACCGCGACCGGGCAGTTGTCAAAAGACCGAGAAAGCGGGAATCTATCACCTGCGCTTTGGCACCCGCGACCTGCGCCTGGTAGTGATCAACCAACTCGAACGCCACCCGCGCAACGCGCCCTGGGGCCTGTTCGCCACGGATGAAACACAGTGGCGCGCGGCCTATGCCAACTATCGCTCGCACAGCGACATCGGCATTCACCTGCACAATCTCATTGGGTATTTTCGCCTGGGAGAAGGACACATGGCCTACACGCAAGAAGACATGCACCGCGATGCCCGCGAATGGCTCAAGGGCGCACTGAGCGAACTCGACCCTGAAGAAGTCCTCCAATGTTACGCTCCCGAGGATCGTCTCAAGGGGCTTGATCCCGAGGATCGTCTCAAAGGGCTTGATCCCGAGGATCGTCTCAGGGGGCTTGATCCTGCCACCATCGAAGCCTGGTTGGCCAAGCAGCGCTGGGATCACTAAGCGCGGATTGCCCATCCCTCTGACTGCTCGGTTAAAGGGTTAAAGGGATCGATTTATTCTCGAGGCATTGCCCGGCGAAGCGCAAGCCAAGCCCGGCACTCCGGATCAGATAGGCAATGACGCCCAAAACCCCTTTCCAACCCCGCTCCCGAACCATCGGGGCGGGGTTTTTTGCGTTTGGATTGGCGGGGCTCGTGGCTCGGCTGCTCCCCTCTCGGCCACCAAATCGGCTACACTCGCCCCCCATGAGAGCCGACACCCAAGCCAGCGACACCAGCGACAAAGCCGACTACGACAGCCCCTGGAAAGAAGCGCTGGAGCGGTTCTTTCCAGAGTTTCTCGCGCTGCTGTTCCCGGCCATCCATGACCAGATCGACTGGCGCGTGGCGCCAGAGTTTCTTGACAAAGAACTCCAACAGATCGGCGGCAACAGCCCGCGCGGCCGCCGCCATGCCGATAAACTGGTTCGGGTGCGCGCCAAAGACGGCAGCGATCTTTATGTGCTGATCCATGTCGAAGTCCAAGGCGACCCCGAGGGCGACTTTGGCGCACGGATGTTTCTCTACCAGACCCGCCTGCGGGATCGTTACAACACAGATGTCGTCAGCCTCGCGGTCCTGACCGACACCAGCCCCCGCTTTCGCCCGAAGTCATTTCGCCACGCCCGCTGGGGCTGCGGGATCGTCTTTCGCTTCCCCATGGTCAAACTGCTCGACTACACCAGCCCCGAGCGCTGGGCCGAGATGGAAGCCAGCGACAATGTTTTTGCCTTGGTGGTCATGGCGCAAATTCAGGCCAAGGTCACCGACGATGCCGAGACACTGAAACGCTGGAAATTCCGTTTGATGCGCCTGATGTACGAGCGCGGCCACGAGCGCGCGCTCATTGAAGAGGTGTTACGCCTTATCGACTGGATGATCCGCCTGCCCGCGGCGCTGGAGGCGGAATTTCGCCAAGAACTCTATGCCTACGAGGAGCAACGCCAAATGCCTTATGTCACCACGTTTGAGCAAGCCGGAATTGAGAAGGGGATGGAGCTGGGAGTGCAGCAGGGCGAGGCCAGGACATTGCTGCGTCAGCTTGATTTAAAATTCGGCCCCGAGGCCGTGCAAACGCACCGCGAGCGCATCGAGCAGGCCGAGCTTGAGCAACTCGACACTTGGCTGGGTCGCATCCTCAGCGCCGAGACCCCCGAGACCATCTTCCACTGAGGCCTATGGCGCGCGTCAGTCAACGCCTGGGCGGCGCAACGCATCATCTCCGACGATTCCGAGGCACAGGTCGAGACCTGGCTGGACGGCATTTTCGATGCCACCAGCGCGGAGGATTTACTTGGGGGCGAGGACCGGCACTGACGCGCGGCGGCGCAAAATGCGAGTTCTGGTGACCGAGTTCTGGTGACAGTTTACTGAATCAGAAGCAAAGCAGAAGCAAAGGGGGCAGGGTAGAATTAATTTTCGCCATCCCCGGGACATAGACTCAATTCCTCACACTGATCCCTCCTGACCGCTGACCCCACCATCCAGCCCCTGGGTTCGCGCCTCGCGAGTTTTTCCTGTGGCAGCCAACCATCACCACGCCATCGCCTCCCCCACCCCCCCCGGCAGATCGACTAAACTGCTACCATGCGCCGCCGCGACCAACGCATCCCCTGGCACAAACTCCTTAGGCCTTGCCCAGGCCGATGCCCTGATCGGTTTGCGCTATCAGGTCAGCACCGAAGAAGAACTTGCCCTGCGCAGTCAGCGCCTCGATGTGCTCATCATCGAACAGGGGCAATCCCCGGAGACAACCAGCAGACCCGCCGACGACAGCCCGGATGGACTGGAAGACCTGACCAAGCACAACCTGCTGAGCTTCAAAGCCGCCGATGCGCCCTTCAGCGCCTGGTTTGCCGAAGAATTGCTCAGTCACTCCGTCACCTATCGCAAAGTCGCCTCCCTGCGCGCCCTGGGCAAACGCCAGTCAGGCAAAGACCAACCGCTGGAGGAGCCCAAGGAAGGCTACCGGCTGTTACCGGCCGAGGACTTCCGCTGCTACGCCATCGCCACCCGCTTTCCGCGCCAACTGGTCAAACAACCGCGACCGGGCAGTTGTCAAAAGACCGAGAAAGCGGGAATCTATCACCTGCGCTTTGGCACCCGCGACCTGCGCCTGGTAGTGATCAACCAACTCGAACGCCACCCGCGCAACGCGCCCTGGGGCCTGTTCGCCACGGATGAAACACAGTGGCGCGCGGCCTATGCCAACTATCGCTCGCACAGCGACATCGGCATTCACCTGCACAATCTCATTGGGTATTTTCGCCTGGGAGAAGGATACATGGCCTACACACAAGAAGACATGCACCGCGATGCCCGCGAATGGCTCAAGGGCGCACTGAGCGAACTCGACCCTGAAGAAGTCCTCCAATGTTACGCTCCCGAGGATCGTCTCAAGGGGCTTGATCCCGAGGATCGTCTCAAAGGGCTTGATCCCGAGGATCGTCTCAGGGGGCTTGATCCCGAGGATCGTCTCAAGGGGCTTGATCCCGAGGATCGTCTCAAAGGGCTTGATCCTGCCACCATCGAAGCCTGGTTGGCCAAGCAGGGCAGGAGTTCCGGGGACAGTGTTCTTAATTCCCCCTGACTGATCCCGCTTGACTACTGACTCCCACTATCCAGCCCCGGGGTTCGCACCTCGGGGCTTTTTTGTGTGCTCATATTGTGCGAATTAATGGGGTCGGGTTCGATTTAATTTTCGAGACACCCACCAGTCGCGGCGCCTGCTAAGCAGCCTAAATGCCTCGATCATAAAGTTATCGCGGTGCGCTGGCGGCTTAATCGGTTACCCAGTTTTCAACAACGAGGCCTGGGTAATCTTCAAAGTCCAACTCGTTATTGGTTACCAATATGGCTTGAATGCTCAATGCGTGTGCAGCAATTAAGCGATCCATGGCATTGCGCCTTCGATCAGGAACGGCGGCGCGCAGTACGCCGTATGCGTTGGCAGCGGCTTGACTAAAAGGCAAGTATGGAACACGCTGCTCGAAAAGCTCTAATGCTTTTTCATTGTGAGCCTTGGTATCAGCGTTTTTCTCGATGCCGGCTCGAAGCTCGGCATAGGTGATAATCGACATGCCAACATCGCCCCGTTTTAATGTCTCGAAGCGAGCGGCCACCGATGCCGACTGATGTTGCATAATGTAGATACAGATATTGGTATCGAGTAAATACCTCATGGCTGCTCTGCTGCTTTTCCAAAAGTACCCCAATCTCTGTCCGTTTCTGGCGAGGGCGCGCGCCCATCAGACATGAAGTCTGGCGTAAACATGGTACAAATATCCATGATGTCTGCAAGGGACTGAGCTTCCGTCGGTCTGAGGACGAGCGCGGTTCCAATGCGTTCAATCATCACTTCCTGGACGTTGTCTGCAAATGCAAGTTCTTTGGGAATACGCACGGCTAGGGAATTGCCACTTTTGAAAATACGGGTTTGCATCGGTCTGATTCCATGGTGTCGGAGTATATTCAGTATATACATTAAGCGCGGCTCCGGCCAAGCCCAGAACTCCTGACCTGAAGGGCAAGGACGCCCGCACCCACTTCCAACTTTGCTCCCGTTCATTCTGCCTGCAGTTCTGGGCCCAACTGCGTCGGGGAGTTCCGGGGACATACTCAATACCCCTGACTGATCCCGCCTGACCACGGCTCCCACCATCCAGCCCCCGGAATAAGTTCTGAGTTCTGAGTTCTGAGTTCTGAGTTCTGAGTTCTGAGTTCTGGTGACAGTTTACTGAATCAGAAGCAAAGGGGGCAGGATCGAATTAATTTTCGCAATCCCGGGGACATAGACTCAATTCCTCACACTGATCCCTCCTGACCGCTGGCCCCACCATCCAGCCCCTGGGTTCGCGCCTCGCGAGTTTTTCCTGTGGCAGCCAACCATCACCACGCCATCGCCTCCCCCACCCCCCGGCAGATCGACTAAACTGCTACCATGCGCCGCGACCAACGCATCCCCTGGCACAAACTTCTCGGCCAAGCCCTAGCCGATGCCCTGATCGGTTTGCCCTATCAGGTCAGCACTGAAGAAGAACTCGCCCTGCGTAGCCAGCGCCTGGATGTGCTTATCATCGAACAGGGGCAATCCCCGCAGGCAACAAGCAGACCCGCCGACGACTGCCCGGATGGACTGGAAGACCTGACCAAGCACAACCTGCTGAGCTTCAAAGCCGCCGACGAGCCCTTCAGCGCCTGGTTTGCCGAAGAACTGCTGAGTCATTCCGTCACCTACCGCAAAGTCGCCTCCCTGCGCGCCCTGCGCAAGCGCCAGTCAGGCAAAGACCAACCGCTGGAGGAGCCCAAGGAAGCCTACCGGCTATTACCGGCTGAGGACTTCCGCTGCTACGCCATCGCCACCCGCTTTCCGCGCCAACTGGTCAAACAATTGCGATCCGGCAGTTGTCAAAAGACCGAGAAAGCGGGAATCTATCACCTGCGCTTTGGCACCCGCGACATGCGCCTGGTGGTGATTAACCAACTCGAACCCCACCCGCGCAACGCCCCCTGGGGCCTGTTCGCCACGGATGAAGCACAGTGGCGCGCGGCCTTTGCCAGTTATCGCTCGCACAGCGACATCGGGATTCACCTGCACAATCTCATTGGGTATTTTCGCCTGGGAGAAGGATACATGGCCTACACACAAGAAGACATGCACCGCGATGCCCGCGAATGGCTCAGGGGCGCGCTAAGCGAACTCGATCCTGAAGAAGTCCTCCAATGTTACGCTCCCGAGGATCGTCTCAAGGGGCTTGATCCCGAAGATCGTCTCAAAGGGCTTGATCCTGAGGATCGTCTCAAAGGGCTTGATCCCGAGGATCGTCTCAAAGGGCTTGATCCTGCCACCATCGAAGCCTGGTTGGCCAAGCAGCGCCGGGATCACTAAATGGTTAAAGGGGTCAGTGCGGCCTGGCAAGGCCGCGTGTTCTAGCGGGTTAGAGTCCCGCCTGGGTCATCGTGAGCCGCGAGCCCAGTATCAAGTCTTGCGGCGCGAAGGGTAACTGACGCGACGATGCGTAGGCGTGAAAACAGGCGAGGTGCAAAGGTAACGGGTGAAGCCGACCCTGAAGGTGTAGAGCCCCGAAAATTACGTTGGAGAGTGCCGACGGGTTTGGCCCCCCGGCAGGCAACAATGCATGTCGCGTCACTGGTCAGTGGCATGGATACTCCCCGGGGTCCGAGGCCGTGTCGAGCCTTATATTGAGAGCACGTGGTAACCAGGGAGATCCGTGCATCGGTCCGCTGGAGGCGGGCACCGGCGAACAAGTGTAAAAAGCGAGGACGCCGGCGGTGGTGCACGGAAGTCGGAGCCACTCGTAAGAGCGATGACGCCCGGTAATGCGGGTCGAGCATAAGGGGTGGCGGTCTGAGATAACGTGACAGTGACACACGTCCCTACGCTGAGAGGACTAAGAGCGTGACAACCAAACTGAAACGTTTCACACTGAAGGCGCGCGAGGAACTGCGCACGCGGTTCACCTCCCTGATGGGGTTGTTGTTTGATCCCGAGGGGTTGCTTGATGAGCTTCGGACGCCAAGACGGACGCCCCGATTGGGCACAGGGCGCCCGGAGTTGATGGGGTAAGAAAGGAGGACTATGCCAAGGGCCTATTGGCTCGCTTGGAGGACTTGTCGGCACGGATACGCCGACTGGGCTATCGGCCGCAACCGGTGCGGCGAACCTACATCCCGAAAGGGGACGGACGCATGCGTCCGCTGGGTGTTCCGAGTTTTGAAGACCGTCTGGTGCAGGATCGCCTCAGCCAAATCTTGCAGGCCATCTGGGAGCCGGAGTTTCTGGACTGCTCCTATGGCTTTCGCCCTGGGCGCAGTGCGCATGATGCGCTACGTCGGGTCGCGGAGGTCATCACCAACGAACGGACGTTGCGGGGTGGTTGAAGCTGACATCAAAGGCTTCTTCGACCACGTCTCCCATGCCCACCTGCTGCGCTTTCTAGAACATCGCATCGGCGATCCGAACCTTCCACGGATCATCGAGCGGTTTCTGAAAGCCGGCATCATGGAAGATGGCGTATTTGCAGCCAGCGTCGAAGGGACGCCGCAAGGCGGATTGGTCTCGCCCGTACTGAGTAATATCTACCTGCACTACGTGCTCGACCTTTGGTTCGAGAAGCGTTTTGCAAAGCAGTGCGCGGGCAAGGCCTACCTGATTCGCTACGCCGATGACTATGTGGCCTGCTTCACGCACGAGGTCGACGCCCGCGCCTTTCTCACCGAAATGCAAAAGCGCTTGGCCGAGTTCGATCTGGAGATCGAGCCGAGCAAGACGGCGCTGCTGCAAGTTGGCAGTGCCCTGTTGACATCAAGAGGGCTTGGACGCTCGCGGGTGCAATACCAAGGACCACGCACCTTCAGCTTCCTCGGCTTCACCCATTATGTGGGTCGGAGTCGGACGGGGCGCTTCGTTGTTGGTCGCAAAACCGACGGCAAGCGCCTGCGCAAGAAGCTCAAGGCCCTCAACGACCGCCTGCGGGAGATGCGTACTGAGGGAGGGAACGCCATGGTGGCGTTTCTTGCGAGGCATCTGCAAGGACACATTCAGTACTATGGTGTCAGCGGTAACAGTCGCGGGCTGTCGAGCTACATCTACTTTGCCCAACGGCTGCTGTTTACGTGGCTAAACAGGCGAAGCCAGAAGCGCTCGCTTAACTGGAAGCAATTCTCGGCCTACATACGCCGCCTCCTGCCCAAGGCAGAAATTCGCCACAACCTTTACCCCGTCCCTTGGTGGATGACTCAGACTGGGAGCCGGATGCTGTAACACTCCAAGTCCGGTTCTGCGAGGAGCCGGGTAACAAAGCTGCGCATGGTCATAATATTGTGGCACCGCCGGGAAACCAGGCGGAAACAGAGAAAACAAACCTTGACCTAAACGCGGACAAGTTCCCGGCTTACTCTCCGAATGGTTAAAGGGGTCGGTTAAAGGGTAGAGTAGAGAGCATGTTGTCATCACTCGCTTTAGCTCATCTGTTTTCCGCCGCTTTGGCGGTGCCTTATAGCCGAGGCGTAGCGATGACTCCCAGCCCTCCCTCATCATACCGTGCATGCGATTTTCCCGCACACGGCTTTCCGATGCTCTTCACACCAAGGCATGCACCGTCTTCCAGCCGGGCACCTTAGGGAGCTTGTGCAGTCCATGGCGGTCATAGAGGTCGCGAGACGGGAATTTGGCATGGCCTGCCTTCCAGTTCTTGACCTTATGTCGCTTTCGCAAGTGGATTCGCAGCCGCTGTTCGGCGTGGTTTCTGACCTTACTCATCGCCAGACTGGAATTGCGGAAATGGAAGTAGCCCGCCCAGCCTCTCAGGCTGCGGTTGACACTCCCCACCACATCGTCCAGCGGGATACAGGTCAGTTCTCGTCGTGTTAAGTCCGTCACTTTTGCCATGATTTTTCCCACAGCTTTGTCCGACGGGCGCACGTTCAGGTACCATTTGCCGGTCTTGGCGCCTCGGCTCATCTGGAGCGTAAAGCCCAGAAAGTTGAAGCCCGATTCCTTGGCATCCACCACATGGGCCTGATCTCAATCGGGCGTCTCATTGAGCGTCAAACCCAGTCGATCCACGACGTGGCGGACGACCTTCAGCGGCTCTTCCACACCCTGCTTGCAGAGCACGACAAAATCATCCGCATAACGGACAATGTGCGCGCCCAGCTTCTGTTTCAGCCGATGTCGATCCCAAATACGATCCAGCAAGTGCAGGTAGAGATTCGACAACAGAGGGGATATTACACCACCTTTTGGTGTTCCAACCCGGTTGCCTTTCCCTCCACCGACGGTCATGCGTTTTCCTTGATCATTCACGCCAATGACGGGGGCCTTCAGCCACTGTTTCAGGAGCGCCAGGATGGCTCCATCGACCATGCGTTCAGCGACCACCGCCATGAGGTTGGCGTGGGGAATGGTGTCGAAGTCGCTCGACAGATCAGCGTCAATCACTTGGGTGTGACCGGCCCAGAGTGCGTTGGCAATGTCGTCGATGGTATCGTGCGCCGAGCGTTTGGGTCGAAACCCGTAGGAGTGCGGCGTAAAGTCCGCCTCGAAGATCGGCTCGATGACCAGCTTAACCGCCATTTGCACAACACGGTCGCGGATGGTGGGTATCCCCAGCGGCCGCTCGCGGCCATCTCCTTTGGGAATCATCACCCGCCGTACCGGTTGGGCACAGTAGCGTTTCTCTTGCAGTTCCTCTGCGATGCCCTTCAGGAACCCTTCTACCCCTTCGCCTTGCTCGATCATCTCGAAGCTTACCCCGTCAATGCCAGGGCTGCCTCCATTTGACCGGACAAGATTCCAGGCGTGACGGAGGATGTCCTCCCGGTACATCAAGGCAATAGAGCGCATGGAAGCGGTAGCCAGGTTCTTGCTTGGCACAAGGCGGATAGCTTCCTCTGTAGTGTCCTGATCTTCTCCGGGGTTGTTAGCGACATGGCAATCCCCTGATCCTCCACTCGTTGGTTGCGTGAACAAAGTAGGGTCCCTTCCCTCGACCAAGGGGTTACTGCGAACGGCCAGGCTCGAATTAATTTTTGAGCACCCCTGACCTGAAGGGCACGGACGGCAGTTTTGGGGACAATAGTGTACTTAATTCCCCTGACTGATCCCGCCTGACTACAGACTCCCACTATCCAAAATCAAAGGCGCGATTTATTTTTTGCCACCCAGGCAAGGACGCCTAGCCCCTGACAGATTCTGCCTGACCGGATGTTTTACACCCAGTCCCCGAGGTTCGCGCCTCGGGTTTTTTTGGGGGCTGTGTTATGCTTGGCTGATACGTAACCTGTTTGGGAGTGACCGCCGATGACCGAGAATGTCGACAATTTGGTGCTAGAGCACTTGCGGGCATTACGCTCCGAAATCCAAACCTTACGTATTGAGATGCACACTGAATTCAAAGATGTCAAATATCGTCTGAGTACGCTCGAAGTCGCCATGGCTGCTGTAAAACGTGATTAAGCGGAAACAATGGCCGATACTGCCCTCCAACAGATACGCATTGATCAGGTGATTGAGCGGATTCAACAAATTGAACGCCGCTTGGAGTTAATCCCGTAACCCAGGGAAAAACCGGGACGAGTTCCGGGGACATATATGGTCCGCCCCGCGATGCAAGAGGAAAATCGCCATTAGCAGAAGGAAACGTTGCGGCCAACTATCCGGCATCGATGTCGGGACGCATTGCGGTCCCCGTGCCCTAATGGAATTCGCGTACCTCGCCGTCCTCAATCAGACTATCAGTCTCAGCTTAAGCTGGCTGCTGTCCCCTTCAGGTTTTCAGCGCGGCGGTCGTACCTTTCATGCCATTACAGTGACTTTCTCTCTTCGCAACTCGTGGTGTGGAACTCGGTTGATGCCCTATCGGCGGGTTAATCGGAATGGTTCGTGGCCGATAGGCGTTACGCAGTAACAGCTGCAGGCTTCGCTAATGCGCCGCGTTCGGCATCGAATGCTTTCCCGGTGGTCATCACCGCCCAGGCGATGCGCACGAGCCCCCGATGAGAACAAGCGGCCATCGCAACCACGGCGACATTGGCATGACGGCGTTGCTTGAGACCGCGCGCCCTATGACTGAGGGCGTCGTCTTTGTTCTCAACCCAGCGCCCATTGTTCAGATCAGGGGCACGCGCCCCGTTGATCAGCAGTTTGCGCATGTACACATCACCGCGCTTGCTGATCCCTAACAGACGTGGTTTCCCACCGGTGGAGTGCTGTCGCGGCACCAGCCCCAGCCAGGCGGCCAGCGCGCGGCCATTGTTGAACAGCCCCCAATTGTCGCCCAAGGTGGCGATTAAGGCGGTGGCCACCAGCGGCCCGATGCCGGGGATCGACATCAACAGCTGTGCTGAAGCATTTGTCTCGGCCTCCGTTTTGATCTGTGCATCGTAGTGAGCGATCCGCGTATCCATGTGGCGCAATTCCTCAAGGAGACCGTTCAATTCAGCGCGAAACCGCTCACTGAATCCATTCCCTGCGTCTTCAAGGATTTCGGGCAGACGGCGCATGAGTTCAGCGCGTCCCTGCGCAATCACAATCCCAAATTCGGCCAACAATCCCCGGATCTGATTGACCAGCGCCGTGCGCTGATCAATGACCATTGAGCGGATGCGGTGGACGCCCTGGACATCTTGCTGTTCAACGCTTTTAATGGGGACGAACAACTGGCGCGGGCCCTCAGCCGTCCTTGAGTTGCCAGTCCATCAGTAGAATATCCGGGCGATGCCGGCGCACGGCCTCCATCAGACCTTGAGCCGTCATCCGACGGTCAACAACCTGAAACTGCTGCTGGGCTTGTAGCAGCGCCTGAAGACCATGCAATACAATCGGGTAGGTGTGGGTGAGCAGGACACGGATGACGGTCTGCTCAAGAAGGGTTGCATCGGCAACGGTGGAGAGGGGTGCCGGAGGAACATCGACCATGTCGGACTCACTACGACTGTTGCCGGCTGGCAAGGAACAGAACCAAATATTCGTAACGCCTGTGCTTGCTGGGGTGACACTGATAAGGAGTGTTACGACAGCGACGACGTGACGTTGAACCTTTTTGAGTATAGTCCATAATCCGCAGGTCAGCGACCGAAGAGTATATGGCTAAGAGTGAGTGGCACTGATGGGAAAGAGCGGGAGAGATCAGGTTTCGCAGTGCAGGGTCCAGCAGACGATACTCTTTTTTTTAGAGTAGAGAGCAGGCTGCCAGCACGTTAGTCTCGGCTTATCCGTTGGCCGCCCATGCTACCGCGAGAGACGATGACCACCACCTCCGTTCGTCCAGTGGCCACCCAACGACTTTCGCTGTCTGAACAAAGGGTTGGCGTATCCAACCTTTGTTCACGAGCCTTCATCAAGGTCCACTTGCGTTACGGCCTGCTCCTTTGGTTTTTGGGAAACTCACGACCATTGTTACCAGGACGCCCGTAGAAGGCCAGTTCATCCTGGCTGAGCCCTTCCTCCTCGCCACGCGCTTGTGCCGCGCGGACATCCTTGGCCAGGTCGATGAGTGCTTGCAGCACCTCGACGGTGCTGATGGCGTTGGTGTGATAGCGGGCGATGGCGTCTTCCAGGCGCTCGGAGAACTTGCGGCTTTCGGTGACGTTGCTTTTGCTGCGTGAGCGCACCTGATCATTCAGCAGTTTGCGCAGGGCCTCCAGCGCCAGGTTCTTCTGTTCGGTCTGGGCGATCTCGGCGAGGAACTCATCGGACAGGATGGAGATGTCAGGCGAACTGATGCCAGCGGCACCGAGGATGTCGACGATCTCGGTGGAGACCACCGAGCGGTCGATCAGTTGGGCAATCGCCGCGTCGCGCTCGGCGCTGCCCGGCCCCGGGCCGGTGGTGGATTTGACCAGGGAGGCGCGGATGGCCTGGAAGAAGCCGACCTCGTCGCGGATGGCCTTGGCCTCCTCGCTGGCGGAGGCGAGCGCATAGGCTTTGGACAGTTGCAGCACGGCATCCTGAAAGCGGCGGTGGATGCGCTTCTTGGCGGTGGCGTCGATTTCCCGGGCGGCGGCTTGCTGCTGTTTGCTCAGTATCCACTCGATGGCCTGACCCATGAGCGCCAGGCGTTGTTTGGGGTGCCGGTCAGCGCGGCCTGATCGTCGGAGCCATAAAAATTGAAACCATGAAATTGGGCCTGCACGATCTCGAACTTCTCCAGCATCACCGCCACGGCCTCGGCGGTATCCACGCCGGTGCGCTCGCGATCCGAGGGCGAGTATTGGCCGAGGGCTTCTTTCAGGCGCTGGGCGATGCCGATGTAATCGAACACCAGCCCGGCGGGTTTGTCGCGGAAGACGCGGTTGACCCGGGCGATGGCCTGCATCAGTCCATGGCCACGCATGGGCATGTCGACATAGAGGGTGTGCAGCGCGGGAGCGTCGAAGCCGGTCAGCCACATATCCCGCACGATCACCAGCTTGAGCGGATCGCTGGGATTCTTGGCGCGGGCGGTGAGGCGTTCGCGCTGGGCTTTGTTGCCAATGTAGGCTTGCCAGTGCGCGGGGTCGGCGGCGGAGCCGGTCATCACGATCTTGATCGCGCCCTGGTCTTCGGCGTCGCTGTGCCAGTCGGGGCGCAGGGCGACGATGGCTTCATACATGGCGACACAGATGCGCCGGCTCATGCAGACGATCATGGCCTTGCCGTCGAGGGCTTCGAGGCGGCGCTCGAAGTGCTCGACGAGATCGGCGGCGATGCGGTTGATGCGGTCCTCGGCGCCGACCAGGGCCTCGATGCGCGACCATTTGCGCTTGAGCTGTTCCTCGACGCGATCATCGTCGGCCTCATCAGTCAGATCATCCAGTTCCTCATCCAGCGCGGGTTTCTTGTCCTCGGGCAGCGCGATGCGCGCCAGGCGGCTTTCGTAGTAGATCGGCACCGTGGCGCCGTCTTCGACCGCGCGGCTGATGTCGTAGATGTCGATGTAGTGGCCGAACAGCGCCGGGGTATTCACGTCCTCGGCTTCGATCGGGGTGCCGGTGAAGCCGATGAAGGACGCATTGGGCAGGGCATCGCGCAGGTGTTTGGCGAAGCCGTAGCCGACCGCGCCCGTCTTGCTGTCCACCTTGGCCTTGAGCCCGTATTGGCTGCGGTGGGCCTCGTCGGCGATGACGACGATGTTGCGGCGGTCGCTGAGTTGGCCGAGCTGGGGCTGGCTTCCATCGGGGCTCATTGAAGGGGCGAACTTCTGAATGGTGGTGAAGATCACCCCGCCAGAGGCGCGTTGGCATGTGTGTAATCGGGGCGGCGCGCAGATCGGCGCGGCTGTCGGCCTGTTGCGGAGTTTGGCGCAGCAGGTCGCGGCACATCACGAAAGTGGCGAACAGCTGATCATCCAGATCATTGCGGTCGGTGATGACCACGATGGTTGGATTGGCCATGGCCGGGTGGCGCACCAACTGGCCGACGTAGAAGGCCATCAGCAGGCTTTTGCCGGAGCCTTGGGTGTGCCAGATCACGCCGATGCGGCGGTCGCCACGGCGGTAGCCTTTCACGCCGGGCAGGCCATAGGCTTCCGGGTCTTCGCCAAGATTCGGGCGGGCATCAGGATCGGCCAGCGCCAGCGCGCGCAGGGTGGAAGCGATCGCGCGCAGCACGGCATGGAACTGATGGTAGCCCGCGAGGATCTTGATCGGCCCGGCATCGGTGCGCCCGAAGACGGTGAAGTCGCGCAGCAGGGCGAGCAGACGCGGACGCTCCAGCGCGCCCTGGACCAGCACCGGTTGCTCCGGCGTGCCATCAGGGGCGATGGTCTCACCGTCGGTGGTGCGCCAACGCATGAAGCGCTCGGCATTGGCGGTCAGGGAGCCGATGCGCGCCATCTGGCCGTCGGAGAGGATCAGCGCGGCATTGGTGCGAAACAGGCTGGGGATCTCGGCCTTGTAGGTCTGGAACTGTTGGTAGGCACTGTGGATGCTGGCCTGCTCGCTGCTGGGGCTTTTCAGCTCGAACACCACCAGCGGCAGGCCATTGACGAAGAGCACCACATCGGCGCGGCGGTTATGGCCAGCCTCGATGACGGTGAATTGCTGCACCGCGAGCCAATCGTTGCGCTCCGGGTGGTCGAAGTCGATCAGCCACACGCGCCCGCCGCGCAGGGTGCCGTCGCTGTCGTAATACTCGATCTTGACGCCTTCGGTGATCAGGCCATGCAGGCGGCGGTTTTCCTCGATCAGCGACGGGGCGACGGTGGCGATGACCTGGCGCTGGGCCTCGGCGCGGGCGTCGGGTGGGAGATCGGGGTTGAGCCGATCAATGGCGGCTTGCAGGCGTCCCAGTAGCAGGACATCGGAGAAGGCCTCGCGCTCGGCGGCGCTGCCGTCGGGGCCGATCTCGGCTTCGGTGGTGGTCTGGTAGCCGAGGGCGGCTAGCTCGGTGAGCAGGGCGGCTTCAATGTCGGCTTCAGTCAAGAAAGCCATCGCTTTGTCTCGCGGTTGAGCCTGCGTTGTTGCTCATCGGTGATGCCCAAATGATGTTGTCGATCATTTTTGACGATTTTTGATTGACAACGACGTTTGTCGTGCATGGATGATCATCAAAAGGCCTCGCTGCCCTCGGCCAGGTTGAGCAGTTCCGGGAAGATCAGCACCGCCGCTCGGCGGCCGCTGGCCGGTCGCAGCTCGGTGAGCAAACCTTGTTCGCGTGCCGTGCGTAGGATGCGCCCGGCGGTTGGCGCGGGGATATCAACCGATGCGGCGAAATCCGAGGCCTTGAAAATCGGTCGCAGGAAAAACCAATCCAGCGCACGCACCCCGTACTGGGATCGCGTCACCGTGGCAATCCAGTCCTTGCGGCTGTTGTAAAGGTCCATGATCGCCCGCGCCTTGCGCTCGTTCTCGGCGGCTTGGGCGATCAGCGCCTCCAGAAAAAACACGCACCAGCCGGTCCAGTCGCCTTCACGCGACACCGCTAGCAGGCGGTCGTAATACTGATCGCGCCGCGACTCGAGAAACTCGCTCAGATAGAAGCTCGGGCGCACCAGCAGTTGTTTCGCGTACAGATAGAGCGGAATCAACAGCCGTCCCAGGCGGCCATTGCCATCGAGGAAGGGATGAATCGCCTCGAATTCCGCGTGCAGCACCGCAAGCTGGACAAGCAGATCGGGCGTCGCGGCATGAATATAAGCCTCCCAGGCGTCCATCGCGGCGGACACCCGATCCGCGCCACAGGGAACGAAGCGCGCATCCTCGATTCCGCATCCGGGCGGCCCGATCCAGTTCGGCACCCGCCGGTATTCGCCCGGCGATTTGTTCCGCCCGCGCACCCCTTGCATCAGCACCTCGTGCGTCTGGCGGATCAAGCGTTGCGACAGGGGCAATTCAGTGAGCAGTCGCGTGGCCTCCGCGAGCGCGGCGCGATAATTCAGGATCTCGCGAATGTCGGCCTGCTTCGGGGTGGTTTCGTCGAGCGGACCACCCTCGGCCTCCAATTCCAGCACCTCGCCCAGCGTCGCCTGGGTACCCTCGATGCGACTGGAGAGAACAGCCTCGTTTGTCGTCAGCGGCGAGAGCAGGACTTGCGGGTTGGGCACGCCGTGCAGAACGCCCTCGTAGCGAGCGATCGCCGCGTTTGCCGGCCCAATGAGCGGAATCAATCGGGGCCAGTCGAGTTCGACCGGTGGGAAGCCGCCCTCGTGGTAGAGAACCGCCGTCACAACACCGTCTCCACCGTTCGTTCGGCGGCGTCGCCATCGGGGCCGATCTCGGCTTCGGTGGTAGTCTGGTCGCCGAGGGCGGATAGCTCGGCGAGCAGGGCGGCTTCGATGTCGGCTTCAGTGAGAAACGCCATGTTCAATCCAGACGAGGCGAGCTAAGGGAAATAGCGATAGATGTCGCGGCGATGCAAACATCGCACACACTCAACCTGATTGTCGTCGATTTTTAGACCCAAACGATAATCCCCAACGCGCAGTCTGAAATAGGATCCACTGCCGGTGAGTTTTCTCAGATTCCTCAGGTCGGTGAGGGACTCGGCTTGTTCAATGTGCAGAATTCCGGCGCGAATGGCTGTTAGCACGTCAGGATCCTGAATTTTTTTCAGATCGCGCACAAAGCTGCTACGAAAAAGCGTATTCAAGATGTTTCTTCTAACACTGCAAAGACCGCATCACGTTCAACAGTTTCGGTCGCTTCACCTTCACGGATGGCATCAAGCAAAGCGACATCTTCCAAGGCATCGGCAAAGACCTCGCGCAACAGGTCGCGTTGTTCCGTCAAGGTTTCGGTCAGGGCTTGTTTCAGAAGCTGTTTCAATTGTGGGATTTCAAATAACGTCTGGGGCATAAGAAGCGCCTCTGTATCGGTTGATGTGTGGGTCGTCAAGGCCATAGCGGTCGATCAATTCGGATTCCGGCGGCAGGTCGATGCAGAGTTGTCTGGGAGCATCGTTAATTTGGCTTTGCAGGATGGTCATGGTTGCTGTTGCCTCATGCGTGGGTTCACAACACCGCCTCCACCGCCCGCTCGGCGTCGCGCAGGCGGATTTCGCCGGACATTAGCTTGGGGAGGAGGAAGTCGCGGGTTTGGGCGAGGGTTTCGTTCTCAATCTTGTTGTTTACAATCTGTCTTTATAGTGTTTGCGTGAGGTCATTGAAGGCACTCAGGCACTGCTCCTTTGGAACAAAAATTGGGATGGGTCGAAATACCATACCTTTTTACTGATCTCAGCAAACGTCGAACCACCTGCAATATCCTTGATGTAATCAAGGTTCTGCTCACACCAAAAGAAAACGAAGAGGTTTGAAAGGCGTTTGTTGCAGACCATCGCAATAAAGCCTTGGTAATTTGTCATTCTGTATTGAACAGCACAGGGCCTTGCAGGCGGGACATATCTTTGGGCGTTGCCCAGTTGTAGGCACCACCTGCCCAGTATTCCTCAATTTTTGTGCTGGGTGTGCCGCCGCCAACAGCATCAACTTCTTTGCCGATTTCGGAGTTCTCCCACCCCACCGGCTTATCCTCATCATCCAGCGCATCGGGGAAGAGATCCCACAGCTCCGGGGCGAGATAGGGCGCGCCGCCTTCGGCCTTGGTGCGGGTGGGGCCGAAGTCCACGAACCAATCCTTGAACAGCGCCCGCGCCAGGGCTTCCAGCGTCGAGAAAGCACGACATCACAAGCTTCTGGCTTTGCTTTCTTGGTCCATTCTTCGTAGTCTTGATGACTGATCTTTCGCGCATTTGTAAGGTCAAGTTCACCGCCTCGCATCTCGGGAATTGAAATGTAAGGCATGCCGATGTATTGTTTGCCTGGAGTCTTGTGAAGGCAGTCGATCAGTTCCACACCAGCTTCAGCCAGAGTTAATTCGGGCCACTCATCCATCAACAACCACCCCATCCAACTTCTCCCGAATCACCGCCCCCAACTACATCCCCCTCCGCCAACCGCGCCCAATCACGCCGCATAACGCAAAACCTCCACTTCAACCCGCCGCGCCACCGCCGCGTCGGCTTGCTGGTATAGCCGCTCCGCCGTGGCACTGTCCAGGTAGTATTCGCCGCAGTTTTCGCACACCTCGGCGGGAACCTCCTTTAGAACCACGACCGTGTCGCCCCGAGTAAGGGTCACGGTGACCATGCCTGGCGTGGTTTCTCCGTGCTTGCAGAGCGTGCAATTCATCGATTTCTCCGGGTCTTGAAGTCGTCGCGCCAAAGCTTGGCATCTGGAATATAGACTGTGACCACGACGCAATCCTCGGTCAACGGATTTTTCGCAACAACCAGATGCACGGGTGTTTGCTGATGGAAGGCAAGCAACAAGACGCTGGGAAAGGGACGTTCATCCGGATATTCCTTTATCGGCTCAGCGGTCGCGATAGACTGTTCGACCACCGCTGGTGACAACCCCCGCTCGAACATCCGCTCAAAGGCGTGACGGGAAAAGCGCAAAGTCGCACAGTTCAAGGCGCGACCACCCCATCAAACTTCTCCCGAATCACCGCCCCCAGCTTCTCCCCCTCCGCCAACTGCGCCTCCAGCTTCGCCCGCAACTCGGCGAACTTCTCGGCAAAAGGCACCCCGTCATCCTCCACCACCGCCGCGCCGACATAGCGCCCCGGTGTCAGCACATGCCCATGGCCGCGAATCTCCTCCAGGGTGGCGGACTTGCAGAATCCCGGCTCGTCGGCGTAGTCGCCGGCGTCCGGCTCGCCGCGCCAGGCGTGGTAGGTGCGGGCGATGCGCGCCACGTCTTCGTCGGAGAACTCGCGCCGGGTGCGATCCACCAGCGCGCCGAGCTTGCGCGCGTCGATGAACAACACCTGCCCGCGCCGGTCGCGAAGTCCGGCGGCGGCCCCGGTCTAATCAGCAACTCGATTTGGGTCACCAGGGAAGCTCCTTGATGAGGATAAAACCACTTCACCCGATCATGCCAAGCTTTCTTTTATTTTGCCAGAATTATTTTTATATAAAACGAATAACTGTGTCAGTGTTTGTCCAAAAAACGACTTCTTGACGTCGGACGGAAATGTCCAAAAAACGTCGGGTAAGACGGAGATTCAAGCGCTTACGTGGGAGGAAAAATCTGGACCTGGGAGGTCTGAAAGAAGCCTTGGAGCGGTTCTTCCCGGAGTTCCCCGCGCTGCTATTCCCAGCCATCCATGCCGAGATCGACTGGCCAAAGGGCGTGCAGTTTCTCGACAAGGAATTCCAGCCCAATCCCACCTAAAAGGTTGTGCGCGAGGCCAAGACCACCCGGCGCTATGCCAACAAGTTCGTCGGCCTCACCCGCCGCGATGACACGACGGTGTGGGTGCTAGCCCATGTTGAAGTGCAAGGCGATCAGCAAAGCGCCTTTGCCGAGCGGATGTTTACCTACAATTACAAAATCCGAGATGCCTACTTCTACTTTGTTAACTTTATCTTCTTGATTTATCGATGTTTACACGATGTGACCCAGTCTTTTGCCGGCCCTGGATGCCGTCATGGCTTTTCCAACCCTCAACCGACTGGACACGATTCTAATACGGGCTTCTAAATCAATAGTATCCGAGAACTAGAATTTAACAAAGCAGAACTACCAAGTACCGGTCGCGAGCCTGGCGGTGTTGGACGATACGAATCGCAATTTCCGCCCGCACCGCTACAGCACGGCGCTGTGGGACTGTCGGGTGCAATTCGACTTCCCGATGGTCAAACTACTTGGCTACACCACCCCCGAGCGCTGAGCCGAGCTGGAAGCGAGCGACAATGTCTTTGCCTTGGTGGACATGGCCCAAATTCGGGCCAAGGTCACCGACGATGCCGAGACCCTGAAACGCTGGAAATTCCGCCTGATGCGCTTGATGTAAGAGCGCGGTTACGAACGGGCGCTGATTGTCGAACTCTTCCGGCTGATCGATTGGATGATCCGCCTACCCAAAGAGCTAGAAGCGGAGTTTCGCCAAGAACTTTATGCCTACGAGGAGCAATACCAAACGCCATTCGTGACGACTGTTGAGCGAGTGGGGATTGAGAAGGGAGTGCTGCAGGGCGAGGCCAGGACATTGCTGCGTCAGCTTGATCAAAAATTCGGTCTCGAGACCGTGCAAACTCACCGCGAGCGTATCGAGCAGGCGGAGCTTGAGCAACTCGACACTTGGCTGGGTCGCATCCTCAGCGCCGAGACCCCAGAGACCATCTTCCACTAAGGGCCCAGGGAGACAGCCTCATTTGCCCACCACAATCTCCCGCACCAGCAAGCAATCGTGTAAATCGCTGCCATAAAGGGTATATAAAGGCTACGCAGCGAAAGCCGTTTTGCCTGGCGTACCGGCTTTGAGTGCTGTGATTCGGCGCTCGCAATCTTCGTTTGCCTTGCGCAAAACCTCGCGCTCCGCGATGGACCTATGAGCGTATCCCACAGAGGGCCGCCGAACCATCGCCATCGTAGCCAGAGACGATGACCGATCAGCCTGCCATTCCAATGCTCGTTCAGTGAGCGCAGAAAGATCGTGATCACGTCCGGCAATCCTCTCAGCGTTGAGATCGGCTTGAGGCGGATTTCGTCTCCGAGAATGTGCAAATCTCGTTTTTCCGGGATAGTGAAGACATGATCCAGCTGAATGAGCAATCGCTCGGTGATCAATACCACCTGTAATAGCAGTGCCAGGGTGTCTTGGTCGTGTCTCAACTGGTTTCAGTTAGACAGAGCGGGGGATTTGAACTGTTCGCTGGTTGATAGCGACCATCGCTGGTTGGATTGACCGAGCACTCGGGTAGCGCTGCGTGAAGCGTCTGACGGGCCAATGGGCTGGCTGGTGTAAGAACTGGCGCAACCTTTGCTTTCAATACGGAAGCTGAACAATTCCCTTGCTGAAGGAGCGCCTCGATGTTCTTCAAACAGTTTTACCTGCCGAGTCTCGGCCATGCTTCCTATCTGGTCGGTTCTGAAGACTCTGGAGAAGCCCTTGTGCTCGATGTGCGCCGCGATGTCGAGACCTATTTCGCCGAGGCGCGCGAGCAAGGTATGCGCATTCGCTACGCCTGCGATACCCATCAGCACAATGACTACCTGAGCGGCATCTGCGAGCTGCCCGCGCGGGGCGAGGTCCAACTCCTCGCCGGCGCACGGGCCGAGGTCGGCTATCCGGTGCGGGCGATGGACGACGGCGAGACGCTCGAGATGGGCGAGGTGCGCTTCGAGCTGATGCACACCCCGGGACACACGCCAGAGCACATCAGTCTGCTGGTCACCGACCGCTCGCGCGGCGACGAGCCAGCGATCCTGTTCTCGGGCGGGGCGCTCTTGGTCGGCGATCTGGCGCGGCCAGACCTGCTGGGCGGTGAAGAGGAGACACGCAAGGGCGCTGAAGCCTTCTGCGAGACGCTGCAGCACAAGATCCTGCCACTGCCGGATTTCGTCGAGGTCTTCCCGACCCATGTCTCCGGTTCGCTTTGCGGCGGCAATATCGGCAGCCGGCTATCGACCACGATCGGCTATGAAAGGCGCCTGAATCAGGTGCTGAGCAGCCTGTCGTCGAGTGCCGAATTCGTCCGTCAGTGCATGGACCTGACCGATCTACCCGCGGTACCCCCGTATTGGCCACGGATGCGTAAGCTCAATACCGAGGGTCCGCCACTGCTCGGCGTGCTGGCCGATCCGCCGCCGCTCGGCATCGAGGAGTTTGAGAAGGCGCGGGACGAGGGCGCACTGATCCTCGACTGCCGCAGCCCGGAGGCCTTTTCGGCCCACATTCCGGGCGCGATTAACGTTGGTATCGGCAACAGCTTTGCAACCTGGGCTGGCAGTGTGCTGCCGTCGGATACTGATCTGATCTTAGTACTCGACCGCGCCGGCGATCTCTGGGAGGTCTGCTGGCAGCTGTTGCGGATCGGCTATCCGCTGCCGCGCGGCTGGCTGGGCGGCGGCATGTTCGCCTGGCGCACCGCCGGCCAGCCGATCGACGTCTTGCCGCAGTGGACGGTGCACCAGCTTCGCCGAGCGCTCGATCAGGACCGCGATCTGCTCGTGCTCGATGTGCGCCAGCCGGCCGAGTGGAGCGCTGGTCACATCCCGCAAGCGCGGCACATCACCGGCGCCGAGCTTGTCAAGCGCGCCGACGAGCTGCCCAAGGACAGGCCTATCGCCGCGATCTGCGGCAGCGGTTACCGCTCATCGGTCGCCGCCAGCCTGCTCAAGACCCGCGGTTATCGCGAGGTCTACAACGTCCTTGGCGGCATGACCGGTTGGGAGGCCGAGGGCTTGCACACAGCAACCTAAGCGAGGACCGCGATGACAGCCAACGATGACAACGCAGGTCGGCAAAGCGGCTGGCCAAAACCACTCCACTGCGAGCAGTGTCAGCAGGAGATACCGCCTGATGAGGCGCTGCATCCCGAGGGGCAAGACTACCCCTAGCCTTTTGCTCGCCGACCTGCCACGCGCTCTGGCGCGATGAGCAGGCCGAGCCGTTGATCTCGCAACACCGTCAGCGCAGTGGTCGGAACTAGCGAAAAAAGCACTCACGGAGCACTCGATGAATCAGAGTTATCTGTCACTAACCAATCTCTTCGGCTGGCGTTTGCGCACCACTGACGGCATGACGGCCGGGCTGCGCGACGCCCTGCTCGATACCGATCAATGGACCATTCGGCTGCTCGCGGCCGAGGCGGAAGGCTGGGCGCCGGCGCGCGAGTTGCTGATCGCCCCACGCATGGTGGTCGGCTATGATGAGGCGCGGGCTGAGCTTGACCTGGACGCCGATGCCGAGACGCTCCTCTCAAGCCCCACGATGGCGACCGAGGATGGGCTCGCCGGTTTCGGTGATGAAGACGCCTTGCCGCCCGACTGGGCCGCACATTGGCGTGCCGAGATCGACCCCGACGTCGTCGTCGAACCGCCACCGGCGCCGGCCGATGAGGTTGAATCCGAGGTCGCGGCAGATCTGGGTGCGGAGACGGATCTGTCGGCGGACGATGTGCTACGGGCTGAAACCCTCCTCGGGTGGAGCGTCGAGACGGCGGACGGAGTGGCCGTGACCCTCAATGACTTGGTCTTCGATGATCGTGACTGGGCGCTGGCCTACCTGGATCTGAGCATGAGTGGGCCCAGCACCACCGCTGGTGGCCCTTCTGCCGCGGACCCTCACGGCAGCGAACAGCCGTGCTTGGTGTCACGACAATCGATCAATTGGCTTGACCCTGCTGGAGAGACCTTGCATCTGACGGTTGGTGCGCGGGAGCTGCGCGCATCCCCGGCGATGCCGAGTCCCGTGGCATTCGACGAGCGTGCTCAGGTGTACCTCTACGAGCCGGCCTGAACGGCGTACCTTGTTTCAGGCACCCGAGGGCTTGAAGCGCCCGAGCAGCTTGGCATTGATGGCGACGATGACGGTCGACAGCGACATCAATGCAGCGCCGACGGCGGGGCTCAGCAGGATGCCGGAACCATAGCCAACCCCGGCTGCGAGCGGGATAGCCGCAGCGTTATAGCCAGTCGCCCAGAACAGGTTCTGGATCATCTTGCCGAAGGTGGCCCGCGAGAGCTCGATCACATCGGCGACGCGCTTAGGGTCGGATTCGACCAGGACGATATCGGCCGACTCGACCGCCACATCGGTGCCAGCGCCAATGGCGATGCCGAGGTCGGCCTGCACCAGTGCCGGGGCATCGTTGACGCCGTCGCCGACCATGGCGACGATGCGCCCGCCACGCTGAACCGCTTCGATGCGCTTGGCCTTCTCGTCCGGTAGCACCTCGGCGA
Organism: Thiorhodovibrio winogradskyi; assembly: GCF_036208045.1. Lineage (NCBI taxonomy): Bacteria > Pseudomonadati > Pseudomonadota > Gammaproteobacteria > Chromatiales > Chromatiaceae > Thiorhodovibrio > Thiorhodovibrio winogradskyi. The sequence goes on along the minus strand of NZ_CP121472.1, from coordinate 1,104,087 downwards.
AGTATTCGCTCAGGCCCAGCTCGTCAGCGACCGACTTGGCCACGGCATCGGCATCGCCGGTGAGCATCAGGCAGTCGATGCCCATCGCCTGGAGACGGCTGATGGCCTCGCGCGACTCATCGCGGATCAGGTCCGCGAGCGCGATGGCGCCGAGCGGTCGCTCATCCTCCAGCAGGTAGACCAGCGTCTTGCCGCCCTCGCGCAGCGGGGCCACCGCGTCCTCATCGACCGATATCGCCTGCTCGCGCAGATAACCGGGGCTGACTACACGGATCAGGCGGCCCTCGACTTGGGCCTTGGCACCACGGCCGGAAAGATTCTCGAACTCGCTGGCCTCTGGGATCTGCAGCCCCTTGTCCCGCGCCGCCTCGACGATACCCTGGGCGATGGGGTGCTCGGAGCGAGCCTCCAGGCCTGCGGCCAAGCGCAGCATTTCGTTCTCATCCAGGTCGCCGAAGCGGGTGACCCCCTGAACGCCGAAGCGCCCCGCGGTCAGGGTGCCGGTCTTATCAAAGACGACCGCGTCAAGCTTGCGCGCGCGCTCAAAGCCGGCGCGCTCGCGAATCAGCAGACCACGGCCGGCGGCCAGGCTGGTACTGACGGCCACGACCAGCGGCACCGCGAGGCCGAGGGCATGCGGGCAGGTGATGACCATCACGGTGACCATGCGCTCGAGCGCAAAGTCGAAGGCGTAGCCAACGAAGAGCCAGGTACCCAGTGTGATCACGCCAGCCGAGAGGGCGATATAGGTCAGCCAGGCCGCGGCGCGATCGGCCAAATTCTGTGCGCCTGAGCGCGACGCCTGCGCCTGGCGCACCGTCTCGACCACCTGTGACAGGTAGGTGTCGGCGCCGGTCTTCCGCACCTCCAGCGTGATGCTGCCCTCGCCGTTGATGGCACCGCCGACGGCCTCGTCGCCTTCACCCTTCTCGACCGGGCGGGACTCACCGGTGAGCATGGACTCGTTCAGGCTGGTCTTGCCCTCGACGATGGTGCCGTCGACCGGTACCTTCTCGCCGGGGTGGACCCGCACGCGGTCGCCCTTGTGCAGCTCGCTGATCGGCACCTCCTTGACCTTGCCGCTGTCGTCGAGGCGCAGCGCCCGGTCTGGCATCATCTGCACCAGGCTCTCCAGCGCGCTCGAGGCCCCCATCACCGACTTCATCTCGATCCAGTGGCCGAGCAGCATCACATCGACCAGGGTGGCGAGCTCCCAGAAGAACACCTTGCCTTCGAGTCCGAGCACAACGGCCGCTGAATAGCCATAGGCGACGGTGATCGCCAGGGCGATCAGGGTCATCATGCCGGGCGCGCCGGCGCGCAGCTCAGACAGGAGGCCGGTCAGGAACGGCCAGCCTCCATAGAGGAACACCGCGGTGGAGAGGGCGAGCAGGGCAGACTGATCGCCGGGAAAGGCGAGCGCATCGGTCAGTCCGAGAAAAGACTGAATCAAAGGCGACAGCAGCAGGATCGGCACCGTCAACAGCACCGAGATCCAGAAGCGCCGGCGGAAGTCGGCGATCATGGCGCCATGGTCGTGGTGCGCGTGCTGATCCTGACCTTCGGGCTCCTGCTCTTGTGCTTGTTCTTGCTCTCGCATTGGATGTCCCCTCAGCGGCTCTCTTCCAGGGTGCAGATCGCCGCTGGATCATCGAGCAGAAAGACCAGGCTTTCGGAGATGAACAGCTTGAGGTGGATGCCATCGCTCGCGGCAAAGCCGACGCGCAGATCCTGTCCGATCTTGATCTCGCCGACGCGGGGGTCGACCAGAACAGCGCCGTCGATGGCAGCCTTGTAGACGCCAGCCTCGCAGAGTCGCCTCAGATGGTCGACCTGCAGCATGTCGCCGCATTGGTAGCGACGGAACAGGGCGTTGTAGCGTGGCGGTGACAGGGCCAATGCGTAAGGGCCGCTGAAGCCGTTCGCATCCAGCTTGTTGACCGCGTTCAGCACATCATCGAGCGCCTGCTCCACCTGGCTCCAATCGCCACCGGCCGAGGTAGCGCGGCCGTTCGCGGTCAGTAGGCCTTCCAGGCCAAGCTCTGGCACGCCGTTGTAAATGACCTGCTCTTCCCGTCGGGCAACGGCCTCGGCCGCATCCTCCGCCGCGCGCAGGTCGAGTGGGAGCGCAAGCCCGAGGTGGCCCTCGACCCGCCGCCGGCTGAGGCTGAATGAATGCTGCAGCAGTGGCACCGGCAAGGCCCGGCTGCCGATGGTGGTGGCCAGCTCGTCGCCGCCGTCCGCGGCAATGGTTTCCGGGCCAGCCTCAATGCTCGTGAGCCCAAGCCCATAGGGACCGTCGAGATCCAGGAAGCGGCGGCCGGTGAGCACCTCGCTCGCGGCCTTGAGCGCGCTCTCATCAATGCGCTCCCAGACGGTTTCCGGCAGGCCTGCGGCCGCACGGTTCAGATAGATCATCATGTCACCTCCCGATCTTGTTTGAGGCTGCCAAGGGTAAGAGCCGGAGGGAAGGCAGGCGGGGCGGCAGCCGGCGTGACAGCCGAAGCGGCCGCGGGCTTCGCGCTTTCTGGGCTGTTGGCGCCCGCGTCTCCGACGCCGCTCGTCGCGGCCTCCTCGGCTTCGGTGATGGGTAAGTCAGTGAAAAGGTAGGTGCGCAGGTGCTGGTTGAAGGTGGCATCGCAACGCCGCAGCCATTCCAGCAGCATTGAGCCGTGCTCGATTTCTTCGCGCATGTTGTGCAAGAGCACCTCGCGCAGCTCGTCGTCGCGACAGGCCTCGGCGCGCTGGCGATACCAGTCCACGGCTTCGAGCTCCTCTTGGAGTGATATCAGCGCACGGTGCACATCACGGGTGAGCGCGCTCAACTCGGACGCCTCTTCATGGAGGCCTTGGGCGGAATCTGCCATCGGGATTCGGCTCCTTGGTTGATGGGTCACATTGCGAGATTGGCGCTTCATGGCGCGGCGCGAGGGGGCTGATGCGGCATGATGGCGCGCCACCCATGCAGCAAAGTCGGTGCCGATTTTCTGGTGAGCGCCGGTCAGTGCCGATACGGCGGGGATCAGGGCCTCAGGCCGGATGAGGCTGGGGCATTACAACCATTAAGCGGGTGATTTCACCCGTAGCGCAAAGCCATTGATCGCCGCGCGCATCCCTGCCGAGCATCTCGGCTGAGCAGGTTCGCGCCCGCGGCATCCAATAAAGTGATTACGCGGTCCGCGCGCGAACCGATCCGCGCCCTGCTTTCTGGAATGATTTTTGCTTATAATCAAACACTCTGGAGGATTAAGATGCGTGTTCAATTTCCCAAAAGGTTGCTGTGGGGGGCGGCGACTTCGGCCTATCAGATCGAAGGGGCGCCGACGGCGGATGGCAAGGTCGAGTCGATTTGGGATCGCTTCACCGCGCGACCGGAGCGGATCTCCGACGGAACCGACGGCGCCGTCGCCTGCGAGCACTACCGCCACTACCGCGAGGACATCGACCTGATGGCCGATCTCGGTCTGCAGGCGTATCGTTTCTCGATCGCCTGGCCGCGCGTGATGACCGATCCGTCAGGGCAGGTCAATGACCGCGGCCTTGATTTCTACGAGCGCATGGTCGACGGCCTGCTCGCGCGCGGGATTCGCCCTTTCGCGACCCTCTATCATTGGGATCTGCCCTGGTTCGAGGATAAGCGTGGCGGCTGGGAGCAGCGGGAGACGGCCTGGCGCTTTGCTGAGTATGCCGAGGTGGTCGCGCGCCGCCTCGGCGACCGCGTCCAGGACTGGGTAACCATCAACGAACCTATGACAATTACCGCCGCCGGCTACCTCGCCGGCCAGCATGCACCCGGACGGCGTAACCTGGTGCGCGCGCTGCGGGCGGCGCATCACCTGCTGCTCGCCCATGGCGCCGCCCTCGAACCGCTGCGCGCCCAGGCTCCCGAGGCGCGCGTCGGCCCGGCGCTGAACCTGTTTCCGGTGCTGCCGCAGCGCCGGCAGGATATCTGGATCGCCGAGCGTCTTGATCGCTTGGCCAACCGGGTCTTCGCCGACCCCATCCTGCGTGGTCACTACCCGCGCACCATCCGGCGCCTGATGCGGCTTTTCAACTGCGGCATGAGACCAGAGGACTTGGCGCTGATCTCACGGCCGGTGGATTTCATTGGCGTCAACCATTACTCGCATATCGTCGTTAGGCGCGGTTGGCCGCCCGTGCTGGGGTTTCGTGTCGGCGCGAGCGAGGACCCCAAGGTCCGCTACACCGACATGGACTGGGAGATCTATCCGCAGAGCTTCCTGGCCACCCTGACCTGGCTGCGCGAACGCTATGGCAATCCGCCGGTCTATGTGACCGAAAACGGCGCCGCCTTCGATGATCGGGTCGACGTCGACGGCGAGGTTCGGGACCCGGCGCGGCGCCGCTATCTGGCCGCCTACCTGGTCATGTTGCGCAAGGCCTTGGACGAGGGAAGCGATATCCGCGGCTATTTCGTCTGGAGCCTGCTCGACAATTTCGAGTGGGCATTCGGGTTGTCGAAGCGCTTCGGATTGGTCCACGTCGACTATGCGACCCAGCGCCGTACCCCAAAGGCCAGTGCCCGCTGGTATACCGAGATCTGCCGCACCGGCGGCTTCGACGTCGACGAGCGCTGGCTGCAAGAGGTGTTGGACGGGACCGAGGATGCCGTCCATGATCTGATTGAGCCCTGATTGAGCCTGAAAAACCACGGGAGAACGCCGCATGAAGGCCAGCATTGTCATCCCGACCCTCAACGAGGCCGAGCTGCTGCCGGGGCTGCTTGATCGCTTGGCCGCCCAGAGCTTCCGCGACTTCGAGGTGATCGTCGCCGATGCGGGTTCCAGCGACGGCACCCGCGAGCTGGTGCGCGAACGCGGTCTGGTCCTCACGGACGGCGGACTGCCCGGCGTCGGGCGCAACCGTGGCGCGGAAATCGCCCGCGGCGACCTGCTCTTCTTCTTCGACGCTGATGTCTTGCCGCCGCCGGATTTTTTGGAGAAGGCGATCGCGGAGATGGAGGCAGAGAGGATCCGTCTGGCCACCTGCTGGTTCGAGCCCGACTCGGATCATCCGCTCGACGCGCTGCTGTTCGACTTGGCCAATCTCTATGTCAAGTTCAGCCTGCGCACCGATCCCCACGCCGGCGGCTTCGCGATCTTCATCGCGCGTGCCCTGTTCGAGCGGATCGGCGGCTTCGATGAGCGCCTCAAGCTGGCCGAGGATCACGAACTGGTCAAGCGCGCAGCGACCCAGGCGCCGCTTCATTTGCTGCGCTCGACGCGCATCCGCATAAACGTGCGCCGCTTGGTCAAGGATGGTCGCTTTAACTATGCCGGCAAGTGTCTACGCGTCGAGCTGTACCGTCTCTTCCACGGCGAGGTCACCGAGGCGGTCGTCGACTATCGGTTCGGGTACGACTCGCAGCAGCAGCACGGCCAGCAGGATCCCGTCCTGACCCGGCTACGCCAGGGCCTCGCCGATTGGAATCGGGACTATACCGACACCCTCGAGCGCCTGTCGCGGGAGTTGCGGCAGACCACCGCCCTCCAGCAGGAGTCGCTGCGCAAGCTCGGCGAGCGTTTCGATGCGCTCAAGGAGAAGGTGCGCGGCCAGCTCGTCGACTAGTCCGCCGAGGCGGACCTCGCGCGCGCTCGGTACCCGCACCCGCAAGGCCTGCTCGCGAATCCGGTATTGGAGTGGCGGACGCATCGCCTCGATCTCGCCGTCGTGCGCCACGCGCAGCCGGTCGCGAAGGGTCTCCACCGCCAGTCTGGTGGTGGTAAGTGCGCGGAAAGCCGGGGCCGCTGGCAAGCGACCGGTCAGCGCGTGGATGATCAGCCCGGGCAGCGCCAGCCGCCCGCTGCGTTCCTAAAGGTAGACCGACAGGCGGCCGCCGCGCAGATCCAAGGGCATGCCCAGTTCGATGGCGAAGTGCTTCAGGGTTCCGAGCGGCAACAGGCCAAGCGTCTTCTCGCTGCCGGCGAGGCTCTTGGCGACCGCGCTCAGGGTCCCATCGCCGCCCGCCGCGACGAGATGTTCGACTTCTTTTCCGAGGTCATCGGTCACTCCACCGCGCTTGGTTTCCGCGGCTTTTGCCGCGACGCCGCCTATCAGCTGCCCGGCAAGGTCTGGCAGGTGCTCATCAAGCGCGCCCGCGAGGCCGCGCCGATTGGCTGCTTGATCAGTATCAGAGCTTCCGCGATCTGGCGCCATCCATCGCCTTTCCGGAGAGCCACGACACCGCCCGGCCGGTCGAGGAGTCCGATGGCGACAGCCGCGAGTCCCGCTTCTGGTATCTGTTCGCGGCGGTCTTCTCCACCGGCCTGATGATGCCGATCGGCATGATTTCTATTTCCTCCATGTCAAAGGCCTCGCCCTCGGCCACGCCGGACGCATGAAAAAGTTCGGGGCTTAGCGAGAGACAGGATGCGCCGGTGGACTTCAAGCATCACCCCAGCACCGACTTTCGCCCGCTCGAGGCGCTGAGTCGAGACCATGCGGCGGAAGAGATCGAGGCGCTGCGCGAGGGCATCCGCCATCACGATTATCTGTACTACGTGAAGGCGGAGCCGGCGATCTCGGATGCGGTCTAATACCAGCTCTTCGACCAGCTGCGGCATAGCCGTCAGGCTAGCGCTTTTTATTAAAAAATATCAATATGATACGGACACAAGGATAGGTGGAAGGACATAGCCGCCAGGCTAAGGACAGCCAATGTTGCAAATGCACAAATAAAGTGAGAGCTAACATGTGGCCCCCCAGCGATCCATTCGCACTTTTTTGGGAAATGCCGCACCCACGGCAAAAAAGGTGGCACCGATCTCGATACCTATTCCGCCAAGCTGATGGCCACCACCAGGGGCTTTGACATTTGCATGGCCACTTCGGATAGCAACAATAGCACCTGCATTGACGTATCCATGCACATCGGCCAGTTCGGCCAATCGGGTGCCCCCCCGCACTAGCGACCCTGATCGAATAGCGGTGTCAATCAGCTCGTAGAGTCCCACTCCGCGGGAAAAAGGCCACGCATGGCCGCGACGCCCTGAGCGCCATGCGCCCAGGCCTGCGAGAGCTCGGCGGGCGTTAAACCACCCAGTGCATAGACCGGCAAGCGCGCGGGTCGAACCAGCCGCGCGAATTCATCCCAACCCAGAGGTTGCGCGTCCGGATGACTGCGGGTCGCCTGCACGGGTGACAACATGGCGTAATCGAGCTCCAGATCACTCGCCCGCGCCAGATCTTCCGCCGTATGACAGGAAGCTCCCAGCAAGCCAGTGCGTTTGGTGAGCGGCTCCGGCAATTCATGCAGATATCTGGCCGTTAAGTGAACTCCCTGAGCCGATAGCCCACTCAAAGCACCGGGTGCACGGTTTAACACCATGCGCATTCCGCGCGCCTGGCAGACGGGAACCAGGGCGCGCGCCAGCGCGGCAAAGGCAGCGTCGCCGAGGGCATGGGCGCGCAAGAGCACAAGCATGTCACCAGCGTCGGTGGCACGCTCGAGACAGGCAAGAAACTGCTCCATGCGTTGTTTTTGCCCCTGATCCGTGGGATCGGGGGCGTCCTGGGGGGTAATCAGACATAAGGACGGCAGCCCCAGGGCCTGGATAACAGGGCGATCCGCGGGCGGAAACCTATCCTGATTCAAGGCATCAATCGGCCACCAGGCCAAGGGCTGGCCCTCGCATCCTCGGGGCTCGCCCCGATAACTCGACACCAGATGCACATCAAGGAGCACCCAGCGGTCGCCGTAATCATGCTCAACCTGTATCAGAGGGCGGCTGGCAAGGAGCTCAACACCCAATTCTTCGTGCAATTCACGCGCAAGCCCTTGCTCGGGCGTCTCTCCCGGCTCGAGCTTGCCTCCCGGGAACTCCCACAGACCTCCCTGGTGGGATTGGGCTGGACGTTGCGCGACCAGCACCTGGCCAGCCGTATCACGCAGCACCCCGGCGACGACCTGAATCGGCGCTCGCACTAACAGAACCCGCGCCGCTCGGTCTCAGCTGCGGTATTCGGCGTTGATGCGCACATAGTCGTAAGAGAGGTCGCAGGTGAGCATGCGGAGTTCAGCGCTGCCTCGACCGAGATGGACCTCGATCTTGAAGCTATCCTGTGCCATGACCCGCGCACCATGCTCTTCCCGATAGTCCGGGTCACGCCCACCACCAGCGACGATGCGGACGTCATCAAGCCAAATAGTCACCCGATCAATATCAAGCCCGACGACCCCGGCACGACCCACCGCGGCCAGAATGCGGCCCCAGTTGGGGTCACCAGCAAACAGCGCGGTCTTGACCAGGGGCGAATGGGCAATGGTTTCAGCCACCAGGCGCGCCTCGTCACAGGTACTCGCCTCACGCACCGCGACCCGCACCAGTTTGGTCGCGCCCTCGCCATCGCGCACAATGGCGGTGGCGAGTTCCAGGCAGAGATCATCAAGCACCTGTTGCCAGATCGCCAATCCCTTCGGATCCCCATCCTCCAGAAGCGGATTGCCCAGTGCACCGGTTGCCGCCAGCAGGCAGGCGTCGTTGGTGGAGGTGTCACCATCAATGCTGATAGCATTGAAAGTACTGGCCACGGCCGTGTTCAGACTAGAGCGCAGTGGCCCTTCGGCGATGGCCAGATCCGTGGCGACAAAGGCCAGCATGGTGGCCATGTTGGGACAAATCATGCCAGCGCCCTTGGCTATGCCAACCAGGGTTGCGCGATGTCCATTGAGTTCGAACTGACGCCGGACCAGCTTGGGCTGGGTGTCAGTGGTCATGATGGCGCGGGCAGCGGCTTCCCAGGCATCCGCCCGCAGCCCTTGGAACAATGGTGGCAGGGCGGTGCCGATGCGCGCGACCGGCAGATACTCACCTATCACCCCGGTGGAAAAGGGCAACACCTGATTGGCCGCGCAACCTGCCTGGTCAGCGACCAGAGCGCAACACGCGCGGGCATCAGCAAGCCCGCGGGCGCCAGTACCGGCATTGGCGTTGCCTGAATTGATCAACAGATAACGCGGCGAGGTCACGTTCAGATGCTGGCGGGCCAGGGTCACAGGCGCGGCACAAAAGGCGTTTTGAGTAAAGACCGCGGCCGTTTGGGTGCCAGGGGCAAGCTCCATCAGCACTAAATCCTCGCGCCCGCTGTAGCGGATGCCGGCGGCGGCGGTGGCAAGCCGTACACCCGCGACGCGAAAGGCGGTGGAAGATTCAGCGCTCATCGACTGTGACTGACGGCCAGGTCCGAAATCCAAGATCACAGCCGCTCAGCCGAGCTTGCCGTGGCATTGCTTGTACTTTTTGCCCGAACCGCATGGACAGGGCTCGTTGCGGCCGATTTTGCGCCCGGCGCGCACGAAGGGCTGCTGATCGCTGGCGGATTCTGTCCCGCCACCAGTCTCCCGTGCTAGCTCGGGTTCGCCCGCTGCCCCAGACGCTGTTTCAGATTCTGCTCCGGATACTGGGCCCGATCCCAAACCACCAAAACTTTCGTGCTTGAACTCGAAAGCGCGTTCTCGGTCGAACTGACGCTCGGCCAGACTGGACAGCTCGGGCGGCATTTGCACCTGCATGCGCGCGAGGGTGCGAATCACGTCCTGCTTGATGCTATCAAGCAGCGCCGAGAACATCTGGAAGGCCTCGCGCTTGTACTCCTGCTTGGGATTCTTCTGCGCATAGCCACGCAGATGGATACCCTGGCGCAGGTAGTCCATCTGCGCCAAATGTTCCTTCCACTGGGTGTCCAGTGTCTGCAGCATGACAGCCTTTTCAACCTGACGGAAATTCTCTTCCCCTACCTGGTCTTTCTTGTCGCGATACCGGCGCGCGAGTTCATCATCGATACGCTGGCGCAGGCTCTCCTCATGCAGCTCATCGTCTCGATCCAACCATTGTTGAATGGGCCAGTCGCCGCCAAATTCATCGACCAACGCCTGGGTCAGACCCGGCACGTCCCATTGCTCTTCCAGACTGTGTCTAGGAATATGCTGATCGATCAAGCGACCGAGGACGTCCTGGCGCATCGCCTCAATGGTCTCGGAGACCTCGGTCGCGTCCATCAGCTCGCGGCGCTGCCGATAAATGACCTTACGCTGATCGTTGGCGACGTCGTCGTAGTCGAGCAACTGCTTGCGGATATCGAAGTTGCGTCCCTCGACCTTGCGCTGGGCGTTTTCAATCGCTTTGCTCACCCAGGGATGCTCGATTGCCTCGCCTTCCTGCATACCGAGCTTCTGCATCATGTTCGCGACTCGGTCGGAGGCGAAAATGCGCATCAAGTTATCGCGCAAGGACAGATAAAAGCGGCTGGAGCCGGGATCACCCTGGCGGCCGGAGCGCCCGCGCAACTGATTGTCGATGCGGCGCGACTCGTGCCGCTCGGTGCCAATCACATGCAGTCCGCCGGCGTCGATGACCTGCTGGTGACGGGCTTTCCAGTCAGTCTTGATGCGCTCTCGCTCGACGGGATCCTCGGCATTTTCCAGCTCGGCCTCGAGATTGCCGCCCAGCACGATGTCGGTGCCGCGACCAGCCATATTGGTGGCGATGGTGACCGCGCCCGGCTCGCCGGCGCGCGCCACTATGCCCGCCTCGCGCTCGTGCTGCTTGGCATTCAGCACCTCGTGCGGAATCTTCTCGGCGCTCAGCAGTTTATCGACCAGTTCGGAGGTCTCGATGGACGCGGTGCCGACCAGCACCGGCTGACCGCGCGCGACACAGTCCTTGATGTCCTCGATGATGGCCTTGTACTTCTCATCCTGGGATAGATAGACCAGATCGCCGTGATCGGCGCGGATCATGGGCACATTGGTTGGAATCACGACGACCTCGAGCCCATAGATCTGCTGGAACTCGAAAGCCTCGGTGTCCGCCGTGCCGGTCATGCCCGCAAGCTTGGGATAGAGACGGAATAGATTCTGAAAGGTAATGGAGGCGAGCGTCTGGTTTTCCTGCTGGATGGCCACCCGTTCCTTGGCCTCGACTGCCTGGTGCAGCCCCTCGGACCAACGCCGCCCTGGCATGGTGCGACCGGTAAACTCATCGACTATGATGATCTGCCCATCGCGGACGATGTAGTCGACATTTTTCTGGAACAGCGCATGCGCACGCAGAGCAGCATACACATGATGCATCAGAACGATATTGGAGGCATCATAGAGGCTCTCGCCCTCGCCGAGCAGGCCAAGCTCGGTCAGCATGTCCTCGACCTTCTCGTGACCGTCCTCGCTCAAATAGACTTGACGCGCCTTCTCATCGACTGAGTAATCACCAGGACCAAAGTCCGGCTGGCCTTCCTCGTTGGTGATGGGTTCCTGGCGCTCGAGCTTGGGTACGATCTGGTCGATCTGCAAATATAGATCGCTATTGCCCTCCGATGGACCTGAGATAATGAGCGGCGTGCGCGCCTCGTCGATCAGGATGGAGTCAACCTCGTCGACAATGGCATAGAAAGGATCGCGCTGCACCCGCTGCTCCGGGGTGAAGGCCATGTTGTCGCGCAGGTAGTCGAAACCGAACTCGTTATTGGTGCCGTAGGTAATGTCGGCATGGTAGGTCTCGCGCCGGGTGACGGGGCGCAAATGGCGATAGCCGCTGCCACCAGCAGCCGGTTCGAACTCTGGATCGTAGAGATAGGAAGCGGAATCCGGGCCAAGACCACCGGAAGAATTCACCACCCCCACCGAGAGCCCGAGGAAGTGATAAACCTGCCCCATCCAGGCCGCGTCGCGGCGGGCGAGATAATCATTCACCGTCACCACATGCACGCCCTTGCCAGGCAAGGCATTGAGATAAGCCGCCAGGGTGGCGACCAGGGTCTTGCCCTCGCCGGTGCGCATCTCGGCGATCTTGCCTGAGTGCAGCACCATGCCACCCACCAACTGAACGTCGAAGTGGCGCATGCCAAGCACCCGCTTACCGGCCTCGCGCACCAGGGCGAAGGTCTCGGCCAGCAGGTCATCTAGCTTGGCGCCCTGCTCCAGTCGTTCGCGGAACTCCGCGGTTTTGCCGCGCAGGGCATCATCCGGCAAGGCGGCTAGTTGTGGCTCGAGCGCGGTGACCTGCTCGGCCGTTTTCAGCAGTCGTTTGACCAAGCGGTCATTACGACTACCGAACAGTTTCTTGAAAAGGTTCATCCCCATGAGTGGCTCTCAACGGAAGCGCGAAAAAGGGCGCCAGTATAGCGCTTAGGTCGCACCCGCGCTCCAGAACCGCGCATTCTAGGCGAGTGTCAAAGACGCGCGATACGGGCTGTGCCACGTGGACTCAAGTAGGTTCTCGGATTGATGGGCGTGCCATTCTTGCGCACTTCGAAGTGAACATGGGGCCCAGTGGAGCGACCGGTGGAGCCCAGAGTGGCGATTTCCTGCCCCCGCCGAACCAGATCTCCTTCCCTGACCAAGTTGGTTTGATTGTGGGCATACCAGGTTTCAAGCCCGTTGCCGTGGCGAACCTCAACAATGTTACCGTAACCGTTCTTGCGCCCAGCGAAGACCACCAAGCCGTCTGCCATGGCCAGAATTGCGGTACCAGTTTTGCCTGATATATCAATACCCTGATGCATGCTGCGGCGGCCGGTAATCGGGTGGCGACGGTAGCCAAATTCCGAGGTCACTATCCCGCCAGAACGCAGAGGCCAACCTTCTGGCTTGGTGTGCTTGGTCAGGTCACGTTCCATGATGAACGTCTCAAGGAGTCCAAGCTTGCGCTTTCGATCATCGAGCGCGGCCAGCACTTTCGCAAGATCCTGCGCGACTTCGTTGATTCTGTTGGACTGATCCTTGTAGCGATCCGGACCGCCGGCGCCGGCTGGATTCTCGAAGTCGAACTCGTCGCTGTTCAAGCCAGCCATCTTCACCAATCGCTGCCCCAGCGCGTTCATACGGAGAACCTCTGCCTGCATCTCGGCAACGCGGACCGCGATAGTGTCAATATGCGCCTGGATCTGGCGTCGTTTCTGCTCAAGCTCAAGCTTGGCGTCTTCAAGATCGCGGGTTAGCGCAAGCTGACCGCTGATCGGGGAAGCATCGTTGAGGCGATATTTCCCCAGCCAATAGCCGAAGCCACCGGCCATCAGGCCAACCATCATAATGATCAGCAAAATTACGGAGCTGAACCCTTGCTCGGCGGCAAACACCTGACGTCGATGCATAATGACTCCTAAATACAGTTCTTGTTGGGCGAATTTTCGAATGGGGGGCTTGGCTGATTGCATCGAGCAGCGACGGTCACTACATTGACAGGAATACCTAACAAGAAGGCCGTCGCACCATTACTCTCGGAGGGAGGCCACGCGCTTTGCGCGCGACACTGGTATCCCGGCCATCGGTCAATCGGGTTAAAGGTCTCGAGCGCCGTCTGTCATCTCCATCGCCAAGCCGTAATCAAGCATTTCCGGTATCAGCTAATCCCGGCATCAATAAATTCAGCATGTTAAAAAAACTCCGCCCCACCGCAAAGCTAGCGGGTCCTGATCGCGAAACAGCCCTTGCCTCGGTTCTGCGCGAACTCAAGCAGCGTGAGCAGTTGCTTCGCACCATCAAACCCCTGCTGCCCGAGGGTGTCCGCCGACATTGCTCCCAGGCGAGCACTGATGGTGATTGCCTGCAGTTGTTTGCAGACTCGCCCGTCTGGGCGGCAAAGCTCAGGCTGTTTACACATCAGATACTTAATGTGTTATCAGAGCAGGGACTCACCCTGAAACAATGCCAGGTCCGCGTGTCCCCCCCCCTATTTGTTGGCAATGGACCGCAAGGACACAGGCATGCCGACTCCCACACCACCCTTGATCTTGATGGTTCTGGAGATCATGACCAGAAGCACGGCGTGACAGGCAACCCCAAAGGGCGCCTCTCGGCGATCGCTGCATCACACTTAAAGCAGGCGGCAAGTGCGATATCAGATGAGCGCATTGCAGCCTGCTTTGAGCGTATAGCACACCATCACGGCCAACACGCGCTAGAATAAACCAAATCCAGAATTAACTAGAAATTATGCCACGGGAACCGGATGAGCGTAGCTAATCGGCGCTTTTTTCGGGTCGCCAAAGGTCACTTCTTCCCAGGCTTCTTCATTGGCTAACAAGGCACGCAGCAACTGATTGTTGATGGCATGACCTGACTTATAACCATGAAAGGCGCCAATCAGTGAGTAGCCTAGCAGATAGAGATCACCTATGGCATCAAGGATTTTGTGTTTGACGAATTCATTGCCATACCTCAGACCTTCTTCGTTCAGTACCCGGTAATCATCGACCACGACAGCGTTATCCATGGTGCCACCAAGAGCCAGATTCTGTTGACGCAAAGCTTCGATATCGCGCAAGAAACCAAAAGTGCGTGCACGGCTGATCTCTTTGACAAAGGAGGTGGTTGAGAAATTGATACAAGCCGACTGTTCGCGAGACGAAAAAGCGGGATGATCAAAGTCAATCACGAAAGATACCTTGAAACCGTCAAAGGGGTCGAACTGGGCAAACTTATCGCCGTCCTCGACCCGAATACGACGCTTAATTCGAATAAAACGCTTCGGCCGTGATTGCTCCTCAATGCCAGCGGATTGAATCAAGAAGACAAAGGGGGCTGCGCTGCCGTCCATGATGGGCACCTCAGGGGCACTGACCCGGACATAGGCGTTATCGATTCCAAGTCCAGCAAAGGCAGAGAGTAAATGCTCGACAGTCGAAATGCGTACACCGTCGCGCATCAATGTTGTAGACAACCGCGTATCTCCAACATTCGCCGGACACGCCTTGATTTCGAAAGGCTCGTTGAGATCGTCCCGGATAAAAACGATACCTGTATCAGGTGCAGCAGGCGACAGAGTGAGGTACACTTTTTCGCCGGTGTGCAATCCGACACCAGTTGCTCTGATGACATTCTTGAGTGTTCGCTGCCGGATCATTGATAAAGCTCTCCGTTCACCGCGGCGGTCCCTGCGGCGTCGCCACTTGCTTGCTCTTAACTCGAGCTGCGTTCGATCTGGGCGCTCATATCGCGGCCATCGGCGTCAGTCTCGTCCTGGGGACCGGAGGATTTCGACTCCTCCGGCCAGCGTCTGTTAACTCATCAAGGCAACATCATCGACTCATTCGCGCCTGTGCGGCCGGCGGATGCTTGAAATGGCACGGCACCTTGGAAGTCAGTGGTCAGAATCCGCGCCAGCGTTATCTGCCTTTGGTCGCCATATTAGGGTTTTCCCGAATTAGAATCAAGCACCCGAATCCAACCTTTTATGAAAAAACCGAACCTTGTCGCCAACGACCAAGTTTCGCGGATTCGAGCCGCTCTCTACACCAATGCAAAAACAACGCCTTACTAGTTTTTCAGGCGTTCTAGGCCCTTACCCTCAAGCATAACGGTAGTTTGAGCGTCCAGGATCCTTTGGACTCGGCGCCTCGGTCAAAGGGTGCGGCGCGACATCATTGACGATGCCGCGTCGGCAATGCCTCCCTTTGCTCAATCCGATGCATGGGATTCAATCCGCCTGTCGGCGCAGGAAGGCCGGGATGTCGAGATAATCCAGATCGGCCGCCGCCGACCCTCCTTCGGCAGCGGCAGCGTTGGCCGCCGCACGCTTGTTGCGAATGTAAGCCGGTTGGTCCATGTCCCGGTAATCCGGTGCCATGCCGCGGTCAGGTTCGTTGGACACCAGACGCATCTTTGGCTGTTCAGCCTGCGCGGCGGCGCGAGCACCAAGCCCGGTGGCGACCACGGTGACGCGCATTTCCTTGTCCATACTGGTGTCAATGACGGTGCCAACCACGACAGTGGCGTCATCGTCCGCGAAATCCCGCACGGTATCGCCAACCTCGGTGAATTCACCGATGGTCAAAGAGCTGCCGGCTGTAATATTGACCAGAATGCCGCGCGCGCCGGACAGATCGATATCCTCGAGCAGGGGGCTGTTGATGGCGGCTTCCGCGGCTTCGCGCGCACGCTCGTCACCACTTGCCGCCCCCGTGCCCATCATGGCCACGCCCATTTCCGACATCACCGTCTTGACATCGGCAAAGTCGACGTTAATCAGACCAGGGCGCGTGATTAGCTCGGCGATGCCCTGAGTGGCGTTGCGCAACACATCATTCGCGGCACTGAAGGCGTCAAGCAGGCTCATGTCCTTACCGAGCACAGCCAGTAGTTTCTCGTTGGGTATGGTGATCAGGGAATCGACTGATTTGGCCAGCTCCTCGATACCCGCGTCCGCCACCTTGCGCCTTTTACCACCTTCGAAAGGAAAAGGTTTGGTGACCACGGCAACGGTGAGTATTCCAAGCTCGCGCGCGATCTGTGCGACCACGGGAGCAGCTCCAGTGCCTGTGCCTCCACCCATGCCCGCGGTGATAAACACCATGTCGGCCCCTTCGAGAGCGTCCTTAATGCGTTCACGGTCTTCCTCTGCCGCGGTGCGCCCGACCTGTGGATCGGCACCAGCGCCCAGGCCCTTGGTGATGTCGTTGCCAAGCTGCAAAATGGTTTTGACATTGGAGCTTTCGAGTGCCTGCGCATCGGTGTTGGCGCAGATAAACTCCACTCCTTCGATATCCGAAGCCACCATGTGATTGACGGCATTCCCGCCTCCGCCGCCAATACCGATCACGCGAATCACGGCAGTTTGGGTCTGGGCATCTATCAGTTCAAAAGTCATTGCAGTTCTCCTGATTTCTGGTCATGTAATAGGGATGGAAGCTGTCATGTCCTGAAACGACCGCCGTGATAGCGATCAATACTAGAGATCGCCGCTCAGCCATGAGCGGAATTTATGCCAGGCAGCACCGATCCCCCGCGTCTCGCGATACTCGGGATGGGCCTCGAATCTGTGCTGCTTGGCGTAGATGAGCAGCCCAACGCCACTGGCGTAGACAGGGTCGCGCATGCGGTCCTCAAGCCCGGTGAAATACTGGGGGACACCAATGCGCACCGGCATGCGAAACACATCCTCGGCCAATTCCACCAGCCCCTGCATCTTGGCGCTGCCGCCGGTCAGCACCACGCCGCCCGGGACCATGTCCTCGAAGCCGCTGCGGCGCAGCTCTCCCTGAAGCAGGCCGAGCAATTCTTCGTAGCGCGGCTCAACCACATTGGCCAGAGTGTGATGGGAAAGCTGGCGCGCGGGCCGGTCACCGATACTTGGCACCTCGATACTCTCCTTGCTAGCGGCATCGCATTGAGCACAGCCGTGGCTGATCTTGATGGATTCGGCGTGATGAATGGGCGTGCGCAGCGCCACCGCGATGTCGTTGGTCACTTGATCGCCGGCGATGGGCACCACGGCTGTGTGGCGAATGGCGCCATCGGTAAAGACAGCCATGTCAGTGGTGCCGCCACCCATGTCGATAAGGCAGACACCGAGTTCCTTTTCGTCCTCGGTCAGCACTGAATAGCTCGAACTGAGCTGATCGAGCACCAGGTCATCGACTTCCAAGCCGCAGCGACGAATGCACTTGACAATATTTTGGGCGGCACTGACCGCACCTGTGATGATGTGCACCCTTGCTTCCAAGCGTACACCACACATACCCACGGGCTCGCGGATGCCTTCCTGATTGTCGATGATGAACTCCTGCGGCAGGATGTGGAGAATTTTCTGATCCGCCGGTATGGGCACCGCGCGCGCGGCGTCTATGACCCGATCAATATCGCCCTGGTTGACTTCATGTTCCTTGATCGCGGTGACCCCATCGGAATTGCGGCTGCCAATATGGCTGCCGGAGATGCCCGCATGCACGGAATGAATCTCGCATCCAGCCATCAACTCAGCTTCCTCAATCGCGCGCTGAATGGACTGGACCGTTGACTCGATGTCCACCACCACACCTTTTTTGAGCCCGCGCGAGGGATGCAAGCCAAGGCCCACGATCTCGATGCTGTCATCGGCTTTGATCTCCCCAACCAGGGCCGCCACCTTCGAGGTGCCAATGTCGAGCCCCACCACTAAATTTTCTCTGCGTCTTGCCATAACCTGTGCTCTATCGCTGTTCGTTGAGTGCCGCCATGCGCTTTCCCCGGGCATGGAAATCGCTTTCCCTGTCGGTGGGCTCTCTGTCGCTATGTCCACTGCCCCTTTGCCAAAGCACCGCGAGACCATTGCTGTAGCGCAGATCGATACGCTCCGGCACCGCCACTGCCTCGATGCGCGGAAAAGTCGCCAGCAGCCGGGTCAGGCGCCGCTCGAGTTGCTCGGTGCCAAAATGCAGCACCGGCCCGCCGAGCAGCTCCAGTGTCCAGTCGCCGCGGCGGTCGCACTCAAGCGCGTCAATCAACAGGCCGAGGTCGGCGAGGCGCGGCTGCCACAGCAGCAGTCGGTCGACCACCTCCACGGCTCGCTCATCCGCACCCGACAGACGCGGCAATCCGGCCGGAACCCGACGGTCCTGGGGATGGAAAATCACCCCCTCTCGCGTCACCAAACCATCTTCACCCCAGCGGGCCACCGCCTCATGTTCGCTTACTTCGAGAATCAACCGATCCGGCCACACCCGCCGCAGGCTCGCCCCCTTGACCCAGGGCAAGGCCTCGACCCGCTCGCGCAGGGCCCCGAGATCCTGCGACAGAATGCCGCCGGTCAGGTGACTGGCCACTCGCTCCTGCAGTGCCTGACGCGAAAGGCTGCGCATCTCGCCATCCACGGTGATGACCCGAATGGGCAAGATGCGCGGCTCCCACTCCGCCGCCAGCCACAGGATCGCGGCCAGCGAGATCATCAGCGACAGTGCCACGAACAGGCGCAGCAGCAGCGTCTCGGTGGTCACGCCCAGACGCATTTGGCGGCTGGGAGCATCGCGCCTGAGAGTGGCCGCGATCAGGCTGTAGTGCTTGGGGTCCGCGGGATTGACCATGAGTATTTTGGTTAGCGGCTGGGTTTCAGGCTGGTGCGCAGAATGCGCGCGACCAACTCGGTAAAATCCATCCCCCGAGCGGCGGCTGCCATGGGCACCAAGCTATGGTCCGTCATGCCAGGGACTGTGTTGACCTCAAGCAAGCGCGGCTGACCCGCGGCATCGAGCATGAAATCCACCCGACCCCAGCCGGTCGCGCCAACGGCCTCGAAGGCGCGCAGGCAGAGCGCGCCGTATTCGGCTTCGCGTTCCGCCGTCAGACCGCAAGGGCACAGATAGCTGGTGGTATCGGCCTGATACTTGGCCTCGAAGTCATAAAAAGCGTTCGGTGTTTCGAGGCGAATCATGGGCAGCGCCTCGCCGTCGAGAATGGCGCAGGTGTACTCGGCCCCGCTCAGCCAGATCTCGGCAATGACCTCGGCATCGAAGGCGGCGGCAGCCCGATACGCATCAGTCAGCTCTTGCGGCGAATCAGCCCGCGCCATGCCAAGACTTGAGCCTTCGTGCGCCGGTTTGATCATCAGTGGAAAGCCAAGCCGCGCCGCCGCATCCATATCCTGCTCCGAGCGCAACACCACGAATTCGGCCGTTGGCAAGCCGCCACCGGCCCAGACCAATTTGGTGCGCACCTTGTCCATGCCGATGGCCGAACCCAGCACGCCGGAGCCGGTGTATGGCACGCCGAGGGTTTCCAGGGCGCCCTGAATCTGGCCATCCTCGCCACCGCGCCCGTGCAGGATGATGAAAGCGCGATCAAAACCACCGCGATCAAGCCGCTCCAGCACCCGCTCATCCGGATCGATGTCCTCCGCATCCACGCCGAGTTCACGCAGGGCTCGCAGCACTGCGGCACCGCTTTTGAGCGAAATCGCCCGCTCCGCCGAGCGCCCGCCCATCAAGACCGCGACCTTGCCGAAACGGCTGACTTCAATTGCCTTCATGCCTGTCCACCTCCAACGCGATGCACTTCGGGAACCAGGCGGATGCCATATTGTTGCTCGACGACCGCCCGCACATGGTCAATGAGCGCGAGAATGTCCGCGGCACTGGCATCGCCGCGATTGATGATGAAATTCGCATGCTTCTCCGACACCAGGGCTCCGCCAATACGGAAGCCTTTCAAACCGGCGCTGTCGATCAGGCGCGCCGCCCGATCGCCCGGCGGATTGCGAAACACCGAGCCACAATTGGCAGTGCCGGTGGGCTGAGTGGCCGCGCGCTGTGCTAGCAATTCCTTGATCCAGTTGGCGCCGACCTCCGGGTCGCCCACCGCCAAGCGCAACTCAGCGGACAAAAACCACTCCCCCGGCGGACCCTGGACCGAGCGATAACCGACCTTGAAATCCTCTGGATCGCGCTCTCGCACCCGTCCGCCGCGATCAATGGTCTTGACCCGGCTGACAAAGTCCCAGGTCTCGGCACCCCAGGCACCGGCGTTCATCGCCAGCGCCCCGCCGATGGTGCCGGGAATCCCGGCCAGAAATTCAATACCCGCCAAGCCCTGACGCACGGCATAGCGCGCCGCCTTGGCACTGGCCACACCCGCCTGGGCACGCAGGCGTTCGGAACCGACGCACATCAGCTCATTCAGGCAGCCTTGGGTTTGGATCACGGTCCCGGCAAAGCCGGCATCCTCGACCAGCAGGTTACTGCCCAAGCCCAGCCATAACAGCGGCTCCCTGGCATCGACCCCCTGCAGAAAAATTGCCAGATCCTCGGCATCCGCCGGGCGGTAAAAGCGCGCCGCCGGCCCACCCACCCGCCAGGTGGTATGCCTGGACAATGGCTCGTTGAGTCTCAGCTCCCCGCGCAAGGGGATGCGCTCGCCGACGCCCGCGCTCATGTCCCCTCTCCCCGCGCTGGCTCGCCCGCCAACACCCGCGGCAGGCGCGCGGCCAACGCGCCAATGTCGCCGGCGCCACTGACCAGCACCATGTCGCCCTCTTCGAGCAGATGCGCAAGCACGTCGGGCACTTCGTCAAGATCGGGCACAAACACCGGATCCACCTGACCACGAGCGCGAATGGAACGGCTCAGACCGCGCCCGTCAGCTCCTGGCAGCGGTTGTTCGCCGGCTGGATAGACCTCGCACAGAACAAGCACATCCACGCTTGAAAGAACCTGGACGAAGTCGTCGAACTGCTCAAGGGTGCGCGAATAGCGATGCGGCTGGAACACCAACAGCAGGCGCCGGCCGGGCCAGCCCTGACGAATGGCCGTCAGGGTTGCCGCCAGCTCGCGCGGATGATGGCCATAGTCATCCACCAGGGTGATCCGATGGCCGTCGGATGTGGTGACCTCGCTGACGACAAAGCGACGACCGATTCCCTGAAAGCGCGCCAGCGCGGTCTGAATCGCCTCGGGCGCGACCTGATGCTCCAGGGCCACGGCAATGGCCGCCAGCGCATTGAGCACATTGTGCTGACCGGGCAGATTCAGCTCGACCGGTAAGTCGAGCCCAGAATCCCGATCCTGTACACGAAAATCCATGCGCGCGCCTTGCTGGGGGCGGATGTCCAGTGCCCGCAGATCAGCGCCGGCGCCCGTGCCATAGGTACGCACCGGGCGCGCCAACTCCGACTGCACGGCGGCGACCTGGGGATCATCGGCGCACAAGACCGCCAGACCATAGAAAGGCAGATGGTGCAGAAACTCGACGAAGGTCGCTCGCAGGCGGGAAAAATCGTTGCCATAGGTGATCATGTGATCGGCATCGATATTGGTCACCACGGCCATCATCGGCTGCAGCAGCAGGAAGGAGGCATCGCTCTCGTCGGCCTCGGCAATCAGGAATTTGCTGCTGCCAAGGCGCGCGTGACTGCCGGCGCTGTTGAGCAGACCGCCAATGACAAAGGTCGGATCCAGCCCGGCCTCGCCGAAAATACTGGCAATTAGGCTAGTGGTGGTGGTCTTGCCATGGGTTCCGGCCACGGCCACGCCATAATAAAAACGCATCAGCTCGGCCAGCATCTCGGCGCGCCGCACAATGGGCACGCGCGCGGCACGCGCGGCTTCCAGCTCGGGGTTCTCGGTATCGATGGCGGATGACACCACCACGGCATCCACGCCACGGACCTGCTCGGCGCGATGCCCGACGAACACTGCCGCACCCAGGCGCTCCAGCCGCTCGGTCACGGCACCGCGTCGGCGATCGGAGCCCTGCACCTGATAGCCCAAGGTCAGCATCAGCTCGGCAATTCCGCTCATGCCGGCTCCGCCGATGCCGACGAAATGCAGCCGCCGGATGCGCCCCATGCTGGCGGCGGTATGGGACTGATCGATGGGGGACGGATCAAGGGGGGACGGATCAATGGCCCCCTGCTTGATGCCCGCCGCCGGTTCCAGTGTGATGGGATTCGGCCAGATCATGACGCGACCAGCTCCATGCAAGCATCGGCAATGCGCGCGGCGGCATCAGGCCTGGCCTTGGCACGCGCCGCCTCGGCCATCTTCAGGCGCCGGGCGGGGTCGGCCAGCAGCACCTTGAGCGGCCCAGCCAGGGTCTCGGCACTCAGGTCCGATTCCAAAAGCAGATTGGCCGCACCCGCCCTGACCAGATACTCGGCATTGCCGACCTGATGATTGTCGACCGCATAGGGAAAAGGCACAAAGATGGCTGGCACGCCAACAGCGGCGATTTCCGCCACTGTCAGCGCGCCGGCGCGGCAAATCATCAGATCCGCCCAGGCATAGGCCTCGGCCATGTCGGTGACAAAGGGCTGGATATCGGCCCGCACACCCGCCTCGCGATAGGCCTGTTGGGCCAGGCCCAGGGTTCGCTCGCCCGCCTGGTGGCGCACCTCGGGGCGCAAGGCCTCCGGCAACCGGGCCAGTGCCTGGGGCACCATTTGATTCAAAGCGCGCGCTCCCAAGGAGCCACCGAGCACAAAAAGCCGCGCGCGCGTCCCGAGTTTCTGGCTCCCGGCTTCCGCCAGGCGGCCGGCCCAACGCTCGGCCGGCGGCGGCAGGGCGGCAATCTCGGCGCGCAGCGGATTGCCGCTGGTAATGGCCGCGCGTGCCACGTGGAAGCTGCCGGGAAAGCCCTCGAACACCCGATCAGCTAGGCGCGCGAGCCATTGATTGGTCATGCCTGGCACGCTGTTTTGTTCTTGAATCACCAGCCGCCGTCCCTGCCGCCAGGCCATGAGTCCACCGGGGCCAGAAACGAAACCGCCCATGCCGAGCACCAGATCGGGCGTCCGCCGGCGCAACACCTGCCCAGCCTCGCGCAGCGCGACCATCAGCCGCCAGGGCGCCATCGCCAGTGTCTTCATGCCCTTGCCGCGCAGCCCTTGCACCCGCAACCATTCGATCTCAAAGCCATGCTCGGGCACCAGGCGGGCTTCCAACCCGGCACGGGTGCCCATCCAGAAAGGCTCGGCGCCACGCGCGCGCAGTTCGTGCGCGACCGCCAGCGCAGGAAAGACATGACCGCCGGTGCCACCGGCCATCACGGCTATGCGCGGCGCCATTGGTTTGCTCCCGTGGGTTTGGGTTCCTGCGCCTTGCGCCGCAACTCGGCATCGAGGCGTAACAGCAAGACCGCACTCATCATGGCGACGATGATGGAGTTACTGCCATAGCTCATGAAGGGTAGGGTCAACCCCTTGGTCGGCAGCAATCCGGTATTGACACCGGCATTGACAAAGGCCTGAAGGCCAATCAGCAGGCCGATGCCATGGGCCAGATAGGAGGAAAAATCCTCGCCCATCTCGTGCGCGCGCGCGCCTATGGCCAAGGCACGCCAAGTGACAAAACCCAAGGCGGCAATCACGACCGCGAAGCCGACAAAGCCCAGTTCCTCGCCAATGACCGCGAGCAGAAAATCGGTATGAGCCTCGGGCAGGAAGTATTGTTTCTGAATGCCATTGCCGAGCCCGACGCCAATCCACTCGCCACGCCCCAAGGCGATCAGCGCCTGACTCAGCTGATAGCCACTGTTGAAGGGATCGGCGAAAGGATTCATGAAGGAGGTCACCCGCTCGAGCCGATAGGGCTCGAACAGAATGAGGGCGACCAGCGCCAGGGACACCAGCGCGATCAGCACCACGAAATGCTTCAGCGGCGCACCGCCCAGAAACAGCAGCCCAAGCACGGTCGCCAGCAGCACGGCGGCGGTACCGAAATCCGGCTGCGCCATGACCAGGGCGCCCGCGGCGCCAAGCAGCAGCAAGGGGCGCAGCACATGACGCACCTCCAGCCCAGCGGCCAGGGGACAGCGCACCAAATAGCCAGCCAGATAGACCACGGCAAAGAGCTTGACCAATTCGGAGGGCTGTAAATTGAAGCCGGCCAGGCGAATCCAGCGCGTGGCCCCGTTGACGCTATAACCCACCCCAGGAATCAGCACCAGGACCAGCAGACCCATCCCGCCGAGCAACAGCCAAAGGCCGGCACGCTGCCAGAAGACCACGGGCAGACACCAGCAAACAAAGCCCGCCACCGCGCCCAAACCCAACGCCATGAGATGCCGATACAGGTAATGGAGCGGCTCGTTATGCGGCGGCTGGGCACCAATGGGCATGGAGGCCGAGGCAACCATCACAAAACCCATGCCAAGCAAAAAGACCACGGCCAGCAGCAGCGGATAGTCCACTGGCGCGAGGGTCGCACCCACACGCGTGTGCCAACTGCGCGGCATGCGCGGCATACGCTCGAGCGCGACCATCGCTTTGCCTGGAGCCGTGCCCACGCCCGTGGCTGGCGTTGCGATACTCTCGTGCGCCGTCACTTCGCCACCCTCAACACCGCCTCGGCGAACATTCGGCCGCGATGGCGATAATCAGTAAACATATCGAAACTTGCGCAGGCTGGAGAGAGCAACACCGCGTCACCAGGCCGCGCCAGCTCGGCGGCACTGGCGACGGCTGCCTTCATATCCACGGCTGTCTCAACTGGCAAGCCGGGCGGCGCGATGGCTTCTAGCAGCGGTGCGTCCCGGCCGATCAGCACCAGCGCGCGCGCGCTTTGCGCCAGCGTTTGCGTCAGGAGAGAAAAATCAGCACCCTTGCCGTCACCACCAGCGATCAAAACCACCTTGCCCGCGCCCGTCAGTTCGCGCGCGACACCCTCGAGCGCCGCGATGGTCGCGCCTGGATTGGTGCCCTTGGAATCATCGATCCAGCGCACGCCCCTGGCTTCAGCGACCAGAACGCAGCGATGGGGCAAGCCAGGAAATTCCGCCACGGCCGCGCGCATGGGCGCCAGTGGCAACCCACAAAGATCACCCAAGGTCAATGCGGCCAACGCATTGGCGAGATTGTGCGCCCCGGCCATGCGCACTTCGCGCGCAGGGAAGAGCGCCCGAGGCCCGCGACTGATCCAGAGTTCCGCCGCCTGATCGCCCTCGCCCGGCAGCAGGCCCCAGTCTTGTTCACCTTCGGGTGGCCCAAGGCCGAAACTGACCACCCTGGGCACGCCAATCGCCAGATCGCGCGAGGCGACATCGTCGCGGTTGACCACGGCTGCCTCGGCACCGGCAAAAATGCGCTGCTTGGCCTGGGCATAGGTTGCCAAGTCCGGATAGCGATCAAGATGATCGGCCGAGAGATTCAGTAAAGCCGCCGCTCGCGGTTGCAGTGAAACCGTGGTCTCAAGTTGGAAGCTGGAGAGTTCTAGCACATAGAGTTCAACATTGGGCGCGAGCAAATCGAGCGCTGGAGTGCCAAGATTGCCGCCAACCGCCACCTTGATGCCAGCATCACGCGCCATCTGGCCAAGTAGTTCGGTCACTGTACTTTTGCCATTGGAGCCAGTGATGGCCAGCACGGGCGCCGGCACTGAGCGGGCAAACAGCTCGATATCGCCGCACACCGGGATATCCCTTCCGCCAAAGTACGGCAGCAGGTCGCTTAGGGAAACCCCTGGGCTGATCACGATCTGATCGGCGACGGCAAAGGCGCCCGCATCCCAGCCGCCGAGCATCATGGCGACATCTGGCCCGGACTGTGACAAGCCCTCGCGCAGCGCATCAACACCCGGCGGATGAGCGCGGCTGTCGGTGATCGCGACCTGACAACCAATGCTGGTCAGATAGCGCACGCAGGAGAGCCCGGTGACTCCCAGGCCAACCACCAGCACCCGGGCGCCAGGCAGTTGCGGTAAAACACCGATGCTAGGTCCACTATTTGGCCCATTGTTGGGCCCATTGTTGGGAGTCTTGGCGTTCATCGAATCTTCAGGCTCGCCAGGCCAATCAGGACCAGAATCACGGTGACAATCCAAAAGCGCACAATCACGCGCGGCTCGGGCCAGCCCTTGAGCTCGTAGTGGTGATGCAGGGGCGCCATGCGGAAAATGCGCTTGCCGGTCAGCTTGAAACTGGCCACCTGCAGCATCACCGACAGGGTCTCGAGCACGAAGATGCCACCCATGATGAAGAGCACCAATTCCTGCTTGGCCACCACGGCAATGGCACCGAGCGCGGCTCCCAGGGCCAAGGCACCGACGTCGCCCATGAACACCTGCGCCGGGTAAGTGTTGAACCACAGAAAACCGAGTCCCGAGCCCACCA
Source organism: Thiorhodovibrio winogradskyi (assembly GCF_036208045.1). Classification (NCBI taxonomy): domain Bacteria; kingdom Pseudomonadati; phylum Pseudomonadota; class Gammaproteobacteria; order Chromatiales; family Chromatiaceae; genus Thiorhodovibrio; species Thiorhodovibrio winogradskyi. The sequence goes on along the minus strand of NZ_CP121472.1, from coordinate 1,077,779 downwards.
GGGCGCCACAAAAGATCACGACCTCGCCGACCTGGGGAATGTGGGGGATTTTCAGATAATTGGCGATTTCAGCATGACCAGCCGCATAGACCATGATGCCAAGTCCGCCGGCCACCAGCACCGCTGGCAGCACCGCCAGGCCATCAAGCCCGTCGGTGAGATTGACCGCGTTGCTCGCCCCGACGATGACCAGATAGGCAAAGACAATGAACAGAGGGCCCAGCTGAATGGCGACATTCTTCAGATAGGGCACCAGCAGCTCGGTCTCCTGCGGACTGATGGCCGAGTAGTAGAGATAACAGGCCGCCGCCAGTCCAAAGAGGGTCTGCAGCAGGTATTTGTAGCGCGCCGGCAGTCCGCGCGCGTCGCGCAGCACCAGCTTGCGATAGTCGTCGATGAAGCCGATGGCGCCGAAGGCCAGGGTGGTCAGCAGCACCACCCAGACAAAGCGATTGGAGAGATCCGCCCACAACAGGGTGCTAATGGCGATGGCAACCAGAATCAAGGTGCCACCCATGGTTGGGGTGCCGGCCTTGGAGAGATGACTGCTTGGCCCATCATCGCGCACCACCTGTCCGACTTTGTAGCTGCCAAGCCAGCGGATCAGTGGTCGGCCGACCAACAGCGCGATGGCCAAGGCCGTGAGCACGCCCAGAATGCCGCGCAGCGTCAGGTAACGGAACACATTAAAGCCGGTGTGAAACTGCGTTAGCCAGTCGGTCAAGAGCAACAGCATCTTTAGTTCGCCTCCAGGTCCATCGCGGGTCCATCCGTTTCCGAGTCATCCATTGCCGCATCATCCATTCTTGGGCCATCCATCTTTGGACCGGCGCACAGGGCATCGGCAATGCGATCCATGCCGGCGAGACGCGAGCCTTTCACCAACACCACATCATCGGGTCGCAGCCGCGCCCGCAGCGCTTGCAACAACTCGGCCTGCGATGCGAACGCCGCGCCGGTGGGAGCGGCTTCGGCCACGAGGCCCTCACCAAAGGCAGCGGCTGCCCGGCCAGCAAGGTCACCAACCGCGAACAATAGATCCACTCCAGCCGCACGCGCCCGCCGCCCCATGTCGGCATGCAGTGCGGCACTATCGGGGCCAAGCTCACCAAAATCCCCGAGCACCAGTAGATGGCGACCCGGCAGATCCACCAACACATCAACCGCGGCCGCGAGTGAGTCGGGATTGGCGTTGTAGCTGTCGTCGATCAGGCGCACGCCCTCGGCGGTGAGGCGCGGTTGCAGGCGCCGCGCCACCGGTTGCATCAAGGCGAGCCCGTGGGCGATGGCATCCACTGGCACATCCAAGGCCAGCGCCAAGGCCATCGCTGCCAGCGCATTGTTGACATTGTGCCGCCCGGCGAGTCCCAGGCCGATCTCGCAGGGCTCCTCCCACCCCGGCAGACAGGCCTCGAACAGGGTGCGAAAACCCGCCTCGTCCCAACGCGTGCGAATGGAATCCGGATTAGCCCGCAACTCGGCCCCCGGACCGGTGCCAAAGGCGATGTGCCGACGCCCACCGGCCAGTTCCCGCCACAGTGGCGTCCAGGGCACATCGGCCATGAAGGCGAAGGTCCCGTCGGCGCGCACACCCGAGGCAATTTCCCCTTTGGCGTGCGCGACACCCTCCAGACTGCCGAAGCCTTCGAGGTGGGCACGCCCGGCATTAGTGATAACCGCCACGTCGGGGGCGGCGATGCCGCTCAGATAGCCGATCTCACCGTGGTGATTGGCACCCATCTCAAGAATCAGGAAGTCCTCGTCGCGCGCCGCGAGCAGAGTCAGCGGCATGCCGATGGCGTTGTTCAGATTGCCGGCGGTCGCGCGTGTGGAACCGACCTGACGACAAATGGCCGCGGTCATTTCCTTGCAAGTGGTCTTGCCATTACTGCCCGTGATGGCGATCACCCGCCCTGTGAAGCCTGCGCGCCAGGCGGCCCCCAGGCGGCCCAGCCCCAGCAGGGGATCATCCACCATCCATTGCGGCAGCGCGGCCGCGACCGGGCGGGAAACCATGGCCGCCACCGCGCCGCGCTCCAGCGCCTTGGCGACATAGTCGTGACCATCGAAGCGCTCGCCGCTCAGGGCAACAAAGAGCTTCCCCTCACAGTCCTGACGGCTGTCGGTGGTCACGCCGTCGAAAGCCACATCGGCGCCCTCGAGACGCCCTCCCGCACTTGCCACTGCCTGCCCAAGAGTCCACATATCAGATCCTCCCTCGCCACTCGCGCAGCGCCTGCACGACTTGGGCGCGATCACTGAAGCGCACCTTGAGCTCGCCCATGTCCTGTTCGCTCTCATGGCCCTTGCCGGCGATCAGCACCGCATCCTCCGGACCGGCCAGCAACAAGGCGCGACGAATCGCCACGGCACGCTGGCGTTCAATCTCTGAAGTGGATATCCCGCCATCGACCTGTCGTCCGCTGGCATCTAATTTATGTGTTCCGATCCCATGCATGCCAGCCAGAATCTCAGCAATAATGGTGTCGCCGTCCTCATGGCGCGGATTATCGTCGGTCAAAATGATGTGGTCAGCCAAGCGTGCGGCAGCACGCCCCATCAGCGGACGCTTGCCACGGTCACGCTCGCCACCGCAGCCAAAGACCACAATCAGCTTGCCGGCGCAGTGAGAGCGTAGCTCACGCAAGGCCTGCTCGAGTGCATCCGGAGTGTGGGCGTAGTCGACCACACACAGAGGCTCACCCGGCGCGCCGAAGCATTCCATCCGCCCTGGCACGCCCCTGACTTGACCGAGTTGACGCAAGGCGGTCTCGAAACGCGCTCCACGCGCCAGCAGCAGGGTTAGGGTGGCAAGGAGATTGGCGGCATTGAAGCGTCCGACCAAGTCGGCCTGAATGACGCCCTCTTGCAAGTCACCTCCGGCCGCCGGTCGCCATGCCTGGACGCTCAGGCTCAGTCCGCGCTGATGCAGAGCCAGTTCCTGGGTACATAGCAACAGGTCACAGCGTCCTCGCACCCCGGCCGGGAGACTGAGCACGGGCTTCAGGCTGTAAAGCGCCAGTCGAACCTCTTGCGCCAGGCTCCCAAGCACTCGGCTAGTGAAGTCATCATCGGCATTGAGGATGGCCCAGCGCAGGTCCGGAAAGGCAAAGAGTCGCGCCTTGGCCGCCGCATAGGCATCCATGCTGTCGTGATAGTCGAGGTGATCCCGGGTCAGGTTGGTCAACAGCGCGAAATCAAAATGCACCGCATCGGCACGCCGCTGCGCCAGCGCATGCGAGGAGACCTCCATCGCCACCGCCTCGGCGCCCTGCTGGCGCAGATCAGCCAGCATGGCCTGAAGACTCAGCGCATCCGGCGTGGTCATGCCGGTGCCAGACAGGGCACCGGGAAATCCTTGCCCAAGAGTGCCAATAACGGCACAACGCGTCTCGGGCGTCAGGCTCTGGGCGACAAAATGGCTGACACTGGTCTTACCATTGGTGCCGGTGATGCCGATCACCTCGAGCGCAACGCTAGGGTCATGATGGAAACGCGCCGCTATGGCTCCCGCGCGGGTGCCAAGTTGCTCAACCGGAATGACTGGCAGATCAAGCTCAGTGGCCAATGCGCTGATGGCTGCCGCAGGCCAAGTGCCACTGGGCTCAGCCGCAATGGCGCCAAGTCCGCGACCGGCCAGTTCGCGGGCAAAATCGAGCCCATGCGCCTGCCCGCCCTGGCAGGCCAGAAACAAGGCGCCCGGACCGGCCTTGCGACTGTCGAGCGCAAGCCCCGCGAGCGGTACCGACGGCACCTCGATACCAGGCGCGATGAAGCCCGCGAGCAAGTCATCAAGCCGCCAGACACCGGCGGAAAGCGCGGGGGCCGCCATCATCTGGGCACTCCCGCGCGGCCGTCCGCGCCGGCTGTCAGCAAGAGGCTGGCCGCTGGATCATCCGGAGGCACGTTGTAGAGGCGCAACGCCATTTCCATGACCTTGGCAAAAACCGGTGCCGCGACCAGACCACCGTAGTAGTCCTTGCCACCCGGCTCATCGATCATCACCACCATGACGAAACGTGGATCGCTCGCGGGCGCCATGCCGGCAAAGACCGCCTGGTACTGCCCATCGACATAGCCGCGGGGGCCGGCTTTCTTGGCAGTCCCCGTCTTACCCGCGACGCGATAGCCTGTCACGGCGGCTCTTCGAGCCGTGCCCTCGGCCGAGACCACGGTTTCCATCATGGCGCGAACCTCGCGCGTGGTGCGAGCGGAGAACACCCGTCGCGCCTCGCTACCGCGATCCCGCCGCAGCAGGGTCGCGGGTCGCAAGACGCCATCGCCGGCCAGCACCGCATAGGCACTGGCCAGTTGCATGGTGGTGACATTAAGTCCATAGCCGAACGCCAGGGTGGCATGTTCGAATTCCGACCAACCCTCAAAATTCGGCAAGAACCCAGACCCAGTGCCGGGGAAGGGTTGCTCATCGCCAACCCAGCGCAGCGGCTGCCCGAAGCCGATCCGATCATAGAGTTGCCATAGCAGCGCGGGATCCATCTGCCGGGCGATTTTCACAATGCCAACATTGCTCGATTTGGTCAGCACGCTGGTGGTGTTAAGCAGGCCAAAATTGCGCACATCACGCACCCGATTGCGCCCGACCTGCATAAAGCCTGGACCGGTATCCACGATGCTGTTTGGATTCAAGACGCCATTTTCCAAAGCCATGGCAATGACCAAGGGCTTGACCGTCGAACCGGGCTCGAACAGATCGGTAAAGACGCGATTGCGGCGTTGCGCGGCCAACTCAGAGCGTGGCGCATTGGGATTGAAGGATGGCTGGCTGGCCGCCGCCAGCACTTCGCCGGAATCAACATCCAGCAGAACAGCCGTACCGGCGACGGCCTGATGCTCACTGACCGCGCGCTTGAGTTCGCGGTAGGTCAAAAACTGCAACCGCCTATCCAGGCTCAGCAACAAATCATCACCATGGCGCGGCGGGCGAATCTGCTCGATCTCCTCCACCACCCGGCCGCGACCGTCCTGAATCACCCGGCGCTTGCCGGGAATCGCACGCAGTCGCGGGTCATAGGCCAATTCAATGCCCTCCTGACCCTGATCGTCGATATTGGTGAAACCCAGCACATGGGCAAAGACCTCACCACCGGGATAAAAACGACGATACTCGGTCTCGACACCAAAACCCTGCACGTCATAGCGGTGCACGACATCCTCGGCCGCCTCGGCCAGACGCGGCTCGACACGACGACGTAGGTACATGAAGGCTTTGGCATGAAAACGATCAAGCCGCTGCCCGAGTTCCTTTGGGTCGAGTTCCAGACTCCGCGCCAGGGGCGCGATGGCCTGGGGCCGTTCAAGCAGGGAGCGCGGATCGATACTCAGGGTAGCCACGGCGGTGCTGATTGCCAGCGGCTCTCCGTGGCGATCCATGACCATGCCGCGACGGGCTGGAATCTCACGCTCGCGCACCGAGCGCAGATCGCCCTCATGCTTGAGAAAATCCGTCTCCAACACCTGACGATAGAAAGCGCTGGCCAGCACGGCACTGAAGGCGACCCCCAGGCAAAGCACGAGGACCGTCCGGCGTGCCGAGTAATTTGGCTTTTGCGTCAAGGCCTTCTGCCAGCGTTCGGCGCGTTTTTCGCGCTCGAGCCTAGTGGCCATGGGTCACCACCTCCAGCACCCGCACATCCGCCGCCTGGGGCAGATGCATGCCGAGTGCCTGGCGCGCGCGTTCCTCGAGCCGCGAGTGCGCGGTCAGCGATGCTTCCTCAAGGCGCAGACGCCCCCACTCCACATCCAGGGCATCGCGTTCGGCACGGGCCTCCTGCAAGCGCACAAACTCAGCGCGCGTAAGATACTTTACGTAAGAAACGGACACGGCACTAACAAGCACTGCGACCATGAGCAACGCCAGGCTAACTTGGCTCGAGCGAGTCATGAACGCCGCTCCGCCACCCGCAGGATGGCACTGCGCGCACGCGGATTGAGCGCGAGTTCAGCCTCGCCTGGGCGCAGCGCGCTACCAACCGACCGCAGCGGGCCACTGCTGGCGGCAGCGCGCACCGGCACCGATTTGGGCAACACCGGCCCGCGCGCCTGATCGCGAATAAAGCGTTTGACGATCCGATCCTCAAGTGAATGAAAGCTGATCACCACCAGCCGACCGCCAGCGGCGAGCAGATCGGTCACACCCGCCAGGCAGGCGCGCAGTTCATCCAGCTCTTGATTAATGACAATACGCAGTGCTTGAAAGCTTCGAGTGGCCGGATGCTTGCCGGGCTCGCGGGTCGGCACACTGCGCTCAATCAAGCCGGCCAGAACGCCCGTGGTCGTCAGAGCCCGCTGCGCGCGCTCGCGCTCAATGGCACGAGCGATGCGCGCGGCATAGCGCTCTTCGCCATAGTCTTTCAGCACCCGGGTGATCTCAGCTACAGGTGCGCGCGCCAGCCAGGCCGACAGAGGCTCGCCGTGGTTTGGGTCCATGCGCATGTCAAGGGGGCCATCCTGGTTGAAACTGAAACCACGCTCGGGCGTATCGAGCTGCGGCGAGGACACGCCAAGATCGAGCAGAAATCCAGCTATGCGTCCCTGCAGACCCAGGGCCTTGAGCCGCGCCGGCGTCTCGGCCAGCCGGCTGTGAATGATCTGCAAACGGTCATCGCTCTGCCGCAGAGTCTCACCAGCACCAATCGCCTCGGGGTCGCGATCAAAACCCAGCAGCCGGCCATGCGGGCCCAGACGTTGGAGCAGCGCGCGCGCATGCCCGCCGCGCCCGAAGGTCGCATCGACATAGGTCGCGGCCGGATTGATCGCCAATGCATGCATGGTTTCTTCCACAAGGACCGGGCAATGTTGTGCGTTCCCGAGAGCCGTGCCGCCTCCGGGGTGGTCACAGCCAATCGGGCCCATCCTGTTCTCCGTATGGTTGCCCCGGCTGGCCGGTTTAAGCGGCTGGCCGGGTTAAATGGATAGCGAACCGAGTTCCGGACTCGCCGCCAGGTTCGCCATGTCGAAAGAGGCTTCGGCGTCTTTCAGGGTTTGACGCCAGATCGCCTCATCCCACAACTCAAACTTATTTCCAACGCCAACCAGGGCGACACGTTTATCGAGGTTTGCATACTCCCGCTGCTCGCTGGTAACCATCACGCGTCCCTGGGTGTCGATTTCGACATCGTTGGCGTAGCCGATCAGTAACCGCTGCATGGACCGACTTGTCGGATCGAAAGACGGCAGCTTCATCAGCTTGTGCTCGATTTCCGCCCAAGTCGTTTCTGGATAAACCAGTAGACAATGTTGCGGGTCAGCGGTAATTACCAAACGCGAGTCGCACATGCGCGCCAGACGCTCGCGCTGCCGCGCGGGTATCGCCAGACGCCCCTTGGCGTCAAGATTCAAATAGCTGACCCCGCGAAACACAGCTGCTGTCGCTGAGCGACTTACCCCCTAATTCCCCACAATCCCCCACGCGAGCTTGATATTAGGAGAGCCTGATCCATCGGTCAAGGAAGTAGCAGCCATTTTTAACGGGTTGCCAGCAACTTACGCAACTTGCTTAAACCTCAACCGAGAAAATTGGAAAATAACCAATTTTCATATAATTGCACGAAATTGCTAAGATCTATTCGAGGTTTTTTTGAGGTCTTTGGGGCAGGTGTTTGGCCCTGGGGAAAGGTCCGCAAGTCGGGCAGCGCGAGACACTGGAAAGCCCGATTTCACGCGAAATTTGAAACTGCTAACGCCGGATCACTGGCGCTGAACATCGGGCACAACGACCGTTCGTCGGAAACTTGGAGCGAGTCCGCCTAGAGCTCAAAATAAGCCCGGCGGGAGCTCGGGAAAGAACCTCAAGAACCGGCTGTGGGGAGAAGTGGGGCGCCCGCGCCTAGCGCACTTTCAGGATGCGTTCGATCTGGCGACGGTGGGTACTGGTATGAAAGGCAGCCAGCGCATGCCATTGCGCGGCGGAGAAATTACCGAACCAGGGGTGGGGACAGCGGGAGCCGGCGTGGAGGTTGCCGAGCTTGTCGACCACCTCGGTATAGCGCTCGCGCAGAGTGGCGAGACTTTCGATCTGCTCGGGCCCGGCGCTGGGGACGGGTTTCAGATCCTCGAGTGGAAAGTCGATACAGGGATCACGTCCTGAGTATAGGCGCGGCAGCTGAGCCGTAATCGCGGTATTGGCGATAACCAGATGTTCCAGTGTCATGAAGACCGACCAGTCACAGCTCTCGGCCTCGACGCCGAAGAAGCGCGGGATCCTCACCCGTCGTTGGCCCTCCTCAAGCGACAGGCGTGACGCCAGCTCCAGTGCCAAATGCGCCTCCTCACGGAACATGGCGGTGATGCGATCCTTGCTGTAGAAACGCGCCGTCAGCCGGATGCTGGCAGCCAGAAAAGCGCGCTCCAGGGCGGGGATACCTTGGCTCTGAACCTTGGGCGGCTTGGATGTCTCCGTCATGCTGGCCTCGTCTCGAACGTCATTTCGATTCCCGTTGCGGCCGCCAACATCAGGCGGCCCCGCGCGCGGCCTGCTGCTTGCCCCAGGTATCGCGCAGGGTCACTGTGCGATTGAAGACCAGGCAGTCCGCCCGGCTGTCATCATCGACGGCGAAATAGCCCTCGCGCTCAAACTGAAAGCGCTCGCCAGGCAGCGCATCGCCCAGACTGGCCTCGGCCTGGCAGCCAGTCAAGACGCTCAAGGATCCGGGGTTGAGATCGGCGACCATGTCGCGCCCTCCCGCACCAGGATTGGGCCTGTTGAACAGCCGATCATAGAGTCTGACCTCGGCGCTCACCGCGCCCTGGGCCGCCACCCAGTGAATCACGCCCTTCACCTTGCGACCCCGCGGATTGCAGCCCAGGGTATCGAAGTCAACCGAGGCTCGCAGCTCGACCGGGGTGCCATCCGCGTCGCGGATCACCTCTTCGCAGCGAATGACATAGGCGTTACGCAGGCGTACCTCGCCACCCGGCACCAGGCGCTTGAAGCCTTTGGGCGGATCCTCGGAGAAATCCTCGCGGTCAATCCACAGCTCGCGGCCAAAGGGCAGTGTGCGGAGCCCCATGCTGTCATCCTTGGGGTGACGTGCCGCCTGGAGCTCATCAAGGCGTTCCGCCGGCCAATTGTCCAGCACCACTTTGAGCGGGCGCAGCACCACCATGGCGCGCGGCGCGCTGGCGTCGAGATGGTCGCGGATGGCGCTCTCGAGCATGCCCATTTCGACCAGATTGTCCGCCTTGGTCACACCGATGCGGGTACAGAAATCGCGAATGGATTCCGGCGTGTAGCCGCGTCGACGCAGCCCGGCGATGGTCGGCATGCGTGGATCATCCCAACCGGCGACCAGGCCCTCCTCGACCAGGCGGGTGAGGATGCGCTTGCTCATCACGGCATATTCGAGATTCAGCCGGCTGAACTCAATTTGGCGCGGCCGCGTCGGCACCGAGACATGCTCGATGCACCAGTCATAGAGCGGGCGATGATCCTCGAATTCAAGCGTGCACAGCGAATGGGTCACGCCTTCGAGCGCATCGGAGAGCGGATGGGTGAAGTCGTAGGTGGGATAAAGACACCAGGCATTGCCAGTTTGATGATGGATCACGCCTCGCTTGATGCGGTAGAGCACCGGATCGCGCAGGTTGATGTTGGGCGAGGCCATGTCGATGCGCGCGCGCAGTGTGCGGCTGCCATCATCAAAGTCCCCGGCGCGCATGCGTTCAAACAGCGCCCGGTTCTCCGCCACCGAGCGCTCGCGATAGGGGCTGTCGCGTCCGGGCTCGGTCAGGGTGCCGCGATGGGTGCGGGTATCCTCGGCGCTGAGATCGCAGACATAGGCCAATCCCTGATCGATCAACTCGAGCGCGAAGCCATAAAGCTGCTCGAAATAATCGGAGGCAAAAAACACACGTTCGCCCCAGTCAAAGCCAAGCCAGCGCACATCGGCCTGGATGGATGCGACGAACTCGGGGCTTTCCTTGAGCGGATTGGTATCGTCAAAGCGCAGATTGCACTGACCACCGAGGTCTTGCGCCAGGCCAAAGTTAAGCACAATCGACTTGGCATGACCGATGTGCAAATAGCCATTGGGCTCGGGCGGAAAGCGCGTGACAACGCGCGCGTGCTTGCCCGCGGCAAGGTCCGCCGCGACGATCTGGCGAATGAAATGGGTTGCGGGCGCGGCGGGTGTGTCGGACATCGAACGGGGCTTCTGTTTGGCCAGGGAATTAAGCTAGGTGAAAGTAAGCTGGGTGAAAAAGATGGCAATTCTAGCGAATGAAACAGCCCCTACGGACCAGCATCTCAGAACGCCTGCCGATGCAGCTTGAGCGCAAGGATAGCTTGTTCGCGAAGAGACTGCAGCAATGGAAATCGGAATATCGGCGGCGCACAATGGCCGCCGGTCTCCCACTGCCTTGGCCTGCCTCAGCCTTGATCGGCCTCGGGCAACTTCCAAACCTCTGGAGAATGGTACAGGCGTGTGAGCAGCAATTCGCGCTGCTGCTCCAGTTCGCGCGGCAGGTGGTCGCCAAAGCGCGCTAGAAGTTCTTCCTGGTCGAGCGCTTCACGGCGGGCAATCTCCTTGTCGATATTCATGATGGAGTCGAAATCGGCCTTGCTGAAGTCGATTCCCTTCCAGTTCAGGGCAGCATAGGGTGGCAACAAACCAAATGGACTCTCCACCGCGGGCGCGCGGCCCTCGCAGCGTGCGACTATCCATTCCAACACCCGCATGTTGTCACCAAAGCCAGGCCAGATGAAGTGGCCATGGTCATCCTTGCGAAACCAATTCACGCGGAAAATTGGCGGCGGCGTGGCCACCTTCTGCCGCCCGATACGCAGCCAGTGCTTCCAGTACTCGGCCATGTTGTAACCGCAGAAGGGCAGCATGGCCATGGGATCGCGCCGCATCGACTGCTGGCTGACGGCCGCGGCCGTGGCCTCCGAGCCCATGGTGGCGGCCAGATAAACGCCGTGCTCCCAGTTGAAGCTTTGAAACACCAGCGGAAAGTTTTTGCTGACACGCCCACCAAAGAGAAAAGCGCTAATGGGCACACCGGCCGGATCCTCCCAAGCAGGGTCGACCGACGGACACTGGCCAGCCGGCGCGGTGAAGCGAGAGTTCGGATGCGCGGCCGGGCGGTCGCTGTTCGGCGTCCAGTCCTTGCCCTGCCAGTCAATCAGGTGCGCCGGCGGCTCCTTGGTCAACCCCTCCCACCACACATCGCCATCGTCGGTCAGGGCGGTGTTGGTGAAGATGGCATTTTCCTTCAGCGAGGCCAGCGCATTGGGATTGGAGCTCTCGTTGGTGCCGGGTGCGACACCGAAATAGCCGTACTCAGGGTTGATACCATAGAAGCGCCCATCCTCGGGATTGGGCTTGATCCAGGCAATATCATCGCCGACCGTGGTGACCTTCCAGCCGTCGAAGGCTTTGGGTGGAATCAGCATGGCGAAGTTGGTCTTGCCACAGGCGCTCGGGAAGGCGGCGGCGACATAGTGCTTCTTGCCCTCGGGCGACTCCACGCCAAGAATCAGCATGTGCTCGGCCAGCCAGCCCTCGTCGCGCGCCATGACCGAGGCAATGCGCAACGCGAAGCATTTCTTGCCAAGCAGGGCATTGCCACCATAGCCGCTGCCGAAGGACCAGATTTCACGGGTCTCCGGGAAATGGACAATGTACTTGTCCTCGATATTAGTCGCGCAGGGCCAGGGCACGTCGTCCTGGTTGGGTTCCAGCGGCGCACCAACACTGTGCATGCACGGGACGAAGTCTCCCTCCTCGCCCAGCACATCCAGCACCGACTGCCCCATGCGGGTCATGATGCGCTGGTTGGCGACCACGTAAGCTGAGTCTGTAATCTCAATGCCGATATGCGCGATGGGAGAGCCAAGGGGTCCCATGCTGAATGGGATGATATACATGGTGCGCCCGCGCATGCAGCCGCGAAAGCGTTCCTTGAGTTCGACGCGCATCGCCTTGGGGTCCATCCAATTGTTAGTTGGACCAGCGTCTTCCTCGCGCTCGGAGCAAATAAAAGTGCGATTTTCCACCCGCGCGACATCGCTCGGGTGCGAGCGGGCAAGAAAGCTGTTCGGACGCTTCTCGGGATTGAGACGAATGAAGGTCCCGCCCTCCACGGCCTGATCGCAAATACGTTTGTATTCTTCCTCCGAGCCATCGCACCAACAGATGCGGTCCGGCGTGGTCAATGCCGCCATTTCATCCACCCAGGCGAGCAATTTGGCATGGCGGGTTCTGGTTGCGCCATCATGGGTCATGGTCATTGTGAAAAACTCCTGTGATTAAAAAAACTGGCAGGGCAAGAACCTACCCAAGCCTGGCAAATACAATCTGGCAATGCTTGTCGATGCCTCGTCAGATTGCGCCTGCAATCAGAGCAAGAGCAATGAAAAGCATCATGAAGCAACAGGCTTTGCCGCGGATTTCACGCAACTATTGCGCCAGCAGTCTGGTGCGCCAGCAGTCTGGCGCGCCCCTGCTTCCAGAGCCCCTAGGAGCAGGCCGCGTCAGCCCGCCCGCGACCAAGCGCTCCCGGTTCCCGTTCGACCTCCGCCACCACCGCGACCTGCGGGTCTAGGAGAGGCGGGCAGCCCGGCCAGCGCCAACAACCCAGACTCCTCCTCTTCGGTTAGCGGCCGCCACTGGCGCGGCAAGGGCCGAGCGCCAAGGATCACATTGCCAAAGCGCACGCGTTTGAGGCGGCTGACGGTGCAACCGGCCGCTTCCCACAGACGCCGAACCTCGCGATTGCGCCCCTCGCACAGCACCACGTGAAACCACTGATTGAAACCGCTGCCGCCAGAGGCGACGATCTCCTCGAAACGCGCCTCACCGTCATCGAGCTGCACCCCGTGCGTCAGCCGATGCAACACCCCGTCGGCGACTGGTCCTTGCACCCGCACGGCATATTCGCGCTCCACCGCGCGCGAAGGATGCATCAAGCCGTTGGCCAGGGCGCCATCGTTGGTCAGCAGCAGCAACCCGGCTGTGTTGATATCGAGACGCCCGATAGCGATCCAGCGCCCGTCATGAAGCCCGGGCAGATGCTGAAAAACCGTGGTGCGGCCCTCGGGGTCGCGCCGGGTGACCACCTCGCCCTCGGGCTTGTGATAAGCGATGATGCGCCGACGCTTGAAGGCGTCACGCCGCAGACGCACCGCGCGCCCATCAAGCAGCACCTTGTCACCCGCGACCACGCGATCGCCGAGTTTCGCCACACGTCCGTTAACGCGCACCCGCCCTGCCGCGATCCACTCCTCGATCCGCCGCCGCGAGCCCTGACCTGCCTCGGCCAGTGCCTTCTGCAGACGCACGCCCGCGAGTGGGTTGTGCTCATCGGCGCTCATGATGGGGATTCCTCGCTGTCGGTGGCCGGCTGCCCTAATGGCTCCCCAACTGCCTCATTATCTGGCCGCGGATCAGGGTGTGGCTGCTCGCTGGCGTCTGTCTGCTCGCCCGATTCGTGCACGCCGGAGTCCAGCTCAGGCGGCGCCAACTCGGCCAGGGACGGATGCTCGCGCAATAAATCGGCTGGCTCGCGCAGGGCGGCCAGTGGGGGTAATTCGTTCAGGGATTTCAAGCCGAAATAGTCCAGAAAGGTCTTGGTGGTGGTGTAGAGCGCCGGGCGTCCCGGCACATCACGATGACCGACCACCCGCACCCAGTCGCGCTCCTGCAGGGTGCGGATGATCTGGGTGCTGACCGAAACGCCGCGAATGTCCTCGATTTCTCCGCGCGTGATGGGCTGGCGGTAGGCGATGAGCGCCAGGGTCTCAAGCAGCGCGCGTGAGTAGCGCGAGGGTTTTTCATCCCACAGGCGCGCCACCCGTGGTGACACCTCGGCGCGTACCTGGATGCGATAACCACCAGCCACCTGCATCACCTCGATACCCCGTCCGTTGTAGTCCTGCTCCAGGGCCGCCAGTGCCGCGAGCACGGCATCACGCGGGGGCTGTTCGTCCTCGCCATAGAGGGATAACAGCCGCTCGACGCTGAGCGGACCGCCCGCCGCCAACAGCGCACCTTCAACAACTTGTTTTAGATCGGGTTCGTGCGCGCTTTTGCAACCAGGCTCGGGTGCGGTCTGGGGTTCAAGCACAAAATCAGGTTCCGCCACCTTCAGGCCACTCCCGGCTCGTCGGCCGCATCCCGGGTGCGAACATGAATGGATGCAAAGGGTTCGGCCTGCACCAATTCCAGCACAGCCGTCCTAATCAATTCCAGAATCGCCAGAAAGGTCACCACCACGCCTGGGCGGCCTTCGGTCACATCAAACAGCTCAACGAAAGGCGTGAAGCCCCGCCCATGCAGGCGCTCGAGCACCATGGTCATGCGCTCGCGCAAGGACAGTGACTCTTGCGACACCCGATGCGCGGCGGACAGATCCGCGCGCTCAAGCACGGCGCGCAGGGCTGCAAGGATCTCGGACAGGTCGACCTGGGGCGGGATGCGACGCAAGTAGACAGTCGGCACCTCAATCTGGGTCTGCAACCAGTCACGCTCCAGCCGCGGCAGCTCATCGAGCTTGCGCGCCGCTTGCTGGAAGCGTTCATACTCAAGTAGGCGGCGCACCAGCTCGGCGCGTGGGTCCTCGGCCTCCTCATCCTCGGTCGCGGGACGCGGCAGCAGCATGCGCGATTTGATTTCGCACAGGAGCGCGGCCATGACCAGATATTCGGCGGCCAGATCCAGGCGCATTTCTTTCATCAACTCGACATAATCCATGTACTGTCGGGTGATGTCGGCAATGGGGATATCGAGAATATCCAAATTCTGCCGTCTGATCAGATACAACAGCAGATCGAGCGGCCCTTCGAAGGTTTCCAAAAACACCTCGAGTGCATCTGGCGGAATAAAGAGATCCTGCGGCCACTCATTGAAGGGCTGACCATGCACCAGCGCCCGCAGTGACTCGCCGGGCAACGCGACATCGGGATCGGAATCAAGAATAACATCGGCAGCCGCGACCATCGGCGACGGGCTAGTTCTGCGTCAGCGACATGGCATGGCGCACCTCGGCCATGGTCTCGCGCGCCACATCGCGCGCATGATCGCAGCCATCGTTGAGGATGGAGCGCACCAGCTCGGGTTGATGCTCAAGCTCGCGCGCCTGCTGCTGTATTGGCTCCAGCTCGGCAAGCACCGCGTCGATGATGGGGCGCTTGCACTCGATACAACCAATACTGGCGGAACGACAGCCCTCCCGCACCCAGTCCCGACGCGCATCATCGGAGTAGACCTGATGAAACTGCCAGACTGGGCAAACATCCGGATCGCCCGGGTCGGTGCGGCGCACGCGCTGGGGATCGGTTGGCATGGTGCGCAGCTTTTTTTCGATCTCCGCCGGATCATCACGCAGGCCGATGGTATTACCATAGGACTTGGACATCTTCTGGCCATCGAGCCCTGGCATTTTTGATGCCTTGGTCAGCAGCGGCTTGGGCTCGGGCAAAATCACCCGCCCGCCACCCTCGAGATAGCCGAACAACCGCTCGCGATCACCCATGGTCAAATTCGCCTGGGTCTCGAGCAGGGCGCGGGCAACCCCGAGCGCCTCCTGATCGCCCTGCTCCTGGTAGCCACGGCGCAGGTCGCTGAACAGGCGCGCGTTCTTCTTACCCATTTTGCGCACGGCTTGTTCGGCCTGTTCCTCAAAATCCGGCTCGCGACCGTAAATGTGATTGAAGCGGCGGGCAATCTCGCGCGTCATCTCGACATGGGCGACCTGATCCTCGCCCACCGGCACCAGTCCGGCGCGGTACATCAGGATATCGGCGCTTTGCAGCAGCGGATAGCCGAGAAAGCCATAAGTGGCCAGGTCTTTTTCCTTGAGCTTCTCCTGCTGGTCCTTGTAGGTCGGCACCCGCTCAAGCCAACCAAGCGGCGTGATCATGGACAGCAGCAAATGCAACTCCGCATGCTCGGGTACCCGCGACTGCACGAACAGGGTGGCGGACCCGGCATTGATGCCCGCCGCCAGCCAGTCGATCACCATCTCCCAGGTCGCCTGGGGGATATTGCCTGGCTGCTCGTAGTCCGTGGTCAGGGCATGCCAGTCGGCGACAAAGAAGAAGCAGTCATACTCATGCTGCAATTCGAGCCAATTTTTCAGCACGCCATGATAATGCCCCAGATGCAGGCGGCCGGTCGGGCGCATTCCTGAGAGCACACGCGCATGCGCGGCGGATACCGAAGACAATGTTGCTATACCTCGTGGTGATGAAAAGTGCTCGGTTAAAGCCTATGGAGCCAAATCGGTATGGACTCAAATCGATAGGAATCAAAGCGGAAAGAGCTCGCGCACGATATCGGCGCCGGGCAGCACCGATAGCACGGCTGACACCGCTGGAAGCAGGATGAGACCGAGCGCGCCGGTGAAGAGCATGAAAATCAAAATCATCAAGCCAAAGGGCTCGAGCCGACTGTAGTAAAAGGATAGGCGCGGCGGCAGAGCGGCATTCAGCACCCGCCCGCCATCGAGCGGCAGCAGGGGGAAAAGATTCAACACCATTAGTAGCAAGTTAATCAGCACCCCAGCGGCGCCCATGTAGATCAGCGGCAGCGCGATCCACTGCGAGGTTGGCAATAAAAGGGCACCGAGTTTAATCATCAGCCCCCAGATCAGGGCCATCAGCAGATTGGCTGTTGGACCAGCCACGGCTACCAGCGCCATGTCCCGACGCGGATGATGCAAATTGCGCCAGTTGACCGGCACAGGCTTGGCCCAACCGAACAAAAAGGGCGTGCCCCCCAGCGAGGAGAGCAGAAAAATGCCCAGCGGCACCGCGATGGTTCCGACCGGATCGATATGCTTGATCGGATTGAAGGTCACCCGCCCCAGCATCAGCGCCGTCTTATCGCCACGCTTGCTGGCCACCCAGCCGTGTGCTGCCTCATGCACAGTGATGGCCAAGAGCATCGGCAAGGCCAGTACGGCAATCAAAGGAATCAGTTGGTTAAGGGTATCCATTCAATTCTTCAACAGTGAGGGGAGTCGGCCGATAAGCCGGGTTCTGTCGTGGACAATCATTCATCTGGGACAGACGTCACCGTCTGCCTCATGCGACCTACCCGGGAGCCCATGCGGGCCGCATGGCGCAATCAACTCATTGATGATCGCCTGCTCCTCTATTTGGTCTTGCTCCGGGTGGGGTTTACCCTGCCACTTCTGTTACCAGAAGCGCGGTGCGCTCTTACCGCACCATTTCACCCTTACCGCCCGCCGACCAGATGACTGGCGGCGGGGTTGGCGGTATCTTTTCTGTGGCACTTTCCGTAGGCTCGCGCCCCCCAGGCGTTACCTGGCACCCTGCCCCGCGGAGCCCGGACTTTCCTCCCCCCGGCACCTTGCGAACAAGGCCCGAACAGCGATTGTCTGGCCGACTCCCACGCGCAGTCTAACCAGCCTGATCGCGGGCGCCAAGCGCCGCGCCGACTTAACCGCCAATGCGATGATGCTCAAGGCGAACGGACTGCTGTTTATACCAGGCCCAACGCTGCCGGCCAGCGGTCAAGACCCGCGGAGCTTGATCGATCAGCTCGCAGACCCGCTGGAAGCGCGAGAAGAAATCCGGCACCTCTTGCGCCAGATTGATCAGCACCTGATTCTCCACCACTGGCTCACCGTTCGGGCTGATCAGCACCGGCGTCCATTCAGCATCGACCTGACCGACTAGTCCATGCGGCACAAAAGCCTCGTCGCGAAAGGTCCACAGCAGCCGGTCAAGCGCCCGCGCTTGCGCGATATCTGGGCAGTGGACCAAGACGCGCAGCCCTTGGGTGCGGATTTTTTCAATGAGTCGGCAGGCAAAATCAAAGCGGTTGCCGCGAAAACTGGGCTCTAGGCTGTAGAAATCGACGCGCGTCATCGCATGTCCCTTGCCACCATGCCGGAGCCGGTCCGCTCGCTAGTGCACCAGCCCGGCCCGGCGGATCAGATACTCCAACAACAAGGGCACAGGGCGACCGGTCGCGCCCTTTTCCTTGCCGGTGATCCAGGCCGTACCGGCAATGTCGAGATGCGCCCAGGTAAAGTTGTTGGTGAACTTGGCCAAGAAGGCCGCCGCGGTGATGGCGCCACCATCGCGCCCGCCGATATTAGCCATGTCGGCAAAGTTGCTGTCGAGCTGGCTGTCGTAATCCTTCCACAGGGGCAGACGCCAGAGGCGATCTCCCGCTGCCTCGCCAGCGACGAGCAGTGCCTCGGCCAGCGCGTCGTCGTTCGCCAACAAACCCGAAGGATGCCGGCCCAGCGCCACGATCACAGCCCCCGTCAGGGTCGCCATATCAATGACCACATCGGGCTCGAAGCGCTCGCAATAGGTCAGCGCATCGCACAAAATCAAGCGGCCCTCGGCGTCGGTATTCAAAATCTCAATGGTCTGGCCAGACATGCTGGTGACGATATCGCCCGGTTTGTTCGCGGCACCATCGGGCAGATTTTCCGAGGCCGGTACCACGCCGATGACATTGAGCGGGAGTTTAAGATCGCGCACCGCCCGCATGGCGCCGATCACCGCCGCGCCACCACACATGTCGTATTTCATCTCATCCATTTCAGCGGCCGGTTTGATGGAAATCCCACCGGCGTCGAAGGTGAGCCCCTTGCCGACCAGCACGATGGGCTTCTGGTCATCCCGCCCGCCGCGATACTGCATGATGATCAATTTGGCTGGTTCGCGACTACCGCGCGCCACCGACAACAGCGCATTCATGCCGAGTTCGCGCATGGCGGCTTCATCTAGTACCTCGACACTCAGGGCATCGGCCCCATCGGCCATGCTCGCGGCCTGTTCGGCCAGATAGCTTGGCGTGCAGACATTGCCCGGCAGATTGCCGAGATCACGCGCCAGATTAACACCGGCGGAGATGGCCTGCGCATGGGCCGCGGCCTGCTCCGTCTCTGCGCGCTGGGCATCGGCCTGCACCCAAAGCGACAGGGATGCGAGCGCAGCCTTGGCGTTGGGCTTCTTGGCTTTGGTATGCTCGTAGCGGTAGGCACTCCACGCCGCAGCCTGAGCGAGCGCAAGCTGGCGCTGGTAAGCTGTCATTTCCTCGACGGCCAGGTCAGCCAAGAGACAGGTTGCTTCTCCCAGACCTAAGTCCGCACAGCGCGCAAACACGGATTTAAGGAGTTTCTCGTAGGCACGGCGGTCAAGTTCCTCGGCCTTGCCGCAACTGACCAGCATCACGCGCTCGGCCACCACCCCTGGCACCTGGTGAACCACCAGGGTCTGACCGGCATCGCCATCGAGATCGCCGCTCTCAAGCAGTTTACCCAGCCGCCCCCCGCTGGCATCATCGACAGCCCGGGCCGCGGCGGAAAACTGGCGCTGCTCCAAAACACCAAGAATCAGACAGGCTGTCTTCAGCGTGGCAAGCTCACCTGTTTTGATTGAGAATTCCATGCATCCTCCACACAATGCTGTTTGCTGCCCGATTTCCCGCCAGGGCTGGCGCATCACACAGACCCGCTCCGATGAGCGACGGGCAAACCAGCCACCAGTCTAACGGATTCCCGGCCGCCCGATGAAGATTCTCGACCGTTATCTCGCCATGGCCGTGATCGCCGGCACCCTGATCACCCTGGCGGCCTTGCTGCCCTTGCTCGGTATTTTTATCCTGGCCGACGAGATGGACAACATGGGCACCAACGCCTATGGCTTCTCCGCGGCCTTGCTCTATGTCACCCTTAGTCTGCCGCGCTACGCCTACCAACTCTTCCCAATCGCGACCCTCATCGGCGCCCTGGTCGGACTTGGCATGCTGGCCAGTCGCTCCGAGTTGGTCGCCATGCGCGCCGCCGGTGTCTCCATCGGCCGCATCGTGCTCGGCGCACTTGCTGGCGGCCTGGTGCTGGCCATCGCCGCCCTGCTGCTGGGAGAGGGCCTAGCCCCGCTGACCGATCAGCGCGCACTGGCATTGCGTACCAGCGCCCAGAGTGGCCAGGACATTCAAATCACCGAACACGGCTTTTGGGCACGCGATGACAATGCTTTTATCAATGTGCGCCAAGTGTTACCGGATGCGCGTTTGCGCGATATCGTCATCCTTGAACTTGAGGGCACCCGACTCATCACAGCCACCCATGCGCGTGAAGCGCATTACGAGAGTGATCGCTGGATCCTCAAGGACATCTCCCGCAGTCATATCGGCGAGGACAGCGTGCGGGCGGAACACCTGGCACGAGATCGCTGGCAATCACTGATCGACCCGGCGCTCCTGAAGGTCATGGTCGTGGAACCTCACTCGCTGCCAATTTGGGGGCTATGGCGTTATCTACGTTTCCTCGATGAGAGCGAGCAGGACAGCGGCCCCTACCAAGTGGCGTTCTGGGGCAAGCTCGTTCACCCAATTCTGGTACTCGCCATGATCTTCATCTCCATCCCGGTGCTGCTCGGCTCCGCACGCAGCACCGGATTGGGCATCAAAATCTTTGCCGGTATTTTGATCGGCATCGCCTTCTATCTCATCAACCGCACTTTCACCTACCTGGCGCTACTCTATGGCCTGGACCCCGCCCTGGCAGCCTTCTTCCCGCCAGCCATGTTCGTCCTCATCGCGCTTTGGATCCTGCGCCGCGTTGGCTAGAGGCAGCCAATCCCAGATGGGTCTCGCGATACCCGCCCCGCATGAGCGGGTATCTTCTTTCCCCCGAGCAACCAGCAACTCCAAATATAGGTGTCTTATTTGGTATAAGCGGCTTCCAGCCGCCTCATGACGCGCTAAGATGGCGCGTCCAATCTTCTGATAACCATACCACGACCCATCAGTCCCATGACCCATCGGTTGGTATGTCTTGCCCGATTCCTGGCTCCCACGCTTCAGTTTTTGTGTCAATATCCTGCTTGATGCTCGAAAATGGCGCGTGCTTCACTGAATCTCTACGGCAGCAACCATGCCTGAGCGCATTCCTGTCACCATTTTTATCTCCTCGCCCGGCGATGTAGCCGCCGAGCGGCGTCGTTGCGTGCTGGTCATCAACCGCTTGAACCAGGAGTTTGGCCGATTCCTGGATATTCGCCCGGTGCTATGGGAGACCGAACCCATGCTGGCAGGAGGCCACTTCCAAGATATTATCGAGCCGGAGCCAGGCGACAGCGACATCGTTGTCGTCATTTTGTGGTCACGCATAGGTGTTCCGCTGCCGGAACGCACCGAGAAACGCGCGTATCAGGGTCTTGACGGACGCGTGCCCGTGACTGGAACCGAATGGGAAGTCGAGCATGCCCTGAAGGCACATGCCGCCAAGGGTCGCCCTGATTTGCTGGTCTACCGCAACCGTGGCGAAGCCTTGGCAAGAGGCCAGGACGCTCGTGCCCTGCGTGACGCCGCCGCCCAACTCGACGCGCTCGAGGTCTTTTGGACGCGTCACTTCGCAGACACCAAGACCGGTGGTTTCAAGCTGGGCTACAACGGTTACACCAGCGCGGATCAGTTCGAGGAGCAGCTGGAGACTCATCTGCGCGCCCGCCTGCGGCGCTTCTTGCCGGCGCAACCCGCGGTGCCTGTGGTGCCTGGCGGAGACAGGCCGGAGGCTGGCCTGTCGTGGTACCAGGGATCGCCCTTCCGGGGACTTCAGAGCTTCGATGTCGAGCATGCGCCAATATTTTTCGGGCGCTGGCAGGCACGCACTCAGGTTCTCGATAGGCTGAGCGCGCGCGCCGAACAGGGGCGCGCCTTTGTCCTTGTGCTTGGGGCCAGCGGCAGTGGAAAGTCCTCGCTGGTGCGCGCTGGCGTGCTGCCGCTGTTGGAGCGCCCAGGTGTGACCTCGGGTGTGTCGCTGTGGCGACGCTGCATCCTCACCCCCGGGGCCGATGGCGCAGTAGAGGAGGAAGACATATTCGACCGCCTGGCGCGGGCGTTGCAGACACGCCAGGCGCTGCCGGAAATTGCCGAGACAGGTTTCGACCCAGAACGTCTGGCCGCGCGGTTGCGCGATGGAGCTGGCGGCGACATCCTCGAGATCGCATTGCGCCGGGTGGCCGAGCGCGAGCACCTGGCGGCGCGACCAGGCGCTTTGCCGCCGGCGCGGCTGGTACTGGTGATCGACCAGTTGGAGGAGATTTTCACCGATCACCGCGCCTTCTCGCCCCAGATGGCGGAGCGCTTCGCCGACTTGCTGCGGTCCTTGGCGCAAAGCGGTGCGATCTGGGTGATCGCCACCCTGCGCTCGGACTACTTCCATCGGCTCGCCGAGGTGCCGTCGCTGTTGGAGTTGAGCGGCGGAGACGCTCAGATCAATCTCATCCCGCCCAGTGGCGCGGAGCTTGACCAGATCATCCGCCTGCCAGCGCAGGCGGCAGGGTTGAGTTTCGAAGAGCATCCGGAAACCCGGGTCGGTCTGGATATTTCGCTGCGGGAGGCGGCAAGCGGTCAAGACGCGCTGCCGCTGGTCGAATTCGCCCTGGACGAACTCTACCGGCGCGATGTCGAGCAACAAGACCTGTCGGTCTTGACCTTCAAGAGCTACGAAGCCCTCGGTGGTCTGGAGGGTGCGATCTCCAGCCAGGCCGAGGCTGTCTGCGCTGCGCTGGGGCCGCATCGGGCGGCCGCGGTGGACGGCGTGCTGCTTGCGTTGGCCGGGTTGGAAGCAGGTGCGGGCGCGCAGGGTAACGAGGCAGCTCGGCGGCTGGTGGGCTGGGCCGACCTGGGGCGCAGCCCGGAACGCGCGGCGGTGGTCGAGGCCCTGGTGCGGGCGCGTCTGCTGATCAGCGACGCCGGCCCGGGCACGCAGAAGAACGGCGAACGGGCTGGAGTGACCGTGCGCTTGGCGCACGAGGCATTATTGCGCCGCTGGCCGCGCTACCGTGCCTTGCTGGAGCGGGAAGGCGCTTTCCTGAAAGCGCGAAGTCGGGTCACGGCCGCCTTGGGCGTCTGGCTTGACCAGAACAAAGATACCGCGCGGCTGCTGCCCGATGGCATCGCGCTGGCCGAGGCAGAGGATCTTCTGGCTCGTCGGCGCGAGGATCTCGATGCCCTGGACATCGCCTATATCGAGGCGTCGTCTCGCGCGGCCCGCGCACGGCGTGATCGTCGTCTGCGTCGCATCCGTTTGGTCGCCGTCATCATGGCCGTGCTCGCCATGCTCTCAGGCCTTGGCGCATGGTACGGATTCACTGGACAGTTGGAGGCCGAACGCCAGGCGGCGGAAGCACGACGCCAAGGCAGCATTGCAGAGCAACGTCGGGTCGAGGCTGAAAACGCCCTGCGCGCCGCGACCGCGAGCGCGAACACCCTGGTATTCGATCTCGCCGAGAAGTTCAAAGACTCGCGCGTGCCTAGCGCCATCATTCGCTCCATCCTAGAGCGCGCTCGGCGTCTACAGGACAACCTGGCCGAGGCCAATCCCCATGACAGCATGTTGCAGCGCAGCCGCTCAGCCGCCCTGCTGGCGATGGGAGACCTTTACGCCCGGCAGGGAAGCCTTGAAGACGCTCTGGCGGCCTACCAAGAGTCATTGCTGATCGACAGGATGCTGGTCGCGGGCGATCCAAACAATGCCGAAGCCCAGCGCAACCTGTCGGTGACCCTGGACCGCATTGGCGACGTCGAGAAAGAACGTGGCCAGGCCGTGGCGGCCATGGCGGCCTATGAGGAATCCCAGGCCATCTGCCACACCCTCGCAGCCGAGGACACTACCAATAGATTGTGGCAACGGGATGTTTCCATCGGGTGGGATAAGATTGGCGATATCCGCCTGCAGCAGGGAGATGCCGCGGGCGCCCTTGCCGCTTACGAGGAGGGGCTTGCCACCCGGCGATCGCTGGCGAGGCAAGAGCCGGAGAGCCCGACTGCCCGCCGTGACCTGGCCGTGAGCTTGAACAAAACCGGTGATGTGCGTGTGCTGCGCGGCGACACCCAGGGCGCCCTCGACGCCTACCAGGAAGCCATGACCCTCGTCCAGTCCCTGGCGAAGAGCGATCCTGACAACACCAAGTGGCAGCGCGACATTTCAGTGACCCTGGAGCGCATCGGCAATATCCAGCGGCAGTTGGAGCAGACGGCTACCGCGCTGACGACCTATGAGGAGGTGCTAGACATCCGCCGCGCGCTCAGCGGGAGCGATCCGGAGAACAGCGATTGGATTCGGGACACCGTGGTGGCCCTAACCAAAATTGGAGATCTGCACCTGGCCGTCGGAAACCCCCGCGCCGCGCTGACCGCGTTCAGCGAGGGACTGCAATTGTCCCGGGATCTGGCCGCGCGGGATCCGCAAAACAGGGTATGGCTTCGCGACCTGACCATTGGTCTTAACCGAATCGGTGACCTGCATCTGTTGTTCGCGGAGGTCGATCAGGCTCTGCATCATTACCAGGAAGCCCTAGGCATTGCCCGTGAATTGACCTCCGAGGATCCGAATAACCGGGAGTGGGGTCGCGACCTTGCCATCAGTCTGAACAAGGTCGGAGATATCCTGCTGCAACAGGGCGATCCATCCGCTGCCCTGGACATGCACAGAGAATCCCTGGGAATCTGCCGCGAGCACGCTGCGCAAGATCCGAGCAATATCCAGTGGCAGCTCGACCTTTGGTACACTTATCGCCGGATCGCCGGTGTTCACGCCGCCACAGGTGATCAAACCACCGCCTTGAAAGCCCATGAAGATGCGCTGGCCATGGTCCTGTCCCTGGCCAAACAGCACCTCGACAATCACCTCCTGCAACGCAATATCCTGCTCTCGCTGCAGGACATCGGTGATGTTCGCTTGCGGCAAGGCGAGGTGGCCGCCGCCCTTGCCGCCTATCAGGAAGGCCTCCCCATCGCCCAGTCCCTTGCGGAAAGGGATACCAACAATCCTGATCGGCAGCGTGATGTCGCCATCAGCTTGAACAAAATTGGCGACGCCCAGTTGAGGAATAACAACCCAGCCGCGGCGCGCATGGCCTTTGAACAGGCCCTGACAATCGTCCAGGATCTCATTGAGCGTGATCCGCAAAACACCCTGTGGCAGCGCGATCTGTTCATCTCACATGCCATCGTCGGCGGGTGGCACGCCGATCATGGCGAGCCCGGGGTGGCGCGAACGCACTTCGACAAGGCGCTCACACTCGCCGAGGAACTCGCCAAGAGCGAGCAACTGTCGCCCATGGATGTCGCTGTCATTGCGGAACTGAAGCGTCGCGACTCAGAACTGCCCGAATCCGACCATCCGCAGTCCCGCGCACCCGACGATGAAGATCGATGATTTTATCCAGAGTTTTCGGCTTGCAACGAGCGTAGCCGGTTACTCCTGATCGCGCCGTGGAATGGTCTCGGGGTCAGCAGTAATGGGGCGGTAGATTTCCACCCGGTCACCGGGTTTGAGCTTGGCCTCGAGCTTGCTCAGACGCCCGAAAATGCCGACCCTCTGGGTGTCAAGGTCGATGTTGGGGTACTGACGCAGAATGCCGGAGTGCTCGATGGCATCACCAATGGTACTGTCATCGGATACATCCAGAGTCAGCCAGGTTTGTTTGAATTTATCCGCATAGGCGACGCCAACTTGCATGCTTTGCTCCTTTCTCGCGCACCTTTATCTCGATGGGTGGAACCACCGCACGCTTGCTCCAACCGAGCTGCCCAGTGACTAACAAGGGTTCAAGAATCAGTGATACAACTTGGTTTGAAAAAGTTGCGCCTGCTTCGCCTGGCCCAGCCTACCCTATCGCTCATTTCTGTCCCTTTACTGAGTTCGCGCGCTGGCGCGCCGGTCGATAAGCCGCTTGCCAGCAAGCAGAAAGCCGAGCGCGAGGAAGCCGCCCGGGGGCAGAATCATCAGCAGAAAGCCGCGATAGTCGGGAATGATGGTCAACTCCAAAAAGCCCAGGCCCTCGCCAAGCAGCAGGGATGCGCTGGCGAAGAGGGTGCCGAAGCCGATGATCTCGCGCACCGCCCCCAGGGCAACCAAAACGAGCGTAAAGCCCAGACCCATCATCAGCCCGTCGAAGGCCGCCGGTAGCACCCGATTGCGCGAGGCAAAGGACTCCGCCCGCCCGAGGATGGCGCAGTTGGTGACAATCAGCGGGATGAAAAGTCCCAGCACCTTGTGCAGATCGTGCATCCAGGCGTTCATGCCAAGGTCCACCAGGGTGACCAGGGTGGCGATCACCAGTACAAATACCGGAATGCGCACCTGTGGGGTGATCAAGCCGCGCAGCAGGGCGATGACGAAACCGGACATCACCAGCACGACGGTCGAAGCCAATCCCAGCCCCAGCCCATTGGTCGCGGTGCCGGTAACCGCCAGCAGCGGGCAGAGTGCTAGCACCTGGGCGAAGACCACATTGTTGTCCCAAAGCCCGTCGCGGGCCAGGCGCGCCCAGTCGGTGCTTGGGGCTTTGACCCCGTCCGCCGCCTTGGCGCGCGGGCGGCCGGCGGCTTCAGTCGCTGTTGCCATGGCTGTGCTCCTGCTGAATCACGGCTGAGCTGGTGAGGGCATCTCGGTTGGCGGCGAACCATTCCAAGCCCCCGCGAATGGCCTTGACCACGGCGCGCGGGGTGATGGTCGCGCCGCTGAATTGATCAAAGTCGCCGCCGTCTTTTTTCACCGCCCAACGCTGGGGTGGCGGATCATCGAGCGACAGCCCGTCGAAGCCGAGAATCCAGTCATCGCGCGCCACCTCGATTTTGTCGCCCAGTCCCGGGGTTTCGGTATGGGCCAGCACCCGCGCACCCAGGATGCGACCCTTGGCATCCAGCCCCAGCATCAGCGCAATCGGCCCGGCATAGCCTGGCTCGGCGACGCGGAAGGCGACGGCTTGCACCTCCAGCCCTTGCAGCGCGCGATAGACGGTCAGGGGCGCGTCGTCCGGGCCGTTGAGTTCCAGGGTGGTGGCGAGCAGGTCGTTGTCGTGAGTGGCCGGCGGGATCACCTGCTCCAGGGATGCCAGCAGATCCTCGGCGCGGCGCTCGGCAATGGCCTCGCGAGTGGCAATATCGCCCATGGTGAGCAGCGCGGCGGCGACCATTGCAAAGCCACCAAGCAGCCCGGCCTGATAGCCAATCCGCTGGCGATAGCTGGGGTTGAGAATAGCGGTCATGACCGGCCTCCCGGGTTGGCCGCCGGCGCGGCGGCCGCGCGTTCGGGCACCTTGAGCGGCTGTCCGCGACGGTCACGGCCATGGATGCGCGGTTTTAGATAATGATCAATCAGCGGGGTGCAGGCATTCATCAAGAGCACCGCGAAGCCCACGCCCTCGGGGTAACCGCCCCAGGTGCGAATCACATAGATGAGCACCCCGCAGCCGGCGCCGAACAGCAACTGCCCGGCGCGCGACACCGGTGAGGTGACCGGATCCGTGGCGATGAAAAAAGCGCACAGCAGGGTAGCGCCCTGAAGCCAGTGAAACAGCGGTCCGGGATAACGCCCGGCGTCGAGCAGATGCATCAGCCCCGCCAGCAGTCCCAGGCTGATCAGCACCGCCAGGGGAATCTCCCAACGGATCACCCGCTGCTGGAGCAAGAACAGCCCGCCGAGCAACAGCAACAGCGCCGAGGTCTCGCCCAGACTGCCGGCCACCCCGCCCCAGAAGGCGGCGAGGGGGTCGAAGACGCCGGGCAGAATGGCGTCGAGCCCTTGCCCCTGGCCCAAGGCGGTGCGCACCGAATCGAGCACCGAGGCGCCGCTTAGCGCGTCGTAGGCCCCGAGCCCGCCGCCATCTGGACTGACACCTGGGCTGACAAGACCGGCTTCGGGCCCAGTTCCAGCGCCCTGGCCCAGCGAGATCATGAGCCCATCGAGAAACCCAGGCGCGCCAGACGAGAACAGGGGGGCCGGCGCGACAAAGGTCGTCATTTCCAGCGGCAGCGCAATCAGTAGGGCAATGCGCGCGACCATGGCCGGATTAAAGAGATTCTGCCCCAAGCCGCCAAAAATCTGCTTACCGACAATGATGGCCAAAAATGCCCCGAGCAGCCCCACCCACCAGGGGGCCCAGGGCGGCAGAGTCATGGCCAGCAGCCAGCCGGTCAACAGTGCCGAGCCATCAAGCAATCCCGGGCGCGCGGGTTTGCCCGCCAGCTTCAGCCCCAGCGCCTCCCACAGCAGCGCGCCCAGCACAGTGATGCCAAACAAAAAGATCGCCGGCCAGCCGAACTGATAGAGCCCAAAGAGCGTCGCCGGCACCAGCGCCAGCATCACCAGACGCATGGTCCGCGCGACACTGTTCGGCGCGTGAGTGTGGGGATTGGCGGCAAAGGCTGTTGGCATTTTTTAGGTGTTAGGTGTTAGGTGTTAGGTGTTAGGTGTTAGGTGTTAGGTGTTAGGTGTTAGGTGTTAGGTGTTAGGTGTTAGGTGTTAGGTGCTTGTGGCTATTAGGTGGTTAATACAAATGCGGCCTCAGCATGATGTCGCCCTCTATTCCGACGCAACAAGAAAAGGCTCGCGCAGAGGCGCGGAGACGCAAAGGGAAGAGAAAGGACTGGTCGATTTCCCAGCAGGTTTCTCCTCTGTTCCTCTTCTTCTCCGCGCCTTTGCGTCTTTGCGTCTTTGCGCGAGATTTCTTCTTCCTCGCTTCGCAAACGCATTTCCACTCATTACTGGCCACTCGCCACTTTCTTCCTCTCCGCCATGGCCGCGCGCTTGGCGGCCTTGATGGCCTCCATGCGTGCTCTACGCTGCTCGGCGAGGCGCTTGGTTTCCATCTGTTTTTGCTTGACGCGGTCGCGTTCGGCCATGGCGCCCTTGGCGTGAACAAAGTACTGCACCAGGGGCAGATGGGCCGGGCAGACGTAAGCGCAGCAACCGCAGCCGATGCAGTCGAGCAGACCCGCATCCAGCGCGCGTTTGGGTTGCCCGGCGCGCACCAGGGCGGCCATTTCCAGCGGCACCAGTCCGCAGGGGCAGGCCATGACGCATTGGCCGCAGCGAATGCAGGCGGAGGGCTCGCGCACCCGGGTCTCGACCTCGGTCAGTGCCAGGATGCCATTGGTGCCCTTGATGACAGGTGCGCGTTGGCTGGGGATGACCTGCCCCATCATGGGACCGCCGCTCAACAGTCGCGCCGGATGCTCGACAAAGCCGCCGCTGGCCTCGAGCAGCGTCTCGATACGGGTGCCAATGGGCACGCGCAGGTTGCGCGGGTTCTTGATGGCGCCGCCGCTGATGGTGACGACGCGATCAATCAGCGGGCGCCCCTCGCGCAGCGCCTGGTGCACGGCAAAGGCCGTGGCCGGGTTATGCACCACCACGCCAATGTCCGCTGTCAGCCCGCGTGCCGGGGTCTCCTGCCCGGTCAGGGTCTGCACCAGATGCTTCTCCGAGCCCATGGGGTAGTGCATGGGCAAGCCGATGACCTCAATGCTGGCCTGCCCGCCATGCTGTCCGCCGTCATGTCCGGCGCCGGCAGGCCCAGGCACAGCCCCAGCCCTTTCGGCGGCCGCTTGCAGCATCGCCTGCTGGGCTTGGGGTTTGTTGTTCTCAATGGCGACAATGATCCGTGTCACCCCCAGTACATGGGCCATGATGCGCGCGCCATCGAGTACGGCGGCGGCCTGCTCGCGCATCAGCCGATCATCGCAGGTCAGATAGGGCTCGCACTCGGCGCCATTGATGACCAGGGTATTTAATTCATAGCGATTGCGTAGATTGAGTTTCACCGCCGCCGGAAAGGTCGCGCCGCCCAGGCCGACCACGCCGGCGGCGGCCACACGCTTGGCAATCTCCGCTGGCTCGAGCGCGAAGGGGTCCCCCGCGCCCTCGATGCCATCGGCCCAGCGGTCCTCGCCATCGGGTTGCAAGGAAATGGTGCGCACCGACAAACCCGAGGGATGATTGGCCGGATACAGCCCAATGCCGGCGATGCGTCCCGAGGTGGGTGCATGAATGGGCGCGGAGACCGGCCCCTGGGCGCGCGCGATCAACTCGCCCTTGGCGACTCGCTGACGGCGCTCGACCACGGGGTTGGCCGCGGCACCGATATGCTGTTGCAAGGGGATGTGCAGCAGCGACGGCAAGGGCAGAGGCTCGATGGGGCGTTCGGCCGACAGCTGCTTGCGGTCATCGGGATGGACGCCGCCACGAATACGGAATAGACGCATTAGGCGGCGACCTCCGGCATGATGAGCGCGGTCGAGGTTGGACTCGGTGTCGTGCCCGCGCTCGTTCCAGCCCCCGGCCCAAGGTCCGGCAAGGGCCAATACCAGCTCTGAGGTGTGTGGCCGACAGGACGCATTTCGATGCACTCGGTCGGGCAGTCGTCAAAGCACAGCCCGCAGCCAGTGCAGGCATCGGCGAAGACGGCATGAATCATGTCCTTGGCGCCCATGATGGCGTCGGTCGGGCAGCGTTTCATGCACTTGGTGCAGCCGATGCAGGACCGCTCATGAATGAAGGCGACCCTGGGCTCGGCATCGCTCACGGCCGATGCATCAAGCGAGACGCCAAGCTTCTCGGCCAGCGCCTCGGCCAGTGCGCGCCCGCCCGGTGGGCAGCAGGTCACGGCTGCCTCGCCGCTGGCAATGGCGGCCGCGGCCGGTGTGCAACCAGGATAACCGCACTGCCCGCACTGGGAGCCCGGCAGCAGGGCTTCAACCTCGGCCTCCAGTGGATTGCCCCGCACGCGCAGAAAGCGGTCGGCAATGCCAAGCAGGGTGCCCAGGGCTAGGCCAAGCGCGGTAAGACTGAGGATGGCGCTGATCATTCTAGTGGCTAGTGGCTAGTGGCTAGTGGCTGGTTGTTGGCGGTTCACGCTAAGCCGGCGAAGCCCATGAAGGCGAGAGAGAGCAGCCCCGCGACCACGAAGGCGATGGGGGTGCCGGCGAAGGCATCCGGCACCTGGGCCAGGGCGAGGCGCTCGCGCAGCCCGGCGAAGAGCACCATGACCAGGGTGAAGCCGAGCGCCGAGCCGAAGCCGTAGAGCAGGCTTTCAGCGAAAGCATGCGCTTCCTGGACATTGAGCAGGGCCACGCCGAGCACCGCGCAGTTGGTGGTGATCAGGGGTAGAAAAATACCCAGCACCTGGTAGAGCGTCGGGGACATTTTGCGCACCGCCATTTCGGTAAACTGCACCACGGCGGCGATGGCCAGGATGAAGGTCAGGATGCGCAGGAATTCCAGATTCAGCGGCTGCAGCAGCCAATGTTCCAGCAGCCAGCTCGCGGCGCCGGCCAGAGTGAGCACAAAGGTGGTGGCCAGTCCCATCCCCAGGGCACTGTCGAGCTTGTTGGATACGCCCATGAAGGGGCACAAGCCCAGGAATTTGACCAGGACCACGTTATTGACCAGCGCGGTGCCGAGAATCAAGAGTAGAGCATCGGACATGGCAATCAGGACCAAGGCAGCGGTGGTGTTCTGTCGGGCGTGCCGAAGCAGCGGGTCTGCCTGAGCAAGCAAGGCCGGTGCCAATCGCCGCCGGCGCCTGTCGCGAGCGGCTGGCCGGCGTTTGCGACGCGCGCGCTTGTCGCGGATGCCACAGGTTGCCTGGAGGACTGGGCTGTCTTTGTCGCCTTCCCGACAAGGCGTTCGTTTCCTCAAGCCTTCCCAGGCCGCGGGGCCCTAAACGAGTTCTGGTTCTGGTTCTGGTTCTTCTTGTTCTGGCGCGTTACGAAGCGGCTGGCAGCCGCTTCTTCAGCTCGCGAAGGATGCACATCGACGCTGGCGCGAATTCTGCTTTATGCTGTCGCCATCTAAAGAGGCAGGCTGGCCGCGGCGCGCCGGCTTGCTCCCCACTGGGTCACACAGCGGTCGGTCGACTTGGTTAGTCACGGGGCGCCGGTCAACTGGCCTCAGCCAAGGCGCACAGATGCTGGAGGAAATTACTCGTGGCTGGATCAAGATTCGCCCAAGCAGAGGCCCGACCCGGGACCGGAGCCGATGTCAGACTGACCGTCGGGCCCGATGCCGCGCCAGGCGCCAATACGGGTTCCAGAACGGGGGCTGGCGCAAGCACCAGGCCGCCAAGCGCGGAAGAAACCGAGGCTATGAACGCCTTGGCGCGATTTCTCGCCGCGCCCCCAGCCGACACCCCGCCCGAGGTGCTGCGCGTGCTCACGCTCATGGCGGGTGATCCGGACGCGCCCCTGCCGCCACGGGTGTATTTCGAGACCGTCGAGCAGGCGCCCGTGGCCATTTCCATCACGGACGACAAGGCGGATATTCTTTATGTCAATGCCGCCTTTGAGCAACTCACTGGCTATGATCGTGACCAAGTCATCGGGCGCAACCAGTCGATCCTGTCCAACAACGCCACGCCTAGCAGCATCTACCAGCAACTGTGGCGCACCATCCAGAGCAAGAATACCTGGACGGGTATTTTGGTCAATCGCACCCGCGATGGCGGCGACTATCTGGCCGAGCTGATCATCTCCCCGGTGCTCGATGCTGGCGGGCGCATTCGCTTTTTCCTCGGCATGCACCGCGATGTGACGCGCGAGCATCGCCTGGAGGCCGATCTGCGCGCGCAAAAGATTCGCAGCGAGGCGGTGCTCAATGCCGCCCCGGTGCTAGTGGTCCTGCTCGATGCCGAGGGGCGGATCATGCTCGATAACATGGAGTACAAAAAACTCCTTGGCGATCTGCGTGGCGAGGAACCGGCCAGGGCGCTGCGGCAGGCATTGATTGAACAGGCCGGCTTCGATCCGCTTGAGCGGGTGCTCAAGGGCGACGGCTTCAAGGATGTTGAAATTAGCCTGCTAGCGCCTGGCAGCAGCGCGCCGCGCTGGTTTTCCTGCTCCGGCGTGGCGGTGAACGAATCCGACGCCAGCGTGCGTGGCTACTTTGGCGCCGCCGAGGCTGGCGAGCATCGGCTGCTGCTGCTGGCCAATGAGGTGACCGCGCGCCGGCGCGAGATCGACCGCGCCCATCTCGAGCATCTGCGCGCGCGCCTGGCCGAGCAGCAATTATCCGAAGGGGTGCGCGAGGCCTTGGCGGCGGCCAGTTATCAGATCGAGCAGCCGCTGAATCTCATCCGCGCCGCCACAACCATGTTCGGTGATCGCGACGGCGAGCTTGGCCTGTTCATCGATCATCTGCGCCAGATCAGCACCGCCAGCGAGCGGGCGCTGGCCACCCTGCGCGCGGCCTTGCCGAGCGAGGCGCCCGAAGCCGGTGTCATGGTCAATATCAACGAACTCCTGCGCCATGTCTTGGAGCTCGAAACCGACCGCCTGCTGGCCGCCGGGGTGGTGATCGACTGGCAGCCGGCGATGCAACTACCCGAGCTGTCAGGGCATCGCAATCAGTTGCGCTCTTTGTTCAAATACCTGATCGACAACGCCCTGCAAGCCTTGCACGAGAGCCGCCGCGCCCAGCGCGAGCTGCGCCTGGCCACGCGCGCGCTTGACGGCTCGGTCGAAGTCATCATTCAGGACAATGGCCCTGGTTTGCCCGCCGCCGACCGACTCAAGGCGTTCGAGCCCTTCTTCGTCGGCTGGCGGCGCCGACGCGGGCGCGCCG
Source organism: Thiorhodovibrio winogradskyi (assembly GCF_036208045.1). Classification (NCBI taxonomy): domain Bacteria; kingdom Pseudomonadati; phylum Pseudomonadota; class Gammaproteobacteria; order Chromatiales; family Chromatiaceae; genus Thiorhodovibrio; species Thiorhodovibrio winogradskyi. The sequence goes on along the minus strand of NZ_CP121472.1, from coordinate 1,044,419 downwards.
GCATGGGGTTGGCGCTGGCGCAGGAAATCGTCAACCAACATAGTGGCACCATTGAGATCGACGACGCCTTCGACGATGGCTGCCGGGTCAAGCTGGTGCTAAGTCACACCCCTTCACAGGAGTAAGAGCGCGATCGTGGTGAATACTGTGGCAGAAACTCTGGCGGACACTCAAGGATGCAGAGCATGAAGCAGACCGATGCTGACACTGGCGCGCCGGGCGAGCGCGCGCGCCTGACGCAGCTCGAGTCCCAGCTCGAGACCCTGTTCGAGGTCAGCCGGGTGCTGAGTCGCTCGCTCGACCTTCACCAGACCCTGCGCGCGCTGCTCAAGACGCTGCACGAACGCGGCGGGCTGGAGCGCGGCATTGTCTGCCTGATGGATGAGGAAAGCGGCGAGCTGATGCTAAGCGCCATCCACGACGAGGTTGCCGAACCCTTCGAGACCATCCGCTATCGCCCCGGCGAGGGGGTGATCGGACACATCCTCGAGGCCGACGAGCCCTGGATTTTACCGCGCGTCGGCGACGAACCGCGCTTTCTTGATCGCTTAAATCTGTATCACCGCGATCTGCCCTTCATCGGCGTGCCCATTCGCCTGGGCGAGGAAGGCGCCATTGGCGTTTTGGCCGTGCAGCCACCGGATCGTGACACTTTGCTTGAGGAACGGGCGCTTTTTTTGGAGATGGTTGCCAACCTGATCGGCCAGGCTGTCAGGCTGGCGCGCACCGTGGCCGCCGAGCAAAGCGCCCTGCGCGAGGAGCGCGACAAGTTGCGTCGCCATCTCAAGGGTGCCCATGGGTTCGAGAACATCATCGGCCATACCCAGCGCATGCGGGTGGTGTTTGACCAAGTGCGCCAGGTGGCCAAGTGGAACACCACGGTGCTGATTCGCGGTGAGTCCGGCACCGGCAAGGAGTTGATCGCCAGCGCCATCCATTACAATTCCCCGCGTGCGCGTGGCACCTTCATCAAACTCAACTGCGCCGCGCTGCCGGATAGCCTGCTGGAATCCGAGTTGTTCGGGCATGAAAAAGGCGCCTTCACCGGCGCGAGCGGCCTGCGCAAGGGCCGCTTCGAGCAAGCCGACGGCGGGACGCTCTTTCTGGATGAAATCGGCGAAATTAGCGCCGTATTCCAGGCCAAGTTGCTGCGCGTACTGCAGGAAGGCGAATTCGAGCGAGTCGGCGGCAATCGCACATTAAAAGTCGATGTGCGGGTGATCGCCGCGACCAATCGCAATCTGGAGCAAGAGGTCCGCGAGGGCCAGTTCCGCGAGGATCTCTATTATCGCCTGAACGTCATGCCCATCTACATGCCAGCGCTGAGCGAGCGCATCGAGGACATTCCGGATCTGGCGCGCTTTCTGGTTGCCAAAATCGCCAAGACCCAGGGCCGGGAGCTGACAATCACCGACTCCGCCGTGCGTGCCCTGATGCGTCACGACTGGCCCGGCAATGTGCGCGAACTGGAAAACTGCATGGAACGCGCGGCGGTGATGAGCGAGACCGGCGTGATCGACAGCGACGTCATCGACCTCACCGGCCCGCGCGTGGAGCCCGGCATGGATCTCCCCGCCCCACCCAATGCCGTCGACCTGCAAGACCCGGACCTCGACGAGCGCGAGCGCGTCATCGCGGCGCTCGAGCAAGCCGGCTGGGTGCAGGCCAAGGCCGCGCGCCTGCTCGGCATGACCCCGCGCCAGATTGCCTATCGCATCCAAACGCTCAATATTCGCGTCAAGCAGTTCTGATTGGAAAAACGGAAAGACGTCTCTATTTCGTCACCTTGATCGAAGCTAGTGTGTTGGATATTCCGCAAGCCACTTTCCGCATTAAACGTTTACGCAATAAGCGGTCTCTCTGTTCGGAATCACGTCCTCTCTTCTTGTTTGGCTGGGCGGCTCGCGCCATCCTAGGGATGACATCCATCGGAAAAATACAGTATTCTAATCAGCTATCCTCCCGCGGACGGGGATCAGGCCGCGCGCCGCACGACTGGGCCAGCAGTTTGGAGCCGGAATCAATTCCCGTAACCCGTCACCGCGCTGCATTAGGGCGCGCGCAGGCCCGAGGATGCCCCGTCGATTCGACACAGGAATAACCACAGGTCATAGACCATCAGCTAGCAGTCCGGAGAGCGGAATGAACCAGTTCTATTACGATGCAGTCACGAAAATGGAACAACTCGGCGTCGACGACGAGTATATCCAAGGATGGCAATGTGGCTTTCTGCAGAACCCAAAGCGCGAGGAGCAACGCCTGACCGAAGCCTACGAGTCCGGCTACGCCGACGGCGAGGAAAAAACCACTGACAACTTTGAGAAGTGGGTCAAGAGCTAAGCCAAGATTCCCAGGCAGCGTTAAGCAACAGGCCCGGGGCCGGCGGCAGTCACCTTTGCGATGCCACGCGCGCCCGGTGCCTATTGGCCTCCTGACACACGTTGACTGATAATGGCTTCATAATCCCCGCTTTGTTGTCACCGGCCCTCTCTTTCCGGATCCTGGTTCTAGGTTCATGGCTTCCGGATCCTGGTCACCTGGCGCAGCGCCCATGACCGATAACAATTATCTTAAGCATCTCATTCTGCTGCGCAACGACCCCTCAAAGGTACCGGCCGTGCGAGCGGCCGCGCAACGCGGCGAGGTCGACGCCCAATTCGCCATGGGTCTGATCTATGCCGAGGGTCGCGGCGTCCCCATCGACCTTGCACAATCTCACTACTGGCTGTCCCTCGCCGTCGACCAAGGCGACCGCGACGCGGAGAGCCTACGCAATATCATCGGCAGTCAGATGAATGAAGAAGAATACCAGGCCGCGCGCAGACTGCGCTCCGGCGCGGTGCTCTCAATCATCAAAGGCAAAGACCCAAGCTAGAGGCGAATCGGTTTTTTTCCGCGGGACTACTCTGCCGCTGCCCGCTCTGATTCTCGCTGTTATGGCTTCGAGCCAAGCAAGCCAAATCGCCTCTCGCCGGTGATCTCCATGACATCAACCAGTTCCAAATCTTCACCCCGCCGCTTCTTGACCAGCGGATTTTGCCTGCTGGCGCTGACACTGCTCGCGCCAGCCATCTTGTGGAGTGCTGAACCCCGCGCGCCCCAAGCCGACCAAGCCGCATCAAAAGCACCGCGCCCGCCCGAACCGCCAACGCTGATGTTGGCCCAAGACTACCAACAGGGGCTGGATGTCACCCATTACTGGATCAGCGAAAAACTCGACGGCGTGCGTGCGCGCTGGGACGGCACCCGCCTGATCAGTCGCGGCGGGCATCTCATCCGGGCTCCAAGGTGGTTTGTCGCCGGCTTTCCGTCCATGCCACTTGATGGCGAGTTATGGCTTGGACGCGGCCAGTTTGCGCGCATGTCCGGACTTGCAAGGCGCCTGGAGCCGGATGAGGACGCCTGGCGCGAGGTGCGCTTTATGGTGTTTGATCTGCCTGGGCTCCAAGCCCCGTTCAGTGCGCGGCTTGCCGAGTTAAAGCGCCTGCTCGCGGACGCGCCCGCAGAGCGTATCGCCGCGATCAAACAGTTTCGCGTCCCCAATGAGACCGAACTCATGGCGGCTCTCGCCGCCGTCGAACAAGGCGGCGGCGAAGGTCTGATGCTGCATCACCAGAACGCACACTACCGCGGCGGCCGCTCCAACGACCTGCTCAAGCTCAAATCCAAACAGGACGCCGAGGCACGCGTGTTGGCCCATCTGCCCGGCCGTGGCAAGTACCAAGGAATGCTCGGCGCCCTGGAGGTTGAAGACGACCAGGGCCGACGCTTTCGCATCGGCACCGGCTTCAGCGACGCGGAGCGGCGCGATCCGCCCCCCATAGGGAGCATTATCACATTCCAATACCAGGGCAAAACGAAAACCGGCCTACCCCGCTTCGCGCGCTATCTGCGGCCTCGCGAGGCGGGTCGGCAGTAAAGCCATGCTGGAGTGTCCGACCAACTATTCGCCAACAAGGGCCCAATACGGCCCCCAACAAAGTAGCAAACTGCCACGCACAATGGCATACACTTTTCGCGCACCACCTTCCAATTAAGCCGACGAAGCCGCACTGTCCTATCCTTTCGCGCCAATTCCAAATTTGGGTGTTTCATTTGATGTAGAAGCGGCTTCCAGCCGCTTAATGACGCGCCAAGATGGCACGTCTACTGATAAACGGGCCAACAATCGGGAGCTGGATAGCGAAATTTGGAATTGCTGCCTGAAGCTGGGCAATGGCTCCCCAGCGACCACCAACCCTCTGATCGCTGATACTCCTATACGTTACGCAACGTAAAGCAGACGATTACCCTTTTCTAACTGTATAAAATCCCTGCTCGCGCGGCTACAATCGTTGTCTAAGGCTCAAGCCCGCGACCACTGGAGTCTTCCCGGCGGAATGGCTTTACGGGGAAGATTCAACCGTCCATACCGAATTCCATCAACGTTGGACGGGATTCTGTCAGGGCTGCCGCCAACGAAGATCCGGTATCGGTCGAGTCTGACAACGGCGCGTTTGTTCCGCCGCCCAGCCAGCGGCTCAAGAGCATCCCGGCGCCGAGGATGATCATGCCAGCGATGTAACTGTCGATCTGCCCCGCGGGCAAATAAGGCCGGAACCACTCGCCAATGAACAGCCACGCCAGCACCGCCATTGAAAACGGCTTGATCGCCCAGTTGACCACCAGGGTCACCACCGAGCCGCGCCAGTGGGCGGTCACCCCCGAGAGCGCGGTGAGATCGACCTTGAGCAGCATGGGGATGATCATCAGCCAGATCAGTACCGCGACCGGCAGATTGATCCGCGCGACTTCAAGCGAACCGATGGCTTGGAAGGCATCGGCGGTAACATGCCCTAGCCCGATGCCGGTCAGGATGCAGAGCACCACCCACAGGCTCAGGTAGCGCTCGAAAAGACTCATGCCGTTATCGGCAGCGGCCCCGGCTTCCTGGCGGGCAAGCGTTTCGCACTGAACGCTCATGCGCCTGCCTCGTTCTTGAACCAGCCGCGCACCAGATCCGGCCCCGGCACACTGCCGGAGTGCACCACCTGGCCGTCGATCACCACGCCGGGGGTGGACATGACGCCGAAGCCCATGATCGCGGCGATGTCGGTGACCTTGATCAAATCAATGGCCACCCCGGCCTGCTCGGCAGCGCTGGCGATGGCCTGCGCGGTGATCTCGCAGTTGCGGCAGCCGGAACCTAAAACTTTGATTTCTTTCATGGCACAAGATCCGTGTTGGGTGAATGGACGCCGGGGGGGAGGGGGGGCAGTGCGGCTCTCAAAATACGGAATACGTTATATTGGATTAAACATATCTATTGAATTGCCCAGCGTCAAGCACGGATTATTACGCTGACCGCGGATATCGGCCAAGTCGTGAAGGTTTAAAGCCGCCCGGCCTTGGTTGACAAGATCATCGCGACGGCGGCACTCTCAATCCCCTCTCACCAACGCTCCACTGTTCATGTCCCATTCAGCCCTCCCGCCCACATCCATCGCCGCCACGGCCTTCTTTGCCGCCCTGGCCAACGACACCCGCTTGCGCATGCTGATGTTGCTGTTGCGCGAGGGCGAGCTGTGCGTGTGTGAGTTGACCGGGGCCATCGGCGTCTCCCAGCCGCACATCTCGCGTCATCTAGCGCAACTGCGCGAGCTGGCGCTGGTCGCCGACCGCCGCGCCGGCACCTGGATTTACTATCGTATTCACCCCGATCTGCCACCCTGGGCCAAGGCGGTCCTGCGCGAGCTAGTGGCGGGACTCAGAGGAGCAGCACCCTTTGACGATGATCAAAGGGCACTGGCGGCGCTGGCCAATCGCCCCGGCGCGCCGCGCTGCGAAGCCGCGGTGGACTGATGCCATGATGGATCGCGCTGATTGGCCATGGCCCGACGCCGGTCCGGTTGGCGAAGGTGCGGTTGGTGTCATCAAAATATAACAAAAGACAGATATTCTGCCGCCCATGACCTGTTGTTTCACTTCAATACTGCTCCAACCCGGACAGGTTTCATGGCTGAACCGATTTACAACGTCTTATTCCTTTGTACCGGCAACTCGGCCCGCAGCATCTTTGGCGAATGCCTCATCCAACGCTGGGGCCAGGGCCGCTTTCGTGGCTTCAGCGCTGGCAGCCACCCGCGCGGCGAGATCAACCCGTTCGCACTCGAGGTGCTGCGCAAGTACAACCACGCCACCGAGCACCTGCGCAGCAAGGATTGGGCGGAGTTCAGCCAGCCGGACGCGCCCGAGATGGACTTTGTCATCACCGTCTGTGATGCCGCGGCCACCGAGCTCTGCCCGACCTGGCCAGGGCAGCCACTGACCGCGCACTGGGGCATCACCGACCCTGCCACCGTCGAGGGCGAGCGCCTGACCCGACTGACGGCGTTCCAAACCGCCTTTCGCGAACTGGACAACCGCGTCAAGATTTTCACCGCCCTGCCCATCGCCTCGCTGGATCGGCTCAAGCTGCAACGCGAGATGGATCGCATCGGCGGGCTGCGCGCGAACAATCTGGCCAAAGCCGACTGAAGCCGACTGACAAGCGGACATCAAGGCCGCCAGATCCCACTCTCAACCTCCCGAAGACCGAGGTTTCCGCCATGACATCCAAGCATTTTCTGCTGGCCGGGTTGCTGATTGGCGCTAGCCTTGTTGCTAGCCTAAGCGGCTGCGGCCCATCCGACCCCTCTGAGAAAGCCGCATCCGGCGCGGCGGAAACCCAGGCAGCCTCGGCCCTGACGGCTGCCGGCTCCAGCTTCGCCGCGCCACTGATCAGTCGATGGATGAAACGCTATGGCGAGCAACACCCCGATCTGGCGCTGAGCTATGCCTCGGTTGGCAGTGGCGAGGGGATTAAGCGCTTCATCGCCGGGGAGGTGGCCATCGGCGCCACCGATGCACCACTCAAGCCTGAGGAGATCGCCCAAATCGACGGCGCCTTCGCGCAGCTTCCCATCACCGGCGGCATGATCGCGCTGGCCTATAACCTGCCTGGTGTCGATGGCCCGCTCAATCTGCCGCGTGATGTCTATGTGGATATTTTCCTCAACAAGATCCACCGCTGGGATGACCCACGCATCCAGGCGGCCAATCCTGGTTTGGCATTGCCCAGCAAATTGATTCAAGTGGTCGCCCGGCGCGACAGCAGCGGCACCACCTTTGCCTTCACCAACCATCTCGCCAGCATCGCGCCCGCGTGGGCCGAGCAATACAGTGTCGGCAAGCAGATTGGCTGGCCGTCCGGCACCATGCTCGCATCCGGCAACGAGGGCGTCGCCCAGCGGGTCAAAATCACTCACGGTGCTATCGGCTATGTCGAGGCCGGCTTCGCCCGCCGCCTGCATTTGCCACTGGCCTGGCTGGAAAATCGCACGGGTGGACTGATCGCACCCACCGCCGACACCGGCCAGCGCGCCCTGGCCGATGGCTCGGATGCCATGCCGGAGGATCTGAGCGTCACCGTACCCGACCCCGAGGGCGCGCGCTCCTATCCCATTGTCACCTTCACCTGGGCGCTGGTGCGGTCCGACTACCCGGAACCCTTCAACACCCGCGCGGTGCATGACTTCCTGCGCTGGACGCTGACCGAAGGGCAAGCTCAGGCCGCCGATCTGGGCTTCGTGCCCCTGCCGGAGACTCTGGCCAGGGCGAGCTTGCTGGAGCTCGATGGTCTGAGTGGGATCGCGCGCTGAAGACAAGCCCTTAGCGCCTTGCGGATTTTTTTTGCATCGGCCACGGCGCCGAGATTCGATCAAGAGCCGGCGATCCGCAAGCCCGGGGCGCCGGCTCTTTTTGTTGTGGTTTAATCTGTTTCTTGAAATGCGACCGATCACCAACACCCAGCGCATCGTCGATCTGGGTCATAAGGATCCGCGCCGAGCGCGTGCCTGCGGCCAGTCGCTCATCCCCACCACCGGCAGCGCGCGGGCCATCACCAAGATCTTCCCCGAACTGACCGGCAAGCTCAACGGCCACGCGGTGCGAGTGCCGCTGCTCAATGCCTCGCTGACCGACTTTGTCTTCGAGGCCGAACGCAAGGTGACGGCCGAGGACATCAATGCGCTGCTCAAAAACGCAGCCGAGGGCGAATTGGCCGGAATTCTCGGCTATTACGCCTGGTACGACAATGAGTGGGGCTATGCCAATCGCCTGGTCGATATTGCGATAATGCTGGCCCATTCGCTCTGATGCAGCGGGTTTGATTCAAGAATAGCCGCCATGAACAGCGCCACCCGCAATTATCTAACGATAACGGCCGGCTACTGGGCCTTCACCACTACAGGGCTGTTCACACTACTGGACCGTCTTGACCTGCTGCTCCATGCCAGCACCGCCATGCCAATAACCATCGCAAGCGCCCGTTGGTGTTAGCTCCGTTGCCTTGGTCGCGGCCTCGGCCGGACTGAGTTCCCCACGCAAGGCCAGGTCGAACAGCCGGATGATCTCATCGGTCTGCTCAGCCTGCGGGCTGATGCGCAAAATGTCGACTTTCAGTTCCCGCATGCGTGGCAATTCGGCCAATAGGTTGGCCGTGCGTGCGGACAGGGTCTGGATGCCATTGAGCGCAAGAAAGCTCTGATCGTCCTGGGTCGCGACCACCAGGCCATCGGGATAGTCGATACAGCAATAACGGCAGTCATCCTTGGGCAGATTGCGTGCGCGCGCGGTGAAACAGCGAGCGGAGTACGCCAGGGGCAAGCGTCCATAGGCCAACACCTCGGTCTCCACGCCGTCCGGGCGCCGCTCTTGCATATCGGCCAGGGTCTCGGCGGTCAACTCCACCGGCAGCACCCAGCGTTTAAGACCCTGCCGGGCCAGCAGCGCCAGACTGCGGTCGTTATAAATGTTGACACTGTGTCCAACCACGAAGGGCCGGCCCTGGAGCAGATGCACCGCACCCATGTCGTTGGCCTCGACCAAAAATCGGCCGTTATCACAGATGAAGCGCAGGCGAATGAGTTCGGACTCGGCCTCCAGCAGACTGAGGGTGGACAGCACCACCTCCTTGCCCGACTCCAGCAGGCGCTCACCAATGGCCAGCCAGTCCTCGAATTTCAGCTCCTTGCGCTTGGAGCAGAGAGTTTCGCCCAAGTAAACAATGTCCACCGGCAGTTGCGCGACCTGGGCGTAGAAGGCATCGACTCTGTCCTTGGGCCAATAGTAACCAATGGGGCCAAGTGATAGGCGCGGACCGGGACGAGAAGCCGCCTTTGTTACGCCTGGATTGCCAGATGGTTTGCCAGTTGGCGTCGTGGCCGGAGTCACGGTTGGGCTCGCGGCTTGTGTTGAGGCTGAGGTCATAGTGGTCTTCATCTGTGAGAATCAATCACGGACAATACGCCAGGCTGGGTTATCTGGGGCATCTACTGCCAGGGTCGGTGATAAGCTCCCAGAGTGGTCTGCGCGCCCTCGGACACCTTGCCTAGCTCGGCGGTCCATTCCGGCCTTGGCGTGAAGTGCTCTGGATCGCGCGCGAAGGCATCAAGCGCCTGACGCCACACCTTGGTCACCTGACCGACATAGACCGGGCTGCGCTGACGCCCCTCGATCTTGACAGCCTTGACACCCGCGGCGGCCAGCTCCGGCAGCAACTCCATGGCATTCAGGCTGGTGGGCTCCTCGATCGCGTGATAGGTGTGATCACCGACCCTGAAGGTGCCCTTGCACAAGGTTGGATAGCCGACATTCTCGCCTTTGGGGTGGCGCTGGATGAGCACACCACCCAAGCGCGTATCGAGCCCGTCTGGCGTTTCAATCCACTCCACATGACTGGCCGGCGAACAGGCACCATAGGTGTTAGGCGAACGGCCGGTGGCATAAGAAGACAGAATACAGCGCCCCTCGACCATGACGCACAGACTGCCAAAGGCGAAGACCTCGATTTCCAGCGGACTGTTCTCCACCACATGGCGAATCTGGCTCATGGACAACACCCGCGGCAGCACCGCGCGGCGCACGCCGAAGTGCTCATGATAAAAGCGCAGCGCCTCGTAGTTGGTGGCCGAGCCCTGCACCGACAGATGCAAGGTCAACCCAGGATGCTTGGAGCTGGCATAATCCAGCACCCCAAGATCCGCCGCGATGAGTGCGTCCACGCCAAGATCAGCCGCTCGGTCCACCGCCTCCTGCCAACGCCCGAAGCCGTCGGGGCGTGGATAGGTATTGAGCGCGATGAACACCCGCACCCCGCGCCCGCGGGCGTATTCCACACCCTCGGCCATTTTGTTGGGCGCGAAATTCAGCCCGGCGAAATGTCGCGCGTTGGTATCGTCGCGAAATCCAAAATAGACCGCGTTCGCGCCATGATCGACAGCGGTTTTAAGCGACGGCAGATTGCCGGCAGGACAAACCAGTTCCATCAGCGATTTCCTTCAGGGCAGGATAAGGGGAAAAGTAAGGGAAAAGTTAGGAGGAAATAATTGGGGACAACAATCGGGGACATAAGGGTAGTGATGCTCAAGCCGCATCGCAGGCGCCGGTGAGCGGATCACCCACTCGAGCACCCTGCCGAGTGCCGCGTCGCCGCAATGCCTGCTCGATGCCATTGAGGACCGCCCATTTTTTTGAGCACCAGTCAGGCGCCAGCAGAATATCGCGCGATGCGGTGCCCGTCACACGATGAAAGACCACATCCGAGGGCGTACGTTCGATGAGATCCGCCGCGATCTCGATGTAGGCATCCATGGTCAGAGGATGATAACCACCCCGCCGCCAATGGTCGGCCAGCCTGGTATGCCGCACGACGTGCAGCGGATGGAACTTGAGACCAGAGGTACCGCGCTCCAATACCCGCTCCAAGGATGCGAGTGCCGCCTCCCGTCCTTCGCCCGGGAGCCCGACAATCAGATGCGTGCAAACAGGCAGACCGCGCTGCCGGGCCTGATCGAGCGCCCGGCAATAATCGCCGAAATCATGCCCACGATTCACGCGCGCCAAGGTCGCGTCGAATGCCGACTGCAGCCCTAGTTCCAACCACACCTCATACCCTTGGTCACGCAGCCGCGCGAGCAGGTCGAGCGCGGGCGCGGGCACCGCATCGGGACGAGTACCGACCGCCAAGCCGATCACATCGGGCTCGGCCAGCGCCTCGCGATACAAGGCCCCAAGCCGTTTCGCATCTGCATAGGTATTTGTATACGCCTGAAAGTACGCCAAAAACTTGACCGCACCCGTGCGCTTGCGGACCACGGCCCGACCCGCGGCAATCTGCTCGGCAATTCCCGGTTCGCGCTGGGAATGCGGGCTGAAGGAGGCATTATTACAAAAACTGCAGCCGCCCACCCCTTTGGTACCATCGCGGTTCGGACAGGTAAAGCCAGCGTGGATGGCGAGCTTGTGCACGCGCGCCCCGTAACGACGGAGCAGGTCAGACCCAAAGGTGTGCACAACTTCAGATAACGCCATGCGCCCGCCAAACCTCCGCCGCTCAGACTCACCAAAGATCGGTGCGGAAGCATCCCATAACAGTCCGCGAACGGCAAGGATGCCAATCAAAGCCCAGTGCCCCGCGCAAGCCCCTTGTTGGCAAATCTCATCAAGAGACCAGGTCGCCATCAGTGGTAAACTTCCGGGTTAACCATTCTCTATCCTAGCCCCAAGGTTCCTGCCCCCCATGTCCTGCGTAAACACCCCTGTCAACAAGGCAAAAACCGGTATCCAGGGATTTGACGAGATTACCGGCGGCGGACTGCCGGCCGGGCGAACCACCCTGGTCTGCGGCGGACCTGGTTGCGGCAAGACACTCTTTGCCATGGAGTTTCTGGTCCGCGGCGCGACCGAATTCAATGAGCCCGGTATCTTCATGGCGTTCGAGGAGAGCATGCCGGAGTTGTGCGCCAATGTTGCCTCGGTCGGCTTCGACCTACAGAGCTTGCTGGTGGAGAAACGCCTGCTGGTCGACGAGGTGGAGCTGGATCCGGAAACGCCGGCGGTCACTGGCGATTTTGATCTCGACGGGCTCTTCCTGCGCCTGGCCGATGCCATTGATCGCATTGGGGCCCGCCGTCTGGTGCTCGACACACTCGAGAGACTCTTCGGCAATCTGCCCAACCCAAACATTGTGCGGCGCGAACTGCACCGCTTATTCCGCTGGCTAAAGGAACGCGAGGTCACAGTCATCCTCACCGCGGAACGTGGCGATGGCACCCTCACCCGGCATGGACTGGAGGAATACGTCTCCGACTGCGTCATCGTGCTGAGTCATGAGCTTGAACACCTGGTCTCCACCCGCCGGCTGCGGGTGTTGAAGTACCGCGGCTCCGGTCACGGCACCAACGAATATCCCTTTCTGATCGATGACGAGGGCATTTCCATTCTCCCCGTCACCTCGGTCTCACTCGCGCATGAGGCGAGTCAGGAGCGCATCTCATCCGGCGTCGAGCGCCTGGATGACATGCTCGGTGGCCAGGGGTTCTTTCGTGGCAGTTCGATTCTGATCTCGGGCACGGCCGGTACCGGCAAAACCAGCCTAGCCGGCCATTTTGCCAACGCGACCTGCAAGCGCGACGAGCGCGCGCTTTACTTCGCATTCGAGGAATCCCCAAGCCAGATCGTGCGCAACCTTTGCTCCATTGGCCTCGATCTGAGCCCCTGGATCGAACAAGATCGCCTGCGCATCGTCGCCACCCGACCATCCTTCGCGGGTCTGGAGATGCATCTGGCGCTCATGCACCGGCAGATCACGGATTTCAAACCTCAGACGGTTCTGCTCGACCCGCTGAACAGTTTTCTCGAGTCCCATGAAACGCAGCAGCTTATCGAGGTCAAAGCGATGCTGATGCGGATGCTGGATTTCATCAAGCTACAGGGTATTACCGGTTTTTTTACCAGCCTCACTGGAGGAGGCGAGGTCTCCGAGCGCACGGATGTGGCCATTTCATCCCTGATCGACACCTGGATCGCACTCACCGCCGTCGATGCCAATGGCGAGCGCAACCGTCGTCTTGGCATCATCAAGTCGCGCGGCATGGCACATTCGACCCAGACCCGCGAGTTCCAGCTGACCAACTCTGGCATCCAGCTGATTGACCCCTACCTGGGCATTGATGGGCGCCTGACGGGCTCGGCCCGCGTCGCCGAGGAAGAGCGAGCGCGGCGCGCGGCGCGCGAGCGCGAGCGCGGCCTTGTGCAACAACGCGAGGAACTGGAATTGCAGCGCACCCTGATGGAAACCCGCATCAACACACTCAGAACCGAGTTCCAGCTTCTTGATCTGCGCACTCAGGGCACGCTGGATACTGAAAACACCGCACTGCATGACGCGGGTCACATGGCCAATACCGCGAGGCAAGGGGCAACCAGCACCGGAGAGCCCGAGTGAGTATTTCGGTTCCGGGCGCTGGCAGGTGCACGCCCGATTCCCCTCTGCTCCTGCGACTCTATGTCGCCGGGCAAAGCCCAAAATCCGTGGCGGCCTATAGCAACCTGACACAGTTGTGCGAACAACGTCTTGCCGTCCCCTATCGCATTGAGGTGATCGACCTACTCGACAACCCGGCACTCGCACGCGAGGATCAAATCCTTGCCATCCCCACCCTGGTACGTCGCCATCCCGAGCCGGTGCGCAGAGTCATCGGCGATCTTTCCGACGGTGATCGCGTGCTGCTCGGCTTGGATCTCCCAGTCACACCTCCTGCCGCCAAACCTTGACGCCGCTGCTAGAACGCCCGTGACCAGCGGCCAGGAATTGCCCGCCGGCGCATCGCCGGCCGGTGCGATGTTTGATCAACTGAGCGCCGAAAACCAGCATCTGCGCGCGCGCCTCGCCGACGCCGAGGAAACCCTGCGCGCCATTCGCGAGGGCGAAATCGACGCCCTGGTCATTTCCAATAATCAAGGTCTGAGCGAGCGCCTGTTCACGCTCGAGGGCAGCGATGCCTCCTACCATGCCCTGATCGAATCCATGAGTGAGGGCGCCCTGGTGCTGACCGCCGCGGGCCTGGTGTATTACGCCAACCGACGTCTGTGCGAGATGCTCAAGACAACCCATAAGGCCCTGGCCGGCACCCCATTCAAGCAGTGGATCAAGCCCGCCGATCACCCCTGGTTCGACAGTCTGCTGCGCCAGGACACCACGCATCGGGCCCACGGCATCGAGATCATGCTAGTGGCCTCGGATGGGTCCGAGACCCCCTGTCATCTCTCGGTCAGCGTGCTACCCGTCGGGCATGATCAAGTCTATTTCAGCCTGGTCGCAACAGACCTGGCCGAGCAAAAAGCCCATGAGGATCGCATTCTCGCCGCCGAGCGACTGGCTCGCTCGATTCTCGACCAGGCCACCGAGGCCATTGTGGTCTGCGACCGCACCACCCAGGTGGTGCGAGCCAATGCCCTCGCGCGCCAACTCTGCGCTGTTAACCCTCTGGGTCAGGTCTTTGCCAACGTCCTACCGCTGCGACTGCCAAGTGGCGCGCAGTTCGATTTGCATGGTTTTATTGGAGATCGTGATCGCCATCCGTTCGAGGCACATCTTGAATTGCAAGATCAGAGCCTGACCATGTTGGTCGGCGTCGGCCCCTGGCTTGGCAGCGATGGCGGCATGCTCGGTACCATCGTCACCCTGACCGACATCAGCGAGCGCAAAGCGGCCGAAGAAGAAATCTTTCGCCTGGCTTTTTACGACCCGCTCACCAGCCTGCCCAACCGGCGACTGCTCGAGGAATGGGTTAGCCGCCAGATTGTGCAGTACATCCGCAGTGGCCGCCACGGCGCCCTGGCCTTTATCGATCTGGACAACTTCAAAACGCTGAACGATACCCGCGGGCACGATGTTGGCGATATTCTGCTCCAGCAGGTCGCCGCGCGAATCAAGAACGCCATTCGCGAATCCGATATCCTGGCGCGGCTCGGCGGTGACGAGTTCGTACTCATCCTGGGCGAGCTCGATCAGGACCGGCACGAGGCCCAGCAGCAGGCCGAGGCTGTTTGCGCCAAGATTCACCGCAACGCGCGCGAACCCTACCTCATTGATGGACATGAATCCCGCAGCACGCTAAGCATAGGTATCACCCTCTTTGGCGAGCAAAAAACCTCCCTCGACGAACTCCTCAAACGCGCAGATCTGGCCATGTATGAGTCCAAGGCCAGCGGACGCGACACCTGGCGCTTTTTTGACCCGCAGATGCAGCAGGCACTCGAAAGCCGAGCACGACTTGAGGATCGCCTACGCCTCGCGCTGCGTGACGGCGGCCTGTGGCTGGACTACCAGCCGCAGATCAACCGCGAGCGGCGCCTCATCGGCGCCGAGGCCCTGCTGCGTTGGCAAGACCAGGCGGAAGGGCAAATCTCGCCGGCAGTCTTCATCCCCCTGGCCGAAGAGACCGGACTCATACTGCCTCTGGGCGACTGGGTGCTTGACCAAGCCTGCGCACAACTTGCCAATTGGGCCAAGCAGCCGGGAACAGCAGCACTGACGCTGGCGGTCAATGTCAGCGCCCATCAATTTCAGCAGCCGGACTTCGTCGCCCGGGTTCGCGAAGTGATCGCCCTTCACCACATCAAACCCGGCCACCTCAAGCTCGAACTGACCGAAACCCTGTTGCTGAAAGATATGACCGAGGCCGCGCAAAAAATGGAGGCACTCAAGGGAAGTGGGATCGGATTCTCCCTTGATGATTTTGGCACGGGCTACTCCTCGCTTGCGTACCTGAAACGCTTGCCGCTTGATCAACTGAAAATCGATCAGTCCTTCATCCGCGACCTCCTGGAAGATTCAAGCGACGCAGCCATTGTCGACGCCATTCTCGGCATGGCCCGCAGCCTGGGCCTCCAGGTCATTGCCGAGGGAGTGGAGACCGACGAGCAATACAACTTTTTGCTCGGACACGGTTGCGACGCCTTCCAAGGCTATCTGTTCGGGCGCCCCGGGCCATCGAACCAACTCAGTGCGGGCATTCAGTAGAGCAGCACACGGTAGTGTCGCTCCGATCCGGGGTTGCGCGTGGTTTCGCGATGAATATCGCCAGAATGGAGCAAGGTCCCGGCGCTGCCGCGGTCAGAAAAGTAGAGCTTGAGGGTCTCGGTGACCACCGCGAAGGCGATTCCCGACCAGGGAAGCTCGGCTTCGGTGAAAAGCCCCACCTCGGTGCTCTCGTCACCGGCGGAAAAGTCCAGATCGAGCAGGCGCGCGCGAAACAACAGGTAAAGCTGCCCGATGTGCGGCAGATTAAACAGGCTGTAGAGCGGGCCGATGTCGACCCGGGCATTGGCTTCCTCAAGGGTTTCGCGCGCCGCGCCCTCGCGCGCCGACTCGCCATTTTCCATGAAGCCCGCGGGCAGGGTCCAGAAGCCCCGCCGCGGCTCGATAGCGCGCTTGCACAGCAGGATTTTGTCCTCCCATTGCGCAATGCAGCCAACCACCACCTTGGGATTCTGGTAGTGAACGGTGCCGCAGGCCTTGCAGACATGACGCGGGCGATGGTCCCCTTGTGGAACCCTGACAGCAACGGGCGCACCGCACTCACTGCAAAATTTCATCGCGGTTGATCCTCTTCGCTGGGCTTGGGCTGTTATTCTATACCTGTTCGCCGCCACATTTTGCCTGGCTGGGGTCCAAAACCCAGGTCGCTTGCGACCAGCCGCGACCCAGTCTCCCTTTTTTCGTTTTCAGTTTGTTTAAGGTATTTCCATGGCACTGGGCCCATTCGAGGTCGCTACCGGAACCTGGCACCGCGCGGGCGCGCGCTTGGTCGAGGGTGGCGTGAACTTTTGCTGTTTCTCGCACACCGCCACCCGGGTCGAGCTATTGCTGTTCGAGCAGGCCGACAGCCAGGCGCCCTTCCAGACCGTCGCGCTTGACCCCAGACAACACCGAACCTTCTTCTTCTGGCATCTGCTGGTGAGGGATCTGCCCGAGGGCATCTTCTACGGCTGGCGCATGGACGGTTCCTGCGACACGCAACGCACCGGCTGCCGGCATGACCCAGGCAAGCTGCTCCTCGACCCCTGGGCCTCGACCGTGAGCGACCGACTGTGGGATCGTGCCCGCGCCTGTCAGCCGGGAGACAATGTCGCCAGCGCCATGCGCGGGCAGATTGTGCGCGACAACTACGACTGGGAAGGCGATGAACATCCACCAATTCCCTTGGTCGATGCCATTATTTACGAACTGCACGTCGGCGGCTTCACTCGCCACCCCTCGGCGCGGGCCGAGCATCCCGGCAGCTTTCGCGCCCTGATCGACAAAATCCCCTATCTCCAGGAACTCGGCATCACCCATGTGGAATTGTTGCCCATCATGGCCTTTGACGTGCAGGACGCGCCGCCCAAAACCCGCGAACTGGGGCTTGAGAACTACTGGGGCTACAGCACCCACAGCTTTTTCGCGCCCCACCCGGGGTATGCGGTGGACCAGAGCCGCGCGCGCGATGAATTTCGCGACATGGTCAAGGCGCTCCATCAGGCCGGCATTGGCGTTATTCTGGATGTGGTCTTCAACCATACCGCCGAGGGTGGCGCGGCCGGGCCTATCATGAACTTCAAGGGGATGGACAACGAGGTCTTTTACCATCTGGGCTTTGAAAACCGCGCTCAATACCGCGACTACACAGGTTGCGGCAATACGGTGAATTGCAACCACCCACTGGTGACCCGTTATCTGATCGACAGCCTTTATTATTGGGCACATGACATGCACGTCGATGGCTTCCGCTTCGATCTTGCCAGTGCCATGGCACGCGGGGAGGACGGCGAGCCGCAGCATCACGCGCCCATTCTCTGGTCCATTGAACTCTCGCCCGAGCTGGCTCGTGCCCACATCATCGCCGAGGCTTGGGATGCGGCCGGACTGTACCAGGTGGGGGATTTTCCCGGTTATCGCTGGGCGGAATGGAATGGCAACTACCGTGATGTGATTCGCTCCTTCGTGCGCGGTGATCCTGGAATTGATGAAGTGGCCACCCGCATTGCCGGATCAAGCGATTTGTACCAGGCACGCGGGCGCCGACCGGGTAACTCCATTAACTTTATTACCTGCCACGACGGCTTCACGCTGAACGATCTGGTCAGCTATAACGAAAAGCGCAACCATGCCAATGGCGAGGACAATCGCGACGGTCATAATGACAATCGCAGCTGGAATTGCGGTGTGGAAGGCCCCACCGATGACCCGGCCATTATCGCGCTGCGCCAACGCCAGACGATGAACTTCATCGCCATTCTGATGCTGAGTCAGGGCGTACCCATGATACTGGCGGGCGATGAGGTTCTGCGCACCCAGCGCGGCAACAATAATTCCTATTGCCAGAACAACGAGCTGAGCTGGTTCGACTGGAGCCAGGTGGAACCCAACCGGCGCATGCTGGACTTCACCCGCGGTCTGATCACGCTGCGCCGCCGCCATCGGAACCTGCGCCGTCGGCATTTCCTCACCGGCGAGGTCGAGCGCGACCATGGTCTGCCCGACATCAGTTGGCATGGCGCGCGCCTGAATCGCGCCGCCTGGGGCGCGGCCGATGCCAGACTGCTGGCCTTCACCCTGACCGCGCACGAGGACGGCGAGGAGCATCTGCATGTGATCATGAACATGAACGACAAATCCGCCCTGTGCGAACTGCCACAATTAGCCGGCCGCCAGTGGTTCCGTGCCGTGGACACCGCCGATCAACGCCCGGTGCTGCCACCGCCAGAGCAGCCAGGTATCAGCGTCGCGCGCCTGATGGTGGTGGCGCGCAGTGTGATGGTGTTTGAGTCGCGCGCCACTTGATCATCAATGGTTGATCATCGATGCCGGCGTGATCGGCTACCCCAAAGCGAGCAAGCCCCCCAAAGGATCAAGCCCCCCACAGGATTAATCCCCTCAGCGGAAGACTTTGTCGTAGATATCCGCCATGGCCAGCGCGCAGTCCAGGCTTGGCAGGACGACGCTGGCTCGCGCATCGGTGATCTCACTCATTAACCAGTGGGCATCATCCTGGCGCTGGTAGTGGATCACCCGCGCTGAGTCCTGCGCGACCAGCACATACTCCTGCAAACTTTCGATCTGGCGATAGCGCGCGAACTTGCCGCCCATGTCAAAATCCGCCGTGCTCGGAGACAGCACCTCGACGATCAGACTGGGGTTCATGAGATTATCCCCGTCGGCAAAGCTTGGATCACCGCAAACAACACTGACATCGGGGTAGAAATAACTATCGGCGACCCAGAGTCGCAAATCGCTGGGGTAGACGCGGCACGGGCGTTGTTTCAGGGCCGAATTCAATTCGGTCACCAGATTACCCACGATCAAATTGTGCGCGGGGCTGGCGCCCGCCATGGCAAATATCTCGCCCGCAACATATTCGCTCTTGTTTTCGGCCCGTCTCTCCTGGTCCAGATACTCAGCTGGCGTGATTTTCGGCAATGCGGTCATGGCACTCCTCTCGATGACATCTTTAAGTGCAAAAGACCTTTGACCCGGCTTGCGCATCAAGGCCTGGTTTGAATCTAGTATACTGACGGCTGAAAGCATCGTGAAACTGGCGACAGCCTGCCGCCACCTTCGCCCTTCCCGAGACCCCGGAAGATGTATGCCCATGCCTTCGAATCATCCCGGTCATGATGTCGCCGTTGGGCAGGCCCGCCACGCCGATGCCTCCACAGCCGCTCGCCTGGCCGCGCGACAGGCATTGGACCAGCTCCGACTCACACCGCATTGCTATCGGCAACCCAATCCAGACCCCGCCCGGGAACCCGCCCAGAAACCCGCCTGGCTGCTTGCCTTCGCCGGCGGACAGCACGACCCCGCGGCCATCCTTGAAGGGCTGCGCGCCGAACTCGGCCCTTTGCCCGTCATCGGCGGCAGCGGCACGGGCATCATCACCGCGCAAGGCGCCCACAGCAGCGGCTATGAATGCGGACTCATGCTGTTCAGCCAGGCGCTGGCGCCTGCGGCCATCATCCGTGTCGCCGGGCTGGAGGTGGACGAAGCCGCGGCCGGTCGCGCGCTTGGCCAGCAGCTCAACGCCCTGGCGCTCGGTCCCGAGCGCCTGGTGCTGCTGTTCTATGATTCAGTCAATAACAAGACCTGCCCCCCTAGCTTGCATCTGTGCAGCCGCCTGCTCGACGGTCTGCACCAGACGCTCGGCACCGACCCGCCGCTGATTCTCGGTGCCGGCACCCTCACCGATCTCGAGATGTCCGACAGTTATCTGTTTGATGGTGAGGGCATGACCCGCCACACGGCCGTGGCCGTGGTCCTGCCCGCCGGACTGCGGGGACACAACACCATCATGCACGGCTGCCTGCCATCCAGCGATTTTCTTGAAGTCACCCGCATCGACGGCGCCCGCCTGCTCGAGATCGACGGCCAGCCGGCGCTGCGGGTGGTCGAGGAACGTCTGCGCCTGACCCGCGAGGAACTCCTCGCCCGCCAGCCGCTGCCGTCCATCACCATCGGCGAGAAACACGGCGACCTCTACGCCCCCTTCAATGACGACCAATACGTCAATCGGCTCGTGGTCGCCATCGATCCGACCGAGGAAGCCCTGATTCTAACCGAGGCCGACTTCCATCCTGGTTCCCGCATTCAAATCATGAGCTACGCACCCGAGCGCATGATCGCCTCCGCCCAAACCCAAACAGAGGCGCTGCGCGAGCGACTCACTGGCCTTCAGCCAGTCTTCGCGCTCTATATCGACTGCGCCGGCCGCTCCATGGCCTTCGCTGGCCTCGATGAGGACGAATCCGCCCCGGTGCGCGAGTTGATCGGCGCACTCTGCCCGCTGCTTGGCTTTTATTCCGGCATCGAGATCGCGCCCTTCATCGGCCGCGCCCGGCCACTCGACTGGACCGGCGTGCTGCTGGTCTGCACCGCCGGCGCGCCGACCTCGTCCGGCCAGACGACAGCGAACTGACCACGGGCATCTGAGCAGCCAAGCTGACACGCACCCTCCCAAGGAAAAACACCCCGCGGAACCTCAACTGTGAACGACCCGCTCAACCCAGACGCCCTCGCCTACTATCGCCAGCAGTGCGATGAACTCGGCGCCCGCATCATGCGCTTGCAGGAGGCAGTCGCCCGCGCCCAGCGCGAGGCCCAGCGCAGCCGCACCTTGGCGCTGGTGGTGCAACAGGTCCATGCCGTCTCCCAATCACTCCCTGAAGAAGACAGCTACCCCGAACAACTCGGAGCGCAACTGCTGATGCTGCTGGTCGAGCAGCTAAAGATTGACGCCGCCGGTCTTATTCACGTAACGAATACACCTGGCCACTATCGACTGGTGCAAGCGCTCGGCATTCCGCCGCAAAGCGTCATACCAGTACTCGAAGAGTCACCGAATCGCGACGCCTGCCTGCCGCTGGAACACCCCATCCTGCGCGCCACCGGACTGGCCGAAGCCCTGTGGGTCGAAGCACCGCCGTCGCGCTGCATGCTGCTGCTGGGACTCCGCCCCAAGGCCGGAGCCCGCCACCGCCAGCTCAATGCCGCCGACAGCCAGATCGCGGAGGCCGCCATCAGGGTCTACGATGGTCTGCTCGGCCGCCAGAGCGCGCTCAGCGCCCAGC
Organism: Thiorhodovibrio winogradskyi; assembly: GCF_036208045.1. Lineage (NCBI taxonomy): Bacteria > Pseudomonadati > Pseudomonadota > Gammaproteobacteria > Chromatiales > Chromatiaceae > Thiorhodovibrio > Thiorhodovibrio winogradskyi. The sequence goes on along the minus strand of NZ_CP121472.1, from coordinate 1,022,951 downwards.
GGCACCTGCAAGAACGCCTGGATCTGGCGCTCGAGGGCGCCGATGTTGGCCTCTACGAGGTCAATCTCGAAACCGGCCAAGTCCATTACGACGACCGTTTCGTGCGCATTCTCGGCGGTGACCCGGCGCACATCCCACGCAATATCAGTGAATGGCGGGAGCGCATTCACCCCGATGATGCCCAGACCGTGGAGCACATTGCAGCCGAAGCGCTCACCGGCCAAAGAGACCGAGTGCAGCTCGAGTACCGCTTCCGCCATCAATCCGGCGCCTGGATCTGGCTGCTTGACCGTGGCAAGGGTTTCGAGCACGATGCCAAGGGACGCCCACGCCGCGCTGCTGGGAGCTGCCTCGACATCACCGAGCACAAAATGAGCGAGGCCGCCATCCATCAGCTCGCCTTCTTCGACCCCCTAACCGAACTGCCCAACCGGCGCCTGTTTCTCGATCGCCTTGCCAGTGTCCAGGCCAGCGCGAGACGCAATGGTCGTGTCGGCGCCGTACTGTTCCTCGATCTCGACCGCTTCAAGCAGATCAACGACGCACGCGGGCACGAAATCGGCGATCAACTCTTGCGCGAGGTGGCCTCCCGTCTGCGTGCGCTGCTGCGCGCGGAAGACACGGTCGCGCGCTTCGGCGGCGATGAGTTCGTCATCCTCCTCGGTAATCTGTCCGAGGACGAGGCCGAGGCCTCCCACTACGCCCGCGCCGTGGCGGAAAAAATTCGCCACAGCGTCGCCCTGCCCGTCAACCTGCCCGCGGGCGAAATCCACTCGGAAATCAGCATTGGCATTACCTTGCTGCGCGGCACCGAGGATGGCGATCATGACTTGCTGCGGGAAGCCGACACCGCGCTCTACCGCGCCAAGGAGGGTGGCCGCAATTGTGTGCGTTTTTTTGAAAAATCCATGCAAGAGGCCGCCGAGGCGCGCTTTAATCTGGAGCGCGAACTCAAGCAAGCGATCGAGGCAGAGCGTGACCTAACCCTCTACTACCAGCCGCAGGTTGACGCCTCGGGACGTCTGACCGGCACCGAGGCCCTGCTGCGCTGGCGCCATCCCGGCCAGGGCATGATCTCACCGGCCGTCTTCATCCCGGTGGCCGAGGACACCAGCCTGATCCTACCCATCGGCCGCTGGGTGCTGCGCCAAGCGTGCCATTTTCTCGCCCACACCGACACACACAAGCATGCGTTGCGCATGTCCGTCAATGTCAGCCCCAGGCAATTCCACCAGGCGGATTTCGTCAGCCAGGTCCACCAGGCCGTGCGCGACGCCGGCATCCCGCCCGAGCGCCTGACCCTGGAACTGACCGAAGGCGTCGTCATTGAGGACATTCAAAGCACTGTGCTCAAAATGCGCGAACTCAAAGACCTCGGCGTGCGCCTGTCCATTGACGATTTCGGTACCGGCTACTCCTCGCTCAGTTATCTCAAGCGCATGCCGGTCGATGAGCTGAAAATCGATCGCAGCTTCATCCAGGATCTAAGCACCGACTCCAACGACGCCGCCCTGGTGGAAGCCATCCTCTCCGTCTGCCGCCATCTGCGGGTCAGCGTGATGGCCGAAGGTGTCGAGACCGAAGAGCAACTGCACTTCCTGCGCGCCCGCCGCTGCGACGGTTATCAGGGCTACTACTTCGGCATGCCAATGCCTGGCGAGACCTTGCTGCAAAGCCTTGGGGATTAGGTACTTCCAGGCGATACCAAAGTCATCGTTAACGCCTTGATGAGTGATCAGCTTGCACTCAACAGTCGCCAAAGACGGATATACTGGGCACCTCATCTCAAACCTCTGTCTTTAACCATTTTCAAGCCTTCGCGGAATCGCGACAACGGCGGGCCGGTGTTTGCCGTGATCTTGACTGAAACCCAAGAAACCCCTATTCCGCCGAACTGAACCCACTCGCAACCCACCCCAGGGAGACAACCAATGCAACTCGGAATGATCGGACTTGGCCGCATGGGCGCGAACATGGTACAGCGGCTGATGCGCGCTGGTCACGGCTGCGTGGTATTCGACAACAACCCAGCACAGATCCAGGCATTGGCCGAGCAGGGCGCGACCGGCGCCGCGAACATGGCGGATTTTTGCGCCAAGCTCGGCGCGCCACGCGCGATCTGGATCATGGTGCCGGCGGCCGTGGTCGAGTCGGTGATCGATCAGCTCGAGCCACATCTGACAACCGATGATGTGCTGATCGACGGCGGCAACTCTTATTATCAGGATGATATCCGCCATGCCAAACGCCTCGCCGAGCGTGGCGTGCATTTTCTCGACTGCGGCACCAGTGGTGGTGTTTGGGGACTGGAACGTGGCTATTGCCTGATGATTGGCGGCGACACCGAAGCGGTCGAGCGGCTTGACCCGGTTTTTTCCGCCTTGGCCCCTGGCTTAGGCGAGATTGAGCGCACCGCGGGGCATCAGGGCCCACCGAGCCGCGCGGAGCAGGGTTATCTGCACTGCGGACCGAGCGGCGCAGGACATTTCGTAAAAATGGTGCACAACGGCATTGAATACGGCCTGATGGCCGCCTATGCCGAGGGTTTTAACATCCTCAAGCATGCGGGCGTCGGGCGTGCCGACCATGCCACCGATGCCGAGACCGCGCCCCTGTCGCATCCGGAGTTCTATCAGTATGAGATTGACTTGGGCCAGGTGGCCGAGGTCTGGCGCCGTGGCAGCGTGATCGCCTCTTGGCTGCTCGACCTGACCGCCAATGCGCTGGCCGATGATCCGCGTTTGAACCAGTTTGGCGGCCGGGTATCGGACTCGGGCGAGGGCCGCTGGACCAGCATCGCGGCCATTGAATCCGGCGCCCCGGCTCCGGTCCTCACCGCCGCTCTGTTCGAGCGCTTCAGCTCGCGCGGCGAGGGAGACTTCGCCAACCAGCTCCTCTCGGCGATGCGTTATCAGTTCGGCGGCCACCACGAAAAACCCCAGTCCTGATCAGCGCAACAGCGCTTCCATCCGCCACCCTGGCGCCACGACGGGAATCCGGCAGCACCCCTTCCAACTTCCAACTTCCAACTTCAAAACGTCTATGTCCCTAACCCACACCGACTTCATGCAGGCGCCGCCCGCCACGCCCAATGTGATGATCATCTTCGGCGCCGGCGGCGATCTCACCCGGCGCAAGTTGGTGCCGGCGCTCTACCACCTGTGCGCCGCCGGCCTGTTGCCGGAGAGCTTCGCCATGTTGGGGCTCGACCGCCTGGAACTGGACGACGACAGCTTTCGCGAACGGATCGCTGAAAAAATGGCCGAGAGCGTGGGCGATGGCTTTTCCCTGGATGTGTGGGAGCGGCTGCGAGGGCGCCTGCACTATATGCGCATTGATATGCTCGACGGCCAGGACTACGAGCAGCTGTGCGAGCGTCTGACGCACATCGACGCACTGAAACAGCATGATGAGCACAGCACCGAGGGCAATTATTTGTTCTACCTGGCGGTGCCGCCGAGCCTGTTCGGACCCATCACCGACCGCCTGGGCGAAGTCGGCCTGCTGCATGAGAGCGACGGTGACTGGCGGCGGGTGATTATCGAAAAGCCCTTTGGCCGTGATCTCGAATCCGCCGTGGCGCTAAACGATGCGCTGCATCGCAACATGAACGAGGAACAGATTTATCGCATCGATCATTACCTGGGCAAGGAGACGGTGCAGAACATCATGGTGTTCCGCTTTGCCAATGGTTTTATCGAGCCGCTGTGGAACCGCCATCACATCGACCATGTGCAAATCACGGTGGCCGAGTCGGTCGGCGTCGAACATCGTGGCGCCTACTACGAGGAAGCCGGCGCCCTGCGCGACATGATTCCCAACCATCTGCTGGTGTTGCTTGGTTTTCTCGCCATGGACCCGCCGAATTCCTTCGAGGCCGAGGCAGTGCGCGAGGAAATCAACAAAGTACTCGATGCCATCACGCCGCTGACGCCCGAGCAGGTGCTCACCCACGCCGTGCGCGGCCAATACGGCGCCGGCACCATGGCCAATGGCGAACAGGTCGGCGCCTATCGCGACTCGCCCGATGTGGATTCGGAATCGCGCACCGAGACCTTCGCCGCGCTCAAGCTGCAAATGGACAACTGGCGTTGGGCTGGCGTGCCCTTTTACCTGCGCACCGGCAAGCGCCTGGCCACCCAGTACACCGAGGTGGCAATACAGTTTAAGCGCGCGCCCACCATGATGTTTCAGGACACCGACACCGAGCAGCTCGAACCCGACATGCTGGTGCTGCGCATCCAGCCCAACGAGGGCATTCAGATGAGCTTTGGCGCCAAAATCCCTGGGCCCAAGATGCAGGTCGGCACGGTGAACATGGATTTTTGCTATGAGGACTATTTCGGCAACAAACCTGCCACCGGCTACGAGACCCTTATCTACGACTGTATGAATGGGGACGCGACCCTGTTCAAGCACGCCGACACGGTGGAGAAAGGCTGGGAAATCGTGCAGTCGGTGATGGATGTCTGGCACGCGCTGCCGCCGCGCGACTTTCCCAACTACCAAGCTGGGACCTGGGGCCCCTGCGCCGCTGGTGAACTGCTGCGTCGCGATGGACGGCGCTGGCGACGCATCGAGCATCATGGCGTGACTGACACCAGCTGTGATGAAAAGCGCTCCTAGGAGCCCCAAGTCCGCATTGCCCATCATGTGGTCATCCCCTGGCCAAGGCGTCGCCATCAAGTCATTGTCCGCCCGGACAGTCACCGCCTTGGTGCTGGCCCTGGGCGTGCTCCTTGGTCCGAGTTGCACCGCGGCTCAAGCGGACACGGCCCAACCTAGCCCCCCCGACGCCCCCCTTGAATCCAGCCTGACGCCGGCGCTGATCGAGAGCAAAATCAAGGAAGTCGAAGCCAGCAGCAGCCTTACCCCCGAGGCGGTCAAACGCCTGGTGGAACAATACCGCGTCGCGCTCAGCAACATTGAGGAGTTGAACCTCTTCGCCTCGCGCGCGGCAAGCTTCCGCACCGCCATTGAGCAGGCGCCGCGTGATGCCGAGGCCTTGCGAGCTCAGGCCATCGAACAACGCGCTCAATCGCTTCCCGCCGATCCCCTGCCCGAGGACGCCAATCTGGCGCAAGTGGAACAACAACTGGCACAACTCCTCGCCGAAATAACCGCCGTCGAGGCCAAGCTCGCCGAACTCGACAAGGTGCTCGATGAGAACGCGCGCGAGCCGACACGCGCACGCAAGCGCATCACCGAGGCCAATCGCGAACTCGATGAGGTCAACGCTCAACTCAGCGGCAACGAGCAGACACTGCTAAGCCCACTCGAAGTCCAGGCCCAGCGCTGGGCGCTTGAGACAGCCCGCGACCGCTTGCGCGCGGAAGTCCTGATGCTCGACCAGCAACTCCTGAGCACCAGCGCGCGCAGCGATCTCAATCTCGCCCGCCGCACCCTGGCCGAGCAGACCCTGGCCGATCTGCGTGACCAGCGTGCCCTGCTCGAAAACGAGGCCGACCGTCTGCGCCAAACCGAGGCTGAACGCCTAAGGAGCGAAACAGCCGACGCCGAACGCGATCTGGCCGACGCTCACCCACTGGTGCGGGAACTCGCGCGCGAGAACACCCGCTTGAGCGCCGCTATCACTGAATTGACCGAACGCCTCAATTATCTAGACGAACGTCAGAGCGAGCGCGACGACAGTCGCCGCAAGGTGGATGACGCCTTCCGTAGCGCCCGGCAACGCTTGGAGGCCGCCGGCCTAAGTCGCGCGCTCGGACAAGCGCTGGTCACCCAGTACCGACAACTTCCGGACGCCTCCGCGTTGCGCACGGACATCACCGACATTGCCGACCGCATCGCCGAGACCAGCCTGAACCTGGTGCGCTACCGCGACCAGTTACGGCGCGACAAGGAACTGGAGCAACGCATCGCTGCTGCCATCGACGCGCTTCCGCCCGCTGAACGAGAGGCACTGGAGCAGCGTCTGCGCGATCAACTCGCCCGTCGCGACGATCTTCTTCACCGGCTGATCGCGATTGAAGAAAGCTACCTGCGTGCCATGAGTGAACTGGATGCCAGCACCCGCGCGCTGATGCGCGGTGTCAGGGACTACCGAAATTTTCTCAGCGAACGCCTGCTCTGGGTGCGCAGCGTGGTACCCATCAGTGAGCAATCCTTTGCTGATTTCCCGGCCGCGCTGGCCTGGCTGAGCGCACCCAATAGTTGGCGTTTGGTGGTGGACATCATCAAACACGAAATCACAACATCTCCCCTGCTTTGGATCGGTCTCACCCTGGTTTTCATCCTGTTGGTAAAAGGCCCGGCGCTACGCCGGGCCATTCGCGCCGCTGGCGAGCCCCTGCGTCGCGTTGGCAGCGACAAATTTGCATACACGATGAAGGCCTTGGTGCTCACTCTAATACTGGCGCTGCCCTGGTCGCTGCTCCTGGCGCTCACCGGCTGGCGGTTGGAGGTTTCCACCATCGCCACTCCCTTTAGTATCGCCATTGGCAGTGCCCTGGCGGCGGTTGGCTTCGGGCTCTACTACCTGCGCGCCTTTCATCTGCTCTGCCTCCCGGGTGGTGTCGCGGACCGGCATTTTCGCTGGAGTTCCCACGCCATCACCCAGCTGCGGACAAACTTCCGCTTGGCCACGCTGGTGCTAACTCCACTAGGCCTGATTGCCGGCGCGACCGTTCTGCATCCAGACCCCGGCTTTAGTGGCACCCTGGGGCGTTTGGCGCTGGTGGCTTTGATCCTGGCGCTTGCCGTGTTTACGGTGCGACTCACCAATCCCACCACGGGCGTCTTTCGCCCCTTGCTGCTTGCCCATCCCAAGGCCTGGTTGAGCCGCCTGCGCATGCTCTGGTATCCGGCGCTCATCGCGGTGCCCGTGCTGCTCGCCTTACTGGCACTGGCAGGATATCTTTACACGTCAGGGATTTTACTCGAGTATCTGATCAGCGAGCTTTGGCTCATTCTCAGTCTGGTCGTTGTCCATCAACTCATCGTTCGCTGGCTGATCCTGACCCGGCGCAGTCTGGCTCTCCAGGCAGCGCTGGATCAGCACATCAGTGACCCCGCCGATGACTCCACCGCAGCCCCCGCGGAAATGTCTAGACCGCCAGACAGCAGCGTCAACCTGGCCGCGCTCGACGAACAGACCCGACGACTGATCAACAGCATGATCCTCGTCGCCGGCGCCGTTGGCGTCTGGCTAATCTGGTCCGATGCCCTCCCCGCGCTCGGGCTGCTTGATCGTCTCACCCTGTGGCATTACACCGCCACCGTCGACGGATTGCAGACCCGGATCCCGGTCACGCTTGCCGACCTTGGCCGGCTGCTACTGATCATCAGTGTCGCCCTCATCGCCGGCAGGAACCTCCCCGCCCTGCTTGAGATCATCCTGCTGCGTCACACCACGATCAGCCCCGGCATGCGCTACACCCTGATCACCCTCACCGGCTACAGCATCACCGCGGCCGGCGCACTGCTGGTCTTCAGCACCCTGGGACTGTCCTGGTCGCAGGTCCAGTGGCTGGTGGCGGCACTGAGCGTGGGCATCGGCTTTGGTTTGCAGGAGATCGTCGCCAATTTCATCAGTGGTCTGATCATTTTGTTCGAGCGTCCGATCCGCGTTGGCGACGTGGTCACTGTCGGAGACACCACCGGCATGGTCACCCGCATTCAGATCCGCGCCACCACCATTCGCAACTGGGACAAACAGGAGTTACTGGTTCCCAACAAGGAATTCATTACCGGACGACTGCTCAACTGGTCTCTGACCGATAAAATCAACCGCATGACCCTGGTGGTGGGCGCCGAATACGGCTGCGACACCCGCAAAGCGCTCGCCCTGCTGGCCGAGGCCGCCGCCGAAAATCCACGGGTGCTCGAAGACCCGGCCCCGCTGATCACCTTCGAGGGCTTTGGTGACAACTCGCTCACGCTGGTGCTGCGCTACTATCTCGGCGAACTTGACTGCCGGCTGTCGGTCACCTCGGAACTGCACCAGGCCATCGCTGACAAATTCCGCGCCGCCGGCATTGGTATCGCCTTCCCGCAGCGCGATATTCACCTGCATGCCAGCGCGCCTATTCCGGTCGCGCTGCAGGCAGCGGAGAACCGTCCAAGAGTAACACCGGACCCCGTCGCCGCCGGCACCCCCCAACCTGGGCTATGACGGACTGACCCGAATTTTCCGTGGCTACCATGCCGGCTTTTGCTAAGCTGAGGTCTCCTTGACGCCTGCTCACCGCTACGATAGCTGGCGCGCTCCCGCTTGCCAAAGGCCGCGAGCTGATTCTTTATGGAACCAAAGACCATCGACGCGGACATGTCACTCCCGACTCCGAGCACCACCGACCAACCCCCGCCGCGCATGGATCCACTGAGCGACAAGGCGGTCGAGGACGCAGGCGAGACCTTCGCCGCGCTGGACCTGGGCTCCAACTCCTTTCATCTGCTCATCGCGCGCAGCGATGGCGGAACACTCAAGGTCATTGATCGCTATAAAGAGATGGTCCGCTTGGGCGAGGGGCTGACCGAGAGTAGGGACTTGCGCCCGGACGTGGCGGAACGCGCGCTGGCCTGCCTGGAACGCATCGGCCAGCGACTGCGCGCACTCAAGCCCGCCAATGTGCGGGTGGTGGGCACCAATACGCTCCGCCAATTGCGCAACGGCGCGGATTTTCTCGCACGTGCCGAAGCAGCCGTGGGGCAACCCATCGAAGTGATCGCCGGGCGCGAGGAAGCGAGACTGATTTACCTGGGTGTCGCCCACGGACTGGCCATCGGCGATGAAAAGCGACTGGTGATCGATATCGGCGGTGGCAGCACCGAACTGATCGTTGGTCATGGCTTTACCCCGCTGCTGCGCGAGAGTTTGCACATGGGCTGTGTCAGCATGTCGCAACGTTTTTTCAACGACGGGCGCATTACCCTGGAGCGCATGGATCGCGCCGAGTTGGTCGCGGCCATTCAAATCCGCCCGGTGCGAGAACTCTTCCGCCAATCAGGCTGGGAGACGGCCACTGGCAGTTCCGGCACCATCAAAGCCATTGCCACCGTCCTCGCCGGCGAGGGCTGGTGTCATGAAGGCATTTGCGCCGCCGGACTGACCCAACTGCGTGAAGCCCTCATTGACTGCGGCGAGCGCGACAAACTCAGCTTCAAAGGCCTGAGTGACAGGCGCCGCCCAGTCTTTGCCGGCGGTGTCGGCGTGCTGCGCGCGCTCTTTCAGAACCTGGCCATTGAGCACATGCACGTATCCGACCAGGCGCTGCGCGAGGGCGTGATTTATGAGCTCATCGGACGCATCCATCACGAGGATGTGCGCGAGCGAACCGTGGCTACCCTGTGCCGTCGCTTCGATGTTGATCAAGAGCAGGCCGAACGCGTTCGACACACGGCCTTGCAACTCTATGACCAACTTGGCGAAAGCTGGAAGCTCAATCGCCACGAATACGCCTGCATGCTCGGCTGGGCAGCGCAGTTGCACGAGATCGGCCTGGCTGTTTCCCATAGCCAATATCAAAAGCACGGTGCCTACCTGCTGCGCAACGCGGATCTCTCCGGCTTTACCCGCCAGGAGCAGGAGGTGCTCGCCACCCTGGTCATGTCGCATCGGAGAAAAGTCCCCAAAGAGGCCTTTGCCTCGCTACCCGAGGGGAAAAGAGACTGCGCGCGCCGGCTCTGCGTGTTACTGCGCCTCGCTGTTCTCATCCATCGCGGCCGCTCGGCAAGCGCCAAACCCAACCCAATACTCACCGCCGACAATGCCACCCTGTCACTCTGCTTCCCCGACAACTGGCTTGCCAAGCATCCGCTATCGCGCCTGGAACTCGAGGAAGAATCAGAACGCCTGAGCCAGGTTGGTATCAGCCTGGCGTTCTGCTGACCAACAACACCCAATTTGCCGGCGAACTATGCTTGCAGCGCGGCAGCTTCACCTCGGCCTTGGCACTGTTAAGTGACCAAAACCGATGAAGTGGTGACTGCCATCCTGATCTAGACCCAAGGTTCAACAAAACACAGCCAACTAGCCTCTGATGCGTTCGCAACTGCGTTTGTTGATTCCAAGTGCCCTGCTATTTGTCTGGCTGGTCGGTCTTTTTCATTACATCATCGACCTCGAACGCGAGCGACTCGCTCAGGATCGGCGCGAACAGGTTTCCCTGGAGTTGACCGATTTCATGGTGCGCCTTGAATCGGAGCTTAATGCCAATGTGTTTCTTGTCAATGGCTTAATCGCGCATATCGCAGCGGTCCAAAGAATTGACGAGGAGCAGATTCAAATTGCGTTGCAAACGCTATTCGAACTGGGTCGCCATGTGCGCAATGTCGGCATTGCACCTGGCAACCGGATTTCCCACGTTTATCCCCTTGCCGGGAATGAATCGGCAATAGGTCTGTATTATCCAGAGCATCCCAAGCAGTGGCCGGAGGTGCGCGCGGCGATTGAGTGTCGCTGTACCGTTCTTGCCGGCCCTGTCGAACTCTTTCAAGGTGGTCAAGGATTGATTAGCCGCACGCCAGTCTTTCTTGGCGACAGCCACTACTGGGGGATGATCAGTCTGGTACTGGATTTCGACAGCCTTTTTGCCGCGGTTGGACTGACACCGCAAGTGCGCGGCATTCGCTTCGCGCTGCGCAAGGTTCCGGCAAGCAAGCTGGAAAATACCCAAAAGCTGCCATTTTTTGGCAATCCCGATCTGTTCACGACGGATTCCCTGCGCCGCTGGATGATGGTTCCTGGCGGCTCTTGGGAAATTGCGGCCAAACCCGTCGCGGGCTGGCAAGCAAAATCTGTCTTGCTCAATCTTGCCACCTGGATGGGTCTGATCTTCGCGGCTGTCATGGCAGGACTGCTGTGGGCGTATTTAAGCAATCGCCAACAGGTCATATTCAGCGAGCGGCGTTTGCGCACCATCCTTGCCACGACCCACGATGGCATGATCGTGATCGACGCGAAAGGCAGAATTCTGGAATTCAATCCTGCGGCAGAACGCATGTTCGGTTACAAAGCACAAGAGTTACTTGGCGGCTCGGTCAATCAACTCATGCCAGAAAACGATGCGCGCCAGCATGACCATTATGTGCGCGCATCCTCCGTCCCCGCCAATCGTACGCGCAAGATGAGCGGACGGGAGATCGAAGGGCAAAGAAGCGATGGAACGCGCTTTCCGCTCGAGATCACCGTGGGTCATGCCGAGATGGCCGGACAACGCTTGTTTGTCGGAGTATTGCGCGACATCAGCGAACGCAAGGACATCGAAGCCAAACTCATCCGTCTGGCCACCACCGACAGCCTGACGGGGACACTCAATCGGCGCGCCTTTCTGGAAAGCGCCGAGGATAGCTGGCAATTGGCCATCAGACATCATCGCCCGCTCTCCTTGCTACTGATTGATGCTGATCATTTCAAACAAGTCAATGATACCTATGGACACCAAATTGGTGATCAAGCGTTGCAGTCCCTTGCGGATAGTGTGCGCAAGTGTCTGCGCAACCGCGACCGACTTGGGCGTTTTGGCGGTGAGGAGTTTATCGTTTTGCTGCCGGAGACAGAATACGCACAGGCCATCCATGTGGCCGAGCGATTACTCAGCACAGTTCGCGCCGTACGAATTTTGGTGGCTGGTCGAGAACCGCTCGCAGTGACGATCAGCATCGGACTAGCTACGCGCGAACCGACCCTGGCACGCCTCGACGATCTGATTCGACGCGCCGACGAGGCGCTTTATCGCGCCAAGCACGAGGGTCGGGATCGTATATGCGCATGGAAGGCATCTTGAAGGGAGCTTGCCACCCCAGTGAACGCCACCCCAGTAACACTAGCCCTGCGCGGAGGCGGCCTTGGAATGGCCAGATTCTGGAATAGTCTTCTAATTCAATGGCTGACATGAGGATGTCCATCGCTCTGCCGCCAAGGCATCCTGCTCGCGGTTTTGGACCCAACGGGGACCCTCGGGTGTGAGTTCGCGTTTCCAGAACGGGGCTTGGGTTTTGAGTGCGTCGATAAGAAACTCGCAGCCACGAAAAGCATCGCCGCGGTGGGTGCTGGCAGTCAACACAAGCACAATGGCATCGGCGGGCTGCAGGGGGCCGACTCGATGAATGACGCGCGCACCGGCAAGCGACCAGCGGGCGCGTGCCTCATCCAGCAGTCGCTGCAAGACTTTTTCGGTCATGCCGGGGTAGTATTCCAGCATCATTTCTCGCACCTCCTGCCCATGGCTCGAATCTCTCATGATTCCAACAAAGCTGACCACCGCACCGATACCAGGCAGGCGCTCACGAAAAGTGAGCTGCTCCTGCTCGGGATCGAATGCCCCAGGCTGTACCCGTACATCGAACATAGCAATTTTCCTTTTTGTCAATCTCGAGGGTTCATCGTCCGGAGCGAGCCGAAACCATGAAAGATCAGGTGGTTTCCGGGGAATTCTGTGCCAAGATGGCAATCTGAAGGTGAACTAGCGGCTTCATTTTCCGGGGCTGTACCGCACCATGCGCCTTCGCTGGGCGAAATACCTCGATTTATTAGGCGGACCACCAAGCCATTAAGCTCGAGGACATGCCCCGATCGCCCGCGCCAGAGTTGACAGGGCTGAACCCCCTCCCGTCCCGGGAGGTCAAAAATAATCGCTTCGCGGGCTCGTGAGAAGATGTGTCCACCCTCATAGTCAAAGGTATCGAGGGTCGGAGCGACCGTGAAGATTCCCGTGCCGCGCCAGAGCGGGAACCCCGCGTGGGGTCATCCCAGCGGATGCCGGCTGACTGTCAGATCACTGCCGATCGATTCAAGAGGTTCCATCGATGTCGATTTTCGAGCGTTACCGTGCCAGGTATGAGTCCTCGCGTGAAGAGGAAATGGCCCTGAATGAGTATCTCGAGTTGTGCCAGCGCGATCCGCTCGCCTATGCCGGGGCGCCCGAGCGGCTGTTAAGCGCCATCGGCGAGCCGGAACTGGTTGACACCCATGATGATTTGCGCCTGAGCCGCATTTTTCAGAACAAGGTGATTCGCCGCTACCCGGCGTTCCGTGACTTTTATGGCATGGAAGAGTCCATTGAGCAACTGGTATCCTATCTAAAACACGCGGCCCAGGGACTCGAAGAGCGCAAGCAGATTCTCTATCTGCTCGGCCCGGTGGGCGGCGGCAAATCTTCCCTGGCCGAGAAACTCAAAGAGTTGATGGAACAGGTGCCTTTTTATGCTATCAAAGGCTCCCCTGTCTTCGAATCGCCGCTCAGCCTGTTTTCGCCGGAAGAAGACGGACCCATTCTCGAGGAAGACTACGGCATCCCGACACGCTATCTGCGCACCATCATGTCGCCTTGGGCGGTCAAGCGCCTGCAGGAGTACAACGGCGATATTACCCGGTTCAAGGTGGTTAAGCTCTTTCCCTCGATTCTCGAGCAGGTGGCCATCGCCAAGACCGAACCCGGCGATGAGAACAACCAGGACATTTCCTCCCTGGTTGGCAAGGTGGACATCCGCAAACTGGAGCATTTCGCGCAGAACGATGCCGACGCCTACGCCTATTCTGGCGCGCTCTGTCGAGCCAATCAGGGGCTGATGGAATTCGTCGAGATGTTCAAGGCACCCATTAAAGTGCTGCATCCGCTGCTAACGGCGACCCAAGAAGGCAATTACAACCCAACCGAGGGGCTGTCCGCCTTGCCCTTCCAGGGGATCATTCTCGCGCACAGCAATGAATCGGAATGGCAAAGCTTCCGCAATAACAAAAATAACGAGGCCTTTCTCGACCGCGTATATATTGTGAAAGTGCCCTATTGCCTGCGGGTGACCGAGGAAAAGCAGATTTACCAAAAGCTACTGCACAGCAGCTCGCTCAATCAAGCCCCCTGCGCGCCGGGAACGCTCGAGATGATGTCGCGGTTCTCGGTGCTGACGCGCATGAAAGAGCCTGAGAATTCCAGCATCTTCTCCAAAATGCGGGTTTACGATGGCGAGAATCTGAAAGACACCGACCCCAAGGCCAAATCGGTGCAGGAATATCGCGACTATGCTGGCGTCGACGAAGGCATGTCCGGCATTTCCACCCGCTTTGCCTTTAAGATTCTGTCGCAGGTATTTAACTTCGACCATGGCGAGGTTGCCGCCAATCCGGTACACCTGCTCTACGTCCTTGAGCGCCAGATCGTGCGCGAGCATCTGCCACCCGAGGTGCAGGATCGGTATCTCGGCTTTTTGAAACAGTACCTGGCACCACGTTATGCGGAGTTCATCGGCAAGGAACTGCAAACCGCTTATTTGGAATCCTATGCCGAGTATGGTCAGAACATCTTCGACCGCTATGTCACCTATGCCGATTTCTGGATTCAGGATCAAGAATATCGCGATCCCGACACCGGTGAGATGATGAATCGCGGCGCCCTCAACGAGGAGCTCGAAAAAATCGAGAAGCCGGCGGGCATTTCCAACCCCAAGGATTTCCGCAACGAGATTGTGAACTTCGTGTTGCGCGCGCGCGCCAACAACAAGGGCTCCAATCCGCGTTGGACCAGCTACGAAAAGCTGCGGGTGGTGATCGAGAAAAAAATGTTCTCCAACACCGAGGAATTACTGCCGGTGATTTCCTTCAATACCAAGGCATCGGCCGATGAAAAGAAAAAGCACGAGCAATTCGTTGATCGCATGGTGGAAAAAGGCTACACACCCAAGCAGGTTCGGCTGCTCTCTGAATGGTACCTGCGTGTGCGCAAGGCCCAATAACGCCATTTCGGCGTTGACAAGCGGCAAGTCAACGACAACTCACCACTAACGACTCATCACGTTTTCAAGCGCATGTCGCATTTTATCGACCGTCGCAGTTCCTCGAAAAACAAGAGCGCCGTCAATCGTCAGCGTTTTCTCAAGCGCTACAAGTCGCAGCTCAAGCGTGCTGTCTCTGATGCGGTGAATCGTCGCAGCATCACCGACATGGACGCCGGCGAGAAGGTTGGCATTCCATCAAGGGATCTGTCCGAGCCGGTGTTCCATCACGGCCCGGGCGGACAGCGCGAGCAAATTCATCCTGGCAACAAGGAGTTTGCCGCCGGCGACCGGGTTCCGCGACCGGAAGGTAGCGCGGGCGGGCAGGGCTCGGGCCGGGCAAGTCGGGACGGACAGGGCGAGGATGATTTTATCTTTGAACTCTCGCGCGAAGAGTTCATGGATCTGTTGTTCGACGACCTGGAATTGCCCAACCTGGTGCGCAACCAACTGCTCGGCACCACCGAATTCAAAACTATCCGTGCCGGCTACACCACCAGCGGCGCACCAAGCAATATCGACGTGGTGCGCTCGCTCAAAGGCGCCATTGCCCGGCGCACCGCGCTCGGCGCCCCCCATCGCGCACGCCTGCGCGAGCTGGAACTTGAACTGGAGGCACTGCTTGCCGCCGGCGCCACCGAAACCGACCCGCGAGTGGCGGCGCTACGCGAGGAGATCGAGCGGCTGAAGGCCCGCATCGCCGCGCTGCCCTTTATCGATACCTTCGACCTGCGTTATCAATCCTTCACCCGCGAGCCGCAACCGAGCAGCAAAGCGGTGATGCTTTGCATCATGGATGTGTCGGGCTCCATGGACCAGATGCGCAAGAATCTGGCAAAACGCTTTTTCATCCTGTTGTATCTTTTTCTGCAGCGCAATTATGACAAAATCGAGGTGGTCTTTATCCGCCACCACACAGTTGCGCAGGAGGTGGACGAGCAGGAGTTTTTTTACTCGCGCGAAACCGGCGGGACAGTGGTCAGCAGTGCGCTGAGCCTGGCACATGACATCCTCAGCGAGCGCTATGACTCAAGTCAGTGGAACATCTATGCCGCCCAAGCCTCGGACGGCGATAACTGGGACTCGGATTCCAGCATCTGCCGCGACCTGCTGATCGATCAACTCATGCCGCTGATGCGCTACTTTGCCTATATTGAAATCACACCGCGTCAGCATCAGAGCCTCTGGTATGCCTACGAGGATGTGAAAGCGGCCCATCCACATTTCGCGATGGAAGAAATTGGCGGTGCCGAGGATATTTTTCCGGTCTTCCGCGAGTTGTTCAAAAAGCAGGAGGCCTGAGACATGAGCACTGCAGAGCCAGCGACTGGACCAGCAACTGGGCCAGAGACCGATGATCCGGTGAATGATCCGGCGGCGGCCAGGGAAGAGAAGACCCGACAAGACGAGCCCAAAGGCTCCGCGAGCCAGAACCAATTCATCTCAACGTCATCGGAATGGAGTTTCCCACTGCTCGAGCGTTTTGATCGCGAGATCGGCAAGATCGCGCATCATGAATTCGGCCTCGATACCTACGCCAATCAGATCGAGGTGATTTCCTCCGAGCAGATGATCGACGCCTACTCATCGGTCGGGCTACCCATTAATTACAACCATTGGTCCTTCGGCAAGCAGTTTGTCGCCACCGAACAGACTTACAGACGCGGGCAGATGGGTCTGGCCTATGAAATCGTGATCAACTCCGATCCCTGCATTGCTTACCTCATGGAGGAAAATACCCTGCCAATGCAGGCCTTGGTGATCGCGCATGCCTGCTATGGCCACAATAGTTTCTTCAAAGGGAATTATCTGTTTCGCACCTGGACCAATGCCGATGCCATTATCGACTATCTAGTCTTTGCCAGGGCTTACATCGCGGAATGCGAAGAACGCCATGGCCAGGAAGAGGTCGAATTGCTGCTTGACTCCTGTCATGCACTGATGAACTATGGAGTGGATCGCTACAAGCGCCCAGCGCCACTGTCAATGGCGGAAGAGAAAAAGCGTCAGCACGAACGCGAGGCCTATTTGCAGACGCAGGTGAACGATCTGTGGCGAACCCTGCCAGTGGCACCTGACTCGGCAACCGAGGAGGAAGAACAGCGCTTTCCCTCCGAGCCACAAGAGAATCTCCTCTACTTCATCGAGAAAAACGCCCCACTGCTCGAGCCCTGGCAACGCGAAATGGTGCGCATTGTGCGCAAAATTGGACAGTATTTTTATCCTCAACGCCAGACTCAGGTCATGAATGAGGGCTGGGCCACCTTCTGGCACTATACCCTGCTCAATCGGTTGTATGAAAAGGGTCTGGTCAACGATGGCTTCATGATCGAAATTCTGCAGTCGCACACCAATGTGATCTACCAGCCGCCCTTTGACTCGCGTTATTATTCCGGCATCAATCCCTATGCCTTGGGCTTTGCGATGATGCGCGACATCCGCCGCATCTGCGAGGAGCCAACCGATGAGGACCGCTACTGGTTTCCGGATTTTGTCAATCAGGACTGGATCAAGGTACTCGACTTTGCCATGCGCAACTTCAAAGACGAGAGCTTTGTCGCCCAGTACCTCTCACCGCATTTGATGCGCGAGTTCCGCCTGTTCGCGGTGCGCGACGATGACCGCGAGGAAGCACTCGAAATCACCGCCATTCACGAGGAAGCCGGCTACCGGGCGCTGCGCAAGTCACTGGCTGATCAGTACAATCTCGGCAGCCGCGAGCCTAATATTCAGGTTTACAAAGTCGACACACGCGGCGACCGCTCACTGACACTGCGCCACTATCGCTACAACCGCCGGCCACTCGGTGATGGCGCCACCGAGGTGCTACGCCATATCCGCCGACTGTGGGGATTTGATGTGCGCCTTGAAGCGGTCGAGGAAAACGGTCACGCTCATCTGATCGCCGAGGCCTGAGCCGTCACCGAGACGCGCGGGCAATATCCGCTGACAACTTCCCTTCAAAGGCTTTGTTATACTTCGGTACAACATAACCCCCCCGATCAGATCGATCTGGTAATGGCATCGAATCCACTCCTGTCCTATACCATCCTGGTGGTCGACGACGAGCCGACCAACACCAAGGTGCTCGACAAAATCCTGTCGAAAGCAGGCTATACCTCCGTGGTCGCCACCAACGACTCGCGCGAGACCCTCGCGCTGGTGCAACGCCATCGCCCCGGGGTGGTCTTGCTCGACCTCAACATGCCACACATCAGCGGTTTCGGCGTGCTCGATCAACTCAGAGGCGAACTTGAGGACGACTGCCCGCCCGTGGTCATACTGACAGCGCAAAGCGATCAGTCCTCGCGTTTGCAAGCCCTGCAAAGCGGTGCGCGCGACTTCTTGACCAAACCCTTCGACCGAGCCGAGCTGCTGGTGCGCATCGAAAACATGCTGGCACTGCGTCGGGCCGAGGAAGAACGGCTGCGCTTTTACTCGCAGTACGACAACCTCACCGGACTGCCCAACCGCGACTACAGCATCCGCTTGCTCGACGATAACCTGACCAACCGCCAAGATGAGCCCATCGCGGTACTGCTGCTGGCACTGCAACGCTTTGACCGCATAAACCAAAGCCTGGGTCACGAGGCCGGCGACCGCTTCCTGTGCGCCTTCAAGGATCGCATCCTCAAGATGTTCCCCCAGCGTCAGACCATTATCGGGCGCATTGAGGGGGCTCGCTTCCTGGTGGTGATGCTGGGGCTGGAGGCCGCGCATCTGGGCAACCTAGCTGATCGCCTGCAGCATTTGCTCGATGACCTCTATTTGCCGCTGCAAATTGACGATGTGGAATTTCGACCCGCGGCGCATATTGGCGCCTCCATCTTTCCGAAAGACGGCCGCAGCGCGCGCGAACTGCTCGCCAGCGCCGACTCGGCCCTCACCCGCGCGCGCAATCAGGCCGATTTGGCCTATGCCTTCGCCGATGCGTCCACGGACGCGCAGGTCCGCGAGCAAATTCAACTCGAAACCGAACTCCACCGCGCACTCGAGCGCGAAGAGTTTTTTCTGGTATTCCAGCCGCAGGTCGCCCTCACCGATGGCTGCATCGTCGGACTTGAAGCGCTGTTGCGATGGAATCACCCAAGCCGCGGCGTGGTTCCGCCAGGCCAGTTCATCCCCTTGCTCGAGGAAACCGGGCTGATTATCCCGGCGGGGGAATGGATCATTGATCAAGCCTGCGCTCAGGCGCGCACCTGGCTCGATACCCTGCCAGGCCAATCCTCGCTGCGCATTGCCATTAACCTCTCGCCCCGGCAGTTCCAGAGCAACAATTTGCTCGAGCAGATCAAAAATGCCATCACACGCTATAGTATTCCGCCGCAACAGCTTGAGCTGGAGGTGACCGAGAGCCTGCTGATCGAGGATTTCCCAGGCACCCACCAACTCCTGAGCCAGCTTGACACAATCGGCGTTCGTATCGCCCTGGATGACTTCGGCACTGGCTACAGTGCGCTGACCTACCTGCAGGCCTTCCCCTTCCATGCGATGAAGGTCGACCGCTCCTTTGTCAGCACCGTTGGTGGGTCGCGCAAGTCAGAGGCGCTGCTGAAAACCATTGTACAAATCGGCAAAAGCCTGGAACTGGAAGTGATTGCCGAGGGCATAGAAACCAAAGCCCAGTTCGACTTTTTGCGCAAACACGACTGTGATCTTGGACAGGGTTTTGGACTTGCCCGACCGCAGCCGGTGGGCGAGGTGGAGGCCCTGCTCGCCAAAAGCCATATCCGCACACTACTCGGTGATGAGTGACAGCTGCCTGCCCGCTTGGCAAACCCGGGACTCCCTGACGCTCACCAGGATCAGCCAAAATCGTAATATTTCTCAACTGCCTCGGTGATCTCCCAGGTGCAATGCATCCCGACTGGAAAAGTGATCAAATCACCGCGGCTGAACTCCCGCGGCTCCCCGCCCGCGGGCGTCACCTTGAAGCGACCACGTATGATGTAGCAGGTCTCGGGTTGGTCGTAATGCCAGTCGAAGGTTGACGGCTCCTTGCGCCAGATTGGCCATTGTTCAACCCCCAGAACCTCCAACTTGGCCGGTGAGGGCTTATGCTCGCAGAGAATCCGCAGCTCGGACATAATTCAATTCTCCATTCATTCAAAAAAATGATTTTATTAACAATATTGAGTTTTCAGGCGACCCGCCCAGGCATCCATTCACCGCCCAATTTTCAGCATTGTGCAACCGCCTAAATAGTGGTCACAGACGCACAACTCCAGCAACTCGCCATCTCGATTGGAGAGCGCCTGCGCGCGCGCAACTGGCGGCTGGTCACGGCGGAATCCCTGACCGGCGGCTGGATTGCAAAAATCTGCACCGATATTCCCGGTAGTAGCACCTGGTTCGACCGTGCCTTTGTCACCTACAGCCCCGAGGCCAAACAGCAGATGCTCGGCCTGTCATCTGAACTCCTTGAGCGCGCGGGCATTGTCAGCGAGGCGGTCGCGGCAGCCATGGCAAGCGCCGCCCTGACCCGTGGCCAGGCCGATATTGCCCTCGCCGTCACTGGCGTGGCCGGGCCTGGTGGCGGTAGTTCCGCAACACCAGTCGGCACCCTCTGCAGCGCCTGGACAGACATTAATCGCCAGGCACAGCAACAACCACCCTGGGTTGAGACCTGCCACTTCCAGGGAGATCGCGACCAGGTCCGTCGCCAAACAGTTCACCACGGCCTGGCCCGTCTGCGTGACATCTTGGCATAGGATGCCGCGCCCTGCGAGACGACGTCTCGCCAAGCCATGCGCCTAGACAGCTCTTCGCGAATATCCGAGAGTGCGCGATGACGAGCAAGATGGGCCTGTGTGATAATCTTGCCTAACAAACTCAGTGCCACACGACTGACTGAGGAGACCCACCCCTCGCAGCAAGGCGACTTGGCGCGTGCCGACCGGAGAAACAATGGACGATAACCGCAAAAAAGCCCTGGCCGCCGCCTTGGGGCAGATCGAAAAGCAGTTTGGTAAGGGCTCGGTCATGCGCATGGGCGATGCCGGGGCCATTCGCAACATTGAGGTCGTCTCCACCGGCTCCCTGGGCCTGGACGTCGCCCTTGGCATCGGTGGACTGCCGCGCGGACGTGTCATCGAGATCTACGGACCGGAATCCTCGGGCAAAACCACCCTGACCCTGCACGCGGTGGCCGAGGTGCAAAAAACCGGCGGCACCGCGGCCTTTGTCGATGCCGAGCATGCGCTTGACCCGCAATATGCCGAGAAGCTCGGCGTGAACATGAGCGATCTGCTGGTCTCCCAGCCCGACACCGGCGAACAGGCACTGGAGATCACCGACATGCTGGTGCGCTCGGGCGCGGTGGACATGGTGGTGGTGGACTCGGTCGCCGCGCTCACGCCCAAGGCGGAGATCGAGGGTGAGATGGGCGATTCCCACGTTGGCCTGCAGGCACGCCTCATGTCCCAGGCGCTGCGCAAGCTCACGGCCAACATCAAGCGTTCCAACGCCATTGTCATCTTCATCAACCAGATCCGCATGAAAATCGGCGTCATGTTCGGCAGCCCGGAGACCACCACCGGGGGCAACGCGCTCAAGTTTTATTCCTCGGTGCGCCTGGATATCCGCCGCATCGGCTCGCTGAAAAAGGGCGAGGAAGTCATCGGCAACGAGACCAAGGTCAAGGTGGTCAAGAACAAGGTCGCCCCGCCTTTCAAGCAGGTGACCTTCGATATTTTGTACGGTGAGGGCATCTCCCGCGAGGGTGAGATTATTGATCTTGGCGTGGCCGGCAACATCATCGATAAATCCGGTGCCTGGTACAGTTACTCCGGCAACCGCATCGGCCAGGGCAAGGACAATGTCCGCAACTATTTAAAGGAAAACCCGGACATGGCGGCGGATATCGAGGCCAAAATCCGCGCTCAACTGCTGCCAAGCGGAGAGGTGACCGAGAACGACCCCAAGGCCGCCAGCGCCGAACCACCGCCAGCCAAGGCCGGAAAGAGCACCAGCCAGGCCGCGACTTGATCCAGCCCGTCGCCGATCCCTCTTGGCTTTCTTACAGTTCATGCCAGAGAGTCCATCCTAGCCAGGTCATTCCATCCCTTGCATGCCAGTCCTACAACACATCGGCACCGGGCCCAGTCCAGCGTGAACCCCATGCATTCATGCTCCTGGGTAACCGAGACCATGAGCGTCAAACCATGAGCCTCCTGCCATCCGACGTCGCGCCAACAACGGGCGAACCCGCCGTTGAGCTTCGCAACCGAGCGCTGCGTCTGCTCGGTCGTCGCGAGCACAGCCGACTGGAACTCGAGCGCAAGCTCAGAGGGCACGACGGGCCATCGCCGGCCATCGACCTGGTGCTTGATGAGCTTGAACAGGAAGGCTTGTTGCACGAGGATCGCTTCGTCGAGGCCTATGTATCGGAGCGTTTCGACAAAGGCTTCGGCCCGTTGCGCATCCGCTCCGAACTCCAGACCCGAGGCATCGGCGAGGCGCTGATCGACCGCCATGCGCGCATTGACGACGAGACCTGCTTTGAACTCCTCTGCCGAGCCGACAGCCACTGGATGAACCTCAACCAAAGACCCTGTGCCGATGAGCCCGAGGCGGCCGCCTGCCGGCGCGAGACCGCTCGGCGCGCGCGTTTTCTGGAATCACGCGGCTTCCCCACGCATCTGATCGCGCGTCTGCTCCGCCAGGACGACGCCTTTTTTTCATGACATCCCAGTCGATATCGTCTGTCGCACATCCAGTCCCACACGACATCCCCACACGACACTCAAGATGAATAGCAGCGCCGAGCTTCGCCAAGCCTTTCTCGACTACTTCGCCCAGCAGAACCACAGCCTGGTGCCCAGCAGCCCGCTGGTACCGGGTAACGACCCCACGCTCCTGTTCACCAACGCGGGCATGGTGCAGTTCAAGGACACTTTCCTTGGACGCGAGAAGCGCCCCTACAGCCGCGCCGCCAGCTCGCAACTGTGCGTGCGAGCCGGCGGCAAGCACAACGATCTGGAAAATGTCGGTTACACCGCGCGCCACCATACTTTCTTCGAGATGCTGGGCAACTTTAGCTTTGGCGACTACTTCAAGCGTGAGGCCATCAACTACGCCTGGGATTTTCTCACCCAGATCCTGCACCTGCCACCCGAACGCCTGTGGGTCACGGTCTACACCGAGGACGACGAAGCCGCCGACATCTGGCTAAAGGAACTCAAGGTCGACCCAACACGCTTCTCCCGCTGCGGCGAGAAGGACAATTTCTGGTCCATGGGCGACACCGGCCCTTGCGGTCCTTGCTCGGAAATCTTCTACGACCACGGGCCCGAGATCCCCGGCGGCCCGCCTGGCTCCGAGGACGCCGAGGCTGATCGCTATGTGGAAATCTGGAATCTGGTGTTCATGCAGTTCAACCGCGATGCCAGCGGCCAACTCAGCGCCCTACCCCGCCCCTCGGTGGATACCGGCATGGGGCTGGAACGCCTAGCCGCCGTGGTCCAGGGCGTGCATAGCAATTATGACATCGACCTCTTCCGCAATTTGATTCGCGCCGCCGCCGAGGCCACTGGCTGCCAGGATCAACACAGCAAATCCTTGCGCGTGATTGCCGATCACATCCGTTCCGCCGCCTTTCTGGTCGCCGATGGTGTCACTCCCGGCAACGAGGGCCGCGGCTATGTGCAGCGACGCATTATCCGGCGCGCCATTCGCCACGGTTATCAACTTGGCCAACAGCAGCCCTTTTTTCACCGCTTGGTCGCGCCCCTAGTGGCCGAAATGGGCAGCGCCTACCCACACCTGGCCGGCAAACAGGATTACATCGAGCGCGTGCTGCGCACCGAGGAAGAACGCTTTGCCGACACCCTCGAACTGGGGCTGCGGCTATTCGATGATTTGGTCGCCCAGGCCCGGGGTGACCAGATTCCGGGCGAGGCGGTGTTCAAACTCTACGACACCTATGGCTTTCCGGCCGACCTGACCGCCGACCTGGCGCGCGAACGCGGGCTGACGCTCGACCTGGCCGGCTTCGATGCCGAAATGGCGCGGCAAAAAGAACGCGCGCGCGCGGCCAGTCAATTCGGCGGCGCCGCCATGGAACGGATTGAACTCGAGGGCAAGACCGACTTCACCGGCTACGAGGGCATCGACGACCAGGGCACCCTGGTGGCGCTCTACCGCGACGGCGAGGAGCGCGACAGCTTGAGCGAAGGCGAAACTGGCCTGGCGATTTTGGATCTCACCCCCTTCTATGCCGAGTCTGGCGGCCAGGTCGGTGACACCGGCGTACTCGAAACCCCGAACGCCCGCTTCGAGGTACTCGACACCCAAAAGCACGGCGACGGCGTCATTGGCCATCATGGCCGGGTGGTCAGCGGCGAGTTGCAAGTGGGTGATCAGGTCACCGCACGCGTCGATGGCGAGCGCCGCGGCGCCACTGCCCTGCATCACTCCGCCACCCATCTGCTGCACGCCGCCCTGCGCCAGGTGCTCGGCGATCACGTCCAGCAGCGCGGCTCCCAGGTTGGTCCCGAGCGACTGCGGTTCGACTTCTCCCACTTCGAGCCCATCAAGCGCGAGCAAGTGCGCGCCATCGAGCATCTGGTCAACCGCGAGATCCGCAACAACCACACAGTCGAGACGCGCATCATGGAGATCGAGGACGCCAAGCGCTCTGGCGCCGTGGCCCTGTTCGGCGAGAAATACGGCGATCAGGTGCGGGTACTGCGCATGGGCGATTTCTCCGTCGAGCTCTGCGGCGGCACCCATGTGCGCGCGGTCGGCGATATTGGCCTGTTTAAGATCCTGTCGGAAACCGGCATCTCCTCCGGCGTGCGCCGCATCGAGGCGGTCGCCGGCGAACCCGCCCTGCGCTGGGTCGAGGACGAAGAAAGCCGCCTGCACCGCATCGCCGAACTGGTCAAGGGCAGCCCGACGGATGTCGATGACAAAGTCAGTCAGCTCGCCGAGCGCGCCCGCCGACTGGAGAAAGAACTCGAGCAGCTCAAGGGCAAACTCGCCAGCGCCGCCGGCTCCGATCTAGCCCAGCAGGCCATCGACATCAATGGCATCAAGGTGCTGGCCGCCCAACTCGAGGGCGTCGACCCGAAATCCCTGCGTGATACGCTCGATCAGCTGAAAAACAAACTCGGCTCCGGCGTGCTGGTTCTGGCAACGGAAAACGCCGGCAAGGCCAGCCTGATCGCCGGCGTGACCAAGGATCTCACCGACCGCTTCAAAGCCGGCGACCTAATCAAAGTGGTCGCCGCGGCAGTGGATGGCAAAGGCGGCGGCCGTCCCGACATGGCCCAGGCGGGCGGCAACAACCCCGCCGCCATCCCCGCTTCTCTCGCCCTGGTCGAGCCCTGGGTGCGCGAGCGCGTCAACTAGCCACTAGCCACTAGCCACTTCTTCAATGTCACTGATCGTACAAAAATACGGCGGCACCTCGGTCGGCAGCATCGAGCGCATCCAGGCCGTCGCCTCCCGCGTCAAACAAGCAACCGACCAAGGCCACAGCCTGGTCGTGGTGGTTTCCGCCATGTCCGGCGAGACCGACCGCCTGCTCGGATTGGCCAAGGCCGTGCAAGCCGTGCCCGCGCCGCGCGAACTCGACGTGCTGCTGTCCACCGGCGAGCAGGTCACCATCGCCCTGCTCAGCATGGCGCTCGAGGCCAGCGGCTGCCCGGCGCGCTCCTACACCGGCGCCCAGGTCCACATGCTGACCGACAGCGCGCACAACAAAGCCCGCATTCGCGACATCGACGCCGCCCGCGTGCGCGCTGACCTCGACGCCGGGCGCGTGGTGGTGGTCGCCGGCTTTCAGGGCGTTGATGAACAGGGCAATATCACCACCCTCGGGCGCGGCGGCTCGGACACCTCCGCCGTGGCCATGGCCGCCGCGCTCAAAGCCGACGAGTGCCAGATTTACACCGATGTCGACGGGGTCTACACCACCGACCCCCGCATCGAACCCAATGCGCGCAAACTCGAACGCATCACCTTCGAGGAAATGCTTGAAATGGCCAGCCTCGGCTCCAAGGTGCTGCAAATCCGCGCCGTCGAGTTCGCCGGCAAATACCGCGTGCCCCTGCGCGTCCTCTCAAGCTTCGAGGAAGGCGCCGGCACCCTGATCACCTTCGAGGACGACACCGTGGAAGACGCCCAGATCGCCGGCATTGCCTTCGCCCGCGACGAAGCCAAACTGACCATCCTTGGCGTACCGGATCAACCCGGCATCGCCCATCGCATTCTCGGCCCCATCTCCGAGGCCAACATCGAAGTCGACATGATCGTACAAAATGTCGCACCCGATCAGCGCTCGACCGACTTCACCTTCACCGTGCATCGCAACGACTACGACCGCGCGATGGCTATCCTGCGCGAGACCTGCACCGGGCTGAACGCGCGCGAGGTACTTGGCGACCCGGCCATTGTCAAAATCTCCTTGGTTGGCGTGGGCATGCGCTCCCATGCCGGCATCGCCAGCCGCATGTTCGAGGCCCTGGCGGTCGAAGGCATCAATATTCGCATGATCTCCACCTCCGAGATCAAAATCTCCGTGGTGGTCGATGAGAAATATCTTGAGCTTGGTGTGCGGGCGTTGCACAAAGCATTTGGGCTTGATGAACCAAGCGTCACTCCAGCCTGATGTCCGGGAATATCCAAAGCATGCACTTTTGCGTGCGCGCACTGATTACGTACAGGTATTTTCGACGCGACAGGGGTTAATTTTGCGTTTTTGGGCTATTGTCGAACTGTAACAATTGCTAAACTCGCGCCAGCGGATCAATAATCGCCGCAAGAATTTCGCGCGATCCCATCTCCGGGTGCGTCGCACGGCCGCCAGGAACCGGTGGAATCGGAAGACAAGGATCGCAACGCGAAAGAAGGATAAACAGGGAGACACAACCATGCTGATATTGACTCGCCGAGTCGGGGAAACGCTGATGATCGGTGACGAAGTCACAGTCACGGTATTAGGCGTCAAAGGCAACCAGGTCCGCATCGGGGTCAACGCCCCCAGAGACGTTGCCGTTCACCGTGAAGAGATTTACGAGCGCATCAAACGCGAGCAAACGCCCACAGGCGAGGCCGGTAGCACCGATGAGCAAGCTGAATTCAGGCAGGATGATGACTGACGCTCCCCAACCTCGGGTAACACGGCAACTCACAACCTGAGCCACGCACCCCAACAGCCGCTCAGCAAAGGAACTCGGCAACCGGTTAGGCAAAAAATCCCCACCAAAAAAGCGCGCTCCTTTGCTACAATGACACCCCCACGGAGAGATGGCCGAGTGGCTGAAGGCGCTCCCCTGCTAAGGGAGTATGGGCTAATCCCCCATCGAGGGTTCGAATCCCTCTCTCTCCGCCATTAACTAACCTTAAGCATCTGATAATTAAGATAAAAAATTTGGTTCACCGTCGCGTCGCCCCACAATCCATCCCACATACTGACCTAGGCAGCCCAGGACTTTGCTGGCCAATCTGGAACAAATTACTGCTCTGACGTCCGCCGTATTCGCCCCTTTGGGGCAAGCAGCTTCGATTAGCACAGACAGCCATTGATCGAGACTGACCAGTCTCGTGTCAGAAAGGAAGAGAGGCATCATCAGCCCGGCCATTTGTCAGCTGCTTTCACCAAGAGAGTCGTGGCGACGACTGTTCCCGAGGTGTTCCTTTTCTAACCGGCCTTCCTGAACATATCGCTGCTTGAGCATGAGCCGCTAGTCGCACCATCATCGACAGACGTCAGAATCCGCCTGAATCAACCGCCAGGCGTCTCGTTCGGTTTCGGGTCGCGACACCCCCCATCGAACTCGGTGATCGCCGCTCGCTCATGGAATCGCTCCGGTATGTCCTCGCGCTGCTCTTGGCTGAGGGACGAATGGAACAAGAAATGCGCTAAATCTGACTGTGGTGGGAGTGCTTCTGAAGTGCTGTCGCTTTTGGCGTAAACCGCCCCACGATGGTGGAAAACTGCTCCGATGGCTAGGTCGCCACTAGAACAACCAGCCTGAAAGCTTCTCCCCTCTGCCGACACGCAGGCCGCATCCATGATCTCCAGTGCTGTCATCCGCGGATCTCTCGTGCATCATCAAGCTCGTCCTCTGGGACACTTACCGCATAGACATTGATATTTTTGCCTTGAATCTTGCGCTGCAGGCGATACCTGTCCCCACCGCCCTTGCCCAGCCAGCCGGCCCTGTCCAGGGCGATCAAACCGCGTTTAAAATCCTGCCCGCTCAGCGCCTCGCGCAGACCACTCGCCAGGAAGAGATCGGTGACCTGCCCGGTACCCGGATCCTCTTCGGTATAACCGGCTCGATCACGGGTCGGCGGCCCGGATGTCACGGAGCGCGAAAAGGCTCTCGCCATGGCGCTCAGTGAAGCTGCGCAGGCGTCCAGGATCTACCGATCCTCGGTCTGCCCATGGCCCTGCTCGGCGGACCACAACCGATAAGCCTCCAGTGCGGCCTCGGCGGCGACCCCAAGCGGCCAGCCGGTAATATCCGCTGCCGTGGCCAGCTCACCGGCGGTGCCGGTCACGGACAACTGCTTGGCCACGCGCGCCGCCTGTCCATGAGTGACCGGCATCCGCTGCATCAGATGCGCGACCGCCTTGGACAGCGTCTGATCCTCTTGCTGCTCGACAAGCCAGTGCACAAAGGCCCGCCCGACCGTGCCATGCAGACGCTTGGTGGCCGGCGACGAGAGCATCGGCGAAGGCGGCCCCGTCTGAAAAGCCATGGATTTGATCAAAAGCCCCATAGGCACGCCAGTGACAATGTTTTTGCCTTGTTGGTCATGGCGCAAACCCGCGCCAAAGTCACCGACGATGCCGAGACGCTGGAAATTCCGCCTGATGCGCCTGATGTATGATCGCAGCTATGAGCACACGCTGATTGAAGAGCTCTTCCGCATCATCGACTGCATGGTCCGCCTGCCAGCAGAGCTGGAAGCCGAATTTCGCCATGAACTCTATGCACTAGAGGAGCAACGACAGATGCCTTTTGTCAACACATTGGAACAAGCAGGGATTCAGAAGGGGATGGAGCTGGGAGTGCAGCAGGGCGAGGCCAGGACATTGCTGCGTCAGCTTGCTCAAAAATTCGGCCCCGAGGCCGTGCAAACGCACCGCGAGCGCATCGAGCAGGAGAAGCTTGAACAACTCGATACTTGGCTGAGTCGCATCCTCAGCGCCGGGACCCCCGAAACCATCTTCCACTGAGGCCTATGGCGCGCGTCTAATCAAAGGGGCATATAGGTCCGCCCCGCAAATCAAATCAAAGGCGCCAGGTTCGATTTTAATTGCAATTCGCAATTGCAATTCGGGGGACAGCGCCGAGGGAAAAACTGTTACCCCTGACCAGACCCCGCATCAAAGTGATTCGCGAGGCGGTTTTGCTCGTGGCGCGTGTTTTTTTGGCACAGAAGTATACCCGTTGGGTAAGGTTTGCCCTCACCTCTTGTGCTAAACTGCCCGCATTCTTGAATCATCCTGCCTGAGGTGATTGATGCTCGGTCACTATGTCAACCTCTTCACTGATTTTGGCTTTAAAAAAATCTTTGGCGAAGAAAGCAGCAAAGCGCACCTCATCAGCTTTCTCAACACCCTGCTGCCCAAAAAACACCAGATCCAGGATTTAACCTTCATCCAAAACGAATACCAGGGAGCAACAGTACTGGATCGCAAAGCAATTTTTGACCTGAACTGCGTGAGTGATGCCGGCGAACACTTTATTGTGGAGCTGCAAAAAGCCAAGCAGAACTTTTTTAAAGACCGCAGCCTTTTTTACGCCACCTTTCCTATCCAGCAACAGGCGAAAAAGGGCGACGACTGGAATTTTAAACTGGCCGCCATCTACACCATCGGCATTCTGGATTTTGTGTTTGATGAGGATAAAAACGATCCCCAGCATAAGGATCAGGTGGTGCATCAGGTGCAGCTGAAAAATCAGCACAATCAGGTGTTCTACGACAAACTCACCTTCATCTACCTGACGCTTCCCAACTTCAGCAAAAGCGAAAACGAGTTGGAAACCCTGCAAGATAAGTGGTTCTTCCTGTTTCGACACTTGCACCGCCTGCAAGAGCAGCCCGAAAAACTGCAAGAGCGAATTTTTAATAGCCTGTTCAAACAAGCCAACATCGCCCGTTTCAAGCCCGAAGAACGCATCGCCTACGAATCCAGCCTCAAATACTACCGAGACTTGACCAATGTTGTGGACACTGCACGAAATGAAGGCAGAGAGGAAGGCAGAGAGGAAGGCAGAGAGGAAGGCAGAGAGCAGGGTTACCAAAAAGCTCGGGCTGAGGCTGAGCAGCGTCTGCAAGAAATGGTACTGAAGATGCTGCAAGCCGGTCTGCCGGATAGCCAAGTAATGGCTATTACTCAGATCACGGCTGACGAACTGGCAGCCATCAAAGAACAGCAAACCTGTCAGGCGTGAATTTCTGGGACATACTTCATTTCTTTCACTGATTCGCCGAGGTAAAAACTGTTACCCCTTACCAAAGCCCGCATCGAAGTGATTCGGGACTGATGTTGCTGGAACCGGTCTACGAGCAGGACTTTCTTGACTGCTCGTCCGGTTTTCGACCGGGCCATTTCCTTGATGCCGCACAACGCGCGAGCACTTTGTAGCAGGTCATCATCGAAGGTAACTACTCACCCCCTCATGCGTAGAATTCCCCAGACAGCGCCATTTGGATTGCCACCAAGGGATTTGTAGCCGCGATAGGCCATGTTCTGCAGATAGCTGGAGATACGGCAATAGGCTTCGGCGTACTGGCGGGTTCGGAAGCACCCCGAGATCTTCTGCTTGACCTTGCTCATGCGTAAGTCACGCTCCGCGCGGTTATTGGTAAAGGCCACCTCCGGGCGCTTGGCGAACAGCAGCACCGCGCTCTCATAGCGCACCAAGCGCTATGAGCTGGAGGGGGTGAGTAGTTACCATCGAAGTTCCGATCAGGGTCATTGGCGCAAGCAATTGAGTTTTCGCAATTCTTTGACCTTGACCGTGCGATCATCTGGAGTTCGGATGGACTGAAGATGCGGGTGCGAACGGATGCCTCGGGAGAATGAACCGGCGTGGTCCGCGCTGCGCCGGGTCTGGCGCCGGGCTGGACGTCAGGCATACTGACAGCCCGGTGCGCTGAATAATTCGAAGGAGCTGGGCATTGAGCTGCATGACTTGAATGGCCGCGCTGATTAGGGTTCTTCGGTCTTCCCGGCTGCCTAGCGCGGAGCTGCGGATCAATGAGACCAGCGTTGTATTTTTCAAATGGGGCTCGATGCGCACAAATCTGTTGCGGCATCACCTCACGGTCTAACAGTGTCTATAACACTCATGGTCTATTTTACACGTTTAATATGATCGCATAGGACCGAATGGAATCAACTGGGACGCTTTATCCTGCGCCTGTAAAATGGCAAAGCAGAGTTTCGAGATTTCCTGATCGCCAACGCGGTGAGAATCGGATGACTCCGGCTATCGGGTTGAATGATCGTCCAATCCCTGCAGGAAGACCCTGATCACCGACCGCTATGATCGTTCTCGGTGGCGGCCGGGCGCTGGTGCGACAGCCGCTCCATGGTCTGCCCCTTCCAGCTTGATCCAACCGATGCCGAGGGCGTCATGACCTTCATTCCAGAGCCAAGGGCCTACGAAAAAACCGTGCTCGCGGATCTGTAAGTTGACAAACGCGCGCCGAAACACTCGGAAAGTCTATTCCTTGTATCGCGGATTTAAACAATCCTGTCTACCGTTAGAGACCATCACGATGCCCCCTGAAAACGCCACCGAAATCGCCGACAACCTGATCATCGAAGCAGACAATCCACACCATCAGACACTCGCGACTTTCGGCTGGGAATCCTTCTTCGCTCGGCAGATCAGCCTGGACGCACTGTCCCACACGCCCCCGGTGCGCGTCGTGGCCGTGCATCGCAGCGGCCTGGAGGTGGTTGGTGTAGAGATCGATGCACTCATCCCGCCGCGCGCCGACGCCACGGTGGGGGATTGGCTGCTGCTTGATCCGGCCCGAGCGCACGCGAGCCGCCTTCTGACACGCAAGAGCCTGATCAAACGCCGCGCAGCGGGGACCGATCGGCAGGTGCAGTTAATCGCGGCGAACATCGATACTGTTTTCATCGTCACCTCCTGCAATCAGGATTTCAACCTGGCCCGCCTGGAGCGCTATGTAGCACTGGCTTTCGAGGCCGGGATCACGCCCGTGATCGTGTTGACCAAGGCCGACCTCGCGGTGGATGTGGCTTCCTGGCTGGCAGCGGCCAGCGGCATCTCGGAGCGGGTGCCCGTGGTGGCGCTCGATGCGCGCGGGGATGAACCGCGCCAAGTCCTGTCGCCCTGGTGCCAGCCAGGGCAGACGGTCGCCTTTTTGGGTTCCTCTGGTGTCGGCAAGTCCACCCTGACCAACGCCCTGATCGGTACGGATGCGATCACGACCCAAGCCATCCGCGAAGACGATGCCAAGGGGCGCCACACAACGACGCGGCGCGCCCTGCATCGCATCCCCGGCGGCTGCCTGGTGCTCGACACACCGGGCATGCGCGAATTGCAATTGACCGACGCCGCCGCCGGCATCGCCGAGACCTTCGAGGACCTGGAAGCCCTCGCCGCCCAATGCCGTTTTGCGGATTGCCAGCACGATGGCGAGCCAGGCTGCGCGGTGCGCGCGGCCATCGACGGTGAGCGGCTCGACCCCGCGCGGCTGCGGCGCTGGCACAAGCTGATCGCGGAGGACCGTTTCAACTCCGCCAGTCTCGCCGAACGCCGGTCGAAGGATCGCGCCTTTGGCAAGATGGTCCGCAAGACCATGAAGGACATCAAGGCGCGGCGATGATCCTGATCAAGAACGGGTACCGACAGATAAGCTTGAGGAGAAACGCATCCGCCGTCGAAAAAACGCCTCGTTCGGATGTCGCGGTTTCGCCGCCAAGGCGGCCATGTGTCGCTTCTGCGCCAGTTTCTGCTGGCGAATGCGCTGACGACAGGCGCGACAGCGCACCGCGAAGGAATCGATATGCCCCTTGGCGACTTCGTACCACCATTTCTGCTGCTTTGCCGTCCAGGTCTCCGCCGTGCCGCAATCGCTGCAGATAAAGGGGCGATCGAGGTAATAATCGGGAAGCAAGCCATAGGTGTTGATATGGCTCAGCGCGCGATGGTCCGCCGCCAACGCCCCCGGCGGTCTCTCGGGTAACCGCGCCTTGTGCTGCAAGCGCTTTTGCCGTTTCATTGCCTTGCGGGCACGTTCTTCTTTGATCTCGGCGCGGCGCTGTCGATTGCTTTTCATCGGATCTTTCCTTTCAAGCAACTGAGCCGATATTCTCACATTCCCAGGCAGGACAGCGCCAGAATGGCCTGGAACATGGCACTGGCTGCCGCTGGTGTGTGATCTTGGTCCACTGAGGTCAGTTATTTCGGTGTATCGGAGCTGTCATGTCGATATTGCACAAGATTGTCTCCGGTGGACAAACCGGTGTAGATCGCGCGGCCTTGGATGTGGCGCTGGCGCTTGGTGTCAATGCCGGCGGCTGGTGCCCGGACGGACGTCTGGCCGAGGATGGGCGGATTCCGGGGCGCTATCCAGTCATTCCGCTCCCCGGCGCGGGCTACCGCCAGCGAACAAAGAGAAATGTCGCCGACAGCGATGGGACCGTCATTATCTATTTTGGCTCTCCGAGCGGTGGCACCGAACAAACCCTGCTGTGCTCCATTCAGATGCAAAAGCCTTACCTCCTGATCGATGCCACCGAATTGAGCGTTGCGCGCGCCAGTGACAAGCTTGCGCGCTTCATCCGGGAGGTCGGGATTGGGGTGCTGAACGTCGCCGGACCCCGTGCCAGTGGAGCGCCCGAAGCCTATTCTTACACTTACCGATTACTTGAGAGCTTACTTGGCTATCGCGCTTGATTGGTCCATTGACAGCCACCGTCAGGACGAAGCTCCCCATCGGTGTGCTGACGGCGCCGGCAAAGGGGCATCCACCCAATCGGTTATGCGCAAATCAACATCGCCATGCTTCGTTCCGGTTTCCGAGAGCATCATCCAGAGCCGATCATCGAACCCATAAAAACCCCCGTTTTTGAGGCTTAATCCCATGCGTATTGCACTCTTTTGGCGCTACCGGCGGCACCGGCCGCGAGGTACTGGCCCAAGCGCTGGAACAAGGACATTCCATTCAAGCCCTGGTGCGCGATCCTGCTCGGCTGCCATCCAACCCCGAACGCCCGCGGTGACCTGAGGCCATGCAGGCGGCCATGCAGGCGCCTTGCTGGACGCGGAACCACCTGATGGCAGTGGACTCAGGGGTCCAGGCAGCCGTTTTACCGACCATGAGAACATTTTGACTTCTGAATTTCATGGATATTTGGGTTGACGCCGACGCCTGCCCTGGTGTCGTCAAGGAGATTCTCTATCGCGCTGCTCAGCGTGTCGGGATTCCGCTCACGCTAGTGGCCAATCAAAGGTTGGAGACGCCCCCGTCGAGACTGATCCGCAGCGTTCAGGTTGCGCGCGGTTTTGATGTGGCTGACAGTTTCATCACGGAGCATGCTGCGCCCGGTGATCTGGTCATTACCGCCGACATTCCCTTGGCCGCCATCCTGGTTGACCAAGGCATTGATGTCCTCAATCCTCGCGGTGAACATTATACTGTGGAAAACATTCGTGAGCGCTTGGCGCTGCGCGACCTGCTGACAGAACTGCGCGACAGTGGAGAACAGGGCGGCGGTCCGCCACCACTTCGTCAGGCGGATCGGCAGGCATTCGCCAATGCACTGGACAGGCTGCTGGCACGCAAGGCTCTGCCCAGCGAAAGATGATGAATGGCCGGAACCTGGTCGATATCGATTGCTTGCTGGAGAGCGAAATGCTTGGCGGTCGGGGATAGGCTTTGGGCTATGGTGTATGCCCGAGCCTCACCCAAGTCGCAGTGACAGGTCCACCGCCTCGACGCTTTTGGTCAAGTCGCCGACCGAGATGTCATCCACGCCGGTTTCGGCAATGGCGCGCAAGGCACCGAGAGAAATGCCGCCCGATGCCTCCAGTCGTGCGCGACCCGCTGTTAGCTTGACTGCCTCGCGCAGTAGATGCACACCGAAGTTATCTAGCAGTACCCGCTCGGCGCCGGCGGTCAGTGCCTGTTCGAGCTCGTCGAGACTCTCGACCTCCACCTCCACCCGCACGCCGACGGCCGTCTTGCGTGCGGATGCAACGGCAGCGGCGATTGAGCCGGCGGCCATGATGTGGTTTTCCTTGATCAAAATCGCGTCGAACAGCCCCATTCGGTGATTGTGGCAGCCGCCGCAGAGAACGGCGTATTTCTGTGCCAGACGCAGTCCCGGCAGCGTCTTGCGCGTGTCGAGAATCCGGGTGGGCAGGCCCGCGACGGCGTCGGCGTAGCGACGCGCCCGGGTTGCCGTGCCGGACAGGGTCTGGAGAAAATTCATCGCCGTGCGCTCGCCGCTGAGCAGCTCCCGCAGCCCGCCTTCGAGGACGCACAGGCGTTGGCCTGCAATCAGACGCTCTCCATCACGGGCCTGCCAGACGGCGCGGTAGTTGGGGTCGAGCGCCAAAAACACAGCATCAAACCAAGCGCTGCCGCTCAGGACCGCGGGTTCGCGGGTGATCAACTCGGCGCGTCCGCATTGTCCGGCAGGCAGAAGCGCGGCGGTGATGTCGCCGCTGCCCAGATCTTCCTCTAGCGCGGTGCGCACATCTCGCGCGATCATTTCGGGCGGGGGTCGGTGACGAGCAAGAAGGTCAGGCTCGGGGGGAGGCATGGGGGTTGGCGACATCGGGACTTCCCTAGGATTCCAATAGGCGTGATTGCGTGGATTGTATCTTTGTGCTTCTGGCTGCCGTGCCAGAGACCTTGGGCTCATCTTGATCCAGTCCGCGGCCAGGCACGGTGCCTTGTGACTATACTCCATCACTTAGGCGAAGCGTGTCGCGGCTCTCCGCGCGAGTCGGATATCCGGGGGGTGCGCCTGCTTTGGTAATGTTCGGGATATTCCGCATTCGCCTGGGAATCTCAAAGGAGCGGTGCGGATCAGTTGGACTCTGCCGCTTGATCATCTGGGTGTTGTGTCTTACCAATAAGCCCTGGGGATTTTGTCAGCGATTTGTGATGAATGGATGATTGAACCATGAAGGAGCCGATGCAAGATGACTCTCTGTTCAGCAATTGGCTGTCCAGCGGCTGGCTGAGGTCGGCCCGCCCCTGCCCCTCGCCCAATCATGGCCAGCGCCCGCCGGGTATGCCCGTGGATCTGCTGGTGATTCACAATATCAGCCTGCCGCCGGGTGATTTTGGCGGGCCTTGGATCGAGCAGTTGTTTTTAAATCAGCTCGATCCAGGGCAAGATCCCTTTTTCGCAACCATTGCCGGCTTGCGGGTCTCCGCCCATCTACTCATTCGCCGCGATGGAGAGCTGGTGCAGTTTGTCGATCTGCGCGCGCGTGCCTGGCATGCGGGTGAATCGGTCTTTGCAGGGCGCGCTGACTGCAATGACTTTTCGATTGGGATTGAGCTTGAGGGGACGGACGAGACACTCTTTACCGACGCCCAGTATCAACGTCTGGTGGGTGTCACCAAGGAGATTTTGCGCGACTTTCCGGATATCAAGCCGGGCCGCATTGTGGGGCATGAGCATATCGCGCCCGGGCGCAAGACGGATCCAGGGTCCTGCTTTGATTGGGCGCGATATTTGGGGGAGGTTTTTGGGCGCTTGCCCGCGGGCGACTCAATGCGCCTCCCTGTTTATCTCTCGTCCACAACAGGGGATTGGGATTAGCCGCGTCAGGCTGCTTTGGCCAGAGGCGAGCGGCCGATGGAGGCATCGCTGCCGAGCACTTCGCGAATTTCGGTCCAGCGCAGCAGTTCCATGCGGCCGTCGTGGTGTTCGACCAGTGCGGTGCAGCTCTCGACCCAATCGCCGCAGTTGCAGTAGTTGATGCCTTCGATTTCGCGAATTTCGGCATGATGGATGTGGCCGCACACCATCCCATCGACCTGGTGCCGCTGTGCCTCGGCGGCGACCGCCTGCTCGAAGTTGCCGATGTAATTGACCGCGTTCTTGACTTTTTGTTTGAGAAAGGCGGCCAGCGACCAGTAGCGCAGTCCAAGCCGTCGCCGGATGCGGTGCACCGGCTGGCTGATTGCCAGCAAGGTATCGTAGAGAGTCGCGCCCAGCATGGCCAGCCAGCGACCGCTTTGCACCACCTGATCAAACTTGTCACCATGGAGCACTAGCAGGCGACGGCCATCGACCGTGGTGTGCACTAGCTCATCGCGGATGGCGACGCCGGCGAATTCAGCGCCAAGATGACCGCGCAGCAGTTCATCGTGATTGCCTGGCAAATAGGTGACCTGCGTGCCCGTGCGCGCCTTCTCCAGCACCGCCTGCACCACTGCGTTATGGGTATCAGGCCAATAGAGGCCTTTCCTTAGTGCCCACATATCGATGATGTCACCGACCAGGTAAAGCTGACGACAGGCGGTCGCGCGCAGAAAGTCGAGCAGAAAGTCCGCCTGACAGCCGCGAAACCCCAGATGCACATCCGATATCCAGATGGTGCGATATTTTAGCGGCCGCAGGGCCTCGACCTGACTCATGCTGCATTACCCCTCATGGCTGAACGTGCGCCAGCATCCGCACCGCAGTGAACAACTGCGCGCTATGGTCACTGAGCTTTGTTGCAGGGCCGTTGAGAGACTGTGAAGGTCTGGTTAAAGATCACCATGTCGCGTGGCTTTGGCCGCCATGGACAAATGCGGGCGCGTCGGCGCTAACAGGCTCGGGGCATCTCTGTCGTGCGATAATGTGCCGCTGATCCGGTCAACAACATTCATGGAGCCATTGCATGCCCGCACAGCAGATCAACAAGGTCGTGCTCGCCTACTCCGGCGGCCTCGATACTTCCGTCATCCTCAAATGGCTACAGCAGGAATATGGCTGCGAGGTAGTGACATTTACCGCTGATATCGGTCAAGGCGAGGAGTTGGAACCCGCGCGCACCAAGGCCCTGGCCGCCGGGGTAAAGGAGATCTATATCGACGATCTGCGCGAAGAGTTCGTGCGCGACTTCGTCTACCCCATGTTCCGCGCCAATGCGCTCTACGAGGGCGAATATCTGCTTGGTACCTCCATCGCCCGTCCACTGATCGCCAAGCGTCTGGTCGAGATTGCCCGCGAGACCGGCGCCGATGCCATCTCCCATGGCGCGACCGGCAAGGGCAATGATCAGGTGCGCTTCGAGCTGGGCGCCTATGGGCTGAATCCGGAGATTCAGATCATCGCCCCCTGGCGCGAATGGGATCTGCTCTCGCGCGAGAAACTGCTGGCCTATGCCGAGCAGCACGGCATTGCGGTGGAAATGAAGCGCGACGGCACCAAATCACCCTACTCCATGGATGCCAACCTGCTGCATAATTCCTACGAGGGCTATGATCTGGAAGACCCCTGGGTCGAGCCGGGTGCCGACATGTGGCGCTGGACGCGCGACCCGCGCCAGGCGCCCGACCGGCCGCAAGAGATCGAACTGCGCTACGAGCGCGGTGATATCGTCGCCATCGACGGCAATCCGATGAGTCCGGCCCAGGTGCTGGCGGAACTCAATCGCATCGGCGGCGAGCATGGCATTGGCCGCGCCGATATTGTCGAGAACCGCTATGTCGGCATGAAGTCGCGTGGCTGCTATGAAACCCCTGGTGGCACCATCATGCTGAAAGCGCACCGGGCGATGGAGTCGCTCACGCTGGATCGCGAGGCCGCGCATCTGAAAGATGAACTTATGCCACGCTACGCCAGCCTGATTTACAACGGCTATTGGTTCAGCCCCGAGCGCACCATGCTCCAGGCCGCGATTGATCAGACGCAGCAGGTGGTCAATGGCGAGGTGCGACTCAAGCTCTACAAGGGCAATGTCACGGTGACCGGCCGACGCTCGGCCAGTGACAGCCTGTTCGATGTCAGCATCGCCACCTTCGAGGAAGACGCTGGAGCTTATGATCAAGGCGACGCGACCGGCTTTATCCGTCTGAACGCGCTGCGCCTGCGCGTGGCCGGGCGCAAGAGGCGGCTCTGATCCAATTAGGGTTGTTCCCTGGCGGTTTTTTTGATGCAAGCGCGGTCCGGGGTTGAAGCCCTCCGAGCTGCCGCCGCTAGTGCACCCGTGGCAGCTCGGAGGGCGCCGCGCCCCGTGCTTGCAGTTGATCGAAGGGATCGTCGCCCGCGCGCGTGCGGCCAGCATCGCGCAGTCGCTGCAGATAATCCTGCCACAGCGGCTGCCAGCCGCGGCCAAGCTTGTAAAGATAACCCCAGTCGAACAGCCCTGATTTGTGCCCGTCGTCAAAAAAAATCTTCACCGCGTAGTTGCCAATCGGCTCCAGATTGGTGATGTTGACAGTCTCCTTGCCAATCTGCAGCTTAGCCTGATCCGGCGTATGCCCGCGCACCTCCGCCGAAGGGGAGTAGACCCGCAGATACTCACACGGCAGGTGAAAATGGGCGCCATCGTCGTAGATGATTTCAAGTACGCGCGACTGGCTGTGCAACTGGATATCGGTTGGGCGGGGGTTGGTTTGCATCGGGTCTCCCTCAGGCAATTAACAGGTGCGAGATAGATGAGGGCACACCCTCGCCTAGGGAAGCCAGGACCAGATTTCAATCAAGAAGAATCGCACCAGGGCCTTGGTGAAGGCGATGATGACCAAGGTGTCTCCTGCTGCAATCTTTCCGTAGCCGCTCATTCCTGTCTTTAATGACCCATCCGGATTCGGCAATATCGCCACGACTTTGACGATGGGGCCGAAGGTTTCCGCCGTGGCCTCTGGCGCGATTTCCGTGACTGTCCCTGAGAACGCCTGGTAGGGATTCATCCATGCTTTAAATCGCACCTGGCTGCCAAGGTTGACAGCGGAGATGTCCGATTCAGGCACGTCGATTTCTACCCGAACCTGCCGTGCATCCTCCACCACGGCGAACAATTCACCCTCGGCCAGATATTTGGAACGGAGATTTTGTAGGTTCTGAGTAACAATGCGCCCTGTAATCGGCATGCGCAGGTAAGTGCGCAGGAGTTCTTCCCGGAAAAAGGTTAATTCCTGCTCTAGCTTGTCGAGCGCGGCTTGTTCCGCTGCAATTTCATTTGGGTTGATCTGAGCCTTTAGGGCATCAAGATTCGCCAGGCTTTCCGCGACTTTCTGCGCGGCCACATCGCGCTCTTTTTTTGCATCCTCGTTGCTCTGAACCGAGACTGACCCTTGGTTGAAGAGCTTTTCAATCCTCTCGGCTTTATCAATACTGTATTGCGACTCCAGGCGTGCAATTTCCAATTGCTTCTCGGCCAGGTGGATTGATTCGGCTGAAGGCGTAGTTCTTAGGCGAGCAATCTCGTGACGCTTGGCCTCAATGGCGGATTCAGTCGCGAGCACATCCTTTTGCTGCCGGTGGTTGGCCATGGCGGCAATCACGGTGCCCTCACTCAGCCATTCACCACCGCTGAAAAACACCCGATCGACAATTCCCTCCTGGCTTGGGTAGATCTCATGACGCGCACTAGGGAGAACTGCTGCATTGCCACCGACCTCGTAGGGATAGGGCAGGAACAGGCAGGCGATGAGCAACAACGGAAACAGAGAACGACGGACAACCCTGAACATGGACTTTTTCGTGCCACCATCGCTTCCTGGGCCTGATGCTGGGCCAAATGCTGAATTGGATGTTGTCTCTCGCCGTCCAGGAGATGCTTTGCTCGGGAGTTTTGACATTGTGTTGCGCGATTCGAAACGGGAGGCTCGGGCAGGGGGCGCGTCCCCCCGTTCCGCGGCGCGCTGGCGCAGTAGATGGCGGGTGACATACACCGCAAGAAAGAGAAATAATGCGACGCCGGCCCCCTGGTAGTTTGACTCCAATCGCTTTGCCAGGATTGATGCGATCAGCGCGATCAGTGTCGCCGGAAAAACAACTGAAGCGGCACCAAAGAGCACCAATGCTGGGGAGTCTTTGAAGTATTTTTCCAGCACGCGTGGGCGCCCGAAAATCAGTGCGCGCAAGGCACCTTTTGCGCGCTCGCGTAAATTTGGATTGCGCGCATAGTTGGCCAGTAGTCGATAGCTGTCACTCGACCATAGTGGGGTGGCCGCCAGGAGGAAGCTAATGGCCGCGATCAAAGCCAATTTGGCGCCAATCGTCGATAGCAAACTGCCTGATGGCCGCATGGCAAGCCAGAAGGTTGTGCCCAGGCTAAATAGCACCATGCGCACTAACAATGGGGTGGCACTGAGCCACATGCGCTGAAGTCGGGTTGTTTCGGGAGTCAAGAGAATTTGTGCATTGAAACGCGGGATCAGACCGAACGCCAGAATCAAACCAAAACTCGGCACCTTCAACCCGTAGCGGCGGGCGACCAAGGCACGCATGATTTGAATGCTCAAATTGATGGTGAACCCCATGAAGATCAGGTGTCCAAGGAGCCCAAATTGTAGCCTTGCGCTGGCCAGTGAATCAGCCACCAAGTCCCGATTCAACCAGACTGCAACGACAGCATAAAGAAGGAATAATGGGATCAACCAGACAAAGAATCGCAGCGGCTGCATGAGTCGCAGCAGAGCATCAGCAACAGGTTCGGGCCGCAACAGGTGCCAATGTCCTGGCTGGGCGGTTTTTTCCGCTTCCTCTTGCAACTCAGGCATTGCATCGCGCTGGTTGGATTCCGCTTCTCGAGGACCCTCTTCGCCATTTGGTTGAAGTGGCTTAATTGGGTGGGGATCAACTTGCGACGCCCTCGGTGCCAACGAGCTGGAGGCAGCCCTGGGTTGTGGTGAATCCCGATCTTGCCCTTGGCTTTCACGGAGCAGTCCCCAACCCTGCAAGATGTCCAAAAACTCCAGTAACGCCTGTGGATCCTCTTCGCGGTCGAATTTGGCCTGAAATTCGGCCATAAGGGCCCTGGGGTCATAGGGATTCCGCAACGACTCGATGAGAAATGCTTCTTCAACTCCAAACTCGAAAATTTTCTCCGTGATTGGATCGCGCACATGCAAACTGGTGTGATCCCGTGACCAGCTTAAGACGAGATCCTCGCGCAACCGCGACCTCTTTTGGTTTGAGTAATTTCTCATCGCGTCATCACTTATGACTGCTTTACCCCACGCCGTTCGTCCTCGGGCTCTGCTGGTCGAGCGCAACATCAGATATCGTGACGCTGATGGATGCGACCCGGATGCTGTCAGTCTTGATATCTACTATGAGAAGCCTAAGCCGAAAGACGAGAAGCGCGCCATGATTGTTTTTGTTCACGGTGGGGGATGGGATGGAGGCGATAAGGCGTGCTTTCTGGCATCGGATCAAGAAAAGATGCCAGGGTATTTTGTCAGCAAAGGGTATGTCTTTGCCTCTGTGAATTACCGCCTTGGTGGAACGCCAACATCGTCAGGCGTTGGAATTCCCGAGATGGCAGCGGATATTGCAAAAGCCATCAAGTGGTTGTCTGTTAACGGACGTCGTTATGGTGGGCGCCAAACAGGGTTTGTTCTGATTGGTTATTCATCTGGTGCGCACCTTGCTTTACTCGTCGCCACCGACCAGCAGTACCTAAGACATTTTCGGCTGATGCCCGATACGTTATCCGCGGTCATTGTGCTGGACATGACCCATTTCGATATTCCAATGACGATGCGGATCATGGAAACCAAGGCAACGGGGTTACCAAATCAAGAGCAGCGCCTTGCGCACCTTTATAAAATCTTTGGCCAGGAAACGGCAGGCCAGGCGGCGTTATCGCCGGCAAACCACCTCGGCTCTTGGCTGACACGGACAGCGGTTCTTATTGTTTCCGTCGGCCTATGTTTTGGCCATCGACAATGGCTGACGAAACGCATGGGAGAAAACTTTCAACGCCGACTTGAGGCGATCGGCGTGCGGGTAGAACATTTGCATCTTGAGGAGTGGGAACACAATTATCTTGTCACGCATTTTGATGGTGAACTCGCCGATGGCATTGTCCAGTTCATCGATACCTTGGAAGAATCAGCGGTCTAGTCATACTGGATACCGCGATTTCACCCACCATAATAGCGAGAACCCATGCCTGATACATGAGCAGGGTGGCGTTGTTGCAGGATGGATGCCATCAGTCGCATGCCGGTCCGGATTAAACCCTTAAGGTTTCCGCGATTTGCCAACAGAACCAAACCGACTTTTGGGTCTTCGAGCCAGATGATGACGGCAGTGTATCCAGCAACGAAGCCCGCTTTCGAATGCACATTGAAGCCGCGTGGCGTATGTTTAATCCGATGTGCGTAACCAATGGCGGAATCGGCTTGGTCCTCCCCCGCCTGACCTATCTCGCGGTTCATCTCCGCGGCCGCCGACACCAGACCCCCCCCACTCAAGCCGGTTAGAACACTCAGAAGTCGATTCATATCCTTGGCATTGCTAATCAGCCCTCCGGAACCGGCGAGGATTCCCATGTCGGAAAGCGGGACCGGTGTGAGTGAGTCGTTCTGCTGATCATAGCGATATCCCTGTGCCAAGGAGCCCCTGCGCCCATCGAGACAGGCAGGCGTATTCATGCAGGTGCTCGTCATCTGAAGGGGCTGGGTGATCAGGGACTGAATTAACTCCCCGGAATTTTGATAATGGTAGTGATTTTGCAGCGCAATGCTCAGCATGCCAATGCCAAGATTCGAGTAAGCGGAACTGGCGCCGGGAGGGGTCATGGGACGGCAGCCATTCTGGCGGAGGCAGGCGACGAGGTTTGCCTTGCTGTAGTTCTTGGCGGGCATCATCTGGCGCTCAATCGGATCTTTCGCCACATTGTCCCGTGTCTCCATGTTGGTGGGGAAATTGGGTAACCCGGAGCGATGGGTCACCAGATGTTGCAATGTGATGCGCTCGTCAATCTGTATTGATTCGTCGAGAAAATCATTGAGTTTTTGCGTCAGTTTGAGGTCACCATCGGCAACGGCCTTTGCGAGGATCAGTGCGGTAAATATTTTGGATACTGACCCGATGCCAAAGAGGGTATCTCCATCGACCGCGATGTGCTCGCCTGCCTTTTGAGTGCCAAATCCAAGCGCGAGGCGTTCCTGGTCGGTAACCAGCCCGACCGCGATTCCAGGCGCCTGGTCCTCTCCATATTCACCGACATGCGCGCTAACATATTGCGCGATGAGGTCATGAATGGACTGACTCGATGAGCCGCTTGGCTCGAAAGAGCGGCTTTCGCTCAAGGTGGGTTGAAATTGCGTCGAAGAACCCTGCAAGGGCTCAAAAGAGGACTCAGCCTCAAGCCCTGGGGCAAATCCCTTGGTCGCAAAAGACCCGGAATCAAAAAACTCGCTAGGCGGTTGTGTCGAATAGGCTCCAAACGAGCCTGGATACGACTCCAGGGAGGTGATGGGCGCCATGTAAGGCGGATAATCCGACAGATTTTGGGCGCAAGAGAGAGTCGCCGTCATGGAGATAACAGCAACGCTCAACATCACCGTCGAACGATAGCATGATGTATTCATAGTCTTTTGCAAGCGAGCCTTATCATTCAGAGATGGAAATGTCGATCAATCGTTCA
The DNA here is from genome assembly GCF_036208045.1 of Thiorhodovibrio winogradskyi. NCBI lineage: Bacteria > Pseudomonadati > Pseudomonadota > Gammaproteobacteria > Chromatiales > Chromatiaceae > Thiorhodovibrio > Thiorhodovibrio winogradskyi. The sequence goes on along the minus strand of NZ_CP121472.1, from coordinate 978,651 downwards.
AGGACGCTGATCACGGAATCGCAGTATCCCTGAATCGTCGCCTCCTGGAAGCGCCGAGCCCCATAGGCGAAGCGAAACCTGAGCCTGCCCCGCATAATGCCAGCGCCAATCTCGATAAGATGCCGTCGCGGGCCCTGATCCGACTCGGCAAGTTGAATCTTCCCGGTTTCTGTCAGTCTCCCCCAGGAAGACCGATCATTGGACACGCTTTCATCCGGGGTATCAGCGGCGTCCGTTTGTCCAGTAAAGTTGAAGGCGATTTGCGGCTCTGGCATGGCGCGCATGGCGCGCGTGATGATGTCATCCGAGCGCAGGTAGCGCAGCGCGGAATAGCTGATTCCCCGACCAGGCACGGCCTCAATGGTCTGAATGGCTGCCCTCATTTTGCCAATGAGGTGTTGGGATGTGTTGATGGAAAAGGTCACGGGATAAAAGCTTGTGAACCAACCAAGTGAACGGGATAGGTTCAAGTCGGTACCAATGGGTTCTCGTCCTTGACCTTCCACCTTGATTTGAATCAGCGGATTTTTGGACTCTTCACTGAGTCCAATGGCCAGGGCCGCAAGGATAAGATGGCTGAGGCGCGTTTCGAGCATCGCTGGCAGGCGGTCGAGCAGTTGCTGTGTTCTGGCAACCGACAAATCAGCAAAAATTGAAGCGGTTGTCGATAAGGAATGATCCACATCCGGGGCATCGACTGGCAAGGTTGCTTGAGGAAATGGTCGCGTCCAATACCCGACATCCGCGACTGCCGCGGGCGAATCAGCAAAGTCCACCAAGGCGATCGCCCAATCCTTGAAAGAGCTGGTTTTCAATGGCAAACGTGGTGTTTGATGGGTGGAGAGTTGGCGATAGGCGGTCATCAGATCATCAATGAAGGGTGACCAGGAAACAATGTCCATGACGATATGATGCACGATGAGGAGTAACCGCCCCTCCTGTTGTGATCCGGCGTCCAACCAGCAGACTTGGAACAAGGGGCCTTGTTGGAGGTCGATGGAACGGTTCAGCCGCGCGAAGGCCGCATCAATCCGAGATGCCCACTCTGGTTCTGGCAGGGCCGCGAGTTCAATGACGCTGAAAGGCACCGGGTCGAGGTCGGTGGACTGAAACTGTGACCAGCGTCCCGCTTCATCCCGGCGGTAACGCATGCGCAAGGCGTCATGGTGCGCGCTGATCGCGCGGATGGCGGCTTTCATCTTGGCTGGCTCGAGTGCTGGAGGTGTCGGGATGACCATCCATTGGTTGAAAAAATTGGGCTCTTCGCTCCGTTGCTCAAAAAACCAGCGTTGCACTGGTGTTAAAGGGACATCTCCGCTCACCAGGCCTTGATCAGCCTCAATCGCAGCGGTGCCAGCGCTCAAGGCAGCCGCGAGTTCCGCCACCGTTTGGTGTTTGAACATTTCCTGCAAGGACAATGGATGCCCGGCCTCGGTGAGTCGCGCGACAACCCGAATGCTCATGATGGAATCGCCGCCAAGTTCAAAGTAGTTTGAGTGAATGCCTACCTTTTCGAGGCCGAGCACGTCCTCCCAGATACGGGCGATCAGCTTTTCGAGGTCCGTTTCGGGCGCGACATAGGTGTCGCTGGATTGAAGCTCGTTCGATGTGGGCGCTGGCAAGGCGTTGCGGTCGATCTTGCCGCTAATGGTCATCGGAAAGGCATCGCAGGGGATCAAAAAGGCCGGAACCATGTAGTCCGGCAAGCTATTTTTTAGATGGCGACGAAGCGCATTGATGTCGGCTTTGGTCCTGTTGGCCGACGTCACATAGCCCGCGAGTCGAGTGGCGCCCTCGCCACGATGAACCACCACCACGGCTTGATCGACGCTGGGATCGCGCCTCAAGGCGGCTTCAATCTCGCTAAGCTCAATGCGGTAACCGCGGATCTTGACCTGGTGATCCATGCGCCCGAGAAAGTCGAGCTGTCCATCTGGCAGCCAGCGGACCAGGTCTCCCGTGCGATAGAGGCGTTCTCCGGGTTTGTTGCCAAAGGGGTGGGGAACAAAGGCGGCGGCCGTTTGGGCTGGGCGACCCAGATAGCCGCGGCTAACACCGACGCCACCAATATACAGCTCGCCCGGTGTTCCGAGCGGAACATGTCGCATCCAGGGGTCGAGCACGTAGGTCTCGACATTGGGCAGTGGCCGCCCCAACGGGGGTTTGCCGCCGCTTTCCCAGCCCCAGGCCAGGGTGGCGCCGATGGTGGTCTCGGTCGGCCCGTAGCCATTCATAAGATGGCGATGTCTTTGCCAGTCACTGGCAAGTTGTGGGTCGAGGCTGTCGCCGCCGACAGTGAGGCTTTTGAGTTCGGTCAGTTGTTCGGATGCCTTGGGCAAGGCCGCGAGCGCGGCGGCTGAGAGAGTCAGTGAACTGATATGCCGTGTCTTGAGCTCTTCGATGAGCATCGGACCCGGCATTGTGGCCTCCGCGTGTGCCAGGTGCAGTGTCGCGCCTGCCATGAGGGTGCGAAAAATCTCGCCAAGCGCCGCATCAAAACTTAGCGAAAGTGTCTGCAGAACCTGGCTGTTTTCATCGAGCTTGAAAAGCGGAATTTGTGCGCGGATGACATTGGCCAGATTCTGGTGCTGAACCATGACTCCCTTGGGCAGTCCGGTGGAGCCAGAGGTATAAATGACATAGGCCAACTGATTGGGTTGCGTGTTGACCGAAGGCGGTGTCGTCGGGGTTGCGGAGTCGAAAATGTCTTCTTGTTCGAGGAGCAGAGGTTGGCAGCCGTGTGGCAATCGGTCAGCCAAGCGACCTTGGGTGACGACCAGAGAGACTCCTGCATCCTCGAGCAAATAGGCGATGCGCTCCCGAGGCAGGCTTGGGTCGATCGGCAGGAAGGCCGCGCCTGCCTTCATGATCCCCAGCAGACCGATAAAGATCTCCAGAGAGCGCTCGCCACACCAGCCAATGATCGTTTCCGCTCCCACGCCATGCGTGAGCAAGCGATGGGCTAGCTGGTTGGCGCGCTGGTCAAGCTCGCGGTAGCTAAGGCTTTGATCGCCAAAACGAATGGCGATTTGATTGGGTCGCGTCACGCCATGCTCGGCAATGACCTCATGGGCACTGCGTTCTTCCAGCGCGTGCGTTGCCGACTGACTGAATTCGCGCAGAATGCGGTGGCGCTCCTTGGGGAGCAGCATCGGCGCATTGAACAGCGGTCGATCCGGTTCGCTGACCGCGTAGCGAATGAGTCGCTTCAGATGCATGCCCATGCGTTCAATAGATCTTTTCGCGAACAGATCGGCATTGAAAATCAGCTTGCATTCCAGGTGATCAGCGTACTCCTGGGCATTGAGCACCAAGTCGAAGTTGGCGGTCTCCTGCTCCGGAGCCAATTGTCGCGCGAAGGCGGTTCCACCCTGCTCCTGTTCCATTTTCTGATGGACGAAGAGCACTTGGAATAATGGGTTATGGCCAAGATCACGCCGAACACCAAGTCGCTCCACCAAACGCTCGAATGGCACCTCCTGATGATCGTAGGCATCCAGGCAGGTGGTACGCGCTTGCGCGACTAACTCGCGAAAGCTCTGCGCCCCTTGGACTCTGGACCTGATGACAATGGTGTTGACGAAATAGCCAATCAGCCGCTGGATATCGGGTGAAGAGCGGTTCTCGGTTGGCGTGCCGACGCAAATGTCCTCTTGACCGCTGTGCCTGGCCAGCAGTGCCTGAAAGGCGGCCAGCAGCACCATGAACAGGGTCGCGCCTTGCTCAAGCGCGAGGTCTCGCAGGCCTTGAAGGATGTTCTCATCAAGGAAAACACTCGCTTGTGCTCCGCGATAGCGGTGGACGGCGGGTCGGGGATAGTCACTGGGAAGAGCAAGAACGCTTGCATCCTCGAGTGTTCGCTGCCAGTACTCGATATGGGGGATGATCTGCTCTCCCCGCATCCATTCGCGCTGCCAGATAGCATAATCGGCGTATTGAATCGGTAGCGGCGGCAATCGGGCCGGGCGCTTGTCGTTGACGGCAGAGTATAGCTCCTGAATCTCCTGGGACAGGATGGCCATGGAGCGTCCATCGGTGGCGATATGATGCAAGGTGACGAACAAGGTAAAGGCATTCTCGTCGCTTTTGATCAGCTGATAGCGAAACAAAGGCCCCAGCTTTAGGTCCCAGGGGATGCGGACCTGCTCTCGCAGCTGAGCGTCGAGTGCATCCTGTCTGAGCGCATGCGGTAAGTCGGTCAGATCCTTGAACGGAACCCTGACTGACTCAGGATCATGGATGACCTGAAAGGGCTCGCCATCAATGGCGGAAAAGGTCGTGCGAAGAGTCTCATGGCGCGCGATCAGCTGCGTCAATGCCATATCCAGCGTCGGGCGGTCAAGCTCGCAGCGGAAGCGAATCACGGCGGGAACCGTGTAGGAAAGACTGCCCGGATTGAGCTGATCGATCAGCCACATCTGTTGCTGTGCATAAGACAGGGGGGCCTTTTTTCCGTGCTCGATCTGCCTTAATTCTGGCTGCGACAAGGCAGCATCCGTGATACCAGAGGCGAGGCGCTCGTCGATCCAGTGCGCCATATCCGCCACGGTTCGCGCCCTCATCAGTACACTGAAGGGAATCGACAGCTCGTAGCGCTTTCCAAGCTCGGTGATAATGCGCACGGCCATGAGCGACTCGCCACCGAGTTGAAAGAAATCCGATTCCGCTCCGACATCGTCAAGACCAAGAAAGCGGGCCCAAATCGCCGCCACTGTTGTTTCCGTCGCTGTCGCTGGTGCGCGCGAGACGGTTTCTTTCTCGATGATTCGCGCCATCTCCGCGGCTTTGGGTTGCGGCAAGGCGCGACGGTCGGTCTTGCCGTTGGGAGTCAGCGGGATTCTGTCGAGCGGGAGGTAGAAGGCGGGCGTCATGTGTTCAGGCAGCTTCTGCCGAACATGCTTGCGTAATGCCGCGGCGGTTGGCGGGCTTTCACCTTTGGCAACGATGTAAGCGACAAGCCGTTGGTCTTCTGAAACCACCACGGCAGCCTGGGCAATATCCGGGTGTTGCCGGATCAGGCTCTCGATTTCTTCCAGCTCGATGCGTAAACCACGCAATTGAACTTGCTGATCAATGCGTCCAAGGTATTCAAAATTACCATCCGGCAACCAACGCCCAAGATCGCCAGTCTTGTACATGCGGCTCCCGGGGATCTGGCTGAAAGGGTCGGGCAGAAACGCCCGTGCCGTAAGATCAGGCCTTTTCCAATAGCCATGAGCGACATGCACCCCGGAAAAATACAGCTCCCCGACAATGCCGACCGGGACCGGACGCATGGCCTCATCGAGGACGTAGCCCTGCATATTGCCCATCATGCGGCCAATCGACATTGGCTCGTAGGGCAGATCCTCGGAGGTGTCGCAGCGGGTGACATCCCAGATCTCGGTCGCGCCATAGAGGTTGGTGAGTACCGCATCTGGCATTGAGGCGACGAAACGCGCGGAAAGATCGCCCGGCAAGGCCTCGCCACTGCAGATCCAATGGCGCATGCGCGGCAGCCGCGTCCCCAAATCGGGTGCGGTATCGAGCATGGAGCGCAACAAGGAAGGCACCAGGACCATTCGTGTCGAACCAGAGTCAGCTAGCGCCTCGATCAGCTTGGCCGGATCCTTGACTTGATCATCGGGGATCAGGGTAACCGGCAGTCCATTACTCCAGGCGCTCCACAATTCCCATGCGGAGTCGACAAAGCAGATGGAGGTTTTCGCGCACAAAGCCTCGTCCGCAGTGAAGGGGTAAGGCTCGATGAACATGCGATTCACCGGAACCCGATGCGGAATCATGATCCCCTTTGGGATGCCGGTGGAACCGGAGGTATAAAGCACATAGGCCAGGTCTTCGGCACTCAGCGCCTGATCTGGATTTGTCCGCGGTCGCTCGGACCAGGTATTCGCCTCCAGGTCAAAACAGATGATAGGTGCCACCATCCCTTGGAACTGCCGTGCCCATTTCTGTTGGCTGATCAGCAAGGATGGCTCTGAACTCTCGAGCATTAACCTCAGGCGCTCAAGGGGATAAGTCGGATCGAGGGGTACATAGGCGGCGCCAGATTTCAAGACGGCCATGAGGGTGACCACCATATCCAATGAGCGGTCAAGGCAAAATGCCACAAGCTGTCCGCGCCCAACGCCGATGGAACCCAGATAATGCGCGAGTTGGTTCGCCTTTTGGTTGAAAAGGGCGTAGCTGTAGGTCTCACCCAGGTAATGCACGGCCGGCGCATTGGGGCGGGCTAGCGCGTGCTGCTCGAATAACTGGTGCAGCGCCTTGTCAGCGGGGTAATGGGTTTTAGTCTGGTTCCAGGTGATCAGGGCTCGCTGTCGTTCCTCATTGGAAACCATCGAGATTTCGCCAACCGGCTTCTCGATGTCATCGGACATGGATTTCAGTAGTGTGACCAGCTGTTCGCCGAGCTGCCCGATACAAGTCTTGGTAAAGCGGCGTTGATTGTAGATGAGAATCAGGACCAGACGGTTGATGGCCGGCTTTGCGAACAGCAATAGCGGCATGCTCTGGTTAATGGGGGCCACGACCCCATCGTCGCTGTCATCTCCCACCTCGGCTTCGGGCTGATGAGTGTTATTGATATCGATGACTGACTCGAATAGAACACTTCCGCGAGGCAGCTCGCTCCAGCGCTGGATCTGAGCAAGCGGGCTGTGCTGGTGTTCGCTCAGGGCGGTTTGCTGGTCTTGCACAGCCTTCAGCCACAGACTCAGAGGTGCTGCGTGATCGACTCTGACCAGCATTGGCAAGGTATTAAGAAACATACCAACCATGCTCTCAATACCTGGCAGCACAGGCGAACGGCCAGAGACCAGGGAGCCAAATACAACAACCTCACGCGCGCTATAGCGGCTGAGCAGCAATACCCAGGCGGCCTGAATCAAGGTATTCAGTGTCACCTGACTGCGCTTGGCCGCAGTCTTAAGTTGGTCAAACAATGGGCCCTGTATCTGCAGAGGCCATTCATCCGATTTCAGCGCGTGACCCGCCTGCCGCCCGGAACCGAGATCGTAGGGCAGTGGCGTGGTTTCCCGAAAATCCTTGAGATAGTCTTGCCAGAACAGTCTCTCGCTATCAAGGGATTGACTTTTTAACCAACCAATAAACTGACGGAAAGGCCGAGGTGGAGGCAAACTCGCGGAGGTTCCGCGCAAAATAGCGTGATAGCAGGCGCGCACTTCGTCCAATATAATCGGATTTGACCAACCATCGAGTAGGAGGTGATGGTGGCTGAAGACAAGGAAATCCGAATCCGCTGATCTGTTGATCAGCATCAAACGGAACAGCGGTGGTTTGGTCAAATCGTAGCCTAGTTGACGATCTTGGCGCAGAATCCCTCGCAACTCGATCTTTTGCTCCCAAGCCGACAGATGTGCCAAGCTGCGCGTTTCAAATCGAACCGCGACCTTGGCATGAACAATTTGTATCGGTCGATCCAAACCCTCCCAGGTAAAGGAGGTACGGAGCACTTCATGCCGATCAACAACCTCTTGCCAAGCCTGCTCCAAGGCCAAGGCGTCGATCTGCTTAAGCAAATGCACGCCCTGGGAGACATACATCCCAACGCCCTGCTCGGCAAGAGAATGGATTAGCATCCCTTCCTGCAGCGGAGAGAGGGGGTAGGTTGTAATTAGATTGTCCGGCGTAACGTCATGGGTATCCTGGGAGGCGAGCATTTCATCACCCGCGGAGTCGCTGGTGGTATGAGTGGAAGTCATTTAAGGCATTCCTTAAAATTACAAAAAAGCGACCGCGCGGTAACGACCACGGCAAACTGCTTTATGGATCACTGCCAGCAAGACGATTAACTGGCATCCCTGCCGGTAGGCAACACTTGATTTGACCAAATGTGAAAGGATTTTTTTAGAGTCCCTTCCGTCGACCACGCAACATGGGGTGAGAGAATTGTACTTTCGTTTGATAGGAATGGATGTCCTTGCGCAAGGGGTTCTTGCGAAAAGACGTCGGCACAATAATAGCCAAGTCGACCTGTAAGCAAGGCATTGCTCACGGCCGACTCATCGACAATATCACCGCGTGAGACATTAATTAGGATCGCATTGTGTTTCATCCGCTCAATATTCTCGGAATTAAGCAGTCCGCGCGTTTCTTGTGTCAGAGGAACGGCAAGAGCGACAAAATCACTCTCCTCTAGCAACACTTGTAATTCGACACAGGTCGCATTATCAGTCATGGGATGGTTGGAGCAATCTCGTTTAGAGACCAAGAGTCGCATATCCCAAGTTGAACAGAGTTGAATAATGCGCCGACCGATGTGACCGAAACCTACAACTCCAAGCGTTTTTCCGCGCAAGCTTTGGTTCGTCGTGATGGCTTGATTCCAGGTTCCGCCGCGCATGGATGCGTCGAACTTGATCATTCCCTTGCACGCACACAGCAGTTGTGCAATCACGAACTCCGCGACTTCGTTGCAATAGACGTCATCGGGTAGTTTTGTCACCAAGATGCCACAGTGATGTGCCTCCTCAAGATCAACCAGGGAGGAAACCGACTGATAAAGAAAATTAATCTGCCGAATCTGGCCCCTCAACTGCCGCAGCAAAGCCCTGTCAAATGCGAGATGAATCACATCGACCATTAGCACATCGATGTTGTCATCCCTGACTCTGGCGATCAATTCCTCAGCGCTGAAGTGCGACGCCATGAATTGTCCGGGATGATAAAGGGGATAGTGGTTTTCCAGATGTTCTCGACAAACCCCAATGTAGAGCAGATTCATCGGTGCTCAAAGTATCTGTGCGTGAAATTTGTCAAAACACAAGCGCAAACGCTCCGCGATCACATCCATCTCCCTTTCAGTGATGACAATTGGCGGAATGATTTTAATGCTGTTGAAGTGAACCCCGCAGGCATAAAGGATCACGTGTTCCTCCAAGCAAATGGACATTAATTTTTTGGCGAGAAGATCCGATGGTTCCCCAGAGTTGGGATCTATTAGATCAAATGCGATGGCGAAGCCAACGCCGCGCAGATTGTTAACGTAAGGACTTTGACTCAGGAACTGAATCTTTTCTAAAAATACCGCACCCCGTTTTAATACATCATCGAATAACTGTTCTTTTTCGACATATTGCATGAGTCGGTTAGCTACACGCAGACCAAACGAACTATTGTTGAAGGTTGTCTGGAATGCCGTTCCTCGACTGGGAACCTTCTCGAACAATTCAGCTCGCGCAATAACCGCGCTTACGGGAAAATAACCACCACCGATCGATTTCGATAGCAGAACGACATCAGGATGCTCCACGCCGTATTGTTGATACACAAACAAGGATCCGGCGCGACCAAAGCCAACCTGAATCTCATCGACGACAAGATTCACTGAATGCTTCTGACATAGTTGACTAAGCCCAGGTAAAAACTGCTCTTTAGGAATAACAAAGCCGCCCGCACCTTGTATTGGCTCGATGATGACCCCAGCAACATCGTACTCGGCGAATAACTGCTCTATCTTTGATAGAGTATCCTCGACAGACACATCATTATGTTGACTCGGGAAGGATACGGATAAGGTGAAATCCGATATTGGTACACCATACTGCTCCCGCGCGATCAATCGTTTATCCGCAACTGACGCAGCCGCTTCACTCACACCGTGAAAGGCACCCTCGAAGGCGATGATGAAACGTTTTCCACTCGCGAAACGACACAATCGCAGTGCATCCGAGACCGCGGCTGAACCGCCGATATTGAAATAAACTTGATAGGCTTTTTTATTTCCGCCGACTTTCGAGGCAAGAATTTCGCTTAACTCGAGCTTGTCTTGCGAGTGAAATGAGTGTATTTGATCGACTTCTTTTACAGCTTCTTGAACAATCTTCAGGATCGGTGGATAGCAGTGACCAAAATTCACCGAGCAATAATTCAAAACCAAATCAAGGTATGGTTCGGAATCACCCTCAAACCATACCCACATTCCCTCTGCCTTCACGGGATTGAGAAAACGGTCATACATTCTTGATTCATCGCACGGGCACGCATAGGTGTCTTTCATGCGTTCATAATTGCGTTGTTCCGGCCCAGACATGTTGCCTCCCTTTAAAAAGTTAATTAAGTTAAAATCTCAGGTTGCATGACTAAAACTGTAAAAAAATTGAAAGGATCTGGTGCGCGTATATTCATCTCGTCGGCTTGCATTCAGTGTCATTTCCCACTTTAAGCGATACTCCCCTATCTGCCGCCAATCATATTCGGTGGAGAATCCGCGGAATCATCATTGATGGTTTCGGGTGAGAAATCACGAAAAGGAGAGAACTTTGAAAAAAGATCTGCGTAACATTCCGCTTCGGTTCGTGGATTGGTGGGGTCAGGTGGGATTTGCCCCAGTTCAGGTTGTTTTTCTACCAACCATGTACTATGAAGAACGGCCGCTCGAAATTCAGCCACGGCATCCGCCCAGGACTCTTCGCGCATCAGGAGCTCGCCAAGCATTCGATGGGCCATGCCGAGCTTTTTCACGCCCTTGGTCAAGGTGATGAGTCGCCGTCTGGCTTCCTCGAAATCGCGTGTTGCAATATTGACCTCCACGATGCCGAAGCTGGCTGCAACGCGCTCGGGGTCGAGTCGCTCAGAAGTCAGGAAAGCAGCCAGGGCGCTGTCGTGTTCACCTAAGGCAAGATGGCAGCGACCGAGAAGCTGATGCGCATCGGCCCGTTCGGGCGCGAGCGTGATCGCCTGATTGCAAGCATTGATGGCGCGTTGGTAATGCTTTAGTTCAAACAACAAGGCAGCTAGCCGCAGGAGGCTTTGAAAAGACTCTGGTTTGGCTCGTTCAACCTTCTCGATTTCGGTCAAAGCTGCTTGCGCATCCCCTTGCTTTTGATAAATACCCGCCAATGCTAGCCGAGCCGCCTCGAATTGCGGATTAAAGCTCAGTGCCTGTTGTAGATGGTCAATCGCTTGCTGAAATTCCCCTTGCTTGGCATGGATCCGAGCAATACTTAGCCATGCCATGATCACCGAGGGGTTGAAATTGAGTACGTCCTTGAATTTCGATAAGGCTTTTTCATCGGCGCCTTGACGCGCATGAGCGTAACCGGATTGCAAAAGAGCCGGGATAAAATCCTGGCGCAGATGCAATGCGCCTTCATAGTACTCCAAGGCTTCGTCGTCTTGCCCGCGCTTGGCGTGAATATTTCCGATTCCTACATATGCCATGGCGATATCAGGATGTTTTTCAAGAATTGCTTCATAGGCTGCAAGCGCATCATCAAGGCGATTGTCATCGATCAACTGTGCCGCTTCATCCAAGGAGGTCTTCACTGGATGGTGCTGCCCCCTTCGCTTAGCCGCGGGTGGACTTGACTCGCCTGAGGATTGAGAGGTAAGCGTTTGAGCAATTTCTGTCCCAGCGTCTTTGATTCGGACATTCCAATTAGCCATTCGTATTAATCCTGTATAAAGTCGCAGCCTTGGCGAGAAATATTGCCGATGTTGAGCCAATTGTGCCAAGTACTTTGGTGGTCGTCTCTTAGGTGATGACTTATTCGGTGATTAATATTGTTGTAATTGCAGGCGAAGGCTTAATGGACGTAAGTCGGTCCAGACTGTCTCAATGTGCTCGAGACATTCTGACTTGACCCCCTGCTTGCCAATGTCCGTCCAACCCAAGGGGAGTGTTTGATCGACAGGCCAAATCGAGTATTGTTCTTCGTGATTGACGACAACACGCCAAAGGGTTTGATCGGCTTTCTCTATCGGAGTCATGTCTTTTCCTCGATCTTGCCTCAATGAAGCATGAGGTCATTACTACCTGTTTGTTTAATGTCTTGATGTGAAGAATCGCTAGGTCCGCATTGCAATCCTCGCGCTTGTGCTAGGCCCGCCTCGCTAACTTTGCAAACGAAGCGGTCGTAGAGGGTAAAGCCTGGAACAGTGACATGTTGATAATCGTATCCCCGATCGCGTGCGTTTTGTTGCGCTTCTTGTTTACGCAGATGAGCAGCGAAGGGCTTTTCTAGTTTAAGCTCGAGAAAGTTGTAGAGCTGGGAAACAGCCTCGGGAATATTGGCTGTCAAGTGTCCAAAAGTGAGACGTGCCTGTCGTTGCGGGTCGATAAACTTTTCGCTTAATTCCACGAGATAGTCGCAATCCATGCGCATTCTTTCCAGAAAGGCGTCTCGCCAGCCGGGAACCTCAAAAGGGTCGATGTTGGTCTTGGCTAGGGTAGACATGCGTACCAGCGCCAAAAGCGAATCGATGAGTTCGCTGGCTGGCCGCACAAGAACAACGAAGCGAGCACGGGGGTAGAATGACAAGAGCATTGGAATTTTGTGATGGCTGGTGACTTCTTTTGAAAGGTAGAGCCTGGAATCAGACTGAGAGAGGAAAGCGACTTTCTGGATCACCTTGCGATGGGTCACAAGCATCTGGCGTCGTCGAGACTCAGGTAATTCTGGAAATGATTCAAGCACTGGAAGGAGTCCGGGAAAAGGAAATCTGAGAAAGACAAAAAGATGGTGCATGAACCTTTCTTCAAAAAAGACGCCGTCCTCTTCGTAGTCATAAAGCATATTTGGATGCATTCGCATCGCAATGCGACCAGTTTCGGAATTTGGCCAGTAGCTCGTTGTTTCAAGCATCGACTCCAATTTGAGTGCCCGGGCAAGCTTTTGTACAGAAATAAATGGATATCTCCATTCGAAATGGCGGATCGCAAAAAAGTTCCTTTGATCTGCCGCCAGTGTGCGGTGTAACAGCGTTGTGCCACAGCGTGGCTCGCCGATAATAAAGACGGGTTGAACTGGCTGTTTCCGGTAATTCGGAAACAGCAGTTCATCGAGATACCAAAGACATGTCCAGAGTGGTATCAATGCGCCATTGCGCAGCAGAAAGATGGCTTGACGCAGTCGAGCGCGGATCCCAATCCCTGGTTGTCTTACGATCAATACATACTTCCACAGTAATGCGTAGGTGCGAAGGTACGGAAATGGAGAGACAAAGGCCACCACAAGAAGCAATGCAACAAGAAGAAAGGCAAATATCATCGGACTCCCAGGCCATATTAAGGCGTTGGGTTAAATTTTCTCAAAGGGTTTGCAACCTCATGCACTAGCCAGCCGCGGCCATGTTCACCAAATGCGGACAGGCCCCGCCGCTGGCTTGCATCTCCGGCCAGCCGCAGGTATGGCGGGTGACCAACGCCGCCAGCATATCGAGATGGTCGGGGGTGTCGTTGAGGCAAGGGATATAGTAATAGCTCTCCCCGCCAGCTTCGATGAAATAACGGCGGTTTTCAACATCGATTTCTTCCAGGGTTTCCAGGCAATCAGCGGAGAACCCGGGGGCGATCACCTGCACGCTCTTGACGCCGTCACTGCCCCATAGTTTCAGAGTTTCATCGGTGTAGGGTTGGAGCCATTCATCACGTCCGACACGGGACTGGAAGGACACCAACCAGCGGTCTTCGTGCAGTTCGAGTTGTTCGGCGACCATGCGTGCGGTTTTGTGGCAATGGCAGTGATAGGGGTCGCCTGCGGTGAAGTAGCGCTTGGGGATGCCGTGGAAGGAAAACAGCAGACGCTCGGGCTCGCTTTGTTCCGCCCAGGCGCGTCGGATGCTGTCGGCCAGGGCGTCGATGTAAGCTGGCTCGTCGTGGTAGTGGTTGACAAAGCGGATTTCAGGGAGCCAACGCCAGGTGCTAAGTTCTTCGGTCACGGCATCAAAGCTGGACGCGGTGGTCGTGCCGGAGTATTGGGGATAAAGGGGCAACACCAGCAGACGGCGGACTGAGTCCGCTTTGAGCCGGTCCAGTGCCTGTGAGACTGACGGATTGCCATAACGCATGCCAAGTTCCACGCGCACTTTCGCGCCAATTCTTGCGCTCAGGCGTTCCTGCAAGCCAGCAGCCTGTCGCTGCGCGATATCGAGCAGTGGCGAGCCGCGATCTGTCCATACCGCTTGATAGGCACGCGCGGATCGAGCCGGACGCACGCGCAGAATGACGCCATGCAGAATAAACCACCATAGCGGGCGTGGAACCTCGACCACACGCGGGTCATTCAAGAACTCGGCCAGATAGCGGCGCACGGCATTTGGCGTGGGAGCGTCCGGGGTGCCAAGGTTCAGCATCAATACACCGAGCTTTTCCGGCATATCGTGCTGAAAATCGACTACGTTCTTGTATTTCATTCGGCGTCCTCGGTATCGAACTCGTCTTTCAGGTAATCATACAAGGTGCGGAAGCGCAGCGGGTCAAGCTGGCCGAACACTGGATCGGCGGCACTCGGTGCCTGTTGCTCGAGTTGCGCCCAGTCGGCCGCCGAGAGCAAGGCACAAGCAGCCGGAAACACTTGTCTTTCCTCTGCATCGATATGCCTGCGCATCAGGGCAATGGCCGCGAATCCTTGTTCCGCCACTGCATCGCGTGACAGCACTTCCTCATGCACTATGCCTTCAATGGCATCGCGAAAGGCGCGGTTCATGGCTTCAAGCTGACGATGCTGGTCGCTCAATTCCGCGATAGCCTGGACTAAAGCCGCGGGATCAATCCCGGGTAGTGCGTTATTTTGTTCGAGTGTGCCGCGCATGGCGGCGAAGATCTGCTCCTCACTCGGGTGATGGACTTGATCAGCATAGTCCACAACATATTCCAGCAACTCGCACAGCAATTCATAGTCGGGCTCATCACCGCCATGAAACCGCGCAACCGAGTTCTCAAGCAGAATCATAATGCGCCCAAAACGACGGTGATCGCCTGTTAGCCGATTGATTAGCGCAGTCATAGGGTGGTCTCCATCAGCTCAGGTTCCGGGGCACGGGGCTGCGGTCAGGTTCGCCAGCGCGCGGGCAAGTGTGGCTGCAATCGCTGCCAAACCCATCCGCGCTGCTGCGGTTGGCCAAGAGTTGTGCTCAGCACGTCGATATCTACCAGATTCCAACGCATACGCGAGCGCGCTCGACCATTACCGCAGCACAGCAGGCGGTCGCCTGCTTGCAACAGCATATCAGGCTCAGGCAACAGCTGATCTTTGCTACCACCTTGATGAAGCAGTATGATCGCCGACAGATTCGTGTCCGGCTCACCCGGATCCTTGAGCAGATCACTCAGCCGGATGTCGAAGCCAAGATCAGCTGCTTCAAGCAGCGCTGGCGCATCCTTGCGGTCGAAACCGAACTCCCAGACTTCAGGCGCGCTCTCCTGCATGGTGGCCGCCACGCGACTGACCAGCGTACAGGCCCAGGCCTCATCGCAATCCTGGACCAGGTCAAAAAAACGACTCAAGAGTGGCGATTTGAGCAGAGTCCGGATCCGATTGGCCACGATCAGGCTTGGATGCATGCGAGTATCCGCTTTGACCGCGCTAAACAAGTCTTCATTGACCAGGTTGTTTTCCCGCACCACCACAAAGAGTTCCGGATTGAGTGCCCGCGCGGTCATGACGATGGAAAGATTATTCGCATCGTTATCCGTGCCGGCAATCAGGCCAACCGCCTCGCGTATGCCGGCCTGTTCAAGGGTAGCGGCCTCGGTACCCCGACCGTGCATCCACGCCGTCGGTGGCGTGCCAGTGTGCTCAGGGCTCTGTTCTATGACCATGAGCTCGCACGCGAGCCCGCTGAGCTCCCGATAGACCGCTTTGCCAAAACGCCCGAAGCCGCACAGTATCCAGCGCCCGTGAATGGGTGGCTTGCGCGGTTCGCCCAGTTGGGCGTCGCGCAGGGCGCCAAGCCAGTCGTTAAGAATGGCATGGCAATGGGCGGACAACGCCATGCGCAGATAGCGCGCGAAGATCTCGAAGGGATTGAGGACATAGTTGGTATCAAACGACAACATATTGGCGGAAACGTCGTTCGAATCCGACCGGCAAATGACGGTTACCTCGGGATGCAGCAATTTTGCAGCCAGCGCGACTTTCAGATTGACCTCGTTGGAGGATGTCAATGCAAGTACCGCTTGACACATGGGATGGCGCAGGCCGCCACTCAAGAGTACATCTGGACACTGCGCATCCGCTTGCAGGGAAGGGACAAACTCGCGCAACTTTTCCAGCTGGAGCCCGTTTAAGCGCTCGAGATCGGAATCGATCACCACGGCTCGGCGACCTTCGCTGGTCAATGCCCGGACTAGGTCACGCCCGGTCTGACCGTAGCCCACGATCAGAAAAAAAGGCGTGGTGATCCGCTTGACACCGCCGGCGAAACGCCCTTCCGCCAGCGCGCGTTGCAAATTCTCGTCCTGCAAGAGCGCGATCAGTGACCCTACGGAGTAGAGCCACACGGTGACAGTGGCGTAGATGCAAAAGATCGTCCACAACCGTTGCGCGTCGCTAAACTCGTGCGGCAGTTCGCCAAAGCCAATGGTGGTGGCCATGTAGCTGACAAAATAAAAGGCATGGAAGAATCCCATGTGCCACACATTGCCATCTGAGTCCTGCCCGGGAACAAGCACCAGTCCGAAGACAGCAATGCTATAGACCACCACCAGGGCGAGCAGCGGTTTGCGCATGCGGCGCAATATCAGAAAATAGATGTTATCGATCATTCCCTGGTCACAAGGCGGGGCTTAGAACATCGAGCCGTCAAGCCGCAAGCCCAATCAGCCAATCGGCCGGGCGAAGGGGACAACAACTCGGTTCAACGCCGCAGCATCACGGTTTCCGCCACCAGCAACACCACGGAAATCACATTGGCCACCATGGCCCCACCAGCAAGAGAGACGATGCTGGCCATCACGCCGGGCGTCATGCCTGACTCCCACACATGGGCCGCCAGAATCCATATCAGGGCCGCGCCTACCAGCTGCAGCATGGCGACCAGTCCGGTCGCCAGTAGCATGGCGTCCACCTGGCTGCGATCACCAAGTTTCATGATCAAGGCCACGGCGTTAACGATAAACAAGATCACGAATTCGCGCAGGTGGTGATGCTCGAGATTATCGATTTCCCCGACAAAAAAACCAAAATTAAGCGTCAAGGCAAGGAAAATAAAAAACCCGAAGACTACTTTTTCCAGATTCATGGCCAGGCGGCTCCTTCGATTGTTGGAAACTGGCGCCGCGAACTTGCATCAGGCCGCGTGACCCGATGCTTCATTTTGTTGATGCGACCAATGCAAGACCAGATTCAGCATGCGCATGGTCGCGCCAATCGCGGCGAAGACCTGATTTGCATGGACCCCGCGGGTTTTGAACTCACGCCCGTTGTCCGACCAACTGATGGTGCATTCCGTCAGCGCATCGGTGCGTCCGCCTTTGGGAATGCGCACTTCGTAATCGATGAGTGTTGGCAGCTTCAGGCCCAGACGCTTGACGATACCTGACAGAGCATTGGTGAACGCATCGAAGCCACCATTGCCGCTGCCCGTGGCCGTGAGCTGGTCGCCATCCACGCAAATTTTGATGCTGGCGGTCGACTCAAGTCCCAAGCTACTAGACACGTTGCAGGCCAGTAGCTCGGCATGATCATAATCGCGACTTTCGAGCACCTCGGCGATGATGAAGGGCAGGTCCTCCGCCGTGATGGATTTTTTTGAATCCCCCAACTCGATAATGCGCTTGAGAACCTTGCGTTGATTCTCTTCCGATAGCGTAATATCAAGGCGTTCCAGGTTCTTGATCAGCGACGCTTTTCCGCTGAGCTTGCCGAGCGCGTAGGTGCGCCGGCGGCTGAAGCGCTCTGGCGACAGCTTGGTGTGGTACAGCCGACCCTTGTTATCGCCATCGGCATGAATGCCAGCGGTTTGGGTGAAAACATCGCTGCCGATGATAGGGGCGTTGTCGGCGATCCGCTTGCCGGAGAAATATTGCACCAACTCGCTGGCGCGCACGAGGTGAGTCTCGTCGATGCCGAGTTCCATCCCGAGTTGGTCGCGCAGGTTGACCACCACCTCGGCCAGCGAGGCATTGCCGGCTCGTTCTCCCAGGCAATTCATGGTGCAGTGGACCGCTGCCGCGCCGGCCCGGGCGGCGGCGAGCACATTTGCCGTCGCCAACCCGTAGTCATTATGCGGATGAAAGTCGAACCGGCAGTCGGGAAAACCTTGGATCATATCGCGCATGGCGGCGTATACGCGCGCCGGCGTCATCACTCCAAGGGTATCCGGCAACATCACATGACCGATGGGTGCGCCCTGTAATAGCCTCATCAATTCAAAGACATAGTCTGGATTGTCGGCATAGCCGTTGGACCAGTCCTCCAGATAGAGATTGACGCTAAGCCCCCGGCTCGTTGCGATCTCAAGGGTTGCGAGCACGTCGGCGGCATGCTCTTTTAGCGTTTTGCCGAGCTGGGTCTGGCAATGCTTTTCGCTGCCTTTGGCGAGCAGATTGATGACAGAGCCTCCTGCGGCGCGAATCCACTCGACACTCTGGCCGCGATCAACAAAGCCCAGCACCTCGATACGCTGATCGAGCCCTTTCTCGCGCGCCCAATCGATCATGGCCACCACGGCCTGCTGCTCGCCTTCGGAGACGCGCGCCGAGGCAACCTCGATGCGGTCGACCCGCACCTGCTCAAGCAGCACTTTGGCGATATTGGTCTTTTCATCGCGGGAAAAGGACACGCCCTGCGTTTGCTCCCCGTCGCGCAAAGTGGTGTCGAGAATCTGGATGGTGCGACCCTGCATGGCGGGCGACTCGTCTGGAACCACGCTCACTGGGTTGTCTCCAGAGTTGCTTTCAGCTGATCTCGGACCGCGTTCAGGTCGGCGGCGACCTCCTCGCAGCGCTCCTCTTTTTCCAGCAGGCCTTGCAGACAGGCAGGCGCTGGTGCATCCATGCCAATAGCTTCTTGCACCGCCTCGTTAAACTTCGCGGGGTGCGCGGTCGCGAGACAAACCGCGTCGGGCCAGGCCGCGGCTGCCCGCACGCCGACGGCGGTATGCGGACAAAGAAGATAGCCGGTCTCGCGATAGGTCTCGCGCATCTGCTCGAGAGTATCGGCATCGCTCACGGCGTTGGCGGCAAAGTCTTCGGCCGCGCGGCGATGTTCGGTTTTGCTGAATTCAATGCGACCGTCGCGTTGCATCGCGGCAACCCGGTTGCTGACCGCGTCGGCGTCCTGATCTAGTAAATAGTAGAGATAGCGCTCAAAGTTCGAGGCGACTTGAATATCCATCGCCGGGCTCAGCGTATGATGTACTTGCGTGAGAGAATAGAGTCCATGGTGCACAAAGCGCGTGAGGATATCATTACGATTGGTCGCAAGAATCAGTCGCTCAATGGGTAAACCCATGCGTTTCGCCAAATAACCCGCGAAGACGTCCCCAAAGTTTCCAGTTGGGACCGAAAAGCTGACGCGCCTGCTGATATCTCCTGCACTTAGCTGTCCCCAAGCATAAAAATAATAAACCGTCTGTGCCAGAATGCGCGCCCAGTTAATGGAATTCACGGCTCCCAGCCGATAACGCCTTTTGAAATCCAGATCGCTGAACAGAGCCTTGACGATGCGCTGGGCGTCGTCGAAAGTCCCCTTGACCGCCAGGTTATGGACGTTGTCATCCAGCACCGTGGTCATCTGACGCTCCTGCACCGGTGAGACCCGCCCCTTGGGATGCAGAATAAATATCTGGATGCGAGGCTTGCCGCGAACGCCGGCGATGGCCGCTGATCCAGTGTCACCCGAGGTGGCGCCGATGATATTGAGTCGCTCGCCGCCGCGAGCAAGAAAATGCTCGAACAAATTCCCCAAGAGTTGCAAGGCCACGTCCTTGAACGCCGCCGTGGGGCCGTGAAACAGCTCCAGGATCCGCCGCTCACCGGCCTGGGCCAAGGGGGTGATCTCGGGGTGGTCGAAATTCGCATAGGAGCGAGCCACCAGATCCTTCAGCTCGGCAGCCGATAGATCCTCGCCCACGAAAGGCTGCATGACCGCGCAGGCCAGATCCTGAAAACCCAGTCTGGACCAGGCCTGCAACTGCTCGGCACTGACCCGCGGCAGCGACTCGGGCACCAGTAGTCCGCCGTCAGTGGCCAGCCCCATCATGACGGCCTCGGCAAAGCCAACAGGCTCCACGCCGCCTCTGGTACTCAGATACTTCATAAGCTCTTGATAGTAACGGGTCGTGTTAGGTTGATATGGAGAGCGTTCAAAAGGACATTCCCTATTAAAGGATGAGGGAGAGGCATGATATTGGGTGGTGGCTAGTAGTGCGCTTTCACAGATGATACTCCCGCGCGCGCCCCAGTTTGCTCATTTCCGGCCCGATACTGCCAAATCCTTATCTCCAGCAGCGCAGCAAGTTAAGGCAAAGCGCGAGTCAGGGCAACCGCGCACGGCGGATTCAGATCTTGAGGCAACCCCTTGATCACACACGCAATCGAAGTTCTTGCAACGTAACAGGCATGTGTGGACCAATTGGGCTGGATACAAAGCTAAGACCACGGATTTCGCGCGGCATTGACAGGAACTGGGGTAAGACCAGAGAATGCCGCACCGCCAGCGCGTCTTGGGCAGAGACCGCCAGCGATAATAGAGCTCTATTCACTCCACAAAAACCTGAGGGGGTATCTGCCTGATCGACGCAGCTTGATTGTCTCCGCGGTCAAGAAATGTCCTCCAAATGCAATGCCTGAGTCATAGCCTGGGGGATTATTTGGTGAGACAGGCAATACGCTGCTCGGTCTTACCTGGATCGACCAAAGCCTCCGCCCGCGGTGTCTGTTCGATCACCTCACCCCCTTTTCGCAAGCCTCACACAAGAGGGAGGGACTTCAAGGTGACACCTGAAAATCGTGCTGACTATTGGACAGCGAACCTCAAATTACTCGCGATTCTGCTAGTAATCTGGTTCATCGTGTCCTTCGGATTCGGCATTCTTCTCGCGCCAGCGCTCAACGCCGTCAGTCTCGGCGGTTATCCACTTGGTTTCTGGTTTGCCCAGCAGGGTTCCATCTACGTCTTCATGGTGCTGATTTTCGTCTATGCCAATCGGATGAACAAACTCGACAAACAATTTGGCGTCGACGAGCAATAAGGGGAAGCATACATGGATAATCTTTCAATTTGGACCTACGCGGTCGTCGGCGCGACCTTCGCGCTCTACATCGGCATTGCCATCTGGGCCCGCGCGGCCAGTACCAGTGAGTTCTATGTCGCCGGCAAGGGCATTCATCCAGTGGCCAACGGCATGGCCACGGCAGCGGACTGGATGTCAGCGGCGTCTTTCATCTCCATGGCGGGCATGATCGCCTTCAACGGCTATGGTGCCTCGGTGTTCCTGATGGGCTGGACCGGCGGCTATGTGCTGCTGGCCCTGCTGCTCGCGCCCTACTTGCGCAAGTTTGGCAAATTCACCGTGCCTGAGTTCATCGGTGATCGCTACTACTCGCAAGCCGCGCGCATCGTGGCGGTGGTCTGTCTGATCCTGGCATCGGTCACCTATGTTATCGGTCAGATGAAAGGCATCGGCGTGGCCTTCTCGCGCTTCCTCGAGACCAGCTACGACATGGGTCTCTACATCGGCATGGGCATAGTGTTTGTCTACGCCGTACTCGGCGGTATGAAGGGCATCACCTACACCCAGATCGCCCAGTACTGCGTGCTGATCATCGCCTACACCATTCCGGCGATTTTTATCTCACTGAACCTCACCGGCAATCCGCTGCCGCAGCTTGGTCTGGGTAGCGAATACGTTCGCGACGGCGTCGCCTCCGGCATCTCCCTGCTTGCCAAGCTCGATCAAGTGGTGACGGAACTCGGTTTCAAAGAGTACACCACTCAGACCATGGGCAGCACCCTGAACATGTTTGCCTATACCCTGTCGCTGATGATCGGCACCGCTGGCCTGCCCCACGTCATCATCCGCTTCTTCACCGTCCCCAAGGTCGCCGACGCTCGCATCTCCGCCGGCTGGGCACTGGTCTTCATCGCCATCCTCTACACCACCGCGCCCGCGGTTGGCGCCATGGCTCGCCTGAACCTGATGGACACCATTCAGGTCGGTCCGGTTGGCTCGGAAACCGGCAATCTGCTGTATGAAGATCGCCCGGACTGGTTTAAGAAGTGGGAAACCACTGGTCTCCTTGAATTCGAGGACTTAAACGAGGATGGCCGCATTCAGTACTACAACGACAAGAACGCCGACTTTGCCGACACCGCGAAAGACTATGGCTGGGAAGGCAACGAAATGGTCACGGTCGACATCGATATCATGGTGCTGGCCAATCCAGAAATCGCCGGACTGCCGAACTGGGTCATCGCCCTCGTGGTGGCCGGCGGTCTCGCGGCGGCCCTCTCCACCGCCGCTGGTTTGCTGCTGGCCATTTCCTCGGCCATCTCCCATGACCTGCTGAAAGGCGTGTTCAAACCCGACATTTCAGAAAAGGCCGAATTGAATGCCAGCCGCGTCGCCATGGCCGGCGCTATCGTCGTGGCCGGCTTGCTGGGCTTGAATCCACCCGGTTTCGCGGCGGCAACCGTGGCCATCGCCTTTGGTCTGGCGGCTTCGTCCATCTTCCCGGCACTGATGCTCGGCATTTTCGACAAGCGCATGAACAACACCGGCGCCATCTGGGGCATGGTGGCAGGCATCACGGTCACCATGCTATATGTGTTCCAGCACGAGGGAATTCTGTTCATCCCCGGCACTGAGTTCATGATGGGCATGAAGGAAAATTGGTTCTTCGGTATCTCGCCGAACGCCTTCGGTGCCGTCGGAGCCATTGTGAACTTCGCCGTGGCGCTGATTGTCTCGCGTCTGACGGTGGCGCCGCCGGAGCACATCCAGACCCTGGTCGAGGATGTCCGCGTGCCACGTGGCGCGGGAGCGGCTCCGCACATTAGCGCGGCCCTGGATCATTGATCACTAATCACTGATCATTAATCTCTGGCATCCTTCTAAACCCTAACCTTGGCCCCGCACCCTGGTGCGGGGTTTTTTTTGCTGCAAATCAATCAACAATCGACCAGCCACACAAAGCCCCTGGACGCGGAGCGCGCGGCGACGCATGATGAGCGCTCTTGACCGCCGTCGTTCGCCGGAGCGCCCATGGACATTGAGCTGATTGAAATCCGCGATTTTCTGGCCAGTCATCCCCCTTTTGACGCCCTGCCGGAAGAGACGCTCACCGCATTGCCCAAAAGCCTGACAGTGCGCTATCTGCGGCGTGGCTCAAGCTTTCCGCCCGAAGACGAATCAACCCCCGCGCTCTATATTCTGCGCCGCGGCGCCATTGAACTGCGTGAGCGTGGTGGCGATCTCATCGGCAAACTGGCCGAGGGCGACACTGCACCAAGCGCCTGCAATGACCGGCGGGTTCAGCGCAACATCATCGGCACTGTTTCTGAAGATTCGTTGATCTATCTGCTGCCGTGCGAACTGCTTGGCCGACTGCGTGCTGAACATTCGGACTTCGCGGCCCATTTCGACCAGTCGGTTTCCGAGCGTTTGCGTAACGCCATCGACTTGGTCAAGGAACGCGGCAACCTCTCAAGCACCAGCCTGATGACTGTGCGTGTGCGAGACCTGATCGGCGAGCATCTGGTAAGCACGACGCCCGACACCAGCATCGAGCAGGCCGCGCGCATCATGAGTGAGGCGCGCTGTTCTTCCTTGGTCATCATGGAGGATCACCAACTGCGGGGCCTGCTGACGGTGCGGGATTTGCGAGATCGCTGCCTGGCCGCCGGGCTATCGCCGCAACGCCCGGTCAGCGAAATCATGACCCAACGATTGCACACCACAACGGCGGATACCCTGGGTTTTCAGACGCTCATCACCATGTCGCGGCTGAATGTGCATCATCTGCCGGTATTGCGCGACGGTCAGGTGGTCGGCGTGATTTCAACCTCTGATCTGGTGCGCTTTCAGAGTGCCAATGCCGTTTATCTGGTTGGCGACATCCATAAGGCTGAAGATCTCAAAACCCTGGTTGTCACCGCGCAAAAAATTTCGGAATTACAGATTCATCTGGTGGCCTCCGGCGCGACTGGCGATCAGGTCGGCCAAGCGATTACCGCGGTCACGGACGCGATCAACCAGCGGTTGCTTGAATTGGCCGAGCGCGAACTCGGTCCTCCGCCAATGCCCTACTGCTGGATGGTAGGTGGCTCACAGGCCAGGCGCGAGCAATCCGTACACTCCGATCAGGACAATGCGCTGCTGCTCGCCGAGGCGCCCACGCCGGAGCAGGATAGGTATTTTCAGTCTCTTGCCACCCTGGTCACCAACGGACTGAACGACTGCGGCTTTGTGCATTGCCCTGGCGATGTGATGGCCTCCAATTCGAAATGGCGACAGCCACTTGCCGCCTGGCGACATTATTTTTCTGACTGGATTGAACGACCGCAACCTCAGGCCTTGCTCAATGCGAGCGTCTTTTTTGATCTGCGCGCCCTGCATGACCCGGAACACTTGTTCTCGACCTTGCAGCGTGAGGTTCTGCGCAAAACCAGTGAAAACAGGATTTTTATCGCACACATGGCGGCCAATGCCATCAAACACCGGCCGCCACTGGGTTTTTTCCGCAATTTTGTGTTGATCCGCGGCGGTGATCACGACCAAACATTCGACCTCAAGCTGCGCGGCACCGTCCCCATTATCGACATGGCTCGGGTGCATGCGCTCTCAGCCGGTATTCCTGATGTTAACAGCCTTGAGCGTTTGCAGATGGTCGCCGGCAGTGCCGCGCTAAGTCGCGACGGCGCGGCTAACCTCATTGATGCACTCGAGTTTATTGGCACCCTGCGCGTGCGCCATCAGGCCAATCAGCTCCGTGCGGGTGTAGATGCGGATAATTTTCTCTCGCCGGATAGCCTCTCGGCGCTTGAGCGCGGTCACATGAAGGATGCCTTTACCCTGATTGCCTCGCTGCAAGAAACCCTCGGCCAGCGCTATCAGGCCGGACGCTTCGCCTAATGCGCAGGGGATTGACCAAGTCGGAGAATCGAGCAGCCGTCCAGGGCGCGCGCTGATTCCCGTTGCCTGGTCTATTGAAACCGCGCTGTCACCATTCAGGAACCGCCAACAAGACGGCTGCCCCAGATTCCCATGAACAACGACGTCCTGCTCGAAGCCCGCCGCCGCTGGACCATTTACAACCTGCCCTTCGGGGCGCTGCGCGATTGTTATGCGCAGCCACTCCCGCGTGCTAGGCAAGAATATCGCGATACTGATTATGTGGCGCTCGATTTCGAGACAACCGGCTTGTATCCCGTCAAAGACCAGATTCTCAGCTTTGGCTGGGTGCCGATCGATGGTAATCGCATTCGCCTGGATGGAGCCCAGCACCGAATGATTAAAGTCGATCAGGCTATTTCAGCCGAAAGCGCGGTGATTCATCAGATCACCGATGATCAGGCCGCGCGCGGCGAACCCCTTAAAGAGGTGCTTACCGACTTTTTGCGCGTTCTCGGCGGCCGGGTTTTGGTGGCCCATCATGCGCGCATTGAGCGTGGCTTTCTCGCCGCCGCCTGTCGCGATTTTTTTGGCGATGAGCCTCTTGTGCGCGTGGTGGACACCGAGGCTCTTGCCAGACGCAGCCTGGAACGCCGCCAGCAGGCCTACCGACCCTCTGATCTTCGTCTCCATGCGCTGGCCCAGAGCTATAACCTGCCGCAAATGACCGCGCACAATGCGCTCTCCGACGCACTGAACACCGCGCAGGTGTTCCTCGCCCAGATCGCCTATCTCGATACCGGGAAATCCCTGCGGCTACAAGATTTACTCACCTGACCACCGCGGCCGTCGGCCACTGCAATCTTCGGAGTCTCGACCATGCGCCTGTTTCTGCCCAGCGCGATCTTTTTCTTCGCCACGCAACTCCTAGCCACGGCGTCTGTTGCGCAATCCGATCGTGACACCCTGTTTCAAGTCTCCACCATCGATGCCCTACTTGCCGGCGTCTACCAGCCGCTGGCCACCCTGGATGAGGTACTCACGCATGGCGATTTTGGTCTTGGCACCTTTGCGGGTTTGGATGGGGAGTTGATTCTCGTCGCTGGGGATATCTACCAGGCCGCGGCTGACGGGACAGTGCGGAAAATGCCAGGCACCGCGGCCACGCCTTTTATCAGCCTGACCTGGTTCGACGCCGACGAACAGCTGCAACCACCGCCCGGGCTGGATTACGCGGCCTTTAAAACCTGGCTGGAAGCGGAACTGCCGAGCCCAAACCTGACCTACGCGGTGCGTGTGGATGGCCAATTCGCCAGCATTCACTACCGCAGCGTCCCCGCGCAGGAGCCGCCCTATCGGCCACTCAAGGAGGTCGCCAAGGAGCAGACGTACTTCAAGCGCGAAAAGATCGCCGGCACCTTGATCGGCTTCTGGTGCCCGAGCTATGTCAAAGGGCTGAATGTGCCCGGCTTCCACCTGCACTTTCTGTCCGATGATCGCGCCTCGGCTGGACATCTGCTCGACTTCAGCTTGACCAAGGGCAAGGTGACTCTCGATCCGACCACAGGCTGGACACTGGAGCTGCCAATGGACAAGGCCTTTCTCCGCGCCAATCTTGGCACGGATCGCGCCGAGGCCTTGCACGCGGTTGAACAGGGAAAACCCTGATCGACCGGGGCGACAGCTTGGTCCGTTGTGCGCGGGGGCATATTCCGGGGCAGGCGCGGCCTCTACTTTCCTAAATTAATGACTCATTAATGTGTCCTGTGCACAGGTTCGGGAACCGGGCTTGTCGCTTTGCGGGGGGCGCAATGCAAGGGTTAACAGCGCGGCTGCCAGGCACAGGAATCCGGCGCTCATGAAGGCGACATTGTATTCCCCGAGCTGAAAGACGCCGGTGGCGAGGCTTCCGGTCGCATCCAGCGCCTGGTATTGAATGCTCCCGTCCGTCCGCAGGAGCGCGGCGGCCAGGAAGGGGCCAAGCAGCCCACCGCTGCCGTAGGCGGTGAAGAGCAGGCCGTAATTCACGCCAATGTGGCGGGTGCCGAAGTAGTCGGCGCAGATGGCCGGATACAGGGCCAGATAGCCACCGAAGCACAGCGCGATCAGCGATACGCCGAGCAGATAAAGGGGATAGGGCCGCATCCAGTCAAGCGCGAATAAGACCAGTGCACACAGGATGAACATCAACACCAAAGTCGGCCTGCGACCAAGGCTGTCGGAGACCCGGCCCCAGAGGATGCGCCCGGCGGCGTTGAAGAGCGCGAGCACGGCGACCGCCATGGCTGCCGCCGAAGCAATATCGGCGAAGTACTCGTGGGAGACCGGAATCTCTGATGCCGCCGCTGCCGAAAGGCTGAAGGCCTTCCAGATTGGGGCTGCCTTCATGATCACCATCAGCCCGGCGGTACTGCCGGCAAGATAGGTGATCCACAGCAACCAGAAGGTCGGCGTGCGCAACATCTTGCCCGGTTTGAAATTGGGTGTGAAATCGGGTTTGGGATTGGATTCGGGTCTGGACTCTGGTGTGAAATCGCTCTGGCCCGATGGCTGGCTGCTGGTCGAGCACGGCGGCGTCCAGCCAGGCGGACAATAGCCAGGCAGCGGGTTGCGCAGCAACTGGGCGCCGAGGACCACCGCCAGCAGAAAGATTACACCCAGCACAATAAAGGTATTGAAGACACCCGCCTGGGGCAATGGAAAGAGTGCGACGCCGAACAGTTCGTAATCGCTGCCGCTGATGAGTGCCTGCGCCAGGGGCGCGAAGAAAAAAGCGCCGGCGCCGAAGCCAGCGACAGCCAGGCCGGTAATAAGCCCCCGCTTATCCGGGAACCATTTCACGCAGGTGGCGACCGGACAGACGTAGGCCATGCCGATGCCAATGCCGCCGAGCACCGCATAGGTGCCAATGAGCCAGGCCAGTGCCGGCCCCGACGGGAAGTGTCCCGTCAGCCCGGCAAGGATGAGCCCCAGTCCGAGAATCAGGCCGCCGAGGCTGCCCACCAGTCGTGGCCCCAACCGATCCTGGATGAAGCCGCCCAGGATCACGGAACAGGCAAGAACCGCGATGACCAATTGTGCTGGCAGGGTGACCTGGGTCTCCGACCAGCGCGGAAACTGGGCGAGCAAAGGCGTCTGAAACACACTCCAGATGTAGACCGCGCCCAGGCTGCCTTGAATGATCAGGGCCCCGGCGACGACACTCCAGCGCCTGTCGTGGTTTTTGGTTGCCACCGGTGATCCTTCAGCCCTCGTCTGGCTCAAGGCAAGGCAGATCGAGCAGCCCCTGGTAGTCCTGGAGGCTGCCGCCCGCGAGGCAGCACTCGATGATGCGCTGTCCGGCGGGGAGCAGGTCGGGGCCAAGGAAGGCCTTGAGTTCTCGGTGGAAGAACTCGGTCAGGATGGCGGCGCCCTCGTCATAGGCCGCTGGGCCGACCTCCGGCTGATGCTCGACCTCGAAAAACCAGTTACCTAGGGTGCTACCTTCCACCATGATGGTGCCCGGCGTGTAGCCCAGCAAGGTGCAGCGCGAGGGACGCATGCGGTTGGCGGCGAAGCGCGCGCCACCGCGGCGCGCCAGGTACTCGCGGGTGATCCACTGCGGCATGAAGCCAACCTCCCAGGCGCCGATATGCTGGTTGGGGATCAGCACATAGCGCACCTCGGGGGTGTCGATGATTTGGTTCAGCAGCAGGTTGGCATGATCGACCATGCGCCCGGTGGCGAAGGGCCAATAGGAGCCCACGCCCTCGGAGGTCATGCCCTCGGTCTCGACAATGCTCGGGTTGGCGTGGCCGCGTGGCGCAACCAGCCGCCACAGCCAGGCAAGGGCGGGCGGTAGCAGATGGAACAGGCCGATGATGCCGTAACTTGGTCGCTCGGTGGTGCAGGGCGGCGTGCGCACGCCCATGCTGCGCACATCCACGTCGACCGCGCCTTGCACGACTTGGGGAATGATTTTGCGCGGAATGATCACACGCGGATTCGGGCAGGGCTCGCCGGGAGCGTCTTCAATGTGCTCCCAAAGCAGGGTCGTGGCGCCGGGTCTTCCGTGTATGTTGAGAAACAAAAGCGGCTGCGGCGGATGCACTGTGAGCGCCTCGATGTGCGGATCAGTGCCATAGCGGTCAATATGGTTGCAACGCACGAACCAGGCATCCTCGGCATCCATCAAGCTCAGCTTGCCGTTGCCTTTCTCCAGCGAGGGGTGGCAGAGCGCCATGTCGTCGGTCACGGGGCGCAGATCGCAGCCCTTGGGAAGGGTGAACTTGCGTGTCTCGCCAGTCTCCAGGTTGCGCCCCAGCAGCAGGGTGCCGTCGGGCTGGCGGTGGGCATACTCGAGCATCTCACTCTTGCCACCGCCGCTTGCGCCTTCGTGCGAGATCACCACCTTATTCTCGTAAGGAGTGACCACTTGCACCGTGGCGCAGTGCATGGTCACCCAACGTTCTTCCTCACCGATATTGAGCAACACCCCGTAAACGCCCTTCTTGGCACTTGGACCGGGATAGAGGTTGTAGCTAAAGAGCTCGTGCAGGTTCTCGCGCCGATTATGAACGACGATCTGCCGACCTTCGAAGTGGGTGTGCCGAAACGGCGGCGCGACATAAATCAGTGCCTTGGGCTGGAAGTCCGCGGGCAGTTCCTCCAGAGGGACGATGCCTTGCAGAAGTGCCAGTCCCAGCGCGAAAAAGCCAGCATTGTCCGGAACAATCGCCAGTGCCTGGGTAGCTGGACTAGGCAGTCCGGCATGAAAGGCGAAGACCGCGAGTGGCTGTGTCTTGAGCCAGTCGAAGGTCGCCGCGCGCACCGGGTCGAAGGCCCCCCCAAAGCGGGCATCAAAGGTTGGTTTGTCCGTCGGGCGGTCGTCACCGATCACCAGGCAGTCCGGGTCGCGCCGACGCATGTAAGGTTCGATATAGTTCGCGCAGATGCCGTTGCGGGTGCGGCAGACCTCGGCCTCGACCACCCGGCCGCGGCCGGGAACCTCGTAGGCGACCTCCTGCGAGCCGTCGGTGGGTGCGTCGCGCACCGCGAGTTTGATCAGCTCATCATGCCTGCTGGCGATTGTCACGCTCGGTGCGGCGCTCAGCAGTGCGATGGTCTCGGGCGGCAGCGGCAGATCGAGCAGCCGGCGTGTTTGGGAATTTTGGGGTCCGCGCGAGTTCGGATGGGCAGGGGAGAAATCGGTTGGGGACATGCTTGGCCTCAATATCGAAAAAACTCCGGGCCATTCGAGTGTCTCGAAGAATGGCGGCCGGCTCGGTTGCCAGGCAAGCTCCAATCGCCCCGGCATAAAATCCAAACCGCGCCAACATACCCGCGACCTTGCCCAAGAGGCAAGTGCGAACGGCTACCTTGCATCCTTAAGCTGGGGTATTGGACTCGCCCAAATGGCCGGCCGTCGTCACGGAAACCGGCAACTTTCCTAACCAGTGTCGATAATCGTCCCCCCTTTGGTGGTTTGTTGCTTTTGCGACAAGCAGGTTTCTGGATTTTTTCATTCTAATCAATTCCTTGAATATATGGCGTGATCTTTGCTTAACGGGATTCATCAAGACGCTGGTTCCCGTAAGACGACACTAAAACGACGTCCATTGAACAAGGGAACAAGGCGCCAAAAGGAGTCGACATGAAGCAACAAGACATCGCGGCCCTGCTCGACGAGCCGGCCTGCGAACATAACCAGAAGTCCAAGTCCGGCTGCGCCAAGCTCAAACCTGGGGCGACGGCCGGCGGCTGCTCCTTCGACGGCGCGCAAATCGCGCTGCTACCGATCGCCGATGTCGCCCACATCGTGCATGGCTCCATCGCCTGCGCCGGCAGTGCCTGGGATAATCGCGGCACCCGCTCCTCGGGGCCGACACTGTTTAAGGTCGGCATGACCACGGACTTGACTGAACAGGACGTCATCATGGGCCGCGGCGAGAAGCGGCTGTTTCATGGCATCAAGCAAGCCATTGACAACTATGACCCGGCGGCGGTCTTTGTTTACAACACATGTGTGCCGGCGCTGACTGGCGATGATGTTGGCGCCCTGTGCCGCGCGGCCAGCCAGCGCTGGGGCAAGCCGGTGATCTCGGTCGACGCGGCGGGGTTTTATGGCACCAAGAACCTTGGCAATCGCATCGCCGGCGAGGTGATGGTGCGCGATGTCTGCGGCACGCGCGAGCCCGATCCCATTCCGCCCGGCATTGAACGGGCGGATTTCAAAGTCCACGACATTTGCCTGATCGGCGAGTACAACATTGCCGGCGAGCTGTGGCATATGCTGCCCTTGCTCGATGAGTTGGGGTTGCGGGTGCTGTGCACGCTCTCGGGTGATGCTCGCTTCCACGAGGTCCAAACCATGCACCGCTCGCGGGCCAATATGATGGTCTGCTCCAAGGCGATGATCAATGTGGCGCGCAAGCTGCGGGAAAGCTATGGCACGCCCTGGTTCGAGGGGAGTTTTTACGGCGTCGCCGATGTCTCGCGCGCCCTGCGCGACTTCGCCCGGCTGCTCAATGATCCAAATCTGAGCGCCCGCACCGAGGCGCTGATCGCGCGCGAGGAGGCGCGTATCCATCAGGCACTGGCGCCCTGGCGGGAGAAATTTGCCGGCAAGCGGGTGTTGCTCTACACCGGTGGGGTCAAGTCCTGGTCGGTGATCAGTGCGCTGCAGGATCTCGGCATGACGGTGGTGGCGACCGGTACGCGTAAGTCGACCGAGGACGACAAGGCGCGCATCCGCGCGCTGATGGGCGAGGAGGCGGTGATGATCGAGGACGGCAATCCACGCGGGCTGCTCGATCTCTGTGCCAAATACCAGGTCGACATGATGATCGCCGGCGGGCGCAACCAATACACCGCGCTAAAGGCGCGTTTGCCCTTTCTGGATGTGAATCAGGAGCGCGAGTTTGGCTATGCCGGCTATGAAGGCATGCTGGAGCTGGCGCGGCAGCTTGATGTGACACTATCGAGTCCGATCTGGTCGCGGGTACGCCGCGCGCCGCCCTGGCGTTCTGGTGTGAAGGCTGAAGCGAGGTCGGGGCAACTCGCGCCAGAGTCGGCCAACGCGACCGCGCAAGAGGTGGCTCATGGCTGAGATCGTCAAACGCAATAAGGCCCTGTCCGTCAGCCCGCTGAAGGCCAGTTCCACCCTTGGCGCCACCCTGGCCTTTCTCGGCTTCAATCGCGGCATCCCGCTGCTGCATGGCTCCCAGGGCTGCACCGCCTTTGGCAAGATTTTCTTTATCCAGCATTTCCGCGAACCCATTCCGATGCAGACCACGGCGCTTGATCAGGTGAGCGCCATCATGGGCAGTGACGAGAATCTGATCGAAGGGCTGCGGACGATCTGTGAGAAGCACCAGCCAGCGCTGATCGGCGTGCCGACCACGGGCTTGGTCGAAGCCCAGGGCACCGACCCCAAACGCGCGCTCAAAGAGTTTCGCGCCCGCTACCCGGGATACGACCAGGTTGCCATCGTACCGGTGCATTCGCCCGACTTCGCGGGCTGCTTGGAAAGTGGCTATGCCCAGACCGTCAGTCGCATCATCGAGGATCTGGTCCCAGATGCCGCCAGTGCCAGTACCCGTCCAGGTCGCCGCAAGCGGCAGCTGAATGTCCTGGTTGGGTCTGCATTGACGCCGGGAGACATCGAATACCTCAAAGACCTGCTGGAGCGCTTCCAACTGCGTCCGGTGGTGGTGCCGGATTTGTCCGACGCGCTCGACGGGCACCTGGCCGATACCGACTACAGCGCACTGACCATCGGCGGCACGCTCATCGAGGAACTGGCCACCCTGGGTGATGCGGCCGCCACCCTGGTCATTGGCCGGTCGATGGACGCGGCGGCCGACCTGCTCAAAGCCCGCACCGGGGTGCCGGATGTACGTTTTGCGCATCTGATGGGTTTGGATGCCATGGATGCCCTGGTCATGGCGTTGGCCGACATCAGTGCCGAGCCGGTGCCGGAACGAGTCGAGCGTCAGCGCGCGCAGCTACAGGATGCCATGCTGGACGCGCATTTCTCCCTCGGCCAGGGGCGCTTCGCCATCGCGGGTGATGGTGATTTGCTGCTGGGGTTCAGTGATCTGCTTGCCGAGATGGGCGCCGAGACAGTGGCTGCCGTGGCACCGGCCAATGCGCCCTGTCTGCGCGAGGTCAAAACCGCGCAGGTCAAAATTGGCGATCTTGAAGATCTGGAGCAGCTCGCTCGCGCGGCCGGGGCCGAGGTGCTGATCTGCAATTCTCACGGCGCGGCCTCGGCCGAGCGGCTGGGGATTCCGCTGGTGCGCGCCGGGTTTCCGCAATACGACCTGATCGGCGGCTACCAGCGTTGCTGGATTGGCTACACAGGCACGCGCCAGACCCTCTTTGATTTGGCCAATATCATGCTGAGCCTGGAGAAGGGCGACATTCATCCCTATCGCTCGCGGCTCAAGCAATGGCCGACCGCTGAGTGCCTGGCCGCTTGAGCCTGGCTATCCCAACAGACGCGGAGATCTCCAATGCCCGTTGAACGCCGACTGAAATTGCTGCATTGCGACGCACCCCTTGCGCGTTCCAGCGCCGAACCGGCAGTCAAGATCGCCTTTGCCAGCGCGGATCGGCGTCGGGTCGATCAGCATTTTGGCGCGGCGGCGGCTTTCGCCATTTACGCGGTCGACCGCAACGGCTGCGAGCTGCTCGAAGTCGTGCAGTTCGGCCAGCTCGCGATGGATGGACACGAAGACAAAGTCTCCGCCAAGCTCGACGCACTCAAGGGCTGTGTGGCCGTTTACTGCCAGGCCGTCGGTGCCTCGGCGGTGCGGCAGCTGCGGGCCCAGGGCATTCAGCCGCTGAAAGTCCCGGCTGGTAGCCTGATCAAGACCTTGCTGCGGGAGTTGCAGCGCGAACTGGCCGATGGCCCCAGCGCCTGGCTGGCGCGCGCCATGGCCATGCATCAGCCGTGCGCCAAGGGATGCGAGAAAGACCGTTTCGACGCCATGGAAGCCGAGGGCTGGTGTGAATGATTGAACAACCCGCCCGCGTGCTGGATGTGTTGCCGGAAACGCCGACCCAGCCGGCTCGCTTGTATCTTGAGGTCACTCGACGCCCGGTCTGCGGTGGCTGCGCGCACGCATCGGGTTGCGGTACGGCGGTGCTGGCCGAACTTTTTGGCCGCGGACGCTTTGGACAGAGTCCACTGCGTATGGAGCTCCCCATGCCAGCCGCATCCAAGCCACCGCGCCCAGGCGATGACATCCAGCTTGGCATTGCTCCTGGGGCACTGCTTGGCGCCGCTGTCCTGGCCTATGTGCTGCCCGTGCTGCTGATGCTGCTTGGCGCTGGGCTCGGCGCGCAGATGGCAGGTGATGTGCTGAGTGTGCTATTGGCCGCGCTCGGATTGGGCGCGGGACTCCTGCTTGGGGGTCTGCTCATCCGCATCCGCGCGGCTGCCGGCAAGTCCATCTCGGCGTCTGTGCTGCCGGCACGGGCGGACTCTTCCTAGAATTGCGCGCTCCCCATCGGAGCCGCCAAGACCACAACTGGAGACCTTCATGACCTCGCAAGCTATTGCCATCGATCCCGAAGACCCTGTGCTGCAAACCGCCTTTGGTACCGAACTGGTGCGTCAGATG
The DNA here is from genome assembly GCF_036208045.1 of Thiorhodovibrio winogradskyi. NCBI lineage: Bacteria > Pseudomonadati > Pseudomonadota > Gammaproteobacteria > Chromatiales > Chromatiaceae > Thiorhodovibrio > Thiorhodovibrio winogradskyi. Next base: position 944,242 of record NZ_CP121472.1, on the reverse strand, counting down.
CGCGCCTTCGATACCTACGGGCGGCTGGAGAACAAAACCAATGCCGAGTTGCTCGACCCTTTCATCCTGACACCCGAGCGCAAACGCGATATCCCCATCGTGGCCAATCCCGATGCCGCGGTGTTGGACCGCCTCGGTGCCTTCTATAACACCATTGCCGCCATGATCGAAAAAGAATGCAATCTCATGGCCTCACCCGTGATCAACTTAAGCGCCGAGGGCTTCGGCCGCGGGCTCATCATCGTCGGCAAACTAGTTGTGATGGATCGCGCGCTGCGTGACGTACATCGCTTCGGCTTCGCCTCCTTATCGAAGATGAAAGACGAAGCAGACAAGGTGCTGTCGGTTGCCTTGGAATTGGTCGGTCATCATTCCGAGGTCGCTGGCCTTTAAACTTCGAGGGGGTAAACGAATGAGCACCATTGTTGGATTGACCCGAGGCGGCACCGAGTGGACGCCGGCCTTTATCATGGCGCTGAACCAGAACAACTGCATCGGCTGCGGGCGCTGTTACAAGGTTTGCCCGCGTGATGTCTTTGAGCTGATTGATCGCGATGACCTCGATTTGAATGACGATGACGACTTCGACGATGACGATTTCGACGAAGCCCCCGGCATGGTCATGAACCTGAAAAACGTTCTCGACTGCATCGGCTGCGAATCCTGCTCGCGCGTCTGTCCCAAGGGATGCCTAAGCCATGAGCCGCGGGCTCTGGCGGCCTAATCAGGCTCCACGAGCCGCAGGCTCTGGCGTCATGCGATGTCAGAACCTGCGGCGCAGCTGCCCAAGCTTTGCCAGCAAGGGATCAGCAATTCCAAATTTGGGTGTTTCATGTCGTGTAGAAGCGGCTTCCAGTCGCTTCATGACGCGCCTACAGATAACCGGGCCGACAACCGGACGATGGAAAACGAAATATGGAATTGCTGACAATGCATCCTTCTACTTGCGCGCGCGTTTGCTCACTGTGCGCCTGCCCTTGAGGCATCTGAAAGCTACCTTTTTTCGAGCTGTCCGAGCAAAGCTTATCCTCTGCCTTGACATCCCAGCCAGCTCAATGCGCATCCATGCCCAGGCCTGCTGCCCCGAAAGCCCATAGCCGGCTAGCGGCTTTAATGAATCCGGTGGGTAATCCCCCGGCTCTGCCGGAAAATTGTTACTTCATCTTGCTTTTGACCCGCACCCGCTCGAACAAGGCCTCCATCACCTCGATGAAGGAATTCTCCCGCTCCCAAAAGCCCGGATAATCGCCTGCTTTTCTGACCAGAATGCCCGACACCACCGGCGGCGTGGCGGGTTCGATCTCGCTCGGCAGGCGTTTGCGGCCAGTCCAGAACGCCTGATAGTCGGGGGCCGTGGCGACCGGCTCGGGCCGGGTGAAAAAAGACGCTGCCGGTTCCAGCGCCGCGTCCGGCGTGTCCATCATCGCCACCAGCGCCTGACCCAGGGGCGTCTTGGCCAGCGCCCGATGCAAGTGTTCGCGCGACAGGCCACGCAGTTCAAACAGCAGAAACGGATCGCTGTCGAGCATCCTGGCGAGTCGGTAGTAGACGCCGGCGATGTGCTTGCAGGGGTTGGCGTAGTCGGGGCAGGAGCAGTCGGTTTGGGCGAAGTCCTTGCGGCTTTGCGGCAGCAAGTGCAGGCGCATGCCGGCGAAAACCTCGTCGATGCGCTCGGGCATTTCGCCCATTAGGAGTTGTGAGACCAGGGCGGCATTGCTGCCCAGAGTCGTGATGGCCTTCTTCCACTCTTTGTCTGGGATGGGTGTCAGGCGGATTTGAATGCTGTACTTGGGTTCTTTGTAGACGCCGAAATAGGGATTCACATTGCCGCGCACCTTGGCACTGACCAGGGCCTTGGCGATATCGAAACTGAGGATGCGGCTGTCGCCGCTATAGCCGCGACCGCGCTGGAGCCGTCCGGCATCCATGCAGCCTTCGAGCGCGGCGATGAAACGTTGCCCCCACCAGGTTTTGCTTTGTTGGGCCATGAGTTCAGTCCACCACCGCGTCACGATTGAGTTGAATCAGCGCCTTGAAGCCTTCGTTGTCGAGTTGCGCCAGCCAGGACTCATCACTGCCGACGATGGCGCCGGCGAGTGCCTTTTTGTCGCGGATCATCTCGTCGATGCGCTCCTCCAGGGTGCCGAGCGTGACCATCTTATGCACAAAGACGGTCTTTTCCTGACCGATACGAAAGGCGCGATCGCTGGCCTGATCCTCGACCGCTGGGTTCCACCAGCGGTCGAAATGAAACACATGGTTGGCCTTGGTCAGGGTGATGCCGACACCACCGGCCTTGAGGGAGAGCACGAAAACGGATGGCTCGGTCTCGGGGTCTTGGAAACGCGCGATCATCTCCTCGCGGCGACTACGCGAGGTGCCACCATGCAGGTAGAAGCTGTTGAAGCGCCAGTCCTGACGCAGCAGGCGTTCAAGCGCCGCGCCGACCTCGGTGAACTGACTGAAAATCAGCACGCTGTCGCCCTCGGCCATGACTTCTTCGAGCATCTCCTGCAGGCGTTGCAGTTTGTGTGAGCGCTCGGGGGTGAAGGGGCTGCCGTCTTGCAGGAACTGCGCCGGGTGATTGCAGATTTGCTTCAGGCGCATCAGGGTGGAGAGCATCAGGCCCTGGCGCTCAATGCCTTCTTTTTCTTCAAGATCGCGCTCGACCTGGCGCACCACGCTCTCGTAGAGCGCGGCCTGCTCGCGCCCGAGGTTGCAGTATTGGATGGCCTCGATCTTATCCGGCAGGTCGTGGATGATGGCCTTGTCGGTCTTGACCCGGCGCAGAATAAAGGGCTCGACCAGGCGCTTGAGGGTGGCGGTCTGGATGGGATCCTGGTCGCGCTGCACCGGCAGCTCGAATTGTTTGCGAAAGCGTGCCTGGGTATCGAGATAGCCCGGGTTCAGGAAATGCAGGATGGACCAGAGATCCATCAGCCGATTCTCCACCGGCGTGCCGGTCAGCGCCAGGCGATGGGTCGCGCGCAGCTTGCCAATGGCCTTGGTCTGGGCGGCCTTGGGATTTTTGATGTTCTGCGCCTCGTCGAGCACGACTCTGTGCCAGTCGAGCGCGGCAAGCACGGGCTGATCGCGTCGCGCCAGGGCATAGGAGGTAATCACCAGCGCTTGGCCGGCAGCGGCTTGCTTAAAGGCTTTGGCATCGCTGGCGCGTTCGGAGCCGTGATGGATCAGCACCGGCAGTTGCGGGGCGAAGCGCTCGACTTCCTTGCGCCAGTTGCCAAGCACCGAGGTTGGGGCGATCAGCAAGGTCGGGCCGGGCGTGTCACCATCGCCCGCTTCGCGTTCTTGCACCAGTCGGGCGATCACCTGCATGGTTTTGCCCAGACCCATGTCATCGGCCAGGCAGCCGTTAAGATTCAGGCGCTCGAGAAATTCGATCCAGGCCACACCGCGTTTCTGATACTCGCGCAGCTCCGCGTTCAGCCCGGGCAGCTCGGCAATGGGTGCGAGCTGACCGCGGTCGCGCAGCCGTTCGAGCATTTCGGCCAGGGCATCGTCGCGCTCGACCTCGAACAAATCATCGGTGGCGGTGCGCCGCAGCAGCGCCCGCGGATCCATCTCGGCGGTTTCTTGGCCGTGCTCGCGCCAAAAGCGCAGCATCTCCTGCATCTGGTCACGATCCAGCTCGACCCATTGGCCACGGAAGCGCACCAGGGGCGTCTTGGCGGCGACCAGTTGTTCCCATTCCTCCTCGCTGACAGCCTCATCGCCGATGGCGAGCTGATAGCGGTACTGAATGAGATTATCGAGACTGAGAATGCCGGTTCCCGCCGCGCTGCCAGAGGCTTTCTCGCGCGGTTTGCCGGAGCGCAGCCGGATGCGCACCCGCCGGCGCCCCTTGGGCGTCCACCAGGCGGGAACAATCACCTTAAAGCCGGCATCCTCCAGTATCCAGGCGTCTTCTTTCAGAAAGCGGAAGGCGGCGTCCAGATCCAGCCTGACCGACTGGGGCGTGGCGGTGTCGAGTCCCGACCATAATCTGGGCAGGATGCGCGCCGCCTGCCCCAGGTCGAGCAGCAGGCTGGTCTCGACAGCGGAGGGCGCGACACCGGCGCCGAGCTGCCGACAGGCCGCCTGGCGCTCGCTGGCGGACATGGCCCAATACTCGGCCAACTCCATGCGCCGAGAGGGGTCAGTCTTGGGCACGGCGACGAACTCAAGCGTCCAGTCATCATCGGTCTCGCGCTGGGGTTCAACCAGCCGGAAGCCGAGCGTGAAGGGCGCATCCTGTCCGCCGCCCGCGATGCGCTCACGCCACTGATGCCAGCGCCGATACTGCTCGAATCCAGTGCCGGGCGCCGTCCAAGGGCGAGCCGCCGGCGCCGGCGCCAGGCAAGCATCAAGCAGACTGCCCTGAAAGCGCTTGGCGAAGCTGGCGGGAATGGCCAGTCCACGCAAGATGTCATCGAGCAGCACCTCGCCGGCGTGACGCAGCAGGGATTCGGTCTCGGCCAGTCCGTCGCAGCCCGCCGCACAAGCCGCTGGCATGCACTCGACCGCGTTAGCAATAAGCTGCTCGTAGTCGTCCGAGGCCCAAGTCCAGCCGCCATGGATCTCATAAGGCGGCTGTTTGCGCTTGCCCTTGGGCGTCGGCGGCTGACGGTAAACCAGCGCGGGAAGATAGCGGTCGCGCATCAGCAGGCGTTTGAGGTTCTGCGTCAGCCAATACCAGAACAGAAAATCGCTGCCTGGTTCTAGTCCCTCGGCCTGATAGAAGGCGAGAAAATGGATGTCGGCCAGTTGCTTGATCGGGTATTCGAGCTGAAAGCCGTCAACCTCCCAGGGCTTGAGTTCGACCGCATCCTTGGACTCGCCGGCGTCGCTCTCCAATGGCTCAGGCCAGGATTTGGCAAGCTGGGGCGAGGGCAAGGGCGCCCCCGCCGCACTCGGCAACCAGATGCGCTGAGTGGTCAATGGCGCCTTGGCGGCACGCGCGGACTTGGGCGTCAGGCTCAGCTCCTCAAGCAACTCGGACCAGGAATGAACTGGCAATTGAAAGGGATGCGCCGCTGATTGACGAGCAGGCTTCCGGGGGCGCTCAGAACCGGCGCCGGCAGGCGGCAAGGTCTCCACCCACAGCCAAAAAGCGCCGCGCTGCACAAAGGCATCGGTTGGCTCAGGGAGCCAAAAGGCGTGAAGAATCCTCATTCATGCAACCTCGACAGCGGCGGTAACGTACTCGATTGGCGGCATGGGAATTGTGGGATGCAGGCAGGTTGATTGCGCTACTTGACGAATTATTCGTCATCCCAGAAATCGAGATCAACTTTCGGGATGGCGATGGATTCGTGACGAACGCCGACCTGATAGCAGATCATCAAACGCGTCAGCTCCACCCCATCAACCAGACGCAGACTTAACGCCCGCACCTCTGCTGCGGCTCTAGCGGCTCCAGCGGTGAACCGGCTGGTGGTGATGAAGACACCTTTGTTTGCACCTTTAAGGTGCAGCGCGCCAATAAAGCCATGGATCGCTTCTTTGGTAATGGGCCGATCCTCGGCATAGCGTTTTGCCTGAACATAGACTCTGTCGAGTCCAAGTCGATCCAGGGAAATGACGCCATCAATGCCGTCGTCGCCGGGTCCGCCACTTTGCTCCAAGGAGTCTTCATCGGCGCCGTAACCCATGGCGCGCAGCACCTTTAGCACCAAGCCCTCGAAGAACTCGGGATCCCTGTTGCGAATTCTGGCAAGCAAGTCAGTCCGGAGGCTGTCTTCAATCTCGGATAAAGCGCTGCCGATGCGGTCATCTGGTGTTCCCAGAAGGCTGTCGACACCGACTGAATCATTGGGCGGCGATCCTTCAGGCGATTCATCACTCGCCAAGGGTGCTGTGCGTTGCTTGGGATAGGCGAGACGCTTGAGTTCATCCGCGCAAAGTTTTGGATTCGCGCGGGCATAAGCGATTCCCTTGTCAGTGATTTGCCAAAAGCCTCGCTTGGGACTGCTCGAGAGTCCCTCGCGCTTTAGACGATCATGCGCCCAGCCAATCCGGCTTTTATAGACAGGATAGGTACCGCTGGGAAGCAATTCCCGCTTTTGGTCCGGTCCGATAGCAAACTGTTCCGCAAGGAGCCGCTGTGCTTCGGCTGTCGCCAAGCCACCTGGGTGCTCGGTCAGCAGGCGAAGCAGCGGGTCAATAAAACTGTCAAAACTCGGGATCGGCATCGATTTGATGCGCACTCAATGCCCGCCCCCCTTTAACGCGCTGACCATGCCATCGATGCTGTCCTTGGCATCGCCAAAAATCAGCGAGGTGTTGTCCTGATAGAACAGCAGGTTATCCACGCCTGAGTAGCCGGGGCGCATCGAGCGCTTGAGGAAATAGACCTGGCGCGCCTTGCCGGCTTCAAGGATGGGCATGCCGTAGATAGGGCTGGTGCTGTCCTCCTTCGCCGCCGGGTTGACCACATCATTGGCGCCCACCACCAGGGCGACATCGGCGCTTTGGAACTCAGGGTTAATCTCGTCCATTTCCAGCACCAGGTCGTAGGGGATGTCGGCCTCGGCTAAGAGCACGTTCATGTGTCCCGGCATGCGCCCGGCGACCGGGTGGATGGCGAATTTCACTTCCACGCCGCGCGCCTGCAGCAGTTCCATCATGTCCTTGATGGAATGTTGCGCCTGGGCTACCGCCATGCCGTAGCCCGGCACGATGATGACCTTGCCGGCGTCCTCCATCCAGTAGACTGCGTCCTCGACCGAGGCGGATTTCACACCCTTCTGCGCCGCCACCGCGCCGGCGCTGTCGCCGCCGCTGTCATCGGAGCCGAAGCCGCCGAAGATGACATTGATGATGCTGCGGTTCATCGCCCGGCACATGATGAAGGACAGAATGGCGCCGGAGAAGCCGACCAAAGCGCCGACGATGATCAGCAGCTTATTGTGCAGGGTAAAGCCGGTTGCCGCCGCCGCCCAGCCCGAGTAGCTGTTCAGCATGGAGATGACCACCGGCATGTCGGCGCCGCCAATGGGAATAATCAGCGTCCCGCCAAGTACAAAGGCCAGCAGTGTCATCAAGATCAGCGCCCAGATGGCGCCGGTCTGGGCGAACTGCACGGCGAGCGCGATGGTGGCGATGGCAATGAGCGCATTGAGCAGATGCTGACCAAAGAACTTGACCGGCTTGCCGCTGATCAGCCCTTGCAATTTGCCAAAGGCAATGACCGAGCCGGTAAAAGTAATGGCGCCAATAACGATGCCGGCGGACAGTTCACCCATCAGCAGCGCATTGAGATCGCCGCTGGCGCGCTTATTAAGGAAGGTCCCGATAGCGACTAACACCGCCGCCATGCCGACAAAGCTGTGCAAGGCAGCCACCAGTTGCGGCATGTCGGTCATCTGGATGCGTTTGGCAATCACCGTGCCGATGATGGCGCCCAGGATGACCGCGACGCCGATCAGCCAATAGGACATCACCTCGGCGCCGGCCAGGGTAGCGACAATGGCAATCAGCATGCCGAGCATGCCGTAGAGATTGCCACGCCGCGCCGTCGCCGGGTGAGTCAGGCCCTTGAGCGCGAGGATGAACAAAAACGCCGAGACCAGATAGGCCAGTGCTTGGGCATTGACTGACAGGCCGGAGGTCAGCACCTCGCCCAGGGCATGACCAGCGGCTTGCTTGAATTGGAGCCAGAGATCCATGAAGCGCAATCCTTATTTCTTTTTCTTAAACATCGACAGCATCCGGTGGGTGACCAGAAAACCGCCAAAGACATTGATACTGGCCAGCAACACGGCAAGGAAACCCACCGTTTTGGCGAACCAGCCCGCGTTTTCCGCCCCCGTGACCAGCAGTGCGCCGACCAGCACAATGCCGGAGATAGCGTTGGTCAGGGCCACCAGCGGCGTGTGCAGGGACGGGGTGACGCCCCAGATGACGTAGTAGCCAATGACGCAGGCGAGCACGAAGACATAGAGGGCGATGATGGATTCGGACATCCGGTTGGGCTCCAGACTGTTGGTTAAATTGAGTTATTGCGCTTGTTGCCTTGCACGGCGGCTGTCAGCTCCGCGAGTTGCTGCCCCATCGCGGCCATCTGTCGTTCGAGACTGGACACCCCTTGTTTGACTTCATCCATATCGGAACGAATGGCAGGCAGATGCTCCAGAACCAGATGAGTGATATCTTGAGTCATGTTCACACCCCACAAAGATAACAGCCCCTAGTTTACCCGCATCGCCCGGGTAATCTCATCGGCCTCGAAATCCTTGAGTGTCGGCCCGGACTCGCCCGGTTCGACCATAATCTCCAACAGATTGAGCAGATTGCGCGCGTAAAAGGCACTGGCGTCGGCGGCGACCATGGACGGATAGTTGGTGTGGCCGATCAGGCGCACGCCATGGTGCTCGACGATCTGGTCAGGCTCGGTCAGCTTGCAGTTGCCGCCATTGGCGGCGGCCAGGTCGACGATGACCGAGCCGGGACGCATGCGCTCGACCACCTCGGGCGTGATCAACTCGGGCGCCGGGCGACAGGGAATCAGCGCCGTGGTGATGATGACCTGCGCCTTGGCCAGTTCATCGGCGAGCAACTGCTGCTGGCGCGCCTTGGCCGCGTCCGAGAGTTCCTTGGCATAGCCGCCCTCGCCCGAGCCTTCCTCGCCGAGGTCGAGTTCAATCGGCTTGGCGCCGAGCGATTGGATTTGTTCTTTCGTCTCCGGGCGCACGTCATAGGCATGCACATCGGCGCCCAGGCGGCGCGCGGTGGCGATGGCCTGCAAACCGGCGACACCTGCGCCCAGCACCACCAGGCGCGCAGGCTTGGCCGAGCCGGCGGCGGTCATCATCGGCGGCAGGAAGCGCCCATAGTGCGCGGCGGCCTCGATCACGGCGCGATAGCCGGCGATATTGCTCTGCGAGGACAGCGCGTCCATCGACTGGGCGCGGGAGATGCGCGGGATGCGCTCCATGGCGAGCAGATTGACGCCGCGCGCGACCGTGGTCTGGATCAGTTCGTCTTCTGATCCCATGCCGGCACAGCTTTCGATCAGGCTGATCAGGGTGGCGCCGGATTGCAGCCGCTCCGCTTCTTGCTGGCTTGGACGACGGACCTTGAGCACCAAGTCAGCCGCGAAGCAGGCGGCGGTGTCGACGGTCTCGGCGCCGGCATCTTGATAGGCCTGGTCCAGGTAGCTGGCAGCGGTGCCGGCACCCTGCTCAAGCAGGACGGAGAAGCCCTTGCCGACGAGTTTTTTGACCACATCCGGAGTGCTGGCGACGCGTTTCTCGCCGGCAAGGGTTTCGGCTGGAATTCCGATCTTCATGGGTTGTTTTAAATTCCGTTGTCACCCGGTCTGCTGGCACGCGATGCGATAGCGCTCGCTGGAACGCGTCGGGACCGGATAGGCGCTCACAAAAATTTTCGTATTATCAGACCTGAGCAAATGAAGCTCAAGCGGGGCGGCGGCACGCGACAGAAGCGGCGCATGCATTCGCCGCGACTGGAGGCCGAGCCTTGTTCAGCCATTCAGCGGCTCAGCGGTTGCGGATGAAATCGTAGATGTTCAGATAATCCTGCCCGGGGCGGTTCCAGGAGTAGTCGCAGCGCATGGCGTTTTTGATTAACTCGCGGAAGTGCTCGGGGAAGTTGTAGTAGCAGGCCAGAGCCCGGCCCAAGGCGGATTCGAGTCCCAGGGTGTCGTAGTTGTCAAAGCGGTAGCCGTTGCGCTCGTGCAGCGGACGCTCGGAATAGTCCTTGTCGAAGACGGTATCCGCCAGGCCGCCGACGGTGCGCACCACCGGGATGGTGCCATAGCGCAGGCTGATCAGTTGCGTCAGGCCGCAGGGCTCGAACTGACTCGGCACCAGCATCATGTCCGCGCCGGCGTAGATCAGATGGGCGAGCTCCTCGTCGAAGCCAATTTCCAGATGGCAGTCGGGGCTGTCGTTCAGCATGCGTTTCAGCCCCCAGAAATCGTTGTTGATGCGATGATCTGGACTGGAGCCAAGCAGGACAAATTGAGCACCACGCTCGAGCGCATAGAAAATCGCATGGCGCACCAACTCCAGCCCTTTTTGTGGATCGAGCCGGCCAATAAAGGCAACAAGGGGCTTTTCATTGTCGGCCAGCATGAGCCGATGGCGCAGAGCGCGCTTGTTGTCGTATTTGCCATCCAGATTCTCGATGCCATAGCGCACCGGAATATAATGATCAATCTCCGGATTCCAGACGTCATAGTCAATGCCATTGACCACCCCACCATATTTCATGTGATGGGTATGCAGGCTGGACTCCAAGCCGAAGCCTTGGCCCTGGTCCTTGGTCTCGAAGGCATAGCGCGGCGAGACGGTGGTGACAAAGTTTGAATACACAATGCCACCCTTCAGCAGATTGATGGCATTGGGATGATGGTCGTCACCCAGGCGCAGGCGGTCAAAAAAGTGCTCGGGTCGATGGAGTCCGCTGGCGCGCAGCACCTCCGCGCCGGTAATGCCTTGATGCTTGAAATTATGAATCGTCAGGCAAGCACGGGGGTGCGTCATGCCGAGTTGCTGATAAAACTCATAGAGATACACCGGCACCAGGGCCGTCTGCCAGTCATGGCAGTGAATGATGTCGGGGTGCTTGCCGGCCTGCCACAAAAACTCAATGGCCGCGCGCGAAAAGAAAGCATAACGCAGAATATCGTCATTAAATCCGTAAATGCTGCCGCGATTGAAGAAATTGTCATGTGAATGCGGCTCGATGAAAAAGCATTTGCGTGAATGCACAAAGCCAAAATACACCGTGCAATGAATGGCCCCGTCGTACCAGGGCACCCAGAGATCATTGAACACCTGGTGCATCTCGAAGATATGGTCGTAACGCAGGTTGTCGTACTTGGGCAAAATAATTTCGACATGATTCCCGCGAATCGCCAGTTCGCGCGACAGGCCAAAGACCACATCGGCTAAGCCGCCAACCTTGGCCACGGGAGCCATCTCGGGCGTGATATGGACAATAAAGAGACTCGGACGCGGCGGGTAATGGGATGCCGGCGTTTCGGGCTCTGGGGTAGGTGCTTGCGCTGGCTCGGATGCCGATTCAAGTGCCGCTTCGGATTCTGGTTTCAGATCGGCAGACGGCGCGGATGCAGACTCCGATGCCCGGGCCGGCTTGGATGGGGACTTGGGTGCATGCTTGAATGAGGACTGGGCTTGATGCGTGGATGATAGCCCCGATGACGGCTGCGCCTGCGGCGGCGATTTGTTCGGCCCACCCACCTGGGACGCTTTGGTCTCGGTCTTTGCGGCCTTGGCATTGCCTGATTCAGCATCGGCCTTGGTCGCCACCGACTGATCGCGATCCGCTAATTTCGTGTTTTCTTCCACGCGTAACACTTTAGACGGAGTGCTCGCGGTCGCCATTTCGGCCTGATCAGCGGTCGATGACTTGACGGTTGCGGGGGCGGTTGTGGGGGCGGATGAGGTTCCTTCCACTTCTTCTGGCTTGGCGTCAGCCCCAGCTTTGGATCCGGCGACAGGCTCTGACGCAGGGCGGGCTTCAAGCCCAATTTCAGGGGCGGCTTGAGATTGGGTCGCGCCCATCCTAGGCGCGGATGTGCTCTTGGCCGCGGGACTTTCCGTGCCCGCGCCAACAGGAGTGGCCTCCGGACCCTGGCCCAAATCCTCAACCGCGTTCTTGCCCGTATTCGCCCCGCGGGCATTCGATGACTTAGGGCTTGCCTTTTTTACCATGACTGCTGTCCTGAATCGTTAAGTCTGTTTGGCAGTGAGTTGCGGGCGGGGTGTGATCGCCTCCTGATGGCCGTGATCATAGCCAATCGCCTCGCTGAGCCAGGATTCGTGGGAGCGGCCCGTTTTATGATCAAGGCCCCTCCTGATCATCGCCCGATCACCTTCGGCACCCGCTGTTGGGGTCAATTGGTCTCAGGCATCCTCGCCAACGGCTGTTTCAGCCGCGGCTTCGCCATCGGAGAACTCGGAGGCCGTCTCCGACGGAGGCTCGGGTTGCAGAATGATCCCCGCCAATGGCGGCAGCGAGACCACCAACGAGGCTGGGCGATTCATCCAGGGCACGGCCTCGGCCTGAATGGGCTCGGGCGCTTTCCAATAATCCGAGCCGCCATACTGGGATGCATCGGAGTTGAACAGCACCCGATACCGCCCGAGCACCGGCACGCCAATGCGGTAACCATCGCGCGGCACTGGGGTGAAATTCAAGGCAACCACCAGATGCTCGGCACCTGGGTCTTTCGGCTCCCCGCCGCTCTTGCGCTGATAGATAAGCACCGAATTCTCGGCATCATGACAGTCGATCCACTCAAAGCCCCGCCAGTCAAAATCCTGCTCGTGCAGCGGGGCATGCGCCAGATACAGCCGATTCAGTACGCGAATTTGCTCACTGATACCCTGATGCAGCGGATACTCGCGCACATACCAATCAAGCACCTTGGTGCAGTCCCATTCCTCGCCCTGGCCGAACTCGCAGCCCTGGAATAAAAGCTTCTTGCCCGGGTGGGTATACATATAGGTATAGAGCAGGCGCAAATTGCCAAAGCGCTGCCATTCATCCCCCGGCATGCGATAGAGCAGCGAGCGCTTGCCATGCGTGACCTCATCATGCGAGAAGGGCAGCAGGAAGTTCTCGGTGAAGGCATAGAGCATGCTGAAGGTCAGGCTGTCCTGATGGTATTTGCGATGGACGGGATCCTCGCCAAAATAGCGCAGGGTATCGTTCATCCAACCCATGTTCCATTTCAGATCAAAGCCCAGGCCGCCCAAATAGGTCGGGCGGGTCACCTGTGGCCAGGAGGTCGACTCCTCGGCCATGATCAGCGCCCCTGGCACCTGGTCGTGGGTGATGACATTGAGTTCGCGCAGAAAATCAATGGCCTCGAGATTCTCGCGCCCGCCATGGCGATTCGGCACCCAGTCGGTGCGGGAATAATCCAAATACAGCATGGAGGCGACAGCATCCACCCGCAGCCCGTCGATGTGGTACTCCTCGAGCCAGAAGAGCGCGCTTGAAATCAGGAAATTCTTCACCTCGTTGCGACCGAAGTTGAAGATCAGGGTCGACCAGTCCAGATGCTCCCCCAAGCGCGGGTCTTCATGTTCATAAAGGGCGGTCCCATCGAAGCGCGCCAGGGCATGGGCATCTTTTGGGAAATGCGCTGGCACCCAGTCGAGAATCACCCCAATGCCATTGGCATGGCAGTGATCGACAAACCAGCGAAAATCATCCGGGGTGCCGAAACGGCTGGTGGGCGCATAGTAGCCGGTGGCCTGATACCCCCAGGACAGATCGAAGGGATGCTCGGTAATGGGCAGGAGTTCGATGTAATTGAAGCCCATGTTCTGGACATGGTCCACCAGCTTGCGCGCCAACTCGCGGTAATTGAGCAACTCGCCATTGGCGCCGAGCTGCCAGGAGCCAAGATGCACCTCATAGATGGCCATGGGGGTGCGCATCCAATCGTGCTCGGCGCGTCGGGCAATCCAGTCCCCGTCCCGCCAGTCGAAGGTATCGGGGGCGGCAACCACGGCGGCTGTCTGCGGGCGCACCTCGAAAAAGCGCCCATAGGGGTCCGTCTTCAAGCCGATGGAACCGCCGCGCGCGCGCACCTCGTACTTGTAGAGTTCCCCGGCCGCCAGGCCCGGGATAAACAGCTCCCAGACGCCATTACCGTGTACCCGCATCGGATGGCGGCGCCCGTCCCAACCGTTGAAGTTGCCGACCACGCTGACGCGCTCGGCATTGGGCGCCCAGACTGAAAAGAGCACGCCAGTGACATCATCGGCTGTATGTTCGCGCGCGCCGAGCAGCCGATAGGCATGCCAGTGCTTGCCCTCGCCAAACAGATGTAGGTCGAAATCCGGAAGCTGGGAGGGAAAGCAGTAAGGATCGTATCGCTGATGCGCGCTGGCCTCGGTCGCGCTGCTGGAGGTGTCCGCCGCGTCGCTTTCATCCGTGTCGTCCAGGCTCGCCCTGGCCGGAACCTGCCAGGCAAGCTGATAACGTTCGGGCACGAAGCTGGCCGGACCCTCCCAGACAAAGAGATCCGTCCCCTCGATGCGGGTCATGGGTTGCTTGCACTCGACAATGCGCACCTCCTCGGCGCCGGGCAGGAAGGCACGCACCACCACCCCCTCGGGCGAGGGATGGCGGCCCAGTACGCTGAAGGGGTCGGCATGGCGGGCGTCGAGAATGAGACGGAGAGAATCGGTGAGTTCGAGGTGATGCATCCTGATGAAATCCTGCGAGTGAAAGCGGCGGCGAAAAAAGGGAACACAAGACCTAAGCATTGCCAAGTTTGCAGCGGGTTTGGCGCTGGCCACCTTGGTACTCTTGTCTTGTGCCGACAAGCCTGCCACGCGGCACGAGCCAAGTCCGTCATTATGCGGGATTCACACGCCAAAGCCGAAATCTAAATCGGCCGCGCGTCAAAAAGTCGCCAGCCAGCGGCCGGCGTGCGCCAAGAATCCAACAGCCTCGGCAAGTGACAGGCGGGATTGGAAATGACCAGCTTGACGATTTCGCACTGATTTTCCGCAAAGACCGCGCGCTGGACTAAACTCAATGAAGGTAAGCGCGCGTGAATCGGCCGTTCGTCCAGCCGCCCCCCGGCCCGTGTCGTCCCTGATCCTGACGTACGCTGCAACATCCTCCCACCCGATAGGTTCAATCCGGTCATGGCGGCATGGGATCGAGCAACCCGGGTGCGCTCTCAACAACTAAACCGTCGATTGAATACCCTCCGCGAGCCTTGGTGCCCATCTTGGCCTCACAAAGCGGCCGCGGTCAGAGGCACGGCCGAATCACGACGCCAAACCGTTAATCTTTTGACAGCCTTACCCTGACAACAACCCAGCACAACGCTCCATTGACTCATCCCCGTGACGCAACTGGCCGATATTGGTCCATTTTTGCCTCCCTGGCTTCGTTATTGCTTAAACCCGCATCGTCACTCATCAGCGCAGGATACAACCCATGGCACTTGTGAAGAACTCCTCCACCGCATCCGCCGCCGTTTCCGCCGGGTCAACGGACGCCCGCTCCAATGCCGCCGCCGCGCGCGACGCCGAGGCACAGCGCAAGCGTGCGCGTACCCTGGCCAAGCAGCAGCAAGCGGCTGAACGGGTGGCCTCGGCCACCACGCAGCTCGCCTCGGGCATCAATGAGGCGGCCTCGGCGGCGGAGGAACTCAAGCGCGCCTCCGACCAAATCGCCACCGGCGCAGAGGAAGCCTCGGGCGCCGCGCAGGAGTCGCTGGCCGCCTTCAAGCAAGTGAACACCGCGCTGAGCCGGCAAATGGAGAATGCCAACACCTCCCAGACCAAAGTAGAAGCCTCCCAGGTGCTGATCATGAAGGTGGGCGATGAGGTCAGCGGGCTAATCAGCAATGTCGGCATCGCCGCGCAACGCCAGGGCGACTCGGTGAAAATGGTCGCCGAACTGGAACAGCAAGCAGCCAATATCGGCGACATCGTCAAGGCGGTGGCCCGCATTGCCGATCAAACCAACTTGCTCGCGCTCAATGCCGCCATTGAGGCGGCACGCGCCGGCAAGCATGGCAAGGGTTTTGCCGTGGTGGCTGATGAGGTGCGCACCCTGGCCGAGACCTCGGAGAAGAGCGCCAAGCAGATTCAGGATCTGGTCGGGCAGATTCAGGGCGAGGTCAAGACAATTTCCGAGGGCATCAACACCTCGGCGGAATCCGTGCAGGCCGAGGTGGAAAACGGCAAGGCGATCAATGCCCAGCTCGGGCAGATTCGTGCCGATATTCTCGAAATCACCGAGGGCATTCAGGAAATCGCCGCCGGCGCCCAGCAGTCGGGTGCCGCCGCGCTGCAAGCCTTGAAGGGCACCGAGGAAATCGCCGCCGCCGCCGAGGAGCAATCCGCCGCTTCCGAGGAATCGGCCAAGACCATCGCCGAACAAACCCAGGCGCTGGCCGAGTGCGAACAGGCGGCGCAGAACCTCTCCGAGCTGGCCGAGGAGCTCAAGAACTCCACCGACATCGCCAAGAGCGCCGAGGAAGTGGCCTCAGCCGCCGAGCAACTGTCCTCCGCGGTGCAGGAGATCAACCGCTCCAGCGGCCAGATCATGGCCGCCATTGAGCAGATTCGCAAAAGCGCCCAGGTGCAAGCCTCGGCCACCGAGGAGTCCGCCTCCGCCGTGGCGCAGATCGAAAAAGGCCTGGAAGTCGCCCAGCAGCGCGCCCAGGGCGCGGCCGAGAAGGTCAAGTCCATCACCGATCTACTGACAACCAACAAGACCAGTGTCGACAGCCTGATCAACGGCGTCTCTGAGTCCGTCACCGCCTCGCGCGCCAGCCTCAAGCAGATCAAGGATCTGGAGCTAGTTTCGCGGCGTATCGACAAGATTGTCGATGCCATCACAACGGTGTCCATCCAGACCAATATGCTGGCGGTCAATGGCTCCATCGAGGCCGCGCGTGCCGGCGAGTTTGGCAAGGGTTTCGTGGTGGTCGCCACCGACATCCGCAACCTGGCCCATGACTCGGCCGAGAATGCCGATCGCATCAAGGACTTGGTGAAAGCTGTGCAAGATCAGATCAACGTGGTCGGGCGCGATCTCGAGGACATCATGGCCTCCGCCACCGCCGAGGCGGCCAAGGCCAAGTCCATCACCAGCGGCCTGGAAACCATCGAGGCCGATGTTGGCGTGGTGCAACGCGGCACCGCCGATATTCTCGCCGCCGCCGCCGAGATCGCCGCCGCCATCGCCCAGGTCAAAACCGGCGTGGATCAGATCTCCGCCGCCGCGCAGGAGGCCGAGAAGGCCGCCACCGAGGCCTCGAGTGCGTCGAAGCAGCAATCGCAGGGCGCCGAGGAACTGGCCGCCGCCATCGAGGAAATCGCCTCCCTGGCCGACGAGTTACAGAGTGCCTAAACCCGCGCTGGGGCCTCACGGTCCCACCGCCAGACCCTGAAGGCAACCTGAAGGTCAACCCTGATAGCGCGGGAGAATCCCATGAGCAACGAGACGCTCGACACCGTCGCCACCGCCGCCGAGGCCAGCGCCCCCCCGGTCGCGGTTCCCACCCCGGAATCCAGCCCGGAATCCAACCCGGCCACCGACCCGGACCTGAACGACAGCGACATCCGCCAATTCGTCATCTTTTTATGCGGCGAGGAAATCTTCGCCGTCGACATGACCCCGGTGCAGGAAATCATCCGCGTGCCGGACGTGGTGCGCGTACCCCTGGCTCCGCCCACCCTGGAAGGGCTAGCCAATCTGCGCGGCAAGGTGCTGCCCATCATCAGCCTGCGGCGGCTGTTCGGCTTCCCCGAGCGCGACGCCGACGACTCCACCCGCGCCCTGGTCATCGACCTTGGCCAGCCGCTCGGCTTCGTGGTGGATCGCGTCGCCAGCGTGGTTGGCGTCGAAACCGCTCGCATTCAGGATGTCGGCGCCCTGACCACCACGGTGCGCACCGATCTACTCGCCGGGCTGCTCAAGGATGCTGGCGGCTACCCCATGGTCATGGTGATGGACTTCGAGGCGCTGATCGCCAATGAATTCGCCGCCATCGCCGCCGCCGCGAAACAGCATGGCGGCCCCGGCGTCGCTGCCGGCCTGGACGCGAATGACGCCACCGGCGACGAGGATGAAAACAGCGACGAGCTGCAACTGGTCAGCTTCGAGGTGGCCGAGCAGGAGTACGCCGTCCCTATCGAGAACGTGCAGGAAATCGTGCAGTTCCCCGAGACCCTGGTGCGCGTTCCGCGCGCCGAGGCCCATGTGCTGGGGGTCATGACGCTGCGCAACCGCCTGCTGCCGCTGGTCTCCCTGCGCTGCCTGTTCGGCCTCCCGGCGCGCGACGCCGACGAGCACAGCCGCATCCTGGTGATTCGCCTGGGCGAGGTCTCGGTTGGTCTCGCCATGGATTGCGTCAACGAAGTGCTGCGCGTGGCCCGTTCGGCGGTCGATCCCATGCCGCGCTTGATGGCCGCCTCGGCCGACGTGGCCGAGATCGGCGAGATCTGCCGCCTCGATGACGGCAAGCGGCTGGTCTCCATCGTCTCGACCGACCATCTCTTCCGTCATGAAAGCGTTCAGGAGGCCCTGGAAACCGTGGAGCAAATGCGCGAGGACGACAGCACGCTGGACGAAGACCTCGACACCGGCGACAACGACAATGACGACGAGGAGCAAGTGGTGGTGTTCCGCCTCGACAAGGAGGAATACGGTGTGCCCATCGCCAGCGTGCAGGAAATCGTGCGCGTGCCCGAGCAACTCACCCATGTACCCAAGGCGCCGAGCTTTGTCGAGGGCGTGATCAATCTGCGTGGCGCCGTGCTGCCGGTCATCGACCAACGCCGCCGCTTCGGTCTGGCCAAGGCCGAGCGCAACGACCGCCAGCGCATCATGGTGTTCCTGCTCAATGGCTTGCGCACCGGCTTCATCGTCGACTCGGTCGCCGAGGTGCTCAAGATTCCCAAATCCGCCATCGAGCCCTCGCCGCAGCTCTCGCCCGAACAGGCCCGTCTGCTCGCTCGTGTGGCCAATCTAGAGAAGAGCAATCGCATGATTCAGTTGATCGAGCCGGCGTGGCTGATTGGCGATGATCAGCGTGATCAGCTCGCGGCGATTGGGGGGTGAAGCAGGGGCGAGGGGTTAGGGGCGAGTGCTAAGAGCCGAGGGGTCAGTTGGCAGTGCTCGGCTGATGCGGATAATGAATGCAGGCTTCTTCTTTCGCGCAACACCTTTGCCATCAAGTATTTTCCTGAATCGTTAAACACAACAACCGACTATCGAATCTATCCAGCCCCTAGCCAATCATTACTAACCACCAGCCCCTAACCACCAGCCCCTAACCCCTCGCCCCTAATCCCTAAAAATGATTAAGCTCCTGATCGTCGATGACTCGGCGCTGATGCGCCGCCAGCTCAATACCATCTTCCAGGCCGAGGGCGACTTCGAGATTCGTCTCGCGCGCAACGGGCGCGAGGCGGTGGAGGAGAATCTTGCCTTCGAGCCCGATGTCATTACCCTCGACATCAACATGCCGGAGATGGACGGGCTGACGGCGCTGTCCCTGCTGATGGCGCAGCGCCCGGTCGCCGTGGTCATGGTCTCCTCGCTCACCGAGAAGGGCGCCATGGCCACGCTTGAGGCCATGAACCTGGGCGCGGTGGATTACATCCCCAAGCCTGACGGCACCATCTCCTTGTCGATGGTGAAGATCGAACAGGAGGTCATCGCCAAGGTGCGTGCCGCCGCGCGGGCGAAACTGCGCACCAGTCGCGGCCTGGCCGCGCGGATTCGCGGCGGTTCCAACACCAAGGTCACCCGCGCACCCGAGCGCGAGTCCGCCGCGCGTGGCATCGTCAGGCGCGGCAGCGGCCAAGCCGATGCCCTGGTCCTGATTGGCGTCTCCACCGGTGGACCACGCACGCTCGAGGACATTCTGCCGCTGCTGCCAGCCGACTTTCCGCTGCCGGTGCTGGTCGCTCAGCACATGCCGCCGAGCTTCACCCGGCCATTCGCCGAGCGTATGGACGCTCTGTGCGCCCTGAGCGTGTCCGAAGTCAACCGCCCCACACCGGTCGAACCCGGCAATATTTACATAGGACGCGGTGGCGCCGACCTGCTGCTGGCGCGTCGCAACGGCCAATTGACCGTCTTGGTGCGCCCGGAGAATCCCGATTTCCTGTGGCATCCCTCGGTGGAGCTGCTCGGCCGCTCGGCCCTCGAGCACTGTGATCCGGCGCGGTTGATTGCCGTGATGCTCACCGGCATGGGCTATGACGGCGCCGATGCTTTCGCTGAACTGAAAAAGCGTGGTGCCCGCACCATCGCCGAATCCGCCGAAACCGCCGTGGTCTTTGGCATGCCAGCGGAGTTGATTGAACGCGGCGGCGCCACCCTGACCCTGCCCGCCGAGCGCATCGCCGGGCAGATTCAGATTTGGGCAGCGCGGTCATGAGTAGGGGCGAATTCCTGGCTCCCACGCTGGAACGTGGGAACGAGGGTAGCGGGATCGCTAGCTGATACCAAAGTTCTCATTCTTTTGATGGATTGACGCGAATAATATTCAACTGGGGACGCCCCTATGGCCCTGAAAAAAACCACCTCCAACGCCGCCGCCAGCGCTGATGAGCGGCAGCGCCCGCGCGATCTGCCAGGGTTGCTGACGGCATTGGCTGATCCGGACCCGCTCGCCCGGCGTTGGGCAGCGCGCGATCTGGCCGGGCTGCCGGAGGCATCCAGCGGCCTGGTGGACCGACTGGCGGTTGAAAGCGAACCCAGCGTGATCGAGGTGATACTCACCAGCCTCACCCGCATCGGCGATGAGCGCGCGGTGGCCGGCCTGACCGATTGCCTGCGCAGCGACAACACCATGTTGCGCAATGCCGCCATCGAGGCGATGAAGCAACTGCCCGACGAAGTCGCGCCCTGGATGGGCCGGCTGCTGGTGGACCCGGACCCGGACGTGCGCATCTTCGCCGTCAATGTCCTTGAGTCCCTGCGCCACCCCCAGGTCGAGGAGTGGTTGATCCGGGTCATCGCCGAGGACGCCCATGTCAACGTCTGCGCCACCGCCGTCGATCTGCTCGGCGAGGTCGGCTCGGAGAAGGCTGTTCCCGCCCTGCACGCGCTCAAGGACCGCTTCGGCGACGAGCCCTACATTCAATTCGCCGCCGATCTCGCGCTCAAGCGCGTGCGCGCGGACTGAGGTCACATGAGTGCCAACCCCGTGAGCCTGCCCCTCGCCATCAGCGACGAAGACTTCCGCAAGTTTCGCGAATTCTTCTATCGCAAGACCGGCATCCTGTTCGAGGACAGCAAGCGCTATTTCGTCGACAAACGCCTGCTCGAGCGCATGGAAGCCACGCAGAGCGATAGCTTTCGCGCCTACTTCACCATGGTGCGCTTTCAGGCCGCGGGCACCGAGCTGCAAACCCTGATCAACGCCATGACGGTGAACGAGACCTACTTCTTTCGCGAGGAGTATCAGTTCACCTGCCTGGTCAACTCCATGCTGGCCGAAATCGTCGCCCGCCGCGGCGACAGCAAGCGCCCGATCAGGATTTGGTCGGTGCCATCCTCCTCGGGCGAGGAGCCCTATGGCATCGCCATCTATCTGCTGGAACATTGGCCACAAATCGACCAGGTCGATATCGAAATCCTCTCCTCGGACATCGACACCAGCATTCTCACCGCCGCCCGCGAGGGCCATTTCTCCGCGCGCTCGGTGCAGCATCTGCCGGCCAACCTGCTGGCCAAATACTTCCGCCGCCGGGGTGACCACTATCAGATCGTCGACAGCCTGCGCGAGGTGGTGGAATTCACCCGCGCCAATGTCACGGATCCCGCCGACATGCGTCTGCATCGCGATTTTGATGTCATCTTCTGTCGCAACCTGCTGATTTACTTTGACGACCTGTCGCGCAAACAGACCGCCGAATCCTTTTATGACGCGCTCAATCCCGGCGGCTTCATCTGCCTGGGGCATTCGGAATCCATGAGCCGCATTTCCTCCCTGTTTCGGGTGCGCAAGTTCCCCGAAGCCATTGTGTATCAGAAACCCTGGGGGGCACGATGAAACGCATCCTAGTCATCGACGACGCCGCCACCGTGCGGCTCTACCACCGCGAGATTCTCGAGGCGGCCGGGTTCGAGGTCAGCGAGGCCATCAATGGGCTCGAGGCCCTGGAGCGCGTCGCCGAGGGGCCTTTCGACCTTTACCTGGTCGACATCAACATGCCCAAGCTCGACGGCTACGGTTTTCTGCGCGAACTGCGCGGGCGCGACATCCCCCAGGCTCCGGCCATCATGATCTCCACCGAAGCCGAGGAGAGCGACCAGCGTCGCGGTTTCGAGAGCGGCGCCAATCTTTACCTAGTCAAGCCGGCGCGGCCCGATCAACTGCTTGCCCATGTCCGTCTGCTGCTTGGTGAGGGGCCCGCGTCATGAATCCGCTACTCGACCAATTCCAAAGCGAAGGCCGCGAGCTGCTCGAAGGCATCAGCGAGAAACTGCTGCACCTTGAGCGCGCGCCCGATGATCCCGGCGTGATGGACGAGCTCTTCCGCTTTGTGCACACCCTCAAAGGCAACAGCGGCCTGTTCGAGCTGCCACAGATGACCCGGGTGCTGCACGCCGGCGAGGATCTGCTCGACGCCGTGCGCGATGGCAAACAGCCCTTCAGCGCCGCCCTGGCCGATCAACTACTGGAGGCGATGGACTTTGTCGCCGCCATGTTCGATGAAATCGGCGATGGCGACAGCGCCAGCCTCCCCGATCCCGGCTGGCAGGCCGAACCCGCCACCCAACTGGCCGCCGCCCTGCGCGCCCATCTCCAGTCCACGCCGCCTGCCGGTAGGCCGGATTCAGCCGGCCCAGATGCGCCGGCTGCAGCCGGCCAGGACGCGCCAATACCAGAGACACTCCCCGACCAATCCACCCTGGCCGCCCTACCCGAAGTCGCGCGCATGGCGCTCTACCGCCGCATCCTTGTCGGCGCCTCCTGCCATGTCCTGGTCTACGAGCCCGAGGCCGAATCCTTCTTCAAGGGTGAGGATCCCTTCTTCCAGATCAGCCAACTGCCCGAGCCCCTCTGGCGCCGGATCAGTGCGCGCGAGCCCTGGCCAGCCCTGGCCGAGCTCGACGCCTACCACTGCGTACTGCGCTTCGAACTGGTGCTGGAGAGCAGCGCCGATGAACTGGCCGAGCACTTCCGTTATGTGCCGGAGCAGGTGCGCATCCTGGCCATCCAGCCCGAGCAACTGCCACTTCCCCAGGGCCGCCTCGATGACGGCCCCATGACGGCCAATTTCATTCGCGCCGCCCTGACCCAGGTCGACGCCCGGCAGACCGATGCCCTGCAACGCGCCGCGCGCGCCTTGCTCGAACTCTCGGCGCCCGATTTGTGCATCGCTTCCGGTCTGCGCTGGCTGCTGCTGGTGCTAGAGCTGGAGCCCGACAACCGCGAACGCCTGCGCGACCTGCTCGGCGCCATCGAACACCACTGCCTGGGCACTCCGGTCCATGACGCCCGCCTGGCGCCCAGCGCCGCTCGCACTGCCGCCGGGCCCGAGACCATCGCCAGCCTGCCGCCGGAATGGCGCCATTCGCTGGAGCAAGCGCTGGCAGCTCAGCGCCAGATCCTTGCCCTGGAAGAGCGACCGGACTGGTTCCAAGGGCGCCTACGCGCCGTCGCTGCCAGCCTGAACGGCCTGTGCCGCGCGCTCGGTGCCGAGTCGGCCCTGGAGGCACTCGCGCAGGCCACCGCCCAAGCCGAAGCACAGGCCGACTCAGCCCCGCTGCGCGATTGGCTGACGCATCATGACTTCGCGCTGCCCACAATAGATAGCCCGCCCGAATTACCAGCGGAATCCCCAGCAGGATCGGCAGCGGATGCCGCGGCACCATCCGTCCGCCAACCTGCTGCTCCTGTCCCCGCCACCGGCGCTACCCCAAGCGACGAACCCGTCCGCTTCGGCCGCCGCGCCGAGGACCAAGCCGGCACGCCGCGCACCCTCAAGGTCGATCAAGTCAAGATCGATCGCCTGATGGGCCTGGTGGGCGAGATGGTGGTGGCCAAGAACGCGCTGCCCTATCTCGCCGGTCGCGCCGAGGAGCACTACCGGGTGCGCGAACTCTCGCGCGAGATCAAGACCCAGTACAGCGTCATCAATCGCATCGCCGAGGAAATGCAGGACGCCATGATGCAGGTGCGCCTGCTGCCGGTGTCCTTCATCTTCCAGCGCTTCCCGCGCCTGGTGCGCGACATCGCCCACAAGCTCGGCAAGGAGGTCGAATTGGTGATGCAGGGCGAGTCAACCGAGGCCGACAAGAACATCATCGAGGCGCTGGCCGAGCCGATGATTCATATTCTGCGCAACAGCCTGGACCATGGCCTGGAATTGCCCGAGGAACGCGAGGCCGCCGGCAAGCCGCGCGGCGGCAAACTCGAGATCAGCGCCCAACCGCTGTCGGACCGGGTCTTGATCACCATTCGCGACGATGGGCGCGGCATCGACGCCGAGGCCATCCGCCGCAAGGCCTATGAAAAAGGCCTGATCGACGAGGCCACCGCCGAGCGCCTGAACGAACAAGAAGCGCTCAATCTCATCTTTGCCCCCGGCCTGTCCACCGCCGCCAAGATCAGCGACCTGTCCGGGCGCGGCGTCGGCATGGACGTTGTGCGCAGCGCCATCCTGCGCGTGAAAGGCAGCATCGATCTGCGCAGCCAGGTCGGCAAGGGCACCGAATTGCGCCTGTCCCTGCCGCTGTCCATGGCGGTGACCAATGTCATGATCATCGAATCCGCCAGGCAGCGTTTCGGCGTGCCCATGGAAGCCGTCGCCGAGACGGTGCGGGTAGCGCGGCGGGACATTCATCTCATCAAACATCGCCAGACCACCGTCCTGCGCGGACGCGTCATCCCGCTGCTGGAGCTTAACAGCCTGCTCGGACTTGATGTTCCGCCCGTGGCCAACGAAGATGACGCCCTTGCCGTGCTCATCGCCCGCATCGAACAGGACGAACTCGGCATCATCGTCGACGACTGCCGGGAGACCGTGGATATTATCCTCAAGCCACTCGAGGGATTTCTTGGTACCCTACCCGGGTATGCCGGCACGGCGCTGCTCGGGGATGGCTCGGTGCTGCTGGTCTTGAACCCGACGGAGCTGCTTTAATGGCCTTCACCACCCAAGACAATCAGCTGAGCGCGGGCGAGCAACTCAGCGTCGAGGACGCCGAGCTGCTGCTCGAGTGGCTGCTCAAGCACCCGCGCGGGCGTATCGACCTCTCCGCCTGCGATCATGTGCATGCCGCCAGTCTGCAAGTTCTGATGGCGGCGCGGCCCAAGATCGCCGCCTGGCCAGAAAGTCAACCGCTGGCCGACTGGCTGACCGCGACCCTGACAGAGGAAGCATCAAATCATGGCAAAAACAATTCTCGTTGTTGACGACTCGGCCACCATGGTTATGAGCCTGAAAGCTAGCCTAGAAATGGGCGGCTTCAAGGTAGAGACAGCGAGCGATGGCCAACAGGCGCTCGATAAACTCAAAAGCGGCCCCAAACCCGATCTGATCATCACCGACATCAACATGCCAAAGATGGGCGGCATGGACTTTATCCGCAACGCCCGCGCCCTGCCCGGTTTTCGTTTCACCCCCATTCTGGCGCTTACCACCGAGAGCCAGCAGGGTAAGCGCGACGAGGCGAAAAAGCTCGGCGCCACCGGTTGGCTGGTCAAGCCGGTCGGCGGCACCGACCTGATTAAAGTCATTAAGCAAGTGCTGCCTGGCGCCTGAGGCACAGAGCGTCGATGCGGTTCGTCAAACCCCGCCAGTCGCTGCT
The DNA here is from genome assembly GCF_036208045.1 of Thiorhodovibrio winogradskyi. Classification (NCBI taxonomy): domain Bacteria; kingdom Pseudomonadati; phylum Pseudomonadota; class Gammaproteobacteria; order Chromatiales; family Chromatiaceae; genus Thiorhodovibrio; species Thiorhodovibrio winogradskyi. The sequence goes on along the minus strand of NZ_CP121472.1, from coordinate 918,931 downwards.
CGAGGCCACCCGGTCCCAAACCCGCGCGCTGCGCCAGATTCTCGTCTCCATGACCCTGGTCGAGGTGATACTGCTCGGCCTGCTGGTCTATCTCACCCACGACTGGCTGGGCACGCTTGCCAGCGGCTGGGGTCTGGATCGCGGGCTGCTGCAAAGCCTGCTGGTGGTTAGCTTGCTGGTCGCTATCAACCTCACCGCGGGCTTTGCCTTTTTTCGCCTGAACTTCCGCACCGCCGGCGCAATGAAACAGGCGCTCGATGGCTTTGACGCCGCTCTGCGGGACACCGAGCAATTTCATCAGGCCAGTGCGGCGAGTCTATTACAGGCCGCCGCCATGGACCGTGCCGTCGATGAACAACTCACCGCGGCCGTCACCAACAGCGAAACCGCCGCGCTCGACGTGGTGGATCGTGCCGCCAATCTTAATGAAGCCGCCAGTACTCTGCTGAATTACCTCAGAACTTCCAACCTCGACGCCCACTCCATGGAGGACGACATCAGCCACGGAGTGGAGGACATCACCGAGATCGCGCGCTTCGTACAGGAACTGCCGGCCAAGATCCGCCACGACATGGCAGCCATTCACGAAATTGTCGGAGACATCCAGCAACTCGAGGGACTGGCCGGCTCCATCAAGGACATCAGCAAGCAAACCAACCTGATCGCGCTCAATGCCGCCATCGAGGCCGCCCGCGCCGGCGCCGCTGGGCGCGGCTTCGCCGTGGTCGCTGGGGAAATCCGCGCCCTGGCGGCGCGTGCCACCACGGCCGCCGACACCATCGAGGAAGGCCTGAACCGGGCACTGGCCGGCGTCGAGCGCAGCCTGCAACTGAACTTTCTCGATGATTCCAGCCAGCAACTCGATCAAGCCACCCAGGTGGTGGACTCAGTCAATCATCTGAAGAACAATTACGAGGACATGCGTCAGTTCTACAAGACCTTGTTCTCGGTCGTCACCCAGCACAACACACGGCTAGCGGAGCAAATCGCAGACATGCTCGGCGTGCTGCAATTCCAGGACGTGGTCGGCCAGCGCCTCGACCGGGTGCGCAAAATGCTTGACAAACGCAACGAACTGCTGGTGCATACCGGCAACACCCAGGCCGCCCTGCTCGAACTGCCCGAACGTCTGATGGAACTGCATGTTGAATACCTCGAAAGCGAAGCCCAGCACGCCCCCGCCAGCCCGGCCGCCGGCGCCAGCGGCGAACCAAGCGGCGGCGGACCGCGGATCGAGCTGTTTTAACCTAACTCCCAACTCCTATTTGCTTGCCCCATGACCAGCCTCTTCGACCAATTGCAAGACACCGCGCTGCTCGATGAGTGGCGGCAGGGTCTCCCGGCCACGACTCGTTCCACCGGCCTCGACACACGCGAACTGCTCGCGCCCCTGTACCTGGCCATCATGAAGGAACTCAAGGATCACGAGCCGCCCTTCGCGCTGGCCGAGGCACCCGCCGCGCTCACCGAAGCGCTGCGCGCCTGGGTGGCCGCGCCGGCGCGCACCGGTGGCAGCCCGACCGAGCCCATCGTGGCCCTGCTTGGCCTCAAGCAACTGCTGTTGCGCGAGATTGGCGCCCGGGCGCCGGCGGAATTGAGCACCGCGTTGGCGCGCTTCGAGCGTGTCTTCGATGCCCTGACGCTACTCACCTTCGAGACTTTTGCCGCCGTGCGCGAACGCCTGATCAACGCCCAAAGCGCCTCGCTGATGGAGTTGTCCACTCCAGTGCTGCGCCTGTGGCACCAGGTGCTGCTGCTGCCCTTGATTGGCGTGGTGGATACTCAGCGTGCCAGCCAGATCACTGAGAGCCTGCTCGAAGCCATCGTGCAGTACGAGGCGCGGGTGACCATCCTCGACCTCAGCGGCGTACCAGTGCTCGACACCAGCGTGGCCCAGCATCTGATGAAAACCATTGACGCCGCGCGCCTGCTCGGCACCCGCATCGTGATGACTGGCATCAGCCCGGAAGGGGCGCAGACCCTGACCAAGCTCGGCATTCGCTTCAATGACGTCATCAGTCGCGCCACCCTGCGCGCCGGCATCGCCGAGGCGCTGCTGATGGTCGGACGGCGCATCGCTCCGCTCAGCGGCGCTGGCACGACCGCGGTGCCCATGGGTCCGCCGGTCTTGCCGACAACCCTGCCGCCAGCGATGCCTCCAAGGGGCGGGCAGGCGTCATGAAAATCCCCATTCTGCGCCTCGACCGCGTCCTGCTGGTTTCCATCCAGGCGGACCTGAGCGACAACGACGCCATGGAGTTCCAGTCCGACCTGGTCACCCGGGTGGCCGAGGTCGAGGCACTCGGCGTAGCCATCGACATCACTGCGCTCGATGTGGTCGACTCCTACATGGCACGGGTAATCAACGACACCGCCAGCATGGTGCGCTTGCTCGGCGCCGAGGTGGTCATCTGCGGCGTGCAGCCCTTCGTCGCCCTGACGCTTGTCGAGATGGGCCGCGACCTGCTCGGCGCCGACTGCACTTTCAACCTCGGCGAGGGCCTGGCGCTGCTGCGCCAGCGCATCGCCAAACGCGGCGACGTGCGTTTTACCGAGGACGAAGATGTCTGAGCCGCTGCCCGCGCGCAGCGTCGCCATCGCCGATGCCAGCGACATCGTCACCGCCCGCCGTGTCGCGCGCGAGCTATGCGAGGCCCTGGGTCTGGGCAAGGCGGATCAGACCCGCCTGGCCACCGCCGTCTCCGAGCTGACGCGCAATGTCATCCAATACGCTGGCTCCGGCACCTGCGTCATCGAGGATGCCTCGGATGCGGCCCAGCGCCGCGCGCGCGTGCTGGTGGAGGACCAGGGCCCTGGCATCCCCGATCTGCAACTGGCGCTGAGCGACGGCTATAGCACCAGCGGCGGCCTGGGCGCCGGTCTGCCCGGCACCCGGCGACTGGTGGATGACTTCCACATCGAATCCGAACCCGGACGGACACGAGTCACCATTGCGCTGGCCAAACCCCGATAATCCGCCCACCGCGCACACGGCCCTTTTGGCCGACTCGCGCCCGCCCCAGGCGCGCCCTCCCCAGTCGCGCCCGCCAACAGGCTTGCTCGCGCTCCGGTCTTTCGTGACGGAGCCACCCAAGGCAGTAGCGCCTTTCACGCCGACCTGGTTGGTGGTGGATGCCGAGGCCGATGTCGCCGCCGCCTGTCGAGCCGCGCGCACCGCCGCCGAGCGGTTGGATTTCAGCCGCGCCGCCGCCTATGAAATCGCCACCGCCACCTCCGAGCTGGCCTCCAATCTGCTGCTGCATGCCGGCGGCGGGCGCCTGCGCTTGGCCACGGCACTCGCCCCAAGCACAACGGGCGCGCGCCTGGGACTGGAAGTCTGCGCCCTCGACCAGGGCCCCGGCATCACCGATCTCGCGGCCGCCCTGCGCGAAGGCCATAGCACCGCCGGCGGCCTTGGCTGCGGTCTGTCCGGCGCGCGCCGCCTGATGGACGGCTTTCGCATCGCCTCGCGGCCTGGACGCGGCACCTGTGTGCGGGTGATCAAATGGCGCTGATCACAAGGTCACAATCGGAAGCTGATCGCGCCCACCTGGACGCCGCTGTCGATGCTGGTGTCAGCGTCAATGCCGGTGCGGGTACCGAACTCGGTACGGGCGCCCAAACCCGCACCCTGGGCACCAATCTGAGCAGCGCCCTGCGTCCGCTCCCAGGCGAGTCGGCCTGCGGTGACCAACTCGACGCCTGGCTGATCGACACCGGGCTGCGCCTGGCAGTGGCCGATGGCCTGGGCCATGGTCCCGAGGCCCAGCGCGCCGCCGTTACCGCGCTGGATGAACTGCGCCAGGCTAGCCCTGGGCTGGAACTGGCCGAGCTGTTCGCGCGTTGCGATCAAGCATTGATCGGTACCCGCGGCGTGGCGCTGGCGGTGGTCGATGTGCGGCCGGATGCTGGGCAGGTACTGCACGCGAGCGTCGGCAATGTGCGCACCCTGCTGATTCATCAAGATAAAGTGCGGCGTCTTGGCGGTGCGCGCGGCATCGTCGGCGCCGGCTTTCGCGCCCTGCGCCCGGAGCGCTTCGTGCTCGCCCCCGGCGACTGGCTGGTGCTCTACTCCGACGGCATCGCCGAAAATGCCGATCTCGCCACCGCGCTTGCCGAGGCAGACCTAGAGCCTGACCCCAATCACGTTCCCGAGAACAGCCTCGCCAGCCGACTGCTCGCGCGCTGGGCCAGCGACCGCGACGACGCCAGTCTGCTGCTTTACCGTCATGTCTGATTCCGTTAACACAGCCGCCACCATGCTCATGGGTAACACGGCCGCCCCTACGGACCACCTCCAGGGAACTGAATCCGACCAGCAAAGCCTGGCGCGCCGCTACGCCGCCCTGCTGCATCGCGCCGTCTTCGCGCGCGATGCCCAGAGCACCGAAGACGCCCTGGCCGCCGCCGCCAACCTCGGCCGCGACCTGATGGCGCGCGACGTGCCGCTGGAGGAAATCGGCGAAATGCACCACGAGGCGCTCAGCCTGCTCGCGCGCGAGCACCCCGAGCTGACCCTGGCCGAGGTCGCCGGGCGTGTCACCATGCCGCTGATCGAGGTCTCCATGGCCTACAGCCTGGCCTTCCGCCAGCAACTGGAGCAACGCGCTCAGGCGGCGGTCAACGCGCGCCTGGAGCAATCCCGACGGCTCGAGGCCATCGGCACCCTGGCCGCCGGCATCGCGCATGATTTCAACAACCTGCTCGGCAGCATCATCGGCTTCAGCGACCTGATCGGCGATGATCTGCCCGCCGACAGCAGCGGCCAGCGCTATCTGGAGCTAGTGCAACAGGCCAGCTTCCGCGCCCGCGATCTCATCTCTCGCATGTTGACCTTCGCGCGCGAAATGTCCGACCATCCCGAGCCGGTCGAACTGGTGGCCCTGATCCAAGACACCCTGAAACTGCTGCAAGCCTCGCTGCCACCAGGCATCGCGCTCAGCTACGAGAGCCCTCTTGAGCACGCATGGGTGCTGGCCGAAGCCAGCCAGTTGCAGCAAATCGTGATGAATTTGTGCATTAACGCCGCTGACGCCATGAGCAACGAGCACGGCAGCATCCGCATCGGCCTCGAACTGGCCCCCGCGCACCACGCCAGCCATCAGGCCACGGCGCCGCCCCTGCATCTCAGCGTCAGCGACGACGGCGAGGGCATGAGCGCCGAACTGCGCGAGCGCGTTTTCGATCCCTTCTTCACCACCAAGGAACCCGGCAAGGGCAGCGGCCTGGGCCTCTCGGTGGTGCACGGACTGGTTGGAAAACTCGGTGGCCGCATCGATCTACAGAGCACGCCCGGTCAGGGCTCCCGCTTCATCATTGAACTGCCACAACTACCACCGGAGGCATCCGGATCTCACGCGGAGACAACACCATGAGCCACGTGCTGGTCGTCGAAGACGACGACATTTTTCGCGCCATGATGGAAGAGATGCTGCGTCGCGACGGGCATCAGGTGCGCACGGCCAGTAACGGCGCCAAGGCCCTGATCGAGATTGAGCGCCAGGCGCCGGAGCTGATCATCACAGATATTCTGATGCCGGAAAAAGACGGCATCGAGCTGATCACCGAGCTATCCCAGCGTGACAGCTCGGTGCCCATCATCGCCGTCTCGGGCGGACGCCGCGCCATCAGCCAGGACTTCAATCTCGAATCCGCGCGCCTGATGGGGGTGAAGGTCACCCTGCCCAAGCCCTTCACCCGCGAACAGCTGCGCGAGGCCATCACCGCCGCGCTTGCCTGAGCGGAACACCGTTCACGACCGCCACAGGCCGCACGCCATGCCCGAGATCATCGTCGTCACCAACCGCAAGGGCGGCTCCGGCAAGACCACCACCGCCATTAACCTGGCGGCGGAATTCGCCGCGCGCGACCACCGGGTGCTGCTGATCGACCTCGATACCCAGGGCCACTGCGCCATCGGCCTTGGCGTACAACGCGACGACAGCCAGCCCAGCGTGCATGGCTTTTTCCTCGAGCGCTCGGCGGAGGCCCTGCGCGCGGCCATCGTCACCACTCCCTACAAAAGGCTTGATCTGGCCCCGGCGGATACTGAATTCGAGCACGATCGCACCCCACACGAGGACGATATCCTGCGCAACGCCCTGGCCGCGCCCGATTTGCAAGCGCGCTACGACCGCATCCTAATCGATTGCCCGCCCTCGCTCGATCGCCTGTTGCTCAATGCGCTCACCGCCGCCAACTGGGCCATGATCCCTTTCCTGCCCCATCCACTCGCCGCCGAGGGCGCGCGGGCACTCGCCCGAGTCTTCTTTCGCGTCGCCATGAGCACCAACGCCGAACTGCGCCTGCTCGGCCTGCTGCCCATCATGCTCGACCGCCGCATCGGCCAACACAAACGCGTGCTAGAACAACTCGGCAGCCAATTCGGCCCCGAGCGCATCTTCAATGGCATCCGTAACGACATTAAACTCGCCGAGGCCTTCGCCGCCGGCCAACCGGTGCGCAACCACGCCCCGCGCAGCCGCGGCCGCGCCGACTACCGCGCCCTGACCGATCTGCTTGAGGAGCGGCTGGCGCCGGCATTTAGCGATGGCGAAAAGGGTGACAACCGCGCTTGATTCGATGTCCTTTCAGTGTCGCTCGCCAAACAGCGGACTCAAATCAATTGCAATCGTCTCGCATGGCGGAATGCGTGCCTTTGTCGAGGTCTCCTCACTGCCATCGCCGCTGCAGACGGCACCCTAGCCGCCATGCTCTAACAGAGACTCAAGCCTCTCCGCGTTGGGCATGGCGGATTCCATTGGCCAGACGCGGCCAGTCTGGTAGCCTTCTCTGGCAAGCAACAAGAACAAGGGGAGGCAGGCGCGGTGAATTATCAAGACAGCTATGATCTGGCCCGCACGCAGCCAGCGGTTTTCTGGGGCCAGGCGGCTGAGGCGATCGACTGGAACCAGCCCTGGGAGCGGGTGCTTGATGACAGCAACCCGCCATTCTATCGCTGGTTCAGCGGCGGCCAACTCAACACCTGCCATAACGCGGTCGACCGCCATGTCGCGGCCGGGCGTGGCGAGCAGGCCGCGATCATTCATGACAGCCCCGTCACTGGCACCAAGGCGCGCATCAGCTATGCCGAGTTGCAAGACCAGGTCGCGCGCTGCGCCGGCATGCTGCGCGATCTGGGCGTCACCCAGGGCGACCGGGTCATCCTCTACATGCCCATGATCCCCGAGACCCTCGTCGGCATGCTCGCCTGCGCGCGCATCGGCGCGGTGCACTCGGTGGTTTTCGGCGGTTTCTCGGCGCGCGAGCTGGCCACCCGCATCGATGACGCCAAGCCCAAGGTCATCCTCGCCGGCTCCTGCGGCATCGAGCCCAGCCGCGTCGTGGCCTACAAGCCGCTGCTCGACGCCGCCATCGACCAGAGCAGCCACAAGCCAGAGCGCTGCGTCATCCTGCAACGCGAGCAGGGACCGGCCGAGCTGCTGCCGGAGCGCGACCTCGACTGGGCCGAGACCGTCGCCACCGCCAGCCCGGCTGAGTGCGTGCCGGTCGCCGCGACCGACCCGCTCTATATTCTCTACACCTCGGGCACCACTGGCATCCCCAAGGGCGTGGTGCGCGACAATGGCGGCCATGCGGTGGCCATGGTCTGGAGCATGCGCCATGTCTATGGCATGGAGCCAGGCGAGGTGTTCTGGGCCGCATCCGATGTTGGCTGGGTGGTGGGACATTCCTACATCGTCTACGCACCCCTGCTCCATGGCTGCACCACGGTGCTCTACGAGGGCAAGCCGGTCGGCACCCCGGATGCCGGCGCCTTCTGGCGGGTGATCGAGGAACACGGCGTTTCGGTGCTCTTCACCGCGCCCACGGCGTTCCGCGCCATTAAGCGTGATGACCCCGAGGCCAAGCACCTTGGGCACTACAGCCTGGACAAGTTTCGCGCGCTCTTCCTCGCTGGCGAGCGCTGCGATCCCAATACATTGGAATGGGCACGGGATAAGCTCAAGGTGCCGGTCATCGACCACTGGTGGCAGACCGAGACCGGTTGGGCCATCGCCGCCAATTGCCTGGGACTCGAGCAGCTTCCAATCAAGCCCGGCTCACCCACCAAGCCGGTGCCTGGGTTCGATGTGCAAGTGCTCGACGACGAAGGCGAGCCGGTCGCGCCCGGCACCATCGGCCGCATCATGATCCGCCTGCCCATGCCACCCGGATGCCTGCCAAGCCTTTGGGGCCCATCGGGTCGCGGGGACGAACGTTTCGTGCAGTCCTATCTGTCCGCGCAACCGGGTTATTACCTCAGCGGCGATGCCGGCTACTTCGACGAAGACGGCTACCTGTTTGTCATGAGCCGCATTGACGACATCATCAATGTCGCCGGCCACCGGCTTTCGACTGGCGCCATGGAGGGGGTGCTCGCGAATCATCCGGCGGTGGCCGAATGCGCCGTGATCGGAGCCGCTGATGCGCTCAAGGGCGAGCTGCCCGTCGGTCTGGTGGTGCTCAAGGCCGGCATCGACGCGACCCCCGAGACCCTAAAGACCGAACTTATCGCCCTGGTGCGGGAGCAGATCGGCCCGGTGGCCGCCTTCAAGAGCGTCATCATCGTCGAGCGCCTGCCCAAGACCCGCTCTGGCAAAATCCTGCGCGGCACCATGAAGAGCCTGGCGGACGGCACCCCTTATCGAGCGCCGGCCACTATTGATGATCCGGCCATTCTCGGCGAGATCGAGCAGGCGCTGCGCGACAGTGGCTATGGCGGCATGGCCTCAAGCTGATCACCAACAAGGCCGCCTTCCCTGGCGGCCAGTCGAGCGGCCTTCCCTGCCTCAGACCTTGGGCGCCTCGATCCGCACCAGTCCCTGCAGCAGGGACTCGGTCCCGCCGAACAGGGTCAGGCTGCCGACACGCTCGGTCACCCGTTCCAGCGCCTCAAGCTCCTTCAGGCGCAGCAACAAGGGGTTGTGCTCCATTAGCTTGGCAGTGTTCAGCAGGGAGCGAGTCGCGGCTGTCTCCTCGCGCCGACGGATCAGGTTGGCTTGCGCCGCCTTCTCTGCCTCCACCACCTGGTTCATGATCTGCTTCATCTCGCCGGGCAAGATCACGTCCTTGATCCCGAGCGCGTCGACCAGGATTCCATGTGGCTCGGCGCGCTCGCGAATCGCCGCCAACACACCCTGCTCGGTCGCGCCCTTCTGCTCCAGCAGTTCGTCGAGCGTGCGCGCGCCAACCGCCTGACGCAGACCGAACTGCAACTCCCGGTACAGAAAGTCGCGATACTTCGGCAGTCCCGCGCGCACCCGCACCGGATCGGCGACCCGGTACTGGGCGCTCAGGTTGATGCGCAGGCTCACCTTATCCCGCGTCAGGATCTCCTGCCCCTGCACCTCAAGCTCCTGCAAACGCAGGTCTGTTACCTCCACCTGCAAATCGCGGGCGAAGTTCCAGAAAACGTGCAGCCCAGGCACCAGGGTGCGCAGTAGCCGCCCGTCCTGCAGCAGGAGCCCGCTCTGGTGATCCGCCACCTCGGCCTCGAGCAGATGCTCGCGAAAGTCCGGTTTTGGATCGACGCCCGTGGTGCCTGGTAAACTCCGTCGCAAACCGGCCGCCAGCGCTGCCTGACCACTCACTCGACGCCGCGGCAGCAACTGTGGCACCAGCGCGGCGTCCACGGCCGGATCAGCGCTCAAATCAACGCGCTCCACCCGCACCGCGATTGGCCCCTGCCAGAAGAAGCGGCGCTCGAGTGGCGGAATGACCTGGCTCAAACGCCCGTCGAGATAGACCAGGCCGGCCTCGCGGGCACCGGTTTCGACAGTATCCACCCAGGCGTTCCAGATCTCGGCGGACTCGTGGCGAAAGACATCGGCATGAGGATGTGCCAACTCGGGCGTGCTCAAATCGTAAAGCACGCACTCAAGCGCCCCGGCCGGGTCCAGCCAACGATGGACGCCCGCCCCGAGTACCCGACGCAGCTGCCCATGCTTCAGCAGCAAGGCGCGCTGATACTGAGCGACGACCTGTCGCTTGGTTCCTGGAATCTTCATGCTGTTCTCTCCTGTTGCCATCCAATGGCGACGGGCCGGGACCGCTGACACAGCGAAATCTTGGGCGCGTCGCCGTGATTTAAGGATCTGGCATGGTGTTGGCCTGCCGTTGTTTGGTTGAAGGTTGAAGAAAAGAGCTCGCCCCGGGTCGTGACCATGGGCCATCGGACTCGCCCGACCTGTGCGCCAGACTGTTGCGGCACCACATCTCTGTGGTCTGAGACCCGAACCTTGGCCCTGGTCCAAAATAACCAAAACCCAGGCTCGGGCTGATGTCCACACTCCGGCGTACACCATCGCAGCTCCGACGCATCCAGACGAGGTCCTGCCCGACAGCGCAAGATGGTCACGACCCTGCCTGAACCGGCGTCCATACCGGCCCGCCCGAAGGCGGTGATCGCCTGATCACCGGGCACGGGGCCGCCCTTGGTTGCGGATTGGATTTCAAGCCAACCCTGGTGGCGATTTGTGGTCGCCGAAGGAGACAATCGCGGGAATCGAACCCGCTACCCACTGGTTAGCAGCCAGTTGCTCTATCCACATGAGCTAGATTGTCACTTCCCGAGCACCGCGCCATGGGTACGGATCGCGAGAACACTGTCACCGGCACGGCCGTCAGTGCCCGCATCCGCCACCGGGGCATACAGAACCCCAGGCGCTACATCACGCGATGCCGTCAGGAAGAGGATGTCACCCGCGGGCGCCAAGCCCGCGGGAATAAAAAAAACCCCGATCGGTTTCCCGGTCGGGGTTCTTGTTAACCCGCCGGAAGGCCCGGGGAGCCGGGCCTTCCGCGAAAAAGCGCGAACAGGCTCAGCCCACAGTGATGATCTCGAAGTCGCGGCTTGAACAAATCCGAGCGCACGCGCGAATTGGCGCGCCGGTTGCCAAGCCATCGATTGCCATGAAGAATTGATTGAGTTGCATGTGCTCCAGCCTGCTGTCAGTCACAGAATGTCGAGAGAGTCTAGCCCGGTTTTCGCGAATGTCAATCTCTTTTTTGCAACGACTCTTTTTTGCAACGACACCAGCCAGCATTGCTCGGGAATGCAATCGGCTTACCTTCAGATGACCTGATTTCAACCTACCGCTTGTCTTGACAATGGTCAGCAAGGCATCACTGGGGGCATTGTCAGGCGGGCACAGGGTCGCTCATCCGAAAGAGCACGGCATACAAGAGCGGCACCACGATCAGAGTCAGCAGGGTCGCAAAGGCCAGGCCGAACATGATGGTGACCGCCATGCTCTTGAAGAAGGGGTCCAGCAGCAGCGGCGCAACGCCGAGGATGGTGGTCAGGGCGCCCAGCACCACCGGCCGCGCGCGGCCAGCAGCGGCATTGAGCACCGGCGCGAGCCCTGGGGCGCCGGCCTGGCGCTCCACATCGGCCTCGTCGACCAGTACGATGGCGTTCTTGACCAACATCCCGATCAGGCTCAGGAAGCCGAGGATGGCCATGAACTCGAACGGCACCTGGAACAGCAGCAGGCCAATGGCCACGCCGACGATGGCCAGCGGCACCGTGAGCCAGATCACCAGCGGCTGGCGCAGCGCGTTGAACATCACCACCACGGCCAGGATCATCGCCGCGAAGCCGTAAGGCGCCGAGAGCGCGAGGCCGGCATTGGCCTCGCGCGAGGCCTTGTCCTCGCCATGCCATTCCAGCGCGTAGCCCGGTGCTAGCGCGATGGCCTCGATCGACGGTTTGAGCCGCTCCAGCAGCGGCCCGGACAGCGCGCCCGGTAAGGGATCGGCCTGCGCCTTGAGGGTTGGGAAACGATCAACCCGGCGCACGATGGCGTCCACCCATTCCAGATCAGTCCCCTTGATCAGCTGGCCGACCGGCAGGTAGCGCCCGGCGGTCGGGCTTTGGACCTGGACATTGTTCAGCGCGGCGGCCTCATCGCGCTCCGTCAGCGGCGCGCGGGCGATGATTGGCACCAGGGTGTCCCCCTCGCGATAGACCCCGACCGGCGTGCCGCTGAAGGCGCGATTCAGCGCGGCGCTGATTTGGCTGGCATCGACTCCGGCGCGCTCAGCGGCCACTAGATCAATCTCCGGGCGCAGCACCGCCACCTTCTCGCGCCAGTCGTCCTGTACCGCGATCGCGCCCGGGTCCGCGGCCATGATCGCCTTGGCCTCCTCGGCGAGCTGGCGCAGCACCGCCGGGTCCGGCCCGCGGAAGGCGGCTTCGATCTTCTTGCCGCCACCGCGCCCGAGCATGAACTTCCAGACCTTGATCGCGGCGTCCGGGTGCGCCGCGCCCAGCTCCTCTTGCAGCTCGGCGACCAGCGGGTTGATGCGGCGAAAGTCGTCCACGTCGACTAGCAGCTGGCCATAGGCGCTGTTCGGCTCCTCGGGGGCATAGGTGAGCATGAAGCGCAGCCCGCCCTGGCCGACGAAGCGCGTGGCATGGGTCACGCCGGGCTTGGCGCGAACGCGCTCTTCCACCTCGGCCAGCTCGGCCGCCGTGGTCTCGATGTCGGTGCCCTGCGGCAGGTAGAGATCGACGACGAACTGCGGCCGTGCAGACTCCGGCATGAAGCCCGGCGAGACGAAGCCGAAGCCGACGACACCCGCCGCCAGCAGCGCCAGCAGCGCGAGTCCGGTGCCGAGCCGATGGCGCAGCAGCGTCCGCAGCAGGGCGCGGTAGCGATCGAGCACCGGCTGGCGTTGCGCCTGCGTCGGGTCGGCCGCCTTGACCTTGAGCAGCTCGACGCACAGCAGCGGCGTGATGGTCACCGCCAGCAGCCAGCTCAGCAGCATCGAGTAGAGGATCACCCAGAACAGCGAGCCGGCGTACTCGCCCATGTCGGTCGGCGAGAGCCCGATCGCGCTGAAGGCGAGGATGCCGACCGCGGTGCCACCGAGCAGCGGCCACTGGGTCGCCTGAACCACCGCGATGGCCGCCGTGCGCCGCTCCTCGCCGCGCCGCAGTCGCACCAGGATGCCGTCGGTGACGACGATGGCGTTGTCGACCAGCATGCCCAGGGCGATGATCAGCGCGCCGAGCGAGATCCGTTGCATGGCGATGTCGTCCAGGTACATCGCGATCAGGGAGCCGGCCACGGTCAGCAAGAGCACGATGCCAACGATGATGCCGCTGCGCAGCCCCATGAAGAGCACCAGCACGCCGATGACGATGACCAGCGCCGCGATCAAATTCCAGACGAAGCCGTTGACCGCCTCGCGCACTGAATCGGATTGGTAGGAGACGATGTTGAGCATCATCCCGACTGGCCGCTGCGACTCCAGCTCATCGAGCCGCGCGCGCACCGCATCGCCCATGGCGACCACATTGCCGCCGGCGACATTGGAAACGCCGAGGCTGATCGCCGGCTGGCCGTCGTAGCCAACCAACACCGATGGCGGCTCGACCAGGCCAAGGCGGATCTCGGCCACATCTTTGAGGAAAATCAGTTGATCGCCACCGCCCGCGCCGAGGACGATGTTGCCGATCGCGGCCACCGAGTCGGCAGCGCCCTTGGGGACGATGCGGATACGCTGCGGGCCGACCTCGAGATCACCTGCCGCTGACACGGCATTATGCTCACGCAGCGCGGCATCGATCCGAGCCTGGCTGATGCCGAGTTGCGCAGCGCGGGCAGCGGCGATCTCGACATAGATGGCGTCGCGCGGCGCGCCCAGGGTCGCGACTCGGGCCACGCCGGGCACCAGCACCAGCTCGCGCTCTAGGATCTCGACATAGTCGCGGATCTGCTCGAGCGAGTAGCCGTCGCCGGTGACGGCAAAGAAGAGCGCGTAGACGTCGCCGAAGTCGTCGTTGACCACCGGCGGCCCGGCGCCGGGCGGCAGCTCGCGCGCGGCGTCGGCGATCTTGCGCCGCGGCTTGTCCCAGACCTGCTCCAGTTGGTCGCGGCTGCGTGCGAAGGGTAGTTCGATCTCCACCTTGACCCGCGACAGCCCCATGCTGGAGACCGAGGTGATCTCCTTGACCTCCTGCAACTGCTGCGCGGCGCCCTCGATCACATCGGTGACCTCCTCGGCCACCTCGGTTGGCAGTGCGCCCGGATAGGGAGTGACGATGACCGCCTCGCGGATGACGAACTCCGGATCCTCGAAACGGCCGAGCCCCTGATAGCTGATCCAGCCGCCGATCAACAGCAGCAGGCAGGCGAGCCAGGCGATGGTACGCTTCTCGAGCGTCGCGGCAGCGATGTTCATATCGCTTCCCGCCAGGCCACGCAGGATTTGGCGCCCGCCACCGAGGCAAGCGAAGGCTAGCTGGCAAGCGTCGTCGGCGCCTGCATCAAGGCGATGTCAGACTGAGCACCCGTGCGCCCAACCCCGGCAGATCATTGGCTCCGGTAAACTTGAACTCCGGCAGTGCCTGGTGGATACGGTCTCCTCGTTGCTCGGGTTTGGTTTCAAAGCTTAGACCTGCATGGCCTCAATAGTTTTCCCCAAATTGCTCTCTTTGAGATAAGAGGCAAACACATGACAATCTTAACCATCGATATGCCGTATAGTATCTTCCCCGCGCTTCACTAGGCACACGAAGAACGACTCCCAGACATCCAAATCGAGGCAGCGGCTTAACCGAACCTGAAATGCCATGGTACTTACCCGCGCAACCCGACACGCCCGGCCCAAGACCGGCGCGCCCTACCTGCGACACATCGGCAGTTTGTCCGAACGCATGGGAGAGAACCGCTTTCCGTTCAACATTCCGGCATTTCGACAGGGGATCGATTAGCCATTGAATAACAAGGTTAACTTTTTCGTTGGAGAAAACGGCAGCGGAAAGTCTACTCTCCTTGAAGCAATCGCTGAGATCTGCGGTTTTAATCCCGAAGGTGGCAGCCGTGACCACCACCGAGCGGCATTCGCCGAGCGGTCCGAACTCGCGCAGGCGCTGCGGCTGTCCTGGATGCCGCGGACGACCGAGCACCGCGATGCCCTGGAACAGCTGTGGACGCTGTAGCTGATACTGGGGTATCTGCCATACAAAGAGGAAGTGGCCGAGCTGCTATCAATGACTAAAGCCTTTGGCACCCAGGGCCGTGCGCTGCGCTTTGTCGAGGAACACCAGCACCATGAACCAAGCCCGCTGGTATGATGAGAAAAAACGCGTGATTCGGGGATGGGACACTCTGTTCCAGACTAGGCGACCGGGAAACTGACTGAAAGTCTTGGTTGAATCAGGTCCAGTCATTCAAGGTTTCAGCGAGACCCGGCAGCGCTTGATATGGCATCGTGCAGGAGGTCGGCTTTGGATCAACCCGTCATCGTCATCACTGGCGGAACCCGTGGTATTGGCAAGGGACTCGCGCGCGCCTTTGTGCAAAGCCAGTGTCGGGTGGTGATCTGCGCTCGGGATGGCGACCGCCTCGCGCAGACATTGGCCGAACTCGACGCGTCCATCCCCGGAGCCGCAAACCGGCTACATGGACAGAACTGTGATGTCGCTGATGCCACTGCGGTCCAGGCGCTTTGGGACGCGGCTATCGATCAGTTTGGACGCGTCGATATCTGGATCAACAACGCCGCCATCGGCTCGCATGAAGTCGATTTCTGGCAGCACGACCCGGCCACCATCGAAACCCTGATACGGATCAATCTGCTCGGTACCATGCACGGTTGCCGTACGGCCGTGCGCGGCATGCTCGAGCAAGGCCACGGCCACCTCTATACGCTCGAAGGCTGGGGCAGCAGCGGAGAACGCCGGCGCGGGAGCTCCCTCTACGGCACCAGCAAGGCGGCGCTGCGTTATTTCACCAAGTCACTTGCCGCCGAACTGCGCGGCACACCAGTCAAGCTCAGCAGCCTCAATCCGGGGGTGGTGCCGACTGATCTGCTTGCGCTTAGCATCCGGCCCGAACAAGCAACGCAAATCCGGCGCTTTATCAATATCTTCGGCGACAGGGTCGAGACCGTCGCTCCCGCACTCGCCGACCGAGTACTCGGCAACCAACGCCATGGCGCCCGCATCCAGTGGCTAACGCCACGCCGCCTGCTCACGCGACTGCTGCAAGCCCCTTTCCGCCGGCGGCAGGTGATAGGTCCGCGCGGAGAGAACCTTGGTTAAACGGCCCCAACCAAGATCAAGCACCGAGGTCTTGGGTTCGGTACCGAAGCGACAGCCGCCGGCAATCAGATTCGGCGGCGGCACGCAGGGCTACTCTGCCTAAGCAGATCCTCAGAACCTACAAGGAGCAATATGCCATCGAGCGCAATGTCAGCTTTCTCAAGGATGATCAGATTGTCAATGCGCTGTTTCTCAAGTGCCCTGAGCGGCCAAGCACTTCATTGGGAGGCGCTGGGGTTGATCTTGCTGATCTCGCTGTTGATCTGGCACCTGATGGAGTATGTCATGCGCCCTGAGCTGGCCGCCACCGAGACGACCGTGCCAGGGTGGGACAACAAGCCGACCGCGCGCCCGAGCGCCTATATGCTGACCTGGAAGTTTCGCGGAGCGATGGTGATTTGCATGGGGCAGACGCGCCTGTTACACCAACCCTTCCCTCCCACCCAACAGGCCTTTTGATGGCTCTAAAGGTATTTGAGAAGCGCTTCATTTATTCACGTACTGAATAATCATTGAGGCCGATGGAAAATACTGGATTTTGCTGTTTTGGGGTGCGTAATGTCCGCTACACCACATGAAAACACCCAAGTTTGGAATTGCTGGCCCTTTAGGATTCGGTTGACCCGCAGGCATGGCCAGGGTGCTGGCGATCCCTCCTGCCGACCAAGCCAATGCGGGGGTGATTCAAAATAAAGTCAGCAATGACGCCCGGTTCTCCCAGCGGGAGCCGTGGCAGAGTGTCCGGCACTTGTTCCGGCGCATCCGTTGCCACGGCAATCAGATCGGGATCATCGAAATCCAAGAAGGCTCGCCCCAATGCGCGACGATGCAGGGCAATGCGCGGCAGGGGTGCGCCATGCCAGCCCTCAATCAGCACCAGATCGGTGGTATCGGCGTCGAAGCGCGCGAGCAGCGCATCCAGCGGTGGTCGCTCGTCCCGCGTTTCAGGCTGTCCTGCGTGCGGCTCGTCCGCCACCCGTTCCTGAATGAAGGCCCAGCGCCGAGCCGAGGCGATGAGCACGGCGCTCGCCCCGGCCTCGCGCAAGAGGTAGCTATCCTTGCCGGGGGTGTCGAGATCGAAGCCATGATGGGCGTGCTTGAGGTAGCCCAGGCGCAGACCGCGTGCGCGTAGCACCGGCACCAAGCGCGTCAGCAAGCTGGTCTTGCCGGTGCCGCTGGGCGCGGCGAAGCCGACGTGGGCAACGCTTTGGCTCATCGGAGCATGTCCCGATTCATTGCGGCCCGCGCGGCAAACTGATCAAGCCCGGCGCCATGGCGAAAACCTGGACCTTGCCTCCCGCCAGCACCACTAGCCGCCCGCCAGGTCCCCCTTGAGAATTTTTGGCGTGACAAAGATCAGCAGTTCTGTATTGACTTCCGAGCGTGCCGTTGTCTTGAACAAATTGCCCAGAATCGGCAGATCGCCAAGCCAGGGTACCTGTTCTCGGCTGTAGTTCTTTTGCCCATCGAAGACCCCACCAAGCACAATTGTCTCGCCATTGTTGACTAACACGGATGTCTCAACAGACCGGGTATCTATTCCCGGCGTCCCCTGCACCTGGAGCGACTCGTTGACATTGTCTTTATTTACGGCCAGATCCATGATGATGCGATCATCCGGGGTTATCTGTGGGGTCACATTTAGTTCCAATACCGCATCCTTAAATGCAACCGTGGTTCCTCCACCTAATCCACCTGCTTGTTCCTGATACGGTATTTGTTGACCGAGTTTGATCGTCGCCTCATGGCCATCTGATGTGACAACGCGAGGCGCAGAGACGATCTCGCCGCGTCCTTCCGTCTGCATGGCTGTCAGCTCAAGCTGCAATAGATGAGACCCAACCTTGCCAAGCAAGAAATTCACTGCGCCCGAGGGAGTGCCGGCGGGAAGACTGACCATCAATCCTGCCGAATCATTTTCCGTAAGGATCGTAGAATTAACCGCCGAGCCAGGCTCTCCGTAAATGCCCATGAACCCTCCCATGTCCAGTAAACCAGAATCGTCTATAGAGCCTTGCTGTGAACCAGTAACCAACAACTCATTGCTTCCACTAGTCCCCATGGACCCGGAAACACCAAACCGAACACCAAGATCCCGCGAAAAGTTGTTATCCGCGATCACCACACGGGACTCGACCAGTACCTGCCGCACCGGGATATCCAGCCGCGTTACCAGCGCCCGGATTTCCTCGAGCTTGTTGCCCGTATCCTGCACCAGCAGGGTGTTGGTGCGCTTATCCACGGTAACGTTGCCGCGCTCCGACATGAGGTTGTTGCCCTCGGATTTAATCAGGGACGCGAGGTCGGACGCCTTGGCGTAGTTAACCTGAATGAACTCGGAGCGCAGCGGGGCGAGTTCCTCGATTTGCTGCACGGACTCGAGTTCCAATTTCTCCTGCGCGGCGATCTCTTGCGTAGGCGCGACCATGACGACATTGCCGGTCTGGCGCATGGAAAGCCCCTTGGTCTTGAGCACGATATCGAGTGCCTGATCCCAAGGGACGTTTTGCAGCCGCAGGGTGATATTGCCGCGCACGGTGTCGCTGGCAACCAGATTCAGGCCGGTGAAGTCGGCCAGCAGCTGGAGCACCGCGCGCACCTCGATGTCCTGGAAGTTCAATGACAGCCGATCACCGTCGTAGACGACTTTCTCGCGTTCGAGCTGTTCCTTCTCGGCCGGCGTCAGGGCGCGAAACTCGACCGTGAAGAGATTGTCGCTCTGATAGGCCAGGTAGTCGAAGTCATTGGTGGTGTCGATTTTAACTTGGATATCATCACCTTCGGCGCGAGACTCGACCGCGACCACCGGGGTGGCGAAGTCAACCACGTCAAGCCGGCGAAACAACCGTTGTGGCAACTGGGTATTGCCAATATCCACGACTACAGAATCACCTTGCGCGCGCACATTCACCGGTGTGGTGGCCGAGGGCAGGCTAATCAGCACCCGTCCGGCACCATCGGCGCCGCGGCGGAAGTCGATATTCTTGAGCGCGGCACGCCGGCTGGACGCAGCCGCGCGCCCGAAGCGCGAGGTGCGCACGGCGCCAATCTGACGCGGCATTTCCGGTTGGGTCGCCGTCGGCGGAAGAGCCTCGTCGCCGGGCGTCGAGACCGGGATGGAGGCCAGGGCGGGAGTTCCCGCCGCTTGCTCCTCCGCACTTCTTGGCTCCGCACTGCTTGGGCGCGGATCCTCGTCGATAAGATCCGCGTCCGCGGTCACCTCCGCGACGGATGGATTGAGGCTGACGATAATGCGATTACCATCCGTCCTGAGGTTGTAAGGCACCGCGTTGGCGAGATTCAAGACCACCCGGGTGCGGCTGCCGGCCTGAATGGCATTCAGGCTCTGGGCGACACCGATCTCGATGGGAACCTCCTTGCTGGCCAGGTCGGTGTTCACATCGGGCAGGTCGATGGCAATGCGCGCCGGGTTATCAGTGGCAAAATCCGTCGGCGCTGGCGGCGTGCCGGAAAAAATCAGGTCGACCTCGACCGCATTGCCAGGCAAGGCGGAGAACTCAACATCCTCAAGCACCGTTGCCGCCCCCGCGATCAAGGGCCACCAGAGTCCGGCTAGGAGAAGAGCACCGCCTCGGCCAAGGTGCGTTCGGGCAGTGCGCCTAGCGGGCCTTCGGTCAAACCCTTGGTTTGAGTGTTGATCTAACTTGCGTCTGGTCATGGCGAGAATCTCCGATCGATCATTCGCTGAGCTTGATCGAGGCTTGGCGTTCAACCCATTCATTCACACCCTCGTTGACGAGTTCCGTCAACTGGATGCTCTGCTGACTAATACTGTTTACGCGACCATGGTTGCGGCCCAGGTAGTTACCCACCGCGACCCGATGCAGAATACCGTCGGGGGAGGTAATCAGGCCCCAGGTACTGTTGTTCTGATCCAGGGTTCCGACCATGCGCAGGGAGTCGAGCGAATACTGCTCCAGCACCTCTTTGCGCCGCAGTGGATCAGGCGCCAGGCCAGTCCCGCCGACAAACTCGGGCGTGATCGCCTCCGCACTTTGTTCGTCCATGACAAAGGGACTACGCCGACCATCCGGGTCGTAAATAAAATTCTCTACCTGCTTGATCTGCGGTACGGGTTCCAGCGGCGGCGGACGTCGTTGCTTCACCTCATCGACAAAGCCCTGCAACTCCCAGAGTTGGGAGTCGCCACAGCCAACAAGACCAAGCACGGCAGTCAAGGCCGTCAACCTCAAGGTGGTCCCTGGCAAGTTGGTCCCTGGCAAGGCTGTCATTGGGGAAAGGCGCGCTGGAATTTTCATTACAGGGCGTTCTCTTTCAGATAGCGATAAGTCTTGACGGTCGCGCTCAGGTTATCGCCGTTGGTGGAAATGTTGTGGATGGTGACGATGCGAGGCAATGCCGCAAGCCCGCTGACAAACTCGCCGAACTGGTGATACTTGCCAACCACATTGATCTGAATCGGATATTCCGCGTAGAAGTCGCGCTTTTCTTCTCCAGTGGGCCGAAACAACTTAAACTCAAGCCCGGCGGCGAGCCCGGTCTGGGAGACATCGATGAGCAGATCATCCACTTCGGTCTCGTTCGGTAGCCGCTTGAGCAGCGCCTCGAAGGATTCATCCATCTCCGCGAGCTGCTGCTTGTAGTTATCCAGATTGGCGGCTTTTTTCTGCTTGGTTTCAAAGGTTTGTTTAAGCTCGGTTTCCTTGCGTTCGGCGACTTTGAGCTGATCGATCTGGTTTTTGGTATTGAAGTGATACCAGCCATAGCCGATACCTGCGCACAGAAGCACAATCAAAACCGCCTTGACCGGCAGCGGCGCCTCGCCCAGGTTATTAAAATCGATTTCGTTTAGTTGATTGAGATCCATGCTGTCACTCGATGCGAAATCATCTAGCAGTAAAAGAGGCCAGCTTGAACTAAATGTCCCGAATACCCAAGCCTAGCCCGCCTCTGCCTGATCGGTTTTTTTACGCTGCTGCTTAAAGCTCAGGCGAAAATGCGACAGGCCGGTGCCTGTCTGGTCCTTGTTTTCGATCAGCAGCAGTTGCGGCGAGCCAATCCATTCGGAATCCTCGATATTGCGCATCAGCGCCGAGACCCGGGCGTTCGACTGGGCACGTCCCTCGACTGTCACTGTGCCGCCGCTTTGTTTGAGGTCGACCAGAAAAACGCCCTCGGGCATGGCAACCACCACCGCATCGAACAGGCGGACGATTTCCGGCCGGCTTTCCTGGAGCGTTTGAATGATGTTGATCCGCGCGAGCAAATCCTGCTTGCGCGCGTCCAGCCGCTCGATCTCCTTGATAATCTCATCGAGCTTGCGAATCTCGGCGGCGAGGAAATCGTTGCGTTGCTTCTGGTTGTCGATCATGTGCGAGAACTGCATCTGCACCGCGACACCAGCGAGGAGCGTCACCATCACCGCCGCGATAACCGCGGAGATAAAATCGCGCTGGCGACGCTGACGGCGCGCTTCGCGCCAGGGTAGGAGATTGATTCTGGCCATTAGTTACACCCCCGCAACGCCAGCCCTACAGCAATCATCATGCCGGGCGCGACCCGCTCCAGGCCATCGCGATCCACGCCACGGGCAAGCACCATATCCTCGAAGGGGTTTGCCACCTGTACCGGGAAACCGAGTCGTTGCTCGACCAGATCGGCGATATTGAGCAAGCGCGCGGCGCCGCCAGCCAGAATGAGCTGATCGGTGCGGCCGAAACTGCTTGCCGAGTAGAAAAACTGCAAGGCTCTGCTCACCTGTTGGGCCAGCGCCTCCTTGAACGGACCTATGACTTCGGTTTCGGCATTCTCGGGTAGCCCGCCCTTGTCCAGCGGATTTGGCTGCGCCGCCGCCGGTTGATTGAGCCCTTTCAGCGCATCTTCAACCGACAGGTCATAGCGCCGTTGCAGATCAGAGAGCAACTGATTGCCACCGAAGTTTTGCTCGCGGGTATAGACGATACTGCCGCCATGGAGCACATGCAGGGTTGTGGTTGTGGCCCCAACATCGGCCACGGCGATGATTTTGGCCTCCAGCGCCTCGTCGATATTGGCCAACTGCAGCGCACAGGCGTTTTCCATCGCATAGGTCTCGATGTCCACCACCTCGGCCGTGAGCCCAGCCAATTCGAGCGCGGCGACTCGATCATCGACATTTTCACGCCGGGAGGCGGCCAGCAGCACGTCTACCATCTCGGAGGAAACCGACGAGGGACCCAGGATGTCAAAATCGAGATTGACCTCCTCGAGCGGATAGGGGATGTATTGATCGGCCTCAAGCTGAATTTGCGCCTCCATCTCGCTGTCCGACAGCGCGGAGGACATGGCAATGGTCTTGGTGATGGCCGCCGAGGCTGGCACGGCCACCGCGGCCTGCCGCGCCTTGGAGCGCGAGCGCGCCAGGGCTTTTTGAATCACGCCGCCAACCACCTCGACATCGGTGATTTTTTTCTCCGTCATGGCTCCCGCTGGCAAGGGCTCCATCGCAAAGGCTTCCACCCGGTACATGCCCGAGGAATAACTACCGGTGCGCGCCAGTTCCACCAGCTTGATTGAGGTGGAACTGATGTCGATGCCGAGAAGGGCTTTTTTATTGCGGCCTAGATTGAACATGGCATGCAGCGGCGCTGAGAAGGGAAAACTTTTGATTGTTGCTTCGAGTTTAGATTACAAATCCGTCTTAAACAAGCACTGTGACAGGATTTTTTATTTTTCGCCCTCGAGTATAGACCAAGTCTCCAAGCCTTGCGCCAACCTTTTTGCGCCTCTTCGCGCCTTCCGCGGCGACCCGCGCCAACAGACAGGGCGCGAATGCAACCCGCCTGCCCGGCTTGCGCCTTGGTGCCCATCCGATGCAGGATGCAAAGCGAACAGACAGATTGGCGGGGCAAATCTCTTCCTTGCCACTTCCTTGCCACCCGCCCTCGCGATACCAATCACGCGATCTCAAGCATGGCTCAAAAATATTCCCGCTGCGGACAGTCCCGGAAACATCCATCAACGGCGGGTCAGCGCGGGCGCCGTTCGGCTCCAGAGTCGGCGGCACACCGCCAGCAACTCGCCTACGCAGCGGCGCGGATCATGATGGACGAACAAATCACAGAGTTCGAGCACGCCAGACGTAAGGCAGCCGAGCGCATGGGGGTCACGAACAGACGTCTGTGGCCTGACAACGGAGAGATTCAAGAACGCCTGCTCGAGCAGCAACGGCTCTTTGGCGGAAGCACTTACCAAGACGAACAACACAGTTTGCTGCAACAAAGCCTTGCTGCAATGCAGCTGTTTGTTTCCTTCACTCCGCGTCTGGTGGGGCCCGTGCTGGCCGGCACCGCAACCCGCGCGCAGGGAATTGAATTACAGGTCTTCACGGACAACACTGAGGAGATCATCTGGACGCTGATTGACCATCGCATTCCCTGGAGCGCCGATCAGGCATCTTTCCGTTACGCGGGTAACCAGCGTCAGGATCACCCCATCGTGCGATTCCTGGCGGGCGCCGTCCCGGTGCAAATCGACGTGCTGCCGCCAAAGGCCAGACACAATCCACCGCTCGATCCTGTTTCAAACCGGCCTCAGCGCGGCGCGAGCCCTGATCAGGTCGCACAACTGCTCACCGAGACCCAGTGCTGCATCCGCTCGTCGCCTGGCAACCAAGACAGGTAGGGCGGCCGTGACAAGAGCCATCAGGAAACACAGACCTGACCCAACCGCCAACACCGACTAACCCCCAAGGACACTACCATGCACAAGACCAAGCCTCTGCGGATAATCGCCAGCCTGCTGTTGTTGCTCTTCAGCGCCCAACCGGGTGCCGCCGACCCTGTGACCGATCAAATTGACGCCGCACTGCGTGCCTACCAAAGCGGCGAGCCCAAGGTTGCCATTCAGGCATTGCAGTTTGCCGCCGCACAGATTGAGGAGCAGCTCGCCGAGCAACGCGCCACTTTGTTACCGGAGCCCCTGGCGGGCTGGAGCGCCGAGGTAGCAGACAGCACCTCCGGCGGACTCATTGGGCTGCTGACCGGCACCAACATCTCGCGTCACTATCGTCAGGACAGGAGCGGCGCGCAAATCAGCATCACGGTCACGGCCGACTCACCCTTGCTGACGATGATGAACATGCTGATGGCCTCCCCCATGCTGATGCAGGCCGAGCCGGGCACCAAGCCCTATAGCTTTGGCGCCTACCGCGGCATGCTCCAGAGCGATGGCGCCGGTGACATCCAGCTCTCCCTGATGCTTGGCACCCGCATTTTGCTGCAGATTGAAGGCAGCGGCGGGGCCACCAAGGACATGCTGGAAGCCTACCTGAAAGCCATGGATTTACCGGCCCTGGAGAAAGCCTTGATCGGCTAACGCGAGCATCGGCTGGCCCCCTGCGATCTGCCAATCAGGCCATCAGGCGGCGCAAATACTTGGAGAAATCCTCGCCCAGTTCGGGGTGCTCGAGCGCCAGCTCCACGGTTGCCTCCAGATAACCCTGCTTGCTCCCGCAGTCATAGCGCTTGCCGACAAAAGGATGCGCGATCACGAGCTCTTTCTCGAGCAGGCGGGCGATGCCATCGGTCAGCTGTATCTCGCCACCAGCGCCGGGCTCTGTCGCTTCAAGCTCAGTGAAAATGGTTGGCGAGAGCAGGTAACGACCAACGACCGCAAGATTGGACGGGGCTTGGGAGGGATCGGGTTTTTCGACAATGGAGGTTACCCTGAGCGTCCCGTCGGCCTGGCGTTCGGTCTCGACGATGCCGTATTTGTTGGTCTCGCTTGGCGGCACCTCTTCCACGCTCAGAACACTTGCTCCCGTGCGCGCATGGACCTCGGCCATTTGCTCCACCACGCCCGGACCGCCAGGGTTGCGGATCAAGTCATCGGCCAGCACCACGGCGAATGCCTCATTGCCGACCACGGGCTGGGCGCAGAGCACGGCATGTCCCAAACCAAGGGCTTCGGCCTGGCGCAGGTAGATACAGCTGACATGATCAGGCAACACGCTCTGCACAATTTCAAGCAATTTGGTCTTGCCCGCGCGCTTGAGTTCGGACTCGAGCTCGTAGGCTTTGTCAAAGTGGTCTTCAATCGAGCGCTTGCTGCGCCCGGTTACAAACACCAAGCGTCCGGCTCCGGCGGCTTCCGCCTCCTCGGCGGCGTATTGAATCAGCGGCTTGTCAACGACCGGAAGCATTTCCTTGGGGCTCGCCTTCGTTGCCGGAAGAAAGCGGGTTCCAAGCCCTGCCACCGGAAAAACCGTCTTGCCAATGGTTGCCATGATGACTCCTGAAATATCTCTGATACGAGACTTTGTGATGCTGGTCTTTGATGCTGTTCTGGAGCGCTGTCCAACGCCCAGCCGCGACAATGAGTTTAGGTGATGCGGCGTTGCCGCAAGGGCGCCAAATCCGTCACCAAGCGGTCTGGCTCGACCGCCATGATGCTGCCCCAGTGCTTGCAGCTCGGACATTGCCAGTGCAGCGCCCGCGCCTCGAACCCACAATGTTCGCACTGATAGGCTGGCCGCGCGGACAATAAATGTTCCACGACACCGAGTACGATTTCCGCGGTCGGGTCGGCGCTTCCACCCTGTTCGCGCTGCTGACGAACCCGTAAATCAAGCAGGCGCTCGGCCGCCGACAGGTCAGCGTGCCCGCGCAAGTAATCGACCAAAAAACGAATCGCGGCATCAATACCCTGCTCGCGCTCAAGCGCCTCTGACAGCTGCAACATCAACGGCGGACTCGGCTGCGCCTGAAACAACTGACCAAGCTCGCCTGCCACACGCTCATGGCCAAGCCGCCGGTAACACTCGAGCAGTCCGGGCAGCATCGCGGGAACAAAGCGCGGACCACGCTCGGTCACGCGCGCGTAGAGCGCGAGCGCCGACTTGGCATCGCCATCGGCCATATCCATTTCGGCCTGCAACAGGCTAGCACGGATGCAATCCGGGGCGGCCCGCTGGGCATCCTGCAAGTGCCGCCGAGCCGCGCCTTTATCCTGCTCGCGCAGATATTGCTCGGCCAATTCGCAGTGAAACTGCGCTATTTCGGCGCGCAATGGGATCTCTCCTGCCGCTTCGAGCTGGCGCGCGGTCTCGAGGCAGCGCTGCCAGTCTTTCTCTTGCTGGTAGATATCGATGAGCGCGCGCAGCGCCGGCTGAACCTGCATCCGCATTTCCGCGAGTTCTTTGAACAAGCTCTCGGCACGATCAAGCAGGCCGGCGCGCATGTAGTCAAGCCCCAGTTCATAGAGCCCGAAGGCGCGCTGCTGGGCGGTCAGCTTAGGCCGAGCAATCAGATCTTGGTGAATACGAATCGCGCGATCAACCTCGCCCCGACGGCGAAAGAGAGCACCCAGGGCCAGATGTGTCTCGGCGGTCTCGCGATCCACCTCGGCCAGTTCCAAAAAGACGTCGATTGCCTTGTCTGGTTGCTCGTTGAGCAGATAATTCAAACCACGAAAATAGGCGGAACTGGGACTGCCCCCAACTACCTGCGTCCCCCCCGCGCCACGCTGCCCGATCCACCAGCCAGATGCGGCGGCGACAGGTAATAGCATAAACAACCATTCCATCAGCAAACCCCGGCAACAGTGGTTGAGGCCAAATTCATTTGGTGGAGGACGAAGCTGGCTGCACCCCAATCCGGGCCCCAATCCGGGCCCTATCAGGCAAAACGGCAGCGAATATCAGTCGAAACAAGACATCTTCGGCTACCCTTATTGAAAACGGGCGCTGAAAACTAGCACTCGAAACAAATTCAGGGCCTGGGGAAAGGCATGCGCGCGAAACGCACAACCTTCTATGATACAGACAAGCGCCCCAAGCCGCATCGCCGACAGCACGAACATTCTGAGTTGACCACTGAGCGCTCAGAGGTACCATAGTGGTCAGCACCGCAAGACCAAGACGCACCAAAACACTAGACTGCCGCGATTCATGCTAGAGTTTTGCCTCGCTCTTGCCGAGAGTCCCTGCTGAGTCGCCTTCTTCCAAGCAGTGAGCAACACCGATCCCGAATCAAAAATGGATTGCACGCCTGACGCCATTCGATCACGGGATGGACGCAGCCAGCCCTGTGACCTCTCGCTACTTGGCTCGCGCAGGCGGCAGCGAGCGGCAGCCGCATCTTACCTACTCTTCGCGATCATCCTAGCTATCCCAATTCTTGTCACACCGTCCGCGGCAGCGGCGGTGCAGGTGATCGTCAATTCCGATGTTCAACAGCAAGATCTGCCTCAAACCGCGCTTGGTGCGCTTTTTGGCATGCGCAAGACACGTTGGCCCAACGGAAAACCAGTTAAGGTGTTCGTTTTCGGCGATAGCAGCGCGGCTCATGGCGATTTCTGCAAGACTGTACTGAACGTCTATCCGCATCAATTGCGCCGCCTTTGGAATCGCCTGGTGTTTTCCGGCACCGGCCAGGCCCCAATTGAGGTCGACTCGGCAGAAGCTATGCTGCGCGCCGTCGCCGAAACCCCTGGTGCCATTGGTTATCTGGACAAGCAGTTGCTGCAGTCAAAGGCCGAGCAAGTGATCGCGGTGGATATCGCGCCATGAACCAGCCACAATTCGACCATCTTCGCTTAAGCCTCAATCTCCGTGTTCGGAACAGAGCTGCCATCCTTGTCCAAACCCTGCGCATGCTCGCTATTGCATGCGCTCTAACTGGGGTGACTGGCAACCTGGCCAAGGCCGAAGAGTCGCCCAACACGGCGGCAGAGACCAAGAGCACCGCAAACACCGCAATCAATGGAACGACCGCGAAGAACCAGCAGCCGGATTGGATCGACACGCTGCAGATCCATGGCTTCGCCACCCAAGGATTGAGTGCCACCAGCGCCAATCGGTTGTTTGGCAACAGCCCTGATGTGTCCTTCAAACTGCGCGAGCTGGGTCTGAACCTCTCCACCCGCCCAACCCCGGATCTACTGCTGTCGGCACAGATTCTGTCACGCACCGCGGGCGATGTCGACAATGGCGATTTACGCCTCGATTACGGCTTCTTGGACTATGCCTTCCGCCAAAGCTTCGAGGACAAATGGGGGCTGCGCCTTGGTCGAGTCAAAAACCCGATCGGTATCTATAACGAGACCCGGGATGTCGATTTCACCCGCCCTGGCATTTTGCTGCCACAATCCATTTATTTGGACCGCGCACGTTCCATTTTGATGTCATCGGATGCGGCATTCCTCTACGGCGAGCAGCGCTTGGGTCCAGGAACAGCCTCCCTGAACATGGGCTATGGCACGCCCCAGGCCGATGACGAGGAACTCGAGCGCAGCATGTTGCTTGGGCGTGATTGGGCCGGGCACTTGCGCGGAGAGGCATCGCGGCTTGGGCGCATCCTGTACCAAATGGACTCGGGCTGGCTGTTTGGCTTGACGCTTGGCGAGGCTCGCATGGATTTCAACGCCCGTGGCAGCGATGCACCCTTGCTGAGCGATGGCGCCATCACCTTGGGCTACCAACTGCTGTCGCTGCAATACGAGCGCCCGGATTGGTCCCTGACGGCGGAATTTTTGCGACAAACCAAGAAGACCCGGGGCTTCGGTCCGCTGCTGGAAGATGGAAACACTGCCGGGGATAACTACTACATCCAGTTGATCCGCCGTTTAAGCGAACGGTTGCAGCTGTTGCTGCGTTACGAAGAAGGCTATGTCGACAATGCCGACAAGCAGGGAAAGGACGCGGCGGCACATTCCAAGCTGTTGCAATCCCTTGGCCTGCCCGGCGTTGCCAGGCACAACCTCTACGGCATTGACTGGACGCTCGGCCTGCGCTGGGACCCAGCCCCGAACTGGGTGGTGAAGACGGAATACCATCGCATCAAGGGCACCATGTGGGTTCCCTTTACCGAGAATCCCTCCATCGAAGCGATGGAGGAAAACTGGGATTTATTCCTCTTCACCGTCGGTTACTGGTTCTAACCTAGGGCATCCGCATGTCAAAGCCCTGGGTCAGCCTGAAATGGAAAGCCGTGCTGCTGCCCAGCTTGCTGCTATGCCTGATTTTTTTGCTCTCGAGTCTGATTCTTGCTCAACGTCTTGAACATGCCTTCGACGCCACCCGCAATGAGGCCGCCGCACGCTACGAGCGCGAGGTGCGCTCCCTGCTCGGCGATTCAGCCATCCGCCTGCAGGAAATCGCCGAACTTCTGCCGCACATGGCAGGCATTCAACAGGCCTTGACCACGGCCGACAAAGACGCACTCAACCATGCCTTCGACACCCACTGGCCGGGTTTGCAGCTCGCCCATTCGGTGGAGATCGCTCTTCTGTTCGACGACCAGGATGATCTCCTGCTCAACCGCTCGAGCGCCGAGCCCTTGGGGGCGGTACTATCCGAGGCCCACTCCTGGGCCGCGGCGGTCAATCGCAGCGAACGGCCCCGCATCGAACTGCGCTGTCCGGATCACTGCTTTCAGTTCGCTAGCATCCCCATCCTGCTCTCGGGCGAGCACCTTGGTGTTCTGACGCTCGGGCGTTCCCTGGGTGAGTCCATCATTGGCTTGCAGGAAAGTGTCGGCAAACATGTCGGGTTGTTGATTGCCGAACCCGACGGACTGGAACCAGACAGCGGACCGGCCATCTTGCGTCCCTGGCGGATGCGTGTCGATGCCATTGGCGATGCGCCCACCAACCTGGCCATGCTGAGGTCGGTCGCACAGAGCCACCCGCGCCCCACCCTTGAGCGCGAACCCTTGCGCTTTCAGTGGGACAGCCGGCTACTTGAGCTGCATTTCTTTTCACTGACCGCACCCTCTGCTAGCGCTCGGAGCGATAACGTCAATCAAAACGAACATTTCCTCGTCGTGATCGACGACATCACGGTCGATGCCGGCACCATGCGCAATACCGTGCGCATCCTGCTGATGGTCGCCATGCTAGGGCTTGTGCTTGGCGTCGGCACGCTGTTACTGATACTGCTACGACCCACTGATCGTCTCAAGCGCATGGCCCAACTCTTGCCGCTGCTACCACAGCAGCGTTACACCCAGGTGCGCGATGCCCTGGTAAAGACCAAGCCGGGCATGGTCGAGGATGAAATCGACGTGCTCGAAGCCACGGCCTTGCAAGTCACCGACAATCTCGAGCGCATGTCCGGAGAGATCGACCTGCAACAGCGGGAGTTACTGCGGCGCATGGACGAGATTGAGGTCGAGCGGGATTTCAGCACCCGACTTCTAGATACGGCCGAGGTCATTATTCTCACCCTTGACGCCGATACCCGAATTATCACGGCCAATCGCCACGCCTTGAAGGTGACCGAATACAGCACGCAGGAACTGCGCGGGCGCCCATTCAGCAATTTGTTTCTTGCCGGCTACACCAGCCAAGCCCTGCACTCCACCCTCCAGCCGGTTTTATCTGGCCAGCGTCAGCTCATCCGGCATGAAGCGACCCTGACCACCAAGAGCGGCAGCCGTCGAGATATCGTCTGGCTGCATTCCGCCATCCGCGGCCGCGGCGCGGCCCTACTGTCAGTTGGTCTTGATGTGACCGAGAATCTCCGCGCGACCGAGAGCCTGAATTGGCTGGCCGCGCATGATCCCCTGACCGGACTCCTGAACCGCCGGCGCTTCGAGGAACAAACCGACCGCTTCCTATCACTGCTCGGCAGCAATCCCGATCATCCCGACCACAAGGCCGCTTTGCTGGTGCTTGACATCGACCACTTTCGCGATATCAACGAAGTCGGCGGCCCCCAGACCGGCGACCGTCTGCTGCGCCTGGTGGCCGAGCATATCCAGGATTTTCTTGGCCAGGATTATCCGGGACAGCCGCTCTGCGCCCGCCTTGGCGGCGATGAATTCGGCCTGCTGCTGGCAGACACCTTGGGCCGGGATCCCCGGAGCGACGCGCAACGACTGATCGAGCGCCTGAAAGCTCTGAACCTGACCGCTGACAACAAGGCGTTCAAGGTATCGGCCAGCATCGGCATCGCCCTGATTCCCGAGCATGGTGCCGAGGTCAGCGAGTTGATGGCCCATGCCGACGCGGCGAAAATCCGCGCGAAACAAACCGGCAAGGGCCTGGCACAGGTCTATGCGCAGGATCAGAGCGGTCAGCCGCAAGCTCACCAACGCCTGTATTGGCGCGATCGCATCGACCGGGCGCTGAGCGAGGATGGCTTCAGGCTCTACTACCAGCCGTTGCTCGATATCCGCAGCCGCCAGATTCACCACTACGAGGTGCTGATCCGGATGCTGGACGAGGACGGCAGCATTATTCCGCCCAATCATTTCATCCCCATTGCCGAGCGTAGCGGACAGATTTTCCGCATCGACCGCTTCGTGCTGGAGCATGCCGTTGCCGCACAAGGCCGCTATGCGCGCCAGGGAACCAATATCGGCCTGTCGATCAACCTGTCAGCGCATGCATTCGACGATGATGGCCTGCCGGATCTGCTCGCGGACAAGATCCATGAGTACGGCGCCGATCCTTCCCGACTGATGTTCGAGCTCACGGAAACCGCCGCCCTGTCCGATATCAAAGCCGCCAACCAACTGATGAACCGCATTCGCGCACTCGGCTGCCTGTTCGCGCTCGACGATTTTGGCGTGGGTTTTACCTCCTTCAGCTATCTGCGCGAGCTACCCGTCGACATTGTCAAAATCGACGGCGCCTTTGTGCGCGATCTGCCCTCGGATGCGTCCAACCAGACCGTGGTGCGAGCGCTGGTCGATGTCGCGCGCGGCTTTGGCAAGCGCACCATCGCCGAGTTTGTCGACAGCGAAGAGACCTTGCTCTTGCTGGAATCCTTCGGCGTCGACACAGCGCAGGGTTATCACATCGGCAAGCCCCAACCCGAGATTGCCAGGGGACAAAACTCAAACCCCAAGGACGGCTCGCCATGATGGATGCCGTACTGCGCCAACTGCGGCGCTGGTCCGATGTTTTTGGAACAGACCTCTATGTCCACTACTCCGCGGCCTATGTCTGGCAGGCCAACCAGTTCGGGCACAGCTTCATCGGCTTGTTTCTGGCCCTTGTCGGCGCCAACCTGAGCGGCAAACCCATTGCCACTCTGGGCGTACTCAGCGCCCTGTACGCCGTGAAAGAACTCTTGGATTACGCCATGGCCGTGCGTCTGAGCAACCCGCTGTTCCCCGCCAATCGCGCTCAAGTCGCCGCCGACGGCCTGGTTGACTGGAGCTTTGTCACCCTGGGCGCCGCACTTGGCGCCCTGAGCCAAGCTGGCAATCCGGGTTCGGCCAGCCTGCCCGTCATCCTGGCAGCGGCCGCCCTGCTGGGCTTTTTTTTGCTGGTGCGACAACCTTATCTGCGCCAAAAGCGTGCCTTCGACCGCTCTGGGCTGCCCTATTTCAGCCGCCTAGCCAATTACCCGCTTGAACGCCTTGCTGGTCAGTCGGGCACTGACCCCTGTCTATCCCAGATTCTCCTGGCCTTCCTGCGGCAAGCGCCCCAGGCCATGCAGCAGCTGATCATCACCGGCGCGCCGGGCTCCGGACGTACCTCGCTGGCCAGCGCCATTGGCGGTGAGGCAACAGCCGCTGAAACACGGGTGCGTTACTTGACTGGGGCACGGCTGCTCGGCAAAAGCGCGGCTCCCTGCGAGCCACGGGCCGCGCCCGAACAGCCATGGTCCCTGCGCGAGGCGGATCTTGTGATTATCGATGAACTCGCCCCGCTGCTGCGCGATGTCGAAGGCCGCTCGCAAATCGAGCCAGTGCTCGCGCGTCTGTTCGGGGAGAGCCGCGCTGATGAACCCAGCAGCCCTCTGTCGCGTCCAAACTGCGACCAGCCGGACCAAGCCAGCCGGTCCCTAGCCCAGATGCGGCTGGTCTGGGTGATTGATGACCCACTCCTCGCCGAGCTTTTTTGCACCAAACTCCGGCAGCGCTTCGCCGACTTGCGCCTTGACATGATAGCGCTTGGCGCGGTTGGCGCGGCTGGCGAGCCAGCGCCCCTCCATGAAGGACAATAATACCCATGACTGACACAACCAATACCAAGCAAGATAGGATTCGCGTGCTTTTTGTCTGCATGGGCAATATCTGTCGTTCCCCGACAGCCCAGGGCGTCTTTCGCCAGCTTGTCGAGCAAGCGGGGCTGGCTGATCGCATCGAGATCGACTCCGCCGGCACCCATGCCTACCATGTTGGCGAGCCGCCGGATCGGCGTGCGACCGAGACCGCCAGAAGGCGCGGAATCAATCTCAGCGATCTGCGCGCCCGGCGCGCAACCGTGGAGGACTTTCATGCCTTCGACTATGTGCTGGCAATGGACAGGGACAACTTCCGTGATCTCAGCGAGTTATGCCCGCCGGGGCTGAGCAACAGGCTTAAGCTTTTCATGGACTTTGCTCCCCAGGCACCGGTGCGCGAGGTGCCCGACCCCTACTACGGTGGACCAAGCGGCTTCGACCGGGTGCTGGATCTGGTGGAGGCGGCCAGCGCCGGGTTGCTGAAGGACATCCGCCGCCGGTTGTAACAGCCTATCAAGCCCCCGCATCCACTCGACTCCGCCCGACTCCATCCGCCGACCACCGATTCCGGCCCAGGGATGAAACTCCGCTACTACATCCTCGCGCTGTTGTTGCTCTTTGGCTTGGTGCCGCTGATGCTGGCCTTGGTGATCAATCTGCCGCTGGTGGTGGAGCGCACCACCATCTTCTACCAAAAGGCCTATTTGCAGAACCTGCGCGCGGATTTTCGCGATCTTGACCAGCATCTGGCCAGTCGCGATGAAATCATCCGACTGCTGGCCAAGTTGCCAGACCCCGGAATCCTGCTCGGCACCGCCAACAGCGAGCAGCAGGTCGATCTTGCCCGCGCACGCTATACCAGCTGGATCAACCAGATGCTGTCCGATCAGGGCGACATCATTGAAATTCAGTTTCTCGACGCCCAGGGCCAGGAGCGCTTCTGGCTGGAGCGCGATGCGCAAGACCGTCGCTGGCGTCCGACCCCAAGCCCGCCCGAGCCACCCAATCTGGGTTTTAGCAATGCCGCCATCAAACTCCAGCCCGGCGAGGTCATGGTCAGCCGGATTCGAGTCAATCCCTATGCCGGTAGCCGCGATCCGCGCCATCTGCTGACCCTGCAACTGGCGAGCCCCATCGGCGAGCCAGTCAAGCCGGGCGAACCCGCGCAGGGTCTGCTGCTGATGACAGTGGATGTGGGCGGTCTGGCCCAGTTTTACCGCAATACGCTCTGGGTGCATCACAGCGGCAGCTATCTGCAACCCGGCCAGCCCATCAGCGACGCCCCCCAGGCCTTCAGCGATTTTCCCGGCTTGGAGCAGCTGTTTGCCGAGGGCAAGCTGGCGCTGTCAAAATCCACCGCTGGCGAGCCCTATCTGTGGGTGCCCATGTTCCAGACCGAGGACGGGCTGCCCCTGTGGGTTGGCCGACCGGTGGATTCCTCGCCCATTGCCGATTTTCGCAACACCCTGATTGTGCGCGTCCTGTCCATTGTGCTGGTGCTGGTACTAGCGGTCATGGCGATCGCGCGGGCCATCGCGCGCCGCGCCGAGCACTTTGGGCGCGAGCTGACCACCGGCGTGCAGCACATTCTGCGCGCGGGCGAACCCTTGCAGCTCCACTGGCGCGGCCCCTTCGAGGTGCGCGAGCTTGGCGAGCAGCTCAGTGCTCTGTCGCGCTCCCACTCCGAGCACATCGCGACCGAGCGCCAGCACATGCGCGAACTCGAGCGCTCCAACCGCTATAAGTCGGAGTTTCTGGCCAATGTCAGCCATGAGTTGCGCACGCCGCTCAATGCCATTTTGCTGCTGTCGAAAATGCTCGCCGACCAGGAATCCGGCCTGGAGGGCGAGCAACGCCGCCAGGCGCAGGTGATTCACGAGGCCAGCCGCGATCTTCGCGGGCTGATTGACAATATTCTGGATATCTCGCGGATTGAGGCCGGACAGGTGGCCATGCATCTGGAATGGGTGGATCTGCCCTCGATGCTCGAGGAACTGGTCAATCTGACCGAGGCCATTTTCACCACCAAGGGGTTGGCGCTGGATTTGGACATCGCGCCCAATGTGCCAAGCCGCATTTACAGCGACCGCGACAAAATTCGCCAGATCATCAAGAACTTTCTGTCCAACGCGGCCAAGTTCACCCATCAGGGCCGGGTGCTGATCACCGCCGAGGCGCATGGCGATCCTCGCTACCCGGTGGCCATCAGCGTGAGCGACACCGGCATCGGCATCGCGCCCGGCAAGGAGGAGATCATTTTCGATGCCTTCCAACAGGCGGATGGCTCGACCCGGCGCCGCTATGGCGGCACCGGTCTGGGACTGTCCATCAGCCGCGAGTTGGCCGGACTGCTGAATGGCAAAATATCGGTCGACAGCGCCCTGGGTCAGGGCAGTCGCTTCACCCTGGCGCTGCCACTGTCGCTCGCCCCCGATCAGCCCGATGGCCCCGATGGTATGGAGATCATCGAGAGCCATGGCGCCCCCATCAGCACCCACCTGATGCCGGTCAATGACGACAGCATGGACGATGACATGCCAAACGACATGCCAGATGACTCCCTGGATGACTCTCGCGAAAATAGAGACAGTCCCGCACCGGGCCAGCCGCGACGCAGCGCGGAAGATCGCGCCAAAAACCAGGACACCAGCAAGGCGATCAAGGCCATCAGGCGCCGGCTGGAACAGGCCGATCTTGGCCCACGCTGGATTCTGTTGCTGGAACGCGATATTCAAAGCCTGCTCAATCTCACCGCCTATCTGAAAGACTTCGGCCTGCGGGTACAAACGGCTGCGGATGTCGATGAGGCGCTCGAAGCCCTGAACGAGGATCCCGACTGCGCCCTGATTCTCTTTGCTGCCCTACCCGACCCCGGGCGCACCTGTGATAGCATCGCGCGCTTGCA
Organism: Thiorhodovibrio winogradskyi; assembly: GCF_036208045.1. Lineage (NCBI taxonomy): Bacteria > Pseudomonadati > Pseudomonadota > Gammaproteobacteria > Chromatiales > Chromatiaceae > Thiorhodovibrio > Thiorhodovibrio winogradskyi. The sequence continues at coordinate 883,048 of NZ_CP121472.1, read as the reverse complement.
AGCCGATCAGGCCGGCGCCCAACTTCCAGTGATCGTGATGGGAGCGCCCGAGGATGATGCCCTGCAGGGCTATGTCGCCGCGGGCGCCACGGCCTTTTTCAGCAAACCCCTTGCGGCGGAGGATCTGATCGAGCTGATTGATCGCCTGATCGCGCGGGAAGCCGAGTCGGATGGCCATGGTGACGCGCCGCCATGACCGCCCAGCCCTGCCATTCCCTCCAGTCATGCCACCAGCCACACCCCAGACCCGCACCCAACCATGGACCCAGCAGCGAGCCAAGCAGCCTCGGCCCGACCCACAGCAAAGGCAACCGCCATGCCCGCCACACCTGGCTACAAGGTACTGATTGTCGATGACCATCAGCACAACCTCTACACCCTGCGCACCCTGATCGAAAAGCATCTGGAGGCCGAGGTACTGGAGGCGGCTTGCGGACGCGAGGCGATCGACATCACCCTTGATCAGCGCGACATCGATCTGATCATCCTAGATGTCCAGATGCCGGAGATGGACGGCTTTCAGACCGCCTCCTTGCTCAAGCTGCGCAAGCGTACCCGGGATATTCCCATTATTTTCCTGACCGCCGCCTTTAAGTCCGAAGAGTTCCAGCAACGCGGCTTTGCCGTGGGCGCGGTGGATTATCTGCTCAAACCCATTGACGATCTGCTGCTGATCAACAAAATCAGCACCTATTTCCGGCTCATCGAGAAGGAGCGCGGACTCAATCGCATCCTGGAGCAAAAAGTCGCCGAGCGCACCGCCCAACTGGAGCGCGAGAAACAATACAGCGAGCGCATCATCACCCACATGGGCGAGGCGCTGCTGGTGCTAAATCCGCAAGGCGAGATCACATTCGCCAACCCCGCCGCCCGTGCGATGCTCGACTATCAGATTGATGATCTCATCGGCATGGCCATTGGCGACGTGTTCGAAGAAGAAGGCGACGAGGAAGCTGGCGCCTTCATGGGCACTTGGCTGGAGGCGCTGATCCGCACCGGCGCGCTCAGCAAGATCGACGCCCGCTTTATCGCCCGGGATGGCTCACGCGTACCCATATTGTTTTCACGCACCGCCCTACTGGACCCGAGCGGGCAAATCAGCGACATTATCTGCATCGCCAAGAACATGACCGGTTATATTCGGGTGCCAGACACACCGGAACCAGACGAACCGGAAAAACGGCAGCTGGCAGAGCGGTATCAGGAGCACCAGGCGGCGGGGGCGAGCGAACCGACGACCAGCGACCGCCACACCAATACCGCTTGGGCTTGACTTTGGCCAGGCGGGCAATCATTCGATTTTCGCATCCAGCACGAGGGCTGGCCGCATGAGCGAGCAAACGACCGAGCAACAACCGAGGAATTCCGCCCCAGGGACTCTCAACCCGGTGCGCCCAGGAGCGGAGAACGCCACCCTGACCGCCAATGCGCTCAAAGCCATGGCGCATCCGCTGCGGTGGAAAATTCTCTGCTCGCTCGGTGATCGCGAACTCTCGGTCGGTGAGATCGTCGAGCGCACCGGCACCTCGCAGAGCAATATCTCTCAGCACCTTGAGCAATTGCGCAACAAGAATATTGTGATCTCGCGCAAGGACGCCAACCGGATTTTCTATCGTATCCGCAATAGCCAACTCTTGGAGCTGATTGGCATCATGCGCGACGTGCTCTGTCCCGCCAATCTTGACGACCACTACCCGCGTTAAGGTCATGTCCGTGCATCAGCATCCCCGCCGCGCATGTCGACAAACCCGGAGGGGCGAATGCATCCACCCCTGTTCACGACTCACTGATTCCCGATCATTGGAGACATCATGCTGAATCCAGAGGAATGGTTCACCGAGATCGTCGAAGACTCGGGCAGCGCTTTTTCATTGCGCATCAAGAGCAAGCTGCATGAAGAGCAAACGCCCTACCAGAGCATTGAGGTTTACGACACCGAGGGCTTCGGCCAACTCATGGTGATCGACGGCTTCACCATGCTGAGCAGCCGGGATAATTTTCTTTATCACGAAATGCTCTCGCATCCAGTGCTCTTCACCCACGAGGCCCCACGCCATGTCGCCATCATCGGCGGTGGCGACTGCGGCACCCTGAGGGAAGTGCTCAAACACCAGGATATTGAGGTCGCGGTGCAAATCGACATCGACGAGCGCGTGACCCGGGTGGCCGAGCAGTTTTTCCCTGAACTCACGGCTTGCAATCAAGATCCGCGCGCCACCTTGCTGTTCGAGGACGGCATCGCCTGGATCCGCCATGTCGAGCGGGCCAGCCTGGATGTGATTATCATCGACAGCACCGACCCGGTCGGCCCGGCCGAGGGGCTGTTCACCGCCGACTTCTACCGTGATTGCCTGGCCGCCCTGGCCCCCGGCGGCCTGCTGGTGCAACAGAGCGAGTCCCCGCTGTATCACATGGACATCATCCGCGGCATGCATACCGACCTGGCCAGCGCTGGCTTCGCCGACCAGCGCACCTTGTTTTTTCCACAGACCATTTACCCTTCCGGCTGGTGGAGCGCGACCATGGCCGCCAAGGAGCGCAGCCTGGATGCGTGGCGCCGGGACGCGGCCGAGTCACGCGGCTTCGCCACCCAGTACTACAACGCGGCCGTGCATCAAGCGGCCTTGGCGGCGCCTCAGTTCTTTGTCGATGCCATGGCCGAGGCGCCCGCCTGAGTGACCACAGCGAACATGACTTCGGAAAGCGCCGTCGCACCAGCGAATAAGCCACTTTCCGAGGCGAACGCAGTACCCGAGGTTCTGCGCTTCGGCGGGGCAGATCGAGCGCTGATCAACCAGGTGCTCGGCGACTATGGTTTGCGCCTGCGCGAACTGCCGGCCGATGCCGAGATCCCGGGTTCCTACTGGGGCACGCCCGAGGCCGGCCTGATCGGCCAGCAGTTGCTGGTGCGCCCCGACACGCCGGTGCATTCCCTGTTGCACGAGGCTTGTCACTTCATCTGCATGGACAAGGACCGCCGCGCCCGCCTGCACACCGATGCCGGTGGCACGGTCGCCGAGGAAAACGCCGTCTGCATGCTGCAAATCCTGATTGGCGAGCAACTGCTCGACCTGCCGCGCGCGCGACTGTTCGCCGACATGGACGCCTGGGGGTATTCCTTTCGCTTAGGCAGCGCCCAGGCCTGGTTCGAGCAGGACGCCGAGGATGCCCGTGACTGGCTGCGCGAAGCTGGACTGATTGAGCGCGACGGGCGAGTGCTGGTGCGTGATCTCGGCCGCTCGACACCGGAACCGGGCCACCCCTAGCCGGGCTGCCGCGGGTATAATCAACCTTTGTCCAGCGGCTCCCCAGGAGCCCCGGGATGCCTCCGCCGCTCTCTTCCGCCCATACTTGGGGAAATACCGCCAATGACCACCAATACCTTTCCCACCCGTCAGCCCAAGGCCCGCCTGTTATCCGCCAGCCTGCTGTGCGCCCTGCCCTTCGCCACCATCTTCGGAACCAGTGTGGCGCAAACCACGCCGGCCAATGCCCCGTCGGGCGCGGCAACCTTCCCGACCAGCCAGCCAGCGCCTGTCGGGCCGGCTTATGGGTCTGGTTATGGACCCGGTCATGGAAGTCCTTATGGAACCCCTTATGGAAGCGTCAATGGACCGGTTCACACCCAGGGCATGGCCGGAACAGCAGGCACTTATCCCTTGCCGTCCTCCCACGGGATGGTCACTCCGCCAAACTACCAATCCAACTATCCTTACAGCTATCCGTCCGGCTACGGGCCCGGCCAGGGATCTCCTTACGCCGGCCCCGGCTTTCACGGACCCACTCATGCCAGATCCGGTCATGCCGGTTCTATTGATACCAGGCCAGGTCAATCAAGAGCGGGCGCGCGCCCGATGCCGGAACTCATCCAGGACATCACCGACGAGGGCTATCGGCTGACCATCCGACTGAATCCCAACCAAAAACCCGAGGATATCAAGATCGTGCCACGCGGGCGCGGCCTGTTGATCAGCAGCGTGCGAGAAAGCTACACCAGCTCTGAGCAGGAGGACCAAAACGGGCGTGGTTATCGTCGCAGTTTTAGCTTCTCGAGTGGTCGCTTCCAGCGCCACCTGAGGGTACCGCCCGATGCCAATCCCGGCGCCATGACGCGCACCGACAAAGAGGACAAGGTCGTCATCATCCTGCCACGACGCTGAACGCGACCTGCTCAATCATTCCGCTCGATCATCGCGTGCGTATCCGACTCGAAACACTCGGCTGTCGGCTGAACGAGGCCGAAATCCAGCGCTGGGCGCGGGAGTTCCAGGCTCTGGGGCATAGCCCAGGCGCCTCCGGTCAGGACACCGACCGAGCGCTCGAGCAACCCGTTGATCTTGTCGTGGTCAACACCTGCGCCGTGACCCAGGAGGCGGTACGCAAGTCGCGCCAGCTGCTGCGCCGGGTCCAGCGGCAAAATCCGCGCGCACGCCTGATCGTCAGTGGCTGCGCCACGGCGCTGGATGAAACCGGCCTGGCAGCAACAGGCCTTGACCACAGCGGCATCGACCTGCTCATCGGCAATGCCGACAAAGACCGCCTGGTCGAGATCGCCGCGCGCGAGTTGGCGCTCCCGATCATGCCCGCCACCGCCGAGACCAGCCAGGCCAATCCACTGTTCGCGCGCGGTCGCCAGCGGGCCTTTGTGAAAATTCAGGATGGCTGCCGCCACCAGTGTACCTTCTGCGTCACCACCATCGCCCGTGGTCCCGAACGCAGTCGGCCACTGGCGGACATTGTCGCCGAGATCCAAGAGGCAGCCGCCGAGGGCATCCAGGAGGCCGTGCTGACCGGCGTGCATGCCACCGGCTATGGCGCTGACCTGGGCTGCCGGCTTGAGGATCTGATCGCCGCCGTGCTGCGGGACACCGACATCCCCCGTCTGCGCCTCGGCTCGATCGAGCCCTGGGGCCTGAGCGAAGGCTTCTGGCACCTATTCGAGAACCCGCGCCTGGCGCCCCACCTGCATCTGCCGCTGCAAAGTGGCTCTGATCGCATTCTCAAGCGCATGGGCCGACGCTGCGACAGTGCCACCTATCGCGCACTCATTGCCCAGGCACGCCAAGGCATCACCGACTTCAACCCAACAACCGACATCATCGTTGGCTTTCCTGGGGAGAGCGAGTCGGACTGGGAACAGACCTTGAACGCAGTCACCGAGAACGGCTTCGGCCATGTCCATATTTTTTCCTACTCACCACGCCCCGGCACCCGCGCCGCCGGAATGGACGGGCAGGTGTCGGCCGAGGTGAAGCGCGCCCGCACCCGAGAACTGAACCAACTTGCCGCGCAGCTGAAAAAAGCGACATTGCAGGCAAACCTTGGGCGCACCCTGCCAGTGCTGTTCGAAAGCGGCCTGGCCAAAGCTGGCGGCGCACCACCCTGCGGTTACACACCCAATTATCTGCCAGTGCGGCTCGAGAGCACGGCGACGCCTGGACCACGGCACCATGACTGGACCAATCGCATCGCACACCTGACACTGACCGGCATCAGCGCCGATGGCTGCACATTGCTTGGCATGCCGCGCGCCATCGAGGCCAGGCCAGTGAATCCCTAGTGACTCCGGGCCATCTTCCAGAACTCCTTAAGGCAGTCTTTTCCAGCCAGGCCAGGCTCGCGCTATACTGCAGCCAACAAGACCCAAGCGACATCTATCAGCCTGGCGCGGCGCCAGGTCAGGCGCTCACCGCCAGCCGCCCCATCGTCCCGCCGGAGCTTAAAGGATGAACGACACTCTGAGCAAAATTCGCCAAAAAGCTGGTCAAAGCGGCGAATCACAAATGCTGCAAAAGGAGTCGAAGGACTCCACGGCCGCCATGCGCGCCAAGGCGGCCGAGCCGCTAATGACCGCCTTTCGCGATATCCAGAACGAATTTGTCAAAATTGACCTGCTCAAGCAGATCTGGCCGAACGACTTTGACCGCCGCAACGACCGCCTGGGCGGCCTGGTGGCTGAAATCCTCGGCGACCCGCGCTTTCCGCATGGCATCAAGCTCATGGTTCCAGGCGGCTTCCGCAGCTTTTCCGTTGACCTCTCGACTGACGGAACCCTGTGCTACAGCTCCGCACGCGAGCCGCACAGCGGCCGTGCGCAGTATGTGCATTTTCAAAACGAGGAGCAGTGGATGGAATTCTTCTATAAAACCATGGCCTACATCCTGGAAGTCTAGTTACTGCTGGACGCGCGTAACTGACGCCTTGGTTCCAGGCATCACGCGAGGCCCGCTCCGAGCCCCAGCTGGCAATCATAGCGCCCGCGCCGCGACCATGCCGAGCCAGCAGGCACCAAGGCATAGCAGCAGGCTAGCGCCCACGTTCAGGAAAGCGCGCAGCACCTCCCCCTGTTCCACCAGCGTCAGCGTTTCCAGCGAGAAGGTGGAGAAGGTGGTGAAGGCACCGAGAAAGCCGATGAGAATGGCCGCACGCCATTCCGCCGAGACCAGGCTGCGTTCAAGAAAGAGCACGAAGAGCACGCCCATCAGCAGTGAGCCACTCAGGTTGACAGCCAAAGTACCCCATGGAAAGTCGCGCCCAAGCAGACGATAGACACCGTTTGAAAGGGCAAAACGCGCGACGGCGCCAAGGGCTCCACCGGCCGCGATGGCACTGAGTTGTAACATACCGAGCATGAAGCGAGCTACCCCCTCTGTGCAATGAGCATGGCGCGCACGGGTGCGGGATAGCCCTCGCAGGTGCGGCCTAGGTCTGTTGGATCGAGAAAATCGGCCAGGGACTGAAAGCGCATCCAGTCGGTGCCGCGCTGCTCGGCACTGGTGGTGACCGTCAGATCGACAAGCTCGATTTGGCGGAATCCAGCCGCGCGCAGCCAGGCTTGCAAGCGCGTCATACTGGGAATGGCATAAACATTTCGCATTTGCGCATAACGCCCTGTTGGTTCCAGCAACGCATCGCCGGAAACATCCAGCACTAGGGTCTCCAGCAGCAGCCGTCCGCCCGATTGTAGCAAGGGCCGCAGAATCTTTAAGTGCCGCAAAGGATCGCGGCGGTGATAGAGCACGCCCATGGATAGTAGCAAATCCACACTCGCGGCTTGATCAGCCAGATCCTCATCGGCCAAGGGCAGCACAGCAAGCCTGTCGCTGCGCAGAAAGTGATTGACCGCGAGAAATTGGGCGACGAAGCGCAGGCCAGGATCAATGCCCAGCACCAGGCGCGCGCCAGCGCCGAGGGCGCGATAGCCGTAGTAGCCATTACCGCAGCCGAGATCCAGCACCATGGCATTGTCAAGATCGCCGAGCGCTTGGGCGGCGCGCGCCCACTTCCAATCAGAGCGCCATTCGGCATCAATCATGACGCCATGCAGACAGAAGGGACCTTTGCGCCAGGGATGCAGGCCCATGAGCGCTGCGCGCAGTTCGCCATGGGCTGGCGCATCCAGCGGCTGCGCCGACGTGACCCCGACGCAGGGCTGAGCAAAAGAGCGCTCATGGGCCTGAATGTCCGGCAGCCGCGCAAGCAGCGACATCCACCGCGCCCAGTCCCCATGCCGGGGCGCTTGCAGCCGCGCTTGCGTCAGGGCGCGCAGCCTGGGCAGCCAGGCGGCCGCACCGCTCTGCTGCCAGTGGGCAAAAAAGGGCGCGAAAGGCGCTGAAATGATTTGCGCGACACTCTGAACCACAGTACTTCACCCCAAGCCGGCAACACTGCATCCCAAGTCGGCGAAGACAATCGCGTCGACCAGGATGGCGACAGCATCTTCGTTCTGCCTGACCACTTAGACCCAGGCCGCCCAGGCCATGAAGTTGAGACATTGAAACCAGGGCACCACCTGGGTGAATCCAGCGGCGCGCAGCCGTTCGGCATGCATCTCGGCGGTATCCAGGCGCATGACGCGTTCGAGCGCGGTGCGCTTGCGGCTGATTTCAAGCTCGGAGTAGCCATGGGCGCGCTTGAACCCGGCATGTGCCTCGCTAAGCAAGCGTTCGGCATCGGGGTTGGCGCTATGCACTTTCTCGGCCAACAGCAGGCCGCCGCCCGGTTGCAGACGCTCGCGCAGGCGTCGCAGCAGCGCGAGCCGCTGCTCCGGGGCGATGAATTGCAGCGTTAGATTGAGCACCAGCAGGCTGGCGCCGCTGGTGTCGACCTCCGTCAGATCTTCACAGCGCACTTGCAGCTGCCCGCCTTCAATTTCCCCGGCCAGGCGCTGCCTCAAACGATCGATCATGGCTTCGGAATTATCCACCGCTATGACGCTCAGTCCCAGGTGCGAATACTGCCCGAGCAGCGCCGCGCTCACGGCGCCAAGGGAGCAACCGAGGTCGAAGCAAATGGCGCCAGAGTGCAGAAAACGCCCAGCCAGAACGGCCATCAGTTGCACCAGATCGCGATAACAGGGCACGGAACGACAGATCATGTCGGAAAACACCCGCGCGACTGAATCATCAAAAGTAAAATCTCCGGGCACCACCTCCATGCTTGCAAACAGGCGGTCGCGCACATCCTCTTCAAAGGCCATGGTCATTCAGTCAACTTCTAGCAACACAAGTGAGGCGAAAGGCTGCTAGCATAACGCGTTTATCCCGGCCGGATGCCAGCCCCGTCGCTGTTCCACACTGCTGATCAGGACACGCCCATGACTTTCACTGATACCACCGATGCCCAGGATTCCGTCTCCCCACGTGCGATGGAACCCGAATCCAATGCCCCACACGCCAAGGAGTCGGAGCCGGGCGATCCAGAGGAACTCGGCACAGGGTCTCTCGATGGGGACGCCTTTGATCAGGATACCCTTGATGGGGATCTGGCCCTTAAGGAGACCGAGGATGCGCCTCTTGAACCTGTTGCCGCATCCGCATCTGCGGATGAGGATTTCGCCCCATCGACATCTGAATCCAAATCCGACACCGGTCCCGCCCAGGCGCTCCCACCTCCCGAGGAAATCGACCTTGATGACCCGGCACTCTACTTAAACCGGGAGCTGACCTGGCTGGCCTTTAACCAACGGGTACTGCACGAGGGCCAAGACCCGCGCACGCCGCTGCTGGAGCGGGTGAAGTTTCTGGCCATCGTCAGCAACAACCTCGATGAGTTTTTCATGAAGCGCATCGGCGGGCTCAAGCAGCAGCTTGCCGCCGGGGTGCATTCGCGCACCATCGACGGGCGCACGCCAGAGCAACAACTGGCGGAATGCCGCGAGATGATCGCCCAGATTCAGGACGATCAGATGCGGCTATTCAACAGCCTGATCGAAGAGCTGACAGCCCAGGATATTCGCCTGGTTGGCATCAGCGAGCTACCCGAGGATGCGCGCCAACGCCTGCGTGAGCACTTCCGCACCAACATTTTCCCCATGATCACGCCCCTGGCGATGGACCCAACCCATCCTTTCCCCTTCATCTCCAACCTGGCGCTCAACCTGCTGGTGCGACTGCGCTTCCCCGGCGGTAACGAGACCTACATGGCGCGCATCAAGGTACCGGTCAGCAAGGATGTGTCCAAGCGGCTGATTCAGGTCGATGATGTCAATACCTTTGTCACCCTGGATGACTTGATCGCGAACAACCTCGACATGCTCTTTCCCGGCATGGAAATCGAAAGCTGTGAGCTGTTCCGCGTCACCCGCAATGCCATTGTCGAGCCAGAAGCCGAAGCGGCCAACGACCTGCTGGAAATGATCGAGACCGAGCTGCGCGAGCGCCACTTCGCGCCCATTGTGCGTCTGGAAGTACAGGCCGGCATGGACCCTGTGCATCGCGGCATGCTGGCAGCGGAGCTTGGCCTGAACGAGGCAGAAGATGTGTATGAAGTCGCCGGTATGATTGCCAAGCGCGATTTGTTTGAGCTGGCGGGACTGAGTCGGCCCGAACTGCATGACAAAACCCATCGTCCCGGCGATCATCCCTTGCTGGCCAATGACAGGCGCAACATCTTTCATGTCATTCGCGAGAACGGGCCGCTGCTACTGCAGCACCCCTATGAGTCGTTCTCCACCACGGTGGAGCGATTTCTGTCAACGGCCGCCAAGGACCCCAAAGTGCTGGCAATCAAGATGACGCTCTATCGCACCTCGGCCGGCGCCATTCTGGACGCACTCATCGAGGCAGCTCGCAACGGCAAGCAGGTGGCGGTACTGGTGGAACTCAAGGCGCGCTTCGATGAGGCGGCCAACATCGGCTGGGCGCGCCGACTGGAGTCAGAGGGGATTCACGTCACCTATGGAGTGATGGGCCTGAAAACCCACAGCAAGCTAATTTTCGTGGTGCGACGGGATTACTCGCAACTACGCCGTTACTATCACATCGGCACCGGGAATTATCATTCCGGCACCGCCAAGCTCTATACCGACCTTGGCATGCTCGGCTGCGACGAAGACATCGCCCAGGATCTCACCGAACTGTTTAATTATTTGACCGGCTATTCCCCACCGCCAAGTTACCGGAAAATTCTCGCCGCGCCCTACACCCTCAAACCGGGCATCCTCAGCCGCATTCAGCGCGAGATTGAGCATCACCAGCGCGACGGCGGCGGGCTCATTCAGATGAAAATGAATGCGCTCGAGGACTCGGATATTACCCGCTCACTCTACAAAGCCAGTCGCGCTGGCGTAAAGGTGGATCTCATTGTGCGCGACACCTGCCGCTTTCGCCCAGGCGTGCCGGGTCTGTCTGAGACCGCAAGGGTGGTCAGCATCGTAGGGCGCTTTTTGGAGCATGCACGGATACTGTACTTCCGCAATGGTGGAGAAGAGGAGTATTTCTTTGGGTCAGCCGACATGATGCGGCGCAATCTGGAAGCGCGGGTGGAAGTTCATGCTCCGGTCGAAAACCCGGAATTACGCCAAGAGCTGCGACTCATTCTCGACGTGCAACTCGCCGACACCCGCTCGGCCTGGGACATGCAGCCGGACGGCACCTACGTGCAGCGACAACCGGCCGATGAAAATACCAAGGGCGCGCAGGAGCTGCTCATTCAAGTAGCCGAAAAGCGCCTGGCCGCGGCGGCCAAGCACAAGGAAAAAAACCTGCGCTCGCGGCTGCTCAGCCATTTCGAGCGCCGACTGGCGGCGCACCAGGGATAGCCTCACCGACTTGGGAACCGGCCTGCGCTCCCCGCGCTGCCGGTTCAAGTCAAGCCAGTTTCAAGCCAGTTTCAAATCAGTTCAGGCAGCTTCCGCTTCATGCTCTTCGAGCTTGCGAATGAGCGGATAAAGGTGCTCAGTCTCGCGTTGAATGCGATCAAGCACCAGGCCGAACATCTGCTCGGTCTCGCTCAGAAAGTGCTCATGGTCGCGAATATGCAAGCGCCGCTGTGGCTCCGAGCACCATTCCTTCAGGTACTGGTTGAAAATTCGCTTGATCTCGGTAGATCCGGACAAAAACCGGTTGGCCGTATTCTTCACAGACTGATCCGGGTAGGAGATCAGGCGGCCGCAGATTTCCCGATCAACCAACTCGATATGCTCCTTGACCTTGGCCGAGTACTCAAAAAACACATCACAAGCGGTTTCTGTATCGCACATTTCGCGATTTTTCACCAGATACAGAAAAATGTTGGATAGTTCCGTGATTTTATGGTTCTGCGCATGCAGTTGAGAGAAGACGATCATCGCTGAATCCTCCGGCGACTTGGTGGCAATGCTATCGACTTTTCACTGGTTATGGGCGATGGCGGCTAAAAACCAGGAAGACGACTTTTTTGTTGGATCAAGTTTTGTTTGATTCAGATGTTTTCTGGATCAGGTCGTAGGAAACTGGCCGCCCGACGTGGAAGCGCGCCCGCCGACAGATTCGACGCGTAAGTCAAGCCCGTCCTTGGCTAATTCTGGCATAGATTCTTCAGCCCGAACAGCCGCGAAAATCCTGTTTCGCTAGGCGCTAGAGGCGATCATAGCATCGAGCTTCTTGCCCGGCGGCACCATGGGCAGCACATCCTCGGCCTTGTCGATCCACACATCCACCAAGACGCTGCCATCTTGGTCCAGCGCCTCGCGAATGCTTTCGCGCAGACCAAGGGGGCCGCGAATACGATGCGTTTTCAGGCCGGGGTAAACATGACTTAGACCAGTCAGGTTCGGGACTTGTCGCCGGCAGGTCTGATCAATGGTCATGCAGTCGGGCTCGCAATCCTCGTTGCGAGCCAAGCAGGTTTCGTAGTGATGGCCACCGTCCATCATGTCCTCCCACTGGCGCACCATGCCGAGAAAGCTGTTATTGAGCACAAAGACCTTGATCGGAATACGGTGCGCAACAACGGTAGCCAGCTCCTGGATGTTCATTTGAAAACTGCCGTCACCATCGACCAGCACCACAGGTTGCTTGGGATTGGCGAACCAGGCACCAATGGCCGCCGGCAAACCAAAGCCCATGGTGCCTAGCCCGCCAGAACTGATCCACTGGCGCGGTCGCCGAAAGCCATAGTACTGGGCTGCCCACATTTGATGCTGGCCCACGCCCGTGACCAGGGTGGCATCACCGGCGGTCAGCTCCGAGAGTATCTCGATGACCGCCTGCGGCTTGATGTAATCTCCCTCCGCGTAGGGTAAGGGCATCTGTTTGCGCCACTCACCAATGCGCGCCATCCAATGCGCATGCCGCGCCTGCATGCCACTAGCGAGCGCATGGTCAAAAAACCTCTCAAGCGATGCCACCAGCGACAAATCCGTCTTGATGGTCTTGTCAATCTCGGAGGGGTCTATATCCACATGGGCAATGCGCTTGCCATCGGCAAAGCCTTTGACCGCGACCCGATCATCGAAGCGACCACCGAGCGTGAGGATAAAATCCGCCTCGCGCAGGGCGTAGTTCGCCGGAATACTGCCATGCATACCGGGCATGCCAAGGGCATGAGACCTGTCCATGGGTACCGCGCCTAGGGCATTGAAGGTCGTGGTGACCGGAGTATCGAAGCACTCGACAAATTGCCGCAAAGCATCGGAAACACCAGCATGAATGACCCCCCCGCCGGCCTTGATCACCGGGCGTTCGGCGGCGGCCAGAGCGGCAAGAATACGATCAGCCGCGGCGGGATCGAAGGGCAGCGACTCGCGATGGCGCACGCGCGGCGGATTGGGCTGATCAAGCAGGGCCATTTGCGCATCCTTGCAAATATCGACCACCACCGGCCCCGGACGACCCGTACCAGCCAGCACAAAGGCCTCGCGCAGCGTCCACTCGAGGTCAGCCACCGTCTTGACGAGGTAGTTGTGTTTGGAGATGGGGCGCGTCATGCCCAAGGTATCCACCTCCTGAAAGGCATCACTGCCAATGGCCGCGCTCGAAACCTGCCCGGTGATAAAAACGGTGGGCACCGAGTCCTTGTAGGCATCGGCAATGGGAGTCGCCAGATTGGTCGCGCCTGGCCCCGAGGTGGCCAGCGCGACGCCCACTCGACCGCTCGCGCGCGCATAACCCTCGGCGGCATGCCCTGCCCCACCCTCTTGGCGACAAAGAATGAAACGCGGCACCCGCTCGCCACGACGCATGCGTTTGTTCAGCTCGACATGTAATGGGATCACAGCCCCGCCAGTGTGACCAAAAATGAACTCAACATTGAGATCATTGAGCACGTCAAAGAGAATAGCCGCGCCACCGCGACCAACGGGAACCGAAGCCGTCATGGAATACCTATTTTCCTAAAAAACAATGTGTGAGTTGTGAGCTTGTACCGCACGCTGATATATTAAGGGTTTTCGTCCGTTTGGCACAGGATACTTTAAACTGGCGGTCTCGGCGCTGCCGCGCAAGACCGCCTTGTTGTTTCTGTCATGCACAAACGCACGGCCCATCCAAATCTTTGCAAGAGTCCCTGACACCCTATGGGCCAATCCCTGATGTCGACCTATTCCCGGTTGCCGGTCACCTTCGCACGCGGCCAAGGTGTCTGGCTATGGGATGCCGAGAATCGCCGCTACCTGGATGCGATCTCCGGCATCGCGGTGTGCGGCCTCGGGCATGCGCACCCAGGTGTCACAGCGGCTCTGTGTGAGCAGGCCGGGCGGCTGGTGCATACATCCAATCTTTACCACATTGCGGCCCAACAGCAACTCGGCGACCGCCTGACCCGGCTTGCCGGCATGGAACGGGTCTTTTTCGGCAACTCAGGGGCGGAGGCCAATGAAGCCGCGATCAAGCTCGCCCGGCTGCGCGCGCATCAACGGGGCATCAAAGACCCCATCATTCTGGTGATGGAATCAAGTTTTCATGGTCGCACCCTGGCAACCCTGACAGCCACCGGCAACCGCAAGGCTCAAGCTGGTTTCGAGCCCCTGGTGCCTGGCTTTGCGCGCGTGCCTTACAACGACATTGATGCGATCGACAAGGTCGCCGCCAGCCGGGCCAGCATCGTTGCCGTGCTTGTCGAGCCCATCCTAGGAGAGGGCGGCGTCATCCTGCCGGCGGCGAATTACCTCCGCGGTCTGCGCGAGCTCTGTGATCAGCATGACTGGCTGCTAATGCTTGATGAAATCCAGACTGGCATGGGACGCACTGGACGGCTCTTTGCCTTCCAGCATGCCGACATCCTGCCCGACGTCCTAACCCTAGCCAAGGGGCTAGCCAACGGGGTCCCCATCGGCGCCTGCTTGGCGCAAGGAGAGGCGGCAGAGATCCTGGGGCCAGGCAGTCACGGCTCCACCTTTGGTGGCAATCCCCTTGCCTGCAGCGCTGCCTTGGCTGTACTGCGAACCCTGGAGCAGGACAACCTGCCTGCTCAGGCCACACGCCAGGGCCAGGCGCTACTAGAGCAGCTGCGCCTGGCGCTCGGCGATCTGCCCGGCGTGCGTGAGGTTCGCGGACTCGGACTCATGATTGGCATTGAGCTCGAGCGCGACTGCATGCAACTCACCCAGCAAGCGCTCGATCAAGGGTTGTTGATCAATGTCACCGCCGGGCGGGTCGTGCGACTGCTGCCACCACTCATCATCGACGACGAACAAATCGCCCTGCTGACGGACGGCCTGACAAGCCTCATTCGCGGTTTTCTCGCCGATGCACCGACCGAGGCCGCGGAGTAACGCCATGGGACAACCACAAGCCCGTCCATTGCGGCATTTTTTGACCCTGCTTGATCTCTCTACCGATGAAGCACAGGCACTTATTGATCGTGCTCGGGCGCTCAAACGCCTGCAACGCGAGGGCATCGATTATCTGCCACTGAAAAGACGCACACTGGCCATGGTGTTTGAAAAATCCTCGACGCGCACACGAGTGTCTTTCGAGGTTGGCATGGCGCAACTAGGTGGACACGCGCTCTTCCTGTCGCCACGCGATACCCAACTGGGGCGTGGTGAGCCCATTCCTGACAGTGCCCGCGTGCTCTCACGCATGGTCGATGCCATCATGATTCGCACCTTTGCGCAGGACACCATCGAGATCTTTGCCCAACACTCAAAGGTACCCGTCATCAATGGTCTGACGGACCGGTTTCATCCCTGCCAGTTACTGGCTGACATTCTGACCTATCATGAGCATCGTGGATCGATTCGCGGACGGCGAGTCGCCTACGTTGGCGATGGGAACAACATGTGCAACTCCTATATCAACGCCGCTCGGCTGTTCGACTTCGATCTGCATATTGCCTGCCCCCGTGGTTTTGAGCCCGATCACGACTTGCTCGCCGACAACGCCGCGCGCTGCCATCTTTCTGACAGCCCGGCGACGGCCCTCACCGGGGCTGATCTGGTCGTCACCGATGTCTGGTCAAGCATGGGGCAGGAAGAACAGGAACACGAGCGCCGCCAAGCATTTGCTGGCTTTTGCATTGATCGCGCACTACTCTCGCGGGCCAGACCGGATGCTCTATTCATGCACTGCCTGCCCGCGCACCGCGGTGAGGAGGTCAGCGCGGAGGTCATTGACGGGCCCCAGTCCGTGGTCTGGGACGAGGCTGAGAACCGGCTGCATGCCCAGAAAGCGCTCTTGGAATTTCTGCTGGTCGGTCCGCCACCGGTCCAGGTTTGACTGGAGTCTTAATCCACCATGCTCACCAGAGTTCAAATTATTAATCATGAGTCTCGCCGCCCCCGACGAACTCTTAGACCCTATCAAGCACTGCTCGCGGCTGTACTCTTGGCTGCAACCCTAATTGCCGCGGCTGAAACGGCTTATATCACCGATGAAGGCGAATTCAACCTGCGCGCTGGGGAAAGCACCGGACATAAGATCGTACGGATACTGCCAAGCGGCACGCAGGTCGACGTGCTAAACCGAGATCAAAAGACCGGATACTCGCGCGTGCGCACCCAAGATGGAACCATGGGCTTCGTGCTAACACGCTATCTTCAGGACAATCCCGCTGCGCGTTCAGAACTTGCCGAGATGCGCGAAACACTTGAACAATTGCAGCAGGAGCCCAATCAGCTCGCGGCCCAACTCAGCCAAACAAAAGAAGCACATGAGAGCCTGAAACAGGAACACGAAGTCATTTCGCAGCGCAATTTTGAGCTTGAAGAAAGGCTGGCGGAACTTGAGCACACATCGGCGAATATTGTTCGCATCAACGAAGAACGCAACCAGTTGCAGGAGGATGTCGCCAAGCTCACCCGAACTGTTGGCGAGCTTGAGCAGGAAAACCTCAATCTGCGTAGCGGGGACGACCGGCGCTGGTTCCTAACAGGCGCCGGTGTCGCCGGTGGTGGACTGCTGTTGGGACTTCTTCTCGCCGGAGTCGGCTTTGGCCGCCGCCGCGGATCACGCGACCTGTTCTAGCTATCAAAGGCTTCCAAGCTGAGACAGATCCCTCACCGCTCCATGCGCGGCACTGGTTGTCAGCGCCGCATAGGCACGCAAGGCTGTCGTGATGGGACGCTGGCGCTTTGCTGGCTTCCATGCCTGATCCGCACGAGCATTCATCCGTGCTAGGCGCTCGGCCAAAGTCTGCTCAGGGACATCCAGATGAATACGCCGGGCCGGAATGTCGATTTCGATCAGATCACCCTCTTCAACCAAGCCGATCATGCCACCCTCGGCCGCTTCCGGCGACACATGACCGATGGACAATCCTGAGGTGCCACCAGAAAAACGCCCATCGGTGATCAGCGCGCAGAATTTTCCAAGGCCCTTGGACTTTAGATAGCTGGTGGGATATAGCATTTCCTGCATGCCTGGACCGCCCTTGGGACCTTCATAGCGGATGATCACGACATCACCCTGGGTCACGCGTTCCAACAGTATACCTTGCACAGCATCTTCCTGACTTTCAAACACTCGCGCATTGCCCCTAAAGCGCAAAATCGAGGCATCGACGCCGGCAGTTTTGACGATACAGCCTTCCTTGGCGAGATTGCCATAGAGCACAGCCAAACCGCCATCGCGACTGTAGGCGGACTCTAATCGTCGGATACATCCCTGGTCCCGATCCAAGTCCAGAGTTGGCCAATGTTCATTTTGGCTGAAGGCCTCCTGGGTTGGCACCCCGCCTGGCGCGGCCAGATACCGCTGCACCACAGCCTCGGCACCGCTACGCATCACATCCCACTGCTCAAGCGCCTGGGCAACCGACAGACTATGAACCGTGGGCACTTGCCGGTGGATCAAGCCTGCTCGGTCAAGTTCGCCCAGAATGCCGATGACCCCGCCAGCCCGGTGCACGTCCTCCATATGATATTGAGCCGCCGCCGGCGCCACTTTGCATAAGTTTGGAACTTTGCGGCTGAGACGGTCAATATCACTCATCGAAAAAGGCACACCGGCCTCGAAAGCGGCCGCGAGCAAATGCAGCACGGTGTTCGTCGAACCGCCCATCGCAATATCAAGCGACATGGCATTCTCGAATGCCTCGAAGGTCGCGATCGACCGCGGCAGGACGCTGGCATCCTCTTCCTCATACCAGCGTCGGGCAAGGGAAACCACTAGCCGCGCTCCCTCCAAGAACAAATCCCGCCGCGCCTGGTGCGTGGCAAGCAGCGATCCATTGCCAGGCAAGCTAAGCCCTAGAGCTTCAGTCAGGCAGTTCATAGAGTTCGCCGTGAACATGCCCGAGCAGGAGCCGCAGGTGGGACAAGCGGAGCGCTCGTACTCAGCAACCTCGGCATCGGTGCGATTGGGATCGGCTGCCGCAACCATGGCGTCAACCAGATCGAGATGCTCTTCCTGTTCGCCTCGGATGACCTTGCCTGCCTCCATCGGCCCCCCTGACACGAAGACAGTTGGAATATTCAGCCGCAGGGCAGCCATTAGCATTCCGGGAGTTATTTTATCGCAGTTTGAAATACACACTAAAGCGTCTGCGCAATGCGCATTGACCATGAATTCCACCGAATCTGCGATCAAATCGCGCGAGGGCAAGGAGTAGAGCATGCCGCCATGCCCCATGGCGATGCCATCATCGACGGCAATTGTATTGAATTCCTTTGCCACGCCACCGGCGCGTTCAATCTCGGCAGCGACCAATTGCCCCATATCTTTCAAGTGCACATGCCCCGGGACGAATTGTGTAAACGAATTGGCGACAGCGATAATCGGCTTATCGAAATCCCCGTCCTTCATCCCGGTGGCCCGCCACAGCGCGCGAGCACCTGCCATATTGCGACCCTGGGTTGTGGTTCGAGAGCGATATTCAGGCATTAGTGATCATCCAAGTGACGTGTGGAAAATTGAAACCTTCCCGGCTTGGGCAGTAAAAGATGAAATAGAAACCAATCTGCCAGTTTAGGAGCAGGCAGCAAGCACAGTGTTGACGATTCGATCCTGATCCTCCTCACTAAGATAAGGGTGCATTGGTAAACTCAAAACGCGGCGAGATACGCGGCGAGAGACTGTCAGATCCTGCGCAGCTGGGTAATTGTCAAAAGCAGGTTGTTCATTGAGCGGAATCGGATAATGCACGGCACTGGGGATGCCCTCGTGTCGCAGGGCTTCAATCACCCCATCCCGGTCGTCGACCTGAATGGTATATTGCGCATAGACTGAAAGCTGATCATCCGGAATAAAAGGAACCAGCAATCCCACCTCCGCATCCCTTGTCA
This sequence comes from Thiorhodovibrio winogradskyi, assembly GCF_036208045.1. Classification (NCBI taxonomy): domain Bacteria; kingdom Pseudomonadati; phylum Pseudomonadota; class Gammaproteobacteria; order Chromatiales; family Chromatiaceae; genus Thiorhodovibrio; species Thiorhodovibrio winogradskyi. The sequence goes on along the minus strand of NZ_CP121472.1, from coordinate 864,123 downwards.
ATGCCGCGCCTGCACGCTCGAACTCATCGGTATAGCGCTGACCAATAGCCGCCCGAGCTTGGATTTCTGCTTCAAAGCCATCAAGTTTCGCAAGCAAAATCGCCGCTTGCAAGGTATCGAGCCGGGCGTTGAGACCCAGCAGTGGATGGTGATAGCGCCGATCTTGCCCGTGATTGCGGATTTGCCTCAATGCCTGGGCTAAGTCCGCATCAGAGGTAAAACAGGCTCCGCCATCGCCGTAACACCCCAAGGGTTTGGAAGGAAAGAAGGATGTGCAACCAATTTCACTCAAGCCGCAGGAACGACGTCCACGACTAGCCGCACCAAAACTTTGCGCACCATCCTCGATGACCGGTACCTCAGCTTCGCCCGCAATAGTGCGCACCTCATCGACAGCATAACATTGCCCATAGAGCGACACCGGCATAATGGCGCGGGTCCGCTTGGTGATAGCCGCTGAAATTCCATCCGGAGATATGTTGTAAGACACAGGATCGATGTCAACAAAAACCGGTACCGCCCCAAGAAGCGCGATACTCTCCGCGGTCGCAACGAAGGTAAAAGGCGTGGTGATCACCTCATCCCCCGGCCCAACCCCCAGTGCCATCATCGCCGCCAGCAATGCATCAGTCCCGCTAGAAACAGAGACACAATGCGAAACTTCCACAAAATCAGCAAGTCTCTGCTCCAGCGCAGAGACCTCGGGGCCCATTACGTATTGTCCATGCAGAAGTACACCTTGAACTCCCGAATTGATCGAGTCATGGAGGCGAAGGTATTGGGTTTTTAGGTCAACAAAATCCATTGGCAGCAATTAAACCCCTGCGTTAATCTATTTTTTTAGATAAAAAAAACCCCAGGGAGAATACTCTTCCTGGGGTCTGTAGATAAAGCCCTGGCGGTGACCTACTTTCGCATGGGGAGACCCCACACTATCATCGGCGATACACCGTTTCACTTCTGAGTTCGGGATGGGATCAGGTGGTTCCAGTGCTCTAATGCCGCCAGGAAAAAGGGTTGGCTTCGTGCGTCATGAGCGCGCACTGAGCCGTCTGATTCGGTAAGATCGCAAGGAGTCGCAAGCACGCTACACGCTCAAAGTCTTTGGGCGTTATATGGTCAAGCCGCACGGTCAATTAGTACGGGTTAGCTTCACACATTACTGCGCTTCCACATCCCGCCTATCAACGTTGTGGTCTTCAACGGACCTTTAGGGACCTCAAGGGTCCAGGGAGATCTTATCTTGGGAGGGGCTTCCCGCTTAGATGCTTTCAGCGGTTATCCCGTCCGAACATAGCTACCCGGCAATGCCACTGGCGTGACAACCGGAACACCAGAGGTTCGTCCACTCCGGTCCTCTCGTACTAGGAGCAGCTTCCCTCAAATCTCCAACGCCCACGGCAGATAGGGACCGAACTGTCTCACGACGTTCTAAACCCAGCTCGCGTACCACTTTAAATGGCGAACAGCCATACCCTTGGGACCGACTTCAGCCCCAGGATGTGATGAGCCGACATCGAGGTGCCAAACACCGCCGTCGATATGAACTCTTGGGCGGTATCAGCCTGTTATCCCCGGAGTACCTTTTATCCGTTGAGCGATGGCCCTTCCATTCAGAACCACCGGATCACTAAGACCTAGTTTCCTACCTGCTCGACCTGTCCGTCTCGCAGTCAAGCACCCTTATGCCTTTGCACTCAATGCGCGATTTCCGACCGCGCTGAGGGTACCTTCGTGCTCCTCCGTTACTCTTTGGGAGGAGACCGCCCCAGTCAAACTACCCACCATGCACTGTCCCTGATCCGGATCACGGACCGAGGTTAGAACTCCAAATAGACCAGGGTGGTATTTCAAGGGTGGCTCCACAAAAACTGGCGTTCCTGCTTCAAAGCCTCCCACCTATCCTACACAAGTCGATTCAAAGTCCCGTGCAAAGCTGTAGTAAAGGTTCACGGGGTCTTTCCGTCTAGCCGCGGGTACTCGGCATCTTGACCGAGAGTTCAATTTCACTGAGTCTCTGGTGGAGACAGTGCCGCCATCGTTACGCCATTCGTGCAGGTCGGAACTTACCCGACAAGGAATTTCGCTACCTTAGGACCGTTATAGTTACGGCCGCCGTTTACCGGGGCTTCGATCAAGCGCTTCTCCGAGGATAACGCCATCAATTAACCTTCCGGCACCGGGCAGGCGTCACACCCTATACGTCCGCTTGCGCGTTTGCAGAGTGCTGTGTTTTTAGTAAACAGTCGCAGCGGCCTGGTCTCTGCAACCCCCGTCAGCTCCGCAGGCAAGCCACTTCACTTACCAGGGGCGTACCTTCTCCCGAAGTTACGGTACCATTTTGCCTAGTTCCTTCACCAGAGTTCTCTCAAGCGCCTTGGGATTCTCACCCTGCCCACCTGTGTCGGTTTCGGGTACGGTCAACTATCACCTGATGCTTAGAGGCTTTTCTTGGAAGCGGGGCATCAATCACTTCGTCTCCGTGGAGACTCGTCATCACGTCTCAGGATTGACCCTCCGGATTTGCCTAAAGGATCTCCCTACTCGCTTGAACCAGGACAACCGTCGCCTGGATGACCTAGCCTTCTTCGTCCCCCCATCGCAGTGATACTTGGTGCCGGAATATTAACCGGCTTCCCATCGACTACGCCTTTCGGCCTCGCCTTAGGGGCCGACTCACCCTGCGCCGATGAACGTTGCGCAGGAAACCTTGGGCTTTCGGCGAGGGGGCTTTTCACCCCCTTTATCGTTACTCATGTCAGCATTCGCACTTCCGATACCTCCAGCATGCTTGACAACACACCTTCAACGGCTTACGGAACGCTCCCCTACCATGCGAGCAAGCTCGCATCCGCAGCTTCGGTACATGGCTTAAGCCCCGTTACATCTTCCGCGCAGGCCGACTTGACCAGTGAGCTATTACGCTTTCTTTAAAGGATGGCTGCTTCTAAGCCAACCTCCTGGCTGTCTGGGCCTTCCCACATCGTTTCCCACTGAGCCATGATTTTGGGACCTTAGCTGGCGGTCTGGGTTGTTTCCCTCTTGACGACGGACGTTAGCACCCGCCGTCTGTCTCCCGTGATTGCACTTGCCGGTATTCGGAGTTTGCATCGGTTTGGTAAGCCGGGATGGCCCCCTAGCCGAAACAGTGCTCTACCCCCAGCAGTGAGACACGAGGCGCTACCTAAATAGCTTTCGGGGAGAACCAGCTATCTCCGGGCTTGATTAGCCTTTCACTCCGACCCACAGCTCATCCGAATCTTTTTCAACAGATCCCGGTTCGGGCCTCCAACGCGTGTTACCGCATCTTCACCCTGGCCATGGGTAGATCGCCCGGTTTCGGGTCTACTCCCAGCAACTATGACGCCCGTTTAAGACTCGCTTTCGCTACGCCTCCCCTATCCGGTTAAGCTTGCTACTGAGATGTAAGTCGCTGACCCATTATACAAAAGGTACGCCGTCACCCGTCTAATGACAGGCTCCGACTGCTTGTACGCAGACGGTTTCAGGTTCTATTTCACTCCCCTCACGGGGGTTCTTTTCGCCTTTCCCTCACGGTACTGGTTCACTATCGGTCGGTCGGGAGTATTTAGCCTTGGAGGATGGTCCCCCCATGTTCAGACAGGATTTCACGTGTCCCGCCTTACTCGATTTCACGATAGTTGGCTTTCATGTACGGGGCTTTCACCCTGTTTCGCTGGCCTTTCCAGACCATTCCATTAGCCGCCCTATCGCTTAAGGGCTGTTCCCCGTTCGCTCGCCGCTACTGAGGGAATCTCGGTTGATTTCTTTTCCTCTGGGTACTTAGATGTTTCAGTTCCCCAGGTTCGCCTCTTGAACCTATGTATTCAGTCCAAGATACCTGCCTTGCGACAGGTGGGTTTCCCCATTCGGATATCCCCGGATCAAAGCTTGTTTGCCAGCTCCCCGAGGCTTTTCGCAGGCTACTACGTCCTTCATCGCCTCCGACCGCCTAGGCATCCACCGTCTGCGCTTTGTCACTTGACCATATAACCCCAAAGACTTTTTTTGTCCTGCTAATGGCAGTGCCTGTCTCAGGGCTCTATGATTGCTGACGCTTGCGCATACACCAACAGCCCGCGCTGCTGACGTATGCCTTACG